>NZ_JAPDHZ010000002.1:37867-2381815 GCF_029525555.1 Cohnella ginsengisoli | reverse complement strand
CATTATCTTATCCGTTGGGGATTAGCCAAGCGGTAAGGCAACGGACTTTGACTCCGTCATTCCTAGGTTCGATCCCTAGATCCCCAGCCATTTGGTTTTACGATTAAAGGAACCATCAATGCCATGCGCGTATGGCGGAATTGGCAGACGCACCAGACTTAGGATCTGGCGGGCAACCGTGGGGGTTCAAGTCCCTCTACGCGCACCAACTTTATAAAACCCCCTGAAATCCCTTAATACGTAAGGGATTTTTTTTATTTTTGTTTTTGAGCACAAGAATTCAAAGGGGATTATACGTTCTCCTTTTTGGATCGTGGGAGCGGCGTGGGAGCGAACTTTAGCCTCGCAGCTCGGGGCGGGGGTCAAAACGATCAAACTTTGCAGCGGTCGCTTTACTCGCCTTCTACGTGACGTGGGTGTATAGATCTGCAGTGGTCGAGTATTGGGAGTGCCGAAGTCGGTTTTGAATCTTTTTTGAGATCGGTGTCTGCCTCGAGGAGCAGCGTAGCCGTAGTATGTCGCAGATCATGAAGCCGGATATCCTTTAGGCCGTGCCGCTTTAAGAACCGGTCCCACCATTGTGTAGGATACGTAAAATATATCGGTTTCCCGAATCCCGCATGGAAAACATAACGGCGGCCATCAGTGCATTGCCACTTATCTTGAACATGAAAGAAATTTTTCTTCCATTCCCGTTCGTATGTCTTAAGTTCTTCCATGTACCATTTTGGCATGTCTACAGTCGCTGCCGAGCTTTCTGTTTTGGGATCCTCAACGACAGCTTCTCCGTCCTGGATTAAGGAGATGCTCTCATCAATCCTGAGCGTGCCTGTTTCAAAATCTACGTCATCCCAAGTCAACGCAACCAGCTCGCCGCGGCGAAAACCGCCGATCATCGCTCCGAGCATGAAGAGCTTCCACATAATCGGCTCCTTGTAAAGGGCTGCTATGGCCGCCTCCGCTTCCTCGCTTGAGAAATACTCCATTTCCCGTTTTTCAATCTTAGGCTTTTTTAATTCCGGACATTGGGTTTTCTTTGATCAATCGCCATTCAACTGCCTTGGACATGATGCTTCTGAGAACACTGTAAATGTACCGAATAGTGTAACTGGAGAGCGTATCAACTCGTCCATCTTTGCGCGCACCTGGTTTGGACAGTTGATCGATGAAAGGTTCCCCCGCTGTTTTTTATTTGTAAAATTTCACAAATTCCGGCGCTCGCAGCATCTCTCGCTTCGTCCACCACCAGCCACCGAACGAAATGCTTTCTTGTGTGGGGTCGGCGCGAATTTAATGATCCCGGCTTTGCGGCCTTCATAGTGAGCAAGCCAGCCGAATTCGTCCCGGCGATATCCCGCGATCGCCACTTCGGCATATTGGTAATTGATTAACTTGATTCAGCGCGGATCCCGGCGCCCCACGTATGGGCTACTAGCGCGCTTGCAATGCCCTCTAGCTTCCGCTGCCGGATCACCTCGAACAGATCCGTTCCCAACCCCTCCACGATCATCACATTACTATAGAAGGCAATTCGGCCATTAATAGATAAGATATAACCTTGATTGCGAACGCTAGTTCGTATAATGATTATTGCGAACGAACGTTCGTTAGGAAGGCGATCATCGTGGAGACAAAAGGCTCCTTCACGGCGCGAGCTGAGAATGGAGGCTTTTTTTGTTTTGGAAAAGTTCATCGTCCGTATCTAACCGCTCCCGCGCAAGCAGGATTGGATCCGTCATCATCTGAGGAGGAACGGTCATGGGAGCAAGGGGCGTCTCTTTTTTATAATTAGGAAAGCCGTTAGACGCCAAGTAAGGAGGGAATTGCTTTTTCGAACAGGCATCCCGGCCAAAGCGCCGAGACGGCAAATGGTTCGAGCAATACTGAAAGCGCTTCAAATTAATTGATTCTTTTCAGATGGTCGAAATGCCAAAATGCAGCTATCGGAGGTCTGAGTCATGCAATGGAAAAAAGGGATCTGCGGCTTACTTGCAATCGTGTTGTTCGCAGCCGCGATCGTTCAGGCAACGTTTGGGGCGGCGGCAATCGCGCGCGCGGAGCAAATCGGCAACGCGGTCGTCTATGAAGCGGAAAATGGCAGCTACGGCGGTGGCGGCGCTCTGCAAAGCGCGGATCAGGCATCGGGCGGCAAGGTCATCGGCGCGCTCGTCCAAGTCGGCGCGTATACGTCCGTTCAGGTGGACGGCGGCGCAGGCGGTACGGCCGGTGTCGTCATCCGATATGCCAACGGTTTTGAGGACACGAAGTTTGTCAGCTTATACGTGAATGGCGTTAAGCAGCAACAGGTTTATTTTCCGCCAACCGGCAGCTGGGCAAACTTCGCGGAGACGGATCCGATCGTCGTCTCTCTGAACGCTGGAAACAACAATACGATCAAGATTCAGCTGGACAGCACCGACTACCCGACGGCGGACATCGACGCCTACACGGTGACGCTGTATCCGGCGGCAACGTACGAGGCTGAAAACGGCACGTTTGGCGGTCTGGGACGCATCCAGGACGCAGGACAGGCTTCAGGCGGCCAAGTGGTTGGCTCGCTGATCGATGTTGGCGCCTATAGCGAAGTAACGGCCGACGGGGGCGAGGGCGGCGATGCAACAGTCGTCATCCGGTATGCCAACGGCTTCTCGGATCAGAAATTTTTAAGTCTCTATGTCAACGGTGCCAAGCAGCCGCAGAAGATCTACTTCCCGGTCACGGGCGGTTGGGACCATTTCGCGGAGACGGAGCCCGTTGTCGTGAAGTTGCAAGCAGGGACGGACAATAAGATCCGGGTTCAGCTTAACAGCGATGACTACGCCACTGCGGACATTGACGCATTTATCGTCACTATGGGCGGCATGGTGCCGCCGAAGCCGCCGACGGAGCTCGTCAAGGCGGAGCTTTCGAGCAATCGTGTGGGCAACGTCTTCCCGGATGGCGAGGAAGCGGCATTTATGCTGAAGCTCACCGACTTTACGAATGCGGAGCAAAGCTTTCGCGTGGATGTGCTTGCGAAAAACAGCGTCGGCGCTACCGTGTACGAGAGCAGCGTGAGCGGCTTGCAGCTTCCGGCCAAGGGGACGCTCGAAGCAGGACCAATTGTCATCCCGTCATCTGCACATGGCATTTACGATCTGACCGTATCGGCAACGAATTCGGACGGTTCGATTCATATCGAAAAGAAGACGTCGTTCAGCCGCGTCTATCCGGTCAATGCATCGAGAGGCAACGACGATATTTTTGCCGCGAATACGCACTTCGACCAAACCTGGAGTCTGAGCGAAAATCTGGAGCTGCTGGAGCTGGGAGGCTTCCAGTACATTCGGGACGGAGGCGGATGGGGACAGGCCGAGCTGGTCAAAGGCGAGCTGAACTTCCTGCCCAAATGGGACGAGACGATCGACAGCGCGTTGGAGAAAGGCCTGAAGCCTTTGTTCTTGCTGGCTTACGGCAATCCATATTACGACGGAGGCGGGCTCCCGTACACGGAGGAGGGGCTTGAAGGCTTCCGCCGCTATGTCACGTTCGTCGCTACGCATTTAAAGGGCCGCGTAACCGACTATGAAGTTTGGAACGAACCGAATATCGCGCCGTTTAACCCGACCAACCGGTCGGAAGCCGACTATGCGCGCGTGCTGAAGGTTGCCTACGAGGCGCTCAAAGCGGTAGATCCTAATAATAAAGTCATGGGTACAGCACTCGGCGGCATCGATCTGAAGTGGCTGCGCAACATGATGGACGCGGATGGAAACGGAACGAAATACATGGACGCGATCTCCGTGCATCCTTACACTTACCCGCTCAGTCCCGAGGCCGGCAATATGATCGGTCAGATCAAAGCGCTTAAAGACCTCATGGCGGAGTATGGGGACGTCAAGCCGATTTGGGTTACGGAAATCGGCTGGCCGACGCATGAAGGTCCTCGCTCCGTCAGCGAAGAGACTGCGGCTGCCTATGCGATCCGGACCAACGTGCTGCTGATGGAGGAGGGCGGCATCGAGAAGTACTTCTGGTACGATTTTCACAACGACGGTCTCGACAAGACCGAGCCCGAACATAACTTCGGTCTGGTCAAAAATAAAAACGACCCGAACAATCCTTACGGAGCGAAGGTCGGCTATGTCGCATACAACACCATGACCAACAAACTGACGAAAGCACGGTTCGTCAAGTCGGCCAAGCCGGATGCAACGCTCGGCCTCTATCAATTCCGCCGGGATAGCGACGGCAAAGACGTCGTCGTGGCCTGGAACCAATTCAACCCGCGGACGGTCGGACTGCAGCTTGGCGCCGGTCCGTTCAAGGTGACGGACATGATGGGCAACAGCGTCGACTATCAGGTGACCGGCGGCGTCCTTACGACGACCGTATCGGATTCGCCGATCTTCATCGAGGGCGCCGTAACGAGCCTGCAGTCCGCGGCACCGGGCTTTTCCGCGGAGCAGCCGATGCCGGTCGTCGCCGCGGGCGAGACGCTGACAATCGCGCTGAACCGTTCGGCATCGACCGCTTCGTTGTCCGGCGAGCTGCAGGCGCAGCTGCCGACCGGATGGGAGCTGGAGGGCGATACGTCCTTCGGAACCGGTACCGACCCGATCGCTTTGAAAGTGAAAGTTCCTGCCAACGAAAAAGAGCAGAGCTTTGCCGTTCGAATCCGGGTGGAATCCGGTGGCAGTACGATCGGGGAAGTTCAGGTGACGCCGACGGTCGTCGGACCGGTCTCCCTGAAGCTCGAGCCGATACCGCTGAAGGCAGGGGATTGGACGAAGTGGTCGCTGCAGGCGCAGGTCTCGAATCATACGAGCGCGACGGAGCTCGCAGGCACGCTGACCGTTATGGAGCCGGCCGAATTGGCGGGTTCCGTCAGCTTCGACGGCATCGCGCCGGGCGAGACGGGGACGGAAACGATCCCGGTCCCAGCCGTAAATGCGAAGCTGAACCAAGTCAAAGTAAAAATCGAGCTTTCTGGCGGATATACGAGCGAACAGACTTATCCGATCAGCTTCCTGGCGGCGGAGAAAGACGAAACTGCACCGACCGTCGACGGCGTTTTGACGAACGGCGAGTGGGATGGCGCGATGGAGATTGGCCTGGATCAAGCCGAACAGGTTCAGGCGATAAACGATTGGGGCGGTTTGCCGGATCTGAGCGGCAAAGCTTATCTCAAGTGGGATGACGAGCACCTGTACCTGGCCGTCGATGGTACGGACAACATCCATAGCCAGACGCGAACAGCGGATGGCATCTGGGCTGGCGACAGCATTCAATTCGCATTCGACCCGGCGAGAGCTGCGGACATCGGCAGCATCGGCTATCATGAGATCGGCGTCGCCCTGCTGGCCGACGGATCGACGCAGGCCTGGCGCTGGACGGCGCCCGCGGGCAAGACGACCGGCAATTTGACCGGAATCGTCTCGAAGGCGGCACGCAACGATGACACGAAGCATACCGTCTACGAGCTCGCAATTCCGTGGAGCGAACTGGTCCAGGACGGCACGACCGTGGAGACGGGGGCGCGCTTCGGCTTCTCGCTGCTGATCAACGACGACGACGGCGCGGGACGCCGCGGATGGATCGAATACATGAGCGGAATCGGCGGCGCCAAGGATCCGAACTACTTCGGCGACCTGGTACTGGCACCGGCCTCGTCGACAACGCCGGAACCATCCACGTCACCTGAACCATCCACGTCTCCACAACCATCTACGTCTCCACAACCGTCGACATCGCCTGCGCCTGTCATACCGACGCCGACGCCGACGCCGGCAGTCGAGGGAGGCAAGCTGGCGAAGCAGCCGGTACTGGATACGGCGAGCGGCACGGCAACGGCCCGGGTGGGGACGGCCGAGCTGCAAGCGGCTTTGAAGGGTGCCGTCAAGCAAGCGGACGGCACGATCAAGACGACGATCGAGCTGCAAAAGGTCGAGGGCAGCTCCCGTTACGGCGTGGAATTGCCGCCGGAAGTGATGAACGCGCTCGACAGCAGCACGGTGATCGAGATTAAAACGCCGACTGGTAGCATTCAAGTGCCCGGGGACCTGTTCGCGCGCACCGAACATGAAGGCGCGGGCAGCTACGGGCTCGTCCTTGGAGCGATGAATGCAGACGCGCTGAGTCCAAGCGCGCGCGCGATTGTGGGAGATCGCCCGATGATCGAGTTACACGCAACCGCTGACGGTCAACCCATTGAATGGAAGGATACCGGCAGACCCGTAACTGTATCGTTGCCGTATGTTCCGACATCCGCGGAATCGGCGTCGGCGGAGAAGCTGGCCGCCGTCTACGTGGATGCGGCAGGCAACGCAACGCTGTTGCCGAGCGCCCGCTACGATGCGGCAACAGGGACTTTGGTCTTCCGCACGACACACTTTAGCGTTTACGCGGTTGCTTACGTCGACAGAACTTTTAAGGATATGACCCATTCCTGGGCAAGGCATGCCGTCGAAGTGCTTGCGGCCAAAGGAATCGTGGAAGGCACATCGACGGATACGTTTACGCCGACGGCGAACGTGACCAGAGCCGATTTCGTCAAAATGATCATGCACGCGCTGGAGCTCCAGGCGGAGGGGAATGGCGGCTTTGAAGACGTATCGTCCCCAAGCTATTATTACGATGCGGTAGGCGCTGCGCGTGCGCTGGGGATCGTAAAGGGAACGAAAGGCGAGTTCTTCCGCCCGCAAGCGGCAATCACCCGCGAGGACGCTGCCGTGATCGCAGCGCGGGCGCTCGAGGCTGCCGGACGCCTTCAACCTTCGTCGGCCGGCGATCCGGCGTATTTTGCGGACAGCAGCGCGATCGCAAGCTATGCTGCGCCAAGCGTGGCGGCACTGCGAGAGCAAGGATTGCTGCAGGGAGCGCCGGTCAACGGCAAGTATATGATGAATCCCAAGTCCAACCTGAGCAGACAAGAGGCGGCGCAATTCATCTATCAAATCCTGAAGACAAGGAATTAATCCCAACTGCAAGCGAAAAGCCGAACGTCGCCTCAACAGGCGACGCTCGGCTTTTTTATTATGGGAAGCCCGATCGAACCGGATCAAGCTGGAGTTAGGCATGGGAGGGGCGAGGGGTGAGGGGTGAGGGACGAGAGGTCGATCCGCAGTCGCGAAGGCAAGAACCGAGGAGGCTTAATGACAATCGCATCAGTCCATGGCGAGAAAAGGGACCGGCAATCGCGCGAGACAGAAAGCGGGGAGAATGAATGGCGATAGCGAGAGCAAGCGGCGCATAAGCTGATTGACGTCGCCAAGGCCAGGCCGGGCAGAGCGGAACGGTGCGATGCGATGCAAAAGGCAGAGTAGAGCAGAGCAAGGCAAGGATAGTCAGGCAGGGCAGGGCAGGCAGGGAAAGGCCCCTGCCGCTTCCGCGCGCAGCAAGACGGCCGCGCTCCCGATCGGGAACGCGGCCGCTGCCATGCCATTTTTATTCGAGCGTAATCTTGGAGAGGAAGTCGCTGTCGAACTTCGTTGCGGCTGCGTCGAGCAGCTTTTTGACGTCGGCGTTTTTGTCGGTCAATACTTCCTGCATGACGTTCGTGAGCGCCGCGTAGTAATCCTGGCCGTTGTAGGACGGCTCCGTCTTGCCTTTCGCCAGCTCGTAGACGCGGTCGTCGTATTTGTAAACCGTCTCCGGATAAGCGTCGTATACCGCCTGCATCTTTTTGCCGTATTCGGAATCCTGCGTGTAATAGTTGGCGACGTTCGGCACCCGCACCTGATTTTTGGACTTGCGGCTCTCCAGGTCCATGCGGAGCGATTCGACGCCGCTGTCCGTGAAGTAATCGTTCGTGATGTAATCAAATGCGGCTTTTTGCACGTCCGGCGTTTCCTGCGGATTGACGATGAAGAAATTGCCGCCCATGATGCCGACATGCTCGCCGCCGGCTTCGGCTGCAGGCATCGGCAGAACGACCAGATCGTCTTTGTTCATGCCGCCGTTGTTGACCGCGTCCTCGACTGCATTGCCGAGCACGATGGCCGCGCGTCCTTGCTTAAACAGGTTGTACGTGTCGCCATAGTTAAGCGCCCAGTTCTGCGGCAGCGCGTTCGCTTCCCAGCGCAGCTTTTTCAGGAATTCCATCGCCTTGACGCCGGCATCCGAGTTGAAGGTCGACACGACCTTGCCGCCCTCGACCTTTTGCGCTTCGCCGCCCGCTTGATACAGCAGGTTCGTCCACTGCCAGCCGCCTTCGTTGCCCTTGGCCATAATGGCAAAGCCTGCGATGCCCTTGGCCGGATCGGCAGTCGCCTTGGCCGCCTCGTAAAATTCATTCCAGGTCCAGTCCGGCGATGGAATCGCCACGTTTTTCGTCTCGAACAGCTTCTTGTTCAGCGTGACGGTCATCATGTAGGCGTCCGAAGGCAGCGCGTAGATCTTGCCGTCGAACGTGAACGGCTCGAGGAGGGATTTGTTGATCTGGTCCATTTGCGCATAGCCTTCCAGGTAAGGGGTCAGATCGGCGGCCCAGCTATGCTCGACCAGCGTTCTGCCTTCGGTCGCGGCCGTCTGGAAGAAGGAAGGCGCCTGGTGGGCGGCCATTTTGACGCCGATCTCGTTCGGGTTGTACTGCCACGTATTCTTTTTAATCGTCACGTTCGGGAACTTCTCGCTGAAGCGCTTGATCTGATCGTCTGCTACGGTGACCCATACCGGATTGTCGGCCGTCGGATACTGCACGGTCAACGTCACGTCCGGCGCCTGGGTCGGTGCCGCTGAAGCGCTTGCGGACGCCGATGCGGATGCGGAAGGCGAAGCGCCTGCCGAGTCGCTCGCGCTAGGCGCTGCCTCATTATTGTTGCCGTTGCCACCGCAAGCGGTTGCAACCAATGCCAGTCCGAGCAGCAGCCCTGTGGCGGCGTTTGCTTTTTGATTTTTTTTTCATGGTGACGATAACCCCTTCCCCCTGGATGGAAATTGTCTTGGCTTCTTAAGCATAGCGATCCGGTAATCCGCATACGATGACGAATCCACGGGGGGATGATGACGGATCCACCGGACCTCCGGAAGGCGTTCAGCCTTTGACGCCGGACAAATTGAGACCGTGCATGATGTTCTTTTGGAAGATCAAAAAGAACGCGAGCGGCGGGATCATCACGACGGTCAGCACGCTGAACTTGACGTTCAGCGGGATGTTGACCGATTGGGTAATGTTGCGGTAGACGACCGGCGCGATCGGCAGCTTCTCCGGCGTCGTGATGATGAGCGAAGGCCAGTACCAGTCGTTCCACGTCTGGGTGAAGGCGAAGATCAGCAGCGTCGAGAAGACGGGCAGCGACATTGGCACGGCCAACCGCAGGAAGACGCGAATCTCCGACGCGCCGTCGATGCGCGCCGCCTCGAACAGCTCTTTGTGAATGCCGTCGAAAAAGCTTTTGAGCAGCACGATGTTAAAGGCATTGGCGGCCGCGGGCAGCCACAGCGCCCAGTAAGAATCGATCAGGCCGAGGCTCTGCAAATTCAGAAAGCTCGGGATCAGATACGTCGCGGACGGAATCATCAGCGTGCTCATGAAAAACAGGGTCGTCGTCTTGCGGAACGGAATCTTCATCTGGGACAGGCTGAAGGCCGCGAGACCCATGATCAGCAGCGGGATCGTCGCCATGCCGACATAGATCACGAGCGTGTTCAAAAACGACCGGCCGAGATCGACGTATTGGAAGCCTTCCGAGTAGTTGGCGAACGTCCAGTGCTTCGGCAGGAAGGTCGGCGGAAAGACGAAGATCTCCTGCCTCGTCTTCAGCGACGAGAAGATCGTCGTGCCGAACGGATACAGCATCGTGAATGCAATCGCCGCCAGCGCCAGAAGCATGAGCCCGTAGCCGATCTTGACGGACGGCTTCCTAAGGTCGTAGGACGATAAAATGGTACGTTCGCGCGCTGCTTTGCTCATGCCGCTTTGCTCCTTCCCTGGAACGAATAAAGAAGGACGGACAACGCGGTCAATGCGACGAACATCAGCACGCCCATCGCGGCGGCCCGGCCGAAGTCGAAGCGGATAAACGCCTCGTTGGTGATCTGGTACATATAGGTCAGCGTCGTGTTGTTCGGACCGCCGCCCGTCAGCGCCACATGCGTCTGGAAGCCTTGGGACGTGCCGATGAGCTGCAGGATGAACAGCAAAACGTACAGATGGCGGATACCGGGAATCGTAATGTAGCGGATTCGCTGCAAAATGCCCGCGCCGTCGATCTCGGCCGCTTCGTACAAATCCTTCGGGATGCTGACGATGCCGGCCAGATAGATCAGCGCGGCGCTGCCGAAGCCCTGCCAGGTTTCGGCCAACACGATGGAGAGCATCGCCACGCTTTTGTCGGTCAACCACATCACCTGATGGGCGCCGAACCAGCCCAGAATCTGATTCAAGGGGCCGAGCGGGTCGTACAAATATTGCCACATGCCGTACAGGACGACGGCTGGCACGATGTTGGGCAAGTATACGATCAGGCGCATGAAGCCTTGGCACCACCGAAGCTCGGATACGGCGATCGAGACGATACTGGGCACCCAAAAGCCGATGACGACGCCGAGCAGCATGTAGAAGATCGTATTGCGCACGGCGATGCCGACGACGCTATTGTCGAACACGGCTTTGTAATTGTCCAACCCGACATAATGGTTGCCTTTCACGAAGTCGACTTGCATGAAGCTGTATAAGATCCCCTTGGCGATCGGCGTCCATAGAAACAGGCAGAAGACGGCGACGGCGGGCAGCAGGAACGCGATTCCCCAGAAGTGGTCCCGGAACCGCTTGGCGAGACGGCTGTAAGTCATTTGTGCGTGATTCCTCCCGATGAACAGACTTGCTATCGTATCTTTTCATTGTACGTTCGGCCGGGACGAACGCCCATGACGGCTCCTCCGAATGTGATGACGGATCCTCCACAATTCGAGGATCGCGACAGCCGGATCGGGCGTTGCCGCCGGCGTCTGCGCATTCGTCCGTCTGTCCATGCGCCGCTATCGGACCGCGCCGTGGCCGCTCGGCTGCTCGTCTCCGTTCTTGAGCAGCCGTGGCAGGCGAAGCTCGGCTCTCGTGCCCCCGGATTCGCGAGCCTCGTAGCGCAGCCCGTAATCCGATCCGAAGCGCAGCGTGACGCGCCGATGTACGCTGCGAATGCCGAACCCGCCGTCAGCGCCGGACGTGCCCGCGAGCAGCGCTTCGATCTTGGCCAGATCGACCGGCCGGAAGCCGTTGTCCCGGACGACGATCAGCAGATCGCCGCCGTCAAGCCGGACGCGCACTTCGACTTCGCCCTCGCCTTCCATCTTGCCTACGCCGTGCAAAATCGCGTTTTCCACGAGCGGCTGGATGATCACCTTCGGCAGCATGCAATCCAGCGTATCCTCGTCGGCGTTGACCGCGTATTGAAAAGAGTGCCGATATCGCCTGTCCTGCAGCTGCATGTAGGCGACGGCGTGACTCAGCTCTTCGCGGACCGTGATCATTTCCTTGCCCCGGCTCAGCCCGATCCGAAGCACGGTCGATAGATCGCGCACCATCTCGGCGACCTCGGGCACCCCGCCTTGTATGCCGTACCAATAGATGGAGTCCAGGGTGTTGTAAAGCAAATGGGGGGTAATCTGGGAGTGCATGAGCATCAGCTCGGATTCCTTCTGCTTCAGCTCCATGCCGTAACGTTCCTCGATCAGCTGGTTGATGCGGCCGGTCATCGCATGGAACGAGCGATACAGCAGGCCGATCTCGTCGCTGCGCGCCTGCTCCGCGAATTCGGCCGCGATCGGGCGGCCGGGCTCGAAGGCGCGTGCCAGCCGCGCCAGCTGCGACATCGGCCGCAGCACCGAGCGGACGAAGTAGAAGAGCACGAGCAAAACGATCAGCACGTAGCAGGCGGCCGAGACGAGAATGATCGACTGCACTGTCTGGTGGCTGCCGACAAGCGACGCTAGCGGGATCTCGTAGATCAGCCGGTAGCCATACGCGTCGCTGTCTTGGTACACGTACATGCTGTCGCCGGCGATGCGCACGCGCGGCAGCAGCTCCTGCCCGCCTTCAGGAAGCCGGTACAGGGTCCCGGTCGCCGCCGTCCGCCCGCTCAGCACGCGCCCTTCGGCATCCGTCAGCGTCGAATTGGCGCCCTTCGGCAGCGCGAAGGCATTCATCTGCTTGACGAGCGCGCCGTCGATGTTCGTCGCGACGAGCACGCCGACCATGCGGCCGCCGCCGGACAGATCGGAAACGGCGCGGGAGTAGGAGAGCGTTAGGGAAGGGCTCGTCGCGTAGCCAAAGCGGCCGATAATCTGCATGGCGGGCCCGCCGCGCTTGTCCAGCGTCTGCTGCAGCCAGGGCAGCGTCCGCTGTCCTTCCGGCAGAAAAACGCCGGAGTCCGACAGGTCCGTATAAGGGGCAAAGTCGTAATCGTCCGGATTTTGGGTCAACGCAAAAAAGGAATACTGCACTTCGCCGGAGTAATTCTCCAGCAGCTTTTCCGTCTCGACGTACTGTCCCACCCGTTCGCCGGAGGTTCGCTCCGCGGGGCCGTCCCAGCTCTGGATGAGACTGGTGCGGAGCATGGCGACGAGATTCTGATCGACGGCATCCATCAGCCGGTCCATCGTGGCGAGGTTTTGCCGGTTCAGCTCGAGAAAAGCCTTGCCGGTCTGCTGCTGAATCGCAAGCGACGCGCGCTCGTTCGCGTACCAGGAGATGAGCAGCATCGGCAGCACCATGAGCGCCGCCACGAACAAGATCGCCTTGCTCATCAGCCGCTGCGGCTTGCGCGGACGAATCATGCAGCATTCCTCCTCATCGTGTCGTATCGTCTCTTCGCGGGATTCGCATCGGCGTGGTGGGCCACGGTATTAAGAAGTCACGCCCTTAAAGCGTTCGGACTCTCGCCGTAGTAGCGTTTGAACACTCTGCTGAAATGCTCAGGCGATTCGTAGCCGACCGAATCTGCGATGTCGTAGCGCTTTTTTTGCCGTGTTCAGCAGCAGATGCCGCGCTTCCTCCATGCGCAGCCGGGTGACGAACTCCCACACGGTCTCGCCGGTAATCTGCTTGAACAGATGGCTCAGATAGTTGGCGCTCAGGTGCACGTGTCCGGCAATATCCTGAATCTTGAGTCCCTTGTTTCGATAATGAGAGCGGATAAAGGCTTGCGCGCCGCGGACGACCGCGTCGTCGTGATCGCTCATCGAGTGCTTGATCAGGTCCGCCGCCTCGGTCAGGAAGTCGGCCAGACGCCGCCGCAGCTCGGGAGCGGGCATCGGAAACTGAAAGTAAACGAGCGGATTGAGCGCCGTATAGCGGTCTCCGACCGTATCTTTCATCTCCAGCAGCGTCGAATAAACGCGGTAGGCAATGCTAAGCGGAATGCCCGCCGTGGCGTCCTCGCGCTCGAATACGGCCGCGATCTCGTCGACGAACGCCGCCGCGCGCAGCGCGGCTTCCTCGCTCCGCTGGCCCACCTTCATCCACTCGAGCAGCTCGTCGGACCGCGCCTGCCAGTTCACCTTCAGCTGCGCGTCCTTTACGGAGAAGTCCTCCGCGTAAAAAACGCGCTGGCGTTCGTACAATCCATGCCACTTGAGCGCGCTCAGCGCCTCGTCGCCGCATGCCGCGAGACTGCCGAGCCCGCGGCGCGGGGGAGCTGATACCGATGGCGCAGTCGAGCTGAAGATAGTCGCCTAGATTGGCGGCGAGCGCGTGGCCGATCATGTTCAGGCGGGAAGCCGTATCGGCGCGTCGGTCGTCCCCGGTCTCCTCCAGCTGCAGGATCGCCATGATCCGGCCGCCCTGTCCGTAGAAGGCGACGGCGCGCCAGTCCGACAGCGTCTCCTCCGCGATGTTGACGGCCGCGTACTTCAGCAGATTGCGGTCGCGCAGCGTGACGGGCGCCCGTCCGCCGGGACCGCCGCGGCTCCAGCGCAGGTCGACCGCCATGACGGCGAACGCGGGTCCGGCCAGCTCGACGCCGATCTGCTCCATGACGAACGGGGCGTCGTCGGCATGGCCGGCGCCGCCGCCGCCGAGCAGCTCGTTCAGCATGTACGTCCGCAGCAGCGCCATGCCGGCGAGCGAGAACCGCAGCTTGAGCGAATCCTCCAGCAGCCGCTTGTACCGGGTATGACGCTCGCCGAGCTCCCGCGTCACGATCTCCGTCAGCAGTTCCAGCTTGACCGGCTTGATGAGGTAGTCGCGCGCGCCGAGCCGGATGCACCGCTGCGCGTATTCGAACTCGTCGTGGGCGGAGATGACGACGACTGGAATATCCGGCTGCTCGGACAGGATCGACTCCATCAGCTCAATGCCGTTCATGCCGTCCATCTGAATGTCGGTGAGTACGAGATCGACGCGCTCCATCCGCAGATAGTCGAGCGCCTCGTATCCGTTCAGCGCCGTCAGCACCTGCCCGATGCCGGGCTGATGGCGCTCCAGATAGTCCTTGATACCCTGGCAGACGATCATCTCGTCGTCGACGACCAGTATCGTATGCATCGCGTCAGCCTCCCGTCGTCAGTCGGTCCACTCCAGCGTCAGCACCCAATCGCAGCCTCTGCCGCTGCTCGGCGCGTCGTAGCGCAGCTTGCCCGACGCGTCGCGGATGCCGGCGGGCGTGCGCGCGCCGGTGCGGGGATCGTACCAAGACGCCTCGACGCTCGAGGCGGGGATGACGTCGCCGTCCGCTTCGACATAGAGGCCGCTCGGGCAATAAATATAAGCGTAGCCGTCGCCACGCGCCGCGACGCGGTAGCTCGCGCCGGTCAGGTTGGACGCCAGCAGTTCTTGGGCGGGCGCGAGCGAGAGATAAGGGCGGGACTCGATCAGCGCCTTCAGATGCCGCATCTGGTTGGCGCCCGGACGTTCGAGCGCCGCGCGCCAATGCATGATGTAGAAGGCGCCGGGCTCGTCGAACGAGGTAGACGCATAGCAGCCTTCGCACATCGACCAGACGGAATGATGGCCGTACGTATGGCCGAAGGCGCCGGACAGCACGGCATAATAGGCGGCTCTGCGCACGTCGGCTTCGTCGAAATAGCCGTTGGCCGGATCGAAGTTGACCGGCAGATCCTCATAGCAGGGCTCGCCGTCGAGCGTCGGCTTGACCGGCAGGCGGGCATAGTCGTCCCGCACGAGCTGCCAGTTGTCTCCGTTGATCTTGAAATGGCCGGATTGGATCATGTTGAAATCGAGCCAGGCTTCGTCGTGCAGCTGGCGGCTCGAGGAGAACGGCGCGGTCGGGTGATAGGTGATCAGATGGCTGCCCCCGTCGCCTTCGCGCACGCCCTCGGCGAGCGCGAGCACGGTCTCGAAGTGGCGGCGCGTGTCGAGATTGCGATCGCCGCCGAGCACCCAGACGATGTTCGGCGTCCGTCTGTAGCGCTCGCCCAGCCAGCGGCCGTATACGCGCGCATTGTCGGGACCGAACATCTCCGGTCCTTTGCCCCAACCCAGGTTGATCTTGCTCCCCAGGTCGGCAGCAAGGCGACATAGATGCCCAGCCGGGCGGCTTCGGCGATGACGGCGTCGACATGATCCCAGTAAGAATAGTCGCCGTCGGTGTCCGGCCGCGTCGGATCGACGAGGCCCTGCTCGTTCATGTGAAGCGGGCGCCGCCCGTAGCGGTTGTCCGACGTCGCGCCCTCGAATTCGGCCAGCGCGACCGCCTGCACGACGTTGAATCCCTGGGCCGCGCGCGTCTCCAAGTAATGGATGGCCTCGTCCCGGTCGAGCTTGTGGAACAGCTCCCAGGCCGTATCCGCCAGCCAGAAAAACGGCGTGTCGTCTTCATGGACGAGGTACCGTCCGTTTTCGCTGATTTTCAAACGCTGCTGTGCAGCCGATGTCGTCCGAGAGTAGGTTGCTTGTTCTGCGCGCATAGATGCGAACCTCCGTTGTTCCGATATTGACGGAAGATGCAAAAAAAGGACGGCCGACTTCTCGTCGTCCATCCCGTCCGTCTTGGCACATCGAGTATACCCCGGCGCCCGTTTTGTCGTATATTTCACTTCTTCTAGATTCCTTGTCTTTCTTCTACAAATCCTGTCCGCGATCACTCCTGCGGCAGTTGGCCGCGATATTCCTGCGGCGTCAGGCCGGCATGCTTTTTGAAAAAGCGGGTGAAGTAGGCGGGTGCGCCGAAGCCCACGCGCGGGGCGATCTCGTGAATCCGCAGCTGGGGCTGGGCGAGCAGCGTCCGCGCCTTGTCCATGCGCATCTCTGCGATGTAGTCGGATAAATTATGGCCGGTGCTCTGCTTGTATAGCGTCGACAGGTAGGAGGGATTCAGATAGACGACGCCCGCCAGCGCCTCCAGCGACAGATCGCTGTCCAGATGCTCCGCGATATGCTGGTTCAGCATGCGGATGACGCGATGCGTCCGTTCCCCGAGCAGCGCCGTCCGCCTGGCGGCCAGCAGGCGTGCGGTGTCCTTGAGGCACTGGACCGCCTCATCCCTGGAGGCGTGCCGGCCGAGCTCCGTCAAGCGCTCCGCGACGTCGTCGAACCCGGCGCCCTCGTCGCCCAGCCTGTCGATCTGGCCGAGCAGCAGCACGGCCGCCCCGTAGTACGCCTGGGCGAACAGCGCGTAGCGGGCCGGCAGCGCGGCGAAAATCTCGTCCAGCCGGGCGGCGAAGTCGTCGGCCAAGCCGGAATCGAGGGCCAGCTCGAGCTCGGCGGCCTGGGCCGGCGACAGTCCGTCGCTGCGCCCTTCGGTGGCGGCGGGAGGCTTGTCGCCGCAGCCGGTCATGAGCATTTCCTGCTCGTCGCCGTATCCCATCAGCATCATCTGCTTGACCGTACGGTAGTCGTCGGGCAGCCGCTCCCAGTCGCACGCGGTACCCGTCGTGACGAGAGAGACCGGCAGCTTGAGCAGCTGGCCGATCGTCCGCTGCACCCGGTCGAGCATGCCGTTGACGAAAATGAGCGTCTCGGGCCAAGCGCCGGTTCCCGGCTGGATGAGCCAGACGAAGCGGGAGTCGCCTACCGGCAAGGCCAGCAGCGAGACCGGGCTGAAGTATTCGCAGGCGATATTTTGTATCGCGTTGATCATCAGCCGCCGATCCGAAGGTCCTGCGTCGGGATCCCACCGGTCCACGCGTCCCAGGACGAGCTGGACGGGCCCGTCCGGCGTGAGCGGCAGCTCCAGCTCGGCGAAGCGCGTCCGGTCCCGGGCTGTCAGAGGACCGGACGCCTCGGCCATCCGCGCGAACCATTCGCGGCGCAGCAGCGCGAGTTCCTGCCGCATCTGCTCCTTGGCCTGAATCATGATCCGCTCGCCGCGCAGCTCCTCCTCGAGCTTGACGATCGCGCCCCGCACGGCTTTGACGATCGCTTCGTCTCCCTCGGTCTTCAGGATATAGTCGACGCTGCCGCCGCGCAGCGCCTGCTGGACGTTGGCGATATCGCCGTAGCCGGTCAAGAAGATCACCTTGCAGCGCGGCCAGCGGGACCGGAGCCACTCGTGCAGCTCGAGCCCGCTCATGCCGGGCATCCGGATATCGCTCAGCACGATATCCACCCGCATGCGCCGAAGACGCTGCAGGGCTTCCTCGGCGGAGTAGGCGACGTACAGCTCCAGGCCCAGCTCTTCGCGCTCGGCGAGCATGCCGCGCAGCCCGTCGGCCGTATACGGTTCATCGTCCACGATCAGCAGCGACATCATGGGGCTCATCTCCTCGTTCAGGCTTTGGTAAGACGATCTCCACCCGCAGGCCGCCAAGTACGCTCCTTTGCAGCCGCAGACCGGCATCCGGTCCGTACTTGATCTGCAAGCGGCGGTGCACGTTGATCATGCCGGTGCTCTCCGCCGTTTCGGGCGAGCCCAGTCGTGCCTGCAGCCGGGCGAGATCGTCCTCGGTCAGAGCTTCGCCGTTATCGTCGACGGCGATCGTCACCGCAGACGCGTCCGATAGGAAAGCGACATGCAGCCTGCCGTCCCGCATCCGCGGCTCAAGCGCGTACTTGTACGCGTTCTCGATGATCGGCTGCAACAGAAGGCGGGGCACCGGCATCCGTTCGATATCCGGCGGCGTGTCGTCGAAGCGGACGGCGATCCGGCTGCCGAAGCGCATGCTCTGAATGTCCGCGTAGGTGCGGGCGTGGGCGGCTTCCCTGGCCAGCTCGACCTCGTCGGAGCCGTCGCGGGTAATGTATTGGAAGTAATCTCCGAGATGGCGGGTGAGTCTCATCACGTTCTCGTGCTCCTCCAGCTCGGCCATCCGGTAGAGAATGAAGTAAGTATTGTACAAAAAATGAGGATTGATCTGCGACTGCAGATGCCGCAGCTCGGACAGCTGCAGCCGGTACTGCTGCTCGTACACCTCGTGCACGAGTACGTTCAGCCGTTTGGACATGGCATTGAACTGCTCGTACAAATAGCCGAACTCGTCCCTTCGCCGATAGACGACGTTCTGCTCCAGGGCGCCCTGCTCCATTCTGCGGAACGAAGTCAGCAGCGACAGAAGCGGGCGGTGAAGCATCCGGTACAGGCTGTAGGCAAACGCCAGCACGACGAGCACGGACGCCGCCGAGAGGACGGCCAGCCAACGTTTGTGCGTGCGAAGGGCGGGATTGACGTCGTGCTCCGGCACGAGCATGGCGAGGCTGATGCCGAACAAGCGGGAGTCCTGGCGGACGGCCATGTAGCGCTCGCCGCCGACCTTCGCGTCGGCGATCCCCGCCGCCGGCACCGCCGCGAGCAGCGCGGCGGGATCGGAGACGGCCGGTCCGGACGAACCGCCCGAGGCCGAGACGGACCAATCGCTTCGTGGAGCGGTCAGCAATGCCGCGCCGCTTCCGGCGGCGAAGCGGGCGAGCAGCTCGGCCAGGCGGTCGCGCGAGATCTCCGCCGCCGCCAGGAACAGCGGGGGGGGCGCCGCTCGCCGCCGCCGGATATCGCAGCGTCAGGTACAGGCGTCCGTCGCGCACGGCGAGCGGGGAGGCGTCCGCCGCGGCGAGCGCCTGCAGCATGTCCTCGTCCAGCGGCTCGACGCCGCCGCGGTTGGAGGAGATCGTGTAGCGCAGGCCGGGAATCGAGAGCGTCGCTTCCTCGGCGATGCCGTTCGCCCGCAGGAGGACGTCGAGCCGTTCTTTGATTCGCTGGATGGACGCGGTCCGGTCGCCGGCGGACAGCATGTCCGAAGCCAGGGCGAGCTGGATGGCGTCCTCGGCGTTGACGAAGTCCTGCAGCGACATCTGGATGCTCTCGAAGTCGCCGTCGAGCATCTCCATATACAATTCGGCGCGAGACGAGAGGGATTTGCCGATCTCCCGCTCCATATTCGCCGATCCGCTCCGGTTGATCTGCACGCCGATGATGTACAGCGGGCTGAGCACGAGCAGGAATACAAGCAGCAGACGGGGCAGCAGACGGAGGGAGGCGGTCTTCTCCGCGCGCATCAGGCGGGCGCTCCCGCCGGAGGCGTACCCGTCCGGACGAGACGCAGGCGGATGGGCATGTAGGCTGCCGAGCCGCGAGGCGCGCGACTCGTCCGCCGAGAGCGAGGCCCGCAGCGCGTCGAACGGGACGAAGCGCAGGACGGGCTCGCGGCCGCAACGCTGCCTTCGAAAACGACGATAAGCATGCGAATGCGCCTCCCATGCCCGTTCAGGGCGATTATCGTTAAGTGAATGCCGAGTGCCGTTCGTGCGAATCGGTGTCGAATGCGGTGCAGGCCGTTCATGATCTTGATCGCGCCCGCGACGCGAATCAGCGCGATTCGGCTGACCGCTGCAGACGCGAGGCTTGCGCCGCGGCGGCCAGCCGCTCGCCGCCCATCGTCCGCCAGCGTTCGAGCCAGTCGTCGTACAGAAGAATGGAGTCTCCCTGTATGATACGGGTGTAGGTCTCGACTTCCATCCGCTGCAGCAGGCCGAACAGCTCGACTTCTTCGGCGCTCCGAAAGTCGCCGTGCAAGCTCGGCCGGAGCCTGTCCGCGCCGATGTAGCCGTCGATGACCGCCATCGAGCCGCCTTCGCCAAAGATGCGCGCATACGCCCAATCGGCGGCGGTGCCGCCCCGGCGATCGGCGAGCACATGCGCATAGGTTGCCATCTGCTCCCTTGTCATTCCAACGGTGGGGCCGCCGGACAGCGCGGCCGCGACGCTGCGGCGCGTGCGCAGGTTTTTGTCGGGATCGACGAAGCCGTTGAACGGAAAGTACTTCCATATCTCGCGCACGCCCTCATTGCTCAGGCTGTCGTACAAGGACTGAGGCATCTCGGGATCGTCGAGCTCCGCATACAGGTTCAGCATCCGGATCAGCGCTTCCGGATGAGCGGCGTTCCGGCTGGCCACATAATAGTTGGTGACGGCGGTCGCCGGCGTCTGCGCGTCCGCGGGACCGGCGGCGCCCGCGATCGGGTACGCCTGCCAATCCGCGGTCGGATCCGCTACGCGGCTGCGGTAGAGCGGATTCAGGGCGCTCCACATTGCGCCGTAGGCCATGCCCAACCGGCCCTGGGCCGCCAGGTCGGCGACGCCCGCCTCGTCCTTGATCGCGAAGTCTGGATCGATCCGGCCTTCGCGGTACAGGCGCTGAAGCGCGAGCAGCGCTTCTCTCGTCGCCGGCAGCGTGCCGCCGTAGGCCAGACGTCCGTCTTCGTCTTCCACCCAAGAAAACGGGTAGGCGCCGAAACCGTTGAAAAAGCCTTCGATCGTAGCGAAGCCGTAGCCCTCGTTCGCGCCGAACAGCCCCTTGCGCAGTCCGAGTCCGTACGTATCGTCCGCTCCGTTGCCGTCCGGGTCCCTGTCGGCGAATGCCGCCGCGATCGCCAGCACGTCGTTCATCGTCGCGGGCGCCTTCAGCCCCAGCCGGCGGAGCCAATCCTCGCGGATCCACAGTACGGGGGCATAATCGCGCACGGACAAGCCGGCGGGCACGGCGAGCAGGCGGCCGTCGAACGTCGCCGCCTGTACGCCGCCTTCCATGCCGACGATGCGAGCCTTCGTCCGCGCGGAGCCGTAGCGCCTCACCAGGCCGCCAAGCTCGGCGAGCTGGCCGGAGGCGGCCAACTGCCGCAGCTGCGCCGCCGTCGCGGAGAAGAAGTCCGGCAGCTGGTTCGAAGCGACGGCGACGTTGAGCCGGCGGATCGTCTGCTCGGAGCCGGCCGTCCACTCGGTATGAACAACAATGCCGAGCCGCTCCCGAATGAAGCGGGTCCAGGCATTGTCGTTGATCGACTCGCCCTGCGCGAAGGTCGTCTCCCCGCCGAGATCGCGCACGACCGTCACGGCGATCGGCGGGTCGTAGACTGCAGGTGCTTGCTCGTTACCGGCAGCGTTTCCTTCCGAAGCGGCAGCGGAGGCGGGGGCGCCGCCGGCCGAAGTTCCAGATTCCCTGCACCCGGCCAGCAGCAGCAAGACGCCAAGCGCCGCGGCATGCCGTCTCCAATCGCGCATCGTCTGTCCCTCCCTCGACCCATCGTTGAACCGTCGCGCCTTATGCCGCGAAACCCATGAACCGGCCTTCGCCTGCAGCCTTTCGCCGTCAGCGGCGGCGAAGGCCCGTTCGCTGCTTCCTAGTGTACATGCAACGGATTCGGCATACAACGGCCTGAACGTTCGAGACGGCCCATTCCCTTCCGCTTTCTTCTACCTAATATAAGCCTGCGCATGGAAACCGGAAAAGCCCGCGCGGAAGTCGATTCCGGCGGGCGGGCGCGGCAAGGGATGACGTCTTTAACGGGATCGATCTTTAGTGTCGGCAATCGTTGTCGCCATCAATCGTTAGCGCCGCAGAAGACAAGCGTGCCGAAAAATTCGCTTCGATGAAAGTCCGGCGCCGGAACGTCGACCGGAGACCAGGATATAAAATGCGGAACCGGCGTCTCGTCTCCGCACTTGTAAAAGTTGCCCTTGAACGAACGGCCCGGCGCGGCGCAAAAGTCAGGGAACACTTCGGCCAGCCAATCGAGCGGAATGCTGAAGGACAGCGACCAGTAGATGCGGCCCGCTTCGTCCGCAAGTCCGCGTTCGGCGACGACGGAAAAGCGCTCGGGCTCTAACCCGTGCGACATGTCCCGTTCTCCGCGGTCTTCGCCGAGGCCGAGCAGCAGCGTGCCTGCCGCGTTGAATTCGAAATTCAAATAGCGCGTGTCTGTCTCGGGCGTCGGCTGCAGGAAAAACTCGACGCAGCTGTCGCGGTAAACCGGCGCATTGGCGCCGGAATGGCGGATGACGGGGGATTCCTCGTAGCAAACGAATCTTCCGTGAATGGCGTCTTCCGTCCAATAAAGCCGTACGTTCGTCTCCGGACGGTACGGCTCGCTGGTATCCTTTTCCCATAGATAGTTGTTTATAAGAGCGGGCTGGACGTTCGTCCAATCCTTCTCCTCGACGCTGTCGGCTAGATAGTCGATCGAATAGCGGGGGGCCAAGGCCATGCTCCTCTCGTCGTCAAAGGTCATAGTCAGAGTGTACCTCCAAAAGGCGGCCGGAACAACGGCAAATGAAAACGCCGGCAGCCGTTTTTTCCGCAGACTGGAGGGCGCGCTCGGGACGGCTTCGGTATAGGGTCCGACGCCCGCGGGGTCGCGGGCTTTTTTGGCCTCTCCCTCTGCCGAGGCCGCCGCCGGGCGTGTATAATAGACGGCATGCGGTTCAAGGAGGGTGAGGCAGGCAGTGAGCAACAACAAATCCGGCGACAAGCCGCCTGGCGGAAAATATCGCGCGATGCTGCGCGGTTATCTCCTGCCCGAATGGCGGGCGCTGATCGGGCTGGGCGCGCTGCTTTTGTCGTCGATCGCATTGCAGCTCGTCAATCCGCAAATCATCCGATACTTTATCGATACGGCGCAAGGACAAGGCAGCCTGACGCCGCTCTATTATGCAGGAGCGCTTTTCATCGGATTTTCCCTGCTGCAGCAAGGGGTATCCGTCGCGGCGTCTTACTTCAGCGAAAATCTCGGCTGGAAGACGACCAACAAGCTGCGCGTCGACCTGGCGGCGCATTGCCTTTCGCTCGACATGTCGTTTCACAAGAAGCATACTTCGGGCTCGCTCATCGAACGGGTGGACGGGGACGTAAACGCCCTCGCTCAGTTTTTCTCGAGCTTTATGATTAATCTCGCGGGCAACGGGCTGCTCACGCTAGGCATCCTCGTCCTGCTGTTCCGCGAGAACTTCTGGATCGGCATCGTGATGGCCGTCTTCGTCGGCGGCAGCATTTGGGCGATTCAGCGTATCCGGGCGTTCGCGGTTCCCGTCTGGACGCGGTGGCGGCAGGCCAACGCCGAATATTACGGCTTTATCGGCGAACAGCTGGAAGGTACCGAGGACACCCGCGCCAACGGGGCCGTCGGCTTCGCGATGAACCGATTCTATGAAATGACCCGCAGGATGCTGCCGATGCGCGTACGGGCGTTTTTGGGCTACTTTCTCATGTGGAGCACGACGATCCTCGTATTCGCGCTCGGCAATGCGGCCGCCTTCATCGTCTGCGCGATTCTCTGGAAGCGAGGCGAGCTGACGATCGGATCGGCGTATCTCGTATTCTACTATACGGAGCTGCTCGCGAAGCCGATCGAGAAGATCCGGACCCAACTCGAGGATCTGCAAAAGGCGGATGCCAGCCTTGTTAGGATCGGCGAACTGCTCGCGACGCGCTCGGCCGTTCAGGACGGACCGGGCGCGTCGCTGCCGAGCGGACCTGCCTCGGTCGAACTGCGCGGCGTTACGTTCGCTTATGAAGAAGAAAGCGCGCCTACCTTGCATGACGTGAATTTGAGGCTCGAGCGCGGCCGCACGCTTGGCTTGCTTGGGCGAACGGGCAGCGGCAAGACGACGATCGCACGCCTGCTGCTCAGGTTCTACGACCCGCAACAAGGCGCCGTGACGCTATCCGGAACGGACTTGCGCGAGTTTAAGCTCGGCGAGCTGCGCGGCTACGTCGCGATGGTGACGCAAAACATCGAAATTTTGGCGGGCACGGTCAGGGACAATCTCACGTTGTTCGACGCGCGTATTCCCGATAGCCGCATTATGGCAGTGCTGTCCGAGCTGGGACTGGACGGATGGTTTGCAGGCATGCCCGACGGGCTGGATACGTATTTGTCGTCAGGCGGAGCGGGTTTGTCCGCAGGCGAAGGACAGCTGCTAGCATTTGCCCGCGTGTTCCTTACAGATCCTAAGCTCGTCATTTTGGACGAAGCTTCCTCGCGGTTGGACCCGCTGACGGAGAGCCGGATCGAAGCGGCGGTGGACCGGCTGCTGCAGGATCGGACCTGCATCATCATCGCGCATCGGCTCGCGACGATCCAGCGTGCCGACGATATCGCGATCCTGGAGCAGGGGCGGGTCGTCGAGCACGGCAGGCGCGCTTCGCTCGCCGCGGACGCCGACTCCCGCTTCAGCCGGATGCTGGCCGTCGGCATGGAGGAGGTGCTCGTATGAAGACAAGCGGTTTTTTCTGGCGAATGCTCGGTTACCGGCCGGGCTTGTACCTGCTTAACCTGCTGGCATGGACGCTCATCCACATGGCGCCGCTGCTGCCGGGTCTGCTGACCAAAGCCTTTTTCGATCATCTGGAAGGCACGCATCCGTTCCCCTTCGGCGCGGGCGCGATCGCCGCGCTTCTCGTGGCCGCGGCGCTGGCGCGCATCGCGCTGATTTATTGCGGGTTTTTGACGGACGTCGCGTTCCGCTACCGGATCTCCAGCTTGCTGAGGCGCAACTTGCTGGCCCACGTCCTGCGTGCGCCAGGCGCCCGCGCGCTCCCCGGCTCTCCCGGCGAAGCGATCAGCAACTTCAGGGACGATGTCGAGCAGGCGGAAGAAGCGACGAGCTGGTCGGTGGATACGCTCGGCCTCGTCGGTTTCGTGGTCGCGGCCAGCTGGATCTTGCTCTCGATCGACGCGCAATTGACCGTGCTCGTATTCGTGCCCCTCATTCTCGTCGTCACCGCCGCCCAGATCGCCACGACGCGCATTCGCAAGTACCGTGCCGCAAGCCGGGAGTCGACGGCCCAAGTGACGGGGGCGATCAGCGAGATGTTCGGCAGCGTGTTGGCCATCCAGGTGGCCGGCGCGGAGAAGCGGGTCGTCGACCGGTTCGCGAAGCTGGGCGAGAGCAGGCGGCAGTCGATGATCAAAGACAAGCTGCTGACCGAGACGCTGTCGTCGGTGTTCAACAATTCCGTCAACCTCGGCACCGGCATCATCCTCCTGCTGGCGGGTATCAAGATGAGGGGCGGCGAATTCACGATCGGCGACTTTTCGCTGTTCGTCTATTATTTGACCTTCGTGACCCAGCTGATCTCCAACGTCGGCAACTTCATGACCTACTACAAGCAGATGGACGTCAGCTTCGGCCGGCTCAAGGAGATGCTGCGCGGGGCGTCGCCGGCGCTGCTCGTGCGGAAGGCATATATCGGTCTCGGTAAAAAAGGAAGGCCGTGGAGACGCGCATGACGAGGAGAAGAGGCACGGAGATGCAGCGCAGCGCGGGGAGGAAGAGGCGCTCGCCCCGGTCGTTCGGGCGGAGCCGCTGCGCGAGCTGTCCGCTTCCGGCCTGACCTACCGGTATCCGGAGACGGGAAGGGGCATCGAGGACATCGATCTGACGCTGCCCCGCGGCTCCTTCACCGTGATCACCGGCATGGTCGGCTCGGGCAAGACCACGCTGCTGCGCGCCTTGCTTGGGTTGCTGCCGGCTGAACGCGGCACGATTCAGTGGAACGGCGAGCCCGTCGCGCAGCCCGCCGACTTCTTCGTTCCGCCGCAGAGCGCGTATACGGCCCAGATCCCGAGGCTGTACAGCGCCACCCTGCGGGACAACATCCTGCTCGGCGCGCCGTCGACGCCCGAGGAGCTTGCTGGCGCGCTGCATGCCGCCGTGCTCGAGGAGGACATCGCGGGGCTCAGGGATGGGCTGGAGACGATGGTCGGGCCGCGGGGCGTGAAGCTGTCCGGCGGACAGGCGCAGCGCACGGCTGCTGCGCGCATGCTTGCGCGGGACGCGCAGCTGTACGTGTTCGACGATTTGTCCTCTGCCCTTGACGTGGACACCGAGAGGCGGCTATGGGAGCGCCTGTTCAAGGCCAAGGGCAGCGCGACCTGCCTCGTCGTCTCCCACCGCAAGGCGGCCTTGGCGCGGGCCGACCGGATCGTGCTGCTGAGCGACGGGCGAATCGAAGCGCAGGGCACGGCGAGTGAGTTGCTGGCTTCGAGCGAGAGCTTCCGCAAGCTATGGCAAGGGGAGAGCGCGGAGGAAGTCGGGGAAAAGTAAAATAAAGCGAGGAGGCAGCAAGGCATGGAGAACAGAGAGCGTTTTACCGATCGCGTGGAAACGTACGTGAAGTACAGGCCGAGCTATCCGGCGGCCGCCATCGATTATTTGTACGGGGAAGTCGGCCTCAGGCGCGATTCGCAGGTCGCAGACATCGGCGCTGGCACCGGGATCTTTTCGCGGCTGCTACTAGAGCGGGGGACGCCCGTCACGGCCGTCGAGCCTAACCGCGCGATGCGCGAAGAAGCGGAGCGGGCGCTGGCGGGATATCCAGGCTTCAAGGCGGTGAACGGCGCGGCGGAGCAGACGGGGCTGCCGGACGCTTCCGCGGATTTCATCGTTTCCGCCCAAGCGTTCCACTGGTTCGACCAGGCGGCGGCGAAGCGGGAGTTCCATCGGCTGCTGCGGCCGGCGGGGAAGGCGGCGCTGATCTGGAATACGCGCCTCACGAGCGGCACGCCGTTTCTGGAGGCGTACGAGGCGCTGCTGCTGCGTCTGGGGACCGACTATGCGACGGTGAACCATCGCAATATTACGCAGGAGCAGCTCGCGGCCTTCTTCGAGCCGGGCACGAAGCGCGAAGCGCGGTTTCCCAACCGCCAGCTGTTCGACTTCGACGGCCTGAGCGGACGGCTGCGTTCTTCCTCGTATACCCCCGTACCCGGTCACCCGAACTATGAGCCGATGATGCGCGACCTGCGCGACATCTTCGATCGTTATCAGCAGGATGGATACGTGTCCTTCGATTATGAGACGGAGATTTACACGGGTTCCGTATGAGCGTTGTCCGGCCGTCGGCAGGCTGACGGGCCTGCCTCAAAAGGTTGCTTAGCTTTAGCCGGTTCCACAATATCGCATAGAAGCGCTTGGCAGCTTCTCTTTGTCTTAGATGGCGGCGAAGCCCCACCAAGTGACACTGTACAGCGTCACTTGGCCACGACTGGCACTGAGGTCCGTCATGTAACGCTGTGCAGCGTCTCTTTGCTTCGATTGGCGCCGTAGCCCCGCCTTCGGACCGCGTCCGAAAAACAATTTCATCTTTTTTTAAATTACCGCTTGCAATTCCCTAGGGGATTTGCTAATATAAAAAAAGTCGCTTTTGGGGGAAAACATAAACGAAGACAACGACGACGTTCGCCCTCGGACTGACCATCATACGCGGAAATAGCTCAGTGGTAGAGCATCTCGTTGCCAACGAGAAGGTCGCGGGTTCGAATCCCGTTTTCCGCTCCATCATATGCGCCCTTAGCTCAGCTGGATAGAGCGTCAGACTACGAATCTGAAGGCCGGGAGTTCGAATCTCTCAGGGCGCGCCACTTTAATCATACTGTCGGGACGTAGCTCAGCTTGGTAGAGCACCTGGTTTGGGACCAGGGGGTCGCATGTTCGAATCGTGTCGTCCCGACCATTTTTTTTGCGGGTGTAGTTCAATGGTAGAACCTCAGCCTTCCAAGCTGATGGCGTGGGTTCGATTCCCATCACCCGCTCCAACATCCCATTGCAAGCACGGCCTTGCCATCAAGGCTTTTTTATTTTGAGTACATATGCGGAAATAGCTCAGTGGTAGAGCATCTCGTTGCCAACGAGAAGGTCGCGGGTTCGAATCCCGTTTTCCGCTCCATAACGAACCTTACATCCGCCGACGGCGGATTTTTTGTTTTTGATGATTATCCCAACCAAGATCAAGAATGTGGCGCTTAGCGTCATACGATAACGCCGTGGTCTCGTCCACGGTGAACACTCTCGGTCAAGAACAAGAAAGCTCCGCCGCAAGCTCGCCTGCCGCAAGAAGTCTCAACCGGAAACAGAAGAGCTTTGTCGCAATCTCGCCTGCCGCAAGGAGTCTCAACCGGAAACAGAACTGCTCCGCCGCAACCTCGCCTGCCGCAAGAAGTCTCAAACGAAAACAGAAGAGCTTCGTCGCATCCTCGCCTGCCGCAAGGAGTCTCAACCGGCAACAGAACAGCTCCGCCGCAACCTCGCCTGTCGCAAGAAGTCTCAACCGGAAACAGAACAGCTCCGCCGCAAGCTCGCCTGCCGCAAGAAGTCTCAACCGGAAACAGAAGAGCTTTGTCGCAATCTCGCCTGCCGCAAGGAGTCTCAACCGGAAACAGAACTGCTCCGCCGCAACCTTGCCTGCCGCAAGAAGTCTCAACCGGAAACAGAACCGCTCCGCCGCAAGCTCGCCTGCCGAGGGGGGATGCCGAGCACGCCGGCGAGCGAAGATTCCGCGGGCACGACGACGGCTTCGAGCACATTATTGCTCGGCTTTTGCCTTGGGCTCTCGCGTGTAAGAAAAGTATAAATGGAAAAATCGCGGACGCTCGGCGGGAAGGTAAGCGGGTTGGCGCAAATGAAGCTGCGGGTAGCAGTTACATGTATTATGGATCCGGATCAAGGTTAAAAAAGGCCGGCAATCCCGTAATAACGAACCCTCTGTCCGAAAGTGCGCCGCGAATCGCGATTAGAACAAGAATAAAGGCTCCCCGGTCCGTCAGCTACGCGTTCGTGCGCAAGCCAAAAGGCCGCTGGTGGCCTTTTTTACCTTTAGGACGGCTGAAACGATGATATACTAGAGTCCATACGCCATTTAAGGGAGGTCCTCGCATGTTGGGTCAAATATTCGCGGGCTTGGTCGCCCTGGAGCATGTCTACATTCTGATCCTGGAAATGTTCCTCTGGACGACGCCGCGAGCGATGAAGTCGTTCGGCACTACGCCGGAAACGGCAGCGGCGACCAAGTCGCTGGCCGCCAACCAAGGGCTGTACAACGGATTTCTGGCGGCCGGCCTATGCTGGGGACTGCTGCACCCGAACGGACAGACAGGGCAGCAGATCGAGGTGTTTTTTCTGGCGTGCGTGCTAGTCGCGGCCCTCTTCGGCGGCTTCACGGCCAAGCGATCGATTCTGCTCGTGCAGGGACTGCCGGCCTTGATTGCGCTCGCGCTCGTGCTGTTGACTTAGCGTCGGAGAGCGGCGGGGAACCGGGTTATGCGTACACGCGATGCCAGACGCCGGCGAACTCGGGCACGATGGGCGAGCCGCTCGCCGCGACCTTGTCTCCGGTCTCTTCGCCGAAGAAGAAGCGCGCCAGGCGCTCGGCTTCGTCGGCATCAGCGAACGTATAGTCGAACGGGAAGCATTCGTGGGCGAAGCCGTAGACATCCTCGAGCGCATCATAATAGGAAAGCAAAAAATCGGGCGGGTTCGGCGTCGCAAAGCCGGTGCCCATCGTTTCGAAAATAACGACGGTACCGCCGGGCCGCAGCACGCGGCGAATCTCGTCCAGAATGGCGGCGAGCGCCGTACCGTCCGGGTCCGCATCCGAGGCGGCCGAGTAAGCGATGCTCCAGCCCGAGACGACGAGGTCGGCGCTCGCATCTTCGGCAGGGATGCGCAGGTGCGTGCCGACGGCCGTGCGCCAGTTGCCTGCGCCTGATGCCGTCAGCTTGGACGCGGCCACCTCGAGCATAGCGGGCGACAGATCGACCGCCAGTACGCTGCCGGTTCAGGGCTGCGAGCGGCACCGTCAGCCGGCCGCTGCCGGCGCCGAGGTCAACGACGTCGAGCCCGGCCAGCGGGCGGATCGCGTCGATGCGCGCGCCGAGCGAAGGCTGGGCGGCGATCAGCCGGTCGTATTGCTCCGCTTGGCTGCGGTAGATCTCGTCGTGATTCGGCTCGGACGAGGGCGAGGTAGAAGATGAGGAAGAAGAAGTCATGGCGCAAGCCTCCGCGGATACATAATAGGTATATATTACACGCAGCGGCAATCTTCTGGATAGAGGCGCGCGGCGCTTCGTTGGCGACGGCAAAGCCGTAATGCCGCTAAGGCCGCATGCATGCAAGATGCCGCGGACGGCACGGAATTTAAAGTTTATCCGGCGGCCGCGCAGCCCGGTTCCCGGCTAACCCGATGCGGGTACATTATTTTTGAAGGCCAAAGCCGAGGGGCAGATTTTATAATTCATTTGTAGTATGATGTTTAGAAGATTGTTTAGCGTCGAAAGTCATGATTTTGAGGTGAATGGGATGACAGAAATGGCCACGGCAAGCCGCTCTTCGACCAACCATTTGCTGCGCCGGGACGTGCGGTTCCTGGGCAACATTTTGGGCGAAGTGCTGGTGCACCAGGGCGGCCGCGAGCTGCTCGATCACGTAGAGAAGATCCGGGAGACGAGCAAGGCGCTGCGCGCCGAATTCGTGCCCGAGCTTTACGAAGAATTCGTCAATACGATTACGGGACTGGAGCCGGGCGTCCGTCACCAGGTGATCCGCGCGTTCGCGATCTACTTCCAGCTCGTCAATATCGCCGAGCAGAACCACCGTATCCGCCGCAAGCGCGATTACGAGCGATCTGCGGGCGAAGCCGTCCAGCCGGGCTCTATCGAGAGCGCGATCGTGGAGCTGAAGAACAAGAATCTGCCGCTGAACGAGGTTCAGGAGCTGCTGTCCGGCATCTCGCTCGAGCTGGTCATGACCGCGCACCCGACCGAAGCGATGCGCCGGGCCGTGCTCGACGTGCATAAGCGCATCGCCAACGAGATGATGGAGCTTGACAATCCGTCGCTTACCTACCGCGAGCGCGAGCGCCTGCGGGAGCAGCTGCGCAACGAAGTGCTCACCCTTTGGCAGACCGACGAGCTGCGCGACCGCAAGCCGACGGTCATCGACGAAGTGCGCAACGGCATGTACTTTTTCCACGAGACGCTCTTCAACGTGCTGCCCGACGTCTACGACGAGCTGGAGCGCTGCCTGGCCAAGTACTATCCGGAGCAAAAGTGGCATGTGCCGACGTATCTCCGCTTCGGTACGTGGATCGGCGGCGACCGCGACGGCAACCCGTCCGTGACCGCCGACATCACCTGGCGCACGCTGAACATGCAGCGCAACCTGGTCATCCACAAGTACGAGACGCTGCTGAAGTCCCTCATGCGCAAGATGAGCTTCAGCACGACGATCGTCAAGGTGAATCCGGAGCTGCTCGAATCGATCGAGCAGGAGCGCGAGGCGGTCGAGCTTCGCACGGTGGACCGCTGGACCAACGACCACGAGCCGTACCGCATCAAGATCACCTATATGATCCAGAAGCTGCAGAACATGCGCGAGGAGAAATTCAAGGGAACGCCGCAGCGCTACCACCAGGTATCGGAGTTCATCGCGGACCTGCAGCTGATCGATCGCAGCCTCCGCCATCATTACGCGGATTTCGTCGCCGATACGCATCTGAAGAAGCTGATCCGCCAGGTCGAACTGTTCGGCTTCTATCTGGCCGCGCTGGACGTGCGTCAGCACTCCCAGGAGCACGAGAACGCGATGACCGAGGTGCTGGCGAAGGCAGGCGTCACGGATCGCTACAACGAGCTCGGCGAGGAAGAGAAGATCGAGCTGCTGCACGGGCTGCTGTCGGATTCCCGGCCGCTGCTGCACGCGACGGCATCGCTCAGCGAAGGCGCCAAGGAGTGCCTGGAGGTATACCGGACGATCCACCGCGCGCAGGAAGAATTCGGCGAGGGCTGCATTACGACGTACCTGATCAGCATGACCCGCGGCGCGAGCGACCTGCTTGAGGTCATGGTGTTCGCCAAAGAAGCCGGCCTCGTGCGCCGTACGCCGGATGGCAAGCTCGTCAGCTCGATCCAGTCGGCGCCGCTCTTCGAGACGATCGACGACCTGCACGCAGCGCCGGCGATCATGAAGACGCTGTTCGACCTGCCGGTGTACCGCGAAGCGGTCGCCGCGCGCGGCGACATGCACGAGATCATGCTCGGATACTCCGACAGCAACAAGGACGGCGGCATGGTCACGGCGAACTGGGAGCTGCGCGTCGCGCTGAACAAGATCACCGAGACCGCGGGCGACTACGGCGTCAAGCTGAAGTTCTTCCACGGCCGCGGCGGCGCGCTTGGCCGCGGCGGCATGCCGCTGAACCGCAGCATTCTCGCACAGCCGCCGCACACGATCGGCGCGGGCATCAAGATCACGGAGCAAGGCGAAGTGCTGACGTCCCGCTATTCGATGGAAGGCATCGCCTACCGCAGCCTCGAGCAGGCGACCAGCGCGCTCGTGAAGGCCGCTTACCTGGCGAAGCATCCTTCGCAGGATCAGACGGCCGACGCGCAGTGGGAGGAGATTCTCCCGTCCATCTCGGAGACGGCGCAGACGAAGTACCAGGATCTGATTTTCCGCGACCCGGGCTTCATGACCTTCTTCAAGGAGTCGACGCCGCTGTCCGAAGTCGGCGAGCTGAACATCGGCTCCCGTCCGTCCAAACGCAAGAACAGCGAGCGCTTCGAGGACCTGCGCGCGATTCCTTGGGTATTCGCGTGGACGCAGAGCCGTTACCTGCTGCCAGCCTGGTACGCGGCGGGCACGGCGTTCGAGAAGTACGTCGCCGGCGATCCCGCGAAGCTTGAGACGCTGCGCCGGATGTATCGCGAATACTCGTTCTTCGCGACGCTCGTCGACAATCTGCAGATGGCGCTGGCCAAGGCGGACCTCTTGATCGCGCAGCAGTACGCCGACATGATCAAGGACGACGAGATCCGCACGCGGATTTTCACCCTCGTCCAAGAGGAGTACGACCTGACCAAGCGCATCTTGCTCGAGATTACCGGCCAGGAAGAGATTCTGGACAACGTACCGGTCATCCAAGAGTCGATCCGCCTCCGCAACCCGTACGTCGATCCCCTCAGTTACCTGCAGGTTCAGCTGCTGAGCGAGCTCAGACAGCGCAGGGACGAGGGCGAGGACGACACGGAGCTGCTTCGCGAGGTACTGCTCACGATCAACGGCATCGCCGCCGGCCTGCGCAATACGGGCTGATTCGCAAGATATATCGGATAGGCGGGCCCGGGCGTATGCCCGGGTCCTTTTTTTTGCGGATCGCTAAGGATAAGATTACGGGGAAATCGCTGCTTGCTAACCATCGCGGGCCGCGAATCGCGATATGGACAAAAATAGCGGCTCCTCTGTCCGTTCTCTACGCGCCAATGCGCACACCAAGGGCTGCAGGCATCTTTTTTTAACGACCTCAAAGAATAGTGTAATTGTCTTTTTTAGAAGGGGCGACATTCCCGAGCATCCGCTTCTTGCATTTTTGATACGCGTGCATTACCATTTTCTTGATCGCATCATGCGAAGGGTCTTCCCGACCCAGGCGGGCCTAGCCGTCCTCCCCGCGGGCATCGCGATGCCGAGCGGACGAGGCGGGCCGAGCGCCGGGCGACCGGCGAAGAAGGTGAGGGTTAACACGTTGAAGCCAATTGAGACGCGACTCGCGAAGCTGGCCCGCAAGGGCGATCAGCGCGCGTTCGCGGAGATCGTGGATTTATACAAGGACAAGTTGTTCCATCTGGCTTACCGGATGACGAACAACCGTCAGGAGGCGGAGGACGTCGTTCAGGAGTGCTTCCTGCGCGTATACCGCAACTTGGACCGGTACGATGAAAATCAGAAGTTCTCGACGTGGATCTACCGGATCGCGACGAATCTGTGCATCGACCGGCTGCGCAAGCGCCGCCCGATCTACTCGCTGGACGCCGAGTCGACGGACCACGAGGGGCTCGACGGATACGCGATGCTGCCGAGCGACGACCGGACGCCCGAGAGCGAGCTGATCCTGTCGGAGACGCAGCGCATCATTCGGAACGCGATCGACACGCTGCCTGTGAAGTACAAGTCGGTCATGGTGCTGCGCTACCTGCAGGATATGTCGCTGCAGGAGATCTCGGACGTGCTGGACATGCCGGTGACGACTATCAAGACGCGCGTGCACCGGGGCCGCGAATTCCTGCGCAAGAAGCTGGAGCACAAGCTTTGAAGGGTTCAGCCCATTTTTCCGCCAAAGATGAAACCGCTCCGAGTCGGGAAACGTACAGTATAGAAGCATTCGCAAAGGAGGCTTTATGTTCTCCTGTGCAGAAAGGGATGGCTATCATGAAGTGCAACGATGCCGTAAAGCGGATGCACGATTATCTCGACGGGGATCTGTCCCGCGAGGAGTCCGTGCTGCTGCAGCAACATCTTCGCGAATGTCCGGCCTGCGAGGCGCGCTACGGGGCGCTTGAGCGTACGGAAGCTTTGATATATGCCCAGCCCGTCCCGGCTGCGCCGTCCCATATGACCGACGCCATCATGGCCGCGCTGCCCAAGAAAAGGAGCCCGCGGACATGGACTTCGTGGGTGCAGCGGCATCCGGCGGCTTCGGCGGCGGCGATCTTCCTGGTCGTCATGCTGACCAGCTTCGTCGCGATGTGGAATCAGGACGATCAGCTCAGCCTGAGCGGAGACCTGTCGCACGTCGTGATCGAAGGCAACAAGGTCATCGTGCCCGCCGGCCAGAAGGTCGAAGGCGACCTGACGATCAAGAACGGCGAAGCCGAGGTGCTCGGCGAAGTCGAGGGCAACCTGACCGTCATCGACGGCAACGTGACGCTCGCATCCACCGCGCATATCGCCGGCAAGGTGAAAACCGTGGACCGGGCGCTCGACTGGGCATGGTACAAGGTGACGACCTGGTTCGACACGGTGGCTTACGGGACATGACGGCTGCCGTCCGGCGGCCCTTTGAGGCGGCCTCCCTGGACATCGGGGAGGTTTTTTTTGTATTCTAAACAGGATTTAGAAGTACGTTTATAGAAAACAATATATACATATCCTAAGCGCAATCTGACAAGATTCGGGAAACCCGATCGAGACGCCAGACAGGGGGTGCGTCTTGGATTACTTCGAGAACTTAACGGTGTGGGGCGCCGTCAAGGATGCCGCCGATATCCTCATCGTCAGCTATCTTATATACCGAATGATTCTGCTGGTGCGCGGCACGAAGGCCGTCCAGCTTCTTAAAGGCATCCTGCTGCTCGTGCTCACCTGGGCGCTCAGCACGTGGCTGAACCTGTATACGCTCAAATGGGTGATGAACCAGCTGTTCCCGTTCGGGATCATGACGATTCTGATCATCTTCCAGCCGGAGCTCCGCAGAGCCCTCGAGCAGCTCGGACGCGGTACGCTGTTCAGCCGTTCCTCCCAGGAGGAGCACGACATCAGCCATCCGATCAACGAGGTCATTAAGGCCGTGCAATACCTCGCGAGGCGCAAGATCGGCGCCTTGATCGTCTTCGAGCGGCGTACGGGCCTCGGCGACTACATCGAGACCGGCATCAAGATGAAGTCCGCGATCAGCTCGGAGCTGCTCATCAATATTTTCATCCCCAACACGCCGCTGCACGACGGCGCCGTCATCGTGAGCGGCGGCGAGATTATGGCGGCGGGCTGCTATTTGCCGCTGTCGGAAAATCCGTTCATCTCCAAGGAACTGGGCACCCGGCACCGCGCGGCCATCGGCATCAGCGAGGTATGCGACGCGATCTCGGTCGTCGTCTCCGAGGAGACGGGGCATGTATCGCTCGCGTTGAACGGACAGATCGTGCGGGACATCAAGGAAGAGTCGCTGATCTCCAAGCTGTTCGACGAGCTCCGCCAGACGAACGCGAAGAAGGCCAGGCGGAGCTGGAACATCCCTTGGAAATTCTGGCGGCGGAAAGGCGGTGACGGCCATGGATAAGTGGCTCAGCCATCCGAACGCCGTACGGCTCATCTCGCTGGCCCTCGGCATTCTGCTGTGGGCGGTCGTTCACTTCAATCCGGATTCGACGCCGAATAACGTCGCTTCGCTCATCGAGACGCGCACGTTCACCGACGTGAAGGTTCAGGTGCGCGGACTCGACGAGCAGAGCTACGTGCTGAAGAGCATGGATCCGACCAAGGTCAAGCTTATCGTACGAGGCACGCCGAGCGACCTCCTGGCCGCGCGTTCGGACGGCGGATATATCGTGGAGGCCGATCTAAGCACAGTCAAGTCGGGTACGCATACGATAACGCTAAGAACGGATCTGCCCAGAAGCATTCAGACGATCCAGGTCGAGCCCGCGACCGTGACGGTCGAGCTGGAGGAGCTGCAGACCAAGGAATTCGAGGTTCAAGTGACGCCGACGGGGACGCCGAAGGAAGGCTACAAGGCAGGCGCCCCCCGTGCTGCGTCCGACGAACCGGGTGCATGTCACGTTGCCGGCGAGCGAGATGGACCGCGTCGACCATGTCGGCGGCTCGATCTCCATCGAAGGCGCGGACAAGACGCTCAAGGACAAGAGCGTGAAGCTCGTCGCTTACGACGGGTCCGGGCAGGAGATCCCGGGCGCGGAGGTCGATCCTGCCGTGCTTGAGGTCGAAGTGCCGATCACCAATCCGTTTAAGCAGGTGCCAATCCAACTGAAGCTGATCGGTCAGCTGCCCTCGGGGCTAAGCGTCGAGAATCTCACCCCGAGCGCGGAGCAGGCGACGATCTACGGACCGCAGACGGAGCTGGACAAGATCGACTTCATCGAAGCGGATCTGAATCTGTCCGAGGTGACCAAATCGGGCAAAGTCGACATCACGCTTAACAAATCCGACGCCATCACGGAGGTGTCTCCGGCGGCGATCACCGTCGACGTGCAGGTCGTGCTGACGCAGACGCGCACGATTCAAGGCTTGCCGATCACGATTAAGGGGCTGGGCAACGGCCTCAAGATGCAAATCATGAATCCGGCGAGCGGCCAGGCGGATATTACGTTCAAGGGCGCGCCGGCGGTGCTCGACAAGCTGCAGCCGGGCGACGTCAGCGTCGAGGCCGACCTGAGCGGACGGGGTCCAGGCACGTACACGATTCCGCTGAACGTGAATTCGCCGCGATTCGTGGATCAGAGCGGGGGCAACACCTCGATCGAAGTCGAGATCGCGAACATCGGCACGGAATCGACGCCTACGCCTGGCGTGCCGACGACGGACGAAGCGGCCTCGGGCGGCGTCATCGAGCCGGACGGCGGCGAGCCGACGGGGACGGAGGCAGAGGGGACGGGCGGGACCGTCGGCTCGCCGACATCAAGCCCGTCTCCGACGCCGACACCATCGTCATCATTATCGTCATCGCCATCGCCGACGGATGGCGCTTAGACAGCATCGGCTGAACGAACAACAGTCGTCGGGCAGAACGAATTGGGGACGAAGGGGTCAAGAGGAGCATGGGGAAGTATTTCGGAACGGACGGCGTTCGGGGCGTAGCCAACTTGGAGCTCACCGCCGAGCTTGCTTATAAGATCGGCCGCTGCGGCGGCTACGTACTCGCAGGGGGCGCGCAGCGTCCGAAGGTTATCATCGGTCTCGATACGCGCGTATCGGGCGCGATGCTGGAAAATGCACTGGCGGCGGGTCTGCTGTCGATCGGCGCGGACGTCATTCGCCTCGGCGTCGTGAGCACGCCCGCGGTCGCGTATTTGACGCGCACGCTCGGCGCCGATGCGGGCGTCATGATCTCGGCGTCGCACAATCCGGTGCAGGATAACGGCATTAAGTTTTTCGGCGGCGACGGATTTAAGCTGCTCGACGAAAAGGAAGCGGAGATCGAGCGCCTGCTCGACGCCGAAGAAGATACGCTGCCGCGGCCGGTCGGCAAAGACCTGGGCACGGTGACGACGGATCTGGCGTTGAAGCGGATGTACGTCGATTATTTGAAGCTGACGGTTAAGCATTCGTTCGCCGGTCTCAAGATCGTGCTCGACTGCGCGCACGGGGCGGCCTACGAGCTCGCGCCGACGATCTTCCGGGAGCTGGGCGCGGAGGTCGTCGCGATCGGCGCCGAGCCCAATGGCTTGAACATCAACGAAGGCGTCGGATCGACGCATCCGGATAAGCTGGCGGCGAAGGTGCGGGAGCTGGGCGCCGATCTGGGCCTCGCGTTCGACGGCGACGCGGATCGGCTCATCGCCATCGACGAGAGCGGGGAAGAGGTCGACGGCGACTATATCCTGCTCATCTGCGGCGAAGCGATGCGCGGCCGGGGCAAGCTGAAGCACGACACGGTCGTGACGACGGTTATGGCGAACATCGGCTTCTTCAAAGCCGCCGACAAGCTTGGCCTGACGACGGCGAAGACGGCCGTCGGCGACCGTTACGTGATGGAAGAGATGGTCCGCGGGGGGGTTTAACCTGGGCGGAGAACAGTCCGGCCACGTTATTTTCCTCGATCACAATACGACGGGAGACGGCATTCTGACGGGGCTGCAGCTCGTCGACACGATCGTCGCTTCCGGCAAGAAGCTGGGCGAACTCAAGCAGGTCATGCGCAAATATCCGCAGGTGCTCGTCAACGTTCGCGTCGCGGATAAGTCGAAGTACGAGGGCAATGCGGCGATCGCGGATGCCGTCGCGACGGCGGAGTCGGCGCTCGGCGACAACGGACGCATCCTCGTGCGGCCATCGGGCACGGAGTCGCTCATTCGCGTCATGGCGGAGGGGCCGGACAAGGCGGAGATCGAAGGCCATGTCGACGCGATCGCCGACGTGATTCGCGCGGAGCTCGTCTAATTGACAGCATGCTGGCGCGCCCGGTGTCGACGATGCCGGGCGGTGTCATTTCCTGGGCAATACGGTCATTTGGCGGAAAGTCGCGGATAAAGGTTGCACCGGGTTTTCAAAACGAATATGATGAGTTAGATTATCGGCGCGAGCCGTGGGTAATAAGATAGGAACGGGAACGTCATTCAAGAAGGAAAGGCAGGATCGGGGTCGCCAAGCTTCATAAGCGCCAGAACTTGCCGCCGGCGCGCGGCGAGTTGACGAGGTGGAGGTGTTCGGATGATCGGCGGGGACCTCCCGGCCCAATCGGGGCCGTCAGCCGGAAGACAAAACGCTCAGGGCAACCGGGCGCACAATACGCCGGCACGATAAGAACAACCAATCGGAATCATACTATAGCGGAATGTCCGGCGAACCGGAGCACGGGGACCTCGACATGTCGTGGATATCGGGTAATGCTGATCCTGCGCAAGGCTGCGGCCGGCGGGACGCCTGCGAGGCGCTCGGGCCCAACTTGGCTTAGGGGATCTGCATGCATACCCCTGGTTGTCCGCGGTCTGCTATAGGCGTGCGGCAGCCTGACCGGCTCCGGTACGTCCGTCGGACGTTGACCGAAGCGGAGGCATATATCAATGTGCGGAATTGTCGGATATATCGGATTTAGAGAGTCTCAGCCCATCCTGATCGAAGGGCTCAAGAAGCTGGAATACCGCGGGTACGACTCGGCGGGCATCGCCGTGCATACGGCGCGCGGCCTTGAAGTGACCAAGGCGGTAGGTCGTCTGGTCAACCTGGAAAACCGACTGACGGGCGACCCGCTGTGCGGCACGATCGGCATCGGGCACACGCGCTGGGCGACGCACGGCAAGCCGTCGGATGCCAATTCGCATCCGCATACGGACAACTCACTCAAGTTCTCCGTCGTGCACAACGGCATCATCGAGAACTATCTGGAGCTCAAGGAAGAGCTGATGCTCGCGGGTCATCGCTTCCTGTCCGAGACGGACACGGAGGTTATCTCGCACCTGATCGCCGTCGAATACGAAGGCGATATCGTGAAGGCCGTGCAGAAGGCGGTACGCAAGATGCGCGGCGCATTCGCGCTGGGCGTGCTCACCGAGCATGAGCCGGACCGCCTGGTGGCGGTACGCTATGCGAGCCCGCTCATCATCGGCGTCGGCGAAGGCGAGAAGTTCATCGCTTCGGATATTCCGGCGATCCTCGAATATACGCGCGACATCTATATCCTCGAGGACGGCGAGATGGCGGTGCTGACGCGCGACGGCGTGGAGCTGCTGACGGTAGAAGGTGATCCGGTCGCGAAGGAAGTCTTCCGCGTGAACTGGGATCTGATGACCGCCGAAAAGGGCGGCTACGATCACTTCATGCTGAAGGAGATCTACGAGCAGCCTCGCGCGTACCGCGACACGATGCGCGGACGTATCAGCGAAGACGGTCGCTCGGTCGTCCTGCCAGAGCTGTCGATCACGGCCGAGCAGCTGCGCGCGGTGAGCCGCGTGCACATCGTCGCCTGCGGCACCGCGATGCATGCCGGCATGGTCGGCAAGACGGTCATCGAGCGCCTGGCGCGCATTCCGGTCGAAGTGGACGTCGCGTCGGAGTATCGCTACCGTTCGCCGATCATCACCAAGGATACGCTGGTCATCGTCGTGAGCCAATCCGGCGAGACGGCCGACACGCTGGCCGCGCTTCGCGAAGCCAAGCGCTGCGGCGCCCGCGTGCTGGCGATCACAAACGTTGTGGGCAGCTCGGTCGCGCGCGAAGCCGATGACGTCATCATCACGCTGGCAGGCCCGGAGATCGCCGTCGCATCGACGAAGGCGTACTCCACGATGTTGATCGCGTTTTTCCTGCTCGGGCTTTATATGGCCCAGACGCTGGGCACGCAGGAAGAGGCGGAGATCGCGCACGTCCTGGCCGCGATGGACTCGCTGCCGGAGCAGGTCGAGCGTATCCTCGCCCAGGCCGATACGGTTAAGGGCATCGCCGAGTCGATCGCGAAGTCGAGCAGCCTGTTCTTCATCGGCCGCGGCATCGACTACGCCGTCGCGCTCGAAGGCTCGCTCAAGCTGAAGGAGATCTCGTACATTCACTCCGAAGCTTATGCTGCGGGCGAACTCAAGCACGGCACGCTCGCGCTGATCGAGGACGGCGTGCCCGTCATCGCGCTGCTCACGCAGGAGGACCTGTTCGAGAAGACCGTTAGCAACATTAAAGAAGTGAAGGCGCGCGGCGCCGAGGTGCTCGGCCTCGTCAACGAAGGGCACGAAGAGGAGTCGGCGAAGTCCGTCGACCGCCAATTCGCCATCCCGCGCACGCTCCCGCTGCTCACGCCGGCCCTGTCGGTCATCCCGCTGCAGCTGCTGTCGTACTACGCCTCGCTCGCGCTGGGCCATGACGTGGATAAGCCGCGGAATTTGGCGAAGAGCGTGACTGTCGAATAAGCGGGGGCGAACGGCTTAAGGAGTGACTCATTACAATAAAGTGTTGTTCTGAACCATAAAGTTTTGTTATGGCTGATAAAATTACAAAAAAAGTTTTGTTCTATATACATCATGGGCCGTCCTACAGCATGGGGACGGCCTTACTTTTGTTTAAAGGGGATAATGTAATGAGCATAGGGGACAAGGTGAAGGCCATTCGCAAACAACATCAAATGAATCAAATAGTGTTTGCAAATACTATTGGAATATCCCAAGGCAGATTAAGTGAAATCGAGCAGGGGAAACGAAACCGTCGGCAGAGACTCTTTATGAGTTAAGAAAAAAATTCAGTGTGGATCTTAACTGGCTGTTCGACGAGGAGGAATTATAATTAATGTCCAATGGTGTTCAAGATTTTTATTGTGAGGAAGTATTAAGTGGTAAAACAGATGTAGAAAAAGTCTTAGAAACTGAGAATTCTTTAGCTTTTTATCATAGCCGTCCTTATTATGAAGTACACATAGTTGTGATTCCCAAAAAAACACATTCCTTCGCTCATCGACGTTTCAGATGAAGATATTGTCTTACTGAACGATTTATTTTCGGTAATCCAAAAAAGTATCAAACCAGATAAACGAACAACATGGTGGATGTACTGTATCAACTAATGTTGGAGAATATCAAAGCAATAAACATCTTCATTGGCATGTTCACTACGGAAAAAGAATAAGAGATATTGATGGTACATGGTGCTAGACAAGATTAAGCTAACGGGAGACGTTAGCTCAATCTTGATACGAAGGCAGTTGGATGCCCATCACCTGCCTTCTCATTGAAGTAACGGATAGCGGTTCCAAAATGTGGTATTATAGGGATGTGTTATAAATGACTTTTTGCATCATTCCCCGTATTGAGGTGAAACATGAAAGTTCTAAATTACTTAAGAAGAGCTTATCGCATGCTTGGTTATTATTATTCGAAATTCCAATTGATTGTAATGTCATTTGTAGTTGTCGGAATAGTTGATTATTTTTTCATTTATGAAATTGTCATTTCGTTATCATCATTAGTTCCTATGTTTATTTTAGAAATCGGTCCAGTGATTATTATCCTTTTATCAATAATTCTTATTCGAGGAATCGTTAAATTTAAAAAGAAAATGAAAGAAAACAAAAACTTATTATTTGTTTTTTACCAATAAGCAGCATTTTGCATTTTGTATTTAAAGGAATAAACATATTCGCGCCCAGCAATTGGGCAGATACACAACGCTTACGTGAGACGATAGCAGAACGAGCATCGCGGCAGCCGGTCAGACGATCGGCTGCCGTTTCCGTTGAAGTAACGGGCAGGGTAGCTGAAGGATGAGTTATGCGAAATTGGATAAATCCTAGAAACCACTTTAAAACCCCTCCGCCTTCCCCAACAATGTACGAAGGGCTGGAATAAATCATGGCAAAAAAAAGAAGCACCGAAAATTCAAACAGAGCGATTGATTTTACGTCCAAGAGCGGAAAAAGACATTCCAAATATGCTTAAAATGTTTAACAATGATGAGGTAAGAGAATTTCTTGGAATTAATCCCCCTCGTGATGAACAGTCAATCTTAGAAATGGTTAGGAAGCGTAATGAAAGAAAATGGACTGTCGCATTAAAAGATACTGATGAATTCATTGGTGATGTAATGATTCCAGAAATAGCAGAAGGTTATCTTGGTGAAATTGGTTATCGCTTCATGAGGGAGCATTGGGGATGCGGTTTTGCGTATGAAGCGGTTTCCGCAGTCATTGAGCATTGTAAATGTACATTAAACCTTAAACGCCTGTATGCTACTATTGATAATAAAAATATGAAGTCAAAACAGTTAATTGAAAAACTCGGTTTTACTTTGGTAGCGGTGTTGCCTGAATCGAATTTACTCGGCAGAGTTACCGATGTAGCTTACTATTCTCGTATATTATAAGTATCAAACTCGACTAAGTGATTATGCTAAACATTCCTGTAGAGCTTAAGAAATGAGCTTTGTAAAAAAAGGGAGCGCCTCGGTATGATGGGTTTGTCGACAACACATCAAGGAGGCGCTCTTAAATTGAAGTTTAAGCAATCAGACGCACAAAATCAACGGATTGAACGAATTAGCACCTCGCATCTCGTTGTAGGGATAGACATGGCGAAAGAAACTCATGTAGCTCAGGCTACAAACTTTCGAGGAATCGTTATCTCTTATCGGCATCTCTCATTCTCAAATACTGTGGAAGGGTTTGAGAAGTTGAGGCGCTGGATGAATGAGTTACAGCAGAAGCATCGATTAAAACAGTTCATCATCGGCATGGAGCCTACCGGCCATTACTGGTTTAATCTTGCGAACTGGTTATCGGATAAGGATCTACACGTGGTGATGGTTAACCCTGCTACGACGAAGCGTAACAAGGAAAACCGAGATAACAGCCCCTCAAAAAACGATCCCAAGGATGCGTTGGTCATCGCAGATGCAGTCAGCCGGGGCTTCTACTATGAGTACACGCGTCAATCTCATGCCTTTCAACGATTACGGACGATGATGAGTGACCGGGAATTTTGGGTGACGAACAGCGTACGGCTGCAGAATCGGATCGTACGCTGGCTGGACATTCGCTTCCCCCGAATATCTGTCTGTATTCAAAGACTGGGGCTGCAAGCGGTCATTGTCGACCCTTAAAACCTTCCCTTGCCCGCAAGATCTGGAGACCTATACGGTACCGGATATCATAGATGCTTGGCGAGTTCATATGCAGCGTGCCGGGGGTTCTACGGGGATCGAGAAGGCTGCACAGCTCATTGCTCATGCGAGACGCAGTGTCGGAGATCGAACCGCTGTTGAAGAAGCGAAAGCAGATTTAAAACGGCTTATTGAGGAATACGAACGAGTTACCGCCATGCTTAAACAGATGGAAAAGGACGTCGAGACTCTGCTCTCTGAAATTCCAATGGCTCAGCAGCTCCGTACGATAAAGGGGCTCGGAAAAATCTTCACTGCGGCCATTTTAGCTGGCACAGGAGACTTAAGACAGTATGCACACGGACGTCAGGTGCTTCGGAAGGCTGGACTAAACTTGGCTGAAAGTATGTCTGGTAAGCGAAAAGGGCGAATTGTTCTTTCGAAACGAGGCGACTCAGCCTTGCGAAAATATCTTTATCTTGCGACGGTTCAATTGGTTTGGAATAATCCCGTCTTCCGTCATTTACACGAGCATAATGTACAGAAAAAGAAGATGAAAAAGCAGCAGTCCATCTTTAAGTTAATTGGAAAGCTGGCACGGATTCTAGTCGGTATTGTTCAACGTGGAGAAACGTTCACGCCACAGAAAACCGTTTTGTCCTGGACAGAAGCAGCCTAAAGAAAGCATCACGTATATTGACTCATTCGCAGGATTTTACAAAGAAAGCACGGAGGACCGAGTTCGTTCTCCTTAAGGGCTAAGACCCATCCGCTAAACGCTATCGGTCTCCACACCTTGGACAGGTATAACGAAGGAATGTAAGGGCATTGACCCGTTGAGATCTGGGAGGGTGAACCTCCAGGGGATTGTGGAGTATGCGTGCAGTAGAGTTCGAAAGGGGAATATTTCCTTTTTGTTCCTCTGTTCCTGCATGCTCAGCCCCCCGGCTCAACCGACATCAACTGCGTTGCTTGCTGAGATTAACCTGAATCAGGGTGATGAAATCCTGCGAATGAGTGAGCATATGTGAGATAAATCCTTAAAACCGAGGGACGGAGAACTAGAGAATATAGACACCTTCTCTTGTTAGAAGTGGGGGTCGAATGGAGAAGATAAAATGCACCTTTTACTAATAAGGCATGGGGAGTCAGAAGCGGATATTTTAAAAGTTCACGAGGGTAGAGCTGATTTCCCTCTAACAACACGAGGGCGAAGACAAGTGGAGTTAATGGCAGAGAAAATCAAGAGTGATTTCCCTCCTGAGTTTATCTGGGCTAGCACGTTAAAAAGAGCTAGTGAGACGGCCTCTCATCTTGCAGAATCAATTGGATGTTCAGTCGTATATGAGGAAGCATTAATGGAATACAATAACGGTGTTCAAGCTGGCTTACTATCGAGGAAGCCAAAGAACTTCCAGTTCCGAAGTATTTACATGATAGCTATGAAAAAGGTGAATCATATATAGAGTTTAGAATGCGAGTAGAAACTATATTCTCAAAGATATTATCCTCCTGTACATATGAAAGAATTGCAATTGTTGCTCATGGCGGAGTTATCAATTGTCTCCTTCGTTCATTTTTTAATATGCCAGTCACAAAGGACTTTTATTTTAAGAACGGAGATACGGATATCAGTTGTGTTGAAATAACTGAACCTGGCAAGGTGATTCACTTCTTAAATAATACTTCACATTTAAACGACATGGACTAGATGTAAAGGTTAGTATTTATTCTAGATAGGCAAACCAACGAACCGATCGTGATTCGTTAAGCTATCGAGAGACAATAGCAGAATGAGCAACGCGGCAGCCGGCTAGACGATCGGCTGCCGTTTCTATTAAAGTAACTGGCAGGATAGTCTGAACAATGGCGCAACGATACAATATAACCACCGTAATAAATATCCTCCACATCAAGTGACCTGAGGTGAAAAGGAGTCTATTATGGCGATCTCAATAATTATTTTTAGTGTTATCTTATTCTTAGGTGGAGGGCGCATACTTTACCGAGTATCTGGCGGTAACTATGCATCACTGGTAAGGTGGTCGATCAAGTGCTCCACCTTCTGTTTACTACTTAGCATTATCGCTACTTTGTATGATGATTATCAAGCGAATAAGTCGCTTGATATTTTGATTGGAGTGTTTAGTGGTAAATCATTTCGAAACGGTTAGGGACATGGTGGCGAGGCATCTTCAAATTGACTCTACAGGAAAATGATAAACGCTTGTTGGCTTATACCATTATCCTCGTTATTAATCCGTTCTTGAACTTTTTTATATTGGTTTAGTGATATTGAAACTTTGGAACACCCCATAAATCATTAGGCTATCGGGAGGCGATAGTAAAATAAAGGAAACCGATGAGGCTGCCACGAAAAATAACTGGTAGCCTAACGGTCATTTGATGGGATAGGAGGCATGAATGTGGATTTGGGGGTTGCATTAAATGAGAATCACTTCGATAGCCTTAATCAAACCGTTTTAGAAATACAAAATCTCGTTTCCTCATCGGCGGCAGCTGTATTGATTATCCAAAATGGTGTTGTTGTTAACGAATGGTACTCTGGCAGACACGATCATTCTGAACAAAGTCGGAAAGTTGATGCAAAGTCACAATTTAATATCGGTTCGATCCGAAAAACGTATTTGGGGTTTGCCATAAGTCTTGCGCTCCAAGAAGGAAGACTAAAAGGTCTGGATGATTTTGTTTCTAATTATTTAGATGACGTAGACGATAGCGTAATTACCGGTACAACAATTCGTCATTTGCTTTCACATACTCACGGTCTTTATGAGCCATTGAAGAGAATGTTTCCGGCAGGGACCAATTGGAAATATAATAATGCAGGCGTCAATCTACTTATTAGTATTGTTCAAAAAGTGTTTGATCGTCCCTTGGCAAGCGTCATTAATGATGAAGTTTTGAGACGTTATGGCCTCACGGAAACGGGATGGAGAAAGGAGCAGAGCGAGAACCTTGTTTGGGTAAACGAGACCTATTCGGGTGAGCATGGAGGAGAAGCTAACCTATTTGCTAGTACACGAGATTTGGCATATTGGGGATATTTGCATCTGACCAAGGGTAGTTATCAGGGAGACCAACTTCTCCCTAAAACTATCTTCCAACGAGCAGTGGAGATTACTACCCCTTCCTCACTTGATGATACTTTGCCTCGCAATGGATTCTTTTGGTGGGTACAGGATAGGCCACGCTCAATGTCGGAATTGGGACAACAACTTCCAAAGGGATCATTTCAATCACTCGGGATTTTTGGGAATGCTCTTTTGGTTATCCCCGAATATAACGTAGTGGCAGTGCGAATGTTAAATCAAATTGAACGCAATCCCGAAGGATACAATTACTTAAAAGACATACAGAATTTTCGTAACAAGGTTCTTGAATGCATTTTATCAAACGAAATATTGAAGTAACGGGAGACGTTAGCTCAGTAACGTGGTCCCGATGATGAAAATCATTCGGGACGCTTATCTAATGAATCGCTTGATATCGCTCACCGGAGAGAAGCCGAACAGGCGCGCATATTCCCGGCTGAATTGGGAGGGGCTCTCATAGCCTACCTCGAACGCGATATCTGCCACGTGGGTAGATTCGGTTAACAGCCGACGGCGCGCTTCCTGCAGTCGGATTTGCTTCTGATACTGTACCGGAGTCATGGCGGTCATTTCTTTAAAGTGACGATATAACGAGGAAGTGCTCATGTTCGCCAGTTCAGCTAATTCTTCGATGCGCAGCGGCTGGTTGTAATCCCTCTTGATCCGCTCGACCACTTCTGCGATGGAGGCGTAATTGCTTCCAGCCATGGCAAGCTGCTTGAACACATCCCCGTGATCGTCGCTAAGGAGTCTGTAAATCATCTCACGTATGACGAGGGGCGCCAGAGCCGGAATGTCCTTCGGCGTCTCTAACAGGCCTACGAGTCTGACGGCTGCATCGAGGAGGGCCATATTCATTTTGCCTACGAATAGCCCTCTGCGATAGCGATTGGTGCTGTCGGGAAGTAGTTCCGTCTCCTTCATGATCTGAAAGATTTGGCTGGCCTCCAAATCCAGACGAATCGCCAGGTAGGGAAATTCAGGAGAGGGCTGAGTAGCCCGGCCGGTTATCGGTACATCCAGGGACACCGCCAAATAATCGGATACCCCGTATTGGTAGCGCTCGCCTGCGAGCATGATCACCTTCTCGCCTTGAGCTACAATGCATAGCGATGGCTTTTGTATTCTGCATATCGGAACCTCGGAGCGGGAATCGCGGACCAGGTGCAACGAGGGGATCGGGGTAGCGTGGTCGCCATCTGCGCCAGAGAACTTCTCGACGAGCTGCGCAAGCTCCAACTGTTTAAAGTATGTTTTTTTGAGCGTCATCCAGCATGTGCATCCCTCCCATTACTGTGTTCCATTTTAATCATCATAAATTCTTGAACTGCAATTGTTAAGCGGATGAAAATAATAGGCAAGAATGCGGGAGTAATATTCTAACGGATAATAGCCTGGAAGGTACATAATAAGTTTGTTCCCACAACGCAATAGCGACGATTAGCCATTGGAGGAGAGAATATGCAACCAGCTAAAGTATGGTACGTGACCGGTGCTTCAAAAGGACTGGGATTATCCCTGGTTAGAAAATTGATTCAGCGCGGATATAGAGTCGCAGCAACTTCACGTAACATAGAAGATTTAAAGCAAGCTGTGGGTGAGGCGCAAGAAGGACAATTCTTGCCGTTGGCGGTCGATCTGACCCAAGCAGATTCGATCCGGACATCCGTGAACAAGACGTACGAGCAGTTCGGGCAAATCGATGTGGCCGTTAACAATGCAGGCTATGGCATCGGTGGTGCGATTGAGGAGCTGTCGCAGAAGGAGATCATGGCCAACTTTGAAGTCAATGTATTTGGTCCGATCCATGTCATTCAAAGTGTACTGCCCTATATGCGGAAGAAGCGTTCAGGACATATCTTCAATATCGCTTCCATTGCCGGCTTCGCTCCGCATATGGGCTGGAGCGTGTATGCCGCCACGAAGTTCTCGCTCATGGGATTGACAACGGTGCTTGCTCAGGATGTGAAATCTCTGGGAATCAAAGTGACAGCAGTAGCGCCCGGCGGATTTAGAACGCAGTTCAATAAGGCGGATTCCCTGGTTTTGGCTGCCCATAAAATGGAGGATTACAGCGAGCTTCACGCGGGGCACAACCGGTTCATCGCGACAGACGGTAAGCAGCCTGGCGATCCTGAAAAGGCGGCAGAGGTGTTCATCGATCTGGCGGAATCGTCGAATCCCCCGGTCCAATTGTTCTTGGGCAGCGATGCTTACCGGAGAGCGTCCGAGAAGCTGGATCAATTGCGTGAAGAGCTGGAAGCGAACAAGGAAATCAGCTTTAGAACTGATTTTGAATAGGCATGATTCTCAATCTACGCCGATAATTCCATCCTTCACCAAACTATAGATCGTTACGCCCGACAATTCGTTTTCTATCGTCGATTGGACTTTCGTATATACGCCTTCTAATAAAAACGGCATCTTACTTCCTACCGGACAGGCCGGGTTTGTATGCTTATGAACGACAAAAGCTTCCGGATTATCTTCCATGGTGGCCCGGTAAACATCCAATAGCGTGATATGTGTCGCCTCTTTAGCCAGCCTTATCGCCGCATTCGTCCCAAGGGTAGATGCAATAAGACCCGCTTTCGTAAGTCTTCTCATTATTCTTCTGATCGCCGCCGGATTAGCGTTCACACTCATCGCCAGCAGCTCGGACGTGGTACGACCCTCTTTATTGAATTCAAGAAAGCATAAAATATGAACCGCTACAGAAAACTGTTGGCTTCGGTTTGCCATTGAGGAATGATCCTTCCTTCGTCTAAGCTTATAGTCAGTGTATTGATTTTTGAAATACAAATCAACGGATAAACCATGACGGACAAACTTGACTAGAGAGGAATGCATCGTTTATTATGTAACAGTAACAGTTACTGTTACTTATAAATGAAAAGGAGTGAACGATATGTATTATCAAGTTAACGGCGTCAATCTTCATGTTGAACAGCAGGGAGCGGGAGGAACGGCGCTTGTGTTTTTGCATTTTTATGGCGGATCGGCACGGACTTGGGGGAAAGTGATTGAAGGTCTGAAGCAGGACTACACTTGCATCGCTTATGACCACCGCGGATGGGGAGATTCAGACAAGACAGCTGCAACTTATACCATCAAGGATCTGGCCGACGACGCTCAAGCGCTTATTCAAGAGCTTGGTTTGAAGCGGTACGTGCTCGTAGGTCATTCCATGGGCGGGAAGGCCGCACAATTGTTGGCTTCACGCCGGCCCGCTGGCTTGGAAGGCTTGGTGCTGGTTGCGCCATCTACCCCGACTCCGCAAGATATGCCGGAAGAAATGAGAGCGTCAATGGTTCATTTTTACGATAATCGGGAAGGCGCAGAAATCGCTTTGAATAATATTGCTTTGCTCCCTCTTGAAGAGCATGTACGAGAAATGGCGCTTGAGGATATGCAAAAAAAGCGTCCCTTTGTCCCGGGCGGCCTGGCCTGAAAAGGCGATGCTTGAAGATATATCTGCGGAAGTAAAAAACATCAATGTGCCCACACTGGTTCTAGCCGGAGAATCCGACCCGGTAGATCGGCTGGAATCGCTGAAAAGGGAGTTGCTGCCGCGCATACCTCAGGCAGAGCTGCACGTCATCCCCCCAAACGGGCCACCTTTCTCCCTTGGAAGTGCCCGGTGAAATCTGTAAAGGCATCTCTCATTTTTTGGCCATGAGGAAGCTGTAAGCCGCTTCAGGAGCCTTCCGCCCCGAATGACGCCGACCGTATCGGCCATCTGCTCGATCTCCCCGAGCATGTGGCTCGATACGAGCAGCGTGATCCTGTATTCGGCACACAGCCGTTTGAAAAGATCGCGCAGCTCCTTCATGCCCGAAGGGTCCAGGCCGTTGATCGGTTCATCCAGGATGAGCAGCTCCGGCATCGTGATGAGGGCGCGTGCGATGCCCAGCCGCTGCCTCATGCCGAGGGAGAATTCCCGGACGGGCTTCTTGCCCGTATCCTGCAGACCCGCCTGCTCCATCATCGCGCCGATGACCTTTTTTGTCCGGAAATCCCATATATTCGCAATGCAGCTCCAGATTCTCCCGGCCCGATAAGTCGTCGTAAAAAACGGGAGAATTAATTACGCTGCCCATGCGCTTCAGCACTTCGTACGAACGAGGCGTAAGCTTTTCCCCGAACAGTTCGACCTCGCCGGCGGTCGGCTTGATCAGGTTGGTCAGCATTCTCATAAGCGTCGTCTTGCCGGCGCCGTTGTGCCCGAGAAATCCGTAGATCTCCCCCCTGCCTGATGTTCATGCTGACGTCGGATACGACCTCTGTGCCCTTGAATGCTTTGGTCACGCCGATCGTACGTGCTATATAGGTCATCGCTCCATAAGCTCCTTTGCTAGCCAGACTTCAGGACAACCGTGAACACGGTCCGCTCCCAAGGCACGCTATGCAAGACAATGGTGCCTCCCATGCGTTCGATGAGCCGCTTCGTAATGGTCAGGCCGAGGCCGCTGCCTTGATAAAGACGATTGCGCGAATCCTCGAGCGTGTACATTCGCTCGAAGACCCGGCGGTGCTCCGTCTCCGGGATGCCCTTGCCCTTGTCCCACACCTGAAGGGCAGTCTTCCCATCGTCCGTTCGCTTCAGCGTCAAGCCCAGCAGCTTGCCGTCTGCCCCATACTTCATCGCATTCGTTATTAAGTTATCCAGCACGCGCTCCAGCGCCTCCGAATCGGCCATGACATACAGGTCTTCGTCCGGCATGGACAGCTCCAACTTCATCTCAAGACTCGAGAGCATGTCGTAGAAGGACAACAGCTTCAAGCGGCACAGCTCGCTTGCGTTCACGCGGGAGAGCGTCATCTCCGTATCGCCCGCCTCCAGCTTGGCCAGGTCGAAGAAGGAATGCACGAGACGGAGTACCTCCTGCGCTTTATCCTGAATGTTCGCCGTCATCGCTTCCCGCTCGCGCTCAGCCAGTCCGCGGTCATGAAGAAGAATCTCGCTGTAGCCCAGAACCACCGTCAGCGGCGTTTTTAGATCGTGCGAGATGTTGGACAGCATGCGGCGGATCTCGATTTCCTGATTGGCGTAGCGCGCTCCGGTCCGATGCGCGTGGTCAAGCAGCCGGTTCAGGTCTATCAAGAGTCGACCGACCCGAGCGTCGCTGTCGAAGATCAGAAGCCGCTCGTTCGTGCCCTTATCCAAGATCGCGTTCAGCTTGCCGTGAAGATAGTCGAGCTGTCGGCTTCGTTTGCGCAGTCGCGCCGCTAACGCAATCACGGCAATGCCAAGCAGCGCGGTGGAAGCCGTGAGGAACCCGCTCATGTCCGATCCGCTTCCAGCTTGTACCCGAGGCCCCACAGCGTCTTAATGTATCTGGGGTCAGATGGCTCCTCTTCCAGTTTCTCGCGCAAGCGACGCATATGCACGTTAATAATGTTATCGTCTCCGATGAAAGCGTCGTTCCAGACCGACGCATAGATCTGCGTTTTTGTGTATACTCGCCCCGGATGCTCCGCGAGCAGTTTTAGGATGCCGAATTCCTTGGAAGTCAGCTTAACGGGCAGGCCGTCCCGTTCGACGACGTACGTCTCCAGATTCATGACGATCCCCCCCAATCCGGATGACCTCGTCCCGTACCGTGGAATCCGAGACCTGCACCGATGACACGGAATAATTAGAGCGGCGAATAATCGCCCGCACACGGGCGATCAATTCGATTAGCGAGAAGGGCTTGCTAACGTAATCGTCCGCGCCCAGTTCGAGCCCCAGCGCCTTGTCAACCTCGCCGTCTTTGGCCGACAGGATAAGAACGGGGACTAGGCTGACGCTCCGAATGGTCTTCAGCACCTCCAGGCCGCTTCGGCGCGGCAGCATGAGATCCAAGATGACCAGATCGTATCGGGAAGGCTGCTCCTCGAACAGACGCGCTGCCTCCATCCCATCGTAGGCATACGAGACGCGGTAGCCTTCCTTGGCCAGATAAGGACCCACCATTCCGCTGATGGCTCGATCATCCTCGACAAAAAGTATGTGATTCCCCGGCATGGATTCCCTCCGCGATCATTTTGAATCTATTAACTCACACTTAGAGACTGTTGGGCAACCCGTCTCCCTTCCCACTTCGCAAACTTAAACTTTTTGTAAGAACTGATTAAGAAAAATGCAGGGTTAGCCTTCTAAAATAAGGTTATACCGACAAGGATTCATTACGACAAGGAGGATAAATTTAATGAGAAAAACGAAAAGTTTAGGGAAGTGGATACTGGTGGTAATGGCTTTATCTGTTGCTTTAACGGGATGTACAGATTCAGACAATGATAACAAGGAGTCCAGCAATAAGCAGACACTGGTGATTGAGCATGCGACGGTAGTAGACGTAAGATCCGGAAAGTTAGTAAGCGATCAGACGATTACCATCGCGGATAATAGGATCAGTCACATTGGGAGCAGCGGGGACGTCAAGATCCCTAAGGACGCGCAAGTGAAGGATGCCAAGGGACAATACGTCATTCCCGGCCTGTGGGACATGCACGTGCATCTGGAGGACAATTACAAAGAAGCGTTCCCGCTTCTTTTGGCTAACGGAGTGACCGGAATCAGGGAGATGGGAGCGGCGCTTCCCCGGATCGATGAGTGGAATAAAAGTATTCAAGCCGGTATGACAGCGCCGCATCTCGTCTACGCGGGGATGACCTTGAATGGAGGTCCGGCCGATGATGCCCCGCATATGCGTTACTTAAAAACAGAGGAAGAAGCGCGCGAAGCGGTACGTATCAATGCGGAGAAGGGCGCGAGTCATATTAAGGTATACTCTTGGTTGCCGCGTCCTCTGTTTCTCGCGGTCGTGGATGAAGCCAAGAAATACGGTTTGCCGGTAGTCGGTCATTTGCCGGTGGAGGTTCGGGCCGAAGAAGCCGTTCAACTTGGATTCAAAAGCATCGAACATATGCACGGCTTGTTTATTGCCACTTCGAGCATCGAAGACGACATCTTCAAAAATGCCGACATGAGCGATTTGGCCGGTTATTCGGTGGCAGAGATCGAGGCTTCCCAGCATTATGACGCTCAAAAGGCAGATAAACTGTTCCGCGAGTTTAAAGAAAAAGAGGTCTGGCCTGTGCCGACCCTCGTTACCTATTTTAATATGGGCAAAACGGAAATCGATCCTCGGTCCAAATACGTACCGACCGCCGTGCAGGAGCGATGGGCCGAGACGATTCGCGCCGTTCCTCCCGAACAGACGGAATTAGTCGCTACGATTAATTCCTTGAATCCGGGCATGGTCAAGAAATTGAACGATGCCGGCGTGCCGATGCTGGCGGGCACCGATTCCGGATACGAGCTGACGAACTTAATCTACGGCGTTTCTCTCCATGACGAACTTGAATTGCTCGTGAAGAGCGGCCTCACCCCGCTGCAGGCCTTGCAGACAGCAACGCTGAATCCTGCGAAATATTTCGGGAGAGAAGAGGAGACGGGCAGCGTGGAAGAAGGAATGCAGGCCGATCTCGTGCTGCTGGACAAGAACCCGCTGGAGGACATTCGAAACACGACAAGCATCTCGGGGGGTTATCCTGGATGGGAAGCTGATGGAGAAGCAGACGTTGGACCAGGCGGTTAAAACGTATCCCGTGATCAAGGTTAACGACTGAACGGGGTCCCATCTCAGCAGCGACTAGTGGCCGGTAAAGTTCAAAGTCATCATTCATTTGAATGATGGCTTTGATGTACGAAGCGTACGATATTAGATATAAGCTTAGTATATATCATCTATAGTAAAGCGTTTACAATCATACACAGGTATGGAATCTTACTATAGGAGGCTGTTGGTTTGAACCGAAATCCATTAAAGCTTGTTGCATTATTGCTGCTTGTATTTACGACTGTGCTTGGCGCCTGCAGTACGACCGCTGATGAGGGACCTCCGAAGCGCTTTATGATTGAATGGGAAGACCATACGGTTGTCGTCAACGACGATCCACTGTTTGAGAGCGCTTCCGTAGACGCCCGTAATATTCCTCCAGGAACCTTTGGGTCCGAGTATGCCAGAATGACCAAGTTATCCGATAAAGAGTGGATGATCGTCTATACGGTCTATCGTAATCAAGGGTACTTCGAGGATGACAAGGGCGGTACCTCCCTTGAGGTCGCTATAAGCAAAGACAAGGGGAGGAGCTGGAAGGCGATATCGACCATCAGCGACCCGGGCAGAGACGTGGACAACGGACAAATCGTTAAGCTGAAAAATGGAGATTTGTTGCTCGCAGCCAGGTCTGTAAGATGGCAGGAATCCTATCGACTGCCCGTATACAAGAGCAAAGATAAGGGGCGTACCTGGACAAAACTGAGTGAGATTGATACGAATGAAGGTAAGCCAGGCAGCTTAGGCGACCCTGACAAAGGGGTTTATGAGCCGTATTTCCAGATGCTCGATAAAGGTGAATTGGCCGTATTTTACGCCAATGAGAAGCATGTAACGGGGACGCCTGCGTATAGCCAGATTATCTCCGAGAAGATATCGAAGGATAACGGGAAAACCTGGGGCGAAGAAATATTCGTCGCATGGACGCCGGACGATGCTGCGGCAAGACCGGGCATGCCGATTTCCAGCAAGCTGAAGAACGGTCAGTATACGGTCGCGTTTGAGGTGTGCGGTACTTATAATTGCAATATTTTCGTGAAGAACGCGAAGGACGGCAAGACTTGGGAGTCTGGGATCGGGACACAGGTGCCCGTTCAATCAGGGGGACCGTATGTCACCGCTTTAAAGGATGGCAGCCTCATTCTCACGTCCAATTCGAATGAAGTTTCCCTTAGTTTGGATAACGGGGCAAGCTGGGAGCTGAATCCGATTGCGCCATGGAACGGCACTTTCCCGCAATATCTATGGGCAAGTCTTTATCAGACCGGAACGGATGAGATTGCATCGGTAAACGCAACCCCCCCGCGAGCAAGGCGGGCATCGGGTCGAAATCCGGTTCGGGAAGATCACGGAGCAACCTGCAGCGTCGCAATAGTAGCCATAACAAAAAGACGATCGTCTTTTAACTGGAGGACGATCGTCTTTTTTGCGTTATGACAATTACAGTCCTTCCGGTGTAGGATACCGGACATCCCGAATGAAGGTGACGGGGACCGTCTCGCGACGGGGCGTATAGGTTCCTTCCATTTGCTGAATGATCATCTCGACGGTCTTCTCCGCTATCGCCGGAATGTTCTGCTCGATGTACGGAACGTAGGGCAGCTTAGGATCGTCAAACGAAATAAGCGTGAGATCATCCGGAATCCGCTTGCCGATCTCATAGACCGATGCATACACGAGCCGGGCGAGGACGGTATCGATGGTGATGGCGGCGGTAACCTCGGGATACGCGTGGAAGAAGGCCTTGATTTTCTCCTTCAGTCCATCGTCGTCCTGCTTCGTATTGCGCTTCAGATAGAGCCAATACTTCTTGTCGATCGGCAATGTCCGTTCAAGGAATACGTTCTCAAAGCCGGTCTCGCGCTCCCGCGTATTCGTGTTGGAATCTGCCTGCGTAATAAGCGCAATGTGCTGATGCCCTTCGCCGAGCAAGTAATCAACGACATCCATCGTTCCGTAAATATTATCGGAGGTCACGCTGCTGTTCGTAATGCTAGGCAAATAGCGGTCGACCAGTACATGAGGGAATCGGTTAAGGGACAGCTTCAGGATCTCCTCGTTGTAATTCTCATCCATGACCGGAAAGACGATAAATCCACGTACGCCAAACAGCTGGAACATCCGGATCGCTTCGACTTCTTTATCCATAATATCTTCCGTTACTCGAATCAGGGTCTGATAGCCACGATCATGAAGGCGGGACTGCACCTGGAAAAACAGCATGCTTTCGACGGGCATTGTAATGGACGGGAATATAATGCCGACAATGCCTTTAAAACCGGAATGAATCGATTGCAAAATATCTGTGCCGTTTCTCCCCGCGACAAAGGTCCCCTTTCCCTTAAGCCGAATGACGAGATTCTCGTCGCTCATGAGGGACAAAGCCTGCTTGGAGGTAATCTGGCTGACATTGAAATAGCTTGCGATTTCCTTTTCGGAAGGAACGCGATCGCCAGGACGAAGCTTGCCGGACATGATCTGTTCTCTCAAATGGATGGCGATCTGCTTATACAGAGGGATAGATCTATCGTTCGCCAATGATGATTTCGTATCGCTCATATGAGCCATCTCCTACGAAAAATATACTAACCTAAAAATTGTTTATTCTATCATATCGGTGAAGGAACGGCGTTGTCAAAGTTTATATTATGAGTCATTTTCGAAATTATACTAAATTTAGTATATAATCGTTTACCTTCAACCTGTATGCTAAGATCGCTAATTAGAAAGCGTATTCATCAATTGGGCTGCGCAAAAGAGAAATTTGGAGCGGAGGTAAGGGAATTGAAAAAAGAAGCTAGTAGAGCGGAATATCCCAGGCCGCAGTTCGTCCGTAAGGAATGGATGAGTCTAAATGGGGAATGGGGCTTCGAGTACGACGATAAGAACGTCGGCATGAAAGAAGGCTGGTACAGAAGTCATTCCTTCTCGAGAAAAATTAATGTCCCTTTCTGTTATCAAAGCGAGCTCAGCGGAATAGGAGAAACGGCTTTTCATGATATCGTCTGGTACCGCAAAGCTTTCGAACTGTCGGAAGACTGGAAGGGCCGCAGACTGATGCTGCATTTCGGAGCTGTTGATTACAGTGCAGTGGTGTGGGTAAACGGCGTACTGGTAGCAAGACATGAAGGCGGACATACGCCATTCTCAGCCGATATCGGACTTGCGCTGCGCGATGGGGAAAACGAGGTTGTCGTCCGGGCGGAGGATTACAGCCGGGATGTTACTTTGCCTCGCGGGAAGCAGTATTGGAAGGAAAAAAGCGAGATTATTTTCTATACAAGAACAACCGGGATCTGGCAATCGGTGTGGCTGGAGGCTTTGCCGGCCGTCTCTCTTGAGCGGGTGAAGTATGACCCGGATATCGACCGTAATGAGATCAGGATTCAATACTTTGTACACGGCTTGGATGAAGCTGAAGGACAGGTAACTATAAATACAAAAATTAAATTCGGCGAGGAGCTCGCTGCTGAAGAAGAGCATCAGCTTACGCATTCAAGCCTGACACGAACCATTGCCCTGCATGATTATAATGACCACGGACTTGGCCGCTGGTGGTCTCCCGAGCGTCCTAATCTGTACGACGTCGAGTTTACGATCAAGGTGAACGGGAAGGCAATCGATCAAGTAACCAGCTATTTCGGGATGCGCAAAATCTCCGTGGAGAACGGCAAGCTTTGTCTGAATAACAGGCCTTATTATATGAGACTGGTGCTCGATCAGGGCTATTTTCCGGACGGAATTATGACCGCTCCAAGCTATGAAGCTTTGAAGCAGGATGTGGAATTGACCAAAGCGATGGGCTTCAATGGTACGCGCAAGCATCAGAAGATAGAGGATCCGTTGTTCCTCCATTTATGCGATAAACTGGGCTTGCTTGTATGGGGCGAAATGGCGAATGCTTACGCTTATTCCGAGCAGTATGTAGAACGAATGATGCAGGAATGGCAGGAAGCGATCAAGCGCGATTACAATCATCCCTGTGTCGTGGTATGGGTCCCCATTAATGAGAGCTGGGGCGTTCCTAATATTCTCATTGATGAGCAGCAGCAGCATCACGCGATGACGCTCTATCATTTGACCAAGTCCCTGGATATAAGCCGCCCTGTTATATCTAATGATGGCTGGGAGCATGTCAAATCCGATCTGTATACCGTTCATGATTATGAGTGGCGTGAAGGCGTTCTGCTTGATCGTTACTCCACCGTTGAAGGAGCAACGGATGCCCCTCAGAAGAGAGAGATGCATGTTGGCGGGTATGCTTATGCCGGAGAGCCGGTTCTTGTCACGGAATTTGGCGGTATCTCCTTTCAGCGTAGCGAATGGGAAGGCTGGGGTTACTCCGGAGCTGACAGCGAGGAGGACCTGGAGAAGAGACTGAGGGCGGTCTTCGGTGCCCTGCAGCGTTCAACGCTTGTACAGGGCTTCTGTTATACGCAAATTACGGATGTCGAACAGGAAATCAACGGGTTGTTAACCTATGATCGGAAGCCCAAGCTGCCGCTTGAAACGATTCGTTCTATCGTGCTTGGAGAATAAGTTAAGTTCATACTAAGCTTGTTATAGAATGGGGTCACTCCGAATTCTATACTTAAGTTGTAGTAAGCGATTACAAAATGAAAGCAGGAGGGTTAGTTCTATGAACAAATGGAAACGGGGCAGTTGGTTAGTAACGATCTGCGCCACACTGCTGATCGCTTCGGCGTGCGGTAACGGCAATAGCAATACCAGCAATTCCGGCAGTAACGGCAATCCATCGGCAGGAAATACAGAATCGGCTTCACCAACCACGGCAGAGGAAACGAAGCAGACGGATACGAAACCTGAGGGCAAGGTTACCATTACGTACTGGAACGGTTTCTCCGGTTCGGATCGCCCGGTTCTGGAGTCGCTGGTCAAGAAGTTCAACGAATCCCAGGATGAGATCCAAGTCAAGATGGAAATTATGAACTGGGATGTTCTTTACCAGAAGTTGACGACGGCGACCGCATCCGGTCAAGGACCGGACTTTATCGCATTCGGTCCTGAGAATATCGCTAAATATGCCGACCTTGGCGTAATCGCGCCTGTTGATGATTTCTACGCGAACAACATGATTGATACCTCCCTCTTGCCAAAAGGCTACGACCAACTGCTGCATTATAAAGATCACTTCATCGGCTTCCCGATGAACTACTTTGCTCATGCGCTTTACTACAACAAGAATATGGTGAAAGCGGCCGGTCTTGATCCAGCGAAGCCGCCGACCACTTGGGACGAAATGGCGGACTGGGCCGTCAAAATGACCGATACGAAAAAAGGCCAATACGGCATGACCATTTCCTCCAGCTGGGTATACCTTCCGCAGATGATATGGGCGAACGGCGGCGACGTTATCGATTATTCAAACAAAACTTCGCTGATCAACAAGCCTGAAGCGGTAGAAGCGATTAAATATTGGGCGGATCTGGCGATCAATAAGAAGGTTTCGCCCGCCCCTAACAGCGATAACCTCAAGATGTTTGCTTCCGGCAAGCTTGGCATGATGTACGATGGCCCTTGGATGTCCCCGCAGTTCAAGGCGGCTAAAGTCGACTACGGTATCGCGCTTATGCCTGCCGGACCTGCGAAGCAAGTCACCTTCGGCTCCGGCTTGTCCATGCACCTGACGAATAAAGGCGCGAAGGATGAGAACGTAAAGAACGCTGTTTACAAATTCGCGCAGTGGTGGTTCGAGAAGGATACGCAAAAAGAATGGTCTACGAAGATCGGCTTCCCGCCGGTACGTACCGATCTTGCAGGCGATCCGGAAATTCTCGCAGCCAATCCGGATCTGGATATATTCATGAAATCGGCCGACATCGGTCAACCATGGCTGGTCGGTATCTCGAATTCCAGCAAAATCCTGACGGAAGTATTCCAAAAGTACTTTGATCAAATTCTGCTCAAAAAAATCCGATGTGCAAAGCACGCTTGATCAGGCATCCATCGATCTCGATAAAATTTTGGCTACGGAACGATAATTGAACTGCAAGGGACAGCAGGGAAGTGCCGGGCTTTAGGCCCGGGCTTCCCCATCCCTTTGTTTGAGGAAGGAGACGCCTATGAACTGGAAGGGACTTGCCTGGAACAAATCTGCCGTCGGTTTTTTGTTTGTATTGCCCAGCCTGGTCGTAATGGCGGTATTTGTCATTGTTCCGCTCTTATTCTCACTGATCTCAAGCTTGTTCAGCTTTGATATCATGCTTCAGAATTTTAAATTTATCGGCTTTGACAATTACCATACGGTGCTTGAGGATGACCGTTTCTGGAACAGTCTGAAGAATACGATCTACTTCGTCGTAGGCAATGTTCCCCTGCAAATCGCGCTCAGCCTTCTCGTTGCCGTTGCGATTAATAAGAGATCCCGCCTGAACATCGTGTTCCGCACGGTTTATTTCCTTCCAGTGGTCTGCTCGATGACGATTATCGCCATGGCGATTGCGATGATGTTCGACTTTAATATCGGCATCGTTCCGGCGCTCATGCGCCAGTTCGGTCTGCCTGTCGTCGATGTGTTTAATGATACGACATGGGCGATGCCGGCTATTATTCTAATCAGTGTGTACAAGAGCTTTGGATTCACCATGATCATCCTGCTTGCTGCGCTGCAGGGCGTACCCGAAAGCTTGTACGAAGCGGCGGAGATTGACGGGGCTGGCAGGACAGCTATGTTTTTCCGAATTACGCTTCCGTCGATTGCAACCTCCATCGCTTTTGTTGTCATTACCTCCATTATCGGTTCGTTCCAAGTGTTCGACCAGGTCTATGTGACGACTAAGGGGGGGACCGATGTTCAAGACGGAAACAATCGTACAATACATTTACGATAAAGCGTTCGTGACGAACGAGATGGGGCCCGGGATCGCAAGCGCCATTCTGCTCTTCATCCTTATTCTGGTCGTCACGATGATTAATTTGCGAATGGGACGGAAGTCCGAACAAAACTTCTGAAGAGGGAGGCAAAGAAGTGGATTCCACCATGAATCGTCAAAAAGGTATAGACCTGGGCCGCTGGATCATCATTCTGCTCCTGCTTGCCCTTGCTGTCGCTACGATATTCCCATTTATCTGGATGGCGAGTACATCGGTCAAACCGATGGGGGAAGTACTCGGATCGCCTCAGCGTCTGCTGCCGGCTCATTATGATTTCAGCACGTACGCGAAGATTTGGTCGGAAGTTCCGTTTGGCCGGTATTTCCTTAATTCTCTGGTTTTCTCTTGCTCCGTTGTGGCTATTGCCCTGTTCCTGAATTCGCTGGCTGGTTATGCATTCGCCAGGCTGCCGTTCAAAGGGAAAAATGTGCTGTTTATTCTTATTCTTTGTACGATGATGATTCCATTCCAGGTGACGATGACGCCGCTGTTCCTGATTATCTACAAGCTTGGGATGATCGATACGTATCAGGGTCTTATTATTCCGAGGGCGGCAGATGCTTTTGGCATCTTTATGATGCGACAGTTTTTCCTTACGCTTCCGAAGGACCTCGAGGAGTCCGGTAGAATCGACGGCGCAAGTGAATTCCGAATCTTCTTTCAGATCATGCTGCCGCTCTGCAAACCGGCTTTCGTTACGCTTGGCGTATTTATTTTCATGGGTAACTGGAATGACCTGCTGTACCCGCTGCTGCTGACCAACTCCGAGCAGTTCCGGCCGATCCAGGCGGCTATCGCCTTGTTCGCCGGCAAGTACGGAACGGACTACAGCTTCGTACTGACAGGGTTGCTGCTGGCATCCATACCGACGCTTGTCGCTTATTTATTCGCGCAACGTTTCTTCGTCAGCGGTATCGCGATGACGGGAATCAAGTAAGGCATCGGAGGGATAAACTTGATCTGGTCTAAAGAAAAAGCATGGAACTGGTATAGCGAACAAGGCTGGATCGTCGGCTGCAATTTTGTTCCTAGCAACTGCCTCGGTATCACCGAGATTTGGCAGGAATATAATCACGATAAAGTTAGGGGCGTTATCGAGAAAGAATTAGCGCTTGCTGCTTATACGGGGATTAACAGTATTCGTATGCTGCTTCCGTTTGAAGTATGGAAGTATCAGCATGACGGCTTTATGTCGCGCTTTGACGCCTTCCTCGATTTAATTGAAGCTTATGGCATGAAGCTGATGCCGATTTTTTTCGATGATTGCGGAAGAGGTCCTGTTGAATTTGCCACGGGGTACAAGCCGCGTTTCGGCAAACAGCCGGATCCGGTTCCGGGCCATCATGGCGGACATCCGCCAAGAATGATCGAGCACTCGGTCAACCCTACTTACCATATGGCGGACAACCAGGATAATTGGCCGGATATGGAGCGGTTTGTTAAAGAATTGGTAGGCAAATACCGAAATGATAAGCGAATTCTCGCATGGGATATTTGGAATGAACCAGGGAACTCCGGATCGGGCGGTTACGGCAATGTGAATAAGAGTTTGAAGGCGATGGAGGCGGCATTTGCCTGGGCCCGCGAGATGGAACCTGTTCAGCCGCTAACGACAGCTCCGTGGGATTTTTATCATGACTATTTCGAACGTTGTCGTCCTGGTGAGCTTACCTTAATCGAGGAGCGGGCAGTGGAATTATCCGACGTTGTATCTTTTCATTATTATGGCCCGGTTGAACGTTCCAAGGAGCTGATCGAGGCATTTAAGGCATACGAGCGGCCGCTGTTCATTACGGAATGGCTGCACCGGCCTTTTCATAATGAAGTGAAAGAGCATCTTCCGCTTTATCGGGAGGAAGGCATTGCCTGCTTCCATTGGGGCCTCGTTAACGGGAAGACGCAAACCCATGAACCATGGGACTGGATTATGCATATGGACCTGGACTTCAGCGCTTGGCAGCATGATATTTATAAGCCTGACGGCACTCCTTACCGGCATGAAGAGATCGAATTATTCCGCAGTCTGACCGGCAAATCTACCAAGAGAGATGGAGACGATTCTATGAAAGCACAAGGAACAATTGCAGCAACTTGGGAGAAGCCTGTCCTTATTCACGATATTCCGGTCTTTGAAGACCTTGGACTTGATGCTCGTTATTCGCCCCCTGGCAAATTCGGATCGCAATATGGACGAATGGTGTTCCTGCAGGATGGATCATGGCTTACCGTCTATACGATCTATGACAATAACGGATATACCTATGATGCAAACGGAGGCAACAGGCTGGAGTTCGCGGTCAGTCAGGATAAAGGGCAGTCGTGGGAAAAGATAGCCGTTCTCAGCCATCCTGCAAGAGACTTGGATAATGGTCAGCTTATTCAGCTCGACAATGGCGATTTGCTGCTGAGCTGCCGTTCCGTCAGATGGCATGAATCGTATCAGTTGCATGTTTACAAAAGCACGGATGGCGGCCGCAGCTGGGCATTCCTGTCAACGATTGACGAGATGAACGGTTCGCCGGGCAGCCTTGGCAATCCGGATAAAGGCGTATATGAACCGCATTTCTACCGTCTGGATGACGGTCGTCTCTCCGTTATGTACGCAAGCGAGAAGCATGTGATTGAGCCTCCTTATTATAGTCAGATCATCTCGCAAAAAATATCCGAAGACGACGGCAGAACGTGGGGAGAAGAGATTTGGGTCGCGTGGGACCCTGCCAGTCCTCATCTTCGGCCAGGGATGCCGGTATGGAGGAGATTGCAGGATGGCCGGTATATCGTCGTTCTGGAGGTTGTTCATCTGGTCATGTATCAGTGCGTATCGGCCGCCATTACGTATAAAATCTCGAATGACGGCGTTCATTGGGAAGCGGGCAACGGTACGTTCATTCCTGATCAGCATGGGGGTCCGTACTTTGAGCAGCTGCAGGACGGCACTTGGCTGGTGACCTCGAATTCGGGGGCAATTTCGGTGAGCAAGGACGACGGCGAGTCCTGGTATACAATCGAGCCCAAGCCGTTTAACGTTCATCTGTGGCCCAGCCTCTATGCGCTTGAGGACAACCGCTTCCTGCTGCTCAATTCGGAGGCTCGCAAGAGCGGCGGACATCACATGCAGATGTGCATCGGAAAATTGGAATAACGCGACCAGCGCTTGCAGGCCGATAAGGCTGCAAGCTCTTTTTTTTAGCCGACTTAATACGATTTTATATCATTCTTGATATATTTTTGGCTCGCTTAAGCTTTTTATAATAAAAGTGCGAGAAAGCGCATTCATATCTTGCTTAAACATTCAAAAGAAAAAGGAGGTTTGATCCAAAAAAGGTTTTTTTAAAGTCCGGCTGGTATCAATGCGCTTCACATTTAATCTTGAGGAGGAGTTCATTTGATGAAATCCATGTACAGCTTCATCTTTTTTTTGCCTGACTGCCGTATGCGTGTTCATCTTTTATCCGAATTCCGCTCACGCGGCTGCCGACAGCGGTCCTATCGTCTGGGGCTCGCCGGTGCTGATCAACAACGTTCCCAATTACACGGATGCGGGGCCCGACGCCAGAGGGATCGCCCCTGGCAAATTCGGATCGCAATTCCCGAGAATGACGAAAATGTCAAATGGGGACTGGCTTATCGTCTACACCATTTACGATAATAACGGTTACACGTATGACGTCAACGGAGGCAACAAGCTGCAAATTTCGAAAAGCACGAACAATGGAAGGTCTTGGACGACGATTTCGACCCTTGCAGATCCGGGGAGAGATCTCGATAACGGACACATCATTCAACTGGGCAACGGAGATTTATTGATGGCGGCCCGATCCGTCCGCTGGCAGGAGTCCTACAAATTGCCTGTTTATAAAAGCACGAACGGCGGCGTTTCCTGGACCTTGCTGAGTATAATCGACCAGAATAACGGAACGCCAGGTTCGCTTGGCAATCCGGACAAAGGCGTTTATGAACCTTATTTTTACGCACTGGATAATGGGCGTATCGGAGTCATGTATGCAAACGAAAAGCACGTGACCGAAAATCCGTCCTATGCGCAGACCATTTCCATGAAAGTATCATCGGATTCGGGAGCAACATGGGGAAACGAAATCTTCGTCGTAAAGGATACGGCAAATTCGGCATCGAGACCGGGCATGCCCGTATGGACCAAGATGAACGATGGAAGATACATGGTTGTTTACGAAACATGCGGCACCTACAATTGCAACGCCTTTTACAAAATCTCGAACGACGGTACGACTTGGCCAAGCGGCATCGGTACGTTGATTCCCTATCAAACGGGAGCGCCGTTCGTATTATCGCTTGCGGACGGACGGCTAGTGGTGACATCGAATACCCATGAAATTTCGATCAGCAGAGATTATGGAACGAACTGGTACCTGAATGACACGAACGCGTGGGGCTCGCTTGCCAGCAACGATAATTTATGGCCCGCTCTGTACCAGACTGGTCCTAATGAAGTCGCAGCCGTCACGTCGGCCGGAAGATCCGCACCCGGCCTTCATAATGAAGGGCATAACATCCAAGTAAAATTCGGCACCTTTAGCAGCGTCAATGTCGGCATTGTGTCAGGAGCCTACTACAAGGTAGTCGCTCAGCATAGCGGTAAAAATCTGGACGTAGACGCTGGTTCCGGGCTTGACGGCGCGAATGTGCAGCAATGGTCGAATAACGATCTCCCTCCTCAGATTTGGCAATTTTTGCTTCAATCGGACGGAAGCTATAAGATCAAGAACATGCAAAGCGGTAAACTGCTTGAAGTAAACGCCAACTCATCCGCCGACGGAGCGAACGTACAGCAATGGGGCGATAATGGATGCAGCTGCCAGAGGTGGTTCGTAGAATATGTAGGCGGAGGAATTTATCGCTTCAAAAATGCATCCAGCGGCAAAAACCTGGATGTATCGGCAGGGTCGATATCTGACGGAGCAAATGTACATCAGTGGTCAGAAAACGGAGCCCGACCTCAGCGATGGAAACTCGTTCCGGTTGAAGGCGGAATCACTTCCGGCTCTGTGTATCGATTGATCAATAAACAGAGTTCCAAGGCATTGGAGACGGCCGCAGGCTCACTATCTGCGGGCGCAAACGTACAACAATGGACATACGGCGGGCAGAGCTGGCAGAAGTGGAAGATTACCTACGTGTCTAACGGATACTATAAACTTACGAATAATAACAGCAATCTAGCGTTGGACGTATCCGGCGGATCTTTGGCTGCCGGAGCAAATGTGCAGCAATGGACGGATACGGGGGCAGACCCGCAATTGTGGAAAATCGAATATATGGGCAACGGATATTTCAAGTTGACCGCCAAACATTCTGGCCATAGCCTTGATGTATCTGACGGCTCCATGCTTGATGGAGGCAACGTCCAGCAGTGGACGGACAATGGGCTCGATCCTCAAAGGTGGCAGATTCTATCGTAATATCGAATAACGGAGTTCGAACAGACCGTTTAGACACTTCTTGCAAATGGATCCCACTTTGGAAAACCTGATCGGACGTCCTCCGATCAAGTTTTAACAATTTTTAAAAGAATCGATTCTCCGATAATCGGAACAATGACTGATTTGGACCATCAGCCCCCCGTCCTGCAACAAGGAAGGGGGCTATTTGACGCATACATGGAGCCTGAAAAGCTTGGCTGATAAAATGGGTTAAATAATGAACTTTTGTTGCGTTTTTGTCGTTGGGATTGCTCGCTATTCAAGCTATGATGAATGCTGACTGAGATACCTGCCAGCGTATTCAGTTAATTCATAATCGAGAAGGTGGCTTGCTATGGGCAATTCATTCAAAAAAAAGTGGAGGAAAAACGGAACGTTACTGGGGATGACGCTTCCGGGAATCCTATACATTTTTCTCTTTTCCTACGTGCCGATGCTCGGACTTGTGATCGCTTTTAAAAACTACAATTACGCCAGCGGGATTTGGAACAGTCCCTGGGTAGGTTTTAAGAACTTCGATTTTCTGTTCGCTACGCAGGACGCTTGGCGCATTACCTCCAATACGTTATTCCTCAACTTCTTGTTTATTTTTTTCGGTACGGTTTCCGCGATTGCTTTTGCCATCCTGCTCAATGAGATCCGGATTAAAGCGTTCAATAAGATTGTGCAATCGACGATGCTCTTGCCTTACTTGCTATCGTGGGTAATCGTCGGATACTTCGTGTACGCGCTGTTGACTTCCAACGGCCTGGTCAACCGAATCTTCGCGCTTGTCGGAGCGGAGCCGATTGAATGGTATACGGAGCCGACTTACTGGCCCGCCATTCTTACGCTGACTGCGGTGTGGAAGATGGTCGGGTACAACAGCATTATTTATTTGGCGAGCATTCTGGGCATCCATCCGGAATATTATGAGGCCGCCGTGATCGACGGAGCGAACAAATTCCAGCAAATCCGATTCATTACGCTTCCGTTAATCGCCCCGATTGTTACGATCATGGTTCTACTATCGATCGGGAGAATCTTTTATGCAGACTTCGGTTTATTTTACAATGTTACGCGCAATGTCGGGATGCTGTATCCGACGACCGATGTCATCGATACGTACGTGTTTCGCATGCTCCGCTCTGTAGGCGATATCGGCATGGCCTCCGCGGCGGGATTCTATCAGGCCGTTGTCGGTTTTGTTCTCGTCATTCTGGCGAATTATACGATCAAAAAAAAACGATAAGGACCAATCGCTATTTTAGCGGGGAGGAGCTGTGAGAGAAATGAAAACAAACGCCCGCCGATGGCAGATGGGCTCACTTTTGCTATATGGCGCTGTCGCGTTGAGCGCCTTGCTATTTATCATTCCGATCGTGCTTGTATTGTCCGCTTCATTTACAGACGAAAACACGCTGACGCTGCATGGATATGCGCTCATACCTGAGAAGTTCAGCCTGCAGGCGTACCGCTACATATTGAAGGATGCCGGTCAGTTGTTCCTTTCTTACAAAGTAACCATCCTCGTAACGGTTGCAGGTACGCTGCTCAGCCTTCTGACGACCGCGTTACTGGCTTATCCGTTGTCGCGCCGGGTATTCGGCATGCGATCGGGGATTACGTTCTTTGTCCTGTTCACGATGCTGTTCAACGGAGGACTCGTCCCAACCTACATTTGGGTGTCCAACTATTTACAGTTAAAAAATACGTTTGCGGTTCTGGTTCTCATGGGATTGCTCAGTCCGTTTTACGTTTTTGTGATGCGCACCTTCTTTAAGGCAATCCCTGAATCGATCATCGAATCCGCTTATATGGAAGGCGCGGGAGAATGGACCATTTTCGCCCGGATCATCTTACCTTTATCGACGCCGGCGTTAGCGACCATCGCGTTGTTTACTTCGCTTAACTATTGGAACGACTGGCTGACAACACTGCTTTACATCGACCAATCCAATAAAATATCGCTGCAATACTTACTTGTTATGATGATGAGTAACATACAGGCCGCTTCCTCGAACCCAAACGGAACTCTTGGAGCCGATTTCCCGGCGGAGACGGCCCGCATGGCGATGGCGGTGCTGTCCATTGCTCCGATCGCTTGCATCTTTCTCTTTTTTCAACGTTTCTTCGTACAGGGATTGACGGTAGGCGCAGTGAAAGAGTAAGTAAGGTGAGTAAGGTTGACTATGGGCTAAAGGAGATTGGTTATGATCAGTAAACTTCTTCCGAGTAAATTTTTTCTCAAGCTGATCCTTTCCTTTAGCGCATTGTTGATGGTCATCACGCTCTCTTTGTCCGCATTGCTGTACAGTAATTTCAAGCGGGTCACCCTCATATCGATAGCGGACACGAACGGCAACTATTTGAACCAGATCAGCTACAGCGCGAATTATATGAATGACAATGCCATCAATTTGCTCTGGAATATTTATCTCAATCCCCGAACGGTTGCATTGATGTATCAGGATGAAAACGACTACGACGAGCTGTACAAGGAATCCATCCGTTTAACCCAGATCGTTGACAGTAATCCCTTCGTTCACTCCATTTATGTGTACAATCAAAAACTGAACCGCTACCTGGGGACCGGCCCGGAAAAGCTGATGTTCAAGGATGATTTCTTCGACGGCGACGCCATAGATATGTTGGCCCGTAAGTCTCCGGTATTAACGCCCGACGCGAGATATATTACGGAACCTTACAGCGACGGGAAACGCAAGCAGGTGTTCACGTATCTACTGTATGAGCACGCGCCTTCGGACAAATCGATAGAAGGGGCCGTCATTCTGAACGTCAAAGCGGAATATTTGCAGCAGATGACGGAAGTGCTGAAGCTGAAGAGCCAGCAGGAACAGGGAGAAGCGTTCATCATGGCTTCGGACGGCACATTCATCAGCCAACCGACGGATGTCAACGCCAAAGCATGGAGCGAAACGGTGAGGCAGTCGGTTCTGAGTGAAAATCGGGCCGGCGCAAACGGACATTTTACGATGAAGCTGGACGGCGGCAAATATTTGGTCAGCTACGTCCGATCTTCTTCGATGGATTGGTACTATGTTTTGTTCCAGCCCTACCCTTCCGTTATTTCAAGCGTGGATAAAATCCGGAACATTACGCTGCAAGTCACGATTGCCGCATTGTTGATCGGTTTGATCGGCGCGATCATGATGTCGCGGCGGCTTCATTACCCGCTCGAACGGCTTTTGAACAAGACGCTGCAAGCGCATGGATTGAAGGCGAACGTATTGAAATACAGAGACGAGATCCGACTGCTGGATCAGGTCGTATCGAGCTCGTACGGAACGCAAAAGAATGGAAATCCGCAAACAAAAGCTGCGTAATCTCGTGCTTCGGGGAGATGTGCCGAGCGCCAATCCGGATAAAGCGATCAACTATAAAGTGGATTTTCAGCTACCGGTTCGGGTCATCTTGTTTCGCATCGATCACTATAAGCCATTCGTTCGTCAGTATAGCGAGAAGGAACGAGACTTGCTCAGGTATTCGCTGACCAACGTCATTCAAGAAAATTTCGCGCGTGGATTCGCGTGCGAGTGTATCGATATGGGCGAAGATTTGTTGTGCGGGTTGGTGCAGCTCCCCCTTGGAACGTCAGGAGCCGGGAGAAGAGGAAGTGCTCGCATGGCTTCGTGAATCGCAATTATGGTGCGAGTCGCATTTAAGAGTGTCGTTTTCCTGTTTTGTGGGCGAAACGGCGGTCGGCGTGGACGAGATACCTTCTACATATCGAACTTTGCAGCAGTTGTCGCAATATCGCTTCATTTACGGTTTTGGGACGATTGTACGGCAGGCCGACATCGACGAATCGGCGCGGGAAGACGGGAAAATATCCGCGATGGAAGAAACCGAGCTGATGGACGCGCTGAACAACGGACAATTGAACGAAGCCAAGGAGATTTTCAGGCAAATGATGGACCGGCAGAAAAAGCTCAAATACGAGAGCATGATGACCAATATGCTGCAAATCGCGTATATCATCCACAATCGGATGGCCAACATGGAGGATTATGGGGATAGCGATGCGCCTATCAATATCAATCAATCATTAAAGGAACTGCTCGATGCTGAAACCGCCGACGAATGGAGACTGTCATTGGAACAATCGTTCGCCAGAATGACGAAGTTGGTCAAGGAGCGCAAGGAAAAGAGATCGAGCGCCCTGGCGGATTCTGCTGTCTCATACATTCATCTTCATTATCGTGATGCCTCCTTATGCCTGGACACGATAGCGGAGCACTTGAAGTATTCGAAAGTCTATTTAAGCAAAGTGTTCCGGGAAACGGTCGGACATTCCGTCGCCGAGTACATTACCGACTATCGGATCTCCAAAGTGGTGGAGGATCTCGGGAGCGGCTGCAGCATTGACGAGCTGTTGGAACGAAACGGCGTAGACAACAAGAAGTATTTTTATACGCTTTTCAAAAGAAAAATGGGTGTATCCATACGCGAGTACCGGACGATAACGATCATGCAGCAGCCGGTGTCGGAGGATAAAAACTAAATCTTGGCGAACGGCCGGATTGTTGCATAATCGGCGGGCTTGATATTCGATTTTTCGCCGATTGTTTCGATTGTGTCCTTCTCTTTGCCGAAAAGAAACCATTACATTTTATTCATCCGAGCAATCGGATCATCCACAACATTTTTTAGGGAGGAAAGAAAGCATGAAGAAAAACAAAAAAATACGGGTGTGGTCGGCAACCATTCTGATCATGAGCATGGTGATGGCATTTCTGTCGGCCTGCAGCAATGGCGGAAAAGAAGAAAGCGCTTCCCCGACGGCCGGCTCGTCCCCCTCTGCGAGTGCTGCTGCCACTTCGACAGAACCGGCAGCAACCAAAGGGGATACGAAGGATCACGTCACGCTAACCTGGTATTATCCCGGCAACGTGCAGCAAATGACCGATCTCGCTTCCGTCGAAGCGGAGATGAACAAAATCGTAAATAAAGAAATTAACGCTTCAATCAAGCTTCAGCCTATCGACTGGGGCGCGTACGATCAGAAGATGAACGTCGTGAGCGCCGGAGGCGATTCGTTCGATCTGGTTTTTACGGCGCCTTGGTCGAACGATTATTACACGAACGTAGCTCGCGGCGCGCTGCTGCCGCTGGATGATCTGTTGAAGCAATATGCGCCGAAACTATACAGCACCGTCCCGGAGAAAGTGTGGAACGCAACGCGGATAAAAGGAAAAATCTACGGCGCGATCAATTGGCAAATCGTAGCTATGCCGTACGGTCCGTCCTTACCGAAAAAGTACGTGGACAAATATCAGATCGACCTGGATTCGCTCAAAACGCCCAAAGATTTTACGCCGTACTTCGAAAAGTGGAACGAAAGCTATCCTCCGTTCCTTGGCGGCGATCATTTCAGCATCGCGCCTCCACTGTACGGATTCGACAGTATCGGAGGAGATACTTCCGTCGGGTGGATCCGGCTGGATGACGCCAACCTGACGGTGGTTAATCAGTATGCTTCCGAAGCATTCAAAGATTTGGCGGAAACCTATTACCTATGGAGAGAAAAAGGCTACATTCCGAAAGACGCGGCGATGGTGACGACGGAGAAACGAACGGCCCGGAATAAAGCGGGGCAATTCGAGATGGGAACGCTGTCCACCCCCGTCAAGCCAGGCGTCGATCAAGAAGCGGAAAGCGCCTATAAAGAACCGTTCGTTTCGAGGCGCGTTACGAAGCCGCTCATTACGACCAACCGCGCAATCGCGACGATGACGGGCATCAGCCGAACGTCCAAAAATCCGGAGCGGGCGGCGATGTTCCTTGAGCTCATCAACACGAACAAGGAACTGTATCGACTCATGACAAGAGGAATCGAGAATAAGCACTATACCAAAGTGAACGAGGATCTGATCAAACTCATACCGGACAGCGGCTACAATCCCGACACGGACTGGATGTTCGGAGACCAATTCAACGGGTACTACACGAATCCGGTAGCAGCGGAAGCTAAAATCTGGGAGCAGACGGAGAAGTTGAACAACGAAGCCGACGCATCCCCGATTCTCGGATTCGTATTCGACGCCGAACCGGTTAAATCCGAACTGGCACAGACGGAATCCGTGTACCAGGAATATATTCTGGGCTTGCTGACCGGGGCTTTGAACCCGAAGGACAAACTGCCGGAATTTCTGGATAAGCTTGAAAAAGCCGGCGCATCCAAAATCATCGCGGAGAAACAACGTCAATTGGATGCTTGGAAAAACCAAAACCAATAAACGCTAACCGTTTCCTGCAAATCCGAAAGAGCGAAAGCTGAAATGAGAGAGTTTCATTTCGGCTTTCGCTGCACATGACGGGTATTCATGAAAGGAGAATATTGATGAAAAAGATCAAGAAAGCGCTTTCTATAATACTTGCGGTATATCTTCTTTTTCCCATACTGGATGATTCGGCGTTGATTCAGCCGGCTTCGGCATCGGGAGAAATTGAACTGTATGCTTCGCCTTCCGGGAACGGCAATCAATGCACGCTGGCCGCACCATGCTCGTTGGAAGGCGCGCGAGATCTTTCCCGGACGCTGCTTAACGCAATGGACAAAGATGTGAACATTGTTCTTCGAGGCGGGACCTATGAGCGCACTTCAACTTTTACGCTGACTTCCGCCGATTCCGGCCGCAATGGCTATCGTGTCTATTACAAAGCATATGCCGGCGAAACGCCGGTCATCAGCGGAGGGAAAACGATTACGGGATGGGCGCTTTATGACGCCGACGCCAATATTTATCGTGCCGCGGTTGATGCCGGACTGGATACGAGGCAAATTTACGTGAACGGCGAACGCGCCCAAAAAGCGAGAGGGAAACCTCCGGCAGGCATGACCTTGAAGGCCGATGGCCACACCACCCCGAATTTAGATATGCAGCATTGGAGAAATACGGATCGGATCGAATTCGTCTACCGCAATAACTGGCAGGAAGGGGTATGCCGCGTTCAATCGATCGTGGGCGGCGACATTAAGATGAACCCCTCCTGTTGGTCAAGAGTTACTTCCAGCACAGGGCTGCCTTATGAAATCGCAAACGCTTTCGAACTGTTGGACGCGCCTGGAGAGTGGTACCTGGATAAGGAAGAACATTACTTATACTACAAACCGCGCGCGGGAGAGAATATGGCTACGGCAAGCGTCGTCGTCCCCGTCCTTGAGCGTCTGGTATCCGTGTCCGGCACCTATGACCAGCCACTGCGAAACGTTACCTTCGAAGGCATCGTATTCGCCTATTCGACATGGCTTGAACCGAGCGGCCCATTCGGGTTCAAGGAAAGCCAGGCCAACCTGATGTACCCGACGGATTTCGAGGCACAGCTGCCGGAGGATCTGGTTAAAATTCCGGCGGCGGTCTCCGTACAGGCGGCAGAAGCTGTTCGATTTGAAAGAAATGTATTTACCCATATGGGCGCTGGCGGCTTAAACATCGATATGGGTCGGAACAATGCGATACAAGGAAATATTTTAAGCGATATTTCCGGCAACGGACTCATGCTCGGCGACGTGAAAGCCGAAGATCATCACCCTTCCGTCCCGGACCGCTTGGTCAAAGACAACCGGATCGAAAACAATGTCGTGACCCGGGCGGCACAGGAGTATCACGGGGGCGTGGGCATTTGGGTCGGGTATACCGAAAATACGTTGATTGCGCACAATGAAGTGTTTGATTTGCCTTATTCAGGCATTTCGATCGGTTGGGGTTGGGGATCGGTGGACAGCACCGACAATCCGTCCGCCAGCAAGGATAACAAAATCATCGCCAATCACGTGCACCATCTGATGCAAGAGATGGTGGACGGCGGCGGCATTTATTCGTTGGGTATGCAAAGAAACATGCTGATCCAAGGCAATGTCGTGCATGACCAGCTTTATGATTTTGGCGCTTATTATTTAGACGATGGAAGCCGGTACGTCACGCTGGATTCGAATATCGCCTACGGCAACAAGCGCAATTTAATCGCAAAAGGGTCGAACCATACGATTCGAGGGAATTATTGGGACAACGAGTCCAGCAATATGAACCAGTATACGAACAGTACAGTCGAGAACAACCAGGTGACCATGCCTGGCCAATTCCCATTGGCCATTTTGAACAAGGCTGGTCTTACGGCGGCGTATGCAGATTTACTCGATCAGGTTGAGACTTCGGACGAATCGAACGTGGCCGCAGGAAAGCCGGCCTATGCCTACGACGGAACGGGCGGCACGCTGTCATCCACGGAGGTTGATGCCGGCCGCGCAACGGACAAAGATTTGTCTACGGACACGGGGGTCTACGGCGGAAGCGGGCCATGGGCGCTGGCTGTCGATCTGGAACGAAGCCATTTGGCGGACGCTATTGTCGTTTCGTTTCCGGCAGGCGGCGTGCCGTCTTCATTCAAGGTGGAAATCGCAGGCCTGGATGGAATATGGGAGACGGTTGCCAGCAACGCGACAGGCCATACGGGTCGCAATATCGTTCCGATGGACGGCAAGCGGATACGTACCGTGAGAGTGACTGCCGTCAGCGGCAGCATGGCGATCGCCGAAGTGGAAGTTTATAAAAAAAATGCATCGGTGCCGTTGAACAAAGGATTTTCCATTGCCGTCATCTCGTCGGATAACGTGGCGAGTGATTCTCCTTCCGTCGTCAGCATAGACGGTCAGCATAACGTGACCGGACTAGCAGACGGAGCTGCGGTCATAAGCCATGCAGGAGGGGACTGGCAGTTCAAAGTGGATGTCGCGCCTTTCTCGAATGTTGCGTTATATGCCGAAAATACGAAAGTGGCGTCCGGGAGAAGCGTGCAAGTGTTCTTGAAAGGAACGACAACGGAAGGATTGAATGTTCCGTTCGACCTTCAACAGATCGATTTCACTTCAGATAACGAGACGAAGTTAAGCGTAGACGCGTCAGGCCTCGTATCCGCTCACGGCCCGGGCTCGGCAAACATAACGGCTTCTACGGCCCAAGAGGGTGCGCCGATTATCCGAAGCTTGCCATTCCTCGCGTTTGAAGAGGCGGTTGATTTCGTTGGGGTCCAGGTGAGCGTTCCGTACCTTCATCCGGCCGAAACGGCTCAAATATCCATAAGCGAACTCAAGTATGATTCCGGGTACCCGGTCGAGCTTGCCGATGTCGATTCCATTCAATATACGAGTTTGAATCCCGATATCGCCACGGTAAATACGACTGGCCTCATTACGGCCCTCCAGCCTGGGCAGGCAACGTTTGCCGTTAAGGTGACCGTTAATGGGAAACAGGCGGAAACGGAAGTGAAGCTGTCCGTATTTCCGGCGGGGTGGGCGTACGCCAATGTCAACAACGCTGAAGGCGCGGCCGAATTCGACGGCGATTCGTGGCGCATACAAAACAAAGGCAGCGATATTTTCGGTACGGCAGATCAATTCGGTTTTGTGTACAAGGCGATTGACATGAATCAATATCCTCAGGGCGTAGCCATAACGACGACGATTCAATCGTTGGAAGATGTGCATAACGCGACCATGACCGGTTTAATGATGCGGTCGACGCTGGATCCCGGCTCGAAAAATGTGAACTACAGAATGCACGCGAGCCAAGGTTTGGAATTAAAATATATGCCCTTTACTTGGAGAACGGCCGATAATCAGGCGACGGATTACTTCTATGCCGACAACTTGCCGCTGCCTGCGAAAATTCGGCTGATCTATGCGGATCAAATCGCAACCGCGCAGTATTGGGATGTGACGAATTCCCAATGGAAAACAGCAGGAGCGGTTCCGATCGAATTGGGCGCGAGCTTCTACGTCGGCGCGGCCCATACCTCGCATGATCTGGAGCGTTTCTCCACGACCGAAATATCCGGCATTTCGATTTCCGATGCGGAAAATTTGCCGATCCGAATATCGGCGGATACGAATTTGTTGACGACGAATGCGACGTTGTCCTTGTACACGGCGGGCAAAGGCGTTAACGAAACGATTCGCTACACGTCCGACAATGAAGGCGTAGCCACTGTCGACCAGAACGGTACAGTTACAGCGGTTGCGACAGGCAAGGCCGTGATCAAAGCGCAAGCGATGTCCGGGGCTGTCGAACTGCCGGGACGCTCGGATTCGATCGTCGTGTACGTCTATGACGAGCCGGAGCAGCTTCATTCGGTGAACAAGGCGCTGAACAAACCGGCGGCAGCGATGACTTCCAATCTTAGAGGCTTGTTGTCTACGCATCCGGGAGCCCAAGAGACGAACGGAAATGACGGCAACCCGAATACCGGCACGCAAGCGAACGGTCAATACGATTGGGCGTATCGCGTCGACCTGGGCGGTCTTCAAAGCGTGGATCGCATGGCGGTCACATTCAATGCGGGGTCATTCGCCACCCAGTTCGAATTTTTGATCTCGCGAGACGGCATCGACTGGGAAGTGATGGACAGCTTCAATAACACGGTTGGCGGCACGACCTACTCGACCTTCTTTGAGGAAACGCGGATGGCTCGTTATGCCGTCGTCAGGGCGATTCGTCCGAACGGTCCGGCGCAGCCCGGCAGTCAGATGAACGTGTCTGAGTTCGAGGTGTTCGGTCAAGTCGTGCCGGCGGATGTTTCAGGCGTCAGCCTGAACCGAACGAATATCGTACTCGGCAACGGCGGGACGACGAAGCTGACGGCAACGGTGACGCCTGCGGGCGCAAACCCGGGGGTAACGTGGTCGTCGAGCGACGAGAGCGTCGTCACCGTGGATGCGAACGGCAAGCTGACGGCGCACGCGCCAGGGACGGCGACCGTGACGGCAGCGTCGCAAGAGAACGCCAGCCTGTCGGCAACCAGCACGGTTTCGGTGCGCGAGATCACCAACGTCGCGCTGAACCAGCCGTCGAAGGGGTTGACGGCGGACCTGCTGCAAGACGCGGATGCCGGCACGCCTTTTGCCAACGGCAACGACGGGAAGATGGACACGTACGCGGTGCCAACCGGAGTGTGGAACTGGGCACTCCGGGTAGACTTGGGCAGCGTGAAGGACATTGGAGGCATGGCGGTCACGTTCGATCCAGGGGGGGGTATGCGACTGCATTTGACTTCCTCGTGTCTACCAACGGTACAGATTGGGAAGTCGTCGATTCGTTCAGCGGCACGACCGGGGTCGGTTACGTGCAGTATCGGACAGACTTGGAAACGCTGAAGTCGGCTCGTTATGCGGCCGTACGCTCGATCACGCCGAATGGGCCGGCGCAGCCCGGCGGCCAGATGGTGGTGACGGAGTTCGAGGTGTATGAGCTGGCGCCGTCCATTGCAGAGGGCGTGAGCTTAAACCGAACGAATATCGTACTCGGCAACGGCGGGACGACGAAGCTGACGGCAACGGTGACGCCTGCGGGCGCAAACCCGGGGATAACGTGGTCGTCGAGCGACGAGAGCGTCGTCACCGTGGATGCGAACGGCAAGCTGACGGCGCACGCGCCAGGGACGGCGACCGTGACGGCAGCGTCGCAAGAGAACGCCAGCCTGTCGGCAACCAGCACGGTTTCGGTGCGCGAGATCACCAACGTCGCGCTGAACCAGCCGTCGAAGGGGTTGACGGCGGACCTGCTGCAAGACGCGGATGCCGGCACGCCTTTTGCCAACGGCAACGACGGGAAGATGGACACGTACGCGGTGCCAACCGGAGTGTGGAACTGGGCACTCCGGGTAGACTTGGGCAGCGTGAAGGACATTGGAGGCATGGCGGTCACGTTCGATCCAGGGGGGGTATGCGACTGCATTTGACTTCCTCGTGTCTACCAACGGTACAGATTGGGAAGTCGTCGATTCGTTCAGCGGCACGACCGGGGTCGGTTACGTGCAGTATCGGACAGACTTGGAAACGCTGAAGTCGGCTCGTTATGCGGCCGTGCGCTCGATCACGCCGAATGGGCCGGCGCAGCCCGGCGGCCAGATGGTGGTGACGGAGTTCGAGGTGTATGAACTGGCGTCGCCTGAGGTTCTTACGCCTTCGTCTCCGACGTTGACCGGTCTCGATATAACGCCCGATCCTGTCTCCTTAATGGCAGGCTTGAGTCAAGCCCTGACGGTGAAGGCCAAGTATTCGGACAACAATGAGACCGATGTGACGGGGAGTGCGATATACAGCACGGACAACAGCTCTATTGCGACCGTAAGCTCCGCAGGGAACGTTGCGTCGGTCGCAGCCGGAACGACTTCGGTCACGGCGGCGTTCGGCGGAAAGACGAAGACGGTTCAAGTTACCGTTACATCCGGCAACAACGGAACGGGCAACGGCAGTAACGGCACAGAAACCGGCAACGGCAGTAACGGCACCGGAACGGGCAGTAGCGGCACAAGCGGCGGCAACGGTTCAGGGAGCGGCTTGCAACCGACGCCGACGCGACCTGTTTTTAACGATAAAGTCGATCCGGATGTTGTTCGTTCGATCGTAGCGCGCGGCAAAAACGCGTCTGCCGTAACCTTCACTGACGTAGCTCCGTCGTCCTGGAGCGCCGCCGTGATCGAAAACGCGGCTCGTATGGGCATCGTGTCGGGCTTTGCGAATGGCGCGTTTAAACCGGATGCGAATGTAACGCGCGCCGAGTTCGCAACGATGCTGGTTCGAGCGTTCGGACTTGCTCCGGCAGGCAGCGCGCTCTTTAAGGATACGCAAGGACATTGGGCGGCCAATGCGATTGCCGCGCTGAATGATTTAGGGATCATTTCGGGCTATGGCGACGGTACGTTTCGTCCGGATCAACCCATTTCCCGAGCCGAGATCGTGGTTATGCTTGCTCGTCTGACGAATTACGTGCCTGCGACGACTTCTCAGTTCTCGGATGTCGAGTCCAACTGGGCGGCGGATGCGATCGGCGCATTCGCCGCGGCCGGAATTGTGTCGGGGAAAGGCGAAGGCAAATTCGCGCCCGCCTCCTCGGCCACGCGAGCGGAATCAGTTGCGATCCTCGTTCGTCTGTTGGAGAAGCTCTTGGTTCAAGAATAGAAAGCGAAAAATAAATAGCGGCTTTCCTTTCTGTCATCTGACAGGAGGCAGGCCGCTATTTGCTTGAATCAATCAATCCAATCATTCCAATATTTTCTTTTTCAATTCACCCGCAAGCTGCTTATGGTACGCAACATCCGGATGATTCAAGCCGTTGGACAGCCGGTCATGAATGTCCTCGCCGTCGCGGACCATCTGTTCCCATTGCGCGTAAACGTCAAGCAAGGGGATGTCATGCTCGGCGGCATACCGTCGCAGCCTATCGTTGTATTTGGCCAAATAACCGGCTTCGTGAATACGGAGAAAATCAGGAACCATAGACCGATAGCATTCCGGGACATGTGGATGATTGCGCGCAATCATCATGATGGTCGTGAGCAGCAATACTTCGGCTTCGGTTTCCGAACGGATTCGCGTTACCAGATCGTGAATCGCTTGAATAAACGGATCGAGCCCTTCGTCGCCTTTGCCGCAGTCGTTCAGTCCGAAACAGATGGTAACGAGATCAGGATGATAGCCGATCACATCCCGTTCCCAACGAGCACGCGATTGTTCGGCAGTAGAACCGGCCACGCCCGAGTTGATGACGCAAAAATTCGCAGCGGGATAACGTTCCAATACGTGCCCTCGGAACAACTCATGATAGACCAGATGGTGTTCGATCTGTCCGGGTCCCAGACAACCCTGGGTAACGCTGTCCCCTATCGCGACGTAGATAATCGATCGCTCATCCGGCCGATTCGATTTTACCGTCAATCGACGGTGCAGACGGGGAAATTCCTGCTTACTCATGCTTTCAGCTCCTTATCGATTTGTCTCTTCTTCGATAAGCGTATCTGAAAAGCGCAACAATGTATTTACAAAATCTTAGTTCCGCTCGCATCCGGCCGGTGTCCGTTTCGCCAGTCGGAGGGACTTAGGCCCGTTTTTCGTTTGAATTCGCCGCTGAAGTGATGAATGTTCGAGAAGCCGCTCTCCGCTGCGACGGTTTGGATGGGCATGGAAGTGAAAGAAAGATACGTTTTGGCCGCTTCCATTCGCAGTTCGAGCAAGTATTCGATCGGCGTGTAGCCCGTCTCTTCTTTGAAACGCTTGATCAGGTAGGTAGATTGAAAGTTGCTGATGGCGGACAGGTCGCGAAGGGTAATTTTGCGCTTGTAGTTGGATTCCAGGTAAAGGGCCAGCGTATGGATCACATCCTTGTTTAACTCATAGCCGGGCGGAAGCGTACTCGATTGTTTGTTTTTGAGCTTGCCTTCGTAGGCGCGCAGCGTATGCTGAACGAGCCATACCATCTTCTCCACATCCAGCAGCAGCATCCGTTTGACCAAGGCCGCGTCCTGATTCGGCAATTCCAACAGGTTGACGATGGCATCGAAACAAAGCCGCATAACGGGAGAGAGGGAATAAGCGGGATCCAAACCGCTTTGAAGCCGGTTCCAGAACAGTACGTTTTGCAGCTTGGACCATTCAGGATGGTCTTCCAACCCCGTGAGATCGATGTACCAGTAGATCGCCCGATCGGACAGAACGGCCAGGTCATGGGGCGTGTTCGGCGTGAAAATAAATAGGGACGGCGGGCGGATCTCGTATGCATCCCCGAGCCAGTTCAATCGATAGTCTCCGGACAGGAGGCAAAGCATTTCATAAGAGGGATGTATGCCCCCGGTACGGTACATCGAGGCGGGAGAACGGACCGAATCATGGCGGATGAGCTCGTAATCTCGAATATTCATATCGAACCTCCGTGTGCCGATGCCTGGTTTTCGTTTCTCATTGTAGCACAGATGTTCATGTTGCGAAATTATTTATAAATCGTAATCTCATTATATTTAAGGTCGTAAGCGTTCATTCGCTGTAAATAGGAACAACAAGATAATATTTAATAAATACTTGAAGATACAAAAGTCTTATAGTGGTGACGTAGCCAAGCGGAAGGAGAACGAATGGAAATGACGACGATCAAAGTAGGCGTAATCGGATTGGGCTCGATCTCAGATATGCATCTGGAAGCTTATGCCTCGAATCCGAAGGTTCGTTTGGAAGCCATATGCGATTTGAATCTCGAGAGAGCCCAAGCTAAAGCTGACAAGTACGGCGTGGCCCGCATATATGCAAATTACAATTCTCTGCTGGAAAATCCGGATATCGACGCGGTCAGTATTTGCACCTGGAACAACACGCATGCCGAGATCAGCATCGCTGCCGTTCGTGCCGGCAAGCACGTGCTGGTCGAAAAGCCGTTATGCAAAACGGTGGAAGAAGCGCATCGCATTCAGGAAGCGGTCAGGGAGTCAGGTAAAAAATTGCAAGTCGGTTACGTGCGCCGATACGATCCGAATGCCCGGATCATTCATGATTTTATCCAAAGCGGCGAGCTTGGCGACATTTATTATGCGCGCGCATCGTGCATTCGCCGGTACGGCAATCCCGGCGGATGGTTTGCGGATGCGGAAAAGTCCGGCGGCGGGCCGTTGATCGATATCGGCGTACACGTAATCGACTTGATGTGGTATTTGATGGGACGTCCCAAAGCCGTTACCGCCAGCGCCAACACATATCGAAAATTGGGGAACCGTGCCAATCTCAAGTACACGTCCGGATATAAAGCGTCGGATTACAACGATCAGATTAACAATGTCGAGGACATGGCCAATGCTTTAATACGCTTTGACAACGGGGCTTCTTTGTATGTGGATGTCAGCTTCACGCTGCATGCCAAGCAGGATGAAATGACGATCAAGCTTTACGGAGAGAAGGGCGGATGCGAGCTGGAGCCTGCCACCGTACTGGTAACGGAAAAACATGATGTGGCGCTCAACATGATGCCGCAAACGGAAACCCCTTCTTTTCATTTTATAAAGGCTTTTCAGAACGAGATCGATCATTTCGTCGATTGCATCGTCGATAACGCCGTTCCGCTTAGTCCGGTTGAAGACGGGGTCGAAATGATGAAAATATTGTGCGGCATCTACGAGTCGGCTGCGCTAGGCAAAGAAGTCGTATTGTAGTTTAGTTTGCCTATCGATCTCGCAAAAGGGAGGAAGGACCGGGAAATGATACTAACGAACAAAATCGGCGTACTCGTGGACAGTTTCCGCGCCGGCTTGCACGAGGGACTGGCGAAAGCGAAGAAAGTAGGCGCGGATGGCGTGCAGTTCTATGCCGGCATGGGCGAGATGGACCCCGATCGATTAACGCCGCGGAGCCGAAGAGAGGTGAAAGATGTTATGGCTTCTCTCGGACTGGAGTTGTCGGCGATATGCGGCGATCTCGGCGGACACGGTTTTCAAGACGCCTCCTTGAATAAACAAAAAATCGAAAAATCCAAACGCATTCTTGATCTGGCGCTTGATCTCGGAACTAATATCGTCACGACGCACATCGGGCTGATTCCAGAGCAACAATCCGATCCTATCTATGAAGCGATGTGGCGAGCCTGCGAAGAAATATCGAACTACGCGACGCGCAGCAAGGCGTTTTTCGCCGTCGAGACCGGTCCGGAAAAGTGCGTCCGCCTCAAAGCGTTCCTGGATTCTTTAACTACGAGCGGGGTGTCCGTCAATTTCGATCCGGCCAACCTGGTCATGGTGGCGGGAGACGACCCGGTAGCGGGCGTCAAGCTGCTGAAAGATTATATCGTGCACACGCACGTGAAGGATGGCATTCAACTACAGGCGGTCGATCCGCGGATTATATATGGATTGCCGGGCTATGAAGGGATCGATCACGCCAAAATCGCGGCCTTGGTGACGTCCGGAGAGGCGTTCAGGGAGACGCCTCTCGGTGAAGGCCAGGTTCGCTTTGATGCGTATTTTGCGGCGCTGCGGGAAATCGGCTATACCGGTTATTTGACGGTCGAACGAGAGGGAGGCGACAAGCCGGAAGCGGACATCCGCCAAGCCGTCCAATTTATCGAACGATACAAACGGCAATAGGCTTCTCGAAAAGCTATAAGGACGGAAGGGGCAGCCGGGCATGTCTGTACGCAAGCGAAGATTAGATAAAGATTGGTTTGTCGAGAGAGACCCCTTGAACATCGGCAAGTTCGACAATTGGCAATCGAGAGGACCATCCCAAGATGCAAAGCCGGTGCAAGTGCCGGGCGTCATGCAGGAAGCTTTTCCAGGCTATCATGGCGTGGCGTGGTATTGGAACGAATACCGATTCGATCATGCGCCGACGTCTGACCAAAAGTGCCGGATCTGGTTCGGAGCCGTTGACTATTATGCGGAAGTGTGGCTGAACGGCGTCTACTTGGGACATCACGAGGGCGGAGAAACGGCGTTTCAACTGGATGGGTCCGAAGCGTTCAAGCCGTTTGCCGTCAACCTGCTCGCCGTCCGAGTCATCAACCCGACGCACGAAGCGATCGATGGATTTACGTTAAACGAGACGCCTCATTACTGGAAAAAGCTCCCTTACGAAGTGGGAGGTGCCTTTAATCACGGCGGCATCGTTCTTCCGGTAGAGATGAGGTTCGTTCCCGCAGCGGTCATCGAAGATATTGCCGTCATTCCCCAATGCGACACGGGAACCGTGAGGCTGAAGATGGTGCTGCGCAACGACTTGTCCGCCACGGTGGAAGCGGGCGTGACAGCCGTCATCGGAGGAAGCGATAGCGACGGGATGACGGCGGAAGACGAATCGGCCGTCACCTTGTTTCTCCCTCCGGGAACGACCGAGGCGGATATGGAGCTTAAGGTCGATCGACCGCGTCTCTGGGGGCTCGACGACCCGTTTTTGTACGCCGTTTCGGTCGGTCTTGAAGTCCGCCGCGAGGAAGCCGAGCGGACGATCCGGGATTATCGAACCGTGAGATGCGGGTTCCGTGATTTCAGGGTGGATGACGAAGGCTATTTCAGACTGAACGGCCAGAAGATTTTCGTGAAATCATCGCATACGACCAACCACTTTCCGATCGGACAACGGGTACCCTATCAGCCCGAGCTGATGAACCGCGACTTGCTGTACGCCAAAGCGGCAGGCTTCAACATGATCCGGTTCATCGCGGGAATGCCTTACCCGGAACAGCTGGATTTCTGCGACACGATCGGACTGCTGGTCTACGAAGAGTGCTATGCAGCCTGGGATTTGCGAGACTCTCCGAAGATGGCTGAACGATATGTGCGGTCGACCGGGCAGATGGTCCAAAGAGATCGCAACCATCCTTCTGTCGTCATCTGGGGATTGCTGAATGAAAGGCTGAGTGGTCCCGTATTCGATCAGGCAGTAGCGACGCTTCCATTCCTTAGGAAATACGATCCCACCCGTTTGGTGCTACTGAGCAGCGGCAGATGGGACGGTCAATACGATATTGGCTCGGTCAGCAATCCCGGAACGGTGGATTGGCAGCGCGTATGGGGAGAAGAGCAGGCGCAGGCTTCCCCGATCGACACAGGCCCTCTTGTGGACGGTTGGTTTAAACCGGGCATTCCCGGAGGCTATATCGAATCCACGGGGGGATGCCCACATTTACGCGCAAGTGCCTCATGACGACTACGCGATCCGGTTGATCCGGACGTTAGGCCATTCCGGGAAACCGGTGTTTCTGTCGGAGTACGGGATCGGCAGCCAGGTGGACGCCATTCGCGTTACGAAGCGGTTTCAGCAGGCGGGAGCGAGCCCCAAATTGGAAGATGCGGCACTGTATCGTGCAATGGCCGACGCGTATACGACGGATTGGAACCGATTCGGCATGAACCAATTGTACGCTTTTCCGGAAGATATGCTGGAAGAAAGCCAGCGGCTAAACGCGGAGCGAAGAATTCGAGGGTTCGATTGGATTCGCGCCAATCCGCGTCTATGCGGATACAATCTGACCGGAACGGTGGACCAGGTCATGGCCGGAGAAGGATTGTGGACGACATGGAGAGAACTGAAGCCGGGCATGATGGACGCGCTGACCGATGGCTGGGCGCCGCTTCGGTGGTGCCTGATCGTGAACAGGACCCACGTTTACCGCGGCAGGCCGTTCCTCTTCGAGCTTCATTTGGCGAACGAAGGCGTGCTGGCTCCAGGCATATATCCGGTAAAGATTCGATTATCGGGACCGGAAGGCGTCGTCTGGGAGAGAAGTTTCGATTGGGAAATGACCGATGCCGGCGCAGAAGCTTTTGCGCTACCTGTCTGGCAGGAAGAAATGGTGGTCCATGGGGCTCCGGGCGCGTATCAATTCACGGCGGCGATGGAGCGCGGCGGCAGTCCGGCCGGAGGGAAGCTTGCGCTGACGCTCTCGGAAGAGGTCGCGCCGCTGACCGATCCCGTGGTCGTGTCGCTATGGGGTGTCGATCGCAAGGCGGAAGATTGGCTGCGTTCCCGGAACGTGGACTGCCGTTCCTACGATCCGGGCGCGACCGACATACCGGACATCGTGCTGGTCGGCGACCCTGGGGACGACCCTTCCTGGGAGCGTCATTGGGAAAGGCTGTTTTCTTTTGTTCGGAAAGGTACGCGGGTCGCCTTTCTCGAGCCGCTTGGGCTGTTCGGGGCGGACGGTACGAGCAGCAAGCTTCCATTCGAACATAAGGGAAAGGCCGTCAGGTATGCGAACACGCTGTACCACAAGGAGGATGTGGCCAAACCGCACGCTTTTTTCGATGGTATGCCGACAGGCGGCATTATGAGCTGGGATTATTACGACCAGATCATTCCGGAATATGTGCTCGAAGACATGGAGCAGCCTGACGAAACCGTCGTGGCAAGCTTTGCTGTCGGTTATCCTTGTCCTGGCGGCTATTTTGGCGGCATCGTACTGGGCGATTACCGTCTGGGAGAGGGGCGGATTATTGTGAATGCATTGAAGATAACGGACAACATCGATAAAAACCCGGCGGCGGACCGGCTGCTGCTCAATATGGCGAGATCGCTGTGAGATACAGGCTGAAAGTATAGATACGCCAGAAGTATAGGTAAGCGCAAAGGAGCGAGCGAAGATGGCGAAAATGAAGTCGCTGCACATAACGGGACCGGGGCAGTTTTCGATTGTCGAGCTGGACGTGCCCGCCGTTAAAGATCATGAAGTCTTGGTGGAAATCGAAGTCGTCGCCACTTGCCCGAGGTGGGACATGAACATGATGGCGGGAAAGGACATGTTCGACGACGCCAAGTCTCCGGAATACCCGTTAGCGCCAGGCTGGCCGGGTCATGAAGCTGCGGGCATCGTGAAGGCGATTGGCAGCGGGGTACGCGAATTTACGATCGGCGACCGGGTTGCCGCGCTCGAGCATATCGAAGGAAGCGGTGCGTACGCCCAATATTTGAACTTCCGGGAAAACGAACTGATCAAGCTTCCCGGCAACATATCGTTTATTCAAGCGGTTTCTTTCGAACTGCTGAAGTGCGTCATGATCGGCCTCTCGCAATTCGGCGATATGCGGGGCAAGTCCGTTATCGTCTCCGGACTCGGGCCGGCAGGCATGCTCGCGATTCAGGCGGCCCGGATCTGGGGGCTTCCGAAGTGATCGGCGTCGATGTCAACGAACAGCGCATCCGTTACGTCCGCGAGCTCGGGATCGGTCGCGTCATGCACGTTAACGAGATTGGCGACCGCCGATTCGATCTGGGGTACGATTGCGTCGGCGCGGCGCCATCCGTGCAAAATTTGCTTGGAATCGTCGACCGGCACATTGTCATTTTTGGCGTGCTGAAAGGCACGTTACAGTATGAAGCGCATTTGTGGTCCAAGGGGTTCAAGCTGGAATCGTATCGATACCGTCCGTTCGGTACCCGAGACCGGGAGCTGCTGATCGATGCCGTCGCGAACAAAGGGCTGAATACGGAATGCATCCAGACGCACCATGTACCGTTCACCCGATACGACGAGGCCGTGGAATTGTCGAGATCGCAGGAAGCGATCAAGGTTCATTTTTATCCGGGATCGGATTTCGAGTAAAAAGCGGGGGGATGGGCGAATGAAGGGAAATGCGGTCGTGTTTACGGACCGATTAAAAGCTTCGTTCCAACAGGTGGACATGCCGGAGCCGGGCCCGGACGAGATTGTCGTTGACGTGGAAGTGTCGTGGATCAGCAACGGGACGGAAGCGTCTTTCTTTCGCGGCGAGCGGATGGCCGGCGATACGCCTTACGAAGCGGGAGCGCCATGGCCGTTTCCGATTGTCGCCGGTTATCAGAAGGTCGGCGTCGTGACACATGTCGGTTCGGAAGTGACGGACGATCTTCAAGTCGGCGATCGCGTATTTGCGACGGTCAGCAGGATTTCGGGCATGTTCGATACGTACGGCGGTCATGTCAATCCGGCGGTAACGCCGGCTCACCAAATCTGGAAGCTGCCGGCAGGTCTTCCGTCCGCCGATTATGCCGGTCTTGTACTGACGCAGGTCGGGTACAATTGCGGCACGCGGGCGCCGGTTCGGGCCGGCGACCGCGCGGTTGTGCTTGGTGACGGGCTTGTCGCGAACTGGACAGTGCAGACGCTGCTGCATCGGGGCGCGCAAGTCATCGCGCTCGGCCGACATGACGAGCGGCTGGCTTTTATGCCTGGCGAAGCAGTCGCCCTGAATACGAAAAAAGCCGATGCGGTGAATGCCGTTCGCGAGTTCGCGCCGGATGGAGCGGCTATTATCGTCGATACGGTAGGCGACATGGACAGCATTCAAGCGTTGTTCCCTCAGCTTGCGCCTAACAGTCATCTTGTTTCTGCAGGTTTTTATGGTCCCCGGGGGTTGATCGATATTCAAATGCTGCGAGCCAAGGAAGTTACGCTGCACGCGCCGGCGGGTTGGACAAAAGAACGGATGGACGAGACGTTGCAGGGGGGTTAGCGCCGGCTGGCTAAAAACCGGCGCGCTCATCACGCACCGTTATCCGGCGGAGCGCGCGAATGAAGCTTGGCGATTGATCGCGGAAAAGAAGGCGCCATTTCTCGGAATCGTCCTCGATTGGAAGTAAAGCGGAGTGATCATTAATTAAGCCAAAAGCGAATACGGAGCAAAGGAACTGGAGCATTTGCTTCGTTCGGCGGGACTGGAGGGATAGCCGATGCAAACTTGCTTGCGGAACATTTTGGATCTCGCGCTTCAGAAAGGACAGGTTTCCGTTACGTGGCTTGGCCAGGCGGGCTATGTGATCAAAGCGTGTCCCGATATTTATTTGGTGATCGACCCTTATCTCTCCGACATATGCGAGCAAAATTTGGGTCGGCAGTTCAAACGTCTTATGCCGGCAGTGCTGACGGTTGAAGAGCTGAACCAATTGCCCCTCGCCGCTTATTTGATTACCCATCATCATGAGGATCATCTGGACCCGCCGATCATACAGGCGCTTCAGGGCGGCGATTATCCGTTCCTTGCTCCGCCGGATTCCGTTTCGATTTTGCGGGGGTTGAACGTCGCGTCGGACAGATGCTTGCCGTTGGCACAGGATGCGCGAGTCGTGCGGAAGGGCTTTACGGTGACGGGAACGTTCGCCGATCACGGGGAGCTGGCCCCTGACGCGGTCGGGATCATCATCGAGACGGCGGGCAAAGTGATATATCATATGGGGGATACATGCCTGAACGAGGCGGAGTTGCAAAAGCTTCGCGATAAATGGCCGTCCATCGATCTGCTGATCGTCCCGATCAACGGTAAATACGGCAATATGAACGAAGCGGAAGCCATCAAGGCCATCGGCATTTTACAACCCAAGCATGTGTTGCCCTGCCACTTCTGGATGCTGCCCGCCAACTCGGGCGGCGACGTCGCCTGGTTTTGCGAGCATGCGGCGGCGGCGTGCCCGGATGTCGAAGTCCGCTTGCTTACGCAAGGAGATCGCTTTATTTTGGAATCGTTCTAAGATCGTTCGGGACGGGTTGCGCCCTACGGCAGCACCGTCCCTTTTTGGCATGCTTGCGCTTGTCAATGATATCGACTTCCGCGCGGTCGTCGTCGGAGGCGCGCTAACGTGCCTCAGCTCATCGGCAAGCAGTTTGCGAACAGCTTATCCCTCCTTGCTGTACAACAACGGAAAGAAATCGTTGTCGAACGGTTGACCGTCGTACGGCCGCGGACCGAGCAGGGTGACATTGTCGTGACGCCGGCCTTTGCGGTAAGCGGTATTGCCGGGCATCAGGTGGGCGACGACAGACAGGCGGGGTTCATGGGATAGATTCGCGCCGGAACCGTGGAAGGTGAGCGCATGATGGAAGCTGGCTTGCCCTGCTTTGAGAATGCAAGGTTCTTCCACCCAGTCCTTGGTGGCGAAGCGGTCGCGCAGTTTCTTCATATCCTGCTCGAAGAAGGAATCGCTGCCTTCGACCACGCCCCAGCGATGGGAGCCGGGGATCGTCATCATGCCGCCATTCGACAGATCGGTATCCTGCAGGGCGATCCATACGGTAACCATATTCGTCGTGTCGCTGCAGCGCCAGTAGCCGTAATCCTGATGCCAGCCGACGTTGCCCAGCGCGGTTTCTTCTCCGCCTGTACCCGGCTTGAGAATAACCTGATCGTGCCAGAGACGAATCGAATCGACGTTTAACAGTTCGGCCGCCATTTCTCCAAGATGACGGTCGGTTACCACGTCGCGTACGGCGTCGTTGATCCACCAGCCGTTGTCCAGCTTGCGCAGCGCTTTCGGATCTTTCGGGGCGACAATCTGATGAAGCGAGATGCCGTCACCGTCAAAGTCCTTGCGCCATATACGCTCATGCGCTTCGCGCAGTCGGGCGATCGTGGCGTCGTCGATCAGCTTCGGGCTGATCCAGTAGCCTTCGCGATGGAATACCTCTTTGTCATTCTCCGTCACTTGATAAGGAATAACAGACATTGTCGACACCTCGGTCACAAATGAATTTAGATGCTGGCGGAGTGGAGTCGCACCAGCTCTGACTACACTTTACATGACGGATCATGTATTTACTTCTCTCCTTTTACGAAGTAGAATCAGAAACAAATGGGCTAGTGGAGCAGTGCGGAAGAGCGGGATGGGGACGGGTCGCATGAAACCGAAAACGACATCAGCCAGATGGGTGATCGATATCGATGAGTCGCACGGCATCCAAGTGCCGGAGCTTGTCACACTTGGATATGACCGGTTTTCGGAAGCCATACCGCTTTCCGACCATCGTCATGAACAGGCGTATGAATTTGTATACATGGAGAGCGGTCAGGCGACCTGGGATATCGGCGGCGAAAGCATTACGACCGTTGCCGGTCAGATGTTGATGACGCGGCCAGATGAATGGCACAGGGCTCGCATTCATTATATCGAGCCTTGCAGCATCTGGTGGGTCATCGTCCGCGATCCGGAGCAGTGCCGGCAATGGTTGCTCTTGCGCCATTCGGAAAAGGACAAGGTCTCGCGGGCGATGCGTGCGCTTGACCGGGTTACCGTGACCGAGACGCGGGTCAGGGACGATTTTCGCCAACTGCGCGATTTGCTGGAAAGAGGGGGGCGATAAATACCGCATTCGGCATCTGCTGCTTGATATTGTGCTGGGGGTCGTTTATCCATCCCCTCATCGTTCGACTTCATTGCTGGAGCAATCCGTCCGTACCCTGATGAAACGAATTGCCCAGGATCCGGCAAAGCGCTGGACGGTCCCCGAACTGGCCGCGAGTATAAATGTCAGCGAATCGCATCTGTTTCGATTGTTCCGGGAGATTGCCGGCGAAGCCCCCGCGACATTCGTGGAACGTACGCGAATTGAACATGCGCGCCGACTTCTGATCGATTCGGACGCGTCCGTCACTTCGTTATCGATGGATCTGGGCTTCAAGACGAGTCAGCACTTTGCCACCGTGTTCAAGCGATATACCGGCGTCAGTCCGAGAAGCTGGAGACTGCAGGCATCGATAAACTGCCCAATTGAATGATTTCGAGCTTGCCGAATTAAACGTGTAGGTCGGCGATCAAATGGTTTCGAGCACAGGGGATAAACGTAGGAAAAAATAAAGCTTAAGGCAGCTGCAACGGCTATTCCGCTGCAGCTGCTTGTCCGTTTGCTTCAATCTTTTTTTACCAACATTATTGACAAGTGGTGGATATAGGATGATAATAATGTCAGTCACCACTGACAGACATCGCATGGACGTTACGGAGAGGGAGCTGATCATGCGCCAAAATAAGCAAGGGACAGCGGAAAAGTTGTTGCGCGCCGCGATCGACCTCATCGCGGAAAAAGGCTACAACGGCGTTACGACCCATGAGATCGCGGAAGCCGCCGACTTGAGCGAAAAGACGCTGTTCCGGCATTACGGAAGCAAGCAAAACCTGCTGGAATCCGCGCTTGAACGATTTCAGTATGCCGAAGAGATGCGAACGCTGTTTACCGAGCAGCTGGCTTGGGAGCTGGAGATCGACCTGCTCGCGATCTGCAGAAAATATCATGAGATCATGAACCGCGACCGCAAGCTGATCCAGATCGCCCTGAAGGACGAGATCCATATCCCGGGCTTCAAGGAGCGCCGACTGCAGCACCCTCGCCAGCTGTTGACGATGTTGACCCAATACTTGGCGACGATGCAGGAGAAGGGGAAGATCGCTTGTCCGAATCCGTCGATGCAGGCGTTTACGTTCATGATGGCGCAATATGGCGCGTTCATGAACGATTTGGAGGCCGGTCAGAACTATCCCGAGATTGCGCTTGAATCGTTTATACAAGAGAACGTCAAGATTTTTGCCAGATCGCTGGCCTAGAGGAGGAGCTTGAAGACATGATGAACGAGGAAGTATCCGCGTTTATTGCGAATTTGAATCAGCCGTGGCAAGTCGAGATCGGCAATCGTCTGCGCGAGTTGGTGCATCGTCATATACCGGAAGCCGAAGAACGGATTCAGTACAAAAAAGCCTCATTTTTTGAAAAACGGGCATTATGCCGCGGTAATCTCGCCGTCCAAAGACGCGATCGCCTTTATGATCATGAATGCGACCGGGCTCGCGTTTCCTAAACAATTCGAAGGGCCGGCAGAACGGAAGTGGCTTAAAATACGCGACGGGGATTCGCCGGATTACGAGCTCCTCGCCGACCTGCTGGTCCAGGCTTCCAGCACGCTCTAAAACCATTATGGCTTTGAATAGGCGGCAACGGACGCCGACCATTATTCGCTTACCCGATGAGGAGGAATTTTTTCATGGAACATCAATCGAATCAACCGTCGGCCGTGACTTTCAGCCGGACGTTCGACGCGCCGCGCGAGCTTGTTTTTCAAATGTGGACGGCGCCCGAGCATTTCGCGAGCTGGTGGGGGCCGCAAGGATTCTCTCTCCAAGTCGCCAAGATGGAAGTTCAGCCGGGCGGGACGTTCCTGGGCAGCCAGTCGTCTCCCGACGGCAACCACGTCATGTGGGGAAAATTCGTCTACCAAGAAGTCGCCGCTCCCGCAAAACTGGTGTTCGTCCAATCCTTCTCCGATGAGCATGGCCATACGATTCGAGCGCCGTTCAGCGCGAATTGGCCGCTTGAGATCCGGAACGAGATTACGCTCGAAGAAAAGGAAGGGAAAACGACGATGACATTGCAAGGCGGTCCGATTAACGCCTCCGCCGAAGAGCAAGCCGCCTATGACGGCATGGCGCCGATGCTTCAGCAAGGTCTTGACGGTACCTTCGATCAACTGGCGGCTTATTTGGACAGCCAAAAGTAAAAAGCGGGCACGTAGAAACGACTGAAGAAGGTAAGGGGCTGTCCCAAAGGATCATGAAAATGACCTGAGAGGCAGCCCTGTTTTTGTTTAGTAAAAGACAGATTGTCAAGCTAAGTGCGACAGTTCGTCCATGAATGTTTCGTAAGGATATTTCCAGCTTAGGTGGTGTTCGCCTTGATGTTGACATATTCCGGCAGATTACGTTTTCGCATGGATATTAGCAAAAACACCTCCGATGTGATCGATCGGGAACTTTTGAATCACGCCGATTATGCCATTACCCTGTGCGGTTTCGAGCAACATAGAATCTTCCCGGGCAGCTGATAGAGAAGGCGTCATCCGGCACGCCAACTACGTTAAGATCGTCAGGAAAAGTTTAGGATCGACTCGTCGCTTCAAGGGGCATCGATGAGATACGCTAGTGTTGAAAATATTGCCATATCAACCACTTGAGGAGGTAATTATGAAGAAGACAATGCTCGGCAAGCTGTTGTTGTCCGGAACGATGCTGACATCGGTCTTATTCGGCTTCACGTCGGCCTCGTCGGCCGCGGATCCCGTCGTCGTGTCGGGCAACCCGATCATTACGAGCATCTTCACGGCGGATCCTTCCGCCCATGTGTGGAGCGACGGCAGAATCTACTTGTATCCGTCGCACGATATTTTCCCGTCCCGTGGCAGCGATCTGATGGACAAATATCACGTCTACTCTTCGGATAACATGGTCGACTGGGTGGACGAGGGAGAGATTCTGAGCGCGGACGACGTGCCGTGGGGACGGCCGGAGGGCGGATTCATGTGGGCGCCGGACGCGGCGTACAAGAACGGGACGTACTACTTCTATTTCCCGCACCCGAGCGACACGAATTGGAACAGCTCATGGAAGATCGGCGTCGCGACGAGCAGCCAGCCCGATTCCGGCTTCACCGTGCAAGGCTATATACCGGGGCTGCCGGGCAGCAACATGATCGATCCGAACGTGTTCCGGGACGACGACGGCACTTACTACCTGTACGCCGGCGGCGGCGGGGTCAGCTACGGGGCGAAGCTCGGGTCCGACATGATGTCGATCGACGGCCCGATCGCGCAGTTCACCGAGCTTCAGGACTATCACGAGGCGCCGTGGGTATTCAAAAAGGACGGCCTGTACTACATGACTTACGCCGACGGCAATCCGGGCGCGAACCGGATGCGGTACGCGACCAGCGCGAATCCGCTCGGCCCGTGGACGAACCGCGGCATTTTGCTGGATCCGGTCGCGGGCAGCGAGACGACGCATGGCTCGGTCGTGGCGTACAAAGGCAATTGGTACTTGTTCTATCATACCGCCAAAGTCTCGAACAACGGCACACTGCGCAACACGAGCGTAGACCGGTTGTATTTCAACGCCGACGGCACGATCCAAAAGGTCGTGCAGACGGAGGACGGCGTCCCGGCGGTCGGACCGCGTTCGACGGCGACGGAGGTCAAGTACTACGATATCGTCAACGCGAACGATAGCGAATACACCCAGAAGACGGACTACGCGATGACCGCGGGCAACGTGACTTTCGGGGGCGGAGCGACGCGGCCGGGCAGCACGATCGAGAATTTGCATCTGTCGGGGGCCTATATTCAACTTGGCGGCATTAACGGAGGCGCGAGCGGAGGCAAGGCGCTATTGACGGTGGAGTATGCGTCGGCCGACGGAGGGCCGGCCTTCAAAGTCGACGCCAGCGGAGATCCTTACGGCGACGGCTATTATCTCGGCATGTCCAATACGGGCGGCTGGGGCAATTATACCGGCGTTGCGAAGCGACTCATCGACCTCAATCCGGGCACGAACAACGTGGTGAAGCTGACCGGGGGCATGGGCGGGGTCAACGTATCTAAAGTCAGCATCTCGCTCAAATCGTATGTCCCGCAGTCGGTGACGGAATATCCGGTGACCGGCAGCAACGTGACTGTAGGAGGCGGGGCGACGAAGAACGGCTCCAGCATCGAGAACATGCACCTTTCGGGCGCGTACTTCCAGGTGTCCGGCGTGAATGGCGGCACGGGTGGCAATGCGCAAGTGACCGTCGTCTACGGCTCCGCGGACGCGCTGTCGACGTTCGGCATGGCGATCGGCGGCAACGCGTATTCGTTGACTTTGCCGGGAACCGGAGGCTGGAGCACTTACACCGGCAGCGTCAGCAAGCAAGTCGTACTCGCCGCCGGGACGAACAACGTCATTCGGTTCAACGGCGGCGCGGGCGGGGCGAACGTGACGAAAGTAATCGTGACGATCAATCCGTAAACGCTCTATCCAAGTGTCAATTGCAAAATCCCTTGCCGAGCAAGGGATTTTTTGAACATATCGCGTTTGCCGAAGGATTCTCGGTTAGAAACGAACGAATACGCTTGCACTGTCGCCCCGCCGCCGAAGTCCCGGTCAGACACAAACTAGCCATTCTGCGCCATCGCGGGGGCATCGAAGTTCTGTTTAGGAACAAACTGGCCCTCTTGCGCCATCGCGCGGTCGTTGAAGTCTCGGTTAGAAACAACCGGGGACGATAAGTGTTGAAAAGCAATTAATCGGCGCGCTGATCGGGGCTGGGGAGGAAATAAGTGTCAAACCGCATTTAATTGGTTCAATACCGGGTCAAAACGTTCGAAAGTGGGAATTTAATTGCGCTTCAACACTTATTTGGCCCAATCATGTCGTGATCAAAGGAAATAAATGCGTTTCAACAGCTATTGCACATAGGCGTCTAGCGCGAGGACGTCAAGCCCGTCAAGCCCGCAGGCCTGGCGTTGTTCGAAGTTAAATATAGCGGCATATCGGCCGATTGGACAAGCCGAAGAGGAGGTTTCTGCAAATCCGCATCCATTTTGCTGAGGCTGAGGCGTTAGAAGGACGCTAAAAAAATCCTAATCTTTCGCGTATGCTGATCGCACACAGGCGTCATTCAATCGCACCTCGCTGGCGGGCGGCTGTGGAGGCGTTGGCGCGGCTGGCTGTGCGTGAAGGCGGTCGCGGGCTGTCCGCCGATCGTGCACGCGCTTGATGCAAGGACCGTCAGGGAGAGCTGCGACCCTCCCTGGCGGTTTTTTATATTATTTTTTCGGACGCAGGACGGAGCTGTACGCCTCCTCTTCAACAACTTAACTTCCTGCATATCAAGCTTAAAAAAACAGCATACTACCTGATTTCGGTCTATGTTAATTTTAAGGCACGGAAATGAAAGCGGTGCTTATTCATCCGAAACCGTTCTTCTACCGACGCTTTTTCAAGATAAAGGGAGGCTCTCATCGCTATGGCAATGAATAAAAAAACGGTCGCATTATCGGTATCGAGCGTTATGGCGCTCTCGCTCGTCTTGTCGGCCTGCGGCGGCAACAATAACGCTTCGAACGGCGGCGCGAATGCTTCTGCATCCTCGTCCTCATCCTCATCCGCTCCGGCAAGCGAAGCGGCGGTAAAAAAAGACGTCACGTTCTCCGTCGGCTACGCCACAGGCGATCCGTCCACGAAGCAGGCGATGGCGGATGCCATAGCAGCGTTCACCAAGGCGAATCCGAACATCAAGATCAAGGATATCTCCGAGGGCGGCTCGATGGCCTACCTCGATTGGCTCAAGACGAAGGAGGCCGTCGGCGAGTTCCCGGATCTGATCGAGATGCGCGACACGCAGCTGTTCGCGGAGGCCGGCAAGATCGCGGAGCTTCCCCAGGAATGGCTGGATCTCATCGCCGACCCGCCCGCGCTGAACGGCAAGCATTATACGGCGCCGATCGCGGGCACAGTCCCGCAGGGCATCATTTACAGCAAAAAAGCGTACGAGAAAGCCGGCGTAACGGCCGAGCCGAAAACCTATGACGAGTTCCTGGCGATTCAGGAGAAGCTGAAGGCGAGCGGCATCACGCCATTGACCTTCGGCGGCAAGGATATCTTCCACTGGGGCTTCTGGGTCAACAAATTTTTCATGGACGACATGTTCGCCGACGATCCTCACTGGAACGCCAAGCGCACCAAAGGCGAAGTCAGCTTCGCGGACGAAGGCCCGATGCGGGCGATGACGGACTTTACCGAGCTGTTCACGAAGGGCTACATCGACAAAGGCTGGGCGAGCACGGCCGACAATCAGACGGCGTCGATGCTCGTAACGGGCAAAGCGGCGCAGCTGTTCTCGGGGCCGTGGATGTTCGCGCAGATCTCCCAGGCCGATCCGAACTTTGAATACAGCTGGTACCCGGTGCCGGACCGTCAAGGCAGAATTGTCGTCAACGGATTGAACAATTTGCAAGGCTGGGCGATCTCGACCGACGCGAGCAAGGATGCGGACAAGCAGGCGGCGATGACGGCTTTCATCAAGTTTTTCTTCTCCAAAGACCAGTACACGAAGTACCTCCAAGCCGTAAACGGCATCCCGACGACGAAGGAGACGATCGCCTACGAGGCTTCGCCGCAGATGAAGCGCGTGCTGGAGGTCATGAACGATCCGAATACGATCAAATCGATGCAGATCAACGCGTTCTGGGGCGAAGACCAGATGCCGACGCAATGGCGGAACTGGTTCTACAAGCTGGCGCAGGAGTGGCTGGTCAATGGCAAGTTCAGCGCGGAGTATATGAAGAAAGCCGATGCGGAATGGGACGCCAACGTCAAGGCGAACGCAGCCGCCAAATAAAACAAAGCGGGTGAAGGCGGGGCGGCCGGTGCAGGCTGCCTCCCTTTAACCGCTGGCTTTAGGAGTGAGAGCGTGGCGAATACGATGGCGAACACAAAAGCGATGCGCGCAGCGGCGCAAAGAGAAGCCAAAAAGAAACGACGGATATCCTATTCGATTATATTCATTTTGCCCGCTTTTATTTTTTACACCGCGTTTGTCATTTATCCGACCTTGAACAGCGTCAATCTTAGCTTCACGAGCTGGGACGGCGTCAGCGATCAGGTTCGTTATATCGGCTTCGATAACTTTAAGGAAATGCTTCATAGCGAGCGCGTCTACAACGCCCTGAAGAACACGTTGATATTATCCGTGTCGCTCGTCGTGCTGGAGAATATCGTTGCGCTGCTGCTCGCGATGCTCGTGGATCAGGTGCGGTGGGCCAAGAGCTTGTTCCGCAGCGTGTTTTACTTCCCCGTGCTGCTGAGCGGCATCGTCATGGGCTTCGTGTGGGCGATTATTTTTAACTTTAACTTCGGCGTCATCTCCCAGCTGCTGGACCGGATCGGGCTGAGCGAATGGAAAATCGATTGGCTCGGCGATCCGAATTATGCCTTGCTCGCGATTATCATCACGACGGTCTGGAAGGGCTCGGGTTACTATATGATCATTTATCTGGCCGGGCTTCAAGGCATTCCGCCCGAGCTGAACGAAGCCGCCGCGATCGACGGGGCGAACCGCGCGCAACGATTCCGCCATATCACGTTCCCGCTGCTGGCCGGCGCGATGACCGTCAGCGTGATGCTGTCCATGATCGGCGCGCTCAAGATTTTCGACCAGATCGCGGTCATGACGGACGGTGGACCGGGCTTCGCGACCGAGACGTTGACGTACATCGTTTACAAGGTCGGCTTCGGCGAACTGCGCCAGGGCTACGGGACGGCGTTGTCGCTCGTGCTGTTCGTCCTGATCCTCGCGATATCCCTGATTCAAGTCAAACTGCTGCGCAGGCGGGAGGTGCAGATGTAGCATGGACAAGGCCAAGCTCCGGATCGATCTCATCGTCGTGGCCGTCGCGCTGCTGCTCGCGGTACTGTTCTTTTTCCCCGTGTACTTCAGCTTGATCTCGGCGTTCAAATCGAACGGGGAAATTTTGCGGAATGCCGTATCGCTCCCTTCGAGCCTGTATTTGGACAGCTTTAAATATTTGCTCACGGAGACGGACTTTCCGAAGGCGATGCTGAACAGCCTGATTCTCACCGTCGCGTCCGTCGTCTGCATGATCGCCTTCATCCCGATGGCCGCCTATGCCATCGAGCGAACCGCCAGGCGGTGGACGAACGGCATCTACGTTTATTTTCTGGCGGGAATGATGATTCCCTTCCAGGTCTACATGATCCCGCTGTTCAAGGAGATGAAGACGCTGGGGCTGTACGGTACGCTGACGGCGCCGATCCTCATCTATATCTCCGGTTCGGTCGGCATGGGCGTGCTGCTTTACACCAGCTTTATTAAAGGAATTCCGGTCGAGATCGAAGAAGCATCGGCGATCGACGGCTGCTCGCGGGCGAGGACGTTCTGGCAGATCGTGTTTCCGCTGCTCGGACCTTGTACCGCCAGCATGGTCGTTCTGCAGGGACTCGGCATTTGGAACGACTTCCTCATGCCGAGCCTGGTTCTCCACTCGGATCGGCGGACGCTGATCGTCGAGATTTTCCGGTTCGTCGGCGAGCTCGCCTCGCGGTGGGATCTGGTGTTCGCAGGCACGACGATGTCCATCGTTCCCGTCCTGATCGCCTTTATCGCGCTGCAAAAGTACTTTGTAAAAAGGAATTGCCGCTGGCGCCACAAAAGGGTAGGCGGCACCCGCCAGCTTGGTTAACGGGAAGGCGCTCGTCCGATGATACAAAATCCGATAATGCGCGCCTTTAATCCCGTAACCCGTGCATAGGCACGGCTTTGGCCGAAGTGTTATGATAGCGGGAAAATGGCATTGCCCGCAACTGCTGACGCGGCAATGATCGGAGGATTCCATCGTTGAACGCTTTGAAGCTTAACCGGCTGCGAAAAAGCATTTTTGCGAAGTTCGCGTTTTCCTTCATTATCGTCGGACTCGTTCCGCTGCTCGCGGTCAGCTTCTTTTCGCTGAATACGTTCGGCAGCTATATGCAACGGTACACCATTAATAATTTTGAGCAAATGGTGATGAACGCCGGCAATAACGTGAATGAGCTCTATACCAAATACAACAATATCTCCAAGCTGATGTACGCCTATGGCCAGCCTGGCGGCGTCGGACAGTTAGCCAAGCGCATCGGGGAAGGCGCGCCCGCGGGGGACAGCCAGATCGCGGCGTCGGTAGACGATCTCCTTCAGACCGTCGTGGCTACGGACGTTCATATTCGCAGCGTCGCCTTCGTTTTTACCGGCGGCGGTTATCAGGATTTGAACCGCGCAGGGAGCCGCATCGACTTTCGTTATGACTTTCCGCCCCCCGCATGGCGGCAGGCGCTTCTCGATCGGCCTAATCGGTTGGCGATGTTTCCGACGCATCATCAGGATTACTACCTGAATTCAGGCACGACGGTATTGACGTTCGCCCGCAATCTGATCGATGTGGCTGGCAGCCCCGGCCTGGACGGCAAAGTCGTGGGAAGCCTCTACGTAGATGTATCCGTCGACGCCTTCGCGGACATCTTTAATCGTCTCACCATCGACAGGCACGACGGGATGTACGTCGTCGATCCGGACGGATGGATCCTTTACAGCAACAAGAACGACCGGATCGGGCAGCGCTTCAGCGCCGCGGATTCAGGCGACTATCGGTATGTGAAGCAGGATATGCCCGACGCCGGCTGGCATGTGATCGGCGAGGTGGACAAGGACGAGCTGTTCCGCAAGATCAACGGCATTAAAAATACGATCGCCGTGGTCATCGCACTCTCGATCGTGGCGCTTGTCCTCGTGGCGATATGGTTTTCCAACAATCTGTCGAACCCGATTCGCGTCATAATCCGTCATATGGCCAAGGTCGAATCCGGCGACTTCGATACGCAGGTGCAGGTCAGGAGTCCCGACGAGATCGGCATGCTCGCCCGGGGCTTCAACAAGATGACGGATCGTCTCAAGAGCTACATCGATAAAGTGTACGTCGCGCAAATCAAGCAGAAGCAGGCGGAGCTGACCGCGCTGAAGAGCCAGATTCGCCCCCACTACCTTTACAACACCCTGGAAGTGATCCGCATGAGCGCCGTGGCCAACGACGACGAAGAAGTCGCCGACATGATCCTGGCCCTTTCCCGTCAGCTGAAGTACGTGCTGGACTATGGCGACGAGACGGTATCCCTCTCCGACGAGAAATCGAATATCGAGCAATACTTTAAATTGATGTCGCTTCGCTACGGCGAGCAGCGGTTGGCGATGGATATACGCATGAGCGGAGACGCGTTGAACTGCCAACTGCCGAAGCTGTCGATTCAGCCGTTGGTCGAAAATGCGATCTATCACGGGATCATGCCGAAGGCAAGCAAAGGGACGATCCGGATCTCCGCCGAGATCGAGGATCAGAGGCTGGTCGTCACCGTCGACGACGATGGGATCGGGATGGGGCCCGAAAAGCTGGAGCGGATCAGAGCGCGACTGGACCGGGATGCCGAGAGCGCGCAGCCGGAGCTGCAGGAGAACGGCGGCATTGGCATCAAAAACGTGCATGACCGGCTCGCCGCGCTGTACGGACCCGAATACGGCGTTCGCATCCATAGTACGCCGAATATCGGGACGTCCGTGCGATTGGATCTTCCTTGCAGAGAGGGGAGGAACGAGCCGTGATTCACGCCGTGCTTGCGGACGACGAGCCGATGATCCTCAGAGGACTGCGCAAGCTAATTCCCTGGGAGGCGCTCGGCATTCAAATTGTAGGCGAAGCCTGGACGGGGCGCGGACTCCTCGAGCTCGTGGAAAAGGAACGGCCGTCGCTGGTCGTGACCGATATCAGCATGCCTGACGGCACGGGGATCGACGTGCTGAAGGAGATCGGGCGTCTTGGCTATGGCGCCAAAGTCATTTTCATAAGCGCCTATCAGGAATTTTCCTACGCGAAGGAAGCGTTGGCGCTGGGCGCCGTCGATTACCTGATCAAGCCCATCGAAAAGGAGCTGCTGCTGTCGGCCGTCACCCGCGCCCTGTCTCTCCTGAAAGAAGAATCCGAAGAACGCCAAACCAAAAGTAAGCTGGCCCAGTACGAGCAAATGGATCGCAAAACGAAACTTGAAGAGCTGTTCGACCGCCTGATCGAAGGCGATATTCGGATCGAGGAGGCGGAGGAGAAGCTGCGGCTGTTCGGGCACCGCTTTACTTATCCGCGCTTTAGCGTCATGCTGCTCGAACCCGAGCCGCAAAAGACGGACATTCGCTGGGGCGAGCATGAGCGGCGTCTGCTGCTCTTCGCGATCGGCAATATGACGGAGGAAGTGGTCGCGCGAGAGGCCGCGATCGTGCTGTTCAGAAAAGGCGATCGGCTCTGCGTCGTGATTAATCATAGGCAAGCCGCGTCCGTTAAGGCGCTTGCTTCGGAAGTTGTCGTGCATGCGGCGGGCTTTCTAAAGATCGCTTTGTCGGCTGGAATCGGAGAAGAACAGTCGGGCGTCGAAGGCATTCGACGCGCCTATCGGACCGCGGCGGAAGCGTTAAACCGGAGCTTTTTCGCCGATGGCGGAGCGGTCGTATGCTGGGCGGAGGAGAACTGGGAGAGCCGGGCGTCCGTCAAGGAGCTGGGCGAAGCGAGAGACCGGGTGCTGCAAGCCGTTCTGAAAAAAAGACCGCGGCCTGCTGCGCGAGACAAGCGAGGCGTTGTTGGAGAAGATCGAGCTCCACGCCGGCGGCGGCAGGGAAAAGGCGGTGCTGGCCGCTTACGGAACGCTTGCGGAATGGGCGGACGGCTTGGCGCAGATCGGCATCGCGGTTCAGGAAGACGAGCTTCAGCGGCATTTGGACAAGCTGCAAAGCTTCGGCAAATACCCGCAATTGAAGGCGTATATGCTTGAAGCCGCGGAAGGCATTTTCCAGCGCCTCGAGACAGGGGGCAGAGAGAGCCGGCAGCTGACGGACGTAAAAGCGTACATCGAGCAGCACTATAAAGCGAATATCACCCTTGAAGGCGCCGCCTCCAAAGTTTTTATGAATCCGTATTACTTTAGCAGCTTTTTCAAAAAGCATACGGGAATGAACTTCAAGCAATATTTGACCGAGGTTCGCATGAAGCAGGCGATCAAGCTGCTCCTCCACACCGATCTGATGATCTATCAGATTGCGGAGGAGGTCGGCTACAACAATGCCAGGCAGTTCAGCGACATGTTTAAGAAGCATAGCGGGAAGCTCCCGCAGGAATTCAGGGCGTCCGGCGACGACAAGCAGCCGTAGAGGCGCTTGAGCGGCCATCTAACGAATGTGAAGAGAAGGAAGGGAAGCCGATATGCTGCAAACCGCAGAGGAGACTTGGCTGCACGACATCGTTGGCAGAGTGACCGCCAAGATGGAATGGGTCAGCGAGAAAACGAAGCACAAGATTCCCTATACGACCGTAAACGGCACCTATGACGACCGCGCCGCGCTTCAGCCGGCGGGCGATCCGGCGGACGGCATCAATTGGTGGACGAACGGCTTTTGGGGCGGCATGATGTGGCTCATGTATCACGAGACCGGCAGCGAAAAGTATAAGGCGATCGCGGCGATCTCGGAGGAGAAGCTGGATCGGTGCTTCGAGATTTTTTACGGACTGCATCACGACGTCGGATTTATGTGGCTGCCGACCAGCGTCGCGAATTATCGCGTGACGAAGAACCCGGAATCGCGCAAGCGGGCCCTGCATGCCGCGAACCTGCTGGCCGGACGCTTCAACCTGGCCGGCGGCTTTATCCGCGCCTGGAACGACATCGAAGGACAGGATACGAGAGGCTGGGCCATCATCGACTGTATGTTCAATATCCCGCTCCTCTACTGGGCCTCCGAAGAGACGGGAGATCCCCGGTACAAGCAAATCGCGATGAAGCATGCGGATACGGTCATGGACATCTTCGTCAGGCCGGACGGGTCGGTGAATCATATCGTGGAATTCGATCCCGAGCGCGGGGGCGTCGTTCGTACGTACGGCGGGCAAGGTTACGAGGAAGGCTCTTCATGGACGAGAGGACAGTCCTGGGGCTTGTACGGATTTATGATGAGTTATATTCATACGCGGAAGGAAGCGTACCTGCAGACGGCCAAACGCATTGCGCACTATTTTATCGCCAATATCCCCGAGCGCGGCGTCATTCCGGTCGACTTCAGACAGCCGCAGGCGCCGCGGCTTGAAGACGATACGGCGGCGGCCATCGCCGCTTGCGGACTGATCGAGCTGGCCAAGGCCGTCGGCGCGAACGAGCGGCGGCTCTATCTGGACGCGGCGGTCAAGCTGCTCAAGGCGGTCGATGCGCGGTGCGACTGGACGGAAGGCTCGGACGCCATCGTGCAATACGGCTCGGCCGCTTATCATTCGAAGGCGCACCATCATCCGATCATTTACGGCGATTATTACTTGATGGAAGCGGTCTTTAAGTTGAAAGGCAATGATTTGTATCTGTGGTAAACGGGCGATAAAGGAGGCAGGCGCATAACGCAAAACGGGAGGAAGCAGCGTATGACTCTGCTTCCTCCCGTTTGCGTCTGTATACGTTCATTTGTACTTTACAAAGACTGGCTTCTCAGCGAAGGCTCATAGAGCTTGGCCCAGTTGCGCTCGATATCCGCGATCAGCTCGTCCGGATCCTCGATGCCGATGTACATGCGTACGCTCGCCAACGCGCTGCCGTCTTCGATATCTTTGGCGGGGGCAGCGCCCACGGTGACGAGACTCTCGTATCCGCCCCAGCTGACGCCGATGCGGAAGTAGTCGAGGTCGGTCGCCCATTGCTTCATGTTCTCCACGCTGTGGCGCGTCACGAACGAGAACAAGCCGCCGTATCCGCTCAGCTGGCGGGCGGCCAGCTCCTTCTGCGGGTAGCCTGCCAGCCCGGGGTGGTTGACGCGCACGACGTCCGGTTTGGCCGCCAGATGCGACGCGATCTTGAATGCGCTGGACTGGTGGCGTTCAAGCCGCAGGGGCAGCGTACGAAGGCCGCGCGTGATGAGGGACGCGGTCTGCGGCGCCATCGCGGCGCCCAGATTCAGGTAGCTGCGATGGCCGATCAAGCCGATCAGCTCGCGGCTGCCAACGACGACGCCGCCGAGACTGTCGCTATGGCCCGAAAAGTATTTGGTGAGCGAGTGCATGACCAGATCTATGCCCATGGAGAGCGGCTTCTGGAAGTACGGCGTCGCCCAAGAATTGTCGATAGCCGTGATGATGCCGTGGGCCTTCGCCAGGCTGGCGAGCGCGGGGAGGTCCTGCATTTCGAACAGGCCAGAAGTCGGGCTCTCCAGGTAGAACAATTTGGTATTCGGACGGATCGCAGCCGCGAAGCCTTCCGTATCTTTGCCGTCGAGGAAGGTGACCTCGACGCCGAAGCGCGCCGACAGGTCCGCGAGCAGCTCGCGGGTCGGTCCGTAGGCCTGATCGACGCAGACGATGTGCTCGCCCGATCCGACCAGCGCGAAGATGACGGCGGAGATGGCGCCCATGCCCGAGGCGAAGCAGCGCGCGCTCTCGCCGCCTTCGAGCCGCGCGATCTTTTCCTCCAGGTACATGACCGTCGGATTGTTGCCTCGCGAATAGACGGAGGCGGCCAATACGTCTTTCATCGCCTCGTCGAACTTCTGGTGCGTCTCGAACGCGAACAGGCTGCTCTGGTAGACCGGCATCGTGATGGCGCCTTGGTGGCGGCTGTCTACCGAATCGTGCGATACTTGCGTGTAAAAATGGTTTTTGTCTCTCTCGCTTGTTGTCATATATACCTACTCCTATCCCGCAAGAAACTGGATCAGCCCTTCTCCGCCCCTTGCGTCAAGCCTTCGACGATATAACGTTGGGCGAAGGCGAACATGACGATCGTCGGAATCACGGAGATGACGGTTCCGGCTGACATGGATCCCCAATCGATATCGAACTTCAATACGAATGAATTCATCCCGACCGGCAAGGTCTTCAGCGAATTCGTATCGATGAACATGACGGCCTGGAACAACTCGTTCCAGTTCTGGACGAAGGCAAAGATAAACGTCGAAGCGATGCCCGGCAGCATGACCGGAATGATGATGCGGAACAGCGACGAGATCCGCGAGCAGCCGTCGATCATCGCGGCTTCCTCGAGACTGGCCGGTATGCGCTGGAAGAAGCCCCTGAGCATGATCGTCGAGAAGGCGATGGAGCCCGTCGTGTACAGCAGGATGAGCGACAGGCGGGTGTTCGTCAGCCCCATGTTCGACATCATCAGGTACAGGGGCGCCAGCGACACGAAGCCCGGCAGCATTTGCGTGAGGAAAAACGCGAGCATGATCTGCTTGTGGCCGCGGAACGTGAATCGCGCCATGACGTACGCGCACAATATCGAGATGACAATGACGGCGACGGCGGATACGATCGACACGATCAAGCTGTTCATGATATACACGTGAAACTTGGACACCGTAAAGATGCGATCGAAATTGCTCAATGAAAAATGACTCGGCCAGTAGGAGATCGGCAGCTTGAAGATGTCGCCCTTCGGCTTGAAAGCCGTGATCACGATCCAGTACAGCGGAAACACCATCACGATCAGGTGCAGCGCCAAATAAACGATTTTTAATCCTTTGAGCGTCGCTTTGGCAGCCATCAGAAGTCACCTACTTTCTCGGACTTCGTCACGAACAGATAGAAGACGGTGTACAGCATCAGAATGACGAGCATGATGACCCCGATCGAGGAAGCGGCGCCATAGTTGCCTGCGAGCAGTCTCTCCATCAAGAGGGAGGACAGGACGTGCGTGCTTCCGGCAGGTCCGCCGTTGGTCATGCCGTAGACGAGCGCCGGATCGTTGAAAATCCAGATGACCCGCAGCAGCGTCGTCGCGATGATGGTCGGCATTATATAAGGCAAGGTGACATTGAAAAATTTGCGGAACGCATTCGCGCCGTCGATATCGGCCGCTTCGTACAGTTCGCCGGGCACCGACTGCAGCGCGGCGAGCAGCATGATCGCGAAGAAGGCGATGCCATACCACACGTTCGCGACAATAACCGAGAACATCGCCCAGCTCGGGTCGGACAGGAAGCCGATTCGATCATGAATGAAGCCTATTCTGAGCAGCAAGTCGTTGATAACCCCGTATTGGGAGTTAAACAACCACTTCCAGATCAGACCGATCAGGAATCCGGACAGCGCCCAGGAATAGAACACGAAGCCCTGATAGACGCCCCTTCCGCGGAACTGCTTTTTCAGCATAAGCGCGAGCGTAAGGCCGATAATGAATTGAAAGATCAGCGAGAAAAATACCCAGTATACGCTGTGTTCGAGCGCAGAGAGGAATTTGCTGTCTTTGAACGCGGCCTCGAAGTTATCCAAGCCTACGAACGCGGTGTTGTTAAGGTTGAACAATTCGTAGTGTTGGAAGGCCATAATCACGCCGCGCAAAAACGGATAAAACGTGAACACCGCAAGCAGCAAAAAAGCGGGGAACAGACTAAGCCAGATAAATGTACGCTGTTTCAATAGAAGTCACCGCCTTTAGATGCAGGGAACATGGCAGACAGCCTGGGCTGTCCGCCATATTCGCTTGTGTTAAACCTATGCGTGGCCGCTAATTATTTAGTCGCGTTGAGTTCTGCCTTGGCATCCACCCAGAACTTGTCCCATTTCGCAAGCGTTTCTTCTACGGTCGCCTTGCCGAGCAGCATTTGCTGGCCGGTCTCCATGGACACCGTGCCGAACTTGCTGTTCGCCGGGTAGTTGAAAGGAGGCTTGTAGTTGACGAACGTCTTGGCGTCTGCCGTCATATCCAGCAGCGTCTTGTACGGACCGTCGTTAAAGTAAGGGTCTTGGGTCGCGGTGCTGTGAATCGGAATCGTGCCGTAGCTCTTGGACCATTCGACATTTTGTTCGTTGGAGCTCAGGAATTCGATCAGCTTCCAAGCCGCTTCCTTCTTGGTGGAGAAGGAAGTAATGCCCCAGCCTGCGCCGCCGGCGCTGATCAATGCCACGCCGCTCGGGCCCGTCGGCATCGGCGCGGTCGCCCAAGTGCCTTCTTCCATGCCTTCCTTCAGCGTGTTGATGACGTCGGGATCCTGCAGCAGGAAGGCCGTCACGCCGGAAGTGAACGCTTGTACCTGCTCGGAGAAGCCCCAGCCGACGGAATCGGCAGGCGAACCTTCCTTGAAGAGCTTCAAGTACAGATCGAGCGCTTGCTTGGCTTCCGGGGAAGAGTAGATCGACTTGCCGTCGTTAAGGAACATCGCGTCGCTTGTATTGACGTTGGCGCCGTTGTAAGCCAGCACCATCGTGTCCGGTACGGAGTTCGCGCCGGAGCCGCCGCGGAACGAGAAGCCGTAACGGTTCTTGGACTTGTCGGTCAGCTTGATCGAGGCGTCGACCAGCTCCTGGTAAGTTTTCGGCACCGCGATGCCTGCGTCCTTCAGCCAATCGGCGCGGTAGAACATTTGACGCTGATACAGGCCGTTGGAAATAAAGTACAGCTTGTCGCCGATGCTGCCGACGTCGAGCGCCGTTTTCGTTACCGTGGAGAACTCGCTCCAGTTTTTCGTATACTCGTTAAGCGGCTCCAGATAGCCGTTGTTGACGAATTCCGCCACATTCAGGTCGCGGGCTTCGACGATGTCGATATCTTCCTTGGCGGACAGCATGGTACGGATTTTATTGTCGGCTTGGTCGAACGGAGGCGAGATCAATTCAACGTCGATATTGGAATTCGCTTTCTTGAACGCGTCGATCATCTTCTGGAGCTCGGCCGTGCGCGTATCGGAAGTTAAGCTTTCGATCATGCGGAGTTTTACTTTTCTCCGCCGGCAGCGTTGCCAGCGGAAGCGCCAGCCGAAGAACCAGCCGAAGCACCCGACGAATTGTTGTTGTCGTTGCCGCCGCAGGCGGATAATACCAGAGCAAGAGCGACAGAAGAAACTGCCAATTTTGAAATCGTTTTCATTCCGTTTTGCGTAAACATTTAATTCCCCTCCTTCTATGGATATCATACCGGCAGGCTAGCTATCTCACTATCTAACTATCAACCTGTATGATAGGTATAATGGTATGCTGTAGACGTATTTTTTGTCAACCATTTTGTTACCTGGGTGTTACTATTTCTTACAATAAAATTTTCTTTCGTGGTTTCTACCTATATTTAAGATACTTAAATTTCATAGGTTTTAATAATTTTTTCGAGGGAGTCCATCAATTTGTTGAATTCAACGAGGGCAGCCGCGACGTCGTGCGCGGCGATCGCATCGAACATCGTGAAGTGATAGGGATAGGTCGCATCGAATAATCCCGCGTTCCCGAGCGGCTTGTCGAAAAATTTATTGTAAAGAACGGAAAAAGAATCGAGAACGCTTTCCAAAATGGGGTTCGCGGCCGCCTTGTTGACGAGTTGATGAAAGGTAAAGTCGATTTTGGACGTGCTTTCCCCCTTTTCCTTTAATCTGCGGTATTCGTTAAGGCACGACTGAATTTCTTTGATCTGCTTCGGGGTGATGCGCTGGGCCGCCAGTTCGATCGCCTTGCCTTCGAGCGCGCGGCGGACATCGAGGATGGAGAGGAGCGAATTGCGCTCGATCTCGATCTTGACCTTGCCCGTGAAGCGGAACGTCTCCATGTCCCTCACAAAAACGCCTTTGCCGTTTTCGATCCGGACGATCTCGTTTGCCTCCAAGTGACGCAGCGCTTCGCGAAGCGAAGAGCGGCCTACGCCGAACATTTCCGTCAATCGCTCGACGGAAGGAAGTTTGTCTCCCTCCTTCAGTTCTTTTTCCTGAATATAGTTCTGAAGCTCTTGGGAGACCTGCTCGTAGAGATGGATCTTCTGTATTTTCTTCATAAGCCTTTCCTTCTTCCCTGTTTACCTATCAGACAGGTCAATCATAGATAAAGTGCCCATAAATGTCAATGGAAAATTGACTTCGCGATTGAATAGAAAGGCCGTCCTTCGGGCATAGCTCCCAAAGGATGGCCTCTCGTCTGTTCATGTGGTTCGATGTTATTTATGGGCTTGGGCGTCCGGAAGATCGAGGAGACGAGCCACACCTTCCATCGCATCGTAGCGGGAGCCAGACAGGTCGCGGAAATGAACCATATTTCGCAAGCTACCGCTTCTAATGTCAAAGGTGTTCTCAACGCGACGGAGGAGCAGCTGGGTTCGATCGAGGAGATCGCCGCGCTGGGCGAGCAATTGAACCTGCTTACTCAGGATTTGGGCGATCGGATGTCCAAGGCTTTAGAATAAGGCTTAAGCTTGCTTCAGCATAAACGCTCTTCCATAATCTCCGTGATCATGCAAAATCGGGTGTTCAATCTGGAGCGTTGAATGCTCGATTCCGTATTTATTTTTCAAAAGATCATTAATCGCCGAAATCGCGCAGAAGGGCTCCACCTCTTTCTTGACGAATACATGCGCGGTCAGCGAATAATGCTCGGTCGTCACCGCCCACAGATGAAGCTCGTGAACGTCCGCGACGATGTCCAAGCCGTTGATCTCTGCGCGAATGGCATCCAGATCGAACTGCTCGGGGACGGTCTCCATCAGCACGAGATAGGATTCGCGGATGATCTTGAACCCTCCGAGGAAAATAATCCCTCCGACGACCATGCTGATCAACGGGTCTAAAATCAAGAGGCCGGTAAAGTGTATAAGAATAGCGGAAACAATAATGCCGACGGAGCTTAGCAGGTCTCCGACAAAGTGCCAAAGCGCGCTTTTTACGTTCAAATTGTCTTCTTTCTTCGTGCTGCGGCTGAGTACGATCGTAAGAACGACGTTCACGGCCAAGCCGACGGATGCGATCGTTAGCATGAGAGGCATATCGACGGCTTGCGGCTGAATGATGCGTTTGATCCCTTCCGCAAAAATGCCTACTGCAATAACGGCAAGCGCCAGACCGTTAAGAAACGAGGCAATAATCTCAAAGCGGAGGAAGCCGAACGTGTACTTCCGGTTGGGCTTGCGGGTGGCCATATAAATAGCGGCCATGCTCAAGCCTAAAGCCAGCACGTCGGAGATCATGTGCGCCGAATCGGAGAGGAGGGCGAGAGAGTTGGATACAAGCCCGCCTACAATTTCTACGATCGTAAAAAACAAGGTCAGCAGCAGGGTAATCCAAAGCGTCTTTTTCGATGTGTTTTGTTCTTTTACATGATCAAGGTGATGAAAATCGTAGTTGTTCATGACGATCTTCCTTTCGCCTTACATTAGAATAATTATTATCTAATAATTAATTAAAACTTATCACGATTCGTTCCTTCGCGCAAATGAACATTTTATGGATCCTATTAATGATATTCATTATTAACGCGTTAATCGAAAAGCCTCAACATATCCATAAAAAAGGAGTAATATACAGGAGATAAGTAAAATCGTTTGTAGAGGGGGGGCACGCATGAAAAGACGTCTGACATACGCAACTTTCTTATTCAGAAGAACGATCCTGGTCGTTTTAGTCCTGATTTTAATGGCGCACCATATCCAGAATTGGACCTGTGACAAGGACCGGGGAATGGACGATACGATCCAAGCGCTTCAGGCGGACGGCCCCGTCACGAAGATAACCGTCCGCAAGTGCTTTCCGATCGACAGAGATACGTTCACCGCCGACTTCGTCTACGTCACGCCGAAGCAGATTGTGGTGACTTATGCTTTTCGTGCCGAACAGAAGAAGAGTGTCTGGTCATTTCCGACGATGAGCCTGAAGCTCGTCACGCCGGACGGGCAACAATTGCTCAGCCATCAAGCGGGTTCCAGCGGTACCACTTGGGGGGAGACCGGTTTTGTTTCTTTCAACTTGCCGAATAAGACGGCGGTTCGCGCCACGCTTGTCTACGACCTCTACGACCGACACGGCCAAATCGAGATACCGCTCCTAAAGGCTGGTGAAGGCGCGTGAACAGAAAATTCGTATTTGCAGGCTTCGAATGGTTAGCTATTCTGCTGCTGCTCTGGCTCGTCTGGCGCGAAGACCTCTTTATGCCCGGCAGCTTCACTCCCGAGCAAGCGCATCGACTGTCGGAAAGCGGCTTTCATTATGGACCCTCCACGATCGTCCGCAAGGTTACGGTTCCGTTCGACCAGCATCAGGTGATCTTCCTCGGAACCTATAATGACTGGTTCTCCGCGGACACCGTCGTTAAGAAAAAGGGCGGATGGATGGCGGGTGGCGGCGTCGGCGGCATCAAGATCGACCGCGACAAGGCGCTCTCCTATAGCTGGGAGGGCAGTTCCTTATCCCGTTCGCTCATGACGTACAAGTTTTATGGATACGTATCCGACGACCGGATAACCACGGTGGAATTGCTCATGACGGACAAGGAAACAGGCAAGCTTGCGCCAATGCGCGAAGCCGTTACGGAGGACCGCATGTTCTTGTTCTTATGGGAAAGCAAGCAAGGAAGCGCCACGTGGCAAGCCATTCGCGGCCTGGATAAGGAAGGCGGCGTGTTGTATGAGCAGAGCCTCAGCTAAGGCGGTTCTGGCATTATGTATTCCTTAAACAATTAAGCTGCTTCTATAAGCAGTAGGAGGCAAGCGGGCTGCTCGGGCCCGTTAGGTTAAGAAGATGGAGGGTTGTTGAAAGCCATGGCGCAGCTGAGCGCTAGTCGGCACCTGTCAGATGCCTGTTCCGAAACTGCAGCGGCGTCATGCCTTCCGCGCGCCGGAAGCACGAGCTGAAGTAGCTCGCCTGCGAGAAGCCCGTCTCGAGCGCGATCTGCTTGACGGACAGTTGCGTGGAGGCGAGCAGACGCTTCGCGTGGATCAGCCTGGATTCCAACAGGAAGTCGGGAAACGATTTTCCGAACGTCGCGCTGAACCTGCGGCTGAAGTGGTGGGCGCTGTAGCCGGCCAGCGCCGCCGCCTGTTCGATCGTGAACGGCTCGCTGCTGCGGGCGCGCACGTAATTGGCTGCCGTCCGAATCCGGTCGACGGCGGAGCTGGCAGGAACGTTCAGTCTCGACGACGTTTCCTGCAATCGGGCCAGCAGCTCGTAAAGCGTCCCCGCCACGCTGTATTCGTCGTCGATCTGGTAGGACCGCCCCAGCCCCAGGAGGCGATCAAGCAGCGCTTCGACAGGAGGAAGGTCCGACAGGGCGAACAGCCAAGGGCCGTCCAGCCCTTTCCCGTCGAGCAGTTCCTCAAGGCGTTCGCCGAAGAAATGCACCCACCGGATATGCCAAGGCTCGCCGGCATCGGAGCGGTACACCTGTCTGAGGCCGGGGCCGTACAGGAATCCTTGTCCCCGCGTCAGCTCGTAGCGCTGGCCGTCTGACTCAAGAAAGCCTTTGCCGTCGAGCACGATGTGCAAATTGTAGAGGCGATCCATGCGGATTTCCTTGGTCCGATATTCGCGGCTTACGGCATGCTCCGGGAAATGGCTGTAGCCTCCGATAAAATCCGGAAAGCAAACATGTCTGGGAAACAACGGCTTCGGCAGGAAAACGTGCTCGCGCATGAGACGACCTCTATCCACGGAATTTTAAAGTTTGTCAATAACATTACCACAGTAACGGTCGTTTGTCGTTAACCGAAGCGCAATATTTTAATAGAAGTCGCATGTATTTGTCATTTAAGCATGGCCTGGACTCCTCTAAAATGAAGGTATCGATAAGCGAGGGGAGCCGAAGAAAGCGATGGCAAAATCGATCCGAATGGACGAGCTGCGGCTTGGCGTGTGCTACTATCCGGAGCATTGGCCGGAGGAACTGTGGGAAGACGACTTCCGGCGCATGCGGGAGATGAATATCACGGTCGTGCGGCTCGCGGAGTTCGCATGGGCCCTGTTTGAACCGGAAGAAGGACGCTTCGACTTTTCCTTCTTCGTTCGGGCCTTGGACCTGGCGCACGAGAACGGCATCCAGGTAATTCTCGGCACGCCGACTGCGACGCCGCCCGCCTGGCTGACGCACAAGTATCCCGAAGTGCTGAACGCGGGCGTGGACGGCGTTCTATATCGGCACGGCATGCGGCGGCACTACAATTACAGCAGCCCGCTTTACCGGCAATTGTGCAAGCGCATCGTCCGCAACATGGTGGAGGCGTACAAGGATCATCCCGCGGTCATCGGCTGGCAGATCGACAACGAGCTGAACTGCGAGACCAATGTTTACTACGCGGAAGCCGATCATGTCGCGTTTCGCGAGTGGCTGAAGCGGCGTTACGGCTCGCTGGATGCCTTGAACAAAGCGTGGGGCGCCGTCTTTTGGAGCCAGACCTACACCGATTGGGAACAGGTTCATCTCACGAGGCCGATGGTCAATCCTTCGCCGAATCCGCATCTGGCGCTGGACGAGAAGCGATTTATTTCGGATAACACGATCTCGTTCGCGAAGCTGCAGGCCGATATCATCCGCGAGCTCGCGCCTCAGCACTGGGTGACGACGAACGGCACGTTCGGCCATCTGGATAATCATGAAATGACGGATCGGCTGCTCGATTTCTTCTCTTATGATTCCTATCCGCAGTTCTCGACGATCTTCCCGGGCGACGACGAAAATACGCTGCGGGACCGCGGCTGGAGCATGAGCCTGTCCAATGTCCGGTCGATGTCGCCCAACTTCTGCGTCATGGAGCAGCAATCCGGTCCGGGCGGCTGGGTGAACCGAATCGGCATGGGGGCGCCGCGGCCGGGACAGATCCGGCTGTGGTCGTATCAATCCGTCCTTCACGGCACCGACCTGCTCGTCTACTTCCGCTGGCGGACGGCCACGTTCGGCACCGAGATCTATTGGCACGGGATTAACGACTACCATAACCAGCCCAATCGCAGAGTGCGCGAGGTCGCGCAGGTCGGCGACGAGTTCCGGAAAATCGGCGCTGCGGTCGCCGGAACGGTTTACCAAGCGGAAGTGGCGATCATGCAGGATTACGACAATACGTGGGACGGGGAGTTCGACGAGTGGCACGGTCCGCTTCGGTGGCGGAGCATGGGGGCGTGGTACAAGCAGCTGCAGTACCGCCATATTCCCGCGGACGTCATTACGCTGCGCAAATCGACCACCCTGGAGGATCTGGCCAAGTACAAGGCGATCGCATACCCGCATCCGGCGATCATGAGCGACAAGACGGCGGCGCTGCTGACGCAGTACGTCGAACAGGGCGGGCAGCTCTTTTTTCGGCGCGCGCACAGGCTATAAAAACCTGGACGGCCACTGCTATATGCGGCCTTTCCCCGGCCCGGTGGCCGAGCTGTGCGGGATCAACGTGGAAGACTTCACGTTAATTAAGGGCACCGTATCCGCAGCGGAGCTGCAATGGAAGGACGGCCGCTTGCCTGCATGGACGAAGGCGGAAGGATTTAACGAAGTGCTGCGCGTCGAAGATCCGGGCACCGAGGTCGTAGCGGAATACGCGAGCGAATACTACGCAGGAGCGCCTGCGCTGACGAAGCGCGCGGCTGGCCAGGGACACGCCTGGTATTACGGGGCGGCCTACAGCGAGCCGGTCGTCGATGCGCTGATCGACTCGCTAGGGCTGGCGTCTCCGGCTTCCGATTTGCTCGATGCGCCGGCCGAGGTCGAGCTTGGCATCCGGTCTGCCGGGGAGAGGAGCTACCTCTTCCTGCTGAACTACGCCGACCGGCCCGCTGCGATTCGCTTCAAGAAGGCGGCGCGCGATCTGTTGACGGGAGAGCATATGGAGGGCGAGCGGGAGCTGCCGGCGTACGGCGTGATGATATTGGCGCTTAACGTCTAAATGAAGTTCATTCAATAAACCAGCGGCAGTCAGGACTTTGCTTTTCAGTCCGAGCGTACCGCTGGTTTTTTTATATGGATCATTGTGAGGGTCGCAACTTTAGTCTTGATAAGCAAACCTCTAATTGCATATTATGGAATAAATGGTTCAGTGTTCGCGATTCATCGGAAGCTTCCGACGGGATTGCCTCGGTGACGGCAAAAGAGGCTGCGTTAAGAGCCTCCGGGAGTCAACCGACGCGGACTCTAACAGCGTCCGCGAGGTTCGCCACAATTCCCGTGACCGATCCGAGAGCAATCAGAATCGCTTCCAACGATATAAAATGAATAGTCAGTCGAAGTCGCATGTTGCTCCCGCTTATAGGCAAAAGAGGGGGAGATGCGGGCGATTTTAGCGATGTTGATGATCGCAGACTTCGAAGCGCGGAAGCACTTCTTTTCCCTGCACATCTCCTCGAGCTCGTAGAGCTTATGTTTAACCTCGTAGACGTTTTCTTTGCAAGAAAAACCTTGCTCGCCTCTGCCAAACTCGATAAAGCATAAATAGAACACATTTAATATTCGTCATAGAAATCGTATGTCAGGTTAACGAAGCCGTCCCCTCGCGCGCTCACGGCGCCAGCTGCAGGCGAAGGGGGGAGCAGCCAGCGCCTGATCTCGTCGGAAGGTATAGGTTGGCTATAGTAGTAGCCCTGGACGTTAAAGCAGTGGAGCTCCTTCAGAAGGCGGATCTGCTCTTCGTTCTCCACGCCTTCTGCCACGATATCGAGCTTCAGCTGCCTCGCCATCGAGACGATCATCTCGGCGATCGCCCGGCTGTCCGGATCCGTCGTGAGCTTGCGGACGAACGAACGGTCGATCTTCAGGCATTCGATCGGCAGGCTGTGCAGGTAGCTGAGCGAGCTGTAGCCCGTGCCGAAGTCGTCCATCGAGACGGCGATGCCAGCCTCACGCAAGCTGTTCAAGATTCGAATGACATGCGCCTCGTTATGCATCATCGCGCTTTCAGTGATCTCGAGCTCCAGCAGCCGGGGATCCACGCCGGACTCTTGTACGATGGACATGATCGATTCGAAAATATCGGGCTTCATGAGATGAATCTGCGAGAGATTGACGGCCACGGGAACGGGGGCGTAACCTTCGTTCCCCCCACTGCCGGATCTGCTTGCAGGCCTCCCTCAGCACCCATAGCTCTAGCGGCACGATGAATCCGGACTTCTCGGCCAGCGGGATGAAGCTGAGCGGAGGGATGAGGCCGAGCTGCGGATGTTCCCACCGCACGAGCGCTTCGACGCCGGTCGCCTCTCCGGTCCGGATGTCGATTTTCGGTTGATAGTACAGGCGCATCTGATCGCTTGCGATCGACTGCTCGAGATCTTGCTCCAGCGTGATCTGCTCCATGGAAGTTTGGTCGCGCTCGGCGTCGTAAAAGCGATACTGGGCGCTGCCGTTTTCCTTGGCGTTGTACATGGCCGTATCGGCATGCTTGAGGAGCGACTCCGCGTCCCGGCCGTCTTCGGGATAGCGCGCGATGCCTAGGGAAGCCGACAGCTTGACGGCGCGATGACCGACGCGGAACGGATGCGTGAATTCATGAACGACCGCGGCCGCTGCCTGCCCGATCTCCTCTTGCGCGGACAGGTTCGGCAGCAGCACCGTAAATTCGTCGCCGCCCATGCGGGCGAGCGTGCAATTCGAGGGCAGGCAGCCGCGCAGCTTGGCGGCGGCCTGCTTGATCACTTCGTCGCCGAAGGCGTGTCCGAACAGGTCGTTCACGCGCTTGAAGCGGTCGAGGTCGATAAAGAACACGATGAAAGGGCGCTGGGCGGCCGCCGACTTCGCGTCCGTGCGCGAGACGAGGAAATCCTGGAAAAAACGGCGGTTCGCAAGTCCGGTGAGCTCGTCGTGGTAGGCCAGATGACGGATCGTTTCCTGGTCTTTTTTCGTATTGCTAATATCCTTCATCACGCTGTAGGCGCCGCGGAGCGTCCCGTCGACGAAGATCGGAAGGGAGGTGAGCCAGAAAGCGTGCGTCTTCCCGTCCATCGCCTTCGCCTGCAGCTCGATCGTGCTGGACTTGCCGCGCAGCACCTCTTTGTAGTGCCGCATTGCCTGATCGTGATATTCGCCTTCGAACAGGTCGGAGAAATGAAGGCCGATCGGCTTCGTGCCGAACCGCTCCGCCAGCAGCTCGGCCTGCCGGTTCACGCCGGTGATGCGGCCGTCGCTGTCGAAGGCGAGCACGCTGTCCGGATTGTGCTCGAACAGCGACATATAGTGCTGCTCGGTCTCGACGATCCGTTGGTTCTGCCGGCTCTGCCGCGTGGTGTTGTACGAATCGGGAATCATGTGGAGGCCGATGCAGCTGAACAGCGTCAGCAGGTAGGGCGTCAGGATCGCATAGCCGCCGAAGCGCGTTTCCGCCGCGGGCAGCACGGAGAAGGCGCACAGCAGCGGGACGGCGAACAAGCCCAGCCCGCTTAAAATAAAACCGGGCACGGTTGCCCGCGAATGCAGGTTGTGCTCGCGGTTCCGGTTGGAGGTGTCGAGCACCCGCAAGATGGACAGCATCAGGCAGCAGACCGTAGCCGCGGTAGCCGCCGCCAGCATCGGCCTCCAGGCCGTCATGCCGCGGAACAGGAACAGCGTATTCGCATAATCGAACGCAAGGATGATCGCGGAGATGGCGAAGCCGGTTATGTAGTAATGCGAGACGCGGCCGCGGGGACGGCCGGCATAGCGGAAGTTGAACAGCGTGGCCGCATAGCAGCCGGCAAGCGTGAAGAGGACGTGCAGGAAATAATAGGATGAGACGACCGGCATGTTCAGCGCCAGCGGAGCGAAGAGATGAGACAGGGCGAAGGCGATGGTCCCGATCCAGACAGTCCGACGATAGCGCCCTGAGGCTTGCCAGGCGCTTCGGATGGAGAGAAGCGGTACGGTGCCGTAGGTTACGGCGGCGGCTCCGGCGACGCTGGCGAATAGCCCGGCCGCGAACAGAAGCCAGTTCATATGAAGCGGTTGAAGGTAGGTCATCGGGTTCCCTCTTATTCATATGTAATCGCATTCATAAGCGAGCAAAGCCATCGCGGTATAAAGCGGGGCTTTTCCATCTTTTAAACCGATCGAGGTTATTTTAAACCCAAATGCCTAAAAAAGAATAGTTCTTTTATTCCGGCACCCCCCCCCCTTTGTTTGTGATTACTTAGAACTACAATCGGGTCGAATTAGCCAATAAATAATGGCTATTGAAGTCTATGGTCCTGTCCAAAGCGCGGGCGAGAAGAAGATTCCCACGAGCTTATCTTGATAATAATCGACAGAGGTTCCGTATACGGTGATCGTGGAATCATCTCCCCGACTCCTTTCAATATTCGCCGACGTGAGCAGTCAGAGCTCGTTGGAGATCTCGATCAGGTTCCCGTCGGGATCTCTGATATAAACGGAGAGGATCGCGCCCTTCGCGCCGGTTCGCGTTACCGGTCCCTCTTCAACAATGACGTCGCAAGCTGCTAAATGATGAACGACCTCTGCTAACGGCAACTGGGTAATAAAGCATAGGTCCGCGGCGCCTGGTGTCGGCGATTTGGCCTTAGGCTCGAATTCTTTGCCGACCTCATGCAGATTCATTTTTTGCGTGCCGAACTGCAGCGCTATTCTCCCCGCGCCGAAGGTAACGGACTGCATGCCTAACGCCCGGGAATAAAATTCGCAAGTTCGGGCGATATCCTGTACAGTCAAAACGAGATGATCCAAGCGATCGATATTCATCGGCAAGCACTCCCTTCCAACAGGATACCCGTTTTTGGCTCGGCGCGAGGCACGGCTTCGACGACATAATTTACTGAAGCGATTCAATGCATCTCGATTAGGAGTGATCGTTCATGCCGCGAGCGAAAAAATCGAAATGGGAATGGTATGCCGTGAAGCTGCTGTACGAATCCACGATTTCCGGAAATCCCGATCCGGCAAGGGTAGACGAGAATTACGTCGATACGCACAAGACCTACGAGGAAAGCATGATGCTGGTGAAGGCGCAATCCTTCGAGCAAGCGTACGCGATCGCCGAGAAGAAGGCGAAAAGGGAAGAGTTGGATTACCGCAACCCTTACGATCAAAAAGTCGAGTGGAGGCTCGTCAGGGCGCTGGATTGTTTTGCGCTGTTTGACGAAGAACTTAAATCCGGGACGGAGTTGTATTCTCGTAATCTGCGCGTTCCGAAAGAGGTGCCGGGTGAAGACGTCATCCGCCACTATTACCCCGAGACCGTGGAGGACAGCGAGATCGACCCTTATTTTGTTTTAAGGCTTAAAGAATATAACTTGTTAAAACCCGAGGAAGATTGAATCCTGTACAGAGGCGTTCGAATGCCGGTTATGCGAAAAGCGAGTCTTGATGATCACGATTTCTTGGTTCGAGTCGATCTCAAATCCGGGATGACATGATCAGAGTGAGTTTGGTCAAGCGTTTGGGGTGACCAGCTTCTGTATTTGTAAGGCATAGGCATCCCAATCTGCCTCGTCCGTATGGATCTCCATCGTCGGTATACACGATTGCCCGGTGCAAATCCGAAGATTATCCTGAGCCTCCAAGAAGCGCCGGCAGGCTTCCGATGCCGAGGCATGGCCGTTCATGACCTAGGACTGCCAAGACTCGCCGCGACTATGAATATACCGGGGCGCAACGGCATCCCGGGGACAAGGTCAACAGCGAGCAGCAAGCATTTAATCCGCAGAGTCGAGATTCCATCGCTTCGATCTCCGCGGATCCGTTAAATGCTCATTCCTCCGCTCCCCAGCTTCGATTTCCGATTATCGCAAACCCTCTAAACTTCCCTACACGACCATTTCCATCTTCTGCGCCGTATACAGCTTGTAATATAGTCCGCGCTTCTCGATCAGCTCGTCGTGCGAGCCGGCCTCCGCGATGCCTTTGTCCGAGATGTACATGATCCTGTCGCAGTTGTGGACCGTCGACAGCCGGTGGGCGATGATGAAGGACGTGCGCCCCTTGAGCAGCTCGTTCAGGCCTTGCTGGAGCAGGCGCTCCGTCTTGGCGTCGATCGAAGAGGTCGCCTCGTCGAGGATCAGGATGCGCGGGTCGGCGAGCAGGGTCCGCGCGAACGAGATGAGCTGCCGCTGGCCCTGCGACAGCTTCGAGCCGCGCTCGTTCACTTCCGTCAGGTAGCCGTGCTCGAACTCGCGGATGAACGCGTCGGCGCGCACGGTTTTGGCCGCCGCGACGACCTCTTCTTCGGTCGCGTCGAGACGGCCGTAGCGGATGTTGTCCAGGATCGTGCCCGAGAAGATGAAGCTGTCCTGCAGCATGATCCCCATCTGGCTGCGCAGCGACTGGAGCGTGGACTGCGCGATATCGTGCCCGTCGACTAGGATGCGGCCGCCCGTGACGTCGTAGAAGCGGGAGATGAGATTGACGACCGTCGTCTTGCCCGCGCCCGTAGGGCCGACCAGCGCGATGCTCTCGCCCGGCCGGACGTCGAACGACAGGTTCTCCAGCACGCTCGAGCCCGTATCGTAGCCGAACGTCACGTTGTCGAAGGTCACGCGGCCCTGGAGCTGCGGCAGCGCCTTCGCGCCCGGCGCGTCCTTGACCGATACCGGTTCGTCGAGCGTCTCGAAAATCCGTTCCAGGTAGGCGACGGAGTTGACGAAGCCGTTGTACAGGTTCGACAGGTTCAGGATCGGCTGCCAGAAGCGCGCCGCATAGCTGCTCATCGCGAGGATGACGCCGAACGTCACGTCCTGCGGACTCAGCGCCAGCAATCCGACCATATAGATCAGCGTCGTGACGAGCGTCGCCAGGTTATCGACCGTGAACGGGATCATCGCGTTAAAGTGGATCGCGCGCATCCATTCCTGGCGGTAGTTCGACGCGAGCCGGGTGAAGATCGCTTCGTTGCGGTCCTCGCGCGTGAAGATCTGCGTCACGCCGACGCCGCTGATGCTCTCCTGCGTGTAGGCGTTCAGGTTCGAGTTCTTATTGGACACCGCCTGCCAGGAGCGCCGCTGCTTGTTCTTGATGAGCAGCAGGAACAGGGCGAACACCGGCAGTCCCGCCAGCGTCACGAGCGACAGCTTGACGTCGACGGCGAACATGAAGGCGGCGATGAAGACGAGGTTCAGAATCTCCAGGATGAAGTTGATGATGCCGTTCGAGAGCACGTCGGAGATCGAGTTGACGTAGTTGACGACGCGGATCAGAATCTTCCCCTGCGGGCGGTCGTCGTAGTACTTGAAGGACAACGATTGCAGATGCTTGAACAGGTCCGACCGGATCTCGAAAATGATGTCCTGCCCGACGCTCGTCATGATCCGTCCCCGGACGGCGGCGAGCGCGACGCTGATCACGATCGTGGCCAGCATGAGCGCGGACCAGCCGACGAGCGCTCCGACCGTCTTGGCCGGGATGGTCACGTCGACGATGTGCTGCATGATGAGCGGCGCGGTGAGCCCGATGCCGGCGGACAGGACGCTGAGCGCGAGCGCGACGATCATCGGCCGCTTCTGCCGCTTGATATAGACGAGCGCGCGCTTGAAGTGCCGGATGTCGAACGGGGACTCCAGATTCTCGTCGATGTCGAATTTATTTCTAGCCATTGGCCGCCACCTGCCTCTCGATGCCTTCGTTCTGCAGCATGAACACTTCGTAGTAATACCCGCGTCTCGCCAGCAGCTCGGCATGCGTGCCTTCCTCGATCACGCGGCCGGCGTCCAGGATGAGGATGCGGTCGGCCTTGGCGGTCGTGGAGATGCGCTGGGCGATGACGATCTTCGTGCACGGCGCTTCCAGCCGGTTCAGGCTGTTCTGGATATGCGCCTCGGTCTCGAGGTCGACGGCGGACGTCGTGTCGTCGAGGATGAGGATCGGCCGTGCGACCGCCATGGCGCGCGCGAGCGCGAGACGCTGCTTCTGCCCGCCCGACAGCCCGACGCCCCGTTCCCCCGATGATCGTGTCGTAGCCCTCCGGCATTTTGCGGATAAAATCGTGCGCCGCCGCCAGCTTGGCGAATTTCACCGTATCGTCCTCGGGCAGCTCGGGATCCCCGAACGCGACGTTGCCGTCGATCGTGTCGGAGAAGAGCAGCACGTCCTGCGTCGCGATGCCGACATTGGCGCGCAGCTCGCCGAGATCAAGCTCCCGCACGTCCACGCCGTCGATCAGCACGCGTCCTTCGGTGACGTCGTAGAATCGCGGGATGAGGTTGACGATCGTCGTCTTGCCCGCGCCGGTCGGTCCCATGATCGCGACTGTCTCGCCCGGATGGACGGTGAAGCTGACGTCGCTTAGCACAATCGCGCTGTCATACTTGAAGGTGACATGATCGAACCGAATGCTGCCTTTGAAACGATCGCCGGTGTCCGCCTTGCGCCCGCCCGCGATCTTGGGGATCGCGTAGTAGATCTCGACGACCTTGGTCAGGCTGGCGAAAAACCGCTGGATGTCGTTGATGATCATGCCGATGTTGCGCATCGGGTTGGAGATCGCCCAGATGAGCGCCGAAAACGCGGCGAATTCGCCGAACGTGATGCGGCCGTTCATGACGAGGATGCCGCCCGCGATCATGAGGACGACGTTGAACGCCTGCGCGAACGATTCGAGATAAGGGAAGTAGTCGAGCCAGACCATGGCGGCGGCTTTGTTCGCCTGCTGATAGTTCGCGTTGCGCTCCCGGAACTTCTCGATCTCGTATTCCTCCCGCGCGAACGCCTTGACGACGCGGTTCGCCGCGATATTTTCCTGGGTGGAGGAGTTCAGCTGGGACAGACGCTCGCGCAATCCCACGTACATCGGACGGACGCGCTTCGCGAACAGGTAGGCCGTGACGAAGATCGGCGGCGCGAGCAGGAGCAGCCACCACGTCAGCGCCGCGTCGATATAGAAGAAGTAGCTGACGGCCGCGATGAAGATGGTGAGCGACTCGACGATCGTCTTCACGATCCAGGCGAGCGAATGCCGGACCATCTCGAGATCGCCGGTCATCCGCGTCATCTGGTCGCCCGTGCGGTTGCGGTCGAAGTACGCCCGGTCCTGGCGCTGGATCTGGTTGTAAAGGAAGATGCGCACGTTGTAGAGCATGTTCTGCGAGGCGCGCTCGTACTGCATCATCGTCACGTACGCGAGCCCCGTGCGCAGCAGCGAGAAGCCGACCATGCCCAGGCAGAGCGCGATGAGCAGCCCCCGCTTCCCGGTCAGGTTCTGCACCGCGTCGTCGCCGGCGATGAACGTATCGACGATGCGCTGGCTGAGGTACGGGTTCGCGATCGTGAGCGACGACCCGATGACGGACAGGCAGAGCGCGAGTATGTATCTTGCACGGTTGCCCTCCAGGTTCTTCCATAACCACTTGACTTCAAACATGTTGATTGACCACCCGTTCCTGTGAGTTCTGAAGTCGCAATGCCGTTTAAGCAAACAAGGCGATTATACACCCATTTGGGCGCACGGGAAGACCCAATTTTAAGGTTGTCGTTATTTTGAAGAAGAAGGCGCGTTTCCGGAATGCGCGCTTGTCGCTCGAAGCGCTTCGTCCCGTAAAACCCAGTAGAATCGTGTGATTAAATAGCAGGAATGTTACTTTCCGGTCATGGCGCCTCGGCCTATGCTGTGGAGAGAATCGACCTGGGCCTGCCTGGGCTCGGTTGTATGGGTTCGATCATGGAGAGGGGGCTTGAGGCAGTGAATGCGAAATATTCCGTCTCGGAGCGGGAGGCCCGACCAAGGCTGGACGTGCAGATGTCTTGGTGGGGGATGTCGGGGCTTGCGGAAAAGCTGGGGGCGCGTAAGGTCGAGGAGCGGGTCGCGGCGATCGCCGAAGCGGGCTTCGACGGGATCAACGGGTATATTCCTCCGCCGGAGCAGCAGGACCGTTGGCGGCGCCTGCTGGAGCGGTACGGCTTGTCCTTCAGCGTCAACGCGTATCCGAAGACGGCGGCGGATATGGCCGGATTTTTGTCGCAAGCGGCCGCTTACGGCGGCATTCAGCATATTAACGTGCAAGTCATGAGGCCTTTTCTCGTAGGCGCACCGGCCATCAGTCTGCTTTGCGAGCTCGATCGAATGTCCGTGGAAAAGGGCATTCCGGCTTTCGTCGAGACGCATCGCGGCACGATTACGCAGGATCTGCTGCGCACGCTTGAATATCTGGACGCGCTGAAGACGCTCCGGCTGACCGCCGATTTGTCCCACTACATCGTGGCGGGCGAGATGCATACCGTGTCCGAGGAAGCCGAAGGCTTGCTTGGGCAAATCGTACGCCGGGCCGCCGCGTTCCATGCGCGGGTGTCCAACGGCGAGCAGGTGCAGGTCGACGTCGGGGAAAACGGCGAACATCCGATAATGCCGCACTTCAAGCGCTGGTGGGGCGAGGGCATGGGGCATTGGCGATCGGCGGCCGGTCCCGGTGACTTACTGCCGTTCGTGGTCGAGCTGGGGCCGCCGCCGTACGCTATCACGGCGGACGAGCATGCGGGGCGGACGGCCGAGCTCGGCGACCGGTGGAGGCAGTCGCTGTTGCTGCTGCGGACGATCAGGGGGTTGTGGGAGGAAGAGGAGTCATAAGATCATCATGCGCCTGTGATTTTGCGGAGGGAGATCGGAAGATTCATCTCGCGCAAATTGGAGTCAGGCGCTGAGCCGAGAACGTCTTTTTGGGGTCGTCGAGAACAGCAGCATGCCGCCGATGACGACCGTCGTGCCGATCCATTGCGGCGCGTTCATTCGTTCGTCCAGCAGCAAGTAGGCGAGCAAGGCGGTAAATACAGGGTTTAAATTCAGAAAGATACCTGCATGCGTGCCGCCTATTCGCTTGACGCCTATATTCCAAAGAAACGAGGCAACCACGGTCGCGCCGACGCCGATATAAATCATGGCTGCCCAGAACGCGGGCGTGGCGTCTACTAAAGTGAATTGCTGGATGTTAAAGGGCAGCATGAACGCCAGGCCGAAAATGCCGGACCATAGCGTTGCGGCAAGCGGCGTCACGTAGGCCATCGCTTTTTTGGGACAGGATGGTGTAGCAGCCCCAGAACAGCACGGCGCCGATCATCATCAGGTCGCCGCGATTGAATTGGAGGGCGAGCAGCCGCTCCAATTCCCCCCCGCGTAAGGACGATCACGACGCCCGCGAAGGAGACGATCATGCCGACAGCCTGCCGCAGCGTCAAACGATGACCGAACGCCAGGAACGAGATCAAGGCGATCGCGGCAGGATTAAGCGTCGACAACAGCCCCGTGTTGGCGGCCGACGTATGCGCAAGCGCCTCGAACAGCAGCACGTTAAACAAGGTCACGCCCGTCGCGCCCATGCCAAGCAGAAGAAGGATGGCCTTCCGCGGCGGGAACAGGCGTTTTTCCTTCATCCATACGAACGGGAGGATGACGAGGATCGCGATTCCGAAGCGCAATTCGGACAGCATCATCGCCGAGGCGTGTCCGGCCGTCCATTTGCCGGCCACGAAGTTTCCGGCCCACAACAGGCTCGTCAATACAAGCTGCCATACGAACATTTGCGGACTCCCATACTTGACTGTATTTAAAGATAGCGGCGTACGTAGTCGATGAAGGCCGGCAATGCAACCTCGGGTTCTTCGATTTCCGGATGCCAACGTTTTTCCCATTCGAACGACAACCAGCCGTCATAGCCAACCTCGCGCAGCAGCGCGATCCATTCCGGGAGCGGGAGCTCGCCCTCGCCCAAGAGAACGGGCCGTGCGCCAAGCGCATCCTTGATGTGCGCATGCCGGATATCGTCGCCCAGCCTTCGCCACGTTTCCGCCGGCGATTCATGGCCGCCGTATTTGAACGTGTGGTGAATGTCCCAGATGACGCCGATGGCGGGCGAAGACGTCTGCCGAAGCACCTCGCTCACCCGGTCTGACGAAGAAAAGTCGCCATGCGTCTCGAGCAGCACTTGAATATCTTTGCCTTCCGCATATTCGCCGAGCGTCTGCAGCCCGCGGGCCACGCGTGCGACGGTCTCTTGCGCGCGGCTGTTGTCCGCGATCGAATCGCCGAACACGCGGATCGAAGCGACGCCCATGCGTACGGCCAGATCGATCGTCTCCATGCCTTCTTCGATGGCTTCGTCGAACCGTTCCTCGTCGTGGAACGCGCACGAAGTGTCCAGACAGCATATCGCGATGCGGCGCTCCCTGGCATAAGCCAGCGAAGCTTCCAGCCGCTCTTCGCGCAGCGCTTCGCAGCGGCCAAGCCGCAGTTCTCCCGCGATGCCGCGAAGTTCCACGCCGTCGTAGCCCAGCCGCGACGCCTCGTCGACGATGCGCTCCCACGTCCAATCCGGACAGCCGAGCGTAGTAAAGGACAGCTTCATTTCTATATCCTCCTTGTCTGTAAAAGGTTGGCAACCGAATGCGATTCCGTTCGCCGCTCCGCCAACCCGCCTCTCCGCAGGATCGTCTTGCAGGTTCGCCTTGCAGGGCCGTCAAGTGCTGCGCAAATAGCGATCACGGTCGAAGCGATGCAGGAGGGGCTTCCCTTGGCTGTGGCGGATCAAATTTTCGAGGCAGACGGCCTCGTACCTTTCGAGCGGCGGCTTCTGCCAGTTGGCCGAGAAGAGATCATGTGCCGTAAAAAAGAACGTTCGGCCAGCCGCGCGCCGGGTGGTCCGGTTCAAGCGCGTCCCTTCCCGCCAGCACGTCGAGTCCGGCCCGCAGGCGGCCCGTCTTCAGCTCGGCGAACAAGGCGTCCTGCTCGACGATGTCTCCGCGCGCCGTGTTGATGACGATGCCGTAGTCGGGCAGCTTGGCCAGCACGGCGGCGTTCACCGCGCCGCGCGTCTCTTCGGTCAGGCCGGCATGAATGACCAGCGCGTCGCTCTCCGCGGCGAGCCGTTCAAGGCTATCCGCCGCCTCGCAGCCGGCCGGCGCCGATGCGGGCGGCAGATACGGATCGTAGTAGCGGATCCGGCATTCGTAAGGACGCACATAGTCGACGAACTTCCGGCCGATCGCGCCCATGCCGAAGATGCCGATTCGCAGCCCGTACATCGAGCCGATGCGGCGGTCGGGCCGGTGCCAGCCGCCTTCCCGCACATGCAGCTGTTGAGGGAGCAGTTCCTTTAATACGGCCAGCAGCAGCGTCACGGCCGCTTCCGCCATTTCGGGAGCGACCGCGTCTCCCCAGTTGGTGACCGGAATGCCCGCTTCGACGATCGAGAGCGGGATCCAGTGGGAGATGCCGCCGGAAATATTGCAGATGTAGGACAATCGACCGCGCCTCTCGGCGATCTGTTCGGGTACGCGGCTCGATCCCCATAGCGTCAGCAGCACGTCGCATTCCCTGATGAGCGCAGCTCGCGCGTCGTCCGTTAACGCGTCCCCGTTTCGGACGACGGTCAGCTCACCTATTTCCCGCAACGCGTCGACGAACGGTCCGGCTTCCGGAAAACGCGAGTCGGCGTTGCCGATATGGAGCAACTTCATACGTTTGCTAATCCCCCTTAAAAACCGTGCGGTCTAGTAATCGGATACGAAAAGGATTCGGAGCATACGCACATAAGTATAGTAAGGGGCACTCCTAAACGTAAAGAATCGATTCATTTAATCCGTCTCGATTCCGACGATCGGCGTATTTTTGCATGATCGTCGGATTTGTTCATTTATCATGGCTCCGAATATGACATATACTCAAGTAAACATAGAATGAATGCGCTTTATTCGTGATGGGGAGGGTGGTCGCTTTGAACCGTTTTGCGAGGCAAAAATCGTTTTATAAAATTTTGGCGATGTTCGTGATCGCCATCAGCTTGCCGGCGATTTCGATCGGCTATTTGGCCATGAACTATAGCACGGCGCATATTATCCGACAGGCGGACGCATCCAGCACGATTTTGCTTAACGAGAAAAAGCTGTACATGGAACGGCAAATATCCGAGCTCGTCTATTTGACGAATCAAATCATCGCCAGCGATGAAGTGTGGAAATTGTTCGAGCCGAACGAAACGTATCCCCAGCAGGCGGAGGCGATGTCGGGCGTCCTTCGTTTCTTCGATAAGATCGTCAGCGCCAACAAACACGTCGCCTCTCTTTACTTGATCAACAAAACGAAAAACTACGTCCTGTCCGACGCGAAATACAGCCTGGACAACTTTTACGATCCCGAAGTGCTTCAAGTCGACGTCCAGGGCGACTATACCGTTTTGCCGCCGCGGACCGGGGGCGCGATCGGCGCGTCGAACCGGAGCCTGGTCAGTCTCTTGCGGACCTTCCGCAACGTGTACAGCGGAGAGTCGATGGAGGTCGCGGTCAATATCGATTACCGCGATTTCTCGGAGAGTCTGGAGCAGACGAGGGGCATGTCCTCCCCGATGAATCTGCTCATTTTCGACGACCGGGATCGGCTCATCCTGAATCATAGCGGCATCGAGGAACGTCTTCTTCGCGATCAATTGGCCCAGATGCGCAATGCCGACGGGACGTCGATCAACCGAACCTTCGGCAACACCGACTATTATTTGAGCATGACGCGCTCGGATGCGCTCCGGTGGACGATCGTCTATTCCCAGCCGTACGAGCAGGTCGTGGATTCGACCAGGCTGCTTCGTCGCGTTCTGCTGTCTACCGTGCTGATCGTGCTGTCGATCTCCCTCGTCATGGCCGGGCTGTTTTCCTTCTACTTATATAGACCGCTTGCGCAGCTTGTCGCCGACATTCGAAGGCGGACGAATCCCGCTTCGGGCAAAGGCAAAGACGAATACGCGATGATCGGCAGCGCCGTGAATACGCTGTACCAGCAGAACCGCGAGCTGCAATCCCAATTCGATATGGCTTACCCCTACATTAAGCAGCATTCCGTGTTCGAGCTCCTGAGCGGAAAAGTGTGGGATGAAGAGAAACTCGGCGCGGTGATCCAGCTGCTAGGGATCAGTCTCCACAAACCTCATTATGTCGTCGCCGTTCTCGACTTCGAGAATACGGAGCTGACCGACCGTCTGATCGGGGACATCGAAGCTTTCTTCCTCGAATGCGAGGAATCGATGCTGCTGTCGATCATGAGCGAGCGCCGTCTGGTTGCCATCGTGAACTCGGAGCGGGACAAAAACGAGCTGATCGATCTGTTCAATCGGTTGAAGCTGAGGCTGAACCGCGGCGACGCGGAGCTGACGATATCCGTGAGCAAAATATTCGACAGCCTGGACAAGCTTTTTCTCGCTTACCAGGAAGCGTTGCAGCTGCTCAACCATAAATTTTTTTGTCGGCAAAAACGAAATGATCGTCAGCGAAACGATCCGGCCGATCGTCGACCGGGGCGCGTTCTACCCCAAGCAGCAGGAGCAAAACCTGCTGGAGAGCATTCGTTCGCAAAACGCGGAAAAGGCAGCGGCTGCGCTCGCTTCGCTCACCCGCACGTTGACCGAGCTGTCGTATTCGATCGACTATATCAAATATGTGATTTTCCAGGTCTGTTCGAACCTGATGGACGCCTTATCGGAGGTCGGCGGGAAGCCGGAGGAGGCGGGCATCGACGTACAGGCGCTCTGGCAGGGTATCCATGAGGCGGATACGCTGACGAAGCTGGAGGCAGTGATTACGCAGTTCATCCAAAACTGCATGGAGACGGCCGCCGTTCTCAAGCGGAAGCAGCACACGGAGACGATCGCCAAGACGATGGATTTTATCGAACGGCATTATCGGGAGGATCTTTCTTTGAAGGAGATCTCTACGAATGTCTATTTGAGTCCCGGCTACTTGAGCACGATCTTTAAAAACGAGACGGGCATGACCATCTACGACTATATCACCCAGGTCAGGATGAAGGCGGCGGGCGATCTCGTCCTCGATCCGGACGTCAAAATTCAGGATGTGGCATCGGCGGTCGGATACAACAACATTCAAAGCTTTATCCGCTTCTTCAAAAAGGCTTATAAAATGACGCCGCTGGAATACAGACGGAGCAGGAAGACGAGCGGATAAGACTGGGACGCCGAAAACGATCAAATCTTCCGGTATCGTCGTAATCGCTATCAATCGGAGAAATCGAGCATTTACAGTTTGGGGCATCCGGCGCCTATACTAAGGGCACAGTGCACTGTAAGCCTTTTCAAAAACGTTTGGCCGGCCAAGTATGCATGCTTCAGCTAATTCAAGGGTGGGAAAATGAAATGGAGGTTGTAGCGTTGTCTACTAAAACGTATAAAAAGGTCATGATTATCGCGGTTGCCGCTTCGGTTCTCGCAGGCTGCTCATCGAACGGCAATTCGGAATCGTCCGGCAATTCGGAATCGTCCGTAAAGCCGTCGTCATCGTCAACGTCATCGTCTTCCTCTACGGCGTCCGCCGCGCCTTCCGAATCCGGCAAAGAGGCGCCGACGACGCTCAAGCTCGCGGTAATCGAGATGTACCCAGGCGTCTCGTTCGACAACAAGACGACGCATTATATCGAGGAAAAAAACGAATACCAAGCTGGAAATCACCGCGATACCGGGTGCGGACTTCGAGAACAAGCTGCAGATTATGCTGGCGTCCGGGGACAAACCGGATATCATTCAGATCGGCACCGACGCCCTCGAGATGAAATTTACGAAATCGGGGCTGCTCCTTCCGCTCAATGCCTCCTTCGACAAAACGCCGAATTTGCAAAAGTTCGGGGCGGACGGCATTTGGGACGCCATGAAGCATAGCGACGGCAACGTTTACGCCATCCCGATCCGCGGCAGCGCCATCGACAACATTCCGATCTATCGCAAGGACTGGCTGGACAAACTCGGCCTGAAGGTGCCGACGACGATCGACGAGTACTACGCGGTAGCGGACGCCTTTTCCAACAAAGATCCCGACGGCAACGGGAAGAAGGATACGTACGCGCTTAGCGGCTGGACCGCGAACGGGGGCTTCGATCTATCGACGTCGGACCAGGTGTTCGGCGCATACGGGACCTTGCCGAACTCCTGGCTCTTGCAGGACGGCAAGCTGGTATGGGGCTCCATCGTCCCCGGCGCGCTCGATGCGCTCAAATTCCTCAACAAAATGTACAAGGGGAAAATGATCGATCCCGAATTCGTCACCGACAACAGCGCCCGATTCAAGGACAAAGTGCTCAAAGGCGTCATCGGCGCTCCGGTCTACCGGTACTTCCTGATGGACAGCTCCAACCTGAACAATTATTACGAACCGTTAAAGCAGAATAACCCGAATGCGGAGTTCGTCGAGGGCGGCATCCTGAAGGGTCCCGGGGACAGCATCGGATTTCGCATGCTGACGCGGCGGGGATGGTTAAAGACGGCGGTGCTCAACAGTTCGCCCCATGTCGATGCGGCGTTGCGCGTGCTGGATTTCCTCGCCTCCGACGAAGGCAACAAGTATATGAACTATGGCGAAGAAGGCGTGGATTACAAGGTTGAAGGCGACCTGCTGACAAAAACGATTACGGACGATCAGATGAAGCAAGAAGGAATCGGACAATTAAGGCTCGCCTTCAATGCGTTGTACGACCAGACCTCGCCACGTTACCGGGAATTGTTCGACTATGCGCACAAGATCGGTTACAAGGATCCGGCGGACGGACTCGTCGTAGAGAACAATACGAAGCAGGTCGAACTGGATCAGTATACCGGCCAGCAATACGTCAAGATGATCATGAGCGACGGACCGATCGACAACATGTTCGCGGATTACGTGAAGGAATGGAAAAAGCGGGGCGGCGATGCGCTGACGCAAGCGTTCAACGACGCGTATCAAGAGAAAAACAAGAAATAAAGTCGCCTCGCATTACAGAGATCAGCAACGCGGTCCAGGGGGGAGCGGAGCGGCTGTCCGTCCGCTTCTCCTCGGTCCTTGCCAGGAGGAATTCCATATGGAGACGGTTCATACGTACAAGCGCGAGAAACCCGCCACGAAGCGATTATCCCGGCTTCGTCCGATCTATAAAGACAGGCATCTGTATTTGATGCTGCTGCCCGGCCTGCTGTTTTTTGTCGTCTTTAAATATATCCCCTTGTACGGCATCGTCATCGCCTTTCAAGACTACGATATTTTCCGCGGCATCCGGGAGAGCGAGTGGGTCGGCTGGGCCACCTTCAAGGAAGTGTTCGCTTATTCGGATTTCTGGGTCATTCTCGGCAATACGCTGCAGATCAGCGTCTATAAGATTTTGTTCGGATTCCCCGCGCCGATCGTCGTCGCGCTTTTGCTGAACGAACTCGGCAACCGGTATTTCAAAAAGTACGTTCAAACGATATTGTACCTGCCTCACTTCATCTCGTGGGTCGTCATCTCCGGCATCGTGCTCACCATTATGTCGCCGACGAACGGCGTACTGTCGATCTTATACGAATGGTTCGGCATGGAGCCGAAAAATCTGCTTGCCGACCCGACCGCCTTCCGCATCATCCTGGTCGCCTCCGATATCTGGAAGGATCTTGGATGGGGGACCATTATTTATTTGGCCGCCTTGACGCAGGTCGATCCGAGCCTGTACGAAGCGGCGACGGTCGACGGGGCCGGCAAATGGAAGCAGACCTGGCATATCACGCTGCCGGGCATCCGCAACGTGATCGTGCTGCTGCTGATCTTGCGCATCGGCCTGCTGATGAACGCCGGGTTCGAGCAAATCCTCGTCATGCAAAATTCCGCGGTACTCGAAGTCAGCGAGATTCTGGACACGTTCGTCTTTAAATTCGGCCTGCAGCAGGGCAATTACAGCTTCGCGACAGCCGTCGGACTGTTCAACTCCGCGATCGCGCTCGTATTGATCCTGGGCGCGCAGTGGATCAGCAAAAAATTCGGCGAGGAAGGATTGATGTAAATGAGCCGCACTCGCCGCATACGTTTCTCCGTCCTGTTCCTTTATTTGTTTTTTATCCTGACGGGCGTCCTCATGCTCTATCCATTCTGGTATGTGTTGATGTTCTCGCTAAGCGATCCGCTGCGCGCATCCGTCAACAAGCTTAATCTGTACCCTTCGCATTTTTCGCTGTCGACCTACAAATACGTGCTGACCCAGCCCTTTCTGTACACCGGTTTCAAGAACACGATTATCGTTACCGTCTTCGGCACGTTGATCAGCATGCTGCTCACGATCGGCTGCGCTTATCCGCTGTCCAAAGAGAGCTTGCGCGGACGCAAATTTCTGTTTTCGCTTATTTTTTTCACCATGCTGTTTAACGGCGGACTGATCCCGACCTATATCGTGATCAAGCAGCTCCATATGATCGATTCTTTGTGGGCGCTCATGGTACCGTCCGCGGTGAGCGTGTACAACATGCTCATCATGATCAAATTTTACAAGGGCATTCCTTCCGAATTGATCGAATCGGCCAAGATGGACGGGGCGGGCGACTGGTACGTGCTGCTGAGAATCGTCGTTCCGCTGTCGGGCGCGGTGAACGCCACGATCGGTCTTATCTACGCCGTATCCCGCTGGAACGAGTTTTTGCCCGGCGTCCTGTACATCAACGATCAAAGCAAGCGCGTGCTTCAGGTCGTATTGAACGGCATGCTCCGCGAAGATTCGCTCGCCAACCAGCCGGGCCTGCAGGATCTCGCTTCGTCGCCGGAGAGCATCAAGATGGCCGCGGTCGTGATCAGCATCGTTCCGATTTTGGCCGTGTATCCGTATCTTCAAAAATATTTCGTGAAAGGAATGCTGCTCGGTTCCGTTAAAGGCTAGCGGGGCGTTGATCGATTCGAAAAGGCAAGGCCCGAATTCGGAGATCGGACGAGAGGAGGTGATGAATTAAAACCTTGTATTGGGATTGGATAACTTTATTTTGCGTCGACAATCTGAAGTGACGAAAGGAAGGGTTCATGGATGGCGTGGAAATGGCTGCGCAGCAAGTCGATGCTCTCCGGACTGTTAGTGATGATGCTTCTCGTTTCGTCGATACCTGCCATACCCGGCGCCCGCGTGGGCAATGCCCATGCGGATACGCCTTCGCTCCCGTACGCGGAGGACTTCGAGGACGGCGCCGCGGCCGGATGGACCGTCGTCAATGGTCCCTGGACCGTCGTGAACGACGACTCCAACGTTTATCGGTCCTCTGCCGCAAGTTCTATCGCGCGTACGGTTTACGGCCAGCCAGACTGGGACAATTATGAGGCTACTGCGAGATTCAAGTTGAACAGCTGGGGCTCGACCCAGTTTCAGACCGTTGGCCTGGTGACCCGCTATACGGATACGAACAATTATTATCTGTTCACCTACGACCTGGGCGTGCTGAACATCAAGAAAAAAGTGGCCGGCGCGATGACGGTGCTCGCCAGCGTGCCGTATACGTTAAATGCCGGCGCCTGGTACACGCTGAAGGCCGTGTCCGATCATTCGCGGCTGAAGCTGTCGATGAATGGAACGGAGATTTTATCCGCGATCGACACGGCCCTTTCCGCGGGCAAGCTGGGGCTGCTTACCGCATACGGAGACGTCAGCTTCGACGATATCTCGATTCAGGAGACTCCGCCTCCGTCGGACGTGCAGGCGCCTACGGTTCCGACCGGTCTGACCGCGGCAGAGTCGCCGCCCGGACAGGTCAATCTCGCGTGGTCGGCTTCGACGGACGACGATGTCGTGGCGGGCTATGTCGTGCGCCGCGACGGCAGCGCCCTCGCCATGACGACCTCGGCGAATTATACCGATACGCAAGTGAAGCCCGGCGTTGCTTACACGTATTCTGTAAGCGCTTTCGACCCTTCGGGCAACCATTCGGCCGACGCCAGTCCGGTATCGGTCACGCTGGCTTCCTTCGTGAACGGCACTTCGTTCCGCTCGGATCTCATCGGCGTCCATCCGCGGTTGATCGTGAATCCGGCCTCCGCGAGCGAATTGGCGCGGAGAACGGAAGATGCCGACTACCAGACGTACTACGCCTCCATCATCGCCAAGGCCAACGGGTTCCCGGATACGGTCAACTGGTTCACGTCGAGCTATGGCTCCGATTACGACTGGGAAGTCGTCTCTTTCCGCTTTCCGACCTTGGCGATGGCCTATTACTTGACGAAGGACGACGCGTACAAGACGAAGCTGAGGAGCTACGTGCTCGATGTCGTCAACCGGCCTTCCTGGGGCAACGAATCCGTCGATTACGGCGGTTCGATGGGCAACGCATGCGGGCTGATCGGCGTCGGATTCGCGTACGACTGGGGCTATGACGTCTTTAGCGAGAGCGAGCGCGCCCAGATCGCCTTAAAGCTGAAGCTGCAATCGAAGAAGCTTTACGACGAATTTTTCAATCATATGAGCGGCACGCTCGCTTACTGGAAAAGCGACTACCAGAACAATCACCGGCAATTCCGCATCGAAGGTCTGTTGACGGGGACGGCCGCCGTGCTTGGCGATGTCGGAGACCCGGCTGTCGCGACGATGTACGCATTCGCGGAGCAGGAGCTGGAGACGCTCGTGAACGAGGTCGCGCCCGACGGCTCCCAGCACGAGGGGATGCAGTACATGTCCTTCGGCGACGAGCATGTCGTCCGATCCTTGACGACGTATGAATCCGTCACCGGCGACGGGAGCCTGTGGAACGAGTCCGTTCGGAACATGGGCCTGTTCAAGCTTTACGGTTACGGTCCGGGCTACAAGCGTCTTGCGCCGTATGGCGACGATTCCAACGGCACGGGGTATTTCAACAATTTTCTGTTCAAAGTCGCATCGAAATACGGGGACGCCAAGCTTCAGGCGGCGGCCAAGTCCGCATATGCGGCCGATCCGAATTCGTTCGCCTGGGACGTATGGAATTTTCTCTACTATGACGACTCCCTCGTTCCGGACAGCGCGCCTAACGAGCCCTGGCGATACTTCCCGGACCTGGAGATGGCGAATTTTCGCACCGGGTGGGGAGCGAACGATCTGAGCGTGTCGTTCAAAAGCGGTCCTTCGGGCGGGCACAAGCTGAATGCGTGGAGAGACCGGATCAGTCCGGACGGCACTTATGTCAACGTCGGTCACGATCGGCCGGACGCCGGCAATCTGTACATTGAATTCGCCGGCAAGCGCTGGGCGGAATATCCGCCCTACGACAAGGTCGACCGCTGGACGAAGGACGTCAACTCGCTTCTGGTCGACGGAGTCGGACAATCGGGGGGAAGGCGCGATCGCCTTTTTCCAGCCGACTGTCGGCATGAGGGACGACGCGCGCATTACCGAGTTTTTCGGCAGCCCGGGCTACGGCTTTACGACGGGAGACCTGCATAACGCCTACCCGAACATGAGCAAGATGGATCGCAATCTGCTGTTCGTCGACGGCCGGTATGCCGTCGTGTTCGACGACCTGGCGTCGAGCGGCGGGGAGCGCACGTATCAATTTTTGTACAACAGCAACGGTACGTGGACCGGAGACGCGAGCGGCGGCTATCGGATTACGCAGGGTACGGACAGCATGCAGCTGTTCATGCTTCAGCCCGACGCCTTGACGGCGACCGTGGGTCCGGCGCGCAAAGCGGAGATGGGCACGAATCTGAGCGTCAGCAATTCGGTGCCGTCGACTTCGACGAACTTCCTGGGCGTCTTCTACCCGAAGCTGAACGGCGAGGCGGATCTGGTCAAGCCGACGGTCGTCAAAGATGCGGAAGGCACGAAAATGACGGTGGCGCGGGCGGGAGGGAAAACGGACTACCTGTCGTTCCGCACCGCGGGCACGGGCGCGATTACGACCCCCCTATGCCGACTCGAATGCCCGTTCGCTCGTGTATACGATGAACGGTACGAATCTGGCGAACGCGATGATGATTCAAGGGAACGCGTTGACGATTCCGAACCTGCGCTTCGCTTTCAGCCAGGCCGTCAATGCCCGCTACGCCAAGCAAGACGACGGCTTTAAGCTGTGGGCGTCCAGTCCGAGGGATGCGGCTGCAGCTTCCGGTCAGGTGCTGATAACCGGGCTGGCGCCCGATACGGATTATACGCTGACATGGAGCGACGGAACGACGGAGACGTCCGCCTCGTCCAACGACGGGCAGCTGAACTTGACGCTCGACCTTGCGCAAAGCGATCTGTCCGTATCGGTCGGCGGCCCGACGCCCGCCGATACGAGCGCCCCGACCGCGCCGCGCGGCTTGACGGCCGTGTCGACGGCCAGTTATTCGGTCGATTTGAACTGGACGGCGTCGAGCGACGATATCGGGGTCGGCAAATACGAGGTATATCGCAACTGCGTACCGGTGGGCACGACGTACGGCACTTCGTATACCGATACGGGCCTCACGGCTTCCAGCCGATATTTCTATTCGGTCGTCGCCTACGACTTGGCGGGCAACAGATCGGGCGGACTTGGGGCATGCCGGTCCGTCCCGCCTCCCGACGTGACGCCGCCGACCGTGCCGGGCACGCCGACGGGCGTGCAGACCGGCAAGTCGATCGTGCTGTCGTGGACGGCCGCGACCGACGACCGGAGCTTGAGCGGGTACAAGGTGTACCGGGACGGAAGCGAGATCGCATCTGTCTCCGGTATTACGTATACGGACGGTACGATCGAATCGTCGACGTCTTATTCGTATACGGTCAAAGCCGTCGACGGCAGCGGCAATCTGTCCGCGGCCAGCGCGCCGTTCACGGTCGCGACGCCGAATTTCGTGTCGTATTCTGATTTTGAGAGCGGCTCGGCGGGATGGACGGCGGTTACCGGAACCTGGAGCGTGATCGCCGACGGCAGCGGCGTTTACAAGTCGGGCACGACCTACGATAATTCGGCCGCGATCGGCAGCGATACGTGGACCGATTATGCCGCGGAGACGCGCGTGAAGGTGACCGTCTGGACCTCGACCAATTCGCCGAATGCGGGCATACGCGTTCGGTTCGCGGACGCCAACAATTACTACTTTCTCGGCTACAAGAACAACGTCCTGACCATCTACAGAAGAGTGGCGGGCGCGAACGCCGCCAAAATCTCGAAGCCGTTCACCCTTAATTTGGGCGAATGGTATACGTTCAAAGCGGTCGTACAGGGCACTTCGCTCAAGCTGTACGTGAACGGCAGCCTGGAGCTGACCGCGACCGACGACAAGCTAGCGCAGGGCAAAGCCGGCGTCGACAGCCGGTTCGGCGATTCGCGGTTCGACGATTTTACCGTCACCCAATAAGGAGAGAAAGGATGTGCTTGCTGGCATGAAGACAAGATCCCATGGCAAAACGACCTATAAGGCGCTTGTGCTGGGCCTCGTCGCCGCGATGCTGATGTCCGCCCAGGCGAGCGCCTCGGACGCGACCGCGCCGACCGCGCCCTCCGGACTGACCGCCTACGAGACGGCTGCCGGTACCGTAGAACTCGGCTGGAACGCATCCGAAGACGACACCGGCGTCGACCATTACGCCGTGTTCAGAGACTGCTCGCAGATCGGTACGACTTCCGCGACGGCTTATACGGATTCGGGCGTGCCCGCATCCGCCGACGGCTATTATTACGTGCTCGCCTACGACGCCGCGAACAACGATTCCGGCGGAAGCGGCGCCTGCGTGACGACGCTCGCCCCGGACGTGACGCCCCCGTCCGTGCCCGGCAGCGTCGCCGCAGCGTTGCAGGGGAAGTCGGTCAGGCTGTCGTGGGCGGCGTCTACGGACGATCCCAAACTGGCCGGGTACAAGGTGTACAGGGATAACGTACAGGTCGCAGTCGTAAGCGGAACCCAATATACGGATACGAGCATCGATTCGTCGACGACCTATGCGTATACCGTAGCGGCTTACGACGACAGCGGCAACGTGTCCGCGGCCAGCGCGCCGGTCGCGATGACGACGCCGCATTATTTGCACTTCTCGAACTTCGAGAGCGGAGCCGGCGACTGGTCGGTCGTCACGGGCACCTGGAAGGTCGTGAATGACGGGAGCCGCGTCTACAATTCCGGTACGACCTTCGACAACTCTTCGTCCGTCGGCAGCGCCTCCTGGACCGATTACACCGTGGAGACGCGCGTGAAGGTGAACGGCTGGTCTTCCACCAATTCGCCGAATGCGGGCATTCGCGTCCGATTTGCCGACAAGGACAACTATTATTTTCTCGGCTACAAAAACGGCAGCTTGACCCTCTACCGGCGGGTAGCCGGCGCCAATACCGGTTTGGGCAGCAAGGCGTATACGCTCCAAACCGGCGAATGGTATACGTTCAAAGCCGTCGTGCAGGGCACTTCGCTCAAGCTTTACGTGAACGGCACCCTGGAGGTGTCCGGGACGGACAACAAGCTCGCGGCGGGCAAGGCCGGCTTGGACAACCGGTTCGCGGATGCGCGGTATGACGATTTTACCGTTTGGGACGGATAGCGGTTCTGGATGCCGGCGCAGCGCGCCGGCATCTTTTTTTAGCGCCGATCAGACCACGCTTCGCCAGAAGTCTCGACGGAGACTTCTTTGTACCGCAGACCAAACGACGTTTCGCAAGAAGTCCCAGCCAAGACTTCTTTATCCCGCCGACCAGACGACGCTCGCCGGAAGTCCTACCTGAGACTTCTTTGTCCCGCCGACCAGACGACGCTTCGCAAGAAGTCCCAGCCGGGACTTCTTTATTCCGCCGATCAGACGACGCTTCGCAAGAAGTCCCACCCGGGACTTCTTTATTCCGCCGCGAGACTACGCTTCGCAAAAAGTCCCAGCCAAGACTTCTTTATCCCGCCGATCAGACGACGCTTCGCAAGAAGTTCCACCTGAGACTACTTTGTCCCGCCGATCAGACCATGCCTGCAGAAGTCTCGACGGAGACTTCTTTGTACCGCCGACCAGACGACGCTTCGCAAGAAGTTCCAGCCGAGACTAATTTGTCCCGCCGATCAGACGACGCTCCGCAAGAAGTTCCAGCCGAGACTAATTTGTCCCGCCGATCAGACCACGCTTCGCAAGAAGTCCCAGATGGGACTTCTTTATTCCGCCGACGAGACGACGCTCCGCAAGAAGTCCCAGCTGGGACTACTTTATCCCGCCAGCGAGACGACACTTCGCAAGAAGTTCCAGCTGGGACTACCTTGTCCCGCCGATCAGACCACGCCTCCAGAAGTCTCGACGGAGACTACTTTATCCCGCCGATCAGAAGACGCTCCGCAAGGGGCTGTCTCAAAAGGGTCATAAATAGACCTGGAGAGATAGCCCTGTTTTTTGCTTTAAAAACATACAAAGAAACCGTCCTTTGGTAAAATGGAAGTGTCGAGCAACCATCTACGAAAGGAACGGTTTCTTTGTACATTCAATATAGCATGGACCAACTTTGTCTGCCAATGGATTTGGAAACAGATATTCCTGAAAATCATCTCGTTCGCATCGTGAATAACGCGGTGAACCGTCTGAGTGACGCCATCTTCGACGCAGCTTATCCCGGCGGCGGTCGCCATAGCTATCATCCCAAGATGCTCACCAAGATCATCATCTACGCCTATACCCAGCGCCTCTACTCCTCTCGCCAAATCGCCAAAGCCATTCGGGAAAATATCATGTTCATGTGGCTCGCCGGTCGCCAGCAGCCAGACTTCCGCACCATCAACCGTTTCCGTTCGGAACGGATGAAGGACGTGCTCGAGCAAATTTTTACGGCTGTGCTGGCGCTGCTCTTGGAAGAAAAATATGTGCAGCTGGAGCACTATTTTGTCGACGGCACGAAGATCGAAGCCAACGCCAATCGCTATTCGTTCGTCTGGAAAAAGGCTGTTGTGAAGCAGCACGCCAAGCTGCAAGAAAAGGTCCGGACGCTGTTCGGGGCCATCGAAGCCGCAGAAGCGCAAGAGGACGCCGAGCATGCCGGAGCAGATCTGTTGGAGCTTGGAGAATCGTCGGCGTTCACGGCGGACCGGCTCGAGCAGGCGGTTCAGCGATTGGAAGAAAAACTGCAGGAGAGGCCTAAAGACAAGCCGCTCAAGAAAGCGGTTCGTTTGCTGCGAAAGGACCTGTTGCCGCGTCTTCAAAAGTACGAGCATCAAGAGGCGCTATTCGGCGACCGAAACAGCTTTAGTAAGACCGATCCGGACGCCACATTCATGCGAATGAAAGAAGATCATATGCGAAATGGCCAGCTGAAGCCGGGCTATAATGTGCAGATCGGAACGGAGAATCAATTCGTGCTCGGATACAGCGTCCATCAGCGGCCAACAGACACCAGATGTCTAAAGCCACATCTGGAAGGCGTTAAAGAAAAGCTGGGCAAGCTGCCGGGTACCGTCATTGCGGACGCAGGCTACGGCGGTGAGGAGAACTACGCGTACCTGGAAGAGGAGCAAATACACGCGCTCGTGAAGTACGGTACCTACCACAAAGAAAAGAGTAGAGCCTGGAAGAAGGATATCGGAAAGATCGACAACTGGAGCTACAATGAAGAAGAAGACAGTTGGACCTGCGCAGCCGGTCAAAAGCTTACGTTCCGTTACGAAAGCACAACGACGACGGAGAGTGGCTACGAAATACGCACGCGCCATTACCGGAGCGCAAACTGCGAAGGTTGCCCGCTAAGGGCCGCATGCACCAAAGCCAAAGGAAACCGAGAGATATCCGTAAGCCTGAGGTACTGGCGGCAAAAGAATGAAATGCGGGAACGACTGCGGAGCGAGAAAGGCTACGAGTTGTCCGTCCGCCGCATGATCGAGCCGGAGAGCGTATTCGGCCAGGTGAAGAACAACCGGGGATTCCGGCGCTTTCTGCTTCGAGGCTTAGAGAAGGTAAGCCTAGAGGTCGGGTGGCTTTGCCTTGCCCATAATCTGCTCAAAAAAAGTAGCAATAGACCAAAAACGCAAACGGGACGAAGCAGGAAAGTTCTCTGCTTCGTCCCGTTTGACGTTTCCGGCTTCATTTCAGCTATCTGCTTCAACTTCAGAAGGGCTTTTGGGACAGCCCCTTATTCCGCCGACGAGACGACGCTCCGCAAGAAGTCCCAGCCGGGACTTCTTTGTCCTGCTGACCAGACGACGCTTCGCAAGAAGTCCCAGCCAAGACTACTTTGTACCGCCGATCAGACGACGCTCCGCAAGAAGTTCCAGCAGAGACTAATTTGTCCCGCCGATCAGACGACGCTCCGCAAGAAGTTCCAGCCGAGACTAATTTGTCCCGCCGATCAGACCACGCTTCGCAAGAAGTCCCAGCTGGGACTTCTTTGTCCACAGGTTAGAACGTATAAAAATCCGGTAGGTAACGCTGTACAGCGCCTCTTCGGCTCGGAACCCGCCGCAGTGCCGGCAGGTAAAGCTGTACAGCGCCTCTTCGGCTCGGAACCCGCCGCAGTACCGGCAGGTAACGCTGTACAGCGCCTCTTCGGCTCGGAACCCGCCGCAGTACCGGCAGGTAACGCTGTACAGCGCCTCTTCGGCTCGGAACCCGCCACAGTGCCGGCAGGTAAAGCTGTACAGCGCCTCTTCGGCTCGGACTATGATGGTTTTCTCTTCATGTGCGATCGTACGGAAAATATGCGCGATATTACATAAATAGATGGAAATGGTTGTTTAGAGATATGCGGCATAGTAGATTATCGTTGTTTCTATTCAAATCATTCCATTTCAAAACGAGAGGACGTGTATGATGAAAATTCGCAAATGGTTAATGGGGGCCTTGGTGGCGGCGGCGACGCTTCCTGCCGCGACGGCCAGCGCCGCGACAGGCGCGTCCGTCACCAACATCACGGCTAATTCGCTGCAGCTGAACTGGACGCTTCAGCCGGGCGAAGGCGTCGTGACCGTCTACCAGAACGGCAGCTATCTGACGACCTACGCGGGCAACGGCATGATCGTCAACGGACTGACGCCGTGCACCGCCTACACGTTCACCGTTGCCGGCGACAGCGGGTACGGGACGACTTCGGCCGCGGCCACCACGCTCGGCTGCGCGCCGGCTCCGACGGCGCCATCGATTGCGTATACGAGTAGTTATTCGTCCATAAATTTATCGTGGACCGCCTCCAACGCCGTAAGCTACGAAGTGTACAGAGACAATGTGCTGCTCGGCACCACGAGCGGCACCTCGTATACGTTCGGCGGAACGCCGAGCCGAGCCTATGCGGTGCGGATCGTCGCGCTGAATAGCACGGGGCAATCGGCATCCGCCTCGATCACCGCGACAACCCAAGCCTTCTTGGGAACGTGGACGAGCGCGTTGGCATCTGGCAATATTCGCGTCGGGGGCGCCTGGACCAATACGAGTTCGGTTTACGGCACGTCCATGAACATGACGCTGTATCGCGTCACGTCGGCCGGAGACGTCTATGTCGGCAGCAACTCCGCCTACATCGGCCCGGGTCAGACGGTCGGCGGGTGGTACAATCTCGCGAGCAACCAGCCTTCCGGCACGTACAAGGTCGTATTGACTTCCGATTACGCGATCACGTCGGGCGCCACGCTCGGCACGTACTAGCCATTTCGGAGTCTGCCAGCTTCGCGGAACGGCCTTTGTCCTGAACGTTAAGGACGAAGGCCGTTTTATTTTCCCGGGATCGCTCAGGTCGATTTATGCCTGTAATCTTGCGGCGTCAGTCCGTAGTGCTCCTTGAACAGCTTGATGAAATACTGCGGCTTGTGGTAGCCGATCGCCGAAGCGACGTCGCTGACCTTGAGCTCGGGCTGTTCGAGCAGCAGCTCGCGGGCCCGCTGCATACGCGCCCTGTAAAGATAATCGCTTATGTTTTCGCTCATCTTGCTCTTGAACAGCGACGACAGGTATGCCGGATGCAGGCCGACGTGGTCCGCCGCCGACTGGAGCGTGGCATCGGCGAGCCGTTCCGCGATGAACTGCTGCACCTTGCGGATGAGCGCGGCCTGCTCGTTGTTCCATTCGCTCTTGGTCATCTCCTGCAGCCGTTCGAGCGTGTGCGCGACCCAGTCCTGGAGCTGGCGCATCTGGCGGAACCGGCCGGCGTCGCCGGGCTTGTCGGGCTCGGACGGGAAGATGTCGTGGAGACTGAGGCCGTTCTTGTGGGCAAAAAAAGCTAAAAGCCCCCATCGCGTGATAATAAAGCTCGAGCAGCGTCTCCCGCGATTCCATCCCCTTATCCGCGACTTCCTGGAAGACGGTATCCCACTTCGAACGGATCGCCTCCCATTGGCCGATCTCGGACAACTGAATGAACGTCGGCGACTCGTACAGGCTGTGGATGCGGTAGGGCATCTCCGGCGTGGCGGCATCCTGCAGCCGGATGAGCAGATCCGTCCCGCCGCCGAGCTGACGGGCGAACACGGCCAGCGAATCCCGGTACATGCCGCGCAGGCCAAGCGACATAACTTGCCAATCGCCCAGGACGATCGAGATGCTGCTCTTCAGAAATTGCCTGACGTGCTGCTGCAGCCGCGAGGCCAGATGCTCGAACGATTGCTGCCGGGCGAGCTCGGGCTGCGGATCCTGCGACAGCCACGTCTCCTCCCGGACTTTGAGAATGAATACCTCGTAATCGTAGGCATCGCGGCCGTGCCAGACCTGGAACAGATCCGAGAACGTCTCTTCCGCGATGTTGGCGACGGCGGACGCGAGCAGGGACTGGTCCCGCCAATTCAGCTCCTCCGCGGACGACTCGATGCGCACCAGACACATCGCCGTCAGGTCTCCCGGGCGAAACGGCAGCTGATAATAAGCCAGCTTCTCCTCCAACAGCTCGGGCGGCAGCTTACGACCCTGCAGCAGATCCGTCAGCAGCTTCTCCCTGAACAACGGCATGTGCTCGCGAACCATATCCATGGCCTTCTGCTGTCTGCCGCGCTCGTCCCACTCGAGGCGAAGCGCCTCCGTCAGCCGGCGCACCGTGCCGGCCAGCTCCTCGTGATCCACGGGCTTCAGCAGGTAGCCGTCGACCTGCTGCCGGATCGCCTCCTGCGCATAATCCCATTCCCCGTACCCGGACAGCAGAATGCTTTTAAAGTGCTTGTCGTATTTTTTAAGCTGCTGGATCAGCTCCAGGCCGGAGATGCCGGGCATGCGGATGTCTGTGAGGACGATATCGACAGGGCTGGTCTTGCAAAATTCGAGCGCCTCTTCGCCGGAAAACGCCTTGTGCACCTTTCCGATCCCCAGCTCCTGCCAGGACACATTGCGTTCGAGGCTGTCCACGAGGTGAGCGTGGTCGTCGACGATGAGCAGTTCGTACATGCAGGCTCCCCCCCATGGTTCGATTCCTTGCGCTACCTTGCGATTTTTTGCATTCGCCTACTGCTTACGATACCACGGCAGCCGCGAGAGCGGCGCTTCAATCTCCAATACGGCGGGACCTTCGACAAGACTGCCGTCGTCGCCCCTCCAGCGGCCTTCGGGGAAATGAACGACCCTGGTCGTCTGTCCCTTGACGACGACCGGCGCGACGAGCAGGTTCGAGCCGAGCAGGAACTGATCCTGCACGAGCGCGTAGCCTTGGCCCGGATACTCGAATTCCAGGCTGCGCAGCATCGGCAGGCCGTCGATCGCCGCCTGACGGGCGAGCGCCAGCAGCTCTTCGCCGAGCTCGGTCCGCAGCCGCACGGCGTCCAGGCACCAGGCCAGCTCGTCGCCGCCCAGCACGCGCCAGGGCGCCATGGAGAACTGCAAGACCGGGAACAGCGCTGCGCACTGCGCATACCGGACGAACAGCTCGCTGTCGAAGCGGAAATCGGGAGAGTTAATGTCGCCGTCCATGCCGCCGCCGATCATGTCGGGGCAGTTGAACGCGTAGCCGAGCAGCCCCTGCGCGATGGCGTTCGGGATCAGGCCGCCGAGTCCGCTCGCGTCCCAGGTGTGCGTCTTGTCCCGCTGGCGCTGGATGAGCGCTTGCCCGCCGAGCTTCCAGCACATGCGCAGCTCGACGAGCGAGTAGCCGACGCCAAGCGATGCGTAAGCCTCGCAGTCCTCGAGCTCGCGCAGCGGACGCGTCCACGCGACGGGCTGCGTCACGTCGGGCGCGTCCGGCAGGATCGGCTCGCCGGCGTCGAGCTTGAAGCCGGCGACGCCGTAGTCCGCGATCAGCCGGTCCATCTGCCGCCTGAACCAGGCCGCGCCTTCCGCCTTCGTATAGTCGACGACGGCGCTGTAGCCGTTCCACCACTGACGCAGCACAGGCGCTCCGTCGTGGCCTGTCATGAGCAGCCCGCCGCTTCGAAGCTCCTTGAAGATCGTGCAATCCGCGCTCACATAGGGGCACATCCACAGCATCACCTTGAAGCCCAGGCGATGCAGTTCGGCCACCATGGCAGCCGGATCGGGGAACCGGTGTTTGTCAAAGTCCCACATGCCGTAGTCCTTCATCCAGTTGTCGTCGACGATGAGAATGCCAGGCGGCAGCCCGTTCGCCAGGATCGCTTCCGCGTAGCGGATGATCTTGTCCTGCGTGGGCGCGTAGAACATCTCGATCCAAGTGCAGTACTGCGGCGCCGTGAAGGCGAGCGCGTCGGGGATGTGGCCCGACGGCGGAAAGTGAGCGCTGCTGGCATGCATGTATGCGCCTTTGAGCGAACCATGCCCTTCTTCCAGGATAACCTTGCCTGCGCCGGGCGAGACGGACAGCCCTTCCTCGTCCGCGCGGAAGACGAACGGCTCCTCGCTCCAGAGGTATCGGCCCCGGCTGGACAGCAGCAGGGGAGAGGCCTGATTATCGTCTGTCATGCGCAGATCTCTCGTATGGACCGTTTGTCCAAAGGGCATCGCGCTGCCTTCGTTGATAACGCCGCCCCACCAATATTCGTCGGGCAGCCTGGCGATCGATAGGTCGGTCATGACTTCATTCTCCTTGTCTGTAACGGACGGATGCGGGCGGAAGCCGGCGATTGTTGCGTCCTCGTTCAGCTGATTTTGGCTTCAGTTGTAATTATGCAGACAACGCGGACGGCTGGAAAGCGGATCTAAAGAATGTGGCCGCAATCTTAAAATCGGGGCATATCAACGCGCAAATCCCGTGCCTTATGATGAGAGCGTCAAGAGCTCACGACGAACATCAGCCAAAAACGAGGGGGATATCACGATGAACGCAAGAAAGAAATCGAAAGCGGCTTCGGCGGCAGGCGTGCTGCTCGTCGCTTCGCTGGCGCTGGCTGCCTGCGGCGGCAATTCGAACAACGGAGAGGGCGCGGCAAGCAGCGCGCCGGCTTCGGCAGGGGGCGCTTCGAGCCCCGCGGCGAGCAAGCCGGCAGGCGGCGACGGCGGCAAAGCCGTCACGATCTCGTACACGATCTGGGACAAGAACCAGCAGCCGGCCATGGAGGCGATCGCCAAGGCGTTCACCGACCAGAATCCGAACATCAAGGTCAAGGTCGACGTCATCCCTTGGGGCGACTACTGGACCAAGATGTCCGCGGCCGCGCCGGCAGGCACGCTGCCCGACGTCTTCTGGATGCACGGCGGCCAGTTCATCAAGTACGCGACCGGCCAGTTCCTCGAGCCGATCACGGACAAGGTACAAGCCGGCGAGATCGATCTGAACAACTACGCCGCGAACCTGGGCTCGATCTACACGCTCGACGGGCAGAACTACGGCATTCCGAAGGACTTCGATACGATCGGCCTCGCTTACAACAAGGAGCTTTTCGATCAGGCGAGCATTCCGTACCCGGACGATACGTGGACCTACGAGAAGCTAGCCGAAGTCGCCAAGAAGCTGAGTCAGCCGGACAAAGGCATCTACGGCTTCGGCGCCAAGCTGGACACGCAAGCCGGCTACTGGAACGACATTCTGGCCAACGGCGGCCACATTTTGAACGACGATATGACCAAGTCAGGCTACGACGAGCCGGCGACCATCGAGGCGCTCAAGGCCCGCTACCAGCTGATCCTCGACAAGGCTTCGCCGACGCACCAGCAGATGACCGACACGGACGCGGTCGAGATGTTCAAGTCCGGCAAGCTCGCGATGATTTTCGACGGCTCGTGGGATAACGGCAACCTGGCCAGCAGCGACATCATCAAAGGCAAGTACGACTGGGCGAAGCTGCCGATAGGCAAGGTCAAGCGCGGCAACATCATCAACGGCCTCGGCAACGTCATGTCCGCGAAGGGCAAGCACAAGGAAGAGTCCTGGCAGTTCCTGAAGTTCCTCGGCTCGAAGGAAGCGGCCGACATCACGGCGCAAATGGGCGCGGCGATCCCGGCGTTCAACGGCACGCAGGATGCATGGGTGAAGTCCAAGCCGGACCTGAACCTGCAGGTGTTCATCGATCAGACGGCGGACGCGGTGCCTTATCCGAGCGGCTCGAAGTCTTATCCGGTCTGGTTCGCGAAGGAGAGCGAGATCATGTCCCAGGCATGGGGCGGCGCGATCTCGGTCGAAGAAGGCGCCAAGAAGGTCGCGGAAATGATGAATCAGGCGATCGCGGACGCGAAGTAAGCATCGTCTCAAGAGGCGAAATCGTCGAAGGCGATCCCGTTAGCGGGACGCCTTCGGCCATGATGGGGTGAACGCAATGAACGCAAAGAGCAGGTACGCATGGGCCTACGTGATGATCGCCCCTACCTTGATCGGGACGCTGGTGTTCTGGCTGTGGCCGGCGATCTACTCGGTTTACCTGGGCTTCCTGAAGTCCGAAAATTTCGGCATGGACAATCACTGGGTGGGCCTCGCCAACTACGAGCGGTTGTTCAAGGACGACGAGTTTTGGCAAAACCTCCGCAATACGATGCTGTACGTCGTATTGTTCGTGCCGCTAACGATCGTGTTGTCTACGTTTTTCGCCGTTCTGATGAACGCGAAGATCAAGGGCAGGTCCGCGTACCGGGTCATCTACTTCCTCCCGCAGGTTACGATGGCCGCCGCCGCGGCTATGGTGTGGGTCATTATTTTCGCGCAGGACTACGGCCTGCTGAACTCCGCGATCGGCACGCATATCGCCTGGATCTCGGATAAACGGTTCGCCATGTACGCGCTCGTCATGGTCGGCGTATGGGGCGCGATCGGCTTCAACATGCTGCTGATCCTGGCGGGTCTCCAGGGCATCCCGCGTCCGCTGTACGAAGCGGCCGAGCTCGACGGCGCCGTAGGCTTCCGCAAGTTCCGCTATATTACGCTCCCGCTGCTGACGCCGACGCTGTTTTTTACGTCCATCGTGCTCGTCATCGGCGCCACGCAAATTTTCGACAGCATCTATCTGATCATCGGCAAGACGAACGTCGCGCTGCCTTCCGTGCGCTCGCTCGTGTACGCCTATTACCAGAATTCTTTTATCTACTACGATCAGAATTACGGCGCGGCAATCGTTAACATCCTGCTCGTCATCAACCTGATCCTGACCGGCTTCCAGTTCCTGATGCAAAAAAAATGGGTGGTTTACGACTGAGGAGGTACGAATATGAGCGGCGTCGCCTCTGCCAAGCGTAGAAGCAATATCGTCATTCACTTGATTCTCATCGCGGGAGCCGTCATCATGGTGCTTCCGTTCCTCTGGATGGTCCTCACGTCGCTCAAGACGACGACGGAGGCGACCCAGATTCCGATTCGACTGTTCCCTGCGGAGCCCAGCCTTCGCGGCTATAAGGATGCGCTCGCGCAGTCCCCTTTCTGCACTACTACGCCAACACGCTGATGGCGGCGTTCATGAAGACGCTTTTTCCCGTCGTTTTCAGCGCCATGGCGGCCTTCGCGTTCGCGCGCATTCGCTTTCCGGGCAGCGCCTTGTGCTTCTTCCTGATCATCTCGGTCATGATGGTGCCGAACCCGGTCTTTTATACGCCGCAATACATGATGATGAGCAAGCTCGGACTCGTCAACTCGGTGACCGCGCTCTGGATCGCTTCGCTCGTCAGTCCGTTCGCGACCTTCTTGCTGCGGCAATTTTTCCTAGGCATCTCCAAGGAGCTGGAGGAGGCCGCCGTGCTCGACGGCTGCAATCCGTTCCAGATCTTCCGCCACATCATGCTGCCGCTGGTGAAGTCGGCGCTCGTCGCGATCGTCATCATCCAACTGCTCTGGTCGTGGAACGATCTGCAATGGCCGCTCATCATCAACAGCTCGCCCGAGAAGCTGACGCTGTCCGCAGGACTTGCGACGCTCGTATCGATGTTCGGCACGGACTATCCGGTGCTCACGGCCGGCGCGTTCATGGCGGTCATTCCGATGCTCGTCCTATTCTTGATCTTCCAGCGGCGGTTCATCGAAGGCGTCGCGTTCAGCGCGAGCAAGGGTTGAGGCGGCTTCGATCCTGGCGGCGCCTGCGCGCTGCCAGGGCTGCCGGTTTGTGAGGGCCTTTAAGTAACTAGATCATTGGTAGCTGTAACCGCAAAAGTGAGGTTGGAGCGGCAAGAGTAACTTGATTGGTAGCTGTAAGCGAGAAAGGCGCGGTTACAGCAAAGCAGCGCGACTGTAAGCGATGAATGCGCTGTTGCAGCGCGGTTCGGACGTGCGAGGGTAGCTGTAAGCGAGGAATGCGAGGTTACAGCGAAGCGGCGCGAGGGAGGGGGGGTTACAGCCCGCCATCCCACTCTTTCACATTTTTATGATAACGCTATCATTGGTAAAAACAATTAAGGAGGATTCGCGATGCATCCATTGTCGGCCCATCAGATTCGAAAATCGTCATTCAGCTTTTTTCTGGCGATGTGTTTGCTCTTGAGCACGGTGCTGGCAAATACGGCGGCGCCGAGCCGAGCCAATGCCGCTAGCCCGGACCCGACGCGCGTTCCGGTCAATCCCTATCCGAGCCCGGTGGCGGACAGCGCGCTGGCCAAGCACGATCTGACCGCCGCGCCCAGCCCGCTGGACAATCCACTTAAAGGCTTCGCCCCCTTTTATCCGTGGGACAACGAGTCTTCGCTGCCCCACAGCCTGGAGTGGTTCTACGTTCCGCTCAAGGCGGTCATGAACGGCCCGAATTCATTCACGTTCGACGCTGGGATCGAACCGCAGCTCAATGCCATTGCCGCACGCGGCAATCAGGCGGTGCTTCGCGTCTATCTCGAATATCCCGGCGAAGCCGACGCGATCCCGCAGTTCATGCATGACGACGGCATCGCCATGCGACACAACGATGCCTTCAATCAGGACGAACCCGATTACGACGATCCGCGCATGGTCGCTTATTTGACCAACTTCATTCAAGCGTTCGGCGCCAAGTACGACGGCGATCCGCGCATCGGCTTTATCCATATGGGCCTCGTCGGTCTGTGGGGCGAGTGGCATACTTGGCCGTACGACGCGGATACGAGCAGCGACAGCTACCCGGACCATATGCCGAACGCCACGACGATCAACGCCATTTTTAACGCCTACGACACGGCCTTTAATCACACTAAATTAGAGGTTCGCAACCCCGGCCTGCCGGGCGCGGGCGATTATAACTTCGGCTATCATGACGATTCGTTCGGCTTCAAGGAAGGGAATCCGCTGCAGAGCGTAACCCAGCCGGAGAGCATGGGCGGCGCCTACTATTCGTTCATGACGCAAATGCTGGATGCCGGTTCGGAAAACAAATGGATCGCGGAGTCGATCGGCGGCGAGGTCCGTCCGGAGATCCAGGAGCGCTTTTTCAGCGGCGGCGCCGACGTCGACGAAGCGATCGACGACATCGAGCTTACGCATGCGACGTGGATGATCAACCATAAAGGCGTCGGCAGCTACAGCGCGAACGATGCCAAGGTGGCTGCGGGCATCCGCAAAATGGGCTACGATCTGAACGTGAAGAGCGCTTTTTTACAACAATGTGGCGCAGGGAGCCCCGCTCAAGGTCGGCGTGATCATTCAGAATAACGGCGTGGCGCCGTTCTCCTATCCCTGGAAGGTACGGCTGGGCGTGAAAAACGCGTCCGGGAAGCTGGTCAAGCAATGGGACACGACATGGGACATCACGAAGGTGCAGCCTGCGCAGATCCGCACGTATCCGGAGTGGAACGTTCCTGGGAATCCAAAGTACGTGCCGTTCGGCGAGCCGTATTACTTTGATACGACCATCGACGATCCGGCCTTGAGCGACGGTTATTACTACCTGGTCATGAAAGTCGTCAATCCGCTCGAGGCGATCAGCAGCAAAGCGAAGCAGGTCGGATTCGCGAACGCGGATCAGGACAAGGAAGGCTGGCTCAACCTCGGCACGGTGCTGATGGGGGACTGCGCGTCGCCATGCTCGCCGCCGCCGACAACGCCGCCGCCGCCGCCGACGAAGCTGCTCGTCGATAATTACGACGGGACGCCGGCCTGGTCGGCAAGCACGCAGAACGATCTGAATCAATGGACCGGCTCCAGCAACTTCGCGAACGGCAATGGCGCGGGCGTCGTTGAAAACGGCGCGCTCGCCCTTCAATATCAGAATATGTCCCGTTTAGAGACGAATATCGGTCGCAACCTGGCCGCAACGAACAAGCTCGTCATTCGGGCGAAAGGCGCCGCCGGCGGCGAAGAAAGCCAGATCAACCTCACGATCGGCGGCGTTACGAAGACGCTCGGTCAATTCAGCGGCGACACGTTAACGACAAGCTATAAGGATCTTGTGATCGATCTGCCTGCAAAAGGCGTGGATCTGTCGCAGACGATCTGGAGCATCGCCCTGGCGCAAGCGACCTGGAATACGACGGGCACCATCTATATCGATGAAATTTACTTCACGGACAAATACGAAACGGATACGGAAACAGGCGGCGGCAACGGGAATGGTCCGGACACGCCGACGAATCCGGGCACCGGCACGCCGGGGCTGATCGAAGACTTCGAGTCCTATGCGAACGATGCGGCTATCGGTCAAGCATGGACGGAAGCCTGGTCGGACAAGCCGGGCTCGGTGACGAGAGCGCTCGGCCAAGCGAGCGGGAGCAAGGGCCTCCGGCTGTCCGTCGCCACCGCGGATTCGGAGTGGGCGAATATTATCCACGCGATCCCTCAAGACAAGCGGGATTGGTCCCGCTACGACGGCTTAAGCTTCTGGGTGAACAACACGACGAGCGACAGCAAGGACTTTAGCTTAAACGTCGCGCTCGAGACGCCCGTCACCAAGGGTGAGTTCGGGTTAAAGGACGGCGGATCGGCCTACACGCTCGCCGCCGACGGAAGCTGGCGCGCAGCGGCGTTTAACGGCGCTTCGCTGAACGTTCCTGCGGGATTCAGCGGCGTCGTCAGAATTCCTTGGGACCAATTCGTTCAAGCCGCCTGGCAGTGCGACGGCGATCAGGCGGCATGCGCGGCCGCGCTGGACCCGAGCGAGATCGACGGACTCCAGTTCGGCTTCCCGCCCAAGGGCTACACCCAAAATGTCGTCACGATCGATGACATCGCACTTTATCGGGCAGACCGCAGCCTGGACAGCTTCGATACCTATGCGGACGATGCCGCGCTGCAGAACGTCTGGAAGATCGACTGGGAGGACGGCGATCCATCCGTGCTTCGGACGCTCGACAAGACGAACGTGGCGAACGGCGCGCAGGCGATGAAATTGTCCGTTGTTCCGCCGTCCGGCAAGCCCGCGTCCAATTGGGTTAATATCAAGCGCGCGGCGTTTACCGGGACGGACACGGACTGGACCGACTACGAGGGTCTAACCTTCTGGTTGAACAATGCGTCGCCGAGCGGCAAAAGCATGGATCTCAACGTAGCGCTGGTTACGGACGCGTCGAAAGGGGGAGTTTTCCTTAAAAGCCGGCGGCGCCGTCAAGTTCTATAACGCTGCGGACGGCTGGAAGACGACCACCCTGGGCGGAGGTTCGCTGTCGATCGCCGCGGGCTACCAAGGCATGGTCCGCATTCCTTGGAATGCCTTTTCCCAATCGTCCTGGCAGGGCTGCGGCGCTTGCGATGCCGCATTCGACCGAAGCAAGGTGCTGCAAATCCAGTTCGGCTTCGGACCGGCCAGTCAATCGGACAATGTCCTCACGATCGACGCGCTTGGCTTGTATGCGCTGGCGGGCAGAACGAGCGGCGGCGACGGAGGTCCTTCCGGACCGGAGCCGGTAGACCATCCGAGCGCGCCGGCTTGGGCGACGGCAGCGGGAACGCATGCGCTCACCTACAGTCAAGCGCCGGTGGACAATCCGCTTAAGGGCTTCCTTCCTTTCTACGATGCGTCCGAGGAAGCGTACTTCACGGCAGGCGACGATTGGAGAGACCGCCCGACCCAGCTGCCGTACAGCATGGAGTTTTTCTACCTGCCGCTGAGCAAGCTGATGAACAATCTGAACGACTTCGATTGGACCGAGCTGGACAAAAGGCTGGAAGCGGTGGCGGCCAGAGGCAATCAGGCCGTGTTCCGCGTGTATCTGGACTATCCGAACAAGCCTTCCGGTATCCCGCAGTTTCTGATCGACGAAGGGCTGAAGACGTTTGCCTATGAAGGCTACGACAATGGAAAGGATGCCACGAGCCTGGCGCCAGACTACAACGATGAGCGCTTAATGGCCGCTTTGGACAATTTCATCGGCGCGCTGGGCGCGCGTTATGACGGCGATCCCCGGATCGGATTTATCATGATCGGCTTGATCGGCTTCTGGGGCGAGTGGCATACGTACCCGTATGACGGCAATTTAAAGTCGCCGAACCTCATGCCGACCGACGCCAACCTGAAGCGCGTGCTGACCGATATGGATCACGCGTTCGACAGCACCCAACTTGTGCTGCGGTATCCGATGGACAACGGCACGCTCAAAACGACGAATTTCGATGTCGGCTATCACGACGATTCGTTCGCGTTCCAGACGCTCCCGCCGAGCCTCGGCGGTCAAAGCTGGCACTTCTGGGGCCGCATCAAGGATGCGTCGGCCACGGAATTCTGGAAGAAGAACGGCATGGGCGGGGAGATGCGACCGGAGATTCAGGTGAAGATGTGGAACAACGATCCGCCGCGATACAATGAGCCGGCGACGCCGATCGAAGGCGCGCAAGGCGAGGATTATTACGCCAGCCTGAACCTGACACATGCTTCCTGGCTGATCGCGCAGGGCATCTTCCAGACGCCGCTGGCACAGGAGCCGCTGGCAAGAGCGACGGAAGGCTCGCGCAAAATGGGTTACGAGTACTTCGTGCCCACTGCTTATCTGGATGCGGCTAACGGGAACCTGAAGGTCGGCGTAGAATTGGAGAATAGAGGCGTCGCCCCCTTCTACTACAATTGGAAGGTCGAGCTCGCCGCTCAAACGGAAAATGGCATCGTCAAAATATGGGAGCCGGGTTGGGATCTGAAAGACCTTCTGCCGAATACAAACGGCTTCGACGGCAACAAGCTGTTCGCATCGACGAACAATCCGGCGCTGGGCAACGGAACCTATCGGATTCTGATGCGCTACGTGAACCCGCTCGAGCAGATCAATGCGGATGCGAAGCCGTTCCGCTTCGCGAACGCCGAGCAAAATGACGGCGGATGGCTGAATCTGGGCAGCGTCGTCGTGTCCGGCAGCGCGGCCGGGGCGCCGGCGAGAGTGACCGGCATCGCCTCCGACACCGCGGAGCACCTTCGATTGGCGCCGGGCAAGAGCGCGCAGATCCATGCCGCCGCCATGCCGGCAGAAGCAAGCAACACAAGAGTCGTGTGGTCTTCGGCGGACCCGGGAGTGGCTTACGTTTCTGCCGCAGGCTTGGTTAAGGCTGTCGGCGATGGCAAGACCGTGATCACGGCCAAGACGTCGGACGGCAACTTCGCGAAGCAGTTCCAGGTGAACGTGTCCACGGGATCCGAGCCGGAGACCAACCCGCCTTCCGGCGGCACGAACTTGACGCCTTCGACGCCGGCGCCGGAAAAAACGAAGGATGGAATCAAGCTGGATCCATCGGGGATCAAGACGGCTCAAACCAAAAATGCGGAAGGCGTCGCCGAGACGACGGCGACGATCGATGCGAAGCGGCTTAAAGAGGCGTTCGACGCGCTCGCGAAGCAAGCGTCGGCGACCTTAAACACGGTCACGATCGACGTTAAAAACGACGGCGGCAGCGCGAAGGTCAATCTTCCGTCGTCCGCGCTGATCGATGCCGCGGGCAATCTGCCGGGCGCGTTCATCGTCGTGCAGACGGATTTGGGAAGCTACAAGGTGCCTGTCTCCGTTCTAAGGCTGTCTTCGATGGCGGAAAAGCTGGGCGTAAGCGCCGATACGATGACCGTCCGAATCGAAATCAACAAAGTGGCAGGCGCGGCGGCAGAATCCTTGTCCTCACAAGCAGCAGAGGATGGCCTGACCTTACTCGCCCCTGCGCAGGCGTACAACATTTTTGCGGAGGCAAACGGAAAATCCGTCGAGATCGCCGATTTCGGCAGCACTTACGTCGAGCGAACGATGATCCTGTCCGGAAAGGTGGATCCATCGAAAACGACAGCGTTGCTGTACGATCCGGCTGCAGGCACCTTCCGCTTTGTACCGGCCGTCTTCCAGGCGAACGGCGACCGTACGGAAGCCGTGATCAGGCGGAACGGGAACAGCATCTACGCGGTGGCGTCCGGCAGCAAGACGTTCGCCGATCTGAACGGCCACTGGGCCAAGGCGGATATTGAAATGCTGACATCGAAGCTTATCATCAATGGCGTCACGCCAAGCAGCTTCTCGCCGAACAGTCCGATCACGCGCGCGGAATTCGCGGCCCTGCTCGTTCGTTCGCTCGGATTGAATTCGCCGTCTGCGGCAGCTTCGTTCAGCGACGTAGCCGCAGCGGACTGGTACATCGATGCGGTCGAACAAGCGGTGCACGCTGGTCTCATCGAAGGCTATCAGGACGGCTCGTTCAAGCCGAACGACCGGATCACCCGTGAACAGATGGCGGTCATGCTGTCCAGAGCGCTCAATTATGTGGGCCGATCCGCGCTGGTGAAGGATGCCGAGGCGTCCTTGCTTGATAAATACACGGACCAGGGCGCGATCGGCGCTTGGGCCAAACCGGCCGTCGCTCAGTTGCTTGCCGCCGACATCCTTCAAGGAAGATCGGCAACGACGATCGATCCCGGCGCGAATGCGAGCAGAGCCGAAGCGGTCGTTATGCTCAAACGGTTTTTGCAGCTCGCTCAATTGATGAACTGAATGTTAGGAGCCTCGGCAGGAATCTGCCGGGGCTTTATACAATTGAATGGTATCGACGTTCTTTTTCCGGGGGAGACAGCTTAGGTGAAAACATTAAATCGCGTTGTTCTATTGTGTTCGTTCGTCGCATGGTTCGCGATTGCCTCGGCCTGCAAAGGCGCGCCGGAGCATGGCGAATCCACGGGCGCGGACGTGCCGCAGCCCTACGTCACGTTAAGCATGATCATGCCCGGGGACGAATCGGCTCGGATGCGGGAGTTCGTCGACAACGAGCTGAACGCGCGCTTGAAGCAGGAGCTCAACATCAAGCTCGAATTGACGTATATCCCCTGGGCGGACTATCAATCCAAGGTGGAGCTGGCGCTGTCCACCGGGGAAAACTACGATTTGTTCTGGTACGGCACGTCATTCGTATCAGACTACAAGACGAAGGGCTATATCCAGCCGCTTGATACGCTGCTTCGGACGTACGGCAAGGATCTCACGGCGAACATCCCGGCGGACAACTTCAAGCAGTACGAGATGGACGGCAGCCTGTGGGCGATTCCTTCCCAGGCGTTCACTTCCGCGGGCAAATTCACGTCGGTCATGGTGCGCCAGGATCTGCTCGAGTCGGTCGGCATGAAGGAGATCCGGACGATCGCCGATCTAGAAGCTTTTTTATACGAAAATGCATGCGCGGGATCCGAGCTACTACGGGTACTTGGAAAACGATCGCGGCCAAGACGTCCTGTGGCGGGAGCTGTCGGATCAGCCGCTCACCTTCCTCGATGAAAACCAAATGTTCGCCGTAAACGAGAATACGGGCGAGCTGGTCGATTATCTGGAATCCGATCTGTACAAGAAGGTCGCGGAAGTTCGCAAGCGCTGGGTGGACATCGGGGTCATCGACAAGCGTCTCGCCGGCAACAAGGCGGCCAACATCGATCAGGAGGACGCGGGCAAGCTGCTGTTCCGGGTGGGCGCCGTCTCCCGGGCGATGGAGAACCTGCAGACGGTGCAGAACGCGGACCCGAAGGCCAAGCTTAGAGAATATTATTTAGCCCCGGACAAACCGAAATACATCGTGGCGCCGTCCAACGAGGCGGTTATGATTCCGGCCAAGGCCCTCCACCCGGAGCGCGCCATGCAGTTTATGAACTGGATCCTGCAGAGCAAGGAGCACTACAACTTCATCATCTATGGCGTGGAAGGCAAGGACTATCGGATCGAAAACGACAAAATCCAGCTGCTCACGAACGACCAGTTCATGTACGAGTGGATGTGGCGCAACAAAAATTACTTCATGCCGGCGACCAATGTGGACGACTCCGTCGTGGAGGATATGCTGCATAACGACGACAATGCGCGGATCTCGAAAATTTTCGGTTTTCATTTTAATCAAGAGCCGGTCAAAAAAAGAGTACGCCAAAGTACTCGCGGTGTACAACGAGAAGTTCCTGCCGATCAATCTGGGCATCGTCGGCTATGATCAGGCCTTTCCCAGTTCGATGGAGGCGCTCAAGAAAGCCGGCTACGGGAAAGTATGGGCGGAATTCAAGCGGCAGTACGCGGACTTCAGGGCTGCACAGACCTCCGGCGCGGATCAGGGGGGGATCGAAGTGAAATCCAGCATTTTCACCAATATGGTCCTCGCCTTGCTTCTGCTGCTGACGCCGATCATCGCGCTGTACGCCTACTCGAACCATACGAGCTCAGGCGTTCTGAAAAGGGAGATCGTGAAGGCCAAACGCACGCAAGTGCAAACGTTCGTCGGGCAGCTCGGCCAGATGTTCGCCCAATACGACTCCTACCAAAAGATGTTGTACGAGAGCACCGAAGTCCGCAATCTGGCCTATCCGGACCTGCTGAACGACGATCTGCTCTACTATCGCACGCTGAAGACCGTATCCGAGGAAATAAGCAGGCTGGCGGGCTACGGGCGGTGGAAGGGCATCATCGCGGTCGTCTACCCGAAGACGGGGGTGGTGATCAAGAGTAATTCCAGCCTGGGCGCCGTGCCTGCAGAGCTGCCTGACAAAGACGGTTTCTGGAGTTATCGGACGAGCTCGAAGGGCAACGCTTATTTTATCGAGACGATCTCCAATCCGGCCAAAAGCGCCAGAGAAGAAGAGGCGGATCTGACGGTCGTCGCGAAGGTGGACGAAGGCGAGATCAAGAGCGATCTGTCCGAGATGAAGAGCAACGGGCTGGAGGATCCCTTTTTTATACAAGCCGGGCGACACCCCGATCTACAACTATACGGCGAATCAGGCTCTCATTCAGGAGATGCTGCCCGAGCTTGACCCGGTGGGGCCCGACGGCGAATTCGAGCCGCTGCTCATCCGGACGAGCGGCGGCACGTACCAGGTGCATATGGACATGGTGCAGCCGCTGGGCTGGTATCTGGTGGACTACGTGCCGATCGACACGATCATGGCGCCGATCAAACGCAGCCAGACGATGTTCTATTCGATCAGCGGCATGATGCTGTTTATGGCCTGCATCCTGAGCTTCCTGCTGTACCGGAGCATCCGCATTCCGTTCCGCAAGCTGATGCAGGGCATGAACTTCATCGAGAAAGGCATCTATACGAGCCGGATGAAGGATCCGCCCAAAGGGGAGTTCCGATACGTCTATCAGAAGTTCAACTCGATGGCCGCGAGAATCGAAGAGCTGATCGAGGACGTTCTGAAGGAGCAGATCCGGACGAAGGAAGCGAACGTCAAGCAGCTGCAGTCGCAGATCAATCCGCATTTCCTCTACAACACGCTGGCGTACATCAAGAGCATGGTCGAGCTCGAGGAAAAGGAAGCGGCCGTCTCGATGACGATGAACCTGAGCCGGTATTACCGCTATACGACCAAGCTGAGCAGCAGCTTCGCGACCATTCAGGAAGAGCTTAGCCTGATCGAAAACTACTTGGACATTCACCGCATGCTGACGGACGACTTCGAATACGAGATCGATATCGATCCGGCGATGCTGAAAATGGAGATTCCCCGTCTGTCGCTGCAGCCTTTGATCGAAAACGTAATCGTGCATGCGTTCAGAAAACCCGTGAAGTACGGAAGCGTCCGCATCCGGGGAACGCTGGGGGAGGACGGCCTCGCGCGGCTCACGGTCGACGATAACGGCACGGGTCTCTCGCCGTCGCAATTGGAGGCGCTGCAGACGAAGATCCGCACGGCGCCGAGCGATCAGATCGATTCCGGCCTGCAGAACGTTCATCAGCGGCTCATGCTCCTGTTCGGCAAAAGCTCCGGGCTGTTTCTCAGCCACTCGGAGCGGGGCGGGCTGTGCGCGGAGTTGGTGTGGCAGGTGCAGGAGAATGAGGCGGAGTGACTCGCCTCGCTCGGCTTGACGGACATACGAAGTACGATTCGGTTGATCCCGCGCCGCACGAAAAAGCAGGCCATCCCGGCCTGCTTTTCATTCGTCTTCGAAGCGATTTTTTTCCATCTGCGCTATGCTGCATGGATAGCGCCGTCTATCTCTCCGACCCTTCCAGCTCGAAGAAGCGTTCACCGATCTGCAGATACAGCAGGCTTGCTTTGCCGTCATCGTCCAGGTCCTTCAGGAACAGGTAGCGGAACTTCTCGCCGCTATCCAGCGTGAGAATCATCGTATTGCCGGTGATGCGGTAAGTGCCCGTAATTTCCAGGCCGGCTGCGCCTGACTCTTGATCCAGGCTCTCGGAGCTGATTGTCTTCACAAGCGCTTCATTCAATGAGACGGTGCCGTCTTTGTGAAAGTGCATAAAGTACTCCCAAGTATTGGAGAAATCGAAGGCGCCGAGCCCTTGATAGCCATAATGCTTATATTTGCCTTCCAGAATGAGATTGGCGCCAACCGATTGAACAGGGATCATCCAGTTGCCGTCGATATAGAGGCCGCCTTTTTTGGAGACGCGAATCGCATAAGACTGGCCGCCGACAGTAAGTTTGCCGTTCTTGATCGTATAGGCGCTGCACTTGTCGACCTTGCAGTCGATCGTCTCCGGACCGCCGCTCTTCGGGAAGCCGACGACGACCTTATTGCCCGGCAGGAAGGTGAAAACTTTCGTGCAAAGCCCGCCGCAGGCATACCCCAACGTATCCTGCTCATGGGCATAATACATGCCGCTCAGCTTAGCCAGATTAACCGGCGTTTTGGCGGCTACTTCAGTCTCGCTGTCTCCGTTTGCGCCGGCATTCGTGCCGCTGCCGCTGTTCGTAGTGCCATTGCCCTGACCGGCTTGTGCGTTGAGCTGCGCCTGCGCGTTGGCAAGCAACAGCTTGAAGTCTTCCATCGTAAAACCCAGTTTGGTAATATAGGCTTCCGTAAAAATCAGAATTTCCTTATTCACGCCGTCCCAGTGTACGACCGAGCCGGTAGCCTCGCCGACGAATCGGAGCGGCACGAGCGTACTGCCCTTCATCTCCCGCGCCGGCGCATCGAGAAGGACGGTTGTTCCGTTCACGCTGGCCTCCGACTTGTTTAGGGTCAAGGTTAACTTTGTTCCGCTTTTTTCGGCGGTAATCTGCTTCGTGTCCGGATGCCACGCCACTTCCATGCCCAGCGATTCGAATAGCGGCCGCATCTGCACGAGCGTCGTGCCGCCTGTCATGAAGGGATCGACCTCGAACGCGATCGGCTCCTCATTGACATAAACGACGATCGACTTGGCAGCGGCTGCCGCAGACCCGCTAACGCTTATGCCTAACCCCAACATTAGCGGCACGATCAGCAAAACGGTAAGTACCCGCAGCTCATGGAGCTGTCTTGCGAAGGTTCGCAGTTTCCTGCCGGGCCCTTTCATCATATCCCTCCTTCAATTTCCACTCATTTCCGAGCCTAGTATAGCACAGGGAAATAGACGCCGAATAGGGATATTGCGGTATTGAATACGAGACGATCGGCGGCGCATGCGCGACGCTTGCGGGTTGTGTTCACATCGTCGCAGATCTAAAAAAAGATGGTTTCGATCTTAAAATCAGGGCCTATCGACGCGTTAAACGCGTGAATTATGATGATATCGTAGGCGCTTACGGAAGATTGCGGGGCTTACAAGGTGAACCCGTAGCCGATTGCGCCTGCGTTGCGATCGGAATGCAGGCGCGTGGCCGTACCGGAGAGGGGGGCGAGGAGCAGGGACGGCGGGCAGCCTCGCCGGGCGCTTCAGCAACATATCCCATGCGAACAGGAGTGAACGATGTAATGTCGAACGCACGACTCGCAAGGCCCGCAAAGCCGATGCTCCTATTCATGGTTTTTGCCCTGGTCGGCACGATGCTGTTCATGAACCTCAGGCTACCGCACGCCGTCGCCTCGGGCGAATGGCAGGCCCAGACGTACGACCCGAACAAGCCAGGGCTGGAGCAGAATCCATTGAAGGGCTTCTTGCCTTTCTCCAAGCAGCCGTCGGAAAGCGTCGATCCGAACAACAGCTTCCCGCACAGCATGGAGTGGTTCTACGTCTCGCTGCGCGATCTCATGACCGGCCCTAACACGTATAATTGGGCGCCGCTGGACGCCTATCTGAACGATATCGCGAGCCGGGGCAACCAGGCGGCGTTCCGCGTCTATGTCGACTATCCGGGGCGCACGACCGGCATTCCGCAGTTTCTGATCAACGGCGGTTTGCTGACGCGCGATTACGACCAGAACGGCAACCACGACACGTCGACGCACAGCCTGGCCCCCGATTGGAACGACGCCAACCTGAACACGGCGCTGCGCCAGTTCGTCGCCGCGCTGGGCGCGCGCTACGACGGCGATCCGCGGATCGGCTTCGTGACGGCGGGACTGTACGGCTTCTGGGGCGAGTGGCATACGTGGCCCTACGACGCCGCACCGAACGATTGGCGGATGAACCAGACGAACATGGACGCGCTGCTGACGGCGTTCAAGGACGCGTTTCACTCGACGCAGGTGCTGGCCCGCTATCCGTACTCCGCGAGCACGGCGGCGCTTAAGAGCGCCTTCGGGTACCATGACGATTCCTTCGCGTACGCGACGCTGTTCCAGACCGACTGGGACTTCTGGAATCTGATCACGCAGAACGGACAGCAGAACATCTGGCAGACGCATCCGATCGGCGGCGAGCTCTATCCGCCGCTTCAACAGGACACGAGCTTCTGGCAGACCTGGCCCAACCAGAACGGTCAGAACTACCAGACCTCGGTCGAGACGACGCACGCCTCCTGGCTCATGTACGACAGATTGTTTAAAACATCGCTGCCGGACGCCACCGCCTCCGCCAATGCGCTGGGGGCGCACAAAATGCTGGGCTACACGCTGTACAACTCCGGCGTGCAGCTGCCCGATTCGCCGGCGTCCTCGCTGACGGTCAACGTCAAGCTGCAGAACAAGGGCGTAGCGCCGTTCTACTACAACTGGCCGGTCGAGTTCGGCGTGCTGAACGCCTCCGATGTTTGGGTCAAGTCGCTTGGCACCGCGAGCTGGAATCTGAAAAGCGTACAGCCTGGCGGCGCGGATTACAGCTTTGCCTTCAGCGCAAGCCACAATCTGCCCGCCGGCGATTATAAGCTGGTCATGCGCGTCGTCAACCCGCTGTCGAACGGCAAGGCGCTTCGCTTCGCGAACACGCGGCAGGACGCGAACCGCAGCGGCTGGCTGACGCTGTCGGGCTTCCATGTTACCGCGAGCGCCACGACGTCCACGATGCTGGCCGATCCGCCCTTGACGGGCGGACCGACCCCGACGCCAACGCCAACGCCGACACCAACGACAACACCGACACCAACGCCGCCTGCAGGCACGACCTCCTATGAAGCAGAAGCTTCGGCCAACACGCTCGTCAGCCCGGCTGCCGTCTCGAGCTGCGCGACCTGCTCCGGCGGAAGCAAGGTAGGCTACGTGGGCAACGGCAGCGGCACGCTGCGTTTCAACGGCGTCACGGCGCCTGCCGCCGGCGATTATACGCTGACGATCTATTACTTGAACGGCGACGCGAGCCGCTCGGCCTCGCTCAGCGTGAACGGCGGCGCGGGCGCGGCGATCAGCTTCCCGAGCTCCGGCGGCTGGACGACGGTCGCGGCGAAGACGACGACCGTGCATTTGCAAGCGGGCGCCAACACGCTGCTGTTCTCGCAGCCGACCGGCTATGCGCCGGACTTCGACCGTATTGCACTAAGCGCTAACGGCGGAGGAGGCGGCGTGACGCCGCTCATCTTCGATAACTACGACAACGCATCCCAGTACAATACGCTGCTGAAAAACGACATGGGTGGCGGCTATTGGGGAGACGGCACCATCTCGAGCAACGGTTCCGAGCTGACGCTCAGCGGCGTCAGCTGGTGGGACGCCACCTTCAGCGCCGCCGAGACGAACGTCGACCTGTCCGCCTACACCTATCTCGTATATGTCGTGAAGAGCGGCACGAACGGCGCCTCGTTTAACGTCACTTTGTGGGACGCAGGCGGGGCCAAGGGAACGAAGACCGTCACCGCTACGACCGCCTACCAGACGATCCGCATTCCGCTGGCCGACTTCGCGGGCTTCGACAAGTCGACGGCCAGAAAGTTCAAGCACGGCGCGTTCACGGGCAGCTTTACGATCGACGAGATCCGTTTCGAATAGCAGTATGTTAGGGAGGTAATAACGGCACTGGAGTCCGCGGAGTGTGATAACTGCAGGAAGATCGCAACAATCGGATCGTATGTCCGCAATCAAAACAGCCGGCGCGCGTCTAAACGCGTACCGGCTTTTTGCCGTCGGAATAGCGCCGCATCATGCGAACGCCGATCGATTAGAGACTTCTCCCCAGCAACGTTCCGACTTGCTCGGCCATCACTTTCGGCGGGTGGGGCATCCCGTTTTTGATCCACCATTCGATGATGCCGACATAGGCGGTCCCGGCATATTGCAGCATGACGTCGTCCGTCAGGTCCGCATTTTTGCCGCTGTCCCGGTCGATCTCGTACTTGAAGCCATTCATAAAAGAAGTGAGCAGCCGGGTTCGGAACGACGACGGGGCGCCCTTGCTGGCCAGCATAGTCGAGAAGAACAAATAATTTTTCTCGAAGTATTCAAAATAAGGGACGAGCGCATCCTTCCACTCCAGTTCGCATGCCCATTCGTCCATTTCGCCCATTTCGTTCAAATGCGATTCGATGAGTCGATCCAGCAAGTCGAATTTGTCCTGATAATGCAAATAGATGGTGCCGCGATTCACGTCGGCCCGGTCCGCGATCTCCTGAATGGTGATGTCGTCGAAATTTTTTTTCGGTCATCAGCTCGATGACGGCTTTTTTCAAAGCCTCCTGCGTCTTCGCGATTCTCCGGTCTACTTTAACCATCCTCGTTCACCTGGCTTTCCGACATACTTAACGCTTTTCGCCGATGTGTTCATCAATGAACAGATCCCGGCGGATTGACCATTGAAACCGATGCATTCGATTATATAATAATAGACATGAGTTGACTATTCGAAATGTTTCGATTAGGTTATGGGAAAGAATACAATACGATTGGAGGAATGGAACGCATGGAAATCAGGAGAGCAGGGTCGCAGCCTTCCGGCAAAGGGCCTTCCGATTATTTTACAGGCACGGTGCGCATCGATCCGCTGTTCGAAGCGGCTGATCCCGGCCGGGGAGCCGGCGCCAGCGTGACGTTCGAGCCGGGCGCGCGGACGGCGTGGCATACGCATCCGCTGGGGCAGACGCTGATCGTAACGTCGGGCAGCGGGCGCGTGCAGCGCTGGGGAGGCGGGATCGAGGAGATCCGTCCCGGCGACGTCGTCTGGTTTCCGCCGGGCGAGAAGCACTGGCATGGCGCTTCGCCGACGACGGCGATGACGCATATCGCCATTCAGGAGCGGCTGGACGGCAAAGCGGTCGAATGGCTGGAGCATGTGAACGACGAGCAGTACGGGGGTTAAGGCGTATCGCTACGCCTGCGGGAACGAGGGACGGCAAGCGGCCGTTCCTCGTTTTTTCATTTTGCAATTAAATTAATCCATGGCATGAGAGTTGTTGTAAAATATACCAAACTAGGTTGATTGGGGGGAGATGAAACGGTTGAAGGAGTCAAAGTTGAGGCTATACATCATTTTTAACGATAAGGATAGTAGTCGGACTTGAACTTATACTTACCAATCGAAAAATCTAATTTAGGACGTGTCACATGGTCAAGAAGCTTATCTGCTCGTTGCTTTTCATTTGCTTACTTCTAATTATTTCGCCTGTAGCGGAAGCCGCTTCTACAAACAAGCCGATTCAATTGTATGTTAATAATAAACACATCGCCGGGGTCAACCCAATCGTGAAGTCAGGCATCATGTATGTTCCATATCGCAAATTTTTTGAGGCTATGGGCTATGGGGTTCATTATGATCCGGATACCCGGAAAATCTCGGGAATCATTAACGGAGCAGAAATCGCTTTCTGGGCAGGCGAGGATTTGATTGAGTATGACGATACCAGTTATGGTTTAGACCGTGCCATCCCTGTCATTAACGGACAAGTTTTTATTCCCCTACGCCAATTTGGGAACATCACGAAGTATTCGGTATATTTTGATCAACCGAAGCTCACCGTGAGTTTAAAGTCATATGGTTACGGTCAGGAGGCTGCTATTAAGGAACTTGTTACAAAGTATTATGAAACATTTAATCCTAATTTACTGACGCTTGATCATCCTGTGCGAAGTTATTCAAATCTCGACTACGATTATGATGCTAACCAAGAAACTAGCGAAGTCCCGGTCCTAGATTATAAAGTGACCGTCGATCGAATCAAATATACTTCCAGCGGCGAAGCAACGCTCCAAGTAACGTATGTCAAGCATACGGAAGAATTGAACCGTGAAGATATATATGGCTACAACTTACGCTTCGAACATGGACAATGGAAGATTGCGCACGAAGGTTGGCTTTACAATAGGATGGAACTTCCGGTGGACATCGACCAAAAAGCTGCAGTCATTATGGAGAACGATTTTAGTGAACAGAATGCCGTATTGTCGGATTTGAACACCTACTATGCCGCCTACAACGCGGAGGATTTCGAACGAACGCTTGAATACACCGCCCCATCATTTATTAAAGATTGGTATGACTTTAGCCTGACAAAAGAAACATGGGCAGAAAATCTGAAGGAGTTTTTTTCCTATAGCGATAATAGATTCAAATTGACTGATGAACGAGTTGTCTTCCTTGGGAAAAAACAGGCTATCGTCCAGGGAACGCTTAGTTGGAGCGATGCTACAGAGGATGTTGCGGAAGGCGATGACGTATATGAAGCTTTAATTTATTTGGAACATGCCAATGGTCGCTGGACGTATAACTACGATATTAGCCTCGATCAAGATTTCGATCATCGCGGAGAGATCGACATATTTAAGTGAAAGAACGTTATTTCAAATCGAGCAATCGGTAAGAAATGTCTTGTCGGGCTTTGACTTATAATCGGGCTATGACAAGGAGGGGGGCCAATCATGAGCTTGATCCAGCTGTTGGAGGAAGAACTGCACCGGGAGGCGGCGTCTACGCGCCGTATCGTCGAGATCATACCGGAAGCGAGTCTGGCGTGGAGACCGCATGCCAAGTCCATGTCGCTGGGACAGCTTGCCCTGCATTTGGCCGGCATGCCCGAAGTTGTGGCTTCGATGCTGGCTTCATCGTCCCACGAAGTGCCGACTGTTCCGCTGCCCGAAGCCGAATCCGTATCGGAAATCATGGCGTTGCTGGAACGTTCCACGGCAGCGGCGGCAAGCCAGATCCGCGAGTGGAGCGACGCTGATCTCCGGCAGACCTTCAACTGGACGCTCGAAGGCACGTCGATCGCCTCGACCTCGCGATACGAGCAGGTCCGTTCGACGCTTCTTAATCACTGCTATCATCATCGCGGGCAGCTGACAGTCTATCTAAGGCTGCTCGATGTGCCGATTCCCGGCATTTATGGCCCCAGCGCCGACGAGCAATAAAGAGAAACATCTACGGCAGCCCAAGCCGTCCGATCGGACGACCTGGGCTGTTTCCTGTTTTTGCAGCATGGACTTTAACGGCCTTTATTTTCGCATTATCGGTCAGGTTTTTCTCGATCATCGATCATTTACGGCGCGAATTAAAGATGAGATTCTAGGTATAAACAGGCTTGGCGGATCTGCGGGAAGGGAGAGGCTCATATTGACCTTTAAACATGATAATGAAAATGCCGGATACCTTTTGGTCCATTTTATAGGCGAGCAGCCGGACGGGGAACAGGTTTATTTCTCCTACAGCGAGGACGGCTTGCATTGGAAAGATCTAAATAAAGGCTTGCCCGTGCTGCGTTCCGAGCTGGGGGAGAAGGGCGTGCGGGATCCGTTTCTCGTTCGTTCGCCGAAGGCGGACAAGTTTTATCTGATCGCGACGGATCTTCGCATCGCGAGCGGCAAAGGCTGGGAGGCCGCGGTGAATCAGGGCAGCCGCGAGATCATCGTATGGGAATCGGCCGATCTCGTCAATTGGTCTTCTCCGCGGGCGGTGACGGTCGGCGTGCCGGAGGCCGGCTGCGTCTGGGCGCCGGAGGCGATCTATGACGAGGCCGCGGACGATTTCCTGGTGTTCTGGGCTTCCGCGACGCAGGAACCGCACGAACGGGAGCGCAAGCAGAAAATATACAGCGCCCGAACGAAAGACTTTCGAACCTTTACGGCAGCCGAGAAATATATCGAACGGGACAACCATATTATCGACACGACGATCATCGCGCATGAAGGCCGCTATTACCGTTTCTCGAAGGACGAGACCACGAAGAACATCCGGCTCGAGAGAGGCGACTCGCTGGCGAGCGATGCTTTTTCCGATGTGCGCGCGCCCGTCCTCGAAGCGATGTTAGGCGTAGAAGGACCGCAAATCTACAAATTCAACGATCGCGAGGAATGGTGCCTGATCGTGGATCGTTTCGCAGAGGGCAAAGGGTATCTCCCGCTGCTTACTTCCGATTTGGATAGCGGCGAATTCAGGGCGGTGCCTGAAGGCGAATATCATCTTGGAAAAACGAAGAAGCGCCATGGCGGCGTTCTCCCCCTTCGCGCAGCCGAATGCGCCCGCCTGCTGGCCGCGTTCGGCGAATGACGCAAAGGAGCGAATCGCAAATGACCCCTTCCGGCAAATTGACGATCAATACGCAACAAAGAGGAACGCCGCTGGGCGATCTGTTCGGCATCTTTTTCGAAGATCTCAATCACGCCGCGGACGGCGGGCTGTACGCCGAGCTCGTCCGCAATCGTTCCTTCGAATTCGATCCGATCGATCATCCGGACTATCATGCGCTGTCCGGTTGGGCGAAGATCGAACGCGGGGCCGGCAAGGCGACGATCGCGGTCGATCATGCGCATCCGCTCAATGAACGCAACACGCATTACGCGGTCATCGACATCATCGAGGCAGGGGACGGCGTCGGCATCGCCAACCTGGGCTTCAATACCGGCATTCCCGTCCGGGCCGGCGAGTCGTATCGGTTTTCCGTCTACGCGAGGCGGGACGCCTCCTTTGCGGAGCCCGTGCGCATCGCGATCGAGAGCGAAGACGGCGTAGTTCATGCGGAAGCCGTCATCCAGGTCGAGTCCGCCGAATGGATGCGGTACGAGGCCGTGCTGACTGCGAGCGCGACCGACTTCAGCGGCCGGTTGACGCTCGTGACCCGAGGCACGGGGAAGCTGTATCTGGATATGGTGTCTCTTTTCCCGGAGAAAACGTTCCGCGACCGGCCGAACGGACTTCGTGCGGACATCGCGCAGCTGCTGGCCGACCTGAAGCCGAAGTTCATGCGTTTTCCGGGAGGCTGCCTGGTGCATGACGGTTCGCTGAGCGCGGAAGACCGGGATTCGATGTATCGTTGGAAAAACACGATCGGCGATATCGCGCAGCGTCCCCCTAGGCGCAACAACTGGCGGTATCATCAGACGCTGGGGCTCGGTTATTATGAATACTTTCAATTTTGCGAAGATATCGGGGCCAGACCGATTCCGATCCTGCCGGCCGGCTACGACCCGCATCACAAGCGAATCGTGCCGATCGAGGAGCTGGGCCTGTGGATCGACGACGCGCTCGACCTGATCGAGTTCGCGAACGGCGACGAGTCGACCGAATGGGGAAGCATCCGCGCGAAGCTGGGCCATCCGGAGTCTTTTAATCTCGAATACATCGGCATCGGGAACGAAGAGGTGGGCGCGCCGTTTTTCGAACGGTATGCGTACTTCCATCGGGCGATCAAGGACAAGTATCCGGAGATGAAAATCATTAACTCCAGCGGTCCCTTCGCCGCGGGCGGCGAGTACGAACGCGGCTGGCGCTCGGCCAGGGAGAACGAATCGGACCTGGTGGACGAGCACTATTACCAGTCGCCGGAGTGGTTCCTGGCCAACGTCGGCCGCTATGACCGCTTCAAGGCGGATGACCCCAAGGTATTTCTCGGCGAATACGCTTCATGGGGCAACGCCTATTACAATGCGCTGGCCGAGGCCGCCTTCATGACGGGACTCGAGCGGAATGCGCATGCGGTCGGCCTGGCGTGTTATGCGCCGCTGCTCTGCAACGTCGATTACGTGAATTGGAAGCCGGATATGATCTGGTTCAACAATCACGAGGTATTCGGAACCGCCAATTATTACGTTCAGCAGCTGTTCATGCGCCACCAAGGCGACTGCTTGCTTCCGATCGAGGCTGCCGGCATGAAGGCGTCCGAGCCTTCTCGAGAAGTGACGCCCATCCGCGGCGGATTCGGAGTCGGCGCGAATGCGAACGCGGTCGAGTATTCCTCGATCCGGTTGATCAATCATGCGACGGGCGAGACCCTCTCTTATCCGGATAGGGCACTTGACCGAACGGGAGCTGGAGACAAGGATATCGCCATGCTGGGCGCTACCGATTGGGACGACTATACGTTGTCGCTCAAAGCCAAGAAAACCGGCGGCGGTCAATGGGGATTCGCCGTTTACTTCGGATGGACCGACGAGCGGCAGCATCTGCAGTGGGACATCGGCAGCTGGCAGAACCAGGATTCCATAATCCATTCCGTCGTCGGCGGCAAAGGTTCGGTGCTCACCCAAAGCTTGTTCGAAGTCCAGAACGGCGTGGAGTACGACCTGACGCTTCGCGTGACGGGACGAAAAATACTGGCCTCCATCGACGGGGCCGCGGTCGCCGAGACCGAGGACCATATCCCGTACATCGAGCCGCTGTATTATTCGGTGAGCCTGGAGGAAGCGACGGGCGATACGATCTTGAAGGTCGTCAACGTGCGCTGCGAGGCCGAGACCGTAGAGCTTGCGTTCGAGGGCATGGAGAGCGGCCGTCCGCTCGTCGCGGAAGTGCACGAGCTGAGCGGCTATGGTCTAGCGGACGAAAATTCGTTCGAAGAGCCGATCAAGATCGCGCCGCGTACGAAGAACCTCACGGTCGAGGGGACGGCATTCGCGTACGAGTTTCCGAAGCATTCGGTGACGGTCATGAGAGTGCGGGGGGTATAACGCCGGCGACAGAAAGTACCAGGCAGAAACAAACGCAGTACGAACGCCGCGATCAGGGTGACAGAAGTCCTAACCGGTAACAGGATTGCCCCCGAACGCTGCGTGCCGGCCTCATTAAGTCTCGACTAGAAACAAACGCAGTCCGAACGCTGCGTGCCGGCCGCAGAAAGTCTCGACTAGAAACAAACGCAACCCGAACGCTGTGTGCCGGCCGCAGAAAGTCTCGACTAGAAACAAACGCAGCCCGAACGCTGCGTGCCGGCCGCAGAAAGTCTCGACTAGAAACAATCGCAGCCCGAACGCTGCGTGCTGGCCGCAGAAAGTCTCGACTAGAAACAAACGCAGCCCGAACGCTGCGTGCCGGCCGCAGAAAGTCTCGACTAGAATCAAACGCAGCCCGAACGCTGCGTGCCGGCCGCAGAATGTCTCGACTAGAAACAAACGCAACCCGAACGCTGCGTGCCGGCCGCAGAAAGTCTCGACTAGAAACAAACGCAGCCTGAACGCTGCCATCAAGCTGCGACAAGTCCTAACCAGAAATACGTCGAGTCCCGGACGCCAGCGTCCGGGACTCTCTCATTCTCCACTCAAAGGTCCGGCAAGCCCGCAAGCCGGTTCTAGCTCAACCTCACCAATCTCGCGCCATGCGACGCAACCCTCAGCTCCAACCGCTCCCCGACCGCGCCGAGCGGCTCGGACGCCCACATATCGAACGCCGCAGCGTCGGCGCCATCGTTCCAGCCGAGCGCTTCCAACGCGACGCCTACCTGCAGCGGTGCGTCGCCCGTGTTGAACAATGCGACGTAGCGCACGCCGTCCGGCCCGTTCGACGACCAGACGATGCGGTCGCCGTCCCGCGACACCAGTCTGGCGTCCGTTCCGCCGCGATGCATCGCGAGCACGTCGCGGTTCGTGAGCAGCGACAGCGTCCAGTCGTCGTTGTCGTTCAGTTCGCCGCCGAAGAACAGGGGAGAGCGGAACAGCGTCCACAGCGTCATCATCGTCACCTGCTCGTCCTTGGTGAAGCGCGTCCAACGGTCTGCGCCGCCGCCGTCGACCGAACGGATGCCGATATGCCCGAGCGGCAGCATGTCGCAGTCCGGCCAATGTCCGGGTCCCGTCCGGCCCTGCCACTGCTCGCAGCGGTCGAACATATCGAGCAACAGATCCCACAGATCCCAGAAGTCGTCGGTCATCCGCCACATGTTCGCGTTCGCCTCCAGGAAGTCGGCATGCGCGATCGGCGCAGGTCCCGGCGACAGGCTCAGCGTCATCGGCCGTCCGCATCGGTCGATCGCCGCCCGGATCATCGCGATCTCCGGCAGATGCGTATCGTACAGCCGGGATGCGGCGATATCGTCCACCTTGACGAAGTCGACGCCCCACTGCGCATACAGCTCGAACAGCGAATCGTAGTAGGCCTGCGCGCCTTCCTTGGACGCGTCCACGCCGTACATGTCGGTGTTCCACGGGCAGATCGAATTCGGGTGCGCGATGTCGCGCGCGGTCGCGGAGGTTCCTTTGATCGCCGTAGCGGCATGCGCGGCCTGGCGCGGGATACCCCGCATGATGTGAATGCCGAACTTGAGCCCCAGCCCATGGACGTAGTCGGCAAGTGGCTTGAAGCCTTGGCCGTCCGCCGCGGACGGGAACCGGTTCACTGCCGGCACCAGCCGCGAATATTCGTCCATCTCGAGCGGCACGAACGAACGGTACTGCGAAGAGACGGCGCCGGGTTCGTACCACTGGATATCGACGACGACGTATTCCCAGCCGAAGTCCTTCAGGTGCTCGGCCATGTAGTCGGCATTGGCGCGAATTTCTTTTTCGGTCACGGCGGCGCCGTAGCAATCCCAGCTGTTCCAGCCCATCGGCGGCGTCGGGGCAACGTGATGATGATTCAAGCGAAGACACTCCCTATCGATGAGATATGATTGCGGTCGTGTCCTCATCATAATGCCGCCGGAACTTGCTGAACACCGTAATTTTGGACGATCGATAGCACAAAATTGCTGCTCGTCATGAATCGTAGAACAGCCGGCTGTACGGGAGCTGACGGCCCTCGCGATACTGGCCGGGCGTCTGGCCGGTCAGCCTGCGGAACACTTTGATAAAATAACTGCCGCTCGAATACCCGACGGCGGAGGCGATCGCTTCGATGCTCCAATCGGTCCGGCCGAGCAGCTCGACGGAGCGTTCGATCCGCACCCGGTTCAAATAATCGTTCGGCGTCTGCCCGACGTAACGCGAGAACGTCCTGAAGAAAGTGGTACTTGGACAAGCCCGACTTGGCGGCCAGCTGCGATTGTCCGACCATCTCGGCGTAGTTTGCGTCGATGTAGCGGACCGCCGCGCGCACGGCGTCCGGCCAAGACTCCCGCTCCCGGTCAGGAGCGGACGCGAAGCGGGCGAGCGCCATGACGAATTGATAGACATGGGCGGAAGCGGTGTACGGGTCCGTGATCTTGCCCTCGCGCGCTTCCTCGAAGATCGCCCGCAGCTTGCGGATCGGGGCGCTGCCGGCCGGCAGCTCGAAGACGTCTCCGAGCTTGGACTTGATCGCTTCCCAAGCGGGGAGGAGAAGGCGCGGTCTGAACAGCAGAAAATAAAAGGCCCATTCCGCCTTGTCCGCAGGCAGGTAGTAACGATGGTCCCCCCGGAATCTCGACGAGAAAGGCCGAGCCCGTGCCGACGTCTTCGCGCCGCGTCCCGATCTCGACGGCGCCTTCGCCGGCCAGCGTATATTGAAACAGCAGGAGCGGTCCGTCGTCGCGCTTCAGGCCGTCCCAGCGATAGGAAGCGCTCGTCTCCCGTTCCCGTCCGACCGCGAACAAGCCGCAGAGCGGCAGCTCGGGGGGGATCGGCGAAGCGGAAGCCGTAGGTGCCGTATTCGGCGGCATCGGTCATAGCATCGTCTCCTTTCCGCAACCCGCAAGGTCAATCATAGAAGATGGCATCGTACGGGAACTCCAGCTTCTTGTTCCGGTACGCAGCCGGAGACAGGTTCATGTATTCCCGAAACACCTTGCCGAAGTAGCTCGGACTGTCGAAGCCGCACCGCCTACCCACTTCTTGGACAGGCAAATCCGTCGTTCGGAGCATCGCGATCGCGGCCTCCACCCTTCGGTCCCGCAGATAGGCGAGCGGCGAGGTGTGTTCGGCCTTTTGGAACAATCGGTAAAAATGGTATTTGTTCACCCCAAGCTGCCCGGCGATCGCATCCAGCGTTAGAGGCGAAGCGAAGTTCGCCTTCATCAGCTGCTTGGCTTCGTGCAGGAGCGTATGGGACTTCGAGCTGACTTCCCGCCCCGATTCCCGGCTCGACTGGAGCAGCGATAGCATCCATTCGTAGGCGAGGACGGACAGCCGGTACTTATCCGTTATCTTTTCCTCGGAGATTGCCCGATAGAGCTTCCACAGATGCAGAATCAAGGGCGATTCCGCATTCCTGCGGATAATCGTCCCTTCCTGCGCCAGGACGAGGTCCCAGATCCGGCTGGCTTCGTCGCCGCGCAGATTAAGCCAGCGCACTTCCCAGGGGGGCGCCGTTCTCTTCGTAATAGTAGCGGTGACTGCCCGGAATCCGGACGAGAAACGCGGAGCCCTTCGGCAAGGGAACGCGCCGCTGCTCGTATTCGATATAGCCTTCGCCGCTAAGCGTATATTGGAAGATGACATGCCCGCAATCCGGGCGGTTATCTCCCGAGAAGGCGTATTCGGCGCTTTGGATGCGCTGCCAGCCGATCGAGCCGATGGTCAACATCGCTTCTGCTCTGGCTCATCTTTAAGGGCGTTAAGCCGCGTACCGAGGGTTAAGTGAATAACTTTTGCTCCTTCACGTCGTTAACGATATCCAGTGCTTCGCGTAGATTCTCGAGCATTCCGTCGTCGTTGTATTTCTCCACCAGCTTCGCGGCGTACAGCAGATCGTTGGATGCCCCATAATCGTTAACGGCATTCGCCAGCGCTTGGTATACGGCAGGGTCAAGGGCGCGGCTGTCGATACGAGCGACGTTCGAACCCGGGTTCGCGACGATTCGCTCCAGCCGCGCGCTTGCCTCGTCCAGCGATAAAGTTAAAGCGGGTCCGCTTGCAAAAGCGTCCGGCAGCAGCGTTTTAAAAGCGATTCCCCCCGACGATCGATAAGGAGAGAAGGAGCGCGATGCCGTCCTTCCACCAATGCTTCATCATGAATAGATCCCCTTGAAAATTATAAATTAACCATATATGGGTAATGCCATTATAATGGATGAACGGTCCCGCGTATAAGAGGAAAATGATAAGATAACGCGACCGTCGTTCTGTTTATTACGTAGTAAGCTCTTGATATCAACTAGGAGGGACTATTCATCGTGGATTCGGACAGTCAAAGGACAAGCTTTATCGCATTATTGAAAAAAGGAAACACCTCTTCGGCGGCGGCCGCCATCGGCAATACCGGGGTCGCGATCGTCAAAGGGATCGCCGCGGTCACGACGGGCAGCGGGGCGATGTTCGCATCGACGATGCACTCGATCGCCGATGCCGTGAATCAAGCCTTCGTCTTCGCCGGAAGCGTGCTGGCGGAGAAAAAGCCGACGCGCCGTTTCCCGACCGGGTTCGGCCGGGTCATCAACTTGTTCTGCATGGTGGCCGTCATCGTCGTCACCGTAATGGCGTACGAGACCATGCTCGAAGGCTTTCACTTGCTGAAGCACCCGTCGGCTGAATCGCACGGATTCTGGTTTAATCTCATTGTGTTGCTCCTATCCATCGCGGTCGACGGATTTGTTCTCATCAAAGCGATGAAGGAGATCGTCCATGAGTCGCGGGCGGAAGCGAAGGGGCTGGCTATCATCCCCCCAAGCGTTCAAAAACGTAGGACGCGCCGCGCCGCCGACGCGTTTGGTCTTTTACGAAGATCTCGTCGCGACGACGGGTGCGCTTCTGGCGCTGCTGGCCGTTGTGGTGACGTCGCTGACGAGCTTTCATTTGCTAGACGGCATCTCGACCATCCTCATCGGCTTATTAATGGTCGGGGTCGCGTTCAAGGTCGGCTATGACAACATGGTCGGGCTCATCGGCGTATCCGCGCCTAGGGACGTGGAGGATAAAGTCGCGCAGATCATTTTCTCCAACAGCTACGTGACCGATATTTATCAGATGCGGATTCTGCAGGAAGGCCGATACTATCACGTCGAGGGACTGATCGAGCTTCGCCCCGGTTTGTCGCTGGCGGACGCGGACGATATCAAGTTCAAGATCCGGGATCGTCTGCTGCTGGATGCCGACATTGCGGACGTGACCATCGGGATTATCGAAGACAATGGCGTGAGAAACTGGAATCCGGAGCCTGTTAATTCTTAAGAACGTCAACGAACGGTGAACCCTACTTAAATATTTTAGCCTGCCGGCGCGAATCGGCAGGCTTTTTTTTATCGTTGAGCGATTCAAGCAACTTTTGATCCGAATGGATCGTTCTAACTCATAATGGAAGGGGATGGATGGGTTGAGAATCCTTGTGATTGTCATTTTGCTTCTGAGCATCGCTGCGACAGGGTGCGCGAGCGGTACGGGCAAGAATGGCAAAGTCATGCTGGACGGAAAAGAAATCGTGTCCGTCAAGCTGGAATGCGCGGACTTTTGCAAGCGTGCGGAGACGCCTCCGTTTGCGGAAAAGACTTTTACGAAGGAAAATGGCGATGCGCTGAAGGTATTTCATAAGGGGATCGTTAATGCGGAAAAAATGAATGGCGTAGTGGATTATGTCGTCACTTTCTTCATGTATCTCGCGTTCGAGGACGGTACGCAAAAGAAATACGTACTCAACGTGGCAGACGAAGACGGGATGAATGCCTTGCTCGTGAATACGGAGGAGAGCAGTCAGGGGTACACGATATCCAAAGACCTGACGAGTGAATTGAGAAGCTTTATTTACGGGGGGGAGTCGGAGCGGAGGATGAAATTAAAAAAGAAGTTTGCTTGCGGCTGCTCTTGCGCTTGCGGTCGCTATCCTCATCGGCTACAGCTATTACAATCGGCATTATACCGAAAACGCCATCTTGGATCATGTTACAAGACGAGATGGATACAGGCTGGATACGCTACAAGAACAGGTGCCTATCGAATTTTTCATTAAGCCTGAATGGATCGCTTTTCAACCCGAGGAGCGAAAAAACTTGGATATAAATTTACTTCAAACGCACCGTACAACGATTCTTCTTGACGACGTATGGAACAGAGGGAAATTCGCAAATGACATCTATTTCAGCTTTCATGCCGCCTTTAACCTGAAATTCAGGTCCGGAGAATTCTTGTACAATGGCGTTTTTCATGAGAACGGTTCTTTCTCATCGCCATCCCCGGGAGAAATAACGATTTACGATATGAACAAAAACAAGATATCCGTGGGCCAGCATGGTTACGGACCGGGCGCCGATTTTTCTTTTGGGATCTCGCTGGAGGACCGGAAACGGATCGAAAACGGATTTTATGTCAAATACACGGGTTATATTTTATATCATTATTCGAAGACCTGATACGATGGAAGGCGGCAATTCCTGCATGGCAGCTTGGCAGTAGAATAAAGGCCATGCAACCTTCGGGTTCACCCTCGCTGACAAGTGCGGGTTGGAGTAGGCTGTCCATCGGCGAATTATTTGGCTGCTCAGTGCCTGCTTTTACATTTTCGAGCCAAATTACTATACGGTGACATTATCGCGGAACAACTACGCGGAAGCAGCCCATCCATTGACAGATCAACGATCGACTTCTATAATCGGATTAAATGAATACGTATTCAGAAAGGATTATTCATGATCTCCTCCATCGATGTGGCGAAGAAGGCCGGTGTGTCCCAGGCTACGGTGTCGCGAGTGTTGAACAATCCACAAAGCGTGAAGCCGGAGACCAGAATGAAGGTGCAGCAAGCCATGGAGCAGCTTCAGTATGTTCCCAACCTGATTGCCAGAAGCCTGGTTACCAATACGACCCGGACGATTGCGCTGATTTCAGGCTCTCTGCAGAACGGCTTTTTTGCCGAAACGACCGATTCCATCGTTCAATTTGCGAAGCATAAAGGCTACAAAACGCTTGTTTATTTCGAAGACGAGAACAAGATTCCGGATTTGTTTGATTTGATCATGAGCAGCAAAGTGGACGGCGTGCTGTTGTCGCTCATCAAGCTCGACGATCCGCTTGTGGAACAGTTGGAGCGGGTCAAGGTGCCCTGTGTCTTTTTTTAATAGGAGGTCTAAGAGCGGAGGTCATTATGTCGTCCTTGACAATCCATCGGCCGTGGCGGAGGTTACGCGTCACCTGATTGGCCTGGGTCACCGCAAAATAGCTTATCTGTCCGGGAAAACGGACTTCTCGACCTTCCAGGAGAGAAGCGTCGGATTCAAGCAGGTGATGCAGGAGCACGGTCTGGAAATGAAGCCGGAATGGACGAGTTTTATCGACACGACTACGGAAGAGATTGAAAGAACGGTATTCACGATGTTGAACCGTCCGGAGCTGCCGACCGCCATCATTTGCGCAACGGACGCCATCGCGCTGATCTGCATGGATATCATCCTCATGATGGGTCTGAGGATTCCGGAGGACATCAGTCTGGCGGGGATCGATAATACGCGGATGGCGTCCCATCGTGCCGTTCAGCTGACTACAGTCGGCCATCAGAAATTCGCCATGGGCAGCATCGCAGCCGAATCCCTTTTCGAGTTGATTGAAAAAGGCGATTCCGAGAGGAATGCCATCCAGATCACGTTAAGGCCGGAGCTGATTGTGAGAAAGACGACGGGTCCCGTAAACTCATCCGGTAGCTAAGGAACATCGAGGAAGCCTCCTGCTTGGCGCAGGGGGCTTCTTGCATGATCTCCGCTGCTGCAAAAAAGGCGAAGAAATCGTGGTTGACGAAAAGTTAGGCAGGTGTTACCATTTCCGTGAATACGTATTCATTACCTGCGAAGGAGCATAAAAATGGTCAAGTACATCAAGCAGGGCATGACGCCCGCCGACTTCCATCAGGAGGATCAAACGGTCTACGATACCGTCCGATCTGTGATTCGGGATGTGTCCGCACGCGGGGATGAGGCGGTAAGGGAGCTGTCCGGGAAGTTTGACCGCTGGTCCCCCCGAACACTTCCGGCTCAGCGTTGAGCAGATCTCCGAGATCGTGAGGTCCGTGCCGGATAGCGTCAAAGAAGATATCCGCTTCGCACAGACCCAAATTCGCAATTTTGCTGCGAAACAAAGGGAAACGATTCATGATCTGGAGGTTGAGACGCTGCCGGGCGTCGTGCTTGGCCATAAACACATCCCGGTAAGCAGCGTGGGCTGTTATATTCCGGGCGGCCGTTATCCGATGGTCGCATCGGCGCACATGAGCATTTTAACGGCAAAAGTGGCGGGGGTCTCCCGCGTGATCGCGTGTACGCCGCCGATTGAAGGAGCCGTACCCGCCGCCACGGTCTGTGCGATGGCCATGGCCGGAGCCGACGAGATTTATATTCTAGGCGGCATTCAGGCGATGGCCGCCATGGCCATTGGAACCGAAACGATCAAACCGGTGGATATGCTGGTTGGCCCTGGAAACGCTTACGTTGCCGAAGCCAAACGGCAGTTGTACGGAAAAGTGGGGATCGATTTATTCGCAGGGCCGACGGAGGTTCTGGTCATCGCCGACCATACGGCGGATGCCGAAATGGTCGCGACCGATTTGCTGGGCCAGGCGGAGCATGGTCCGACATCGCCTGCCGTTCTCATTACGACGTCGAAGACGCTGGCGCAGGAAACGCTAGTTGAAATTGACCGTCAGCTTGAAAGTCTTCCTACCGCCGATATTGCAGGCAAGTCATGGCGCGACTATGGAACGGTTATGGTTGTCGACAACGTTCAGGAAGCCTTGGCCGAAGCCGACAAGCTGGCTTATGAGCATGTCGAGGTGCTGACGGAAGATCCGGACTATTTTCTGCACAACATGAAAAACTACGGAGCGCTGTTCCTCGGTCCCGAGACAAACGTGGCGTACGGCGATAAGGCGATCGGGACCAACCATACGCTGCCTACGAAGGGCGCCGCGCGGTATACCGGAGGATTATGGGTGGGCAAATATTTGAAGACGGTCACCTACCAACGCTGCACGGAGGAGGCAAGCAGGCTTGTCGGGCAGTATGTTTCCCGTCTTTGCGAATTGGAGCATTTTGCCGGGCATAAAGCGCAAGCCGACTTGCGTGTTCGAAGATACTATTAGAAATTGCACAAATGGAAGGATACCTACGATTACGGCAATTCTCACCTGCTGCACCGCTCATGGCTGCTGGTGGAATTCTAGGGAGGGCTTGTTTAAGAATACGTGTTCTACAAGCTCATCTTTTTTAGCCATGCTACCGAATCCGAAAATACTCCATGAGAACCCGAACTTAATGAATTGGCGCGATGCGGGGCTTGTATTAAAGTAAGCTTACTGGGTCAGGATAGCGTGCCCGAGATTCGTCATCAAGGAAATGGGGAGAATGCCTTGCAGCCAAGAATAACGATCGGCCTGTCGAGCGGATGGACGTTTCGGGTAGACGCTGGAGATATCGGAGAGAACGAGGGTTGGCAGGCTTCAGGGCTTCCTGACGGGAGGGCGGTCGCCGTACCGCATACCTGGAACGTCGAAGAAGGGCTGGAGGATTACCGCGGCGCCGCCTGGTATGCGTACGAATTCGAGGCGGAAGGCGCGTGGCGGTCGAAAAGGGTGAGGATTCAATTCGAGGCCGTCTATCGCGACGCCAAAGTCTGGTTGAACGGGCAACTGATCGGCGGTCATGCCGGATCGGGCTACACGTCGTTTACGCTTGATCTGACCGCCGCGCTATCCTTCGCGCATACGAACCGGCTCGTCGTTCGCGCGGACAATCGCCCAAGCGAGCAGGCGTTGCCGTTCGCCCGCAGCTTCGATTGGGCGGATGACGGCGGACTGATTCGCGGCGTTCAGTTGATCGTATCCGGCCGCCATGCCATCGATTTCGCGAAAATCGACGCCTTGCCGGCGTTTACGGGCGAGCCGGGTTCACCGGCAGGAATGACGGCGGACGGAATCCTCGGCGGCTCCCTTTACTTTGATCGGGTGGAGGCGGGCGCGCGTCCCGAGGTATCGCTTGCTGTCCGGTACGACGGCGAGCTGCTCGCGGAAGAACGATATGCGGTTGAAATGCAGCCCGGAGCCCGGTCGGCGAAGCTGCGCGAGCTGCGTCTGGATGGCATCAAGCTTTGGCATTTCGACCGCCCGCACCTCTATTCGCTTGAGATCGCCGTATATGACAGCGGTGGCGCAAGCGATCGAATCGAGGTTATGCTCGGGTTTCGCGAGATCGTAACGGAAGGCAGCCGCTTGCTGCTCAACCGCGAGCCTGTCCGTTTGATAGGCGTCGAATGGATGCCGGGCTCCAATCCCGAAGTCGGGATGGCAGAGACCGCAGCCGACCTTATTCAGCGCTTGCGCCAGATGAAGGAAGCGAACTGCGTCATTACCCGCTTCCATTGGCAGCAGGATGCGCAGTTGCTGGACTGGTGCGACAGCAACGGCCTGCTGGTCCAGGAGGAGATTCCGCATTGGCAGCAGCCTGCCGCTCCCGACGATGCGCATCTGCCGCTCGCCCTGCAGCATGCCCAGGAAATGATTGACCGCCACTACAATCATCCTTCGGTGTTCGCCTGGGGCATGGGAAACGAGCTGGACGGACAGGATCCCCATACGTTCGCTTATATGGGGAAGCTGAAGCAGGCGTTTCGCCGGTTAGACGCTAGCCGTCTCGTCAACTATGTCAGCAACACCGTGCACCTCGATCCTGCGGGCGACGCTACAGGCGAAGGCGATGTCGTCATGTGGAACGATTATATCGGCACCTGGCACGGGGATTTGAATCGTCAGTCCGTCATTGAGCAAATAACCGCCGCCTATCCGGACAAGCCGCTTGCCGTTGCGGAATTCGGTTTGTGCGAACCCGCTTTTCCGGGAGGAGATCCGCGGCGGGCCAAGATCTTGTCGGACAATATGGCGGAATACAAGCGGCATCCCGAGATCGCCATCGCCATCTACTTCAGCCTGAACGACTATCGGACGCAAATGGGCGAGGAGGGAGAGGGACGGCTGCGAAAAAGGGTGCACGGAAGCACGGATTTGTACGGCAATCCCAAGCCTTCGTTGTCTTTGTTAACCGAGCTCGCGTCTCCGATCCAGCTGGCGGAAGCCGCAAGATACGAGGCGAATCAAGTGAAGGTGAAGCTAACCGTTCGGGACGACCTTCCGAGCCATGCCGTTCGCGGATACCGTTTCACGGCTTCGGTCGGAGAGGGAGGAGGAGCGACGTCTGAGGCTGCGCTGCCGATCCCGGATACGCTTCCGGGCGAATCCGTTGAACTGATCTTCGAGGCCGCGCCCGGGGCGACCCGTATTCCGATCCGAATCGTGCGACCGAATGGATTTGTAGCACTCGCGCAAGAGATTGCGATCGATTGACAAAAGATGGCGTTTCCCTGTCCGGTTGTTCATCCGGACAGGGGAACGCCATCTTCTATTTTCAGCCTTCGACCGTCCAACTCACGTCGTCCCGGTCGATCGTCACGCGGACCGTTCGGCCATCCGCCGTATACACGACGGTCGCCGCTTGGCGCTTCGCGTCGATGTCGAACGATTCAAGACTGGCGGCCGAAGCGCCGGACGCAGCCAGCTGCGGCAAGGCGATGCAGGCGACGCCCGCCGTACCGTCCGCTTGGCCGCCCATGGACAGAACCCGGTTCGGCTCCTTTTCCCCATAGATGCGGGAGATCCAACCGGCTTCTTCGGAGGCGGCGAAGCCGGAGCCTGCTCCGCCGTCCGCCGTCCAGTGCACATGGACGAGCGAGCCTGTGGAGGGATAGACGATGCGGGCCCAAGGCGCGTCACTGCCGGAGCCGGCGTCGCTGCCTCCCAGCTCGACCGCGGCATCCGGATGCAAGTAGAAGCGCTGTTCGATCTGGCGCTCGCCGTCTCCTTCCAGCCAGTCGACGAGGAGGAGGAGATCGACCTCCTTGCCGACGAGCGTCCATCTCCGGTGGAGGACAGGCTTTTCTAGCCGGAGGTATCCGTCGTGCGTCGCTTCGATGAAGGAAAAGCTCGCATTGTCGATCCAGCGAAGCGTCTCGCAGCTTGCGACCGGTTCGCCCCAGCGCTGGGTCGCCTCATAAGGCGTCTGGTCCAGGCCGTCAACCGTTACGGTGTTGTGCGCACGGGTGCTTTTGAAGAGGCGGCGCCATTCGCCTTCCTCGTACGTGTACCTGCCCGGATCAACGAATACGAGCTGGCCGTTCCACATCCATTCGATGCTGAGCGCGTCGGCGTGTCCGTGCGCGCCGCCCATGCAGGCCGCGTCGAAGAACAGATGGTGATTCTTGCTCTTGACGAAATAGTAGCCGGTTTGCTCGAACGCGCGACTGACCGTGGCGGGTGAGAAGGAAGACTGGCTGTCCCGCATGCGCGTATAAACGTCGGCGCCGAACAGCCAAAGCAGCTCCTCGCTCACCTCGCCCGCTTTCAGCAGCGCCTCGTCGTTCAGAATCGCGCCGAGCAAGCCCAGCGGCCGCCGGCCGTGGCTGATCCAGTCCGAATCGCCGATCGGCGTCGCCTGTCCGTCCGGACGGATGACCGCATCGGTGAAGGCGCCCATGCGCGCGAGCTTGTGCGCATACCATTCGGGAAATTCGTACCCGGTCTTGAGGGCAAGCAGATAAGGCGTGCTGAACATGCCGATGCTGCCGTTGTGATAATGCGTCGTCAGCTCGCTCTGCACGCCTTCTTCCCCGACCTGGCGCAGCATGCACAGCTCCAGTCGTTCGGCGGCTAGCTGGCGCCAAAGCGGCGCGCGGGGATGGTCCGCGTGGAAAGCCCCGATCATAAACAGCCCCTGCATATGCATGATCGCATGGTTGATCTCCACGCTACCCAGATACCGGGTCAAATAGTCCGCATGGTCGGCAAGCGCCCCGAAGAAGCGCTCGCGGAACGAATCAGTAATTCGGGGACTTCCTTCGACCATCCGGTACGTCCAGATCCACGATTGCACGCGAAGGCCGGTCTCCAGCAGCCGCCAGGGGCCGGGACGCTGGAAGTAGGTCGCTTCCTCGTAGGGCACCTCTTGGGCAGGGGCGTTCTGCGCCATCCACTCCTCGAAGTGCCGGATGAACGTATGCACGTAATCGTCGCGCCCGGTGAGCAGGTAGGCTTTGCCCAGATCCTCCATATGCCAATGACGGTTAAAAATCCAGGTGAACTCGAGGTCCTTCGTCGGGTTATGCAGCCAGTCGATCGGCGTTCCCATGTGGACCCAGCTGTCCTTGACCATCGTGTAGGGGAGACGGAATTCGTTGCGGCCGGCATGCTCGGCGACGTCCACGGCTTTTTTTGGCCTGCTCGGGATAGTCTTGGGCAAAAATCTTGGCGGCTTCGCGGAGCTCTTCGTGCGTCAGGTAGAACGGATTCATTCGGGCACCTCGGCTTCCAGGAAATCTTGGCGGAGCGGCGTGAACACGTCCAGGATGATCGAATCCTCCAGCGCCACGACGCCATGGGGGACGCGAAGCCCCGCGTAGAAGCTGTCGCCGGCGACCAGGACCGACTTGACGCCGTCCACGGACACCTCGAACTTGCCTTTCACGATATAGCTCGTCTGCTCGTGCGCGTCGTGGGAATGGACTTCGCCGACGCCGCCTTTCTTGAAGCTCACTTCCACCATCATCAGGCTGCCGCCCGTCCCGAGAATTTTCCGGGAGGCGTATTCGTCCACTTTGCGGCTGGGGATATCGTTATTATGAAGGATCATGGCGATGGACCTCCTTTACGTTGTTAGTATAGCGGAAATTAGTTCCGCTATTGCACCGCGGGGCCGCGGTTTGGGCCGTCATAGCGGAAGTTTGTTCCGCTATTGCGCCGCGGGGGCGCGGTTTGGGCCGTCATAGCGGAAGTTTGTTCCGCTATTGCGCCGCGGGGCCGCGGTTTGGGCCATCATAGCGGAAGTTTGTTCCGCTATTGCGCCACGGGTGCGCGGGTTGGGCACGCATAGCGGAAGTTTTTTCCGCTATTGCGCCGCGGGGCCGCGGCTCGGGCCGTCATAGCGGAAGTTTGTTCCGCTAGCGCGCACCCAACTTCCGGGTCAAGCCTTCGCCCAAACGACCGAAGGAGCCGCCTCTCGGTCATGTCATGACTTGGAGGCAGCCCCGAGATCGGATTCGTCTAGTCGTCGGTTATTGGGCGAGCGTACCCTGCAGCTTGGAAGCGTCGAAGCTCGGATCCGCTTCGATCTTCGTCGTGCCGTCCGCGCGGGCTTTGGCGAGCGCCGCGTTGTAGCGGGTATTCAGGTCCGCGATCGTCTTGTCGAGATCTCCGCCTACGATGACGTACTTGGTCAGGACGTCGCCGTATTTCGTTCCTTCCAGGTCGGCTTCCGTCGCGCTCAGCGGGGTGGCCGGGTAGAGGGCGTCGTACTTCGTCGGCAGGAAGCCTTCGATGCCGGGAAGCGAAGGGGTGGAAGCCGCTTCGATGACGTCCGGGATCAGCGATACGCCATAGCCGCTCTCGTAATATTCCTTTTGCAGATCAAGGCTGTAGACGTACTGAAGGAACTTCCAGGCCTTCTCCTTGTTAGGCGAGTCGTTGCTGATGCCGATGTAGGAGCCGCCTACGACGTTGATCGCGCCGTGGATCTGTCCGTCGGCGGTCGGCGGCAGCGCCGCTGCCCAGTTGACGGTCGTCGGGAACTGGTCCTTGTACACGCCCGGCTCGCCGGAGTGGTTGATGTACATGCCGATCTTGCCCTGCGCGAACTGCGCGCGCAGCGGATCCATGTCGAGGCTCTCGACGCCCGGCAGCATGCTGCCGTCTTCCTTCATCTGGCGAAGCGCGAGCGCGATGTCCTTGACCGAGCTGAAGTCGAACTGGCCGCTCTGGAAGTTGTACCCCTCTGCGCCGGTCGTGCCGCTCGCCGTCGATACGGTGATCGAAGGGCGCCAGAAGCCGGAAGAGCTCTTGAAGTTGCTGGCGAAGCCGTACGCGCCGTCGGCCTTGCCGGCCGCGGTGATCTTCTTCGCGTCCTCGACGAGCTCGGCGAGCGTCTTCGGCGGCTCGGCGATGCCCGCTTTGGCGAACAGGTCTTTGTTGTAGATGAGGCGCCACGTCTGACCGATGTTCGGGAAGGAATAGATCTGTCCGTCGATCATGTTCTTGTTCTCGATCAGGATCGATTCGAATCGCTTCTTGGTCGCGTCGTCCATGTAAGCGTTCAGCGGCGTGATATAGCCCTTTTTCACGTAAGTGTCGAGGTTGTTGATCTGCAGGACGTCCGGCGCCTGCTTGCTCGCGAAGGCGATGTCGACCGCGTCCGGATAGTTGTCGGCCATGACGGTCATCTCGACTTCGATGTTGTCCGTATTCGTCTTGTTGAATTCGTCAATCTTGGCCTGCATGAATACGGCGTCGTGGCGGTCCGGCGTCCAGTACGCGATTTTCGTTTTGGCCCCGGAGGCGGCTTGTCCGGAAGCGCTTGCAGATGCCGTGCCGCTATTCGAAGCGCTCGGGGCGGACGAAGCTGCGCCGTCGTTGCCCGAGGATGAACATGCCGCAAGTCCGACGATCAGCGTCGCGCCAAGCGCGGTATAGCCCCATTGCTTCAACATGTATAAAAACCTCCCTTTGTCGTATGCGTTAGCCTGACGGGCGTCCGGCAACTGACTCGATTATAGGACGGAACCCGCGAGAGGGGAGAAGGACATTCCTACTGTGCAGGGAGGAGGAAATCACTTTTTTGTTCCGGTATTCCGTCGGCGTCAGCCCCGTATGCTTCTTGAACAGCTCGCTGAAATAAGGTCGGTCCTCGTATCCGAGAGAGGCGGCGATCTCCTGCACCTGAAGCCCGTCTGCCAGCATCGCTTTGGCTTTTTCCATGCGCTGCTGGGTGACGTACTGCATGAGCGTCATGCCCGTCTCCTTTTTTGAACAGGTTGGCGAAATAGCTCGGGCTGAGATGGACCGATCTGGCGCAGTCGTTCACGGTCAGGCTCTGCTCGATGTGCTCTTCGATATAAGTCTTGGTCCGCACGATCAGCCTCGCGGCGTCGTGGTTTTGCCGGTTCGCGAGCATGCCGCAGCCGTGCGCGCAGTAATCCTGCAGCTTGCGCTGCCAGCCGCCGAGCGACAGGGAGGCGAATTCCTTCATCTCCGCGAGCTTCATCTCGAGCTGCCGCCTTTCTTCGTCCGACACCTGCTCGGACAGCGCGCGGAAAATAGAAAAGGCCAAGCCATAGAGCAGGTTGGTCATCACGGCCGGCTCAGGGGGGCACGGGGTACTGGGAGCACTCCATGAAAATGTCGTCGAGCATCTTCGCGGCTTTGTCCTGATTGCCGGACCGAAGCGCGAACAGCAGCTCCTTTTCCTTGTCGGCCGAGAAGCGCGGAGAGATGAAGCCGCTCTTCTCCGTATAGGGCAGCACGCAGTTGCCGCCGCTGTAGAACGCGTAGGACAGCGCGGCCTTGGCCTGCTCATAGGACAGGTAGACGCTCTGGATGGTATCCGCCTGCGAGCCGATGCCGATCGAGACGGACTGCGACGTCCACCGGTCGATATTTTCCCGGCACAGCTCCAGCAGCCCTGCCGTGTCGAGATCCGCCGGCGGATTCAGCACCGCGACGAACTGGTGCACGTTCTCTCGCATTAGGATGAACTTCGTGCGGGAGGCGAGCGTCTCCTCCAGCACGTTCTGCACGGCGAAGCGGGCGAGCTCGATTTCCTTGATCGGGAGCAGGCGGGCCTTCTCCTCGAAGCTGTCGATCTCGGCGACCATGACGAGGAGCGGCGAATAGGCCATCTCCATCTGGAGGAAGCCCCATTGCCGGTTCAGCGACTCCAGGCTCGAGTCGTACCGAAGAAGCCGGCGGCAGAACTCCTGCCGCAGATGGGGCATGCTCTCGGCGAGCTGCAGTTCCATCTGGCGCAGCACGTTGTGGCGGGACAGCTCGCTCAGCACGGCGTCCCTCGCCTTCGCGACGGCGTCGATCACCTGCTGGGGCGTGAACGGCTTCAGCAAATAATCGAATGCGCCAAGCTTGACCGCTTCCTGCGCGTAGTTGAAGTCGGTATATCCGCTGATGAAGATGATTTTGGAGGGGATATCCCCGTCCGCGACCAGCTTCACCATCTCGATGCCGCTAAGACCCGGCATGCGAATATCGGTGACGACGATGTCCGGCTTTTTTGTCCCGGATCAGGGCGAGGCCCTCCGCGCCGTCCAGCGCCGTGCCGACGACCTCGATTCCGTGTCGCTCCCAAGGGATGCGGGTCGCGATTCCGTTCACGACCGTCTTAATATCGTCGATGACGCACATCGTGACGATCCGTTCCATCAAGACGCCTCCTTCGGCAGGGGAATAAGCAAGCTAACAGCCGTTTCTTGACCGGGCACGCTCGAGAGCGTCATCGACGCCTGGGCGCCGTAAGTCAGCTGCAGGCGCGCCCGCACGTTCGCAAGCGCATAGCCGCCCTTCGTGGGCGTATCCGAACCGTTCATCCGCCGGAGCACCTGCTCCACGTCCATGCCGCTCCCGTTGTCCGCGACGCGCAGCAGCAGGTTGGCGCCATCCCGGCGGACGTCGATGCTGATTTTCCCGTTTTCTCTCACATGCTCCAACCCGTGCAGAATCGAATTCTCGACGAGCGGCTGCAGCAGAATTTTCAGAATAGGCATTCCAAGCAGCTCAGGGTCCCCCAGCTCGATCGAGAAGTCGAAGCGGTCTTCGTAGCACTTCTGCTGGATGAGCAAATATTGACGGACGTGGTCGAGCTCCTTCTCGAGCGTCGTGATCTCGTTGCCGTTGTTCAGCCCGAGGCGGAACAGCAGGGACAGGGAGAAGATCATCTCCTGCACGTCGCGATATTCCTCGCTCTCGCTTTTCCAATAGATCGTGTTAAGCGTGTTGTATAAAAAATGGGGCTCGATCTGCGATTGCAGCGCCTTGATCTCCGACTTGCGCTTGTCCTGCTCGAAATCTTTGACCTCTTCGATCAGCGTCTGGATCTGCTCGAGCATCCGGTTGAACTTGTGCCCGACGTGTCCGACCTCGTCCTCGTAGGGGCTCTCGAATCGAACCTCGAGGTCGTTCTGCTCGACCTTGGCCATTAGACGGTGCAGCTTGTAGAGGGGTTTGAGGAGCACGTCCGACAGCACCTTGGAGAAAAGCAGGGCGATGACGACGCAGGCCGCCATGATGATCAGGATCAGCCATCGGATGTTCTTCATCGGCTTCAGCAGCGCCGCTTCGGACTGGATGCCGACGAGCGACCAGCCGCCGTTCATCGTCAGATTGGCGTAATTGACGAGCTGACGGTCGCGAGCCCGGTCTGAAAAACGAAAAAAAGCCCTTCCCGGTACGTTGGGACATGGCGCTCATAAAAGCCGGCTCCTCGTCGAACGCGAGAGACGGACGGGTGGGGCGCACGACCTCCGAGCCGTCGGCGGCGAGCAAGTACAAGCCGACCTTTTCGTCGATCAGATTGTCCTCGACGATCCCCCCGAACGAGCGATTCGTTCAGATTGACGGTCAGGTAGACGTCCGGCGAATACTGGCTGCTGAGCGGTCTGAGCAGCAGGGACAGCACGCGTTTGCCGCCGACGAACAAAGGATCGGCATGCGCGCCGATCCACTGGACGCTCCAGGACGGCCGGTCGAGCCAATCCCCGAACGCCTTCCTGTAGTCGGCCGAAGCCGAGGCGGATCGCGTGTCCTTCGTCGCATAGAATTCGCCGATCGGCGTGCTCAGCAGAACGGACTCCACGAGCGGCTCGTTCAGCTTCAGCTGAACGAACGGAACCTGCAGCGCCGACAGGTTCCGGTAATAGCTGGCGTCGTTTTTCGATTGGACGTCGATCATCGTCTGGACGAAGGCGTCGCTCAGCATGAGGGTATAGGAGGAGACGATGACGTGGCGCAGATGTTCGTCCAGCGCCTGGGCGGACTTGTTGAGCGTATTCTGGCTGAGGCCCAGCGCATTGCGCTCCATGACCCGGGACGCGAAGTAGTCCGAGAGGATGCCGGTCACGAAGATGCAGAACACCGTGAGCAGGATGTAGAACAGCTGAATTCTTTTTTTAAGGGATAACCGATAGTAGGCATGCTTCATGAGTCACACACTCCCGCCCCCCCATTATAGCGCAACGCGTCATCCCTTAACGGCCCCCGCGGACACTTGCATGAAAGACTTGTTGGCAAAAATGTAAACGATCAGCATCGGGAGAATCGACAGACACGCGCCTGCCAGCATCAATTGCGTCTCGGAGGCGGAGCCGATGCTGTAGCGGAGGCCGGCGAGGCCGACGGTCAGCGTCTGCAGCTCGGGCTTCGTCATCGTGAAGACGAGCGGGAGGATATACTCGTTCCAGGCGCCGCGGAAGACGAACAGGCCGCAGACGCCGAGCGCCGGCGTCAGCAGCGGCAGTACGATGCGCCAGAACACCGAGTAGAAGTTGCAGCCGTCGATGAGCGCGGCTTCGTCAAGATCGCGCGGGATCCCCCCGGAAGAAGCCGATCAGCATGAAGAAGATCGAAGCGTGGGCGCTGATGAGGATGATGACGACGCCCCACAGCGACTTCTGCAGGCCGAGGCCGATCATCATGTCGAATTGCGGGCGCAGCACGACGGCGCCGATCGTGATGAACAGTGTGCTGGCTTGCAGGAAAACGTAGAATCGCTTGCCGATAAAGTTGGCGCGGTCGACCGCGTAGGCCGCCATCGTCGTCACCAGCAGCGTGCCGATCGTCGTGGCGGCGCTGACGAACGTGCTGTTCCACGTAAAGCGGGAGAAGTTGGCCGCCTTCCAGGCGGTCGAATAATTGCCGAATTGCCAGACTTTAGGGAAAATCGTCGCGCCGGTCGTCACCTCCAGGTTCGTCTTGAAGGAACCGAGCAGGGTGAGCGCGACGGGGAAGAGCATCAGGAAGGCCGTAACCAGCAGGAAGATCCAAAGTATCGTTCTAGGCAGCACAGCCGCCATTTTCGCCGACGTCATGGGCGCAGCCCCGCTTTCTTAATAGATTTTGTCCATTTTTCTGGAAAAGTAGAAGTAAGCAGCCGTCACGACGCCGACGATGACCGCCGAGGCGAAGCCGACCGCGCTGCCGTAGCCGAAGCGCTGCAAGCTGGCCGTGTCCGCGGAGACCGGGAAAAACTGCTTGAACACGTAGAGGTACATGACGTCGGTCTTGCCGTACGGGCCGCCGCCGGTGAACACCATGATGCTCTCGTAGCCCTTGAGCGCGACCGTGATCGCGTACATGACGATCATCTGCAGGACGGGTCCGAGCATCGGGATCGTGATCTTGAACAGCTTCTGCGACGCGTTCGCGCCGTCCAGGGAGGCCGCTTCGTACAGATCGTTCGGGATGCCTTGCAGCCCGGCGAGGAAGAGCAGCATGTAGTTGCCGACCGCGCCCCACACGGCGATCAGGATCGTGGTGAGCATCGCGTAGTCCGCGCCCAGCCAGTTGATCGGAGAAGAGATCAGATGATATTTCATCAGGAACTGATTGGCCATGCCGTTGTAGGCGTTGAAGATAATGAAGAAGACGATGGACATGACGGAAGCGCTGATGATCGTCGGCAAGAAGTAAATCGCCCGGAGCAGCTGCCTGCCGCGGAACGCCTTGTTCAGAACGACGGCCAGGACCAGCGAGATCGGCAGCGTCAGGATGAGCTTGCCACCGGCGTAAATAAACGTGTTTTTCACCGAATTCCAATATTCAGCATCCCGCATGAGCCGGGAGAAATTGTCCAAGCCGACATAAGTCGCCGTGCCGTAGCCGGCATAGTCGTAGAACATGTACCGGAGCGCCCATAGGATGGGGTAAACCCCCCAGCGCCAGGGTGAGCAGCAGACTCGGCAATATGAATACGTAAGGTTGGATTTTTTTCATGGTCCTGCAACCCTCCTTCAATTATAAATTCGATTATAGGAGAGGGAGGCGGGTGGGCGGGACGGACGATTCGACTGTCGAGAGGGGAGAAAGTGACTGTCATCGAAGAAGGGAGAGGCCGGCAGCAGGAAAAAGAGCAATCGAAATGGAATTTATTTGCGATGCAGCTGCGAGGCGAATGAAGTGCGCCAAGCCTGGCGAGATCGGGGAGATCCCGCACGTTGATTATCGAATTCGACTTTAAGTGAGGGGGGCTCTTCGTGCCATCGGTGTATCTATTGTCAGGCCCGGCGGGCGTCGGGAAGTCGACGACTTCAAAGGCATTGGCTCGCACCCTAAAAAATAGCGCCTATATCTCAGGGGACGATGTGAGCCATATGCATAAGAACGGTCGGCGGAAGCCCTGGGAAAGCGAGCTTGAGTTATCGCTCATTTGGAACAATATATCGAGTTTGACCCAAAACTTCATTTCCAACGGCACTGACGTCGTCATCGACTACGTTACCTTCCCACGCGAAGCTTATTGGCTGAAAGAGAGGCTGAAGGCGTTTTCCGCAGAAGTCGTGTATACGGTATTGTGGGTTGACGCCGAAACGCTGCTGAGCAGAGACCGACTTCGACAACCGGAGCATCAAATGGGGGAACGGTGTCTTATTTTAATTGAAGAGTTTAAGGCATCCGGCTTAGATACCAAGCATCTGCTGGATACGAGCCGCAATCGCGTAGATGCCATTGAGCTCGTGATTCAGGAGATCGTGAGCAACGAACGGTACAGGCTGGGTTGAGAAAATAAACGCATTTCGCTGACGTTTGTCGCAAAGAACGTCTCCGGCCAGGACTTGCCTGCGGGGCCGGATGACTTCCGTATCGCCGATGTAACGATCGGTGGCTACGGTATTTCCGACCCGATTCCCGAGCGCTCGCGTGAGGCCGTTCCTGCAGGCGGCACTTACGAGGTTAACCGAACCCTGTACTCCTCGGAAGGCTCTTTGAAGTATATCCTGGTTGCAGAATGATGCTGCTTATCGCTGACGAAATATTGCTTTAATAAACAGCCTGCCGGGATCCGCCGGCAGGCTGTTTAGCTAACTGGAAGATTAGCGCAACTTTTCAAGTTGCAGGAACGTTAAAGGGGTTATGGAAATGTTTGTTTAATCAATAGTTGGGAGAGATCGGATCGATGAATGGATACCCTGGTAACGAAGGCTCCTTGGGCTTAATAAATGAAATGCCTCCATTTTTCAAGGTGTTTGGAGGCTTTATTCTTATCCTTGTAGTTGGAGGATTCCTGTACGCCATTATACGAGGAATCTCGACATGGACTACAAACAATGCTTCGGATATTATTACGTCTCCCGCAACGGTACTGGATAAAAGAACAGAGGTATGGGGAGGTTCTGGGGACTCCAGTTCAAGTACCAATTATTACGTGACTTTTCAATTAGCTAACCGTACACGTATTGAATTGCCGGTAAGAGGTGATAGGTTCGGACTAATTGTAATTGGTGACCAGGGACAACTTACTTATCAAGGTACGCGTTTTAAAGAATTCACCAGATAGGATGTTACGGCTAGTTGGAAGAGCTTCTTTAATTGAACAGCCTGCCGATTCATACGGCAGGCTGTTGAGCTAACGGGCAGTTTAGCGTGGTCATTTAAAGGATTGAAAATTGGAATTTATAGGAGTATTGTGTGACTCAAGGAGGGGATTAGATGGTGCCACCTGAAGTCAAAGTAATTTCTGTATTAATTACAATATTTCTTGTGCTTTGGACAGGAGCTGCATTGTTCGCCACCTTTAAGCCAAAAACATTTTGGAATATAACTCAAGGGTGGAAGGCAACACGAGAACCTTCACCTCCTTATTTTTTATTTTCTCGAATTGGAACTGCAATATTTGCAGTCATTGGCCTTGTATTGTTAGTCCAACCATATTTCCATTGAAATTTAAGCTAACGGGACACACGATAGTCAGTCCGATTCGCTTGAAGACAGGTCTATACCGATAGGGAGATTGTGGGCCGTGACAAATGAAATGGTGTACACCACTGTAATAGATGAACTCTTAATTACAATCCCTGAACTAAAACCACTCTATGCTGAAAATACGTATATTTGGTTCGACGACTATCTGCCATATGTGGTCTTTGGTTTAGTTGTTGTTCCAACAATGGAAGAACTTCTTAAATATGATTGGCAAAGCCCCGTGTTAAAACGGATTTTCGATTTTATAGAGATAATGATGCAAAGTAAGGGTCAAGTCCATATTTATGTGTAAAATCCTCGTCGACGAATTTTGTTGCTTACTTTTGATTCTTCGCACGCTCTTTCTGCCACGCATGGTACCTTGTCATGTCCATGAAGCGCTTGTTGCTCCATAATTCTTCGAGCTCCATGAGCACGGCACCGATTAATCGGATAACCGATTCACGGTTCGGAAAAATCTGTATAACCGATTCTCGCCGACGGATCTCCCGGTTGACTCGCTCCATGCCGTTCGAGGTCCGGATTCTTACCCGGTACTCTTCCGGGTATGCCAGTACCGCTGCGGCGTCGTCAAATCCTCGCTCCAGCGTCTCCATGGCCTTTGGCGCTTTCTCCTGGTACATCTCTTGCGTTTCTTCCAGCAGCCTTCTCGCGCTCTCCAGGTTCTGCGCTTCGAATATCGAGCGCAGAGCCGCCTTTATTTCGGATTGTAGTGCCTTCGGCGTGACATCTAGAATATTTCGCGTAAAATGCGTCTGACACCTTTGCCATGTCGCCCCTTGAAAGTGATGCTTAATCGCTTGGACAAGGCCGCCATGCGTGTCGCTGATGACCAGGTCTACGCCATGGAGTCCACGCTGCTTCAAGCCCTCAAAGAATGCACTCCAGCTCGCTTCGGACTCGGTATCGTCGATGGAAATTCCAAGCACCTCACGGTTACCGTGCTCGTTGATGCCGTAGCCGGTTAACACGCCACGGGAGCGCACCCGACCGTTCTCTCTAACTTTGACATACATGGCGTCCACAATGACAAACGGGTAGCTCTTTTCCTCCAAGGAACGCGTGCGCCAAGACTCCACCAGCGGATCCAACTGCTTACACAGCTCGCTCACTGTGGATTTCGAAAACGTTGTACCGCAAAGTTCCTCTGTAATCCGCTGAACCTTCCGCGTCGAGACGCCGTTCACGACCATCTCCATAAGGGATGTCACCAGCGCCTGCTCACTACGTTGATACCGGGCGAATAGCTCTGTGGAGAACTGGCCGTCTCGAAACCTCGGAACCTCCAGCTGCAGCTTGCCTACCCGTGTCGTTAATCCTCGCGCATAACTGCCGTTTCGCTGGCCTTGACGGGTTTGCGTACGCTCGTAAGGTTCGGCCTCCAGTTGATCTGTTGCTTGCGCCTTCAACACCTGGTTGAGCACCGTCTCCAGCAGCTTGGCCACTCCCTCGTCACGTGCCTGTCCAATAAACAATTGATGCAATAGTGCCTCGTCTAGTGTAATCTGATACTGAGCCATGAATAGCCCTCTCCCTTGAATGTTGTCTCGACAACTCCATTCTAGACGAGGTTCTATTTCATGGCTCTCCTTATTTTCAAGAGGCCATCCATTTTACACAATTATATGGACTCAACTAAAGTAAGCACAATGATGTTCAAACACTCGCCGCAATAGAAATTGCAGAGTGGTTAGCTTATACAGATAACACTGTCATTCGGACAAATGCGATAAAGTTGATGGGACGAAAAACACTAAAAGAAATGAACGGAATGATAAATTGGAGACCAAATCTTTGAACTAACGGACAACGTTACTTGAATTAAACAGCCTGCCTGCGTGATTGGGTAGGCTGTTAAACTAACGGGCAGTAGAGCCGAATAAGGAGAAATAAGCAAGTGAGGAAAAGGTCTTCAGTCTATAAGGCTGAGTGGTCGAACACAAGAGAGGAACAGTATAAGCGCGATACCCTTGAAATCGTATTCGGGTTCGGTGATACACTGGAGGTTACTGACAGCATCGTGTGCATAAACCATAATGGTGCTATCACGAAAGTCGCAGAGCCAATTAAGTCGAATACTTTTTGGTTTGAGACTTGGTTAAAGGTAAAAGAACAATACGGGATATAGACATTGCAATGCATTAAGATTATTCAGCTATCGGGAAACGTTAATTTGAAAAATTTAATTTTAGGGGGGGGGCGCCTAATGCAAGATCCACATCTTCATCGATCAAAAGGGAATGAAGAAGAAGTTAGAGAAGATGAAGAAAGGCAAAAAGTAAGCAATTTACAAGGTGAACACAAAAGCATCAAGAATAAACCCTTCCAAACACGGCCAGCTCATTACGAACCGGAGCAGATACCCGAACCGATAGCCCCCCCCTTCTCGTGGCCACTTCAATCCGGATTCAGTCATGGACGATCAATGGAGAATTTCATCGTATGATCCTGCTTGGCGGAGCGAGTTCTATGCTGTTAGTGCTGTCATCAGGAAGGCATTAAGTTCAATCGCGCTACGTATCGATCATGTCGGATCGACGTCAGTGCCAGGACTCGCAGCCAAGCCAATCGTCGATATTCAAGTGTCGGTACTCAATCGCGACGACGATGCATCGTTCGTCAACCAACTTATTTCAGCCGGGTTCGTGCACAGAGCAGATAATCCAGATAAGACAAAACGTTACTTTCGCGAAACACCAGGTATGCGGCGAGTGCACGTTCATGTTAGAGAGAGCGGTAGTATTGGGGAGCAGCTGACTTTGTTGTTTCGCGATTACTTACGCAATGATGAGGAGAGCCGAAAGCGGTACGCCGCGGAGAAGCAAAGACTTTTGGATCTGTATTATCACGATAGGGCAGCTTATGTTGAAGGCAAGGGGCCAATTGTGTGGGACATACTTCAACAGGCGCATAGATGGGCGAAGGAAGTTAACTGGAGGCCAGGTGCATCGGATGCATAGACAAATGATTTCACCACGGCGGCCGGTCAACACAGTAGGGTGTCGTCTCGACGCTAACAGGCAGATAAGTTGAATCTCTGTTGGGATGGTTTGATAAAATGGAGTCAGGTTTAGTAATTCACAACAAATCGGCGGAAGTGAATCCTGTGACTATTGAAGAATTTAACGAATTGAAAATGCGTGTTGGTTGGGGAGAAGAATTTATTATTCGTTACAAGGAGTTAGATTTTTGGATTAGCCAAAATAAAGATGGTGTTTATCTAACAAGAAAGAGTGACGGATATACACAGGATTTTCGTGATGCAGAACAGTTATTTCAGGAAGCAACAATTGATAAAAGGTTTATTAAAGATATCTGGAGTGAAATTATTTGGTAAACGTCATTCAACTAAACATTCCTGTAGAGCTTAAGAAATGAGCTTTGTAAAAAAAGGGAGCGCCTCGGTATGATGGGTTTGTCGACAACACATCAAGGAGGCGCTCTTAAATTGAAGTTTAAGCAATCAGACGCACAAAATCAACGGATTGAACGAATTAGCACCTCGCATCTCGTTGTAGGGATAGACATGGCGAAAGAAACTCATGTAGCTCAGGCTACAAACTTTCGAGGAATCGTTATCTCTTATCGGCATCTCTCATTCTCAAATACTGTGGAAGGGTTTGAGAAGTTGAGGCGCTGGATGAATGAGTTACAGCAGAAGCATCGATTAAAACAGTTCATCATCGGCATGGAGCCTACCGGCCATTACTGGTTTAATCTTGCGAACTGGTTATCGGATAAGGATCTACACGTGGTGATGGTTAACCCTGCTACGACGAAGCGTAACAAGGAAAACCGAGATAACAGCCCCTCAAAAAAACGATCCCAAGGATGCGTTGGTCATCGCAGATGCAGTCAGCCGGGGCTTCTACTATGAGTACACGCGTCAATCTCATGCCTTTCAACGATTACGGACGATGATGAGTGACCGGGAATTTTGGGTGACGAACAGCGTACGGCTGCAGAATCGGATCGTACGCTGGCTGGACATTCGCTTCCCCGAATATCTGTCTGTATTCAAAGACTGGGGCTGCAAGCGGTCATTGTCGACCCTTAAAACCTTCCCTTGCCCGCAAGATCTGGAGACCTATACGGTACCGGATATCATAGATGCTTGGCGAGTTCATATGCAGCGTGCCGGGGGTTCTACGGGGATCGAGAAGGCTGCACAGCTCATTGCTCATGCGAGACGCAGTGTCGGAGATCGAACCGCTGTTGAAGAAGCGAAAGCAGATTTAAAACGGCTTATTGAGGAATACGAACGAGTTACCGCCATGCTTAAACAGATGGAAAAGGACGTCGAGACTCTGCTCTCTGAAATTCCAATGGCTCAGCAGCTCCGTACGATAAAGGGGCTCGGAAAAATCTTCACTGCGGCCATTTTAGCTGGCACAGGAGACTTAAGACAGTATGCACACGGACGTCAGGTGCTTCGGAAGGCTGGACTAAACTTGGCTGAAAGTATGTCTGGTAAGCGAAAAGGGCGAATTGTTCTTTCGAAACGAGGCGACTCAGCCTTGCGAAAATATCTTTATCTTGCGACGGTTCAATTGGTTTGGAATAATCCCGTCTTCCGTCATTTACACGAGCATAATGTACAGAAAAAGAAGATGAAAAAGCAGCAGTCCATCTTTAAGTTAATTGGAAAGCTGGCACGGATTCTAGTCGGTATTGTTCAACGTGGAGAAACGTTCACGCCACAGAAAACCGTTTTGTCCTGGACAGAAGCAGCCTAAAGAAAGCATCACGTATATTGACTCATTCGCAGGATTTTACAAAGAAAGCACGGAGGACCGAGTTCGTTCTCCTTAAGGGCTAAGACCCATCCGCTAAACGCTATCGGTCTCCACACCTTGGACAGGTATAACGAAGGAATGTAAGGGCATTGACCCGTTGAGATCTGGGAGGGTGAACCTCCAGGGGATTGTGGAGTATGCGTGCAGTAGAGTTCGAAAGGGGAATATTTCCTTTTTTGTTCCTCTGTTCCTGCATGCTCAGCCCCCCGGCTCAACCGACATCAACTGCGTTGCTTGCTGAGATTAACCTGAATCAGGGTGATGAAATCCTGCGAATGAGTGAGCATATGTGAGATAAATCCTTAAAACCGAGGGACGGAGAACGATAGTTCGATGATCAAGAAGGAAAGAAGAACAAACAAAAAAGGGGATTAGCAATGAGTGAATTCACCGCGGGAAGTTTGACCCTATTATCCAATAAGCCCACAGTGACAAATTTCAATCCTACGTACATCCGGGACCTGAACGAAAAGTGGTTTGTGTTTATGACCGAGGATACATTTGTAAACGAGAATCTGCCCGATTGCGTTCGGGAAATTTCACGTGGAGTCCCTGTGCTTTATTTTTATAACTTTGAGGATCATTTTTGGGGGTATAGGGTTGTTCATCAAGGTCAAGAAGTGGCTCATGCATACGTATCGTACGAGTTAAAAGATACACTCATTTGCGACTTGGCTGCTGAACGTTACCCTGACGAAGACACCATCGAACTACTCTACGTCGATACGAAAGGCAAGAATATTTACCATCAGTTGGAGCAAGAGGTCAAAGTAACTTCAGCGTATCAGGAGGCTATCTTTAATCAATTTGCTAGCAGTAATGTCGACCAGTTTCGTTTATTCCACATCGATGAGGATCGGATCGCCCAACTAAAACATATTCTTAGCGTAAATTACCTAAATGCTCTTGAATTGATTCATACTCTTGTAGATGAGTTTAAATCCTTGATCCAAATCGAGCAGATGAGCTGGATCAGCTCGGATCAAGTAAACGAATAATTTACGATACTTGCCGCTACACAATAGGTCACCCTACGAAGAAACTGTTCAACAGATTTACTCACACCGCGATATCACTGACCGTATCTGTCAACTATATTGAAGTACACTGCAAGTAGGAGGCGATACAAGTGATCAAAAAGTCCAATGAATTGCCGATTATGTTTTTTGCGAACAGGAATCTCTCGAGAATTGGCTTGAGAACAATCATGAAACTTCACCGGGAATACGGTTGCAAATATCGAAAAAAAATTCCGGCGTGATTACCGTATCCTACGATGAAGCATTTGAAATTGCATTATGTTACGGATGGGTTGACAGCCAGAAAGAAAAGCTTGATGGAAAAATGTGGGTACAACGATTTACTCCGCTCTCTGGGTTCAAAGCGATTGAAGTTGCCAAAAAGAATGGACAATGGGATAAGGCCTACGAATCGCAAAGTATCGCTTCTATGCCTGAGGATTTCGCAATTGAACTTGAGCGTAACGTCAAAGCGAAGGCATTTTATGATACGTTGAATAACCAAAATAGATATGCAATCCTGTTCCGAATTCATAATGCCAAGAAGCAAGAAACCCGGGCGAAACGAATTCAACAATTTGTAACGATTCTTGAAAAAAGGTGAAAAAATATATCCCTAACCAGTCACTATAAAGACACCAGGGCACTCTTTGAAAAGAGTACCCTGCCGCTACAGTATTTTTTAATTATCGTTTTTGCTCGCCTTCGAACCACACGGCTTTAATGGATAGGCTATCCGAGATGTTAGTTGTCGGGTCGCCATCAACCAATACCAGATCAGCACGCGCCCCTACGGCAATACGGCCGCGGTCATGAAGTTGGAACCGACGGGCCGGCTTTGAGGTCGCCGACTGCAGCGCTTCGATGGGCGTGAACCCGGCCATAACCAGCAGCTGCAACTCGTGATGCACGCTGGCGCCATGCGCGAGGCCGCCAAGATTCGGAACGGGAACGGGGGCGACATCCGTCCCGACCAGGATGTCTACGCCGGCACGATGAAGATCCATTACGTTTTTAAAGCTGTTTTCCATATGGCCTTGCGGGAAGGTATTGAAGCTGGCATTCAAAATATCGATCCAGTCCGTGCTCAATTTGGAATGAACGCGAGGGTCATTCGCCAATTCCGCCGCCGGGTTCCCAAGGATAGACGAGTTCAACACCAGGCACGGTGTTACAAATGCGCCAGAATCGACGATGGCTTGCACGACCTCCGGCGTGTACGCGGGCCTGTCGATAAAAAGGTGACCCAATCCGTCTACGCCAAGATCGATGGCGGTTTGCGATGAACGAGCAGTCAATACGTGCGCGATGACCAACTTGTCGAACTTATGGGCTTCATCCACGGCTGCTTTTAGAATCTCATCGCTGAGTACAGGCAGGCCAGGGGCACCCATGACCGTTCCCTCTTCAATCATGATCTTGATATAGTCTGCGCCATTTCCCACCTGCGCATGAACATGCTTAATCGCTTCTTCCACGCTCGTTACTTGCGGTATCTCTTCGTGATCGTGGGCATAAGCGGCTAGCATCGCTTCCCGGTCTTCCTCCGATAGCTTCTCTAATTCCTTTAATATGAAGTCCGGAATCTCGCCGTCATCGGGCAGCAACTCATCCGGATGGCCTCCCGGAGCGGTGATTGCCGTTCCTGCGGAACGGACATCGGCGACGTCACCCACGTTTTTCAATTGGATCGCGCGTCCTCGTTCCGTAAAATCGCCGTTCATTTCGAGTTCCGTCGTTACGCCGAAAAGCAATGCATCGCGTAATCCGCCGATGGAAGTGTGGACATGCGCATCAATCAAGCCGGGCAGCAAGGTTGCACCCTCCGCGTCTACAATCATGGCATAGGCAGGAATTTCGCCGCCCACCGCGATAATGGTATCCCCTTTGATGACAACGCTCCTTGATTCGATCACTTTTTCGCCATCGAAAATACGCGCATTCGTAATCGCCGTCACTTTTTCTAGAGTTGAGCTTTGGACTTCTTGGTTCATTTGGTGATTCCTCCTTGGCGTTATCATGTGGAATACTTCGGAGTATAAATGTTAGATATCTAACTGTCAACAAACTAATTATTATTTGACAAGAATGCGGCATCTCGATATAGTTTATTTGCTTACAGTTAGTCTTCTAACAATAGGAGGGCGGTCATGAAGCCTCGCAAGAATACGCCTTATCTGGATTTGTTTCAGATTATTGGCCTTAAGTTAAAGAAAAAAGCGGACGAGAGCATAAAAGAGTTAGGATTAAACGCCCAACAAGGAAAAATAATCAGCTATATTTACGAGAACCAGGAAACGGAATTGATCCAGAGGGATCTTGCCGATCGGTTTCATCTACGCGGCGCCAGCATTACGAGCATGCTTCAAGGTCTTGAGCAGAGAGGATATATCGAGCGGAAAATTCCGGCCAATAATGAACGGCAAAAAAACATTTACGTTCTGCCAAAGGCCGTTGAATTGATCGAAGACTTCAATGAATCCTTCCAGAAGGTGGAGGACGAAATCGTTCAAGTCCTGTCTGAAGAGGAAAAGCAAATCTTAAAAGAATTGCTGATCAAAATTAATGAGCGGTTATAAGAAATAACGATAAAAGAAAATTGGGATAATCGTCCCATCTGATAAGTCTAAGACCGTCGAATCCATGTCGATTCGGCGGTTTTTTTATGTCTTTCCTGATACGTTTCCTCTTGGTTTTTACCTATGAAGCAGGTCCTTTAATGAACATCGGCTTGGCTTCGGCCGGATTAGTCCAGTTATGAGCATCGACGGGCATCGCCGAAGGCGTCTAGAATCGGGGGGTAACCGCCGGGCTCGCAGAGATCGGGCGAACCAAAAGGAGGTGAGCAGCACAGGTCCTTAAAGGCGCCGCTCGTTCCGATGGTAACTGAAATGGTCACTGAAGAGGCGGCCGCGCCAAGCACGGATAGGAGAATAGAGAGGACCTCTGATGTTGGAATTGGAGGTTATATGATGATCGCATTACGCCGCGAGGTATATTGGCTATTGATTCTGGCGATGCTGTGCGCCTGGCTGCCGGCTGTGTCGCAGGCAGAGGAGAGCGCGATCCAAGTCGAAGGGGAATCGGTGAACGGCGCGAACTTCACGCCGAGCATTCAATTGGGGACGGCTTACAGCGGAGGCAAGCATTTGGCCCTGTTTACGGATACGCAGGCGCCTTCCGAAGGTTATCTGATGCCTTATCAATTTCAAGCTCCGGCAGCGGGGCTTTATCAGCTTGACGTCGCAACGATGCCCCCCCGAGGCGAACTGGACATCGCCGTACGATATCCGGGTCAACGACGGGGCGTTCGAACGTGTCCAGGGGGGCCGTGGAATACGGCCAGTTGAACAGTACGGTTCACCAGTATCACCTGAATCGGGTGCTGCTGCAGGAAGGGACGAATACGATCGTTTTCCGCGTTAAGGACCGGCGCACGGTTCCGGATCAGAAGTACACGTTTTACATGGATTCGTTCACGCTGACCCCCTCGCCGATCACGTATCCCTTGACGATAGAAGGGGGAGGCGGCAACGACCAATTTTGCGCCGGGCATCCAGAATGGCAGCGCGTATAGCGGCGGGAAGATACTCTGGCTGTTTACGGACACGCAGGCGCCCGAAGGGGGGTATACGGCCGCATACAACGTCCTGATCGACCAAGCGGGCACGTATCAGCTCGACTTGACCTCGACGCCGCCGAACGAATCGTGGGCGTCGCATTTTGATATCAAGATCAACGAAGGCGCTTTCAATCGGGTGACGAATGCGGTGCAGTACGGCCAGATCAACAGTACGGTCCGCCAATTTCATCTGGATGGGGTGGACCTGAAGGCTGGCTTGAACACGATCGTCTTCCGCGTCACGGACAGGCGCGCGCAGCCGGATCAGAAGTACACGATGTTTATCGATTCGTTCGCGTTGTCGCCAGCCCCTCTCGAGCTCAAAACGCTGACGACCGACGCTCCGCTTAACGTCTTTCAGGACGGGAATCCGGTTAAGCTTGGCGTTCAGCTGACGGCAATACCGCAGCAGGCGACTGAAGTGTCCGTCGATATCGCGGATTATTGGTCGAGCGGGACCGAGCATCATACCGTCACGGTCCCGGCGGGCAGCAAGAGCGCGGATCTGACGCTGACCGGGCTCGCGAAAGGGCACTACCGGTATACGGCCCGATTGACGGGCTCGGAGCAGACGGTGTCCGGCATGTTCGCCGTCGTCAGCGCCTTGTCGGATCGGCCGGCTGCAAGCGACACGCCGTTCGGGTTGGATACCGCCGCCGCTTGGCTGGTGCCGAAGAGCAAGATGGAAGATTTCGCGTCGGCCATGAAGCTGTCCGGCATAACCTGGGCGCGCGATCGAATGAACTGGGGAGATACGGTGAATCCGGGGCCGGGCGCGTTCAACTTTGCCGCCGACGCATCGGACGGATCTACAAAGGCGCTTTCCGACAATGGCATCAACGTGTTGATGGCCTACCACAGCGCCCCGTCGTGGACGACGGCGAACGGCTCGAAGCTGCCTTACAATCTGTTCGCAGCCTACGATTTTGCGCGCAGCGCGGCCGACTACTACGGGAACCGCGTGGATACGTGGGAGATGTGGAACGAGCCGGAAAATCCGTTTACGAATACGGACGAAACCGCGGACGAATACGCAGCCTTTCTTAAGGCCGCCGCCATCGGATACCGCGATTCCGCAGCCAATCCCAACCTATCCGTGAGCGGATTTGCGCTCCTTCCCGGCAATTATGAGAACTTGCTCGCGCAAAACGACATTTTCCCCTATATCGACATCTACAATTTCCACCGTCATCAGCGGAATAAGCCGGGCGTCTTTCCGGTCCCGTTCCCGGACGGCGTGGCGGCGCACCAAGCGTTCCTCGACCAGAACGGCGGCGGAGACAAGCCGATGTGGGTGTCGGAGGCCGGACTTGCCATTGCTTCCCAGGCGCCGAACGACATCACGTACGAGGAGCAGAAAGCGCAGGCCCGTTATTTGGTCACCTCGACCGTAACCTCGCTGTCGCAGGGAACGGATAAGCAATTTTATTTTGTCGCGCCGCCTTACCAAGAAGGTTCTTATTACTGGGGGCTGTTCGGCCGTTCGTTCACGCCATACGCGGCGTATGCGGCCGAAGCCGCCATGACCGAGGCGCTCGGCAAAGGGCAGTACGCCGGCGCGCTGCAAGGGCTGCCGAACGGCGTAACAGGCTATGCGTTCCATGACGGAGCCGATTCCGTGCTCGTCCTGTGGGGGACTTCGTCTACCGCCGTGACGCTGTCGCTTGAGCAGCCGCAAGCCGTATTGAGGGATCTCATGGGCAGAAAGCAGACGCTGACACCCGCAGGCGACGGGTCGTACAGCATTCCCGTCGGCAATGATCCCGTTTATGTAAGGATTGCAGGGAATGTCTCCGTACCGCTCTCGGGCGGATCGGTATCGGGCACGGACAGCGTACCGCCCGCCACGCCGTTGACCGCGGCGGAGCGCGTCGTGCTGGTACAGCGGTATCCGCAGGAAGTAAGCGCCGACAGCAAAAAATACGGGTATACGCTCGCCGCCGATCAGCCCACGACAGTCAAAGTCGAAGCCTACAATTTCAACGACGTTCCGATGACCGGAACGATCGAAGGCGTGGCCGGCGGCGGCTGGACGTTAAGCGAGACTTCCAAATCGGTGACGATTCAGCCGTTCGAGAAGGCAGAGGTGGAATTCCAAGTATCCGCCGGTCCTAACGTCGTCCCTAATCTTTCGTCGCCGATTTCGTTTCGAGGGACGTTCGGCGGACAAATGACGACTAAGGCCGTCAGCGATGTGCGTACGGTGCAAGACGTCCCGATCAGCCAGCAGGTTCCGGGAAGCGCCGATCCCGCGAGCTGGCGCCTCGATTTGCCGGATGCGATCGCGTCCGTAGGGACGGGAGCGATAACGACGGGTACGGACACGGGTTCGGTGCAATTCGATTACGAGTTTACGAACGGGGACCGCTGGGCTTATCCTTACCTGATTCTGCCCGCGGGGACGGATTATTCCGGCTACGAGGGACTGGCGTTCGATATCTATGCCGATCAAGCGTTGGCCGGAACGACGTTAAGGGTGTTCCTCAAGGAGAGCACCGGCTCCCGCTACTACACGGCGGACGGATATTCGATCAAGCAGGGCTGGAACCAGATTAGCATTCCGTTCGAGGAATTCACCTCTTTCGGCGGCGACGATCCGAACGGACAGCTCGATTTGAACGGTCTGCTCAGCCTGCAGCTCGGGGTCAACACGACGGTGAACGACTTGCCGCCGTTTAAGGTCAAAAACCTCGGCGTCTACGATTGAGTACACGGCCTCTAGGCCCGCACACGCTTACCGTGACGGCGAGCGACATGTTGTTATCCAAAACGTGACAGATAAGCCGTAGTACAAGCGAATCCCCCCGGGGTCATTGTTCCCGGGGGATTTACTGAAGAGATCGAACCCCGATGAGACGAAACAGGGTTTTGGCCCGACCGTCGCGAAATAACAGCGTAGACAAAGTGTTGAAGGAAGGTTAAGGAATGGAGCGTCTGATCAAAATTCCCCCGCTTCGTTAGAAGTCTCATTCTGTACAGTTGCTTAATCGGAGCGCTCCCGGTTCTCATCTTGGGTTATGTGTCCAATACGCTCTATTCGAATAAGCTTCAAGAGAAAGTGAACCGCGTGTCGGAGCAGTCGTTGACGCAATTTCAATTGCGCATCGAACAAATACTCACCATGGTGGACTATTCGATGACCCAGTTCATGAACTCCCACGGGCTTGTGGCGGCTGCCACCAAAGAGCTGGTAGGGAGCAACTTTGACTTTTTCGCCGATTTGACAAGCTGGTTATCGGGCATACAGTCATTCGAGATGGGCGTCAGCGATGTGGTATTGGTGAATCTGAATAAAGCGTGGATGATCGACAATCAGTCGATGATTCGATTAAGCGAGGCTCAGAATACGCAGCGCTTTCAAGATTATGCGTCGCGCAGCGAAAGCTCGTTCTGGGTGTCGGAAGGGAGCGTCGGCGGAGAAGGCATCGGGAAGCTCAGACCTTCTATGGTTCGACTCGTCAAAAAATTTCCGATCTATAGCCGGAAGCCTTCGATTATCGTGGAAGCGCAAATTCCCGACTATCAGATGCAAAAATGGCTTTCGCTCGCAGGCGGCGACGGCGGGATCTTGATGATCGCCGATCAGAAGGGGAGCATCCTGACGGCTTCCGGGCCGGTTGCCGGGCTGGAGGGGACACTTCCGGCCAACTGGCTATCGGAGATGCGGGGCGCGTCCAATGCCGGGCTCTTTCACGCCGAACTTGGCGGTCGGGAAGTGGTGTGCATTTATCGCGAATCCGCATATAACGGGTGGATGTACGTCTCGGTTTCCTACGTCCAAACGATGACACAGGACGTTCGAACGATCGGATGGACGACGTTCGCTCTCTGCTTGGGCATTCTGCTCGTTACCGGGGCGCTTGCCATAGCGCTGTCGCGAAATATGTATTCGCCGATCCGAAGGCTGTACAAGCTTTCAACCGGGGGGAGGCCGCGACCTGAGGGATCATTCGGACGAGCTTTTAATTGTCGGGAATCGGCTGACTGCTTTAATGCAGACGGAATCGGACCTGAGGGACAGAACCGCGCGACAGCAATCCCAGCTCCGCGACTACACGGTGTTCAGGCTCCTGACCGGTCATATGAAAAGGTCCGATTGGGAAGAGCTCGCCAAGTATATCACGCCGCCTGAAGCGGCTACCTTCTTCATCGTTTCGGTACAAATCGATTCCCTGCCGAGGACCAAATACGAACCGAAGGATTTCGACCTGCTTATGTTCGCGGTGCAGAATATCGTAGGCGAACTTCTGGCTGAGGATCAGGCCTTTCCGCCCATTTGCATGGAGCGCGCGGTCACTGCGGTGCTCAAGCTGGAGACAGGGTCCCTGACGTTTAAGGAAAGGGCTTCCGGCATCGTGGAGCGTATACAACGCGCCGTACTTCAGTTCCTGCAGCTTAGCGTAAGCGTAGGCATCAGCTCCGAATATGGCGGCTTGTCCGACATGGCCGCGGCCTATCGGGAAAGCACCTTTGCCTTGCAGGATCCGATAAACTTCGGAGAAGGAAGGGTCTTGTTCTTCCAGGATGTCATGCCGGCTCGAGCCGAGGTTCGGCCTTATCCGGACAACCTGGAGCTGGAGTTGATCGAATCGATTGAGAATCGGGATCCCGCAAGCGCCGATTCCACCTTGCATGAGCTGGTAAGCGACATCTATAAAGCGAATTCGGTCCGAGAGATTCAGTTTGCTTTGGTCAGGCTCCTCATCGATATCATGAAACTGGCGCCGCATCAGTGGGGCATGCTGCAGGGACACGATACGAAAACGACCTTTGAACGATTATTCGAGCTGGACGGACAGGCGGAGGTCGAAGTCTGGTTCCGGAGCAGCATCATCGGACCGATCCTGAAGGACATGTCCGAACGATCCGAACAGCAGGTAACCAAAATATCAAATGCCATGCTGCAGATGATCCATGAGGGATTCGATACAGAGTTGACGCTCGAAGTGTGCTCCAAGAAGTTAAACTACCATGCCGACTACTTGCGACGGGTATTCAAGAAAGGAACGGGCATCAACTACAGCGATTATTTGGCGCAGTACCGACTCTCCATGGCGAAGGATTGGCTAATGAATACCGATATGAAAATTGCCGAGATTGCCGAGAAGCTCAAGTATCACAGCCCTCAGAATTTCATTCGCTATTTCAAAAAGATGGAGGGAATAACGCCAGGCCAATATCGGGACAATCGTCCCGTCGGATAACGCTAAGACCGTCGAATCCTTGCCGATTCGGCTTTTTTTTTATGTATCCCTCGATACGTTTCCTATTGGTTTCTTTCTGTGCAGGAAGGTCCGCAAATGAACATCGGCCTGGCTTCGACGGGTTTAGTCCAGTTATGAGCATCGACGGGCATCGCCGGAGGCATCTAGAATCGGTTTGTAACCGCCGGAACCACAGAGATCGGGCGAACCAAAAGCGAACCAAAAGGGAGGTGAGTCACTTGTTAACCGTTTGGAACAGGCAATTGCGCAAGCAAGGATGGTTGTATTTGCTCGTCACACCGGGCATTCTCTATTTTGTCATTTTCAAATACTTGCCCATGACGGGCCTGGTGATTGCCTTTCAGAATTATCAGCCGTTTCTGGGCATCGCTCACAGCAAATGGGTTGGCTTGAAGCATTTTGACCGTTTCATCCATGAGCCGGCCTTCTGGATGCTGATGAGGAACACATTCGTCCTTTCGCTCTACAACATTGTGTTCTTCTTCCCGCTGCCTATTCTCATCGCCTTGATGTTAAATGAACTCCGCATTCAATGGATGAAGCGGGTCATTCAAACGGTCATTTATATTCCGCACTTTATGTCATGGGTCGTCGTCGTGGGACTGGCGTATATGTTCTTCACGACGCAGGATGGCATCGTTAACAATTGGTTGTCCATGGGCGGGGCAGATCCGATTCCTTTTCTGGGCAGCGTCGGCTGGTTCCGACCGATGATCACGCTGGAAGTCATTTGGAAAGAGACGGGCTGGGGAACGATTATTTTCCTGGCGGCGATCAGCGGCGTCGATCCGGGTCTCTACGAATCCGCCAAGCTGGACGGGGCGAATCGCTTCAGACAGATGTGGCACATCACCCTTCCGGCCATACGAAGCACGATCATTATCCTGGCGATTCTAAGACTGGGCAGCTTCATGGAGAACGGGTTCGAGCAGATTTTTCTCATGCTGAACAGTCTGAACCGGGATGTCGGGGAAGTGTTCGACACCTATGTCTATACCTCTGGCGTCCTGCAAGGCAATTTCAGCTATAGCGCGGCGATTGGACTGTTTAAATCCGTCATCAGCCTGGTATTGGTCGTTGCCGCGAACTACGGAGCCCGTAAATGGGGAGAGGAAGGAATCTACTAATGCCTCAACGTTCGTCGTGGAGCGGTCGAATACTGGATGGAACGAACTTGATGCTCCTGCTCTTGATCTCCTTGATTACCCTCGTCCCCTTCATCTATGTATTGGCCGGCTCTCTGGCTCCGAATGAACAGATCGCGTCCAATGAATTTTTTCTGATCCCGAAACGGCTTACGCTGGATGCGTATCGCTACATGTTCTCTACGTCGACGATTCTGCGCAGTCTGTGGGTCACGGTAGGGGTCACTGTAGCGGGAACCATCTTCAACCTTCTGATGACCTCCCTTATGGCTTACCCGCTGGCCAGAAAAGATTTTGCGGCGCGGAAGCCGATTCTGATCATGGTCATCTTTACGATGCTGTTCAGCGGCGGGCTCATCCCGACTTTTATCGTCGTGAGATCCCTCGGCCTGCTCGATACCTATGCAGCCTTAGTCATTCCGGGGGCCATCAGCGCGTTTAATCTGATCATCTTGAAAAATTTCTTCCAGCAGCTTCCGGACGGCATTGAGGAAGCCGCCAAGATCGACGGCTGCCACGACGCAGCGATCCTGTGGAGAATCGTCCTCCCGCTTTCGACGCCGGCGCTCGCCACTTTCGCGCTCTTCTACGCAGTGGGCAACTGGAACAATTACTTCAGCGCGATTCTTTATATCAATGATTATGCGAAATATCCGATCCAGGTGCTGCTCCGCCAGATTGTCATTCTGGCTTCGGGCGGGATCGGAGACTCGTCCCAATTCTCGGGGGGAGTTTGTCGTGCCGTCCGCTTCTGTCAAAATGGCCGTGATCGTGATCGGAACCCTTCCGATTCTGCTCGTTTATCCATTTTTGCAAAAGCATTTTACAAAAGGGATCTTGCTTGGTTCCGTGAAAGGTTAATATCCGTAAGGGTATTTACTGATAAATTAAAAGTGGAGAAAGAGAGGGGCAACAGAAATGAGCAGACGGAAAGTGACTCGCGTGCTGGCGGTTGTCAGTACGTTGGCGTTGGCGGGGAGTCTATTGGCGGCATGTGCCGGTACGAAGGAGGGCGGAAAGGGAGCAAGCGGGATTCCGACGATCTCCATCCTGGTTCCGCAGTTCACGACCGAGCCGATCAAGCCGGACAATGCGGTTGTGAAGAAAATAGAGGCGTATACCAAGTCCAAACTGGAGCTAACCTGGGTCCCAAGCGTAGCCTATGACGATAAGCTGAGTATTACGATTTCTTCAGGCTCGATGCCAAAGGTTCTGACGGTCATCAATAATAAAGCATCCTACATTGTTAACGGAGCAAGAAGCGGTCAATTCTGGGAAGTAGGGCCGTATCTCAAAGATTATCCGAACCTGAGCAAGCTCAACAAGGACGTGCTTAATAACATATCCATCGACGGCAAAGTGTACGGGCTGTATCGCTATCGTCCGCTAACGCGCGACGGTTTCGTTATCCGCAAGGATTGGTTGAACAACCTGGGCTTGCAGCCGCCGAAGAGCGTCGACGATATCTACAACGTCCTGAAGGCGTTTACGACGCAAGATCCGGACCAGAACGGGAAGAATGACACGTTTGGTCTAAGTTTGGAGGCAGGCTTGGGCGCCTTCAACGACATACTCGTCTACAACGGGGGGCTTCAACGAGTGGGGGATCGTGGACGATAAAGTCACGCCGGCCTTCATGACGAAAGAATATGTCGAAACGCTTAATTGGTTTAAAAAAGCTTTACGACGAGAAGCTGATGAACAGCGATTTCGCCATTACCAAAGACGGCAGCCCGAACATTAATCAGGGCAAGGCGGGGGGTCAAGTTCGGCGCCGTTGACGATGTCTGGGCGAAATACAAGGACCTCGCCAGCGCCAACCCGAAAGCGGAGCTTGATGTCGTATCCCGCATTCAAGGTCCGGCAGGAGAGAAGACGCCCGGTGCGCCCGGTTATGGCGGTGTCATGATGTTCCCTAAATCGAGCGTGAAGACCGAGGCGGAGCTGAAGGAGATTCTGGGTTTCTTCGACAAGCTGAGCGACCAAACGATCCGAGATCTTCTGGTATACGGAATCGAAGGGGTTCACCATACGAAGGAAAACAATGTTCGTAAAATCACCAATCAGGATCTCTATAATGCCGAAGTTAACCCGTTGAATCAGCTGATGGTCTTCTTGAGCGTATTCGATCCGATGGACGGAGATACGCCGGTCGTAGCCAAGGCCAAGAAGATGATCAGCGGTAACGCTCCGCTCGCAGTCGTAAGCGCCGTGAATCCGTTTACCTCCGATACGCAAACGGAAAAAGGAGAACAGCTGTCTAAAATTATTAACGATGCGAGAACCAAATTCATCATGGGCGAGATCGACGAAGCCGGTTGGAACAAAGCCGTCGAGGAATGGACAAAAGGCGGCGGCGACAAAGTCATCGAAGAGTACAATGCGCAATACACGCTTGTGAAAAAGGAATAGGACAACGGGAGGAGGCTTGTTTGTCGGGCCTCCTCCTTTACTTTGAAGCGCATGAATGCAAAAGGAGGACATATGATGGCGATGACCTTTCGAAGCCGGCTTCTGCCTATGCCGAAGGACGGCGGATTTCGCATGGACGGCTATTACATATGGTGCGGCAGCGTTGTGAAGGCGGAAGACGGCCACTACCACATGTTCGCTTCAAGGTGGCCGGTCGAGACCGGTTTTCCCGACGGGTACCGCACGCATTCGGAGATCGTAAGGGCGATCGCCGAAAAGCCGGAGGGCCCCTATACCTTCGTCGAAGTGGTCTTGCGCGGAAGAGGGGGCGGGCATTGGGACGCGCAGATGGTTCACAACCCGGCGATCGTGCGGCATGGGAATCAATATATTCTGTATTACCTGGGGGCGAGGAGCCCGGCCACGGAGACGAGAGCGATCGGCTACGCGTATTCAAGGTCTATCGAAGGCCCTTGGGTTCGGACAAGCGACTCTCTTACGCTTATGCCGGATTCCAATAATCCGGCTCCCTGGATCGGTCCGGACGGCCGCGTGCTTCTGGCCTTCCGGCATGGGCCGTACATGAGGATCGGAATGGCTGAGGCGGAAGCCTTCAATGGGGCGTATCGGGTGGTCCAAGAGGATCTTGTACCCGGTAAAAAGCTGGAGGATCCATTCTTGTTCAGCCGTGGCGGGCGGTTCGAGATGATTCTCGAAGATAACGGAGGCAGCGTTTCCGGCTATGAACGGTATGGCGTTCATCTCGTGTCGGACGACGGTTTAACCGGTTGGCGTCCCCATGAATCGGTAATCGCTTATGACCACAGCCTGGTTCGGGAGGATGGGGTCATTACGTTAGCGGACCGCAGAGAGCGTCCCCAACTGCTCTTCGACGAGTACGGTGGGGCGACTCATCTTTTTACGGGCGTCAGGGTTGGAGAAGAGACCTGGAACGCGGTTCAACCTTTATTAGTGGACTAGCTGCAGGTATTAATACGACACAAGATGACATATATGAACCTTATAATGGGAGGTAGATGAACGAAAGGAGAGACAAGCGTGAAACGAAAAATCATACTGGATTTGGCCGTTACGCTGGACGGGTTTATTGAAGGGAAAAACGGCGAAGTCGATTGGTGCATCATGGACCCCGAGATGGGGTTCGATCAGTTTTTGAATTCAATCGATACGATTTTTTACGGCAGAAAAAGCTATGACTTATGGGGACAATTCGCGCCGGAAAAGGAGTCGGGAGAAGCCGAAAAACAATTTTGGGAAATGGTCCATCGTAAAGAGAAGTACGTATTTTCCAGGACGCAAAAGGGAACCGACCAAAAAGCCGTATTCATCAACGACAATCTCCTTGAAGAAGTCGATCGGATCAAGAATAATCCCGGCAAAGACATCTGGCTGTATGGCGGAGCGAGTCTGATTACGACGTTTATTCGTCAAGGACTGGTCGATGAATTCAGGTTATCCGTTCATCCCGTCGTATTGGGAGAAGGAAAGCCTTTGTTCGTCGATGTCCGGCAGCGGCTGAATTTAAAAAAGGGTGGACACGAGATCGTTCTCCTCGGGCGTTGTGCAGCTGATCTATCGGCTTGACGAACGATAAACGGATTTAACAGCGTTAAACGCATTCAAAGCGGCGGCCCCAAGACTTGTTTCCCGGTCTTCGGCCGCCTTTGTCATTTGGTTTATTTTCCGAGATATTTCCGGTACGCTTCTTCCTGTTCGGCGGTGGCCGGAGGGACCGTCATGTCCTTTTCCCAGATGACGATCCGATCGTTCTTATCGATTCCTTCAAAATAGATGCCCGTCTTCTCCAGATTCGTGTTCGCGTTCTTGGTCGACAACCAGTTCTCGGGCAAGGCTACGACGCTTTCCTTCTCCATGGAAAACAGCTGCCGATGCTCGTAAATCCGATAGATTTCCGTATGCTTATTGCCGTGCGTGGACACGCGGCTTACAAAGCCCTTCACATGGGCGGTGACGCGAAAGTGGACCGTACCGTCATTCGTCCGATACACGTCGCTAACCTTCACATCGCTCGCCGGTACCGGGAAGTCTCTCGTTCCGAACAGATAATAAGCGCCGATCAAGAGCACGGCGACGATCGCGACGCTGACGCTTGCGATGAGCCACTGCCTGCGTTTGATTTTTTTCATGAAGTTGATTTGTTTGGGCGGAGCCCCTTTAATGCCTTGGGTATCCCGCGTCATCTGCTCCAACGCTTTCCTGCAGTTTTCGCAGTCGGCCAGATGCGCTTGAATGGACTTGTTCGTCGACTCGCCGGTCAATCCTTCGATATAGTTGGGCAACAGATCTTGCACGATCTCGCAATTTAATCTCGGCTCCATTCGGATCTTCCTTTCGCCATCTTTTGTTTGCCGCGGTAGAAGGTGACTCGTGCCCAATTCTCGCTCTGGCCTAGTATGTCGCCGATCTCGGCGAAGCTCAGTTCGCCGGATAGACGAAGGTACATGACTTCTTTGGTCTTGGCGTCCAATTGATGAAGCGTTCGGAACATGGCGAGCTTATCCTCGTTTCGCAAGACATCCTTCTCTGGGTCCCGATTAACAGGGAGGGGGATCTCCAGCTCATCCAAGGAGACGGAAGGCTTCCGTTTATTTTTATTGAGCTCTTTATACCAGGCCCGCTTGGCGATCTGGCACAGCCATACGGACAGCTTGCACTCGCCGCGGAATTGATGGATGGTTTTCATCGCTTGATAGAACGTCTCCTGCGTCAGCTCTTCCGACAGATCGGCGTTCTGCGTAAGGCTATATAAATACCGGTAAACGGTTTGCGCATAGTTCTCGTACAGCTGCTCCATACTCTCCATCGACTCACCTCCCACTACATAAGTATCGGTATTGGAGTTTTCGTTACGGAATGTTCGAAAAAACTTTTCGAATGGAATCGAGGGGGGGGCGCCAAGCCGGACCGTATGGAAAAGGTGCCTTAGAAATCATATACTAACTGTAATCGTTTAGAGTTGAGGTGAACAGGGAATGGATGAAGTCGACGAATCCAGGCAAATGGTATTGCAAATCGGCGGCGCCTTAAAGAAGTACAGAAAAGAAAAAAACATGAGCTTGGACGACTTGGCGGCGTTAACGGGCGTAAGCAAATTGACGCTGGGGAACATCGAACGCGGCGAGACGAATCCGACCTTGGGGATCATCTGGAAAATTTCGAAAGGCATCTCCTTGCCGCTGTTTGCCTTGTTTAAATCCGAGGAATCCGTCAGCCTGTATCGGGCGGGCGAAGGCATGCGATTTTCGAACGATCAGAAAAATTGGACCATCGAACCCATATTCAAAAACGCAAGCAGCGATATCGAAATGTGCCGGGCGTACCTGCAGCCCAATAGCGCGTACTATCCTGAAGGTCATCATGTAAATACAACTGAAATTGCGACCGTAATGACCGGCTCCGTTGAAATTCAAGTCAATGGAGAGGTGTATACGTTGAATCAATATGACACGATCAGTTTTCGTGCGGATTGCCCTCACGCTTACACCAATTCTACGGATCGCGAAGCGGTGCTCCATATTTCCTTAAAATATGGCCTTTGATGACGAAGACACCCCCTATTGATGACTGCTTTTTAAAAACAACTCCGAAATCCGTACAGGATTTTCAGGGTTGTTTTTTTATTTTTTAATGCACCACGGTATATTATAAAATAATTATTGTTAAATATAACATGCTATAATATACTCAACTTGTTCGCGCGAACGAGATTGCGTTGTTGTCGATAAGGAAGGAGGCAGGGGAATGCAGGACAGACAAATTAAAAAAGCGGCCGTGCCCTCTTCTGTGGGGCTGCTCATACTCGGCATCATCGTTATTGCGGCTAATCTACGAGCGCCATTAACTTCGGTCGGTCCTTTGGTGAGTCTAATTAAGGATGAGGTTCATATTTCCAATACATTGGCGGGCTTGATAACGACGGTACCGCTGCTTACCTTTGCTTTATTATCGCCTCTTGTACCCAAACTAGGACGAAGATATGGATTTGAGCGCACGATTTTGATCGCGCTGATCTTTTTTGACAGTCGGTATTGTCATCCGTTCATTCTACGGTGCCGCCAATCTGTATATCGGAACTGCCGTTCTTGGATTCGCCATCGCCGTTTGCAACGTACTACTGCCGAGCTTAATTAAACGGGATTTTCCGAAGCGGATTGGCTCCATGACCGGTGTCTATGCCATATCGATGAACTTATGCGGAGCGATTGCATCGGGGATCAGCGTGCCGCTCGCCTCGAACGCAGGGCTGAAATGGCAGGGCGCATTGGGGATATGGGGAATACTTAGTTTTGTCTCGATCTTATGCTGGTTAACCCAATTAAGAAATCATCAACCCAAGCATGAAGCGACGACGAGCCGTCTGACGGTCAGTCATCATGTGAACGTGTGGCGTTCTCCTGTTGCTTGGCAAGTAACCTTGTTCATGGGGATACAGTCGATGGTTTTCTACGTGTTGATTGCCTGGCTGCCTGAAATATTAATTCAGTTAGGCATTGACGCGAGCCAATCCGGCTGGTACCTCTCCATCATGCAGTTCGTCGTGCTGCCATTTACGTTTATCGTTCCCGTTATTGCCGGACGGATGTCAAACCAATTTGGGTTGGTGATGATCACAAGCCTTTTGCTTATTACGGGAACGCTTGGACTGCTCTACGGAAGCTCCGCCGCCATTTTGTTGTGGATGATTCTACTCGGAATTGGCGTAGGCTTCGCCTTTAGCTTGTCCATGATGTTCTTCAGCTTGCGTACGAAGCATGCACATCAAGCGGCGGAACTGTCCGGTATGGCCCAATCCGTCGGTTATCTTCTGGCCGCGACAGGTCCCGCTCTCATCGGCTATCTGCATGATGCGACAAATAGCTGGAATCCGCCGCTTTTCATCTTGCTGGGCGCTTCTGTCTTGCTGTTTATCGTCGGAATGGGGGCGGCAAGAGACCGTTTTGTAGGCGTGGGCTAATCCGATCGCCGCAGGACACAAGTAATACCCGAGAAGTCGCTTCGACGAATTCGGAGGGGGGGACCCGAACATCGCTAAATGCAGCTACAGACACGCCTTTGAGGCGTGTCTGTATTGGCGTCTTCCGGCCTGACTTGTTACTGCTGCTTCCGCTCCAACACGCTTCGGGTGATTCGAGTGACAAACTTTCTAGGAAAAAAGCGCGGCGCTTGGGTGAGCAGCCAATTTTGGAAGCCGGGAACAACATACGTCTTTTTTTTCATCAACGCCGCGTACCCCATTTCGGCAACGGTTTGCGGACTCATGAGCGTTTTCGGATCAGCAATCTTTTGGCCGTCCATCCTGGATCTGCGGAAAAAATCCGTTTGTGTAGCTCCCGGGCAGAGTGCGGTGACGGTGACGCCGGTCCCTTGCAGCTCATTGGCAACGGCTTCGGTGAGCGAGAGGACGAACGCCTTGGATGCGGAATAGTTCGCGCTAAGCGGGCAAGCGTAAAACGAAGTGGTCGAGCCCACGTTCAGCACGTATCCGCTTCCGCGTCGAACCATGTCCGGCAAAAACAACATCATGAGATGAGAGAGCGAAAGGACGTTGACCTGCAGCATCTCGAGCTCTGCGCTTGCGTCTTGCTCATGCAGGAGACCGAACGAGCCGATCCCTGCATTGTTGATAAGCACGTCGCTCTCGATGTTTAGTTCTTTCAATCGTTCGTGCAACAACACGGGGCCGTTATGCTGAGCCAGGTCAACAGGAATGGTAAGCGCCGTAACTCCATAGTCGTCCCACAGCTGCCGGGCCATACGGCTAAGCTTTTCTTCGTTGCGGGATGCAAGAATGACGCGATCGTTCTTCTGCGCGAACAGCTCGGCAAAAGCTTTGCCGATTCCGCTCGACGCGCCTGTAATCAGGACGGTTTTCAAGTCGAGATGCCTCCTAAATAAAAATATATCTAAAGACCAAACAACTAAATATCTAATCATTTGGTTATTTAGCGTAAAAGAAAGGGGCTCACTCCGCCCCGGCAGTTTTCATTTCAATGATACGTTCCGTCGTTGCGAGGAATTCCTTCAGCTGCTGTACCGGTCCTTCAATATCCAGGGCGTAATAAATCTCCGTGGATACCTTGGTCGAAGCGACGAGTTTGGCTTGCTTTAATATTTTCAGATGATGGGAAATGGCGGATCGTGACATCGGCGATCGTTCGACGATCTGAGCGACGTTCAGCGAATCGTGCTTCGTCAGCATCATAATAATATCTTGGCGGATCGGGTCGGCCAGGGCAAGGAAGACCGGACTGCATTCCCTCAGTTGCTGATGGACGAGTGACTCCAGCTGCGACGAATGATCGGCTTGCATGCGTGCATCGTCTCCAAATTGTTATTAACTAAATAACTAATTTCTTAGTTATTATATCGTAACTCGAAATTCCAAGCAAATGGAAGAGGACCGGCCGCCATTTGGAACCGATCCTCACTATTTCCGTCCGAGCCCTAATAGATCTACGCCAGGTTACGTCTGCGGCTGCGCCTTTGTTTTCAAAAAAGCGTCCACTTTCTTCTGCTCCCGGGCGATATAGGCGGTCGCTCCGCCTTTGTCGAGCGCTTTGAGAAGGCGGGCGTAGGCGTCCTCGGGCTTTTGCTGCGTTCGATTCATGGCTTGGATAAAGTCCGTGACGCCCTCAAGCGTTCCTCCGTCAGATCGGTCATTCGGGTTAACTATCATCCCAAGGAGCGGAGACCGAGTTGCCTGACGGAACTCGCTGCGCGCCTTGCTCCAGGTGAATGCATTGCCATAGTCGGGATGATCGGTCAAAGCCGTATTCCCGATCATCCAGGAAAATCCGTGGCCGTAACGCTCATAGGGCGGAAGGAGTTTGATTGTCTCGGGTCCGGTCTTTTGATAGTGGACACCCTCCACGCCCCAATCTAGCAGCTGAATTAATTCCTTGTCGGTATAGAGCAGCGAGAGCACCTGCATCGCCATGTCGGGATGTGCGGAAGTCGCCGAGATCGCGGTCATTCCGTCCGTCAAGCTTTTTTTTGTTTAGATAAGGCGCAGTAAAACGGATCGCATCCCACGGACCGGACGTCCCGCCAAGGAAGTTAACGCTTTGGTAGTCGAGCGCCGGTTTGACAACGGCAAAAGTCTGTTGTTGGATAGCGAGGGACTGGGATGTAAACATGTTGGAGGTATCGTACTCCCACAAGTACCGCTCTGTTTTCCATCGGGCAAAGATGGCGAACATGCTTCGCATAGCGGGAGTCGTATAGGCGTTGACTACCTTGGTGCCCCCGTTGGGTACAAGCACGGCAATATTCGTGCTGGAATCCTCGCCCACCTGTTCGCGATAGGTTAACCGGATCATATCCTCCAGCGTTCCGGCAACTTTGAGTGCCCGGTTCGATTTTTTCTTCACCGCCTGCATGACCGCATCAAGGTCCTGCAGCGATTTGATTTTGCTCTCGTCGATGTGGTACTTCGCCGCAAGCGCTTTGTTAATCAGGACGCCGGCGGACGGTGCCAACAGTTGCTGCGCGGGAACGGCATAAACCTCGCCGCCACGGCTGGACGCCTGCAGATAGGCCGGGTCGATCGCCGTCTTCAGCGCCGCACCTTCACTTGCAAGCAGCGAATCCAGCGGCAGGAACTCCTGTGCTGCCACCCTTTTGTCGAAGGAGTCCCAGCCTGCGGTGAACACTAGATCCATCGGCTTCCCGGCGGCAACATACACATCCCTCGCGTCATACCAACTCCCCCCAGTCCACCGGAACAAGCTTCAGCTTCACGCCAATCCGCTGCGCTAGGATTCTATTGATCCGATCCAGGACCAATCTGTCATCGGGCATGGGGGCTCCCGGGTACATAAAGCTGACTTCTGTCACATCCGAATCGCTGCCGGCCGCATGAAGCGGCTGCGGAACGGACGTCATCAGCAAGACAAGCGACATCAGCAAGAGACCGATTCGTTCTTTCAAAAAGTTCATTCCCCTTTGACGGTTGCTTAGCGGCCCATAGGCCAAGTTGCCAAGTTCTCCTCCATCATCCCATATGGAAATCAATCTCACAACTAAATCTTGAACGTGCTTCGACTGGCGCTGTCTGCCCGATCTTGTCTTCTATTTTTTCGCGTCCGATGCTTTTATGGCGAAGTGTCTGCTTCCATTATGTGCTAATATAGGTAGGGAAGATTGTTATCTTGAGCAAGCGAGCCTCCGGAAAACTTCCCCATACGGCTCGAACTGCTTGGCGAGCGTCGCTTCAGAACCGGCATTGTTCATCTCCACTACCGCGCGATCGTCTGACCGCGACGATAAATTTTCTTTTATATATAGAGAGGCGGAGGATTATGATTATCGAGGAAACAAGGGATGTCATTGATATTTATATTGAAGCATATAACGCATTTGAAATTGCAAAAATGGTTGAACTCCTACATAAGGACATCATTTTCAGGAATATTTCCAACGGAGAAACAACGACGGAGACCAGAGGCATACAAGCATTTAAGGAGTTGGCAGAGCAATCGTCCACGATGTTCTCCAGCCGCCGCCAGACTATAACCGATTACAGGATCGTAGAAGATAAAGTAGAGGTCGGAATAGATTATGAAGGTATACTTGCGGTGGATTTTCCGAATGGATTAAAAAAGCGGGGATAAGCTGCAATTAAAGGGAAAGTCAACGTTCGGGATGAAGGAAGGGAAAATCTCGTTAATCGAGGATTATAGTTGAATACGCGACGTTTGCGTTCGAAAACAACGAATGATCCGAGCTCGGGGATGTCTTTGACGGGGATATTCGGCATCGCGCAATCTCTGGCGCAAGGCAAACGACATATCAAAACAACCGGATTTTTATATTTAATGCATTAGGGGGCGGATGCCGTGATAAAAGGCTTTGGAGGCGTTTTTTGGAGAACGAACCATCTCGAAGCGACCAAAAAGTGGTACGGCGAAGTGTTGAAGATCGAGATTGATAATTGGAACGGAACGATCATACAGCCGCAAGACGGCAATCAGACGATCTTTTCTTTTTTTGCCGGGAATGACGGCTATTTTCCGACCGAACAGCAAGTGATGTTGAACTTTCAGGTCCATGACCTGGACGAGATGCTCCAGCACCTCCAACAGATCGGCGTGCCGCTCGCCAAAGACAAGGAAGTCGGCGACTATGGTAAGTTCGCTTGGATCACGGATCCGGAAGGCCGGCTGGTCGAGCTCTGGGAAAAGTAATGGAATCGGTTCGTCGATCCCGATTATCCTAGCCGGGGAATCGGCAGCGAGTTGATCCGGCAAGCGGAGGACATTAAGGGCTCCTTGCTGCCGGTCGATGTGAACGAGCAAAACGAAGGCGCGTTTTCTTTTTACAGCCGATACGGATTCGTTCAGACCGGACGATCGGAAACGGACGGCTCTGGCAAGCCTTTCCCACTCATCCGGTCATCCATATGAAGCTGCAACGTTAAGCCAACAGGCTGTCGAGTCTTCTCGACAGCCATTTTTATGGGTGCGGCAAGTTACCAACAACCGCTTATGCTTTGGCCGGCTTGCCTTGCGCTGCGTTCGATGCGAACTCCCATGCCTCCCAAGTCGTCAGACGGTCGGCAAAGGCTTGGCGCATCAAAGGCAACACTCCTGCGCCGACTGCGAACCGAAGGGGCGGGTCTTGAGCGTCTACGATTTGGAGAATCGCTTCGGCCGTCGCCTGCGGATCGCCTCGTTCTGCGGTCGATAAACGGCCGACAACCTGGTCTCGAAGTTCGTCGTAGGCCTCCAATCCCCGGGATCTCTTCATCGACAAGGCACTTCCAAAATCAGTCGCAAAGGCGCCGGGCTCGAGCAACGTCACCTTGATCCCGAAGCTTTTTACCTCTTGCGCGAGGCTATCGTGAAGCGCTTCGACCGCCCATTTGGAGGCGCAATAGAAGCCGATGAGCGGCGCGGCCACAAGGCCCATGGCGCTCGATACGCCGAGGATGTGCCCGCTGCCCTGTTGCCGAAGCAGCGGCAGGGCGGCTTGGATGACCCGAAGCGTACCAAAGTAATTGGCGTCGAACAGATCGCGGACGTCAGATTCGTCAGCTTCCTCGGTCGTACCGACCAGCGAGTAGCCGGCATTGTTAAGGACGACGTCCAGCCTGCCAAAATGCGAGTGAGCCTGCCGAACGGCCTGCTCGACCTGTCGGGAATCTGTTACATCAAGTGCCAGGGGGAGGACGGCGTCTCCAAAACGCGCCTTCAGATCGGCGATGCTTTCGGGCGTGCGTGCCGTCGCGGCGACCTGATCCCCGCGAGAGAGCGCGGCCTCGGCCCAAATGCGCCCAAATCCGCGAGAGGCTCCTGTAATAAACCAGACTTTGTTTTTCATCGTATTTTCCTCCGTTACTGTTGAGTGGCATTGGATAGGCTTCTTTTGCTCGTTCGTTCTTCTCTAATGTTACGCCGCGGCCGCTTGCTACGGAATTTCAAAAAAGGTTAGCATGGTGTTAACCATTGGTTTATGCAAAAAGGAGAGCTGATCTGAATGAATGAACAATTGAAGACGTTTATTCAAGTGGCGGAGTCCGGCAGCTTCTCTAAAGCAGCCGAGAAGCTGTTCATCTCTACGACCGCCGTGATGAAGCAGATGAACTTGCTGGAAAGGCATGCCGGCGTTCCCCTCTTTAACCGCACCAACCACGGCGTCCGGCTTACGCAGGCTGGCTCTGCCTTTATCAAGGATGCGGAATTTATGCTGCGTTACTATCAGGAATCGCTCATCCGCATGCATCAGGCAGCACAGGCGAATCGGCATATGGTTCGGGTGGGCACATCCTTGCTCAACCCCTGTAAGGTTTTGATTGATTTGTGGAATGGAGCCAGCGACCGATATCCGCAATTCGGAATCAACATCGTTCATTTCGACGATGACGCACATACGCTCCCGACCTCATACCGCACGCTTGGCCAATCGTTTGATATCATCGTGGGGCCGTTTCTTACAGATCGGTTGAACGATTGCTATCAAATGCTGGAGTTGGGGAGTTACCGCGTTTGCTTTGCCGTATCGCGGCATCATAAACTGGCCTCTAAAAAGATCCTTTCTGCCCAAGATTTATACGGGGAAAAGTTAGCAGTGGTAAACGGAGGCAAAAGCGCCGTGATTCAAGACATTCGTGATTTTCTGGTCAGGAATCATCCGCGAATACGAATCAAAGATATTCCGCGTCTTTATGATCTGGATGTGTTCAATCGCTGCGAGGAAAGCAATACGGTGATGTTGACCTTAGAGGCGTGGGGAGAAGTTCATCCGTCCTTGGCGACGATTCCAAGCGATTTGGATTTTACGGTTCCGTATGGTTTGCTGTACCCGCTGCATCCGTCCGGGGAGATCCAGCAGTTCATAGAGATCATAAGAGAAATGCAGCGAGTTCCAACGCCTGGCTAAACGCAAGAAAAGAGCAATCGAAGAGAAATGAGAGGCTGCTGAAAAAGAATATATTTAAATATAGAAAACCCTGGGTTATGGATAAGCCGCTGAGGAGGAAGATGGATGCTATTTATGTTAATCGTCAAAGCCTCGAGAAATTCGGAGGCCGGAGGACTCCCGAGCGCCGAGCTCCGTGAAGCCATGTCGACGTACAATGAGGAATTGATGAAGGCAGGCGTACGGATTATGGCGAAAGGACTTCACCCAAGCTCGAATGGGATGCGCCTTTCGTTCCCCCCATTCAGGTGGACAGCCGTTGGTTACGGAAGGACCCTTTTCGGAACCGGAGGATGTGATTGCCGGGTTCATTCTGATTGACGTAAAGTCGAAGGAAGAAGCCGTCGAGTGGGCCATGCGAATGCCGGATCCGCAAGGAGACGGGGAAGGTCGGATTGAGCTGCGTCAAGTATTCGAGCCCTGATCGAAGGAATGAACCGGGAGGGGGGACATGACGATGCAGGACAATCAGGAACGCATAGAAAAGCTGGAAGACATTACGGGTGTAACCTGTATTTACGTGCCCGTGAATGACGTTTACGCGTCGATTCAATGGTATCAAAAAAATTTAGGGTACCAACCGGCGAACGGCGGCCTTGTTGAGCCCGGGATGAAGGCAGCCGTGTTAAATGTGCCCGATCAGGCAGGCAACCTGCCTTCGCCCGGGTTAAGGCAAGTCGTCCCTTCGCTGTTCCTCCGCCAATCCGATGAAGCAGGCGGTCGATTGCGCTTTTCATGGTCTCTGGACCAAGGCAGACCCCATGCCATCGCTTGCTTCATATCCCCGCGGATCGAGGAACTGCTTGAGCGCTTCAAGACAAACGGCGTACCTATTATAAGCGAACGGGTCACGAGCGGACCTAACATCACGTTCGCGGATCCGGACGGCAACCTTTGGGAAGTCTGGCGGCCGTAAATGTAAATACTTTTCCAAAAAGGAGTGCCGCCGTGAAGGTCAATCATCTCAATCTAACCGTCAGCGACGTTCAATCCACTGCGGATTTTTTGGTTCAATACTTCGGCATGCAAATCAGACACACGCGCGGCAGCGGCTTCGCTGTACTCTTTGACGATGGCGGGTTCGTGCTTACGTTGATGAAAGGCAAGCAAGTCGCTTATCCCGACACCTTTCATATCGGCTTCATTCAACCTGACGAGGAGCGAGTGAACGAGATCAACCAACGACTGAGAAACGATGGGTTCGACGTAGAGCTCCCGCAACGCTCACACGCATGGACGTTCTACGTCAAAGCGCCGGGCGGGTTCTTGGTGGAGGTTCTTCATTAGTGAATGTTTGAAGTTGTGAAGCAGACCATGAAGGGAGCCCTAACGCAAATGATTGCGATTCCCGAACCGTTTTTGAACAGAATGAATGAACTCCACGGTGAGCAGGGCTTGGTGTGGGCGAAGGCTTTGCCGGAATTGATACACGATTGTGCCAGCCGCTTCGGCCTTGTCCCGGAAGCGCCTTTCCCCAACTTATCCTACAACTTCTTGCTTCGCGCACTGCGCAGCGACGGGAAGCCGGTCGTCCTTAAAGCGTCTTTCATGAAAGACGAGCTATCGAGAGAAGTCAGCGCGCTTCGAGCCTATGAGGGGCGGGGAGCGATCCGTGTGCTAGAAGAAAACGAAGAATGGGGCGTGGCTTTGCTTGAGCGCGTAGAACCGGGCACGCCATTGTCGGCGATCGAGGATGATGCGCGTGCGACGAATGTTTTCTGCGATGTATGTCGCCGCCTTCATCTTCCCGCCACGACCGATGCGCCGTACCCGTCCATGAAGCGGCACTTCGCGGCCATCGAGCGATACCGCGAGAGAATAAGCAATGGGAACGCCGAAGCTCCGCTGCCGGAGAGTTGGATGGAAAATGCGGAAGAATGCCTGACCTATCTCGTCGCGACAACGAGCGAGAATGTCCTTCTTCATGGCGATTTGCATCATGAAAACATCCTTCTGCAAGGCGAATCGCAATGGGCGGTCATCGATCCGAAAGGCATCGTCGGCGACATCCACTTTGAAACGATCCAATACCTGCTTAACTACGAAGATCGAGGCGGCGGTCGCGGGCAAGTGTTGCACAACAGGATATCGATAATGGCCGAGCGTCTCGAACTAGACTCGCGCCGAATTGCGATGTGGGGCATAGCGCGAGGCGTGCTTGAAGCGTGCTGGACGATTGAAGACGGAGGAACGGACTGGCAGAGAGGCATTGAGATATCGGAGCGCTTTGCGAAATATTTAAATAAGATTATATAAATGAGCGAAAGGACACAAACGGAAGGTACCATCAGGCCCCATTTGAGTTTGGAGGAATATCGATGGAGATCCTTTTATTTAGCTCGATATATCTTGTACCGATATTTAGTTTCCTCTTCGTCATTACTTTATTGAAGGCGATTGAAAAAATCGTTAATAAAAGGCGTTACGGCGCAGTGATGTTTTGGTGCGGTGTTTTTTTCGCCTTAGTTACATGGTCTATTAGCGTATCAGCATCCTTGAACTGAATGGACAATAAAGATTAGGAGGCTTCCTTGTAATGAGTTTTAAAGGCGAATTTATTGAATTTCTATTTAAATCCAATGTGCTTATATTCGGTGATTTTGTAGCCAAAAGCGGCAGAGAGACGCCATACATGATAAACACAGGGAACTTTCGAACTGCGAAGCAACTTGCGATTTTAGGCGAATACTATGCAGATTGCATAGAGACGAAGATGGATAAGTCAGTGAATGTTTTGTTTGGTCCTGCTTATAAGGGAATCCCACTAGCGGTGGCTGCATCAACTGCTCTTTATCATAAATACAGCAGGGACATTTCGGTCACCTTTAATCGCAAGGAGAAGAAAGATCATGGCGAGGGAGGGCAAATCATCGGCTATATTCCTCAAAGCAACGATCGCATCGCCATTATTGAAGATGTAATCACAGCTGGCACCGCGGTACGTGAAAGTTTGGAACTACTTGGCCGTATTGCGGAGATTAGGATCACAAACTTAATCGTATCTGTCGACCGTTTGGAAAGAGGGCAGAAAAATAAAACAACGATTGAAGAACTAAATGATGATTTTGGTATTCAGACCAGCGCTATTGTGACAATAGAGGATATCCTCAATTTTCTGCATAATCGTGAGATCGATGGGAAGATTGCGATCGACAATGCGATGAAAAATAAAATAGAGGATTATCTTAACCTTTATGGCGTAAGTTAACGGCGGGATGAATCGCAAAGAGGGAAAGGTTACGGCACCAGTACCTTTAGAAGATATCAAACTTGCCCAGTTGTACTAACCATATCAATGAACCAAGTTATAGGGGAATGGGGGAATCGCATGCGGAAGGATTGCAAATTGGTTTTGGTCGAAGGGTTGTGCGGCACGGGTAAATCAACATTAGCGGAGAAATTGCATCACTACCTGTTGCAACAAGGAATGCAGTCTTGTTTTTATGATGAAGGCGCCGAAGGACATCCATCCAGCTTAAACGGGCATGCTTTCTTCCGAGAAGAGGAGTATAGGGGATTTCTTGAGCGTTATCCGAAGACAGCCGACGAGATTCGTAAACGGGCTTTAAGGGATGGAAATTATTATTTGCTGCCCAATCGCGGGGTTAGGGAGTTCAGCGAGCAGGATGTACTCTATGCCGAGCTAAAGACCCGAGAGTTATGCTGGACAGATACGCCCAGAGCCGAGCTGTGGGAGTTTACATATTTGATTCAAAGGCATTGGGCCCGATTTGCTGAACTTGCGAGTACTAAAGATACTGTTTTTGTACTAGAAGCGGTGTTTTTTCAACATCAAATTCATGATTTATTCAAGCACTATAAGGCTTCTGTTAGCCAAATTGAGCAGCATATTCATGGAATCGCCGATCAAATTTCTTTGATGAATCCTGTCTTGATTTACTTAACCCAACCTAGTGTACGGGAGCAGCAGACCTGGATTTCATCTATACGTTCTAAGCCCCAATTCGCAACGGAACAAAATATTGCGTTTATGGAGAACCGTAAACGGATCGAATTGGGTTTGCTTGATACGCTTCCTTTCCCAACACATGCTATTGTTAATGAAAATCTAGACTGGGAAGATGTCTTTAGTAAAATGGTGTGTGCAATAAACGGCGAAACGGTGCATTCATTGCGTTAGCGAGGAACGATATTTCAATGATACAGCCTGCCGACGAGATCCGGCAGGCTGTTGAGCTAACTGGCAGGATAGAGTGGAGCTTGTGTAGAAGTTTACTTAACAAAAAACGGAGTTCGGAGGAAAAAATGGACAGAGATGTTACTGAAACGGAGTTTATCAATATGCTCGAAAAAGGGCAGAGGGTTTTCAACAAAATTTGTGTCGAGCAAGGTGCTTTTAAGGGGGTCGACTTATCAGGTTTAACTTTTGAGGAGTGCTTATTCTCCGTTGACTTTTCAGATTCCAAATTAGAAAACACGAAGTTTATTAATTCAAATCTGAAGACATGTATTTTTACTGATTGTATTTTAAACAAAGCGGTCTTTGTAGGTAACTACTTAGATGGAACGAATTTCTCAGGAGCGAAGGTGGAAGGTATAACATTTAAAACAATACCTTTCATGCTAACATGCTCACGGAGTCACATCTTGCCGAGATGATACTGTAAATAAGGACGAAGTAAATGACAATAAACAAAAAAGAGTTCAAGAAAAATAACAGTTAAAGATGATAGTTATATTTGGACCGTTTCTCCAGATAGTGGTTACATCATATTAATCGTTGAACATGAAGTTAGCCGCGGGAATCGCCTTGAGGTTTACATTAAATCAGATATTGACAGTGCGTGGGTAAACTTCCCAAATACAGAACATCTTAATTTGAAAATTATCAGACCTCGAGATGTTGAGTATTTTATTATTCAGGCACTTGATTTAGGGTGGGTTCCAAATGTTAGAGGCAAACCGGTTGTTTTTGATTTTGACGGTAAAAACATATTAAGAAGATTGCGCTAACGAGAGCCGATAGCTTCATCATAACAACGGCAGCAGGTCTAATGATCGGCTGCCATTGTCCATTGAAGTAACGGGCAGTTTACACCAAACGAACTAAATGCTTGGAGTGTTGATATGTATGATTATGTGAGTATCCATTCTCAAAGCTATAAAGAGAAGATTCAAGCAAAGGTATTGGATTATTTCCTAACCTTTAAAATGGGTTTTAACAAATCAAGTCACCTTAGATATTTTACAAAGGTAGATGGGCAACTTATCAGTATAACAGGCATCTCTGCTAATCAAGATGGAAACTACTCCTATAGCACACTCGACGAGGCTTCAGAGGTTAATTTAGTTGAAATAAATGTTCCGAGCAACTCAAATTCCGTGCTTGAGGAAGCAATTTCTGAAATTGCAATTGCTATTGTTCAACAATTTTCATGGCTAATTGATGAAGAACATGGATTAAGCTAAAGGGAGACGATAGTTGAATAAGAAGCTAAAAGGAATCTGTCTCCATGGGGAGCAGATCCCTTGCTTCTTCATAAAATGCCGGATTTCTTGCATAGATAATGACCACAAATTGAGGTCTCACTCACTTCAACTGTTCATCAATGCCTGCCTCTGAACCGTTTGATCGCTTCCTCGGTCACCGGTGCGAAGAGATTAACCAGATTTCCGTCGGGATCGCGAAACAGCACAGCGCGGTTTCCCCATGGCATCGTGGTTGGTTCCTTTACCCATTCGTCGACAAACGGCTTTAAGCGCTCGTATTCGGCATCGACATCTTGGACGCGGAACTCGAGGATGACAGTGTGATTGTTGGCCGCCACTGCGGAACCAGCGCCGAACAGTTGCACCGTCTGGGAGTGGCCGATCGCCAGGGTGCATGAGGGCACAACGAATTCGGCAAAGATGGGCGCGGGGCGTTCCGCTGAAACACCCATGACTTTCTCATAGAACTGGACGAGACGATCCACGTCGTCGGTAATGATGCGTACAGAAGCAAAATGCATGTATTTCCCACTCCCTTATGTTTCTTACTCCGATTATAAATAAACGCTACTGACAACAGTTTGTCAGTAGCTAAACAACAGCAATTAGATTATTAACAAAAGGTGATTGAACTAGCGGGAAACGCTAGTTCAAACAGCAGGCAGACAAAACCTCCTCTTAGAAGCAAACTGGATTTCAGCTAACGGACAGGTTAGCTGAATATTTCGCTTGGTGCTTATTGATTGAGCGGTAAAGGGGATGTTGATTTGTTTACAAGCAACAAAAAGAAAATCAGAGGTTGGAAAAGACACGTCCGAAAAATTGAAAAGTGGAAGCAGCGAGTTATTGATTTAGACATACAACATCTGAATCAATACCAAAGGGATTACGCTAAACTTTGGATTCATCCATTTTACGCACTCCAGCGCAGAAATCCTCCTGTGTGGTTTAACCGCCTTCTTCTAGATGCAATGTTGGATGTTTATCAAAGTTGGTATCAGAAGTTGAATGAATTTGGAGAACCCTTTTATCTTAAATTATGGATATATGATCCTCAATTTATCAACTCACAGGTGGTAGCTGCTTCTAAAGATTATCTTCACTTTTACGACCAAACATTTGAAGTTGGAGACCAAGAGAAACAGTTTCCTTTTGGAAAGTACACTTACCTTAGAAAGAAGTTAGAAAAGTTCGATTGGCACAGCCATATTGATTGTGACGTTTACTCAGAGAGCGACCTTCTTGATAACATCCAGCAAGGTTGGATGAGTGAAAAGGAACTTGCAGCTATTAAAGGGAAGGCTTATAAAGTCGAAACAATTCATCTTTCAGTTGGAGGTTTAGATAAAACGTATAGTGTTAAAGTAGGAGATGTCTGGGTTGGTTCAATAAAAAAGTCATTACGCTATCGGGAGACGTTAGTTTAAATACAAAGCCTGTCGGATCCCACGGGCAGGCTGTTCAGCTAATGGGAAACTTATATGGGGTTCACTGGTTGGCAAGACATTGGAAGCTCAGAGTGAATAGGCATGGGCATTTTCTGAACGTCTTAGGCAAAAAACCGCAAGAAGGCGGCTGGAAGCGCGCCTTTTGCGGTTTTTTCAGCAATCGATCGGTTAGTTGTCGCCTCTAAGAACGACCGGCTCTGAGCGGTTGCCTGCGTAATCCTCGAGAATGACAGATACGTTCTCCGCTGTCGAGGTGAAGGCAAGGCTTGCCTTCGTGCTGCGTCCGCGGATGATCCGGTCTTTGTCCCCGACGCCATAAGTGGTCGGGAAGGACCGCAGTACCCCATCCTCATACACGTACAAGTATCGCCAATCTCTCGTCTCCGGCATCGGCAGATGGAGCGTGTCGCCTTCCCAATACCATTTCTCCGCATACGGCTCCGCGACCGTGTCGATAAACGAGCCGCTTACCGCCACTGCGTCCGCGCGTTTGGGGGAGATCGTTACTACGTACCCATCCCCGTTAACCGGCATCTTATCGAAGGTAACGGAGGTGGTGTTTTCAGATACGACTTTATTGAGCTTTACCGGTTTTTTGGACGTCACCGCGTTGACCGAATCGACGTTGATTTTCAGATTGCCTGCGGGCTTGGACGGGTTGGTCCAGCGGATCGTCAGCTTGCCGTCTGCCGTGGAGTCGACCCGCACGTTCGACACCGTATTCGTCAGGTCGAACGGAAGAACGGCGGCATCACCCTCCAGCCCGTCGGCGCCTACCGGAACCACTTTAATCGTGCCGGATCGAGCGGGGAGATTCTTGATGTAGAAGACCTCGTCATACTTGCCGCCGACGAACGTGTCGTTGACGTAGACATTGTACTGCTTGACCTCTCCGTAGTTAGCGTTCATCTTCCAACGGATGTTCATCTCCCCGGTGTCGGCGAACGCCTCCGCGATCTCTATGCCCGACGGCGCCTTCAGGGCGGACGGCGGAGCCGTCATGAATCCGGATTTCTCCTACGTTCATCTGATACGAGCCGATCTCTTCCTCTCCCGGAGCGAAGACGAGGCCGAAGGCCGCGATCGACCGGCCTGCATAAGCGCCAAGGTCCAACTCAGCCGTGCGCCAGCCCTTCGTCGCTTCGCCGCTATCCGGAACCGGAATCTTCACGACTTCCTCCGTACGATCCGCGAAGATAAGCCCGATCTGCATCGAGGAAGCATCCGCAGCCGGTTTGTTGAATGCGATCGACAGCTTGGAGTTCGGGTTGACGTTCAGGTCGGTCTTATAAAGACGCAGGAACGTCTCCGCATCCAGCTTGCCGCTGACGACGAGGGAACTTCCTCCGTCGTATGCGCCGATCTGCTTGTACGTCTGACGGCCCGAATCGCCCAAATCGTAATCCGGACCATAATCGAAGTCGACGGCAAGACGGCTGCCGGACGTATCCTGCCACCACTGCCAGGTGACCGGCACGTCCTGCAGGCTCATGTTCGACCATTCGTCCTCGTTCGATACGGCTCCGTCGCGATAGAAGGAGAGACCGTGTCCCGTGTTGAAGTGGGTATAGAAGTTCGTTCCACCGACGACCGAGCGCTCGGCGATGACCGAAGAGATGCCGGGCCAGTACCGGTTGTCGGCGTACGCGTCGGCGACCGTATTCGTGGCGGAGGTAGCCGTATTTTTCGGATCGACGTTCGGGCCGGACCACCAGAGTTGTTCGCGCAGGCCGGTCATCCACTGGTACGCATTTTCCGAGCGGTGCCGAACCGGCCAGCTCAGGTTCATATCCTCGTCCAGTCCCGCATGCACGAAGTCGGCGCCTAGCGTCGCCAAGCTCAGACGAGGCAGGCCGTTTGCATCGAGCTTGTTTTTCAGCGCGGTGCCGTTAACGCTCTTGAACCGGTCGCGCCCGGCTTCAAGGCCCGCGAAACCGACCTTTTTCAGGTCGAAGTCCGTTCCGTATTGGGCGTTCAGGTTGCTCAGATAAGAGGATGCCGCGTTAATCTGGCTGTTCCCCATTCCATAGTCGAAGAAGAAGGACTGGGAAACTTGTTCGCCCGTCGCTTTGTCGTATAAGAACGAGACGTTGTTGTCGCTAATCGTCCGGGCGAACGTATTGGCGCCGGTCGCGGTATTCAGCGAGTCGTACCATTGAACGTACAGCCCCCCCCTTCTGGAGCGTTTTCATAAACCCGATGTAGTCGGGAATATCCGCCACGGCCACGTTGGGATTCTGCTCCTCCTGATTAACGAAGTAACCGTCATAACCAAAATATTCGGCCATCTCGATTAACTTCTCGGCGACGGGGTAGTTGCCTTTCTTATCCTTTACGATCATCTGCTTGTACGTCTGCTGGCCGCGATCGTTATTGGAGGAGAAAATACCGGCCAGCGACATCACGCCGTTCTTGTGCGCCGCGTCCGTGTAAGTCGGGTTGGGGATATTCAGCATGCCGAACTCGAACCACTTTTGCTGCCAATCCTTCTGGGCCAGCTCGTCGTAATATTCGGAAGGGGTGTAGGCCGTGGCGGTACCGTGCCAAGGAGACCAGTAATCGACATACTGCCAGAAGTTAAAGTGATACTGGGCGAACTTGTTGGTGTAAGGCGCGTTTTCGATAAACGCATTCCCGTAGTCGCCGCTGACGTTCGTCATCTGGACGTTCGGGTTCAGATTCGGGTTGGCTTGCGTAGAGGCAAGTGGGGCGATCCGCCGTTGAAGCGGAACGCGGGAGCGGAGCAGAGCCGCATCGGGGTCGCGTTCGGGGCTCCAGTCGGCAATATGGCCGCTCGTGTAGCCATGTACGCTCGGTTGGTTGGCGCCGTGCGCCTGCTCTCCGTCGAAAGGCCACGTGTCTCCGGCCGCCGCCGTAAACGGAAAGCTTGCTGTGAATAAGGCTGTCGAAACGCTGAGCACGGTGAACTTGGACCAGGACTTCTTCTTTCCGAGAATCTTCAATCCATCCATCTCCTTTTCTCCTCATGAGAGCGTCAATCCGTCGTAACCGCTAGCCTCCTTTTCTTAAACGGTATCATTTTGAATCCCTACTACTCTATAATATGAAACCCCTTACAAATAGGGTTCGAATTAAAGATTTAAGGGAGAAACTAAAGAAATCGTTGGCACATTTGGGACGAACTTGGATGTGAACTGCGTTATGAATCATAGGCAGGGCAGATGCGTAAATAAACAAAGGCATAAATTGACCGTTGGAAGGAGCGGATCCGGATGGACTATGAGGAAAAGGTCCGGCAGGAGTTGGAAAATTGGGAGAACAGTTTCTACAAGACACCAGGCCTGCTTGAGAAAGCATCGAAGAAGGTCGGAGACAAGATCAATGCCATCATTCCAGCCAAAGTGCAGAACACGATAACGGAAACCGTAAAGGCGATTGTCCGGACGACGCTTTTCGGAGCTGAATATATGCCTAAGAGAATGGTTGAGCGTTCGCTTACGTTGGAGCAGGCCGACGAGCAGGCGAGACAGGTCATCTCCCTCTATCAAAAGATCGCCGCAGCCGAAGGCGCCGGTACAGGCGCAGGCGGAATTCTGTTCAACGCGGTTGATTTTCCGGCGCTTATCGCGATCAAGATGAAGCTGCTTTTCGAGCTTGCGCATGTGTACGGCTATTCGACCAACGTTTTCTCCGAGCGAATCTTTATCCTATCGCTATTCCAGTTGACCTACTCGCAGAATAGGAAACGCAGCATGATGCTGAACCGGTTCCGGGACTGGAACAACGAAAAGCTTCAATGGTCGTCGGATGCAGAATATTACAAAGATCTGGACTGGGAAACCTTCCAGAAGGAATACAGGGACGCGATCGACTTCCGTAAAATGCTGCAGTTGGTGCCCGGTATCGGTGCGGTCGCCGGAGCTTGGGCCAACTACAGCATCGTGGAGGAACTTGGCGGATTCGCAATAAACGGCTACCGGATACGGAGATTGGCGGACAACGCTCGTTATGAACAGTGGGAGTAAGAAAGTAATGAGCCCTATTTCATTTTTCTAGACAGCAGTTTAATTAATTATCTTCATATTATTGGAGGACTATTCTAATATTTCGAGGAGAGATATTTACGAAGTATAAAAAAAATATTAGTTATTGCGGTTCTTTTGCTTTCTTATATCTTGGCGTGTTGGTTAGTCGATGTTATCGGCAGTAAAATCGTCTTGGATGCTTCAGGACGTTCTTATAATCTCGAAAATCATTTCTTTTACAACGAATACATTTTCAGTGGAAGTAATACCGAGCTTAATTTCAAACTTGATAGGATTTTCTTGCTCTGTACAAGTGTTGTTTACTTGGTTTTTAACCTAATGAAAAGCTACAGGGGTACGCGCCGTTGATTCGAAAATTTAGCTAACTGGGAGACGATAACGTGGCGTCAGGTTGAATTTAAAGGGTATAGCCAAGGCGTTTTTGATTAAGTTGCGGGAGCACATTGAAACGGGGGACGGCAATGGATATTTGCTTTTATGACAACATAGAACTTGCAGCAAACGAACAAAGCTTCGTATTCATTGATAGAGTGTATTGCTTAAATTTCAATGAGTTTAGCGAAGACACGTGGGAACAACTTAAGCAAGTTTATTTGGTATTGCCGCAATATCTCGTAAAGAGCCATCCATGTTCAATGTGGTTTGGCGAGGAAGGAGAGTCAAGATCTTACCTACACGCCTCGGTTGAACCCTCAGGATTACAAATTGTTGGAGAATTACCAATGGAACAATGGAAGCTATGGGAAAGTGCCTTTCATGCTCAACTTTCCAGATTCTCATTCCCATCATTTGAATGTTGAATTGCTGCGCTAACGGCAGGATAGCTTAATCACTAAACGAATACCTTATATATGCCGGATTTTACTAAGTTTGCAATGGAGGAATAGATGAATATTAAACATGAAGAGCTGATTTATGCCTTACGCCAATACTTCAAGAAGGATATAATCGCTGTCGACTGCCAGACGATGCCGTTACAGGGCGGAACCGTGGGAAATGTGTATCTGGTATCGGGGACCGCAGAAACCGAGATAGGCGAAATATTATCGTACCGTATCGTACTGAAAATCCAGAAGAAATGGGAGCGTTACGGCGACCCTGGCTCTTGGCGTCGAGAATATGATCTCTATTCATCCGACTTGGGAGCGACTTTCTCGGAAGCCCTCCGCTGGCCGACATGTTATCATGCCGAGTTCAATGCCGAAGTTAATGAATACCATCTGTGGCTGGAATATATCGATGGCGTATCCGGTTTAAAATTAACCGGTGACATGTACGAAAAGGCCGCGCTGGAGTTAGGGCGTTTTCAAGGCAGGCTGTATGCGGAGCAACCCGCGGTGCTGCAGAGCCTGAACAACCTTAGCGAAGCAGATCTCATGAAAAATAAATATTTGCATTACCGGTCATGGCCGGTTGTCTACGACTACATACGATCGGAGGACTGCGAATTGCCGCTGCATGTGCGGCAAATGCTCATCGACATCGATGAGCAAGCAGACGGGATATTCGCCCGTATTGAAAAATTGCCCCTCGTGCTATGTCACCGGGATTTCTGGGTAGCCAACCTGATATATGCTGACGGGAACTTTGCGCTCATCGATTGGGATACCAGTGGATGGGGTTATCTGGGCGAGGATCTCGCAAGCCTGATCGCGGACGAACCCGATATCGATCAGATGGCCGAATATTACCGGCGATGTATCCCCGCGTATTATAAAGGCTTATTGGAGTATACGGATGTATCCAAAATCGAGGATCATTGTGTCTACGAGATTATCCTTCTCGTATTCGGGTACAGGCTTGTGGATGGTTACCTTCACGCAGTGGCTGATCAAGAGAAGACGGATTATGCCCGTACTCTCCAAAAAAATCTATGAAATGAAGAACATACCCTTGATGATCACATCAGCCTGAACTAAGGGGAACCATACGAACGAGCATTGCGGCAGCCGGCAAGACAAACGGCTGCCGTTTTTATTGAGGTAACGGGCCAGGATAGTTCAATAATAGCTGGATTAGTCATTTTTTATAGCCAGCAGAAACTTTTAATAAAGCGTGAACGTCGAACCACTATATGGGAAATTGAGGATGAATGATGAAATTATGCGCCAGGTCTGAACCTATTCGAATTTGAGGTGATCGTTCATGATCAAATGGGTGTTAGCATTAGCGGTTGTATGTGCGATGCTATCGGGTTGCAGCGAGAATTCGGGCAGACCTAATGACAATTCGATCAATCTTACTACTGCGCCTGCACCAAGCGATACAGTCCCCCCCCCACAGAGAAGCCTAAAGCGTTCCCCGTTGTGTACGATCCTTATGATCCAGACCAAGCAGTTTCGAATGGCGATGTAGTGAACGTTCTCGGGAAAGTATACAATCTCGACATGTGGAATCTTTTCCTGGCGAATGTCGACAATGGCATGCCTAGTCAGGTTCGTATTACGCAGTATACGGATGAAGGCGACCCGATCTTATATGAGCTGGTCTATGATGGCGCTGAGGCGATTACTTATACATACGACAATTCGAGGGATGGATTTGGCAGCGAGACAGGCCGCCGGAGCACGGTGTGCCGGGGGGATTGAGCCCGAGCAGAACAAGGAGTTTGGCCCGCATTACAAGCTGATCGGCTGCGATGACGATACCGATAATACGTTCTGGTTTTCGAGCATAGCTGTTGGAGCCGAAAGTAAATACTACGGAGAAAAGTTAGAGATTGCCGAGTTAATTCATTTACGAGTCCGTTATATCGAAGAAGGGGATTTGGTGAAATACCAAAGTTTGCTGCATAAAAAAAAGTCCCCTATATCAAGCATACGATTCCGAACCAGAAAAATTTCCGGCGTACAAGGTAGACGGAATTCATCTCACTACCGACATTGAGGTCACTGAACAAAAGAATGTGTTCCAGGCAGTAGTACAAGCGGAGGAATTAAGAAGAAACGACAATGAAAGCAGCTTAGTGAATTCGACTTTTATTTTTACAAAAGGAAAAGCAGCTCCCGATAATAAATGGTTATTTCTCGACATTGATTGACATTGCTCCACTGAACACTTTGAACAAGCGGAGTAAGATAGCTCAATTGAAAACAGCGGTAGCGGTCTAAAAATCGGCTGCCGTTCTCAGTAGGCTAAAGGGCAGGGTAGTTCAATCACTTCGCGAATAATTTAATTGTAGAATATTTACGAAAATCCCAAATTTGGAGTTGAAGGTTATGTCAGGAATTAATGTTGCTTATACAAATGAATATCAGGAACATAAGAAAAAGTTCGAATATATTTTTAATAATAAGTTTATGTCTAAGGAAACCGATGAAAGACTGTTGCCAGACGGGCAGCATATTCTAAAGACACATTATTACTTTGATGATAGCCATCAAGTATCAGAATACAATGTAAGAGCTTCAAAAACTGACGTGTTGGACCAAATGGGGAGAATTGTAACGGAGTTAAAGAATATAGACTCTCATGTTGATTTCTTTTCAATGGTTAAACATTCCAACGGTAACAATTATCTGTTTTTTTCGACTGAGCTATATGGATATAGTGTTTTAGATTTGTCTGATTATTGTACTTATCATTTCATCCCAGCCGAGAGTTTTAAGGAAAAAAAAGAAACATTCATTTGGACGAGTGTACTATACTGTGCTCAAAATAATATTCTGGCAGTTGATGGATGCTATTGGGCTTGCCCTTCAAGTACATACTTTTTCGATTTTTCCCATCCGACTGAAATTCCACTTAAAGAATTATATAATTCCTATGATATGGACGGCGAGGTGAATATAGATACCGATGTAGTACCTTTACGTTGGAATAACGATGGAACGATAGTTTTAAAATGTTGTATAGATGAAGAAGGCGAGAAAGAAGTTGAAAAAACAATAGATGTATTATCCCGCAAAAAATAAGCAGTTCATGATTTGATTTGATAATAAATAAATTGTAGCCGATTCGGATTATTACTCAGACATTTATATTGTTCAGCTAACGGGCAGGATGGTTCAATCGTTTCTCGAATAATTTTTGTGATGGAGTATTTACAAACTTCGTGAATATCACTCTATAAATCACAGATTGAATTAGATTTAAAAAAGGAGAAATCATGGGATATATAATGGATTTAAGAAATATAGTCGGCTCACGACCATTAATAATGGTCGGAGCATGTGTTCTCATTTTTAATGAAGTTGGTCAACTTCTTTTACAGAGACGAACGGATAGTTTTGATTGGGGAACAATTGGAGGATCATTAGAGCTGGGGGGAATCTTTAGAAGAAGCGGCAAGTAGGGAGTTGTTTGAAGAGGCAGGATTAAGAGCAAGATCATTTAAATTTATTACACTACTTTCTGGTAAGGATATGTACTATAAGTATCCTCATGGTGATGAAATATATAATGTCACCGTAGTTTATGAAGCAATAGATGTTGAAGGAACGCCACAAATTAATGATGATGAAGGATTTGAGCTTAAGTATTTTTCAATAGATGAACCAATAACAGATCTAAATCCGTCAATTGAAATAATATTAAGGAAATCAGGATATATAAAGAACTGGTAGTAATTCAGCAAAGTTGGTGACTTCATATAACATCATTTCCACGCTTTGGAGGCTGGCGGCTCCTCGGTCCGCCCGAAGGGTATGTGCAGGGAAGCGGGGATCAGGTGGACATATCCGCACCACCTGACAGCACCGCGGCCGCCCTTCGGGCCCGTCGTGAATACAACAACGATATACTCAAAGTGGGTGAATTCAATTTCTACAAGTGATTTAAAAAACGAAGATGACTTAAAGCAAGGATCTAAAGTAAAGAAGAATATAATTGTAGTCTGCTCTGGTTTTTTGCTACTTATCGTTCTGACATTGATTTTCGGAGGGTACATATTAGACCAATTTTTTAAAAGCCTTTGTGGAGCTGCAAGTTGTTAGACAAGAGCATTTTGACTAGTTTATCGATAAAGTCATCGCCAATACTCGGTCCGCCAAATGCATTTGGATTTACTTTTACAACAACACGGCATGTATAATTATCAAGCAAAATGGATGACTTCCCTAAAAAGGGAGTATTCAATGTTGAAGTACTTCTTGCGAGGGGCGTCTTTGAGCTAAACATTCCTGTAGAGCTTAAGAAATGAGCTTTGTAAAAAAAGGGAGCGCCTCGGTATGATGGGTTTGTCGACAACACATCAAGGAGGCGCTCTTAAATTGAAGTTTAAGCAATCAGACGCACAAAATCAACGGATTGAACGAATTAGCACCTCGCATCTCGTTGTAGGGATAGACATGGCGAAAGAAACTCATGTAGCTCAGGCTACAAACTTTCGAGGAATCGTTATCTCTTATCGGCATCTCTCATTCTCAAATACTGTGGAAGGGTTTGAGAAGTTGAGGCGCTGGATGAATGAGTTACAGCAGAAGCATCGATTAAAACAGTTCATCATCGGCATGGAGCCTACCGGCCATTACTGGTTTAATCTTGCGAACTGGTTATCGGATAAGGATCTACACGTGGTGATGGTTAACCCTGCTACGACGAAGCGTAACAAGGAAAACCGAGATAACAGCCCCTCAAAAAACGATCCCAAGGATGCGTTGGTCATCGCAGATGCAGTCAGCCGGGGCTTCTACTATGAGTACACGCGTCAATCTCATGCCTTTCAACGATTACGGACGATGATGAGTGACCGGGAATTTTGGGTGACGAACAGCGTACGGCTGCAGAATCGGATCGTACGCTGGCTGGACATTCGCTTCCCCCGAATATCTGTCTGTATTCAAAGACTGGGGCTGCAAGCGGTCATTGTCGACCCTTAAAACCTTCCCCTTGCCCGCAAGATCTGGAGACCTATACGGTACCGGATATCATAGATGCTTGGCGAGTTCATATGCAGCGTGCCGGGGGTTCTACGGGGATCGAGAAGGCTGCACAGCTCATTGCTCATGCGAGACGCAGTGTCGGAGATCGAACCGCTGTTGAAGAAGCGAAAGCAGATTTAAAACGGCTTATTGAGGAATACGAACGAGTTACCGCCATGCTTAAACAGATGGAAAAGGACGTCGAGACTCTGCTCTCTGAAATTCCAATGGCTCAGCAGCTCCGTACGATAAAGGGGCTCGGAAAAATCTTCACTGCGGCCATTTTAGCTGGCACAGGAGACTTAAGACAGTATGCACACGGACGTCAGGTGCTTCGGAAGGCTGGACTAAACTTGGCTGAAAGTATGTCTGGTAAGCGAAAAGGGCGAATTGTTCTTTCGAAACGAGGCGACTCAGCCTTGCGAAAATATCTTTATCTTGCGACGGTTCAATTGGTTTGGAATAATCCCGTCTTCCGTCATTTACACGAGCATAATGTACAGAAAAAGAAGATGAAAAAGCAGCAGTCCATCTTTAAGTTAATTGGAAAGCTGGCACGGATTCTAGTCGGTATTGTTCAACGTGGAGAAACGTTCACGCCACAGAAAACCGTTTTGTCCTGGACAGAAGCAGCCTAAAGAAAGCATCACGTATATTGACTCATTCGCAGGATTTTACAAAGAAAGCACGGAGGACCGAGTTCGTTCTCCTTAAGGGCTAAGACCCATCCGCTAAACGCTATCGGTCTCCACACCTTGGACAGGTATAACGAAGGAATGTAAGGGCATTGACCCGTTGAGATCTGGGAGGGTGAACCTCCAGGGGATTGTGGAGTATGCGTGCAGTAGAGTTCGAAAGGGGAATATTTCCTTTTTTGTTCCTCTGTTCCTGCATGCTCAGCCCCCCGGCTCAACCGACATCAACTGCGTTGCTTGCTGAGATTAACCTGAATCAGGGTGATGAAATCCTGCGAATGAGTGAGCATATGTGAGATAAATCCTTAAAACCGAGGGACGGAGAACGATTGCGCAATAAAGAAGCGGTAGCCTAGGGCATTTTTTTGGGCAAAATGTTTATTATGAAGTAATCATGAGGGGAAGGGAATATAGTGGTGAAGAAACCAGTTAAGCTGAATGATTTAGTTGGTGAAATCGAGATGCAGATTGACGATACTTTTACATATATAAATTTAACGACAGGCGATGTTATAACGCTAACAAGAGACGAAATGAGTGCCGCAGAAGATGAAAAGCCAATCGACAATTTTCCAGAATTGAAAAAGGAAAACATTGAAAAAGCAATTCAGATTCTTGAGGATGAGGATAGTGTATACGTAGACTTTACATTAAGAAATGAATTTAATGAATATGAGATTATAGAAGATTTTATCAAGGCATTGGAGCCTCAAGAAATTCGAGAAGAGCTATTTGCTGCTATTCAAGGACGAGGAGCATTCCGAAGATTCAAAGATAACATAATTGAACATGGTCTTGAAAAACAATGGTATGACTACAAAGAAAGAAAAATAAAGGAATTAGTAATTGGATGGTGTATGGATCACTCTATTGATATCCAAAGTTGAGCTAACTGGCAGCTAAGCGGAGATCAAAGGAGGTTTTGTTAATTGTCCCCTAGAGCAATTCTATTCGACCTCGATGAAACCTTGACCGATAGAAGCAAATCATTGATGAAGTATAGCAATGCATTCATGGAGAGATTTAATTATTATTTAATGGACGTAACTTCTGAACATGTCTATCGTTTATTAAAAGCTGCGGACGGGAATGGATATCGATCCAGGGATGAAGTCTTTGCCCAATTAGTACAGGAACTACCTTGGTCGACTCTGCCTCCTGAAACTTCTCAAATGAATGAACATTGGTCCTTAACATTTCCACTGTGTAGTGAACCAACGTTCGGAATGTATGAACTACTCGACGATCTCAAATCAAGAGGAATTATTCTCGGGATAGTAACAAACGGGGGAACTATTTCCCAGAATAAAAAAATAGATTCTTTAGGTATTCGAGATTACTTCGAAACAATTATTATCTCGGAAACGGTTAAAATGAAAAAACCAGATGCGGGGATTTTTAATCTTGGACTTAAAGAATCTAATGTTGATGCTTCTGAAACCTGGTATATCGGAGATCATCCGACCAATGATATTCTTGGTTCATCAAACGCTGGATTGACACCAGTATGGATACGCGGAATTCATCCTTGGGTGGATGGAAATAGAGAACCTAAATACCAAATTGATTCAATCAATCAAGTCTTATCATTAATCCAAGCCGTTAGATCGATGAACTAACGGGAGACGTTAGTTAAATAAGGACACGAAGGCAGCCGCCATGATAACGATCGGCTGCCTTCTCCACGCCAAAGGGCAGTTTTGCTTATTATAATAATTTGTAATAGAAGGGGAAAATAAAATGGACAAGAATATCGCTTATAGAACAAACATGATAGGCGCTAGTGAGGTGAGGGTCATCTCGGTCGACATGGATAAGCGCATTGTTCATGAAACAAATGGCTTATTTTGGGATGCAAATGGGAATGAGATTTTAGGAGCAATCTCTCTTCCGTTATACGGAGCATTTGTTTCAGAGGAAACGTGTCAGCTTTTTGGCGATGTCTCGGGAAGAAAGGTACTGGAAATCGGCTGTGGAAGCGGTCATTCCTTGCAATACCTAGGGGAACGCAAAGCTTCGGAATTATGGGGGGATCGATCTGTCGGAAAATCAAATCGAAAAGACAAGACAGCAATTGACGGGGCGCGGCCTTTCAGCGACTTTAATCTGTTCTCCCATGGAAGAAGAATGCGGCATTCCGGAGAATTATTTTGACTTTGTTTATTCGATTTATGCCATAGGCTGGACTACTGACCTTGAAGGCACTTTTCGTCGGATTGCTTCTTATCTAAAAAAAAGACGGCGTATTTATTTTCAGTTGGTCTCATCCGATACATAAATGCGTTGCCGCAGAAAAGGATAAGCTTGTTTTTAAAAAGTGCTATTACGATGAATCTTGGTACTCGGTATCTCTCGGTGAAAATACACTAACCTTATCGGACCGTAAACTATCCACCTATGTGAATGCATTAGCAAAAGCGGGATTTGTCATCGAGCAGATGATCGAGGATTCCGATGATGAAATAATGCAATCACACAATAGCGATTTTGCACAAAAAGCGAAGATGCTTCCAGTGACTTTTGTAATCAAGGCACGAAAACCATAGTCAATATAGTAAAAAAGCTGGGTATAGTATAATTTTTCCAAATATGAAGAGTGGAGGAATTAAGAATGCCCGAACAAACAGTAACCAGCAGGCTAGAGGTATTAGGAATAATTCTACCTAGCGCAAGTGAGCCAGCGGCAAAGTATGCAAACTTCATAAATGTAAACGGGCTCCTGTTCGTTTCAGGGAAGGGCCCTTCAGGAAGTCCTAAGGGTAAGCTGGGCAAGCGGTATACTACAGAAGAAGGATATCAATTTGCAAGACAAACCGGGCTCGAAATTTTGGCTGTAGTAAAGTCGGCGCTAAGTACATTGGAGAAAGTAAAACGAGTCGTGAAAATCCAGGGTTTCGTAAATGCGGACGCTAATTTTGAAGAACACCATAAAGTGTTAAACGGTTGTTCTGATCTGATGCTAGATGTTTTTGGGGAAAAGGGTATCCATGCACGTTCAGTTTTTGGAGCTGTTTCCGTTAGAGATAATCTTCCTATCATAATTGATTCAATATTTGAGGTTGAAGAATAGATCGAACTATAAGCAGCATTCTACATGGGTTATGTCATGGAATTAAGACGACTTATAGGGACGCATCCCATAATCATGGCTGGCGCTTGCGTGTTATTGACTGACGATAAAAATCGCTTGTTATTAAAACGTAGAACCGAGTTTATGCGGGGTGCCGCTAATCAGCATGCTCTGCTCGGCCGAGGCTAGCGTCACCATGCGTGACCGCTATCAGCTCTGCCCCGGGAGGGGGGAGACGATCTAGGCGTCGTGTTGCGTCTAGGGAAGCATTACCTAGATCGGGTCGAGGGCAATTTGGCGTTCCGCAACTCGGGCATGCGCTCCGACCATCCGGCACTGAACTCCGCCCGGGAATTGACCCTTTATCTAAAAACGCATTTCTTTGGCATTCTTGATTAAATATAAAGGATGGTGCGTTATGAGTCTTCTGGAAGAGATCACTTCAAATCTATTGCTAAGCCGACAAGGACGGAGCTAGTAACGCAGAGCGTTCCCCACCCATTCCTTCGTCATCGGATCGAAATACATGATAATAGGCCCCAGTAAGCCATCCAACTCGGTATTAAATTGTACGGAAACAACAACATCGAGCGCTCTGTTTTGGATCTTATGGGGCACGTTTTCTCCAGCCTCTACGGCTACGATGGCTTTCTCTCTTGGCGTTGTCAGCGTTTTTCTTTCTTCGTCGGACAGTCGGTTCCAGGCCAGCTCCCGATAATGGTCTTCCTCTTTAACTTCGTCGTAGTGGTAAACGTAATAGTACCAACTGCCGCCCAAATCCGTGTAATCCTTTACGTAACTTAATTCCGAAGGATCGCCCTCCAGCAATTCCGGCAAGCTGAGATAGGAGATGCCTTGCCGATATAAGCCGGGCTCCTCGTCCATCAGAATATCAATCGTTTTGGACGGGGCGTCGTTTAAGGAAGAGATCTCTTTTATTACGCCTTCTTGGAATAGCCGTTGAGCGAACGACTGAACAGCGGGGTCTCGGATAGAGTCGACGGCGTACTCTTGATGAAGGATAACGGGACGTGTCCGGAATACACTTTCATTTTCGAGCATGTAGTTGCCCAGCTTCTCTAATCCCTCGCGTCTTTCTTGGAAATACGCAACCACATCCGCCTTCGGATACTTCAAGGCTTCGTCCAAGTTCAAAGGAAGGATGAGATCGCTCGCTTTTATGCGTTCCTTGCCCGTGCCCGAGCCTCCCCGTTCTACGCAACCGCTGGCGATAAGGATGATGCAGATCAGCATCGCGACGACGCTTGCCGTCAATGGCTTCATCAGGTTCCCTCCGACGGATGGTTGTTTACTCGCCTAAATGTTTATATGCAATGAAGATTAACGATGATAAATGCCAAAAAGTTACATAAGTTGGTAAAGGTTCGAAAATAAAATACGGCGGCAGCGTTGGACTTGATTTTTCAGTCCAAAGCTGCCGCCGTTTGATTGATGAAGCCGATTAAGCCGGCGATGGGAGCGGAATGTCGATCGCGAGCAGGCAGCCGACGCCGCCGTTCGCGGAGACGGAGAACGTGCCGCCGTGGCGCTCGACCCGCTCCTTCATCGCGTTCAGGCCGAAGCCGAACGGACCGGCTTCGTACGGTTGCCCGTCGTTTGCCAGGCGGAAGCGGAGCTGCGAATCGGCAACGCCCAATTGGAAGGCGAAAGACCGGCTCCCGCCATGCCGAATCCCGTTCGTCAGCCCCTCCTGAAGCGCCCGGTACAGCGTCGCGCCAAGCGCTTCGTCCAGCGCGGGCAGCGGCTCGATCGCGTATTCGATGGAAACGCCGGGCAACGCTTCCGTCCGGCGGAGCAAGCTGTGCAGCGCAGGGAGCAGCGCTTCCTGTTCGTCGGCCGTCTTCAGCATCCGCACCGTGCGCCGGATCTCGTCGAGCCCTTCGCGCACCGATTCGCGGGCGACATCCAGCTTGCCGGCAGCCCGCTGCGGGTCGCCGTCGAACAACAGCTTGGCCGCTTCGATCTGGATCATGGCGGCCGTCAGCGTGTGACCGACCTGATCGTGCATGTCATGCGCGATCCGGTTGCGCTCCTCCAGCACGGACACTTCCGCAAGCGCCTGCGCCGTCTCGTGCACGGAGTCGATCAGCTGCCGGTTGGCATGCTCCAGCTCCGCCGTACGCTCCTGCACGAGCCGCTCGAGCGAACCGGTCAGCCGCGACAGCTGCAGGTGGACGCGCACGCGGGCAAGCATGTCGTCGAAGACGACGGGCTTCACCAGATAATCGTTCGCGCCGGCATTGAAGCCGGCCGCGATGTCGGCCGGACTGCCCGTGGCGGTCAGCAGCAGGATCGGCAGCGTGCCGGCGTCATAAGACAGGCGCAGCGTCCGGCATAGATCGTAGCCGTTCATAATCGGCATCATGACGTCGGCGATGACCAGATCGGGCTTGCCGTTCGAGGCGATCCACACCAACGCCTCCCGGCCGTCGGCTGCCGGAACGCATTGCATTCCCTGCAGCGACAGCAAATTAATCAGGACCTGGCGGTTGATCGCATCGTCGTCGACGATCAGCGCGACGGCTGCTGCGAGATCGGCGCTCGGCGCGTCAGGGGACGGTATTGAAGACGAAGCGGGCGCAAGTGATGCATAGGCAAGTTCGCCGTGCTCCCCTTGCGCCGATTCCGGTTCAGCAACCGCCGTTGCCGACGCTGCTGCTGCCTCGGCTTCGACCGCCGCCTTCTCAGCTGCTACCGTCGCTTCGGCCGCCGCTTTCTCGGCCGCTGCCGCCGCTTCGGCCGCCGGCTCTGCTAACGCCGCCGCTGCTTCCGCCTCGCCGCGCTCGGCGATCGGCAGCGTGAACGTGAACACGCTGCCTTTGCCGGGCTCGGAGACGCAAGAGAGCGAGCCGCCATGGAGCTCGACGAGCTTCCGCGCGAGCGGCAGACCGAGTCCTGCGCCGCGCAAGCTGGATTCTCCCTGCTCGAACGGCTCGAACAGACGTGGCAGCTCCCGCGGATCGATGCCGATGCCCGTATCGGCGACCGAGACGTGCAGCTCCCTGCCGACCGGCTTCGCCGTCACGCGAATGACGCCGGCATCGGTATACTTGATCGCATTGCCGATCAGGTTGAACAGCACCTGCTGAACGCGATTCTCGTCGGCGAATACAAGGGGCGCATCGTCCGCGACGTCAACCGAGACGCGCAGCCCCTTGTCCCGGGCAAGCGGCGCCACAAGCGCGGCGACGACGCCGGTCAGCGGCGCCAAGGCAACCGGTTCGCGGTTGAGCCGCAGATCGCCGTGCTTGAGCTTGGAGATGTCGAGAATGTCGTCGACCATGTGCGCGAGCCGCTTGCCGCTGACGGCGATCATCTGCAGCTGGCCGGCGAGCGGCTCGCCGACCGGGCCGGCAGCGCCGCGCGCGAGCGTATCGGCAATGCCGATAATGCCGTTCAGCGGCGTGCGAAGCTCGTGCGACGTGTTCGCGAGAAAGTCGTCTTTCAGCTTGTCGAGCTCCGTCAGCCGGACGCTCTTGCGTTCAAGCTCTTCGGCATGCCGCTCGACTTGGGCGTACACCGCCCGCACCCGTTCCCGCAGCACCATCCCCATGCAGAATAGCAGCACGAAGAAGGCGTGCATGAACCGGCTTTGCTCAAAAATCAATCGGTCCAACCACGGCCACCAAATGCCGACAGCCGAGAGGAAGTAGACGGCCAGCACGGGACCGAGCGCCGAGAAGCCGGCCAAGTACCAAAGCGCTTCCGGGCTTCGCTGCCGGCGGTAGTGGGCGACGGAATGCGCCAGCACGATCGCGATGATCGGCAGCATGAGCGCGAAGAACGCCGTGTTTATCGCCGGATAGGCAGGCGGATATAGCCTGGCGGCGCCGATCGAGGCGGCAAAAAACAGCGGCATGGCCTGCCAGAGCCGGCGAACGATTTTCCGGTAACCCGGACCGAAAACGGATTCGTAGAACAGGAGAAAGAACATGACGCCAAGCGGCACGATCGCGTTCACGTAGTAAGGATACAGATACGTATCCGCGAACAGCTGCAGGAAAGGAAACGTCCGTCCGACGCACAGCGACGAGATGTAAAGGGCGAACAGGGCGAAATAAAGGTAGCTCCGGTCTTGGCGGGAAAAGAAGAAAACGATCGCTCCCGCGCCGATCAGCGCGGAGACGAAGCCGAGCGCGATCAAATACGCGTACTCCCCGAACAACGCGGCAAGCTGATCGGCATAGCTGCGAATATAGACGCCGCCTGCGCCCGCATACTCATTGTCCTTGTATACGCGGATATACAAGGTGCGATCGGAGGACGCGTCGAGCGGCAGCGGCGCACGCCCGAGGCTGGAGCCTGGCAGGACGCGGCGCTCGTACGGCTCGCTCATGCCGCGTTCCAGGATGACGGTGCCGTCCAGGTAAACCTCGTAGTGCAGCAAACCCTGAACGAACAGATTCGGGTCTCGCCACCGGTTGTCCGGGAGCTCGAGCGCATACCAGAAGTAGCCGGTCGCCTTGCGTCCGCGGTATTCCTGCCATACGTCCCGCGCGCTGCGCCACGGAGCCGCTTCAAGCCGGTCGTCCGTCAAGTCGCCAACGTATGCGCGAAGATTCTGCTGCGCGCTGACCGAAAAAACGTTAGCGAAAGAGGGCGTGACGCGGTGGCCCAGGACCGCGAACGGCACGAGCGGAATAATCGCGATCGCCAGCACGATCAGCATGACGATATACGGTTTGGTCTTCGACAACAACATGGAACTCTCCATTCCGGCTCGTGAATATACGTTTGCACCGTAGCACCATCATCGCCGCTTTTTTCGGCGCGTGACCAGTGACGGAGGTCATTGTTTCGGTCACGGTTTGTCCGCCCGCCGGGCGGCCGTCCCTGCCTGAAGTCAATCCGCGCTGGGGTCCTTCGGTTCCCCTTCCCGCATCAGGCCCTGCAGCAGCAGGAGCGCCTTGGCGCGATCGTTCGTGCCGATTTTTTGATAGATGACGCTGACGTAGTTCTTCACCGTGCCTTCGCTCATGAAGAGAAACTCCGCCATCTCCCGGTTGCTTCGGCCCTCGAGCATGAGCAGGATCACCTTTTTCTCGCGGTCGGTGAAGCGGATCATTTCCTGGCGAAGCCGGTTCGGATCGAGCACGTCGGCGGGCGCCTTCGTCAGGAAGGCGAGCCGCGACGCAAGCTTCGCGGCGACGGAGGCGGGCAGCATCAGCTGGCCCTTGACCGCGTCCCGTATCGACTCGACGATCTTGAGCGCGGGCAGATCCTTGAGCATATAGCCGCAGGCGCCGTTCGCCAGGGCATCGACGATATACTCGTCCTCGGCGAAGGTGGTCAGAATCAACACGGCGGTCTCGGGATGCTCCCGCTTGATCGTTTTGGTGCTCTCGATGCCGTCACGGCGCGGCATCCGAATATCCATCAGCACCAGATCGGGACGCAGCTCGCGGACCAGCTCGCAAGCCTGTATGCCGTCCTCGGCCGCGCCGACCACTTCCATATCTTTTTGCAAGTCGATGATCGTCTGCAGGCCGTCCCGCATCAGCGTCTGATCATCGGCGATGACTACGCGAATCATTAGAAAAGACAACCTCCGCCTCCACGTTCGATGAACCTATTATATACCGCGCACGCGCTGAAACGGCGATATTCTGACAAATTTCGTCATAGTGACGCCGGTAACTGGTCATTCGTATTCCCGGATCTTACAATTCAGCGTGGAAGAATAGAAGGCCGAAAGGGGAGATGCGGCATTCTCGTTCATCGACGTTTAATCGTGCGGAGGGGAAATACAAAGATGACTCGCAAGATGATCATGCTGCTGCGAGACGCCATTGCGCGCCGCTTCATGCGCGGAGCCGTCCGATCGGCAGCGGCTGGCGGCCGTTATATTCGCGGCTGGCGCCTGGGAATCGCGCTTGCGGCCGTCGCCTGGATCGCCGTGGCGGCGTTCGCGTCGGCGGCACAGGCGGACGAGCCGCCCAAGCTGACGGCGGTCGCCGTGCAGATGACGGCAAGCGACAAAGGCGTCGTCTACCAATCGTACGCGAATCGCTACGTGGTAGGACCGAACGGCTGGCTGGAATGGAAGATTACCGTAAAAGAAAAGCTGGCAGGCTTCACCGAAGGCGCCTTATACGTTTTCGATAAAGACAGCGCCTTGAACTGGTGGGAGCGCAGTCGAGCGGTCATCAAGAGACAGGAAGGCGACCATACGCTTGTGTTCCGTTTCGAGCCGGGACTTTCCGATCCAAGCGGACCGCTCACGCTTGATCGCAAGCTGGCGCTCGACGGCCAATACGGCTCGATCAAGTACTATGCGCTTAATCCGGACAACGGACAGACGGTCCTCAAGTCGACGACCGTCATCGACCTGTCGGGCATCTCCGGCATGGCCGCCGCCCAGTTCAAGCGCGAATACCCGACGCTGACGATCACGCCCAATCCGGCCGATCTTCAGCGCGGCGGCCAGCCGCCAAGCGGCTTGTCCGTCGACCGGATCATTGTCGACGTGAAGGACGCCGTGCTAGATCCGCAAGACTTCGAGTTCAAGTACAGGCTGAGCGCCGGCATGTACAGCAAGTCGGTCGACTGGACGACGATGGCGGAGCGCAACTATATTCCGGTGCCGCCGGAAGCGCGCGGCAAGTCGGCGGACTTGGATATCGAGGTGAGAGACCGCGGCGGCAATTGGAGACCCTACACCCTCTTTATCCCGGCCCCGGCGGGTTCGTCGAATCCCGGGTCACGATGAATCCCTTCTACGTCATCGGCGGGGGCTCCGGCGATGCGGGGAACCGATACCTCGGCATGCTGGGCGACAGCGGCGCCGATCCGATGATGCGCGCGGACGTCCTGCGCGCGGCGGTGGCGGATTTCAAATATTTGCGGCAAACGTACGAAATGCCGAGAAACGCGTACACCTGGCTCGCTGCGTTTGTGTACAGCACGGGGCAGAAGTCGGTGAACGGCTACAAGGGCTATGCCGACGTGGATCTGGCGAAGAGCGGCTACTTGTGGAGCGCAAGCTCCGTTCTGCCAAAACAAGATCTGCCGGTCAAGCCTTTCTCGGACACCTATCGGGCTGTCGAGACCAACCCGCTGAACGGGCGCCAGTATGAAGGATACTGGGCTGTCATGCCCAACGGGGACACATCCGCGCTGGGCGAAGGGACGCACTATCTGTACGTCAAAACCGTAGACGCCGTCACGGGCGGCTTTATGTGGCAGCAGGTGTACTACGACGCGGACCGCTTCTTGACCGACAAAAACGCGACCAACCCCGTGCCGGTCAAGCTGATCAAGGATACAACGCCGCTCAGGATCGACTTTGCGGACCAGCCGCTCGCCCGCGGCGATTATGTCATCCAGGCCGAAGTCGGCGACAACACCGGGCTGGGCGCAGTCCAGTACATGGTCAGCGAATACGACTTCTGCGCGCGCAGTCCGGGCGCTTGCGAGTCGATGGGCGCCAAATGGACGGACGTGCCCGTGGCCGCCGGCGGCAAGACGGCGCATGTGGGCATTGACACGACGCCGTATTTTACGGACCGGTCCGCCTTACGCCTTTACGTCTACGTCAGAGGCGTCGAGCAGCGCCACAAGCAACCTCCTTATGACAAAGATCCGTTCGCGGCCGGCAACAAAGCCAATATCGTCGCGGCCTCCTCTTCCTATTACGTTCTGCGGGGCAGCGACGCGCTGGAATTGAAGGCGACCTACGTCGACCGCGTCGACGCGCAGGGACGGTTGACCTCGGCGCCGGAGCACAGACTGCGGTTATACACGCACGCGGCTGGCTTGCTCGCCGCCGAGGGCGACGTACGCTACCGGATCGAGAAGGACGGCGGCGCGGTCGTTCAGGATTGGAAGAACGTGCCGAGCGGGCAGGAGATCGTACTCGCCGGCGCGGATGGCGAATACCTGCTTCGCGCGCAGGCGCTGGATGCGGAAGGGAAGGCCGCGGGCGAGGCGTATACGCAGTCGTTCGTCATCGGACCTGCAGCGTCCGCTACGGCCGTATCGGCCAGCTTCGACACGACGGAGATGACGAACCGGGACGTGACGCTTACCCTGACGACCGGCGTGCCGGTGAAAATTCTGAACTGGGACGGCGTCGACCCCGCTCTAGCGGACACGTCGCATACGCTTGCGATCAAGGACGCGACGCCGTTCGGCTCGCCGCTCACGATTCAAATTCAGCCGGACGGCGGAGAGACAGAGACGATTCGGGTGTCCGTCGGACAGATCGACAAGACCGGCTTTGGCCCCCTGGCCGGAGGCGGGGCGGCCATCTATTCGACCAGCCAGCCGACCGCGGGCGAAGTGACGGCCTATCTGTACGTCGGCAAACGGGTCAAGCCGGGCGTCGGCGACGGCATCAGTTACCGGAACGGCTGGCTGTCCTACACGTTCGCGGCGAACGGCGAGCATGTGTTTGAGGCCGAGGACCTGGCCGGCAGCGCGCTCCGGGGCTATGTGAACGAAAACAACCGCAAGGCGGCCGTGACGTGGATCGACAGTACCGCGCCCGCCGTATCCGTCTCCTACAGCACGACGGCGCTGACGAATAAGCCGGTTGCGGCGACCTTGCAGCTTCCGAGCGGATTCACGGTGATCAACAACGGGGGAAGCGCGTCCTATACTTTTGCGGACAACGGCGAATTCGTCTTCCTCGTCAAAGACGGCAACGGCGTCGTTCGCGAGTACAAAGCCGCCGTCGCCAATATCGACAAGGAACCGCCGGCGCTGACGCTCGCCGGACCGCTCACGTATCCGGTCTATCAGGGGCTGCCGTTTACGTTCGACGAGCCCGGCTTTACGGCCATCGACAACCGGGACGGCGACTTAACAGCGAAGGTTGGCGTGTCCAGCCAGGTCGACGTGTACAAAGGCGGCTACTACGAGATCGTCTATACCGTCACCGACAGCGCAGGGAATACCGCACGCGGAACGCGGGGCGTATCCGTCATGGAGATGAACGGGATCAATGTGTTCGTGAACGGGATCCGACTGCGCGGCGACGTGACGGTATCTCGGGGAACGCTGCGCTTCGACATTGCCGGTCAGGAGAGCGACGACCTGGTCTTCAAGTATTTGCCCGGCAAACATGCGGCGGGCGCCTTCAAGAGCGGCGGCACGCCGATAGCAGACCGCACGCTTGCACTTAACGAGACGGGCTGGTACACCTTCTTCGTTCAGGACCGGGAACGGCGAACCTTCGTCGGACAGATCAATGTGCAGTAGGAAAAGGGAGAGAACGGGTCAATGCGCATGCGATGGATAAAAACGGCTGCGGCGGCAATCGCGGTCGCGATGACGGTCTCGGGCCTGGCGCCTGGATGGGCGCTGGCCGCAGGCCGGCTCCAGCTCTCGGACGATGTGCTTCGCATCAGCGTGAACGAGGCGAACGGACGGATCGGCGTGGGGACGACAGGAGGCGATCCGGTCCGTTCCGGCGACGAGGATCAGCCGCTCGTCTACAATCCGGATACGCCGGAGACGTCGTTTACGAGCTTTCGGATCGACGGCGAGGAAGTGATCTACGGACATACGTACGGCCCGGAATCGGCGCCGTACGGCTCTTTCGTACAGGAGCCCACCGTCGAAGGCGGCCGGATCGTGTCGGTGTGGCGATACAGAGGCGTCGACATTCGCCAGACGGTCGAGCTCGTGCCGCAGAACGACAAGACGCTGCCGGCGGGCAATGCGAAGCTGTCGTACCGGGTGGACAACAAGTCCGGCAAGAGCGTCAAGCTCGGCACGCGGATTTTGCTCGACGTCAAGGCCGGAGACAATGACGGACCGCTGCTGATGGCGCCGGGCGAACTGTCCCCGACGATCGGCGAACGCGAATTCGGCCCGGCCGAGGTGCCGTTGTACTGGCAAGCGATGGACGATATCGACGATCCGTCGGTCATCGCCTACGGCACCTTGTACGGCTTCGGCGAGAAAAAGCCTAGCCGCGTCATTTTCGGTCACTGGAACGGACTGTCGGCGACGAAATGGAAGTACGACTGGAACCAGTGGACCGATTATACGGCGGACGGGGGGGCTGTACGGAACGGCGGACAGCGCGGTTGCCGTCTACTGGGACGAAGCCGCCCTGGCCGGCGGCGCGTCCGCGTCGTATTCGACCTTGGTCGGCATGGGCGAGATGAAGCAGCGGCAGACGCTGCTCGACAATATGGCGGTGACCGTCTCGGCGCCGCAGAAGGTGACGGCGGAGGACGGCGGTCAGGCGTCGTTCGAGCTGTCCGCGGAGCTGGCGAACAATCTCGCGAAGTCGGTCGCGCAGAAGGATGTGCGCGTCGAGATCGTATACCCGGGCAGCGCCCAGTTGACCGGAGGCAGCGAGCGCGTCGCCTATATCCCGGCGGTCGCCAAGGGAGAGCGGCTTTCCTTCCGCTGGCGGTTCGTCGCGACCGGCGCGGATACGGTCAACGTCTATGCCTTCAAGGTGCGCGTGACGGTAGGCGATCCCGACGCGCCCGGCGTGAAGACGCGGGAAGAGACGGCGCACATCGTCGTGCTGAAAGACTTCCGGCAGCCGCCCGATATCCAGTTCACGGCCGTCGCGCCGAACCGCATGTACGAGAAGGAAGCGTTCCGCAAGGTCATTATCTACGGCAGCAACCTGAATTTTCTCAAGGACGCGCCGGACCGCTGGCATGTGTACATTCAGGCGGCTAACGGCGAGCGGACGAACATCGAATCGAAGTACGTCACCGTCGACAGCGACAGCCAGCTGTCGGTCATGCTTCCGCAGCTGCCGCTCGGCGCTTACGGCATCGGCGTGGAGCACGATCTGAGCAAAGGGATGTACCGTCCCGACGCGATCCGCGTCACCGACGACATCTCGGTCATGAAGCGCGGGTACGGCACGCTCCTGATTACGAAGAAGGATACGCTCAAGACGCGCACGGACATCGGCGGGCAGTATACGCTGCGGACGAACAAGATTTACTACGCCAAAGGCGGCGCGCTGCCGTCCGTCCCGGCGGGCGAGGAGGAAGTGCTCCGCATCCAGGGCAACATCCAGGACATGGGCGACGGCACGTATTCGGTCGTGCCCCATCCGTCGCAGGCGGTATCGCTCGGCAACGTGCTGAAGCTGACCGTGTCCGAATTCGACGCGGACATGCCCGGCGAGATCGTCGTCAAGCCGGTCACGTACGAATACGAGGACAACGGCCTCGTGTACGACAGGGCGACGCAGGCGGTCGTCAGCGGCAACGACCAGAGCCGCATCTACCTGAAGCAGCTGACGAAGATTCCGAATTCGCCGCTGATCTGGAAGAAGGCCTTTACCTTTAACGTCAACGATATGAAAATCAAAAATCCGAACGTGTTCGGGTTCAGCGACGACGCGCAGGCGATCGTCGGACCGTACGTGCTCGGCATCAAGCAGGTGAAGGTCGTCTACGATCCGGACGCGAAAAAGTACGCGGCCGAATTCAAAGGCTCGCTCGACATTTTGTCGATCATGAAGACGCTGTACCGCTTTTTCGGGGCCAGCGACAACGCCGCGCTCAGCAAGCTGCTGTATGCGGAGGTGGCGGTCGATCAATTCCGCGTGTACGAGGACGGACAGATCAAGTTCGCGCTGGAAGCGGGCGTCGGGCTGCCGCAGATGAAGATCGGTCCGTTCGTCACGATGGACAGCCTGAAGCCCAGCCAAACCGGCGGAGTCGAGGGGCGGCTGCGCATCGATTCGATCCAGAATCTGTACAGCATCTACGCCAAGCTGAGTCTGCCGAACCTGGAGTCCATCCCGACCGGATCGGGCGGCAGCTTCAACCGCAGCTCGCGGATTCAGGGCAAGTTCGGCATCTTTACCGTACCGACGCCGGAAGGCGGAGTCGTCGCGTTCCCGGACGAATTCATGGCCGAGTACGCGGACAACGTCGGATTCATCAACATCCCGAACATCCCGCTGACGATCAACCAGCTCGGCGGGGAGATCAAGGGGCTGCATACGATCCGCGACAGCATCGCCAAGGGCATCTATCCCGACTTCGGCGGCAGCTTCTGGTTCGGCGTGACCGATACGGTGTCGCCCGTCCTGCTCGGCAAGCGGGCGCTCAGCGCGTCCAACGTCAAGCTGTCCATCGGCGCGCGGGAAGCTTCCTTGAGCGGGACGGCGAATCTGTACTTTTTCCCGATCGCCGACATGACGGGCAAGATTATGTTCTATCCGGTGTCCGGGGCGCTTATCGGCGGGCGCATCACCCTGCTCGACGTCATCGTCGGCCAGGCATCGGTCGAGCTCAGCTACAATAACGAGTCGTCGCAATTTTACTTCGGCGGCTATGTTCGGGGCTCCGTCCAGCTGCCGCCATACTCGCCGATCTTCCCGGGACTGAAGCTCGCGGACGCGTCCGCGGCGCTGAACACGAACTTCGTTCAGGCGTACGCCAAGGCGCTGAACACGATCCCGGTCGGCGTGCGCTACACGTGGAGCACCCAGCAATTGCAATTTTTCAATCCGGATCAGAAGGGCTTCTCGGCGGTGTCGGCCCTGTCGGCGCTGTCGGCTTCAGGCGAGGCCGATCCTGAAAGGCTGGCGATCGGCACCAATCTGAAGCGGCTTCAGGTCAAGACGGCAGCCGGCGCCGTGCGGGCGCTGGCCGCGAAGACGGTGACGACGTTCGAGTCGGCCGGCGGCGAAGCGCTGCTCGTACAAGCGAAGTATGCGAAAGACCGCGACATCGTCCTGAAGCTGACCGATCCCGACGGCGAAGAGGTTCAGCTCGTCGAGGAAGGCGACGGGGCGAACGTTTACCGCAGCGAATACGCCGATCCGGACACCGGAACGGTACAGAGCTATATCGCGGTCACGGTGCCCGCCGAGCGGAGCAAAGCCGGCACTTGGACGCTGACGAGCAGCCTGCCGGCGGAAGTCGAAGCGTTCGACGCCGCTCCGACGCCGGAGATCGAGACGCTCGCGGCGGCGCAGGACGGCGGAGAGACGGCGGTCGATCTGAAGCTCACGCGGACGCCGGCGGACGGGCGGACCAAAGTCGACCTGTATCTGCAAAGCGTCGATGCCGCGAAGCCGTTCCTGTCCCGCATCGTTGCGGACGAGACGGTCGCGGACGACGAGGCGACGCTTCGTCCGAAGCTGCCGGAAAGCATCTCGAGCGGATCCTACAAGATCGTCGCGGTGCTGAAGCAGTACGACGGGAGCGGCGCGCTTTTGCAGAACAGCTTCCGCGATTCCGCGCCATTCGCCGTGACGAACCCGAAGGTGCCGACCGCGCCGGGCAACGTGACGGCGAAGGCGATCGGCCGCGGCGCGGTCAAGGTCGAATGGGATGCCTCGGCAGGCGACGATCTGGCCGGCTACTACATCTTCACGGTAGACGCAGAAGGGAAGCCGGCGGACGGCTCGAACTGGACGTTCGTGCCTTACGAGGAAGGGAAGGACCGGTACGCGGCCGAGATCAGAGGCTGGACGCCGGAGACGTACCGGATCGTCGTGCAGGCGGTGAGCGAAGTTCCCGACGGCTCGGCGAAGGATCCCTACGAAGGGTATCCGATGGCCGACTGGGCGAGCGTCGACGATCCGCTTAAACTGGGCCAATACGTTGCAGCCTGGTCTCCGATCGCGGGCATATCGGAATACGTCATCCGGTTGAAGGACGCGGACGGCGCGACGTATGCGATCCCGTATTACGGCGAGCCTGGCGCGAGCGACGAAGGGGACGACAGCTTATATCGAACGACGCTGTACGGACTGCCTGCCGGCAAATCGTTCGACATCGCCGTGTATGGCGTCGCCGAGCAGGATCTGAAGGCCAAAGCCGTGCAGGCCGTCGACATCGGTGCCGGCAAGAAGCGCATCAGCTGGGACAAAGTCGACGAAGACGGCGTGCGCTCCTACACGATCTACGGGAAGCCGGCGGACGACAAAGCGCCGGTCGTGCTCCTCGAGCATCCGGTGCCGTCCGCGGGTCAGCCGGCGCGGTATGCGGACATCGAAGCAGACGGCTTCGCGGAAGGCGTAGCCTACGATGTCTCGGTCATCGCCAATGTGGCTGGCGAGCAGCCGGAGCAATACTTCGGCGAGTGGTCGTCGCCGGTCGAGCTGAAGCTGCCGGTGCCCGATCCGCCTGCGTTCGACCTCAAGGTGCAGCCGGTCGATCCGGCCGGCGGCGAAGTGCGAACCGACCGGGATGCGGACGGGTTGCCGTATTTCCGCAGCAGCACGGGGGACGTGACGCTTAGCTTTACGAGCGACGAGGCGGTCCGTACGGAAGTTCGGGTGAACCCGTCCATGTACGATCCCTTGGCCGAACCTGACGTGTACACAGGGACGGCTTGGACGACGAATGTCGTGCTGAAGGAGGGCACGAACGAGATCGAGGTCGCCGCTTACGACGGCGACGGCGACGCCGACGAGAAAACGTATCGGGTCGTCGTGAAGGAAAACGGGCCGATGCTGGCGGTGGACGAGCCGGCTTTCCCGGGCGGTCAGGTCGAGCTTACGGGCCAAACCGATGTAGGCGCCGACGTGACGGTGAACGGCTTCCCGGCATCGGTGGACGACGCGGGGCGCTTCACCTACCGGCTTCCGCTGCCGGACGAGCAGGCGTTTGATGTCGAGATCGTGGCATCCGACGCGTTCGGTCTGAACAATAAATACGTCCAGCGGATCGTCAATCCGAGGGTCGGCCGCATCGAGAAGGTCGTCATCGGCATGCAGCGCGAGATGAGCTCGGGCGCCAGCCAGCCGTTGAGACTGTACGCCTACGACGGCGAGGGCCAAGCGGTGCAGCTGCCCGGCGATGCGGTCGAGTGGACCGTGCTCTCTGGCGGGCAGTATGCGGAGATCGCCGGCGCCGACCTGAAGGGGCTGCGTCAAGGTCAGGCGGTCGTATCGGCCAGCTATCGGGTAAACGAGCAGTATGCCTGGACGGATTACGGCGTTTTCGACATCGACCAGCGCAGCACTGTCGCGATGACCGATCTGGAGGCGGTGACGGCCGATCTTGGCCATGTTGCCATTGGTTATGCGGAGGGAGAAGGGCCGACCGGCGTGACGAAAAACGTCGTGCTGCCGACCGCAAGCGCGAACGAGACGAACGTCGCCTGGTCGTCCAACAATCCCAAGGTCATCGACGCGGCCACCGGGAAAGTGACCCGACCGTCGTTCGAAGCGGGCGATGCCGCGGTAACGCTGACGGCGACCGTGACCAAGGGCGTCGTCAAGCAAACGAAGACATTCCTTGTCAACGTGTTGAAGCTCGCGGAGTCTGGCGGCAGCAACGGAGGAAATAACGGCGGAAATAACGGCGGCGGTACGGATCAGCCGGCCCAGCCGTCGGAGCAAGCCGGCTGGCGCATCGATCCGGCCGCCGGGGGCACGATCTCCGGCGCCGGCGCCTCGATACGTTTCCCGGCAGGCGTCTTTCCCGAAGCGTTCCGCACCTATGTCGCGACGCTTCCGGAGGATGCCGCCGGCAAGCTGCCCGGTGCGCAGCGCCGCGTAAGCCGCGTATACGACATCACGAAGTCGGCGGCGGGCATCTTTTTGAAGCCGGTCACGATCACCTTGCCGTTCGACAGCGCCAGACTGGATCCGAAGGCCGATACGGTCGCCGTTTATTGGCTGAACGAGGTGACAGGCGAGTGGGTGCCGCTCGACAACGCTTCGATCGACTGGACGCGCGGCAAGGTCAGCGGCGAAACGATTCATTTTACCAAGTTTGCCGTACTGACGGTGCCGGGACAGCTTCCTTCCGGACAACCGCTGCCCGCATTTAGCGACATCTCGGGCCACTGGGCGGAAGCGAGCATCCTGACCATTGTCGGCCAAGGCTATGTCAAAGGCTATCCGGACGGCAAGTTCCGGCCAAATGCCAAGGTGACGCGGGCGGAGTTCGTGCAGTTGATCGTCCGTGCCTTCGGCATCGCGGAAGCGAACGCGAAGACCGGCGCCTTCGCCGACACCGCGAATCACTGGGCGCGCGGCGCCATTGCCGCAGCCCACGCGGCGGGCATCGTCGACGGCTACGAAGACCGCACGTTCCGGCCGGACGATCCGATCACGCGCGAGCAGATGGCCGTCATGACGGCGCGGGCGATGAAGCTTCAGCCGGCTGCGGCCGGCGGTAAGGACACGGTCTTCACCGATCGCGCGGACATCGCCGATTGGGCGCTGCCTTCGGTGCTGGCCGCGTCGGAGAACGGCTTGTTCGTCGGGTACCAGGGCGCGTTCCGCCCGCATGCCTATGCGACGAGAGCCGAGACGGTCGAGACGCTGAGGCGCGCGATCGCGTTACGCACACCATAACGATTCACGAACTCGGACGGGCCTCCTCGCTGTAAAGCGGGGGGCCCGTTCGTTTTATATCCGGAAGGAATTAAGCGAAATGACAGATTTACACAAATTTCTTTTTGTGATTATATTGGAATAAGGTGGCATTGCTGCGCGGTTTCATAAAGGAGGCTGATTCGATTGTTCATGTTCACGTTAGTCCCCATCTTGTTTATCGTTATGGGAGCCGTCGGTTTGTTCTTCCCCAAAGTATCCTGGTATCTAGGGGCCGGGTGGCAATTCAAGAATGCGGAACCAAGTACGGCCGCTCTCGTCTCTGCTCGGATCAGCGGGCTGCTTGCTATCATTGCAGGCGTTTTCCTTCTTACTTCAGGCATTCTTCCCCATTCATAACGAACATACAGTAGCGTAGAGCACCGAGGGAGGGGAAATGTTATGCGACTTCAAAAAAAGTATATTCTTATTCACGACGCTATATATCGCCCTTACCCTGTTTGTTGGGTCTGCCTACGCGAGCTGGGCCTATTCGTTCGTTGTCTACCGCGGAGATGTATACGTCATTTCAGAGGAACGCGTAGAGCCAAACCAAATCGGCGCGAAAATCGGTAAAGTCACCAAGTACACGGATCTTGAAGGCACCTACGCCGGAAATTTTTCAAATCAATATCCGAAGGGAACGAAGTACTACCAAATCCTAGGCGTTAAAATTCACGATGCAATCGCCGTTAGAGAAGCTGAAGGCGTATATCTAAAAGCAAATTACGGCGGTAAATACGCAGGCGGCCGAAATTTCGGTTCGGATGACTTGCCCATGGTTCTAATCGCCGTATTCGTATTGCTGCTAGCTGGCTTTTACATAAAGAAGAAATCAGGTCGATAGCTCAAAAATACCAAGGCAGCCGTTGCATTATAGGAGGCTTTGCCAATGAACGAATCGATATTAAGTTACGATGATGTTTTGAATATGCTAGATACCTTATTAAAAGGAATGATGCCGTAGCGTTTGGATGATAAAATGCAAACATACGCAGGCTTCCCCCCTTGAACCTTACGTAACGTAATGATTTATAGTAAAAGCAACAGCAGGACGAGACACAAGACAACGGCCAAACAATCGAACCATATTAATTCGAAGTCGGAGGAGAAATAAACATGAGAAAACTCGTATTGTTCATGCATGTGTCGCTGGATGGGTACGCGTCAGATTCGAACGAAGCGCTGAATTGGATTCCGTACAACGAGGAGTTCGAGAAATACGCCGAGGAAGTCGTAGCCGAAGTGGGCTCTCCCGTTTACGGACGTACGACGTATGAGATGATGGAAAGCTACTGGCCCACGGTGCTGGAGGATCCGGATGCGTCGGTGCACGATACGGAGCATGCTAAATGGGTGCAGGACGTGAAGAAGATCGTCATTTCCAGCTCGATGGACAAGGCGGAGTGGAACAATACGATGCTGATCAAGGACAACATCGCAGAGGAAATCATGGCGCTCAAGGAGCAGCATGGCAAAGATCTCGTTATTTTCGGCAGCCCGGGAGCTGCGAAGACGCTGCTTGAGCTCGGCCTGATCGACGAATTTTTACTGACGATTTGCCCGGTCATTCTGGGCAGCGGAAAATCGGCATTCGACGGCGGCATCGAGAAAATCAAGCTCAAGCTGCTGTCCAGCCGAACGTTCAAGTCGGGCGTTATCGCGACCCGCTATGCGGTGGAGAAATAGTCGCGCCGCACAAGGCGTTTCGCTTTAACGGGGAATTTTACTATAATTAAACAGCCTGCCGGCGCGATCCGGCAGGCTGGTCTGTTATCGGGCAGCATGGCGTAACCAGCATTTACAACCTCGAACGGCAAAACCTATAAATTGGAGAATGACACCCGATGATTCAACGAATAAAGTCGTGGGCTAAAGAGCTAAAAAGAAAGGTTTTTGTCCTCTATTTTGCGTATAGGGATGAACGCACGCCTTGGTATGCGAAGATGTTCGCGATATGCGTGGTCGCTTATGCCTTCAGTCCAATCGATTTGATACCGGACTTTGTTCCTGTATTAGGTTACCTGGACGATGTGATACTCGTTCCGCTTGGCGTCGCGCTTGCCTTGAAGATGATACCGAATGCAGTGATTCAGGAATGTTCTCTGAAAGCCGAGACCCGATTAAAGAGCGGGAAACCGAAAAACTGGCTTGCGGGAAGCATCATTATTTTGTTGTGGATCGTGGCTTTCCTATGGATTTCTTTTGCTGTATATCGTCGTTTTTCCGTTCTCCATTGGATGTTCATCGTCCATAGCTACCTCTTTCGATAAAGTTCTAGGGCTATCCGCTTCTCGGCGCCCACAGCATGACCGATACGCCGATCAGACAGATGCCGGCCCCGATCCAATCGTACGTATCGGGCGCTTTCTTGTCGACGAGCCATCCCCATAATACAGCGAGGACGACAAACACGCCTCCGTAAGCCGCGTACACGCGTCCGAACGAAGGGAAGCTTTGGAGCGTCGGAATTATGCCGTACGCGATGAGAACGAGACTCCCGACGATGCCATACCAAAGCGGCTTCGATTCCCGCAGCCACAGCCATACCATATAACCTCCGCCGATCTCGGCCAATCCCGCAAGCACGAATATAAAAACAGCGAACAGCAAGCAGCAAAGCCCCTTTCGAACGTGAACCCTTGTATGTCAAGTTTAACACGACCGCCGCAAGCATCGGAATACCGACCGCCGATCACGATCCGCCGCAGCGTTTTTGCGCGCGTTTGTCATAAATTGTTGTCGGAATCCGCGCACGATTATGGTAGGATGGACTGGCCTTCGAATTGAGGCAAATACAGACACAGATAAAGATCAGGATTAGGAGATTGCCATCGTATGTCCACCAAGAACAACGCGCATGTCGTCAGACAAGCGCTTTTGCTCGGGCTGTTTTCGACGCTCGGGCCCTTTACGATCGATATGTACCTGCCGGCGTTCCCGGAGATCGTGGAGCGATTCGGCACGACCGCTTCGCTGGTACAGCTCAGCCTTACCGCCTGCCTGCTCGGACTCGGCATCGGCCAGCTCGTGATGGGCTCGCTCAGCGACGTCCACGGAAGACGGACGCCGCTGCTCATCTCCATGGCCGTATATGTAATCGCCTCGTTAGGCTGCGCGTTTTCGCCCCATATCGGCGTGCTGATCGCCTGCCGGTTCGTGCAGGGCTTCGCCGCGTCGGCGGGCATTGTCATCTCCCGCGCGATCGCGCGCGATCTTTACGAGGGTCACGAGCTCACCCGGTTTTTCTCGCTGCTCCTGCTGGTCGGCAACTTGGGGCCGCTCGTCGCGCCGGTCGCCGGCAGCGGCATTCTAGCGTTTTCTTCCTGGATCGGCGTGTTCGTCGCGCTGTCGCTGCTCGGCATCTATTTGTGGATCATGACCAAGTGGCGCCTGAAGGAGACGCTCCCGATGGAACGGCGCAGTCCGAGCAACTTCAAGCAGCAGCTTCGAAACTACGGCACGCTCCTGCGCGACCGTCAGTTCGTCGGCTACATGCTGGCACAGGGCATCATGATCGCGGGCGTATTCGCTTACGTCTCGGGAACGCCATTCATTTATCAGAATATATACGGCGCTTCGCCGACTTTGTTCGCCCTGTTGTTCGGTTCGAACGGCATCAGCCTGATCATCGGCTCGCAGATCGTCGGACGGGCGTCTCACCGGATATCCGAACGCGCCTTCCTGCTGTTCGGCCTCTGGATGGCCTTATTCGCCAGCGTCGCCGTCCTGATCGTGGCCTACGTCCACGGTCCGCTGTTCACGCTCGTCATCCCGCTGTTCGTCTTCGTGGCGTCCATCGGGATGACCTCCACGGCGGCCTTCCCGCTCGCCATGGAGAGCCAGGCGAACATGGCGGGCAGCGCCGCGGCGCTGCTGGGCGTCATTCCGTTCCTGCTCGGCGCGGTCGTCTCCCCGCTCGTCGGCATCGCGGGCGAAGACACGGCCGTTCCGCTCGGCGTCATCATCCTGGCGACGAGCGCGGCCGCGATGCTCGCTTATTTCCTGTTAGTGAGGAGCGGACGTACGGCCGAGCAATCTTAAGCTTTGCGCCGACGCCACGTCCCGCTTCTAGCCGCAAACCCATATCGGAGGTGCTCCCATGACCGTCAACCCGAAGCTTCAACAATTATTAGCCGATGAAGGCGTCACGTTTTCGGCTTTGGATATTTTCAACCAGCAGTTCGATAAAGGCCGCATGATGTCCCGGCGCTACGACGCCGATCAAGTGGACGCGTTTTTGGACCAGGTCGTCAAGGATTACGAAAAGCTGTACAAGCTGCTCGGAGACATGCAGGTGGAGATCGAGGCGTTCCGCGAGTCCATCACGAACAAGGCGGAAATGTCGGTCGAGCATCTGCATGTCCGGTTGCGGAAGATCGAGCATTATTTGCAAGGCAACCGTTAATCGGGATTCGTACAAAAATGAAAACATCCGACCAGGTGCCGATCGTTCACAAAACTGCACATTGTTGAGTTGTGCCGCCCGGCTGCCGCGCTTACCATGAGGCTACATTCCGATGAGGAAGGAAGTTTGTCATGGAAAACGCAAGCAAACGCACGGATGCCGCAACGGTAGAGCAGCCGCGCGAAGGGCCCGCCTGGCCCGCCGAACTGATGGCGAACGCCAACCTCCCGTTCCGTCCGACCGACGCGCTCGTGACGACGCAAAACCCGCCCGACTTCGATTGGCCCTTCGTCCCTGGCGCGGACCGGTACCGGCTGGAGCTCGCGCGCGATGCCGCCATGGACGGCGGTGCGCTCGTGTCCGCGGAGCCGGTGATCAACTTTTACAATTTTCCAGGCCCATTAGAAGAGGGGACCTGGTTCTGGCGCGTGCGATTCCATACGCCCGAGGGCGGCTGGTCCGCCTGGAGCGAGACGCGCAGATTCCGGATCGCGGAAGGAAGCGTGCCGTTTCCCGTGCCGCCGATCGACGAGATGCTCGCGCGCATGGAGACCGCCCACCCGCGGGTCTGGACGAACTCGCGCGAGCTCGCGGCCTTCCGCGAGAGACGCCTGCACGGCGCCGCGAAGACCGTATTCGAGAACGCCCGCGCGTCGGTGCTGGCGCGCATGGACGATCCGCTGCCGCCTGACCCGACTTTCCCATACATGGACAGATCAATCTCCAGCGTATCGCCGGAGTGGGTCAAGGCGCTGCAGGACCTGCGCAAATACGCCGACACGACGCTCGACCATTTGCTCAAAGCCGCCTTCGTCTATCTGATCTCGGGAGACCGCGCGATCGGCGAGCATGCCAAGGCTCATCTGCTCAACTTCGCCTCCTGGGATCCGGAAGCGGCGACGCGGTTCGATATCAACGACCAGGTCCACCGCGCTGTCGCGTATCGCTCCGCCATCGCCTACGACTGGCTGTACGACCTGCTGTCTCCCGAGGAGCGGCAGACCGTCCAGGACATGGTCCGCACGCGCATCGCCGTGCTGATCGAGCATTATCTGGACCGCCAGCCGATCTATCAGTATCCGTTCGACTCCCACGGCTGGACGATCGCGGGCTACATCGGACTGATGGGCACGATTATGCTCCACGACATTCCCGAAGCCGAGGCGTGGGTGCGCCGCGCCGTGCCCGCGTTCATCAATCTGCTCCCGCCATGGGGCGGCGAGGACGGCTCCTGGTCGCAGGGTACCGGCTACTGGCAGTGGTCGTCCGGCTCCAACAAGGAGCTCATGGACGTGCTGCTGAGCGCGGGCGCGATCGACGCGTACGACAAAGCGTTTTCGCGGCACGAGGGTCTGTACCCGATCTATATGTTCCCGCACGGCAGCCCGACCGGCGTGTTCGGCAACGACAGCCACTACCTGCCGGACTGGCCCAGCATCGGCCTGCTGAACCGGCTGGCGCAGATGTACGGCGATCCGCGTTTGCAGTGGGCGGCGGAGGCGATCGGCGAGCGTACGGTATCGGGCCTGCAGGATTACTTCTACGGCGACGAGCGCATCGCGCCGCGGCCGCCGGCCGACCTGCCGAAGGCGAAGTGGTTCGAGGCGACGGGCCTCGTCGCCATGCACAGCGACCTGACCGATCCCGAGCGGATCTCGCTCTACTTCAAGTCCAGCCCGTACGGCAGCTACAGCCACAGCCAAGCGGACCAGAACGGCTTCATCCTTCATGCCTTCGGGGAGACGCTGGCGCTTAAGGGCGGCTACTACGACTATTACAACAGCGTACATCACCGCGGCTACACCAAGCGGACGTATTCCGCGAACGCGATCACGTTCGACGGCAGGCAGGGCCAGCCGATCGACGACTTCGACGCCAAAGGCCGAATGGTCGGCTTCGCCTCCCACCCCGCCTTCGATGCGGCGACGGGCGACGCAGTCGCGGCCTACCGGGGCGGCGAGCTCTCTCGCGCGCTTCGGCATATCGTCTACATGAAGCCGTCCGCGTTCGTCGTCATCGACGATCTGGCCGCGTCCGGTCCGGACGGCGTCTCCTTCGAGTGGAACCTGCATGCCGACGAGCGCCTGACGCTCGATCCGGACGGCGGCGCGACGATCGAGAAGGGCAAGGCCGGGCTGCAGGTTCGTCTGCACGGCGCGGATTCGCGCGGCAGCAAGGCTTCGGTCGAGACCCGGTTCCTCGATCCCGAAGGGGCGGAGGCGACCCCGGTCGCGTGGGCTGCCGGCATGTCGCAGATGCATGCGACGTTCGCGACGCCGAAGACGAATGCCGCGACGCTGGTCGCGACGCTGGCGCCTTATCGTCTGGAAGGCGGCGCGCCGCAGACGATCGCGTCGGAAGAACGCGAAGGCTATCTCCGGCTGTCGTTCGAAGGGGACGCAGTGCTCTACGTCCGCACGGCGCCGGCGGGCGCGGTCGTCGACACCGGCGCCGACGGCTATCGCTTCGCCGGCGCGGCGCTGGCGGTGCATGGCGATTCGCTGCTGCTCGTGCACGGCACGCGGGTCGAGCGCGACGGAAGCGTCGTCTTCGAGAGCGACGCGCCGGCGACGGCCGCCTGGGGCGACGGACGGCTGTCGGCGTCCGCCGACTGCGATGTGGCGCTCTCCCTGGCGGTGCCGGGCGAGGTCGCGCTGTGCGAGCTCGTCACCGGCCGCGAGCTGTCGGCGGACGGCCATCCGGCCGCACGCCTTGGCAGCCAGGGCGTGCACTGGACCGCGACGCCAGGGCGCCTGGCGCTCCGGCTGGAGCAGGGCCAGCACGCCTATCGGCTGGACGACGCGCCGCTGCCGGGGCCGCTCGCGCCCGTGACGCTGCCGACCGAGATCGACGGCGCGCCGGGCGAGACGACGCTCGAGGCTTGGCTCGACGTCGACGGCGGCCGCCTCGCCTGGGGCCGGCTTGCGCTGAAGGCCGGCAAGTACGAGGTGCTTGAGGCGCCGGCGGGCTTCGCGTTCGCGCGGCACGGCCGGATCGGGCGCGGCGCGCTTGGTTCGAGCGAGCCGGTGCTGCTGCGCGGCGAGCCCGGGCTGCTGCGGCTGCGGCGCGTTGGCGAGGCGGGCGAAACGCGCTGAGCCGCGCGAGCGAGCTGGGTGCGAGCACCGCGAGAGCGACGGGTGCGCGATTGCAGGGCGTGCATGCGAGAATAGCGCATTTTTGCGCTATTCCAAGTACCGTGAGGGCGACGGGCGCGCGATTGCAGGGCGTGCATGCGAGAATAGCGCATTTTCGCGCTATTCCAATCACCGTGAGGGCGACGGGCGCGCGAATGCAGGGCGTGCGTACTTGGAATAGCGCATTTTTGCGCTATTCCGTGTACCGCGAGAGCGACGGGCGCGCGAATGCAGGGCGTGCGTACTTGGAATAGCGCATTTTTGCGCTATTCCGTGTACCGCGAGAGCGACGGGCGCACGATTGCAGGGCGTGCGTACGAGAATAGCGCATTTTTGCGCTATTCCGTGTACCGCGAGAGCGACAGGCGCACGATTGCAGGGCGTGCGTACGAGAATAGCGCATTTTCGCGCTATTCCGTGTACCGCGAGAGCGACAGGCGCGCGATTGCAGGGCGTGCATGCGAGAATAGCGCATTTTTGCGCTATTCCGTGTACCGCGAGAGCGACGGGCGCGCGATTGCAGGGCGTGCGTACGAGAATAGCGCATTTTTGCGCTATTCCGTGTACCGCGAGAGCGACGGGCGCGCGATTGCAGGGCGTGCATGCGAGAATAGCGCATTTTCGCGCTATTCCAATCACCGTGAGGGCGACGGGCGCGCGATTGCAGGGCGTGCTTATCGCAAGCGGATGCCAAATACGAGCGCTCCATAACCGTAGTGCAAGCTTGCATACGCTGCAAACGCCAACGGGACGAAGCAGGTCATGATCTGCTTCGTCCCGTTTGGCTATTTCGGCTTGCTGCGACTTTGGAGAGCTACTGTGCCGCGTTACGCCCGAATATAAAAATACAGCTCGCGGCCGTCTTTCTCGGGCTCGCGCTCCAGGACATAGCCGTGCTTGACGACCTCCTCCGGAACGTTGCGCAGCGAGGCAGGGCAGTCGGCCACGACCTGCAGCAGCTGTCCTTTTTTGGAGCTGCAGCAGCGTCTCGAGCGTATAGATCACCGGATAAGGGCAAGATTCGCCGCGGACGTCAAGCGTGAAGTCAACGGACGGCGGTTGATTTTGCGGCATGGGCGGGCTCTCCTTTCTTGAAACCGTTTTTGAAGCGGTAATGCTTCTGCCAGTAAGCGGCGACGGCAAAGCCGACCGCCAAGACGATCAAAGTAGCTGCGAGCGCGCCGCCGGATCCCAGCTCGTCGATCAGATTGATCTTGGAGCCGCTCTTGACGAGCGTGTCGTAGACGCCCATATGATCCCAAGCGTAGGCCAGCGCGCCGGCGCCGATCACGTTGCCGATGAACACGGGCAGGAATACGATCTGGCCCTCCATCAGGCGGTACATCATGCCGGTCTCGCAGCCGCCGGCCATGACGATGCCGATGCCGAACAGCAGTCCGCCGACGAGCGTGCTGAGCGCGGCGATCTTGGTGATCGGCTCCATCCCGCCTATCAGGATGACCGCGAGCGTGGCGACCGAGCTGACGGCCATGCCGGCGATGATGGCCTTGGTCATCGTGGCGCGACCGCTGATCCACAGGTCGCGGAACGCCGAGGTGAAGCAGATCTGGCCGCGCTCGATCAGGATGCCGAACAGCGCGCCGAACAACGCGGCGACGCCGAGCATCCGGTGGCCGCTCGCGAACAGGTACGCGACGAGTCCTGCATAAGCGACGGCAGCGACGACGCCGAGCGCCGGCTGGACGGTCGAGGGCTTCGCGGCTTTCCGGACGAAGGCGCCCTTGATGACGACCGGCTTGCCCTTCCACCAGGCGGCGGCGACCAGCTTCGCGCCGAGGAAGGTGCCGCCCGCCGTCGCGACCATGAAGATCCAGGCATGCAGCGAAAATTGAGGCACGCCGGTGAAGAAGGCTGCGAGGTTGCAGCCCAGCGCCAGCCGCGCGCCGAAGCCGGCGACGATACCGCCGGCGAAGCCTTGCGCCCAGCGCCTTTTTTGCCTCGGCGCACGAATCTTAAAGTTATTGTTCAGCAGCACCATGATAAGCGCGCCGGCGAACATGCCCCAGACGATCCAGCCGTCCGTCCGGGTGAAGGTCGTGCCCTTCATGCCGATCAGCTTGAAGTAGCCCCAGGACGAGACGTCCGCCCCGAACAGCGCCATCGCATGGCCCGCGAGTCGGGTGAATTCGCCGGTCACAGCCCATACGGTACCCGTGATGCCGAAGTAAAGCGCGCTGAGCAATCCGGCCAGCGCCATGACGAGATAAGGGCTCCAGTAATTTTGGAACAGCCTGGCATGTAGGGTTTTCATCGATCTGTCCTTTCCTTTGTGTCCTTGCTTCCGCCCACCATTTTACTATAATTCGTGCGTGGCGTGGTCGATGAAATACAGGATAATTTTGGGCAAAATTAGTTGCAATAGCATCCTATATCGAGTATTCTGTAATTAGTTGCAATAACATTATATCTAAGGGGGAGAGGAGACTGAGCGAGCAGAGGCCAGGCGGCGAAGCTGTCGCCGAATCGCACGGCCAGTATATATCGGCCATATATCGTCACATGCAGGTGGCGATCGCCGCGGAGCTGGCGCCTTACCGTATCGGGAGCGGCCAGTACATTTTCCTGATGGCGATCGCGTCCGGGAGATCTGTCACCCAGAAGGCGCTGAGCGAACGGCTGCTCGTCGACAAGACGACGACGGCCAAGGCGATCGCGAAGCTTGAAATGGAGGGTTACGTACGAAGGGAACCCGATCCCGCCGACAACCGGTACCAGCTGCTCGAGCTGTCCGAAGCGGGGCGGCAGGTCGTGCCCAAGGTAAGGGAAGCGCTGGCCCGCATGAAGGCTCGGACGCGGAAGGGACTATCGGACGAAGCTTACGATTCGTTCCTTGAATCGCTGAAGATCGTGCTCCGCAATTTAACCGAACCGGAGGAGATGCAGGAATGATCGCGACCCCTTTTATCGTGTTGGACCATTGCAAGGACGAGATTGAATATTACCGGACGATCTTCGGCGGCGACATCGAGATTTTGCGCAAGCAGGGAGATGCGGTGCTTAACGCGGATCTGCACGTGGATGGCGCGACGCTGAAGTTTGCCGATACGCAAGCCGCGAAGCCCTTGCAGAAGGGCGACTACGTCAGAGTCTTCTTGAAGCTCGACACCGAGGACGCGTTCCGAAGCGTCTACGAGGGACTGGGGGCCGGCGGTACGATCGTTGCGGCAGCGTACGAAGCGCCGTTCAACGGGCTGCTGGCCATCGTGACCGACCGCAATGGCGTGTGCTGGGTGTTGTCTTATTATCGCGATTAAATATCGTCCAGAGGGACGAGCGACGCGACGACGAACAGCAGCTGTTCGGGGCCGAACGGCTTGGCGGTGCCGACCGACAGATAAGTGTCGCCGCGCTGCAGGTACCAGGCGGCCGTACCTGCGGTCTCGATCCAATAGGCCGGGCCGTTCTGCAACTCGACTTGCCTGACGAGCGTCGCGCCGGACTTCGGCCGCAGGTCGCGCTTGGATTGCCGGACGGAGAAGTGCGGGTAGCCAATGTTCAGAATATCCTCGTCTTCGATGGAGATCTGCAGGCCATAGTCGGTCGCGATCCCTTTGACGGCTGCGTACGGCTCGGCGATACCGATGTCGTCCGCGGCTTTTTTTTATGTCGTTTAGCTCTTGGTCCTCATAAGGAATGCGAACGAACGTATCGGACGCGTATTCCTCTCTCGAATATTGGGCGAAGAGCGAGAGACGCGCCGGCGAAAACCAATACAGGCGCACCGCATCCTCGCTTCCGTAGGTCGCTTCGATCGCGAGTTCGGGACTGAAGGCGACCGATTCGGCACCGAGGGCGGCGTTCAGGTCGCATGTCTCGGCATGGTCGCCGCTCCAGCGGTATACGCGTGTCGACATCGGCATTCCGCCGGACGCGGCGATCTCAGGCTTCCCGTCAAAGTCCAGGTCGACCTGCCGGACGAGGCCGGTATCGACCGACAACAGCGGCACGGGAACGCCGTCCTCGAACCCGACATAGCGCGTGGTCGCCGCGGCCGCCCCGGTGCTTCCGGTTAGTTTCACCGTCGTTCCCTTGTCTCCGAACAAGCCGGCGGCTGTCTCGACCGTCAGGTCCTCCGCTCTGTCGTACAGGTAACCTGCGATCGGGCCGAGGGCGTACGCTTCGCCGTCGATGGAGAGCGCCGCGTACAGCGCTTCGGTATCGCCGTCCTTGGCGTAGACGACGATCTGCTGTCCTTCGTATCCGGGAACCGGGTAGGTACGGATCGTCCTCGTGTCGGCCGCCGGCCACTTCGCGATGCGCGCCGCCGGCGGAGGCGGAGGCAGCCGCTCCCAATGGAGGGGCGCCTGATCGGGATTTGCGCCGTTCGCCGGAACTGGCGGCTTGGCCGAAGAGGCCTCTGGGCTTAAAACGGAAGCTGCGCTTGATGCGAACGCTGTCGTCGCGCTAGCTTCCGCCGTCGAAGTTGGCGTCAATGCAGGCGCCGTCACGGCAGTCGCTGAAGGAGCGCTTGAAGTGCGTGCCGTCTCCGGCGCAGCGCCGCATCCCGCAAGTGCAAGCGCGATCGCCGCGGCCAAGCCCGCTGTCGCGGTTTTACGATAGAACGTCATGGTCCGTTCGCCTCCGTTCAGTCGGTATATTCATTGGACGAGATGCCGGGACAAAAGGTTAACGGCATGGAGTGCCCAAGCCAGCAAACCTTGCAAAGTCCGCAATTCGTAAGAAACGCGGGATGCATGGCTATGATACTTTGAAGGAGGAAACTATTTAATAAGGGGATTCGGAAAACAGGGTTAAAACCAACCTACTTACACGCCAAATGTAAATCGGAATCTATGGTTGTATCATATAGATATTGATAATAGAATTATTCGGGTATGTGGTCATGGATGAATTCCGCTAATATTTGGGGGATATAACTTGATGAACGACAATATAGAAGACCGCAGTGATGGCGCAGAGCCTCGCGATCCCAAGGTTAGATTCGTGCGCGCGGACGCCAAGCGCAACATTAATGCTTTGCTCCAGTCGGCGATGACGGTGTTCGAGACTTCGGGAGTAGACGCTCCGGTTCGTGAGATTGCGGAGAAGGCCGGTGTCGGCGTCGGCACTGTTTACCGCCATTTTCCGCAGCGCTCGGATTTGATCGAGGCTGTCTTCCGTCAGGAGATCGATGCTTGCGCATATGCTGCGGGAGATTTGGCCGCTAATTACGAACCCGTTGAGGCGCTTGAGCGATGGATGCAACGTTACTTGGACTTCATAGCAACTAAACGCGGACTTGCGGCGGCTCTACATTCAAACGATCCGGCATACGAGACTTTGCCTGTCTGCTTTGTAAAGGAACTCAGTCCGGCGCTAAAGTCCTTGCTTGAAACAGCGACAGCTGCCGGAGAGGTGCGTGCCGATGTCGAGCCAGACGAATTGCTGTGGGCGGTCGCGAGCCTCTGTACAGCGGTACATGACGGAGATACTGTGCATGCACGACATATTGTTGCACTGCTCGTAGATGGATTGCGCTACCGCGCGAAACGCTAGGGCCTCGTCAAGTGGACGGAGGATTTCTCCGGCTAATCGATCAGAAATGCACAGTGCGCTCCCTCACGGCTCGACGCCGGTGAGGGGGCGCACTGTGCATTTCTTAGCGCTTATTTGTATTCAATTCGACCAATGGGGTGGGCAAGCTCCGACATCGTCTTTTGCACTACCGACCAGCTGACGTGCTCAATCCCGAGTGCATGGCGAAGGTACGCCCAGGTGACCTGCTGGATCAAAGCGACACGTTCCGGGTTTTCATCTGTTGTTTCCTTCACCTCGTAACCCGAGATTCCGCCAAGCAAGTGTTCTGCGCCAAAGAGGGTAAGCAAGCTCTCGGCTCCCGGGCTAAAGAAATAGGGGTCGGTCATCCATTCCGGCCCTCGGACGGTCAACTGATACTTTTGCGGGATATTGTCCTGATCCCCGGCGACCACCAGGCTGGGCGTGGTCATGTGCGCGAAGCTCACGTTCAGGTGCGGCATGTTCTCGGCCGCGAACGGTGTCAAGCTGTCCCCGCCTTGCCCGGCCGTAGCCAATAGCACGCCCGCTTTGATGCGCGAGTCGGACAGATCCTCTTCCTTCTTGGTCTCCGGGTTGAAGACGCGCAAGCCCAAAAAGATTGCCCGCCGTTTGGCCGCCGAAGGAGTGTCCGGCTGTAGCGATACGGCTTCGGTCAAGACGTCCGTTGAGGCCGGGAACGGCAGATTCCAGGAACTCTAGCTGATCGAGGACGAGCTTCATGTCTTCGACTCGGAAACGCCAGATCCGTGGTATGCGCGGATCGTCCTTAGGAAGGCCCACTGTCCTCGAGTCGAGATGGGTGGGTTGTATGACCACGAAGCCGTGTGCGGCCCAGAAGTCGACCAAGGGGCCGTAGCCCTCCAACGACGAACCGGATCCGTGTGAGAAAACAATGATAGGTAAATCACGACCGCTCGTCGGCGCGGATACTCTCACTCGCAGATCCTCACCGCGGCCCGGGGCGGATAACACGATCGGCTTCACCGAGATGACTGGAGAGGGTTCGCTAAACTTGAATTCCATAATTAATTGTTCCTTCCCTTCTTCAAAGATTTATGGCTAACTCAGCCATCGTTTTGCTAAAGATGAGCTTAAACGGAACGACGTTCCCATTATAAGCGGAACATCATTCCGTTTGCAATGGTTTTTGAAAATCATCAGTTTATTAGCTTTTTATTATTACGGGTTGGCTCCACCTGGCGTATGCCCTCCATGTGGATGCGTTGCTTTCCTTATGAAGCTCGGCGATTACCCGAACCGCCAAGGCCACCGTTAACCGAAAAAACCGGCTATCTCGCACTCACCGGAGCCGCCGAGGCTACAAGCTGCTTTCTTTATTGCCATATACCTAATAGGTATATTATACTGGAGCCATCAAATCGCCAGATCGGAGGCGGCGTGCCGTGGAATTCGTCATCTTAGGCTTGCTCCTGCTCCGCGATCTAACGCAGTACGAGATCAAATCGATTCTCGAGCGGAAAGTGTCCCCGTTCTATAGCGCGAGCCTGGGCAGCATACAAGCCGCGTTAAAGAAGCTGGAGAGCGGCGGTCATGCGGACCGGCAGGAGGTCGTGCAAGGCGGCAGAAGGAAGCTCGTCTACGCCATATCGGACGAAGGCAAGCGCCATTTCCTGGACTGGATGAAGGCGGACGTCCCCCCTTAAGCAGCTGGACAAGGAGGTCACGACCAGGCTCTTCTTCCTCGGACTGCTCGCTGCCGAGGACCGGGTCCGCGTCGTCGAGGCCGTGATCGGCACGCTGGAGGCGGGGCTTCGCGACTTCGAAGCCGCGGGCATCGCAGCCGGCAGCTTCCCGGTGCCTGATGCCTTGACGGCGATCGCGAAGTATCAGTTCAGGACGCTGGAGCTCGGGCTTCATTTTCACCGCTCGATGCTGTCCTGGTTCCAATCGTTGCTGCGGGAAATGAAGGAGGAGGAGGGACTCGCATGAACGAATCGGTCGTCCAGGCTGCGGCCATCATCGGCGCGGTTGTCGCGGTACTGATCGCGGTATTTCACGTGCTTCTCCTGGCGGGTTTGCCGCTGGGCGCCTATAGCTGGGGAGGCAAGTATACGGGCGTGCTGCCGCCGCGCGTCAGATGGGCGAGCTTGCCCTCGGCCGTCATGCTGATTTTGATCGCGTTAATGTTGCTGACGTATTCGGACGTGATCCCCACGCGTACCGGCCACGGCGCCATCATCCTCATTTGGACGCTTACCGCGTTCTTCGGACTGAATACGCTTGGCAATCTCGCTTCGAAGAGCAAGCAAGAAAAAGCCGTCATGACGCCTGCGGCCGGCGTCGCCTTCTTCTGCTGCTTGATCGTCGCGGTGTGGGGCGGCTCCTAATTTGTCCCAAGTCGCGCGCGATGTTATGCTTGATGCATATCTACCTAGGCAGAGGAGCGATGAATAGGATGTATCAATCGATCGAACAAGTCGTGAACGACTGGAACCAGGAAGCGGCCTTGACGCTTAAAGTGCTCGAGGCGATGACCGATGCTTCGCTGAAGCAAGCCGTGTCCGATACCCGTCCCCGGACGCTTGGCGATCTGGCCTGGCACGTGGCGAGCGCGCCCGTCGGCATCCTCGGAAGCGCCGGACTTCAGATCGCAAGTCCGGATTTCAAGCGGCCCGTCCCGGCGAGCGCCGCGGAGATCGTCGACGCGTACCGCAGCATGAGCGTCGCCGTGGCCGAAGCGATCAAGGCGCAATGGACGGATGCGCGTCTAGCCGAGAGCCTGCTCCTGTTCGGCGCGATGAACATGACTTACGACGGCGTGGTCACGCTGGTCGTTCGCCATCAAATCCATCATCGCGGTCAGATGACCATCCTCATGCGGCAGGCCGACGCGGTTCCTCCGGGCGTATACGGCCCGAACGAGGAAGAAGGCGCCGCGATCAGGGCCGCGCGAGGCCATTAATTAAAGCAGCCGCACCCGAATCAAAATGACGGAGACCTCGGCAGAGGCTCCGTTTTTTCGTTCATCCGTAACAGCCGCCGTTATCCCCTTCGTCCATCTCTATGCCTCTTCCTCCATCTCCGCTTTCGTCTCCAGCTGCAGTACGAGCATAGCCCTTTCCACCTTTGCCAATGCGAGGGAACGCGGCGGTTCGGTTTCCGCGAACGCGCGGTCATGGTACAATAGGGGGATGTGAAAGCGTTTGAAACCCGTCTGATTCCGAACCGATCGCCGCATTCGAAAGGGGCACGCCACTTGCAGCAAAGCTGGTTTCGACGATTGCTACTGTCCTACTTCCCCATCTTTCTGATCACCATTACGATCATCGTATTTCTCTCGTTTCTGATGGTCAACGAGATCTCCCGTAAAGAAACCGCCAAAGCGGACGCCGTCTCCACCCGGTTCATCATGGAAAACGTGGAGCGGACCGTTAACGATATCGAAATGAGCGTCTTGAAGGAAATCGAGACGAACGCGAGCTATGCGTCTTATCTCAACCGACCGACGGACGACGGGAATCTCGTCTATTCCTTGGCGCCTCGCTTGCGCGCGCTGAACGAGAACAACGAGCTGATCGCGTCGGTTTATATGTACCGGGACGCCGACCGGACCGTGCTGACCGAGCGTGGGAAAGACGAGCTGTCCGCCTACCCGGACCGCGCATTCATCGAAAAAGCGCTTCAGAATCCGCAGTACCGGGGCTGGTCGCAAGTCCGGGAGTGGCGGGACGTAGGCAGCACGGCCTCGCAGCGCGTCATCTCCATGTACAAGCGTCTGCCGCTTCCCTTCGGCAGTCAGGGCCTCTTCGTCATCAACGTCAGCATGTATCCGCTCGAGCAGATCGTGAATGCGATGACCAACGACAGCATCTCCTTTTTTGATCATCAAGGACGAAGCGGGCGAACCGTTCTTCGAAGCGCACAAGGCCGAAGGCGTAGGCGGCTCCTCGTCGGGCGGCAAGGTGCTGACCACGCTGCATTCGGACCGGCTGGGCTGGGAGTTCGAGAGCGGGATCCTTGCGGGCCAGCTTTACGCATGGGTATCGGTCATTTCTTACGTGTGGATCGCGATCGGCATTCTGACGGTGCTGCTTGCCGTCGTCTATATCGTGTACATCACGCGCAAAAACTATCGTCCGATCCAGCTGGTCATGAACCGGCTGCAATCGATCCAGCTTCGCACCGACGCGCCGCCCTCCAAGAGGGACGAGCTGGCGATGATCGACAACGCCTTGACCAGCCTGATCTCCAGGTCCATGGACTACGAGAAGCAGTACCATGAAAACCTGCTGCTCCAGCGCAGCCAGCTGTTCGTCGACCTCGTCGGCGGCCACAAGCTCGGCGGCGATCTGGCCGACAAGATGCGCAAGCTGAGCCCGCTGCCGCCCGATGCGCCGGCGGGAAGCTATGCGGTAGCGGTCGCGGAGATCGACGAATATGCGCTTTTCCAGAGCCAATACTCGGTCAAGGACCAGAACGTGCTGAAGTTCGCGCTGATGAACGTCTTTCAGGAGCTGGCACGGAGCGAGCATATGCACGGTTGGGCGGAGTGGATCGCCGGCGACCGCGTCGCCGTCCTGATCGCGCTGCCCGAAGGCGAAGAGGCGAGGAGCACCGAGGATCTTCGGAGCATCTCCGATCAATGCCGCGTCTGGGTCGAGGACAAGCTGCGCATCTCGCTTCGCTTCGGCATCGGCGTGGCCGTCGGGCGACTGGAGGAGGTCGAGCATTCGTTCCGCGCGGCGACCGAGGCGCTCAGGCATAAGCTTTCTCACGGACAGGGCACCATATTATTCGGCGCGGAGATGTCGAACGGCGATCTGAGTCCGATGCTGCCGTACCTCGGGACGATCGCGGAGCTGGTCAAGGACTTCCGGATGAACAACGAGGCTTGGCGGGACGGTCTGCAGGACATGTTCGAACGCTTCCGCAAGGACAGGCTCAAGGACGACGCCATCCGTTCTCTGCTGCAGACGATGCTCCGGATGCTGGGACACGAGCTGGACATCTTCTCCGAGGAGCTTAGATCTCGCTTATCCGGCGACCAGGGAGAGGACTGGCAGCGGATTCTGGACGAATCGAGGTCGCTCGACGAGCTGCAGACCGGCATCGGCGAGTTCCTGAGCGAGACGTACCGATCCTACGTCGTCGTCAGCAAGACGAATACGTACCGCGCGATGATTAACGAGATGAAGAGTTACATCGAAGAGCATTTTTCGGATCCGGACCTATCTCTCAAGCATCTGAGCGACCGCTTCCAGATCTCCGGGAAGTACGCGAGTTATTTGTTCAAAACGGAGTTCGATATGAAATTCGTCGACTTTCTCGTTCATCTGCGGATGGAGCGGGCCGAGAAGCTGCTGCTCGAGACCAAGCTGCCGATTCAGGATATCGCCCTACAAATCGGTTACGCGAACTCGATCACCTTCGGCCGCGTCTTCAAGCGGACCTACGGCGTCGCGCCAGGCGACTACCGCAAGCTGAAGCTCCGTTCGTCGGGCGAATGACCGCTTCCGCCGCGGCGCAGCAAGGAAAATAAGCATCGAATTCCGTTAAAGTTTACTTCGGGAATTCGGTTTACTCTTCAAGATTATGGTTGCGAAATGGGTGCGAGCTTCCGGATGGGGGCGCACTCGTTTCGTTTTTTTAATTCGGGATGCATGTTCCGTTACGGTGATGCCTCCGGAATCCGATGACGTTCGAAGCCGCGGTACGCGGCGGCAAACGGTGCGTACGAGCGGAACGGAATTCGGTTTAGTTCGGGAAAACGGTGCGCCTTGAGAGGAGCATCCCCGCGGAATGCCCGTAAATAGCGGTCTCGCGCCGCCCGAATTTAGTTTATTGTCCCCGTGCCGAAACCGAGGGCATACTGGGGACATCCCGATCGAAGCGCTTTCAAGTGACGGAGCACGCAGCGTTCATGGCGACTCCCCCAAGCGGCGGTAAGATGGGCGAACCTATTCATAAGATAAGGGGTTGTGACAATGGCACCAAAGATGACGAAGGCAGCAAGCCTGTCGCTGGCAGCCGTACTCGCAAGCATGAGCCTGCTGAGCGCATGTTCATCCAATTCGAACTCGGATGCAGGGAACGCCGCAAGCGGCGGATCATCGGCTTCGGCCGGCTCCGCATCCTCGCCTGCCGCCTCGGGCAAGCAGGTCACGCTTAAGGTCGAAATCTTCGACCGCGGCAATGCGCCAAGTCCTTATACGATCACGGACAACTACCTGAGCAAGTACATCCAAGACAACTTCGGCACGCCGAACAATATTAAGATGGAGTTCGTGCCGGTGCCTCGCTCCGAGGAGATCAAAAAAGCTGAACGTGCTGATGGCCAGCGGCAGCGACGTGCCTGATATCGTGTTCACGTACGATTCCGGCACCTTCAATCGATACGCGGCGCAGGGCGGTCTGACGGACCTGACGGACGCGCTGAATCAATACGGCCCGAACCTGAAGACGTTCCTGGGCGAAGACACGCTGAAGTACGGCCAAGTGGACGGAAAGCAGTATGCCATATCAGGAAAACGGGCGATTCTCGGGAAATATTCCGGCTTTATCCGCAAGGATTGGCTTGACAAGCTCGGCATGAAGGAGCCGACGACGACCGATGAACTGTACAACGTGCTGAAGGCGTTTAAGGAAAAGGATCCGGGCAATACGGGCGGCAAGGTGATCCCGTACGGCATGACGATCGCTCCTGGACAATACGACCCGGTCATCTGGTCGTTTATCAAGCCGCTCAACGAAGAGCAGCAGTACACGCTGACGCAGAAGCTTGGCTCCAACGACTATCCGACGCTGCTGCCCGGCTTCAAGGACGCCCTGCAGTTCCTGAACAAGCTGTACAATGAAGGCCTCGTCAGCAAGGACTTCGGTCTCGACGAGGACAAGAAGCAACTGACCCAAGACGTTCAGAACGGCCTGGTCGGCTACTTCACGGACGACTTTGATAACTTGTATTACGCAAACGGCTCCTACGACAACCTGAAGAAGACGGTGCAGGGCGCCAAGATCGATCCGGTCGACGCGCTCACCAATTCCGAAGGCAAGCACGCGAAGCCGGAATACGCGCCGAACGCGATGTACATCATGGTGCCGAAATCGAGCCAGCGTGTAGCCGAGGCGATCAAGTACCTCGACTGGATGAGCCAGACCGACAACATGGTCGCGCTTCAGAACGGCGTCGAAGGCGAGAACTACACGATGCAAAACGGCATTCCGGTCGCCAAGGCGGACGCGCCGCAGAACGTTCTTGACCGCCTGTTCACCTCCGGCGATACCGCGATCCTTGCCAACGGCAAATTCGCCGGCGACGACGAGAAGAACAAGCAAGCGCTCGTTGCAGGCTTCCCGCAAGAGAATCAGGCGGATCTTCGCAAGGCGCTGGACATCTCGGTAACCGACACGTTTAAGCCGGTTCTGTTCGACAAGCCGATCGAAGCCGAAGGCAAGTACGGCACGGCGCTGCAAGACAAGTACGACGAGATGATCGTCAAGACCGCGACGGCCAAGCCGGACAAGTTCGAGAGCGCCTATGATGCTGCGCTTAAGGATTACATGCAGAGCGGCGGCCAAGCGATTCTCGACGAGCGCACCAAGGCTTATCAAGCGATGAAGACCAAATAAAGACAGAGTAAGGCGGTAGAAATGGCGGCCGCGAAGCCGCCATTTCATACCCCGCGCGTAGGGAGAGGAGAGTGATAAAGATGAGAGGAACCACTTACATTCGCCGTTATTGGCAGTTATACGCCTTGCTTGTCCTGCCTCTCGCCTATTTCGTCATTTTCAAATACGGTCCCATGTGGGGCGTTCAAATCGCGTTTAAGGACTTTAACTTTTTCCAGGGCATTAACGGCAGCAAATGGATCGGCCTCGACGCCTTCCGCGAGGTGTTCCATTCCCAAGACTTCACGAAGACGCTGCGCAATACGCTCATGCTGAATGTGTTGGACCTGATCGTCTCGTTCCCGGCACCGCTCATACTGGCGATCATGCTGTTCGAGGTCAAGTTCCAATGGTTCAAGCGGCTGTCTCAAACGATCTTGTACATTCCCCATTTTATATCCTGGGTTATCATAGGCGGCATCGTGTACCAGGTGTTCGGTACGCAGTCCGGTCTGATCAACAATCTGCTCGAGTCGCTCGGCATGGATGCCGTGCCGTTCCTGACGAACAAGCATTACTGGCTCGGCACTTACCTGGTGACGGGCATGTGGCAGAGCGCGGGTTGGGGCACGATTCTGTACCTGGCGGCGCTCACCGGCATTAACCGCGATCTGTTCGAAGCGGCCGAGGTGGACGGCGCGGGACGGTTCAAGCGCATCTGGCATATCACGCTGCCGGGACTGAAGACGACGATCGCCACGCTGCTGATCATCAATCTTGGCAATATGATCGCGATCGGCTTCGACCGCCCGTTCGTCATCGGCAACAAAATGGTTATGGACTTCTCCGACGTGCTCAGCACCTACGTTTACCGCACGGGCCTTGAGTCTGGCCAGTATACGCTGGCGACGGTCGTCGGCTTGTTCCAGGCGGTGGTCGGCCTCGTATTCGTGCTGGGCGCCAACTTCGCATCCAAGAAACTGACGGAGGAAAGTATCCTGTAGTCATCCGCTAAGAGGAGTGGTCAACGGTGAACGAACGTACGTCCAATCGGATATTCGATACGGTCAACGTCATTTTAATTACACTTTTTGTGCTGGTCTGCTTGGCGCCCTTCTTCCACATCATCGCGATCTCGCTCAGCTCCAACCGCGCAGTTACGTCGGGCGCAGTCACGCTGTGGCCCGTCGAGCTGGACCTGCACGCCTACCGCAGCGTGCTGTCGGATATGTCTATGATTCACTCGCTCGGCTTCACCGTTTTCCTCACCGTGCTCTCCACCTTGCTGTGCATGGCGATGACGATTGCGGCGGCCTATCCGCTGACGCATACGAAGCTGAAGGGCCGCAAGATTTTCATGCTGATCATCGTGATCACGATGTTTTTCAGCGGCGGCATCATTCCCGAATACATCCTGGTCAAGAATCTTCACTTGCTGAATACAGTCTGGGCGCTCGTGCTTCCGGGATTAGTCAGCCCCTTTTATCTGATTATTCTGATTTCTTTCTTCAACGGCATTCCGAAGAGCCTCGTCGAAGCCGCCGAGATCGACGGCGCCAGCCTGATCGGCAGCCTTGTCAAGATCATCCTTCCGCTCTCGCTGCCGGTGCTGGCCACGCTCAGCCTCTTCTATGCGGTCGGGCGTTGGAACGGGTTCCAGGATACGCTGCTATACATTACCAAGACCGAGCTCTACCCCTTGCAGCTGAAGCTTTATCAACTGGTCCAGAACAATATGGTCTCGGACCTGACGCGAAACGAAGGGCCCAGAAACGTCGCTGCGACGCCTGAGAGCCTGAAGGCGGCGAGCGTCATATTTGCCACTGTGCCGATCCTGATCGTCTATCCGTGGCTGCAGCGCTACTTCGTCAGCGGCGTCATGCTCGGAGCGGTCAAGGGATGAGCGGCATCGATAAAACGGGCTACTCGTTCTCGACCTGCTGGAACATCAAGCGCCATGCGACCGGCCGGGACATGATCGAGGAGATTCGCAGTCTCGGCTTCCGGCAAGTGGAGCTCAATTACAACGTCACGGAAGAGCTGTTGACGACGATCGAGCCGATGATCGAGCGGGGCGAAATCGGCGTATCGAGCGTGCACAATACGTTTCCGCATGTTGCGGACCCGGATTACGGCACGGACTCGGTGCTGCTCGGCTTCGAGGACGCGGAGAGACGCGGACGGGCGATCGAGCTGCTCGTCCGCTCCGCCGAGTACGCGCACCGGTACGGGGCGAAGGCCGTCGTCGTCCATCCGGGCGAAGTGCCGTTTCCCTACGATATCAGCCGCAAGCTGCAGGAGATCTATCGGGAAGAAGGACCGGATGCGAAGGCGTACCGGACCTTGTGGGACGAGATGCTGGAGCGTCGGCAAGCGCTGGCCGGCGGGTATCTCGCGCGCATCCGCGACAGTCTGGAGCAGGCTTCCGAGACCTTGGCCGCACGAGGCTACGACCTGATCCTCGGCATCGAGACGCGCTCGCGCTGCAATCAGATCCCTACGCTTGCCGAGGCCAGATGGATCATCGACGAGCTCAAGGGCTCGCCGGTTAAATTGTGGTTCGACATCGGGCACGGGATGATGATGGAGCGGATGGGGCTGTACGACAATGCCGCCGAGCTGCCGGGCTTGATCGACGATATCGGCGGGCTGCACATCCACGAGACGATCGGCCTGTCCGATCATTGGTGTCCGTACGTCCACAGCGGCGACGACGAGACGTTCGACCTGTTCCTCGAAGCGATCGGCCGCGTCCCGCTTAAAGTATACGAGCTCAAAGCGGCCTGCGAGCCGGAGGCGATTCACCGCAGTCACGGGATACTGCAACAAAAGCTGTCGGCGCGAAAGGGAGCGCCCGGTTCGGAGCCGGCGGCGGACGGAGGGATTCAAGCGTGAAAAACGCCTATCGGAACGTATTCGAGATCAACGACAATTGGGTGCGGGAGGGCATGGACCGCCAGGACCTGGACGAAAACAGCCGCAGCTACGGCGGCATCCTGAGCGCCGAATACGGCCTCGCTTCGCCGAACCACTCCACCGGGACGCCCATGACGATGGCCATCTGGGCGGCTTCGCTGTGCAATCCGGACTCTCCCTATTACCGGGACGAGGAGCTGGCGGCTAGATTCGCGCTCGCCGCCCGCTACATGGTCGGCGCGCAGCACGAGGACGGCACGATCTCGCCAGGCTGGACCAACTTTCACTCGCCGCCGGATACGGCGTTCGTCGTCGTCGGCTATGCGCAGGTGTACCAGCTGCTCGCGCAGGACGATTGGGCGCCGCTTCGCGAGGCGGCGGCCGACGTCCGCCTGTTCCTCGAACGGACGATCCCGGCATTAGTTACGGGCGGCGTCCACACGCCGAATCACCGCTGGGTCGTCAGCGCCGCGCTTGGCTTCCTGCATGAGCTGTTCGGCGCGCCGGAGACGCTGCAGCGCGCGGAGCAGTGGATCGCCGAGGGCATGGACATCACGCCGGACGGCGAATGGACCGAGCGGAGCAACGGCATCTACAACGCGGTGAGCGACATTATGCTCGTTCATGCGGCCCGTCTGTTCGGGAAGCCCGAGCTGCTCGCGCCCGTCCGCGCCAACCTCCGCATGATGCTCTACCTCGTTCATCCGAACGGCGACGTCGTGACCGATTACTCCGGCCGCCAGGATTTCGGACACAAGCACGACCTATCCTCCTATTATCTGCCCTACGCCATGATGGCGCATCTCGACGAGAATGCCGAGTTCCAGGCGGCCGCCAATCTCGCTTACGGACAGTTGCGGCATCCAGGCAGCTGCCCGACGAACGCCGCGGTCCGGCTGCTGCTCGATCCGTCGCTTCGGGAGCAGGCCGTGCGGCCGGCCGAGCTGCCGACCGAATACCGCAAGCTGCTGCATGCGGACTTCCCGCGGCAGCAATACCTGGCGGCGATGGAGAGCGCGGGTCATAACGGCCGAATCTATCACAGCCGGCTGCATCCCGACTTCGGCGCCGCCGTCGCCCGGGTGCGCAAAGGGGACGAGAGCGTCACGATCAGCGCGGAGACGCCGTCGTTCTTCGCCTTGCGGCATGGCGCCGCGCGGCTGCTCGGCGTCCAGGTCGCGACCTACTTCGCGCCGGGCTTCGTTCCGATGAACAGCCTGGTCGAAGCGGAGGGCGGATATCGCCTGGCAGGGGAGCAGCACAAAGGCTACTACGGACCGGTGACGGCCGAGCGCCTGCCGTCGACGGCGGCCGAGGCGACGAGCCCGTGGTATCTGCTGCCTCACCATCAGCGCGAAGAGACGCATGTACAGCGGCTTCGCGTAGCGGTGGACGTCGTCGAGGCGGCGGACGGCTGGGAGCTCGTCATCCGTTCAAGCGAGCCGGAGGAATTGATGACGCAGATCTCCGTCATTCTGGCCGCGGACGGCGAGCTGTCCGGCGGCGAGCTGGCGCCCGCGGGCGCGGGCAAGCAGTTCTGGAAGTCCGGCACGTTGCGATACGAAGCGGGCGGGGACGCGCTTGAACTGAGCGGCGGCGCCTATGCGCATACGGCCGGCTTCGTCCGCGAGGCGAACCTGCCTTTCGACTGCCAAACGCTGCTGCTGAACGTCGTCACGCCGTTCGAGACGCGGATCCGCATCCGGACCTTGCCGCGCGCTTAAGATGGATTGCGATTTTAGCCCTTTGGCTATTTTTCCTTGAGCCATTTTGCTTTTTGCCATTTTGTCATTTTTAGCCTGGAGTGATCAACCATGACCGAATATATCGAACGGCGCGAGAGCATCGGCTATTGGCTGGGCGAGGACGCCGCCGGCATCCTCGGCACGGTGGCCGGGCGTTACTTGGGCGCCAATCCCGAGATTCCCTTCGCGCTTCGCGCATTTTCTGCGGACGGCATTCTCCAGACCGATGAAGGCTATTACGACTTCGACCTGGCCAGGCGGCTGCCGGAAGCGCGGCACGGAGAGGTCGCTTATGCGTGCGGATTCGTATGGAGCGATGACGAGCGCTCGCTGGACGCGGGGATCATGCCGTTCAGTCCGGTTCGTTTTTACCTGAACGAAACGCTGCTGTACCGCTCCGGCGCGGTCGACGAGATGAAGCCGGACGCCAAGGCCGTCGTCCCGCTCCTGCTGCGCAAGGGCTGGAATTCGCTCCTGCTTGAAATGCGCAAGACGGAAGCGGGTTTCGGCTGCCGGTTCGGCGCGGAGGAAGGCAAGGTGCGTATTCTGCAGGTGCTCGCGCCGTTCGCCGAACGCCGCGAGACCGCGGGCTGGGCGTACTCCGGCGCGCTGCCGCAGGCTCTGTATGGCGAAGGGCTCGGGGTTCCCCGACTTCGGCGGGAAGGAAACGGACACGGGCATCGCCTGGCTGCCTGCGCGCGAGTGGCCGGCAGCTGCGGCGGCGCGGCCGAACTTCGAGCGCATCTTCGGCGTGCCGGAGGGTGCGGCCGCAGGCTATGCCTGGAGCAGGCTGCCGCTGACCGCGCGAGGCGAGACCAGCTCCTGGCGGGGCTGGGCGTACGGCCCGCTGACCGTCTGGCTGGACGGGCAGCCGATCATCGAGCTGGCCGAGGCGGGCGCGTTCAAGCGCGAGCTGCCGCTGGCGTTCGCGGAGGGCCATGTGCTGGTCCGCGCGGAGACGGGCGAGCAAGGCTGGGGCTTTGAACTTGCCGTGTCCGCGGCATCCGGCGGTCCGGTGCCATTCGGGCTGCCGGCGCCGGTTCACGGCGACGGCTTGGCCGGCGGCTGGCTGTATGCGGGACCGCTGCCGGCGGATCATGACGAGGCGCCGGCAGCGGTGCAATCGGTCAAGCGGCTGTTCAAGCTGGCCGACGGCGCGGCCGCGGCGGGCGCCCGCGGCATGACCGGCTGGGCGCTGGACGGCCCGGCTTTTAAGCTGCGGCCCTATTATGAGAACGCGATGCTGAGCAACCGCTGGACGGCGGGCGCGGCGACCAACTTCGGCCGCTGGGACTACCCGCTCGGCGTGACGATGTACGGCCTGCTGCAGACCGCCCGCGAGCTCGGTCGTCCGGAGATCGGGGACTATGCCCGCGCCCATATCGACAGCTGCACCGACTGGTACGAATACTCCCTTTGGGACAAGGCTGCCTATGGCTTTCCTTCGATTAATCACCAGCTCGTGCTGATGAAAATGCTGGACAATTGCGGCTCGTTCGGCTCGGCGATGTTGGAAGCATATCCGTCCGAAGGCAACGCGGATTACCTGGGCATCGCGGACTTCATCGCGAACCGGCTGGAGCGGCGCGACGACGGCGCGTATTATCGCCTCTGCGTCGGCGAATACTCGGCCGACACGATGTGGGCGGACGATCTGTACATGAGCGCGCCGTTTCTGAGCCGCTACGCGGGCATTACCGGGAATCGGCAGTACCTGGACGACGCGGCAAGCCAGTTCCTGCATTACCGGCGGTATCTGTACATGGAAGACCGGGGCGTCATGAGCCATGTTTACGACTTCAAGTACGGCAAGGCGACGCGCATCCCGTGGGGCAGAGGCAACGGCTGGACGCTGTTCTCGCTGTCGGAGCTGCTGGAGCGGCTGCCTGCGGAGCATGCGGACCGGCCGGCGCTGCTCGCCTTCTTCCGCGAGCTGTGCGCGGGCATCGCGGCCCAGCAGGGCGAGTCCGGCCTGTGGCGCCAGGTGCTGACCGATCCGGACGCGTACGAGGAGGCCTCCTGCACGGCGATGTTCGCCTACGCCTTCGCGCGAGGCGTGCGCTTCGGATGGCTCGAGGACGCAGCGCGCTATACCGAAGCCGCGCTGCGCGCCTGGCGGGGACTCGCCGCGAAGGCGATCGATCGCCAAGGCAACGTGCACGGCGTGTGCAGCGGCTCGCGCTATTCTTTTACCGCGGACTACTACAAATACGATCTGCTCACCGTCGTCAACGACAACCATGGGACGGGCATCATGATGCTGGCGGGCGTGGAGATCTGCCGGCTCGAGACCTTCCTGCGCGAGCGGGATTCGTCGGGGACGCCCGGGGCCGTGCAGGCGCGAAGCGGCGTTTGATCGACAAGACGAACAGACCCAGAAACGGCGAGACCGGCGAGCGGCCGAGAGGAGAGAGTAAAGTGACCCTACGATTAACGATGGCCCAGGCGCTGCTGAAGTTTCTGGACAACCAATATATATCGGTAGACGGCTTTGAGACGAAGTTCGTGCAAGGCGTGATGGGCATCTTCGGCCACGGCAACGTGACCGGCATCGGCGAGGCGCTGGAGCGCAGCGCGGGCGAGCTCGTCTACGTGCAGGGCAAAAACGAGCAGGGCATGGTTCACGCGGCCGCCGCCTACGCGAAGCAGAAGAACCGCCGGCAGATCTGGGCGTGCACGTCGTCCATCGGCCCGGGGGCGCTCAATATGGTGACGGCTGCCGCGACCGCGACGGTCAACCGGATTCCGGTGCTGCTGCTGCCCGGCGACAACTTCGCCGGCCGCCAGCCCGATCCGGTGCTGCAGCAGCTGGAAGTGGCGTCCGATTACAACATCTCCGCAGCGGACGCCTTCAAGCCGGTCAGCCGTTATTGGGACCGGATCGTCCGGCCTGAACAGCTGATGGCGGCGTCGCTGCAGGCGATGCGCGTGCTGACCGATCCTGCCGAGACGGGCGCGGTGACGCTGGCGCTGCCGCAGGACGTGCAGGCCGAGGCATACGACTATCCGGACGAATTTTTCGTGAAACGCGTGCATGTCGTCGACCGTCGTCCGCCGTCGGCAGCGGCTATCCAGCGGGCAACGAGGCTGATCGCCGGCGCCAAGCGGCCGCTCGTCATCGCGGGCGGCGGCGTGCTGTACGCGGACGCGACGGCCGAGCTGGCGGCGTTCGCGGAGCGCTTCGGCATGCCCGTGGCGGAGACGCAGGCGGGCAAGAGCGCGCTGCCTTGGGATCATCCGCTGAACCTGGGCGCGATCGGCGTGACCGGCTCGCTGGCCGCCAACCGGGTCGCCGCGGAGGCGGATCTCATTATCGGGATCGGCACGCGGTACTCGGACTTCACGACGGCGTCGAAGCGGGCGTTCAGGAGCGAAGGCGTGAAGTTCGTGAACCTGAACGTGCAGGCCGCGGACGCGGCGAAGCTGGAAGGGACCGCGCTTGTCGCGGACGCGAAGGCGGGGCTCGCCGCCCTGCAAGCTGAATTGGAGGCGGCCGGCTACCGCAGCGCGTACGCCGAGGGCGAGCTTGCTTCGCTGAAGGCCGAGTGGGATCGCGAGGTGGACCGGCTCTTCGCGGCTGAGCATGCGGACGGTCTGTCCCAGACGCGGGCGCTCGGGGTCATCCAGGAGACGATCGACCCGACGTCGGTCGTCGTCTGCGCGGCGGGCAGCCTGCCCGGGGACCTGCATCGCCTGTGGCGTCCCGCGCAGCCCAAGACGTACCACATGGAATACGGGTTTTCCTGCATGGGCTACGAGGTGGCCGGCGCGTTCGGCGCCGCGCTGGCCGAGCCGGCGCGCGAAGTGTATGCGTTCGTGGGCGACGGCAGCTACCTCATGATGCATTCGGAGCTGGTCACGAGCCTGCAGGAAGGCCGCAAGATCACGATCCTGTTGTTCGACAATCACGGCTTCCAGTGCATTCACAACCTGCAGCGCGCGAACGGCAGCGACGGCTTCGGCAACGAATTCCGCTACCGCAGCGCCGATACGGGCCGCTTGACCGGCAGCCCGATGCCCATCGGCTTCGCGGCGCATGCGCGCAGCCTGGGCGCTGCCGCATATACGGCACGGACGCCGGATGAGCTGCGCGAGGCGCTGGCGCAAGCCAAGCAGGAGACGAAGACCACGCTGATCGAGATCCCGGTCGTGCCCGGCACGAACACGGACGGCTACGAATCGTGGTGGCGCGTCGAAGTGCCGGAGGTATCCGCCTCGCCGAAGGTCGTCGCGGCGCAGCGGGAGATGGCGGCGAGGACCGAGGAAGCGAAGCCTTACTAATAGCGTTATTTAATTATAGAAGAAGAGGTGAGCCGCATGGCAGATCGGCCGTTTAAGCTAGGCATTCATCCGATCAACTGGGTGGGCGAAGACGTGGCGGAGCACGGCGCGGACACGACCTTCGAGACGATCGCGGACGATATCGCGTCCCTCGGCCTGACCGGGACGGAGATGGGACGCAAGTTCCCCAAGGATCCGGCCGTGCTGAAGCGGGAGCTCGATGCCCGGGGCATCCGGCTCGTGTCTCAGTGGAAGTCCGTGCTGTTCTCCGATCCGGCTTACCTGGAACGGGAGCTTGAGGATTACCGCCGCCATGCGGCGTTCCTGGCCGAGTTCGGCAGCACGGTCATCAGCACGGCCGAGGTCGGAGGGTCCCTGCACTTCGACCCCCGGCGTACGCCTGCGGAGAAAACGGTGCTGCGGTTGGACGAGGCGGGCTGGGACAGTCTCGCAAAGGGACTGAACGCAGCAGGAGAGATTGCGCGTAGTTTCGGCATGAAGCTGGCGTACCACCATCACGGCGGCACGGTCGTCGAGCAGCCGGAAGAGATCGACGAGCTGCTACGCCGGACCGACCCTGCGCTCGTTCACCTGCTGTACGATACGGGCCACGCTTTTTACGGCGGCTCCGATCCGCTGGCGCTGCTGCGCAAGCATTACGACAGAGTCGCCTATATCCATCTGAAGGACATTCGGCCGAAGGTGCTCGCCGAAGCCCGGACGGAAGGCGTAGACTTCGTCACCTGCATCCGCAAAGGGGTGTTCACCGTCCCCGGCGACGGCTGCATCGACTTCGAGCCGATCGTGCGCGAGCTGCTGGCGCGCGGCTACGACGGCTGGGCGATGCTGGAGGGCGAGCAGGATCCGGCGCTCCACCAGCCCCGCGAATACGCGCACAGGGCGATCGTATATCTCGACGCGATCCTGGACCGGGTTCAAGGGACTGCCGACACAAGGGAGGCGTAAACGATGGGAATCATCGAGTTTAACGCGGCTAAAAAAGACCGACTTCGCGGCCATCGGCCGCCTGTGCATCGACTTGAACGCCAACGAGATTAACCGGCCGATGGAGGAGACGCTCACGTTTACAAAATACGTAGGCGGCTCTCCGGCCAATATTTGCATCGGCATGTCCCGGCTTGGCCTCGCCACGGGCTTCATCGGCAAGGTGGCGGACGACCAGATGGGCCGATTTATCGCGCAATATCTTGCCAAAGAAGGCATCGACGCGTCGAGCGTATCGATCGACCGCACCGGCGCGACGACCGGGCTCGCGTTTACCGAGATCAAGAGCCCGACCGATTGCAGCATCCTGATGTACCGCGACAATGCCGCCGATCTGCTGCTGGCGCCGGACGAGGTGAGCGAGGCGCTCGTCGCGGACGCCAAGATGCTGCTCATCTCCGGAACCGCGCTCGCGGCCAGTCCGTCGCGGGAGGCGGTATTCCTCGCGCTCGACTACGCGAAGCGCCATGGCGCCGTCATCGCGTTCGATCTCGACTACCGGCCTTATACGTGGCGCTCGGAGCAGGAGACGGCCGTCTACTACAATCTTGCCGCCGAGAAGTGCGACATCATCCTCGGCACGCGCGAGGAGTTCGACATGATGGAGCGGTTCGAGCGCAATCCGGAACGCGACGACCGCGTCACGGCATCCAAGTGGTTCGCGTACAGCGCGCAGCTCGTCGTCATCAAGCACGGCAAGGAAGGCTCCGTCGCCTATACGAAGGACGGGGCCTCGCACACGGCCCGCAGCTTCCCCGCGAAGGTCGTCAAGACGTTCGGCGCCGGCGATTCGTATGCGGCGGGCTTCCTGTACGGCCTGCTGCAAGGCTGGGAAGTCGAGCGCTGCATGGAGTTCGGAAGCGCGGCGGCCTGCATCGTCATCTCCAGCCACAGCTGCTCGGACGCGATGCCGACGACAGGCGCCGTCCACGATTATATCGAACGCTGCAACCGCGGCGAGATTACCGCGAACAGCTAGTCTGCCAGAACAACCAGAATGAGATTGGAAAGGGGCCATCACGCCATGACAAATCGAATCGACGCCGCGGTGGAGACGCTGAGCAACCGGATCGGAGGCAAGCAGGTTCCGTCCGCCTCCGGCAAGGTGGAGCCGGTATACAACCCAGCCACCGAAGAGGTGATCGCCTACGTTCCGCTGTCGACTAAGGCGGACGTGGACGCGGCGGTTCAAGCGGCCGCGGAAGCGGGACGCGCATGGGCGAAGACGGCGGTGCCCCGCCGCGCCCGGATCCTCTTCAAATATCAGCAGCTGCTCGTCGAACGCTGGGACGAGCTGGCCAGGCTCATCACGATCGAAAACGGCAAAAGCTATGCCGAGGCCCACGGCGAGGTGCTGCGCGGCATTGAATGCGTCGAGTTCGCCGCCGGCGCGCCGTCGCTCATGATGGGCAAGCAGCTGCCCGACATCGCGACGAACCTGGAGTCGGGCATGTACCGCTATCCGGTCGGCGTCGCAGCGGGCATTACGCCGTTCAATTTCCCGATGATGGTGCCGTGCTGGATGTTCCCGCTGGCGATCGCCTGCGGCAACGCGTTCGTGCTCAAGCCCTCGGAGCGCACGCCGCTTCTGGCGCAGCGGCTCGCCGAGCTGTTCGACGAAGCCGGGCTGCCGCCGGGCGTGCTGAACATCGTGCACGGCGCGCATGACGCGGTCAACGGCATCCTCGAGCATCCCGGCATCGCGGCCGTCTCGTTCGTCGGCTCGCAGCCGGTCGCCGAGTACGTGTACAAGACCGCCTCGGCGCACGGCAAGCGCGTCCAGGCGCTGGCCGGCGCTAAAAACCACAGCATCGTCATGCCGGACGCCGACCTCGACGCGGCGGTCACCCAGATCGTCGCCGCCGCCTTCGGCTCCGCGGGCGAGCGCTGCATGGCCTGCTCCGTCGTCGTGGCGGTCGGCGACGTCGGCGACGCGCTGGTGGAGAAGCTAAAGCAGGCGGCGGACGCGATCTCGATCGGCAACGGCCTGGAGGAGGGCGTCTTCCTCGGCCCGGTTATCCGCGATTCGCACAAGGCCCGCACGCTCGGCTATATCGAAGCCGGCAAGCAGGAGGGCGCGAAGCTCGTGCGCGACGGACGTCTGGATGCCGCTTCGGACGGCAAGGGCTACTTCGTCGGGCCGACGATCTTCGACGACGTCGCCTGCGAGATGAAGATCTGGAAGGACGAGATTTTCGCGCCGGTGCTGGCCGTCATGCGCGCTGCGACGCTGAGCGAGGCGATCGAGATCGCCAACCGCTCCGAATTCGCGAACGGGGCCTGCCTGTTCACGGACAGCGGCAGCGCCGTGCGCCAATTCCGCGAGAATATCGACGCCGGCATGCTCGGCATCAATCTGGGCGTGCCCGCGCCGATGGCGTTTTTCCCGTTCTCGGGCTGGAAGAAGTCGTTCTACGGCGATCTCCACGCGAACGGAACGGACGGCGTCGAGTTCTATACGCGCAAAAAAATGGTGACGGCCCGGTGGTAAGCGGGCGCACGAGCCGGAATCGAGCCCGAGCGCGAGCAAGAGCCCGAGTCCGAGCCTGAGCTCGAGCCAAAGCCGTGTTCTGGCAGGCTCAGAGCGCCGGACTGCATTTGCGGCCTTCCGGGCGGCAACGCCCGAACGAACGGTCTTACGCGGAATCAGCAGGGAGGAATCTAGGTTGAGCAACACTTTGAATACGATCGGCATCGGCGTCATCGGCGCCGGCCGAATCGGCAAGATCCATGCGGACAATCTGCTCCGCATGCACGGCGTCGCGGTCGCGGCGATCGCGGACCCGTTCGCGGGCGAAGCGCTCGCGGCATGGGCCGCGGAGCGCGGCATCGCCCGAGTGACGGCCGATGCGAGCGAGCTCTTGACGGATCCGGCTATTGAAGCGGTCATCATCTGCTCGCCCACCGACACCCACGTCCCGCTGATCGTGGAGGCGGCGGCGAACGGCAAAGCGATTTTCTGCGAAAAGCCGGTCAGCATGAGCGTCGAAGGCACGAGAGAAGCGCTGCGCGCGGTCGCGGCTGCGGGCGTCAGCCTGCAGATCGGCTTCAACCGGCGGTTCGACCATAACTTCCGGCGCGTGAAGGAGATCGTCGAAGAAGGCCGGGTCGGCGAGCCGCACCTGATCAAGATCACCTCCCGCGATCCGAGCCCGCCGCCGATCGCGTACGTCAAGGTATCCGGCGGACTGTTCATGGACATGGCGATCCACGACTTCGACATCGCCCGCTTCCTCTCCGGCAGCGAGGTGGAGGAAGTATTCACGCAAGGCGCGGTGCTGGTGGATCCGTCCATCGGCGAAGCCGGCGATATCGACACGGCGATCACGACGCTGAAGTTCGCGAGCGGCGCGCTCGGCGTCATCGACAACAGCCGCAAGGCGGTATACGGCTACGATCAGCGGGTCGAGGTGTTCGGCTCCGGCGGCAGCGTGGCGATCGCCAACGACTACCCGAACACGGCGGTCGTAAGCGGACCGGACGCCATCACGCGGGATAAGCCGCTGCACTTTTTCCTCGAGCGGTATACGGAAGCTTATCGGGACGAGATGCGCCAGTTCGTCGACAGCGTGCGGCTTGGCCAGCCCGTGCCGGTAAGCGGACAAGACGGCCTGCAGGCGGAGCTGATCGCCCTGGCGGCGAAGCGCTCGCTCGAGACGGGACGTCCGGTCAAGCTGGCGGAGCTCGCCGAAGCCGGCCTGGCCGCGGAAGCATAAGAGAGGAGGAGCACGGATGGGCATGTCCGAGTTGATCGTACCTTCGCGCGCGGTTCCCGACGAACGGGGCTGCGTGCTGTCTATCTCGCCGGAGAGCGCCGGATGGACGTATGTCGGCTTCGAGGCGTTCCGGCTCGCGGTCGGAGACAAGCTCGGCCGGGAGACCGGCGGTCTGGAGGCGGCGCTCGTGCTGCTGTCCGGCCGCGCGGACGTAAGCGCCGGCGGACAGACGTGGCGGGACGTCGGCAAGCGCATGAGCGTATTCGAAAAGACGCCGCCTTACACCGTCTACGTGCCGTCGGGCAGCCAGTGGGACCTGGAGGCGTTGACCGACGTGGAGCTGGCGGTCTGCCTGGCGCCCGGCCGCGGCGGACATGCGGCGCGGCTGATCTCGCCGGACGGCGTCGGGGTGGAGCACCGGGGCAGCGGCAGCATGTCGCGCCTCGTGCACAACATCCTCCCGGAGAGCGAGCCTGCGGACAGCTTGCTCGTCGTCGAAGTGTTCACGCCGGCCGGACACTGGTCCAGCTATCCGCCGCACAAGCACGACCAAGACGACCTGCCGAACGAGTCGCTGCTGGAGGAAACCTACTACTTCCGCGTGCAGCCCGAACAGGGCTTCGCGGTGCAGCGCGTCTACACCGACGACCGCTTGCTCGACGAGACGCTCGCCGTCAAGGACCGCGAAGCGGTGCTCGTGCCCCGCGGCTACCACCCCGTATCCGCGCCGCCGGGCTACGACGTCTATTACCTGAACGTCATGGCCGGCCCGACGCGCGCGTGGCGCTTCCACAACGACCCCCATCACGCCTGGCTGATGCGCTGACGCACATACAAAATGAACCGCACCGGATTCGGTGCGGTTTTTTTGCTGGAGCAGAACGACATTGCCCCAAATAAGCATAATTGCAAACTGTGATGGAGGCCGGCAGACTGGAGCGAGGCGATAAGTGTTAAAAAGCGCGTCTGCATTTATTTTCGCGGACCTGAACCCTCTAACGAAAATATCAGCATATTTGCAGCAATCGTACCGAACCGCTCACAGCCGCAATACGGTCACCTGCTCGCCATCGCAAATCTCCCCCGTTCTCCCGGAAACCGCAGCTTTCATAAAGTTTTTTGGCGGCAGCGTTGTCGCGCTTGTACGGGAGCCAGCAGAACTGCGCAGGTCCGGCGGGAAAGGTGCGGATGAACTTTAAAATTTCCGCCATCGCCTCGCGACCGTAGCCCCGGTTCTGATGGCGCTCGTCGATCATCAGCCGCAGGATGCAGTAGTTGCCGTCAGCGACGGACGGGAGCTCGTATCCGGTTATCCCGTAGGTCAACATGACAAATCCGACCGGCTGCTCATCCGCGTAGATGGCGAACGGAAAGGGATGTCCGCCGTTGGTCGCCAGTACATAACAAGATGCGACGCTCGACAGGTTGGATGCGACATACTTACGCTGATCTTCCGACACTTCGAGGTTGAAGACGGCGCGCCGATTATCGAGCGTGATTTTTCTGAGCGTGATCATGCCGAACCCTCCGTTCGTTTTCTCGCCTAGCGGCTTTCATGTCTATTCTCCTCCGCGCACGCTGCCTGCCCCGACGACCGTCGCGTCGCGAAGCTCTTGGATGTCCTGCATCGGCGGCCGGCCGTACAAGCGGGCGTATTCCCGGCTGAATTGCGAGGGGCTCTCGTAGCCGACGCGGAAAGCCGCCTCGGCCGCCGGCAAGGCTTCGGTCAGCATGAAGCGTTTCGCTTCTTGCAGGCGCACCGTTTTCTGATACTGCAGCGGACTCATCGCGGTAACGCGCTTGAAGTGCTTGTGGAACGCCGACACGCTCATATTGACGGCACCCGCCAGCTCTTCGACGCGAAGCGGGCGCTGGTATTGCCGGTTGATCAACCGGACAGACTGGGCGATGAGATGCGATTGGCTGCCGACCGTCGCGAATGAGCGAAGGAGCGGACCTTGCTCGCCTTGCAGCAAGCGGTACACCATTTCGCGGATGACGAGGGGAGCCAATACCGGAACGTCCTCTGGCGCGTCCAGCAGTTCGACCAGCCGACAAGCGGCTTCGAGCAAGGCGGGGGACATGCGGCTCACGGTAATGCCGCGGCTAGCTTCCGAAGAGACGAGCTCGGGACGCCGGATCTCGCCGGCGATGTCCAGGATGACGTCGGGGTCGAAGCAGAGTTTCAAGCTTAAGTAGGGAACTTCGGGCGAAGCCTCGACGATTTTGCCGAAGATCGGCAGCTCGACGGAAGTCACCAGGTACGTCATCGGATCGTAAGTGTAGGTTCCGTCCGCCAGGGCGGCCGTCTTGGCGCCCTGCGCCACGATGCAGATGGAGGGCTTGTATACGGACTCCAACGGTTCGGACGTCCGCACGGCATGCAATAGCGTCAAATCCGGTATGGCGGTTTGACGCGTGCCGCTTGTCGGAGCATGGCGTCGAATGGCGTGCGCCAATCGCTGCCGGGCTTGCTCCATGCGCGTGGATTCGTTCATCGGTCGCCGGCTCCTTCCGCTCGGATCGCGTTTCTTTTCATCATACCCAGCCCGAAGAGGATTAGGCAAGGATCGAAGACGTCTGTTCTACCTGGCGTCGGCTAAACTTGCCTATAATGAGTACATAAGGTCCGACGCAGACAGCGTGGCGGCCGATTCAACCCAAAGGAGAGATTCGATATGGAATTGCAGGGAAAAGTCGCGATCGTAACGGGAGCTTCGAGAGGAATCGGGCGGCAGATCGCGATTCAACTGGCCGCATCCGGCGCGAAGGTGGTCGTCAATTATGCCTCGAATCCGGGCAAAGCGGAGGAGGTCGTACAGACGATCGAGCAAGCCGGCGGAGAAGCGGCCGCCATCGGCGCCGACGTGAGCAAGGTGAGCGACGTCGAGGCGCTGTTCGAGCGGACGCTCGGGCAATACGGGCGCGTCGACATTGTCGTCAACAATGCCGGCGTTATGGACAACGCGGCGATCGCGGAAGTGACGGAGGCGGCGTTCGACCGTCAGTTCGCCATCAACGTGAAGGGGACGTACTTCGCTTGCCAGCAAGCGATGAAGCATATGTCTCCGGGCGGCGCCATCATCAACTTCTCGACCTCCGTGGCGGGCGCGATGCTCCCGACTTACAGCGTCTACGCGGCGACCAAAGGCGCCGTCGAGCAGCTGACTCGCCAACTGGCCAAGGAATTCGGTCCCAAGGACATCACGATCAATTGCATCGCGCCGGGACAGGTGTCGACCGAGCTGTTCTTGACCGGCAAATCCGAAGAGCTGGTCGATTCGTTCCGCCGGATGAACGCGTTCGGACGTCTCGGAGAGCCGGAGGACATCGCGAATGCGGTGGAGCTGCTCGCCGGCGACAAAGGCCGCTGGATCACGGGACAGACCCTTCGCGTAAACGGCGGATTCAATTAAAAGACGGCCCGGTTATAGGCCGCCGCGGCAAGCTTAATCTGCCGGCATTTAACCTCTGCGATCAGCAGGGGTTATTTTGTATGTTCACCAAGCGCCGGCTTCCGCCTCGAAATAAGCAAGCACGACGTCGCGGAACTCCAGCGCGGCCTGCGAGAGGTACCGGCGCTTGTGCCACAGTAACGCGATCTCCCGCGTCAATTCGGCATCCGCTATGCGAACATACCGCAGGCTGGCTTGCGGATTCATGGCCGTGCTCGGCATGAAGGCCAGCCCGATATCGGCCTCGACGAGCGCGCTAAGGCGCGCAGGTTCGTCTCCTTCGTACACATACTGCGGCGCGAATCCGGCCGTTCGCAGGCAGACGGCGTCCACCGAATCGCGAATGCCATAGCCCTTTTTTTACGCTGACGAACCATTCGTCCTTCAGCTCGTCCAGCGACACACTGACGCGGTCCGCGAGCCGATGCCCCTTCGGCACCGCCAGCACGACCGGGTCGACGCACACGATCCGGCAGTGAATGTCCTCTTCCTCGACCGGCGGCGAAGAGATGCCGAAGTCGACCTCTCCGCGATGAAGCATCGCGACCATGTCCGCCAAGCCCACCATTTGAACGTGAAATTGGACGAAAGGGCGCTTTTTCCGGAACGCGCTCAAAATGCCGGGCAGCGTGCTCGCGGTCGTCACCGCCAGTCTAAGCTTGCCCGCCTTGAGGTCGGACAGATCGGCGAGCTCCTGTTGGCCTTGCTCCAGTTCAAACAATGCCCGCTCCGCGCGCGGCAGGAACCGGCTGCCGTAGTCGTTCAACCGCAGCTGCCTGCCCGTCCGGTCGAACAACGGCGCGCCAAGGCTCTCCTCCAGGCGCTGGATCGTTTTGCTGAGCGACGATTGGGTCACGTGCAGGCTCCGCGCCGCCTCGGTCATATGTTCCAGCCGGGCGACCGCGATAAAGTATTGCAACTGGAGAAGCTCCATGCCAACGCCTCGATTCATTCCCTGTAGTCAATGTAAGTATAGCTTAAAATGCGTTGGAGTAAATGGATTTCTTTAAGTAATATAGTCGTAAGACGCACGAGAGGGGAAGCGCAAAATGGATGTCCGCAGCAGAAAGCTGTTGATCGCAGTCGGATTGGGCATTTTATTAAATCCGTTAAATTCTTCGATGATCGCCGTCGCGATCGCGCGGCTGCAGCAGGAATACAGGCTCGATTTTACGGAAGTTTCATGGATCATTTTCTCTTTTTACATCGCGAGCGCGATCGCCCAGCCCGTCATGGGCAAGGCCAGCGATATGTTCGGCCGCAAGAAGATCTTCCTGGCGGGGCTCGTCGTATCCTTCTTCTCCTCGCTGCTGGCGCCCCTGTCGCCGAGCTTCGGATGGCTGATCGCGGCGCGCGTCGTCCAGTCGATCGGCACGAGCATGATGATCGCGGTCGGCATGGCGATCGTCAGAATTCACGTGACGGAAAAACAGGCGACGGCGCTGTCGGTGTTGTCGGTTTTTTTTGTCGGGCGCCTCGGCGATCGGCCCTTTTGCGGGCGGCGTGCTGCTGGAGCGATGGGACTGGCAAGCGCTTTTTTATCGTCAATCTTCCGTTCGTGGCGGCGAGCTTCCTGTTGGCCCGGCGTACGATTCCCGACGACGGTCCGGGGGCGGCAGGCGACGGCAAGCCGACTTTTGGAAAATGGATAGCGAAAATCGACGCGATCGGCATTCTGCTTTTTGCCGCGGGATTGCTGGGTCTGCTCATGGGCTTGCTGTCCATGAAGTCCGCCGGGCATGCCTCGCTCGCGAACATCGCTGCCGGATCGGTCGGCCTTGCGGCGCTGGCGATGTTCGCGAGGCGCGAGCTGACGACGGCGTCGCCATTTATCCCGCTGCGCGCTTTTGCCGAATATCCGGCGATGACTGGGGTCAACGTTCAATTCATGCTCGTCAACCTGCTCTATTACGCGCTCTTCTTCAGCATTCCATCTTATCTGCAAACCGTTCGGCATGTCGGCGAGTTCCATACGGGGGTTCTGATGCTGACGCTCGGCCTTTGTTCGCTCGTCGCTTCTCCGTTCGCGGGAAAATGGATCGACAAAGCGGGTCCGAGACCCGCACTGATCGCGGCGGCTTTGCTCATGACGCTGGGCTCCTCGTGGCTCGTCACGCTGACCGAAACTTCGCCTGTCATCGGCGTGAGCCTGGCCTTGGCCGCCTTCGGGATCGGCAACGGGCTGAACGCCGTCGGTATGCAAGCAGCCCTGTTCAAAAGCTCGCCTAAAGAAATGGCCGGCGTAGCCTCCGGGCTCTTCCTTACCTCGCGATATCTCGGGACCATATTATCTTCGCTGCTGACGGGCGTCATCATGGGCAGGACGTTCAGCTTTGCCGGCTTCCGGCTGCTCGGCGCGTTTCTCGCGGTCATCGCGATCGTGCTGGTGCTCATGAACCTACGGCGAAGCACGCCGGAGAAGGCGGCGGCCGTCGGGCGTCGTCCATAATTAGCCTCATAAAATTTGTAATTGAAGATAATTCCATATCATAATACAATAGGAATTATGAATCTTTGGTCCTAAACATAGGACTTGCTTACTTGTTTGTAAAAAGGGGGGTTGTGGGATGAAAAGAAAAATGCTCGGCTTGTTAGCGGCGCTCCTCCTTCTTGTCAACGCTGCAGGCGTGCAGGCCGCCACCGCCGCAGCGGCGAAGGTGCAGTTGCTTCCTTCCAACGAATACAAGGAACTGCCCTATGTAAATGACAACGGGAAGAAGGTACAGCTGCGAGGATACAAGAACTTTGAAGTCGATTGGAGCTCAGCGGAAAAAGACGCCTGGCCGGTTATGCTGGATTTAGATCGGCTGCTGCTTCTGAACGGCGGTTATACGAAAGCCATTTCTACAACGGGCGGACGCAAGCTGTGGGAGCAGTATTATTCCGATTTCGATCTTGTATCTTTGCAGGCGTGGGGACAATCGTCGAAAGGAACGATCTTCACGATCCGCAAGAAAATTTTGGATGATACGGTTGACGCCCGGGTGGACCTGATCACCCGCGACGGCAAGGTCAAATCCACCTATTACCTTCCTCATGATGATTACCTATTTCCGGACTTTACATCTGCAATTGGCCTGGATTCTAATGACAACCTCATTACGACGTTAAGCGGAGCGCTCGTTTCCCTTGCTCCGGACGGAAAATTAAACTGGTATAATGACGACTTCGTGGACTGGACCGTTTCTTCTTCATCGGTCGGGAGCTTCGTCTTTACGATGCATGAGACCAATATCAAGGAATTGATCGTAGATGCCCAGAATAACGTACTCGTATTGACCGACTTAAATCATGCTTACTACTTGAACAATTCAGGGAAGCTGTTGTGGGATGCGCAGCTTGATTCGACGCCAAAGGATTGGAGCGCTTCCGGCTATATACAAAAAAAACGGACAGTGGGTCCAGGCGTTCGGCAATCCGACGGCGCGTATGGAAATTTTGGACTTGAACAGCGGGAAGCTGACGAAAGTGAACAAGCCGACCGCGGCTCAGTTGGATATGATCCTGCCCAAAGCGGGAAATGGACGATACTACGTGGAAGCGAATCGCGGAATCGCCCAGATCGATACGACAGGCAAGACGATATGGGAATATCCGCTGAGATTCAACGGTTATTATACGGTCTCGACTATGCTAAGCGATACCAAAGGCAACGTCTATATTCAGGATAACGGGGGCAGCGTGTTCTCCCTAGATGCCGCCGGCAAAGAAAGGTACGTTCTGGCCGTCAAGAACACAGGATCGATTAGCGAGATTCTGGTTGACGGAAACGGGACTCTTTATATAGTAGATACGGAGATGGGCGTTCTGGCCATCAAGCAGAAAAAAGTTAAATAGGCTCGTCCCAATGAAACGAAGCAGCGATCGAATTCCGGTATAAAACCGGGGGACGATCGCCGTTTTTTCATTGCTTTCGTCTCTATTAATCAATGGTGTGATAATATCTTGCTGAATTAATAACAAGAAGAAGGTTGTGAAATGGTGTGTACAGAGGCGTCATTTTGGGACTAGCATCAGTGTTTATTGGCTTATTATTTACTGGTTGCAGTAAATCATTAAATAAGGACTTTACTTTGCAAGCAACTGCTTATGATGGGCGAGTAAAGGTATTCGGAGCGGATGTTAAAGGGTCTCTTGAATCTCTGCGGAAAAAGATGGGTACTAGTCCAAACGCCTCTGTCGCGCTCGGAAGAACATTATCCGTAGCAGCAATGTTGGCATCTGAGCAGAATAAAGGAGAATCCACAATTGTTGAGGTAGACTGTAACGGACCTATCGGAGGAGTTGCTGTGACAGTAACTGCCGGCGGTAAAGTAGTAGGATCCGTTAAGAATGCCAACGTAGAATTAGATTTAAATGATGAAGGGAAATTTAGTGAAAGTAAAACGATTGGTAGTGGTGCAATTATCGTTTCAAAAGTTTCTGATAAAGGTGTTCTAAGTAAAAAATCTTCGCCGATTGTCTCGGGTGAAATGGGTGATGATTTTTCAAACTATTTAGCAAAAGCCGAAAATACGCCTGCTGCTGTAATTGTAGGGGAGCAAATTGATATAGATAACAGCATCATGGTTTCCGGTGGGATTATTGTTGAGATTGTCGGTAAGTTGTCAGATGAAGAACTGGTTGAGTTAGAAGATAAAGTAGATCAAATGGAGCCAATTTCAAGCCAGCTTATGCGCAAAGAATCCATACAAACCATTATTGAAAAACTGATGGGACCAATAGTTGTTATAGAAAAGAAGGATATATTTATCTGAGATAATTAGAGGAGTCGGAATGGACACGGAGTTTTTAGTAAAGTTTTACGAAAGCGATAAGTAAGACGGTTACTCGCATAAATCGAAAGTATATTACTGGATACTTGATACAGAATTAAAAAGAAGCGAAACGGCTGAACATGGACCATTTGAAATTAAAGGGCGTTGAGTCCCATAGAACGAATAATTAAACTTTATTGTTTTCCCCAGCGGCTCATCGCCGTAAATCCTTCGCCATTGAAACTGACTTTCTCGTGCAGGAAATGCACGGCATTCATTCAGGATACGCGGTACGATTGCAGGAGATGCCGAGATGATCTATCGAGTTGAACTAAGAGAGTCTTTGAGGTGTTTGGGGTTTATGGATTGATAAATTCGGATCAAAAAAACAGCATAGTGCGTTGAAGCGGTATTGAAGAAACACTAACCGCGCTAGCTTACTTAATCAAATGTCATGCAAAAAGTGGGGCTGTCGGAACAGCCCCGCTTTTTTTGCGCCTACTGACTTGAATAACCTGTCTTAAACAGGCGACCCCACCGGCGCGACCGACTTGCGCACGATCAGCTTGTTCGGCGTGATGATCTTCCGGCGTTCCTGCTTCGGATTGTCGATGATCGACGCGAGCAGGCGCGCGGCTTCCCTGCCCATGAGCTCCTCTTCCTGGCTGATGCAGGTCGGAGGGACGCTGGACAGCGCCGACAGCTCGTAGTTGTCGAAGAAGACGATCGACAGCTGATCGGGCACCTGGATGCCGATCTCGCGGGCCGCCTCGATCACGGTCAATCCGACCGCGGCGTTAATGGCGAAGACGGCCGTCATGTCCGCGTTTTGCCGCAGGAAGGCTTGAATCTCCGCCTTAATCTCCGGATCCGCCACCCCGTCCTTCAGCACGACGTTGATCCGCTCGCCGTCGAAGTGATGCAGGCGAAGCCGATGCTCCACGGGGATCTGATGCTCCGCGAGCGCTTTTTCGTAGCCGACCAGACGGTCCTCGATGCTCGTCGTCCCTTGATAGGGCGTCGAGATAAAGCCAATCCGGTTATGACCGTTTTCGATCAGATGCGCGGTCGCTTTGTGGGCGCCGTCCACATTGTCCGAGCAGACGCAGTTCGTCTCGATCCCCCGCAAGTAGCGGTCCACCACGACCAGCGGAAATTCGTTCAGCGTGAGCCGCAGAATCTCCTCGCTATAGGACTCCCCGTCGACCGGGAAAACGATAATGCCCTTTACGCCGAGCTGAATGACTTCGCGCAGCACTTCTTTTTCGGTTTCCTGGGAATCGTCGGTCTTGCAGAAAAGCAGCCGGTAATTGAGCTTCGTCAGCTCGCTCTCGATGCCGCTGAGCAGGTGGGCGGTGAACGTGTTCCCGAGTCTCGGCATCAGGTAGGCGACGAGCTGCTTTTCCTCGCGGAGCGAAGGCTCGCCCTCCTGATACAGCTTCGGTTCGCCCGCGAGATCGCGCGAGACGAAGGAGCCTTTGCCCTGGATCCGATAGATCAGGTTGTCCTCGATCAATTGCGCGAGCGCGTTTTTCACGGTAATTCTGCTGACGTTGAACTGCTCCGCGAATTCGTTTTCGGAGGGCAGCCGGTCTCCGGGCTTCCACACCTTGTCCGATATTTGCTTAAATACGTAATCTCGTATTTGTGTATATAACGGGACGCGCTGCACGGCCTTTGCCATCGTTAACACTCCTAACATGATCTATGACAAATATATAACTTAACGCTTAGGTTGTACAGTTATATTCCATAATTTACAGGTTGGCATGAACATGATAATATTTTATTACAAGCTTGTTATAAAGTATACAAGTTAATTCAAAAAAAGCGGGATGAACGGGAGTGGCAGAGATGGAGAAAGCGACGGTACACGTCATTTCGCATTCGCATTGGGACCGAGAGTGGTACATGCCGTTCGAAAAGTTCCGGATGCGGCTCGTGAAGCTGATCGACGACGTGCTGGAGTTGCTGGAAGCGGAAAATAACGGCTTCGCGTTTTTTCATCTGGACGGGCATGTGCTGCTCGTCGACGATTATCTCGAGATCCGCCCCGAGCAGGAGGAGCGCCTTCGTGCCCTTGTCAGGCAAGGCAAGCTGAGCATCGGTCCATGGTACGTCTTGCAGGACGCGTTTCTGACGAGCGGCGAGGCGCAGATACGCAACCTGCAGCTCGGCCTGGCGCGCGCCGAAGAACTGGGCGGCGCGACCGAGATCGGCTACTTTCCCGACACGTTCGGCAACATCTCCCAGTCCGCGCAGCTCCTGCAGGGCTTCGGGATCCGGCATGCCGTGTTCGGCCGCGGAATCAACGCCATCGCGGAGAACAACGGCGTCCGCAATACCGACAGCTCGGGCTATCCGTCGGAGCTGTGGTGGGCGTCGCCCGACGGATCGCGGGTGCTGTCGGTATTCCTGGCGAACTGGTACCACAACGGCATGGAGCTGCCGACCGACCCGGCGCGCGCCGCGGAGCGAGGGCGGGTGGCGTTGGACAATGTGGAAAGGTTCGCCACGACGCCGCACCTGCTGCTTATGAACGGGTGCGACCATCAGCCCGTCCAAGCCGACGTCGGGCGGGCGGTCGCGGCGCTGAACGAAGGGTTGCCCGCTTACCGGTTCGTCCACAGCCGGTTCGCGGATTACTTCGACAGGCTGGAGGCGTACGGTTCGCCGTCCGCGACGGTCGCGGGAGAGCTGATCGGCGAGCGGACCGACGGCTGGACCACGCTGGTGAACACGGCTTCCTCGCGGATGTACCTGAAGCAATGGAATACGCGCGTCCAGGGCGAGCTGGAGCGCTGGGCCGAGCCGTTCGCGACGATCGCCGGCCTGCTGGGGCGGGAATATCCGGCCGCCTTCATGAAGCAGGCCTGGAAGCTGCTGCTGCAGAACCACCCGCACGACAGCATCTGCGGCTGCAGCGTCGACGCGGTTCACGAGGAGATGGTGACGCGCTTCATGAAGAGCGCGCAGATCGCGGAGTCGCTGAGCTCGGAAGCGATGGCCTATATCGCCGGACGAACGGATACGTCCGCGTTCGCGTCACGGGAAGCAGGCGCGCCGGCCGACGTCTATCCGTTCGTCGTCTTCAATCCGCTCGGTTGGACGCGGGACGAATGGACGACGGTCGACATCGACGCCGAGGCCGAGCTTGCGCCCGAACGCTACGCGCTGCTGGACCGCGACGGCGCCGAGGTGGCATGCGCCTGGGAGGATCTCGGCTGGATCAGCGGGTTCACGCTGCCGGACGATCGGTTCCGGATTCCTTGGCGGAAACGAAGATACAGGCTGACCTTCCTCGCGAGCGGAATCCCGGGAACCGGGCACGCGGTCTTTGCTTGGGTGCGGCGTTCCCGCGATAAAGCCGTGCCAATCGGCAATGGCGATGAAGCATCGTGCGTCCTGGCAGCAGATTCGGCGACTTTAGAAAACGCTTACCTACGAATTGTGGCTGATCTCGGGGGCATATTGACGCTGGAGGACAAGATAACCGGCCAAATCTATCGCGATCTTCTGGCGCTCGAGGACAGCGGCGATATCGGCAACGAGTATCTGTACCGCGCCGCCGAGGACGCCCCGCCGATCCTGACGGGCAAGGCCCTCGTCCGGCTGGAGGACCGTTCGACCTTCGGCTGCGCTCGCCTGGTCATTCGGCACCGGCTCGAGTTGCCGGCGGAGCGCGAAGGGAGCGGCCGGTCGACGCGCACGGTCAGTCAGGAGATCGAAGTCGTCGTCAGTCTGCGGACCGGCGCCAAATACGCGGAGATCGACGTCAGCCTGGACAACGCGGCGAAGGACCATCGGCTGCGCGCGCTGTTCCCGAGCGACGCGGCTGCCGAATTCGTTCGCGCCGACGCGCCGTTCGACGTCGTGAAGCGGTCGATCGCGCCTTGGGAAGGCTGGCGCAATCCGTCGCGCAACGAGCGGATGCAATCGTTCGTCGACATGTCGGACGGCGCGCGGGGCTTGGCGATCGTCACGGAGGGACTGCCCGAGTACGAAGCGCTTCGCGACGGCCGCGGCACGATCGCCCTGACCTTGCTCCGCTGCGTGGGCGAGCTCGGCGACTGGAACTACTTTCCCACGCCCGGCGCGCAGTGTCTCGGACCCTACGGCTGCCGGTTCGCGGTCGTGCCCCATGGCGGCGACTACCGCGAGGTCGTCCGCACCGCCCAGGCGTTCAACGCGCCTTTCCGGGCCGTGCCGACCGGCGTTCATGGCGGTCCGCTGCCTTCGGCGCTGTCTTGGGCGAGCGTCGATTCGCCCGGCGGCGCCGTCGTGACGACCGCGCTCAAGCGGGCGGAGGATGCCGAAGGCGTCGTACTTAGGCTGGTCAATCTCGGCGAGTCGGAGGAGAAGGTCTCGGCGACGGGACGCCTTTTTGAAGGCGATGTCGCCGTCAGCGAGCGGATGCTGAGCGAGCGCGTCACGGCGCCCGTACCGGCAGAGGAGGGAAGGATCGCTTTCGCGCTCGCGCCGAAGAAGATCTTGACGCTTGGCATTGAAGGGACGTTCGTGGAGGTAAAATAACCCTTTACAACCTGTTGTTCTAAAAGTATAATCTCAATATACAAGCAATATATAAGTTTATTACAAATATAACAAGTTTCAGGATGTAAACAAACGGCTGCAGGCTGCAAGTTGAGGGTTGAGGATTGAAGTTTGAAGGTTGAAGGTTGAGGAAAGCGGGCTAAAGGCTCACAGAGTGGTAGAGATGAAGCTTCGCGACTCCTTAAAAGCCGACATTTGAAAGCGCTTTATGATAACCATTGCAACAATAAACAGCGAGGTGAATCGGATGGACGCAGGCCGGCAGCGCGGCAAAACGAAGGGAATCGCCTTCGAGCTCAACAAAAACGCGTTCTTGTACTTAATGGCCGTGCCAGGACTGATCGTATTGTTCTTCTTTAATTATCTGCCCATGGCGGGCGTGCTGATCGCCTTCAAAAACTTCGACTTTGGCAAAGGCATCTTCGGCAGCGAATGGACGAAGCCGATCTTTAACAACTTTAACTTCCTGTTTACTTCGGACACGACCTTCCGGGCGACGCGCAATACGATCCTGCTGAACCTGCTGTTCATCGCCAGCAGCACGGTCGTCGCGGTGGGTCTGGCGCTCCTACTTAATGAAGTGAGAAAGAAGACATTCAAGAAGCTCGTTCAGTCGTTTACCCTGCTGCCCTTCTTCGTCTCTTGGATCGTCGTCAGCGTCTTCGCCTACAGTATCTTCGCGTTCGACCAGGGCATGCTCAACCAGCTGCTTCAATGGCTGGGACTTTCCAAGGTCAATTGGTACAACACGCCTCAGGCATGGCCGATCATCCTGACGCTGATCATGGTGTGGAAAAGCGCGGGCTACAACTCGATCCTGTACATCGCGACCTTATCCGGCGTCGACACCAGCTATTACGAAGCCGCGGAGATCGACGGCGCCACGCGTTTCCAGCAGATGCGCTACATCAGCCTGCCGATGTTGAAGCCGACGATCATCATCCTGACGCTGCTCGCGATCGGGCGCATCATGAACGCGGACTTCGGGATGTTCTACGGCATCATCGGCGACAATCCGAACCTGTATGCGACGACCGACGTGCTGGACACCTTTATCTTCCGCAATCTGCGCGTCCTTGGCGACGTCGGCATGGCGTCCGCCGCCAGCTTCTATCAATCGGTCATCGCCTTTATTCTCGTGCTCGCCTGCAATCGCTGGGCCAACAAATACCAGAACGGCTCCGGCCTGTTCTAGGAGGGATGCACATGACAAGCAAGTTGGGCGCCATTCGATATTCGGATCTGGTCATCTATGCGATCGTACTCGCGTTCTCGCTTCTGTGCCTGCTGCCGTTTCTGATGGTCATCGGAGGCTCCTTTACGGACGAACTCGAGATTCAGGCGCACGGCTACCAGCTGATCCCGGGCCAATTCAGCCTGGAGGCCTATCACATCTTGTTCGTGCAGTGGAAGGTGCTGGTGAACGGCTACAAGATCTCGACCATCGTGACGATCGTCGGGACGGCGGCGAGCGTGATGATCTGCGCGATGCTGGCTTATCCGATGTCGCTCCGGCGGGTGAAATACAGAAGGTTTCTGTCGGTGTACGCGATGCTGACGCTGCTGTTCAGCGGCGGCATGGTGCCGTGGTACATCGTCTGCGTGAACTACCTGCATCTGAAGGACAGCATCGCCGCGCTTATCATTCCGTATCTGTGCAGCGCGTTTAACGTCTTCCTGATCCGCAACTACTTCCAATCGCTGCCGGAGGAGCTGTCCGAGTCGGCCAAGATCGACGGGGCGGGCGAAGCGACGATCTTTTTCAAGATCGTGATGCGGCTGTCGACGCCGGTCATCGCGACCGTATCGCTGTTCATCGCGCTGACCTATTGGAACGACTGGTATCTCGGCGTCATGCTCATCGACAGCAGCGACCTGCAGCCGCTCCAGCTGCTGCTGCGGTCCATCGTTTCCAACATCATGTTCCTGAAGACGTCTGACGCGGCGGCCCGGATGCTGTCGGGCAGTCTGGTTCCCTCCGAAGGCATTAAGCTCGCGACCTGCGTGTTAACGATCGGTCCGATGGTATTCCTGTACCCGTTCGTCCAGCGTTATTTCGTCAAAGGCATCATGATCGGCGCAGTAAAAGGCTGACTACTCTGGGGGTCAAACCCTTATGTAGAATATAGATGAAGGAGATTACGACGATGAAAAAAAGAACCGTTCGTCTGACCGGCGCAGTCCTGTCCGCGCTTATGCTGGGGGGCTCGCTGGCGGCGTGCAGCAAAGACAACAACAACGGCAACGCCGCATCCTCGTCCGCGCCGTCTCAAGGGTCCAGCGCATCCGCTTCCGCCTCGCCTTCGGCTTCCCCGTCTTCCTCGCCTGCCGCGGAGAAGCTCGATCCGGTCACGCTCAAGATTTATTTCGCCGGAGACAAGAGGCCCGCCACCGACGAGGTGTGGAAGGCCGTCGAAGAAAAAGTGAAGGATACGCTGAACGCCAAATTCGAGATCAACTTCATCCCTTTTAACGACTACGCGACCAAGATCAAGCTGCTCGCCACGTCCGGCGACAACTACGACTTGAACTTCGACGCCGACTGGCTCGCCTACCCGCAGATGGTCAACAACTATCTGGACATCAAGGACCTGCTCCCCAAGTTCGCGCCGAACTACTACCAGCAGCTGCAGGACCGCAACATGGTCGACTCCATCACGTCCGGCGGCAAGATCACGGCGATGCCCTGGACGCAGATCACGAACGACCACGCCTTCGTCTCGGTCGACTTCAAGAAGTCGGGCCTGGAAGGCAAAGTCGCCCAGCCGGCGAACGGCTCCATCAAGACGGTGGAGGAGCTGGACGCCTTCCTGCAGGAAGCCAAAAAAGGCCGCGCCGAACAGCCACATCCTCGAGTGGGACGGCGGCCTGACCTACAGCAAGATCCTCTCCATGCTCGCGCCTAAATACAACTACGCGGATCCCGTCGACGGCCTGTACGGCCTCACTTACAAGCTGGACGATCCGGCGATGAAGCTTGTTCCGGTCGAGCAGACCGACTGGTACAAGGAAGCCGTCACCTGGGCCAAGAAATGGGCCGACGAAGGCATCATTCCGACCGATCTCATGATCAACCGCGACGCGCACGCCGGCGAATCCAGCAATCTGAAGGTCGTCGGGTTCAATTCAAACGAATACATCAACTTCAACGACTTCCTGGGCAAGCCGGAGAACTTCTACTCCGAGCTGTACCCGGAAGGCAATTACCTGAGACGGTCGCCGCTGGCCAACATGATGGCGATCAACAAAAACGCCAAAAACCCCGAAAGAGCGCTCATGTTCATGGACATGATGGCGACCGATCAGAGCTTGTACGACATGGTGCTGTTCGGCATCGAAGGCAAGACGTACGTCAAAAACGGCGACACCTTCGTCTATCCGGAGGGGATGACGGCCGAGACCTCGAACTACATGGACTGGCAGGGACAATGGGGCTTCTGGCGCGACAACCTGGTGCGGCCGACCCAGTCGAGAACGGCCGAAGGCTGGAAAAACATCGCCGACTTCACGAACCAGCCGAACAGCCTCGTCTCGGGCCTCACGGGCTTCTTCCCGACAACGGACACGATCAAGAACGAAATCGCCAAGCGCACCGCGCTGACGACCGAGGCGGGCAAACCGCTCATGTACGGCATCGTCAAGGACGCGGACAAAGCGCTCGCGGACTACATCGAGAAGCAGAAGAAAGCGGGTACGGACAAGATCGTAGCCGAGATCCAGAAGCAAGCGGACGCGTTCCTGGCCGCGAAAAAATAAGGCTTATCGCATTTCCCTGTATCGGGCTGCCGGAGGCGGGCGCGTCTCCGGCAGCTGCTTGACCTATGCCTGTACCCTATTCGTAAAGGTGGTCAATGAAGTGGGAAAAATTCGAAGCGGATTAAGAAAGTATGCGTGGAGCGCGGCGCTTGCGCTGGGCTTGGGGGCGTTGTGGCTCGCGGCGGGGCCGTCGGGCAGCGCCTATGCGGCCGGGGACGTGACCTATCAGGCCGAGAATGGCGTCATCGGCGGCACGGCGTCCGTCACGGCGGATAGCAACGCGTCTGCGGGCTACAAGGTAGGCAATCTGAACGACGTCGGCTCTTACGTGCAGCTGAACAATGTAAGCGTCGCCAATGCGGGCACCTACACGATCACGATCCGGTACTCCAACGGCTATCCGGATACCCGAACCAAGAGCTTGTACGTGAACGGCGTAGACGTTGCCACGGTGAGCTTCCCTGCGACGGGCAACTGGAACATCTATTCCACCGTCACGGCCAGCGTCACGCTGACGGAGGGCAGCAACACGATCAAGATCCAGCGCGACAGCGCGGACAGCCCGGCCAGCGACATCGACAGTATCTATGTGCCCGGCGCGACATCGGCCTGGACGATCGTGAATAATTACGGGCCGTACTACTACATCAACTATATCTCCCCGGGCGGTACGATCGTCTACGACGGCGGGGCGACGGGCTACTACAATAACGATGTCCAATTCTCCGAGACGACGAACGACGCGATCGAGTATACGTTCCACGGAACGGGCGTCCGCTGGATCGGCGCCAAGAACAACAACCACGGCATGGCGAACGTGTATATCGACGGCGTCAGCCAGGGGCTGGTGGATACGTACGGGCCGGTCTGGGAAAAGCAGCTGGTTCTGTTCGAGAAGCGAAACCTCCCGGAAGGCGTGCACACGCTTAAAGTGGCCGTCAGCGGCACCAAGAACGCGGCGTCCACGGGGAACGCGATCGACTGGGACGCCTTCGAGTCGCTCCAGTCGGGCACCAAGTACGAGGCCGAGAGCGGCACCGTCGGCGGCGGTGCGGCGACAGTGTCGGATACCTACGCGTCCGGCGGCTCCAAGGTCGGCACGCTGAACAGCGACGGCGCTTATGTGCAGTTCGCCAGCGTGAACACGCCGTCCACTACGGGCGCCGGCTACTACGACTTGACCATCCGCTATTCCAACGGCTACCCGGACACGCGTACGAAGAGTCTGTACGTCAACGGGACGAAGGTCATGAGCGTCGCCTTCCCCGCGACGGGCAATTGGAACATCTATAAGGAAGTCAAAGTCGCGGTTCAACTGAACGCAGGTTCGAACACGATCAAGATCCAGAAGGATAGCGCCGATGCGGGCGGCACCGACATCGACCGGATCTACGTCGCGACGACGCCGCGCAAGACGAAGGTCGTCACGCCGACCTACGCGACCGAAGACGTCGTCATCTCCGACTTCGACGTCACCGACTACGGCGCGGACAAGACCGGCGCGGCGGACTCGACAGTCGCCGTGCAGAAGGCGCTCGACGATTGCTTCGTCATGGGGGCGGCACCGTCTGGATGCCGTCGGGCACGTACAAGATCAGCTCCACGCTGAAGGTCTATTCGTTCTGCTCCATCCGCGGCGACTGGCGCGATCCGGACAGCGGCACGGGCAGCTACGGCACGGTCATCTCGGCGAACGTGTCGAGCGATATCGGCGAACTGATCCGTCTGCAAGGCACGAACGCGGGCGTCGTCGGACTCACGTTCTACTATCCGAACCAAAACCATTCGAACCCGCTCGTCCCGATCAATCTGGGCTATGTCATCCGCGGCGACCAGGACGCGGCATCCGTTCACAACGTGACTTTCCTGAATGCCTATAAGGGCATTCTGGTCGGCGCGGTGCACGGCTTCGATACGTTCGACAATATCAAGGGGACGGCCCTGAACGTCGGCCTGGAGCTGCGGGAGACGGCGGCGGTCGATTCTACCCAGAAGATCGCGTTCAGCAATGCCTACTGGGCGAACGCAGGCAGCGCATACAACGCGCCGGCCAAGAGCGTGATCGACGCGTATACGCGGGCCAATGGAACGGCCTTCTTGTTCTCCGACAACGACGCCGCCCAGCATTACAAGCTGAAGGCTTCGGATTATAAATACGGGATTCGGGACGTGGACGGACCGCGCGACGGATCGTGGGGCTCGAACTTTGCGCTGCTCGACACCCAGAACACGGATTATGCGCTGAAGATGGAGTCGGGCTTCCGTAAAAACGCCGTGCTGGGCAGCACGCTCTCCGGCAGCGTGAATTCGATCAACTTCAGCAGGATTAATACGTACGCGGAGCTGTTCGCGTCGAACAATACGCTGACGGGCGCAACGACCGGCACGGGGCTCACCGTCACCTCGCCGACCCCGCCGCCGCCTGCGTCCTATACCGAGAGCACGCCGAGCAAGACGACGAGCACGACGCTCTACGACGTGACCAAGGCGCCATATTATGCGCCGTACGTTAAAGCATCGCGCGGCAGCCTGCCGACCGTGGACGCCACGTCGGCCATCCAGAGCGCGCTGAACGCGGCCGGCACGGCGGGCGGCGGCATCGTCTACCTGCCGCCGGGCTGGTACAGGGTGAGCACGCACCTCACGGTGCCGGCGAATGTCGAGCTGCGCGGCGCGAGCTCCACGGCGATCGAGGCCCGGGCAACCGGCGAAGGCACGGCGCTATTCGCCTACGAGGGCGAGAATACGACGACGCCGACCACGGACACCGCCTTTATCACGTTGAACGGCAACAAGTCGGGACTTCGCGGACTGCGCGTCTTTTATCCGAACAATCCGATGAACACGTCGACCAACATCAAGAAGTTCCCGTATACGGTGCGGATCAACAATGCGGACGACGCCTACGTCGTCAATGTCGAGTTCGAGAACGCTTCCTACGGACTCGATATCGCAAACGGCAGCGACCGTCACTTCGTTAAGCGGCTGTTCGGCTTCAGCGCCGAAAACTTCGTACGGGTCGGCACGAGCACGGAAGGCTGGATCGAGCAGATGCACGATCTGAACCCGACGTCCATGGACGGCGAAGCCGAGCGGTACGGGATCGCCGGGTTCTTCAACAACTGGGCGGGCACCGACAACTTCTCGGCGATCCGCGACAGTTACATGTGGCTGCATACGCAGTGGATCATCATCAACGGCGCTTCGAACGAACACTTGCTGAATATCGGCGGCTGCGGCGTCAAGAACGGCGTCGTCGTCAATTCCGGCACCGTCGACATCTGGAATCTCGTGACCGACCAGCTGTCCAGGGACGACTACGCTGTCGTTGCCGCCAGCGGCTCAAGCGTAAAAGTCATGAACTCGGCGGCCGTGTTCGGCCAGAATACGACCGGCGCCGGCATCGTGGCGAGCTACAACCCGACGCGCCACCTGGAAGGCCAGCCTTAAGCCCGCCTTACGGATTTGACTGAATTACGTCGCACCCGTCCGGCTTTTCCGGCCGGGTGCGACGCCATTTCATTGCAGAGAGGACTCATGCCCGATGAACGAGACCGTCCTGAACAACGATACGCTAACGAACGCCCCTGCCAGCCCCTTCTTCCCAAACCGAAAAGTACGACGCTCCTCTGGGGCGGCAGCGCAGGCTGGTCCGGCTGGACGTCGGCCGGCGGCTGGCGCCTGACCGCGCGCGCAGACGGCGATGATGCCGAGCCCGGCGCCGAGGTCTGGGAGAAAACCGCGGGCCATTCGGAAAGCCTCCGGTCGCCGACGTTCACGGTCGAGGGCGATCAGCTTCGGCTTCGGCTGGCCGGTTACGACGTCCTGAACCCCGCTTCCGTCTCCGGCGGCTGCTTTCTGCGGCTGGCGGACGGCGGAGAGATCGTTCAGGAAGCGGCGCCGCCGTTGAAGGAGGCGTTCGTCGTCCGGGAATGGTTCGTCCGCCATCTGAAAGGCAAGCGCGTATACCTGGAGATCAAAGGAAGCAAGTCCTTCGCCGGCGAGGGCGCGAGCCTGGCGATCTCCCGCTTCGAGGAAGTCCGGCTTCACGGGACGGAGACGCAGGACGTCTACTATTGCCTGACGGCGCCGGTAGCGAATTCGGGCATCTGGGGTCTCGCGGATAACGACTATGAAGGGAACAAGACGGCCAGACACCTGTCTTCTTGTCTTGCGGGCGACGACGGCGTCGGCATCATCCAGTCGCCCGTATTCGAGGTGGCGTCGCCGACGCTCCGGCTGAAGCTGCGCGGCTACTATCAGCTCTATCAGGTCAACAAGAACCGGGTCGAGCTGGTAGACGCCGCGTCCGGGGACATCCTGCGGACCGTGTACCCGCCGAATACGAATCCGCCGGCCTGGAGCGAGACGGACGTATCGGATATGCTCGGCCGGACCGTGTTCCTCCGGATCGTGGACTGCGACAACGGTCCCCATACGGCATGGATCGGCGTCGACGCGATCGACGCGGGCGAAGCGTTCCGGGTAGACTTCGGCGCCCAAGACGGCGACGTCCTGGCCGGGTGGCAGGTCGTCGCCGCGCCGCCGAGATATACGGAGCTGTACGGCGTGCCGTTCGTGGCCGGCGCGGAGACGTTGTTCGCGAGCCGTACGCCGTATTCGCTGTCCGTCGGCATCGCGGCCAGGCATGTGCTGATCGCCGGCATGAAGGTCAGCGAGCGCAACAGCTACTCGCCGGAAGACAAGCAGGTGACGGTCGGACAGAGCCTAGGCTCCTTGCGGGTCTGCTATGAAGACGGAGAGGTCGGCGTTTATCCGATCGTCATCGGCGAGAGCGCGTGGTGGGGCGAGAAGTTCGTCAAGTATCCCGAACCTTTCGTCTCCTTCACCGAGGTCCGACGCACGCTGCAGGAATCGTTGCGCATCTATCCGGCGCAGCCTACGCCGACGCATCAGTATATCGCATCGATCCATCCCGCGGCCAAGCCGATCGCGCGGATCGAATACGCGCCGGAGCCGGGATCCGGCCTGACGCCCGTCGTGATTGGCATCACCGTCGTCCCGCTTCGCGATGGCGAACTCCCGGAGGGCAGTCTGCCCGCGAAGAGCGCCGGCCTGTCGGCGGCGCTGAAGGAGAGCATCGAGCGCCGTCCCCTGCGCCTGGCGGGCGTGGACGAGGAAGCGACGCTCGCGCGCATCCGCCAGCTGCAGGACTATATGTACGTGACCGAGGACAACTTCCCGCAGCGGTTCCAGCTGGATATCCCGATCGGCTACAAGGGACCGGAGGTTCGGTTCTCCGGCGGACGGGAAGCCGACTTTTTCACCAATGCGTTCTATCACAATGTGCTGGACATGGCCGGCAAGGTCGATGAAAAGGGGGTCTACCACACCTCCTCGGCGGGCGCGCTGTCCTACGGCTACGACGGCATCGGCGGCACGTTCTCGATGGACTTCAAGCTGTATCCGAATCAGGCGCACCCGGGCATGTACTACGACGAAGCCTGGTCGCGGGACATCGGCCGCACGCTGATGGAGATGATCGCCTTCGGCTTCGTGGACCAGGCGGTCGCCTGCGCGGACTGGTGCCTCAAGATGGCTCGCGTGTGGGAGGAGCACGAAGATCTGAAGGTGAACGGCTATCGCCTGCCTCGCCACATTCACCGCATCCTGCAATTTCCGCGCACCGAGATCGGCACCGGCTGCTTCGAGAACGACGGCCACGGGCTGACGTCGCTCTTCATCTATCAACTATGGAAGCGCCTGCCCGAGCGCGATGCTTGGCTGCGCCCAAGATGGGAGGACATCAAAGGACTCGGCGACTGGATCATCTGGCAGTTCGAGCATCCGGAGGTATCCAAGGCGACGGAGGTGCTGTGGTCGGACAGCGAAGGCTCGGGGTACCCGATCTCCGTCGGACACTCGATCTTCTGCGATCTGCCTTGCATCGAGGCGCTGCATGGCTTGGCGGAGATGGCCGCGTCGATCGGCGAGTCCGAGTCCGCCCGGATCTGGGAGGAGACGGCGGTCCGGCTGAAGCTCGCGAGCGAACGGTTCTATATCGTGAACGACGAGGAAAAAGGGCAAGTCTGGACCGACCAATACCGCGGCTTCGGCCGGGGCAGCCTGCTCGGCCCGCTGCTGCTGCCCACGGATACGAAGGGACTGTTCCCGGAAAATACGTATCCGGAATGGTACGCGCTAAACGAGAAGGAATATGCCGTCAATAAAGAGCAGTTCGTGCCGTGGGCGATGGGCTATAACGCGGCCTTCACCACCCAGGCTTCCCTGCTGCTGGACCGCACGGCGGACGCGTCCGAATTCATGAAGCTGAACGCCAAGCTCATCTACGGTCCGGTCTACCGCCAATATATCGTGCCGGAGATCGGCGGCGCCGTGAACAGGGCCAAGAAGATCTATTCGCGCTTCGGCGACCTGGGCAACGCGGTGCAGCAGGCGGAGATTCTGAAGGCGCTCAAGATCATCATCGGCGTGGACGACAGCCGGCAGGCCGAGCTCGGCCTCATCTCGAGATTGCCGCAGGGCTGGAACGGCGTATGGATTCGGGATTATCCGTTCCTGATCGAGGACGACGCCCGCCGCTTGACCGCGAAGCTGGAATACGACTTGCGCCTGGCGGCGGACGGCGCGCAGATTCGCGTGCAGTCGAGCGACGAGCTGCCGGCGGTGAAGCTGCGCGTCGGACCTTTCGATCTGCGGCATCTGGACGCCGCTCCGACGGTGCTTGCGGACGGCGAGAGGCTGCAAGGCGCGGTCGAGCGCAGCGGCGATGCCGCATGGGTGCGGTTCAACGTGCCGGCCGGCAAGCTCGGCTTCTCGGCCAGCGTTCAATTTTGACCGGGAACGGTCGCACCGAAGTTTTCGCTCGGGAGATTTTGATCGGGAAATCGCCGGGATGCGCCAAAGCAGGGGGGAACTGGAGAATGAAGCACGATTTGAAGGATCTGGCGTGGGAGCTCAAAGGCTTCTACCCATACGTGCCGCTGCTGTCGAGCAGCGTGGAGACGGGGGGAGGCCATGAAGGGCGTGACGGCGTGGATGCCCGCCGCCGCCCCCGGCGGGGTGCAGCACGACCTGTACCGGGCGGGCTATATTCAGCATCCGCATCGGGACTTGAACAGCCTGTCCTGCGAATGGGTGGAGCACCGGTGGTGGATGTACCGGACGTCCTTTCCGCGCCCTGCGCATCTGGGCCGCAAGGTCGAGCTCGTTTGCAAGGGACTGGATTACAAAGCCCACGTCTACCTGAACAACGTGCCGCTCGGCGAGCATGAAGGGATGTTCGTTCCGGCCGTCTTCGATATTACGGACATCGCCCGGACGCATGAGACGCTGGAGCTTCGCATCTTGTTCGAGCACGCGCCTCAGGAGCAGTCGCAGATCGGGCGCACGTCGCTGACGCATACCCAGAAAAGCCGCTTCGGCTATAAATGGGATTTTTCCGCGCGGCTCGTGCCGCTCGGCATCTGGGACGACGTGTACCTGCGCGTCCATGAAGAGCTGTCGCTCGGCGAGGCGCATGTCCGCACGGACGTCGCGGAAGACGGCACGGGCGTCGTTGGCTTGAAGGTGCGAGTCGAGGGGGGCGGTGACGGAGGCGGGTACGCAGACGGAAGAGGTTCTGGCGGAGGATTATGCCGCAGAGGCGGTGCTGACAGATCCGGGCGGCCGCGAAATCGGGACACAGCGGATCGCCGTCGGTCCGGAGCGGGCGGAGGCTGCCTTTTCGTTTCGCGTGGAAAAGCCGCGGCTCTGGTATCCGAACGGGCACGGAGAGCAGCCGCTGTACGGGCTCGAAGTGCGACTGCTGAAGGGGGGATGCGCCGCTGGACGCGCGCGCGTTCAAGCCGGGCATTCGCAAGCTCGGCTACATGCTCAACGAGGAGAGTCCCGCGTCCGCGCTGCCTTATACGTTTACGATCAACGGCGAGAAAGTGTACGTCAAAGGGGTGAACTTGACGCCGCTCGACATGCTGTACGGCACCGTGACGCCGGAGCGGTACGAGTGGACGGTGCTCCTGATGAAGCGCGCGGGCGTCAACATGGTTCGCGTGTGGGGCGGCGGCGTGATCGAGAAAAACGCGTTCTACGAGCTGTGCGACCGTCACGGCCTCCTCGTCTGGCAGGAGTTCGTCCAGTCCGGCTCGGGGATGGATTCGGTGCCGCCCGAGGATCCGAAGTATCTCGCGCTGCTGGCCGATTCCGCCGAAGCCGCGATCAAGGACCGGCGCAACTACGTCTCGCTGGCGGTCTGGAGCGGCGGCAACGAGCTGAAGGAAGCGCCGAACCGGCCTTGCGGCTACGACAACGGCAATCTTGCGCTGCTCAAGGCGCTCGTACAGGCCCACGATCCGGACCGGATGTTCCTCCCGACGTCCGCCTCCGGTCCGCAGGAGATGCTGTCCCTGGACGCGGGGCTGAACCATGACGTGCACGGCGGCTGGAAGTACAGGGGACATCCCGAGCATTACGAGTTTTACGGGCAGTCGGACAGCCTGTTCCACAGCGAATTCGGGGTCGACGGCCTGTGCGCGGTGAAGAGCATGCGCAAGTTTTTGAGTCCGGCCCACGTCCGGGTGTCCGATATGGACGAGAATCTCGTCTGGCGCCATCATGGCGATTGGTGGGACACGCGGGAGCGGGACGCCTGGTTTTTCGGGGAGCCGGAAGGCATCGAATCGTTCGTCCGCTGCAGCCAATGGATTCAGGCGGAAGGCCTCCGGTTTATCGTCGAGGCCAACCGGCGCCGGCAGTTCCGCAACAGCGGCAGCGTCGTCTGGCAATTCAACGAGCCTTGGCCTAACGTAGGCTGCACGTCGCTGACGGATTACTACGGCGAGGCCAAGATGGCGTATTACTGGGTCGGGCAAGCGTTCGCCCCGGCGCACGCCTCTCTCGATTATCGCCGGCTCGTCTATCCGGCGGGGGACCTGTTCCAAGCGGATCTGTTCGCGGAAAGCGGGAGCGGCGGATCGCCGGAAGGCGACGAAGTGGAGGTCGCTGCGATGTCGACGGCGGGCAAGCGGCTGTGGCGCGGCACGTTCCGGGCCGAGCCGCGCGCAAGCATGCAGAAGGTCGCCGCGCTGGCGTTCGAGATCACGCCCGAATTCACGCCGCTTTTCATTGTAAGGGTTCGCTTGCTGCGGGAGGGTCGGACATTGCTTGATAACGACTACTACTTCTCCACGCAGGCAGATGCGTGCTACCGGCCTGCGCTCGGCCTCGGATCGAACGGCTTCCGCGTAGCGGCGGACGGAGAGTGGGAGGCGGCGGGCGAAGACCTAAAGGCCGAGTATCTCGATACGTTCAAGCGGACGTTCCTGCTCGCGAACGAAGGCGATGAAGCGATCCTTCACGTTTACGCGGAGGAGCTGACGGACCGGTATTGGACGATGGCGGACGAAGGCTTCGTCACGCTTTTCCCCGGCGAGCGGAAGCGCGTGACAGTCTACTGCGCGAGCAAGCATCCCGGCGGGCTTGGCGCGGAAGCCATTGAAGTCGGGGCGCCGTCCAACCCGCCGGAGATCCGGTTCCGCCATCTGAATGCGCAAGATTCGCAGGAAGAAAGGAAGATTTTCAAATGACCGACCTGACTAAAGTCTGGGAGACGTACGAGCGGGGCAAGGGAATCTTCAGGCTCGCTCCCGTATTCGTGCCGCGCCGCTTCGCGCAAGCGGGCAAGCGGCTGCGGCTTCATCCCGACGACTATTACGCATACGGGGCCGCGCGCGGCTCCATTAAAGAAAGATGGTTTTCCTCGGTTATCCCCGCGATGAACGGTCCGCTGGCCAAACCGGACGAGGGGATGAGCTACGTGGCGGTCAATGACGACGCGAGCGACAAGTTCCTGTTCCGGGACGCGGTCGAAGCGCTCGGCCCCGTTCTCATCGGCGAGACGCTGCATGCCAAGTACGGCACGTGGCCGATGTATTCCAAGTTCTTCGATTACGAGACGCCGCTCTTTCACCATCTGCACCTGGACGAAGCGTCCGCCCAGCTGGTCGGACGGATGGGCAAGCCCGAAGCGTACTATTTTCCGCCGCAGCTCAACAATCATCCCGGCGTCTTCCCCGCCACGTACTTCGGATACGATCCGGATACGACGATCGAGCAGGTGCGCGAGCGCCTGCTGCAGTTCGAATCGGGCGACAACCGCATCACCGAGCTGTCCCGGGCTTACCGGATCGAGCTCGGCACCGGCTGGTATACGCCGCCGGGCGTCGTGCACGCGCCGGGCTCGTACCTGACGTACGAGCCGCAGTGGAACAGCGACGTCAACTCCGTCCACGAGAACGTCGTGTGGGGCGAGGTGTACCCGTACGAATTTCTGACGGAAAATTGCCCCGAGCCCAAGAAGCGGGACATCGATTATATTCTCGGACTGATGGACTGGGAAAAGAACGTCGATCCGCACTATAAGAAAAACTACTTCCGTCCGCCGATCGTCTGCGCGCATTCCGACGAGCGGCATACGGAGAAGTGGATCACGTACGGAAACGAATACTTCGGCGCCAAGGAATTGACCGTGCAGCCGGGCCAGACGGTCGTCGTCAAGGATTCTGCGGCGTACGGGACGATCCTGATCCAGGGGCATGGCACGTTCGGCGTTCACGACGCGGAGGCCGCGGTCATGCTGCGGTTCGGGCAAATGAGCGGCGACGAGTTTTTCGTCGGCGAGGCGGCGGCGCAAGCGGGCGTCACGATCGTCAATCGGAGCAAGTGGGAGCCGATGGTGTTCCTGAAGCACTTCGGACCGAACCATCCGCAGATGCCTTGATTCGGGCGGACGCGAGATAAAGGAGAGTAGAGAAACGATGTCCCGACAAACGTATGAAATGAAGAACGAGAAGATTCGCGAGGCGTTTGAGGCGCTGAAAAAGAACGATCCGCATCGGTTCGAACGGCGCCTGAATCTGTCTTGGAGCAACTGGGGCTTCGGCATGGAGTCGCTGACGGACACGGCCGAGCGGCTGCAGAAGGCGGGCATCGGCTTCATCGAGCTGCACGGCAACCATTACGGACCGGATCTCGGCTACCGGAAAGAAGAGACGCTGGACATTTTGGGCGCGCACGGCATCAAGGTCGCAGGCATTTGCGGCATGTTTTCCGCGGACAACGACCTGTCCAGCAACCGCGCCTTCCAGCGTCAGGCGGCCGTCGACTACCTGAAGCGGGAGATCGCGTTCGCGGCTTCGGTCGGCGGCTCCTATATCCTCGTCGTGCCGGGCGCGGTCGGCAGGCCGACGCCTTACGACGCGATGGAGCTGGCGCGCAGCGCCGAGACGCTCCGGCTCGTGGCGGATTTGTTCGTCTCGCACGGCGTGAAGGCGGCGATCGAGCCGATCCGGTCCGCCGAGACGAGCTACGTGCATACGATCGCCGACGCGGAAGCGTATATTCAGTCCGTTAATCATCCGGGCGTGCAGCATATCAACGCGGACGTCTACCATATGCAATCCGAAGAGTCGCACATCGGGGAGGCGCTGCTGGCAGCCGGCGACCGGCTGCTCAATCTGCACATGGCCGACAGCAACCGCTGCGCGCTGGGCGACGGCTCGCTGGATGTGGACACCGTCATCATGGCGCTGTATCTGCTCGGCTTCAACCGCGACGGCCGCTACGTCACGCCGGAACCGCTCGGTCCGGGCGGCGACCCGTACCCGGCCATGTACGGCAAGCCGGACAAAGCGCTGCTGGACCGCATGGTCCTGCAGTCGGCCGCCTATTTCCGCGAGCGGGAGGACGTGCTGCTGGCGCGATAGGAATCGCGGCTGGGGAGTGGCGTTACACGGAAAAACCGTGTAACTCTGCCCAAGCCGCCGCAAGGAGTGCCAGTTACACGGAAAAACCGTGCAACTCGGTCCAAGCCGCTGTGCGGGAGCGCCGTTACACGGAAAAACCGTGCAACTCGGTCCAAACCGCCGCGAGAAGTGCCAGTTACACGGAAAAACCGTGTAACTCTGCCCAAGCCGCCGCAAGGAGTGCCAGTTACACGGAAAAACCGTGCAACTCGGTCCAAACCGCCGCGAGGAGTGCCAGTTACACGGAAAAACCGTGCAACTCCACCCACACCGCCGCGAGGAGTGCCAGTTACACGGAAAAACCGTGTAACTCTGCCCAAGCCGCCGCAAGGAGTGCCAGTTACACGGAAAAACCGTGCAACTCGGTCCAAACCGCCGCGAGAAGTGCCAGTTACACGGAAAAACCGTGCAACTCGGTCCAAACCGTCGCGAGGAGTGCCAGTTACACGGAAAAACCGTGTAACTCGGTCCAAGCCGCTGTGCGGGAGCGCAGTTACACGGAAAAACCGTGCACCTCTGCCCAAGCCGCCGCAAGGAGTGCCAGTTACACGGAAAAACCGTGCAACTCGGTCCAAACCGCCGCGAGGAGTGCCAGTTACACGGAAAAACCGTGTAACTCTGCCCGAACGCCGTGGGTGAACGCCAGTTACAGGTCAAGTCCATATTTATGTGTAAAATCCTCGTCGACGAATTTTGTTGCTTACTTTTGATTCTTCGCACGCTCTTTCTGCCACGCATGGTACCTTGTCATGTCCATGAAGCGCTTGTTGCTCCATAATTCTTCGAGCTCCATGAGCACGGCACCGATTAATCGGATAACCGATTCACGGTTCGGAAAAATCTGTATAACCGATTCTCGCCGACGGATCTCCCGGTTGACTCGCTCCATGCCGTTCGAGGTCCGGATTCTTACCCGGTACTCTTCCGGGTATGCCAGTACCGCTGTGGCGTCGTCAAATCCTCGCTCCAGCGTCTCCATGGCCTTTGGCGCTTTCTCCTGGTACATCTCTTGCGTTTCTTCCAGCAGCCTTCTCGCGCTCTCCAGGTTCTGCGCTTCGAATATCGAGCGCAGAGCCGCCTTTATTTCGGATTGTAGTGCCTTCGGCGTGACATCTAGAATATTTCGCGTAAAATGCGTCTGACACCTTTGCCATGTCGCCCCTTGAAAGTGATGCTTAATCGCTTGGACAAGGCCGCCATGCGTGTCGCTGATGACCAGGTCTACGCCATGGAGTCCACGCTGCTTCAAGCCCTCAAAGAATGCACTCCAGCTCGCTTCGGACTCGGTATCGTCGATGGAAATTCCAAGCACCTCACGGTTACCGTGCTCGTTGATGCCGTAGCCGGTTAACACGCCACGGGAGCGCACCCGACCGTTCTCTCTAACTTTGACATACATGGCGTCCACAATGACAAACGGGTAGCTCTTTTCCTCCAAGGAACGCGTGCGCCAAGACTCCACCAGCGGATCCAACTGCTTACACAGCTCGCTCACTGTGGATTTCGAAAACGTTGTACCGCAAAGTTCCTCTGTAATCCGCTGAACCTTCCGCGTCGAGACGCCGTTCACGACCATCTCCATAAGGGATGTCACCAGCGCCTGCTCACTACGTTGATACCGGGCGAATAGCTCTGTGGAGAACTGGCCGTCTCGAAACCTCGGAACCTCCAGCTGCAGCTTGCCTACCCGTGTCGTTAATCCTCGCGCATAACTGCCGTTTCGCTGGCCTTGACGGGTTTGCGTACGCTCGTAAGGTTCGGCCTCCAGTTGATCTGTTGCTTGCGCCTTCAACACCTGGTTGAGCACCGTCTCCAGCAGCTTGGCCACTCCCTCGTCACGTGCCTGTCCAATAAACAATTGATGCAATAGTGCCTCGTCTAGTGTAATCTGATACTGAGCCATGAATAGCCCTCTCCCTTGAATGTTGTCTCGACAACTCCATTCTAGACGAGGTTCTATTTCATGGCTCTCCTTATTTTCAAGAGGCCATCCATTTTACACAATTATATGGACTCAACTCAGTTACACGGAAAAACCGTGTAACTCTGCCCAAACCGCCGCTCGGGAGCGCAGTTACACGGAAAAACCGCGCAGCTCCGCCCAAACTGCCGCGCGGGAGCGTCGCTATTAAGCGAAAAGACCGGAAACGGCGAGGGACAAGGTCCCTTACGCCGCTCCGGTCTTTTTGTCTAACTCAGCCCTTCGTCGTCGCGATGCGAATGACGTTCCAGGAAGCGCGGCCGAGCACGGCTTGCACGCGGCCTTGATCGATCTTGGACTCGCCCCCGGTCCGCGGAACGACCCGGTTCGGCGCGGTCTTCGTGTTGGTAGCCTTCAGGTCGTCGCTCTCCAGCACGATATGCTCCAGCACGCGCGCGTCGCCGAAGCTGCGGACGTCCACGTCGAGCGCCATCGACTCTTCCAGGTGACGGTTCACCGCGAAAATCGTCAGGACGCCCTGCGCCTCATCGAATACGCTGACCGATTCCAGATAAGGAACGTCCGTGAAGTCCTTGGCATCGTACTTCGGAGAGTCGACGACCGATTGCAGGACCGTGCCTCTGCCATAATTCGAAGCATGGAGAAACGGATAGTAGGTCGTCTGCAGCCAGAGCGAACCGCCCGTCTCCGTCATGATCGGCGCGATCGTGTTGATCAACTGGGCGAGGCAGCCCATCTTCACCCGGTCGGCGTGCTTCAGCATCGTGATCAGGTAGCATCCGACGGCCAGCGCGTCTTCGAAGGTGTACGCGTCCTCGAACTCGGGCGGCGCGATCTGCCAGCGCTCGCTGGCGCGGCTGGTGCCGATCGAATGCCAGACGTTCCATTCGTCGAGCGAGAGCATGATTTTTTTCTTGCTGCGCTTTTTCGCCTGGACGTAATCGGCGATCGAAGCTACGCCCCCGATGAACTGGTCGAGATCGAGCGAGCTGGCCAGGAAGTTGGCCGTATCGCCCGCGTTATTGTTGTAATAAGCATGCAGCGAAAGATAATCGACCTGATCGTACGCGAGATCGAGGACGGTCGCTTCCCACTCGGCGAACGTCGGCATGCCTCGGGAGGAGCTGCCGCAGGCGACGAGCTCGATCGTCGGATCGACCCAGCGCATCACTTTTCCTGTCTCGTTGGCAATACGTCCGTACTCGACCGCGGTTTTCGCGCCGATCTGCCACGGCCCGTCCATCTCGTTGCCGAGACACCACGTCTTGAAGCGATGGGGCTCGCGGTAGCCGTGAGAAATGCGCAGATCACTGTAATAAGAGCCAGATGGATGGTTGCAGTATTCGACGAGATTTCTCGCGGCGTCGGGTCCCCTCGTGCCGAGATTGACGGCCATCATCACTTCGCTGCCGGCCAGCTTCGCCCAGTCCGCGAATTCGTTCGTGCCGACGGCGTTCGTCTCGGTCGTCCACCAGGCCAGCTCAAGCTTCCGCTTGCGCTCCGACTTGGGGCCGACGCCGTCCTCCCAGTTGTAACCGGACACGAAGTTGCCGCCCGGATAGCGAATGATCGGGACCTGAAGCGCCCGAATCGCCTCCAGCGCGTCCCGACGGAAGCCGTTCTCGTCCGCGGTCGGGTGGCCGGGCTCGTAGATGCCTCCGTAAACGGCGCGTCCCAAGTGTTCGATGAAGGAGCCGTACATCCGGGGATCTACGGCGGATACGGCAAAGTGTTTGTCGATCAGCATATGCGAGCGGATTGTCATCGGATTGACCTCCATAGGATTAAGTGTAAACTGAATTCAATAAAACGTTGAAAACCTATATTATTCGTAACATAATAGAATTTAGCAGACAATCATTAATTACAGGATTCAAATAAAACGAAATCCTAAATGGATGGTGAGCAATCGTTGCTTTCTACCGATTCGAACGCGCTCCGCATCTACGAGGCGCTGGCCAGCGAGGTCCGGTTAAAGATCATCGATAAACTATACGAGCGGGAAAGACACGTGAAAGAGCTGGCTGCGGAGCTGTTCCTGAGCAACGCGGTCGTCAGCGGACACATTCGCAAGCTCGAAGAGGCCGGCATCGTCGGGAGCAGAATGAAGCGGATCGACGGCGGGACGTACAAGCTCTGTTACGTGAAAACGGAGTTCTTGCAGATCAAGCTGTCTCCGGATGCTCCCGCTTCTTTAAGCTGCCACGAGCTGTCCCTGCCGATCGGCCAATATACCGATTACGAGGCTTGGCCGACATGCGGCATCGCGACGACGGAGAAGGTCGTCGGCCAGTTCGACAATCCCGTCTGCTTCATGGACCCGGAGCGCGTGAACGCGGGCATCCTCTGGATGGCCAAGGGTTGGGTCGAGTACAAGCTGCCGAACTATTTGTACAAAGACCAGCGGCTCCACGAGATCGAGATCTCGCTCGAGATCGGTTCGGAGGCGCCGCGCGTGAACGAGAATTGGCCGTCGGACATCCGCTTCGATCTGGGCGGCAAGACGGTAGGCGTATGGACAAGCCCCGGCGACTTTGGCGATAGAAGGGGACGGCTGACGCCGGAGTGGTGGCATTCGGACGTCAATCAATACGGCTTGCTAAAGGTGCTTCGCATCAAGGAGAACGGCGCATATGTCGACGGGCAGAAAATCTCCGGCGTCGGCCTCCGCGACATCGAGACGAACGCCATGAATTGGACGCTTCGGATTGCCGCCGAGGATACGGGCCGTGGCCGGGGAGGCCTTACGCTGTACGGCAAAGGCTTCGGCAATTACGATCAGGACATTGTCGTGCGGAGCTATTACGAGTAAGGGCGAGCGTTACCTTTGTTGAGACCAGGCGTTGACGCCTCGGTCTTTTTTTTGTGGTTTGGCCGGTTCGGGGCGGGGGGAGCGATGCATTTGGCGGGCGGCATGGCGAGGACCGGATCGCGATGCAAAGGTGGGACAAACGTTACGGACCGTAGTGACGTTATTTTAGCGCATGAAGCGAATATTGGCGTGCTTGCGGACCGTGGGTTCGATGGAATGGGCAAATTCGTGCGACAGCGGTTTTAAGTACATCCGCGTGTCCAAGTGCGGAGCGGCAATCCCTCTTAAAAATAAGGAATCAAACTAAAAAATGACGCGCTTATGGACGCGGCCGGCGCCCCTTACAATGAAAAATGTAAGCAGCTAACAAGCTGCAAGATCATAAGGGGGGAGTCAAGCATGAAGTCATTGAAATCCCAAGTCGCAGGCGTCGCCGTGGCGTCGCTGTTCACCGTCGCGCTTGCCGCGTGCGGCAGCAATAACAATAATACGGCCTCGCCGTCCGCCGCGAGCTCGTCCGCGGCCAGCCCGTCGGCGTCCGCATCCGCGTCGGCCAGCCCGTCGTCCAGCGCCGCGAGCGCCGAGCCGGTCACGCTCAGCATGCTCGTCTCCGGTTCCAAGGCCGCCGACGGCGCCGACTTCGAGCTCGACACGCTGCCGAAGCTCGTCAAGGAGAAGTTCCCGAACGTCACGCTTGAAGTCCAGAAGCTGCCCGACGAGCAGTATTACACGTCGGTCAAGACGAAGCTGGCCGCCGGCGAAGGCCCGGACATTTTCCTCGTCTTCCCGAACATGGCGAACATGGGCGCGATCGAAGTGGCGAAGGCCGGCTACGCGGCCGACCTGTCCGGCCTTAGCTTCTGGAACAACGTGAGCAAGGCCGCCATGAACGACATGAGCTACGAAGGCAAGCCGTACGCGGTCGCCAAAGGGATGGACATCCTTGGCACCTATTACAACAAGGATCTGTTCGCGAAGGCCGGCATCGCGGAGGTGCCGAAGGATTGGGACAGCTTCCTCGCCGCATCCGAAAAGCTCAAAGCCTCGGGCGTCACGCCGATCGTCATGGGCGACAAGGACCCGTGGGTCGTGCAGTTCGGCATGTACCAGCTCGCCGCGAACACGGTCTATCCGTCCGATCCGGACTTCGACAAGAAGCTGCAGACCGGCGAGACGCAGCTGACCGACGCCAAGTGGGTCGAGACGGTCAACCAGTACAAGACGCTGTACGACAAAGGCTACGTGTCCAAAAACTCGCTCGGCATGGCCAGCGCGCAGGCGATGCAGCAGTTCGTCGACGGCAAGGCGGCCATGATCTTCACGGGCACGTGGGATCTGCCGGGCGTTACCGCCAAGGGCGCGGCCGACTTCGAACGCGGCTTCTTCTCCCTCCCGGGCAACAAGGCGGGCGAGCCGGTATACGCATCCGCGGCGACGGCGGCGGGCTACGCGCTGAACGCCAAGTCCAAGCATCTTGACGTCGCCAAGCAGATCTTCGAATACCTGTACGACGGCCAGTCGCCGCTCTTCCAGGCGTGGGTGGCGTCGAACCCGTCCATCAGCGTATTTAACGGCGTGACGCTCAAGAACGACATCTTCAAGGACGTGCTGACCGAGATTCAGAGCACGGGCCACGCGTTCTACTTCTCGAACCAAATGTGGCCGGCCGGCGTCAGCGACGTCATGCAATCCAAGTTTGCGGAGATCATCGGCGGCAAGAAGACGACGGCCGAAGACGTCACCAAGGCGATGCAGGACAAGTACAAAGAACTTTATAAAGGCTGATCGCCAGCGAGATTAAGGGGGGAGCGCGGTTCCCCCCTTGATGCAATTCACGCCGAAAGGAAAGAAGCATCATGAACAGTGCCGTGATGAAAAAAACGATGTTTTGGTTCGTGCTCCCGGCCCTCCTTTTTTTACTGCTTGTTCTGGGTGTTCCCGATCCTCAAGCTTTTCCAGTACAGCATCACCGACTACAACGGCTACGTCCAGAAGTTCAGCTACGTCGGCCTCGACAACTTCAAGACGCTGTTCCGCGAGGAAATCCTCGGCTTATCCGTCCGCAATACGCTCATTTATACGTTCGTCACCGTCGTCCTGGGCAACTTCGTCGCCCTTGCGATCGCGTTCCTGCTGAATGCGAATATTCGAGCCAAAGGTCTGTATCGTTCGGCATTTTACATCCCGACGCTGTTCAGCGCGATCGTCGTCGGCTTCATCTGGAGCTACGTGTACATGCCGGACGAGGGACTGATTGCCTCTTTTCTCCATAAGATCGGAATCAACGGAATCGATACGAACTTCCTCGGCAGCTACGGCAAAGCGCTTTACTCCATCATTGCGGTCGACATCTGGAAAAACATCGGCACGAGCACGATCATCTTCCTGGCGGGCCTGCAGACGGTACCGACGGACTTGATCGAAGCGGGGAAAATCGACGGCGCCGGACGCTGGAAGCTCGTGCGCTTCATCAAGATTCCGCTGCTCGCGACGTCCGTCACGATCAACGTCACGCTTAGCGTCATCAACGGGCTGAAGGCGTTCGACTATCCGTTCGTCATGACCAACGGGGGTCCGGGCACGTCGACCAATACGCTGATCTACGCGATGTACAAGATGGCGTTCACCGACCAGCTGTTCGGCAAAGCTTCGGCACTCGGCATCATCTCGTTCGCGCTCATCATCGTCATCACCGCCGCGTTCGTCTTCACGCTGAACAGAAGGGAGATATCCGCATGACCTCCGCGTCCGTCGCCAAGCGCTCGCTCACCCATGTCGCGCTGCTCGCGCTCGTCTTTCTCAACTTAGTGCCGCTCATCATCGTGCTGTCCAGTTCGCTGCGGTCGCCGAAGAACATGACCGACCCGCTGAACTGGTTCAACGAGTTCACGTTCGCCAGCTTCCGTTCGGCCTTCACGCGCATGCACTTCCCGACCGCGCTGTGGAACAGCGTCGTGCTGACCGGCGTAGCGGTCGTCTTCGTCGTCCTGCTGGCCGCGATGGCCGCCTATCCGATGGCGCGCATTCGCAGCCGGCTCAGCAAGTTTTTGTATATTTTCTTTTTTGTCCGGCCTCGTCGTGCCCGGCCAGATGGTGCTCATCCCGATCATCCAGATGATCAAGTCCGTCGGCATCCCGATGAACCAGTACACGCCGATCCTCATGTTCATCACGTGCAGCCTGCCGTTTTCCACGTTTCTGTACACCGGCTTCATCCGCAGCGGCGTGCCCGAGGAGCTGGAGGAAGCGGCGCATATCGACGGGGCGGGCATGTTCCGCAGATACTGGCAGATCGTATTCCCGCTGCTGCTGCCGGTAACCGTCTCGGTCGTCATCACGCAGGGCGTCTGGATCTGGAACGACTATTTCTTCAACATGGTGTTCATCACGAAAACGCTGGCGGCGCCGCTACCGGTCGCCATGCTCGGCTTCCTCGGCGACCAGCAGAACCCGGCGCAGTGGAACGTGCTGTTCGCGGCCTGCATCCTGTGCGCGCTGCCGCTGCTGCTCGCGTTCCTCGCGCTGCAGAAGTATTTCGTCGGCGGCATGACCGTCGGGGCGGTCAAAGGCTGAGCGTATCGGGCCGGTTCTTGAGCAACCCGCCGGTCCGCTATGCTTGCGTCCGAATATCGGCTATCATGAGAAGACTCCGGACGGAGTCTTTTTGCGCGATTCAGAAAGTAAGAAATCAGCGCTTGTTTTAAGCAGGTTAAGCGGGGTGCTGGGGACGATAAGTGATCCAAAGCAGTTAATCGGCGCGCAGACCCGGCTGCGGAGGAAATAATTGTTCAAAAGCAGTTAATCGGCGCGCAGACCCCGGCTGCGGAGGAGATGAATGTTCAACCGCATTTAATTTGTTCAAAACCGGGTCAAAACGTACGAAGGTGAGAATTTAACTGCGCTTCAACACTTATTTGTCCTCAGGAGATCGTGATCAAAGGAAATAACGGCGTTTTAACAGCTATTCAATAGGCGCCATGTGAAAGCCCGCCAAGGCCGAAGGCTTGACGTTGTTCACGGTTCCCTATTGCCGCATATCGGCCTCCCGCATCGTTGCGCGATTTGAGCGGGGGATAAAGGCGATTTTTACTGTTGGTTACTTTTAACGGAATGAAGGATTAATCGATGAGAATCAATTGGAGTCGATCGACTCCCCGCCGGGCGCGGGTCGCGCTGCTCGTCGCCTGCGCGACGGCGCTTGCGGGGTGCGCCAGATCAGACGCGAACCCGGTCATGCCGGCGCCTTCCGCCGAGACTGTCCCCGTGCTTTATATGACCGCCGGCAATCCGGGCTCGGGCAGCACGAGCATCATCGGCGAGCTCGCGACCGAATACGCCAAGACGCATCCGGACTTTAAGTTCAGGATCGAGAGCGTGCAGAATAACGATTTGTCGCAAAAAATGCAGCTGCTCGCCGCCAGCAACGATCTCCCGGCCATGTTCAGCTACCAGTCGGGCGAGCCGCTCATGGACATGATCCGCAGCGGCGCCGTGCTCGAGCTGCAGGGAACGTTCGATCGGCTGGGCATCGCGGACCGTCTCAATCCGGTCGCCGTCGATTTGCTGAAGCGGATGACGGACGGCATGGGGCTGTACGCGCTGCCGCTCGAGCTCAATATCGAAGGCTTCTGGTACAACAAGACGTTGTTCGCCCGCTATCATCTGGACGAGCCGCGCACCTGGGACGAGATGCTGCGGGCGGCCGGCGCGTTCAAGAACGCGGGCATTCAGCCGTTCGCCGTCGCCGGCAAGGACAAATGGCCCATCACGCGGCTGATCAACGCTTACGCCATCCGCAAGCTGGGCGCGGACGCGATGGAGCGGGTATACCGCGGCGAGCTGAAGCTGACGGACCCGGGCTTCGTCGAAGCCGCAGGTGCCGTGCAGCATATGGCGCAGGAGGGATACTTCGGGCAGAATCCGAATACGGTCGACATCGGCTCGGCCATGCGAGCGTTCACGCAGGGACAAGCCGCGATGATCTACACGGGCAGCTGGTCGATCCGCGACCTGAACAAGACCGTCGAAGGACGGATCGCGCCTGCAGAGATCGGCTTCTTCAGCATTCCGCTCGCGCCCGGCGGCTTGGGCGCGCTGGACGAGTACCCGGTGAATGCGGGGCTCACCACGTCCTTTTCCAGCGAGGCGTACGATGAGGGACTTGGCGATTTTATCAAGTACGCGTTCGCGCGGTACGGCCAGCGGTCGATGGACGAGCTGGGCCTGATTACGGGCTTCAAGGCGGATACGACGGGCGCTGGCGTGCCGCCGCTCACCAGAATGGTGCAGCGCAAGCTGGATAGCGCCGCGCGGACCGCGCTTTGGTTCGAGGCGCGTTTCGATACGCGCACCCAACTGGCGGCTTGGGAAGGCGCGCAGCTGTTGATCGAAGATTCAAGCTATACGCCGGCCGCCTATATGACCGAGCTGCAAGCGGCGCTGGACGGCCGTTCCGGCTGATCGGGGTTGAGACGTCGAGGACGCACATTCCGTTTCCCCTTGGGGAGACGGATTTTTTTTGTCTTAAAAATAAGGACTAAAACCAAAATATGGCGCACTTATGACGCATCAAGCAACCGCTTACAATGAAACTTGACATCGGCGATCCTGCGCCGGACGGGGAGTGATGAAGATCGCGGGGCCATCGGGCCCGAGGCGGCGGCAGGAAACGATCGATCCATACTTAGAGAAACGGCAGGTGTGCAAATGAACAAGACTATCGTCCGCACGGGCAAAAAGAGCGTATCCGCGCTGCTGGCCGGCGTACTGTCGGCGGGCTTGGCGCTCGGCGCGCACGCACCGGCGGCTTCGGCGGCGGAAACGGGCGGCGCCATCGCCTTCAAAACGCAATCGGGCGGGGTATTCGACGGCATGCCGCTGTTCGACGGCAACCCGAGCCATCTCGACGCGTTCGTGGATACTTACTACGACTACATCGGGCTAGAAGGAGCGGCCTTGTACGCGACGGGCCTCCGGGACAATTATACATTCGTCATGGACGATGCCTACAACAACGGACACAAGGGCAAAACGGTTCCCGGCGGTTTGGCCGCGGCGGACAACGTATACGGGGTATCGACGGACTTTCCCGCGCTCGTCGGCCTCGGACAGACCTGGAACAAAGCGCTGGTGTCGCAGGTCGGCAAGGTCATGGGCAGCGAGAAGATCAGCCAGCTGAACGTCAAGCAGGGGACGGCCAACATTCACAACGGCGCCAATGCGTCCAAGCCGATCGCGTTCACCGCGCTCTCCGACGTGCGCGTCAATCCGCTCAACGGCCGGACGCCCGAAGGCTATGGCGAAGATCCTTATCTGTCCGCGACGCTGATCGACAACATGGCGTCGGGCCTTGCCGGCACCGACCAGGCAGCGAGCCAGGACGGCTTCTGGCAGCGCGCGGTCGTCGGCACGAAGCACTTTTCCTTGTATAACGCGGAGTGGTTCCGCCAGACGTCGAGCACGAACGCCGGCGCGCGGGCCATTTACGAATACCAGATCCCGTCGGCGTTCAAGGGGCTCGAGTCTGGCTCGGTCGCCGGCGTCATGACCTCGTTCGGACGCACCAACGGCGTGCCGAACATCATCTCGCCCTACATGATTCTAGGCAGCCAGCTCGCGCGCTACGGCATGTATTCGTCGCCGGACTTCAACGGCGAGAATCACCTGTTCAATACGAGCTTCAGCAACGGGTTCGACGCGCAGTACACGCTCGACCGCAAGCATGCGCTCGCGCTGATGGTGCTGGCGCATTCCGAATCCGTGCGCGCCATCGGCACGGACAAGACGGACGCCGTAACCTTGGCGAACGCGGTCAACGAAGGCCTCTACGGCATCACGCTTCAGGACGTGGAGGAGGCCGGCCGGCCGATCGTGAACCAGCTCGTGCGGCTCGGCATCTTCAACGAAGTCGACGCAAGCGGCGTGCCGATCGACTATCCGTTCGCCAATCAGGCGAAGGACGTGTCTACGACGCTGACCGACTACAGCACGGCCGCGCACCAGGAAGTCGCGCTGCAGGCCGCGCGCGAATCCGTCGTCCTGCTTAAGAACACGGACGAAGCGCTCCCGCTGTCCAAGACGAAAAAAGCAGCCGTCGTCGGCGCATATGCCGACATGCGGATGCGGCCCGGCTACGCGGCGACGACGCCGACGGCGCTCGGAAACGCGGGCAAGACGCCGCTTTATTCGATCCTGAATACGCTCGGCGCGTCCAAAGTGAAGTTCTCGACCGGCAGCGCGGTCATCGCGCTCAAATCGGCCGCGAACGGCAAGTATGTCACGGCCGGCACGGGCGCAGGCGCGCAGCTGAACGCGAGCTTCGCGGGCGCTGCCGACGCGCTGACCGATGCGCAGCTGTTCGATTACTACGATTGGGGCCAGAACGCGGCCAGCCTGAAGTCCAAGGCCAACGGCCTCTGGGTGACGGCGCCGACCGCGAACAGCACGGGCGTGGGCAACACCGCGACCGCGAACCTGCTGCTGACCAATCCGGACTGGACGACGCTGGCTTCGCTGGGCAACAACAGCACCGTACCGGCCAAGCTCCGCTTCGAATCGAACGGCGGCAGCTCCGTGTCGATCGTCTCGGGCGGCCTGGCCATTCAGACGGGCCTATTCAGCGGCCGCCTGCTGACGACCGGCGCCGACGGCGCCATCGCGACCGCGGCTTCGACGATCGGCACGATCGCGAACTTCAATGCGCGGGGCGATAGCGCCAAGTTCGACAAGACGGTCGTGCAGGAAGCGGGCACCGGCGCCGACATCGCGGCGATGGCGAACACGCAGGACTATGCGCTCGTCTTCGTCGGCGCGCATCCGAACAACAGCGGCGGCGAAGGCTCCGACCGCGCCGACCTGTACCTGGGCGCGGACGATTACAAGATCGCGCACAACGTCGCGGCGGCGTTCGCGGCCAAAAACAAGAAGACGATCGTCGTTCTCCTCGCGAGCTCGCCGGTTATCATGGAAGAGATTCAGAAGGACCCGAACGTATCCGCCGTCATCACGCAGCCGTACTCCGGCGAGTTCGACGCGCAGGGCCTGACGGACGTTTTGTTCGGCGACTACGCGCCGACCGGCCGCCTGTCCGCGACCTGGTACGCGGATATGTCCGCGCTGCCGGCGATCGACAAGTATTCGATTCCGGAAGGCAACACGACGATCGCGGGCGTCGACCAGCTGGACCCTCGCTTCGTATCCGACATGTTCAACGCGGATCCGGTCGAGGCCAAGCTGACGTATATGTATACGAACGCGCCGGTCACGTACGAGTTCGGCTATGGACTTTCCTATGGCGAATTCACGTACAAAGAGTTCACGGCGCCTACGGCGGCGGCAGCGAATCAGAAGTTCAACGTATCCGTGGAGCTTACCAACGAAGGCTCGATCACGACCTCCGAGGTCGTGCAGCTGTACGCGCGGAAAAACGGCTCCGCCTACGGCGAAGAAGTGCCCGCCAAAAAGCTGGTCGCCTATGACAAGGCCGAACTGACCCAGGGCGAGCACAAGATCGTCACGCTTAGCGTCGATCCGAAGGACCTGGCGATCTGGGACGTGAACAAGGGCGATTATATCGTCGAGGACGGCTCCTATACGTTCATGATCGGCCGTTCGTCCAAGGATATCCGAGCGACGAAGGACATCGCGATCTCCGGCGATTCGCTGGCGACGCTGGATGCCAAGACGGCTTTTAACGTATTCGACCATGCGTACGATTCTTACGCGGTCGTCTACCGCGAAGCTTCCAAGGCGCGCACCGTTGAGAGCCTTAAGGGCGACAAGATCGCGGGCGAATACTACGCGGTCATGTCCAAAGGCGCAGGTGCCTGGGTCGCGCTGCCGAAGGCGGACTTCACGGGCGCGAAGAAGATTAGCGCAAACGTAGGTACGAACGGGGCGGGCGGCAATATCACGCTGCGGGCGGACTCGCCGACGGCCGAGCCGTTCGCGACGATCGCGGTGCCGGTCACGGGCAAGACGACCTATGTCATGCCGACGGCCGCCGACCAGACGGTTAACGAGCTGGGCTATCAGAAAGTATCGGCTGCCGTAGCGGCGGCGCCTGCAGGTACGCATACGGTATACGTCGTGTTCGACGCCGCCGATCTGCGCATCGATTCGCTGCAGGTCACGCAGACGGCCGTGAACATCGCGAAGCCGGTGGACGGCGCGGCGCTGCCGGCCGCGAAGCCGGGCGTGGCATACGATCAGACGCTGACGCTCGAAGCGAGCGGCGGTACCGCACCATACTCGTGGAGCGTGACAGGTCTGCCCGAGGGACTGAGCTTCGACGCCGCGACGGGCAAGATCACGGGCACCGTGGCGGACGGCGCAGTGGATAGCCGTCCGTATACGGTAACGATCTCGGCGACAGACGCGAACGACGAGACGGTATCGGTCAAGAACACGCTGACCATCGGCGGCGCGCTGGGTATCGGCCAGCCGGCGAGCGGAGATACGCTTCCGTCGGCTAAGGTCGGCGCGGCTTACAGCGTACAGCTGGCTGCATACGGAGGCACCGAGCCGTATATCTGGACGGTTACGGGACTGCCGGAAGGTCTCGCGCTCGATGCAGCTGCGCAGAAGATCAGCGGCACGCCGGCTGCGGGCACGGAGATCGACAGCCCGTACGAGGTCGTGATCCGGGTGACGGATTCCGCCAATATTTCTCGGGAAATGACGGCTTCTCTGACCGTCGCGCCGTCGGATCCGGTCGATCCGGGTACGGCGGAGTTGGCGATCACGTCGCCTGCTGGCGGCAGCGCGATCGTATCGGGCAATGAAGGCAGCGCGTACGATCAGGTGCTGACGCTGACGGCAACGGGCGGCACGGAGCCTTATGCGTGGAGCGTGAGCGGATTGCCGACGGGTCTCGCGTTCGATCCCGCGACGCTGCGGGTATCCGGTACGCCGACGAGCAGCGGTACGTTCCCGCTCACGATCACGGCGACGGATGCGGAAGGCCGAACGGCAACGGTGGCCGCGAGTCTCACCATCGCGCCGATCTACGTGCCGCCGTACGTGCCGCCGGTGACGACGCCGGTCACAGAGACGAACCAACCGGATGGCGAAGGCAAGTTGAAGGTGACGGATACGATGCTGACGCTAGGCGACGCAAGCGCATCCGTGACGCTACCGGCCGGCACGAAGACGGCGCAGCTGCCGGCGAGCTTGCTCGGCAAGGCGGAAGGCAAGAGCCTGGAACTGAAGGCGGACGGGTTGTCGCTCACGCTCCCGACAGCGGTGCTGAAGCAGCTGGCGGCCGCGATTCCGGCGGATCGCCTCGGAGATGCGCAGGTGCAAGTATCGTTTAAGGCGGTAGATGCGGCTGCGGCTGCGCAGGCCGTTGGTGCTTCGACCGTCGCGACTGCCATAAAGCAGACAGGTGACGTCATCGAGTTCACGCTGACTGTCGTGGTTGGCGACACGAGCACGGCCGTGACGACGTTCGAAGCGCCGATCACGCTGACGCTGAAGGCGGAGGGCGTCTCGAATCCGAAGCTCGGCGGCATCTTCTATTTGAAAGGTGACGGTACCCGCCAGTATGTCGACAGCAAGTACGTCGACGGCGCCTATACCGCGCAAATTCAGCACTTCAGCAAGTACGCGGTGCTTGAAGTGAACAAGAACTTCGCCGACGTCCCGGCTTCGCACTGGGCGATCGACGTGATCAAAGAGCTCGCGGCGAAGCAAATCGTCGGCGGCACGAGCGAGTCGACGTTCGAGCCGGGCCGCACGATCACGCGCGCCGAGTTCACGCAGCTGCTGGCGGGCGCGCTGAAGCTGACGGACGAAGGCACGCAGTCCTTCGCCGACGTTTCGGCCGGCGCTTGGTACGCGAAGCCGATCGCGCTGGCGGCTGAAGCCGGCATCGTGACGGGCCGCGGCGAAGGGACGTTCGACCCGAGCGGCGCGATCACCCGCCAGGAGATGGCGACGATGATCGTGAAGGCGTACCGCTACCGGCATGGCACCGCGGCAGCCGCGGGCGCGGGCGCGACGTTCGCCGACGCGGATCGCATCGCCGCCTGGGCGGCGCCGTTCGTAGCCGAAGCCTCGTCGCTCGGCCTGCTGTCGGGCCGGGGGGCAGGGCAATTCGCGCCGCAGGGCGTGACGACGCGCGCCGAAGCGGCGCAGTCGGTGTACAATTTGCTGCAAAAGTAACGCCGTGCAAATACGATGTAAAAACGCCAAGCCGCGGGCTTGGCGTTTTTTCGCTGTCAGCATGGTATTTCGGCAATCGCCTCTTTGGCAGTCCCGAATCCGGCGATCAAGTGGATGGTAGGCGAGAGGGGGGCGGGGAGAAGTTGGAGTCGAAGTCAGGAATCGAAGACTGAAGCCGAAGACTGAAACTGAATTCAGATGTCGGCCGGGAGGCGATAGCTGCAAAAATGCAGTTCATTCAGCTTAACATTCGCAATCAAGGAATATAGCTGTGAATCTGCAGTTAACTGTCCCGAACGTGACTCCTTAAGGCCCCTGCCACTCGAAGTAACTGCACTTTTCATTTATCCGCTAATGGGCGGAACTAAGAAGGAGATTAGAAGCATTTATGGCATTTATGAAGCTAATCGACCCGCGGCGAGTGAAGGCGAAGCACCACGATTTGCGAAGGCGGGAAGCGCGAGTGAAAAAGAGCCGGCGTGCGAAGGAGGCCCGTCCGCTTTCTGTAACGAAAATTCGGCTGTTATTATTTCCTCGCGAAACTGTACGCTATCATCAGTATGCCGCCGATTGCGAGCAACGGAACGAAGCCATTGTCCCAAAAGCCCGTCACGTGAATCCTAGGCGCGCTATCAAACATGTGGATTTCGTACATCGCCACAATTTCTTTGCTGCGAGCTACCGTCGATCCGACCCGTTCGATTGTGTAAATCAGTCCGGCTGTGATGACGAGGATGACGCCCAGCGTGCGGAGATTGTTCGAGTTCATTCGTTAACCTCCGGACCAGATTCGTTTTCTTTTCTGTCTCGCTCGCGATGTCGACTAGGATCTCTAAATGCAAATGCGACACATAGCACTGGCGACTGCCGATGCGAAAAAACGTCAGATTCAGTTCATTCTATCTTGTACCGTTTAAATGGTAGCCTCAAGTGGCGGCTGAATTCCCATAATTATGATTAATTATATGAAAGAAAACTTATTTCAACAAACTTTTCCGTATATTTACGCTATCTCATAGCTTTGGGGAACGTCCCTGCGAGTCCCCCTGAAAAACGCGGAGCTTTCCCAAAAAATCCGTACCTTAATATTGCGGGCGCGATTGGTTAAAATGAAAGGAAACGGGTCGCGCCGGCGCACCATCATCGACTATTCGCCAAAAGCGCGGCGAGCCGGGCGGACCGCAGCTTTGGTTCCGCTTACAAGGCGCCCTCAACGCCCGTAAAGGATGCTTGCCATGATAACGAGACTACGCCGTTTTCTGCTGAAGCTCAGGCCGCCTCGAATCCGCAGCCGATTTCTGGCGGCGATGATTCTGGTTTCGCTTCCGCCGCTGTTCGTGCTGGGCTACGTCTCCCTGAACATTTCCAAGGACATGCTCGTGCAAAACCATATACAGGCCAACGCGGACCACCTTAAGACGTCCAGCGAGGTCGCCGATCTGCTCATGCGCAACATCATCAACATGAACCGCATCATCCTGTCTAACGACCAGCTCCGGCAGGAGCTGTACCGGAGCGGCGAGGCGAAGGCGGACGGGGAGGGCGTCATCGACGTCCGCACGGCCAACCTGCTGCAAAATATCGTCGTGTCGAACCTGTTCGACATCCAGAACATCGACTCGATCTGCCTGTTCGACCGCAACTTCCGGTCCGTCTGCTACGGACGTTCGGAACAGGCGGGGAAGTACGGCTCCGAGGAAGCCCGCGGCCTGATCGAGCGCACGGACTGGTACGCGCAGGCCGAGCAGGCCAAGGGCAAGGAAGTGTTTTTCGGCTACAACGTGCTCGAGGAGTCGCCGTACGGCAACGCGTTTTCCAGCGTTAAGCTGCTGCGCGACCCGAACCGGCTGAGCGGTGACAAGATCGGTCTTCTCGTCATCAACATCCGCAAGTCGATCTTCGAGCAGACGGTCAACGAAAGCGACGAGAGTGGATTTCTCGTGCTGGATACGCGCGAGACGAATCCGGTCGTCGTATACGATCTGCGTCCCGAGCTCACGGCCGGCGTCGGCGTCGGCGGCAGCCTGGACGCGACGTTCGCGAACATGCGCAAGGCCGGCTACCTGTACAGCCAATACCGGAACGCGACGAGCGGCTGGATGTTCGTCCACTTCGTGGAGGCGAAGGCACTGCTTCAGCAATCCCAGCGCATCACGCTGACGACGGGGCTCCTGGCCGCGCTCATGGCCGGCATCGCGCTTGCGGTGTCTTATTTTGTGTCGGGGACGATCACGAAGCCGCTGCTGCAGTTGAAAAAAATGATCGGCGACTGGGCCAAAGGCCATTCGTCGGCCGATGCGGGCGAGGCGTTCCTCGCGGACGAGGTCGGCGTCATCGGGCAGACGTTTCAACGCGTGACGGCGGACTACCAGGTGCTGAGCGAGCGGCTGCTGCAGGCGCAGCTCAAGGAGCGGGAAGCCGAGCTGCGCTCGCTGCAAGCGCAGATTAAGCCGCATTTTTTATACAATACGCTCGATTCGATCTACTGGATGTCGATGCTCGAGGAGAAGCACGATATCGCCCAGATGGCGCTGTCGCTGTCCGAGAGCTTCAAGCTGAGCCTGAACAAGGGCAAGGAGACGATCCCGGTCTACAAGGAGCTCAAGCATATCGAGCATTATATGATCATCCAGAATCTCCGCTACGACAACAGGTTCAAATACGAGCAAGAGGTCGATCCGGACATCATGAGCTACGAGATCATGAAGCTGATGCTGCAGCCGCTTGTCGAAAACGCGATCTACCACGGGCTCGAGCCCAAGGTCGGCGAGGGGACGGTTCGGCTGACCGGCCGTATGGACGGGGAATTCCTTTCGTTCACGGTGACCGACGACGGCGTCGGGATGGCGGATATCCGGAAAAAGGAGGAAGGGTACGGCATGCGGAACGTGCGGGAGCGGCTGGAAATCTACTACGGGCCGACGAGCTCGTTTACGATCCGCAGCCTGCCGGGCGAAGGCACGTCGATCGAGCTGCGCTTTCCGCACAAGTTATACAAGGAGGAGTAGACATGCTGAAGGCGGTCGTGTTCGACGACGAATTCATCGTGCTCAAGGGGCTGGAGCGTCTCATCGACTGGCGCGAGCACGGCGTCGAGCTGGCGGGGACGGCCAAGGACGGGCTGTCCGCGCTGGAGATGTTCAGGGCGCTGCGGCCCGATATCGTCATGACCGACATTCGCATGCCGGGCATGGACGGGCTTCAACTGATCGAGCGCATCCGCGAGGAGGCGCCGGATACGATGTGCATCGTGTTCAGCGGCTATAACGAGTTCGACTACGTCAAGCGCGCGATCAAGCTCGGCGTCGTGGACTATCTGGAAAAGCCCATCACGATCTTGAAGATCCGGGAAGGCATCGAGAAGGCGGTCGCGCGCATCGGCGAGCGGAGCGAGATGTCGAGCCTGAAGCGGAGATGGCAGGAGGGGCTGCTGGAAAAGGCGACGCTCGATCTGCTCCTCTACGGACGCGACGCCGAGGAGGCATGGCGGTCGCAATTCGGACCGGAAGCCGATGAAGTAAGGGGCGTCACGGTCGTCGCCAGCGCGGATTCGGCGTTCGAGCTGCCCGAAAGCCCCGGCTGCCGCGTCATTCCGGTCAGGTATGGGGCCGAATATCTGCAAGCCGTCTTCCATCTGGGGACCGTCGGCAGCGATTGGACCGGCGCCCTGCAGGCGTGGGATCGGACGGCCGTCGGCTCCGGGACGACGCACGCCGATGCCGGCGAGGCTGACGCCAGCTACCGCGAGGCGCTCCGGGCGCTTCGGTACGGCAAATATCTCGAGGGGACCGGCTGGACCCGGTACGAGGATCTGGGCGACGGGCACTCTCCCGCACCTGAGTTGTCCGATCTGGAGGAGGGTATCCTTTTCGACCTGCGGCTCGGGGACAAGGACGGCCTGATGCTGAAGCTGGACGACTACCTGGCTTCGTTCAAGCAGGGCAAGGTCGATCCGGAGATCGCCGAGCTCGAGCTGCTGAAGCTGCTGCTTCATGCCGCCTCCGCCGCCAAAGAAACGGGAGGCGACGCATCCGAGCTCGATCGCGCCGGCGAGCCGCCGCAGCTCGCGCTGCGCAGGCTCGAGACGAGATCGGCGCAAGCCGCATGGCTGCGGGCGGAGATCGAGCGGATCGCGGATTGGATACGCGGCGTGCGAATGCGCACGAAGCATTCGGCAGTGGAGAAGGCGCTCGCCTACATGGAGCTCCACTATGGCAGGGACCTGACCCAGCAGGAGGTCGCGGCCCACGTCGAGATGAACGCGGCGTATTTCAGCCTCCTTTTCAAAGAACAGATGGGGCTGTCTTATATCAAATATTTGACCAAGCTGCGCATGGAAAAAGCGAAGACGCTGCTGGAGGAAGGCATGCCGACGCAGGAGATCAGCGAGCGGGTGGGGTACTATCACGCGCGGCACTTCGCCGAAGTGTTCAAAAAGCAGACCGGCATGACGCCGGGACAATACCGGTCGACCGGGAGAGGCAGGTGAGCGGCATGCGGCAAACGGGACGGCGCCGCTTGTTTCGGCGGGCGGTCCTTCGCCTGGCGGCCCTTCGTCTGGCGGCCCTCCGCCTGGCGCTGCCGGCGTTTTCTGCGCTCCTGCTGGCGTCCTGCGGCGGCGCTCCGACCTCGACCCTTGTCCCTTCCGACGATGCGACGACGATTCTGTACCTTTCCTCCAACAAAGAAAACGAAGGCAGCTCCAGGATCATCAGCGAGCTTGCCCGGGAGTATCAAACGGCGCATCCGTCGGTGCGCTACAAGTTCGAGAACGTGTCGGAGAGCGACCTGAACCAGCGCGTGCAGCTGCTCGCGGCGAGCAACGATCTGCCCGTGCTGTTCAGCTATCAATCGGGCAAGCCGCTGCTCGATCTCATCGACAGCAACGCCGCGCTCGACCTGGAGCGGACGTTCGCGGAGCTCGGCATGGCGGACAGCCTGAATCCAGCCGCCGTCGAGCTGCTCAAGGCGTACGCGGAAGGGAAAGGCCTGTACGCGCTGCCGCTGGAGATGAACATCGAAGGCTTCTGGTACAACAAGACGCTTTTCGCAAAATACGGCCTGCATGAGCCGCAGACCTGGGATGAGATGCTGGCGGCGGCGGAAACGTTCAAGCGCGAGGGCATCCAGCCGTTCGCCGTGGCCGGCAAGGAGAAGTGGCCGATCACGCGTCTGATCAACGCGTACGCGATCCGCAAGCTCGGCGTCGACGCAATGGAAAAGGTGGACAAAGGAGGGCTGTCCCTCGCCGATCCCGGCTTCGTCGAGGCGGCGGACGTCGTGCAGCGTATGGGGCTCCAGGGATACTTCGGCTCCCGCGTGAATACGATCGACATGGGTTCGTCGGTCAACCTGTTTCTGCAGGGCAAGGCGGCGATGTTCTACATGGGCAGTTGGCAGCTGCGCGCCTTCAACGATCCTACGCAAAACAAGATCGGGGCGGACAACGTCGGCTTTTTCAGCATCCCGCTCGTTCGGGACGGCTTGGGTACGCTTGACGAGTATCCGGTGAACGCGGGTCTGACCACTTCCTTTTCTAAAGCCTCGTATACGCAGGAGGTCGGCGATTGGATGAAATACGTGTTCGAACGGTACGGCGACCGCGCCATGTCGGAGCTCGGCATGGTGACGGGATTTAACGTGAAGGACGTGCCGGAGGACGCGCCGCCGCTCACGAGAATGGTCCAGGGCAAGATCGGCGAGGTGAAAAAGGGGCGCTGTGGTTCGAGGCCCGCTTCAGCACCAAAGCGCAGCTGCTGGCCTGGGACAACGCGCAGCTGCTCGTCACGAGCGCGGGGTATTCGCCGAAGGACTATTTGGGCGAGCTTCAGCGGCAGCTGGAGGCCGATCGTAAGTCGGGGCGGTAGGCGGCGACCTGCGAAGGTGCGCGAATCGGTCGCCGGACCGGCAGGCCGCCCGAGCGCGACGGAATCGGATCATTTTATCCGGGATTCGGTTCTATGGGCGAGTCGAAAGGGTCTGCTAGAGTAAGAGACAGATGCGATAAGGGAGAGGTGCAAGATCATGGCGGATACGATCAAAATGCAAGCCGGGCAGGTCGAGATCGTGCGAAATGAAGCGTTCGTCCGGAAAGCGGAGGCGCTGAAGCCGGTTTTGCTCGAAGAGGCGGTCAAAGCGGCGCGTATCGTGGAGGTCGTCGCGGACGCCGAAGCCATGCACGGCTGGCGGGCAAGGGAGTCGGCGCCTGCCGAAGGCCTGGACAAGCGGGAATTCAAAAAGGGAGACGAAGTCGTACTGGACTTCGGCGACCATCGGGTCGGCTACGTCTCGTTCGACGTCCGTCCGGTCGGCAGTCCGCCGGACGCGCCGCTGAAGCTGAAGCTGACATTCGGCGAGATGCCGGTCGAGATGGCGGAGCCGTTCTCCTCGTACGACGGTTGGATCAGCAGCTCCTGGCTGCAGGAGGAGATCCTGCTCGTCGACGTGCTCCCGGCGCGAATCTCGATGCCGCGCAGATACAGCTTCCGGTATCTGAAGCTGGAAGTGCTCGATACATCGCAAAAATACCGCGTCGCTTTCGAGGAGGTGACGGTTCGAACCGTCACCTCCGGCGACGTGTCCGCGGTGACCGAGCTGGCGCATCCCGATCCCGTCCTTCGGGAGATCGACCGCGTGAGCGTCAAGACGCTGCAGGACTGCATGCAGGACGTATTCGAAGACGGTCCCAAGCGGGACCGCAGGCTGTGGCTGGGCGATCTGAGGCTGCAGGCATTGGTGAACTACGAGACGTTCCGCGGGGACGATCTGGTCAAGCGCTGCCTGTACCTGTTCGCGGCCGTGCCCGACGAGTCGGGGCGGGTGACGGCGAACCTGTTCATCGAGCCTTCCCTGATCGCGGACGATACGTATCTGTACGATTACTCGCTTTTTTTCGCGACGACGCTGCACGATTACGTGGAGGCAACCGGAGACGAAGAGACGCTGCGCGAGCTGTGGCCGCTCGCGCGCAGGCAGGTCGAGCTCGGGCTCGAGCGGCTGGACGAGACGGGCGTGCTGCGGGACGAAGAGACGTGGTGGGCGTTCATCGACTGGCATCAGTCGCTCAACAAGCAAGCGCCAGCGCAGGGCGTGCTGATTTACACGCTGAAGCGCGCGATCGCCATGGCCGAGCGGCTGGGCTGCGGTTCGGCGGCAGGACTGGCGGCCCGGCTCGCCGAGGTCGAGGCCGCGACGCTGGTACGGCTGTGGGACGCGGAGCTCGGCTTCTTCGTCAGCGGCGCGGACCGGCAGGTGTCCTGGGCGTCGCAGGCTTGGCTGGCGCTGGCGGAAGTGCTGCCGCCCCAAGAGAATAAGGCGCTTATGCTGCGGCTGCTCGCCGAGTCGCCGGACGTCGGCCCGACCACGCCGTACATGTACCATCATGTCGTCGAGGCGCTGCTCTTGACGGGCTGCCGGGACGAAGCGGTCGCGATGCTCAAGCAGTACTGGGGCGGCATGCTCGAAGACGGCGCGGACACGTTCTGGGAGTTGTATGATCCGCAGGACAAGAACTTTTCGCCGTACGGCAGCCATCTGATCAACAGCTACTGCCACGCGTGGAGCTGCACGCCAACTTATCTGATCCGCAAGTTCGGGCTGTAGGCAAAGGGACCTTTTTTTATACGTTTTAACAGTATCCCCTTCGGTCAGGAGCGTCTCCAAGCAGCCACTGAAGATCCTTCCTGATTGAGGGGGATACCGTTCAAATGGGATGAAAGGAGTGCGATAACGTGCAGAAGCGCCGATACCTCCTGGCATCGGCGCTTTTCTTTTACGGCTGAGGCCGCCTATAAGCGCTTGGCGTCATCCCGAACCGCAATTTGAACTTTCGGAAAAAGAAGCCGTGGCTCTCGTAGCCGCATTGCTGCGCGATCGCCGCGGTATCGAGCGCGGTCGTCCGCAGGAGCTCGGCGGCCCGGTTCAGGCGATACGTCTGTGCGAGCTCGCCGAACGTGCAGCCGGTATCGCGCTTCAGCAGGCGTCCCAGGTAATCGGGCGAGTATCCGAACCGCGCCGCGAGCTCGCCGAGCGTGCAGTCGCGGTAATGCTCTCGCAAATAGGCGAGCGACCCCGCAAGCTCGCCGTCCGCCGCCGCTTGCTCGGGGTCGTACTGCACGTCCTCGCCGCGCACGCGCATCAGCTCGAGGAATAGCAGCGGCACGTAGTGATGCAGCATGTCCTGCGCGTATTCGCCGCCGCCGTAGTGCTCGCGCAGCATGTTCAGGACGAGAGCCCGAAGCCGGTCCCGCTCTGCTGTCCGGAACACGATGAAGCGGTCGTGCGTCCGATTGTCCGACAGCTCGCGCCCGATGAACCGCTCGACGAGCCCGCCGCCGCGCAAGCGCTGGCCGTAGAACGCGGTAAGCGCCTCTTTTTTGGATGAGGATGTTAATCAGGATGTCTTCATCGCCCAGCTCATCGATCCGATGCGTCGCGTCGCGGCCGAGCAGGCACAGCTCCCCCCTCGCGCAGCTTGAGCGGGCGCCCCGCGACATGCTGTCGGCAGTTGCCGGCGTACATGTAGTTCAGCTCGAGAAACTCGTGCTTGTGCGGCACCATCTCGGCGAACCGGTGATGCTTGTAAATCGACACCGAGCCACCTGTGAAAAAGGGGGCGGAGACCATACGCGGAACGCCGTCCGTCTCCATGCGCAGTTCCGAGCCGTCCAGCTCGCTGAAGTGGCGGCCGGTGCTTTTTTGAATGCGCTCGACTTCGTCGTAGCCGCGCAGCAGCTCGTCCAGCTGGCGTTCGTCCATGGCAGTACCTCCTTCTCCACCTTTGCTCTGTCATATCTGAAATTATAGGGGGCCGCAGCAGAATGTAAAGGAGAGGGAGCCATCCCGAGTCTACGAGATCGAGTTACCCGGAACCGGCTAAATGCCCAACGAACCCAGCCTCCGTGACCGAGATAGCCGGAAAAACCGGCTAACTCCCCGCCAACGCGGCTCGCGCGACCGAGTTACCCGGAAAAACCGGCTAAATGCCCAACGAACCCAGCCTCCGTGACCGAGATAGCCGGAAAAACCGGCTAACTCCCCGCCAACGCGGCCCACGCGACCGAGTTACCCGGAAAAACCGCTAACTGTACGACCGACCCGGCTCATGCCATCGCCTCGACGGCCGATGTCACCCCCCTCCAGCGCGTCCCCGCCCCGCTGCCAGCCAATCCCAAAAAAAAATCGGACACTCGGGCCTAAAAAAAACGGATATCCGATTTTTGATGAATTCGTTTACAATTGAGGAAGAACTCGGCGGCCTGTCCGGCATTCGGCGATGACACGTTAAAAGGCGGTCGATTGGATGTTAGCCCCTATGCGGCTTGCGCTGCGACGCATGAGGCCCCGCAAGCTCCGGATACGGATCCTGCTGGCGATGGTCATGCTGTCCGTGCCGCCCCTCATTTTGCTCGGCTATATTTCCTACAATATCTCCAAAAACACGATCGTAAGCAATCATATGGACAACAACGAGCACAACCTCAAGACGGCCAGCGAGGTGGCGGACCTGCTGCTGCGCAACGTCGTGAACATGCACCGCCTCATCCTGGCCAACGACCAGGTGCGCGCGGATCTTAGGGCCGTCGGCGAGGACGGCGGGCGAATTCTCGATGTGCGCGCCGCGAACCGTCTGCAAAACGTGGTCGTCTCGAACCTGATCGACACGCGGCACATCGATTCGATCTGCCTGTTCGACCGCGGCTTCCACGCCGTCTGCTACGGCAGCACCGATGCCAACGCAGGCATCTATGCGAGTCCGCAGGGCAGGCTCGGCATCTCGGGCAGCGCTTGGTATCGAGATGCGCTTGCGGCGAAGGGCCGGGAGCTCTTTTTCGCCTACAACGTTCTCCAGGCAGCTCCAAGCAGCGGCTCTTTTTCCAGCGTAAAAGTGCTCCGCGATCCGTCCGACTACGAGACGATCGGGCTGCTCGTCATTAATTTGAAGAAGTCGATGTTCGGCCAGGCGATGAACGACAATCAGGACAGCGGCTTTCTCGTGCTCGATCCCGGGGGCAGCCCCGTCAGCGTCGTCTACGCGCAAGACCCGGTGCTCGTGCAGAAGTTCGCGGATGCGAGCGGGGAGGAGGATGCGTTTCGCGCGCTCCACCGGATGGGCTACCTGACAATCGGCTACCGCAACGACACGACCGGCTGGACGTTCCTCCACGTCGTCAAGGCGAGCCGGCTGCTGCAGGATTCCACGCGGATCGGCCTCGCGACCGCTTGGTTCGCGGCGTTTATCGGCCTGATCGCGCTGCTGCTGTCGCTGTTCGTCTCGGGCAGCATCACCCGGCCCTTGCTGCAGCTGAAGAAGATGATGATCCACTGGTCGAAAGGAAACGGGGAGCAGGCGCAGCGGACGGCCTTCGACGAGGACGAGGTCGGCGCGATCGGCGAGACGTTCCGGCGAATTTCTTCTGAAAATGTTCAGCTCAGCGAACGGCTCGTCCATTCGAAGCTCAAGGAGCGGGAGGCCGAGCTTCGCTCGCTCCAAGCGCAGATCAAGCCGCATTTTTTGTACAACACGCTCGATTCGATCTACTGGATGGCCGTTATCGCCAAGAACAAGGAGATCGCCAGCATGGCCGTCGCGCTGTCCGAGAGCTTCAAGCTGAGCCTCAACAAGGGCAAGGAGACGATCCCCGTCTTCAAGGAGCTGAAGCATATCGAGCACTACATGACGATCCAGAATCTGCGGTACAAAGGACGATTCCGGTACGTGGCGGAGGTCGAGCCGGAACTGATGAGCTTGGAGATTCTGAAGCTCCTTCTTCAGCCGCTCGTGGAGAATGCCATCTACCACGGCCTCGAGCCCAAGATCGGGGAAGGCGAAGTGCGCCTGACGGGCAAGCTGCGGAACGGCATGGCGATCTTCACGGTCGAGGACGACGGCGTCGGGATGGAGTCGCAAGAGCGGACGCAAGGCGGATACGGTCTCGGCAACGTTCGGGAGCGGCTCGCGCTTTACTACGGACCGGACAGCGCCCTGACGGTGAAGACCGCGCCGGACGAAGGCACGTCGATCGAGATCCGGTTTCGCCCGCTGGATATGAAGGAGGGATGAGGCATGCTGCGCGTCGTGATCTGCGACGATGAATATATCGTCCTGGAGGGCCTGCGCTCGATGATCGAATGGTCCGACTACGGCATGTCTCTCGCGGGCACCGCCGAGGACGGCAAGACGGCCTTGGCGCTCATCCGCGATCTGCGGCCCGACATCGTGATGACGGACATTCGGATGCCGGGCATCGACGGATTGCGCCTGATCGAGCTTGTCATGGAGGTGGCGCCGGAGACCGTCTGCATCGTGTTCAGCGGGTTCAACGAGTACGAATATGTGCGGACCGCGATGAAGCTCGGAGTCGTCGATTACTTGGAGAAGCCGATCACGTTGGAAAAAGTGGACGAGGCGCTGCGGCGGACACGCGAGCGGATCGGCAGGCGCGAGGAGCTGGCCGCGCTGCGGCGGGCCGCGGAAGCGAACCGCGAGGCGATGCTCGAGCAGGCGACGCTTGCGCTGCTCCGGCGTGGTCTGGAGGTGCTCCCGCGTTGGCGCGCCTGCTTCGGCGAGGCGGAGGCGGACCGAGTGGTCGCCGTCACCGTCATTGCGGGCGAAGTGCCGGAAGGGGCGCTGGAGAATGCGCTGGAGCCGCTCGGCGCGAGTCGGACGGTCGTTGGGGCCGATGGGGACGAGTCTCTTGCGGCCGTCTTTCACTTCGCATGGCCGGACGACGCAGGCTGGGAGGAAGTGCGGGGCCGCATGTCAGAGCTGCCGGACACGGCCGGCGCGGGAGGGACGTACAGCGTCGTCGCCGACGTCGTCCGCAGCCGGACCGAGGCGCTGCGGGCGTTGCGGTTCGCCCGGTTCCTGGAGGAGCGGGGCTTGACCCGTTACGCGCATATCGCCGAGAGCGGCGTCTTCCCCGAAGGGCTGACGGATCGCGAAGAGGCGATCCTGTTCGATATCCGAACCGGAGATAAAGAGGGGCTGCTCCGTGACCTGGACGCCTTCAGCAGATGGATGGAGCAAGAGCGCCTCGATCCGGAGCTCGCGGAGCAGGAGATTTTGAAGCTGGCTTACGTCGGCCGCCGTTCGGGCAGGGAGACGGTGCCGGGCGCGCAGCGGACCGCCATGCCCGCGGCGGCGGTGCCGCACCGGGAGTTAGCGGGCATGCAGACGCGAGACGAGATGTTCCGCTGGCTCCGCGAGCAGTTGGAGACGGTGTTCGCCAAAACCGCCGAGGAGCGGCAGGCGTCCCAGCACGCCGCGGTGGCCAAGGCGATCGACTTCATCGGGCGGCATTTCCGCCGCGATCTGACGCTGCAGGAGGTCGCGGATCACGTCGGCATGAACACGACCTATTTCAGTCTGTTGTTCAAGGAGAAGACGGGCGCTTCGTACATCAAGCACGTCACGCGACTGCGGCTCGACGAAGCCAAGCTGCTTCTGCGCGAAGGCAAGCGAGTGAACGAGGCAAGCGAGGCGGTCGGCTATTACAACTACAGGCATTTTACGGAGCTGTTCAAAAAGCACGTCGGCATGACGCCCGGCCAGTACCGGGACGATCCGGGCGCGGCGACGAGGAAGGAGGCGGAGCATGGCTGATCATCGTGCCGGACGCCGGAAAGGGGATCATGCGCAGCTTCCGCCGGGCGCGCGCCGTAACCGATTATTTTTGCAATGGACGCCATTGCTGCTCGCACTCATCCTGCTCTCCGCATGCGGCGGCGTATCGTCTTATTCCTCTGACCGTCCGGTCGTGTCCGATCCGACCCGCGTCATTCGCTACGTCTCCTCCAATCTGGAGTCGCAGCAGCCCCGCATCGTCAGCGAGCTGGCCCGGGACTACGAGCGGGAGCACCCTTCGGTCCGGTACGAATTCGAGAACGTCAACACGTCCGACCTGCTGCAGCGGATCCAGCTGCTGGCGGCGAGCAACGACCTCCCGGAGCTGTTCACTTACGAATCCGGCAAACCGCTGCAGCAGCTGTCCGAGCACGGCTTCGTGCTCGATATCGAGCAGGCTTTCGGGGAGCTGGGTCTTGGGGACGCGCTGAATCCGACCGCCGTCAAACTGCTCAAGTCGATGACAGGCGGGAAGGGGCTGTACGCGCTGCCGCTCGAGATCAACATCGAGGGGTTCTGGTACAACAAGTCGCTTTTCGAGCAGAACGGCATTGAGGTGCCCAAAACCTGGGACGAGCTGCTTCAAGCGGCCGAAAAGCTTCAGCAGGCGGGTGTGCAGCCCTTCGCCGTGGCCGGCTCGCAGAAATGGACGCTCACCCGGCTGATCAACGGGTACGTCGTGCGCAAATACGGCTTCGACGCGATGGCGCGGGTGAGCCGGGGCGAACTCAGCCTCACTGATCCGGGGTTCGTCGAGGCGGCGGACGTCGTCCAGCGCATGGCGCTGCAGGGCTATTTCGGGGACCACGTGAACACGACGGATCTGGACGAGGCGACCGCGATGTTCTTGCAGGGCCGTGCTGCCATCTACTATACGGGGGAGCTGGAGCCTTCGGGACTTCAACGATCCGAAACAGAACCGCATCGGAGAGGACCGGATCGGCTTGTTCAATATCCCGCTTGTACCGGGCGGCGCGGGCGGCGAAGGCGATTGGCTGCTTAACGCGGGGCTGACGACCTCCTTCTCCGCGGCCGGCTACGACGACGAGATAAAGCGGTGGATGAAGTCGGTGTTCTCGGATTACGGCAACAAGGCGATGAGCGAGATGGGCATTATTACGGGGTTCAAAACCGACCGTCTGCCGCAAACGCTGCCGCCGCTGACCCAATTGGCGCAGAGCAAGATCGACGGCATCCAAAACGGCACGCTGTGGTTCGAGGCTTTCTTTAACGCAGAGACGCAGGCAACCGCCTGGAACAACGCGCAGCTGCTCGTATCGAGCGCGAGCTACACGCCGTCCATGTATATGGCCGATTTGCAGATGGCGCTGGACAAGCAATTGCGGAGCGAGCATTAAGAAGGAAGACGACCGGGGACCGGTCGCCTTTTGCTATGCAGAGTGTGCATGGGGTCTGAGGCGGAACAGCGAGCTGACGGCTGTCGTTACTCTCACTGGCAGTGCGTTGAAACACCGCAACCTTCAGGAGGATCATTACGTCTCACATTTAAATGGAAAATAAAGGGGTGGTGACTTCAATTGTGAAAATGAATGTTTGGTTTGCATTTTTTTGTCTTGTGTTTCTGTTTGGTTGCGCTAAGGAAACAACAGAGCAGAATAACGTTAATCCCGTTGAATACATCGAGTCGTTTGGTTGGCATGTGGATGGGAAAACAAGCAAAGAAAAGCTACAAACAAAAAACGCGGATCCAAGTATAGCGGCTATTGTTGATTTGAAGCCGTATGTGGATAAAGAAATTTATATTACAACCTACCTGCTGAGAGAAAAACACAAATCAGGAAAGAAACTATACGCTCGCGTTTATCAAGTTAATGAAGACATTATTGGCGGATACGGACATATAGAGACTTGGGAGCCTGGCGTTTTCTCTTTAAAGGATAAAGAAAGGTTACCATGGAGGTAAGATAATTAAATCACGCGTTCTCTTTCATTACGCGAACGGAGAACTTATAGTTGGAACCAAAGGGAATGTTAATGAAATAAGAAAGGGTGAGAATTATGGAAGTAAATGTGTTAGCGCATTTACCAGATCCAGCAAGCTTAAAAAAAGCTAATGAAAATCCAAGCAACGCTAAATATTATTCTTTCTCGAGATGAATGGCTTCGTTACCATAGTTTTGTTCAAGATTGGGCTGAGGGTGTTTGCATGGCGAAGATAGATAATGGAGCAGGCGATCATCTCCTTATTATGTTTTCCCCTGAAGGTACCGTCCTAAAAGGCTTCGATCATGAATCTGGATTAAGCCCCTATGCGCAAGATGAACATCAAGTATGGCAAGGGATTTATGATGACGCTCCAAAGGACTTATTGTCTTTGCTTGAAGACGAAGCGATTGAAAAAGACGATGTGACTTTTTGTATTTGGCGTAAAAACAGCGACACTAACTGGCACAAGGGAAAAGTTGAGATTCCAAATGGCGAAAGCGATGGTTCTGATTTTTTTAGTGGGCTGTATATTCCATACGCCAGAGGATTTTGCAGAATTTGCGAGCGGTTATTTTGAATTATCGCCTTCCTTAGAAGCTGTTGCAAAAATTTACGATGATTCCCCCCATTACGGAAGAGATGATCCATATTCTAAATCCCGACTGTGATGTAAAGGAAGTTCTTCGAGAATTAGAGTTATTGCGTTTAGGGAGTTAGTGGAGGTTAAATCATCTAATGAGGCTGCCACGAACGCAACGAAATGGAAATTGAACGTCTAAATATAGCTTTCCCTTAAGAGTTAATCTACTAAAAACTTGGAGGATCCACTTCATTGAATAAAGCATTGCTAATGGTCATGTTAGCTTTGTTCATAATTATAGGAAGTTCAAATTATCAAACCTCCAATGATAGTACACGTTATGTTTATACTGTTACGATAAAAGACAAAACCTACGGCATTACTGACGTAGAAGTACCCACAGAGCAAATAGGTGAAAAATTGGAGATGTACCTATAACTTGCAATGTCTCAGAATGTGCTCCGCCTCCTGGGAAAATCTTTTATAAAATTAAGGGGTATCAGAACAAGAAATACGTTGCAGTTTTCAGCGAATCTGAAAAAAAAGTATTACAGATGGACTGAATTAACTTAAGCTTCATTAAGCTATCCGGGAACTACAATTTAAAAAGAACACGAAGGAAGCCGCAACCATAAACGATCGGGCTGCCTTTGCCACGCTAACGGCAGTTATCCTCAGTTAAAAGATGTTGTTTATTTTCCAAATTTTCATGTAAAATAATTTATGCAATCTTTGGTATGTGTGACTGGCGTAAACGTGGAGAACCACGAGGGAGCACATATTTCATAACGTCGTACGCCTGGGCAAAGTATTTGATGGATTATCATCAAATGCTTTTTTTTATTTATCCATCGAAAGGATGTTGCCTGTATGAACGAAATTACGTTGCGTTATGGAATGAATCCTCATCAAGGAAGTGCAAAACTTTGCTCGGATCAAAAATCGCCCGTCAAAATCCTTAACGGGGAAGCCAGTTACATTAATATCTTAGACGCTCTGAATTCTTTTCAGCTAGTCATGGAGTTGAAAAGGAGCCTTGGCCTACCATCCGCTACGTCTTTTAAACACGTAAGCCCTGCGGGTGCCGCTGTATATCATCCGCTAAGTCCCAAGTTGGCAACGTCATACTTCGTTGATGACTTAGAGTTATCTCCGCTAGCCATTGCGTACGCACGCGCAAGAGGAGCTGACCGAATGTCATCATATGGCGATTGTGCCGCGTTTAGCGATACGGTGGATGTTACCGTTGCCAATATGTTGAAGAGAGAAGTTTCCGACATGATTGTCGCACCTGGATATGATGATACGGCGTTAGAAATACTCAAGAAAAAAAAAGAAAGGTAAATACTTAATCGTTGAAATTGACCCTGATTACAAACCTGCAATTCTCGAACAGAGAACCTTGTTTGGGTTGAACTTGCAACAAGAGCGGAATGAATTCGTAATTACTGACCAATTATTATCAAACATTGTCACAAACGAACAGGCCATTCCCGATTCCGCTAAAAGGGATTTGCTGCTCGCGATGATTACGCTGAAATATACGCAATCGAATTCAGTTTGCTTTGCCTTAGACGGACAGGCAATCGGGATTGGTGCGGGGCAACAATCCCGTATTCATTGTACGAGGATCGCGGGAAGCAAGGCAGACAATTGGTTTTTAAGACAACATCCAAGTGCTCATAGGATAAAGTTTAAAAAAAGAGGTAAGCCGAGCAGAAAGAAACAATGCCATTGACTTATGGTTATCCGATGACCCTTCCCCTCAAGAAGAGAAGCAATGGACTGTATATTTTGACGAGGCGCCTGCGCGCCTTTCGTCCGAAGAAAAAACAACGTGGTTACAACGACTGAAACAAGTTTCGTATGCATCCGATGCTCTCTTACCGTTTAGAGACAATCTTGATCGCGCCAGCCGGAGCGGAGTTAAATATGTTGTTCAAACGGGGAGTTCATCAAATGACGCGGAAATCGTAAAAGCTGCGAATGAATACGGGATGGTTATGGCGTATTCGGGCGTTAGACTGTTCCATCATTAAATATAAAACAGCGACAGTCTAGGACTCATTTTCACGTCCACAACTGTCGCTGCTTTATTTTTATTCGTATGCGCTCGCATGAGATAACACTGACAACAAAATCCTCATTGCAAGCAATTCAAACTTCGGCGTTACGAAAGCAGCGAGCGGACCAGGCGGACGCTATTTTCGAGGTTTACGTGCATGAGGCGGACTTGCCGGACCGAGGAGTCGTTATTCGCGAAAAAAGAGGGGCCGCAACGTGCCGGGAACGATAAATAGCGAACGCTCAGTCCGTAGAGAAAGAAAAACGGACGATTTCGGAAAAATAGCGGATTCTGAGTCCGTCCCAAGTCTCGCAGCCTTCCTCGCTTGTTCGCCCCCAACCGAGTTCCTTTTCAACCCTTAACCGCACCTGCCGTCATGCCCGCGACGATCTTTTTTATTGAAAAAAAATAAACAGGACGAGCGGCGGGATGGAGATGAGGATGATGTCGGCGAAGAGCAGGTTCCACGACGTGTTGTACAGGCTCGTGAAGTTGTAGAGCGTGAGTTGGATCGTCGCGTTGCGCGCGCCGGGGAAGAAGTAGAGCGGGTTCACGAAGTCGTTGTAGATGCCGACGGCGGACAGGACGACCACAGTGGAGGTAACCGGCGCGAGGAGCGGGAAGATCATGCGGAAAAACAGCCGCAGGCTGCCGCAGCCGTCCACGATCGCGGCTTCGTCGATTTCGCGCGGGATGGTGGCCATAAAGCCCTTGTACAGGATCGTCGCGAACGAGATGCCGAGCGCGACCTCGATCAGCACGATGCCGCTCATCGTTTTGAACAGATGGATGGAGTCGAGCACCCAGATCGTCGGCACAATGGCGGGCGGGATCATGAGGCCAGCCAGCACCAAGAAGCTGATCGTGCCCGACCAGCGGTCCGTCCTGCGCTGCATGACGTAGCCGGCCATGGCGCAGACGACGACGAGCACGGCGATCGACAGCAGCGTGATCGCGGCGCTGTTCAGGAAAGCCCGCGACACCATGCCGTCCTGGGCGGTGAGCACGGTCTTGTAGTTGTCGTAAATCTCGAACGCGCTAGGCCAGCGGATATCGAGCAAGGAGGACTCGGTGCGATTTTTAAACGAGTTGATGATGACGAAGTAGAAGGGGACCCAGAAGACGACGACGGACAGCAGGACGGCCAGCGCTTCGAGCGCGATGCGACGGGCGGAGCGGCTCATAGGTCCACCTCTCTCTTGTTGAGAAATTTAAACAGCGGAAACGCCAGCAGCGACACGCCGATGAACAGGATGACGTTGCCCGCGGTCGCGAGGCCGTAGAAGCCGCCTTGATATTGCTTGTAGATGATGGAGGCGATCAGGTCGGTGCTGAAGCCGGGGCCGCCCTTGGTCATCGCCCAGACGAGGTCGAACGAGCGCAGTCCGCCGATGAAGGCGAGGATGATGACGGAGTTCATCGCGGGCGCGGTCAGCGGAATCGTGATATAGCGGAATTTGGAAAAGGAAGTTCCGCCGTCGATCTGCAGCGCCTCGTAATACTCCTCGGGGATCGACATGATGCCCGCGATAAAGATGACCGTCGCCATGCCGACGCCTTTCCACACGTCCACCAGCGCAACGGACAGCAAGGCAATACCGGTGTCGCCCAGCCAGTCGGGACCCGCGATGCCGACCGCCGACAGGCTGCGGTTGATTAGCCCCTGCGTCGGATGCATCATGCTGCTGAAGGCGATGCCGACGGCAATCGTCGAGAGCAGGGTAGGGAAAAAGACGACCGATCGCAGATAGCTCTTGACACGCAGCGACGAAGTGAGCGCCACGCCGAGCAGCAGGCCGAAGACGACCTTGAGCGCGCAGGTGACGACGGCGTAAATGAGCGTGTTGCGGAAGCCGATATTGAGCGACGATTCGGAGAAGAAGGTCGCGTAATTGTCGAAGCCGATGAATTCCCAATCGACCAGGTCCCAGCGCGTCATGCTGAAGAAAAAAGACATGAGCGTCGGCAGCAGGAAAAAGATGAAGTAGACGATGCCGGCGGGCAGCAGGAATGCGTAGGAATAAAATCGCCTGGATGCTTTGGTCATTCTCTCTCGCTCCTATCGGATTCATAAATCGGCCCTGCGGCGATATCGCAGGGCCGATCGATGGGGTGCTTGCTAAAGGGCTGCTTTGTGCTGCTTAAGGGCTGATTAAGCGGCTGCTTCCGCCTTACTTACCAGCCTGCCAGTCCGAGCTGCTTGGCTTGCTTCTCGACGTCCTTGTCGTACGCCTTCGCGCTGTCTTCGGGCGACTTCATGCCGGAGCCGGCTTCGACCGTAATCTGCGGCAGGTTCGGGCCCTTGAGCGGCGACAGGAACTCGAGCGCAGGCGCGTTATTGTTGCTGTCGAAGTAAGGTAGCATATCCTTAACGCCGCCGTAGGCGTCCTCGGGGAGCGCGGCGCCTTTAATAACGTACGGGCCTTCCGGCTTCGCCTTGGCGGCCATGAGCGCCATCGCCTCCGGCGTGTCGAAGAACGCGAGCCACTTTTTGGCGGCTTCCACGTTTTTGCCGTCCTTGTAGATCGAGATGGCGGCTGGCATCCACACCGTCAGGCCGTTGCTGTCCGCGCTGTCGCCGGGCTGGGCAAATACGCCGATATCGTCGATCTTGTCGGGATACGTGGCGAAAATGTTGGAGAGCGCGAACGTCAGCATCGGATACTGGACGCCCGTGCCGTCGACGAGCATCTTGAGCGCCTGGTCGTAGGTGGTGGACAGATAGTCCTTGTTCAAGTAAGGCTTCATCTCGGCCAGCTTCTCGAAGCTGCGCAGCGCGGCCGGCGTCGTGGCGAACTTGGCCGTGCCCGCCGTGAAGTCGTCGGCGAAGGTCGGCGCGGTCGCCTGCACGTTGAACTGGTCGGCCAGCAGGATGAGCTGCGACGTCCAGCTGTCTTTGTAGGAGCCGATGACGGCCGTTTTGCCCGCGGCTTTGATCTTCTCGTTATTCGCCTTGAGCTCGTCCCAGGTTTTCGGTACGGACAATCCCAGCTCGGCATACACCTTCTGGTTGTACAGCCACGCGCCCGCTTGGGAGGAGCCGCTCGGACCGGCGTAGATGCGGCCGTTCACGCTGACTGTCGGCTTGAACGAGTCGACCACGTTGTCCATGAACGGCTCATCCGTGAGGTCGAGGAAGTATTTTTCCGGTTGGAGGGACTTGAAGAGCGAGCCCGCGTTGTAAAAGTTCAGATCGTCCATCTCGCCGGTCGCGAGCTTCGTCTTGACGAGGTTGTCGCCTTCGCCGCCGCCGGGGCGCAGGTCGAATTCGGTCTTGATGTTGTAACGCTTCTCGATCTCGTCGGTGATCGCTTTAATGCCCTCGGTCGACGTCTGGTTGTCGATGAGCAGCTTGAGCGTCACCGGCTTTTCGTAGCGTTCGCTCTCCGCGCTCGCCGAAGGGCTGGCCGCCGCGGACGAGGCCGGTGCTGAAGCGGATGCAGAGGCGGAAGCGGACGGTTCAGTCGTGGATGGGCTCGCCGAGGCGGCGCCGTTATTGTTGTTGCTGCCGCAAGCGGACAGCATTGCGGCGGTCAGCAGCGTGCCGGACAGTACCGCGAGCGATTTCTTTTGAGACATGTGCATGTGAAAGGATCCTCCTTTATTTTCTTCGCCCGCCGGCAGCTCGCCGGTCGGGGAAGCCCCCGTGGCTCTTTGCGTCGTCGGGACCGTGTCGCCCCGTGCTTCACAGTGTAAGGGGTTGCACGCCGGCCGGTAAGCGTCCCATTTTTTGGCCGACCGTCTGATTTTTTTGGGGAGGCGGAATTTGTTTAGGCTTTGACGTTTGCCTGGCCGCGGAAAACAGGGGATTTTACGGTTGGAGTCTGCGGGATGTGGCGAGAGGACGGCGTAGGAGCAAATTTTGCGGTTTGATATGAATGAGATTCGCTTGCAGCCAACCTAGCAGATTCGCACAATCGCATAACCGCACAAATCTCGCTTGCAGCAGGGCTTAGGCACGTTTCCCGCTCAATAGCCGCGCATTCCACGCATACAGCCGCGCGCCTCAGCTGCAACCGTACAAATCTCGTTTGTAGCAGGTCCTAGGCGCGTTTCCCGCTCAATAGCCGCACGTTCCACGCCTACAGTTTGCGCGCCTCCGGTGCAACCGCACAAATCTCGCTTGCAGCAGGTCCTAGGCACGTTTTCCGCTCAATAGCCGCACATTCCACGCCAACAGCCGCGCGCCTCCGGTGCAACGCACAAATCTCGCTTGCAGCAGGGCTTAGGCACGTTTCCCGCTCAATAGCCGCACATTCTACGCCTACAGCCGGAACCCCGCTGCCGTTCTTTTTGCTTCCCTGTAGTGGCCCCAACACTCACCACCATACGCACCTAAAAAAACCGCAGGTGTAGCCAAAAAATGAGGCGATTGTCGCACCGAATGGAAGCGCATACAGTTAAGCTTGCAGGCAAAGAACGATCACTGAGGAGGAATAGTCTCGTGAAAATCGGTTCGAAACCATGCCTTTCGGCTTCCTTATGGGCGCTGCTCGTCGCATTGCTGGCTTGGAACGCTTGGCCATCAGGCGCGCTTGCCGCGGATACGCAGGCGCCGACGGCGCCAGCCAGCCTGACGGCAACCGCTATGTCCGGCTCGCAGATCAACCTCACCTGGTCCGCGTCGTCGGATAACGTTGGCGTCGCCGGTTACGACGTGTACCGCTACGGCACGAAGATCGCGAGCACGACGTCGACCTCGTACAGCAACGCATCGTTGACGGCATCCACTTCTTACAGCTACGCGATTCGGGCGAAGGATGCCGCGGGCAACGTTTCGGCGTTCAGCCCGCCGGCCGCTGCCGTTACGACGCCCGTCCCGGCCGGCGCGACGGTCAAGAAGGGCGTCGGCTCGTCCAAGTACCTGGCGAGCGGCCAAACGCAGGCCGACTTCGCGAAGCTGACCAACCTCGGCGTCGGCTGGACGTACAACTGGTCGATCGACTACCCCGGCACCAATGGTACATCGATCGAGTACGTGCCGCAGATCTGGGGGCCGGGCGCGGTCACGTCGTCCACGCTGACCACGATCGCCCAGGGCAAGGCCGCAGGCAAGTTCAAGGCGCTGCTCGCCTTCAACGAGCCGGATCTGTACGAGCAGGCGAACATGTCGGTCGAGTCCGCCGTGGCGCTCTGGCCTACGTTGATGAACACGGGTCTCCGCCTCGGCAGTCCTGCAGTCGCCATGTCCGCAGAGACGTACGCGTACGGGCAGACCTGGCTTGAGAATTTCATGAGCCAGACGGCGGCCAACGGCTACCATGTCGATTTTATCGCGGTGCACTACTATCCGGACTTCATGCATCCGAACGCGGCAGAAAATCTGCGCATTTCGCTCACGAACCTCTATAACCTGTATCACAAGCCGATCTGGATCACCGAGCTCGGCGCGATCGACGCCGGCCAATTGTCCGCTGCCCCGACGACGGCGGGCGCCCAGAAGTTCATGACCGAGGCCGTAGCGATGCTGGAAAGCCTGCCGTTCGTGGAGCGCTACGCATGGTTCGACGACAATTGCTCGAACGACGCCGGCTGCGCCTACACGACGCTATACGACGCGAGCAACAATCTGACCGCGATCGGCACGACCTACAAGGCGCTGCCCAAGACGCCGCTTTTCCGGTTCGGCTGGACGGCCACCGCCAGCCCGGCGGGCATAGAACCGACTTCCAACATGTTTGACAACAATCCGGCGACCCGCTGGACCACGGGGCAGGCGCAGGCTTCGGGCCAATCCTTTGTCGTCGACATGACGGGCTCACGCACCTTCAGCCGAATCGTCATGGACGCAAACGGCAGCGGCGACTATGCGCGCGGCTACCAGGTGTTCGTCTCGAGCAACGGCACGAGCTGGGGCAGCGCCATCGCCAGCGGCACGGGGACGGGAGCGACGATTACGATCGACTTCGCGCCGGTGACCGCCAGATATGTCAAGATCGTACAAACGGGCACCGCCCCGGCGAATTACTGGTCCGTTCACGAGTTCCACGCTTATAGCTAGATAGAATGACGGAAAAAGGGAGAGTCCCAATGAATCGTAAACCGAATTGGAAAAAACAGGGCGGCGCATGCTTAAGCGCCCTCCTGGCGCTAATCCTGATGCTATCACTAGCTCTCGTCGCGCCGGGGAAACAAGCGGCAGCCGCGCCATCAGCACTGCCTTCGGGCGCGCTTGATCCCGCAGGCTGGAAGATTACGACCACGCTGGACGACGGCGCGCCCGATCTGAACGCCATCTCGGCGGCCTTGTTCGACGGCGATTCAACGACGGCATGGACGAGCGCCAAAAACCAATCGCCATGGGGACTCGTTCTGCAAATCGACATGCAGCGGCAGACCGCGTTCGATTCGATCGCGATCGATACCGGCGATTTTCCGAACTATGGCAGGGAGTACACGATTCAGTCCGATGCCAACTGGTCGGCATCGCTGGCGACAGTGCCGGGCCAATCGGGCGTGACCGTAATCAAGGTGCCACGGACGACGGCCAGGCTGGTCAACGTCTGGCAGACCGGGAGCAACGCTTCGCCGTGGACGGTCGCGGAGGTGCGACTGTACGACAGCGAGAAGGCTTATCCGGGCGAATCCGGTCTCGCAGTCCGATGCGCGGAGCAGTCCTGCGAGCTGAACTGGTCGGCAGCAGCCGGCGCGAGCGCCTACCGCGTGTATCGCGCGGGCGGTCCGACCGATACGTTCGAGCGGATCGGAACCGGCGACGTAACGGCTACAACTTACTCGGATAAAGAGATCGAGCCGGGCCATACCTATTTTTACAAAATATCCGCCATCGTCGGAGGCGCCGAATCCGGCTTGTCGGGCGCGGTGTCGGGCATGCCGGGCGACAGTCCGTTCGGGCCGTACGTGCATGTCTTCGATCCATCCATGGGCGCGGCCGCGATCAACGCGGCAGCCGACGCGATCTTCGCCGAGCAGGAGCGAAGCGAATTCGGCAGCGGGCGGCATGCCATGCTCTTCAAGCCGGGCGTCTATGAAGGCGTCAACGTCAAGGTTGGCTTCTACACGCAGGTATCCGGACTCGGACAGGATCCCGACGACGTCGATATCCGCGGTGCGGTGAACGCGAACGCCGACTGGAACGACGGCAACGCCTTGGTCAACTTCTGGCGGTCCGCCGAGAACTTCAGCGTCACGCCGCCTGCCGGCTCGTCTGCGCAGTGGGCGGTCGCGCAGGCCGCGCCGATGCGCCGCGTGCATGTCAAGGGCCAGCTCGAGCTGTTCGACTTCGACCCGTGGTGGAACGCGGGACTTGCGAGCGGGGGCTTTCTGGCAGACTCCAAAATTGAGGGCATGATCGTGCCGGCGTCACAGCAGCAGTGGTTTTCGCGCAACAACGCATATGGCAGCTGGTCCAACGGCGTCTGGAACATGGTGTTCGTCGGAGACGAGAAGCCGCCGGCAGGCACATTCCCGGCGGACCCGTATACGGTCGTCAACAAGACGCCGGCGATGCGGGAGAAGCCTTATCTTTACATCGACGACGATGGCGCTTATCGGGTGTTCGTTCCGTCGGTATCCAAGGACAGCCAAGGGGTGAGCTGGCAAAACGGTTCGACGCCGGGCACCTCGGTTCCGATCGATCGCTTCTATATCGCGAGCCCGGACGGCTCCGACGCGACCAGCATCAATGCCGCGCTCAGCGTAGGTATGAACGTGCTGTTTACGCCGGGCATCTACCATCTGTCCGATACGATTCGCGTCGAGCGTCCGAACACGATCGTCATGGGGCTCGGCTTCGCGACCTTGATCCCGGCCGACGGTAAAGCCGCGATGACCGTCGCGGACGAAGATGGCATCATCGTCTCCGGCCTGCTGTTCGACGCGGGCGCCGCCGGTTCTCCGGAGCTGCTCCAGGTCGGGCCCGAAGGCGCTAGCCGCGACCACGCGGCAAATCCGATCTCTTTGCACGACCTGTTCTTCCGCGTCGGCGGCGCGCATGCCGGCAAGACGGACGTGAATCTGGTCATTAACAGCGACGACGTCATCGGCGATCACTTCTGGATCTGGCGCGCGGATCACGGCGCGAGCGCCGGGGGATGGCGGACGAACGATTCGATGAACGGGCTTGTCGTGAACGGCGAAGACGTTACCGTTTACGGTTTGTTCAACGAGCACCACAACGCCTACCAGACGCTCTGGAACGGCGAACGCGGACGGCTCTATTTTTACCAATCGGAAATTCCATACGAGGTGCCCGATCAGGCGTCGTGGATGAGCGGCGACGGTAGGGTGAACGGCTACGCTTCCTATAAGGTGGCGGACGGCGTCACGGACCACGAAGCGTGGGGGCTCGGCGTCTACTCCTACTTCAGGGATGCCGTCGTGAAGCTGGACAGCGCGATCGAGGTGCCGGACGTGCAGGGCGTGAAAATCCATCATGCGACGTCCGTACTGTTGGCGGGCAACGGCGAGATTTCTCACGTCGTTAACCATACGGGTACTGCGGCTACGCAGCCGGGTGTCCGTCAGACCGTCGCCGAGTACGCGGGCGGAGACGGCAGCGTCCTCTGGACGGCGCTGAATCGAGAGGGCTGGATCGGATCGGCGTACAAGGATGCCGGCGGGGATACGGCGGCGGCCGGCGCGATCGACGGCAACGCCGGTACGCGCTGGGCGAACCGGGAAGCGCAGCTGCCGTCGGGGGATCAGTGGTTTCAGATCGATATGGGGGCGACTCGCGCCTTCGATCGCGTGAAAATCGAGTCGGGCGGCGATTATGGACGCGGATATCGCATCCAGGTCTCGGACAACGGCACGGACTGGACCGATGTGGCTTCAGGGACCGGCTCGGAGACAATCGATGCGAAATGGGGGCGGCAGACTGCCCGCTACATCCGCGTCGTTCAGACAGGGACGGCTACATCCAACTGGTGGTCAATTAACGAAATTAACGTTTATGTCAGCGGGGCGGCGACAGCCGCGACGAGCGTAGAGGTTGCGCCGGCGACGCTGGCGCTGAAGGAGCGGCATTCTGCAGCGCTGACGGCAACCGTAAATCCGGCGGAAGCCAGCGTCAAGAAGGTAAGCTGGCAATCCAGCGATCCGTCCGTCGCGGCGGTCGACGAAGCGGGACGGGTGACGGCGCTTAAGGCAGGCAGCACGACCATCACTGCGACGGCGACCGACGGCGGCTACACGGCGCAGGCGCAAGTCACGGTCATCGCCGGCGATCCGCTGCCGCAGCCGATGGCCGTCAAGAAAGGCGTCGCTTCGATCAAGTATTTGTCGACCGCCCCCGCCAAGCTGTCAGATGTCGGCGCGGGCTGGACGTACAACTGGTCGGTCGGCTATACGGGCAGCCTGACGAACATGAATTATGTCCCGATGGTATGGGGACCGGGCGCGGCGACGGACGATACGATCGCGAAGCTCAAGGAAGGCAAGACGTCAGGCAGGTTCGACAGCCTCCTTGGCTACAACGAGCCCGAACTGGCGGAGCAGTCCAACACGAGCGTGGCGGATGCGATCAAGCTGTGGCCGCGATTGATGGACACGGGGCTGCGGCTCGGCAGTCCGGCCGTCGCTTATACGTACGACGATGCGTACGCGGCGGGCAAAAGTTGGTTGGACGACTTCATGACGCAGACGGCGGCCAAAGGGTATCCGGTCGACTTCATCGCGCTGCACTTTTATCCGGACTTCACCGATCCGGAAGCGGTCGCCAAGCTGAAAAACACGCTTACGACCCTTCACGACAAGTACGGCAAACCGATCTGGATCACCGAGATTGGCGCCATTCCGTTCGGCACGACGTATCGGACGCCGACCCAGGCGCTCGCGTCGTCGTTCGTCGCGCAACTGCTGCCGATGCTGGAGTCGCTGCTTTTCGTCGAGCGCTATGCCTGGTTCGGGGACAACTGTGCGCACGATCAAGGCTGCGCCTACACGTCGCTGTACGATCTCTCGGATCGACTGACCGCGACTGGGGCAGCGTTCAAGGATCCTTCAAGCGTCCCGCCTCCGGGTCCCGCGGACGTGCGGCTCGACCGCGCGGGGTGGAGCGCGACCGCTTCGTCGACAGCCTTCGGCGCGGCGCCCGAATTCGCCTTCGACGGCGATGCCGGTCGGCAGTGGTCCACCGATGCCGGCCAGGTCGGCGGGGAGTGGTACTTGCTCGATACGGGCAAAACGAACCGCACGAACGGCCTCTGGCTAGACGCGGGCGCGAATGCTACATTTGATTACGCGAGAGGGTACCGGGTCGAGTTGTCAGTCGATGGCGAGCGCTGGACGACCGCCGCCGCCGGAGCAGGCAGCGCGCAGCTGCTCAGGTTGAGCTGGCCCGCGCAAGATGCGCGGTATATCAGGGTGACGCAGACGGGGTACGACGGCTTCTGGAGATGGTCGATCAACGAGCTGAACGTCTACGGTCCAGGTAACGTGCCAACCGACCCGCTCGCGATCGGGAAGCCGGTTGACGGCGCGAATCTGCCGGCAGCACGGCCGGACGTCCCCTATGACTTGACGCTTGCGCTTGAAGTTTCGGGCGGATCCGCTCCTTATACGTGGTCGGTATCCGGACTGCCGGAGGGATTGCGCTTCGACCCTGCGACCGGGAAAATAACAGGTTCCGTTGCGGAGAGGGCAGTAGCCGCAAGTCCGTATACGGTCACGATATCGGCGACGGATTCGAAAGACGTGACGGCATCGGTAACGAACACGCTTGCTGTCGGCCAGGCGCTTGGCATCGGGCAGCCGGCGAGCAAAGATGCAATCCCGGCGGCTAAAGTCGGCGCGGCGTATAGCGTGCAGCTGTCGGCATATGGCGGCACCGTGCCTTATGCCTGGACGGTGACGGGGCTGCCGGGAGGGCTTGCGTTGGATGCGGCTTCGCAGAAAATTAGCGGCGTTCCTTCTTCGGGCACGAATGTCGACAGCCCGTATAATGTCTTGATCCGCGTGACGGATTCCGCCAATATTTCTCGGGAAATGACGGCTTCTCTGAACGTTGTGCCGTCGGATCCGGTCGATCCGGGGGCGGAGGAGCTGAAGATCACCTCGCCGGCTTCCGGCACCGCAATCGTATCGGGCGTTGAAGGCGCCGCATACGATCAAGTGCTGACCCTAACGGCGAAGGGCGGCTTCGGGCCATATGCGTGGAGTATCGGCGGATTGCCGACGGGACTCGCGTTCGATTCCGCGACGCTGCGGGTATCCGGTACGCCGACGAGCAGCGGTACGTTCCCGCTGACGATCACGGCGACGGATGCGGAAGGCCACACGGCAACCTTGGCGGTCAGCTTCACCATCGTCCCGATCAATGTGCCGCCGCCGTACGTCCCGCCGGTGACGACTCCGGTTACGGATTCGAACCAGCCGGATGCCGAAGGCAAGCTGAAGGTGACGGACGCGATGCTGACAGTTGGCGACGCAGGAGCATCCGTGACGCTGCTGGCCGGTACGAGGACGGCGCAGATACCGGCGAGCTTGCTCGGCAAGGCGGAAAGCAGGAGCCTGGAGCTGAAAGCGGGCGACCTGTCGCTCACGCTGCCGGCAGTCGTGCTGAAGCAACTGGCGGGAGCGATTCCGGCGGATCGCCTAGGCGATGCGCAGGTAGAAGTGTCGTTCAAGCCTGTCGATGCGGCTGCGGCTGCGCAGGCGGTTGGTGCTTCCACCGACGCGACCGCCATAAAGCAGGCAGGCGACGTCATCGAGTTCACGTTGACCGTTGTCGTCGGCAATGCGAGCACGGCCGTGACGAGATTTGACGCGCCGATCAAGCTGACGCTCAAAGCGTCTGGTATCGCAAATCCGAAGCTCGGCGGCATCTTCTATCTGGCTGGCAACGGACAGCGCCAGTATGTCGACAGCCAATATGTCGATGGTACCTATGTCGCGCAAATTCAGCACTCTAGCAAGTACGCGGTGCTTGAGGTGAACAAGAGCTTCGCCGACGTGCCGGCTTCGCACTGGGCGAGCGATGTCATCAAGGAGCTGGCGGTCAAGCAAATCGTCGGCGGCACGAGCGAGACGACGTTCGAACCTAGCCGCACGGTCACGCGTGCCGAGTTCACCCAGCTGCTGGCAAGCGTGCTGAAGCTGACGGACGAAGGGACGCAGTCCTTCGCCGACGTATCGGCAAGCGTTTGGTACGCGAAGCCGATCGCGCTGGCGGCGGTAGCCGGCATCGTGACGGGCCGCGGAGACGGCACGTTCGACCCAAGCGGCGCGATCACCCGCCAGGAGATGGCGACGATGATCGTGAAGGCATACCGCTACCTGAACGGCACCGCGGCAGCGACCGGCGCGGGCGCGACCTTCGCCGACGCGGATCGCATTGCCGCCTGGGCGGAGCCGTACGTGGCCGAAGCCTCGTCGCTCGGCCTGCTGTCCGGCCGCGGCGCAAGCCAGTTCGCGCCGCAGGGCGTGACGACCCGCGCCGAAGCGGCGCAGTCGGTGTACAATCTGCTGCAGAAGTAACAGCGCATGGACACCAAGTTCAGAAATGGGCTTGGTGTTTTTTTGTTGTCTCACGAAAACGGAATTAGACACCCCGCCATTTCCTATGGATTTCGCCGCCGGCATCGTTCTAGTGGGACCTAAAAAACTTAGTACTGCTTCCCGCGCGAACTTCCCGATACAATCGAAGAAGTTGGAGAAGGGATGTTTAAAGAGCTGAATTTCTTCTTACTTACTTCAAAACGAAAGGGGGGGGATATCTTGCTTCAGCCAGACGTAGGACAAATGTTTTTTCGCAAGCTAATCGCCGCTTATTATACATCTTGGGCCATTTCCCTATGGTTGTCCTTGCCTAATATCATTTTTGATAGATCCACTGGGAACGCAGCGGGGAGTTATATCCTTTTCTTCATCGTGATTGCTATGTTTGCGGCGCCCGTCATCTTTATCTATGGCATTCTGGTTTCTTCGCTGGTCGAGTTAGCGGCAGTTAAGTTTAAACGCAAAGGCTCGACCGCGGTATTTGTATCTGGTTTGCTTCATGTCTTGTTTGGGCTTTGTTTGGGCTTCGCGATTCGATCTATGCAATTTATCATGATTGGTGGAGTCGCGGCTTTCCTTTTCTTCATTTTTGATGTAAGCATCGTTCGTTACATCCTTAGAATTAAGTTATTGATGCGATTGCTCTCTTTTGCAGCGCCTATTTTCCCGCTAATCCTCATCGTAGGCACGCTCTGCGCGATATCGCCGCAGGAACCGTTGTTTACGGCAAATGCTGCTGTGCAATTCGCCACTTCCGGCAACGGCACCCTTATCGACCGTTTCCCCAAGGAAGAGGGTCAAGTTATAAAGCTGCAAATCGGCGGTTATAACGTGGAGCGGGAAACAAAAGTAGAGAAGACGTCTCGGAAGGCGACTTATAACGTGGTGTTCACGGAACGTTGGCGTAAAGGTGAGGAGATTGGTCAATATCAGATGGTCTACGAAGTCAGTAGAGGAAGCATGGAAGCCAAGAGAAGAACCGGTGCGCAGCCTCCGTATTGGTCGCGGACATGACGTCAACGGGAGAATGCCGGCCGGTCGCGTCTCAGAAACCCGAAAGTCGGAACAGTGTCCCTAAAAGGGCAATCCTGACGGAAGGGGATACCGTTAAAACGCATAGGAAAGTGGGCCGCGCTCTAATTTCAACTCGTCATATTTATACAGCTCGCGACATACCTTCGAGAGGCGAATATCCATCATAAAGGAGAAACGCGAATGGCTCAGTCCGTTATGTACGAGCATCGGTTTTGGCTGTAAATTCTGCTTCTGAGCAGGGCCATACTCGGCAAAATCAAGATCGATTTGACGCCTACTTTTATTAACCATATGGTCAACGAGCTGGAAGAGTACCTGCGCATATTGACCGCCTTGGTCGCCGGGAAGCCCGTGCCCGAATTTAATGCCTTGCATCACGATTTTCTATGGCTGTCCGAAGCGCCCCGAACATGCGGCGGCAATCGCGAGCGATCTGGATGCTTTAGAAAAGCGGTGGATCAAGCGGAGCGGCCAATTCGAAAAACACTTTCAACAGTTGTATATGAAAAGCATTGAAATGGCTGGCTACATGCGGACCAGCCTGAAGGATTTTCCCGCCTTTCGCAGGCTTCACGCAGAGGTCGATCTGGAGATGAAGCTGTTTGTGGCCTTCCTGAACGAGATCGAAGAGATGCAATTCACCGCCGAGATGCTGGACCGGATCAATCCGTTGATGCCGGACCATATGATGCGGGAAGAATGCTATTACTTGACGAAGCTTGCGCAGCTGGGATTGGTTCCGAAACCGGACTGTCAGGCGGATAAGCCTAGAGTCGAAACATAGGCAAGCTAGAGATTGCCGTATGAACATGCAGATCCGAACCGACTTGCCATGCAAAGGCTTATGCGAAACGGTTGTTGTCATAAGAAGCGCCGAAAAACCGCCCGGATCACCGGGCGGTTTTTTAAAGTTTTAGAAGATTCGTTCGGATGAAACGCTAATCGACTTTGATATCGTCTATACTTGGGGAAGCGGCAACTTCTCGCTTAGCGACCTTGATGTACGAGGGCGCGTTAAAACCGGCCCAACACTTTACCGATTGAGGAGCCCCAAAATGCACGCATTGACCATCGGCGCTACGGGCGCCACGGGCGCCGACCTGCTGGAGATTCTGCTTAAGGACGATTCCTTCAAGCGGGTCGATATCTTCGTCAGGCGCGCGCCGGATCTCCGGCATGAAAAGCTGAACGTGCACGTGATCGACTTCGACGCGCCGGAGCGGTGGAGACATCTGGTGAAGGGCGACGTTTTGTTTTCGTGCCTGGGCACGACGATCAAAGCGGCAGGAAGCCAAGAAGCGCAGTGGAAAATCGATTACGATTACCAGTATCGATTTGCTCGAATCGCCCGCGATAACGGGGTCAATAACTACATTCTGGTATCCGCCGGCTTTGCCTCGCCGCATGCCCGATTTTTCTATTCAAGGATGAAAGGACAGTTGGAGGAGGCCGTAAAGGCGTTGGCGTTCGAGAAGCTGACGATCTTCAATCCGCCCATATTGATTCGGAAGAACAGCGATCGGGCGATGGAGGCGGTCGGCACGCAAGCAATCCGGTATCTGAATAAGCTCGGCATGCTCCGCAGTCAAAAGCCGCTTCCGACGGAAGTGCTGGCCCGCGCGATGGCGAATTCCGCAAAACGGAATGAGAACGGCATGGTTGCGCTGGAAGATCAGGCGATCTGGGACGCCGCGCAGGACGAAGCGGAGAAATGGCATCATGAACGATGAAATTCAAATCAAGCGATGGAGATGAAGGGTTCCCATGAGAAAGATCAATTCGTTTGCGGATGCGGAAAGCTTCGCCGGGGAAGGAATAGCGGCGATCTTGAATGCGTCGCTCGTGTCTCCGGAAGCGGGGGGCATCGCATCGGCCGACGATGAGACGGTGAATGAAGCGGGCGTTACCGCCTATGTCCGGGAGGGGCGCGAGACATCGGCGCACTATGTGCTCGACTGCCGTTCCGTCAACGGACAGTCGTATTTGATTTGCATTCATGTAGGAAATGGGCCTTCTGCGCAGCTTTTTACCGAGGATGACTGGCTTTCCTTTGAAGAAGCTTGCGAGGATGAAGCGATTGCGCTGAACGGCAGGCCGGTGTTGGCTTATACCTTTAAAGGGCTGGTGCGCGTGCGTTAACGGGCCTGCGTAGGAATGGGAGGAAGCGTGGGCATGACAGGCTTCGCTATTTTGCTTGGTTTTAATTTGTTGGGAATCGTCGCGGAGCGCGCATTGCATCTGCCGATTCCGGGCAATGTCATCGGCCTGATCCTTTTTTACGGCTGCCTTGTTCCTGCGAATCGTCAAGCTTGAGTGGGTAGAGCGCTCCGCCGAGCTGCTGACGCGGCATATGATGCTTTTCTTCGTGCCCTATATCGTCGGTACGCTCGCCTTTCTGCCGGTGCTGCGGGAGAACGGGCTCGCGATCGCCGTCAGTCTCGTGGGCAGCACGCTGATCGTTATGCTGGTCGCGGGAGGCGTCGCCGCCCGGATCGGCCGCAAGGCGCCGCTGGCGCCCGAATCCGAGCAGGGAAAGGCGAGCGCTAACTTATGAACTTGCGAGAGATCTACGAGCACCCGTTGTTCGGCGTGACGGTTACCGTCGGCGCCTACGTCATCGCCCTGAAGGTGCAGGGCAGGTGGAAATCGATCCATCCGTTGTTCGTCTGCTCTAGCGCGATCATCGCGCTGCTGCTGCTCCTTGATATTCCCTATGACAGCTATCGGACGGGCGGCGATCTGATCACCTTTTTCCTGGGGCCGGCGACCGTAGCGCTCGGCGTGCCGCTCTATAAGCAGCGGCAGTTTCTTCGGCGTTACTTCGCCGCGATCCTATCCGGCGTCACGATGGGATCGGTGAGCGGCATCGCCGGCGCGGCGCTGCTCGTCTGGCTGATGGGCGGGACGCGGGAACTTATGGCGACCATGATGCCGAAGTCCGTCTCCAGCGCGATCTCGGTGGAGATCGCCCGTCAGGCGGGCGGCATTCCCGAGCTCGCCGCCGTGCTGACGGTCCTGACCGGGCTGCTCGGCAGCATGGTCGGCCCGGCGCTGCTGCGCCGGCTAGGCATCTCCGGCGATATGCCGATCGGCGTCGCCATCGGCACCTCCTCCCACGGCATCGGCACTGGCCGCGTGATCCGGGATTCCGAACTGCAGGGCAGCGTCAGCGGCGTGTCCATGGCGTTGGCGGGCATCGTTACGTCGCTGCTGTTTATTCCTTTGTATAGCTGGTTTAACTAGCCCGACCGCGCGACGCGGAACCCGCAGTTGCCGCCGGAGCTGTCCGGCGTGTTCGAGCTGCGCGCGGCGACACGGTACCGGTTGCAGTAAGACCGGTGGCACAAATAAGAACCGCCGCGCATCGACCGTTTGCCCGTCGGCTGGTCGAATCTTGGATTAGAAGCGGCGGTAACCGCATGGTAGGCGGGCGTGAACCAGTCCGCGCACCATTCCCACACGTTGCCTGCCATGTTGTAGAGGCCGTAGCCGTTGGGGGCGTAGGCATCAACGGGCGCGGTGCCCGCGTAGCCGTCGCTCTTGCTGTTTTTCACCGGAAACTTGCCCTGCCAGATGTTGCAGCGATGCTCGCCGCCCTCCTTCAGCAGATCCCCCCCAAGGATAGGTCTTGCGCGCAAGGCCGCCTCTGGCGGCATACTCCCACTCGGCCTCGGTCGGCAGCCGTCCGCCGGCCCATTCGCAGTAGGCGGCTGCGTCGTGCCAGGTGACGTGGACGACCGGATGGTCCATCCGGTCCCGGATGCCGGAGTCCGGCCCTTCGGGCTTGTCCCAGCTGGCCCCGTTCACGACATACCACCAGGGCGTCGATTGCGGCACGTTGCTCACGGTTTGCTTGACGGCTTCGGAGACGAACAAGTGGAACACGTACGACCAGCCGAATCGCTCCGCCTCGGTGACGTACCCGGTCGCTTGAACGAACGCTTTGAATTGGGCGTTGGTTACCGCATGGGCCGACAAATAAAAGCCGTCGATCCGAACGGGGCGCGGCGGGCCTTCGCCGTCCGCGGGAAATCCGTCGGCCGCGTCCGTACCCATGACGAACTCGCCGCCCGGGATCCGGATCATTTGCGCCTCAAGCTCGGGACCGGGGCAGGCTCCGAGGCTTGGAGGAGCGATCGCTTCAAGTGGCGGTACGACGGCTCCCGCCATGTCCGCTTGCGCGGACGATCTGCGTGCGGCGCAGCAAGGACTGACTTGCTCTTCCAAGTGGGTTCGCTCCATTCGCTAGGGATTGAAGAGTGCTCCAAAAAGCCGGCTAGCCGTAAAGCGCGATGCCGACCAGGCCGGACAACAGGATAACGACGAACGGATGCTTGTGCAAATAGATCAGCGAGAACAACGAGCCGGCGAAAATGGCGATCTGGCACCAGGTCCGCCAGTCGGGCGTTCCCGTCCACAACAGGCCGGCATGCCGCGCGAACGATACGGCCGCGTACGCGATCAATCCGACGACGACGGCTCGCAAGCCGTAAAATGCCGCCGCCACCCGAGGATGATCGCGATAGCGGAAGAACAGCTTGCCTGCCGCAAGAATCAGCGCGAACGAAGGCAGCACGACCGCCAGCGCCGCCAAAGCGGCTCCGAGCCAGCCGGCCTGTTGATAGCCGACCGCGACCGCGATGTTGGTGGCGATCGGGCCGGGCGACATGCCCGCGACGGCCACGATGTCCGCGAGCTGTCCGGCCTCCATCCAATGGTAGCGGTTCAGGATCTCTTCCTGAATGAGCGGGATTATCGCGTAGCCGCCGCCGAAGGAGACGAGCCCGACGAGGAGGAACATGGCGAACAGATGGATCAGCATGTTGAGTACCTCATTTGCTCAGATTATATCATGTAATCGAAGACCGGCTCCTTTTCCTTGATTTTCGGGCCTTTGCCCTTCTTCCCGCGGAATTGTACCCAGAGGATGCCGGCGGTCGCGCCCAGCGCGACGACCCATAGCGGATGGATGCCGGTGAAAAGCAGGAGCGCGGCAACTGCGGCCAACGCGCCGGAGGCGAAGTCCGCAATCGAAGATCGGGCGACCTTGATCGCCGCGAAGGCGATGAGCGCGGCGACCGTGGCGCGTATGGCGGTGAAGGCGGCTTCGATTTTGGGATTGTCCTTGAACTGAACGTAGAAGATCGACAAGACGATCATGAGCGCGAAGGTCGGCAGGAAAATGCCGAGCAGCGCCGCAATCGCGCCGGACACGCCGCCGATCCGGTAGCCGATGAAGGACGCCGAATTGACGGCGACCGCGCCGGGCACGGTGCCGGATACCGCGAATAGATCGGCGATTTCCTCTACTTGCAGCCAGCGTTTCTTTTCGACGACCTCGCGTTCGATCGCCGGGATCAGCGCGTATCCGCCGCCGAACGTAAAGGGGCTCATTTTCAGAAATACGAGGAAGAGCGAGAGATGGAGCTTTCTTCTATCGTTCATGGCAAAGCCTCCCGTCTCCATCAGTATAGCATCTTTATTCCAAAATGGTATTAAGTATTCGGAATTTGGGTCATAATAACTTTTTTGTATAGGATATTAAGCAAAACTTAAATTCACTTTGGCATTAATCCGAGTGGAAGACAGGGTATAGATCGCCCCAGGGCGTTTCGCTATAATAATAAGAATGATTGCAGCCGAACGAACAAGCGAGCGAGGAAGTGCCTAGTCCATGAACCGCGCGAATCGAGTGCCTACGTCCAAGGAATTAATATACCGTCAAATCGCCGAGCAGGGCTTCGCTTCCAAGGCCGAGCTGCTGGATCGGTTCCGGATTCCGAGCAGCACGCTTACGCGCACGCTCGAAGAGATGACCGCGGACCGGCTGATCCAGGCTTCGGGCCTCGGCCCGTCCAGCGGCGGCAGAAGGCCGATCGTGTACGAGACGAATCCGGCTTTCGGGTACTTTTTCGGCCTCGAGATTTCCCGGTCCCACGCCTCGCTCGGCTTCTTCGACGTCCGCATGAATCCGATGTCGTTCACCCGCTGGCGCATGGACGAAGCGATGACGCCGGACAAGCTGATCGCGCATGTCGGCGCGAGCATCAAGGCCATTTTGTTCGACCACAAGATCGAACCCGGCCAAGTGAAAGGATTGGGCATCGGCGCCGTCGGTCCGCTGGATCGAGAGCGGGGCGTCGTGCTTCGGCCGCTCCACTTCGCGGCGCCGGGCTGGCAGGATGTCCCGCTCTGCGCCATGGCCGAGGAGGCGACCGGCTTCAAGGCGCGCCTCGAGAACGGCGCGAACGCGGCGCTCATGGGCGAACGATGGGCGCTGCGGCGTTCCAATCCCCAGCATATGCTGTACGTGCATGCGGGGATCGGGCTGCGGTCCGCCATGATGTCGAACGGCGGGATCGTCCACGGCTCGATCGACTTGGAGGGCGCCGTCGGACAAATGATCATTCAGGCGGACGGCACGCGGCTGCACGAGGGCGGCAACTTCGGCGCGTTGGAGGCTTACGCCTCCATACAGGCGTTGGAAAAGCAGGCGCAATCGCAGGCCAAGCTGGGGCGCGGCGGCTGGACGGAGCAGCTGCGTCTCGCGCCGGATCAGATCCGCTACGAGGATCTGCTGCAGGCGCTGAGACAGGGACATCCGCCCGCGGTCGAGCTGTTCGACGGCGCGGCAGCCTACCTCGGCATCGGCCTCGCCAACATGATCAATATGTTCCATCCGGAGACCGTCATCTTGGGCGGATCGCTTATCTACTCGGACGAGCGATTCTATCGGACGGCCATCGAGACCGCGCGCCAGAACGTGTACTACTACCCGGCGTACCAGCCCGTCTTCACCAAAGGCGAGCTCCGCGAAGACGCCGTCGCCACCGGCGCCGCGCTCATGATGTGGAGGAGCATGGAGGTTTAAAGTGCGCAACAAAAAACCGCGAGAACGGCCGGGGCGTTTCCCCTGCGCGTTTTCGCGGTCTTTTCTTTTACCCAAGCGGTCTCGAACTCGTCGATCCGACCGCCGTCAGCGGCGAAGGCGTCCGAAAAAGGTCCGCAGGTCGCCGGCGAGCGCTTCCGGTTGATCGTAAGCGGCAAAGTGAGTGCCCCGCTCGAATTCCGACCAGTGAACGATATTCGTGTTGTCCCGCTCGGCGAACCTTCGGATGGACTTGAAGTCGTCGCCGAATACGGCGATTCCGGTAGGCATCCCGTTCGGGCCCGCTGCCGAAGCTTCCGTATCGTGCGCGTTCTCGTAATAGAGCCGCGTCGACGATTCGGCCGTATTCGTCAGCCAATAGATCGACGTGTTCGTTAGCAGCGCATCGCGATCGATCGCATCGACGTGGTCGCCGAACCCGTTGAACATTTCCGCGATCCAGCTTAGCTGGCCAGCCGGGGAATCGGTCAGTCCGTAGGAAAGCGTCTGCGGACGCGTGGATTGGATGGCGTTGAAGCCGGCCCTTTCGTGGAAGTTCGCCAGGAACTGAAGCCGCCTTCCGTCCTCCTCGGTGAGATCCGCCATCTCCGCGGGATCGCCGGACGGGAACGAGAACAGCTGGAGCACATGGAGGCCGATCAGTCCTTCCGGCTGCTGAAGGCCCATTTCCCGGGATACGAGCGCGCCGCAGTCGCTTCCGTGCACGCCGTACCGGTCATACCCGAGGCGACGCATCAGCTCCGCCCAAGCCTTGGCGATTCGCGCGATGTTCCAACCCGAATCCAATGTCGACCCGGAAAAACCGAATCCTGGCACGGAGGGGATGACGAGATGGAAGGCGTCCGCAGGATCGCCGCCGTGGCTGCGGGGATCGCTGAGCGGCCCGATGACGTTCAGGAACTCCGCGATCGAACTGGGCCATGCGTGGGTCAGCAGGAGCGGGAGCGCGTCCGGCTCGGGCGAGCGAACGTGAAGGAAGTGAACGTTCGCGCCTTGGATCTCCGTCGTGAACTGCGGGTACGCGTTCAAGCGCGCTTCTTGCTTGCGCCAGTCGAAGCCGTTCTGCCAGTAATTGGCTAACCCCTTGACGTAATCGAGCGATACGCCGTATTTCCATCCGGCGCCGTTCAGCGCGTTCGGCCAGCGAGTCCGAGACAGCCGGTAAGCCAGGTCGTCAAGGTCGGCTTGCGGGATTTCTACGCGGAAAGGCCGTATGTCTGCTTGGGCTGCGCTGCGATTGAGTTGGTCTTGTTTCATTTCATTGCCTCCTCAGGATTTCTTCCGTTTCGCTATCAACCTTACGTAGTTCATGATAACGCAGCGTTTCTGACAACAGATTGTCAGGAAGAAACGGCGGTTCCCGAAAACAAATAAAGCCCGCTCTCCGGAAATTCCGGGAAGCGGGCTTTCGCGCATCATGAGGGGTAATGGATGAGCGTAATATAGGTAGTGACCTGGCCGGTGTTGTTCCGGTACGCATGAGGCTGGTCCGCCGGGAAGCGCACGGCGTTGCCCGCGGCGACCGCGTACGTCTCGCCGCCGACCTCGACGTCGAGCGAGCCGTCCGTCACGACGATGTACTCCTCGACCGCCTCGTTGTGCGGCTCCGATTCATGGCTGCAGCCGGGATCCATGCTTACCGCGTACATTTCGAAGCCTTTGCGCTGGTCGAAGGGGAACATCGGAAATGCGCGATAGGCGCCGTCCTCCTCCAAAAACGGCTCGATCTCGGCCATGTCGACGAACGTGACTTCCGCCTTTGCCTCCTCGATTAGCGACGTAAATGAAATCTTTAGTCCGTTGACGATTTTCCACAGCACGGAGATCGTCGGATTGGAGTCGCCCCGCTCGATCTGGCCGATCATCGCTTTGCTGACGCCCGTCAGCTCGGCCGCCTGGTCAAGGCTGAGGCCGCGCGATTTGCGCACGGCTTGCAGGTTTTTGCCGACCTTTTTTATGAATCGCGTCCATGATATCCACCTAAGTCCGTTTATTTTCTCTCCATTATACCGAACCTTGGACGAATATAAACCCGTACAATTCGATTGTGCAATATATAATACGAATGTATAATATATTGTACATGGCGGATTTAACTCTATTTGAGGGTGATGAGAATGCGGGATAGAACGATGCGCGGCCTGGTCAAGCCGAACCGGGGGCCGGGCGCGGCGCTGATGGAGGTGCCGGTGCCGGTCCCCGGACCCGAAGAAGTGTTGGTCCGGGTGAAGGCGTCCTCGATCTGCGGCACGGATCTTCATATCTATAACTGGGATGCCTGGGCCGAGAGTGCCGTCGTCACGCCGAACGTGTTCGGACACGAGTTCGCGGGCATCGTCGAAGCCGTCGGCGAGCGGGTGGCGAACGTTAAGGTCGGCGACCATGTCTCGGGCGAAGGCCACATCGTATGCGGCACCTGCAAGGCTTGCCGCACGGGCAACGCGCATGTCTGCGCCCGCACGCGCAGCTTCGGCATCTCGGCGCCGGGCTGCTTCGCCGAGTACGCGGTGCTGCCGGCCGGGAACGTCATTCACAACCGCCCGGAGATGCCGTTCGAGCTGGCGTGCTTGCAGGATCCGCTGGGCAATGCCGTGCAGACCGTCCTCGCCGGCGACATCGTCGGCAGGTCCGTCGCCGTCATCGGCACGGGCGCGATCGGCTTGATGGCGATCGCCGTGGCGCGCGCGTGCGGCGCCGGCAAGATCGTCGCCGTCGACGTTCGCGCGAACCGGCTGGAGATGGCGAAGCGAATGGGCGCCGATGCGCTCGTCAACAGCGCGGAGACGCCGATGGCCGAAGCGGTCCGCGCGCTGACCGACGGCGAAGGGGCGGAGGTCGTGCTCGAGATGTCCGGCCATCCGGCGGCGATCCGGGGCGGGTTCGAGGCGGCGGCGAACGCGGGGCGCATCTCGCTGCTCGGCATTCCGACGGACGACGTGCCGATCGACCTGGCCCGCCATCTCATTTTCAAAGGGATCAGCGTCCATGGCATTACCGGCCGCCGCATGTACGAGACGTGGTACCAGATGAAAGGACTGCTCGATTCGGGGGCGCTGCGGCTGGACGGTCTGGTCACGCATACGTTCACGCTGGATCGCTACGAAGAGGCATTCGAGCTGGTGAAGTCCGGCAATTGCGGCAAGGTTGTCTTTACGCACGGCTGAGAATCGAAGCGAACGATGGGGAAGGAGTCGACAGATCGACGATGGCAAACCTGTACTTTTTATCGAAGGAGCTGGAGCAGCTCCGCGCGGACGGCAGATACCGGCCGCTCACGGAATGGGAGGGCGGATCGGGCAGCTGGATGACGCTCGGCGGACGTCGGGTGCTGCAGATGTCCTCCAACAACTATCTGGGTCTGACCGCGCATCCGGAGCTGAAGCGCGCCGCGATCGAAGCGATCGAAAAATACGGCGTCGGCAGCGGCTCCGTCCGTACGATCGCCGGCACGCTCGACATTCACGGCGAGCTCGAGCGCGAGCTGGCCGCGTTCAAGGGCACGGAGGCGACGCTCGTTTTCCAATCCGGATTTACGACGAATCAGGGTATCCTCGGGTCGATCCTGGGGCCGGACGATGTCGTCATCAGCGACGAGCTCAACCATGCCAGCATCATCGACGGCATCCGGCTGACCAAGGCAAGCCGCAAAGTGTACGCGCACAAAAATCTCGAACAGCTGGAGCAGGCGCTGAAGGAGAGCGCGTCCTACCGCGCCCGCGTCGTCGTCACCGACGGCGTGTTCAGCATGGACGGCGACATCGCGCCGCTGCCGGACATCGCCGAGCTCGCGGAGCGGTACGACGCCGTCGTCTATGTCGACGACGCGCATGCCAGCGGCGTCCTCGGACGCAACGGCAAAGGCTCGACCGACCACTTCGGACTGCATGGACGGGTGCACATCCAGGTGGGCACGCTATCCAAGGCGATCGGCGTATCGGGCGGATACATGGCGGGCTCCGCGCTGCTCAAGGATTACTTGGTCCACAAGGCGCGCTCGTTTCTGTTCAGCACGTCGCAGACGCCTGCCGTCGCGGCCTCGTGCCTGGCGGCCGTCCGCGTGCTCGGGCGCAGCCCGGAGCTGATCGAGCGATTGTGGAGCAACGCGAATTATTGCAGGGAGAAGCTCCTCGCGCTCGGCTTCGACTGCGGCATGAGCGAGACGCCGATCATTCCGATCATCGTCGGCAAGCCCGCGGACACAATGCGGTTCTCCGACGCGCTGCTCGCCGAAGGCGTGTACGCGCAGGGCATCGTCTTCCCGACCGTCGCCATGGACAAGGGGGAGGGTTCGACTGATCGTGACGGCGTCCCATACGCGGGAGGATCTGGACTTCGCGCTGGACGCGCTGGCCCGCACGGGGCGAACCGCCGGGCTGATCTGAGCGAACGGCAGCGGGCGGATACGGTAGCGGCTGCCGCATGGTCATCCGCAGCTTTTGAACGGGAGCTCTTGTCTTCCGGCTTCGGCCGGGAGACAAGGGCTTTTTGCGCTTTCGGAATGGGGCATTCCTCGCGATTCGTGCGTCCCGCATCATGATGTAAAATAGACGGTGTCCAGTAAGAACGGGGAGCGTGAGACGGATGAAAGAGAACAAATACGACGACGAGGTTTTTTTTGAAAATTACAGCCGCATGCCGCGGTCGGTCGGCGGCTTGGAGGCGGCGGGCGAGTGGAACGAGCTTCGTGCGATGCTGCCGGAGTTGGCGGGCAAGCGCGTGCTGGACCTCGGCTGCGGCTATGGCTGGCATTGCCGGTATGCCCGGGAACAGGGCGCAAAGTCGGCGATCGGCGTCGACTTGTCCGAAAAGATGCTGGAGCGGGCGCGGGAGACGACCGACGATCCCGCGATCTCTTATGTGCGAAGCGCGATCGAGGACTTCGCATTTACGAAAAGTGCGTTCGACGTCGCGATGAGCTCGTTGGCGCTGCACTACGTGGCGGACTTCGCCGAGATCTGCCGGGCCGTGCACGGCTGCCTTTCCGAAGGAGGAGCCTTCGTGTTCACGGTCGAGCACCCGACTTTTACGGCTTTGGAAGCGCAGGATTGGCACTACGGCCCGGAGGGGGAGAAGCTGCACTGGCCGCTCGACCGCTACCACGAGGAAGGACCTCGGCTCGCGAGGTTCCTGGGACATGACGTCGTTAAATACCACCGGACTGTCGCCGGCTATTTGAACCCCTTGATCGAAGCGGGCTTCCGCATCGATAAACTGTCCGAGCTGAAGCCGACGGCCGACATGCTGGAGCGGCATCCGGCGTGGGCGGACGAAGCGCGCCGCCCGATGTTCCTCTTGGTCGCGGCGACCAAGGTCTAAGGCGGGCGGCGCATCGCGGTTAACGTAAGAATGCTATTTATGATAAAGGGTAGGGCCGCCGGGGGCTGCCTCCCGGACCGGCCGGTCCCCGATACGGCCGGCGATATCCCGCGAACGAGCTTCAGCGGCGGGTTCGGCGCTTTCCTTCTCGCCCGGACTCAGCGCTTCCTTCACCGAATGCGCGATCGTGTGGAGGACGTCGCCTACTTCTTGGGTCGTCTCGAGCAGCGGATCGACGGTGTTGATGCGTCCTTTAACGTCCTTAACGGTACGGTTAACGGTGTGAATTAACGCCGTAGCCTCATGCGTAGCCTGAAGGGCGGATTTTTTGACGTCCGCCAGCGTGCGGTTGGCTTCGTCGAGCGTCGCCATCGTCTTTTTCATCGTCTTGACGGCATAGACGACGAAGACGGACAGGGAGACCGAAGCGAGCGCCGCGCTTTTGCCGCGCATCGGTCAAACCTCCCGGGACTCGTGGGGAACGACGAATTCCTTCACGGGCGTCTGCACGTCGCCGTCCTTGGCGCTAATGTAGACGCGCATCTCTTCGGCAGGCTCGCGGGCGGTATCTTGCTTCGGCGTCGGCTCGAACGAAACGGGTGTCGAGCGGGGTTCTACGGCGCCGTACGCCTGGAAGATGCTTTCCGCGCGCGACCGATTCTCGTCGTCGGCCCTCACGATGACGAGCAGATGATCCTGCTCGACCAACGTTTTGTAGATCTCCGCTTCGCGATCCGGAATGCCGAGCCCGGCGAGACCGCCGATGAGCGTGCCCGTGCTGCCGCCGACGGCGGCGCCGGCGATGACGGTCGCGATCGGGCCGGCCGCGAGCAGCGGACCGAGACCCGGAATGAACAGCAAGCCTGCCGTGGCGAGGAGTCCGGCGGTTCCGCCGAGGAAGGCGCCCGCCACGCCGCCCGTGACCATGCCTTCCGCGCTGTTCGTGCCGGTGACCGTGTCCACGTGATGGACGGCCTCGCGCTTATGGCTGACCACGGAGATATCGTCCTTGCTCCAGCCCGCCGCCTTCAGCGCTTCAATCGCGCCAATGACATCCTGTTCGTCTCTAAACGTCCCAACGATCGGTGTAAGCATCGCAATCGCCTCCAGGCTGTTTTTTTTCGCTGGCCGCGCCAGCTGAATACTCATACTTCACCATGTTGGAAATGGAAATAACAGGTAGGACAAGCGGCAGACGCAGTTTATTTTCGGAAGCTTGTCCGTCGGCGGTTTGCCGAGTAAGGCGGCGCTTCTTGGTGCAGGGCTGATCGCCTGCACGAGGCGGTGCAGGCTCGGAGAGCTGCGCAAGGCCAATCGCCTGCCTCCGCGCAGCCCCACCAATAAACAAAGAACCTGCCGTGGCCCACGACAGGTTCTTTAAGTTTACTCGCTTTCTTTCGGCCTCCGGCCGCGCCTGCTCGGCGGCTTAGGCGCGATGGGCTCGCTTGGAGCGTCCTCAACCGCCACCGGAACCGTTCCTTCGGCTACGGTTTGCTTCCGCGTACCGCGGGGCCTCCCCGTAGCCTTTCGCGTTCCGGTAGACGCTTTCTCCACAGCCTCCGCCGGTTTTTCGACCGCCGCTTGCCGGCCGGCATTCGGCGTTTTGCCGCCGGCGGATTTTCTGCCGGCTCGCGGAGTTTTGCCCTCCGCGGCTTTCGCGCCAACGTTCGCAGTCGCGCCTTCGGCAGCCTCTCCGCCAGCATCCGCAGGCTCGCGAAGCGCGGCTTTCCCGCTATCGTCGGCTTGTTCGTCGCCGCCGATCGCCGCCTGTTCTCCCGCCGTCGCTGCATGGCGGGCCCCGGTCGCTTGAATTTCCGCATCTGCCTCATTAGGGACATCCCGCCGCTCGTCGCTTTCGGCTTCTTTGCGCTTGGCGGCCGCCAGCTCGGCCCGCGTTTCCTCGTCCAGGTCCAAGTCCCCGAAACGCCCGATATCGATTTTCGGATAAGCGAGGTCCAGCGACTCGAACGCCTCGGTAATAATTTTCAGCACGCGATAATCGCGATACCAGCGCTTGTCCGCGGGGACGATGTGCCAGGGATTGCGCTTCGTGCCGGTCGCCTCGAAGACGTCCTCGTAAGCGCGGACGTACTCGTCCCAATGCTGCCGCTCCTTGAGGTCGTTCGGATCGAACTTCCACAGCTTGTCGGGGCGGGTCAGCCGATCGTGCAGCTTCTCCAGCTGAAACTCCTTGGAAATGTGAAGAAAGATCTTGATGACCAGCACGCCGCTGTCCGCGAGCAGCTTTTCGAAGTGCTTGATATGCGCCAGGCGCCGTTCGGTTTCTTTTTTATCGATGAGGCCATGAACGCGGGTGATCAATACTTCCTCGTAATAGGAGCGGTTGAAGGAGGCGATGTATCCCTTTTGCGGGACCAGCTTGTGGGTACGCCACAGGAAGTCGTGGGCCGCTTCCTCCGCGGTCGGCGTCTTGAAGCTCTCGGCGCGGTAGCCTTGCGGATTGAGCGCGGACAACACCTTTTTCACCGTGCCGTCCTTGCCGCTGCAATCCATCCCCCTGGAACACGATCAGCACGCCGTGCGATCGGCTCGCATACAGCTTTTCTTGCGCTTCCTGCAGTCTGTCGCGAAGAACCTCGATCTCCGCCTCCACCTGTTCTTTGCTCTCGATATCGCCCGTATCGCGGGGGTCGAAATCCTTCAGGGACACGGGACGCTTGCGGTCAAGCCTGGTACGGTCGGCCATGCGCTCTCCTCCGATTCTCGCTCGATTGTGGGACTGACCAGATGCTCGTTTCTACAATTATAGCACTCCGCGGCCTAAAACTAGAATCACGCTAAGCGAGTCCAAAAGAAAGTTTTATGCGATGATTTGGCTAAAAAAGGGAATAGAAGCGGCTGAGGAGGGAACGGCTTGCTTATTCGCGTACTGGAAGAGGAAGGCGCCGACGTCTATCGGCAAATTCATATAAGCGCGCTCAAGACGACCCGGACGCGTACGGATCGACCTATGATCGGGAGGCGCGGCTCACGTTGGAACCTTCGTTCGCTTCTTGTAGGGAAGGCGATGAACGCACATAAGCTCAACTACGCAATAACCTTGCAAATGTAGTCCCAGTCGGGAACAAAAACCGTCAATCGTCCCTGCATCCACCATGAAGCGTTCTATAAAGAAACCAATTGCGCCATGACGTTGCGATTCAACCAAAAGTAGTCCCAATCGGCAACAAACCCGCCAATCCTCCTCGACGCCTCGACGAGAAGTTTTCATATAGAAACAAAACGCTCTATTGCGTCGATCTATCATGCTGGCACTGCTGCGAGAGAGATCGCCCCGGTCGATCAAATGCTTTATGATAGGATTAATTTGCCGGATCTGTCGCGTGCGCCGATCATTTATTTTTATTTTTTTTAAATCCATGTCGATTCGGCCGTCAGGCGTTCGTCGTGTTTATGAAAGCGAAGGAAACGACAGCCGAAGAAGCTGCAGGTTCCCATCCAAAGGAGGAAAACACATGCGTTTTATGATGATCGTCAAAGGCACTTCGGATTCGGAAGCGGGCGTCATGCCGAGCGAGGAACTGGTCGCGGCGATGCAGCGGTACAACGAGGAGCTCGCCAAGGCGGGCGTCCTGGTGGCCGCCGACGGGCTCCATCCCACTTCGTCGGCCATTCGGATCTCCTACCCGGAGGCGGGAGGCAAGCCCAAAATTACGGACGGCCCGTTCACCGAGGCGAAGGAGATTATCGCCGGATTCACGATGATCGAGGTGAAGTCGAAGGAAGAAGCGGTCGAGTGGGCGCTTCGGATGCCGGATCCGCACGGATACGGGGAAGGCCAGATCGAGCTGCGGCAGATCTTCGACATGTCCGATTTGACGCAGGATCCGGAGATGCTGGCCAAGGAGCAGGCGCTGCGCGAGCAGCTTGAAGGACCGCGCCGGACATGAGCGGCCGGGCCGCGCATCGCGCGATCGACGCCGTCTGGCGAATCGAATCGGCCAAGCTGATCGCGCGCCTGGCGACGATGGTGCGCGATGTCGGCCTGGCGGAGGACCTGGCGCAGGATGCGCTCTTGATCGCGCTCGAACGGTGGCCGGAGACGGGCATTCCGGACAACCCGGGGGCTTGGCTCATGACGACGGCGAAGCGACGGGCGATAGACTTGCTGCGGAGGAACAAGCTGCGGGACCGCAAGTACGAGGAGTACGGGCGCGCCAGCCCTTTGTTTACGGAAGACGACGTGGAAACGGAGACGGGCGAGATCGGCGACGAGCTGCTCCGCCTTATCTTCGCCACCTGCCACCCGTCGCTCTCGCGGGAAGCGCGCGTCGCGCTGACCTTGCGTCTGCTCGGCGGCTTGACGACGGACGAGATCGCGCATGCGTACCTCGTCCCCGAGCCGACCGTCGCGCAGCGGATCGTCCGGGCCAAGAAGACGCTCAGCGCGTCGGGCGTAAAGCTGGACGTGCCTGAGGGAAAAGAGCTGGAAGAACGCCTCTCTTCGGTGCTTGAGGTCGTCTATCTGATGTATAACGAGGGATATTCGGCCACGGCGGGCGGGAGCTGGATCCGTCCGACGCTCTGCCAGGAGGCGCTGCGTCTCGGCCGGATGCTGGCGGAGGTCGCGCCGCGCGAGCCCGAGGTTCACGGCCTGGTCGCCCTGATGGAGATCCAGTCGTCGCGCTTCAAGACGCGCGTAGGTCCCTCCGGCGAGCCGATCCTGCTCATGGACCAGAACCGCGCGCTATGGGACCGGCTTCTGATCCGGCGCGGACTGGCCGCGCTCGAACGCGCCAGGAGCCTCGGCCGTCCGCTCGGACCGTACGCGCTGCAAGCCGCGATCGCCGCCTGCCACGCGCAGGCGCTGACGCCCGGCGACACCGACTGGGCCCGGATCGCGGCGCTCTACGAGGCGCTGTCGCGCGCGGCGCCTTCGCCGGTCGTCGAGCTGAACCGCGCCGTCGCGATCGCGATGGCGTTCGGACCTGCGATCGGGCTGCAGATCGTCGACCAGCTGGCCGACGAGCCCGCTTTAAAAGGCTATTACCTGCTGCCGAGCGTTCGCGGGGATCTGCTCGCGAAGCTCGGGCGCATGGAGGAGGCGCGGGCGGCGTTCGAGCGGGCTGCCTCCATGACGCAAAATTTGAGGGAGCAGGATCTGATGCGCCGCCGCGCGGCCGAATGCGCGGCGCGGGACGCCGGCGATAAGGATGGAAGCCCGCGCGAGACGGTTTAATCGGATACGAGATTCGGGAAGACGGCGGTCGCGACGACCCTGAAAATGACAATGACGACAATGACCATACAGAAGCGGGGAATGGATGGACGATGAAGAACGACTCGAACCGGACGAAACGCTTTGCGGTATCCAAAGACGGCACCCGGATCGCCTATGATGCGGTCGGCAAAGGGCGGGCAGTGATCTTGGTGGGGGGCGCGTTCAGCTACCGGACGTTTCCTGGGCTGCAAAAGCTGGCCGGACTTCTGGCGCCGGACTTTACGGTCGTCAATTACGACAGGCGAGGCCGAGGGGACAGCGAGGATCAAAAAACGTACGAGGTCCAGCGGGAAGTCGAGGACCTCGATGCAGTCATCGAAGCGAACGGAGGCGACGCGCGCGTGTGGGGGCTGTCCTCCGGCGCTGCGCTCGCGCTTGAGGCCGCGGCGAGCGGCGTCGGGATGGTTCGGCTCGCGCTGTACGAGCCTCCGTATCTGGCAGGCGGAAAGGGCCGGGTTCCGCCTGCCCAGCAGCGGGCGCAACTTGAACGTTTGATCGCCGAGGGAAAGCGGGACGAAGCGGTCAAATACTTCTTGCGGTTGATGGGCGCGCCTGGCTTTGCGATAACGATGATGCGAATCATGCCGTTCTGGCCCCGGCTTCGCGCCGTCGCCCACACGCTGCCTTACGACGCTGCTATCATGGGCGACTATTCGCTGCCCGCAGCGCGGCTCGCCTCGGTCCGCATGCCGGTGCTCGCGATCGGGGGCGCCAAGAGCCCGGCTGCGCTTCAGGAGGCGGTCAGGCAAGTAGGCAAGGCCGTGCCCCACGGCGAATCGCGTCTGTTAGAAAGGCAGAATCACAACGTATCGATGGACGCGCTCGCGCCGGTGCTGAGGTCGTTTTTTCTCGCTTGAGCCATCGTCGAACGCCATGCTGGGAGGGGAACGTTCATGCGATTTATGATTCTGATCAAGGCGAATGCGCGCTTCGAAGCGGGGATCGAGCCGGCGAGCGACCGGGCCGCGGCGTTCGCGGCCTATTGCCGGGAGATGAAGGAGGCGGGCATTCTGATCGAAACCGCGAGCCTGCTGCCGAGCGCCGAGGGGCTGCGGCTGACCTATTCGGAGGCGGAAGGTTCGCCGGCGATGACGGCAGGGCCGTTCGGCGACGCGGCAGGACAGGTCGCGGGATACATGCTGCTGGAAGCCGACTCGGAGCGGGAGGCATACGCCTGGGCGGCGAGGATGCCCGACCCCTACGGCTTCGGCGAAGGCGGGATCGAGCTGCGCCGGCTTCGCGAGACGGCCGAGCCGCCGTTCGCCGCCGGCTTGAGCCCCATCGAGGCCGACCTGCGCGACCAGATCGGCGCTTTAAGAAACCTGCACGAAAAAACACGCTCAAAGGAGCTGCCGACATGAACCCTGAAATCACGCAATTCATCGCCGATCTCAAAGAGCCATGGCAAGCCGAACGCTGCAATGCGCTGCGGGAGCTTACCTTGGAGGCCATTCCGGACGCGCTGGAGCGCATGCAGTACAAAAAAGCCCCATTACCTGAAAAACGGCAAATACGCCGCCGTCATTTCGACGTCGAAGGACGCGGTAAGCTACACGATTTTTAACGCAAAGGGCATCGCGTTCCCCGAAGACGCCTGGAGCGGACCGCCCGAGCGCAAGACGATCAAGATCGGGAAGACGCAGAACGTCGACGCGGAAGAGCTGGCGGACTTGCTCAAGCAAGCTTCTGCTTCTCTTTAAAAAAATCGATTGATCGTTGACAGGTCTTCCATTTTTGGACATAATCGAATCAATGAAAGAAACGGGGAAGCGCCCCGTCAGAGCCGAACACGAACCGTGTCGCTTTGACGGGGCTTTTCCGTGAGGAGGACGATCGGATGGATCGGAAGAAACGACCGGAAGATAGGAAGGGACCGATAGATAAAAAAAGGACACGAGGATCGGGTCGGCGAACAGCCGGTGACGTACGACATTTATGCCGCGATGCCGGACGACGGCTTGCGCTACGAGGTGCTGGACGGCTCATTGGAGCTCATGTCGCCGGGGCCGAATACCTCGCATCAAATTTTAAGTTACAATTTGCAGTTCACGCTGGCTAGCGGTTGCAGAGCGGAATATCTCATTTTGAGCGCGCCGCTTGATGTCATCCTCAGTCCTACGAATGTGGTGCAGCCCGACTTGATCTTCATTCGTCCGGAGCGCGCCGACATCGTGACCAAGCGGGGCATCGAAGGGCCGCCGGACCTGGTCGTCGAGATTCTGTCGCCCGGCTCGCGTCACCGGGACCGCGTCCGCAAGCTGCGAATCTATGAAAAGCATGGCGTGCCGGAGTATTGGATTCTGGATCCCGGCGCCCAGACCCTGGAGCAGCATCTGCTGCAGGGCGATCGCTTGGAGCTAAGCCGCGTGTACGAAGGCGAGGACGTGGTCTCGTCGGACAGGCTCCCCTGCGTGTCGTTCACGGTGGCCGGGGTGTTCGACGATCCGACCCTGCGGCGGCTGCTGTCCTCGAACTGAATCGCGCCTTTCCAGCATCGTCAATCAGCCTGCCTACGATTAGAACAGCGCGTTCCAGATCCCTTCGATCCCGACGATGAAGAAGATCCAGACGCCGACCATGATATGGGAGACGGAGGCGCCCAGCAGCGAGCGCTGGCGCGCGTACATCCAACCCCAATAAAGGCCGGGAAAAAAAGTCAGCAGCGCGAACGTGAGGTTGAGATGCGAGTGCGCCGTCGAGAACATGAGGTTCGAGAGGACGATCGCGATCCAGGTACGGCTTCGGGTCGGCGGCAGGAAGTTCTGCAGCGAGGATTGGATGCCGCTCCGCGAGATGAACTCCTGCACCGGGCAGAACAGCGCATAGGCCAAGCCGTAAATGTAGAAGGTGCTGTCCACCTTCCGCCCCTCGATGATCGGGATGATGCTGAACACCTGGTCGTCGATCTCCGGATGCATGTACAGCACGAATCCTTTGAGCAGGGCGATGGCGGCCAGCAGCGGCAGCGTCATCAGGAAGCTGCGCCAGAGGACGCCGCGCCAATCTTCCAGCGTCAAGCCGAACGTTTTCATCGGATAGCCGCTTTTCTTGATCATGGCGAACATGACGGCCGACATCAAAGCCAGTATCGCGATAGAGATCAGATTCGAGCCGAAGTTGATGACGAGCGTATTCAGCGATTTGAGCGCAAGCGTGTAGAGGCCGAGCATGAATAGCAGATTGACGGTAAAAAAGGCCCATCGCGATTCGGGCTTTATTCGTCTCCAGCTCGTTTTTCATCGCGGCGACGGTCATGTTGTTGGTGGCGTCGAGCTTGCCGGACAGCGACGCGGCGACATGGTTCAACAACTTGATGCGGACCGGATCGAAGGCGCGGTCGCCGGCCATCCGTGCGGGATCGATCCGGATCAGCGCTGAAGGCTCGGCCGTCCTGACCGTGGCCGTCCGCGCTACGTTTCCCTCGAGAATCGAGGTTTCCCCGATGCACGTACCCGAGCCGAGCGTCGCCAACGCGTGCCAGCCGCCCGTGCCCGGCTCCGCCTTCACCACCTCCGCGCTTCCTTTTTCCACGAGGTACAACGCCTTGTCCGTATCTCCCTCCTGAATGAATACCGTGCCCGCGGGCAGCTCGACCCGCTCGGAGATGGCTGCGACCAACGCGAGCTCGTCTCGAGTCATGGCCTGGAATAGCGGGTTCGTCATAAAGGATGCTTGCAAGCTATCGAGTCCGATCGTCGTCATGGGTGCAGGGCTCCTATATTCAATTTGAGCGGACGGTTATGGCCGGTTGATGTCTTCGATCCGGATCGCGCGCGTGTGAACCGTGTGGTTCCAGGTTTTCTTGTTGAAGGTAAGCAGCCCGACGAGCGTGATCGGGAACCAGGTGAACTGAAAGACGGGGAATAGGATTAGTCCCAGGTAGGACTTCAGCGGCCGCTTCTCGATCGCCATCACGAGCGGGAACTGGAGGAACAGCGCCGCGTTGAGGGCGATCCACGCCCAGTCGGGGACCAGCCGCAGCACCGCGATCTGCTCGGAGAGCGGGGTGGCGAGCTGGAGGTAGGACATGACCCAGACGGCCGCGACGAACAGGAACCGGATCGGCTGGAACAGATACATGACCGCGTCGAACTGGGAGAACTTGCGCGTGCGGACGGCGCGTAGGAACAACGGCTTCATGTATCTTCGCGCGCAATCGGTATGTCCGCGCATCCATCGCAGGCGCTGGCGGACGGAGCTCGCGAGCGTGACCGGCTTCTCGTCGTAGACGATGGCGTCGGGCGCCCAGGTCGGATAGATCTCGCGCTCGATGCAGCGCGCGGTGAATTCGACGTCTTCGGTGAGCGAGGTGGCGTTCCAGCCCATCTCCTTCAACAGCTTCGCCTCGAAGCACATGCCGGTGCCGGCGAGCGTGCTCACCATCCCCCAGTTATGCCTGGCTTGCTGCCACATCCGGTTGATGAACCAATAAGTAATCGCGTAGGAGAGGGAGACCCAGGAGTCGTAAGGATTTTTGGTCTCGACGTAGCTCTGGATGACGCGATGCCCGTCCGACAGCTTGTCGTTCATCTCGCGCAGGAAGCTCGCGCTCACCAGGTTGTCCGCGTCGAAGACGAGGACGGCGTCGTATTGGCGCTCGCGCTGCCAGAGCCGCTCCAGCATCCATTCCATCGCGTAGCCTTTGCCGATGCGGACGTTGTCGAAGCGCTCCATGACGGTCGAACCGTACGACGCGGCGGCCCGCGCCGTGCCGTCCGTGCAGTTGTCGGCGACCACGAACACGTCGTACAGGTCCTTGGGATAGTCGAGGCGGTTTAAATTGTCCAGCAGCGGTCCGATGACCTTCTCTTCGTTGTGCGCGGCGACCAGAATCGCGAACGATCGGTTCGGCGCGTGTTTGCGGCCTGTGTCGGCCTTCCGTCTGAAGCCTGCCAGGCTGATGAAGATCTGGTAGGCCGTGACGGCGAAAATAATAACCTGGCAAGCGTCCGCGAGCAGCATAAACAGGGTGCGCATGATCATTTCCTCTCGGATTAGGGTGTCGGTCTTGGGTTGCGGAAAGAAAGGGAAAGATCGAGCGCGCGCGTCCGCGGATCGTAAGCGGCGATGTCGGCCTTGCCGTTGCCGTCGAAGTCGGCGGCGATTCCGATGCGGCCGCGCCAAGCGGCCCAAGGGCCGAAGGCGTTGTCGAGCGGCTCGAACCGGCCGCCGCCTTCGTTCGCGTATACGCGCCAGACGCCGGTCTTCGCGGCATAGGCGACGAGGTCGTCGAGTCCGTCGCCGTCCGTATCGCCGATGAGCAGCTGCTCGCCTTTTTTCAGGGTGAAGCCTGTCACCGCTACGGGAGCTTGCCCGGACAAGTTTTCCCCTCCCGTCCGAACGATGGACAAGCCGCCTTCCGACGCGGACGCGTATAGCGCGTCGTCGCGGTCCTTGTCCAGGAAGCGGCCCGCATAGAGCGCGGCGTCCGTCGGCAGCGCGGCCAGCCGTTCGGCGGAGGCGGCGAAGCGGCCGTCCTTGTAAGAAAACAAGATGAGTTTTCCGTCGCTGCGCGCCAGCATAGCCATCTTGCCATTCTTCCACCGGACGGGCAGCAGCCGATCGAGACCGGCCGGCAGCGTGCCCGCAGACACGGGTTCGGCGAACCGCCCGTCCTCTGCCGGGCTGACGCGAATTGCCCCCGTCCCTGAATCGTACGCGACGAGATCCTGCTTGCCGTCGGCGTCCAGATCGGCCAGCAGCAGTCGTACTTGCGGCGGAAACTCGGCCTTGAGCCAGACCTGGGCCGCCGCCTGGGGCCTGTTGCGCGGCATGCCGTATTCGCCCGGGATGACCGAGATCCGATGCGGCTCGCGCACGACGACGTCCGCATGCCCGCTCCCGGTCACGTCTCCCGTCATCACGTCGTCCGCGGCCGTGCCGAGCGGCAGCGTCACTCGTTGCGCCGGCGTAAAGGGGACGACCTCGTTCAGCGACAGCCATCGATAGCCCTCGCGGTCAAGCCCCTCTACGATCTTGTGCAGTTTGGATGGCGCGCCGTCTTCTTTGTACCGGTAGACCGGCAGGCCGTCCTTCATTTGCGTCTGGCCGTCCGCGCCCGTCACCGGCTCCAGCGCGGGAAACTCGAGGAACGGGTGGAAAAAGAGCGAAGCCAGCCCGTCGTATGTTTTCGCCTTTCGAAGCAGCTTGTCCACCGAGGCGTCGTCCGTTATATAGCTAAGGGGAGCGGGCACGTAGACCGAGCCGAGGCTGTCCTGTCCGTACGTATTGCGGCTCTCGTACATGTTCATGTCCTTGAAGGAACGGAGGGAGAACAGGTCCGGCTCGTAGAGGATGCCGACATAGGAGCGGAACACCTTCTCCTGCGCGCGCGTATCCCGGTAATGCGGCGATTCCCAGAAGGCGGGGCGGAGTCCGGCCTTCTCGAAGGCCGCCAGGCTGCTCTCGATGCGAGCGGCCGCGTATCCGGTATCCTTGGTCCCGGACGCCCCGGGAACCTTGAATTCGTAGCCGGTGCCGGAGTTCTGTCCGTCGCCCTTCATGACGGTTTCTCCATATTGATGGGTGTAACCGTGCATGCCCAGCGCGCCGCCGTTGTCCTCGGCTTGCCTGAGCAGCCGGACCAGCGACTGCGTGACGGCATCGGGCTGCGGATCGTCGATGCCGCGCTCTTGCCAGACGCCGTCGTCTCCCAGGCGGATGCTGCGCGGGATGACGGCCATTTGAAAAGGAATGCCTTCGGATTCGATATACTCCAGCACCGCACGCAGCTTGCCGAGCGCTTCCGGCGTGCCGTATTCGCCGCCGGGGCCGATGTCCTCGAGCCGCAGCATGGCGTGATGCTTGTCTTTGTTCGGATAAATATTCGTGCCCGTGTACGTGAAAGCGTACACGGTCGCGGCGACGGCCGCGGCCGCGCCGCCGGCGACGATGCTTGCCCATTTCCATCGTTTTCGGTTCAACTCGACAGTCCCTCAGTTCATCGCTTCTATCGATGCGGACGATTGCCGCAAGCGCACTCTCTACTATAGCAAATGCCGGCTTCTTGTAAACTGAAAAATCGACGGCATTTTACGTTCGGCACATATATTCAAAACACGCGCTTAACGAAAACGTTCTAGTATAAGCTTGTATACCAAATGTGGAGGGGAAACGATGAAACTTCGAGACAAGAAAGTGTTCAAAGCTACGCTGGCCGGTACGATGACGGCAGCCCTTCTGACCGCCAGCGCCGTCACCGTTCAAACGCAGGACCGCGCGGACGCGGCATCCCCTCAAACGCAAAATGTCATCCTGTTCGTCGGAGACGGCATGGGCGCAGCGCAACGCGACGCCATCCGCCTCGCGACGGTCGGCGAAAAGGGCAATCTGGCGATGGACGCCATGCCTTACGTCGGTTTGATTCATACGAGCTCCACGGTGCCGGTCACGGATTCGGCGGCTTCTGCGACCGCCTATGCCAGCGGCGTCAAGACTTACAACGGCGCGATCGGCATGGACGCCGACAAAAAATCGGTCAAGACGATCATGGAATACGCCAAGGATAAAGGCAAATCGACGGGCGTCGTCACGACGAGCCAAGTCACCGACGCTACCGGCGCGGCTTTCGGCGCGCACGTCGAAGACCGTTCTAAGCAAAGCGACATCGCGCTGCAATATTTGACCAAGAGCAAGATCGACGTCATTCTTGGCGGCGGCGAGGACTTCTGGTACCCTGCGGGCAACCCGGGCAAGTTCCAGGACGAGCCGGCCGAGGATCCTTCCGAGAAGAGCAAGGGCACGCAAGGCAACCTGATCGACAAGGCCAAATCGCTTGGCTACAGCTACGTCTCGAACAAGGCGGATCTGCAAAAAGCGAAGGGCGGCAAGCTGCTCGGACTGTTCTCCAACGAAGAGATGTTCCAGCAAAAGCCCGAAGGCGAAGGCGACATCTACAATCCGATCGTTTCGCTGCCCGAGATGACCAAAAAAGCGATCGACACGCTGTCCAGTAACAAAAAAGGGCTTCTTCCTGATGGTCGAAGAAGAAGGCACGGACGAGTTCGCTCACCAGAACAACGCCAAGATGACGATCAAAGCCGGCCAGCAGCTGGACCAAGCCGTCCAGGTCGCCAAGGACTTCGCCAAGAAGCATCCGGAAACGCTCGTACTGGTGCTCGCCGACCACGAGACCGGCGGTTTCTCGATCGAGGAAGCAAACGCGGAAGACGAGTCGGGCGACGGCATCTCCAAGGAAGACGGACCGTTCCAAATCGTCGGCTCCGACCATAACTTCGTCGTTGATTGGACGACTTCCGGCCACACGGCGGTCGACGTGCCGATTACCGCTATGGGCCGCAATGCGCAGCTCTTCACCGGCATCTACGAGAACACGGAAGTGTTCACGAAGCTTAAGCAAGCGCTGGGGCTGAAGAGCAAATAGACCGCAAGCGCCGCATGCAAAGAGACTCCGCCTCCCGGCGTGACGGGGGCGGAGTCTCTTTCGTGCATCAGAATAAGGCGTTAGTCGATTTTGTCCAGTTGTAGAGCATTTGCGCCGCTTCGGCGCGCGTAGCCGACTGCGAAGGCGCGATGCTTGCAGCGGACTTGCCGCTTCAGGAGGCCGAGCTTCACGAGCGCGCTCAGCGGCGTCTTCGCCCAGTCATGAATCGCTCCGGCGTCCGCGTACCCGCTCAGCGCGTTCGTATCGACGTCAAGCTCCTCGCCGGAGCCGGACAGCTTCAGCGCATTGTAGATCATGACGGCCATTTCTTCTCTTGTGATCGTAGCGTTCGGCGCGAAGGAGACGTCGCTCTTGCCCTTCACGATCCCGTGCTGATAGGCGGCGGCGACAGCCGACGCGTACCAGCTGTCCGTCGCGATATCGGCAAAGGGATTGGACGCGCCGCCGTCGGCTTCGAGGCCGAGCGTGCGAACGATGAGCGCCGCGAATTCGGCGCGGGTGATGCTGCGTCCGGGCGCGAACTGATCTGCGCCGACGCCCGAGACGATCTGTCTGGCCGACAGAACCTGAACCGCTCTGTTCGCCCAATGGCCGGCAGGCACATCGCCGAACGTCTTGGAGAAGGTCAGCGCTCCGTATCTGCTGAAATGGGAGAGGTCGGCGGAGACGGTGCCTGCGGCAGCGTTCCATTTGCCGCCCGCGTACTGCGCCTTGCCGTTCGCATCCCAATAGTAGATGCCCGTCAGCTCCGGATCTGCATCGGCGGACACCTTCAATTGGAGCTTCACCGGCTTGGCGAATGACTGGCCGAGCGGGAGCGTCGTGCCGTTCTCCAGCTGCGCCGTCAGCGATAAGTCGACGAATTCGCCGGCTGCGCGGAGGCTGCCGCCGAGCTGTACGCCGCCTTGCTGCAGAAGCGCTTCCCGATCGTTGTCGGAGACCGGCTTGATTGCCCAGATCAGTGCTTTCACTTTTTCCGCGCCTGCGGCCGCTTGGAACTGCGCCAGATTTTCGTAAGGAATGGACAGTCTGCTGCCGTCCTTGGCGGACAGCTGCAGATCCGTCTTGCCGTCGATCGCGGACTGTACGATTGCCGCCGTCGCGGACACGGTCTCGCCCGCGGTCGTCACGGGATCGGTCGGCGTCGTGCCGGAGCCGCCGCTGCCACCGTTGTTTCCGCCGCCGCTGCCGCCGTTGCTGCCGCTGCCGCCATCGCCGTTTCCTGCTGCCGGCTTCCATGCGATCCGTCCGAGCTCGTACGTACGGTCGAGCAGCGACGCCTTGAGGACGATGTCGTAGGCGCCCTTCTCGTCGAGCTCCGGCAGCGTCCATTGATCGTTCAGCGCTGCGGCGCCGCGCGTGCTCAGCCGGTCGCGGACGCTTGCGACCTTCTCGCCCTTGGCGTCGTAGATTTCCAGCGTGACCGGAATCTCAAGCTGCGGATCGGCTTCGACGAGATACGGAGAAGCGAGGATATGATCCGCATAGGCGGCGATCGCCTCGGTCGCCTCGACCGTATACTTGGCTTGAACGGTCTTGCTGCTGTCGTCCTTCGCGATCGCGAGCGTGCCCTTCAGCACGCCGTCAGGTGCGTTCGAAGCAGCGAAGTGACGGCTGTGCTGCGCGAACGACAGGTCGATCGACTTCGTGTAGAACACGCTGTCATGCGCGCCGTCCCGAACCTCCGCGTAGTGCGGCACGCCGTTTTCCATCAAATACTTGTGCACCGTATTGACCGGTACGTCGAACTTGTAGACGTCCAGATTGCCGGAGTCAAGATAGATCGCGTACCGCTTCAGCGCGTCGATCGGATAGCTCTTCAGAATGGCGATCGGATCCTGGCCCTGCTGCGCGAAGCTCAGCGCGCCCATGTGGCTCGCGATCGAGGAGAAAAGGTCCGGGTACTTCAGGCCGATGACAAAGGAGCCGAAGCCGCCCATGGAGACGCCGGACGTGCCTCTGTACCGCGCATCGTCGATCGTGCGGTAGTGGCCGTCGACGAACGGCACGAGATCCTTCACGACCATGTCCTGCCATTTGACGCCGTTCGCGCCGCTTCCGTTGACCCACCAGCTGGTGCCGGAGGAGTCGGGCATGACGACGATCATGTCCTTCATGGAGCCGTTAGCCACGCCCTGGTTCAGGACACGGTCGATCTTGTCGATCTCGAACGATTCGCTGTCGCTGTTGAACTGGTGGAACAGGTAGACCGACGGATAACGCTTGTCGGGGTTACTCGCGTACGAAGGCGGCAGGTAGATGCGGAACGACACGTTCCGCTGCGCGCTCTCCGAGTAGAACGACGTTTTGTAGAACAGCTTTTGATCGCCCGTCTCTTTGGGCGCGCCGTCTTCGAAGGCGTAGTATTGAGAGACGCTGCCTTGCCGGACCGTCACTTCAGTGCCGTCGTCCAGCGTGCCGACGACGGTCGTCTGCGCCGTATACAGGTACCGTCCGTCCAGCTCGAATACATAAGGACTTTGAACAGTCGTCTTGAGCGACTTGTACGCGTCGAACCAGGCCTTCTTCTCCGCGACGGCCGTCAGCTTGTCGGTGCCGCCGTTAAAATATTGCGCCGACAGCGTCGCCGCATAACCGGCGCTGTCCTTCCGGCCGATCGCGTCGAACTGCGCCTGCGCCAGCGTCTTCACCGCGCCGGCGATCTCATCGGCCGGCACCTGCGAGGGCAGATTTTTGACTTTTTTGCGCCGCCGCCTTGGTGTAGATGCCAATCGGTCCGGCATACCAGCCGCCGCCGCCGTTCTGATTGTACATCCGTACGGCGATCGTATTCGTCCCGCCGCGGCGCAGCAGATCGGAAGGGATCGCGTATTCGCGCGACGCCGCCCAAAACGAGCTCGTGTAGACGCCGTTGCTGAAGCCAGTCTCGCCGACCAGGCGGCCATTGATATACGTCATATCCGCATCGTCGATTTTGCCGGCCATCAGCGTCAGATCTTCCATCGGGAAGTCGGCCGGCACGTCGAACTTTTTCACGTACCAGGCAGCTCCGTAGTAGTTGTTCAGCCCCGCGTAGCCGCCGAAGCCGTCCGTCCACCAATCCAGTCCGGGCTGCACGACGCTCCAGCCGGACGTGTCCAGACTTTCGTCCGCGCCGTTGATCGAGGCGGTCGGATAAGTATCCTTCGTGAACCGCCAGTCGCCAAGCAGATCGATCTGTTGGTCTTCAGGCAGCGTTCCCGTAGGCGCGACGCGGATCAGCGGCTTCGTGCCCAGCGTGAACGAGGTGCCGAGGATTTTGGCATCGAGCGTCAGATTCGTGCTCTTGAGCGAGCCCAACGCGGATACCGGCACTGTGAAGCTGCCCGTGAAGCTCGACAGGCTCGAATTTTGAACGACGTTGCCCAGGCTCGTATTCGCCGTATACAGCGCGGCGTTGCTGCCCGGGTCGCTCACCTTGAGGCTGACATTCAGATTAAATGCGCTATTGGCGCGATTCTCGTAAACGGCGTTCGCCACGGATGTACGGTTCAGGTTGACGGTGAAGCTCACGTTGACCTTCGTGTCGTCGACGCTGATGGCCTGCGGCGACGCGGCGAAGGAGCCGCTCAGCAGCCCTTTGGCGAAGCTCGCGCTGTGCATCATGAACGAGCGGTTCAAATAGGTCAGATAGTAGGCTTTGTCGTGACCGCCCGGACGCGACTGATAGCCGTGCGCGACATTATTGGCGCGGAAGTAGGCGTGAATGTCGTTCGTGGAGTTCGTCGCGTAGGTCATCGGATCGTCCGTGCCGCCGTCCAGATAGTACTGGTAGGCTTTAAGCGCGGCGGCCGTCTTGCCCTTGATCAGCGCGAGCGGCTGCAGGCCGCCCACGGTGCGGTCGAGCGCGCCCATGTGGCTGGCGATCGAGCCGAACAGCTCGGGATGCCGCATGCCGAGGACGAAGGCGCCGAAGCCGCCCATCGAGACGCCGCTGATGCCCCGGAAGGCGGGCAGGGCGATCGTCGGATAGCGCTGGTCGATGACGGGAACGAGATCGCTTGCGATCAGGTCCTCCCAGCGTCCGCCGTCCTGGTTGACGAACCAGCTGTCGCCGCTCGTATCGGGCATAACGACGATCATTTTCTGAATCGTCCCTTCGGCGATCCATTGGTCGAGGCTGTCCTGAAGGCGGTCGTCCTCGAACTGCCGGCTCGATTGACCTTCTTCATGCAGCATATAGACGACGGGATAGCGCTGGTTGCCGTTGTAGTAGCCGTCCGGCAGATAGACGCGATAGGTCATTTCTTTGCCGAGGCTGGCGGAATAATAGCGGTCTACATAAAAGCGGGGCTGCGCGTCGTCTGCAGCAGCCTGGGCGGACAAGGGCAGCACGCCGATCAGTACGAGCAGGGCCAGCGTTAGCATCGACCATCTGCGCCCGTACCGGGTAACGAATGTATGCAAGTGGAAAGTCCTCCTTAAAAGGGAATGGAATGGGATGGGTGGGGATTCAAGCAGTGAAGCGAATGAAGACGATTGGCGTGCATCCGAGTTAAAACGGGCTTTTCGGCTCTCCCTCCCAGCGATCAATTGTAAACGGTTCCAGTCGATGGCTATACTTTAGTTTAATTTTAGTAAAAAATCAAACATAATTTTACCAAAAAAACGCCTCGCGCTAAAAATAGGGTGCAAACGGGGTGGAATATCAGTAAGATTAGGTGCATATCTCGCATGACGTAACGCCGGAAAATCGCAAAATAAGACCGCCTCCGGCAATGGAGGCGGTCTGGAAGCGTCGTCTTCAGTTACATTTCGCAAGTGCTTGCCCGGACGACCAGCCGCGTCGGGAGGACGATCTTTTTTGCAAATGTCTCTTCGGGTCTCGAGCCTGTCGGCCAACAAGCCGACCGCGGCCTCGCCCATGTAGTCGACATGAACCTTGACGGTCGTGAGCGGCGGCTCAAGGTACGCGGATATGGTGTTGTCGTTGAAGCCGACAAGAGAGACTTCGCGCGGGACCTGCACGCCGGCTTCGTGCAGCATGCGCAGCGCGCCGGCCGCCATCGAGTCGTTCTGGATCAAAAAGGCGGTGGGGCGGCTGTCCGCTTCCAGCGCCTGCCGCATGAGCAGATACCCTTCCTCCGAGCAGAGCCGCTCTCCAAGGCGGATATGCCCGGGCCGGTACAAGCCCCGCGCCTCCAGCCAATCGCGGCAAGCGCTCTCCCGGTCGTCGGGAACGTGGTGGCCGCCGATGACGATGCGGGCGCCGATGTAGCCGATCTCCCGGTGTCCCAGCTCGTATAGATGCGCGAGCGCCTCGTCGACGGCTCTGCGCTTGTCGATGACGATGGCGTCGAACCGGCGCTCGTCGGGCGAAGAGTCGACGAAGACGCAGGCGTGCGACAGCGCCGACAAGCGGGCGATATCCTCCGGTCTGAAATGTCCGATCGAGATGACGCCGTCGACCGCTTGAGCCGAGTCTGAAGCGAGGCCGTCGTCCCGGAGATAGAGCCGCGCCATCTCGAACCCGCGCGTCAGGCACTCCCGCTCGATGCTGAGCCGGATCGCCAGGTAATAGGGATCGGCCATCTCTTCCAGATCCGAGTACCAGCTGACAACGCCGATCCGGCATTTGCGGGCGGCCGCGACCGCGCGTCCTCGCGGCGTCTTGTAGCCGATCTCCTCGGCGATATCGAATATGAGCTTGCGCTTGGTGTCCGCGATCGACAGCGTCGCGTCCCCGTTCAACACGCGGGAGACGGCCGCGATCGATACGCCGACCCGCTCGGCTATCGCTTTTAGCGTCGCCATGCCACTTCACCTTCCCCGGCGTCGCCCGCCGCGAAGCTCTCGCTTGCGACGATGACATCTCTACGTCGTTTCAGTTTTAAATATGCCAGACTTCCCGGAGTTTTACAAACGAATTGCAAGGGAGAAATGACGAATGAGAACGGACAAACTGGGCAAATTGTTCGGCAATCAATTCATCCGCAACAAAATCATGGCCATTTATCTGCCGCTCATTCTGATCCCGCTGCTGGCGCTCGGCATCGCCTCCAATCGCATCTATACGCAGTCGCTGGTCGACAAGACGATCAAGGGCGTGGGGGACAACTCGTCGCTGATCATCACGCGAATCAACGGCATTTTGGCGAACGCCCAGAGCTGTGCGAACATTTTGGCGATCAATCTGGACCGCGTCATTCAGGAATCGGGCGCGCAAGTGGGCGGAGGCGATCCGGACATCTCCGAGGCGGCGCGCATCCTCAATCAGCTCAGCTTCTCGATCCTCGTATTCCCGGAGGTGAACAGCGCGGCGTTCATCGATCTCCAGGGCCGCGTGTACGCGACGGATCCCCGGCTCGAACGCGGCGACCAAGACGTGCTGCAGACGGACATTGTCGAACGAATCGACGGGACTAGCGGGGAAAATTTATGGTTTCCGATGGCGCGCAGAAGCTATCTGACGCCGGATCCCGGACAGGCGGTGCTGACCCTCGGCAAGCGCGTATTCAATATCAATACGGGCAAGCCGATCGGCTCGATCGTGCTGAACATCCGCGAGGAGGCTTTCTCTGCGGTGTATCGGAGCATCGGCTCGTTCGGAGAGGGCGCCTTTTTTTATCGCCGACGACAAGGGGACCGTCATCTCCTCGCAGCAGAGAGAGGATCTTCTGCTGCCGGTCAAGGACGAAGCGCTTCGCGGCTGGATCGAAGGCGCTTCCGAGGCGACGACGATCGGCAGCTTCGACGAAGGCAAGCTGCTCGTGGCGCGCTCCGGCTTTTCGTTTCTCGACTGGCAATTCATCGCGGCGATCCCTTATGAGACGCTTACGCACGATGTGCAGCAGGTGACGTTGCTGATCGCCGTCATTGGCGGGATCTGCTTTTTATTCGCGCTGCTGGGCGCCGCCATTCTGAACCGGCTGATCGCCATCCCGATCGTCCGCATGGCCCGCAGCATGAAGATGGTCAAGGAAGGCAATCTCGACATGCGGATCGGCGTGCGGACGAACGACGAGCTCGGCCTGCTCGCGTCCGGCTTCAATACGATGATCGCGCGCATCCAGGATCTGCTCCAGCACGTGAAGATCGAGCAGCGCGAAAAGCGCGAATACGAGCTGGCGCTGATCCAGTCGCAGATCAAGCCGCATTTTTTGTACAACACGCTTGACGTCATCTACACGCTCTCGCAAATGGACCGCCCCAAGGACGTGCAGCGCACGACGAAGGCGCTCGCGGACTATTACCGCATCGTGCTGAGCAAGGGCAGCGAGCAGATCACGCTGGAGGAAGAGCTGAACGGTCTGAGGGATTATTTGTCCATCCAGAAAATTCGTTACTCGGATGTCTTCGACTATCAGATCTACGTGGACAAGTCGCTGCTGCCCTGCCCCATGCTCAAGCTGACGCTGCAGCCGCTCGTCGAGAACGCGATCTACCACGGGCTGAAGACGAAGAGCGGCTTCGGACATCTAATCGTCAGAGGACGGCGGGAGGGCGAGCGGATGGTGCTGACGGTCGAGGACAACGGCACCGGCATGTCGGAGGCGCGCATCCGCGACGCGCTTGGCGGCGTCGACGACAAGAAGCGGCCGGTCTCCTACGGTCTGCGCAGCGTACACGAGCGGGTCAGGCTGTACTTCGGCGAAATGCACGGCGTTCGAATCGAGAGCGAGCCGGGAAAGGGAACGAGGGTCACGATTCTTCTGCCCTGCATGCTTGAGCCGGACGATCAGTCATTCTATCCAGACGGAGGCGACAATCCATGATGAACATTCTGATCGCGGACGACGAGCTGATCTTCCGCGAATATTTGCGGCGCGTCATCGACTGGGAGCGATACGGCTTCCGGATCGCGGGGGAGGCCAAGCACGGGCTCGAGGCGCTTGAACTGGCGGCTGCGCAGCCCCCGGATATCGCGCTGGTGGACATTACGATGCCGTTCATGGACGGGCTTGAGCTTGCCGAACGGCTCAAGCGGGAGTATCCGGCTACGAGCGTCGTGCTCGTCACGGGGCACAATGAATTCGACTATGCCAGACGCGCCCTGAAGCTCGGCGTCGAGGACTATATTCTGAAGCCCTTCTCCAAGGAGGAGCTGCTCCTGACGCTGCTCAAGCTGCAGCAGCACCACCACAAGGCGCTAGAGGAAAAGGCGACGCTGCAGTCGAGCGTCCAGCTGATGAAGGAAGGGCTCCTGAACCGGCTGGTAAGCGAACGGCAGACGGAAAAGGCAGCGACGACGATTCGCCAGCTGGAGGCGTACGATCTCCGTCTGGACCGGCCGGCCTATACGGTCGCATGCATCGAGATCGACGATATGGACCGCAAATGGAGCGAGGTCAGCGAGCGGCTGCTGTGGAAGTACGCGGTCAGCAACATCCTGGCGGAGGCGATGGAGGACGACGGCAAACCCATGATCTTCAACGGGCCGGAGGGCCGGATCGTCTGCCTGATCGGCCATGCCGCTTCTGCGGGGGGAGCCTCGGGCGCACCCGGGCTTGAAGCCTACGAGCGGCTGTGCGCGCTCATCAAGCGCTACCTGAAATTTACGATCACGGTCGGCGTCGGCAACGGCTACGAGGGAACGGCGCACATCGCCGATTCCTACAAGGAAGCGCTCGCCGCGCTTCAGAACAAGTTCGTGCTCGGCTGCGACCGGGTCATTCGCTATGACGCGTCGGCCAAAGGAGCATCCTCGCTCAGTCAATATCCGCTAGAGAACAAGGAGGCGCTGCTGCATGACCTGCGGATGGCCGACGACAGTCGTCTGGCGGAGCGGCTTGGCGAGCTGTTCAGGTCGGTCCGCGAGCAGAAGCTGTCCATCGACTATACGTACGTCGTCTGCATGGGCCTCGTCTCTGTCTGTCTGAGCTACATTAGCGAAGCCGGACATCCGATCGAGGACTGCTTCGGCGAGCACTTCTTTCCCTACAGCGAGATTCAGCGGCTCGGCACGGTCCAGCAAGCGGAGACGTGGATTACGAACCTGTTCATGCAGGCGTCCGCCTATGCGCGACAGCACAAAAAAACGCGCGCCTCCATCATCGCCCGCTCGGCCAAAGCGTACGTGGAGCAGCACTATGCGGACCCGGAGCTTGGCGTGGACCGGGTCGCCGGCCATGCCTTTATTAATGCGAGCTATTTGCGGGCGGTATTCAAAAAGGAGCTGGGCATGACGCTGTCCGACTATATAACGCATGTGCGGATGCACAAAGCCAGGGACATGCTCGGAGAAGGCAATGTGAAGCTGGCGCACGTGGCGGAGGCGACCGGCTACAGCGACCTCAGCTATTTCAGCAAAAGCTTCAAAAAGTTTTTCGGGCGGCCGCCGAGCGAATACGAAAATGTGCTCAGAGAGCGCGGCTGACGCACGGCAAAAAATAGGACGACTCCGATCCGCGCGAGACAGATGCGCGGATTTTACAAATCCGCATCGTTCTCTCCATTATCTTCATGCGGACCGGTGCCTATAATTAAGCCATAGTTCCAGTCGAGAATAACGAACGATATATCGGAGGTCAGGGGAAAATGAAAAAATGGTCATTGCTGCTTAGCGCGACGCTGCTCATCAGCGCGCTTACGGCTTGCGGAGCGAACGACGAAAACGAGGCGGGCGCCTCCAAAAGCGCAAGTCCGAGCGCTTCCGGCAGCGCCGCGGCCAGCGAGAGCGCAAGTCCGAGCGCGGATGCGCAGAAGCCGGTCAAGCTGAAAATTTACGCCCAATATTCCGACGACGATACGAAGCTTCCTTACGACTATGCCGTGGCGGAGCTTAAAAAAGCGATGCCGAACGTGGAGATGGAGCTGGACATTCAGGCGCAGGACGACGGCCAGAAGCTGAAGACGTATGCGGCGATGGGCACGCTCCCGGATATTTTCCAAGCGAACCTGGACATCATCAATACGTTTAAAAATTCCAATAATATTCTCCAACTGGACGAATACGTCGACAAGCTCGGTTTCAAGGACAAGATGTATCCGAGCACGATGAACACGCTGGTCACCGAGGACGGACACAGCTACGCCTTCCCGTATGCCGGCAACGAAGTGGGACTGCTGTTCTACAACAAGGAGATCTTCGCGGCGAACAACGTGCAGGAGCCCAAGACGTACGCCGACCTGCTGGCCGCCGTCAAGACGTTCAAGGCAGCAGGCGTCACGCCTCTCTCCATGTTCGCGAAGGAAAAATGGCCTGCGGTCGTCCTCTATGACATGTTCGTCACGCGGACCGAGCCCGAGGGCATCCTGAAGCTCGACCGCGGCGAAGCGAAAGCCAGCGACCCGGCCTACAAGCAGGCGGCCGAGCAGGTGGTCGAGCTGGTCAAAGCCGGCCTGCTGCCCAAAGGCGCGACGAGCATGAACTACGATCAGGCGGCCGCGCTGTTCCGCGAAGGCAAGGCGGCGATGTTCATCAACGGCCAATGGGAGATCGAGGATTCGACCAAGGCGCTTGGCGACAAGCTCGGATATCTGTACATCCCGGCATCCGACGAGGCGGCCTACGAGGCGGCCAAGTACAACTTCTCGGGCGGCGGCGGTCCGAGCGGCTATGCGGTGTCCTCGCACGCCGAGAACAAGGAAGTCGCAGCGGAAGTCGCAGCCTTCCTGTCCGAGAAGTATGCCGAGTTCAAGTACACGCAGCGCGGTACGCCGATCGTAGCGACCAAGGTGGACCTGCCTGTGCAAAAGGAATTCCCGCCGACGATGAAGCAACTCTCGGAAGACATCCCCAACATGAAGACGACTGCGTTCGCGTGGGGTCTCGGCAATGCGAAGTTCAAAGCCGCGATCGAAGACGCTTCCCAATCCCTCCTGACCGGCGCTTACTCGGCCGACCGCTTCGCCAGCGACGTCGACAAGGCGATCGAGCAATCCAAATAATCCCCTCTTTGGCGGACCGTACCGATAGTACCGCGCGCAGGCGCCCGACGCCCGGCGCGCGGCTTCCGGGGATCTCGTCCCCGGCGGCGCGCCGGACACGCATGACGATACGAAAGTAGTGATGACATGAATAAATACCTGGGCAACAAAACGGCGATTTTGCTTTTTATCCTGCCTGCGCTTCTTCTTTACTCCGTCGTCGTGTTTTATCCGATGCTCCAGGTGTTCTTCCGCAGCCTGTTCGACTGGGACGGGCTGACGCCCGGCACCTTCATCGGACTCGGCAATTATACGCGCCTGTTTGACGACAGCCTCTTCCACACCTCGGTCTACAACGGCATCGTATTCGCGTTGGTCATCACCGTGGCCCAGATCGCGATCGGCACGGTGCTGGCATTCGCCGTCGCCGAAGCGGGAGTCCGCGGCCGCAAGTTCGTACGCATCAGCGTGTTCATTCCTGTCGTGCTGTCGATCACGGTCGTCTGTCAATTGTGGATGGCGATGTACAATCCCGAGTACGGACTCATCAACCGCGTGTTCGAGCTGCTCGGCATCTCGTACCGGCAGGATTGGATCTCGGGCAGCAAGACGGCCATCTACGCGCTGGCCGCCGTAAATGCCTGGCAGTATATGGGCTATCACTTTGCGCTGCTGCTGGCTGCGGTCAAGTCCGTTCCCGAGCACTATATGGAAGCCGCGCGCATCGACGGAGCGAGCAAGTTCAAGGCGCATCTGCGCATTACGATTCCGCTGATGGCCGAGACGTACAAGTTTTGCCTGATCTTCGCGATCACCGGCGGCTTGAACGCCTTTGCCAATATGTACATTATGACCGGCGGCGGTCCGGGCACGAGCTCGTATACGCTGACCTACATGATGTACCGGTCCGCGTTCCGGGTCGGGGAATATGGCTATGGCAGCGCCTCCGCCGCTTTCCTCGTCATCGAATGCCTGATCGTCACCCTGCTGATCAATCGTTTTATCGCGCGTCAACGAATCGTTTACTAGAGAGGAGGCGCGAGCAATGAGACCCCTTTGGTACAGGCAGCCGTTCAAGCACGGCTTCCTGTGGCTGTATGCGCTGCTTTCGATTTACCCGTTGTTCTGGATGATTTCCTACTCCCTGAAGAGCAACGACGAGATTTTCGTCACGAATCCGTTCGGCTTGCCGCTTCACTTCCGCGTCGAGAACTACAAAACCGCATGGGAGAGCTTCAACGTTCCCGTCTATTTCTTGAACAGCGTGATCGTGACCTGCGCGACGGTCGTCGGCAGCTTGTCCCTCGCGGTGCTGTTCTCCTACGCCATCGCCCGAATGCGCTTTCGCTTCAGCGGCGCGGCGCGCATCTACATGATCGTCGGCATGTTCGTGCCGGTCCAGGTCATCATGATCCCGCTGGCGATTCTGATGCGCGATTTTCACCTGGCGAACACTTACGGCTCGCTGATCGTGCCGTACATTTCCTTTAACCTGTCGTTTGCGACGATGGTGTTTTACGGCTTCTTCAGAGGCATCCCGATCGAGCTGGAGGAATCCTCCTGCATCGACGGCGCCAGCATTTACCGCACTTTTTTCAGCATCATGCTCCCCATTATCCGTCCTGCGCTCGCGACGATGATCATCTTCGTCTTCCTCGCGGCCTGGAACGAATTCCCGATGGCGCTGGTGCTCATCTCCAAGGAGACGCTCAAGACCCTGCCGCTCGGCCTGCTGTTTTTCCAGGGGCAGTTCACGACGGACTGGGGCGCGATGGGCGCCGCCATGACGATCGCGAGCATCCCGACCGTCATCCTGTACATGATATTCAGCGATCAGGTCGAGCGCGCGCTCACTGTCGGTTCGGCGGTCAAGGGCTGAACCCGGTTTTACAAAAAAACATATGATCAGGCTAAATAACGGGAGGGCTATTCACATGGTTAAAAGCATAAAAGGCTCTGCAATGCTGCTGTCTCTCGCAATCGTCGCGACCGCATGCGGCTCGAACGGCAATAACGGCAACAACAATGCGGCGGCGACGGGGAGCGCAAGCGCTTCTGCCGATACAGGCAAGAAAACCGAACTGACGGCCTGGGCGTGGAATGTCAACGTCGGCGCGCTGAATGAAGCGATGACCGCCTATCAGGCGGAGCACCCGAACGTCAGCCTGAAGGTGGAGGATATCGGACGCCTGGACGTGTATGACAAGCTGTCCACCGGCCTGGCCGCAGGCGGCGCGGGCTTGCCCGATATCGTCCTGGTCGAGGACGACCGCATCCAGGGCTATGTCGAAGCGTTTCCCAAGGGCTTCTTGAACTTGTCCGACAAGGGCTTCGACGCCAAGGCGGACTTGTTCCCGGCGTTCAAGAAAGAGCTGACGTCCAAGGACGGCAAGTACTACGCCTTCCCGTTCGACGCGGGCCCGACAGGGATGTTCTACCGCAAGGATCTGTTCGAAAAGGCCGGCGTCGATGCGGCGTCCATCGAGACGTGGGACGACTTCTTCGCCGCGGCGCAGACGATCAAGAGCAAGACCGGCGCCTACGCGTTCCCGGCCGACAAGTTCAAGGACGACGCCAACTTCCGCATGATGATGAACGAGCTGGGCGTTTATTACTTCGACAAGTCCGGCAACATCGATTTTAACAATGCCAAGGCAGTTCAGGCGATGTCCGTGCTAAAGAAGTTCGGCGACGCGGACCTCGTTAAGGACGTCAACGGCTGGGACGGCACGGTGTCGGCGACGGTCGACGGCAGCGTGGCGACGGTGCCGTTCGGCGCCTGGTACTACGGTACGATTATCGACCAGGCGAAGGATACGGACGGCAAGTGGGGCGTATTCCAGCTGCCGGCCTTCGAGAAGGGCGGCAATCGCGCGGCCAACCTCGGCGGCAGCAGCTGGATGATCACGGCCGGCTCCAAAAAAAGCGGACGAAGCCTATAAATTTATGGAATACTTCGCGACCACCGGCGACGTGCAAATGATGGCGATGGATAAATACGGACTGTTCCCTTCGCTCACCAGCGCCTACGATATGCCGGCGTTCAAAAATGAAGTGTCGTTCTTCGGCGGCCAAAAGATCTGGGAGCTGTTCGGACAAGAGATGAGCCAGATTCCGACGCCTTACTACACCAAGGATTATGCGATCGCGATGGACGAAGCGGTCAAGGCGCAGGCAGATGTATTCAACGGCAAGGATCCGGCCGAGGCGCTCAAGGCGGCTGCCGGCAGACTGGCCGACCGTACGAAGCGGACCGTCAACTGATTCGGCAAGCGATCTCGATCGCGGCATGAGGCGGCGATCGCGGGAGGTTCGGGCATGAGGCCTGAATCTCCCGTATTTTTATCCATGCATCAAAGGAAAGGAAGGGCCGGGGATGAAGACAAAAACGTATGCGCCATACTATTTTTTGGCGCCGGCGGTAATCCTGTTTGCCGTCTTTATGGTTTATCCGATCGTGTACTCGTTCTGGCTCAGCTTCCAGACCAGCCAGGGGGGAGAACTGAGCTTCGCCGGACTCGACAACTACCGCAGACTCGCGCACGACGGGATCTTCTGGACCGCGCTCAAAAATACATTTATTTTGCTCGCTATTCAAGTGCCGCTCATGCTGGGCATCGCGATTGTCCTGGCCGCCTTGCTGAATGGCGCCAAACGGTTCAAAGGACTGTTCCGCGTCTCCTTTTTCATGCCGTCCGTCACCTCGCTGGTGGCGTATTCGATCATTTTCTCCATTATGCTGATGGGCGACGGGCTGATCAACCAATTGCTGGGCGCGTTCGGCATCAAGGCGATTCCCTGGCTGTCCGATCCGATCTGGGCGAAGGCGGCGCTGATCCTGGCGATGACGTGGCGCTGGGCCGGCTACAACATGGTCATCTACCTGGCGGCGATGCAAAACATCCCCCGAGGCGCTATACGAAGCGGCCGGTCTGGACGGGGCGGGCGCCGTGCGCCGCTTTTTCTCCGTCACGCTGCCGCAGTTGAAGCCGGTTCTGCTGTTTACTTTCATCCTTAGCACGATCGGCACGCTGCAGCTGTTCGACGAGCCGTATACGCTCACGAAGGGCGGTCCGAGCGATGCGACGCTCACGATCGGCATGTATTTGTATCAGACGGGCTTCCGCTACTTCGACTTCGGCTACGCCTCGACGCTGGCTTATGTCATCGTGCTGCTGATCGCCCTGCTGACCTACGTTCAATTCAAGGTGACGGGAGATGAAGCATGATGAAGCGAAGAGGCTTATCCTCGCTATTGTATATCGCGCTCTCCGTCGGCGCTCTCGTCTCGCTGTTCCCGTTCTATTGGGCGGCAGTGTCGGCCACGCGCGAGAGCGGAAGCGTCTTCGCCAAGCCGCCCGCCCTGCTGCCGGGGGGAAAGTTCCTGGACAACGTCAGTCATTTGAACGACACGATCGGTATCTGGCGGGTTATGGGCAACTCGCTGTTCGTCGTCTCTGTGTACACCGTGCTGAGCCTGACGATCTGTTCGATGGCCGGCTATGCGTTCGCCAAGTTCCGGTTCAAGGGACGCAGCGCGCTGTTCGGCATGTTCCTGCTGTCGATGATGGTGCCGTATCACGCCCTCATCATTCCTTTGTTCAAGCTGATGGCAGCGTGGGGGTGGCTCAATACGTATCAGGCGCTCATATTGCCCAATCTCGCCTATCCGTTCGCCATCTTCCTGATGCGCCAGAACCTGCTCGCCGTTCCCGACGCGATCATGGAGGCGGGGCGCATCGACGGCGTTAGCGAGGCCGGCCTGTTCGGCCGCATCGTCCTTCCGTCGGTCAAGCCCGCGCTGGCCGCGACGGCGATCTTCCTATTCATGTACCAGTGGAACAGCTTTCTGTGGCCGCTCATCGCGGTGCAGACCAAGGAGATGTACACCTTGCCTGTGGCGCTTTCCAGCTTGTTCGGCCTTTCCCGCATCGACTACGGCCAGGTGATGGCGGGCGTCACGCTGGCGACAGGCCCGATCATCGTCTTTTTCCTTCTGCTGCAAAAGCACTTCATCTCGGGCATGCTCGGCAGCGCGCTAAAAGAATAGTCGACTGCTGTCGGCTGCCGGGGCGTATACGATGTCATAAGGAGGCTTGGCGTATGACGACGATCCAGGAGATCGCCGCGCGGACAGGGATATCCGCTTCAGCGGCGGCGCAGGTGCTCAGCTACGACCCGACGCTGGCGATCGGAGAGGACATCCGCAGGCGCGTATTCGAGGCTGCGTCCGGGTCCGCGCGCAGCGGCCAATGGCCGCGAAGGGCGCCGATCGGGCGCATCGGCCTGCTCGGCAGGACGAGCCGGGCGGCAAGGCAGGCGGACCGGTGGCGCAGCGCCCTGCTGACCGGCGTAGAGCGAGCTTGCCGGGCTCGCGGCATGGAATGCGTATCCCTGGTCGGCCTGCCTGACAAGGCGGCGCGCCCCGAAGTGCTGGACGGCATCGTTGCCGTCGACCGTCTCGACGCCGAAGAGCTGGCCCGACTTCGCGCGCGGGGGCTTCCCGCAGTGTTCGTGGGCGCATCCCCGGACGACGTGGCTTACGACTCGGTCGTCATCGACTATCGCGAGGCGGTGGAGCGGCTGATCGCGCATTGGAGAGGCCGCGGCTTCCGCCGCTTCGCGTATATCGGGGCTTGCGATGCGGAGCGCGATGCGGCGGGTCAGGCGGATCGGTTCTACGCGCTCCGCAGCGGACTCGGCCGCCATGACGCGAGCGGCCTTCAACTGCTGCGCGCGAACAGAACCGAGCAAGCGGAAGAAGGACGCCGCCTCATGGCCGAGGCGCTTGCCTGCCGGGAGGCGCCTGCCGCCGTCGTCGTCGAGAATGAGGAGCTGGCGGAGGGGGGCAGCGGCGACTTTGCGGGCGTTCGGCCTGCGCATGCCCGAGGATGTGCCGCTCATCTTGCTGGATGACGACAGCCGGCCGGAGCGGCAGCTTCGGCCGTATATGGCCATCAAGACCCCTGTGGCCTTTATGGGGGAGACGGCGGTGAAGCAACTGGCCGACCTGCTGCTGGCCCCGCGCGACGTCGCCCAAAAAAACGATGCTGAAAGCAGCGTTGTACCTTTAGGCGAGTTGTAGCAGCTGGCGAATGGCATCGTTAGGCGATCTTACCCGTAGGCGAAATGAAAAAGGCGATGGTGGCCTCAGGCAAAGCCTGGGCGCTCCCGTCGCCTTTTTTTGTAATTTCAGCGTACAAAATCAATGCGAATTCAGGAGCTGCCGCTGGAGGGGGGGAGACGAAGCGCAATTGCGCGGTCCGATGTTCGTTCAGGTGGCCAGGCGATTCGAGGGCTAAGGAAATAACGTTGCTTTAATATTGTGCGTCTTAATTAAGCGTAAAACTACTCATTATGTATTTATTGATCATTTTAAATATAATTAAGATTCATTATTGCATTATTAATGACTCATATATATAATTATGACACATAATAAAATTCAATGGCGGCATCACTCCGAACCGCCGGGAGGAGAATCAGCATGTCGAACGCCACGAACGCCTTACAGGGAACCGCGCCAGGACTCGAACTCGGTATGGTCATCTGCAAGCATTGTCAGCAGCTCATGTATACGATTCCGACCAACGGCGTGAAAAAAATATACGGCGTGTGCGGGCAGGAAGGCTGCTTGGAGACGGTCGAAGCGAGCGAGGGCGAAGATTGATGAGTTTGCAATCCTGGGTTTATTCCTTTGAAGAAGGCAATGCCGGCATGCGGACGCTGCTGGGCGGGAAAGGCGCCAATCTGGCGGAAATGACGCGCGTCGGTCTTCCGGTGCCTCCGGGGTTTACAATAACGACGGAGGCATGCCGCGCTTTTTTCCGGGCGGGCAACCGGATCTCGGGCGAGCTGCAGCTGCAGATGAGGGAAGCCGTAACGCGACTGGAGGAGAAGAAGGGGCAGCGGCTCGGCGATCCGGCCGATCCGCTGCTCGTCTCCGTCCGGTCGGGATCGGTCGATTCGATGCCCGGGATGATGGACACGATCCTCAATCTGGGACTGAACGACGAGACCGTGAAGGGACTGGCCGCGGGCACGGGCAATGACCGCTTCGCCTACGATTGCTACCGGCGGCTCATCCAGATGTTCGGCCAAGTGGTGCTCGGCATCGAATCCATCCGTTTCGAGCGGCTGCTGCGCCGTCTGAAGCGAGAGCTCGGCGTCGAGCAGGATCAAGAGGTGTCGGCCGAGGGTTGGTTACAGCTGATCGGCGAGTACAAGGGCTGCGTCAAGGCGTTCTCGGGCATCGATTTTCCCCAGGACGTGCACGAGCAGCTGACGCTTGCGACCGAAGCCGTGTTCAAGTCCTGGCACAACCAGCGGGCGCAGGTGTACCGCAAGATCAACCGGATTCCCGACGAGCAGGGCACGGCGGTCAACGTTCAGAGCATGGTGTTCGGCAATAAGGGAGACGACTGCGGCACCGGCGTCGTGTTCACGCGCAATCCGTCTACCGGGGAGCGGGCGCTGTTCGGCGAGTACTTGACGAACGCGCAGGGCGAAGACGTCGTCGCCGGCGTGCGCACGCCGCAGTCGATCGCTACTTTAAAGGACGTCATGCCGCGAGTATACGAGGAGCTGTCCGAGCTGTGCGGGCGCCTGGAGCTGCATTACGCGGACATGCAGGACATCGAGTTCACGGTGGAGCGCGGCGAGCTCTACGTGCTGCAGACGCGCGGCGGCAAGCGCAACGCCCAAGCGGCGCTGCGGATCGCCGTGGACCTCGCGTCCGAAGGCGTCGTCTCGCGCGAGGAAGCGCTGATGCGGATCGAGGTGTCCCATCTGGAGCAGCTGCTCCATCGCGGCATCGACGAGGACGCGGCGGGAGAGGCGATCGCGTCCGGCCTGCCCGCGTCTCCGGGCGCGGCCGTCGGTATGGCCGTTTTCGACGCGGACACGGCCGCGGCATGGGGGCAGGCGGGCAAGCCCGTCATTCTCGTGCGCGCCGAGACGACGCCGGAGGATATCCACGGCGTGCTCGCCGCGGAGGGCGTACTCACCAGCCGGGGCGGCATGACGAGTCATGCGGCGGTCGTAGCGCGAGGCATGGGCAAGCCGTGCGTATGCGGCTGCGAGGAGATGCGAATCGATCCGGAGCAGCGGCAGGCGACGGCAGCCGGGCGGACGATCGCCGAGGGCGATTGGCTGACGCTGGACGGCACCAGCGGCAGCATATACGCCGGCCGCATTCCGCTCAAGGAGGCGGCGGTTACGGACGAGCTGCAGCAGGTGCTGCGTTGGGCGGACGACGTCCGCAGGCTGCGCGTCTACGCCAATGCGGATACGCCGGCGGACGCCGGGATCGCGCGCGGCTTCGGCGCCGAGGGCATCGGACTGTGCCGGACGGAGCATATGTTTTTTGCGCCGGAACGGCTGACCGTCATGCAGGCGATGATCATGGCGGATTCGCGCGAAGAGCGGCTGGCCGCGCTTGCGCTGCTGCTGCCGATGCAGCAGGCCGACTTCGAGGGGCTGTTCCGGGAAATGGACGGATTGCCCGTGACGATCCGGCTGCTCGATCCGCCGTTGCACGAGTTTCTGCCGCATGCGGGAGAGCTTCAGCAGAAGCTGCAGGCGGCGGAGACGGAAGAGGAGCAGGAGCAGCTGCGGCGGATGATCCGCAAGGTTCATGCCCTGCATGAAGCTAATCCGATGCTCGGACAGCGGGGCTGCCGGCTGGGAATCGTCTATCCCGAGATCTACGACATGCAAGCCGAGGCGGTCTTCCGGGCGGCGGCGGCCTGCATCGGCGGGGGAATCTCCGTCCATCCGGAGATCATGATCCCGCTGGTCGGCGACGCGAGCGAGCTGAGCCTGCTGCGCGAAAGGGTCGACCGTGCCGCGGACAGCGTGCTCGGCGAAGCGGGCAAGATCGCCTGCGGTTATAAGATAGGCACCATGATCGAGGTTCCGCGCGCCGCGCTGACGGCCGATCGGATCGCGGTCCATGCGGACTTCTTTTCCTTCGGCACGAACGATCTGACGCAGATGACTTACGGTTACAGCAGGGACGACGCGGAGGGCGGCTTCCTGTCGCACTATCTGGAGCAGAAGCTGCTCCCGCACAATCCGTTCCAGGTGCTGGATCCGGACGGCGTCGGGCAGCTGATCGAATGGGCGGCGATGAAGGGACGCTCGCGCAAGCCGGGCTTGAAGACGGGCATTTGCGGGGAGCACGGCGGGGACAAGGATTCGATCGCGTTCTGCCATCGCGCGGGACTCGATTATGTCAGCTGCTCGCCGTACCGCATCCCGATGGCGCGGATCGCGGCCGCGCAGGCGGCGATCGAGAACGCGGCCGAGGACGAAGAGAGCCGGACCATTCAGGCGATCTGATCGATATGGAAGGCAGGCAACCGGGCGGAAAATGCGGGCTATCGTGATCCGGCGACGGTACGCGACAGGGGTGTGATCGGGACGCGGATCGGTTACAATGGGGGAAAAGAGTCGTCCAGCCTGGAGGTTGCCATGCTCGAACTAACAACGCGCCAGCTCGAGATCGTCGACCTGGTTCGCAAGCGCGCGCCGATCACCGGCGAGCAGATCGCGGAGGCGCTGGGCGTCACCCGCCCGTCGATCCGGTCGGATCTCGGCTTGCTGGCGATGCTGGGCTACATCGACGCCAAGCCCAAGGTCGGCTACTTTCCGGCCGCGGCGCCTAGCGATGCGGGAGCGTCCGGACAGGACGCCGTCCTGCGAATGCGCGTGAAGGAAATTATGGGCGTCCCCGTCGTCCTCCGCGAGACGGCGACGGTCGGCGACGCCGTCGTCTCGCTTTTCCTCGAAAACGTGGGCAGCCTGATCGTGGTCGATGCGACAGGCTCGCTGAGCGGCATCGTGTCCCGAAAGGACCTGCTGAAGGTCGCCGTCGGCAACGCGCACGCGGACGCCGTCATCCTGGGCATGGTGATGACCCGCTATCCCAACATCGTCACCGTCGCGCCGGACGATACGGTCCTCGACGCGATGCGCAAGATGATCCAGCACGAGGTGGACGGCCTGCCCGTCGTTCAAGCGCATCCGCACGGCGGATCGCCGGTTGCCGAGGTCGTGGGCCGAATCACCAAGACGACCATCCTGAAGCTGATCTATGAGGCAGCGGTCTCGAGGGATATTCCCTGACGCCATGCTATGCACAAATCGGCTAGAGCCGGAGGCGGTCCCGACGTCGCGAGCGCGACGCGGACCGGCCTCTTTCTCTTTGCCGGGACAGCCGTCATGAAAACGGCATAAAGGCCGCCGACCATTCCCATCGCGCCTTAGAACGGAGAGAAACCGCATCATGCTGCACGTCGTCATCAACGCCTTTCTCCTCGCGCTCGGACTCATCCTTCCGCTCGGCGCGCAAAACGTATTCGTCTTCAACCAGGGAGCCTTGCAGCCTCGTTACGTCCGCGCGCTGCCGATCACGATCACGGCTTCGGTCTGCGACACGCTGCTCATCTCGCTCGCCGTATTCGGCGTTTCCGCAATCGCGCTGGGCATCGCCTGGATCAAGATTTCGCTTATTTCCGTCGGCGTGCTGTTTTTGCTGTACATGGGGCGGGTGATCTGGCGCAGCAAGCCAGCCGCCGCGAACGGCGGACAAGCCGAAGGGCTCGGCGCGAGGCGCCAGATCGCGTTGACCGCCTCCCTGTCGCTGCTTAATCCGCACGCGATCATGGACGCGGTCGGCGTGATCGGCACGAGCGCGCTGCGCTACGACGGCTGGGACAAGCTCGCATTTGCGCTCACCTCCATCGCCGTGTCGTGGCTGTGGTTCCACGGGCTCGCGCTTGCGGGCAGAATCGCGGGCAAGGCCGACCCCTCGGGCCGCTTTCTCGTCGCGCTGAACAAGAGCTCCGCGCTCCTCATGTGGGGGACGGCGATCTATCTCGCGCTGTCGCTGTTCGAATAGGCAGGGCTGCCGGAAAGCGAGCCTGACCGAAGGGGATATCGTTCAAACGCGAATATAAGCCGAATCCTGACCGAAGGGGATATCGTTTAGACGCGAAAAAAAGCCGATTGCGCATGGGTATAATACGTGTTATATTCTCGGTGAGGTGCGACTATGACAGGCAAAGGCAAGACGCCGAATACCGGCAAGCGAGCGACAAGTTTTGACGTGGCCAAAGCCGCGGGCGTGTCCCGGAGCCTCGTGTCCGCCGTCATCAACGGCACGCCCGGCATCGGCGTCGGTCCCGAGACAAGAGCAAAAGTGTTAAAAGCGATCAAAGACCTGAACTACCAGGTGGACGCGCAGGCGAGGGCGATGAAGACCGGGCTCAGCCGGTGCGTGGCCGCTTTCGGCGACATGAAAAATCCGCTATTCCTGCAGGTGCTCGAGGGCATGCAGAAGGCTTGCGCGGAGCGCGGCTACCACGTGCTCATCAGCGGCCAGAGCGAAGACGAACAAGACAGGCTCGACATGCTCGACCTGTACCGCCAGCGCAGAATCGACGGCATCGTCACGCTCGACGATACGGACTACGAGAGCGCGGCGTGGATCGCGCGCGTCCGGGAGTCCGGCGTCCCTTACGTGTCCGTCGAAGGCTATGCCGGGACGGAGGGCGTCGCTTCGGTGCTCGCCGATTACCGCGACAGCATTCGCGAAGCGCTGGACTATTTGGGCGGCACGGCGGATCGTTATCCCGTGTACCTCGAGGCCTACGAAGACCGGCCCGAGCGGAATTGGGCGGAGCGCGATCGCATTGCCGCTTACGAAGCCTGGTGCTCCGCGAGAGGCTGGACGCCGGTCGTTCATCGCTTTCACGTGCATGACGAGGCGTGGCTCGGCCTGTATTTGGAAGAGACGGCCGCAGCAGGCAGAGGACTGCCGCCGATTCTGATCAATTGGTCGGTGGGCGCAGTGCCGTTGTACAGGGCGGCCTGGAAGCGAGGCATCCGCATCGGAGACGAGCTCGTCCTGATGGCCGGGGACAACACCCGCAGGAGCAACGCGTACTTGAGCCCGTCGCTTGCCTCCGTGGAGATCCCTTACGCTGAAATGGGGGAAGAGGCGGTTCGACTGCTGCTTGAGCCTTCGCAGGGCGAGCGCGGTTCGAAGCGCTGGCTGCGAGCGTCGATCAGGCCGGGGGACAGCGTTCCCAAAGGCTAAGGCGGGTAACGTCCACGCTTTTTTCGAACGATTATAACACGTGTCATAATTCGGTTGAGGAGGCATTCATTCATGTTTTGGATCGTGGAGAAGCTTCAGAAAAGAATTGAGGAGTTGGCCTCGTACCGCTATCGTCATGCGCTGGCGCTGGACGAATGGGAGATGCAGGAGGACGAGGCGGGCGCGAACGGCGTGCACCGTCCGCCGGCAATGGCGGGCGAGCTTCGCATGCGCAAGGGCGACCGCTGGGTCGGCTACGACCGGTACGTCTGGCTGCGGCGCACGGTTCGCGTGCCCGAGGATTGGAAGGACCGGGAAGTCGTCGGTTTGTTCGACTTCGGCCTGACCGGACCGGGCAACAACTCGGCCTTCGAGTCGTTGCTGTATTTGAACGGCCGTCCCTTTCAGGGCGTCGACACGAATCATCAAGAGGTCTTTATTCCGGCGGAGCTCGCCGGCAGCGAGATCGAGCTCGTCTTCAGGCTGTGGTCGGGACTCGAAGGCGGCGGAGGTCCGCGCGATCAGGAGCATCAGTTCAAGCGCGCCGAGCTTGCCGTACTGGATGCCGCCGCCGACGATCTGTACTTCACGGGGCGCGCCGCGCTGGAGACGGCCAAGATCCTGGAGGAATCCAATCCGTCCAAGCACGACCTGTTGACGGCTGCGGACAGGGCTTTTTTTGCTCGTCGATTGGTCGCGCCCGGGCTCGGACGACTTCTATGCCTCGGTTGAGCTGGCGGCGAACGCGCTTCGCACGGCTGTATCCGAGCTGGACAAGCGCCATCCGGTAACCGTCCGCGCCATCGGGCACACCCACATTGACGTCGCTTGGCTGTGGCAGCTCAAGCATACGCGGGAAAAGTCGGCGCGGTCGTTTTCGACCGTCCTCCGCCTCATGGAGAAATATCCGGAGTACGTCTTCCTCCAGACGCAGCCCCAGCTGTACGCCTACTTGAAAAAAGGACTACCCCGAGATCTACGAGCAAATCCGCGAGCGTGTCAAGGAAGGGCGCTGGGAAGCCGGCGGCGCGATGTGGCTCGAAGCGGACTGCAACCTGACGAGCGGCGAGTCGCTTGTGCGGCAGATCCTGCACGGCACGCGTTTTTTCCGCGACGAGTTCGACGTCGAATGCGATTACCTGTGGCTGCCCGACGTGTTCGGCTACAGCTGGGCGCTGCCTCAGATTTTGCGTAAGTCCGGCATCAAGACGTTCATGACGACCAAGATCAGCTGGAACCAGTACAACCGGATGCCGCACGATACGTTCAAGTGGCGGGGCATCGACGGCTCGGAAATACTGACGCACTTCATCACGACGCCCGAGGTCGCGGATCCTAACGTCTGGTGGTACACGTACAACGGCCAGATCGAGCCGTTCACCGTCAAGGGGATCTGGGACACGTACCGCGACAAGGATATCAACCGCGAGCTTCTGCTGTCTTACGGCTACGGGGACGGAGGCGGAGGCGTGAACCGGCATATGCTGGAGATGCGGCGGCGGCTCGACGAGATACCCGGATTGCCCAAGATCGTGCCGGGGCGGGCCGGAGACTTTTTCGACAAGCTGCACGAAACGGTAGAAGGAACGGATCGGTACGTCCATACGTGGGACGGGGAGTTGTACCTCGAGTACCACCGCGGCACGTATACGAGCCAAGCCTACAATAAAAGAATGAACCGCAAGCTCGAGCTGATGTACCGCGAAGCGGAGTGGCTGCAGTCGTTAAGCGCGATTGTAGGCGGCGGCGATTGGTCGGCGTATCCGAAGGAGGAGCTGCGCGAGGGCTGGACGACGATCTTGCGCAACCAGTTCCACGATATCATCCCGGGCTCGTCCATCGGCGCCGTCTATGCGGATGCAAGGGAGGAGTATGCGGAAGCGGAGCGCTTAGGCAGGGAAGCAATCCAGGCCGCGGCCGAGCGATTGGCCGGGCAGGCGGACGGCGCTGTCGTCAGCGTGTATAACGGCGCCGCGTTCGACCGTACCGAACTGGTCGAAATTCCGGCGTCGGCAGGCGCAGCTTCGAAGGGAGCATGGCTAACCGAGGACGGACGGCAGCTTCGGTCGGAATACACCGGCAGCGAATGGCTCGTGCTGGCGGAGAACGTGCCGGCCACAGGGGCGGCGACGCTGCGGTTTGATCCGTTAGCGGAGCCGGTAGCGGGAGACAAGGCGTTCGCATGGGAGGACGGCGTGCTCCGGACGCCTCATTATGAGCTGGCGTTCGACGGGGCCGGCCGGCTGGTCCGCCTGTACGACCGCGGCTTGTCGCGCGAGGTGCTGCCTCAGGGCGCGCGCGCCAACGAGCTGCAAGTCTTCGAGGACAAGCCGAAAATGTTCGAAGCGTGGGACATCGACCTGTTCTATCAGGAGAAGCAGCGCGAAGTGACGGATCTGCGGAAGCTCGAGCTCGTCGAATGCGGCGCGCTGCGCGCCGTTCTGCGATTCGAATGGGCGTACGGGGCGTCCGTCATCGAACAGCGTCTCATCGTCTATGCGGAAGATAGGCGGATCGACTTCGTCACGCGCGCGGACTGGCAAGAGCGCCAGCAACTGCTGAAGGTTGCTTTTCCCGTCGAGATTCGCGCCACGGAGGCGACTTACGACATCCAATTCGGCAACGTGAAGCGTCCGACGCACTGGAACACGAGCTGGGACCACGCCCGATTCGAGACCGTCGGCCATCAGTGGGTCGATCTGTCCGAGCGCGGCTACGGCGTCAGCCTGCTCAACGATTGCAAGTACGGCCATGACATTAAAGACAATGTCATCCGCCTGTCGCTCATCAAATCCGCGATCGATCCCGATCCGAATGCCGACCAGGGGGAGCATCTGTTCACTTATTCGCTTTACCCGCACGCAGGAGATTGGGCTGCCGGCGGTACGGCGACGGCGGCATGGGCGCTCAACAATCCGCTGCTGGCGGTTCCGGGCGCGAGCGCGTTCGCGGGCAAGTCGCTGCTGCGCGCGGATGGGGAGCATATCGCCATCGACGCGATCAAAAAAAGCGGAAGACGAGGACGCGCTGATCGTCCGGCTGCATGAATATGCGGGCGGACGCGGCGTCGCGACGCTGACGTTAGGCTGCGAGATCGCCTCGTGGCAGGAATGCGACCTGCTGGAGCGCCCGATCGGCGAGCTCCGCTACGACGGCGAGCCCCTGCTGTTCGCGCTGGCGCCTTACGAGATCAAGACGTTTCTGATTCGGCTGCGCGATTGACGGATCGCTTAGCGCAGCGCAACAGGCTCCCTTGCCGCAACGCGAGGGAGCCTGTTGCTTTGCTTCGCCCTGCAATGGCGCCGATCGGTAGCTTGTACATAATTCCAAGGCTGTCGTGGCATACCATATTTTGAATGGCTAAGTTGTCGGTATGTCGTTTAAGGAATATAATATGAAGATTATCGATGAATTAGGCTAAAAATCGACAAGATTTTTATTTGGATGCCCCTTGCAATGCCGAGTAATCCGATGTAGTATGGATTAACTGTTACAAAAACAGATACAGAGATACGGTGGAGGGTGAAACTATGCTTAACCGCAACAAAAAACGCTTTTCCGGCATCGTCGTACTTGCGCTGCTCACCATGCTCGCAAGCGCGTGCTCCGGCAACAACAACGCGAACAACGCTTCTCCAAGCGCCTCGGGCACGGCGTCCGCCAGCGCCTCGGCATCCGGCTCGCAGCCGGCGGCGAGCGGCGAAGCCAAAGACGGCGGCAGCCTGATCGTCGCAGTCGCATCGGACCCGGTCGTGCTGAACCCGAACTACGCGGGCGACCGCGTCAGCCTGACGATCGACCAAGCGCTCTACGCGCCGCTGTTCCAAGTGAACAACGGCAAGAAGACGTTCTACTTGGCCGACAGCCTCGATCTGTCCGAGGACAAGCTTACTTATACGCTGAAGCTGAAGAGCGGCCTCACCTGGCATGACGGCCAGCCGCTGACGGCGGACGACGTCGTGTTCACGATCGACAAGATCCTCGACGAGTCCCAGAACAGCTTCCTGCGCGGCAACTTCATCATCGGCGGCAAGCCGGTCCAAGCGACGAAGGTCGACGACACGACGGTTCAGCTCAAGCTGCCGCAGGTCGCGCCGGGCTTCGAAGCGACGCTCGTGCAAGTGTTCCCGATTCCGAAGCATGTCTTCGAAAACGAAGCGAACATCGAGAAGAGCGACAAGAACAAAAATCCTGTCGGCTCCGGCGCGTTCAAGTTCAAAGAATATAAGACCGGCGAATACTTGACGCTCGAGCGCTTCGACGGCTACTTCGGCGGCAAGCCGCACCTCGATTCGATCACGTACCGCATCGCGAAGGATACGAACGCCGCGAACCTCGCGCTTCAAAACGGCGAGATCAACGTGAAGTATCTCGATCCGCAGGACGTGTCCACGATCGAAGCGACGGGCAACTTCGACATTCAGCCTTACAGCGAAGGCCGTCTGGCTTACATGATGTTCAACCAGAACAGCGACACGGGCGTGCTGAACAAGAAAGAAGTTCGCCAAGCGATCGCTTACGCGCTCAATCGCGAAGAGCTGATCCAAGTCGCGTATACGTCCGCCGATTATGCCGATCCGGCACATTCGTTCCTGACGCCGGACGTGCTGTACCAGACGAACGACGTACCGACCTACGACAACGACGTTGCCAAAGCGAAGGAACTGCTGAAGGCGGCCGGCGTGAGCAACCTGAAGCTGCGCTTCATCGTGCAAAGCGGCAACAAAGTGCAGGAAGCGATCTCCCTTTACGTGCAGCAGAAGCTGAAGGACATCGGCATCGCGGTCGAGCTGAACAGCATGGACTCCTCGGCTTGGGTCGCGAAGTTCATCGATCCGAAGGCGACCGACTATGAGCTGGCGATCACGGGCTACATCATGGGCTTCGATCCGGATGCGTACAGCATGCTGTTCACGTCCGACGGCTCGTCCAACTACTCGCACTACAACAATGCCCAAGTAGACACCCTGTTCAAGCAAGGCGCGGGCGAAGGCGACGCGACGAAGCGCGAAGCGATCTACAAGGACGTTCAGAAGATCATCGCGGAAGACGCGGCGATCTATCCGATCGCTTACACCAAGACGATCGTCGCCATCGACAAAAAGTATGGCGGACTCGACCAAGCCGTGCTGAAGCCGGTCGTCATCTTCGAAGACCCGTCCAAGCTTTACCTTAAATAAGCGCTGTTGAATACCGGGCGTTCAAGAAAATAAGCTGGTTCGCCAGCTTATTTTTTTGTACGTCCATCCCGGGGGAGCGTACCGAATGAGACAACTCTTAATTAGAAGGCTCTTGCAGACGATACCGCTGCTGATATTCGTCTCGATCGTCTGCTTCGCGATGATCAAGCTCGCGCCGGGCGATCCGGTGCTGTCGTTCGTCACGCCGAACATGCATGCCGAGGACATCGAGCGCATCCGGCACAATCTCGGCTTGGACAAGCCGGCCTATATCCAGTACTTCTTGTGGATCAAGGAAGCGGTGACCGGCAATCTCGGCTATTCGCTGGTCAACCATCAGCCGGTGACGGAGCAGATCCTGGATCGCTTGCCCGCCACGGCGGGGCTGATGGGCGCCGCGCTTGCGCTCGCCGTACTGCTGGCGATCCCGCTCGGTCTGCTGGCCGGCGCGAACCGCGGCCGCTGGATCGACAAGCTCGTCAACCTGGTCGCCTACGTCGGAATCTCGGTTCCGCTGTTCTGGCTCGCCATTTTGCTGATCTATTATTTCTCCATCCACCTGCACTGGCTGCCGAGCATGGGCATGCGCACGATTGGCGTGAACAGCGCCTTCGACGTACTCAAGCACGGGATCATGCCTTGCGTCGTGCTGGCGTTCAGCTTCCTGGCGGTCTACGTCCGTTATATCCGGTCCAGCACGATCGGACAGCTGCGCGAGGATTACGTGCAGATCCAGTATGCGTACGGCTCGACCAAGCGCATCGTGCTGATGCGTCACGTATTGAAGCACGTGCTGCTGCCCATCATCACGCTGCTCGGCATGTCGATGGGCGAGCTGGTCGCCGGCGCCATCGTGACGGAGACGGTGTTCTCCTGGCCGGGCATCGGCTCGCTCGGCATGACGGCGGTTCGGGGCATGGATTACCCCGTCATCATGGGCATCACGCTGTTCTCCTCCATCATGCTCATCCTGGGCAACCTGGCCGCGGATCTGCTGTACGGCGTAGCGGACCCGAGAATCAATTCGAAGAGGTGAACACATGAACCGGAGCAAATGGCGAAGCGTCGCGGAGGAGCTGCGGTCGAGCGCATTCGGCATCGCAGGCATCGTTATTCTCATCTTATTCACGGTCGCGGCCGCGCTGGCCTTCCTGTCCCCGCACGATCCGAACGCGCTCAATGCGATCGAACGACTGAAACCGCCGAGCGGCGCGCATTGGTTCGGGACGGACGACTATGGGCGCGATTACTTTACGAGAGCGCTGTATGGCGGCCGCGTCTCGCTGACGGTCGGCTTCGCGTCGATGATCCTCGCGACGGGGATCGGCGTCGTCGTCGGCGTCGCGAGCGGCTATTTCGGCGGATGGATCGACAACCTGCTCATGCGGCTCGTCGAAGTCGTCATGTCGATTCCTTCTTTTCTTATTCTGCTGCTGCTGAGCGTGTTCCTGAAGCCTAGCGTCGGCAACCTGATCATCATCATCTCGCTCCTCATGTGGATGAACATCGCGCGGATCGTCAGGGCGGAGACGATGTCGCTCAAGGAACGGGAGTACGTGCTTTATGCGCGCGCGTCGGGCCAAGGCACCTTCGGCATCGTCCGGAGACACATTCTGCCCAACCTGATGCCGGTCGTCATCGTCGGAGCGACGAACAACATCGCCTCCGCGATCATGATGGAGTCGTCGCTCAGCTTCCTCGGCTTCGGCGTCCAGGCGCCGAACGCGACGTGGGGCAGCATGCTGAACAACGCCCAGGGTCTGATCGCGCAGGCGCCTTACTTGGCGGTGTTCCCGGGCTTGTTCATCCTGCTCACGGTGCTCAGCTTCAACGTGCTGGGCGACATCCTGCGCGTCGGCTTCGAGCCGAAGCTGGTGAAGCGCTAGGGGAGAGGGCTAGGCAAGGCTGCGGTATGTAAAGGGAAGCCGATTCGCCGCCACGCCGCACGAGATCAGGGCAAAGCAAGCGGGTTTCGGACACGCGATCCGTAATTTTGCCGAAATGGCGGTTAGCGCAGGGTTAGCGGACTACAGGTTCGTTAAACGCAGAAGGCAAAGCATCATCCAATGGAAAAGGAGGGGACGGGACATGACGGAACGGCTGCTAGAAATGGAAGATCTCCGCGTGTCGTTCTACTCCCGGAGCGGGGAGAACCAAGCGGTGCGGGGCGTGAGCCTTCACGTCGACGCGGGCGAGACGGTCGGCATCGTCGGCGAGTCCGGCAGCGGCAAAAGCGTGACGGCAAAGGCGGCGCTGGGCCTGATCGGTCCGCCCGGCCGCGTGATCGGCGGCGATATCCGCTATCGCGGCGAGAGTCTGCTGGGCCGGTCGGACAGCCGCTGGCGCAAGCTGCGGGGCAATCGGATCGCGATGGTGTTCCAGGATCCGATGACGGCGCTCAATCCGGTGAAAAAAATCGGCGCACAGATGATCGAGGTCATCCGCAGGCACCGCGGACTCGGCAAAGAAGCCGCGAGGCTGGAGGCGGCAGCCAAGCTGCGCGAGGTCGGCATCAGCGAGCCGGAGCGCCGTCTCGAGCAGTATCCGCACGAGTTCAGCGGCGGCATGCGGCAGCGGGTCATGATCGCCATGGCGCTCTCCTGCGAGCCCGAGCTGCTGCTCGCCGACGAGCCGACGACGGCGCTGGACGTGACGATCCAGGCGCAGATCCTCGATCTGCTGAAGGATATCAAGGCGAAGTCGAACATGGGCATCGTGCTGATCACGCACGATCTCGGCGTTGTCGCCCAAGTGTGCACGCGGGTCGTCGTCATGTACGGCGGCATGGTGATGGAGGAAGGCACCGTCGAAGACATCTTCTACCGCCCCGGCCATCCGTACACGCAGGGGCTGCTGAAGTCGGTACCGAAGCGCGGGGGCGGCACGCGCGAGCGGCTCGTGCCGATCGAGGGCACGCCGCCGGATCTGCTGGATCCGCCGCCGGGCTGCCCGTTCATCGAGCGCTGTCCGCATGCCTTCGGCAAGTGCACGGAGCGCCCGCCGCTGTTCGAGCTGGGCGAGGGTCACCGGGCGCTGTGCTGGCTGCACGATGCGGAGCATTCGGCGGCCGGCGCCGGGACGGGCGAGGTTGTTAAACCGGACGCGGACTTGGCCGAGCGCGATAACCGTGACAGCGACGCGCGCGAGAGAGGCTACGGCGATAATGGCGCCGGCGCGAGCGGGGGGGAGGGATTCGGATGGATAACGCGGCCAAGACGCTGGTAGACGTCCGGGGTCTCAAGAAGCATTTTGCCAAGGAAAAGGACGTCTGGGGCAGAACGACGCAGGTACTGAAGGCGGTCGACGGCGTGAGCTTCGGCATTCGAAAGGGCGAGACGTTCGGCCTCGTGGGCGAGTCCGGCAGCGGCAAGTCGACGGTCGGGCGCTGCCTGCTGCGGCTGTACGACTATACGGAGGGCGAAGTTCTGTACGATGGCCAGCCGCTGTCCGCGCTTGACGACAAAGCGCTGAGGCCGTTCCGGCGACGGATCCAGAGCATCTTCCAGGACCCGTATTCATCGCTGAATCCGGGGATGAACGTGCTCGAGCTGATCGGCGAGCCGATGGACATTCACGGCGTGCATGCCGGCAGCGCCCGCAAGGAAGCGGTCGCCGACCTGCTCGTCAAGGTCGGGCTCAAACGGGAGCATCTGACCCGTTATCCGCACGAATTCAGCGGCGGTCAGCGGCAGCGGCTGTCGATCGCGAGGGCGCTCTCGGTCCGGCCGGAGTTCGTGGTCTGCGACGAGCCGATCTCCGCACTCGACGTCTCCGTGCAGGCGCAGGTCGTCAACATGCTCGAGGACCTGCAGGCCGAGTTCGGCCTGACGTATCTGTTCATCGCGCACGACCTGTCGATGGTCCGCCATATTTCCGACCGGATCGGCGTCATGTATGCCGGCCGCCTCGTCGAGGTGGCGGACAGCGACGAGCTGTACGACAACCCGCTGCATCCGTACACGCAGGCGCTGCTGTCGGCGATTCCGGTGCCGGACCCGCGTGCCGCGGCCAAGCGGATCGCCTGGGACCGCGCGGCGTGGACCGGCGAAGGCGCTCCGCTGCGCGAGGTCGGACCGGGGCATTTCGCCGCGATTCCGTGAATCGCCCGCGGGAGAGAGGGTTGGCAGCGTGCCGGCTGCGTGTGCTGTAGGCGAGAAGTGCGCGGCTGCAGCAGCATAGTGCGCGGACGCTGGCCGTGCAAGCGAGGAAAGCGCTGCTGCAGCGCGAGCCACGCGGTGTAAGCGAGAAATGCGCTGTTACAACGGCGGGATGCGCGGAAGTGTACCATGCAAGCGAGAAAAACGCGGCTGCAGCGCGTGTCGAGCGTGCTGGCTGAGCACACAGAATGTCATTAAAGGAGCGGATGAACATGAGCACGACGAATCAGGCGAAGCTGTCTCAGTGGGATGCCCTGTTGGTGGAATCGCTAAGGTCGCTGGGATGGAGCAACGAAGAGCTGATCGCGCGCGTCCGTTCGGGTGAGCTGCCGATCGACGAGAGTCCCTTTCAGTTCAAGTACGAGGCGCTCTCCGCATTCGCCGCGGAGGAGCCAGAGACGTTCGATGCAGCCGTTACGCAAGGTTATGAGATCAAGTACAACACGGTACGCGGCATTCACAGCTGGATTCGGGTCGCGCTCGGCCTTGAGCCGGAGTTGCTGTTGGAGGCGGGAGCCGAGGCTGTCCGCGCTTCGCTGATTCCCGACGAGAAGGCGCGCCTGGCATCCGTATTGTCTTTCGGCTGGCGCGTTCGCGAGGAAGAGGAAAAGGCGGCGGAGGCCTCGGGCGAAGAACGCAGCGTCTACGTGATCGAACCGATTCAGCGCTGACAAGCGCCGCCGGATAACCGACTTAAAACTCCGTTGACAGATTATCCAGTCTTGTCCATAATGAGTACAGAAATGAACGCGGGGAAGCGCCCCGTCAGAGCCGAACACGTCATGTGTCGCTTTGACGGGGCTTTTTTTGCTAAAGGGAGGATGCTTGCCATGGATAAAAAAAAAGGAATGGGAAGCGGCGATCAGAGAGAAGCGCGTGACGTACGACATCTATGCGGAGCTGCCGGAGGACGGGCAGCGGTACGAGGTGCTGGACGGGGCGCTCGAACTGATGTCGGGTCCGTCGCTCGTGCATCAGATGCTGGGCGGCAAGCTGCATCTAATCACGCAGAGTTGCAGCTCGGCGTATTTTATTTTGCTTGCCCCCCTCGATGTCATCTTAAGCCCGAGAAATGTCGCGCAGCCGGACGTCATCTTCATCCACCGGAGCCGGACCGATATCATGACGATGCGCGGCATCGAAGGCGCGCCCGATCTCGTCGTGGAGGTATTGTCGCCAGGTTCGAGGCACAGGGACAAGGTGCGCAAGCTGGACATCTACGGGAGGCACGGCGTGCAGGAGTACTGGATTCTCGATCCGGTAGCCCGAACGTTGGAGCGTTATGAACAGGAAGGCGACCGTCTGACGCTGATCGCGCTGTTCGAGGGCGAGGACCGCGTCGTATCGGAAAAGCTGCCGTGCATCTCGTTCGCCTTGAGCGAACTGTTCGCGGAGGAGCAGATCGGCCGCTTGCTCGCGGGCGGCTGAAGCCAGGCGACATGCGCCTTAGCCCGGAATGATGAGTCCGGCATGGCATTGACACGCCAATTCATGCGCTTATATATTAAGGCGGTAAAGGATTAAAGCTTAACGAGGCTAATGGCGCAGAGGAGAGATCGAACGCGTGAGCATTCAATTCAAGTGTTATCCGGGCGGCCGGCGCAAAGCGGTCACGTTCAGCTTCGACGACGGCAGGACGCAGGACCGCAGGCTGGTCGAGACGATGAACCGCTATGGCCTCAAGGGGACGTTTCACCTTAATTCAGGCAAGCTGGGCCAGGAAGGATACATCGATGCCGGCGAACTCGCCGGGTTGTTCGCGGGGCACGAGGTGTCGGCGCATACGATCAACCATCCGTTCCTGGACTTGTTCCCGACCGATGCGCTGGCCGGCGAGATCTGGGCGGACCGCCAGGCGCTCGAACGCTTGACGGGGTACCCCGTACGCGGCATGAGCTATCCCTTCGGCACGTACGACGATCGGGTCGTCGCGGCGCTGCCCGCGTTCGGCATCGAATACGCCCGCACGATCCAGAGTCACGGCGGCTTCGAGCTGCCCGCGGACTTCCTGCGTTGGCATCCGACCTGCCATCACAAGCAGATGGTCGAGCGCACCGAAGACTTCCTGGGCTACCAGGACCGCTTCGGCAGAATGTCGTTGCTCTACATATGGGGGCACAGCTACGAATTCGATTCGGACGACAACTGGCAACTCGTCGATGCCGTCGGCGAGATGCTCGCCGGCGCGGATGACGTGTGGAAGGCGACGAACGCCGAGATCGTCGCCTACAAGCAGGCGATCGACCGCTTGCGTTTTTCCGCGGATTGCACGGTCGTGCACAATCCTTCCGCGCTCGAGGTATGGATCGCGGCCGGCGGGGAGGCCATCCCGGTCGGTCCGGGCGAGCTGAAGCGTTTGTAGGAGCAGATACTCTAGGTCCGTCCCGCGCATATCCGCGGCAAAAAGCAGAGACCGCGAGGTCTGCTCTGCACCGGCGATCATCCGTCACGCCGGATTCATAATCCGGTCGTTCGAATAGACGCATACCGCATAATAGACGAAGTACACGACGATATACGCGCCCATCGACAGCAGGATCGGGATCGTGAAGTTCATGCCCACGAGTCCGGCCGTGAATACCTTCATGATCACGTAGCCATGAGCGGTGCCGACCGCGAGCGGCAGGACGAAGACGAACAGCGTCTGCCAGGCGATCGTCCGCCGCAGCTCCCGGCGGCTGACGCCGAGCTTGCGCAGCACCGCGTACCGCCCGACGTCCGCGTGCGCTTCCGTCATCTGCTTGGAGTAAATCATGCTGCCCGTAGCTGCGAGGAAGACGAGCCCGAGGAAGCCGACGATGAATAGAAACAGCCCGGACTCTTCCTGCGTACGCTTTGCCAAGGGTGATGCCGCTCAGCAGCGCGATCATCGAAAAAGTGCGGACATGACCGCGCACGCGAAACAGCAGTTGAGATACCCCGATCATGGCGGTGCCCCTGTAATAGCGGGATTTGTTCCTGCGCCAGGCGGCGAGCAGCGCCGGCACGGCCGCTCGGAACAGCAGCCACGTCCCAAGCAGAATGCAGACCAGGGCGATGTCCATGTTCAGCGCGAAATGCTCCGTGGTGCGAATCTCCTTAAGCGCCGCGACGTAGCCCGCCGCGATCAGCAGCGCGGCAGCGATCGCAGCCAAGACCGAGACGCGCGGCGCGGCTTCTCCTTTTTTTATCCGCCCTGAACAGCACGATCAGCGAGAACTTGTAGATGAGCCTGTAGCTGTAAAGTGAGGTTGCCAGGACGATAATCGCGAACACGGCAATCGTGTTCGCCGCCGCTTCGAGCGAGAGTCCGAAGCCGACTGCCGTCGTCGCGCCCGTGCCAAGCGGCCGGACCAGAATCATGCCGAACAGCTTGGACAGCAGCGTGCCGAGGCCGATGCCTGCGGCCCACACGACGGCGCCCAGGATCAGATTTTCATAGAGCAGCATTTGTCCGATCGTTTTGCGCCGTACGCCGAGCAGCGCGTACAGCCCGATTTCCTTTTTGCGGTTGCGCGTGAAGAAGGCGTTGGAGTAGCCGATGAATACGGCTGCGAACAAGGCCAGCACGACCGACGAACCCATGAATACCGTGCGCAGGTTTTGCGAGGAGGCCATCTCGGCCTCGATATCTTTGCTGTACTGAAGGCTGACGAACGTATAATAGATAACGACGCTGACCAGCATGGATGTCGGTCGGCTCTGAGACAAACTCGCCCTTGCGCCGGGACGCGAATAGGCGTTTACTAGGTGGAGGAAGTGCGAGGCATTTAGAGGAGGAGAATCGACACCTTGAACCAACATACCGATATCGTCGCATTCGTCCGGCAGGGGGCGGAGGCGAGAGGCATTCGACTGTCCGAAGTCGCATTTCCGGACGAGATCGTCCTGACGCCGGGCGCTGCCGCGCGACTGCCGGTTTACCTGAAGGAAAAGGGCCATCGTCGCGCGCTGCTGGTCGGCGATCCGATCACGATGGCTGCGGCGAACGGCGACGCGCTGGCCGATACGCTCCGCGGGCTGGGAATCGTCGCCGTGACGACGCTCGTGAAACCGAACGCTGCGGGCGACGTCGTGGCGGACGAGGCATCGGTCGTGCAAACGCTGCTGGACATCCAGAAGCATGGAGCGGACGTCGCCGTAGCGGTCGGCGCGGGCACCCTGCACGACATCGCGCGATATGCGGCATATACGTCGGGCCTGCCGTTCGTCTCGGTGCCGACGGCGCCGTCTGTCGACGGCTTCACCTCGAAGGGGGGCGCCGCTGCTTATTCGCGGCGACAAGATAACGGTCCCGGCGATCGGCCCTTCTGCGATTTTCGCGGATACGGACATTCTGACGCAGGCGCCGGGCGCGATGGTCGCAGCCGGCTTCGGCGACATGCTCGGCAAGTACACGTCCTTGTTCGACTGGAAGGTCGGGCACGCCATCGGCGGCGAGGACTACGATCCGTATGTCGCCAAGCTAACCGCCATGGCGCTTGCGGAGTGCGTCGCGAACGTCGAAGCGATCGGCGACCGGACGCCGGCGGGCATCGAGACGCTGACGCGCGCGCTGATCGTGTCGGGTCTCGCGATGCTCATCTTCGGCCAGTCCCATTCCGCCTCGGGCGCCGAGCATCATTTGTCGCATTACTGGGAAATGGAGCTGCTGCGGACCGGACGGCGGCAGGTGCTCCACGGGGCCAAGGTAGGTGCGGCTTGCGCCGTTATCGCCGAGCATTATCGCATCTGGCTGGGACAAGCAGCGGAGCCGCAGGCTTCGGGTCCAGCCGCTGCGCTTGCCCTGCGACTCGGCGACAGGCTGCCGGAGATTGCCGGCTGGCTCGGCGAGCTCCCCGACGCGTCGCGCATTCGTGAGCTGCTGCGAATCGCGGGCGGGCCCGCGTTGCCGGAGGCGCTCGGCATCGGCGCCGAGCTGGTCGCGCGGTCGTTGCGCGAAGCGGACGAGATCCGTCCGGGCCGCAAGACGCTGCTGCGTCTCATCAACGGCAGACCTTGAAGGAGACTGCTCCGCTGCCCAAGCCGGCGGCGGAGCCTTTTTTTGAGTCGTCAAGCCGTAAGATGTCCTGAACCAAGACCACTTCGCCCCGCAGACCAGCCGTCGCCCCGCAAAAAGTCCTGAACCAAGACGACTTCGCCCAGCCGACCAGCCACCGCTCCGCAAAAAGTCCTAACCAAGACCACTTCGCCCCGCCGACCAGCCGCCGCTCCGCAAAAAAGTCCTAACCAAGACCACTTCGCCCAGCCGACCAGCCGCCGTCCCGCAAGAAGTCCTAACCAAGACGACTTCGCCCAGCCGACCAGCCGCCGCTCCGCAAAAAGTCCTAACCAAGACCACTTCGCCCCGCCGACCAGCCGCCGTCCCGCAAAAAGTCCTAACCAAGACCACTTCGCCCCGCCGACCAGCCGCCGTCCAGGCCGTCCATCGCCCCTCATTCTCCCAAATAAGCGCGAATGTACTGCCGAGGCGACATGCCCTCCGCCTGCTTGAAAGCTTTGCTGAACGCGTACACGCTCCCGTAGCCGACCTCCTCCGCGATCGCGGTCAGCGAGCGACGCCCGTAGATCATGAAGCCCTTCGCCTTCTCCATCCGTTGCCGAATCTGGAATTGATGCGGCGACAACCCGAACTTCTCTTTGAATAGGCGCGAAAAGTGGAACACGCTGAGGCAGGCCAGCTTGGACAGCTCCTCCAGGCTGACCGTCCGGTTGTAATGGTCGACGATGAAGTTGACGGCCTGCTCCAACGTTTTTTCGTGCAGGCTTAAGTGCGCCTTGTGCTGAGCTTCCAGTCCCGTGAGCAGCAGGTGCAGGATGTGCAGGACAAGCGATTTTTGCAGCACGATAAACGCAGCGTCTCTCCGGTCGTAAGCGTGGATCAGCTTCATCAGCAGCCGATGGATCTCGCCGTGGCCGCCGATGCGGATGACGTCGGGAAGCCCGAGCACGCTCCCCAGGTGATCGGGGCGAATGAGCCGGGCTTCGGCTTCGGAGCATTCGGCGCGCGTCTTGAAGTTGACGGGGACGTCCTCGAACGACGCGTCGTCCAGGACGTCGAAGTGAATATGCGGCATCCAGCATTCGCCCGACGAGCCGATAAATTCGTGCTCGACGCCGGGTTTCAGCAGCAGAATGTCGCCGGGCACGAGCGTATGCAGAAGGTCCTCGATCCGCAGCCGCAGCTCGCCTTTTTCCAGATAAAGCAGCTCGTAGTCGAAAATAATGCGCGGCTTGAGCTGCATGCCGACCGCGCGATGGTTCCAGGCCCGGCGCACGTTGGGAGACATCTGTCTCAGCAGCTCGCGCACGGCATCCGGTGTCGCGGCCATGTCGCTCCTCCTCGATAAAAAGCAAGATTGGATAAACAATCACAATCCGCAATAAGGAACTTTCCTTAACAATTTGCTATTATCTTTGCTGCAAGCGCGACCGCGAATAGCAAGCTTAATTATAAGACCGGACGCCCATCCTGGCTACGGAATGCGCGATTAAGGTTGCAAAAGGAGCTGGCTGCAATGAACGATTTTAATGGACTGAACCTGGGCCTCGGCAATCTGGCGAGGCTGTCGGACGCGAAGACGCGTTCGATCAGCGCCGAAAACTTTACCGGCGGCAAAGGACAGGGGGGCATGGCGACGGAAGGGACGGGCGCGAACTGCGCGCGCGACCTCGGGGTCGGCTGGAAGGTGTCGCCCTCCGTCGAGATCGAGCCGAACGCGACCTTCGTCATGGGCGAGATCGAAGGATCCGGCGCGATCCAGCACATATGGATGACGGGCGTGCCGCAGCACTGGCGCAACTTGATCCTGCGCATGTACTGGGACGACGAGGAGGCGCCTTCCGTCGAAGTGCCGATGTGCGACTTTTTCTGCAACGGATGGCAGGAGCGCGCGGACGTTAATTCGCTGCCGATCGCGGTCAACCCGGCGGGCGGCTTCAACAGCTATTGGCAGATGCCCTTCCGCAGGTCCGCGCGCATGACGATGGAAAACCGCAATCCGGAAAAAGCCGTGCTTTACTATCAGATCGATTATACGCTCACCGAGGTGCCGGACGACGCGGCTTACTTCCATGCGCAATGGCGGCGCAGCAATCCGGTGGCCTACAAGGACGTGCATACGATATTGGACGGCGTCCGCGGAAAAGGCCATTACGTCGGCGTCTACTTGGCCTGGCAGGTGAACAATACGGGCTGGTGGGGCGAGGGCGAGATGAAGTTCTACATGGACGGGGACAAAGAGCACCCGACGATCTGCGGCACGGGGACCGAGGATTACTTCGGCGGGGCGTGGAATTGGGAGCAGCCGCCGGGCGCGTACCGGACGTATTCGACCGCGTATCTGGGCATGCACCAGGTCATTAAGCCCGACGGCCTGTACCGCAGCCAGCAGCGCTTCGGCATGTACCGTTGGCACGTCATGGATCCGATCCGCTTCGACAGCGACCTGCGGGTGACGATTCAAGATCTCGGCTGGCGATCCGGCCATCGCTATTTGCCGCAGCAGAGCGACATCGCGTCCACCGCGTTCTGGTACCAGTCCGAGCCGCACGCGCCGCACCCGCCGCTGCCGGACAACGACGCGCGGGAGGTTGTCTAGCGGCGGAGCGGACAGCAGACGGGCGCAGCTCGAACAGCAAACCGGGCATCCTTTGTCCCTTCTCTGATACGGACGGGCAGGGCATCGTCATATTCCGGCAAACAAAAAATAGCGGCACGCCGCACTCCTGCCCGATCAAATTCCGGGAAGGCGGCGTGCCGCTCCATTAGTTACAGCGCCGGCGCAGCTCCGCCGTCGATGTTGACCGAGGTGCCCGACACGTACGAGGCCGCGCCGGATACGAGGAACGCGATGACGCGGGCCGCTTCGTCGGTATCGCCGATGCGGCCGAGCGGGATCCCGTGCTTCGGGTCGCGCGCGTACTGCTCCCATGACACGTCCGGCGCTTCGCGTCGCCACTTGGCTTCGATCTGGCCGCTGCGGATGAGCCCGATGCAGACGGTATTGACGCGGATGCCGTCCGCCGCCAGATCTCGGCTCAGCGCCTTGGTCAGCGCCAGGCCGGCTGCGCGGCTGACGGAGGTCGGGAGCGAGGATGGGCCGGGCGTCTTGGCGAAGGCGGCGGTGACGTTGACGATGGCGCCCGCGCCGCTCTGCTTCAAGTACGGCAGCGCCGACTGCGTGAAGCGGATCGCGCCGAACAGCTTCAGGTCCAGGTCGTCGCGCCAGACGGCGGGCTCGACCTTTTCGAACGGCGCCGCGTTCGACGTCCCCGCGTTGTTGACAAGGATGTCGATGCCGCCGAACCGCTCCGCCGTCTTGACGACGGCGTATTCCACGTCGCTGTCGCTCGTCACGTCGGCGACGATCGCGAGCGGCTCATGCCCCGTTTTCTCCTTGATGAGCGCTTCGGCCTTCTCCAGCTCGTCGGCCCCGCGGGCGACGATGACGACGTTCGCGCCTTCCTCGGCCAGCAGCAGCGCCGTATGAAGTCCGATCCCCTTGCTCCCGCCCGTGACGATCGCGGTCTTGCCTTTTAATCCCAAATCCATGATTGTACCTCCTCCTGAACTAAGCTTGCGCCGCCGCGCCTTCCGTCTTCCGGTCGAGCGCCTTCCGCAGCACCTTCTCCACCTTGGACAAATGCAGGCCGATCCGCTCCGAAGCCAGGGCGGCATCGCGCGTCTCGATCGCGTCGTAGATGCCCCGATGCTCCTCCAGCAGCCGGGAAGCCTCGGCCTGCTCCTGATAGAACCACAGCTCCCGCGTCCGGCCGATCGTCTCGGACAGCCGCTGGGAGATCGAATCCATCAGCTGATTCAGCACCGGATTGCCCGTGGCCGACGCGATCGCTTGATGAAACGCCAGATCGGCGCGCTCCCCGCCTTCGGCATCGTCCTCCCGGAGCGCCCGCTCCATCCGCGACAAAATCTCCCGCAGCCTCGCCAGGTCGTCTTCGCCCCGCTTCAAGGCTGCCAGCTCGGCCGTCCCGCGCTCGAGTATTTTGCGGACCTCCAGAATCTCCATCACCGCTTCGGCCCCTTGAGACAGATCGAAGAGGGAGGGCGGGGATTCGCCGGGAAGCGACTTCGCCACGTACGTTCCCCCCGCCGTGCCGCACGTCCAGCCAGCCCATCGCCTTGAGCGCGCTGATCGCCTCCCGAATGGTCGAGCGTCCCACGCCGTAGGCTTCGGCGAGCTTTTCGAGCGAGGGCAGCTTCTGTCCGGGCGCCAGCTCCCCCGCGCTCCAGCTGCTGACGAATATGGCGCGAGACGATCTCATGTCCTTTTTGCGTCTCGATCTTGGTCGGTCGCATGTCCAGCGCTCCTTGCGTGTTCGATATCGTCGGACGGCGGTTTAGGCCGTTGATAGGTATTAGCATAAATGATTTATCGCGAAAAGTCTTGGCGCAAGAAAGCAAAGCGGCTCGGACGCGGGAGCGGCAGGAGGGGAGAGAGCTATCGTAGATGGGCATCGGCCGCGCCGAAGGCCCGGTTCGCCGGAAACGTACGAAAGAAGCCGCGACGAGCGCCGCGACTTCCGGGACAGCTTTTATTTCTCTTGTTCTTCGGCGGATTTGTGATGCGTGAACGTCTCCTCGACCGAGTCGACCATTTCTTCCACCGCGCCGCTCACCATGTCCGTGGGCGTGATGTCCTCTTGACCGTCGGGCGTGGGCGCCGAGGCTTCTGTATAGGATTCGACGTCTCCGTCTTTGCGTATCATGGGGATCCCTCCTTATTCTTCTTAGTTAAGATTACCCAGACTCGGCCGGCCATACACAGAACCCGTCGCATAACCGCTGCTTGATCGGCGAAAGGATCGCGGCAGTCGATGCGAAACGAGCGGTGCGCACAGGCCTTCATGGAAAAGGGGATTTACGAATCGGTCCGTTCCCGTTACAATTAAAGTCATCAGATGACCTGAACAATTAGGAGTGAAACGATACATGGCGGAAACGGCGTTTGGTTCCAAACTGCGTGCTATTGTGGGCGATCGTTATTATAGAGAGGATATGGAAGCGCGCGTCGCGCATTCCTACGACGGGACGCCGATGCTGCAGGCGCTCCCCGACGGCGTCGTCTATCCGGCCTCGACCGCCGAAGTAGCGGCCGTCATGAAGGTTCTTGCCGAACACCGCGTGCCGCTGGTCAGCAGGGGCTCGGGATCGAACCTGTGCGGCGGCACGGTTCCCCTGGAGGGCGGCGTCGTCATGGTCATGCACCGCATGAACCGCATTCTCGAGGTCGATCTCGAAAATCTGACGGCGACCGTGCAGCCGGGCCTCATCACGGCCGAGTTCATCGCGCATATCGAGTCGCTCGGGCTGTTCTATCCGCCCGATCCGAGCAGCATGCGCATCTCGACGATCGGCGGCAACATCGCCGAGTGCTCAGGCGGCCTGCGCGGCCTTAAGTACGGCACGACCAAGGATTACGTCATCGGCCTTGAAGCCGTACTCGCGAGCGGGGAGATCATCCGGACGGGCGGCAAGCTGATGAAGGACGTGGCCGGCTACGACCTGACCAAGCTGCTGGTCGGCTCGGAGGGGACGCTGGCCATCATCACCGAAGCGACGCTGAAGCTCGTCCCGCCGCCGCGCGCCAAGAAGACGATGCTCGCGATGTATCGCGACCTGTACGGCGCCGCGCGCACCGTATCGCGCATTATCGAGGCGCGGATCATACCGGCGACGCTCGAGTTCATGGACAATCCGACGATCCGCGTCGTCGACGACTTCGCGAAGCTCGGACTGCCGCTCGACATGGAGGCGATCCTCCTCATCGAGCAGGACGGCGATCCCGAAGCGGTGGAGCGGGATATCGCCCTGATCGAGGAGATCTGCATCGCGGAGCGCGCGGACCGGGTACAGGTCGCCGCCGACCGCGAGGAGGCGGAGCGGCTGCTGACCGCCCGGCGCAGCGCGTTCACCGCGCTCGCGCGGCTGCGTCCGACGACGATCCTCGAGGACGCGACCGTGCCGCGCTCGAAGATCGCGGACATGGTGCTGCGCATCAACGAGATCGCGCGCAAGTACAACGTCACGATCGCGACGTTCGGCCACGCCGGCGACGGCAATTTGCACCCGACGGCGACGACGGACGCGCGCGACCATGACGAGGTGCACCGGGTCGAGCAGGCGTTCGCAGAGATTTTCGAGGCGTCCATCGAGCTGGGCGGCACGATCACGGGGGGAGCATGGCGTGGGCATCGTCAAGGCGCCTTATCTCGAATGGAAGGTCGGTTCGGCGGGCCTCGATATGATGAAGGGCATCAAGCAGGCGTTCGATCCGAACAGGCTGCTGAACCCGGGCAAGCTGTTCGCCAAGGAGACGAGAAAAAGGGTGGTGCTGCAGCATGAGTAATCAAACCTTCGGCAAGCCCGACATCGCGCATGCGAACCCGCTCGCGCGCACGATGCTCAAGAAGCTCGATTACGATCAACTGACCAACTGCATGCGCTGCGGCTTCTGCCTGCCGGCTTGTCCGACCTTCCGCGAGACGGGCGTCGAGCCCGAATCGCCGCGCGGCCGGATCGCGCTCATGAAGGCGGTCGTCGACGGCGTGATGGAGCCCGACCAGGCGTTCGAGGACCAGATGAACCACTGTCTCGGCTGCCGCGCCTGCGAGCCGGTCTGTCCGGCCGACGTCAAGTACGGCCAGCTCATCGAGCAGACGCGCGACGCGATCGAGGATCACGCGCATCACGGCGCGGTCGTGAGCGGGACGCGCAAGCTGTTTTTCCGCGGCGTATTCCCCCCATCAGAACCGGATGAAGCTGCTGGGCAAGTCGCTCCGGCTGTACCAGAAGTCTGGCCTGCAGAAAATCGCGCGCGGCACGGGCGTCATGAAGCTGTTCCCCGCTCATATGCGGGAGATGGAGCAGATCTTGCCCGAAGCGGCGTCCAAGGGCGTCGTCGAACGGATCGGCGAGCGCTATCCGGCCAAGGGCGAGCGGATCGCGACGGTCGCTTTGTTCAGGGGCTGCATCATGGACGTGCTGTTCGCCGATACGAACGTGAACACGGTGAAGCTGCTGTCCGAGGCGGGGTTCGACGTCGTCATCCCCAAGACGCAGGGCTGCTGCGGCGCGCTCCACGCGCACAGCGGCGAGATGGACCAGGCGCGCGAGCTGGCCCGGGTCAATGTCAAAGCCTTCAAGGATGCAGGCGTCGACTATATCGTCAGCAATGCCGGCGGCTGCGGCGCCTTGCTCGTCGAGTACGACCACCTGCTGCACGAGGATGCGTCCTGGGCGGCCGACGCGGCATGGTTCGCGAAGCGCGTCGTCGATATTAGCACGATCCTGGTCGACAAGGGACGCGTGCCTGCATTTGAGGAAACAGCTGCCGAAGGCGCGGTGCCGGCGGCGGTCGCCGCGACGGGGGGCTTCGGCGACGATCACGTACCAGGACTCCTGCCACCTGCGCAACGTGATGAAGGGCTCCGTCGCGCCGCGCAAGCTGATGAAGTCGGTGGCGGGGGCGCACTTTTGCGAGATGCGGGAGTCCGACCGCTGCTGCGGTTCGGCGGGCATTTACAACGTCACGCAGCCTGAGATGGCGGGTCAGATTCTCGAACACAAGATGGAGCACGCCAACGCTACGGAGGCGCAGTACCTGCTGACCAGCAATCCCGGCTGCCTGCTGCAAATGAAGCTCGGCATCGACAAGCACGGCCGGGGCGGCGACATGAAGGCGATGCATATCGTGGACTACTTGTACGAGCGGATCGCGCGTCCCGACGGCGAGGCGTAACGGCGAGGCGCCAGGCGGGCGCAGCGTTTTTTCGGCGAATCGGATACTTAGCGTGCGAATGGGCAGTCGAACCTATATAATGAATGTTAAACAGTCTAGGAGGTTCGCCCTTGAGGAAGTACAACTTCGTTCGCCCGGTGCTGCTCATCGTGACCGCGCTGCTCGTCAGAAGCATCGTTACCAACGCCTGCTTGCTGCTGGGCATGGAGGCTGAGCCAGCGTCCAGCGTCGGCTTTATGGCCATGATCGTCGCCGCCTTCATTATTTTCTCCCGCATGAACAAGCGCCGCCGCAAGCCTTCGGACAAGTGAAGGCCAGCCGCAAGCAAGCGTCTTTTTTAACGTATAGATCCGTATGGTCTTGGATAGGCCGTCCCGACATGTCATGACATGATTGGGGCGGTCTTATTTTTGCGATAAAACATGTTCGAAACGAAAAAATAGTTTCGTTTTAAAATTAATAGTAGCGATAATGTGTTAAATATGATAAATTCATGTTACAAAATAACATCGACAATGCAGAGGAGATGCGGAAATGTCGCACAAGTATCGCTTGAACCGGATGTTCAGCGCCCAGGGAAAGTGCTTCGACGTCGCGATCGATCACGGCTTTTTTAACGAAAATACGTTTCTGGCGGGCATCGAGGAGATGGATGCGGCCGTCCGCACGATCGCCCTCGCAGGGCCCGACTGCGTGCAGCTCAGCACCGGCCAGGCTCGCCGCCTGCAGTCGCTGCCGGGCAAGAAGCCAGGGCTCGTATTGCGCACGGATGCGGCTAATATTTACGGCAGCGTCCTGCCGCGCTTTCTGTTCAGCGAGCTGATCGCGGGCGCGATCGAAGAGGCCGTACGTCTCGACGCCGTCGCCGTGTGCGTCAACTTGCTGCTGCTGCCGGAGCAGCCGGAGCTTCACCATCAATGCGTGCGCAACGTAACCGCGCTGAAGGCCGAGTGCGAGCGCTACGGCATGCCGCTCATGGTCGAGCCGCTCGTCATGCTGCCGAACGAAGCGAAGGGCGGCTACATGGTCGACGGCGATCTTGAAAAGATCATGCCGCTCGTTCGTCAGGCGGTCGAGCTCGGCGCGGACGTCATCAAGGCCGATCCGTGCGACGACGTGTCCGAATACCACCGGGTCATCGAGATCGCTTCCGGCGTACCCGTTCTCGTCCGCGGCGGCGGGCGCGCAAGCGACGAAGAGATCGTCGCACGCACCGTGGAGCTCATGAACCAGGGCGCCGCCGGCATCGTATACGGCCGCAACGTCATCCAGCATCCGAATCCGGCCGGCATGACGTCCGCGCTGATGGCGATCGTGCACCAGGGCGCTTCCGCGGATGAAGCGCTCGCGATCCTGAAGGGAGGCCGGGCATAATGGCGCAGGACAAACGCATCGTTCGCTTCGGCGTCATCGGCTGCGGCCTGATGGGCAAAGAGTTCGCCAGCGCCGCCGCCCGGTGGTGCCATCTGACGGACGTCGGCTTCGAGCCGCGCATCGTCGCCGTCTGCGACGCCAATCCGGCGGCGGCCGCGTGGTTCGTCGACAACGTGCCGAGCGTCGTCCATGCGTACGGCGATTATCGCGAGCTGCTTGCGAACCCCGAGGTGGACGCTGTTTACTGCGCCGTGCCTCATAACTTGCATCAGCAGATTTACGTCGACATTATCCGTTCCGGCAAGCATCTGCTCGGGGAGAAGCCGTTCGGCATCGACCGCGAAGCCAATAGAGCCATCGCGCAGGCGCTTGCGGAGCACCCGGACGTCATCGTGCGGTGCTCGTCGGAATTTCCGTTTTACCCCGGCGCGCAGCAGATCGTAAAATGGGTGAACGAGGGCCGTTTCGGCCGGATCATCGAGGTGGAGGCCGGCTTCTGGCATTCGAGCGACCTCGATCCGAACAAGCCGATCAACTGGAAGCGGCGCATCGCCACCAACGGCGAATACGGCTGCATGGGCGATCTCGGCATGCACGTGCTGCACCTCCCGCTTCGCTTCGGCTGGAAGCCGAAGAGCGTGCGCGCCCTGCTGTCGAAGATCGTGCCGGAGCGTCCGGACGGCAAGGGCGGCATGGTGCCCTGCGAGACGTGGGATAACGCCATTCTCGCTTGCGACGTCGAGACCGAAGGACAACGGTTCCCGATGGTGCTGTCCACCAAGCGCATCGCGCCCGGTCACGCCAACACCTGGTTTATCCGCATCCAGGGGACGGATTTTTCGGCCGAGTTCACGACCAAAAATCCGAAGCAGGTCGCCTCGCTGCCGTACGAGCCCGGGGGCGCTCAAGCCTGGCATGTCGTCGATGCGCCTTACAAATCGGCTTACGGGACGATCACGGGCGGCATTTTCGAATTCGGGTTTTCCGATTCGATCCTGCAGATGTGGGCAGCCTTCTGCGATGAGTTGGTCAGCCGCGACGGGATGAGCCAGCCGTTCCGCTGCGCGACGCCCGAGGAGGCGTCCGCCAGCCATCTTGTCTTCACCGCGGCGCTCGAGTCGGAGCGCACGGGCAACACGATCGCGATCGATTGGGAGGAATAAACGTGACCGACCGCGCTGCGGACATCGTCGTCGCCGGGCATATCTGCCTGGATATCATTCCGGCGCTGCCCTCGCATCCCGAAGGCTTAAGCCAGCTGCTAGCGCCGGGCAAGTTGGTCGAGATCGGACCGGCCAGCCTCTCGACGGGCGGCGCCGTGGCGAACACGGGGCTCGCCCTGCGGCGGCTGGGCTTCGGCGCGCGTCTCATGGGCAAGATCGGGGACGACGCCTTCGGGCGCTCGATCCGGGAATGTCTCGACGCCTACGGCGCCGGCGCGAGCGACGGCATGATCGTGTCGGCGGGCGAGAGCAGTTCCTACACGATCGTCATTAGCCCGCCGGGGATCGACCGCCTGTTCCTGCACGCGACGGGAACCAACGATACATTCGCCGCCTCCGACGTATCTTCGGAAGCGCTTGCGGGCATTCGCCTGTTCCACTTCGGCTACCCGCCGCTCATGCGCGGCATGTACGAGCGGGACGGCGAGGAGCTCGCTTGGCTGCTCGGGCGCGCGAAGGCGGCCGGGGCGACCGTCTCGCTCGACATGGCCAGACCCGATCCGGCCTCCGACGCCGGCCGCGCGGATTGGCCGGCGATTCTCGCCCGCGCGCTGCCGCATGTCGACGTGTTCCTGCCTAGCCTGGAGGAGATTCTGTTTATGCTCCGGCCGGACACATACCGGGAGCTGTCCGCGCGCAGCGGCGGCGAGGAGCTGCTCGGCCTGGCGGACGGCGCGCTGCTGTCTTCGCTGGGCGAGGAGCTGCTGGGGCTTGGCGTCGCGGTGGCCGGCATCAAGCTGGGCGAGCACGGGCTGTACGTCCGTACGACGGCGGATGCCGCGCGTCTTGCGACGATGGGCGCCTGCGCGCCTGGCGCGGACGCGATCGGCGGCTGGCTGGCGCGCGAGCTGCTCGCGCCGTGCTTCGCGGTCCACGTCGAAGGCACGACCGGCGCCGGCGACTGCACGATCGCGGGGCTGCTCGGCGGGCTCGCGAGCGGCTTGACGCTCGAGCGGTCGCTGCTCAGCGCCGTGGGCACGGGCGCGTGCAACGTCGAGCGCGCCGACGCCGTCAGCGGCATCCCGCGCTGGGACGATCTTCAGCGCCGCATCGACGCAGGCTGGCGTCAGCGGACGCCGGTCCTGGCGCTGCCGGGCTGGACGCAGCTGGCGGACAGCGGGCTCTGGAGCGGCCCGCGCTAGGCGGCGTGGCCGCTCGCTGTATGCGCAACCGGTCGCAGCCGGTCCTGCTGGGAGATAAGGCGCAAATGCGCTTATCGGCGGGAGCCGGCAGCCTGATCTGGCAGAGATAAGGCGCAAATGCGCTTAACGGCGGGAGCCGGCAGCCTGATCTGGCGGAGATAAGGCGAAAATGCGCTTATCGGCAGGAGCCGGCAGCCTGATCTGGCGGAGATAAGGCGCAAATGCGCTTATCGGCGGGAGCCGGCAGCCTGATCTGGCCGAGATAAGGCGCAAATGCGCTTATCGGCCCGGAGTTACACGGTTTCACCGCGCAACTGAGGTGCCGGCAACTTCATCTAACATTGGCCGGCGCCGATAGCCGAATCGATATTCCACACAGCATCTCTTTTACAGATAAACATTCCGGAGAGGAGCGATACCGATGAGCATCAGACGCAGCGAGATTCGCGAGGCGCAGCGGCGCACGGGCGAACTATTTCGCAAGGCAGGCATCGTATTGACCGAAGAGGAACGCGGGGGCATCGAAGTGGCGGGCTTCGGCCTCGGCGAGCTGGAGACGGAGGGACTCGAGCTTATCACCTACGTGAATACGGACCGCTACTGCGCCAAGGAGCTGGCCTTGTTCCCTTATCAGACATGTCCCGAGCATCTGCATCCCGACGTTGGCGGAGAGACGGGCAAGATGGAGACGTTCCGCTGCCGCTGGGGGCTCGTCTACTTGTATGTCGAGGGCGAGCCTGTCGCGGACGTGAAAGCGCGAATTCCCGAGCGGAGCGCGGCGCATTACACCGTGCGGCACGAGATCGTGCTAACTCCCGGAGAGCAGTATACGATACCGCCGAATACGAAGCACTGGTTTCAGGGCGGGCCGGAAGGCGCGATCGTATCGGAGTTTTCCAGCACGAGCCGCGACGAGTTCGACGTGTTCACCGACCCGGCCGTCGTCCGTATCCCGCCGATCGTCGAGGATTAAGAGAGCAGGCTTGCATGCGAAATAAGGACCGGGCGGTTATCGTCGCTGCGAGATCATGAGGAAGCGGAGGCGGTCGGATGAGACTGTACGGCAAGGATTGGACGCGCCGCGAGCTGGAAGCCCGCGTCGGCCGCATGAGCCAGATCGGCGGCGTGCGGCGCATGACGCTGTCGGAGGGCAAGGAGGCGGGCGTCGAGCTCATCCGCGTGGCGACCGGCGCGGGCCTGACGCTGGACATCGTGCCGTCCAAGGGACTCGACATCTCGCGCGCGGAGCTATGGGGCGCGCCGCTGTCCTGGCGGTCCGCTGCAGGAGATGCGAATCCGGCCTATTACGACGCAGCCGGCACGGGCTGGCTTCGCACGGCTTCTGGCGGACTGCTCATGACGTGCGGCCTGACTCATGCGGGCTCGCCGTCCGAAACGCCGGGGGGCCAGCAAGGACTGCATGGCAGGGCGCATCATACGCCCGCATCGCAGGTAGCCGCTCGCGAGGAATGGGTCGGCGACGAGCTCGTATGGCGCGTCGAAGGCACGATCGAGGAAAATGCGTTGTTCGGCGCGAATCTCAGGCTTCACCGGCGAATCTCGGGCAGACTCGGCGCCAATGAGATTCATATCGAAGACCGCGTGGAAAACCTGGGCTTCTCCCCGTCGCCTCATATGATGCTGTACCACTTCAATTTCGGATTTCCGCTGCTGGACGAGAACGCCTCCATCATTTTGCCGCCCGCCGTCACCTCGGAAAGAGGAGAAGCCGGGCATGCAGCCGACTGCGCCCGCTGGGAACGGCCCGATCCTAACGCCAAGGAACGCGTCTTCTATCACGAGCTGGACGACCGCGACGGCATGGCCGAAGCATGCGTGCGCCAGCCGGCTTTCCCTGCGGGGCCAGGGGCGGCGGCCGTATCGGTCAAGCTGCGTTGGTCCGCGGACACGCTTCCCCGGCTCGTGCAGTGGCGCATGCCGGGCGCAGGCGCGCACGTGCTAGGCCTTGAACCGGCCAACTGCCGGGTCGAAGGCTACGAAGCGGAGGTCCGGGAAGGCGGACCGGTCATGCTGGCGCCCGGCGCATGGGTGACACATCGGCTGGAGTTGAAAATAGCGGCTGAACGAGCGATGATAGAGGAATAACGAGGGACGCGCACGGCGGACGGGAGGAGCGGCGACAGATGATGCACAATCAGGCGGACTGGAACGCGAGGCAGCGCCAGATCCATGAGCAGATCGCGCAGAGCGGGGAGGTTCGCATCTCGGAACTGAGCGAGCGGCACGGCGTGACCGAGATGACGATCCGGCGCGACCTGGAGAAGCTCGAGGAGAGCGGCAGCGTCCGGCGCACGTTTGGCGGGGCGATCTATGTCTACAGAGACGTCGCGCTGCAGGATCGCACCGGCATGCACACGGACGAGAAGGTGCGGATCGGACGGCACGCCGCCTCGCTGATCGCCCCCGGCGAGTCCGTATTCCTGGATGGCGGCACGACGACGCTCCAGATCGCGCGGTCGCTGAAGCCCGGCCAACAGATCACGGTCATGACCAACGCGCTGAATATCGCGGCCGAGCTCGCGTCCAAGCAGATCCCGACGATCATGACCGGCGGCATGCTGCTCGAATCCACGCACTCGCTCGTCGGTCCGATCGCCGCCCAGAGCTTGTCCGGCATGTCGTTCGACCGGGCGTTCCTTGGGGCGACGGGACTGAGCGAAGCGCATGGCTTCAGCAATTCCAACCTGTACGAGGCCGAGATCAAGCGGATCGCCATACGACAGGCGCGGGAGACGACGGTCGTGCTCGACCGCACGAAGTTCGGCGCGCGCGTGCTCGTGTCGTTCGCCGGACTCGGGGACGTGAAGCGCATCGTCACCGACGCTTCGCCGGACGGCGAGCTTGCGCGGGCTTGCGCGGAAGCCGGCGTTCGGGTCGAAGCGGCCGAATAATCGTGTTCGTCGATTCCGCCGAAGATTAGCAATCGAGAAGAAACCCGCTTCATCGCGCCGTGGTAAAATGACGTCAGGGTCCGATTCGGACGAAAACGAAACCATGAGGTGACGACGATGGCCTTTCAAATTTCGCAAACCTTTCTCAACCTGCCGGTCAAGGATCTGAAGCGCTCCATTGCCTTCTTCGAAGCGCTCGGCTTCGCGTTCAACCCGCAATTCACCGACGACAATGCCGCCTGCCTGATTCTCAGCGATACGGCGTTCGCCATGCTGCTGACCGAGTCCTATTTCCAGACCTTCATCAAAAAGGACATCGCGAATGCGACGAAGACGACGGAGTTCATCATGGCCGTCTCCGTGAGCAGCAAGGAAGAAGTGCAGGAACTCGTCCGCAAGGCGCTGGCATCCGGCGGCTCGGCATCCAATGAACCGCAGGATCACGGTTTCATGTACACGGAGAGCTTCCAGGATCCGGACGGCCATCTGTGGGAAGTGTTCCACATGGACCCGACCTACGTGCACGAAGCTTAAGCTTCAGGCGCTTCAGCAATAAACGCGACTGGCCCGCGATGCTGTCCGCATGGACGCAGAGCGGGCTTTTTTACGTCCAGCTTTCCTCGCTCCAGAAGTCTCGATCAGAAACAAACAGTGCCTCCTCGCAGCTTCTCTCGCCCCATAAGTCTCAATCAGTAACAAACCGTGCCCCGGCGCAGCTTCCCTCGCCCCGGAAGTCTCGGTTAGAAACAAACCAAGCCTCGTCGCAGCTTCCCTCGCCCCAGAAGTCTTGGTTAGAAACAAACCGTGCCCCGTCGCAACTCCCCTCGCCCCAGAAGTCTCAATCAGAAACAAACCATGCCCCGTCGCAGCTCCCCACGCTCCGGAAGTCTTGGTTAGAAACAAACCGTGCCCCGTCGCAACTCCCCTCGCCCCAGAAGTCTCGGTTAGAAACAAACCAAGCCCCGTCGCAGCTCCCCTCGCTCCAGAAGTCTCAATCAGAAACAAACCAAGCCTCGTCGCAGCTTCCCTCGCCCCAGAAGTCTCGGTTAGAAACAAACCAAGCCCCGGCGCAGCTCCCCTCGCTCCAGAAGTCTCAATCAGAAACAAACCAAGCCTCGTCGCAGCTCCCCACGCTCCGGAAGTCTCGATCAGAAACAAACCAAGCCCCATTGCTGCTCCCCACGCTCCAGAAGTCTCGATCAGAAACAAACCATGCCCCGTCCCAGCTTCTCTCACTCCGGAAGTCTCGACCAGAAACAAACCGCACCAGCGCCGTTATTATCGGTCAAGGGCCGTCAGCGCGCACTCCGTAATCACGGGACCGTACGCAAAAACGACCGCCGGAGTCAGTCCTCCAGCGGTCGTTGCGTGAAGCGCGCCTTAGCCTTGCTGCTGCTGCTGTTCCGTCGACACCTGCCACTCGACGCCGTACTTGTCCCGCAGCGCGCCGAACAAGGCGCCCCAAAATTGCGGCATCAGCGGGTCGTGGACCGTGCCGCCGGCCGCCAGCTTGTCGAATGCCGCATGGGCTTCTTCGGGCGTGTCGAACAGCAGGCTGAGCGCCGAGCCGTTGCCCCGTTCAACCTGACGGCTCGGGCTGTCGGACATGAAGATGGTGATGCCGCCCGCGACCATGTGCAGGTGCATGATCTTCTCCTTGAGCGCTTCGGGCGTGCCCGGCGCGTCGCCGAACGTCATGACGGAGAGGAGCTCGCCGCCCAGCGCGTCCATGTAGAACTGGGATTGCGACCTCGCGTCCTCGGAAAAAATGTAGGGAACCAATCTTGCCATGTTTGTCCGCCTCCTGTTTTCATCATGCATCCGGAACTCTTCTTTTATTCTATCACCCGCGCGCTCAGCCGATTTCTTTTCGATTGCTCTTTTGCGCGCTTTGAGGGACAATGTTCCTATTGTCCGGCCATCAGGTTATCGCATCATACGGAGGTTTACTTACAGTGATCAAGCGCGCTTCGAGAATAAGCATGAACGAAATATGGCTGCTGTCGATCGTTTTCGGCGGCTTCCTCGTGTTCGGTTTGTCTGAAAACGTGAAAGGTCCCGCCATCCCGCGGATGCAGCTGGACTTCGGCTTGAATGAGGGACAGCTCGGCCTGATGCTCGCGATGAACTCGCTCGGCTATCTGGTCGCATGCACCTTCACTTCTTATCTCGCCGACAAAGTCGGCATCAAGGCAACCAGCATCGCGGCGTTCGTGTCGATGGCTGCGGGCGGCGTGCTGATCGGCGTCTCGAACGGCTTTCAGGCGCTGGCCGCCTCGTACTTTTTTTATGTATATCGGCAACGGCATGCTGGAGATCGCGCTTGCCATCCTCGCCGCCCGCATTTTCGTCAAGCGTACGGGCTTTTTGATGAACCTTTCGCATTTCTTCTATGGATTGAGCTCGATCGTCGCGCCGATCGCGGCCGTTTCGATGATGGGCTGGCGGCTGCCTGACGGCGACGCGTTGGGATGGAGGGGCATGTACGTCATCGTGCTGATGCTGTCGCTGCTGCCGGTCATTCCTTCGCTGCTCGGACGGCTCCCGGCAGAGCCGATGCACGACGAAGCGGAGGAGCGTATCTCCTACCGCAAGCTGCTGAGAGATCCCGTCGCCTGGCTGATCGTGCTTTTGCTTACCTCCGGCGTTATTTCAGAGTTGTCGATCGGGAGCTGGCTGGCGAATTTTTTGGAAAAAGCGTATGACTGGAGCCCGACCGACGCGTCGGGCATGCTGTCGGCCTTTTTCCTTTGCTTCACGCTCGCGCGGCTATTGCTCGGGCCGCTCACCGACAAGTTCGGCTACGTCATGTCCATGATGGTCCTGTCTCTTAGCTCGGGCGTCTGCAGCATCGCGGCGCTGATCGCGGGGGAAGGCGGCGCGATATTGTTCGCGCTCGCCGGCGTCGGCATCGCCCCGATCTATCCGACGGTCATGGCGCTGCTCACCAAGCGTTATCCCCGAGGCACAGGGACGGCCATTACCTTCACCGTCACGCTCATGGGTATCGGCAGCGTGCTCGGCAACCTTGCGATCGGCGGCCTGATCGAAGGGGTCCGCGATCTGTATGCGGGCAGGGGCGATGACGCGAGCCGCGTGTTCGGGCTGCAGGCGGGTTACGGATTCATCGGAGCGATGGCGCTGCTGTGCGCCGTCGCTTGTCTCGTGCTTTATTTCTATTTGCGCAAAAGAGGGGAAAGGTACTGAGCGGCCATGGATCACCTTAGCATCGGCATGCTCGCGCTGGTCGTCCTCGGCGGATTCGCTGCCGCCTTCGTCGACTCGGTCGTCGGCGGGGGCGGCCTAATCTCCGTACCCGTGCTCCTGACGGCCGGACTGCCGCCCGCAGCGGCGCTCGGCACCAACAAGCTGGCCGGCACGCTATCTTCGCTCACGAGCACGCTGTCCTTTTTCGCCTCCGGCCATGTCGACGTCCGCGCGGTGCGGGGCTTGATCCCGCTGTCCTTGCTCGGCGCCGCGGCCGGCACGCTGACGCTCCGGCATGTGCCGTCCGGCTTCCTGAAGCCGATGGTCGTCGCGATGCTGGCGGCCATCGCCGTATACACGCTGCTGCGGCGTGACTGGGGCGAGCGGGCGGCATTTGTCCGCTTTACCGCCGGCACCGCCTGGATGACGGGGATCGCCGCGTTCGCGCTCGGCTTCTACGACGGCTTCTTCGGCCCCGGCACCGGCTCGTTCCTCATCTTCGCCTTCCTGCTGCTCGGCTTCGACTTCGTGAAGGCCGCCGGCAACGCCAAGGCGCTCAACTTCGCCAGCAATCTCGCGAGCCTCGCCACCTTCCTCGTCCTCGGTTCCGTCCACTATGGCGTAGGCCTGCTCATGGGCGCGGCGATGATCGCCGGCTCCTGGATCGGCTCGCGCTTCGCGATCCGCCGCGGCCGCGCGTATATCAAGCCGCTTTTCCTCGCCGTCTGCGCCTTGCTAATCGGCAAGCAGGTATTGGATTTGCTTTAAGCCTGCAAAACAGCGTGCCGCGGCCGAACGGACATACAGCTCTGCGCCTGGATGCCGCTCGGTCTATCGCAACCCGCCTCGCCTTCTCCGGACACACCGTCCGCTATTTTCCGCGATCCGCGCGCAAAGCTCATGCTTGCGGACAGGAGATCCGCTATTTCATCCAAATGGCCCGGATTCCCTGTCCGCTAAGCCGTTAAACACATTTATATTTTTGAAAATAGCGGCCCCTGTGTCCGCGGCACGGAATAACGTGCGCGGCATCGCTGCTTGAGCGTCATGCTCCCAAACAAACGCCCTGTTCCACTCCCGATTAATGCTGTTATAATAGCGGCAGCAAACATCAGTCCGTCCATCCATGCCGGCTGCGAAGCGGAGGCTGCCCATGAATTTCATTCGACGTTACGCGTTCCTTCCTTCCCTCAGAGGGCGGCTGATCGTCATTCTGATTATCGCCGCGGTCATACCGAGCTTGCTGACCGGGTACATTTCCTATCGCTGGATCTATATCGTGCAGACGCAAAAAATCGAACGGGACTGGGTCGCGAAGGTGGCGCGGGACCGGGACGAATTGGACCGAAAGCTGGAGGAGCTGGCGAAAGTGTCCCAACTGCTCGACGTCGAAGGCGGCATTGGACGAGAGGTCGTGCAGTTCATCGGGAGCTCCGATTCGTTCGAGCGGTCCGTGCTGTACCGGAACATCGCCCAGTCGATGGCCAACGTCAATTTTTCGAATCCGAACGTCGGCGCGATGTTTTTCTATGCCCCGGATCTCGAGGATCCGCTGCTGTTCCCCAATACGAGCGCAAAGCTGGCGTTCGATCCGCAAGCGCTGCCGGTCTTCTACACGCAGAAGCTGTTCTCCTACTTCGGGCCTTATCCTTCGCTCGACCCCGGGGACCGCAAATACCCGGTGTTTTCCCTGCTGCGCAAGCTGCCGTACGGCAAAGGCCAATTCCTGTACGCCTATATCGAGACGAAGATCGCGGGTCTTGAGGATATGTTCGCCCCTGTCGGCGGTTCGGCCGCCGAAAACCCCAACTCGCCCGTGTACCACGTCCTTGCGGATCCGAACGGAAAAATCGTTTACAGCACGCTAAAGTCCGATCGGCCGGGCGAGGTCCGCGAGGCGGATTTTGCAAACGGATACAAAACGTTTCGCGCCGCGGGCAGCCACGGCTGGACCGTCATCCAGCTCATCCCGACCGCCTCGTACAACAGCGAGCTCAATCGGTGGCTGAGAGAGTTCGGCCTGTTCGCCTCCTTGTCGCTCCTGCTCGGCATTTTCCTCGCCTGGCTCATTTGGCGGATGGTCTATCGTCCGATCCGCATCATCAACAAAGAGATTACGCACTTCAGCTATAATCAATCGCCTACCAAAGTGTCAGCCACCGGCCTCGCGGAGTTCAACCGGATTCTGACTAATTTCCAGCAGATGAGCCGGCGCATCGCGGAGCTGATCACGGACGTCGAGGAGAAGGAAAAGCGCCGGGGACAGCTGGAGGTGGAAAAGCTGCTCGTGCAGATCAACCCGCATTTTCTCCACAATACGCTCAACACGATTCAATGGCTCGCCCGCATGCAGGGCCAGACCAACATTTCCAAGCTCGTCTCGGTGTTCACCCGCGTGCTCCACTACAATCTCGGCAAAAAGAACATGATGGTGACCGTCCGGGAGGAAGTCGAGGCGATCCAGGATTACATCGAGCTGCAGGGCTATCGCTACGATCATGCGTTCAACGTCGGCGTGAGGGCCGACCCCGCCTTGCTCGAGCTGCCGATCCCGCGGTTCATCCTGCAGCCGATCGTCGAGAACGCACTGTATCACGGCTTCGACGCGGACGAAGGCGGAGAGATTGACGTGGTTATTTCCGAGGAAGACGGGCGCTTGCTGCTGCGCGTGCAGGACAACGGGCAGGGCATCGCGGAGGAAAAGCTGGCGGAGCTGTTGGAGGGCCGCGAGCCGCTCCACAAGTCGGGCCTCGGCATCGGGCTCCGATACGTAAGAGAAATGCTAGGGGTATACTACGGCGCCTTGGCGGAACTGAAGATGGAAAGCGAGCGCGGCGTCGGGACGACGATCTCGATCCGTCTGCCGATCGACAAGACAGGGGGGGCTCGGCCTTGATTCAGGCATTGATCGTGGATGACGAACATTTGGTGCGCAAAGGACTCCGGCTTCTTTTTCCGTGGGATAAGTACGGCGTGGAGATCGCTGGCGAAGCGGCCAGCGGCGAAAAGGCGATGCAGTTTCTGCGAGAGCATCCGGTCCAGCTGCTGATGACCGATATTACGATGCCCGGCATGTCGGGGCTCGAGCTCATCCGACAGGCGCAGCGGCACGACGCATCGATCAAGGCGGTCATCCTCACCTGCCATCAGGACTTCGAGTATATTCAGGAGGCGCTGCGCATGGGCGCAATCGATTATATCGTCAAGACGCAGCTGGAGGAGATGGATCTCGACCAGGCGTTGGCAAGGATCGTCAAGGCCATGCGGACCGAGGCGCCCGAGCCGCGGACCGGCGCCTCGCAGGCGTCGGCGATGAAGGACGTCGCCGAGCTGTCGGGCAGCGTGCGATGGGTGATGGACGACGACGGATTCGAATCGCTCCTCGCGGCGATCGGGAAGCACGATCCGGATGCCGGGCAGGTGGCCGAGCTGTGGCGGTCCTCCAAGGATCGCTTGCAGCTGAACTTTCCGATGTTCGACTGGCAGGAGATCGAAGAAGCTGCGCCGGTCGATGCTTACGGCTTCGAGCAGCGGCTGCGGAAGCTGCGCGCCCGCCTGCAGGCCTGGCTGCGCCGTTCCGGCTATTCCGAAGACATTATCCAGGCGATCGTCAAGGCGGTCGGCCGGATCGCGGAGCAGCCGGTCGCGCACGTGAAGCAGAGCGAAGTGAGCCAGTGGGTCAATTTGAGCAAAAATTACTTCAGCACGAGCTTCCGCGATATCATGCGTTTGACGTTCAGCCATTTTCTTCAGACCGTCAGCGTCCGCGCCGCCCGGGAGCTGCTCGTCACGACCAATTATCCGGTTTATTGGATCGCGGAGCGGTGCGGATTCGCGGACCAGCGGTACTTCAGCAAGCTGTTCAAGGAACAGACAGGACTGCTGCCGAGCGAGTACAGGCAGCTGCACGGCAAATAGCGAATCGCGGCACCCAGCGGGAAAAGCGGAGAATGTCGGCCGTTTCTTCAGTTGGGTGTTCGTCGCATGTAGACGATTTTCCGAGAGTAGGGGGAGGAAAATCGTCGGGCGCCGGGCGAATGCGGAAAATTACCCTACTCCGCTTGGAATCCGGTCGCTCACGATCCCGCTGCGCGCGTTGTTATAATTCGGATGAAAGATAGAACCATCGACGACAAGGGGATGAGGAGCACGATGAAACGGCAACGGGTCAGCACGATTCTGCTCTCGCTCGCGCTCGTATCGGCGCTCGCGGCATGCAGCGGCAATAACGGAAACAACGTGGAAAATCAGGCAAGCGCCAGCGCCTCCGCGAGCGCCGGAAGCGCAAGTAGCGCGACCGCATCGGGCGAGACGGACGCGCCGGCCGATCCGCTCGGCAAGTACGACCCGCCGATCGAGGTATCCGCGGTGCGCCCGATCTCGGAGGGCACCAAGTTCGGCGAAGGCGAGTCGATCGACAACAATGTCTGGGCGCGCGCCTACGCCGATCAGCTCGGCGTCAAGATCAACTATTTGTGGACGACGCCGGCCGCGCAGTACGACCAGAAGCTGAACATCGCCATCGCATCGAACGACCTGCCCGACATTATGTCCGTGAACGCGGCGCAGCTGAAGCGTCTGGTCGACGACGGGCAGGTCATGGATCTGTCGGCCGTGTACGACAAATACGGCTCCGAGCTGACGAAAAAGCTGCTCGGCGAGGACGGGGGCAACGCGCTCAAGTCCGGCACGTTCGACGGGAAGCTGTACGGCATTCCCAAGATGAGCTCCGGACTCGGGCAGGCGGACGTGCTATGGGTGAGGACGGACTGGCTGAAGAAACTCGGACTGTCCGAGCCGAAAACGATGGACGACGTGAAGAAAATCGCGGAAGCGTTCGTCAAGCAAGACCCCGACGGCAACGGTAAACCGGATACGTACGGGCTTGGCGCCACGAAGGACATCTTCGGCTTCTTCGGCGCCCTGGAAGGGTTCTTCAACGGTTACCATGCTTACCCGAACATTTGGGTGAAGACCGGCGACGGCAAGCTGGCCTACGGCAGCGTGCAGCCGGAGACCAAAGCCGCGCTGCAGAAACTGCAGGAGATGTACAAGGGCGGCCTGATCGACAAAGAGTTCGGCACGAAGGACGCCACGAAGGTGAAGGACGCGGCTAACGCGGGCAAGCTCGGTCTTTTCTACGGCTACTTCTGGAACGCGGGCTGGCTGCTCGACGGCAAGAAGGCGGATGCCGCCATGGACTGGAAGCCGATCGCGCTGCCATCGGTCGACGCGGAGCCGGCGCGGGCGCAAGTGCCGTTTGCCATCAATACGTATTACGTCGTGAAGAAGGATGCCAAGCATCCCGAAGCCGCGGTCAAGCTGCTGAACTTCGACCTGGAGAAGCTGTGGGGAAGACGGCCGAGCCGGAAGTATATAACGCCGACAAGAGCGGCAACGCGGTGTTCGAATACGCGCTGCTGTACGGCGAAGCGCCGCGCAAAAACCTCGACGCGCACCTGAACGTCGTGAAGGCGCTCTCGGCGAACGATCCAGCCGCGCTTAATGCGGAGGAGAAAAGCTATTACGACAAGATCGTCTCCTATCGCGGCGGCGACGTAAACTTCTGGGACAGCGAGAAAATGTACGGTCCGGAAGGCTCGCTGGCGGTCATCGAGGGTTACGCCAAAGACGGCGCTCACCTGGACGACGCGTTCTACGGCGCGCCGACGCAGGGCATGACGGACAACAACGCGACGCTTGGCAAGCTTCAGCTGGAGGCCTTCACGCGGATCATGATGGGCGGCTCCGTCGACGAGTTCGACCAATTCGTCAGCCAATGGAATTCGCTAGGCGGCAAAGCCATTACGGACGAAGTCAATGCCTGGCAAGCGTCGCAATAACGAAGCGCAGTACGAATGCGGGAAGAGGCGAACACGATGAAGCGCAAGCACGGCGGCGAATGGCCTTTTCACCTGATGTTGATTCCGGGCGTCGTTCTGGTCTTCGTCTACAGCTACGTGCCGATGGCGGGAATCGTCATGGCGTTCAAGCGGCTGGCGCCGTCCAAGGGGATGTTCGGGTCCCCTTGGGTGGGCTGGCGCAACTTCGAATACATGCTGCATATGCCCGAGATCTCGGGCGTCCTCTGGAACACGGTTTTTATCGCCGTCATGAAGATGGCCGCGGGCGTCGTCGTGCCGGTCACCTTCGCGCTCATGCTGAACGAAGCCCGCAGCCGGCTGTTCAAGCGAAGCGTGCAGACGATCATTTATTTCCCGCACTTTCTGTCCTGGATCATTCTCAGCGGCCTCTTGATCGACATCCTCTCGCCGTCCACCGGCATCGTGAACGAGCTGCTCCGCGGACTCGGCATGAAAGAGATTTACTTCCTGGGCGACCCGGGCTGGTTCCCTTATACGATGGCGCTGTCCGATACGTGGAAGGAGTTCGGTTACGGCACGATCGTCTACCTGGCCGCGCTGACCGGCATCAACCCCGCGCTGTACGAGGCCGCGGCGCTCGACGGCGCCGGCCGGCTGCGCCAGACGCTCTACGTCACGCTGCCGGGCCTGCTTCCGATGATTATCCTCATGTCCGTCTTAAGTCTCGGCAACGTGCTCAACGCAGGCTTCGAGCAGATTTTTAACCTGTACAGCCCGCAAGTTTACAAGACAGGGGACATCATCGATACGCTCGTTTTCCGGATCGGACTGGAGAACGCGAACTACGGCGTCGCCACCGCCGTGGGGCTGTTTAAATCGGTCGTGTCGTTCGGTCTCATCGGGGCCTCGTACGTCCTCGCCTATGGATGGGCCAATTACCGGATTTTTTAGGAAAAGTGGGTCGGCTATGTACAACGATGCATCCTGGGAAAGACGAACCTTCGTCGCGCTCAATTACTTCCTTCTGGCTCTCGTGGCGCTCGCGTGCCTGCTGCCGATCGTGAACGTGCTGGCGATCTCGCTCAGCAGCAGCGCGGCCGTCGGCTCGGGACGGGTGAACCTGTGGCCCGTCGGCTTCAATCTCAAGTCGTACGAATTCGTGCTCGGCAAGCCGGAGTTCGGCCGCGCGTTCGCCGTGTCCCTGCTGCGCGTGGCGGTCGGCGTTCCGCTGAACATGCTGCTGACGATTCTCGTCGCCTATCCGCTGTCCAAGGAACGCAAGGACTTTCGGTTCCGCGGGCCGTACGCCTGGTACTTCGTGGTGACGATCCTGTTCAGCGGCGGGCTCATTCCCTGGTATATGACGATCAAGATGACCGGCATCGTCGATACCTTCTGGGCGTTGATTCTGCCCGGCGCAGTGCCGGTGATGAACGTCATCCTGCTGCTCAACTTCTTCAAGTCGCTGCCCGACGAGATCGAGGAAGCGGGCCTGATGGACGGCGCCGGAAGGTGGCAGTCGCTGTGGCGCATCGCGGTCCCGCTGTCCGCGCCGGCGATCGCGACGTTAACGCTGTTTTGCATCGTGAACCATTGGAACTCGTGGTTTGAAGGACTTATTTTGATGAACCGCCCCGAGCACTACCCGCTTCAAAGCTATCTGCAGACCGTCATCGTGAACCGCGACATGTCGCTCCTGTCGGCCGCCGACGTCGCCAAGTGGTCCTTAATCTCCGACCGGACTTCGCGCGCCGCCCAAGTCATCGTCGCCTTGCTGCCGGTGCTGCTCGTGTACCCTTTCCTGCAAAAATACTTTGCCGAAGGCATCGTCATGGGCAGCGTGAAGGGCTAGCCATCCATCAACTATCGAACGGAGATTACGCACATGTGGAAACTTGTTTCGCCCGATCGAAAACTTGCGCTGTCCGTTTTTCAAGATGAAGAAAAAGGTCTTTATTATTCGTTGGCGTCGGACGGACGCGACGTCCTCGGCCGGTCCAGATTGGGCATGGCGACGAGCCTCGGCGACCTGCGCACCGGCTACAGCTTCATAAGGAGCGAGGAATCTGCGATCTCGGAGCGCTATTCGCTGCCGGTCAGCAAGAAGTCGGTTTATGTGAACGAAGCCAACGAGCTCGCGCTGCACTTCGAGGTCGAACGCTTGGCCGTATCCGTCTGCTTCCGTCTGTTCGACGACGGCCTTGCTTTCCGTTATGCGATCGGCGGGGACTCGGGGGAAGTTACGGTAGAGCGTGCAGCAGAAGGCGCGCAGACCTTCCGCATCTATGGAGAGTATACCGACTTCGATTTTCCGAAAACTTACGACGACCTGTGGCTCCAGGATTGGGTGAACACGTACGAAGGCACGTACAACCGCTGCGGCTGGGAAAAGGCGGGCCGACGGGATTACGGCATGCCGGCGCTCCTGCACAGCGCGGAGGATAGCCGCTGGGCGATGATCACCGAAGCCGGCATTCTGAACACGGGCGGCAGCTACTGCTCCAGCCACCTGCAGACCGAGCCGGACGGCCGGATGAAGATCGCCTTCGCGCCCGAGCAGCTCGAGCCGATGAAGGCTGAACTGCCGCTCGCGACGCCTTGGCGGATCGTCACCGTCTGCGACACGCTGGACCAATTGGTGAACAGTACGCTGAATTACAACCTCAACCCGCCGTGCGACTGGGAAGATACGTCCTGGATCAAGCCGGCGCGCAGCATCTGGTCTTGGTGGGCGTTCGAAAACGGCGCGCAGCTGTACAGCGAGCAGAAGCGCTACGTCGACTTTGCCGCGGCCATGGGATTCGAGGCGATCACGGTGGATGCGGGCTGGGACGATAGCTGGGTGAAGGATCTGTGCGACTACGGCAGAGCGCGCGGCGTCGACGTCTGGCTGTGGTCCGACATGCAGGCGATCGACACGCTGGAGAAGGCGCAGGAGAAGATTCCGCGTTGGGCGGCGTGGGGCGTCGTCGGGCTGAAGGTCGACTTCTTCATGAACGACTCGCAGCACACGATGTGGCAGTACAACATGATCGCGGATCTCATGACGGCGCACAAGCTGATGATCAACTTTCACGGCAGCACGAAGCCGGCAGGCGAGGGGCGGACGTATCCAAACATCATGACGGCCGAAGGCATCCTCGGGCTGGAGCATTACAAATGGAGCGGGCTGCCGCATGCCGTGCACAACTGCACCGTGCCGTTCACCCGCAACGTCGTGGGGCCGATGGATTACACGGTGACCGGCTTCTCCAACCTGAACCGCAACACGACGCAGGGGCATCAGTTGGCCCTCTCGGTCGTGTACGACTCCGGCGTGCAGCATTTCGCGGATTCGATCTACGCTTACGAGGCATGGAAGGGCACCGAATTCATGCGCAGGCTGCCTGCCCGGTTCGACGAAGTGAAGGTGCTGTCGGGCTTCCCGGGCGACCATGCAGTCCTGATGCGCAGGGCGGATCAAGAATGGTTCGTCGGCGGCATCGTGACGTCGGCGCGGAGTCTGACCCTGTCGCTGGACTTCCTGCCCGAAGGCGAGTACGAGGTCGAGATTTACAGAGACGGCAAGAACGGCGACGTGCTGAAAAAAGAGGTGCGCCGCTTGACGAGCCGGGACAGCGTGTCCGTGCAGTCGCTCGACAGCGGCGGCTTCGCGCTCTATATTAGCGACGGCCAGCATGCGCTCAAGTCCGGCGTGCAGGGCGGGTACATGGACGCCGACGCGAAGACCTATTCTTCGCTGGACGCGGTCCTTCGGGGAAGCGCGGACCGCGTCGCTTGCGAGAATGCCGCGGGCGGCAGCGCGGTTCGCCTGGGCGGCGACGGCGGGCTGGCGTTCGAGGGGATTGTCGCGGAGCGAGAGGGCCGGCATACGCTGCGGCTGTTCGATCTGTCCGCGGCGCCGAGCAGTCTCCGCGTCAGCGTGAACGGGGGCGAGCCGCAGGTCGCGCGTCTTGAATCCTCGGGCGGCGACGAGGTCGTACGAACGTCCGATGTCGTCGTGACGCTCCGGCAGGGCGAGAATACGATCGTGCTGGGACGCAGCGGCGATGGCGAGCCCGCTCCGGGGATCGATCAGATCCGGGTCATCGGCTGGGCGCCGTACGAGGACACGTACTACCCGGCAGAGACTGGCTTGCTCGCGGGCGGCGCGGGGCTCAGCCATGTCGACGGCGCCGCCGGCCTGCGCAAGGCGGTCGGCATCGGCCGCGGCGGCTCGATTACGTTCGGGTCGGTCATGGCCGACGTAGACGGCGAGCACATCCTTACCTTGGACTATTATTCCGGCGAGAACCGGCCGCTGCTGATCGCCGTGAACGACGAGCCGCCCATTCGTTCCGTGCTTTTCAACACCGGCGGCTGGGGGCCGGCCCGCTGGGACATTTCGGGCATCAAGGAGGTGAAGATCCGGCTGAAGAAGGGCGCGAACCGCATCAAGCTGTACCATGACGAAGAGCTTGCCCCCGAGATCGGGAGAATCGGCTTGCGGCTGGAGAAGAGCTCGGGAGGTCGTCGATGATCCAATTCGATTCGGACCTCCGCCTGTTCTCGATCATGACGGACGGCAGCTCTTACGTGTTCGGGCTGAACGAAAAAGGCGTCCTGCAGCATCTGTATTGGGGAGCCCCGGTGGCGGCCGCGGACTGCGCGCCGCTGCTCGGCTCCCGGCTCCACAGCTCGTTCGATGCCGCGCTCGACCGCGAGACGGAGGAATTCGCCTATTGGGGCGGTTTGTCGTACATGGAGCCGTCGCTCAAAGTACGCTGGCATGACGGCGTGCGCGATCTGCGCATGGCCTATGCCGGTCACCGGATCGAGCGGGCGGACGACGGCAAGGAGACGCTGACGATCGCGCTCCGGGATGAGGCGTATCCGCTCGAAGCGCATTTGGCATACGCGGTCCGGCCCGGGCATGACCTGATCGAGCGGTCGGCTGCGATCGTCAATACCGGCGACCGCGATGTCGTGCTCGAGAGCGCCCAGTCGGCGGCTTGGTCCCTGCCGGCGCTTCGCGATTACCGGCTGACGCACGTGACGGGCAAATGGGCCGGCGAGTTTCAGCTGCGAAGCGCGGAACTCACGGAAGGGAAGAAGGTGCTGGAGTCGCGGCGCGGGTTCACCGACGGCCATGCGAACCCCTGGTTCGCGATCGACGACGGGGCAGCGACCGAGGAAGGCGGGAAGGTATGGTTTGGCGCGCTCGGCTGGAGCGGCAACTGGAAAATCGTTCTCGAGAAGACGGCGTTCGGCCGCGTGCGGGTCACGGGCGGCATTAACGACTTCGACAGCGAATGGACGCTGGGGCCGGGCGAGCGCTTCGAGACGCCGTCGTTCGTCGGCGGATATGCCGCGGGCGGCTTCGGGGCGATGAGCCGCGCGCTGCACCGCTACCAATACGAGCATGTGTCGCCAAGCCGGGAACTGCGCAAGGTGCTCTACAATTCGTGGGAGGCTACCGATTTCGACGTCAACGCCAAGGACCAGATAGCGTTGGCGGAGCGCGCGGCGAAAATCGGCGCGGAGCTGTTCGTCATCGACGACGGTTGGTTCGGCGAGAGGCATCACGACCGGGCGGGGCTCGGCGATTGGACCGTGAACCCGGATAAATTTCCGAACGGGCTCGAAGAGCTCATCGGTCGGGTGCGCGGACTCGGCATGGCGTTCGGTATTTGGGTGGAGCCGGAGGCCGTCAACCCGGACAGCGAGCTGTACCGCAGCCATCCGGACTGGGTCTATCATTTTCCGACGCGTCCCCGGACGGAGCCGCGCAACCAGTTGGTGCTCGATCTCTCGAATCCGGCGGTGAAAAGCTACATTGTCGACTTCATGTCGCGGCTGCTCGGCGAACACGATATCGCCTTCGTCAAATGGGACATGAACCGAACCATCACGGAGCCCGGCATGCAAGAGCATCCGCTGAACCGGCAGAAGGAACTATGGATTCGCCACGTGCGGAGCCTGTACGAGATCTGGGGGGGAGCTGCGTCGGCGCTTCCCCGGCGTGGCGTTCGAGACCTGCGCGGGCGGCGGCTCGCGCATCGATCTCGGGATGCTGCGCTATGCCGACCAGGCGTGGCCGAGCGACAATACCGACGCGTTCGACCGGCTTAGCATTCAGGAGGGCTTCTCGTATGCGTACGGGCCGAAGCTGATGACCTGCTGGGTGACGGAAGCGGTGAGCGGGATGAACCAACGGGTCACTTCGCTGAAGTACCGCTTCCACAGCGCGATGACGGGCACGCTCGGGATTGGCGCCAACCTGAACGAGTGGAGCGAGGGGCAACTGACGGAGGCGGCCAAGCTGGTCGCGCAGTACAAGGCGATCCGGCCGCTCGTGCAGGGCGGCAGGCAGTACCGGCTGGCGGCGCTCAAGCATAAGGGCGTGGACGCGGTGCAATACGTCGGAGTGGGCGACAGCGGCGAGGAGAGCGTGCTGTTCGCGTTCCTGCACGCGCAGAAGCTCGGGGATGGGCTGCCGCGTCTGTGCCTGCAGGGGCTTGATCCGGATAAGCGGTATGAAGTTGAGGGCGTGGAGATCGAAGGCGCGAAGGACGAAAGGCCGGAGATCGAAGGCGCGAGGGGCGGCGAAGGTTCGGAAATCGAAGGCGCGAGGGGCGAAGGCGAAGGTTCGGAAATCGAAGGCGCGAGGGGCGAAGGTAGGGAAATCGGAGGCGCGAAGGACGTCCGCAGCGGGCGTGCGCTGATGCGGATCGGCGTCGAGCTGCCGCTGCGCGGCGACTTCGACAGCCTGATGTACCGCATAAGGGAGCTGCGGGGTTAGGTTTCGGCGGTCAATCGGCAGTCATTCAGCGCGGTCACGCCTTCAAATGCTTCATCACCATCGCCTCCATGTCGTCCAGGATTCGCCGATACTCCGTCTCGTCCCCGTCGAGCAGAAAGCTCATGGCGAGTCCGTCCCGGACGGCCCAGAACAGGTAGGCGGCAGAGGAATCGTCCAGGTCGGCGCGGAATTCGCCGGATCGCTTGCCCGACGCCAGAATCCGGCTCAGCAAGTTTAGGGCTTTATCGAGGTAGGCCCGGTTGGAGTAGATCAGCTCGGGACGGCGCGACGCGTAGGTGGTGAATTCCAGGTGAAACGTCAGCCATTTGCGAAGCTCGTCCAACGGCTGCCGGCGAAAGCGATCGAACATGTGCAGCAGCATCGCCTTGGCGCTCGACGTCTCCACGTACAGCGCGTTGAGCGATTCGATCATATCGTCCATGCGGGCGTGGGCCAGCTGAATGTAGATCTCCTCCTTGCTGGCGAAGTAGCCGTACAGCGTGCCTTTGCTGATGCGAAGATGACGCGCGATGTCGTCGGCCGTCGTCGCTTGAAATCCCTTGTCCAGGAAGCAGTGGAGCGCCCCGGCTAGAATGGAGGCCCGTTTTTCTTCTTTGTATGCTTCAGTCACTCTAGGCGACATGCGCTCACTCCTTTCCCGTGCAAAGGCTGCTGTTTTCCGAGATATGCATTATGGATTGAATATACCGTGATGAGAAGTCGGGCGCAATAAAGAGGCCTGAGACGCGCAGCTTGGCAGCTCCGCCGCAGTATGCTATTCTGATGCTGGTCGCACGTACGGCCTTTAACTAACATGCGCGTGAAGCACACGCCGCTTGCTCCTCATCGGAGCGAGCGGCTTTTTGTTTTTATTTTAGACTCTTGGAGGGGCGGGTCTTAGCAATGGTCAAAAAAGAGTTTCGCCAGCAGGCGGACCAAACGGCGGCATCCATCGTAGCTGCGTTTATCGAAAAGCAAAGACAGACGGCGAAGGGGCAACGGCTGGAGATGCTGCAGCGGGATCTAAGCGGCACGATCAAGTTGTTGACCGACCTTCTGCTTCCGGTGTTCGGGTCGCTTGAGGGCTTTCATTTGGAATACGAGATCGTGGGGACGAACGGCGTCAAGATTTATGCGGACGTGTTCTATGAACCGCTGGGACTGGTGTTCGAGTGCGACGGCTACGTGCCGCATGTCGAGTTGACGACGAGGGACCGCTTCTCGTTCGAGCGCATGCGGATGCGCACGTTCGCGCTGAGCGGCTACGCGTATTTTCCGTTCAGCCGGGACGAGTTGGACAAGAAGCCGGATATGTGCAGGCGAGCGGTATACGAGCTGTTGGGTAGGCGGGGGCGAGGCGGTAGCGGGTTAAGAGACTTGGACGTTTATGAAAGGGAGCTGCTCAGGATGGCGGTCGATGTGCTGGATTTCACACTGAATGACGTGTGCGATTGGTTGGGCGTCCGACAGGACAAAGCACGCATACTTCTGCGGAGCATGACGTTGTCCCAACTGCTCCTGCGCGTCGGGGGAGGCGAGCGAAGGTGCCATCGATATGCGATCGCGGAGCAGGGCAAGGAGCTACTATGGAAGCGATAGGATTGTTTTTAAAGGGGAAATAGCCGAAAAAACCGTGTAACTGGAGCGATCGGGGTGGGGGAGTGGCGAGTTAGCCGGAAAAACCGTGTAACTGGGGCGGTTGGACGGCGGGAGCGGCGAGTTAGCCGGAAAAACCGTGTAACTGGGGCGATCGGGGTGGGGGGAGTCGCGAGTTAGCCGGAAAAACCGTGTAACTGGGGCGATCGGGGTGGGGGAGTCGCGAATTAGCCGGAAAAACCGTGTAACTGGGGCGATCGGGGTGGGAGAGCGGCGAGATAGCCGGAAAAACCGTGTAACTCGGTAGGCTGGGCGGCGGGAGCGGCGAGTTAGCCGAAAAAAACCGTGTAACTCGGTAGGCTGGGCGGCGGGAGTGGCGAGTTAGCCGGAAAAACCCTGTAACTGGGGCGGTTGGACGGCGGGAGTCGCGAGATAGCCGGAAAAACCGTGTAACTGGGGCGGTTGGACGGCGGGAGTCGCGAGTTAGCCGGAAAAACCGTGTAACTGGAGCGGTTGAGTGGCGGGAGCGGCGAGATAGCCGGAAAAACCGTGTAACTGGGGCGGTTGGACGGCGGGAGCGGCGAGTTAGCCGGAAAAACCGTGTAACTGGTGCGATCGGGGTGGGGGAGTCGCGAGTTAGCCGGAAAAACCGTGTAACTGGAGCGGCTGGGCGGCGAGAGTGGCGAGTTAGCCGGAAAAACCGTGTAACTGGGGAGGTTGGGAGGCGGGAGCGGCGAGTTAGCCGGAAAAACCGTGTAACTGGGGAGGTTGGGCGGCGGGAGCGGCGAGTTAGCCGGAAAAACCGTGTAACTGGAGCGGTTGGACGGCGGGAGCGGCGAGATAGCCGGAAAAACCGTGTAACTGGGGCGATCGGGGTGGGGGAGTCGCGAGTTAGCCGGAAAAACCGTGTAACTGGGGCGGTTGGGCGGCGGGAGCGGCGAGTTAGCCGGAAAAACCGTGTAACTGGGGAGGTTGGGCGGCGGGAGCGGCGAGTTAGCCATACTTGAAATAACCGCATGCGGCCTGCTATGGTGAGGGAGTCGCTTTATTTGCCAAGACCGATTACCGGGAGAAAGGTTGTTGAAACAGATGAAGTTGATCGCGCTGGTAGGCAGTCTGCGCAGGGAATCCGTGAATTTGAAGCTGGCGTTGACCATGCAGGAGAGGTACCGCGGCAAGTTCGAGCTCGAAATCGCGAATCTCGGCACGCTGCCGTTCTACGATCAGGACGAGGAGGACAATCCGCCCGAGTCCGTACGGAAGCTGAGCGAGCAGGTCGCGGGGGCGGATGGCGTGCTGATCCTGACGCCGGAGTACAACTGGTCGGTGCCGGGCGTGCTCAAGAACGCGCTGGACTGGCTGTCGCGCGGTGACAAGGTGCTGATCGGCAAGCCTGTTCTCGCGGCCGGCGCGAGTCCGGGCATGTACGGCACGCTGCGTGGCCAGCTGCATCTGCGGGAGATTTTGTCGAGCCCGGGCATCCAGGCGGTGATGCTGCCTCCGGCGGGCAACGAGATTGCCGTCGCGCAGGCGCCGCAAAAGTTCGGCGAAGGCGGCGCGCGCCTGACGGACGAGCGCACGTTGACGCACATCGACGTCGTCGTCGACCGCTTTTTAGAGCTGATCAGGCACAGGTAATTCGCGCCGATCCTGCAAGAGGCCGAAATGCCGCAGACGCGGCGTTCGGTCTCTTTCTTGTTTGGTATGGCCAGGCAGGGGGTAATAGCGACTATCTTCTATGTTTTCCGTCCCCTCGGACGGAGCCGTCTGGTCGCAGCCGGTCATTCTATCAAGTTAAAGCGAAAGGGAGATCGACGCATGGGCAAAATATTGATTGTCGGGGGCCAAATGGAGAATAAGGGCGCCCAGGCGATGACGTTCACGGTCGTGAACGAAATCAAGATGCGATATCCGGATAAGGAGCTCGTGCTCGTTTGTCCGGACGAGGACCGCAATTACGCGTTTCAACTGGTGAAGATGGGGAAAAAAATGAAGATCGAGCTGCTGGGCGGCGTCTATACGCTGATCGGCAAGCTGATCCCGAACGACGAGCGCGTCAGCATCACCAAGACGCAGATGAAGGAGCTCCTAAAGGAAACCGACCTCATCGTCGACATTAGCGGCTTCGCCCTCTCCTCGCAATTCAGCATCCGCCACACAATCAATTATTTGGCGAACATCCGGCTCGCCCGGCAGAACAAGATTCCGATGGTGCTGCTGTCCCAGTCGTTCGGTCCGTTCGAGTATACCGGCATTTATAAATACGTCATTCCGCCGATGATTAAAAAGTACATTCGCTATCCGAAATACATCTATGCCCGCGAGGAAGAGGGGGCCGAGTATCTCGGCAAGTATACGTCGGGCAATCTGCGCAGGTCCGTGGATATCGTCCTTCAGGGTTCGAACCCTTACAATCTGTCCCATTTGTTCCGCGACGGCAACTACATAAAAGGCGAGCCGCTCGCGATCAAGCCGAATGCCGTCGGCATCGTGCCGAACGTCAAGACGATGAAGTACGGGACGCGCCAATCGATGCTCGCGATGTACGAGCGCATGACGCAGCATCTGCTCGATCGCGGCAAAAACGTCTACCTCTTCCGTCACTCCACGGAGGATCTGATCATTTGCCAGGAGATCAAGCGCAGGTTCCCGAACGACGAGCGCGTGGTGCTGTTGGAGGAGGAATACGACTGCATCGCGATCCACGACGTGCTCGTGCAGTTCGAATTTCTCGTCGCCTCCCGCTATCACTCGATCGTGCATGCGTACAAGAACGGCATTCCGGTCGTGGCGCTCGGCTGGGCGACCAAGTATCGCGAGCTGCTGGGACGGTTCGGACAGGGCGAGTACGTGTTCGACGTGCGCGACAGCGCCCATATCGAGGCCAACATGATCGCGAAGCTCGACGCCATGATCGAGAACCGCGAGGCAGAAGCCGTCAAGATCGACGAAACGCTCAGAGAGATTCACCGGGAAAGCATTTTCGCCGAGGCGTTCGCGCTGTAAGCAGAGTCCGTCGCAAGCGACGTAAAAAAGCAGCAGGACTTGGACTATGAAAGCATAGTTCCTGTCCTGCTGCTTCCTTTTTCATTCCCCCTATTTGTTCGAACCGCGTTAAGCGATAGGCGTCCCATTAGGAAGTTCAACCTCGGGTTGCAAGAGGACGACGTCTCCCTTTTCCGGTACGCCGCCAAGAACCAACACTTCCGATTTGAAACCGGCGATGCGCCGGGGAGGGAAATTGACGATTGCGATAATTTGTTGGCCAACGACATCCTCGGCCGCGTATCGCTTCGTAATTTGCGCGCTGGACGATTTGATGCCGATCTCCGGACCAAAATCGATTTGAAGCTTGATCGCGGGAACTTTCGCTTCTCCAAAAAACGCGGCTTCCACAATCGTCCCCACGCGAATATCCAGTGCCGCAAAATCATCGATCGATGCCACGTTTAATGCCTCCTCATTTGAATCTTAGACCAACTCGCCGATAACGCTCACGTTCTTTGGGCGGCAGGCATGTAAAACACGTCGCTATGCATATGCCGAACGTCTCCCCAATTGGCGGGATTGGCTGTGTCGGGCAGACGGCGTTCCATAATGGCTTCGTACAGGGCCGTTTTTTTGTTCTAAATGGTCGATGTGCCTTTTGGCTTCTTCGAGCCTCGCGCGCGCCGCTTCCTTGTGCTCCATCATGAGCGCGGTTCGCTTCGGAATCGTCAAATCCCCTTGTAGGCACAGTTCGACGTACGTTTTAATGACTTCGATCGGCATCCCGGACTGCTTGAGGCACTTGATGCCGTGCAGCCAATTGACGGCTTCCTCGTCGAACATCCGCGTGTTGTTCTTATCGCGCCGAACGCTCGGCACCAGTCCTTTATCCGTGTAAAATCGCACGGCATGCTCGGTAAGTCCCGTTAGGCGGGCGGCTTCTTTGACCGTATGCATGCACAATCCTCCCCTTAAAAATAATTGTTCAATACGGCTTGCCTTCGTGTAACACGAAGGCTTTAAGCTAACTGTAACGCAAATCGGCCGTACGCGGAATACCCGCAGCAGGGAAGATGCCGGGTGCGCGCCGTTTGCCATTATACATTCGAACAATAGGAGGAAATACCATGCAAACCGTAATGTTGAACAACGGCGTGAAAATGCCGATCATCGGCTTCGGCGTCTACCAGATTCCCGATGCCGAGCAGTGCGAGAACGCGGTGTACGAAGCGCTGACGGCCGGCTATCGCTTGATCGATACCGCCGCCGGTTACTTAAACGAGGAAGCGGTCGGACGCGCGATCAAGCGCAGCGGCGTGCCGCGCGAGGAGCTTTTCATTACGACCAAGCTTTGGATCCAGGATGCCGGCTACGAGAGCGCCAAGCTGGCGTTTGCCAAGTCGCTTCAGAAGCTGCAGCTGGACTATCTCGATCTGTACCTCATTCACCAACCCTTCGGCGATTACTACGGCGCTTGGCGCGCGATGGAAGATCTCTATAAGGAAGGCAAGATCAGGGCGATCGGCGTCAGCAACTTCTTGCCCGACCGTCTGATGGACCTCATCGTGCACAACGAGATCGTGCCTGCCGTCAACCAAGTGGAAACGCACCCGTTCTATCAGCAGCATGAGAGCGCAGCATTTATGAAAGAGCAGGGCGTGCAGCATCAGTCGTGGGCGCCGTTCGCGGAAGGACTGAGCAACCTGTTCGGCAACGAAACGCTGTCCGCGATCGCGGAAAAACACGACAAGTCCGTCGCCCAGGTCGTGCTGCGCTGGCTTGTCCAGCGAGAAGTCGTCGTTATTCCAAAGTCGGTGCGGAAAGAGCGGATCGTCGAGAACTTCGACATCTTCGATTTTGAGCTGGACGCGGACGATCTCAAACGAATCTCCGGCCTCGATACGCGGGAGACGCTGTTCCTGTCCTATCACGATCCGAAGTTCGCCAAGATGCTGGGTACGTTGAGGGTTGAATTATAAGCTTAAACTTTTAGAGAGTACAGGTGGGTGCGCCTCCCCATAAAATTTATATTCTTCAACCATTATTTTGTCGGAATGGCTGGCGTTGAATACGAAAAAACCGATCGGCCCAATGCGATCGGTTCTTTGCGCGAAGATAGAGAGGCCGCAAACGTTAGTTACTTCAGCTCACACTCGACGACCGTCCCGCGCGCGTCCGGCAGCGGATAGGTGTAGTGCACCGGATTCGCGAAGTTGAAGAAGGCGTCGGCTTCGAACAGCGCCGCGTTCCACGGACGGGATACCGGCACCTCCGAGCCGTCCGCGAGCAGCCGCGCGCGCTTGATGCGTCCGGCGAGCCCGGCCAGATTGATCGCGCCTACGCTCTCCTCGAAGACATGCGCGTACAGCTTGTTCCCTTTTTGCGTATAACGCCCCCAGTCGGGCTTGGGCAGCTCCGCCTGTCCGCAGCCGTAGATGCTGTCGCCGTTCAGCGCCAACCAGTCGCCCACCTCAGCCAAAATGTCCAGCGACTGCTTGGGGATGCGCCCGCGCGCATCGGGACCTACGTTGAGCAGCAGATTGCCGTTTTTGCTGACGCACTCCACCAGCTTGCGGATGACTATGGTCGGGCTTTTGTAATTGGTGTCCGAAGCCACGTATCCCCAGTTGTTGTTCAGCGTCACGCACGCTTCCCACGGGATCGGTTGGCCGTCTTCGTCGGTCACGCCGGTCGGGGGGATGATCTGCTCGGGCGAGGCGAAGTCGCCGGCATACGCGAGCGGCTCTTTCGTGTAAATGCTGCCGCCGCCTTCGCCGCCGGCCTCCAATCGGTTGTCGATGACGATGTGCGGCTGCAGCGAGCGCATCATCTTGACCAGCTCCGAGGCGCGCCACTTCTCCCCCCTGCATGCCGTCGTAGGAAAAGTCGAACCACATCAGGTCCAGCTTGCCGTAGTTGGTCAGCAGCTCGCGGACCTGCCCGTGCATATATTCGAGATAGCGGTCGAAGGTTGCCGGATCCCGCTTGTACGCTTCGTTGTCCCGCATCGGATGATAGAGGTCGCCATGCGCGGGAAAGTCTTCATGATGCCAGTCGATCAGCGAGTAGTAGAGCCCGACCTTGAGCCCCTCCGCGCGGAACGCCTCCAGGAATTCCGCCACGAGGTCGCGTCCGGCCTTCGTTTTCGTCGACTTGTAGTCCGTCAGCTTGCTGTCGAACAGGCAGAAGCCGTCGTGATGCTTGGCCGTCAGCACCGCGTACTTCATGCCGGCCTGCCGGGCGGCGCGCGCCCAGGCACGCGGATCGTAGTCTACGGGATCGAACTCGTCGAAATAAACCTGGTAGTCCTCTACCGAAGTGCGCTCCACGTTGCGGACCCATTCGCCGCGCGCCGGAATCGCGTACAGCCCCCAATGGATAAACATCCCGAACCGGTCCTGCAAAAACCAGCGCGTCCGCTCCTGGCGGTCCAGCCATTCTTGATTATGTGCCATCGTCGCGACTTCCTCCGTTATAATTGAGATAGGCTCTCGGCCTTGCCAGCCCAGTGTACCAGCATCGGGCGGGAGGCGGGAGGGACGCGGTTAAGGCTTGCGGGTATCAGATTAACCTCGTTCGAGAACGCTGCCAATTTACTTGAAAGCGCAGGGGAAAGCGATGGGCGACGGATCGGCCGGAATCAGCGCGCTTGATGATATTCTGCACCAGCTTCGGGTCGACGTGATCGAGGCGCATTATTCACAGTGCAGTCCCGTGTGGCGGGAGATCGATTATGTGCCTGCTCACAACAAGCTCTATTACATATGCGAAGGCGAAGGTTGGCTGCGCATCGGCGACAAGGAGCTCCGGCCTGAGCCTGGGGAGCTGGTATTGATGCCGGCCAACGTGCTTCAGTCGTTTTCGGCGATCGAAGGACGAAGGCCGTTTTTAAAATATTGGTGCCACTTCAACGCGGATCTTGGGGATGCGGGGCTGTTCTCCTGGCTCGAAGTGCCGTTCCGGCTCACGCTGGACGCGGGGCTGCGGGAGGAGGTCGGACGCAGATTCGAGGCGCTCGTCGCTTGCGCGGCCGAACGGGGGGATCGGCGCGAGGCTTCGCGAAAAAGCGCATCTGCTAGAACTGCTGGCACCGGTCGTAGAACGGGCGGCGCTCAGCCGAACGGGCGGGACGGCCGAGGATGCGGAGCGAATCATGCTGATTACGCGCTACGTCGAGACGCATCTGGCGGACGAGCTGACGCTGGACGGTCTGGCCGAATACCTGCATCTGCACCCTGAACTATCTGGTCAAATATTTCAATCAGCGCTTTGGCATGCCGCCAATCCGGTACGTGAACCGCAAGCGCATGGAGCGGGCCCGCCTGCTGCTCCGCACGACGGATCGCAGCATCAAGGAGATTGCCGCGTCCGTCGGCTATCCGGACACGAACCACTTCGCCAAGGCGTTCCGCCGCGAGACGAGCTCGAGCCCGTCGGCGTACCGGACGGGGGGCGGAGGAGCTCGAGAAGGGTAGCCGGCGGGATCAAGAAGGGAGGAGACTTATCGAGCGTCTTCGATTAGCAGCACGATTTTCCGCTGCCGTGTCCGCTGTCGATGTATTCTGGAGAATTCGGTTGGGAGCGGGCCGTCATTTATGGTTCCTTTATTAAAGTTCTGATTGCAATCGTTTTTTTCTGTCCATGAGCCTATTTCTTGATCCTACCAGAAGCAGAATTAATCTAATCGCGATAACGGAGAAACTAGCCATTCCGTCCCAGAATAAATAATGCGTCATCGAATAGCTTGAAATCTCGTGGTAGGCTCTGGACACAACGAATAGGAACGCCGGAAACGTGAAAATAACGAAAAGAGCGAGCAAGATGCCAATTCCAAGCACGTAGATCAAGCTAAACCAAAGCGATGCCGATTTTTCGGTTTTCGGCAATTCGCTCCATAGCCTCCGATTCTCTTTTCTATTTCTTGATGCGATGCTCTTTAGGAACAGAATTCCGTTTCCATAAAGGTTCGATGAATTCGTTGCATTGATTAAAATGAAATACACGTCCGTTCGCAAAAAGAACATGAACTGACCTAAAATACCTGTAACTAGCAGGAACGCCGTCAACCTGGCAATCGAAACGAAAACGGAATGTTCCTGCAGCGACAACTGAACCAATAAACAGATCAGGATTAGGGTAACGTCCAACGCCATGCCTGCCAGATAAGGGAAGTATCGCTCTTTTTTTTGGTTTGGACCATAGTCCGGTCATTTTCGTCTCGGCAACAACGAAGATAAATCGGCGAGACAGGCGAATGGACGCTTTAATCCCCTTGCTATAGCTGCAAAAATAATGCGCCAATTCGTGGAGAAAGATGAGGAAATAGGTCAGGCATATGACTGCGAAAGCATTCATTCCAACAGCCTTTAAAACAAACATGTCCTTATAATAGGGGAGCAGTTCAGGTTTAACCGCGAACAAAGTAAGGACGGCTGCGAAATTAAACATAAACCATTTTGCCGTTAATGGATTGAAAAAGAGTTTTGAAACCTTGACTCTCCTTTCGTGCGATGAGGAGGGGGGGCGGATCGGACACGAGGACAAGATCGCCTACGCTTTTGACGAATCCGATCGCTAAAAGCTTGGAAAAAAAGTCCAAAACGTCCACATCGACATTATTATCCCGCTTCAATTTCGTTCTAATCTCTTCAATTGACCGGAGTCCATCCGCATTTTTCACGGCAAGAACGGCGGCCTCGGGGACACGGATAAACCGCGGGATGTTCGGATCCCCGATCGTGTATTCGTTCCCTTCCTTCTGAATGGATAAGTGACTCAAGCAGACCTTGGAACAAATGGATAGCGATATTTCCATCCGGCGATGCCGCTCCTTTACGAAAATCGCTCTATCTCGGATTCGTTAAAGATTTTAAAATCGTTAAATCAGGCGGCTCATTCGGCTTGTAGGAATGGCTGCCGCAGCTCGGGCAATCGGAAAGCCTAGGTACTTCATGATGGCTAAGCTCGGTATCGTGAAGCCGGATTCTCGTATAGGATTTTGGAAAGAGCGGACTGTGCTTCGCGATAAATTTTGCGATTTCAGATCCGACCAGCGATGTCAGCATGGCGATATTCGGCGCAAAGGCAGGATTGATTTGAGGCGTATGCGCTCCATTGATGACATCGTTTACAAATGAAAGCGTACTTTCGTTGGAACGCATGGCAGTTAGCCAAAAGCAATCCGCGCAACCCGTCTCATAAGGAAGGATTCGATGAATGAACGCGGACCCGTGCCTAAGACCGGCAAAGAACAAGGGCTTATTTTCTAGAAGGCAGGCTGTATTCACGTATCTGGGGCCATAAAGCAGGGGCCAGTCGATGGCCCCAACGACGACATCGGCCTCTCGAATGATAGGAAGAATGGATTTCGAACTATCGACTTTCTGATTGAGCGTTTCGACTACGGTATCGCTATTAAGCATAGACAGTCGTTCTTTGACCACTTCCGTCTTCAGTCTCCCGACGTCAGCCTCAGTATAGAGCATTTGTCGATTTAAATTACCAATCTCCACGACGTCATAGTCGACCCCGATTATTCTTCCTATTCCCATTGATGCGAGCCACGCACCGATTACGCTGCCGCCTCCAAGACCAAGAATGGCTACGGTTGCGGACTTTAATCTGCTTTGAAACGTGAATCGACTTTCGGTTTCGGTTTCGTATAGTGAAAAATAACTTAAATTATTTTTATATCTTAGCAATTCGCGTGCGGTTAAAGCGTCCTTTTCTTTATCGGGCTCAGGACACTCCAGTAACCGGAAATGGAGTAACGTGCGAATCCCGGATTCGACATCCGAATCGGATATGGAAAGAAGGCGGGACAGATCCTCTTTTCGGTTGTTACCGTCGAGCAATTTTAGAAAGGAGAAAACTTTACCGTCTGGATCCGGGATTTCGACAGGTCCGTATTCCGTCGGAATTCGAATGGCGACATTCTGATAGGTCATTGCCCGACGGTATGAATCCTTAAGTTTATAAATCGGGCTCACCTCCCTACATAGAAGAAGGTCGTACATAAAAGCATGTACGACCTCCTCGTCAAATTAAATAAAATGGCCGTCTCCTTCGATAACATCCGTCGTTTTAGTCGCCGTTGGCGCAAGCTCTTCCACTTCGCGGATTTCGATCGTCATTTGTCTCACCTCCTTATCAATGCCATCCATGCCTTGATGACTCCCGGCATTTCGTCTTCAATCTTCACACGAAAGGGCTGGACGAAAAAGTGAAGAAATAACTAATTATTGTAATAATTGGTCATAAATATAAATATGACAAGTCATCGTGATGGCGAAGAAACGCGTCGAGCGGAAGCCGGGAAAGTTCCGAAACGAAAAATGCCCTTCCGACCTCCTGGAGGCGAAAGGGCTGAAAATGCCGCTTAGATCGTTACAAGCGCTGCGCAATTGAGGAGCGTGCAGCCCGGCAAGCACCGAGATGGCCTTCGAGCCGGCCGATCAGGTCGTCGAGCCCGTCCAGCAGCGCCTCCGGGTCAACGGAGGTGGCCGCCTGCAGCTCGGACGCCAGCGCGTCCGGCGCCGGCAGCGCCGCGAGCAGTTCGCGCAGCGTGGCCATCGTCCGCGCGCCGGCCGCCGCCGCAGCCATCGCCGCCACGGCCGCGGCCGAATCGGCCTGGCTTAACGCTGCCGCCGCCGGAGCGGAAGCCGTCGCCGTCGCGGCTGCGGCTTGCGCGGCTACGCCTTCGGCTCCTGCGGCCGGGCGCGGCTGGACGCCGGCTGCTGCAGCCCCGTCCGCGGCTTCCGCCTTTTTCCGCTGCGCCTCTTCGCGCTCCGCTTCCTCGCGCTCGGCTTCGGCTTCCGCCTTGCGCCGCTCCGCGTCCGCCGCCGCGCGGGCCCGTTCCTTGCGGCTCGCCTCGTAAGCGGACCAGGTGTCCAGCAGCCCCGGCCCGTCCTTGTACAGCAGCTGGCTCTTCGTGCGCTCCGAGATCGAAGCGTCCTTGAACAGCTTGGCGATCCGCTTCACGTCGATGACAGGCATCTCGTCCTTCGCCATCGTCAGCGCTAGGGGGTCGCGGTACTCCATCGGCAGATCCTTGAGCGGGAGCAGTTGGTCCTCGGTCAGCGTGTCCTTGCGGATATCGGTGCCGCTGACGACGAGCTTCTTGACCGCGGGCCCGAACTTCAGCAGCTCGCATTTGTTCTTGATATAGGACTCCGGCTTGCCGAGCTTGGCCGCCAGAAACTTCACCGAGCTCGCGAACTTCGGATCGTTCAGCAGCTTGTCGAACGCTTCGCCTTCCTCGATCGGCGTGAAGCCCTCGCGCGTCAGATTTTCGGCAACCTGCTCGAGATAGATCTCCGTCTCGTCCGTCGCCTCGGATACGATGGCGGGGATCGTGTCGCGGCCCAGCTTCGAGCAGGCCAGGTAACGGCGGTTGCCGTAAATGATCTTGTAGCGGCCGCCCTCGGCCTTGCGCACCTTGATCGGGGACAGCAGGCCAATCTCGCCGATGCTGTTCACCAGCTCCTGCAGCGACTCTTCGCCGAACCGGTAGCGGGGCTGGTCCTTATCTTCGTCGATCAGATTCATGGGCAATTCGATAATTTGCATGTCGGCATAATCTCCTGTACGAATAATGGACGCCGCGCGGGCGCCATCGGCTTATCTGTCTATTATAGTACAGGTTGCAGCGGATAGGAACGCACGCTCCCCAATGTCGTCGCGACCCATTTTCTTCTGCGTAAAAAAAAGAAGCTGCGAACGCCGAAGCGTCGCAGCCTCTTTCTCAATCTCAATACTTCCTTTATTGCGCGGCGATTTGCTCCGCGCCTTGCGCGTCGACCGTGTACTTATGGTTGGTCGCCGCTTCTTCGATGTCGGCGAATGCCCAGTGGGTAGCCGGCACGTCCGTAAAGGTAACCGTCGTCGCCCCGTTCAGCGGACCGCGGCCGAACAGACGGTTCAGCACTTTGACGGCTTCGGCGCGCGTCAGCTTCTGATCAGGCTTGAACGTCTGACCGGCATAGCCCGTCATGATGCCTGCAGACGTAACGTAGGAGATCGCGTCCGCAGCCCAGTGGGTGTCGGATACGTCGCTATAGTTACCGTTGCCCGGATTCGCGACGCCTTGCGATGTCGTCGGACCCTTCTGCATCCAGCGGGCGGCGATCGCAGCCATTTGCGCCCGCGTGACGGAGCCTTCCGGATCGAACATCGTCTCGGATACGCCGCCCATAATGCCCGCAGACTTGGCTTTGAGAATTTCGTCCATTGCCCAATGTCCGGCCTTGACGTCCGAGCCGGCCGTCGTACCGGCCGATACCGTCGTGTCAGGCAGGTTGCGAGCGAGCATCGCCGCCATTTGGGCGCGCGTTACGAACGCATTGGGACGGAAGTCCGTGCCGAATCCGTTAATATACGGCGTATGCGCGGTCGGCGTTTGGGTTTGGGTGCCGTTCAAGCCGTCCGCGTAGACGATCGCAAAGGTACTGAATTTTTTAACGGTGAATTGAATGCCTGTCATGCCGTTCATCGTCACGACTTTGCCTTGGATCAGTTCCTTGGTGCCGTCGCTGTGTTCGGCGTACACGCCGAGATGGTTCATGATGCGATTGCGCTCGGCCGCATCGGTCGGCAAGCCGTTTTTCAGCGGCAGGAACAGGCTTACTTCGCGGCTTTGCAGATTCGTTTCGATTTGCATCGGACGACCGTAGATTTTAATGGATTCGTCCTTTGCGTAGTCCTGAACGGCCTTCTCCTGCTTGGCTCTCGTCTCGACCTGAACGCGTCCGTCCTCGGTCTTGACCGGTACGAGACGGAAGTACAGATCCTGGCCGAAGCCGGAGAGCGAAGCCGTCGGGATCGACACGACGCTGTCGCCGGTCGACAGCTCGAGACTCATTTTACCGTCGTTGATCTGCGTCAGAGCTGCAGTCGGAATCGTCACCGACACTTCCGATACCTTGTCTTCGGCATCTGGGATGGCGATGCGGACGGTGCTGCCGCCTTGCGCTTTGGCTTTGTCGACGGCTTCCTTGGCAATATCGGAAGACAGCGTTACGCTATCCTTTACCTTGCCGGATGCATCGGTCGTACGGGTGACCGGCGTGCGGGCCAGGCCGCTGCCGTCGCTGCCTTGAACGTCGACATAGCGCGTTTCGGTGTTCGTGTTCATCGGCGGAATGTAGACCGGCGCGTTAAACGTGACGGTCGTCGTCGGGCTTGCCGCGCGAACGCCGTTCTCCTTGACGCGGACTTGGACGTTGACATAGGTGGAAAATACAGGCGCATTCTCGGGATCGTAGCTTGTCCAGGTCTTTCCATCGTCGATCGAGTACTCCATCGCGGCAGTCGCGCCGACGAGCTTATTCGTGGCCGCGTCCGCCGTGACGGATGGCGCAGCCGGCGTGAAGAATTGATTGAAAGTGGACTGGATCGCGGCCAGATCGGCGTAGCCGCCTTCCGGGCGCTTGTCGAGCATCCAGTTGCTGAGCTCGGACGTAATCTCGTCTTCGGGGTTCAGACTTCCCATCTTCGAGAGGTCGAGATTCCAGTCTTCGAGTTCGATGCCGAATGGCTTGATCATCTCGATCATCTGTTGTACTGAATAGAGCATCTGCAGCGATCGGCCCATATCTTCAGCCGACGATACGCTGTTGATCGCTTGAGGCGTATAGCCCATGGAGGCTGCAATCAAAAAGCTGAGCAGATTGCCATTAAAAATATCGTTTTCGTCATTGCCGTTATTTCCGTTATTTAATATCTCCTTGGCCGTCTTGAGCTGGATATAGAGATAGTACTTAAAAACATCTTTCTCGACGGTCGTCAGCGCATTGTAGTTATCTCCCAACTCGGCGAACATCGGGGATTGCTCAAAAGAAGGGAAGACAGTCTCAAAGTCGGCGACCTTGGCGAATATCGCATCGATCGCTTTGCCGACAGTCGAGAGGCTCTGATCCTCAAGCACGGTCACCGAGATTCCAGCGAGATCCGTGATATATCGGAGCTGATCCAAGCTGGTGTAAAAAATGCTGGGTTCATCATTGCTGCCCCCGTTGCTGCCATTGCCGCCGCGGCTGAAATTCAGGACGGTCGCCGCCCAAGCAAGCTTGGTCTCGTCGCTCCAATGGTTGAAGTTTTCTGGCAGTTGGAGGCCCAAGTCTTCATTCAAAAGCGCTGTCTGTACGTCCTCAGCGTCGTCCGCTTTAATCGCAGCATTGACAGCGCGGAGCGGCTGCATGTTGAAGAAGCTGTCGAACGCGGTTTGTAAGGCAGCGGTATCTGCATAGCCGCCCTTTGGACGTAAACTAAACAACCACTGGACGAGCTCCGGTCCTTCATCTTCAGTCAAGTCGATTGCTTTTCTCAGATCAAGTCCAAGATCCGTTATAGGGCTTGGCATCGGGATCAATAAAGCCATAAGGGAGCCCAGCTCTTCCGGCTCCTGCGCGCGATTGATCGTGGGAAATTCGGCTCCCATATTTACGGCAATCGGCGCCAAAACAAAGGGAGAGACTTCCGGGTGGCTTGCCATCTGCACAAATTGCATCCACACAAAGTAATCAAATATTTCTCTATCCAGCGGCGTAAGTTCATGGATGGAGTCGATCATAACTTGATAGCCTTCTGCTGCGGAGGAGTGAGGGAATAACGTTTTCAGCTCCAAGGATAAGTCGAGCAATCGACCGATTTTTCCGCGAATGGTCGCGAAGCTCAAAGCGTCTTCAGCGTCTCTCGATTCGTACGTTACGCTCAGCAGGTTTAGAATATATTGGACTTGTTCCAGATTTTCATAGCCGCCTGGTCCTTCCTCGGTGGGCGCGATGAAGTCCGTGAAGGCCTTCACAATAGCCTCCTGATCGGTTGGATCATTCCATCCAGCGAAGCCATCCGGCAGTGTCAAATGCGCCTGGGGGTCTGTAAGCGCTGACATCAATCCTTCAAAATCGGTGTTATTAATTGCTTCATTGATTCTCTCAAGCGGCGTTGACGGATCCGTTTGTGCGCTTGCGCGGCTCAAGACACCCAGCCCGCCCAGCAGTGGTTGAAGCAGCAAGAGGACGACGAGCAGTCGAGCGACAAAGCTAGCGTTTTTTGAGCGCATCTCTCATTTCCCTTCTTCTGTTATATTTAACCTCAATAAAAATTAACACATCAACAAAACTTATTAAACACATTAATTTCCATAAGTTATAGAAAGAGGTGTTCTGTAATTGATCAAACAACGGCAAAAAAAGCCCCTGAACGCAGACGGGGCTTGAAAGTATGGTGAATCATTAGTCCTAAAATAATGATAATATTTCAGTAATATTTTTTTAGTTTTATAGGTACTAAGTATCAAAAGTTTACCGGGTCTACTCCTTCCTCTCCTTACCCTGCAACTCCGCCAGCAAAGCATCCAGCCGATCAAGCCGCGCCTCCCACGACGCTCGGAACGCCGAGAGCCATTCGTCCATTTCCTGAAGCGGCTCCTGACGGAGCTTGTACATGCGCTTGTTGGCCGCCGGCTGCGACTCGACAAGGCCCGCGTCGCTCAGCACGCGCAGATGCTTGGACGCTTGGGGCTGGCCCATCGCCAGCCTTTCGGCGATGTCGCCGACCGAGAGCGGGCCTTCCCGCAGCAGCTCGACCATGCCGAGACGATGGGGCTCCGCAAGGGCGCCGAATGTAGCCGTATTCATAGCGAGCCTCCCGTCTTGCTGTTCCCAATCAACCGCGCTTCATCTGCGGCAATATATCTTGCGCGAGATTATCCAGGGCCATCGCGGTACCTTCGCTCATGCCCATTTTGAGCGTCGCTTGCAGATCTTCTTCCGTAGGCAGGCGGAAGTTTAAGACGAGCGTCGTCCGGCCGTCGCCCGCGTCCGCGAATCGTACCGTAACCTCTTGCTTCGGAATGACATCCGTCGGATTCGCCTGCTCGTCCGCGAAGGTGACGGCGTACGATATGCGCTCAAGCGGATGGATTTCCTCATAGATCCCCAGCACCCACTGTGTTTGACCTTCAGGCGAACGCATGCAGTAGTGCCATTTGCCGCCCGGCCTGAGGTCGATCCGGCAGACCGGAATCGTATACGGCTTGGGCGCCCACCACTTCGACAGCAGGTCGGGGTTCACGAACGCCTCGTACACCATCTCCCTTGGCGCATCGAATACGCGCTCCATGATGAACGTCCGGCCATCGACGCGCGTGACCGGCTGATTTGTCCCGTTTTGATTCATTTTTCGTTCCTCCTTAATCGTATTAGCTATAATATATCCAATTGGATATATATCTGCAAATGCATATTCGGGTCGTTTATACAATCTTTGCCCCTCGCTACATGACTCGGGTCGCTCGAAGTCATGACCGGCATGACAAAACCGATGACGGCTGTTCACTAGTGGGAACGGCCGCTAAAACTTACGCTAGAATGAGCCATTATCGCCAAATAAGGAGAATGATCCTACATGTCCGCAACGCTATCTCAACGTACGATTCGCAATCCCCAGATCGGGGACGAGGTCACCTTTCTGGAGACCGCGCAGGAATCGGGCGGCGCTTACGAATGGGTGGAGGTCCGCCTTCAGCCCGGAGGCGGCACGCCCTTGCACTATCACACGACGTTCGAGGAGGAATTCGAAGCGATCGACGGCAGGCTGTCGCTCGATTGCGACGGCAAGACGCTGCTGCTTGAACCGGGACAGAAGGCGGTGGCGCCGCTGGGATCGAAGCATCGCTTTTACAACCAGGAGAAGACGGAGATCGCGTTCCGCGTGAAGATACTGCCGGCACGCAGCTTCGAGAAGTTCCTGCGCATGCAGTACGGCCTGGCGCGGGACGGCAGAACCGGCGCGAACGGCATGCCCAAAAGCATGCTGGAGCTGGCCGTGGTGATCCGGATGGGCGAGAGCTATCTCATCGGCCCGCCCGTCTGGTTCCAGAAGGGCATGTTCGGGCTGCTGTACCGGATCGCGCGCTGGCGCGGCGTGGAGCGGAGGCTGCTGGACGCGTATTGTCCGCAGCCGGAGGTTAAGAAAGGAGCGGGCGAGCGGTATGCGGAGATCTCTTGACCGGTCCGCGAATTCCGGGGGAAGGACCGAGGTCCGGTCAGCCGGAGCGTGGGGTTCGGGGTTGGAGCAAGCGTATGAAAAAAGGATGGAAGCGCGGACTGGCGGGATTGCTGGCGGCCGTCTTGCTGACCGGAAGCCTGGAGCGACTGGCGCACGCGGAACCGGCTGCCGGCGACGCACAGGATTTGACGCTCGCCGGACTGTTGGAGCAGCTGGGCGGTTCGCTTGAGCGTGATAACGGCTTGCAACCGTCGGTAACGGACGGCGTCTACGGAAACGATGCAGAGAGGTTGTCCATCGCCGGCGCGGTCTACGGCCTGCCGGTCAAGATTAGCGCGGCTCCGGGCGGAGCCCCGGCCACGGGCGACAGCCGGTCGGCTTCCGTCAGCGGGGACGGCAGGTTCGTGGCATACGCTTCGGCTTCGTCCAACCTGGTCGAAGGGGATACGAACGGCAAACTCGATATTTTCCTGAGCGACCGCGCGACTGGAACGACCAAGCGCATTAGTCTCGGGGCGGGCGGTGCGCAGGCCAACAACGACAGCTATGCGCCGTACGTCAGTCTGGACGGCAAATATGTGTTGTTTACTTCTAAAGCCACGAACCTGACGACGGCCGCCGACTCGAACGCTGCAGAGGATCTGTTCCTCTACGATGCGCTGGGCGGCACGATCGAGAGAGTCGCCGAGTTCGTACCCGGCTCGGAGTTCGCCGGCAACGGGAGCTCCTATCAGATCAGCGCGGACGGCCGCTACGTCGCCTATGCGGGCAAGGCGAGCAGCACAGGCACCTGCGATATCTGGTTGCTCGATCGTCGCACGAAGAACGTAGCGTTGATTGCACGGCAGAGCTACATCTACGAAACGACGCGATCGCGCCTGTCCATGAGCGCCGACGGCCGCTACGTCGCCTTCGATTCCTTCTCCCGGGATATCGTGCCGGACGACACGGGCAGCGTATTTTCCGGCGCCAAGTACCGCGATGTGTATCTGTACGACACCGCGCTGGGCGAGATGAAAAAAATCAGCCGCGCGCCGGACGGGAAGACCGGAAACGCGAGCAGTCAATATCCGGTCGTCAGCGCGGACGGGCGCTATGTCGCTTATAAATCCGTGGCGAGCAATATCGTGCCGGGCGCAATGGGAACGGCGTGGAATATTTTTGTGTATGACCGGGTGGCGGGCACGACCGAGCTCGCGAGCGCAGGCAGCGACGGCATGCAGGGAGCGACCGGCGCCGAAGAGCCGTCGATCAGCGCGGACGGGCGCTACGTCGCTTTTCAGACAGCGGATGCCTACGATCCCGCGGATACCGGACATAAGGACATTTATATTCGGGACCGGCTGAAGGGCGAGACGCGCTGGGCGACCCGGACAGCCGGCGGCGGCAGCGCGGATGCGGCCGTCGTCAAGGCGGCGCTCAGCGCGGACGGCGGCACGCTCGTCTTCGAGTCGGCGGCTAAAAATCTGGAGCAGTCCGCCGAGCCGGATGCGGCAAGCGACGTCTATGCCGTCGCGCTGGACGCCGTTCCGGCCGCCGAGACACCGGTATGGCCCGACGGGGCATCGGTGACGACGCAGCCGGGAGCTGCTTATGTCGCCCTGAGCTGGCCGGCGGTGCCCGGCGCGTCCTATTATCGAGTGCTGCAGGACGATCGGCTGACAGCGATCGTGATGGGAACCTCCTATGCGGCCGACGGTTTGGCTGCGGGCACTGCGCATCGGTATCGCGTGGCGGCAGGCAGTGCGGACTACCGCTGGTCGGATTGGTCCGCAGAAGCCGCAGCGACGACGCTGGGCACGCCCGAGACGACGCCGCCGCAAGCGGCGGCGATCGGCGTGACGCCTTTGTCCGGCGGAGCGACGGTCTCGTGGTCCGCTTCGTCCGATCCGGATGTCGTTGGCACGAAGCTGCTATGGCGCAAGCCCGGCGGGATCGTGCACGAATCGGGGCTTTATCCGGTGGGTGTGAATAGCGCGGTCGTGCCGAACTTGGAGAACGGCCAATTGTATGAGCTTGCCGCCGCCTTCATCGACGGGGACGGCAATCGCACTGTGAGCGAATGGACGCGCGTCAGGCTGCCTGCGGGCCCGGCGTTGGTCCGGATGGATGTTCGAGCATCGGACGGCAAGCCATCCGGCAGCGACAATGCCGGGGTCTATGATATTAGCGCCGACGGCCGCTACACGCTGTTCCTCTCCGATGCCGCAGATCTGGTCGCAGGCGACGGCAACGGCAAAGCGGACCTGTTCCTGTACGATGCCGAGCTGGGTTCGATTCAGCTTGTCAGCCGCACGCCTTCCGGGCAGTCCGGTAACGGAGAAACGTTCGGGGGCAAGATGAGCGACGACGGCAGCCTAGTCGTCTTCTATTCCTACGCTTCGAATCTGACCGGGGATGCGGACACAAACGGGCGGCAAGACGTATTCCTGTACGACAGGGATACGGATCGCAACGGCGTGTTCGACGAGTCCGGCGCGACCTCCATGACGAGGATCAGCACGCCGTGGAACGGCGGCCAGTCGAACGACTTCAGTGGAAGCCCGGATATCAGCAACGACGGTCGGGTCGTATATTTCACAACGTATGCCCAAAATATGGTGGAGCATCCGCCGGAGGGATACAGTCGGTATATCGTCTCGTACGATCCGGAGACGAGGGAGCTGGCGCCGGTCCAACTGCCGGATGGAACGTATCTGGAATCGGCCCCGATGCTGAATGGGGACGGAAGCGTCCTCGCCTTCAGCACGACGGTATCGCATGCGGAAGGGGATACCGACAGCGATAGCGACATCTATCTGTTCGATCGGGATGCCGAACAGCTCGAATGGGTGACGGCCGGCGTCGATAATAAGTGGTCGATCGCGTCTGTTGCCGTCGACGGCGGCGGCCGCTACGTCATGTACAGCTCGGCCAGACGCAACGAAAATTATTTTACCTATGTCTACGACCGCGAAGCGCCTGCGGGAACCGAGCCTGAGCCTATCGGCATTCCCGAAGGCAGCGGGGACAAGTGGCCGCGCGCCGCTACCGGCCACAGCATTAGCGAAGACGGCCGCTACGTTCTGTTCTCGTCAAGCGAGAAGGGGATCGTGCCGGGAGACAACGATACGCATACGAATCTCTTCGTGCGGGATCGCACGGCGCTTACGACCACGATGGTCAGCGTGCCCTATGACGCCGCGCTGCCGATCGCGGGCCCTTCGTTCAGCGGCCTGATGAGCGCGGATGGGTCCCGAATCGCCTACAAGTCGAGCATGATGAACATGGTGCTCGGCAGCGAGCGCTCCAAGACGGGCGTCTATTTGCAGCGTGTCGCCCTTACTGCCGTGCCTGCAAGCTGGCCGCAGGGCAGCGCGCTGACCGCGTCCGATGTCGGACAGAGCAGCGTCAAGCTGACCTGGACCGCTGCCGCGCATGCGGACGGCGGATACCGGATCGCCGGCGGACCGGCGGCAATCGACGTACCCGCAGGCGCGCTTGAGGCCGTCGTGTCCGGACTTGCGCCGGATACGACGTATACGTTCGCCGTGCAGGCGGCTTCGGCTGGTGGACAATGGACGACGGACGGCCCGACGACCGAGGTCCGCACGACGGCCGGCCAGGGATTGGCGGATCTGACGCTGACGTCGACGGGATCGAAAGTAACGCTGGTCTGGGGCGGTCCGGGGCCGGGCGCGGGTACGATCGCCGCCTTCCGCGTGCTGCGCAAAACGGAAGCGGAGGACTGGACCGTACTGACGACGATCTCCGATGCGGCTGCGCGCAGCTATACGGACGAGACCGCGTTGGCCGGCAAGACGTATGCCTATGTCGTTCGCAGCGTGGACGGCAGCCAGCAGGAAGCCGCTTATTCCGTCGAGAAAAGCATTGTCGCCGGCAGTTTCTCGATCTCGTCCTTTTCTCACGGTCTCCCGTTGTATCTGCGTCAGTATGCCGGACACGGCGATACGGCTCAGCTCACACTGCGAGGACCTGCTGGCTCGGTCGCGAAGGCGATTCTGACGTATGAAAATGTCGACGGCGTATCGAAGACGCTGGAGACAGCGTTGACCGAAGCGATGGAAGCCGGTCTCTATAAGGGCGAGCTGGCGGTGCCGGACGATGCGAAAAGGCTGCTGTCGATCAAGGCAGCGGTGACGCGGGAGGACAGCTCCGCCGAAGCCGAGGCGCTGCGTGTGCCGATAGCGGTCGGAGGCACGGTCAGTGTTATGCTGAGCGGTTCGGTTCCCATACCGGAGGACGCCTTGCTGAGTATTTACAGTCAGAAAGCCCGCGCTTACCAGTCCGTCGTCCTGGGCTCGCGCAAGACGGTGGCGCTGAAAGGCCTGCCCGAGGCCGACGATTATAAGCTGAGTCTGCTCGGCGCCGGCGGGCACGACTTGTTTGAGGAATCGGAATTGCCAGTTATAGAGGTCGACGCCGGAGGCAGCCAGACGGTAAGTGCCGAACCGTTGCTGCCGGCCGCACTCGCCATTAAGATTGTGAACCCAAACTGGAGAGGGAAGGGCAACCGTGTTATCGTCACCGATGAAGCGGGCCATTTGCTGGGCGCCGGTAATGCATTGTATAATGGCCAATTCAATCTGCCCGCCTTCAAAAAGCTGATCGGCAAGCGGATCCGCATTCGGATCGAGCCGGAGGATAGCAGCTACGAGCCGATCGAGCAAATCGTGACGCTGACCAGCGGTACCAACACGGCAGAGATCACGCTGGTTCGCCGAACGGACGCAAAAATCGAGGGCACGGTCAAGGACCCTGAAGGTAAGCCGGTCGCAGGCGCGACGGTCAAAGGGATATTCGAAGGCCAGACGTACACGGCCGTCACGGACGGCGACGGCAAGTACACGCTGGGCGTGCCCCAGGGATATATGTATATCCAGGCGTTCGCCGGAGGCTCATTTGGCTCCGAGGTCAAGTATGTGACGGCGGTACAAGGGACACAGACGTTGGACTTCGTTTACAAGCAGCGCATTCCCGCTCAGGTCCAGATCAAGCTGTACACCAAATCGGGCGAAGGCGAATGGGTCGGTCCGTACGATCTCGACTGGCGCGAAATGGTGCATTACCGTATCTACAGCTCGGCGCGCAGCTATGGCGGCGGGAATCCGCTCTCCGTGGAGGCGGAGACCGGACAGACGGTGAAAATTTGCGCGGACGGCGCCGAAGCGGGCTACAAGCCGGTCTGCGGCACGACCGTCATCGGCGCCGACCGCAAGGCCGAAGTCGAGCTGCGGATGATCGACAAGGGCACGCAGGTCGTGGGCAGTCTGGACGGCGTTCAGGGCAACGCCGCGCTTTATGCGATTGAAAACGGCGGCACGACCCGCAAGTATATCAGAGGCTTCTTTTTGGGCAAAGGCGACTTCAAGATCAAACTGCCCGATGCGGGCGCTTACGAGCTGGCGCTCGCGAGCAACCTCGACAAAAATGTCCTGATTCGAACGTTCCAGCTCGCGGAGGGCGAGGTTCTGAACCTGGGCAAGCTCAAATTCGGCGAGCCGGGGCGGTTCGCCGGACAGTCGGGCAACGCGGTGCTGCTCGGCACGAACCGGCCGGCGCCCGGGTCGGCGCTGCAGGTTCGCGTGCGATATACGAATACGAGCCGGGATGCGTTGACGGACGGCGCAGTCGTGCTGGATATGCCATCCGGAGCCGAGCTCGTGCCAGGCAGTGCCGTATGGCAGGGGCAGACCGTGACGCCCGGACAGAAGGAAGGGCGCTACTTCGTTGCGATCGGCGCGATCGGCGCCAATATGTCCGGCACGCTGCAATATCAATTGCGTATGGCCGATACGCCGGACGGCAACAGGCTGGCCATCGCGCCGCATATATCCTATCAGGTGCAGGGGCAATCGAAGGAAGAGGAGATCGGCGTCGCCCTGGCCGATGTCTCGGCAGTGACATTGATCGCGCCCGGCCGAACGGGTTACCGCAAATTCACGGTGACCGGTACCGCTCCTGCAGGCAGTGCGGTCAGCGTGTATGCGGGGGATCGCGTGGTCAGCTCCGCGCAGGCTTCGCCTGCCGGACGCTGGTCCGCAAGCGTCGATATGGAAGGCGAGGGCAAGACGGCCGTCTGGCAGATGTATGCCCTGGCCCGAACGGACAGCGGCAGCTGGAGCAGCGGTCAGACGACCGTCAGCTACGACGTGAACGTTGCGGAACCGATCGAATTCACGATGCGTCAGCCGGACGGACGGACGATGGCGCTCGATCCCCGCGAGGGCGAAGCGAGATTTCCTTACGTTTTGGCGCCCGGCTGGCCGTTCCATCTGACCGTGAAGTTCAATCATCCGGAGCTGGTGCGCGACGTTGTCTTTCTGGTCGGAAACGAACGGTTTGAAGCGAGCCTGAAGGACGGCGTCTACCAGGCGGTCACCAGCGGCTCGGCGGTCGGTCCGATCGGCATCGACTATACGACGAGAGAACCGGATGATATTCTGATGGGAGGACCGGCGCCGACCGAGGAGCTGAAGGCGCAGATGCCGCCCGCGTTCAGGGATGCGCGCCAGGAGAGCCTCTACGTATCCCCGCGCGAGGGAGGAGACCGCAAGCAGTCGATGTCCTTCAAGGGCACCCTGCCTTCCGCCGGCGGCGATGCGGAGATGTCGCTCAGCGCCACGCTCGAGCGAACGTCGTATACGCCGAGCAGCTCCGATCTGACGCTGGCCGATGAAACGAATATACCGCTCTACGGCTTGCAGGTCGGCGAATCGTTCGACAGGGGCACGCTCAAATTCGAATTAAAAAGGCTATTTGCCCGCGGATGCGTTCGCTTCGGGTCTCGATGTCGGAAAGGCGTTGGCCTACATGAGCGCTGGCGCGGACATGGACGTATACAAGGATATCGTCCCGTCCGCGAAAGCCAAGTCCGCGCAGGTCAAGACATTGAACAGCGCAGTCGCCGCCGTGGCCGTAAGAATCGAGATGGCGTTCGCTTCGAAGGCCGGCGAGAACACCTGGAAGGTAGCCGACGCCGCCTATAGTTTGTATGACGGCAGAGGAACCGGAGATTCGCTGGACGATCTGGCTTACATCATGGATAAGATCGCCAGATACTGTCCGCCGAATCTCATCCCGATCGAGATGGAGTACGTTGAGCTGCTGCGCAAGAAGATCATTCGCAACGAACTCATCAAATACGGCATTTCGATTGCCGGCACCGTGGCAGGTCCTGCGACGTTCGGCGTCGGCACGGTCGCGCTCTTCATCGCGAGCAATGCGTTCGGCAAAGTGCTGGACGCCGGTCTGGCCCGCCAAATAACGCGGTTCAACGACGACATCAACGATTTGTGCAACGTACCGAAAAAGCCGAAGAAACCGATCGCCGATCCCGAATGGATCTACGATCCGAGCGGCTATGTCTATGAGGTGACCGAGGAAAACCGGCTCGAAGGCGTGAAGGCGACGGCGCTGCGCTGGAACGAGGAGACGCGGCGGTGGGACGTCTGGGATGCCGATTGGTACGGGCAGGAAAATCCGCTTTATACGGATGCGGACGGACGATACGCATGGGACGTGCCGGAGGGCAAGTGGAAGGTGCGCTATGAAAAAGAAGGCTACCTGCCCGCCGAGAGCGAGGAGCTGACGGTGCTGCCGCCGCATTTTGACGTCAACATCCCGATGATCTCGACGCTGCCGGCGAAGCCGGTCAAGTTCGAGGCCGCGCCGGGCGGCGGAGCGGTCGATATTCTGTTCGACCGTCACGTAAAAGGCAGCACGGTGTCGGGCAGCTTGTTCGCGGTCGTCGATCCGGCGACGGGTGCGGATGTTCCGGGCGTTTGGACGGTTGTGTCGCCCGTGAGCGAAGGGAATTCGATGCATATCCGGTTTACGCCGGACGCCCCGCTTGAGGCAGGCGGCGTATATAAGGTATACGTAGACGGCGCAGTGCAAAGCTATGCCGGCATCCCCCCTAGGAGATGCGCATGAGGCCGAAGTCGTGGTGACGGATCATGACGTTACGCCGCCGGCGGCCGTGACGGAGCTGTCCGCGGATGCGGATGAAAACCAGGCGCTGGTGACCTGGAAGTACATGCGCGATGAAGAGAGGGCTAAGGTTGCTGTCTTCTACAAAGCGCAGGGCGCGGCAGGAGAGAGTGCATCGGTCGAGATTCCTTTGCAGCAGAAGTACGCTTTGCTTCAGGGGCTGAAAGCCGACACGGTTTACGAAATCGAAGTCAGATCCTACGATGAATCGGGCAATTACAGCATGGCCAGGACGACCGCGGAAACGGCGGGAAGCCAGCAGCCTTCCGCCGATATCGCGCCGCCAGGACCTGCGACCGTCGTCCGCGTGACGACGGAATCGACGCAGGCGACGATCGAATGGACCGATCCGTCTGACGCGGACCTGTTCGCCGTCAAGCTGCAATGGGCGAAGAAGGGCGAGACGTTCGGGCTGGATCCCGCGACTGTTCTGAAAGGCGTCGGCAAGTATACGATAACCGGCTTGTCGCCGTCGACGGAATACGAGGTCAGGATCTGGACCGTCGATATGGCGGGCAATGCGTCCTCGGAGCCATCGCTGTTCGTCGCGACCAAGGCCGCGGACGGCGGCACCGGCGGCGGCTCGGGCAATCCGGGCGGCAATCCGCAGAATCCGCCGCAGCAGGACGGAGAGAGCGGAGAGATCGGCGCCGAGGGCGGGACTTTAAGCTTCTTCGGCGGCAAGCTGAAGCTGTGGCTGCCGGGAAGCGGGGGCGCTGCCGGCGCGGCCAAGAAGGTGACGGCCGTCAAGGTTGCAGGAGCTCCGGCACCTGCGGACGCGCATTTGAAGCTCGTATCAGACGTGTACGATTGGAAGCTGGCGGCCGAGACGAAGCTCGCGGCGCCGGGCAAGCTGACGATCGCTTATGACGCCGCGAAGCTGGCGGGCGCGGACATTCGGAAGCTTGGCGTATACCGTCAGGCTGCCGGCGACATGTCCAAGTGGGCGTATGTCGGAGGCATCGTAGACGGGACTTCGGGCAGCGTCGAGGCAGAAGTGACGGAGCCCGGTACGTACGCGGTGCTAATCGCCGAGTATTCGTTCGCCGACCTGGCGAAGCACTGGAGCCGCGCGGACGTCGAGGCGCTCGCGGCTCGGGGCGTCGTGAGCGGCGATCCCGCGGGGACGTTCCGTCCGAACGGCAGCGTGACGCGGGCCGAGTTCGTCAAGCTCGTGCTGCCGCTGCTCTCGGGCGGCTCGGGAACGGGCGTCGCGGCCGGGCGGTTCGCCGACGTGCCGGCCGATGCCTGGTATGCGGAAGCCGTCGCGACGGCGACAGGCGCGGGCGTCGTGAAGGGAGCGGACGGCAAGTTGCGGCCGAGCGACCCGATCACGCGCGAGGAGATGGCGGTCATGCTGAGCCGCGCGCTCGGCATCGTCACGGACGACCTGGATACTGACACGCTGCTCGGTGCATACGCCGACGGCGCCAAAGTATCCGGCTGGGCGCGGCTTGCGGTCGCTTACGGCTTGCAAAGCGGGCTGCTGAAGGGCAGCGGCGGCAAGCTGAATCCGGCCGCGACGGCGACGCGCGCCGAAGCCGCGACCGTCGTGCTCCGCGCGCTGGAGGCGCAGGGCAAGATTACGAAGAAATCCTAAGAAGCAAGCCAACGAACCCCGACCTGCTGCAGGTTCGGGGTTCGTTTTATAGACAACGGTTCGATCGGCTCCGTCCATTCGGCCGCCAGATCATATTAGGAAGTCCGGCGCCCTTTTGGTAAAATAAGCGGATCATTCCAATGTCCAAGGAGACTGCGATGAAACTCGGATTCGACATCGACGATACGCTGATCCGCTTGCGGGAGCATGCTTTTCGACTTTACAACAAGAAGCTGGGCCGCCAGGTTGACATCGCCAAGCTGCATGCGCTGGCGTGCATTCCGATCCACGAAGCTTTCGGCCTGAACGCGGAAGAAGGCAAGCGGATGTGGGACGAACTGCGCGAGGCGATCTACTTCAGCGATTGCCCGCCCTATCCGGACGCCGTGGAGGCGCTTAACGAGCTGGACAGGCTGGGGCACGAGATTTACTACATTACCGCCAGAGGGCAGGGGCATTGCGAACGCACGCTGACGTGGCTGACGGCTGCGGGCTTTCCCGTGCGTTCGGGCAGATTCTACTGCGGCATGGGCGACGCGGAAAAGGTGCATGTCATCCGCGAGCTCGCGCTCGATTATTATTTCGACGACAAACCCGCGGTCATCGATACTTTAGCCGAGCTGGCGATCAAGGTTTATGTCCGCGATCAGCCGTACAACCGGCATTCGGACGCGCCTCGCATCCATTCATGGGGCGAATTGTTGAGGCTGTTGAATATTTCTCCGCTTAAATAAAGGCGGCGGGAGAACGCAAGGAGTCAACGTTATGGTTTCGTTTTTTTCAATCGCTGCACGAGCTCAATGAGCGGATTTATAAACCGAACGGCTTGGCGCTTGCTGGCCCAGGGGAAGAAGCCCAGAATTCTGATTATGGCGGCGGCGTATTCCTGCTGAATTCAAAGTTGGTTCGGTTCAGAGTCGCTAAGATTACGCCGCGCAAGATCGGACAGTTCGTTGTTTTTTTGGGAAAGGGACGAATCGGGAAAAAACGTCGCATACTCGCCTGAAGCGGCAACCGACCTGCTGGTCATTCACGTCTTCTCCGATGAAGGTCGCTATTCGGGGCAATTCGTTTTCCCCAAGGACGTTCTTGCGAAGCAAAACATGCTCAGGACAGCCGCTTCGCCCGGGAAAATGGCGATGAGAGTTTATCCGAGCTGGGATGCGCCCGTCAGCAAGCAAGCCGTATTAACGCAAGCTTGGCAGCTGCTTTTTTTCGCAAATCTGAGCGACGGCGATCATTCGCAAATTCAACGGCTGATCAGGTTTTATACAATCTAGCGACCACCGGCAGCTTGCCGGACGAAGAGCCCGCAACGCCTGTTAAGCGTAAACGGGCTCTTGTTGCGCGCGATTCTAGTGCTGTGCCGCGTAAGCTTCAGCCTCCAGCGCGGGATCCATGCGTTCCCGGCTCATCAGAAGCGCCGCGGCGAGCGCCAGCACGGCCGGGATGAGGCTCCACATGAAGGTAGCCGAGATCGAGGACGAGAGGCCGTCGGTGACCTTCGCCAGCAATTCGTGCGGAATGTGCGAGCGGGCAGCGGGTTCCATCAGCGCATGCGGGTCGCTCAGGTTGAGACCGCCGAGGCTATCGGGTACGGCTCTGCCGCCTCCGCTCGTCGCGGCGCCGCCTAACGAGCCGGCCCCCGTGCCGCCAGCCGTCCCAGCCGTACCGTCTGCGGGCACGCCGCCGCCGAGCGAGCCTCCGCCCAGCGCATCCGACAGCTTGCGGGCCATCGCATGGCTCTGGATGATGCCGAACACCGTGATGCCAAGCGTCATGCCCAGCGAGCGCAAGAAGTTCAGCGTAGAGCTGGCGGAGCCGCGCTTGTTCGCCGGCAGGGCGTGGATGGCGGCGTTGCCGAGCACGGAGAAGGTCGCCCCGACGCCGAGTCCGACGAGCACCATGTAGACCGTGACGATCCAGCGCGGCGTATCCGACGTCAGCGTCGTCAGCAGCGCGATGCCCGCGACGAGGATGACGACGTTCGGGATGAGGATCGTGCGATAGGACAGCTTGTTCAGCAGGCTGCCGCCGAGCGTCGCGGTCACGACCGTGCCCAGCATCATCGGCAGCAGGACCATGCCCGAGTTCGTGGCGGAGCCGCCCAAGACGCCTTGCATGTAAATGGGAATGTAGACGGACGCGGTAATGAAGGCCGCGCCGCTCAGCATGGCCAGCGCATTGCTCGTCGCGTACAATCTGCTGCGGAACATCGCGAACGAGATGATCGGCTCGGCGGCGCGCCGCTCCGCCCATACGAACAGCAGCGCGAGCGCGGCAGCCCCTGCGAACAAGCCGATAATTTCCGCGGAGTCCCAGGCGAACGTCTTGCCGCCGAGCTCCATGGCGAACACAAGACAGACGATCGTGCCCACGAGCGAGGCTGCGCCGGTCCAATCGATGACCTGGCGCTCGTGCTGCGCCGACTCTTTGTAGAAGAAGGCGATCATGGCGAACGCGATCAGTCCGAGCGGCAGATTGATGTAGAAGATCCAATTCCACCCGATATGATCCGTGATATACGCGCCGAGCAGCGGTCCGAAAATGCTGGATAGGCCGAATACCGCACCGAACAGGCCGCCCAGCTTGCCCCGGCTCTCCGGCGGCACGGCGTCGAACATGATGGTGAAGGCGATCGGCACGAGCGCGCCCGCCCCGATTCCCTGGACGGCCCGGTACAGGCTAAGCTGCAGGATCGAATCGGCCGTGCCGCAAAGGGCCGAGCCGACCATGAAGCAGACGACGCCGAAGACGAAGAAACGTTTGCGCCCGTACATATCCGACAGTTTGCCGAAGATCGGCATGCCCGCCATTTCCGCGACCATGTAGGCCGACGTTACCCATACGAATTTGTCGAGACCGCCGAGCTCTCCGATGATGGAGCCCATGGCCGTCGCGGTGATCGAGTTGTCCATCGAGGCCATCAGGATGGAGAGCAGCAGCCCCGCGATCACGATGCCGGTGTTTTGCGTTTTTGCTACCAATCGAATCATTCCTTTGCGCTGGTTTGGTTCTGTTCGTTCTTGCTGTCTGTACTCATTGTATGGGAACGTCCTTGACAACAGTCTGTCAGTATTCGCGAGATTTCCGTTTACGCAGGGACGATTTTGTTAGATGATAAGGGGAATGGTTCAGAATAGACGGATTTCAGGATGGGGAGCTGGCATGAGCTACAAAATCGTTTTTTTCGATATCGACGGAACGCTGCTGGACGAGGAAAAACGAATTCCCGAGGATACGCGCCTCGCGATCGCCGAGCTGAAGGCAAGCGGGATCGAGCCGGTCATCGCGACCGGGCGCGCGCCGTACTTTTTCAAATGGCTGCTGGAGGAGCTCGGCATCGAGTCGTTCGTCAGCCTGAACGGCGGCTATGTCGTGTACAAGGGCAAGGAGCTGTACGAGAGGCGGATTCCGATCGGCGACCTGGAGAAGCTCGTCGAGCTCTCGGGACGCGCGGGGCATCCGCTCGTATTCGAAGGCAAAGCGACCTATCATACGAATCATGAGGACGATGCCGGCGTCTGGAAAGCCGTCGATTCGCTGAGAGTGGAGCGGCCCGGGTTCAATGCCGATTTTTGGCGGGGAGAGGGCATCTACCAGGTGTTCCTGCATTGCGCGGACGGCGAGGAAGCGGCTTATTTGCCGGAGCTCCCGGGTCTACGGTTCATCCGCTGGCATCCGAACGCGCTGGACGTGCTGCCGCATACCGGCTCCAAAGCCGAGGGCATTCAGGCTATGCTGGACGCGCTCGGTATTAAGCCGGAAGAAGCGATTGCCTTCGGGGACGGTTTGAACGACAAGGAGATGCTGACGCTCGTCGGCCTCGGCATCGCGATGGGCAACAGCCATCCCGAGCTGCTGGCGCATGCGGATTACGTGACGGCGCGCGCGGACGAGGGCGGCATCCGTCAAGGGCTGGTCTATGCGAAATGCATTCCGGACGGAAAGGGGGCGGCGGTATGAGCATGGAAGTGAAGTTTTGCTCGTCCTGCGGGGCAGCGATGGAGACGCGCGACGTCGACGGCACGCCGCGGCGCGCCTGCACCGCCTGCAGCTTCGTGCATTGGGGTAACTACAGCATCGGCGTCGGCGCGCTCGTGGAGCGGGACGGCAAGATTCTGCTCGTGCGCAGGGCGCAGGAGCCGGGCAAAGGATATTGGACGAACCCGGGCGGCTACGCTGAGCAGCTGGAGAAAATTAACGAGACGGTGCGACGAGAGGTGCTGGAGGAGACCGGCATCGATGCGGTCGTGACGGGCGTCGCGGCGCTGCGGGACCAGCCGAGAGCCGTGCACAACTTGTACGTCGCCTTCACGATGTCGTACGTCGGCGGCGAGCCGATGCCGGACGGCGTGGAGGTGGATGCGGCGGGTTTCTACTCGCTGGAGGAGCTGGAGACGATGAACGTCGCGCCGTTCACGCGCTGGCTCGTCGACGTGGCCATTAAGCGAGGCGGGTCCGCGGGCCTCGCCGTCGACGAAGCGCCGATCGTGCCGCTGCCGGGGTACGGGCTGTTCAGGTGCTGAAGCACGAACGACCGGTTGGGGCGGCGTGTTATCTTTAAAAGCAGGGTAACGCGCCGCCCCTCGAACCGCGAGAAGTCTCAACCAGAAACAAACGATCCCCCCACGCCACTCCTCGGCCCCCCGAGAAGTCTCAACCAGAAACAAACGATCCCCCGCGCCGCTCCTCGGACCGCGAGAAGTCTCAACCAGAAACAAACGATCCCCCCGCGCCGCCCCTCGGACCGCGAGAAGTCTCAACCGGAAACAAACGATCCCCCCGCGCCGCCCCTCGGACCGCGAGAAGTCTCAACCGGAAACAAACAAGCTCCCGCACCGCTCCAGCGGCCCCCGAGAAGTCTCAACCAGAAACAAACGATCCCCCACGCCACTCCTCGGCCCCCCGAGAAGTTCTCAACCAGAAACAAACGATCCCCCCACGCCACCCCTCGGACCGCGAGAAGTCTCAACCAGAAACAAACGGCCCTCCGCGCCGCCCCTCGAACCGCGAGAAGTCTCAACCAGAAACAAACAAGCTTCCGCGCCGCCCCTCGGGCCGCGTGAAGTCTCAACCGGAAACAAACAAGCCTCCTCCCGCTGAGGCCGTTGCACGCATAAAAAAGGCAGGTCCGTTATCGCCAGCGCGGCGCCGGACCTGCCTTTTTTGAGGTTCAATGAACGGACCGCTTCGGCAAAATATACGCGGGCGGGTTCAAGACGGACGCCAAACCTGCTGCTCCCCGTCCTTCTCCGTATACAGAATAAGCGTCGGCTTCAGCTTCAGGATGACGTAGTCCGGATCGTGCGGGCCGTCGAGCCACTTTTTGAAGTAACTTTTCCACACGTCCGACTTCAGCTCCTCGTCCGTGGAGATCGCCACCTCGCCCTGCACCTCGACGATCTCGCCCGGCCACAGCCGGCCTTCGAGACCAAGGAGCAAGGATGCCTTCGGATTCGCCTCGAGCTCGTCGACCTTGTGCGTATCGCGGTGCGTCGCGAGCAGGATCGTCAGTCCGTCGTTGAACACCTGCATATAGCGCAGCGAAGGCTGGCCGTCGTGGACGGTCGCGAACGCCCCGAACTTATATTTGCCCAGCGCTTCTGTCAGCTTTTTTTCCAAATCGCTCACGGGGATCATCTCCTATCCAAGTATGGTCTCGTTTATCGTACCCTGATCTGGAGTCCCCAACCAACCGCTCGCCGGCCTGATCGCTTGCGAAGTCATCCGCGATTCGGAACGGGATCGCGCAGATTCTCAGCGTTCCCCGATGGCGGGGCGCAGGACGCGCGCTCGATAAACGCGCCGTAAATGGACAGCTTGGTCGGATTGCCGCCGTAGTCGATCTTGCGGATCAGGAAGTCGACGGCCTCGTAGCCGAGCTGCTCGCGCTGGACCTGGACGGTCGTGAGCGGCGGCTCCGTGCGGGCGGCCTCTTCGATATCGTCGAAGCCCGCGACAGAGAGCGAGCCTGGAATCCGCACGCCCATCGCGGTCAGCATCTCGATCAGGTTGACGGCGATGCGGTCGTTGGCGCAAAACCATGCCGTCGGGTAGCTCCCCAGCCCATCCAGCCAGGCCTGCACCTCGGACGGCTGCGAATGGAGCGTCGCGAGCGGCGCCTCGCCGGTCAGGCAGTATGCCTCTGGGATGGCGAGTCCGGCCTCGCTCATCGCCTGGCAATAACCGAGCCAGCGCTCCATGAAGCTGCGCGTCATGCCGATCGCGCCGATGAAGCCGATCTCCCGGTGTCCGAGCCCGATCAGATACGACACGATGCGGAAGGCCTCGGTCGTATTGGCGGTCACGACGGCGTCCAGCTTCAGCGTGTCATAGTCGTGATCGACGATGACGAGCGGCGCGCCGAGATCCAACAGATGGCGGACGTAAGCTTCGCGGAAGACGCCGACGAGCAGCAAGCCCTCGTACACGGCCAGATGCCATTCTTCCGGCAGCAGTAACGCCTCCTCCATACGCTCCGAAATCTCGCACCGTACCGCCGTGCACCCGGTTTCCTTCGCCCGCCTGTCGATTGCCCAATAGATTTCCCTGTAGAATCCTTGATCGTGCCGGATATACTTCGGGATGAGTATGAGCAGGTTGCGCGTCCGCCGGCCTTCCTTGTCCGTCCGCGCCCGGTAGCCCAGCCTGTTGGCCGTCTCGAATACGCGATCCCGCAGCGCTCCGCTGACGCCTGGTTTGCCGCTCAGAGCCAGCGATACGGCGTTTTTGGAGACGCCGAGCGCGTCCGCGATTTTTTGCATGGATACTTTGCCGCTCATCGTCGTCATAACCTCGAATCGTGAAGGATCGTTGTTGCTTTACACAATGAAGTTTGTCAAGTCGTTTGTCAATTGATGCGCGCCAGGCAATGCTCTATGATGTGTGCGAAGGAAGACATACGGACGAGAAGCGGGGCGGAAGCGAGAGATGAAGGAATTGCTGCTGAACGGCGAGAAATGGGAAGTCAAAGGCTATTGGCCGTGGGTGCCGCTGAAGGTGAGCAGCATGGAGATCGGCCAGGAGCTGCTGGGCGTGACGGACTGGATGCCGGCGACGGTGCCGGGCGGCGTGCATGCGGATTTGCTTCGCGCGGGACTGATCGAGGATCCTTGGTTCGGCTTGAACAGCTGGAAGTGCGAATGGGTGGAGAACCGGTGGTGGGTGTACCGCGCCTCCGTCGCTTGCCCAACACAAGGTAGCGGCCGGACGGAGCTCGTCTTCAAGGGGCTGGATTACGAAGCGCAGGTTTTCGTGGACGGCAAGCTGCTCGGCGAGCATGAAGGCATGTACCACGAGGCCGTCTTCGACGTGACCGAGGCCGCGCGCGAGCAAGAGCGGATGGAAGTGACCGTCATGTTCAAGCACGCGCCGGACGAGATGTCGCAGATCGGATTGACCTCGCGGACGCATACGCAAAAAAAGCAGGTTCAACTATAAATGGGACTTTTCCACGCGGCTCGTGAATATCGGCATCTGGGACGACGTGCTGCTGCGCGTACACGAAGCCTGTACGCTCGATGACGTCTCGGTGACGACGGACGCCGATCCGGAAGCCGGAACCGGCGAGATTTTCGTCTCGGCGGCGGCTTGCGGTTTTGCGGTCCCGGACGCTGCGGCTAGCGGCGGGGAACGAGATGCGGATGGGCATGTTGAAGGCGTAAACGCAGGAGGCGCGCAAGCGCTGACGCTGCGGATCGACGTGACCGATCCCGAAGGCGTCCTTGTCGCGCATGGCGAGGCATCGATCGGCGCGGACGGCAGGACGGGAGAGCTGCGTATCCCCGTCGATCAGGTACGCCTGTGGCAGCCGAACGGTTATGGCGAGCAGCCTTTGTACGGCGTGCGCCTGACACTGGTGGCGGACGGCGCCGTCATGGACGCGCGCGAATTCAGGACCGGCATTCGTTCGCTGTCCTACGCGCAAAACGAGGAGAGCCCCACGGAGGCGCTGCCTTATACGTTCGTCGTGAACGGCAAGCGCATCTACGTCCGAGGCGTGAACATGACGCCGCTCGACCATCTGTACGGCAACGTGACGCCGGAGCAGTACGAATACTACGTGCTGCTCATGAAGCGCGCGGGCGTGAACATGGTGCGCGTCTGGGGCGGCGGTATTATCGAAAAAGAGCATTTTTACGAGCTGTGCGACCGCCACGGCCTCCTCGTGTGGCAAGAGTTCGTTCAGTCGAGCTCGGGCATCGACAACATTCCTTCGCAGCGGCCGGAGTTCCTCGAACTGATCGCGCTGACCGCCGTGAGCGCCTTGAAGGCGAAGCGCAATCACGTGTCGCTGACCGTCTGGAGCGGCGGCAACGAGCTGATGAGCGAGCCGAACGTGCCTTCCACCTACGAAGACGCGAACCTGGCGATGCTGAAGAAGCTCGTAGAAACGCATGATCCGCGGCGGCTGTTCCTGCCGACTTCCGCGTCGGGACCGGTACAGTATATAACGCCGGAAAAAGGCGTCAGCCACGACGTGCACGGCCACTGGAAGTTCCAGGGCAACCCGGGCCACTACGAGCTGTATTCGGACGTGGATCATTTGTTCCACAGTGAATTCGGCGTCGACGGCGTGAGCGCGGTCAAGAGCTTGAAGAAGTTTCTGCCGGCGTCCGAGCTGCGGCCCGTCTCGATGAACGACAGTCTCGTCTGGCGCCATCACGGCGAATGGTGGGACACGTACGACCGGGACGTCGAGCTGTTCGGCGCGGAAGTCGGGTCCGACATCGGCGTTTTCAGCCGCGCGAGCCAGTGGATTCAGGCGGAAGGGCTGAGATTCGTGCTGGAGGCGAACCGGCGTCGTCAGTTCAAGAACAGCGGCAGCGTCATTTGGCAGCTGAACGAGCCGTACCCGAACGCGTCGAGCACGAGCCTCGTCGATTACTACGGCGAGAGCAAAATGGCGTATTACTGGACGCGACGGGCGTACAGCCCTTGTTTTGCGTCGGCGGCGTACCAACGTTTGAACTTCCGGACGGGGGAAACGTTCGAGGCCAAGCTGTTCGCGGGCGCTCACGCGGCGACGGAAGGATTGACGGTGCGCAGCCGACTGCTCGGCATGGACGGCGCTCTGCTGCACGAGCAGACGAACGCCGTGAGCGTCGACGGCGAGCATACGGCGCATGCGGGCGACCTGCACGCGCTCGTGACGGATGCCTTCGGGGCGTTGTTCCTGCTGCGGCTTGAGCTGCTCGATCCGGCGGGCGCGCTGCTGCATGGTAACGATTATTTTTTCTCGACGCTGGAGCGGGAAGTCTATGCGCCTTCATTGGCTGTTGGCGATAGGGTTCGCCTGACGGCTGCGGCACTCGATGATTGGTCGGCCGAAGACGGACGGCTCGAAGCCGTCACGCGGCGCTTCAAGCTGGCGAACGACGGCGATCATGCGGCGCTGCACGTGCATGCGGAGGAAACGACGAACGGCTGGTGGATGGCCGCCGACGACTTGTACTTCACGCTGCTGCCCGGCGAGAGCCGCGAGGTGACCGTCACCTGCCGGCGCAAGCGCGCGGGCGGATTTCTGGCGAGAGACGTGGGTTTGGCGGGAGATGCGCTGCCGGAGCTGGTCTTCCGGAGCTTCTAGCAGAAGCGTGGCTAAGCGGTAGGATCGCACAACGGCGCGGAAAGCGGGCTTGGCGGGCCGAGTTATGCGGTTTCACCGCACAACGGCGTGGGAAACGGGCTTGGCGGGCGTCGTTATGCGGTTTCACCGCACAACGGCGCCAAACGCTGCTCGCTTATTGTTCGCGTTCCCGCTCATCCGGCTGCTTTTCACAGGAAGAACGGTACGCACGGGGCGCGAGCCCCGTTATTTTTTTGAACACATCCAGGAAGTGGCCCCGGTCTTGATAGCCTACGGCCTCCGCGACCTCTTGGACGGAGAGGCGCGTGCGCCGCAGCAGCTCGCAGCTCCGCTCGATGCGCAGCCGCTGGACGTATTGGCCGAAGGTGAGCCCTGTCGTTTTGGCAAAGAGCCGGTAGAAATGCCGTTCGCTCATGCCGGCCGCTTCGGCGGCCTGCGAAGCCGTGATCGGAGAGGCCAGGGAGGCGCGGATGAAGGCAAGCGCATCCTCCAACCCGCCTGCGTGCCCCGCGCGCGTACCGATCGCGTCGTCTGCGAGCCTGCGCTCGATCTCGGTCAATAGCACGATGAACAGCGCATAGATACGCGTCTGATAACCGGTCCGGCGCCCCGCGAACTCCGGGTAGGCCGCCGCGAAAAACGCCTCGAAGGCGCCGGTCCGGTCCTGCATTTTTCGCCAGCCGCCATCTCCCGGAGCGAGGTCCAGGCAAGACAGCGCGCGTTCCAACCGATCGAGCCCCGGGAAGCCGCGAATTGCTTCGGACATGCGCTCGGCTTCAAAGAGGAAGTTGTACACGACGAGCGGCGGGCCGGCGTTCGCCGAGCTCGGGCGAAAGACATGCGAAGCGCCGAGCGGCAGCGTGAACAGGTCTCCCCTTCGAACGCGAAGCCGTTCTTCGCCGATATATTGATGCCCCTCGCCCTCTCCGACGTAGCTGATCTCCGTGAATTCGTGGGCGTGATAGCCCAGCTCGTAGGATTCAGACACGCGGTTGATGTAGAACGGCAGCTCCTCGTCGAAAAAGAGATGCGACGGCGTAACTTCGATCCGATGCTTAACCATCTCGCAGCGCGCTCCTCTCTATGTCAAAATGCGCCCTGGCGAGCCCAAGCGACTTTTCTTCATGATGGCAGGATACACCGCCCAGATGGCAGGATCAACCCTTTTTTTTGAGCGGACGCGCAGCTACAATGAAGGATATGAAGACATTCGGCCGCAGGCCGGGGATGGAGGCAGCGCGATGGCAAGCAGAAATTGGAACGCTTCGTGGATCTGGGGAGGAGAAGAGGAGAGTCCGCGCAACGAGTGGCGGTGCTTCCGGGGGGAGCTTCGACGCGCCTGCGTCGGTAGAGGGACCGGCCATGCTCCATATAACGGCGGATTCGCGATACGTGCTGTTCTTGAACGGCGAGCAAGTGGGGAGAGGCCCCGTGCGCTCCTGGCCGAAGGAGCAGTTTTACGACTCGTACGACATCGGGGGGCAGCTGCGCCCGGGCGCCCGCAATACGATCGCGGTGCTCGTGCTTCATTTCGGCGTGTCCAATTTCTATTACTTGCGCGGACGCGGGGGGCTGATCGCCGAGGTTGAGGCCGGCGGCCGCACGCTCGCGGCGACGGATGCCGGCTGGCGGACGGCACGTTTGGGCGGGCAGCAATCCAACTCGCCGCGGATGGCTTGCCAGCAGGCGTTCGCGGAAGTCGTGGATGCGCGCGAGCTGGCGGAAGGCTGGGCCGAGCCGGCGTTCGACGACGGCGAATGGCCAAGCGCGCAGGCGATCGGCAGCGCAGGCATGGCGCCCTGGACGTCGCTGATCCCGCGCGATATTCCTTTTTTGACGGAAGAAAAGCTGTATCCGGCCTCCATCCAGTCGCTCAGCCGGGTAAAAGCGCCCAAGTACGCAGCCGCGCTGGATCTGCGCAATCAAATGGTGCCCGAGAGCGTTAACCATGCGAACCCCGTTTCCTACTGCGGTTATGTGGCGACAGTCCTCGCGCTCGAGACAAGCGGCTTCGTCACGCTCGGATTCCCGTCCGGCGTGCGGGGCAGCGGCGTATGGGTCGACGGCGTCCTGCAAAGCGAGTGGACGGGCGTGCAGCCGGAGCGCTATTATCGATTGAACCTGGCTGCAGGCGAGCATCTGGTCCTCGTCGATATCACGGGCTCCGACCACGGCGGCAGCAGCCATTTCGCCATCGACAGCGATGCGGCGTTCACGCTGCGCTCGCCGGCCGGGGACAATGGCGTGCCGCTGGCGACGATCGGTACGTTCGACCAGTCCGAATACATCGATCACCGCCCGGGCAGACGGATGCAGACGGACCACCCGGATTATCGGGCGCTGCCGGAAGCCGCGCCTACCGCCGCCGCGCTTGAGGCATTCGGTTCCTGGGTCAAGCCGTTCGATCCTTCGCTCTATACGGAGGAAAACGTGTTCGGATCTAACGTATGGCGGACGCTCGCCGAACGCAGGGCGGTGCCGAGATCCGTTCTGAACGCGATTTTGCCGGTTCCCGAGCCGGGCGTCCTGCCCGTATTCGAGGACGGGGACTGCGAGCTCGTCATCGATCTGGGCGCGGAGCGCTCCGGGTATGTCGGCTTCGAGCTCGAAGCGCCCGCCGGTACGATCATCGATGCCTATGGCGTCGAGTATATGCGAGAAGGCTACACGCAGCACACGTACGGGCTCGACAACACGTTCCGCTATATTTGCCGCGAAGGCAGGCAATCGTACGTGTCCCCCGTGCGCCGCGGTTTCCGGTACTTGTTCCTGACCGTCAGGGGCAATAGCGCGCCGGTGAAGCTGCACGAGATCTATATCCGCCAGAGCACGTACCCGGTCGCGGAACAAGGAAGCTTCCGCTGCTCGGACGCGCTGCTGAACGCAACGTGGGAGATCAGCAGGCATACCACCAGGCTATGCATGGAGGACACGTTCGTCGACTGCCCGTCCTATGAGCAGGTTTTCTGGGTAGGCGACAGCCGCAACGAGGCGCTGGTGAACTATTATGTGTTCGGCGAGACCGAGATCGTGGAGCGCTGCCTGAATCTCGTGCCCGGCTCGGCGGACGAGACGCCGCTTTATCTCGACCAGGTGCCGAGCGCATGGAGCAGCGTCATTCCGAACTGGACGTTCTTCTGGATCCTCGCCTGCCGGGAATATGCCGCGCATACGGGCAACGAAACTTTCGCCGCCCGCATCTGGCCGGCGGTCAAGCACACGCTGACGCATTATTTGGCGCATATCGACGACAGCGGCCTGCTGAACATGGCGGGCTGGAATCTGCTGGACTGGGCGCCGATCGATCAGCCGAACGAGGGCATCGTCACCCACCAGAACCTGTTCCTCGTCAAGGCGCTTCGGGATTCGCGCGCGCTTGCCGCCGCGGCCGGCGCAGCCGAAGAGGCCGACGCGTTCGCGGCGCGCGCCGACCTTCTGGCCGAGACGATCAACGCGGTATTGTGGGACGAGGAAAAGCGCGCTTATATCGATTGCATCCACGCGGACGAGCGCCGTTCGGACGTATACAGCATGCAGACGCAGGTCGTCGCTTATCTTTGCGGGGTTGCGCAGGGTGAACGCGAAGCCGTTATCGAAGGCTACCTGTCGTCCCCGCCGCCGGCTTTCGTACAGATCGGCAGCCCGTTTATGTCGTTCTTCTACTACGAGGCGCTCGAGAAGGCCGGCCGTCAAACGCTGATGCTGGACGATATCCGCCGCAATTACGGCCAGATGCTGCGCTACGACGCCACGACCTGTTGGGAGATGTATCCGAACTTTGCGGAAAACCGCAGCAACCCGGACATGCTGACCCGCAGCCATTGCCATGCATGGTCGGCGGCGCCGGGCTATTTCCTGGGCTCGAGCATTCTCGGCGTCAAGCGGGGAGCGGACGGGTGGCGGACGGTCGATATCTCGCCGCAGCCTTGCGATCTGACCTGGGCCGAAGGCGTCGTCCCGCTGCCGCAGGGCGGTCATATCGCGGTGAGCTGGGAGTTCGTCTCCGCCGGCAAGCTGAAGCTTAGAATCGAGGCGCCGGAGGATATCGTGGTGAACGTCTCGCTGCCCGAAGGCATAGAAGGCGAAGTGACGCAGGTTTCGTATGTGAGATAAGCAGGACGAAGACCGGGCGAAATACCAAGCAATCAACTCTCCCAAGGTGCGCAATCGCATCGCCGGGAGAGTTTTTTTATTTTAGGCGCATCGCTTCGGAATGGATTTTCGAGGCATGCTTTCGGCCGACCGGTTTAAACAGACCGCGGTTAGCCGACACTGCTTAACACTCTGCATCCACGTCAGCCTTCAGGGAGAGACACGCATTGCCTTTGTTCGGAAATCGTACGCATCTTCAATCTCGCAAATCGCGACGGAACAAGCGCACGACAGGGGACGCGGGGCCTTCGACCGGCGGAGGGGCGGGCGGCGGACGGCTGGACGGACGGCTGGACGAGCTGCTTGCCCGGGTGACGCGCGTTTTCGGCACGGACACGACGCTGACCGTCCGCAAATTCCGTATTTTCGGCTCGTTCCCGGCTGCGATGCTCTATTTTCCCAACATGCTCGACCAGGCCACCCTGAACGAGACGATCCTGAAGCCTTCGATGAGCGCGCCTGCCGGATCGGGTGCGTCCGAATGGACGGCTCCGGAGCTGCTCGATCGGCTGGCAAGCGAGGCCTTGTGGCATAGCGATTGTCGCCGGACGTTAGATTTCGATGCGCTGATCGAAGCGCTGCTGCACGGAGATACCGTTCTGGCTGCGGAAGGCTCGGAGGCGGCGCTCGTCGTCGGCACCCGGCAGATCGACAAGCGCGGCATCGATCAGCCGGGCACCGAGCAGGTCATCCGGGGGCCGCGCGAAGGTTTCGTCGAGCCGCTTGGCCCCAATATCGCCTTGATCCGCTACCGTCTCCAGGCCGCCGAGCTCCGCACGAGACAGCTGACGATCGGGCGTAAAACGCGCTCCAAAGTCGTCGTCTGCTACATGGACGGATTGACCGATCCGGACTTGCTCGCGGAGGTCGACAGGCGGCTCGGCGGGATTGACATCGATGCGGTGCTCGACTCGGGTTATTTGGAGCAGTACATCGAGGATAACCAATGGTCGCCTTTTCCCCAGGTCCAATATACCGAACGGCCGGACAAAGTCGTGGCGAACCTGCTTGAAGGCAGGATCGCGATTTTGGTGGACGGCTCGCCGCTGGCGCTGATCGTGCCGACCGTATTCAATCAGTTTTATCAGGCGGTCGAGGATTACACCGAGCGATTCTTGCAGATGAGCGCGATCCGGATGGCGCGCCTCGTGGCGCTCGTATTTTCGCTTGTCTTCCCCGCGATTTATGTGTCCGTCATCTCGTTTAATCCCGAGCTGATCCCGACCGAGTTCGCTGTCGCCGTAGCCGGAGGCCGCGCGGGCGTCCCTTGGCCGGCCGTCGTCGAGGTGCTGATCATCGAGATCTCGATGGAGGTGCTGCGCGAAGCGACGATCCGGCTGCCGCAGCAGGTCGGCGGCGCCTTGTCCATCGTCGGCGTGCTCGTCATCGGGCAGGCCGCCGTGGCCGCGGGCTTCGCCAGTCCGATCACGGTCGTCATCATCGCGCTCACGACGATCGGCTCCTTCGCGACGCCGGCGTACAATGCGGCGCTGGCGCTTCGCCTGCTCCGCTTTCCGCTGATCGTCATCGCGGGCATATTCGGTCTGTACGGCGTCATGATCGGCCTGATTCTGATCGCCAACCACCTGCTGTCGCTCAGATCGTTCGGCGTGCCTTATTCGAGTCCCCTCGTGCCCGTCAACGCCGAAGGTATGAAGGACGTGCTCATCCGCGGACCGCTCTGGTGGATGAAGCGGCGACCCGCATTTCTGAAGCCGAAAAATGCCGCCCGCGTCGGTCCCGACATGACTGAGCCGCCCGAGACGAACGGCGGGGGGGGGAAGACGGCGCGAATCCCCATCAACCGCAAAGGAATGACGAAAATGACGAAAGCAGCGAGGGACATTAACGCCTTGCAGGCGACCGCCGTCCTGGTGAGCACGATCATCGGCGTGGGCGTGCTGCCGCTGCCGCTTTTCGCCGTCCGCGCGGCGAACACCGGCGGACCGCTGGTCACGATTCTTGCGTGCGGCTGCGCGCTGATCGGCCTCATGTTCGTCGCCATGCTGGGCATGCGCTTTCCCGACGAGACGATCATTCAGTACAGCGAGCGCCTGATCGGCAAGTGGCCGGCGCGAGCCGTCGGCCTGTGCGTCGTCGTTTTTTTCGCGCTGCTCACGTCTTTGACCGCCCGGGAGTTCGGCGAGGTGGTCGTCACCTCCGTATTGAAGCAGACGCCCGTCGAAGTGACGGTCATCGTCATGCTGATGCTGGCGGCCATTTCCGCGCGCAACACGATGACGACGTTCGCCTATATTCATTTCTTTTACGTGCCGCTGCTGCTCGTGCCCGTGCTCTTGATCATTAGCCTGTCGCTCAAAAACGCCGAAATGCTCAATCTGCAGCCGATCTGGGGCAACCGGCCGACGGGCATGACCGATGGCATCGTGACGATCGCCGCGTTGTTCCAGGGCTCGTTCGTCCTGACGATCGTCATTCCCGCGATGCGCAAGCCCGCCAAGGCGCTCGCGGTAAGCTTGTACTCCATCCTGATCGCCGGCGGTCTGTACGTCGTCATCGTCATCGCCGTCATCGGCGTGTTCGGCGCGGAGGAAACGCGGGAGCTGCTATGGCCGACGCTGGAGCTGGCCAAGGCGACCTCCTTGCCCGCGAACGTGCTCGAGCGGCTCGACGGCGCGTTTTTGGCCGTGTGGGTCACGGCCGTTTTCACGACGCTGCTGTCCAGCTATTACTTGACCAGCCAATCGCTGACGCAGCTGCTGCGTCTCCAGGAACCGCGCATTTTTACGTTTTTCCTGCTGCCTTTCGTATTCGTGCTCGCGATGGTTCCGGCCAATATCGTCAAAATGTACGAGTCCGTCGTATTCGTCGGGCGGATCGGCCTCGCGCTGACGACCGTCTATCCGGGCCTGCTGCTGCTGATTGCCGTTCTGCGCAAGAAAGGAGGGAGCGCGCTTGATCGATAACGCGCTGCGTCCGCTGAAGCGCGCCTCTCGCCTCGCGTCGCGGCTCTGTCCGACGCTGCTGGCGGCGGCGCTCCTGTGCGGATGCTGGGATCGAACGGAGATCGAGGACCGGGCGATCGTGCTGGGCATTTCGATCGACAAGGCGTCGCCGGAAGCGGAAAGCGAGGAAGAACCGGTCTCGCACTACGTCAAGGGGCTCGGGCCGCCCGCATCGGACCTGATTCGGGTCGGCGTACAGCTCGCGCTGCCCGGCCGAATCCCGCTCGGTCCCGGGGAGACCGGAGGCGGAGGCGGCGGCAACGATCCCCAGAAAACCGTATGGGTGCTGGACGTCGTGGGCCATTCCGTCAACGACGCGCTGATGAACCTGCAGCAGGAGCTGTCGGCCAAGCTGTTTTTCGGCCATCTGCGCGTCATCGTGATCTCGGAGGAGATGGCTCGCTTCGGACTGGAAAACGTCAACGATTACTTCCATCGCAACTCCGAAGTGCGCCGCATGGCGTGGATGATGGTGGCGAAGGGAGAAGCGCTCGCGCTCATGAAGGCTTCGCCGAAGCTGGAGCGGGTGCCGTCGCTTTATTTGATGACGACGCTGGACGAGGGCATTCGGATGGGCAAATTTCCGCAGGACTATATCGGCATCTTCTGGAGCCGCAAGTCGAAGCTGGGTCAAGAAGGGTTTCTGCCTTACGTCGAATTGAGGAAAAACCAGACGCTGCAAATCCAGGGCCTCGCGCTGTTCCAGGGCAGCCGGATGGTGGGCGCGACGATGCCGCTCGACATTGCCGTGTATATGGCGCTCAAGGGCAACAATCCTGGCGGCTACAGCGCCTTCGTGAAGGTGAAGGGCACGGAAGTGATGACCCATGTTACGCACCGGGAAGCCAAGACGACCTTCGAGATTCGGGACGGGAAGCCGTACTTCAAATTCAATACCGCCTTCGAGCTCAACCTGGAGGAGAAGATTAACAACGAGCTGAACATCCAGGATCCGTCGGTCATCCGCGACATCGAGGAGAGCCAGTCGAAAGGCGCCGTCAAGCTGATCACTTCGTTCCTCGAAAAGACGCAGGCGCTCGGCTCGGACGTGCTGGGACTCGGCGAGTACGTCCGGGCCAAAGCGCCGGACTATTGGAACCGGAACGTGCGGACGAAAGAGCGCTGGCAGCGGATGTACAAGGAGATCGAGTACGAGATCCACATCGAGATGAAAATACGCCGCATCGGCATGAAAGCCGAATGACGCGCGTGCACGGAGGCGATGGCAATGCCGATTTTCGGCCAAGGCGTCAATTATTACGCGTTTTCCATTCCGATCTGGTTCCTCGGCGGCCTGCTTGTCCTCTTCGTGGATGCGCGCCGCTGCAAGATGGCCGGTCAGCGGAAGGACGAGAAGTTTGCCAAATTCTCGGGCTGGCTGAACATCGCGCTCGGCGTCGTTTTTCTGGTGCGGGAATGGGTGGTGTGACGCAGGCGGCTCGGCGCCGGCGCAGCGGCCGAATCGGCTGTATCGATCGTCGCCATCGATTGTCGCCATCGATAACTTTCATCCCGCGACGCCGCGCGATTCGTTACAATCAAGTTCATATTCCGGAAGGAAGAGGAGCGAACTTGAATGACGAAAACGATGACGGTACGCGAGGCCGAAGCCAGGCTGCGCGGATGGATCCGCGAGCTGCCGCTGCTGCTGGCGGACAAGTCGGAGGAAGAGCTGAAGGCGCGTCCCGGACCGGGCAAGTGGTCTCAGCTCGAGATACTGGGGCATCTGTGCGACTCGGCGCTGCACAACCTGATGCGGTTCGTCCGAATCCGGATCGAGCCGCGGCCGCTGCCTTTAACGCCGTACGCACAGGACGATTGGGTGAGCGGACAGCGTTACCAGGCGGCTTCCTACGATCATGTGCTGAGCCTGTGGCTCGCCTTGAATACGCGGATCGCCGACGTATGGGCAGGCTTGCCCGAGGGCGGGAGCGAGTGGACGTTTTTGCGGCCGGACGGCACGGAGATCGCGCTCGAGCTATGGGCGGACGACTACGTTTTGCATTTAGAGCACCATCTGCGGGCGATGAATATCGAATGATCCGGCAGGCGACAAAGATCGATTAAACCGCTGGTATTAATCAATCGTTCAACGATTAATCAATTGTTCAAAAATGGAACATTATCCCTATCCACAACGCTGCGACAATCCGTTATGATAGAAGCTTACTATCGCAGAATCGTGGTGCAGCTTGCGTTGAACAGACTTCGCGGATTTTTAGCCTCCTATCACCCTATCGTATTCTCGCTGCTGATCGGTCATATGATCGCCCGCGTCGCCACTTCCATGAGCATGCCGTTTCTCGCGCTGTATCTCGCCGCGCATACGGACATGGGACCGGGCGGTATCGGATTTATCGTGGGCGCCGGCGCGCTGGCCGCCACGTTCGGCGGCTTCCTCGGCGGGGCGCTGTCCGACCGGTACAGCCGCCGCTTGGTCATGTTCACCTCGTTGTTCGCATGGAGCGGCGTGTTCGTCGGCTTCGCGCTGACCGACTCGCCGGCCGTCCTGCTGCTGCTCAGCCTGATGAACGGCTTGTGCCGCTCCTGGTTCGAGCCGGTGTCCCAGGTGCTCATGGCCGACCTCACCCCTAAGGACCGCCGGATGAAAGTATTCTCTATGCGCTACCTGATGGCCAACGTCGGCGTCGCGATCGGGCCTGTGCTCGGCGTCTGGCTCGGTCTCGGCAACGGCGGGCTCGCTTTTATCATCACGGGAGCCATTTATCTCGCCTACGCAGTCACGCTCTACTTCATGATGATCGGCTTCGGCATCAAGGACATCGAAGACGGCAAACAGGCGGCGAAGGCGACGATCGCGGATGCGGGACGCGTCATTATGCGAGACGGCGCGCTGCAATTGTTCCTGCTTGGCGGCATCGTCGTGGGCATCGGGTACAGCCAGCTGTTCGGCAACATGGCGCCGCACCTGGACCGGGTGTTCGGCCACGGGGATCGGATGTTCGGCTACCTGCTGACGATCAACGCGGTCACCGTCATCGCGCTCCAGATCCCGCTCGGCTGGCTGGCGAACAAGCGTCCGCCTCTGTTCGCGCTGTATGCGGGCAACCTGTTTTTCGCGCTCGGCCTCGCCGGCATCGGCTGCGCCGAGACGTTCGCGCTGCAGGTCGTCGCGATGATTTTGTTTACCGTCGGGGAGATCCTGAACTACCCGGCGGCCACGATGCTGCTGGACAGGCTGGCCCCCGAGCATCTGCGAGGCGCGTACTACGGCGCGCAGACGTTCACCAATCTCGGCCAGTTCATCGGTCCATGGGCCGGCGGGTGGCTCCTCGGCGAATACGGCGGCCGGACGATGTTCGCGGCGATGGCGGTCGTCGTCCTGTTGTCCTCGCTCATCTACTGGGCGGGAAGCCGCGAAGGCCGGAAGGTGTCGGCCGCGAGCAAGAGCGACGCGATGTAACGCGGAGCAGAGGAAGGGCCAAGGTCGCGCAGGCGGTCTCGGCTCTTTTTTTCGTCCGGCCCGGGGAGGAAGTCCTATCCGCGAACAACTCCGCGCCTTGGCGCCGCTCCTCCGGCAGACTAGTCCTATCCGGGAATAACTTCGTACCTTGGCGCCGCTCCTCCGGCAGACTAGTCCTATCCGGCAACAACTCCGCGCCTTGGCGCCCCTCCTCCGGCAGACTAGTCTTATCCGGCAACAACACCGCACCTTAGCGCCCCTCCTCCGGCAGACAAGTCCTATCCGGCAACAACTCCGCGCCTTGGCGCCGCTCCTCCGGCAGACAAGTCCTATCCGGCAACAACTCCGCGCCTTGGCGCCGCTCCTCAAACGTCGTAACAACCGCAAATAACATGCCTTTCCCCTTAGCTCCTGTATTCGGGACAGCCCTGCCATCGCGCATCCCCGCGTGCTTTCACTCGCGAATCGTGTTAAAATGCAGGCCAAGCGCGACTAGCGTCGCAAAACTTGGAGGTGCCTTGCCTTGACGGCCACTCGAACATATGCCTTTATCGGTTCCTATGCGGACGCGGACGGGCCAGGCTTGTACGCCTGCGCTTACGACGCGCGCACCGGCGCATTGACGCTGCTCGACCAAGCGGACGGACTGCAGAATCCGACGTTCCTCTCCGTGAACGAAGACAGCCGCACGATTTACTCGCTCACGGAAATCAAAGACGCCGGAGGCACGCGCCGCGGCGCGGCCGCAGCGTATCGGTTCTCCCCGAAGGAGGGGCGGCTGCATAAACTGGACGAAGCGCAGACGATCCCCCGCGACGGCTTGCCATATCGCGCTCGACCGGACGAAGGGGCTCGTCATGACGGCGAGCTATCACGGCGGTCTGTTCGGCGTTTCCGCTGCCGAAGACGACGGCCGCATCGGGCCGACGCTCGAGATTCACCGGCACGAGGGAGCGAGCGCGCTGCCCGTCCAGAGCCAGGCACGGGTTCACTCGGTCATCGTCGACCGCGACAACCGGTACGCCGCCGTATCCGATCTGGGACTCGACAAGGTGTTCCTTTACAAGCTCGATCTGTCAAGCCGCAGTCTGACTCGCCATAGCGAGACCGACGTCGCGCCCGGCTCGGGACCGCGCCACTTCGCGTTCCACCCGCAGCTTCCTTTCGGATATGGGATTAACGAATTGAACAGCACGCTTACCGTGTACGCGTACGACGCCGAGAACGGTAGTTTAGCGGTTGTCCAGACGATCTCTACGCTGCCCGATTCGTTCGAGGGCGACAACGCCTGCGCGGATATCCACCTTTCCCCCGGACGGCAAGTTCCTGTACGGCTCCAATCGCGGGCACGACAGCCTCGTCGTCTGCCGCATCGACCCGAACAACGGCTTGCTGGAGCCGGTCGAATACGCGCCGACGCTCGGCGGGCATCCGCGCAACTTCGCGGTCTCCCCGGACGGCCGGTTCGTGCTCGTCGCCAACCGGGACGGCAACCATATCGTGACCTTCAGCCGCGACGCGGACACCGGCAAGCTGCTGCCCACCGGCAGCGAGCTGCGCGTATCCAAGCCGGTATGCGTCCGCTTCGCGGCGTTCGCCAGCGAATAAAACAGGTGCGCTAGACGCTGTTGACTGCGAGGCTGCTTAGGATGCTGGGCAGCCGATCCGGCACGATTCCAGATACCGGCAGCTTTAAATTTTACGATCAGACGTTCTGGTTCTCCGGCCGTTCATGCTATAATCGGTCTATGAATACGATGACGAACCACGAACGATTTTTCGGGCGCAAGCGGCGGGAAGCCGGCGTTCAACTGAATAAAGTCCAGAAGCAAGCGGTCCTTCATACCGAGGGGCCGCTTCTTCTGCTGGCATCGCCCGGTTCTGGCAAGACGACGACGCTGATGATGCGGACGGGATATTTAATCTCGGAAAAGGGGGTCAACCCGGCGCGGATCAAAGCGGTCACGTTCAGCCGGGCCTCGGCGCGGGACATGTCGGAGCGGTTCGCGGCGCTGTTCCCCGAACTCTCCGGCGCCAAAGTCGGCTTTTCGACGATCCACAGCTTCGCGTTCGAGGTGGTGCGCGCGTACTACCGGGCGCGGAGCGAAGCCTATCAGCTCATCGAGGGCGAGATCGAGCAGGAGGAAGAGGACGAGCTGCGGGCGGCGGACCTGCCGGTGCTGCACAAGAAGCCGATCCTGCGGCAGCTCTACCGATCGATGACCGGCGGCGGCAATCTGACCGAGGATCAGATGGAGGACCTCACGACCTATATTAGCTATATTAAAAATAAAATGCTGCCCGAGGAACGCTGGAGCGAGGCGAAATGCGAGCTAAAGGACGCGGACAAGCTGCTGCGCGCGTACGAGCGCTACAAGCGCGAAGGAACCGACCGGCTGCTGCTGGACTTCGACGACATGCTGACGGTCTGCCACCTTGCGCTGTCCGAGGACCCGCGGCTGCTTCGCCGTTACCAGCAGAGGTACGATTACCTCATGACCGACGAGAGCCAGGACACCTCGCTCGTCCAGTTCGGCATCGTCGGCCTGCTCGCCGCCTCGCACGGCAATCTGTGCGTCGTCGCCGACGACGACCAGAGCATCTACGGCTGGCGCGGGGCGGAGCCCGGGTATCTGCTCGACTTCAAGTCGCACTATCCGGCTGCCGAGGTGCTGAAGATGGAGCGCAACTACCGGTCGGCGCCCGAGATCGTGGAGACGGCGGCGCGCTTCATCCGGCGCAACAAAAATCGCTACGACAAGGCGATGTACACGAAAAATCCGGCCGGCGGCCGCGTCTCCCTGCGCATGCTCGCCGACTACAAGGCGCAGGCGAAGTACGTGACGGCGGCGCTGACGAGCGGCGCTGCTGGGAGCGCCGCGGGGGCTTCCGCCGGCACGACCGCCGTGCTGTACCGCAACCATACGTCCGCGCTCGTCCTCGTCAACGCGCTCGACCGCGCCGGGATTCCGTTTAACCTGAAAGACGGGGATAAGCGCTTCTTTTCCCACTGGGTCGTCGAGGACGTGCTGAACTTCATGCGGATGGCGTACACGGACCGCCGGCCCGAGCTGCTGGAGAAGATCTATCCGAAGCTGGCCGGCTACATCACGCGGGAGCAGATGGGGGCGCTGCTGCGCATCGGAGGCGGCGCGGCGTCCGTGTTCGACACGCTCATCGAGCGGGTGCCGCTCAAGGAGTACCAGGTGAAGCAGCTGCGGGAAAACAAGGATACGTTCGGACGGATGCAGGCGATGAACGCCCGGCAGGCGATCCGCACGATCCGTTTCAATCTCGGCTACGAGCGGGCCGTCGAGCGGCTGTGCGAGCGGTTCGGCTTCCGGCAGGAGATGCTGCTCGGCGTGCTGAACACGCTCGAGGATATCGCCGACGGTCTCGCGTCGATGACGGACTTCGCGGAGCGGCTGAAGTATCTCGAGACGCTGCTGCGCAGCGCCAAGTCCCGCAGCCGCGACCCGGACGCGGTCACGCTGTCGACGTTTCACAGCGCCAAGGGGCTCGAGTTCGATCGCGTATACATGATCGACCTCGCGGAAGGCGTGATCCCTTCGAACGACGACATTAAAAAGTACGACAAAGGCGACGCCGCCGACATGGAGGAGGCCGTGCGCCTGTTCTATGTCGGCATGACGCGCGCGAAGCGGCATTTGGAGCTGATCGCGTACCAGAAGAAGGATGGCGCGGCGATCAAGGAGTCGCGCTTCATGACGGCGGTTCGCAGCTTCGGGGCGGCAACGTCCGAAGGCGCAGGAGGACGGACTGCTGCCGGTCTTCCGACGGGCTTGGGCGGCGCAGGCCGCGCCGGACACGAAGGGCGCTCCGTATACGCGGGACGCACCGGACAAGCAGGATACGCCGGAACCGGGGGCGTTCCGCGAGGATCGTCGCTGTCCGCAGGCGCCGGCGTCGGAGGGCGGCTCGCGCAGACTGCGGTGTCCGCAGCTACGGCCTGGCAGGGCGAGCTGCCCGCGTACTTGAAGCCCGGCGCGCACGTATCGCACCGAACGTTCGGGCCCGGGGTCGTTCTGTCGGCGGACGCGGAGGCGATCCGCGTGTCGTTCGCCGAGGGAGACAAAAAGCTGCTCACGCAGGTGTGCATGGAGATGGGGCTTTTGAAGCCGGTCAAGCAGCGGGTCACATGACAAGGCGCCGTGACGAGCCGTGACCGGAGTCACGGTATTCGGTGACCGTCGGGACGACACGAGTGACTGAAGACGGCGGCGGATTGGGCTATGATAGGGGGAAGCAGACGAGAAGGAGGACTTCGCGTGTCCCGCTATTCGACCAAACCCCTCTCCGAGAGGCTGGGGCTTCGGCCCTACCAACGGCTCTATTTCGAAGGCGCATCTCTTATTTACTTGAATTCGCTTGGTCCGTCGCCGGCGGGCATACGGTTTTTGGATTCGCCGGAAGGGCCGATCGACTTTATTCATTTATTCGTCAAGACGCAGGCGGACTTGGACATGCGCGTGCCTCTGCTGACCAAGCACCTGTCGCCAAGAGGCATGCTCTGGGTGTCCTGGCCCAAAGCTTGCGCGATGCCCCATACCGATATCGGCGATGAAGCGGTCGCGAAGATCGGCATGGCATGCGGCCTCTCCGGGGTCAAGGACTGCGAGATCGACGAGACATGGACGGGCCGCAAGTTCGTGTTTCGGAAAAAGGGACGTCCCAGGTCGACCGGGTTTGCAGTCGTTCCGCACGCCATGGCGGTCGGCTGGCCCGATCGGAGAGAGAGCCTGTTGGCATCCGCAGGGGCCAGATGACTTGCGCGCCCTTAATGTGAACGGAAGAGAGCCCTTGCGCAGGGCTCTTTTCGCGTTTTTCGGCCATTAGACGAAGGTCTGGCAAACGGAGCCGCCGCGCTTCGTTGTGCTAGGCGATCGGTTCAGAGTAAAATGGACATAGAGCAGATACATAGGAGGAACCGATTTTCATGCGTATAGGGGCAATCGAAGCGGGCGGCACCAAGTTCGTCTGCGGCATCGGCAATGAGAACGGAGCGATCGAAGACCGGGTGAGCTTCCCGACGGAGCATCCGGAGAAGACGCTCGCGCAAGTATTCGAATATTTCAAGGACAAGGCGGTGGAGTCGATCGGCATCGGCTCCTTCGGCCCGATCAATATCGACGAGGCGAGTTCCGCGTACGGTTACGTGACGACGACGCCGAAGCCGGGTTGGTCCGGCTATCCGTTCCTCCCGGCCATGAAGCAGCAGTTCGACGTACCGATGGGCTGGGATACGGACGTCAACGCGGCCGCGCTCGGCGAAGCGACTTGGGGCGCGGCGGCCGGGCTCGACAGCTGCGTCTACTACACGATCGGCACGGGCGTCGGCGTCGGCGTGTACGCGGAAGGCAAGCTGGTGCATGGACTCGTGCACCCGGAAGGCGGCCACGTGCTCGTGCGGCGCCATCCGGACGACGAATACGAAGGCTTCTGCCCGTATCACGGGGATTGTCTCGAGGGGCTCGCGGCGGGCCCGGCGCTTCAAGGCCGTTGGAAGGTGCCGGGCAGCGAGCTGCCGCAGGACCACCCAGCCTGGGCGATGGAAGCTTACTACATCGGCCAAGCCGTGGCCAACGCGGTGCTCATGCTGTCGCCGAAGCGCGTCATTCTCGGCGGCGGCGTCATGCATCAGCCGCAGCTGTTCCCGCTCGTGCGCGCGGAGGTGCTGAAGGCGCTCAACGGCTACGTGAGCTCGGACGCGCTGGCCGCGGGCATCGACGGCTACATCGTGCCGCCGGGCCTCGGCGACAACGCCGGCCTGACAGGCGCGCTGGCGCTGGGCCTGCGGGCGCTGGGCCGCTAAGGGCAGGCGATCATGGACACGTCGCCCCAGCCAAGCGGAACGCCTCAGACGCAGACGGGCGCGGCGCCGGCGGGCGTGCAGGCAGCCGCGCCGCCGACGGCCGAGCGTCCCGAAGGTCAGCGCGGCAGGCGCATCCTGCGGGTGGGCGTCGTTCTGCTAGCCTTTGCGGCCGCGCTTGCCTTGCTGGCCTTCCTCATGCTGCGTACGGGCGACGGCCGATCGGGATTGCAGGCGAAGCCGATCCCGAATCCGCCCTTGCAATACGATTACGGCACGGCCACGGCCGCGAACGGCATGACGCTGCATTATTTGCGGACGGCCCCCGCTAACGTAACGCTGAACGTCGTTCGCGACAATGTCGCCATCGCTCCGTATTACGGGATCAACGGCGGCTTCTTCTACGACAACTCGCTGCTCAGCATGGCGATCGTCGACGGCGTGCCCGCCGCGGGAGACGGCAGCGCATCCGGCGGATTCGGATCGGGCGCGGAAAACGTGAAGTATGCCCGGGGAACGCTAGTCTGGGACCGCAAGTCGGAGCAGCTCAGCGTTCAAGTTGCAAGCAAGGCAGGGGGAGCTCGACGTAACGGACCCTGCTCAATATTGGGCGCAAGGCGGAATCTCGATGAGCCTGGGCCGCGACGCGACTTGGCATGACCAAGCGGTCGCCGAGCACGCGCCGTTCATGGACGAGCCCCGGCTGCGTTCGGGGGCCGTCTATGACGAAGAGGGCCGCTTGTATCTCGTCGTCAGCGAGAACCGGGGCACGCTGGCCGATTTTCGCGCCGCGATCCTGGAGCTGCTCGGGGGCCAAGGACGTCCCGCGCTCGCGGACGGCATCTTCCTCGACGGAGACGGCTCCTCGCAGCTTCGCAGCCGCGAGGCTTCCCTGACGGGAGATTTGCGTCCCGTCGTCCAGATGATTTCGCTGCTCGATTGAGCTCTGCTCAAGTGATTCGTCCCCATCCACAACGATCCTTGGAGGTTTCATATGTCGCAATCCTACGCACCGCTGTTCGTCGGATCGTACCAATCGGCGGATCGAGAAGGCATTCATATTCTGCGGCTCGACGCCGAGTCCGGCTCGCTGTCCAAGCTCGGCGGCGTCGCGGGCATCGACAATCCTTCGTTCCTCGCCTACCATGCCGAGTCGAGCGTGCTGTACGCGGTCAGCGAGACCGACCCGGACGGCGGCGTCGTCGCCTACGCGTACGACGCGGCCTCGCATGCGTTGACCGAGATCAATAGGCAGCCCTCGCAGGGCGGCGCGCCATGTCATCTGGCGATCGATCCCTCGGGCGGCTGGCTTATACTGGTCAATTATACGGGCGGCAACATCAGCCTGTATCCGATCGGCGATCGGGGAGCGCTTGGCGAGCCCGTTCAGTCGGTCGCTCACGAAGGCAGCAGCATCAATGCCGAGCGTCAGGAAGGTCCGCATCCGCATTCGATCTATGCGGTGCCCGGCACATCTTATTACTTGGCCTGCGATCTCGGGACGGACAAAATCTACACGTACCGGCTGGACGCGGCTGCCGGCCGCCTCGAGGCGGTGCGCGAAACGAACGTGACGCCAGGCTCAGGGCCGCGGCATCTGGCGCTGCATCCGACCCGTCCTTTCGTTTATCTCATCGACGAATTGATGAACCGGATCGTCGCGTTCAAGCTGGATGCCGACGAAGGGTCGCTCGACCCGCTGCAAACCGTGTCTACGCTTCCCGAAGGATATGGCGGAGAGAGCTACTGCGCGGAGGTGGCGGTATCGGCCGACGGCAAGTACGTCTACGGCTCCAACCGCGGCCATGACAGCATCGTTTCCTTCCGCGTCGGCGAAGACGGCGGCCTGTCGCTGGTCGGCCACACGCCGAGCGGCGGGCATTTCCCCCGCCACTTCCTGGCGCTTCCGGACGGCCGCTGGCTGCTCGCGGCCAACCAGAACGGCGACAACATCGTCGTCATGCGCGTCGACGAGGACGGCTTTCCGCGGCATGCTGGCAGCGAGTACAAGATGACAAAGCCGGTATGCGTGCGTCTAGGCTAACCCTCGCGTGCGTAACCGGGCAACCGCAAAAAAGGACGGTCCTGCAGGCGATTCGCCTGCGGGACCGTCCTTTTTTGACATGCGCTTCAATCTTAACGCCCGTTCATATCCTTATGCCTTGCCTTACCGCGTCACGACCGCCAGTGTCGCGGAGCGGGCCGCCAGGCGCAAGGTCAGCTTGCCGTCCTCGCCGACCGTCTTCGCGCCCGCGGCGGACAGCCGCGTAGCTGCGTCGAAGCGGTACAACTCGGCGGCACCGGCGCCCGCGGCTTCGCCGAGCCCGACGTTGACTTCGCGGGTGACGGTGTCCTTGTTGAACAGCAGCACGTACAGCTTGCCGTCCGAACCGTCGATCGCGTAGGAGCCGACGGCGTCCGGCAGGCTCGATACGGCGCGCACCGAGTCGCCGCGGATTTGCGAGCCGTTGCCGTCGTAGTCGAGGTACAGCTTGAACGCGTCTTCGAGCGGCGTTCCTGCCGGCAGCGTGCCGAAGCGAGTGGCGAGGTCGAGTCCCTCGCGCCCGAAGATCGCGAGCGCTTCCGCCTGCGCGACGCCGGCGCTGATGCCGTTGCCGTTGCCGAAGTTGTATTCGGTCAGCGCGAGCTTCGTGCCCGGCAGCCTGCTGTCGATGATCTCCTTCATGCGCGGGATCAGCCGGATCGGCTCCTGGATCCAAGAGTCGTCCACATAATCCGGATCGTACAGCGCCTTCAGGCCCTGGAATCGGCGTTTGACCGTACCCGGCCCTTCGTCCGCATCCGGCACCCCGGCCGATTGCGAATAGTAGTGGATGTCCAGGTAGTCGACGAGCCGCTGACCGTCATGCGAAGCGGCATAGTCGGCGACTTGCTGGAGGTACCATTCCAGAAACGGCGTATTGCCGTGCGCCGCCCGGTCCGGCCCTTCGGCGCAGACGTCGGCGGACGAGTAGAAATACGCGCACCAGCCCCAGGAGGTCGGCCCGAACACTTTGGCCGAAGGATCCTTGGCCTTGATCGCCGCGCCGTATTTCTGCGTGAAGCCCCAGATCTCGTCGTAAGTCGGCGCTTGCGGATGAACGTCGCGATGGGTCGAGTTCCAGATTTCCGGCTCATTGTCCAGCGCGTAATAGTTCACTTCGTTGCCGATGTCCTTCAGATGCTCCATCCAGTCGGTTACGAACGTCGGTCCGATCGCCATAGAGGTGTCCTTCGGATCGTTGCCGGTGACGAACGAGCCGTCCTTCTTCACGCCGTTGCCGGCGTCTTTGACATCGTCCGCGACGCTTTCCTGGACGCCGTATTTTTTCACGGAGAAACCGTAGCGGATCTCGCGGTCCTTCGGCGTCCAGCCGATCGTCGGGACGGTTAGCAGCACCTTGCCGCCTTGCGCGTTCACGCCGGAGATGAGCCGATCCGTGACGGAGCTGCCCGGCTCCTCGCGCGGGTCGTTTTCATACGGATAGTTGATGTAATACCAGTCGTTCGCGCGGTTCGCGACATTGAGCTGCCAGTTGTAGCGCGTCGTGTTGTTGCCGCCCCAGCGCTGCACGGGGAACGGCAGGGTCGACTGCGTCGGATGCATGTCGTCGTAGTTGATGCCGTAAATCTCGGGATTGATCGGCTTGCGGTCCGCCGACGTATCGACGTCGACGCTGAGCTGCGGCAGCTGCGGCTCGGGCAGCTCGCCCGCATGCAGGTTGCGCAGCAGCGATACGTCGTCGATGTACACGACGCCTTGGTCGCGATCGGTAGCGGCCTGGAAAATGAGGCCGTCGAAGCTGCCCGCGGACAAGCCGAGGTCGGCCATGCTGACCGTTACTTCGGTCCATTGTCCGGCAGGCAAGCCGCCTTCGGGCAGGTAGTCGTTCAGATCGACCGCGCCGATGCCGGCGTCGCCGTCGTACGCATGGACGAGCAGCTGCTGTCCGCCGGTCGCGCCGCCGTGAATCCAGAAGCGCAGGCCGTAATATTGCTCGATGTCGAACTTGCCGTCGTGCGACAGCCATACGCCATCCCAGCCGCTCGGGTTGAACTTGATCGACTTGGCGCCGCCGTGAACCTGCTCGGCATTGGCCAAGTCCTTGTCATGCCAGCTGTAGTTGCGGAAGCCGTCAGCCAGCGCGTCTCCGTAGACCGGCTCGGCGGCTATTTCCGTCACTTGCACGTATGCTTCGGTCGAGAACGTTTTGTAAGTCGCCGTCACTTTAGCTATGCCCGGCGAGATGCCCTTGATGGCGCCGCCGTCCAGCTGCAGCACATCCGGGCGGTCGACCGTCCAGGCTACGCCTTCGGTCAACGATTTCGTGTCGCCGCCGGCATAATAGGCCTCCGCCGAGAGCGAATTGCTCTCTCCGGGCAGGAGCACGGTGCGCGGCTTGTCGATGCGAAGCTCCGCGATCTGCGCCGAAGCGACGAACTTCTTGAGCAGCGCGATATCGTCGATATAAGCGGCCGGCTGGACGCCGTTCGTCGCGCCTTGCAGCAGGATGCCGTCGAAGATGGCGCCCGGCAGCTTCAAGTCCGTCAGATTAAGCGTGACCTCGCTCCACGTATTTGCGGCGATACCGCCCGTCACTAGCGCGTCCAGGTCCAGCTCTGCCACCGGCGCGCCGCCTTGCGTCAGCTTCAAGCTGAACTGCTGGCCGCCGGTCTCGCCGCCGTTTACCCACAGGCGCAGCCTGTCGTAAGTCCTGGCGTTCACCGGAATGCCGCTGTACAGGTACAATCCTTTGTCGCCGTCCGGTTCCAGCCGGATCGAGGAATGTCCGGTGCGGACGGTATCCGCCTCCGCGAGATCGTGCGAGATGCCGCTATAGTCGGCGAAGTCGCCGCTCAGCGCGTCGGCATAAACATAGTCGCCGTCGATCTCTTCGATCGGGCCGGCCGGCGCGCCTTCGACGACGGTCACGTCGATCTGCGCCTCGAGGCCCTCATAGGCGGCGCGGATCGTCGTCGTTCCGGGCCGCAGGCCGGAGACAAGGCCGTTCGCGACCGTAGCGATGGAAGCATCGTCCGTCGACCACGCGACGCCGGTCGTCACCGGCGCGGAGGAACCGTCCGCGCGCACGGCGTTCAGGCCGGCTGGGCGAAGGCCGCCCTCGCGAAGCGTCAGTATGTTTTGCGAGAAGACGATGCCGGTCACCTCGGCTTGACCCGGATCCTCCTCGCCGGGACCGCCTCCGCCCGGTTCTTCGCCCGTTCCTGCGCCTTCGCCCTCGAAGCGCATGTCGTCCAGGTAGAACGATTCTTGTTCGCCGGCCCCCCAGATCCAGATGCCGTCGATGATTCCGCGGACGCCATAGTCCGCCAGCTTCACGGATACTTTCGTCCAAGTGTCGGCAGGAATGCCGCCCGGCAGCAGTTCCGTCGACGGAATCTCGGCGACCGCCTGACCGCCCAGCGAGAATACGAGCTTGAACGCCTGGCCGCCGGCTGCGCCGCCGTTCGCCCAGAAGCTGAACCGGCCGTAGTCGTCCGCGTTCATGATTCGATCCTTGTAAAAGTAGAGCGCTTGCCCTTCGTCGGCATCCAGTTGGATGGAACGACTTCCCGAATGAACGGTGCCGGTTTCGGCGAGATCGGATTGCGCCCACCCATAATCGGCGAATTCCGCCGACAGCGAGTCGTCATATACGGTCAATAAGCGCTCCGAATCCCCGTAAGTCTTGGCCGGACCGACCGCGAGCTGCCCCAGCAGCACGGCGGATGCCAGGACGGCCGTGAGCGGCTTGCGCCAGGGCAGCTTCCTCCTGCTTGTTGTTTCCATCTTCAATGTTTCTCCTCCCCCGGATCTTCTGATCTATCGATCCCTACCAGCTTAAAGAAGGCGGCCGTAATCCCGCCAGTGACGGACTGTCACGACTATCGGTCATCGCCGTCATGTGACATGGACCATTAGGCCTATGACGCGAACGCGCCGGTCATGTATCGGTCACTGCTTTGTCCGCGGACCTATTCGCTCGTCGGAGCGTCTGCTAGAATCAGGGAAGAACGGGTAGCGTACTCAGAGAACGGGGGCATACATCATGGTCCGAATCGTCATCGCAGACGATCAGCGGTTGATGCGCGAGGGCCTGCAGACGATCCTTCAGCTGGAGGACGACATGGAGGTCGTCTGCACGGCGGAGAACGGGAGAGAAGCCTACGAAGCGGCGGGCATCCATCGGCCGCATATCGTGTTGATGGACATCAAGATGCCGGTCATGGACGGCATAGAGTCTTTGAAGCTGATCAAACGCGATTATCCCAAGACGATCGTGCTGATCCTCACGACATTCGCGGAGGATAAATACATCGTAGGCGCGATGGCCGGCGGCGCGGACGGCTTCCTGCTCAAGGACATCGCCGCCGAACGCGTCGTCCAGACGGTGCGGGAGGCGATGGTTGGCGAGCTGATGCTGCCTCCCGCGATCGCGGCCAAGCTCGCGTCCAGGCTCACGGCGAACGAGTCGTACGATTTCGACGAATCCAAGCTTCAAGGGATGGGACTTTATTTTACGGAGCGCGAGCGGAAGATCATCCTGCTGTTGATCGAAGGTTACTCGAACAAGCAGATCGCGGTCACGCTTTTTATGAGCGAAGGCACGGTGCGGAATTACGTCAGCGTCATTTACGGCAAGATCGGCACCAACGACCGACGCGCCGCCGTCGGGATCATGAAGGAGCTGCTGCTGAGTGACTACCGCTGAACGAAGGTTTCCCTTTCCGCTGAAGGCCGCTCTGCTGCTCGCGTTTACGCTGTTAACATTGTTTCTGCCGCTTTTCCTTAAAGGCTCCCATGCGGAGTCGGAAGGCTCCGTGCTTGCGTCTTACCGGGAAAAATGGCAGGTGAGGTGGAGCGACGGAGACGCGAGCGGAACGGAGGGCTGGCGGCCATTGAACGCGGCGGAGCTGACGCGCTTCGCCCAGTATAGTGGCGTCGTCTGGCTGAGGAGGGATATGCCCAAGCTGCTGACGGTCGATCCGCACGTGATGCTGCTGTACGGACGGTCATTCGAGGCATACGAGAACGGGCGCCTCCTGGTCAGCTACAATATGAACCATCCGGATCCGTATGTGAACCACTATATTCCAGCGCGCATCGTCAAGTTGTCGCAGGGCGACCAGCCGCGGACGCTGGCTTTTAAGCTGTTGTGGAACCGGAATTCCATGCCGCAGGACTGGCACGTGATCGGCGACCGTCGCATGCTGGATCGGCTGATCGTGCAAAACGATTTTGTGCCAGCCGTCTTCAGCGTGCTGTTGACGGCCGCGTCCGCGGTTTCCCTGCTCGTATTCCTGCGCCGGCGATCGGAGACGCTGTACGCTTGGTTTGCCCTCATTACCGGCTGCGCGGGTATCGGTTTCTTCTCGATGCTGATGTCCTTGCGGTTCTTTTTGGATCTGCCGGTTGCGCATTTTCAGTATTTCAGAGATTTGCTCATCCCGATCGGCGTGCTGGGCTTCGTCTGTTTTTACGGCAGAGCGTTGCGCGGCTTGTACGTGAGATTGTATCGGATGATGGCAGTCTGCGTGCTGCTGTACACGGGTTTTACCGCGTGCCTGGCTTTTATAGATAGTTATCTTTATGAGAAAGCGATCTTCGAATGGTCGCCGATGCTCGTGATCCCCGTATTCGTCCTGATGAGCTACTCGCTGATCCGCAGCAGGCATATGCTCGCGCTGAAGGACGTCGAAGAATTCAGATGGTTGACGTTCGGCTTTGTTTCGCTGACGGTCGGCATGTCCTTTTATTTCTTTCGGCGAACGCGCTGCGCCTATTCGGCACCAGCCTGGAGGGCGTGCTGCCGCTCTGGCTGTATTACGCGCTGACGTTCGCGCTCGAGATCGGTCTGCTCCTCTTCGTTGGCTGCCTGCTGATGGTCGTACTCGGACGCTTCTCGGGCGTGTACCGGGACCTTCAGCGCAACGCAGCCGAGCTGGAGACGGCGAACCGGGAGCTGGAGACGCTGTCTCGTCTGAAAGACGATTTCCTGAGTCATACCTCCCACGAGCTGCGCACGCCGCTTCATGGCATCGCGGGGTTGGCGGATGCGCTGCTGGACGGCGCTGCGGGACCTGTCGGCGAGGAGATGGAGCGCAATCTTCGGCTCGTCCGCGGCAGCGCGGACCGTCTGCTGCACCTCGTCAACGACATTCTCGATATGGATCGGCTGAGACACGGCGACATGAAGCTGAAGCTAACCGCAGTGGACGCATTGGGCGCATGCGAAACGGTGGCTGCGGCGCTCGCCCCGCTGGCGAGGCGCAAAGGGCTCAAGTTGACGGTAGAGCGAGAAGAAGAGGGGGTTAAAGGCGAAAAGCTGATCGTCAGCGCCGACTCGGGCAGACTCGAGCAGATCCTGTACAATCTGATAGGCAACGCCATCCGCTATACCGAGTCGGGCTATGTCCGGGTGACGGCCGCCCGGGAAGAAGGGAGCGTTCGCATCGTCGTGGCGGATAGCGGGCCGGGCATCCCCGAGGACCGCGCGGCGGAATTGTTCGAGCCGTTCGCGACCGCTTCGTCCGACTATGGCGGCGGCATGGGGCTCGGCCTGCCCATTACCAATCGGATGGTTCGCTTGCACGGCGGCGAGCTGACGGTCGATTCAAAGATCGGAGCGGGCACGACGCTGTCTTTCACGCTGCCAGCCGCAGCCGCCGAGGCCAAGGAGGCGAGCGACCTTGCGTACGGGAGCGGCACGGGTTCATACGGCAAGCTTGGCGAAAATGTAGAGTCCGGCATTGCCTCGCTGCCGGTGCTGCCCGCGAATCTGGACAGGTTCGGCGAGGGATACGAGCAGGGTGCGATCGACGAACGAGGACGGGAAGCCGGAGAGAAGAGACGGCCGCTGATTCTGGTTGCCGACGACGAGCCGGTCAACCTCGAAGTGCTGCGGCATTATTTGCGGCGGAGCGGCTACCGTCTGAGTCGAGGCGGCGAACGGCACGGAAGCGGCCTTGCTACTGGAGCAGGGCGAGAAGCCCGACCTGCTTCTGTTAGATGCCATGATGCCGGGTAAGACCGGTTATGAGGTATGCCGCATCGCGCGCGAACGGTGGTCCGCGAGCGAGCTGCCGATTATTTTGCTGTCCGCGCAAAACCGACTGGACCGGCTGACGCTGGGCTTCGATTCGGGCGCGAACGATTATCTGACCAAACCGTTCACCCAGGGGGGAACTGTTGGCGAGAGTAGATATCCAGCTCAAGCTGGCGCAGTTCCATCACTCCCTCGAAGAACTGGTCCGCACGCGGACAGAGGAGCTCGAGGCGGCGAACCGCCATCTCGCTGGCTCGGTCCGGGAGACGGCAGAGGCGCTGGCGGAGGTGTCCGTGCTTGAGGAACGCAACCGGATCGCGCACGATATGCACGATCTGGTCGGACATTCGCTCACGGCCGCCATCGTACAGATCGAAGCGGCCAAAAAGCTGGCGGACCGCGATCTGCCGCGTTCCGTCGAGCGGATGAATGCCGCTGGCGAGATGATTCGGAAAGGTTTGAACGACGTAAGGCGAACAGTTCGTATGTTGAAAGACGACGAGGCGGGATTCGATTTGCCCGTTGCCCTTCAAGAGCTGATTCGGGAGAGCGCGGGTCAGGCGGACGTCCTTTTCGAATACAGCCCCGAACCTCTGCCGCAAATGGGCGGACTGGCACAGAAAGTCGTCTATCACGCATTGATGGAGGGAATTACAAATGGCCTCCGTCATGGGCGATGCAGCCGGTTCCGCTTCGAGCTCGCAGAGGAAAAAGGCTGGTTGCGGTTCGAGCTTGTCAGCAACGGAGCGCCCTACGGGGCATCGAAGCCCGGCTTCGGACTCAGCGCCATGATGGAACGCGTCCATCTGCTGAGCGGCACCGTAACCATAGGCGAAGCTGCGCCGGGGATCGGCTGCAGATTGCGCATCATGCTGCCGCTTGAGGATACCGACGATCGGAAGCCGGAGCTGCCCGCCTAGGAGGATGACGCGCATTGCGCGCATAATACGTTTCTCGCGTCCGAAGGCAAGCGGGATTGCGCACGATGTCCATCTACGCGATTTCGCTTTTTTTTGGAAATTAATTGAATTCCCGGAGGCTATAAAACTACTATTTTTCCCGTTTTAACAATATCCCCTTGAGTCAGGAAGTCAGGAAGTCAGGAAGTCAGGAAGTTAGAAGGTCAGAGAGTGAGGGAGTAGCACATAAGAAAATCAAGAATGGGAAATCGGAAAATGAGAATGAGTAAATCAGGAATTAATCCCCTTGAGTCAGGAACGATCTAATCCAAACAAAAACCAGTCTAAGCTAGACGGTCATAATAGGCATATCCAAATAAATTAACCCGCACGTCGGCCGCTGCGCGCAGGACGCCTATAGGCCCAAGGAATTGGGCGAATGCCGGATCGGGAGCCTACCAATCTCCGGTACGTGATGGTCTTCGTCGTGCCGCAGCAGGCGATGAGCTCGGCCAGCATGTCGTTGCGGCACAGGAGGCGGCGGAAGCAGTATTCGTTCAGGTACGCTTGCAAATGCTTCGGGCCGATCCCGCCGAACGTCCAAGCGAGCCAGCGAACGGCTTCCCGCCAAGCGATATGCAGCGCGGTTGGCCCCCGGTGGCCGCGCTCCAGCCGTTCAGCGCGATCGTCCGCGCCTCCGCCGACGACGTGTTTTTGCACGAAACGTTCCGCCGCTTCCTCGCCGCCCGCCCCTCCACGTCTTGCCGCATCGTCGCCTTCCGGCCCGTCCACGGCTTTCATTTTGAGATGAACGATATCGCCTGCGCCGTCAAGCGAAGCGCCGACGACGATTGGTTGCGGCTTTAATCCTTGCTGCACGATGAGGCTGCCGAGATAGCGATGGTACTCATAGCCGTAATACTCGCCGAGCAACTGCAGATCCCCTTCGAGCGGCCGTTCGCGGTCCCACTCGCCGATGGCGTGACGAAGCTTGTGGTTGATCAGCCAAGCCGTCTTGTAAGTCACATCGATCAGTTCGGCCAGCAGCCGGGCGCTGATGCCGATCTGCATCAAGAACATCGCCTGGAACCACTTCGTGAGCGGCGTGCGCGAGCCCTCGAGCACCGTGCCTGCCGTCAGAGAGGCCTGGTGGGAGCAGGAACGGCACTCAAAAAGCCGGCGCCCGCGCGACGACACTTCGTAATAATGCGGATGGCCGCAGCGCGGACAGCGAAAGCCTTCGGGCCACTTGGCGGCGAAGAGCGCATGCTCGCAGTCGGCCGTGCTGAAGGCCGGCACGGAGTCCCGAATCGAAAAGCGGCTAGGCACAGCAAACCCTCCAATAAGAACATTTGTTCTTATGATAGCAAAAGATGGATTGCTTTGCAAATTCCTGTTTGAAAAAGCAGGCAGCGGCGGATGGCGGTCATAGGAAGGAGAATGACAGGGAATAGACATGAAGAAGTGCCGAAAATTATATACAAGGCCTGTGGCAACTTGGCGGGACATCTGTTCCTGATCGAAGGGGATATTGTTAAAACGGGAGAATGATGAGTGTGAGCGGGGGGGTTATGTATAAATCTGGAAATGTGAATCAAGGTCGGGCGGGCGTCCGCTTAGACGATCCCGCCGTTGTCCTATCTTAGGCTTTATACTTGCGGCATTTCGGTTAAGGAATCTTCCCGGCTCGTTCGTTCATTTGATGAAGTTTCTGATTCGTTGCCGAGATCTCCTGCGTTCTTGGCCTCCTCAGTTTCTTCCGAGCCTGTAAATTCGCCCGGTACGTTGCCTCCGGCGATGTTTGCGACGGCGCCGTGGAGGATGACAGGCCGGCTGAGCTCGGCTCGAAGCTCCTCCAGTTGACCCAACTCTCGGCGGAGGCGCTGCAGTTCGGATTCGCGCTGCCGGATCTGCATCACGACGGCCTTGATACGCTCCTCCAGCTCGCGAACATCTTCGGACTCGACGATCGCGGCCTCGAGATCGCAGCCGAACTGATCGGCCGCCCAGAGATCCGCAGCGATGCGCCCTTCCGCCAGATAGTGTTCTTTATACAGCTCGAATATCGCGTTAATGGCCCGGCGGCTGTCCCATCCGAGGATTCGCACGCCGCTCTTCGCATGCTCGGCCGCCATCGCCAAGTGGAATTCCTTCAGCGGTCCCCGCGCGGCCTCCGCTTTGTCGAGAAGGGCCGCAAAAGCGGGATAAATTAATCTGAACAGTTCGGCCGCTTCCTGAAGATCGAGTTCTTCCGTGCCGGCAGCTTCCGTCATGTCATCCCAACCTTTATACTCGAATTCTTCCTATCCTACCAAAGAACGGGCTCAGATTCGAGTTTCTCAGGAAATGTTAATCTGCAAAGGGCTGCCGACCCCGGAAAATGCCTAAAACGCAGCGAAGATAGCCGCAAAACGTTACGGTCACGGTCGAATCGTCACGCGCGTGCCGATCGGTACGATCCGCGAGAGCGCGATAACGTCTTCATTGTACATGCGGATGCAGCCGTGGGATACGAGATGGCCGATCGACGAGGGATCGTTTGTACCGTGAATGCCGTAATGCGGCGCGGACAGCCCCATCCAGAACGCGCCGAACGGTCCGCCGGGATGCGCTTGCTTGTTGATGATGCGGTATTCGCCCGTCGGAGTCTGGGTCACCATCCGGCCGATGCCCACGGGGTAGCCGTTCACGACAGTATCGTCTTGCAGCAGGTAGAGCGCGCGGTCCGACAGATCGACGATAATCCGGTATGCCATGCGGATCACTCCCCTTCTATGGCCAGCTTATGCGAAAAGCGGTACCGCGTTCGCGTCTTGCGCGCCGGGCACGCTTCCGATAAGCTTGGCATCAAGGAAGGACGACGGATAGGAGGGGCGGCATGTTGAAACGAACGAGCCTGCGCATGCGGCTGACCGTATTGATGATCTGCCTGACCGCGCTGCCGGTCGTCACGGTCACATGGCTGGCGGCGAACAATACGCGAAGCTCGGTCGAAAAGGAAATCGTCGGCGCCGACACTTCGCGCATGCTATGGGCGGATCAATACATGAACGAGCTGATCGAGCAGATCGACATCCTCTTTTACACGCTTCAGATCGATCAGGAACTGATGCGCGGACTCGGCGACATCGACAACCCGGATCCCGTCGTCCAGTTTAAGACGCAAGAGCTGCTGCGGGACAAGCTGACCTCGGCGTTTCATGCGAATTCGCGCAAGGTCGACGATTTGACGCTTTACATGCAAGCATATAAGAAAGCGTTTACGGTCAACTATACGACCAGCGGACTGATTCGTACGCTAGATGTAACCTCCAATGAGCCTTGGGCGCGAATCTCTCGCGGGCCGGTTAATATGTACTTCAAGCAGACGCCTGACGGCACGTACGCGTATCACGGCATCAACAGGTTCGAGGACCGCGCCCTGATCGGCGGCATATCCGTTCGCATCGACCGGGAGGTGTGGCAGGAGGTTGGCCGGATTTTGCGTTCTGAGCCGGATAGCCTCGTGTATGTGCTGAACGACGAAGGCGAGCTGCTGTCGGGCTCCTCCGAGCCGCCAAGCGACGTGAGTCTGGCGGAGCTGCTCCGCGGTCCGGCGCCTGCGTTTGCGGACATGGAGTTTCAGCGGACGGACCGCTACTTCGTCTTTGAAAAAAGAATCGGAGACGGTCAGCTCGCGGTGATCAAAGCGGTCCCGATCTCGTCGGTCAGCCGCAGCGCGCGGCCGACGATCGAGGCCGGCATCTGGACGGGCGCGCTGTTCGCGGCGGCGTCCGCGCTGCTGTCGGTCCTCGTCTCGCTCGGCATCAGCCGCCCGATCGTACGGCTCGCCCGGATGATGCGGACGACGCCCGTTCAAGGCTTCGAGTCGATGTCCGTGCGCAGCCGCGACGAGATCGGCTTGCTCGAACGCGGCTACAACTCGATGATGGAGCGGATCAGGCAGCTGATCGAAGACGAATATCAGCGGGAAATCGAGGTTAAAAATGCGCAGCTGCTGGCGCTTCAGGCACAGATCAACCCGCATTTCCTGAACAATACGCTCCATATGATCGGCGGCATGGCGCTCAAGAAAAAGGCGCCCGAGATTTATGATGTCACGCGAGTCATCGGGGATCTGCTGCGCTACGCGATCGGCTCCGAGGACCGGACCGTGCCGATCGCGGACGAGCTGACCCATACCCGCAATTATCTCTTCATTCAGGAGCGGAGGTTCGCGGGCCGCTGCACGATCGCGCTGCATTCGGACCCGGATGCGCTCGAGGGGCGGTTGCCCAAGTTCACGCTGCAGCCCATCGTCGAGAATGCCTTCGAGCACGGGCTTCAGCGCAAGCCCGGCAATTGGCGGCTCGAGATCCGTATCCGGCGCATCGGCGGACGGATCGCGCTGCTCGTGCAGGACGAGGGCGCAGGGATGCTAGCGGACGAGCTGTACCGCATCAGAGCGGAGCTGCGCGCCGGCGGCGCCAGGCATCTGGGCGAAGGCGCTGGCCGAATAGGAGGCGGAGGCGTTGGCGGAAGCGAAGACGGAGTCGGAGTCGGAGGAGCGCTAATGGTTCCTGCGTCGACGGCCGAGCCGAGGCGAGGCCGCGGCATCGGGCTTCGCAACGTCGACGCCAGGCTAAAGCTGCAGTTCGGCGCGCGCTATGGGATTCGCGTCTGGAGCGGAGCGGGGCAGGGGACGCTGGTCGCGATCGTGGCGCCGGCGGCTAGCGAAGGAGGATACGGGAATGACGTATAACGTGCTGATCGTCGACGACGAGCCGTGGTCCCGCGAGATCGTGAAGGATCTCGCGGATTGGGAAGGATTAGGACTAGCGGTCGCCGGCGAAGCCGAAGACGGGGAGGAAGGGCTGCGCCGCATCGGGGAGCTCGCGCCGGATATCGTCGTGACCGACATGCGGATGCCGGGACTGTCCGGGACGGAGCTGTTGAACGAGCTTGGAGCGCGCTATCCGGCGGCCAAGATCGTCGTCATGAGCGGCTACGACGACTTCGCGTACCTGAAGCAGGCGATTCGTTCCAAGGCGGTCGATTACTTGCTGAAGCCGCTCGATCCGGCTGAACTGAACGCTGCGCTGGCAGCCTGCGTCCGGGAGCTGGATGCGGCGCTGACCGCGGCAACGCTGACCGCGCCAAGCACGGGAAGCGCAGCCCTTTCAGGCGCCGCATCGGACGAGCCTGCGCCGGAGAGCGCCGCGCCGTCGGGCGTGTGGAGGCTGCCGGCTGCGTTCGCCGATGCGGCCGTGCTGGAGCGCTATGCGCTGGAAAAGCGCCGTATCCATGCCAGCCTGCAGGAGCTGGATCGGGCGGGCATCACGGAGGCTTATGCCGCGCTCGGCAGATACTTGACGCGGGCGCTGACACCGGAGGAGCTGAAGGGGCTGCCGGCCAGACTGGCGCAAGACGCGCTGGCGATGCTGGAGACGTTCGCGTCCGAGCAAGGGATCGATATCGTCCCGATCTGGAGCGGGATCGAGGCGCGGCTCAGTCCAAGCTCCACGCCCGAAGAGGCGGCTACGGCGCTGGCGGAGCGGCTCGGGGGAAGCCGCCGATGCTGCCGCGAAGGCGATCCGCGGCCGATCCCGGCTCGACCTGGACGAGATTCGCGTCTATATCGACGCGCATTTTGACCAGGTGCTGACGCTGGAGTCGCTGTCGCTACGCTTCTTCGTCAGCAAGGAGCACCTTAGCCGCGCCTTCAAGGCGCATGTCGGCACGGGCGTCACCGACTACATTACCATGCGGCGCATGGTTTATGCAGAATCGCTGCTGCGCGAAGGCAAGGTCTCGATCAAGCAGGCGGCCAAGCTTGCCGGCTACGAGGACCTGGCTTATTTCTACAGAGTGTTCAAGAAACGTTTCGGCATCTCGCCCGGCGAGCTGAGGAGCGGAGAATAGGAGGAGGATTCGCCTATTATCCGTTTCATATCAATATCGTCCAATAAGGAAAGCTAATTTTCTCGAATGTTTCCGCTTACACTTCTCTCTATACTGAGCTTGCAGTCATTCGACAGAGGGGGGTAACACCAGATGAAAAAAGCGCTATACGCCGCGTCCTCGATGACGCTCGCGGCTGCCATGCTGGCCGGGTGCGGCGGCAACGGCAACGACAATGCCTCTCCTTCCGTCGCGCCGTCCGGCTCGGCGTCCGCATCCACGCCCGACACTCAGGCTTCGCCGTCCGCGTCCGCGCAGGAGCCGGCCCGCAAGGTCGAGCTCAAGGTGTTCATGAGCCTGCCGCGCTTCAAGGATCAGTTCGACAAGTACTTCGCGCAATTCAAAGCCAAAGAGCTTGCGGATAAAAACGTCGATGTGACGATCAAGCTCGAGATGCCGAACTCCGACCAGGCAGGGCAGATTCTCAAGACCCGCCTATCCTCAAACGACGCGCCCGACCTGTTCACGCTGCATGCGATCGCCGATATCCCGACCTTTTACAAAGCCGGATACTTGAGCGACCTGTCCGACCAGCCGTACGTGCCGAAGGTGTACGAGAGCGTGCGCAAGACGGTGACATATGACGGCAAGGTGGTCGCGCTGCCGCTCGAGAGCCTGTCGTGGGGCTATCTGTACAACAAGAAAATGTTCGCCGAACTCGGCATTGCGCCGCCGCAAACGCTCGACGACATGAAGGCAGCCGTGGAGAAAATCAAGACGACAAAAGCGGCGCCGTTCGAGCTGAGCTTCCAGGAGTCGTGGATTCCGCAGCTCATGATGGCATTGTCGCTTGGCGGCGTCGTGACCTCGGCGCATTCGGACTGGATCGAGAAGATGAACAAGGGCGAGGCGTCCTATGCGGACGTGCAGGACGTGTTCAACATCATCGATTTGATCATGGCGAACGGTACCGCTAAGCCGTTCGAGGTCGGCAGCGCAGCCGGCTCGACGGACTTCGCGAACGGCAAAGCCGCGATGTGGGTGATGGGACCGTGGCAGGCCGAGACGATCCTGAAGGCGAATCCCGACATGGAATTCGGCGTCGCGCCGCTGCCGGTGAGCAACGATCCGGCCGGCACGATGATCAATCTCGCCACCTCCACCTCTCTCGCCGTGTCGCCGACGAGCAAGAACAAGGACGTCGCGCTCGACCTGCTGAACTATATGCTGGACGACAACGATTCCTCCGCACTGTTCGAGGAACTGAAATTCAACCCCGTCGCGGAGATGCACAAGTACGACACATTCCCGTGGATCACCGAGGCGAGCTCGTATGTCGCCCAGGGCAAAGCTTATCTCGACCTGTCGCTTCCAAGCGGGGTGACCGACGAGACGGCGAAGCTGCTGCAGAGCTACTACGCCAAGAGCGTGACCAAAGAGCAGATCATCAAGACGCTGGACCGCACATGGGCGAACGCCGTCAAGAACAGCAAGTGATCCCTTCCGGCTCCGTCCCGCGGCTTAGTCCGCGGCGCGGGGCCGGATCGGCTTCAAGGCGAAGGAGGGATCTACGGGATGATCGATAGGCTCAGACTTAAGCGGCACGGCATCTTGCTGGCGTTCGTGCTCCCGGCGCTGCTGTTCTACGCGACCTTTCTGCTGGCGCCGGCGTTCGGCGGCATCTGGTACAGCCTGACCGACTGGAACGGCTTGAATCCGCGCTACGCGTTCGTCGGGCTGGACAATTACGCCGAGGCGCTGACGGAGGACCCGTCGTTCGGGCATGCCGTCTTTTTTTACGCTCAAATACGTGCTCTTCATGGTCGTGCTGCAAAACGCGCTGGCCATCCTGGTCGCCGTGCTGATCGAATCGCGTGCCAAGACCAAAGCTTTTTTCCGCACGATCTTCTTCATGCCCAACATGCTCAGCATGATCATCGGCGGCTTTATGTGGATGTTCGTCTTCACCCGCGTGCTGCCCGACCTGGCGGTGCGGACCGGTTTGAGCTTCCTCGACCGCTCCTGGATCGGCGATCCGTCCTTTTCCTTTTACGCGATCCTGATCGTCTCGCTGTGGGGCGGCGTCGGTTATCTGATGGTCATCTACATCGCCGCGCTTCAGGGCGTGCCGTCCTCGCTCAAGGAAGCCGCGGCCATCGATGGCGCCGGCGTCTGGCAGAGGTTTCGATACATCACGCTGCCGATGATTTATCCGGCGCTCACGATCGGCATTTTCCTCACGCTGAATTCCTCGTTCAAGGTGTTCGACGCGGTCTTCGCGCTGACGGGCGGCGGCCCGGGGCGGGAGACGCAGGTCATCGCGCTTAATATCTTCGAGGAGGCGTTCGGCTTCAGCAACCGGTACGGCTACGCCAGCGCGAAGGCGATGATTCTGTTCCTCATCGTGCTCGTCATCACGATCGTCCAGCTGCGGCTGATGAAGCGGCGGGAGGTGGAAGCATGAGCGCGCTTGACGATGTAAAAAGGACGGCCGGGCAAGCGGCGGTCAGCGCAGGCGCCCGAGCGGAACAAGCGGGGCCGGCAAGGGGGGAATGGATCGGCGAAATCCGCAAGGCCAACAAGACCGGCGGCGCTCGTCGGACGCCGCCGAAGCACGCCGGCGGGGCTGCTCGCGCAGCTTGTATTGATCGTCGGCGCGGCTTTCACGCTGCTGCCCGTCTACATGGGCGTGCTAAATTCCGTGAAGACGGAGGGCGAGATGCTAAACGGCATTCTCTCCTGGCCGCGGCACTTCGCTTGGAGCAACTATGCGGACGCCTATCGGAAGATCGACTTTTTGCGCAGCTTGGGCAATACGGCGGCCGTGACTGCGGTCGGGCTCGCGGGCATCGTGCTGTTCGCCGCGATGGCGGGCTACAAGCTGTCGCGCACGCCGGGCAAACTCAGCGGCTTTTTATTCGGCCTGTTCGTGCTGTCGATGCTGATCCCATTCCACTCCATTATGATCACGCTCGTTCGCATCGCCAAAAACTTGACGGTCCAGGGCTCGACCGTCGGTCTCGGGCTCATCTATATCGGCCTCGGCGTGTCGATGGCGATCTTTCTGTACCACGGGTTCGTGAAGTCGATCCCGCGCGATCTCGACGAGGCTGCGGTCATCGACGGCTGCGGCGAGTTCCGGCTGTTTTTCGCCGTGATCCTGCCGCTGCTGCTGCCCGTCACTGCCACCGTCGCGATCCTGAACGCGCTGTGGATGTGGAACGATTTCCTGCTGCCGCTACTCATGCTGACTGACTCCGCAAGCTATACGCTGCTGCTGTCGACGAACATGCTGTTCGGCCAGTACGGCAACAACGACTGGTCGGCGATTCTCGCCTCGCTCGTGCTGGCGCTGCTGCCGGTCGTCCTGCTGTATTTGCTGCTTCAAAAATACATTCTGAACGGAATTGCGGACGGAGCGATCAAAGGATGAGCGAAAACGAAACGGTAAACGCCGTTCGCGGCGGAAACGGCGACGTGTACGGCTATGTACGCGCGGACGGAAGAGTATTGCGTAACGGCCGCGGCGAGGAGATTGTCCTGCGCGGCGTCGGGTTCGGCAGCTGGCTGCTGCCGGAGGGCTACATGTGGCGCTTCCCGCAGGGCGGCGACCGTCCGCGCCGGATCGAGCGGATGATCCGCGAGCTGGTCGGCGAAGAAAAGGCGGCGCGCTTCTGGGGGCTGTACTACGACCGCTATGTCGCCGAGGCCGATATCGCCTGGATCGCGGCGGAAGGCTTCAACTCCGTACGGGTTCCGCTTCTGGCGCGCACGCTGCTGGAGGAGAGGGAGCCGGTCCGGTTCAAACCGGACATGATCGCGCGCATCGACCAAGTCGTCCGTTGGTGCGAGCGGTACGGACTGTACGTCATTCTGGACCTGCACGGCGCGCCGGGCGGGCAGACGGGCACGAACATCGACGACTCCGAGCGCGATCTGCCGGAGCTGTTCCTGGACGCGGCGAACCGCATGCGCACGGTGGCGCTGTGGCGCCTGCTGGCGGCCCGTTACCGCGACGAATGGATCGTCGCCGGCTACGACCTGTTAAACGAGCCGCTGCCGGAATGGTTCGCGGCGCACAATGACAGCGTAATGCCGTTCTACGAAGAAGTCATCGCCGCCATCCGCGAGTTGGACGACCGGCATATGATCATCCTCGAGGGCGTCCATTGGGCGACCGATTGGTCGATATTCGATGCGCTGCCGGATAGCAACGTGCTGCTGCAGTTCCACAAGTACTGGAACGCGCCGGATACCGCCAGCATCCAGGTCTATCTCGATCATCGCGAGCGGCTGAACGCGCCGTTGTTCATGGGCGAAGGCGGCGAGAACAACAAGGACTGGTACGCGGGTGCCTTTCGTCTTTTCGAAGACCATGGCATCTCGTGGAACTTCTGGACGTGGAAAAAGATGGACACCGACAACTCGCCTTGCTCGATCCGCCGTCCCGAGGGCTGGGAACTGCTCGTGCGCTACCTGGAGGGCGGGGATAAGCCGACGCCGGCCGAAGCAGAGCGCATCCTGTGGGCGTATCTCGACAATCTGCCGCTCGATCGTTGCGACTACGAGCCCGCCGTCGTAAGTTCGTTATTCGTACGCGCGCCGGTGCGCATTCCGGCCGCATTCTACGGGTATAAGGGAGAAGGCGCGAGCTACGGCTTCGGTGCGCGCAGCCTGAGCGAAGGGGACCGTGCAGCGGACGGCAACCGGAGCGAGCTGCCCGCCTTGGGCGCTGGCGCGAGAGCCGAGGGCTTCCGTACCGCCGACGGCACGGACATTCGATTCGTCGTCCCCGGACGGACGACGCCGAACTTCCAACATGGCGGCGGCGAGGAATGGCAAGCGGACGAATGGATGTATGTGGCGCTGCAGCCCGGCGACTGGCTGGCCTACGGCTGCGAGGCTGCGGGGGCGCGGGCGGCGGCGGACGGCGGCGGCTCGCCGGAACGAAGCGCGATCCGGCTGCGCGTGCTGAGCGAAGGCGGAGGCAAGCTGTACGTGTCCGACGGGCGGGGCGCGCCGGCGACCGCGGTCGAATGGCAGGAAGGCGGCTGGCATACGGTAACGGCCGAGGTTGCGCGATCCGGGATAGCCGGAGCCGCCGGACGGATCGTGATTGAAGCGGCCGATCGTCCGGTCGGCGTCGCTTGGCTTGCGTTATTGATATGACGGGCGGGCTGTCGTTTCTCTTCGGGGAGACGGCGGCTTTTTTTTTATCGATTCAGAAAGTAGAAAAGCAACGCTAATGAGATGCGCGGAGCTGCTTTTGGAGGAAGCGCGCAACGACGATGATTTTGACATGGTTGAGAGGTGGGAGTTAAGTGTTGAAAAGCGGTTAATCGGCGCCCTGATCCGTGCTTCGAGGGAATAAGTGTTCAACCGCAATTATTTGGAGCAGAACCGGGTCGAAACGTTCAAATGCGAGAAATTAATCGCGCTTCAACACTTATTTGCCCAAGGACGTCGCAATCACGGGAAATAACTGCTTTTCAACCGTTATTTGATAGGCGTTGTCGTGCCATCCAACGGTTTTAATTGTGCGGATCGTGAATTGAGCGACGTAAGGATATTCATTACAATAGAAGCAGAGATGAGATGCAGAAAGGCGTTCGCTGACCGAGAAGCGAAACGACACTGGGAGGCGTGAGGATGAGCAGAGCTCCGACGGCGCAGCAATGGAAGGAACTGTACCTGGCTGCGGAAACATACAAAGAGGCGGCCATTTGGAGATGGATGACGAACGGCCATCTATTCGGCGTCCGGGATCCGGCGTCGGGCGAGATCGGCTATTGCTGCGTGTTCGGCAACGGCGGCGAGATGTTCGGCCTTGCGGTGTACATGGGAACGGAGGGGCTCCGGACGATCGTGGACATGCTCGCTGGCGAACTGGACGAGGATCCGATGTTCAGCCAGCGCTGCCTGCTGTTCTCGCTGGACGACAGGGCGGAGCTCGATCCGTCGGAGCACAAACGAATCAAGCAGCTCGGACTCAGCTATCGCGGCAAAAAAAGCTGGCCGACGTTCCGGCTGCACGAGCCGGGCTACATGCCCTGGCCGGAGCTGACGGCGGCGCAAGCCGTCTATTTTACGCAAGCGCTGGAGCAGGCGGTGCAAGTCGGGCAGGCTTACCGGCCCAGTCCTGACGGACTGATCGACGACGAGAAGAAATATTCCTGGTACGGGAGCTCCGCTCTTCGGAAGATGGCGGGCACGTGTGGCACGACGCATGGTTGACGCCCGAGGCCCCGCCACCGGAGGCGGAGCGGCCTGCGGCCGCCATGCCGCTGGACGAGCTTCGGATCGCCAAGGCGCTCAAGGGAGTCAGAACGAGAGGCGGCGTCTGGGAAGCCGACAGCTTCTACGTGGCGATGCCGATCCAAGAGGGCGAACGGCCTTTCTATCCGAAGATGACGCTCATCGTGGATCAAGCGACGGGCCAGATTCTGAAGTTCGCGCTGAGCAAAGCGGAAGAGGCGGCAGCCGCAGCCGCCGAGGATCTGCTGAAGCTGGTCGAAGAGCAGCGGATGCTTCCGCAGGAGCTGTGGGTAGGCAGCGAGGCGGCAGGCGATGCGCTGCTGCCGCTCGCAGAAGCGCTGAAATTGGAGCTGTTGTGGTCTCCCGAGCTGCCTGCGTTGTCTGAAGCGCGCGCGGCGATGGAGCAGCGATTCGGTTAGTCCGGCACAGCAGTAGAAGGCCGTCCCCCGCATCCGGGAGACGGCCTGATTTTGCTATTCGCGCAGCTTTCGCTCGCTCGACGAGTCGTCTTTGCTGTCCGACTTGTTCGCTTCGTCCCGGGTCTCGATGCCGAGATCCTCGACCGGGATCGCGTCGACGTTGCGTTCGCTCAGGAAGGTGTCGAAGAGGCTTTTCTGATCCGTCGGATACTGCTCGGGATGATCGCGCTCGGCCTGGGGGCCGTCGCCCGGCTTGTCCAGATCCGGCGGCCGCTCGAATTCGTTCATGCGTATCTCCTCCTTTGCGTATGCCGACTTTTCCCCTTCGGGCAGGCGGTTGAAACAAACGATGTTTCGTTACAGCCGCCCCAGCGGCTTCTTGGCCGGGCCGTGCATCACTTCGCCGTCAAAGGTAAACCGTGACCCATGGCAGGGGCAGTCCCAAGTGCGGTCGCCTGCGTTCCACTCCGTCTCGCAGCCCATATGCGTACAGGTCGTGTCGACGACGTGCAGCTTGCCTTCATGATCTCGGTAGGCCCCGCAGCGGCGGCCGTGAATGCGGACGGCGGCGCCCTCGTCGAGCCCGAGCTCGTCCGGGTCCTTTTTCAGCCACTCCAGCTTGCCCTTCACGAAGTGATAGGCGACATCGCCGGTCTCCTTCGCAAGCGTCCCCATGTCTGGATCCGCTTGGAAGCGCGACGGGCCGAACAGCTCCGCGTACGGATTGTCCCATCCTAGCATCAGATCCGCCAGGAGCCGGCCCGCGACCGCGCTCGTCGTCATCCCCCATTTGCGGTACCCGGTCGCTACGAGCAGATTGGGGGTGCCTTCCCGGGCGTACCCGATATAAGGCACTTTGTCCGTCGACACGAGGTCGTGCGTCGACCAGCGGTAACGAATCTCCTCCACGCCGAAGGTATCTTCGGCGAATCGCTTCAGCGTCTCGTAATGCGCGATCGTGCATTCGCCCTGCCCGGTCTTGTGCGACTCGCCGCCGATCAGCAGCAGCTTCTCGCCGCCGTACGTGACCTCGCGAATCGAGCGCTTCGGCTCGTTCGCCGTGATGTACATCCCGCCCGGATAGTCGTAAGGAGACTTGATCGCGATAACGTACGAGCTCTCGGCATGAAGCCGCGCGAAATAAAAGCCGTTGTCGAAAAACGGGAAATGCGAGCAGGCCGCGACCGAATCGCAGGTCACCGTATAACCGTCCTTCGTCGTGACGCTGGCCCGTTCTCCATCATGGAACTTGTCCATCGTCGTCTCTTCAAAAATCTCGCCGCCCAGGCGCACGATCTCGCTGGCGAGAAAGGCCGCGTACGGCGCGGGATGAAAACGGGCCTGCCGCTTCATGGACAACGCCGCGGTCGCCCCGAACGGCAGCGTCAGCGTATCGTAGCGCTCGCCGGGAATGCCGAGCTTTTGATAAGCCGCGTATTCCTTATCGAGCTTGTGCAGCCCTTCCTCGCGCGTCGCGTAGACGACGGCGTCCTCGTCGACGAAGTCGCACGCGATGCCATGCTCGGCGGCCAGGGCGCGCATGAAGGCGAGCGCGCCGGCATTAGCCTCGTAGTATAGTCTTGCCTTGTCCTCGCCGAAGTGGGCGATCAATTCATCGTAGATCAGATCGTGCTGGGCCGTGATCTTGGCGGTCGTGTAGCCCGTCGTGCCGCCTAGCAGTCTGTCCGCCGTCAACAGCGCGACGCGCCGGCCTTCCTTGGCGAGCAGATAGGCGGTCGTCAGACCGGTGAGGCCGCCGCCCACGACGGCGAACTCGGTCTCCAGATCGCGCGTCAGCCTCGGAAAGGCGGGGAGCTCCGCTGTCCTTCGCCAATAGGATTCGGGATATTCGGGCAGCTGCATGGCGATTTCCTCCTCGAATGGAACGTTTTATCCTCATCATTCCTTTTTAACCGAAAAATGATACGATGCCCCAACGCGCCCGCACATAAGCTGGTAGAAGGAGAGGGGGAAGGAACGGATGGCGATACGGCCGAAGGCGCTGGTAAAGGGAGATACGGTAGGCATCGTCACGCTCGGGAGCCCGCTTGCGCGGGAGAAGATCGACGCGGGAATCGCATATCTGCGGCAAATGGGGTTAAAGGTGGTTATCGGACGCCATGTGTACGATGCGGACGGCTATCTGGCGGGAACGGACGAGGAGCGGGCGGCGGATCTGATGGCGATGTTCGCGGACGATCGGGTCAGGCTGATCCTGCCGACGCGCGGCGGCGTCGGGGTAGAGGGCATCCTGCCTTACCTGGATTACGACTATATTCGCGCGCATCCCAAGATCGTTTCCGGCTACAGCGACATTACCGTCTTGCTTAATACGCTTGCTCAGCTCGCGGAACTTGTCACGCTGCACAGCTTGCTGCTTATCGACTTCAAGCCCGAGACGCCGGCGTACAATTTCGAGCAGTTTTACGCCGCTACCTCGTCGCTTGTCGTGCCAAGACCCATCGCGAATCCGCCTGGCATGCCGATCCGCCCGCTTGTGCCGGGTATCGTCTCGGGAGCGCTCGCGGGCGGCAATCTCACGTCGCTGACCTGTTCGCTCGGCACGCCCTACGAGATCGATACACGCGGTAAAATACTGCTGCTCGAGGAAACGCACGAGCCGGTAAACACCGTCTACCGCTACGTCGAGCAGCTGAAGCTCGCGGGCAAGCTCGAGGATTGCGCGGGCATCGTTATGGGCGGCTGCCACGAATGTCCGGACGCATACGGCCGGACCTATGCGGACCTCATCCGCGACGTGCTCGTGCCGCTGGGCAAGCCGCTGATCGCCGGGTTCGCGAGCGGACACGACGTCTATAAGGCGGCCGTGCCGATCGGCGCTAGGGCGCGATTGGACGCAGGTGCCGGGACGCTGACGCTGCTGGAGCCGGCCGTCTCGGTATAAGGATGCGCAAAAAAAAGCCGGCACCCGAGGGGATGCCGGCTCTTTGAATGGACGGGGAAGAAAAAATTCAGTCGCGTCAAAATCACGGCACGAACTGCTGCACGATGCGCTCGACCTTGCCGTCGACCACCGTAATGTAATAAGGGAAGTTCCCCATCAGCTCCTGATTGTCCCCGCTGAACAGCGAGCGAAGCTTCGCGACGCTGATCGGCTCGTTTTCTACGATATCCGCGTCGTCCCAACTGCCCGAACGATTGTAGATCTGCATCAGCACTTGCGCGTCTGCCGCGACCGGCAGCGTGTACGTCTTCTTTTCCTCATTCAGGATATAGTAGCCGTCCGGCGCCTGATCCATGCCGGCATCCGGCTCCTGCTGGCGGAATACCCGGTCGGCCTCCGCGCCTTGCAGGAACTGAATGTAGTCGACGGTCACGTAGGTGACGCCGTCCATCGAGGTGATCTTGCTAATGTAAGCGGGATACGAGGGGGGCCGATGCATGATTGATCGCCTCGCTGCCATTCTCCTCCGCGACGGCGGTCTCCCGCTTGTCGCTCACGCCCGACACGCTGATCGGGATCAGGACGATCCCCAATAAAACGACGCACAGCAACAGTTTGCGCATCGGTACAGCCCCTCTCCCGTTATAAAACGAGGTATTATGTATCATTATTATTTAGACAATTAGAAGACGTTTTAAACAGGCGTTTTGTTGCCGGGAAAAGGGGGGAGGAAGGGCTTATTTTTCGGAGATATTTCCGGGGAAATTCGACATGGATGTTAGGGGATATCTCTCCGCTGGCAACCCGAGTACTATGACGATCCATTAAGCATTCAACACCTGATAAAGCAGTATGCTAAAAATCGTTTGTCCGTGGCGGTCTGCGGCAGCAAAAACTTCATAAGACTCGACTTGAACAGTAGTAAGCAGATAGATTTTTAATTCGAAAAGAAAACATATGGACGATCTTCAAATAATTTAGATATAACTGAGACAGCAACGGGAATCAGCAAATTCAACTATGATCCGCTCTACCGAATTCAGGTAATAAACCGATACATAGTTACGAAAGAAGTCAAAGCAGATCAACGCTTTATTTGAATCAACACGTAATTCAAAACTAGCGGGAGGTGGTTAAACTGACTTTTTCTTATCCGATGATGATACCGCCGTTTAAAATTGTAGAATTCTCAGAGTTAACCAAAAAGCAAGCCAAGGAGCACTTCGACTGGTTCGTCAACGAAATCCCTACACGCATAAATATATTAATGGGTGCGATTGAATTCTCTGGTATGAAAAATATTGAGCGATTTGACAAGTCTCCAGAATCGCTGATCATACTATGGGAGTGGTTAAAGAAAAGGATCAAAACCGTACCCATATCTGAGGAAGAAATGGATGGTTTGCGAAGTGCTTTACCCGAATGGGTTTTGAAGGATGTAAGTGATTGGAAGTTGGACACCGGAACTTCAACAATGGCGGTGGATGTATATACTTTGCAGAGGTTTTTCTGAGAGAATTTCCGAATCTTCGTTGGAGTTTCAAAAGCAAACCCGAATCGGATATATATGTTAACAAGCCTGTTGTTCTCGGATTTAAAGGTGGAGCATTACATCCACCAACCGTTGTGGTTAATTTATGTCGTTCACATGTTAAAGAAAAATCAAACAAAGATTTGTTTGCCTTATTTGAAGTTTGGAGAAAGTTTGTTTAATCAGGTGAATTTGATTGTAAGCTAACCAGTAGGAAGGTGATTGATCGGAAATGGATGAGATTAAAAGGTTAATAGAAGAACGCTTTTCACATTGGAATGTTTACTTTGACCAATCTGGCAAAGCTAATTGGGTCAGCATGAACGATGGTAACCATTTCTTTGAAATTGAAATCGTACCTAATGTGGGTGTAGGAGTTACCGATAGGAGAAATGTTGCAGAGATTGATTTCAGTGGTCATGATGAAGCTTTTGAAACCCTCAATGAAGCATTAGAATACATAATGGAATGTTGCGAGTAAATTGTAAAATTATAAATCATCCCAATCTGCACCTAAAGGAGGCAGCCTCTATGGCAACCATTCAACCGTTCGGCGGCAAGCGGCCGGACATTCACGAGTCGGCGTTCTTGGCGGCGGGCAGCGTCGTGACGGGAGACGTGAAGATCGGCAAGGATACGAGCATCTGGTACAACGCCGTGATCCGGGGCGATGTCGCGCCGACCGTCATCGGCGAGCGGACGAGCATACAGGACAATTCGACGCTGCATCAGAGCCCGGGCAAGCCGCTAATTATTGAAGACGAGGTCATCGTCGGGCACAATGCGGTGCTGCACAGCTGCGTCGTCAGGCGCGGAGCGATGGTGGGCATGGGGGCGCTCGTGCTGGACGGGGCGGAGATCGGAGAGGGCGCGATGGTCGGCGCAGGCGCGCTGGTGCCCCCAGGCAAGAAGGTAGCGCCGCGCACGCTGGTCGTCGGTTCGCCGGCCAAGCCGCTGCGCGAAGTGAACGAAGCGGACGAGGCGGATATGCGGCGAATCGTGAGAGAGTACGTGGAGAAGGGGCGATTTTATAAAAAGCAGGCAGAGCTGGAGCAGAAATAATCGCGGCTAGCGCGTTTTATGGCGACAGGAACTGCATAATCGCCGACGAAAAAGGCGGGTGTTGCGCCGTCGCGCACACCCGCCAAAGCCCATCATAAAAACCCTCTCAACCGAGCCAATACGCGCACATCGGCTTCTTGCCCGCCAGCTCGTCGATCATGTTGATCACGAGCAGGTTCCAGTTCAGGAAGCCGCCGTTCATGACCGGCTCTCCGGTGCTCGGCACGTAATATTCGTGCAGCGTTCCGGTGCGCTCGAGATCCTGCCCGAGCAGCAGGACGGTTTTCTCGCACAGCTCGCGGGCTTCTTCGACGTGTCCGTAGTTCATCAAGCCGCGGAACACGACGTAGCTGGCGACGATCCAGATCGGTCCGAGCCAGTTGGACGGATTGTTGGTCGCGCTGACGTCGAACATTTTTTCGTCTTGGGCCAAGGTGGTCACGCCGTACGGGCTGTTGAACGTATTCTTGTCCAGATAGTGGCTTCCCGCCAGATACGCCGCCTGGGACGCGTCGCCGACGCCCGCCCAGAGCGGGATGAAGCCGGTCCACGTCCGGATCTTGATCGGCAGCGTCTTCCAGAAGACGCCCAGGCCCTGGTGGAACCAGTCGAAATGCCGCGTCTTGATGTCCGCGTCCGCCGAATAAAAGAATTTGTCGCGCTTGTCCCAGCACTCCGCTTGAATGGCATCCGCCAGCGCGCCGGCCTTCGCCCTATAGTGCTCGGCCCGCTCCGCCATCCCGAGACGCGCCGCGATCTCGGCCATCGCCTTCAGCTCCGACACCATGAACGCGTTCAAGTAGACGTTGGCCGTGGCGTACCGCGGCCGGCCGAATGTCGCGGGATCGTTGTCCATCCCGATCATGATGTCGTCGGCCCAGACGTACAGCCCGCAATTTTCGTTGAAGTACCCGCTGTCGTAGCAATCGAAGTACTTCTCCAGCTTGGCGAAGTCCTCGCGGATCCATTCGTAGTCCCCGCCGAAGCCGCCGATCAGCGCGATCTGCTGGCACAGAAACGGCTTATGCATGTTCATCACGATGCCTTCTTTGCGCTTCATGATCAAATAAGGCTCGGGCAGCTCGGAGTTCAGGTCCAGCGTCGCCACCATCATCGGGATGTACCCGTCCTCCAGCTGGTAATCAAGGAAGTTGCGGACGTTCCCTTGAGCGTGCCGGATGTACCGGTCCAGGCGCTCCGCATCCGAGGTGCCGTCGATCAGGTTGAACAGCGCGTAGACCGCCCAGAACGAATCCCAGTCCCACAAGTTCCCGTCGTACATGGAGCCCGGATCCACGAAAGGATGCTTCAGGTAGTGCACGGGAGCTTTTAACGCGGTGTCCGCGTTTTCTTCGATGTATCTCCGCAATAGCCCCTCATAGCGTTCGAAAGTCTCTTTTTCCATGCGTAAAGAACCCCTTCGGTATCCGAAATTTAATCGTATTATCCTTTCATCGCCCCTGCGGTCATGCCTTCGACAATGTACTTCTGAAGCAAAAAGTAGAGCGCGAGGATCGGCAAGATGACGACGAGAATGTCGGCGAAAATGAGATGCCAGTCGGAGCTGTATTTGCCGACGTAGTTGTAGACCGATACGGTGACGGTCCACTTGGAACCGTCCGTCAACAGGTAGAACGGACCCATGAAGTCGTTCCAGACGGAGATGACGGCGAGCAGCGATCCGGTCACCATGACGGGCTGCATAAGAGGCATCACGATCGAGAAGAAAAGCCGCAGCGGACCGCAGCCGTCGATGATGCCGGATTCGTCGAGCTCGCGCGGCACGTTTTTCAAATAGCCGGTCATCAGAAAGATCGTGAACGGAAGCAAAATGGCGGAGTAGTAGAGGATCATGCCCTGGTACGTATTGTGGATACCGGCGTTCATCATGAGCTTGATGGTCGGGACGAGCGAGACGGGCATGACCAGTCCGACGATGAAGAAGTAGTAAAAGAAGTTGGTCAGCTTGCGGTCGTTTCGTTGAATGCTGTAGGAGGCGAGGGCGGCGAACAGGTTGATGATCAGGAGGGCGCCGGCCGAGATGATGGCGCTGTTCAGGTAGCCTCTCCAGATCTTCCCGTCGGCGAACACCGTCCGGAAGTTTTCCCAATGCCAGACCCCAGGCAGCGTGAGTCGAAATCGCGCCGCGTCGGTGACGTCCTTGAACGCGTTCACGAAGATCATATAAAAAGGGACGACGACGACGAGCGCCATGCAGAACAGAAGCGCCTCGATGCCGATCCGTCTCCATTTGGCCGCGGTCAGGTTCATAGTTCTACCTCCCTTTTTGCGCAGCACCCGCAGGAAGCTGATGGCCACGAGCGACACGATCAGCGTGAGCAAAAAGCCTGAGGCCGTCGCATAGCCCCAGTTGCCCCGGGAGAAGTTCCGGAAGATAAGCGTGTTGAACACTTCCGTATCGTAGCCGGGACCGCCGTTGGTAAGCACGAGCACGGTCTCGAACACCTTGAGCGAATTGATGACCGTCAGCAAAAAGTTGACCGTGAAGGACGCCGCGATCAGGGGGAAGGTGACGTTGCGGAATTTGGACAGGGCGCCCGCGCCGTCTACGCCGGCCTGCTCCAGCAGATCGCGCGGAATCGCCTTCAGGCCTGCCAGGTAGATGACCATCGCGAAGCCCGAGCTTCTCCATACCTCGGTCATGATGATCGACAGCAGGGCGTACCGCGAATCGTTCAGCCAGTCGACCGCCATGAAGTCGAGGCCGACGAACCGGAGGAAGTGGTTCAGGATGCCTTGCTCGGGACTGTAGATCGCGGTGAAAATGTAGCCTACGATGAGGGGCGCGATGACGACGGGCGTGTAGAAGGAGGTTTGGTACAGCTTCGTTATCTTGGCGCTGCGGTTCAGCATGAGCGCCATGAGCAGTCCGATGGCGTTCACCAGGACGGTGACGGCGACCGCGTAGATCATCGTGTTCGCGAAGGCGGTACCGAGCACGCCTTCGGTGAACAGCTGCCGATAGTTGTCCAAGCCGATGAAGTTCACTTCGTCGCTGTACGAGCTCCAGTCGGTAAAGCTGTAGTAGAAGCCGGATACCGTCGGAAATACGAACAGGGCGACGTATACCGCCAGGGCGGGGAAGATGAAGGCAACCGGATATCTCGCCTGTTTGATCATAAGGTCATTCCCTGCTTTCTTCGATGCTATAAAGGGCTATTAAGGGCTGTAAGGAGAATTAAGGGGGATCGCAAGAGCCATCCCCCCCGTGCCAGCCAATTCGACCGCTCCATTCGATTGGATCAGATCATCAGAATCCCGGTATCTTCTTGTTTTTGCCGTCCTGGAGGTAGTTTTTGTCCATTTGGTTGACCGCTTTGTCGGCGTCGCCCTTGGCGACGAGCTCCTGGGTGATCTTGTCGAAGTCGAAAAATCCGGCTTGCAGCTGGAGTTGGATTTGCACGATGCCTTTGCCGGCTTGAATGTACTTGTAGATGTCGTCCTGCGCCGGGAACAGCGTCGCTTCCACGCCGTTATACACCGGGATGCCCGGATTGTGCTTGTGCCAGATCGCGAGCGATTCGGACGTCGTCATGAAGCGGGCGAGCTCCGTCGCGGCTTCTGCGCGCGGCGAAGTCTTCGTCACGAAGATTTGCTTCGGCGGATACAAGGATACCGTGCCTTCGTCCGTGTCGGACGGCAGCGGGAAAAATCCGATGTCGTTCACTTTGTCCGCGAACCGCTTGGAGATCTCCGGCAGCATCCAGTCGGCCTGGAAGGCCATGGCGGCCGTGCCGGTGGCGAGCGCTTCCTGCTGGTTCTCGTAGGTGCCGGCCAGCAGATCCTTGTTGTAATAGCCTTTTTTCTTGAGATCGTATTGGCGTTCGAACACTTTCTTCAGCTCGGGAATGTCCTTCAGCCGCAGCTTGTTCTCCTTCAGCTGCTGGATGCCGTCCTGGCCGCCGATCGTCGGCAGGACGAACGTCTGGAAGGCCGCCAGCGGGAAGATCTGCGTCGGCCAGCCGGTCTTGACCGCTTCATAGAACGGCGTGATACCCGCGTTCTTGAGCTTCTCGGCGTTACCAAGCAGCTCGGCGTACGTCTTCGGGATCGACAGGCCGTTCGCTTCGTACACCTTCTTGTTGTAGAGGACGCCCATCGCGTTGAACGTTCCCCACGGCACGCCGTAGATTTTGCCGTCGACCGTGTAGAAATCCTTCACGGCGGAGGTGAGGTTGCCGACGTAGCTCTCGGAAGTCATTTCCACGAGGTTCTTTTCGGCCTGCATGTTGTGGTATTCGTTCGGTCCCGCGAAGAAGTAGAAGATGTCCGGCGCGTCCTGGGTCGCGAACCGCGTCTTGATGATGTTCTCGTATTGGGCCACGTCGGGCAGAATTTGCAGATCGACCTTGTTGCCCGTCGCCTTCTCGAAGTTTTCGAAAATTTCCTTGAACGCTTGCGCTTCCGCGTCGCCGTTGGCCATCGTGGTGAATGTCAGCGTGACCGGATCCGGCTTGGCCGTCTCGGACGGGGCCGCTTGCGAAGAAGCGGCGGGTGCCGAAGCCGAGGCCGATTCGCTGCCCGAAGCCGCGGACGAAGGAGAAGACGAGGAGTCGTTGTTGGAGCCGCCGCATGCCGAGAGCGCGGTCATCATCATTGCCGCCGTCAGAATCAACAGTCCTGGTTTTTTGCTTGCCATTGCACATCCCCCTATAAGTTGTCGAAAGTCAGGTACAATGCCATTATAGAAAGCGGTTTCCCTTTCGTCGGGGGGCGATCTGCATCGATTTATAGGGCGATATCACTCAGCCGGCTTCGACTTCTTATACTCCCTCGGCGTCTGCCCCGTCCATTGCTTGAACAGCTTGCTGAAATAGAAAGGGTCGCCGTAGCCGACCATCTCCGCGATGTCCTTGAACAGCAGGCGCGGCCGCTCCCGGATGAGGTCTTTGGCCTTCTCCAGCCGGATGTGGATCAAATAGTCGATCGGGCTGTACCGGTATTTGCGCTTGAACATCCTGCCCAGATAAGACGGATTCAGGCCGAACCGGTCGGCCAGATCGGTCAGGCTGACGTTGTCCATGTAGCGGGCGTCGAGGTAGTCCTTCACGTCTTCGATCCAGGACGCTTCGGACTCTTCGTCCCCTTCGAAGTCGAACAGCGACGCGAAGTACTCCAGCAGGGATTGCTTCAGCCCTTCGGCATCCTCGGCCTGCCAGACCGTCTCCTCCAGCTCGTGGTTCCAATGGGTTCTGCCCGCCTTGACCGAGAAGGGCGTCGGGTGCAAGATCCATCCGTTCATGAGATAGGACAGCGTCATGAACCATTGCTCGCGGGTGCCTGCGCGCCAGCTCTCCGATTGGAACAGCAAGCCGAGCTTCTTGAGTAGCTCCGATTTTTTCTGCTTGGCGAGCAGACTGACGAATTCTGCATCGAAGGAACCGGGAACCGGCAGCATTTTTTTCTCGAACGACAGTTCTTCGGGCCGAAGCGCCCAAGTTCTGGCGCCTTCGAGGGGGAAAGCCGTAGGAAGCCGCCCGCAGCAGCTTGCCGACGGCGGCGGACAGCTCGCTCTCCGGCTTCGCGACCGTCGTCGCCGTCAGGCAGACCGGTCCGGCGCCAGCGGCTAATGCCGCCGCGTCCAGCAGCCGGCGAACCCGCGCCGGGCCCAGGTCGTGGACGCCGATGACGGCGAGCCACTGGTTGCCCGCGGGCGTCGGAACGGCGTAGCGCTTTTCCCCTTCCTCCAGGAGGGAGGGGAACCGGGCCTCGCCGGGGAAGGCGCCCGCTGTCTGCTCGCGAAGCGGAGGCACCCAGCCGAGCAGCGCGATATAACCCGAATGGTAGAAGAACTCCTGGGCCATTCGGCGGGAATCGGCGGAGCTCAGCTTGTCCTCGGGCTTGCCGAACGCCCATTGCCGGAGCAGCTCCCCTTCCATCAGCGACTGGTTTTTCCAGAGCTTTTCTTTCGCGTCCTTCAGGAACTTCGAGAGATTTTCCACCGTCGGCGGCTTCAGCAGGAAGTCCGTCACGCCCATCTCCATCGATTGCCAGGCATAGTCGAAGTCCCGGTATCCGGTCAAAATCGCGCACACGGTCGAAGGCGACGTATCCTTCACGTGGCGGATCAGCGACAAGCCGTCCATCACGGGCATGTAAATGTCGGTCAGCAGGACGTGGGGCTTGATCAGCTCCACCTCCAGCATCGCGTACTCCCCGTTCTCGTACTCGCCCGCTACTTTGAAGTCGGGATCGATCGCCCCGATTTTCTCCACGATGCTTCGCCGCAGCAGCGGCTCGTCTTCCGCGATCATCACTCTAAACATCGCCGGATTCCTCCTTGCCGCCGATGACGATCGCGAGCTCCATGCCCTCCTCCAGATTGCGCAGGGAGAACGCGACCCGGCCGTCGTAATGCAAATACATGCGGGAAAGGGCATTTTCGAGCCCCATGCCACCGATGCCCTTGGCGCCGATTTCCTCGATTTTCTGGTAGCGTCCTTCCCGCAGATCGGACAGGAACCGCTGGATGCGGTCCATCGCGTCCTGGCTGAAGCCCGAGCCGTTGTCGGCGATGCGAATGCTCCACGCGTCCGGACCTTCGGGCGCGACCGCGATCCGGATGCTCCACGGCGGGTAGACCTGCTTGAAGCCGTGCGCGAACGAGTTTTCCACGATCGGCTGCAGGAAGAACTTGGGCACGCGCCGCTGCGTCAGATCGCCGTCCGTCTCGATCTCGAAGCGAAAGTCGTCTTGATATCGCAGCTGCATCAGCTCCAGGTACATCTCCGTAAACCGCAGCTCCTCTTGCCATTCGACGGACTCCGCTTCCGTGCGGCTGATATATTCCATCATGTGCATCATCTTATAGCTCATCGATGCCGCCAGGGAGGCGCCCGCATTTTCGGCGAGAATGCCGATGGAGCTGAGCGTGTTGAAAATGAAATGCGGCTGCAGCTGGGTCTGGAGCGCGCGCATATGCGCCAGGTTCTCCCGCTGGCGGGACTCGAGCAGCTGGTCCACCGACTGGTTCAGCCGCGACTTGAGCGAGAAGAAGCCGTCGTACAGCTCGCGGATCTCGTACGCGGCTCTGCGATAGCCGCCCGGACTGAACGTCGCGCTGTTCAGGCTGAGCCGGTCCAGGTCCCATCGCTTGACGCTCCACAGGATGGTCCGGATCGGCCGGGTGATCGAAGAGGCCACCCAGTAAGCAATGGCGAGCGCCAGAATCTCCGCGGCGACGGTCACCGTCAAGGCGACGTTGCGCAGCCGGTTGACCGGGCTGAGCAGCAGCGACTTAGGCTGGACGGCAACGACGGTCAGGCCGTAGACCGAGGAGCGGAGGCGGCTGACGACGTATTCGTCTCCGTCCAACAGTTCGGTCGCGGATTGGAACTTGTCCGAGGCCGAGGCCGAGACGATGGCCCGGTTGAAGGCGGGGGCGCTTCCGTCTTCCGCGTAGGGATAGAAGAGCCGCCCCTGGTCGTCGACGATGTACAGGCTATTGCGCGTCTGCAGCACCGCGTCCCCGACGACGTCCTGCAGTTTGTCGTAGCGCTGCTGCACCTCCACGAACTGCGGCGAGTTCACCTCGCTGCTGGGGAACATCCGGGACAGCGAGAAGACGAGCTCCCCGGAACGGAACCAGCTGTCGCGATGGGGCGGATTCAGCACCCGTCCGCCGTCCATCTGCATCGCGGGCTGGATCCAGTCCGTCCGCTGGATGCGCGCCTTGATATTCTCGTACGGATACAATTGCAGGCCGTAGGAGATGAAGTTGCCGTTGAAATTGAACACGTTGATCTGTTCCGCGATGAACGAAGGGCCGTTCAGCGTGGACAGAATGCTCTCGAAGTTTTTTTTCCGCTGAAGCGCCTCGTACGAATCGTGGGAAGGATCGGCCTCGTCGAAATGGTATTGGAAATCGGAGTTGTAAATCACCTGCGCGGAGATGCGGTCCATGTCCCGCAGCGTCTGATTCAACGAAGCTTCTACGCGCTGCAGCATCTGCCGGGACGACTCGAGAGAGCGATCCCAGATGATGTTCGAGATTTGGGTATAAAAGAAAGCGCTTAAGGTCGCGATGACGAGCGTGACCAGCAGAGTGTACGTCAGGAAGAGCCTGCTGCGAATTCCGAGTCGTGCCATGAGTCAACTCCGCGGACAGAATGTGGGCCGATTCTAGCATAACAGCTTGGCGGCCGTTTCGTCAGCGAAGTAGACATTATACAAAAACGGAAGTAGAGATCCTCCATGTACCGTCCCGTCATCGGCGCTTACAATAGCGAATAGCCGGGATCGCGGCGATTTCAATTCGGTTCCGACAACCGTTCGGACGGCAGGAGGTTGAACCAAAATGGCGTTTCTGCTTAAAGGCGATTCGTTTTTCGAACCGGATTTTCCAGTGTTCCTGAATCGCGAGCCGGAGACGTTCGCGACCGCGATGCATACCCATGACTTCATCGAGCTTGCCTTCGTGACGGAGGGCAGAGGGTTCCACTACGTGGACGGGGAATGCCTGGCCGTGCAGAAAGGCGATTTGTTCCTCCTTCCGATCGGCACGGCGCATGTCTTCCGCCCGTCCTCGTCCGACCCGGCCAGCCCGCTTGTCGTCATGAACTGCATCTTCGATCCGTCGGTGTCGGGCACGCTTCGGAGCTGGATCCCCGAGGATTCGGAGCTGCAACATTTCCTGACGGGCGAGCCGGCCGGCAGGCTTAACTGGTACCGCTGCAGCGACGAAGGCGACCAATTCCGGACGCTGTTTAACCAAGCGCTGCTCGAATACACCGAACGGTCCTCCGGCTACCGGAGGATGGTGACCGCGACGCTGCTGCAGATGCTGCTTCAGCTTCACCGCGTGCAGACCCGCGCGCCGCAGCCGGCGGCCTCGTTTTCGCCGGATATCGTGGAGGAGGCGCTGCTGTTCATCGAGAAGCACTACTCCGACAAGATTACGCTCAAGGCGTTCGCCGACCGGGCGTACGTGAGCGTCGGTCATTTTCAGAACCAGTTCAAGAAAGCGACCGGTCAAACGTTCAATCACTACCTGCAGAACGTGCGCATCGAGAAATGCTGCAAGCTGCTGAAGACGACGGACAAGACGGTGCAGGAAACCGCGAACGAAGTGGGCTACTCCGACATGAAGTTTTTCCATTCCCTTTTCCGCAAAATCACGGGCAGCTCGCCCCAGCGTTACCGGAGAGCTTGACGATCGCCGAAGCACATGACATTTGTCACATCGCGTCATGACGCTTGTGACTTAAAGCGCCTTCCCCCGGCGTTTACAATGAAGATAACGTCGCGGCACGCCTATTCGTCGGACGTTCATCGAGGGGGAATGCGCACATGAAACACGCAAGCGAAATCGCCGAGCTTAAAAAAAAGCATGCTTCCTTTCGAAAAAACGGACGCGAAGTCCAGCATCCGGCAGCTGATCAACACGCTGGGACCGCTGCTTCTGCTTTGGTACGCCGGCTATGCCAGTCTCTCCGTATCTTATTGGCTCGCCCTTCCGATCCTGGTCGTCGCATCGGGATTCGTCATACGCACCTTTATCTTGTTCCATGACTGCTGCCACGGCTCGTTCTTCCAGAGCAAGCGCGCGAACGACATCTTGGGCACGCTGCTGGGCGTGCTGACGCTGGTACCTTACCGGCAGTGGAAAAACAGCCATGCGAAGCATCACGCCACAAGCGGCAACCTCGACAAAAGAGGGGACGGCGACATCTGGATACTCACCGTGGAAGAATACGCGGCCGCTCCGTTGTGGAAGCGTCTGGCCTACCGTTTTTACCGCAATCCGCTCGTCATGTTCGGTCTCGGCCCGATCTTCGTCTTCATGCTGCAATATCGCTTTAATGCGAAAGGCGCGCGGCGCAAGGAACGCCTGAACACCTATCTGACCAACGTACTCATCGTCTCGCTTTATGCGGGCATGATCTGGGCGATCGGCTGGGAAGCGTTCGTCCTCGTGCAGGGCCCGATCTTCTTCGTCTCGGGATTGCTCGGCATCTGGCTCTTCTACGTGCAGCATCAGTTCGAGGATTCCTACTTTGAAAACGATCCGGACTGGAGCTACGTGCAAGCGGCCGTCGAAGGCAGCTCGTATTACAAGCTTCCCCGCGTCCTGCAATGGATCACGGGCAGCATCGGGTTCCATCACGTGCATCACCTGAATCCCAAGGTGCCCAACTACAATCTCGAAAAGGCGCATCTGGCCACGCCGCCGCTTCAGCGCGCCGCCACACTTACGCTCTCGACGAGCCTGGAATCGCTGCGATTCCGCCTGTGGGACGAGGAGAACAAGACGTTCGTCGGCTATCGCAAGATCAAGCGGCCGTCCGTCGGCCTGCATGCTTCCGGCGCCGTATTGAAGAAGACGGCCGCAGGCAAATAATTTTTGCATCCGGCCGGTTTAGGCTACAATGAGAGGACGGCGGGAAACAAGGGAGGAGCGGAGTCCGTGCAAAAGTGGTATCACATTTTCCAGCGGAGCACGGGTCTCAGCCCGTATATATGGGTCGTCTTTTACATCCTCCCTTTTTATTTCGTGTTCCGTTCCTCGACGATGTACCACGCGCTGATCGGCATTTTCATGATCGTCGCGTTTTTTGTTTGTTATTTGCTATCGTTCAGTTCGAAGGGCTGGCTCGTTTATTTTTGGACTTCCGTGCAAATTTTATTTTCGATCGCGATGACGATGATGTTCGGATACGTCTATTTTTCCATTTTTGCCGCCTTTTTTATCGGCAATATGCAGCGAAAGGCCGGCTTCATCACGTTGTACACGGTCCATCTGGCGATGACGCTGCTGTCGGTCTATATCGGCTACATGCACGCCAACTCGGTGTTGATCGAGCAAGCGCCCTTCGTGTTCGTTTGCCTGATCGCGGTGACGCTGCTGCCGGTCACGACCTACAACCGCAACAAAAGCGAACTGCTGCAGGGAGAGCTCAACGACGCGAACAAGCGGATCTCCGAGCTCGTGAAGCTGGAGGAGCGCCAGCGCATTGCGCGTGACCTGCACGACACGCTCGGGCAGAAGCTCGCCCTCATCGGGCTCAAGAGCGATCTGGTCGCCAAGCTGATCCGCAAAAACCCGGACCGGGCGGAAGCCGAGATCGACGACGTCCGGCATACGGCCCGCAACGTGCTCAAGGAGCTTCGGGAACTGGTGACGCAGATGCGCGGCACGCACGTCGAGGACGAGATCTACCGCTTGCGGCAAATCCTGAAGGCGGCCGACATCGAGTTTAAGTTGACGGGCGATCCGAAGCTGGGTAACACCTCGCTGCTGAACGAGAACGTGGCGAGCATGTGCCTGAAGGAAGCCGTGACGAACGTCGTGAAGCATAGCGGGGCTAACGTTTGCGCCATCGAGATCGAACAGACGGCGGCCGAGCTGCGCATCCGCGTGCGGGACAACGGCGTCGGCCTCGGCAGCGGCACGACCTTTTATAGAGGCAACGGACTTCGCGGCATGAAGGAACGGCTGGAATTCGTGAACGGGTCGCTGGAGATCGCGTCGCGGGAGGGCACGGAGATCGTCATCAAAGTGCCGAACAACTTGATCCAGGCGAAAGGGGAGGCGCAGCTATGATACGAATCGTTATCGCCGAGGATCAGCGGCTGCTGCTCGGCGCGCTCGCGTCCGTGCTGGATCTCGAGGCGGACATGGAGGTGGTGGGCAAGGCGGAGAACGGCGTCGACGCGCTGCGGCTCGTCAAACTCCACCGGCCGGACCTGTGCATCATGGACATCGAGATGCCGCTCAAGAGCGGATTGGACGCCGCGGAGGAGCTGAAGGACTTGGGGTGCAAGGTCGTCATCCTGACGACGTTCGCCCGGGCGGGCTACTTCGAGCGAGCGGTGAAGGCGGGCGTGCACGGCTACCTGCTCAAGGACAGCCCGAGCGACGAGCTGGCCGATTCGCTTCGGACGATCATGTCCGGCCGCAGGATCTACGCCGCCGAGCTGGTCGACGAGGCGTACAACGAAGAAAACCCGCTCACGGAGCGGGAAAAGGAAGTCATCGGACTCATGGCAGACGGCAAAAACACGAAGGAAATCGCGAGCGAGCTGTTCCTGTCGAACGGCACCGTCCGCAACTATATCTCGGTCATCCTCGACAAGCTCGACGTCAGCAACCGGATCGAGGCGATCAAACGGTTCAGGGAGAAGGGCTGGTTCAAGTAAGCTGATAGAGCCGTCGCGATGAGTGCGCATATCGCTTTTTCCTGTCCTGCTCAGTCCTGCTCCTCGCTCGCGACTACCGCGTCCCGGATCTGCTCGAACGTCAGCGGCGTATAGTCCCAATGCTCGACGCAGACGTTGAAGTAGTTTTTACCCTCGTACTTCTGGCCGTGGATATGCCCGTGGACGTTGACGTACGGCATATGCTTGTTCATGTACATCGGCTCGTGCGAGAGGAAGAAGAAGTCCTTGTAAATGATCGGATATTCGCTCACCTGTTCGAAGCCGGCTTCCAGCCACCAGCTCCGCGACCTTCCCCGATCGTGATTGCCCAGAATCAGCGTCTTGCGGCCGTGCAGCCGGGCCACGATGTCCCGCGTCCGCGCCATGTTCAAAAACGAAAAATCCCCCCAAATGAAACACCGCGTCGTCCTTGCCGACGACGGCATTCCACCGCTCGATCATCACTTCCGTCATTTCTTCGGCATCCGCGAAGGGCCTGGATTCGAAGTCGATGATGTTGCGGTGTCCGAAGTGATGATCGGATATGAAAAAGGTGTTGGCCAACTGAAAACCCCTCCCGTCTCGAAAGCTTAGCGCTTCATGGCTGTTTTTCGCTTTTCGTCCGTCAGCCGCTCCGCGATCCAATCGCGCATCGCCGCCAGCACCGGCTCGCGCGCAAGCTCGTTGTGCAGCTCGTGCTTGTAGCCCGGCCACTCCCGGTAATCGCAGAGCGGGCCGGCCCGCTCCGCGAACTGCCGGCTGGCCGCGACCGAGGTGACCCGGTCGTCGTCCCCGTGCATGAGCAGGATGGGCGCACCAAGCTCGCCCGCGTGCTGGATCGCCCACAGCCCCGCGCGCTGCACGCCGAAAAAGAAGCGAACCGTGATGTGGCCGTGCCCGAGCGGATCGTTGCGATACCGCTCCGCCATCTCGGGGTCGGTCGTCAGATGGTCGACGTTCATCGGGCGCGTGTTCGTGTAGCCCGGATAGAACCGTTCGACCAGCCGTCCGATGACGACCTGCGCCTGCGGCGGCGCGAACGCCAGCTTAAGCCAGGGGCTGCCGACGACCGCGCCGGCGACGCTCGGTTTGCGCCGCAGCAGGTAGTTCAGGACGACATTGCCGCCCATGCTGTGCCCGTACAAAATGAGGGGGGAGGCCCGGATATCGCTGAGCGGCTTCGGCGAACAGCAGGTCCACGCCTTCGAGCAGCCCCTCGTAGCTGGGCGTATGTCCGCGTCTGCCGTCCGTCCGGCCGTGCCCGCGCTGGTCGAAGCCGAGCGCCGCGTATCCGGCCTCGTTCAGCATAGACGCGACATGGTCGTAGCGCCCCATATGCTCGCCCATGCCGTGGACGAGCAGCACGACGGCGGACGGCGCATCGCCTCGCGCTCGCGCTTCGTCGCTTGCCGTCCATTCGCCGGCCGCCATGGCGGTTCCGTCGGACAAGGTCCTGGAGAAAGGTTGAAAGGTCACGGAGAGTCGCTCCTTCGCTCAAAAGTCGCCGGTGCATTTCTTCTATTATATGCCGACGCATGCCCGGGAAGGAAGCGTTCAGGGAACGGGCCGGGATTGCTGGAGGCGTACCCCAGCCGCCGCCGACTCGCCCGCCGCTAACGGGCTGCGCCAAAATAGCGCAAAAATGCGCTATTCTCGCTCGCGCATCCGCCGCCGACTCGCCCGCCGCTAACGAGCTACGCCAGAGTAGCGCAAAAATGCGCTATTCTCGCTCGCGCATCCGCCGCCGACTCGCCCGCCGCTAACGGGCTGCGCCAGAATAGCGCAAAAATGCGCTATTCTGGCGCAGCCGCCGCCGACTCGCCCGCCGCTAACGGGCTACGCCAGAATAGCGCAAAAATGCGCTATTCTCATACGCATGACATGCTTCTCGCTGCTCAGAATTGGCAATTCAACAGCCGGAAAAGCGAAAAAGCCGCCCCACAGTCATTTTCATGACTGGCGGGGCGGCTTCCTTCCGAAGGAAGCGTGCAAAAATGATCTGCTTAAGATTCCGCGTTTGAAGGCTCCGTCGCTTCGTCGTTCAGGCTATCGGCGCCGCCGGCTTCCGTGCCGGACTCAAGGGCGTTCGCAGGTTGGGCGACCAGGGACGCGCCGCCGGAAAACAAGGCGGAAATCTCCGGCCCCGACAGTGCCCGCGAGTAGATGCGGAAGTCGTCGATCGCGCCGTTCAAATAGGGATCGGCGTATTGGGACTTGCCGATGTAGTTCAGGTTCGTGCTGTCAAGGCTCGAAGGCTTCAGCGTCATGGACGTATTCGTCGCCGCCTGAACGCCGTCCACGTAAAGCCGGGCCGTCGTGCCGGACAGCGTGACGGCGACATGCTTCCAGGTGCCGGTCGCGAGCGGCGTCGAGGCTGTCATCAACTGCTCGCTGCCGTTGCCCGAGGTCGTGATCGCGAATCGCAGTCCGCCCGTGCCGCCCGACTGCGGCGCAAGGAACATATAGTTGTTCGTCCCTGTCCCGAAGTCGAAGATGCGGGCCCAGTCGCTGTTGGCGGTTACCTTGACCCAAGTCGAGATCGTGAAGTCGTTAAGCGAGCTTACGATGCCGGCAGGCAGGCTGGCATAGGCGTTCGTGCCGTTAAGCGCGAGGCCGTTGCCGGCTTTGCCGGCTACCCACGAGGTGCCGCCGGACAGCGTGGCATGGTTGCCGTTGCCCGAGCCGTCGGTCGCCGTCGTGCCAGATGTCTGGTTCATGTTGTAGGAGGCGATGATCTCGGGCTGAACGGGCGGCGTGCCGGGCTGCAGCTTGATGTCATAGGTCGCAGCGGTGCCTATGCTGAGCGAGACGTTGGTCGTCTGTCCGTTTACGGCCGTGACGTTGCCGACGACCGCATTGTTCACGAGGACGTTGTACGAGCCTGCGGCCAATCCCGTGAAGGCGACTTTGGTCGTGTGCGCCGTGCCGCTCGTCACGTTTTGCAGCGTGAAGTTGACGTAGTTTTTCGCCTGCGCCACAGTAGCGGCGGTATACTTGTCGCGTTCGAGCACCATGCCGAGCTTTTCGGTGATCAGGTTCAGACGTTGTCCGACGCCGTCCTTCGGCGTGATGACGTAGTTGCCGCCCGTGAGCGCGACGTCGGCGCCGTAGCCGTACAGGCCGAAGATCGGATCGACGGCGATGTCCGCGCTCAGAATCTTGATCGCGCCGAACAGACCGAGATCGGCTTCGCCGGACATGCCGCGCCAGCCGTTGAACAGCGGGCCGCCATCCAGGCCCAGGGCGCCATAGTTCCCCCTTGGTCATCTGATACGTCCACGATACGGCGCCGATGTTGGCGGGATCGGAGCTGATCTGGCCGGAGTTGATCGCGCTGACGTTGGCGATCTTGGCGGCGTAGGTTAGCCGCTCGTCGACCTCGGGGCTCGTCGAGCCGGTGCGCACCCAGTCATCCATCGCGTAGCCCGCCAGCGAGACGGTGTACTGGAAGTTCCACCAAGGCTCGCCGGTGATCGTGACCGGCACCGAGTAGAAGTACCAGAGCGGCATCTGGCCGCGCGTAGCCCGCGTCTTCGTATTGATCTTGCTCTTGATCGTACTGTTGTTGTTCATCTTGGCCAGGGTGTAGACGGCTTCTTCTCCCGTATTGTCGTAGTTGTACTCGGAGCCGTACGGGTAGGCGGAGCCGCTGAAGTTGTTGTACTTGGTCGCCATCTTGGCGATGATGTCGTTCGCCTGCGTCGTATAGCCTTCGTCCTGCAGCGCCTTGATGATCTCGGGCGTCGTCAGTTCGCCCATCAGGCCGGTGTTCCAGTTGTAGGCGACCGGACCGTCGTACAACGCCTTCATCACATTGTAGGCGCGGAGCAGGTAGGTCGTCCGAGGCTGCGCATAAGCGATCAGTCCGGGATACAGCTTGGCAATCTTATACATGCTGAAGTAGGTGTTGTAAATGTGAGGGTACGCGTAACCGCGGTAAGTCGGCGTCGTGTTGGGCGAGGCCATCAGGAAGTCGGGGACGAGGTAGTCGGTGTGGTGGCCGTTCATCAGATTGGTCCAGATCGCCGTCTCCAAATATTGATCGAGAGACGTGACCTCCGAGGCGACCGGCGTCTGCACGTTTTTCTCGGCGAGGAATTCGCCGTGGGTCAGGCCCCAATCGTCGCCCCAGCCCCAGTAGCCCGCAAAGTTGTTGCGCTTGGCTTTGGTCTGCATCATCCAGTCGTCGTACACTTTGTCCTTGATCGTGCCGGGGGCGTTCCATTGCTGATTATTCACCATGAAGGTCGCGTGGCGCTGCAAGGCAAGGTCGATCGGTTCGATCGCGTAGAACTGCAGGACCGTCTTCTCGCCGCTGCCGTAGGTCACGGTGACGTTGTTCGGTCCGAGCTTGCTCATCGTGAGCGAGTAGAGCTTATGGTCGGTGCCGGAGGTGCCGAGCGAAGCGATCGTCGTTTGCGACGGCGCGTCCGACGTCACCGATACGATCGTCTTGGACGTATGGAGATCGAACTTCGCCGTCTGATTGGTAGGCACGATCATGCCGGGCACGACGTTGACGTCGATGAGCCCTTCGCTGTACAGCCGGTCCTTGACGCCCTGCTCGCCGTTCGTCTTGAAAAACTTAAAGGCGTACGTCTTGCTGGCGCCCGGCGCGAGCGTCAGGCTCGTATTGGTCAGGTAGCCGCGGTTCGTGTTCTTAATGACGTTGGAGTGGATGTAGAAGACGGTCAAGCCCTCGGGCCATCCGCCCTGATCCGCCGCCCAGGTGCTGCCCGGGTGCTCCTCGGTCCGCCAGTTGTCCATGTACTCGAATCCGGCGCCGGTCGTCGCGTCGGGGACCATCAGGAGCGACGGTCCGATGCCGCTTGGACGCTGAGCGGTAATATAGGAGTTGTTGTTGCCGACGAACGAATGCGTGACGACGCGGGTCTCATAGATCTCTTCGTTGTTGCCGCCAGACCAGAATTCGTTGAACGGGAGCGGCAGTCCGAAGTCGCCGATCTCCAGCGTCTGCGCGCTGGTGTTCGTGACCGTGATCTGCCAGCGCAGATAATCGCTCGCAAGGGAGTAAGATTGGTCCACCTTGAAGTTGCGGATGCCTTCGGCATTGGCGGAGTTCTGGTAGGAAACGTTGACCGTGCTGCCGGATTGGCTCTGCGTCCGCGCGTCCGCCGATTTGCTCGTCCAGGCCTTGGTCCAGGCGCCGCTGCCGAGACGATAGGTGAACATCAGCTCGCCCAGCCATTGATGATCGGACGTATTCTGGTTGGGGGCGTTGGTGCCGTTCATTACATAGTTCGTGGCGAAAGAATCCCCGGCAATCGTCAGACTGCTAATCTCGCCGTTCGTGCCGGTCGTAACGTTGAAGCTGCTGTTGCTAAGCGTGTAGGCCGAAGCGTCTTTAGGGGAAGCCAGCCACACCGCAGCCGCCGCCGCGAAGATCGCCGAGTAGTAGAGCGCCTTTTTTGCGTGGCTTCGAACCGGACTCGATCATCATTTTATTCCTCCTTAAGGATGAGGCTCGTGCACAGGATCATCTCTCTCGACTCCGCTCCCGAGAATGCGCCAAGCTTTCCTTGGACCACCGTCCTTCCCTTTATTGTTTTAAATAAATTTAAAATCGTTTTTCGATATCATCATATTTCCAGTTAAAAGAATTGTCAATCCCGTATTGTAAGCGTTACAAAAACTAAATTTTGGCTATTTTCCTTGTTTTACTTGATCGTTTTTCTAAAATGGCGGTTAAAAGTATTTTAAAATATTTTTGATTTTTATAAATTAAAGGCGCGAGACGAGGGGCTGGCTTGGAAGGGAAGGGCCGAACGGAGCCGGTGCCTGCGCTTGACCGGCGGGCGGAGCCGGTGCCCGAATAATTACGGGCTTGGCGTACCCGGAGGGGACGAAGGCGATCCAGAAACGCCGAGGCTGGCGGATTGAAGCAACGTCGACGAAAAAAAGACCTCCTCGATCGGCCCGATTCAGGCTTCGGACAGCGCGAGGAGGGCAGGGTCGAACGAGGATGCCGCTATTCTTCCAAGTACAGGACGCGGATCAGAATGTCGTGGTCGTAGTTGCCGAAGTTGCGGCCGAACACGGTCAGCCCTTTTTTTGTTCGCCGATTCGGGCTCGACCTCGATCCTGAACGTCAGATCGCTCTTGTAGTCGAGCTCCAGCTCCGGCAGCGTCAGTTGGCCGATCCGGTAACCGTCGATGAAGCTGCCCTCGTCGTTGATGCGGACGATCTTGAGCAGGCCGTATTGATTGCAGTTCTGCGGCCACCAATCGGGATTGTAGGTGCCGCGCACGTCGCCGAAGTCGCCCGGACAAGTCCAGGTGCCAAGCTTCATGCCGTTCAGGGAGAAGGTAATATCCGAAGGCCAATTTTCCGAGGTGCCCGGCGCTTCGGAGCCGATCTCCATCATGAATTGAAGCTCCTTGAAGGTCTGGGTCGGCTTCAGATAGTTGGGCACCCGGTATTCGAGGAATCCCTCGGTGAGCCATACGATGCCCGCGTCCACGCGGCTCGGATCGGCGAAGTAGCGCGGGTCGTCGAATGTGCCGATCAGGCTGTCTTTGGTTGCCAGCCCGCAGGTGGGAACGGCGGCATAATTGCTGTAGTGGCCGACCCGCAGCTCCGTCTCGTAGAAGTTGTCCTCTTCTTTGCCACGCAGCTCCACCAGCAGCTTGTCTTCGTTCAGATGGCACATCTTTTGCAGCCCGTGCTTGCCCACGTTCGTGACGATGTGGATAAGCCCGCTCTCCTCCAGCTTCTTGATGTGCATCGTGATGGCCCCGTTGGTCAAGTTGAGCTTCTGCGCCAGATCGTTCAGATTCAGGTTGTGGTGCTTGACCAGCAGGTCGAGGATCTGGATGCGGATCTCGGAGCTGAGCGCCTTGAATATGTTTATGCCCGATTTGAGTTCCTTGATATGGATCATGAGCGGCGTTCTCCTCTGTTTGCGGATAGTCGTCCGGTGAAGACGCGCTTGGCTTTTTTTTATTATAAGTGATCCGAATGGCCGAATTACATATTTAAAATAATGATTCTAAAATAAAACGGCGAAAGCTGTCGCCAACGGCCGTTTGACAATTAAATTCGACTGGCGAGCGATAAAGGATATCCTTTTTTATTTTAGTTATATTTATAATTCCTTTTCGGAAAGCGTATTTAATTCTATTGACAGGAAAAATAACGGAAAATATGATAAACAGATAAAACATTTTAAATTTATTTAAAATAAAATCGATCCATGAGTTGAAGATGAGGGAGAGAGCGCATTGGAAGCCAAGCAGAGCAAGCTTATACTCGATAAGGATTATACCACAGGAGAGGTGGACGACAGGCTGTTCGGCTCCTTCGTCGAGCACCTGGGCCGCGCCGTATACGGAGGCATCTACGAGCCGGGTCATCCCGAAGCCGACGAGAGCGGCTTCCGCCGCGACGTGACGGCGCTCGTCCGGGAGCTGCGCATCCCGCTCCTCCGGTATCCCGGGGGCAACTTCTTGTCCGGCTACAATTGGGAGGACGGGGTAGGCCCCGCCGCGGAGCGGCCTCGCAGGCTCGATCTGGCCTGGCGGACGGTGGAGCCGAACGCCGTCGGCACGAACGAATTCGCCGCCTGGGCGAAGTCGGTCGGCGCAGAAGTGAACATGGCCGTCAATCTGGGGACGAGAGGCATCGACGCGGCGCGCAATCTGGTGGAGTATTGCAATCACCCCCTCCGGCACGTACTGGAGCGACCTGCGTATCTCCCATGGCTATGCCGAGCCGCATGGCTTCAAGACATGGTGCCTGGGCAACGAGATGGACGGTCCCTGGCAGATCGGGCGCAAAACGGCGACGGAGTACGGCAGGCTGGCGACCGAGACGGCGAAGGCGATGAAGTGGGTGGACGATTCGATCGAGCTGGTCGTCTGCGGCAGTTCCGCCCGCAAGATGCCGACGTACGCCGATTGGGAGGCGACGGTGCTCGACCATACGTACGAGGAGGTAGACTACTTGTCGCTCCATACGTACTACGGCAATCTGGACGGCGATACGGGCAACTACTTGGCCGCTTCGCTCGACATGGACGCCTTCATCCGCGAGGTGACTGCGATTTGCGATTATATCAAAGCCAAGAAACGCAGCAAAAAAACGATGCGGCTGTCGTTCGACGAATGGAACGTCTGGTTTCATTCGAACGGCGCCGACGCGAAGCAGCGCCCTTGGCAGACGGCGCCGCCGCTGCTCGAGGACGTCTACACGCACGAGGACGCATTATTGGTAGGGAGCATGCTCATCACCCTGCTGCGCCATGCGGATCGGGTGAAGATTGCCTGCCTGGCCCAGCTGGTCAACGTGATCGCGCCGATTATGACCGAGACCGGCGGTCCCGCATGGCGGCAGACGATTTTTTATCCGTTCCTGCATGCCTCCCTGTACGGACGCGGTATATCGCTGCACCCGCTAATCCAATCGCCCAAGTACGATAGCAAGGACTACACGGACGTGCCTTATCTGGATGCGGCAGCGGTATACGATGAGGCGTCGGGAGAGCTTGCCGTGTTTCTCGTCAACAAGGATCAGCGGGAGCCGATGCTGCTGGCTGCGGATATTCGCAGCTTCGGCGACTTGGCGGTCATCGAGCATCGTACGCTGGAGAGCGACGATCCGAAGGCGACCAACACGGCGAGCGATCCGCATCGCGTCGTCCCTCATAACCGCGGGGACGCGAGGGTAGACGGCGGTCGGCTTGCGGCCACGCTCGGCCCGCTGTCCTGGCACATGATCCGGCTGCGCGTCGCGCGCGGAGACGGCGCCGGTATCGTCGGCGTACCCGGCGCAGGGGCGAACGGCGACGCGTGAGGCGGAGAGGATGACCCGGCCGTGTTCGATCCCGTCCGGGAAATCTCGGCCTGACCCTCGCTTAATCGAGGCGCCGGCACCCGACGGAATCTCCGTCTAACGGCGCGGATGCGACAAAAAAAAGCCGGGACGGCCGTGTGGCAACGGTTCGTCTCCGGCTTATAGCGGGATGGCGCGGGTCAGGCATGCGCGGTGCTGCCTCGAAGGGAGGAGGGAGAGACGCCGCGATAGCTCTTGAACAGTCTGCTGAAATAGTAGATATCGCTGAAACCGTGCTCGAGCGCAATCTCCGAGATCGTCTTATTCGTATAGCGCAGGTCCTGCTCGCAGCGGCCGATCCGCACGAGGTTCACGTAGTCGGTGACCGAGCGGCTGGTGAGCTCCTTGAAGACGCGGCTGAAGTGATAACGGCTCATGCCTGCGACGCCGGCCAGCGTCTCCACGTCGAGGCGCCTGGCGTAGTTCGCTTCGATATGCTGCAGAACGGGCTCGATGCGGGTCAGCCGCCGAATGCGGGAGGCGAGCTCGCCTTCGGGCATGCTTTCCGCGACGTGTCCGCGAAGCATGACGGCGAGCAGCCGGTATAGGCAGGACTTCACCGAGAGCTCGTAGGCGATATCCTTTTTTTTGATACTCGTTGATCAGCTCGTCGAGACTCTCTTTGATGGCGGCGTCGCCGGTCACCCGGTTCGCGAAGCGGATGCGGGAACGGACGATCGGCGTGATGAATTTCGTCTCGGCCGAGTCCAGCCGGTGGCTGTGCAGCAGATCGGGGTCGAAGATGACCGCATAATAAGACAAACGGTCCGACATGCACACGCCTTGATGCAGATCGGCGCAGTTCACGACGATCAGGTCTCCCGGACCGACGTCGTAGCTGTTGGCGTTGCAAGTAATGCGCGCCGAACCTTCGATGATATATAGAAATTCCATGTGCTCGTGCCAATGCGGATTAAAAGCGGGCGTGCCCATTCGCTCGAACCGGCAAATATGAATTTTGAGCGGGAATTGGGGATCGGGCATATCCATCGGCTCCAGCAGATCGGGATTGCGATCCATGCGGGGGCACCTCCGTATCGCACAATATTACAAATCGCCAGCATAGCTATTCATGGCTGGCTCGCTCTATTCATTTTATAGTACAGGTAGACAAATGAGTAGAGGGAGGCAATACCTGTGAAAAAGCTGGGTATCGGCGTTATCGGCACGGGCTCGATCTCCGAATCGCATCTGAACGCGTACGCGGCCAACAAGGACGCGACGATCGTCGCGGTCTGCGACCTGAACCGGGAGCGCGCGGAAAAGGCGGCGGCAAAATACGGCGCTGCGAGCGTCTACACGAATTATCATGACCTGCTGGCGAATCCGGAAGTGGAAGCGGTCAGCATCTGCACGTGGAACCATACGCATGCGGAGATCGCGATCGCCGCGGTCAAGGCGGGCAAGCACGTGCTCGTGGAAAAGCCGCTCAGCATGACGGTTGAAGAAGCCGAAGCCGTGCGCGAAGCGGTCCGGTCCACCGACCGCATTTTGCAGGTAGGCTTCGTCCGCCGCTACGACGCGAACGCCCAACTGGCCAAGCGCTTCACGGAGCAGGGCGAGTTCGGCGAGCTTTATTACGCGAAGGCTTCGCTCATCCGGCGTCTCGGCAATCCGGGCGGCTGGTTCGCGGACAAGGACCGCTCCGGCGGCGGCCCGCTGATCGATATCGGCGTCCACGTCATCGATCTGTCCTGGTATCTGATGGGCCGTCCGAAGGTGAAGTCGGTCAGCGGCAACGTATACAACAAGCTCGGCAACCGTTCGAACGTCAAGGGGCTGTCCTTCTACCGTGCGGCCGACTACGACGCTTCGCGCAATACGGTCGAGGATCTGGCGAACGCGCTCATCCGGTTCGAGAACGGCGCGTCCCTGCTCGTCGAAGTCAGCTACGCGCTGCACGCCAAGAGCGACGAGTCCGCGGTCCGGTTGTACGGCACCAAGGGCGGGTTCGAGATCGATCCGGAGCTGACGATCGTCTCGGAGCGGCATGACACGATCCTGAACGTGACGCCGCAGGTCGACAGCCTGAAGTTTAATTTCCAGCAAGCGTTTCAGTCGGAAATCGACAGCTTCGTCGCTTCGGCGACCACGGGCACGGAGCCGCTGAGCCCTGTCGAGGACGGCCTGACGATGATGCGGATACTGCGCGCGATCTACGAATCGGCTGAGCAGGGCAAAGAGATCGAGCTTTGATTCGCGCGATTGCGGACGGCAACATGCGTATGAAGGAGCGAACGAAATGAAGCTTGGACTTAGCACGTATAGTTTGTACCGCGCGATCGAATCGGGCGAGTTGACGGTGACGGGCGCGATCGACTGGATGGCGGAGCAGGGCTGCGAGCACGTCGAGATCGTGCCGATCGGCTTCGACATCCGGACGCCCGGACTGATCGACGAGATCGTCGGCCGTGCGGCAGCCGCGGGGCTCGAGATCTCGAACTACGCGGTGGGCGCGAACTTCGCGGTCGACGACGACGAAGCGTACGAAGCGGAGATCGAACGCGTCAAGGGCGAGGTCGATATCGCGCGCGCGCTCGGCGCGAGGAAGATGCGGCATGACGTCGCTTCCCGCCAAGGCGCGTCGGTGGGCCAGTTCTGGCGCGAGCTGCCGCGGCTCGCGGATGCTTGCCGCCGCGTCGCGGAATATGCCGCGTCGGTCGGCGTCGTGACCAGCGTAGAAAATCACGGCTACTACATGCAGTCGAGCGAGCGAGTGCTGGGCCTGCTGGCGGAGACGAACCATCCGAACTTCCGTCTCACGCTCGACGTCGGCAACTTCATGTGCCTGGACGAGGATCCGGCGGCGGCCGTGATGCGGTCGATCGGCGAAGCTTCTATCGTGCATTTGAAGGACTTTTACCTGCGCCGCGGCGACCAGGATCCGGGCGAAGGCTGGTTCAAGACGGCGGCCGGCAACTATCTGCGCGGCTCGATCTTCGGCCAGGGCGACATCGACGTGCGCTCGGTGCTGCGCGAATTGAAGGCGTCCGGCTACGACGGCTATCTGTCGCTGGAATTCGAGGGCATGGAAGAGTGCAAGCAGGGCTCGCGCATCGGCCTGGCCAACGCGCGGCGCATTTGGTCGGAAGTATAGGTCGGCAATGGATAGATTAAAACATCGAGGCAACTTGAACGAGGAAGGGGACACATACGCATGGTGCAAATCGCGAATCCGATCGGCGTCATCGTCGACAGCTTCCGGGTCGGCGTGCGCGCCGGGCTGCTGAAGGCGAAGGAGATCGGCGCCGAGGGCGTGCAGATCTACGCGGTGGAAGGCGAGATGGATCCGGACAAGCTGGATGCGGCCGCGAGAGCGGAGCTGCGCGCGTACGTAGACTCGCTCGGCCTGCGCATCTCCGCGCTGGTCGGAGATCTCGCGGGACACGGCTTCCAGGACCGGCGGGAAAACGGCTGGAAGATCGAGAAATCCAAGCGGATTCTCGACCTGGCGCTGGACCTCGGCACGAACGTAGTGACGACGCATATCGGGATCGTGCCCGAGGACGAGACGAGCGGCGTCTACGCCGCGATGCACGATGCGGTCGAGGAGCTTGGCCGCTACGCCAGCGAGCGGGGCGCCTTTTTCGCGATCGAGACCGGTCCCGAGACTTCGGCGCGTCTGAAGGGGTTCCTCGACAAGATGAGCACGAAGGGCGTGTCGGTCAACTTCGACCCGGCCAACATGGTCATGGTGACGGGCGACGATCCGGTGCAGGGCGTCTACAACTTGCGCGACTACATCGTGCACACGCACGCCAAGGACGGCATCCGACTGCAGGAGACGGACCCCCGCAACATCTACGGCGCGCTCGGCTACGAAGCGATGTCGCACGAGAAGCTGGCGGAGCAAGGCGAGTCGGGCGAATACTACCGCGAGCTGCCGCTTGGCGAGGGCGGCGTGGATTGGCCCGCATACCTTCAAGCGTTGAAGGATATCGGCTATGAAGGCTTCCTGACGATCGAGCGCGAGGTCGGCGCGAGCCCGGAGCGGGATATTAAGCTGGCGGTCGATTTTCTGAAGCAGTATCGATAAGAAAAACATGGCTATTGGCGTCGCTCGGCTCCTTCGGGAGCATGGGCGGCGTTTTTGTTTCTATCTGAAACTAATCGGATGGAGCGGCGCCAAGACCGAGCGGATTTGTTGCTACATGAGACGATTATAGTGCATCAACGGGCTATCCTACGGATGTTGTTCCTACCCGAGACTTAATCTATGGCAAAGGCGTTCGTGCCAGCGGATTTGTTTCTACCTGAGACGATCGCGGCGCAAAGGCGCTCGGACCTTGAAGGTTTGTTCCTGCTTGAGACGATCGCGGCCCAAAGGCGCTCGAACCATGCAGCTTTGATTTCTACTCGAGATTGTCCAGGTGTTTTATGCCTCTATCATGCAGTGCGACTGGCGTGCGTTCGTCGGATCGGAGAACCCTGTCGCTGCTGCGCTGCTCAGCAGTTTGGACTATAATAAGAGCGGATCGCTGCAGGTCAAGCCGGCGTTTTTGCAAATGCTGATTCGCTTGGAGCTGGACGCGGCGCGGGCGGTTGCGATATCCGGGTAATAGGAGATAATAAGAGGATCGACAGGGTTCGCATAGATGGGAGAGTCGGAATGAGCGCAAGCGCAGAGCAGCCGATCATCCGCTTCGAGCGGGTGACCAAGAGTTACGAGGACGGGGAGACCGTCCTGAAGGAAGTGAGCTTCGAGATCCGGCGCGGGCAGTTCTACACGCTGCTCGGGCCGTCGGGCTGCGGCAAGACGACGATATTGCGGCTGATCGCGGGATTTCAGGAGCCGTCGTCGGGCGAGATTTATTTTAACGGGAAAGTGATCAACCGCGTGCCCGCCAACGAACGGCAGGTGAACACGGTGTTCCAGGACTACGCCCTGTTCCCGCATCTCGACGTGTTCGAGAACGTCGCCTTCGGCCTGCGCATCAAGCGCATGAAGCAGGCGGACGTCGAAGCTAAGGTACTCGAGGCGCTGCGCTTCGTCAATCTGAAGGGCTACGAGAAGCGGCAGATCACCGAGCTGTCCGGCGGCCAGCGGCAGCGGGTGGCGATCGCGCGTGCGATCGTGAACGAGCCGCAGGTGCTGCTGCTTGACGAGCCGCTGTCGGCGCTCGACCTTAAGCTGCGCACGGAGATGCAGTACGAGCTGCGCGAGCTGCAGCGGCGGCTCGGCATCACTTTTATTTTCGTCACGCACGACCAGGAGGAAGCGCTGGCGATGTCGGACGAGATCTTCGTCATGAAGGAAGGCACGATTCAGCAGAGCGGTACGCCGACGGATATTTACGACGAGCCGATCAACCGCTTCGTGGCGGACTTTATCGGGGAGTCGAACATCGTGGCCGGACAGATGGTCCGCGACTACGAGGTCCGCTTCGCGGGGCATACGTTCGAATGCGTGGACGGCGGCTTCCGGCCGGACGAGCCGGTCGAGATCGTCATCCGGCCCGAGGATCTCGAGATTACGCCGCCCGAATCGGGCAAGCTGGTCGTGAAGGTCGATTCTCAGCTGTTCCGCGGAGTACACTACGAGATCATCGGCTACGACGACGCGGGCAACGAGTGGATGGTGCATTCGACCAAGCGAGCGACGGTTGGGGAAAGGGTCGGACTCGGCTTCGATCCGGAGGCGATCCACGTCATGCGCTTCGGCGAGACCGAAGAAGAGTTCGACCGGCGGCTGCTCGCGTACGAGGAGAGTGCCGATGAACGCTAAGCGCAACGTCTACCTGGCGCCGTACCTGGCCTGGATGGCGCTGTTCATCGTCATTCCGATCGCCCTTATCGTCTACGATTCCTTCTTCGACATCGACGGCGGGTTCACGTTCGGCAACTACGAGAAGTTTCTGACGCCGATTTATTTGAAAATGACGGTCAGCTCGCTCTGGTACGCTTTCCTGATCACGCTGTTCTCGCTGTTGATCGCCTATCCGGCCGCATACGCGCTGACGAAGATGAAGCACAAGCAGCTGTGGCTGCTCCTGCTCATCCTGCCGAGCTGGGTCAATCTGCTGCTGAAAGTATACGCCTTCCTCGGCATCTTCGGCACGTACGGCTTCGTCAACGGCGCGCTCGAGGCGCTCGGGATCGGCCGCCAGCAGATTCTGTTCACCGACTTCAGCTTCGTGTTCGTGTCGGTATACATTTTTATCCCGTTCATGATCCTGCCGGTCTACAACGCGCTCGAGGACCTCAACCCGTCGCTCGTGTTCGCGGCCCGGGATCTCGGGGCGTCCGGCTGGACGACGTTCCGCAAGGTCGTGTTCCCGCTCACGCTTGACGGCGTCAAGGCGGGCTGCCAGGCCGTGTTCATCCCCGCGCTGTCGCTGTTCATGATCACGCGGCTCGTCGCTGGCAACCGGGTCATCACGCTTGGCACCGCGATCGAGCAGCACTTTCTGGTTACGCAGGATTGGGGCATGGGCGCGGCTATCGCGGTGTTCCTCATCATCGCGATGGTCGTCATTATGCTGCTGACCGGGACCGGTCAGGCGGGGAGGGTGAGACGATGAGCGCATCGAGACGCTGGCAGTCGGCCTACCTGATCGTCGTCTTCGCGGTGCTGTACGCGCCGATCGCCTACATGATTTTTTACTCGTTCAACAGCGGCGGCACGATGCACGGCTTCGAAGGCTTCACGCTCGAATACTACGGCGAAGTGTTCCGGGACGGGCGCCTGCTCATCATCGTACTGAACACGGTCGTCATCGCGCTGCTGTCGTCGACGATCTCGACGATCCTCGGCGTGATCGGGGCGCTCGCGATCATGCGGACGCGGACGAGGCGCTCGCGCAACGCGCTGCTGTCGATGAACAACGTGCTCATCGTCAGCCCGGACGTCATCATCGGCGCATCGCTGCTCGTCATGTTCACCATGGCCGGCATCCGGCTCGGCTTCACGTCCGTGCTCCTGTCGCACATCGCGTTCAGCGTGCCGATCGTCGTTCTTATGGTGCTGCCCAAGCTGCAGGAGATGAGCCCGACGCTCATCGATGCGGCGCGCGATCTGGGCGCGAGCGGCTGGCAGGTGCTGTCGCGGGTCGTCGTGCCGTTCATCAAGCCGGGCATCTTCGCCGGGTTTTTCATGGCGCTGACGTACTCGCTCGACGACTTCGCGGTCACCTTTTTCGTCACCGGCAACGGCTTTACCACGCTGTCCGTCGAGATCTACTCGCGCGCGCGGCAAGGCGTGTCGCTGTCGATCAACGCGCTGTCGGCGCTCATCTTCCTGTTCACGCTGCTCATCGTGCTCGGCTATTACGTGCTGAACCGGCGCAGCGCGAAGCGCCTCGGGACGGGGGTGCCGCGATGAAAAGCCTGGTACGGACGTTGGTCGCCGTCCTCGTCATCGCGGCCGGCCTGCTGATCGCCATCAACAGGCTCAATTCCTCGCAGGGCTACTCGGGCGCGGACACGCTTACCGTTTACAACTGGGGCGATTACATCGATCCCGACCTGCTGGACAAGTTCAGGGAGGAGACCGGCATCAAGGTCATCTACCAAACGTTCGATTCGAACGAGGCGATGATGACCAAGATCGAGCAGGGCGGCACGACGTTCGATATCGCCGTTCCGTCCGACTACGCCATCGGCAAAATGCGCCAGGAAAACCTGCTGCTGCCGATCGATCACGCCAAGCTGCCGAATCTGGCGAACATCGATTCCCGTTTTCTGAACCAATCGTTCGATCCGGGCAACGTCTACTCGATCCCCTACTTCTGGGGAACTGTAGGAATCGTGTACAACCCCGAGCTGGTCGGCGACCTGACGTTCGACAGCTGGGACGATCTGTGGGATCCGTCGCTGCGCAACAACATCCTGCTCGTCGACAGCGCGCGCGAGGTGATCGGGATGGGGCTGAACAGCCTGGGCTATTCGCTTAACGATACGGACGAGACGCATCTGCAGGAGGCGCTCGGTAAGCTCAAGAAGCTGACGCCGAACGTGAAGGCGCTCGTCGGCGACGAGATCAAGATGCTGCTCGCGGGCGAAGAGGCCGCGGTCGGGCTCGTCTGGTCCGGCGACGCCTCGGAGATCATGGACGAGAACGACAAGCTCGACTACGTCATTCCGAAGGACGGCTCGAACCTGTGGTTCGACAACATGGTCATTCCGAAGACGGCCCGCAATCTGGACGGCGCGCTCAAGTTCATGAACTTCATGCTTGATCCGGAAAACGCGGCGCAAAACGCCGAATACGTGGGCTACGCTACGCCAAACGCCAAGGCCATGCCGCTGCTGCCGGCCGAAATCGCGGAGGACAAGCGATTCTATCCGGAGCCCGCATTGACGGACAAGCTCGAAGTGTACGATAATCTGGGCAAGCGGATGCTCGCCCACTACAACGAGCTGTTCCTCGAATTTAAAATGCACAAAAAAGTAAATGATCGGGTATAAAAAAGATGCGTAGCATACGCGGAAGGAGCGATGGGAAGATGAGCCAAACATTCGAAAAAGCGACGTTCGCAGGAGGCTGCTTCTGGTGCATGGTGACGCCGTTCGACGAGCTCCCGGGCATTCACGGGATCGTATCCGGCTATACGGGCGGCCATGTGCCCAACCCGACCTACGAGCAGGTATGCTCGGAAACGACGGGACATCAGGAGGCCGTGCAAATCACGTTCGATCCGGATCTATTCCCGTATCGCAAGCTGCTCGGCATCTATTGGCAATCGGTGGATCCGACGGACGGCGGCGGCCAGTTTTTCGACCGCGGAGAATCGTATCGTCCGGTCATCTTCTACCATAACGAGGAGCAGCGGCAGGCCGCCGAGGAGACGAAGGCCGAGCTGGACGCCAGCGGGCGCTTCGACAAGCCGATCGCGGTGACGATCGAGCCCGCCTCCGAATTTTACCCGGCCGAGGACTACCACCAGGATTACCATAAGAAAAATCCGCTTCGGTACAAAATGTACCGCAAGGGATCGGGCCGCGACGCCTATATCAAGCGGCACTGGAACACGGACAAGGATAAGGAAGCGCTGCGCTCGCGTCTCACGCCGCTGCAGTTCGAGGTGACGCAGAACAACGCGACGGAGCATCCGTTCCGCAACGAGTTCTGGGACAATCACCGCGAGGGGCTGTACGTGGACATCGTGTCCGGCGCGCCGCTGTTCAGCTCGAAGGACAAGTTCGACTCGGGCTGCGGATGGCCGAGCTTCGCGAAGCCGCTCGATTCGGGCGGGGTTCGCGAGGAAGAGGACCTCACGCACGGCATGGTTCGCACGGAAGTGCGCAGCCGCGAGGCCGACTCGCATCTCGGCCACGTGTTCAACGACGGTCCGCGCGAGCTCGGCGGCCTGCGCTACTGCATCAACTCCGCCGCGCTGCGCTTCATTCCCGTCGAGGACCTGGAGCAAGAGGGCTACGGACGGTACAGGAGCCTGTTCGGCCAGGTCTGACCTTCGCCGCACGCCGATCGACCGAACCGTTAAGCAGCTTCGCTGCCTAACGGTTCTTTTGTTTAGAAAAACTTTATAAATCCTTCAACATTATCACATGCTTGAGCGACGAGGCTTTTTTTATAATGAAAAGGGAATGGACAAAAGGGGGAAACCGGATGAACGCCGCTCAGATCCTGATCGCGGACGATGATCGCGAGATCGCGGACCTGATCGCCATTTATCTGCTGAACGAAGGTTACCGCGTACTGAAGGCGGCGGACGGCCGCGAAGCGCTGTCGCTGATCCGGTCGGAATCGGTCCAGCTCGTCATCCTCGACGTGATGATGCCGGAGATGGACGGGCTCGAGGTGTGCCGCGCGGTGCGCAAAGACGACGCGGTGCCGATCTTGATGCTTAGCGCGAAGGCCGAGGACATGGACAAGATCATGGGTCTCATGACCGGGGCGGACGACTATATGGTCAAGCCGTTCAACCCGCTGGAGCTCGTCGCACGGGTCAAGTCGCTGCTGCGCCGTTCGTACGGCTTGAACGCCAAGCTGAAGCCGAACCGCGAGGACGACGATATCCAGATCCAATCGCTTCGAATCAACAAGAATACCCACACCGTCATGGCCGAGGACAAGCATATCAATCTGACCTCGACGGAGTTCGATATTTTGCATCTGCTGGCCAGCCACCCGGGGCAAGTGTTCAGCGCCGAGGCGATCTTCGAGGCGGTCTGGAAGGACAAGTTCCTGGAATCCAACAACACTGTCATGGTGCACATCAGCAATCTGCGGGACAAGCTGGAGCACGCGCTGGACGGCGCCAAGCCGATCCGGACGGTGTGGGGAGTAGGTTATAAAATTGAACCCTAATCCGCTGTTCGGCCTGCGCTTCAAGCTGCTGGTCCTGGTCGCGCTCAGTCTCGGGTTCGCGGCCGGCACGGCAGCGCTGCTTTATTTCCTCGCCGTGCGATACGATATTACGATCCTGAATGCGTTGACCTGGTGGTTTTACGAACGCTTCGGCAGGTCGATTACGCTCGCCTTCGCGATCCTCGCGCTTTTTATCGTCTATTTGTTCGTCTTCAGCCATGGCACTATTCGTTATCTGCTGCGAATCACGCAAGGGGTTGGCGAGATCGCCGAGGGCCGGTTCGACAGCCGCATCCCCGTCCGGACGAGCGACGAGCTCGGCGTGCTGGCGGATCGCATCAATGGCATGAGCGAGCGGCTGAAGCGCTCCATCGAGGAAGAGCGGCGGACGGAGCGGGCCAAGACGGAGCTCGTTACCAACGTCTCCCACGATCTGCGCACGCCGCTCACTTCGATCGTCGGCTATCTGGGATTGATCGAGCAGGACCGCTATCGGGACGAGGTCGAGCTGCGCCACTACACGGGCATCGCTTACGACAAAGCGCTGCGGCTTCAGGGACTGATCAACGACCTGTTCGAATACACCCGCACGAGCGGCGGGCTGCAGCTGCGGCTCTCTCCGCTTAACCTGGTCGAGATGCTGGGGCAGTTAGCGGTTCAGTTCAGGCTTCAGTTCGAGCAGGCGGGGATCGAAGGCGTTGCGGTTTTCGCTGAGAAGGAGCTCACCGTAGCGGCGGACGGAGACAAGCTGGTGCGGGTGTTCGAAAATTTGATCGACAACGCCATCCGATACGGCAGGAACGGCGGCAGGATCGAGATTCGGGCGCGGCGAGAAGGAACGGAGGCGGTGGCGGAGATCGTGAATTACGGCGAGCCGCTGCCGGCCTCGGCAATCCCGCTGCTGTTCGACCGATTTTACCGGCTGGAGCAATCCCGTTCTCGGCATACCGGCGGATCGGGCCTCGGGCTCGCCATCGCCAAAAACATCGTCGAGCTGCACGGCGGCGCGATCTCCGCGTTCAGCGGAGTGGGCGTCACTACGTTTCAGGTGAGGCTGCCGCTGGCGAGGTAGGAGTGCAAGCCTCGTTTCCTCATACGCGCGCCGGGTCGATGCCGATCCGGCGCGCTTGGCGTGCATTCACGCAGCAGAAACGCAGGCGATAACTGTTGAAAAGCAGTTATTTTTCATAACTATTTTTGGAAATTGAAAATAAGTGTTCAAAAGCAATTAATTTATCCGTTTCATGTTCAAAACGGTCCGAATCTCAGAATTAATTGCACTCTAACACTTATTTGCCTGAGAGCGGCGTGAATCCGGGAAATAACTGCGTTTTAACACTTATTTTCCTGTGAGCAGTCGCCTCGAAGCCCCAACCGCCACAGTAGCACGGTTTTTCCGTCTGACTCGCCGTCCCCACAGCTCTGAGCAACGTGAAGAATGGAAAGGAACGCGCTCCTAGCCATTGATTTTCGGTCAATTCCTCTCTTTTCTTTCCGCCATGCGCCAAATCGCATGAATTGACGCAAATTGAAGTGTACAGAACCAGAAAAGGGACGCTAGATTTAGGTTGCGGCAGCAGCACAAGCTGCGTCGCGCCGGCCGTTCGCGACCAGAGCGCGACGCGAGAAGCGCGGGAAGAGCGCGAGACACGATACACGAGACGCGACGCGAGACAGAGAAAGCAGGCCGCAGCATTCGTTCCGAAGGAGATTGCGAGATGAAGAAATTAAAGGTCGGCATGATCGGATTGGGCGAGATCGCCCAAATCATTCATTTGCCGATATTGCAGTCGATGCCCGATCGCTTCGAGCTCGTCGCCCTTTGCGACGTCTCTCCGGGCTTGCTTGCCTTGATGGGGAAAAGCACCGGGTTGAACATTTGTACGCCAGCGCTACGGAGATGCTCGACCGCGTCGACATGGACGCCGTGTTCGTGCTGAATAACATGGAATACCACACCGAATGCACGGTGGCCGCGCTGAAAAAGAACGTTCACGTATTCGTGGAAAAGCCGATGTGCATAAGCGACGCGGAAGCCGAACAAATCATCCGTGCGCGCGACGCGTCGCAGGCTCAGGTCATGGTCGGCTATATGCGCAGATTCGCGCCGGCGTACATGCGCGCGCTCGAGGAAGTGAAGGCGCTCGGGCCGATCAATTACGCGCGAGTGCGCGACATGATCGGCCCGAATGCTTTTTTCACCGGGCAGTCGGGCATTCATGTGCACCGATTCGGCGATTTGCCGGCCGAGGCCGTCCAGGATCGCAAGGACAGAAACGCAAGGCTCATGAAGGAAGCGATCGGCGAAGCCTCCGCCGAAGCGTATGCCGCGTACGGTCTGCTGCTGGGCTTGAACAGCCACGACTTCTCGGCGATGCGGGAGATGCTCGGCATGCCCCTGCGCGTGAAGGCGGCCTCCTCCCGGCAGGGCGGCCGATTCAAGAACGCCATCCTGGCATACGACGGCTTCGATGTCATGTTCGAGACCGGCGTGGACCAGCAGGGACGGTTCGACGCCCATATCGAAGTGTACGGCGAGCGCCGGTCGGTTCTCGTTCAGTACGATACGCCGTATTTGCGCCAATTGCCGACGACGCTGCGCATTCGGGATACGATCGGGGATTCGCTGGCGGAGACGGTCGTCCGTCCGACGTACAAGGACGCGTATACGTGCGAACTTGAATATTTCTACGAGGTCGTCGCGAACGGCCTGACGCCCAAAACGACGCCGGAGGACTACCGGCAGGATCTGAAGATCGTCAAAATGATCATGGAAGCGATCGGCGATGAGGTTTGAGATGAGCGAAAAGAAACCGCGCGACGACAGGCAAGCGGACGCGAATATGAGAGTGGGCGACCAAGCGTTGCCGGAGCTGAGCTGGCTGCCCGTGCCCGGCGCGCCGTTTCGCGTGACCGGACTTCCGTGGCTGGCGCAGGACGGCGTCTTCCGGAGGCTGCCGCTCCGGCCGAGCCATCCGATTCGAGCGGAAGTGGACCGGCTGGCGAATTTTACGACAGGGGTGCAGGTCCGGTTCAGGACGGATTCACCAAGGCTGTACGTGCGGGTGAAGCTGGCGGACAAGTACAGCATGTACCAGTTGGCGGCCACGGGCCAATGCGGGATCGATTGTTATATCGGCGGGCTCGGCGATCAAAAGTACATCAATACGACGCGATTCGATTTCACCCGGACCGAGTATGTCTCCGTCCTGTTCGAGGCGCTTCCGCGCGGACTGCGGGACATCACGCTGAATCTGCCTTTGTATCAAGGCGTGGAGGCGCTATGGGTCGGCGTCGAACCCGCATCGGAGATCGCCGAGTTCCCGGGCTTTCCCACCGACAAGAAGGTGCTGCTCTACGGCACCTCGATCACCCACGGCGCCTGCGCGACGCGTCCCGGCATGGCCTATCCGAATATTTTAAGCCGGATGTTCCCGCTCGAATTCGTCAATCTCGGATTTTCCGGCAATGCGCAGGGGGGAGCCCGAGCTTGCTCATCTGATCGGTCAGATCGACAATCCGGCCCTGCTCATTCTGGATTATGAAGCCAATACGCCGAGCACGGAGCGCCTGAAGGAGACGCTGCCTGCGTTCATCGGCATCTACCGCAGCCGCCATCCCGACGTGCCGATTCTGGTCCTGTCGCAGATTCGTATGGCCCGGGAGGCGTTCGACGTCGACGCGGCGGCCCGCCGCGCCGAGCGCGGACGGTTCCAGCGGGAGGAGGTCGAGCGGCAGCGTCTGGCGGGAGACGATCGCGTTCACTTCTTCGACGGCACGGCGCTGCTCGGCGAGGCGGACCAGGATTGCACGACGGACGGCATCCATCCTTCGGATCTGGGCTACGACCGCATCGCGGGCCGGCTTCGGCCCGTGCTGGCCGAACTGCTGCGTCCCATCGTTGAAGCATAAGTAGAAGCATAAAGGAAGGGCTGATCGAATGAGCCGGTCCGAGACGGACAAGAAACTCCGGCGGGTGACGCTGGAGATGAGTTTAAAGCCTTTTACAAGCATGGCGGTGCCGGCGATCGAAGCGGTCTGCGAAGAAGCGATCCGGCAGTGGCTGCCCTTGATCGGCATGGCCGAAGGCTGCTCGATGCTGCTGTGGGTGGCGGACGGCAGCGAGATACTGGACTGGGACGGCAACGGGGAGCGCAACATCGAGTGGGGGCGCTATATCGGCTTCGCGAACGAGGACCGGTTCGGACATATCGTGCCGAACGATCCCCGGATCGCCAAGCTGTACAGGGCCGATGCCTGCGAGATTACATACGATAACCTGCGGACGATCGTCGCGGCGTTCAAGCGGATCGCCCGCGACCGGTTCGGCATCGCGATGGAAGTCGGCGCCACCTTCGACGCAGGACCCGAGTTCGCCTATTCCGACTTTAAATATCAACGGCATCCGGAGATCAATCGCGCGAAGCTGGGGGGGCAGGGAGGTCGCGCTGAAGGCCGATTATACGGTCGTCTGCACCTGGTCGGAGCTTCACGCGGACACGGTCGCCTATGCGGCTTATCCGGACGGCATTCCCGAGGGCACCCCGTTCGGGGAATTTCTCGGCCGCCAGTGCGCCAGCTTCCTCCCGGCGCTCGGCTTCGATTATATTTGGTTTTCGAACGGCTTCGGCTTCTCCTATTTTCCCTGGACGTACCTGGGCGCGAATTACGACGGCACGTCGATGCCGACGGCGGACTACCGGGAGGTCGCGGACCGGACCCTGTCGTTCTGGGAGCATTTCAAACGGGAATGTCCCGGCTACCGCACGGAGGTGCGCGGGACGAACTTCGGGACGGGCATGGATCTGGCCAAGGACTTCATTCCGCTGCAGGAGATGTACCGCAGAAAATATATCGAGCTGCCGCCTCCGAATTCGCCGTGGGGCGCGCTGAACTTCGATTTCGGGCTGGAAGTGGCCTCCTATATGTCGCGCATCGCGGTCCTGCCGGGAGAGACGTACCCGTACCGCTTCTACCCGAACGACCCCTGGTTCTGGCAAAATCCCTGGTGGGATCTGTACGACCGGGAGCCGCACGATATTTATTGCCCGCTGTCGGTCGCCCGCGTGAATGCCGACGGCGAGCTTGAGAATCCGGGCATTATCGAGCTGCTGACGATCGATACGGAGAAGGGCGAGCTGAACGCGGATTGTCCCGCGGAGGTGATTCCCCACTTGCGGCGAGCGATCCGGGATTTTCCCGACCAGCCCGGCCTGCTCACTTGGCTGTATCCGTTCAGCGAGTATCACGCTTCCGTGGAACGGTCGGCCGAAGCGGCCAAAGCCGTCTTTTTCGAGGAATGGTTCGTGCGCAATGCGGTGAACGAGGGGCTGCCGCTCAACACGGTGCTGAGCACGGACGCGTTCGAAGCGATGACCGACGAGGCGCGCGGCAGGCTGCGGGATACGATCTTATGGACGCCGGCCTCCTGGCTGGCGGGGGAGCGCGCCGAGCGATTGGCCGCTTATGTCCGTGAGGGAGGCCGCGCGATCGTCTACGGCAGCGTCCTGGACGCGGAACTGCAGCGGCTGCTGAACATTCGTCAGGACGAGGGCATAGCGGGCGAGATCGCGCTTTCCAGCGGTCTGCAGCAGGATGTCATAACCGATGAGGCGACGGTTTCGTCCGTATTCATGCACGATCCGCTGCTCGGCGGCGGCGCGATCGGCGAGGCGTTAGGCGACGCGGACGATCCGGGCACGAAGGTATGCGCGACGGGCAAACAGGGCGATCAAGTGCGCGTCCTGGCGCTGACGCGCGAACGGCCGGAATGGAAGGGCGGGAAGATCGGATGGATCCGCGGCTCCTTGCCCTTCGAATCCGGCGGCGTGTCCCATCTGCCGAATCGCCAGCCCGAGCGATTCAAGGATATCTCGGCGCTGTCCCGCCAGCTGCTCGCCGAGTTCGGCTACGAGCTCCTGCAGTCCAAGGCGGCGGAGTCGGACAAGCCGGCGCTGTTGTTCGTCACGCGCCGCGATAACGGCTTTTTCTTTACGGGCTGCCGTCAGGACACGTCCGTCACCCTTCGGCTGCGCTTTCCCGAAGGGGTGCCCGCGATGATCGGCCAGACGACGCGGGCGGGAGAAGGCGCCGCAGCCTATCGGCCGAACCGCACCTTTCACGACGAATGCCGCGTCTTCGTCAAGCAGCGCGAGACGACGTCCGTCTCCTGCCGGGAGCTCGCGCCGGGTCCGACGCCGAACAAGAGCTCGGAGCGGATGCTGTTCGTCGCCGGTCTGCGGGACGCGGAGGTGACGGTATTCCCGCCGCTGGCGAGCCTGCGCGCGGGCCGCGTAGAAGTGCGGGGCGAGACTGCTTTTCTGGACTTGGCGGACTGCATCCGCCACGACCGGCTCGTGCTGAATAAGATAAGCGGCGCGATCGAGATTACTTGGTAGAAAAAAGGAGGAGTCCGCTTTGAAGCGCAAGTTTGCCGTGCAGCTGTACACGCTGCGCAAGGAATGCGAGCAAGATTTTCCCGCGACGCTCCGCGCGCTCGGCCGCATGGGCTGGGCGGGTGTCGAGACGGCCGGATTGCACGGCCACGCGGCCGAGGAGGTCGCGGAGGTGCTCCGCGAAGCGGGACTGAAGACGGCGGGCATGCATATCTCCGTCGAGCGTCTGCGCGACGAGCCGGAGCGCGTCAAGGCGGAGGCGAGGCAGCTCGGCACGAACCGGTTGATCTGCCCGTCCGTGCCGCATGAATGGCGCAACGAGCAGGGCTACATCCGGCTGCGCGAGGAATTGAACGCGGCGGCGTCCGAGCTGCGGGACGAGGGGTTCACGGTCGCCTTTCACAACCATGCCTTCGAATTCGAGACGCGCGTCGGCGAACGCGATGCACTGTCTTACTTGCTCGATCCGTCCCCGGACAATGCCGTATTGGCGGAGATTGATGTATACTGGGTGAGCAAAGCCGGAAAAGACCCGGCAGCCTTCATCGCGCCGTATCGCGGCCGCATGCCGACGATGCATCTGAAGGACATGACCGGCGACGAACGAAGAACGTATGCCGAGATCGGCAGGGGCATCATCGATTTCGAACCGCTGCTCCTCTGGGGAGAGCAAAGCGGCGTGGAATGGTACGTCGTGGAGCAGGATATTTGCGAAGGCGACGCAATGGACAGCGTCAAGATCAGCCTGGACAACCTGCACGCGCTGGCGGACAGGCTTGGCCGCTAGTCCGTCATTTCAAAAAAGCGAGAGGCCGGCGAATGCCGGTCCTCTTCGGCATTGACAGGCATAACGCCGAACAAAGGAGACGCCAGCATGAAGCGATTCGGGGCCAAAGCCTATTATATAAAAATGCTTTTATGGATCGGCGTCGCGATTCTGCTCATCGTCGTCGTACTGTCCGCCGTCGTCTACTTCAATGCCCGGAAGCTGCTCGTCAAAAACGAGTACGCCTCCAACCAGAAAATATTGTATCAGGTCAAATACAATATGGAATTCATGGACCAGTCGATCGCCAGCCTTTGTCAATCGCTTTATTTGAACAGCGACGTAGCCGCGGTCATGTACGCCAGGCAGGAAAATATGGTCGAGGTCGCCAACCGGCTGAACAAAGTGACCAGCGCCGTCACGTCGGCCAATCCGTATATTCATTCGCTTACCATCTATAACCGTAATCTGGACCAGACGTACAACGCAGGCAGACCTCTTTTTTTCGAAGACAAGCTGCTGAGCGCGTTATACGATTCGGACCGGCTGCTGCCCCAGATGAAGCCGATCTTCCGCAACATCGAGAAGCTGGTGAACGGGAAGACCGAGCCCGAGTACGTGTTTTCCTACGTGATGTACGAGACATCGGCGGACGATCTGAAGCCCGACGGCGTCATCATCGTCAATGTCCGATCCAAATGGCTGCTGGACAATATCAATCAGATCAATATGATCGACGAGCGCAAAGGCGACAGCATCTTTATCATGGATCAAGCCGGCGAATACCTGGATGACGGCACGGGCGACCGGGAAATCATGCAGCGGCTTAAAGGCGACTTGGCGGCCTACCGAGCCGCTCACCCCGAAGCCGATGCTGAAGGCTTTTTTCAACGCAAGTACGGCGGCAAGCCGTATTTAATCACGTATACGAACGTCGACGACGCGGGAATGACGCTGCTCAAAACGCAGCCGGTCCTCGAAGTATACCGATCGATCGACAGGCTCCGGACCAGCATTCTGCTCATTACCTTGATCGCGCTGCTGCTGGCGCTCGGCGTCTCGATCCTCATCTCCCGGACGATTTACCGGCCGATCGGCAATTTGGTGAACGTCGTGAGGCAAAACAGGCCGGGAAGATCGGTCGAGACCGAAGCCGAAGGCGTCGACGAGATTTCATACTTGAATACGGTCTATCAAAAATCGATGGAAGAGCTGCATATCTTTTACCAGGAAAAAGACCGGTATAAAGACGTCATTAAGCATTACTGGCTCAGCCGTCTGCTTGCGGAGCGCTTCTCCATCCCGGCGGCCGAGCTGGCGCCTCTGTTCGAGGAGACGAGAATCGCCCTGCCGCTGTCGGGCGCGTACGCGGTCTGCCTGCTCAAGATCGATAACTACAAGGAATTCCAGCAGCGCTTCTCCGCCAAGGACAAGGAAACGATCCGGTTCGCCCTCATCAACATCGCCTCCGAGATCGTGGCCGTCAAGTATGCGAACGAAGGCATCGACATGAAGGAAGACCATGTGCTGCTGATCGTCGGCGTGCCCGAGACGGATGCCGGCTGGCTCGACGGGCTCGCGGCGTATTTGGCGGAGGCGCAGGACCATTTTTCCCGCTTTTTCAAAGTGACCTTCACCGCTTCGATCAGCGGCAAGACGGAGACGCTCGGCGGTTTGCACGCGCTGTATACGCAAGCGATGGACCAGTCGATGTACCGTCTCCAGCTGGGCCACGGCTCCGTCATCACGCAGGAGCGGCTGCGGGGGCGCGCGGACAACAAAAAGACGACCTATTCCAAGGAATTGGAAACGTGGCTCATGGAGACGATCAAGTCGGGGAACGTGTCCGCGATGAAAGACGTGCTGGCGAGCCTGTTCGAGGAGATAGCGGCGCTGAACTATCACAATGCGCTGATCTCGATTCTCCGTCTCGCGGACGCGGCGATCGAGGCGCTGGAGAAAGCGAAGGTGACGCCGGCGCCCTCGCTGCAGAAGGTTTCGATCGGCAGGCATGTTCTGGAAAAGGAGACGATGGCCGAGATCGAGCGCATCGTCTGGGGCGGCCTGCGGGATTCGTTCAACAAGGAGACGGCCGAGGATACCGATGCGCTCAACTACTTTGTCGTGGACGCGGTGACGGAGTACGTCCATCGCAACTATCAGGATCCCGGCCTGAGCTTGTCTTCGATCGCCTCGATGATGAAAATTTCGACGCGGAGCTTGAGCAAGATCTATAAAGACGCGACGCAGCTGTCGATCGCGGATCTGATCAACGGCGTGCGGCTGACCAAGGCGGCGGAACTGCTCATCCAGGAGGATCTGAGCGTTTACGAGGTCGTGCAGAAGGTCGGCATTACGAACGAAACGTATTTTTTCAGCCTGTTCAAGAAGAAGTACAAGATGACGCCGAAGGAGTACGCGCTCCAGCGAAAAGCGAACCAAATCAACTAGCGCTACGCTTCACTGACCGTCACCGATTGTCGTCGACCGTTACCGACCGGTTTACCTTGTGCCGCACGTATGCGGAAGGCAGGGTGCCGGTTATTTTTTTTAAAAACCTTATTGAAGTACGATTGCTCGCAAAAGCCGAGGTAATCGGAGATCTCTCCGATGTTCATCTGCGAAGTCAGCAGCAAGTCGCAGGCGGCCGCGATCCGAATCTGCTGCATGTAGTCCGTCAGCGTGCGCCCCGTCGATTGGCGGTACAGCGCGCTGATATAGTTCGGCGTCTTGCCGACGTGCGCGGCGAGCTCGCCTACCGTGATCGTCCTGCGGTAGTGGAGCAAGATGTACGCCTCCAGCCGATAGACGAGACCCGATGCCGCGCCTTGCGAAGCGGCGGATTCGGACGTCTCCGCGAACAGCGCGAGCAGCTCCAGCAACGCGGCATGGCAGAGCGCCGGCCGAAAAGGGGACTGCCGGAGCCAATACTGGACGAGCGCGGCGAAGCGGTTCCGCACATAGTCGTAGTTGTGGATCTTGACGACGCGCGCCTGCGGCGCCGTCCATAGCGGCAGCCCTTCCGCCTCCCCGGCATGCTGAAAATGCGCGACGTACATCTCATGCGGCGCCTCGGGCGAATGGGATGCGCTGCGTTCGAGACCCTTCGGCATGAACAGCATGTCCCCTCTGCTCAACGCGAAGCTTCCCTGCTCCGTGTCGAATACGACATGTCCCTCCGTCACGAGCACGGCAATATGGTTGTTCGTCCGCGATCCGGGCACGAGCCACCCCGGCTCGCAATGCTCGTAATAAATCGCCACCGGTTCGATCATGGACCGATTTCCTCCTTTTATAACGAATACGGCACGCTTACCCGCTCTCTCGAAAATTCTGTATTTTTAATCGATTGATGATTTGCGACATGCTGTACTAGTATAACAGGCGCCGTAATATTATTCTAATCGAATGCGAACGTCTGAATCCGCTTTTATAATTTTTGATTAGATGGAATGTCGGGATTTTTTCATTTCTCCGGATTACCTTTTTTATTTTTATCGTAGAATCGTTTAAAAATAAATGGATGGCTTCATTGTTCGTTCCGCCGGGATTTTCTACGATAGAAAGGAGCGGAAGAGAACAAGAGGAGGCGTTAACGTATGGTTAATCAATTCCGGCGCGCGCGCGCGCGCGTCGGCGTCATGACGGTGGGTCACGAGCCTTATTGGGAGCAGTTCCCGGGACTGCGGGAAGAGCTCGCCGGTTACGGACAGGAATTTGAAAACCGGGTGCGCGAGATGGATGTCGAGGTCGTCGGCGCAGGTTTCGTCGATACGGTGGACAAGGCGTTCGCGGCGACCGAGCATCTGAAAAAGCAGGATGTCGACTTTTTGTTCGTCTTTCTCAGCACGTACGTCACTTCCTCGACGGCGGCAACGCCGATCCTGGGCCTGGCGGTGCCGACGGTGCTCGTGGCGCTGCAGCCCAGGCAGCGCCTGGACTACACGAACACCACCACCTACATGCAGCTGGCCAACGACAACATCTGTTCGCTGCCCGAGATCGGGGGCGTGCTCGTACGGGCGGGGCGGCCGGCCGCCGGCATGGTCGTCGGCACGCTGTACGACGACTCCGCGGCTATGGCCGAGGTGCGGTCCTGGTGCCGGGCGGCGAACGCGCGGCGCGCGTTCAAGTACGCGCGGATCGGCTACCTCGGACATACTTACGAGGGCATGTACGACATGAATAGCGATCCGACGGCCTTTACGGCGACTTTTGGCTCGCACGTGCAGATGCTCGAGATGTGCGATTTGGCCAAGGCCGTGAACGGCGCCACCCAGCGGGAGATCGATGAAAAGCTGGAGGAGATCCACGGCGTGTTTACCGTTTCCGATCCGTTCATCGACCCGGTCACGCGGCCGATCAAGCCCGAGGATCTGGCCTGGTCCGCCAAGGTCGCGGTCGGTCTCGACAAGCTCGTGGACGCCTTCGGCCTGACGGGTCTCGCCTATTATTACAAGGGACTCGACGACAACGAGTACGAGCGGATCGGCGCGAACATGGTGCTCGGCAATTCCTTGCTTACCGGCAAGGGCATCCCGCTCGCGGGCGAAGCGGACCTGAAGACCTGCGCGGCGATGCTGATCATGGACCGTCTCGAGGCGGGCGGCTCCTTTGCCGAGCTGCACCCGTGCGACTTCAAGGACGATATCGTGCTCGTGGGCCACGACGGCCCGCACAACATCAAGATCGCGGACGACCGTCCGGTCATCCGGGGACTGGAGCTGTTCCACGGCAAGCGCGGCTCGGGGATCGGCGTCGAGTTCAGCATCCAGGCCGGGCCGGTGACGCTGCTCAGCATTGGGCAGACGGCTCAGGGCCGCTACAAGATGATCGTCGCCGAAGGGGAGTCGATCAAGGGACCGATACCGCAAACCGGCAACACCAACACGCGCTGCAGCTTCGGCCGTCCGGTCGCGGCGTTCGTCGAGCAGTGGTGCAGCGCCGGTCCTACCCATCACTTCGCGCTGGGCGTAGGCCGCAAAGCAGCTGAGATCAAGCGCACCGCGGGAATGATGGGGATCGAGGTTCAGGAGATTTAGAGGGTTAGCCAAGAAGCGAGTCTTGCGCCGGAAGCGGTGCGGGGCTCGTTTTTTTAATAAGCAGGCAATTAAGCCGGAAGGTAAGCGGGTTGGCGCGAACGAGGGCTGGGGGCTTTGAAGTGCAAATCAGGCAGGGGCGGCGGACACCGGCGACGTTATTTATTAAAAAATGCTGCGCCGGAGAAGTTGGCGCATCCGTGCGTGCAGGTGTTCAAGCGGTCGGGGGCGGGAGCGAGGGCGGGAACGAGGACTGACCGCCGATCATGCACGCGATTGCTGCAGGAATCGATTGCGAAAGCGTCGCTGGCGCTTTGTTTGCGAGCCGTTCGTGAATTCGCAAATTGCTCCAATCGCGTGCTTCGATGCATGTTTTTGCAGGAAAATACCGTTTTTAAAATATACAATACCGCCTTCCGCGCCTAAAGTTGGGCTTAACACGACAAGCAATGCGAAAAGGAAGTGCAGGACACATGATCAGGGCGATCAAAAAAAACTTCGGATTATCGATGTTGGCGCTGCCGGGATTTTTGCTCATCATCCTTTTTAACTACGTGCCGCTGTACGGCATGCTCCTTCCCTTCAAGAGCTACCGCTACAATCTGGGCATCTGGAACAGCCCCTGGGTCGGCTTCGACAACTTCGGTTTCCTGTTCAACGGGGACGTGCTCTACCGGGTGCTGCGAAATACGCTCCTCTACAATATGACCTTCATCGTGCTGGGTACGACGCTGTCCGTGACGATCGCGCTGCTGCTCTACGAGCTTAGCCGCCGGTTCGTCAAAGCGTATCAGACGATTTTGTTTATCCCTTACTTCATCTCCTGGGTCGTGGCGGGCTTCGCCTTCCGCTCCCTGTTCGACATGGATTACGGCGTCATCAACCGCGTGCTCGTATCGCTTGGCGAGGAGCCGATTTTGTGGTACAGCGATCCCAAGTACTGGCCCTACATACTGGTGGCGGCCGCCGTATGGAAGGGACTCGGCTACGGCTCGGTCATCTACTACGCCGCGCTGATGGGCATCGATTCCGAATATTACGACGCGGCCAAGATCGACGGGGCGAGCAAGATCCGGCAGGCGATCTCCATCTCGGTGCCGATGATCAAGCCGATCGTCATCATGATGGTCATCCTGCAGATCGGCAGCATCTGCTACAGCGACTTCGGCCTGTTCTACAACGTGACGCTCAATTCGTCCCTGCTCTACAAGACGACGGACGTCATCGACACGTTCGTCTACCGGTCGCTGATCGACATGGGCGACATCGGGATGGCGTCGGCCGCCGGCTTCTTCCAGTCGATCGTCGGCTTCTGCCTTGTGCTCGCGACGAACTACATCGTCAAAAAAATCAATCCGGAAAATTCTCTCTTCTAAGGAGCGCAGCCATGAACGATTCCGTCACGACCCTCCTGCGGCGTCGACCGTCCGCCGGGAAGATGCTTATTCACGTCGTATTCATCGCTTTGTGCGTCGCCAGCCTGTTTCCGTTTCTTGTCATCATCGGCACGTCGTTCCAGAGCGAGAACGATATCGTCAAGTTCGGTTATTCCATCATCCCGAGAAACTTTACGTTCGACGCCTACCGCGTCATTTTGCACGAGCCCAAGGTGCTGTTCCAGTCTTACTTCGTCACGATCGCGACGACCGTCATCGGCTCCCTCGTCGGGATGTGGGTGACGACGACTTATGCTTACGCGATATCCCGCAAGGACTACCGTTTCCGGTCTTTCCTCGCGTTCTTCATCTTTTTCACGATGCTGTTCCACGGCGGGATGGTGCCTTCGTACATTCTGATGGTCAAGTGGCTCGGCTTGAAAAACAACATTCTCGCGCTCATCCTGCCCTATCTGATCAGCGGCTGGTTCGTGTTGCTGATGAAAGGCTTCCTTCAGACGATCCCCGAGGCGGTCATCGAATCGGCCAAGATCGACGGCGCCGGCGAGCTGCGCATCTTCGCGCAAATCGTCATCCCGATCTCCAAGCCGGCGTTGGCGACATTGGGCTTGTTTTTCGCCCTTCAATATTGGAACGACTGGTGGCTGACGCTGCTATACGTCGAGCACGACAACCTGATGAAGCTGCAGTATTTGCTCATTCGCGTGCTGAAAAACATGGAATACCTGAATTCGGCGGAAGCCATTCAATACGGGCTGGTCAAACCGGGCATGCTCGTGCCCTCCTTAAGCGCCAGAATGGCCATGTGTATTTTGGCGGCAGGTCCGATGCTGCTCGTGTTCCCGCTTTTTCAAAAATATTTCGTGCAGGGCTTGACGGTAGGCTCGGTCAAAGGGTGATAATTACAGCCGTGAGTCAATTGATCTTACGGCTGCTGATTATAAATGAAAGGCATATACAAGGGAGGCAATCCAAGTGAGTCCGACAAGCAGGAAGAAGGCAAGATGGATTGGAACGGGGACGTCCGCCATGCTGGCGGCGGCCATGATCGTAAGCGGTTGCAGTTCGAAGGAGGAGGGGTCCTCGAGCCCGTCCGCAAGCGCCGGCGCCAGTCCGAGCGCGAGTCCAAGCGCCAGCCCGAGCGCCAGCGCGCCCGCTTCGCAGCCGGCGGATACAGGAGGCGATACCAAGGACTTCGTCAAGCTCAGCTGGTACATGCCGAAGCCGATCGACAATATGAAGGATCAAGCCGCCGTCGAAGCGGAAGCGAACAAGGTCATCAAGGAAAAGCTGAACGCGGAGCTGCATCTCAACCTGATCGACAATGCCGGCTGGGAAGACAAAATGAAGCTCATCTCGGCTGCAGGGGAGCCTTACGACATCGTTTTTTCCACGTATGCCTCCAACCGGATCAGCGACAACGTTCAAAAAGGGCGCATTCTTGCCGCTCGACGAGCTGCTGCAAAAGTACGGCCAAAACATTCTGGCGAAGGTGGACCAACGCGCCTGGAAGGCGGTTACGTACAAAGGGAAGATCATGGCCATTCCCGCGCAAACGCCGTATGCGCCGGCCGGCGCGCATGTTTTCAAGAAGGATATGGTGGAGAAATACAAGTTCGATTACAAGAGCGTCAAGAGCATCAAGGACCTGGAGCCGTTCCTGGCCGAGATCAAGAAAAACGAGCCGAGCATGATTCCGCTCCTGGCTACGGCGAACGGTACCGCGGCGGGCGTCACCTTGTACGACTATACGACGATCACGCCGGGCATCTCCTATAGCGAGAAGGACGGAAAGATCGTCAAGATTTTGGGCGTGCCCGAGAACAAAGAGAACTACAAGACGATCAACGACTTTTACAAAAAGGGCTATATCGCCAAGGATGCGGCCATCAAGACGGACTATCTGGCCGAAGCCAAGTCGGGCAAGTACGCGGTCATGCGCGATTCGGGCGGCTATACGGAGGACGGCTCGAAGTCGACGGCGACGTACGGCTTCCCGACGGTAGAGACGCTGGCCGGCTACCCGACGATCTCGACCAATTCGATGACGTCCGCCGCGACGGCGATCAGCGCCACCTCCAAAAATCCGGAGCGCGCGATGATGCTGCTCAACCTGATCTGGGGCGACAAGTATTTGCTGAATACGCTGGCCTACGGCGTCGAGGGCAAAAACTATACGGTCAAATCCGGCACGGTGAAGGACGACAACCCGACGATCGAAGCGACGACGGGCGCCGATCAGACCTGGGCGATCTGGCACAACTGGCTCGGCCCGCTGTGGGATCAGTGGGATTCGAACTGGAACTCCACCGCAGCGCTTCAGGAGATGAAGAAAAACAACGACAACGGCAAGGCGTCGGGCATACTCGGCTTCATCTTCAATCCGGAGCCCGTCAAGACGGAGATCGCGCAGGTGAGCGCCATCCAGAAAGAATCGAATCCGATTCTGACGACCGGCTCGATGCCGGACTTCGAGAGCTACTATACCGATCTTCAGAAACGATTGGATGCGGCGGGCATGGACAAGATCATGGCCGAAGCGCAAAAGCAGTTCGATGCGTGGAAGGCGGAAAACAGCTAAACGAAAACGGTTCGGCAAGGCGGCCCAGCTTGGAGAAAGTCGGGCCGCTTTTTATGAATAAGCGTCTGCCTCTACTAACCAAGCAAAGGGGAATCTTCATTTATGCGCGCAATGAAGAACGGCTGGACCGCTTTTTTTGCGATTGCCTTTGTATGCGTTTTCTTTTTGGCGGCCGCGCCGCGTTCCGCCTCGGCCGACAGCGCACCGGCGGGAGCCGGATATTTGGTAGACGAAGACTTTGCGTTTCTGTCCAACCTGGTGCCGGGGGAGAGCCAGCCGTCCGGCTGGGACATCCGCGCCGCGGGCGGCGCGCTGACGAGCATCTATAACAATACGTTAAAAATCAGCGATGCCAGTACGAAGCTTCCCGTATCGATGAGCCGCAAGTTCCCGGCCCAGAGCGAAGGGACGCTGACGATGGAGTTTCGTTTCAGGCCGTTCAGCGTCATTAATGGCTTGCATTGGCAGATGCTCGGCGACAACACGCCCGGCGTCAGCATCGCGACCAGCGCGAGCGGGAGCAATCTCGTGCTGGAGACGTCCGGAGGCGGCACGGTGACCTTGCAGGCGTATTCGGCCAATGTCGAATATGGGATCAAGGTCATTGCGAATCTGTCTACGCAAAAGGCGGATGTCTACGTCAACGGCATCCTGCGGGCGACCTCCCAAAATTTTGCGAACGCGGCGTCCGCGCTGAACCGCTTCCAGCTGACGACGGGCGTCGCTTCGACAGGCGACTTCTTCTTTACGCCGCTTCATATCTACAAAGGCTACGCCGTTAATGAAAAGCTGCTGTCGGTCACCCCCGAATCGGGCAACCTGCCGCAGGATTGGACGGCCGTCCTTAACGGAGGCACGATCCAGGTCGCCCAAATGCTCAGCGCCCCGAAGCCGGACGTCAACAGCCTGAAGATCGATGCGTCCGCCTCGACCGGCAGCATGACGCTTGGGAAGAGCTTCGCCGCGATCTCGGGCGATCTGACCGCGGAATACAAGATTTTCATTCCCGCGAAAACGGACGGCCTCGCGGCCGAGCTCAGAAGCGGCAGTACGACGGCGCTCAAGCTGTTCACCTCCAACGGGAAGCTGTCGTACGAAACTGCAGCTGGAACGCCCGTGGAGCTATACGACTACAAGGCGAATCTGTGGTATCGCCTGAAGGTGGTTCTGAAGCCGGCCTCGCACAAGGCCGACCTTTACATCAACGGCAAATTGCAGGCAGCGGACGTGAATATCGCTTCCGGCATCGCTTCCGTCGACGGCATCCGGTTCTCCACCTCCGCCGCGAACAAAGGCCTAATGTGGCTCGACGATATCCTTGTTTATGCGAATACGCCGGAGCCTGCGGATTATGTGCCCGCGCCGGCAGCCGTAAGCACCGGCAGCCAGCTCGTCGGCGTGCAGAGCTGCCCGATGTGGCGGGAGGGGCATCATCTGGGCTGGGACGTGATCAATCCGTTCCCGGACCGGACGCCGTATCTGGGCTTCTACGACGAAGGCAATCGGGAGACGGCGGACTGGGAAATCAAGTGGATGCTCGAGCACGGCATCGACTTCCAGATGTCCTGCTGGTTCAGGCCGATCGGGGGAGAGGGCGCGCCGATCAAGGACTCCTACCTGTCCGATGCGCTGGACGACGGCTACTTTAATGCCAAGTACAGCAATTTGGCGCACTTTGCCATCATGTGGGAGAACCTGAACTCGGCGGCGAAGGATATCGCCGATTTCCGCGACAACCTGGTTCCCTACTGGATCGAATATTACTTTAAGGACCCCCGGTATTTGAAGGTTGACGGCAAGCCGGTGTTCACCATCTACAACTACGATCAATTCGTCAAGCTGGCAGGCGGCACCAAAGAGCTGGCCAAGGATTTGATGGATGATCTGCGGGACGCGGCGCGCGATGCCGGCGTCGGCGAACTAACCATCCTGAACGTGTACAACGGCACGAGCGCCCAGGATCTGCAAAATCGCAAGAACGCGGGCTTCGACGGCGTCTACGCCTATTCGTGGGGCTCGTTCGGCGGGCATCCCGATTTTCAGAAGCTCAAGCTGACGCTGGAAAACAACGCCGGCGTGATGGACGTCATTCCGGGCCTCAGCATGGGCAGGGACGATACCGCCTGGGGATTGAGCTCGGGGTATTATGCGACCCCGGCCGAATTCAAGTCGCTGGCGCAGTGGACGAAGGACACCTATATTCCGTCGCTGTCGGCGGGCAATCTGGGCAAGAAGCTCGTCATGCTGGACAATTGGAACGAATTCGGGGGAAGGGCATTTCATCATGCCGGCAGGGTTCGCGGGCTTCGGCTACGTGGATGCGATCCGCGACGTGTTCGCGGGCGTCACTACCCATACGGATGCCGTGCCGACTGCAACGCAGAAAGCCCGGATCAACGTTCTGTACCCGGAAGGGCGCGTCGTGCAAAACCGCACCTTGACGCCTCCGGCGATATCCGCCAATTCGGTCGCCGCGTGGGAGTTCAACACGCCGGGCGACAGCGAGGGCTGGAGCGTGCTGAAGCAGATCGACGCGATGAGCGTCGCGGGGGGCACCTTCACCGGCACCACCAACAACACCGACCCGGGCATTATCTCGGCGGACCATCTGGGAATCAAGGCGGAGGACGCGCCTTATCTCAAGATCCGGATGAAGAATAGCGCGAACGATATCGACGGCCGCGTATTTTTCACGACGGAGCTGGACGGCGACTGGAACGAGACGAAGGCGATGGGCTTCTACGTGAAACCGCAGGACGGCGGGTACACGGATTATTACGTGGAGATGTGGCGGAACAAGAGCTGGACCGGCAATATTCGGCAGATCCGGATCGATCCGATCTCGGCGATCGGCACGATCAGCATCGACTATATCCGGGCGGTCGCAGACGAGTCGACGGACATCAAGCTGTATGTCGACGGCAAGCGGAAAAACTTCAGCCAGCCGGCGCTCGTGCAGGACGGCGTCGTCATGGTGCCGATCAAGGACATCTGGCTGCAGCTCGGCGTCAGGTCCGAGTGGGACGCGGCGAATCAGAAGTTCATCGCCGTCAAGGGCGGCAGCGTCTACGACATCACGGTCGGCAGCGCGACGGCGCACAAGGACGACCTGTCCATCGCGCTTGAGCATGCGCCGGTGAAGCTGGCTAACGGGACGGTGCTCGCGCCGCTCTCTTACCTCAAGCAAGCCTTCGGAGCGACCGTGAAGTGGGACGCGGCGGCGCAGAAAATCCAGATCTATCCGTCGGGCGTCGTCTGGGACTTTGAATTCGGGGACGGCTGGACGGCGAACGGACGCATCGCCGGCGGGCAGGCGCTGGGCGGCCGATTCGGCGGTACCTCCCTGGGCGTATCCGGCGGAGTGGAGCCTTCGGTCGAATCGCCGGATCAGTTGGGGCTGGACGCGTCCGCGATCAAGCGGGTTCGCGTGCAGCTCGGCAACCAGACGACCGGCACGCAAGCGAAGCTCTATTATACGACGGACGCCGATCCCGTATGGAATGCGGCCAAGTCGTTCTCGACCTATATCCTGCCAAGCGATTCGACCCTCCGCGAGTACGTGTTCGATACGAGTTCCGCGGCCGCCTGGACAGGGACGATCAAGCAAATTCGGGTGGTGCCGACGCTGGCGGCCGGCAGCTTCAGCATCGATGCCGTGCAGCTGGATACGGCAACCTCGCTGCCGATGCTGGGCGCCAACCTGGTAGCGGATCCCGGCATGGAAGGAAGCACGATTCAGGCGCGCGTGCAGAACGGCGCGCTGGGACTGGACGTCACACAATACCACAGCGGCCATCAGTCGCTCAAGGTCGTCAAGGACAGCCGTTACGGCAGCGCGTCCTTCCCGATCGCCGTCACGCAAGGCCAGGAATACCATTATTCGGTCTGGGCGAAGCTCGCGAAGGCGCCGTCGCTCACTGAACCGCTGCGCCTATGCTTGCAGTATACGGTTGACGGCAATGTCAAACAGATGATTATTTACACAAGTGCCGGGCTCTCCGCCGATCAATGGACGCAACTGCAGGGCAACTATACGATTGCGGAGACCAGTCCCATCTCCAATGTGCTGCTTTACTTTTACACGGAGATCGACGGCACCAATCACGACTACTATCTCGACGATGTCGAAGCGAGGCTCGTGACCTACTCGTCCAGTCCGGCATGGACCTATGCGACGGGACTGAGCATAAATCCGACGACTACGATGAACTTGGGCGAGACGAAGACGCTCGTTCCGACGTTCCAGCCCTCAAGCAGCGTAAACAACCAGGCGCTGATCTGGAACTCGGACAATCCGGACGTGGCCGTCGTGGACATCGGCGGCACGGTGTTCGCGAAGAAGACGGGAATCGCGAATATTACGGCCAAGGCCATCGACGGAGGGTTCACGGCGACGACGGCGGTGACGGTAGCTCTCGGTTCCGGGCAGCCCGCCGGCGCGACGCTCGGAAGCAATCTCATCCTCAACCCCGACATGGAGGGCGCCGCGATTCCTTCGTCTTATTACGGCTCCAGCGCGAGCGTAGCCTTGACGACGTCGGAGCATCGACTGGGGGCGCAGTCTTTGCAGGTGACGAAGCTGAACGACAACAAATATGCTTCGTTCTTCATGCCAACATCGATCGAGCAGGGAAAGACGTATTACTATTCGGCCTGGGCCAAACTGGCTGCAGCACCCGCGCAGCCAGCGCTGTTCCGGATCTGCCTGCAATACAAGCTGGATGGCGTCGTTAAGCAGAGATATATATTCACCAGCGCGCCGCTGCTCAGAGCAGGCTGGACGCAGGCAGCGGGCTTTTGGAAAATCGATGAGCCGGGGACGGTCAGCGATGTTCGGGTGTACCTGTATACGGAGCAGAGCGGCCCTGTGCAAACCTTCTACGTCGACGATATCGAGGTTCGTCCGGTCGTCGCGGACAATACCCCGCCGGTCACGACGGCAGCGCTGAATCCGACTGTGCCGGACGGTCCGGGCGGCGCGTATAACGGCCCGGTTACGCTGACGCTTGCGGCATCGGACAGCGAGTCCAGCGTCGCGCAGACCGTGTACAGCGTCGATAACGGGACGACCTGGACCCCGTACACCGCGCCGGTGGCGTTCGGCAAACAGGGCTCGTATACGATTCTTTACAAGTCGACCGACCTGGCGGGCAACGCCGAGACGCAGCAAAGCGTAAGCTTCAGCCTGGCCGCGACGGCGACCACGGTCTTCCTGCAGGATAGCGCGGGACAGCCGCTCGCCGGCGGCACGGTCAAATATTACGACGGCAGCTGGAAGGACATGGGGACGACGGACGCCTCGGGGCAGGCGACGAAGCCGCTGCCGGAGCGGAGCTATATTTTCTCCGTAACCTATCTGGGCACGACCAAGCAGCTGACGCAAAATACGTCGACAGGTCCCGCATCCGTCGTCTTCCAGACGGTAAAGGCGAAGGTTCAGCTTAAGGACAGCCAGGGCAATCCGCTGAACGGCGCCGTCGCGAAGGTGTATGCCGGAGGCAACTGGCAGACGATCGGAACGACCGCAGGCGGCGAATCGACGAAGGAGCTGCTGCCGGGCTCGTATACGTTCGGCATTACCTATGACGGCGTGTACAAGGAAAAGAGTCAGAACGTCGGCGACGATCCGGCGGTCGTCTATCAGACCGCGAGCGTCCTGATCCAGTTGAAGGACGCATCCGGCAACCCGGTAGACGGCGGCACGGCCCGCGTGTATGCGGGCGGCAGCTGGCGGACGATCGGCATCACGGCGGGCGGCGAGATCCGCACGGAGCTGCTGCCTGGCATGTATACGTTCGGCATGACGTCCGGTTCGGCGCTCCCGAATATATCGAAGGATATCGGGGCGGACCCGACCGTGGTGTTCCAACTGTCTTAAACGTATAAGAACGCAAGAGGATGCTCCCGCCGGACCCTGGCCATGCGCGTCGGTCCGCGTCGTAGGGCATCCTCTTTTTTGGGGAGGAAAATGGCAAATGAGAAGATCGATCGCGCTGACAGGCGCTTGGCAGTTGGAAGGCGAAGGCATAGATCCTAAGGGAAAGGAAGCGAGTATCGCGATCGATGCGCAGGTTCCCGGTCATGTGCACCAGGATCTGCTCGCGGCGGGCCTGATCGCGGATCCGGGTTACCGCAAGCAGGCGGACGATTGCCAGTGGGTGGAGCATTGGCGGTGGACGTACAGCCGGACGTTCGAGCTTGAGCGATTGGAGCCGGGACGTCCCCTGCTGGAATTCGAAGGGCTGGACACGTACGCGGAAATCGAGGTGAACGGCATCCGTCTCGCCCGGACCGACAACATGTTCGTCCGCTACCGTTTCGACGTGTCGGGGCTGCTGCGGGAAGGGACGAACGAGCTCGTGGTGCGGTTCCGGACGGTCGCGGAAGGGATTGCGGGCAAGTCGTACGCCGGTCTCGGCGCAGCCTTCACGAACGAGCGGCTGTTCGTGCGCCGCATGCAGTGCACGTTCGGCTGGGACTGGGTGGGGCGCCTCGTCAGCTACGGCATATGGCGGCCCGTCCGTCTCGTCTTCGAGGACGTGGCTGCCATCGAGGACCTTTTTGTGTACACGAAGGCTTTGGACGCGCGCGGCGCGTCGCTCGCCGTCGCGGTCGAGACGCGCAGCCGCACCGAAGCGCCGCTGCGGCTGTCGCTTGCGATCGCGGACCCGTCCGGTTCGATCGTATGGCAGGCCGAGCGGCGGTCGGACGGCGGCAAGCTGGAGCTGACGGCCGATCTGACGGAGCCGGAGCTGTGGTGGCCGGCGGGATACGGCGATCAGGCGCAGTACAGGCTCGTCGCGAAGCTGTACGGCAGCTCGGGACTGCTCGACGAGCGTTCGCGCTCGTTCGGCATCCGGACGGTTCGCATCGAGCAGCTTCCGGACCGGGAAGGAAGCCCGGAGGCGCGGTTGACCGCGAAGCTTCGCGCGCAAGAAACGGCAAGGGATGAGACCGCCGATAATCCGGACGGCATGGTCTGGGAAGCGAACGGCGACCGCCCCGGCAGCGGCTTCCGGCTGCTGGTCAACGGCCTTCCCATCTTCTGCAAAGGGGCCAATTGGGTGCCTTGCGATCCGTTCCCCTCGCGCGTCCCGGATACGCACTACGCGCATCTGCTCACGCTGGCCCGCGATGCCGGCATGACGATGCTGCGGTGCTGGGGAGGCGGCATCTACGAGCCGGAGCCGTTCTGGGACTGGTGCGACCGGCTCGGAATCGTCGTCGTTCAGGACTTCATGATGGCATGCGGGACGTATCCCGAAGCGGACCGGGATTGGACGGCATCGCTGAGGGCCGAGATCGAAGGCGCGATCCGGGCGCTGCGGAACCATCCGAGTCTCGTCTGGTGGAACGGCGACAACGAGAACGGCATGTTCGCCGGCGAGGAAGAACCGGATTATCCGGGGAAGGCGATCGCGAACCGGATCACGGGCAGCCTGTGCGCGGCGCTCGATCCGTCCCGGCCCTTTCAGCCTACGAGTCCCTATGGGGGGAACACGAACAATTCGTTCACCATCGGGACCGCGCACTACACGGGCGCGCTGTTTGAGATGTTCGACGTTTTCCGCAACACGGATTTGCGCGGCTACCGGTCCTACTTTGCCAGTCTGTTGAGTCGTTTTTGTCCGGAATTTCCCTTGTTCGGCACGCCGGAGATTCATACGCTGCTGCGCATGATGAACGACGAGGATCTGGCCGATCCGGCGTTCGACATGCTCGAATACCATACGAAAAACCACCCGGGCTTGAAGGACTTCTCGCTCTTCCGGGCGCTTCGGACGCTGGCCGACAAGCTGGCGCCGCCGGCCCTGTCTACCATCGAGCATATCCGGCGCATGTCGTTCGTCCAACACGAGCTGACCCGGCTCACCGTGGAAGCTTACAGGCGCAACCGGCATTATACGGGCGGTCTGCTGTTCTGGATGTACAACGATTGCTGGCCGGCGAGCGGCTGGAGTCTGGTCGATTATTACGGGTATCCGAAGGGCGGGTATTACGGCTTCCAAAAAGCGGCACGGCCGGTCATCGCGTCGATCGAAAAAAACGAGGAAGCCGGTACTTACGCTTGCTGGGTATGCAGCGACAAGCCCGAGGTGATCCGGGGAACGGCGACGCTGCGCGTGCTGACGCTGGGCAGCCTGGCCGAAGATGCAGCGGTTTGGTCCAGATCGTTCGACTTCGCGGCCTGCGCGGGCGCTTCGATCGAAGCTGCGTCGATTCCGGCGGCGGAGCTGGACGCGCTGCTGGACCACGGCCGCGTGCTGGTCATGGACATTGCCGGCGAATTCGGCGAGGACCGCTGCATCTATTTTGCCGGGCTGCCGGCGGAGATGCAGCTCGCGCCTTCGGGGCTGCGCGTCGCATCCCGTACAGGCGGGCCGAGGACTGGCAGCGTGACCGTCACGGCCGACCGATACGCCAAAGCCGTTCATTTGCATGGCGCTTTCGTCTTTTCCGACAACTACTTCGATCTGCTGCCGGGGGGAGCGCAGAACGATCGCTTACCGCAGCCTGGAGGCCGCGGCCTCTGCCGGCGAGCCGGCGGACGAAGCTGGAGGCGGAGTGCGCAATGGAGATGGCATGCGTGACGAAGCCGGAGACGGAATGCGCGATGAAGCGGGAGGCGAAGCGCCGGCGATCGAGTTGCTGGCCTGGAACTGATTGGACCTGAAGCGGCGGTACAAGGGGAACGCGGCTGCCAAGCTAGTCCAGCAGATGTAAGGGCAAAATGTTACTTTACAGCCACGCGGACCGTTCCAAATGGCGCTGTAAGGGCAAAAAGTTACGCTGCAAGCTCGAGCTAGCGCTAGTGCCGGGTCGATGCCGACCCGGCTTCTTTGGCGCGAGGAAGCCAGGCGGTCCGAATCGTTCGCACGGAAGGGAAGCGGACGGCGACGGCCGCCAACGCGACGGACAGCGCGCAGACGGCGACGAAGTGAACGAGGCTGTTGCCGATGAACCATGGCTGCAGTCCCGCTGCCTTGGCGGCGCCGCGTACGAGCACGATGGCAAGCGGATGCAACGCATAAATCCACGCCCGGCCCTCTCGCATCGTACGGTTCGCCGGACCTTTGTACGGGAGCGCCAGCAGCAGCAGAAAATAGGCGGCCGGTACAGCGAAAACATACATGCTGTCATGCCGGGGAATGCCGCCTTCGCGCAGCCAGAGCGCCTCCGCCAGCATCGCGGACAGCGAGACGAGAAAAAGCGCCGCGTGAGCGGCCGGACGGCGCGGACGCCGCTTCTCGCTTCGGGCGAGGAGCGCGCCGAGCGCCAGATAGATCGCCGCGAAGAACAGCCCGTTGCGCGTATAGTCGAAGAAGTGGAACATCCCGTTATACCATCCCGTCAGGACGTCGTTGCCCGCGATCAAGCCGTAGTAGCTGTCTCCGAACAGTCCGATTGCGTACAGCAAGCAGGCGGCGATCATGACGGCGGCCGGTTGGAGCGCGCGGTACAGTCCGTGCAGCATGGCGATGCCGATCATCAGCGCAGGCAAGTACCAGAGGTGGTAGAAGGTACCGTCGAACGCCAGATCCCGCAACAACGAAAGCGCACCGAACTTGGGGGAGGAGAAGTAACCATTGTATACGTTGAGCGGCAGATAGAGCAGGATGGCGATAGCGTACAGTTTGGCGATGCTACCGAGATAGCGCCGAAGATGGCGCCGGTCGGCGAGCGGGTCGCCGGTCAGCTTGCGAAAGTAGAAGAAGCCGGAGGTCATGAAAAAGATCGGAACGGCGATTCTCGTAAGCGCGCCGTCGACCAAGAAGTCTGCGGACGGACCGAAGCGGGCGAGCGGACCCGTATGGTTGGCGATGACGAGCAGGGCGGCGATGAACTTGAGCCAGGACAGGCCGCGGTAATCCGTTTTAGCCGTTTTTGCCGGTCCAGCGAGTTTAGCCGACAATGGACCGCCGCCTTTTGCCGGTAGAGGCCGTCGCGATGATGCCGCCCGCATTGTCGCCGGACAGACGATAGTAATCGCAGGCCGGGATCGGTACGTCCGCGAATGCGTCCGGCCCGAACGGCACGTAATAAATCTCGATGCGTTCGCGATCGTCCTCCGCTAACAGGCGCTCGCCATTGAACGCGAACGAGCGAAGCCGCTCGACGTATTCCTCGAGGCACAGGTTTTCCCGCTCCATGATCTCGGCGTGCGGGGTCCCGACGTAGCGGAAATGCCAAGGCTCGCAGGCGATGCCGGTGACGGCTTCCTTGCCCGCGCGATAGCGCTGGACGAAGCCGAACCGCGCGGCGAGCCGTTTGAAGGCCAGGCAGACGCCGCTGTCCGGAAAGTCGGGCGCGATGAAGTCGAGCTCGCCGCCGCCCGCCAGGCCGACGTCGATGGCAAGGCCCGTCTGATGCTCGCTGCAGCCTGGCAGGGCGACATAGGCGGCCGTATACCGGGGTCCGTTTTCCCGCAGCGACGATTCATAAATATCGGTCTGCTCGTCGGCCGACCGATACCCGCTTACGGCCACGATGTCGGCCCCTCCGCCGCAGGCTGCGAGCAGCTCCGTCAAACGGGAGAGTGCCGTCGTCTCCAGCAGCATGCCCGGCGATCGCGTACGCAGCGCGGGATCATCGTCCAGCTTGGACAGCTTGTCCGCCGGGAACGGCTCGCGCACGGGATGCGTCTGATTGACGAGGATCAGATGTCCATCATGGACGGCGGATCGGGCTACCCGGATCGTGCGATGCGTTCTCAGCTCACGGTCGGCTCCCGCCGCTGCGGTTGAAAAAAGGCGTTGTCCCATGCGTATTCGGCCTCCTTGTTTGAATTCGCGTAAGTTTTGGCGACGCGGTCCGTCAGCGCCGTCGTGATCTCCTGCGCGGCGCCGTCGATATGGGACGCCAGCTCGGCAAACGCGATGCGCGCGCCGCCCTGGCGGCCGATCAACGTCACCCGGTCTCCGGGCGCGCATGGGCAGGGGAGCCGGAGCATCAGCTGATCCATGGAAATCTTGCCGACGATCTCGGCGCGCTGTCCGCGCACGAGCGCGGGAGCGCCCCGCATCCGCTGCGACCAGCCGTCCGCGTAGCCGATCGGCACGGTGCCGATCCATTCATCGGCATCGGCGCGGTAGGCGTTGTCGTACCCGACGTACTCGCCCTGCCGCACGCGCTTGACCTGCATGAGCGTGCTATGCAAGCTGAGCGCGGGTTCAAGCGCGACGGGCGGCGCCAGGTGTCCCGGATAAAAGCCGTACATCGCGGCGCCGATCCGCACCATGTCGAGCGCGAGGCCAGGGAACCGCAGCGCCGCGGCGCTGCCGGCGCAGTGATAGTGCCGAATCGACAATCCGCTCGCTTTGCTCCGCTCCATCAGCTCCGCGAACCGGCGGGCCTGCCGCTCCAGATAGGCCGTGTCCGCCTGTCCCGCCGTCGCGAAATGCGTATAAAAGCCGTCGACGTCGATATCCGGCGCGGCGAGCCAAGGGACGAGCGCGTCCCACTCGGCTTCCGTCCGAAAGCCGATCCGGCCGAGCCCGGTGTCCGCTTTGACGTGCACGCGCAGCTTGCGGCCGGCCAGCGTTGGCGAGCGCCTCCGCAGCTCCCGGAACCAGTCCGCGCCGGTGACCGTCAGCGTCAGGTCCCGCGCCATCGCGAGCTCGACCTGGTCCGGCCGGATCGGCGTCAGGAGCAGGATCGGGAGCCGCACGCCTCCCGCCCGCAGCCGCAGCGCCTCTTCCAGAAAGGCCACGGCCAAATAATCCGCCCCCGCTTGTCTGGCCGCTTCGGCGGCTTCAAGGTCGCCGTGGCCGTAACCGTTCGCCTTGACGACGGCCATCAGCTTGACCCCCGCGGACAGCGTGCCGCGGATGGCCCGCAGATTGTCCGCGATGCGGCCGGCATCGATCTCCGCCCACGTCTCCCTTAGCATGTCGCGTGCCTCTCGTAGCGAAGCGATTGCCTCGCCTCGTGCCGGGCGAACGCATACTCGATCAGCCGCTCGATGAGCGCCGCGTAAGTCGTGCCGTCCGTCCGTTCCCACATAACCGGATACATGCTGGCGGACGTGAAGCCGGGGAGCGCGTTGATCTCGTTCAGGTACAGCAGACCGTCGCGGTCGAGGAAAAAGTCTACGCGGGCGAGACCCTCGCAGCCAAGCGCCCGGTAAGCCTGCAGGGCGAGCGACCGGACTTGTCCGGTCAGCGCTTCGCTTAGCTCGGCCGGAATCGACATGCGCAGCCGCGGGTCCGAATATTTGGACGTAAAGTCGAAAAAGCGATGATCATGAATGAACTCGCCCGGCAGCGAGGCGATCGGCTCTTCGTTTCCCATGACCGCCACCTGGATCTCCCGACCCGGCAGCTCGCGTTCGACGACTAGTTTGGCATCGTACTGGAATGCCTCCGCAATGCCGGCCAACAGCTCGCTCCGATCGTCGCAGCGGCTGATGCCGATGCTCGAGCCAAGCGAGGACGGCTTAACGTAGCAAGGGTAACCGATCCCGTCCTCCAGCGCGGAGAGGCAGCGAGTCTCGTCCGCCAGCCACTGCCCGCGCAGGATGACCAGATGCTCGACCTGCCGGATGCCTGCCTGCGCCAGCATCTGCTTCGACATGGCCTTGTCCAGCGTGAGCGCAGCGGACAGCACGCCGTTGCCGACGTACGGCACGTTCAGCATTTCCAGCAGGCCCTGCAGCGTTCCGTCTTCGCCGAAGGAGCCATGAATCAAAGGCAGAACGACCTTTTTGCCGGGCAGCGACAGCTTGCGGAGCAGGACGTCGCCAATGGAGGCGGCTTCGCTGCCGTGCGTCGGTTCGGCGACGAGGCGCTCCGCGGCTTCGACGCCCGGGAGGCCTTCCGTGTCCGGCGCGCACCAGCGTCCATCCCTGGCGATATAAATCGGATGCAGCTCGAACTTGGATTCGTCGACCGCGCCGAGGACGGTGCGGGCCGTTTTCAGCGAAATCTCGTGCTCGACGGACTTGCCGCCATACAAAACGTACAGTTTGGTTTTCATCAGATGACCTCCGGTTCGCGATTAGCTTCGATGTCTACAAGATAACCGCCAACTTTTAAAAAGGTTGAAAATAAAGTTTAAGGATTGCTTAAGATTGCTTGAAGCGACGATCGCTTTGAAAATTATGAAGTTGGATTACCGGCGTGCGCGCGCTGTATAATAAGGAGGTCGGCGCGGCTTGACGCGTTCAAGCCGCGCCCCGAATCCAACGATGACGGAGGTTTGCCGCTCCATGAACAACTTTGAATTGTACAACCCCACGAAGCTGGTGTTCGGCAAGGATACGGTCTCGAAGCTGGGATCGCTGGTCGAGCCGTTCGGCAAGAAGATTCTGCTCGTCTACGGCGGCGGCAGCATCAAGAAATCGGGACTTTACGACCGCGTGCTGTCCGAGCTCGCGGCAATCGGCGCGACGGTGCATGAGCTGCCTGGCGTCGAGCCTAATCCGCGCCTGTCCACGGTACATAAAGGCGTCGACATCGTACGCGCCGAAGGAATCGAATTCATCCTCGCCGTCGGCGGCGGCAGCGTCATCGATGCAGCCAAAGCCGTGGCGGCGGGCGCGAAGTACGCGGGCGATCCGTGGGACTTCACGATCGGCAAAGCCAGGATCGAGGACGCGCTGCCGCTCGGCACGGTGCTGACGCTGGCGGCGACGGGCTCCGAGATGAACGGCAACGCCGTCATCTCGAACTGGGAGACGAAGCAGAAGCGCGGATTGGGGAGCAAGCTCGTCTATCCCCGCTTTTCGATCCTGGATCCGCAGCTGACCTATTCGGTGCCGCGCGACCAGACCGTGAACGGCATCGTCGATATCATGTCGCACGTGTTCGAGCAGTACTTCACGCTTACGGACGGCGTGCCGCTTCAATCGCGCTTCGCGGAGTCGGTGCTGCTGACGGTCATCGAAAACGGCGAGAAAGCGCTGGCGAACGGCGAAGACTACGAGGCGCGCGCCAACCTGCTGCTGGCCGGCACTTACGCGCTGAACGGCACGCTGCCGAACGGCGTCGTCACCGATTGGGCGACCCACGGCATCGAGCACGAGGTCAGCGCCATCTACGACATCGCGCACGGCGCCGGTCTCGCGATCATTTTCCCGAACTGGATGAAGCACGTGTACGACGCCAAGCCCGAGCGGTTCGCGCAGTTCGCCGAGCGGGTATGGGGCATCGATCCTTCGGGCAAGTCGGCGGACGAGCTCGCGCTCGCCGGCATCCAGGCGACCCGCGACTACTTCACGCGCATCGGCGCGCCGGCTACGCTCGGGGAGCTGGGCATCGGCGCCGAGCAGCTGGACCGCATGGCGGACGAAGCGGTGCAGTTCGGACCGATCGGCTCCTTCAAGAAGCTCGGGAAGGCGGACGTGAAACGAATTCTCGAGATGAGTCTGTAGGAGGCTGCCGGCATGGCGTTGAAGTGGGACGGACATACGCATACGAAGTTTTGTTATCACGGCAGTCCGGCGGAATCGGACGCGTATCTGGATCGCGCGATCGCGCTCGGATTCGACCGCTATACGCTGAGCGAGCATCCGCCGCTGCCGGACCGGTACGTGGACGATCCGAAGCTGATGGCGGAGCTCGCGATGCCGGAGCGCGAGCTGCCTGAATATATGGCTTACGCCGCTGCGGTCAAGGCGCGTTACGCGGGCCGCATTGAGGTCGCTGTCGGCCTCGAGATGGATTACCTGCCGGGGATGACGGACTATTCCGACCGGCTGCTCGCGCCGTGGCTCGGCGAGTTGGAGGACATCGTCGTGTCCGTGCATTATTTGCCGGGCAAGGGCGGCATGCGCTGCATCGACTTTACGCCGGGGGGACTTCGCGGATGCGTTCCTCGACCATTACGGCTCGATGGACGCCGTCGTCGAGGCCTATTACGATGCGGTGGAAGGCGCGATCGCTTGGGCGGCGACGCTGCCGAAGTCGATCCGCAGGCGCATCGGCCACGTCAACCTGATCCGCAAGTTCCATCGCGAGCTGCCGCCGATGGACGAGGCGCGCGCGCGGACGCGGCTTGCGGCGCTGCTGCCGAAGCTGAAGGACGCCGGCGTCGGTCTCGACGTGAACGTGGCGGGCTTCCGCAAGCCGACATGCGGCGAATCGTACGTGCCCGAATGGCTCATCGATCGCTGCATCGCCGAAGGCATCGGGCTGGTCTACGGCTCGGATACGCACAAGCCGGAGGAAGTCGGCGCGGATTGGGAATGGTTCGAGCGGGCGGTCTCCAAGGGCCGCGCGAGCTAATCGGTTGGTTATCGAAGGATGCGACTCCGTAGGGGGCTCGCGTCTTTTTTTTGCGGCGTTCCGGCCCAGCCGAGGCCGACAAACCTGGCGTCAACGGTTGAACTGAAGGCCGGGAATGCATTATGATGGTTCCAAATCCCGGACGGAGTGTTGCGCATGAACCCAGAGACAGGCGGAGACCGGCTGGCCCGCATGATCGACACGGCGAAAATGTATTACGAACTGAATTACAGCCAGCAGGAGATTGCCGAGCGGCTCGGGATCTCGCGGCCGACCGTGTCCCGCTTTCTGCAGCAGGCGAAGGACGAGGGTTACGTCCGTATTCAGATCGTCGATCCGCGCGAGAGCAACGATTCGCTCGCCGTCGGGCTGGAGCGCAAGTTCAAGCTGCGCAAAGCGGTCATCGTGCCCGTGCCCCAATACGAAGATAACGTCGTTAAGAAGTATCTCGGCGAAGCGACGGCCGCGTATTTGCACGAGACGCTGGAGGACGGCGATACGATCGGCGTGACCTGGGGAACGACGCTCTACGAGGTCGCTTGCCGGCTCCGGGACCGGCAGCTCAAGGACGTGCGGGTCGTGCAGCTCAACGGCGGCGTCAGCCATTCGGAAACGAATACTTACGCCTACGAGATCGTCCAGCTGTTCGGCAAGGCTTTTCACACGGTGCCGTACTTCATTCATCTGCCCGCTATCGTCGACCATGCGATCGTGCGGCACACGATCGAGGCGGACCGGCACATCGGCCGCATCCTGGCGCTGGGCAAGCAGGCGAATATCGCCGTGATTACCGTAGGCTCGCCGACCGACGATTCAGTGCTGATCAAGGCGAACTATTTTACGGAAAACGACTTGGCTCTGATCAAAGAGCGGGGCGCCGGCGACTTGTGCTCCCGTTATATCGATCGCGACGGCAACCTCTGCTCGGAGGAATTGAACCAGCGGACGATCGGGATCGAACTCGAGGATCTGAAGCGCAAGGAGCGATCGGTGCTGGTCGCGGGCGGACGCAAGAAGGCGGAGGGGATTTACGGCGCTTTGCGGGGAGAATATGCCAACGTGCTGATTACGGATCAATATACGGCCCAATACTTGTTGGAGAGATAATACGAAGGAGATGGACTGACATGACGACCAACGGGACAAACCGGACGAACCGATCCCCCGAATCGCTGGCCGCCTATATCGACCATACCGCGCTCAAGCCGGAGACGAGCCGCGACGATATCGTTCGACTGTGCGAGGAAGCGATGCAGTACCGGTTCGCGACCGTCTGCGTCAACCCTTATTGGGTGAAAACGGCGGCTGGTTTGCTGGACGGGTCCGGCGTAGGCATCACGACGGTAATCGGCTTCCCGCTGGGGGCGACCAGCACGTTCGCGAAGGCTGCGGAAGCCCGGGACGCCATCGCCTCAGGCGCGACCGAGATCGACATGGTGCTGAACGTCGGCGCGCTGAAGTCCGGGCTTTACGAGGAAGTCGAACGCGACATCGCGCGCGTGGCCGAAGCTTGCGAGGGCGAGGCCGTTCTGAAGGTCATTCTGGAGACGGGCCTGCTCTCCGACGAGGAAAAGGTGAAGGCGTGCGAGCTGTGCGTGGCGGCCGGCGCTGACTTCGTCAAAACGTCGACGGGCTTCGGTCCGGGCGGCGCGACGGCGGACGACATCGCCTTGATGCGGCGTACCGTAGGGCCGGATGTCGGCGTGAAGGCGTCCGGCGGCGTGCGCGATGCCAAGACGGCGCGAGCGATGATCGCGGCCGGCGCTACGCGCATCGGCGCGAGCGCGAGCATCGCGATCGTAACCGGCGGCACGGGCGAAGGGTATTAAGAGCGAGGCGGGGGCGTGGTTTCGCTGAGCGGGATTATTGAGCACGGAATCGCGGCCTTGGGGCGTGGATTCCGTGTTTTTTGGTTTCCGATTTTAATTATTAAATGATAGAATTAAACGAGAACACCTGTTCCTTTTTGAGAAGGCTATTCTGCATCCGCGTGTTCGAACCGAGTCGGAATGGGGATGGACGAGATGCGGCAAACCGTTATACTGAAAGAAGAGAAGGAAGTTTATTCGCCCAGGACTTACGTAGATCTAAAAGCGGATTTCGCGTTCAAGCGCATGTTCGGGCAGCCGGACGGCGAGGCTGTGCTGGTCGCATTCTTAAATGCGCTGCTGGGAGTGAACGCGGAGACGAAAATTACCTCGGCGAGCATCTTGAACACGGATCTTGAGCGTGAGCACGAAGGGGACAAGAAGGCAGTACTGGATCTGCTGGCACGGACAGGCAGCGGTGATCTAGCCCACGTCGAGATTCAAGTAACGGGCAATCCTCATTTGGCCAAGCGGCAGCTCTATTATTGGAGCCGCATCTATGCCAAGCAAATGGAAAAAGGAAGGCCTTATTCGGATCTGCGCCGCACGATATCCATTCTTATTTCGAACGTGGACGTGCTGCCCCGGACCGAACGGTACCATAGCGTGTTCGGTCTCTACGAAAGGCAGGAGCACTTCCCGCTCACCGACGTGATCGAGCTGCACGTCATCGAGCTACAGAAGCTGCTTAAACGGGCCGCGAAAAGCGAAGCGGATCCTTGGACCGAGCCGGAAATACGCTGGTTGCTGCTGCTCGGCGCCGTGCAAGGCGGGGAAGTGCAGACGAAGCTGCTGGAAAAACTGGAGGCGATCGCGATGAGCGGGGATTCGGAGCTGATGGAGGCGTTCGGGCGATGGGAGGATATGAGCCGCGACCCGAAGGTTTGGGCCAAGTACGAGATGTGGCACAAAGCGATGATGGACGATGCGGCTTATAAGGCGGAGATGGAGCTTCTGCTGGCCGAGCAGGCGCGATGGAAGGCGGAGAAGGATAACTTTAAGGCGGAAGCCGAGAACTTGAAATCGGAAGCCGAGAACTTGAAATCGGAAAATGAACAAATGCATGCCCGGTTGCTCGAAACGGGGAGAACGCTGCTGCTTGGCGGCATGGATGCAGCGGAGGTTGCGCGCTTGACAGGTTTGTCGCCGGACGAGTTAGAAGCATAAATCCGCGGGATATTCGTTTGTTATAGCATGATTCAAAAGGCTGCTTAGGCAGCCTTTTAGCTTTTTTAGTATCAGCGGCTATCCCTGAATTCAAAACCATACTTCTCGGTTCTCGGTCCGGTTCTGCGGATTTGCGATCCCTCCACAACGAAGCCCCAAGCATAGACGATCCGCCAAGCCTGCATATACAATGGCATCAGGCCTCTTTCATGTGCGTTATTACGCAAATCGTGCGCCGTCCTACGGATTTTTCGCAAACGCATACACGGGGACGAGGCCGATCCGCCATACTGGAGGAGCCGACAGACGACGGGAGGGCCCGCATTGAAGCTTCATCTGACGAATCCGCTCACGAGAATGAAGGTCAAGCAGCAGCTGATCCTGCTGTTCCTGCTGCTGGTCAGCCCCGTATTCGCGCTGAACTGGTATGCCAACGCGAGAGCCGAGGACATTCTCAAGCAGCATGTGACGAGCGCGTACGCGGAGCTGAACAAGCAGAACCTTGCGCTCATGAACCGCGACATGGACACGGTCAGCCGCGTCATGACGACGCTGATCCAGCACACGCTGATCCAGTCGCTGAACCCGATGAGCGATGATACCGCAGACCGGGTACGGCAGTACGCCGACGCCGACAAGCTGCTCTCCTCCTATTCGATGGGGATGAACGGCGGCGAGGCCGTCTATTATTACTTATACGCGTACGATCCGAACAACCGGTACGAGTTCGCGCCGACGCCTTCTTCGAAATTCAAGGCGGTAGGCGGCGTTTACTTTTATAACGATCGGCAGAAGCCCGAATGGATCGACGAGATTTTGAGCAAGCGGGGCAAGGGCTATCTTCGCATCATGAAGGATCTGGGCTCATCCTCCAGGCCGGATACGCTCGCATACGTGCGAGCCGTGTACAGTACGAGCCAGGGCAATCAAGTCGTCGGCGTGCTTGTCGCCACGAACATCAACCGCAAGCTGGTCGAATCGATGCGGACGGTCTCGCTGCCCGACAAGGGCGAGATTTATCTAACCGATTACGAAGACAGAGTGCTGGCCTCTTCGATCGGACCGATCGGGGATCGGCTCGCGCTTCCGGCGGAGCTGCGTACGGGGGATGACGTCGAAGGGCAGTCCAACGTGATTACGGACGGCTATATTTACGTTCAGAGCTATCAATATCTCACCCAGCAGAAGCTCATTTACAAGATTCCGACCCGCTCGCTGCTCCAGCAGCAGAACGAGCTGAAGTTCGTCATCCAGCTGATCTCGATCGTTTATTTCGTCTTTTGCATCGTCGTCATGGCGTACTTCTGGCGTTCTCTTCTGACCCCGCTTCAGCGGCTTGCCGTATTCACGCGATCGTACGTGCCGGGAAAAAGGTGCCCGAGCAGGCGGCGATCGACCGCAACGACGAGGTGGGGGTGCTCATGCACTCGGTGTACGGGATGGCGGGGCGGCTCAATACGCTGATCGAGGACCGCTACCTGATGGAGATCAAGCAGAAGGAGGCGCAGCTGCAGCTGCTCTACCAGCAGATCAATCCGCACCTGCTGTACAATACGCTCGAGAGCATTTACTGGAAAAGCACGCTCGAGGGGGCAATCCGAGTCGGGCGAGATGATCAAGGAGTTGGCCCAACTGATGCGGATCGGACTGAGCCGCGGGCGCGACCTGATTACGCTCGAAGAGGAGCTGGCGCATGCGAAGGCGTATACGAGCCTGCAGCAGAAACGCTACGAATACGGCTTTTCCGTAACCTGGGATATCGAGGAGCGGACGCTCGTCAACCTAATTCCGAAAATCGTCATTCAGCCGTTGATCGAGAACGCGATTCTTCATGGCGTGCGCCATATGGGCGAGGACGGGGAGATCGCGATTAGAGCCAGGCTGTCCGCGGACGGCATAGAGAGCAGCGTCGAGATCCGCGTCGAGGACAACGGCTACAAGGAGACCGACTACGAAGCGATCGGCCGCCTGCTCGAAGGCGATGAGGGGAGCGCCGGCACCGGTTACGGCATCCGCAACGTCCAACAGCGCATTCGCCTGCAGTTCGGCGCCGAATACGGCTTGTTTTACCGGCCGCGCGAGGGCGGCGGTACGGTCGCTAGCATCGTGCTGCCGGTCAAACGCGAAGGATAGAAGGGGGGAGCAGGGATGTACAACATATTGATCGTCGACGACGAGCCGCTCATCTGCAAAGGACTCGGCAACCTGCTGCAATCGTCGGGATTGAACATCAAGGAGATTTTCACGGCGGGCAGCGGGCACGAAGCGCTCGATTACTTGCGCATGGAAGACATCGATCTGCTGATCACGGACATTCAGATGGGCGCGATGAACGGCATCGAGCTCATGCACCAGGCGAAGATCATCAAGCCCTGGGTTCAGGCGATCGTCATCTCCGCGCACGAGACGTTCCAATACGCGCAGCTGGCCATTAAGCTTGGCGCCAAGGATTATATCATCAAACCGATCAAAAGCGAGCAGTTCCTGGACTCCGTGCGCGAAGTGCTGCTCCATATGGATAAGCCGCTTCCCGCGGAGGGCGACCTGATTTCCCAGTTACGCGAGCATTTCCGCATGGAGACGCCCGGCCCGCAGCGGACGGAACGGTTGAACGCCGTCTTATCCGGCCAAGAGGCGGTTCCGGAAGAGTCCGAGCTGGCGCGGCTTGGACTTGCGGGTCCGTATTTCGCCGTCGTCAAGGTCAAGCTGGATCCCGACCGCGAACAGTCCGGCCATCGCTACGGCGATGGAGACGAAGCGCTGCTTCAATATGCCGCGCTGAATATCGTCAACGAGCTGCTCGGCAAGGATTGGCGCTACGACGCCTTTTATACGCCCGGCATAGAGGTCTCCGTGCTGATCCATTGGGACGATGCGAGCTTCGGCGACTCCAGCGTCGACAAGATCAACCAGCTTGAGCTGATCGGCCGCAGCCTCCACCACAACATTTCCAAGTATCTGAACCTGCCCTGCGTCGTCGGCATCAGTCAGATTCTTAAGGGAGCCGCCTTCCTGCCCGCGCTCGGCGAGCAAGCCCGCAAGGCGATCTTGTGGAACCGCGAGCACAAGGACCATCACGTGTTTTACTACGGGGACTTCAAGTGGAGCCTGTTCGGCAAGGAGCCGACCGAGGAAGAGTGGGCCGAGCAGAACAATCAGATCGTGGAAAAGGCGATGGCCTACATTCAGCAAAATTTCGCGCAAAAGGGTCTGACCCTGCATGAGGTAGCGCAGCGGAATCACGTCAGTCCGAACTATTTAAGCTATCTTTTCAAGAAAAACACCGGTTTCAACCTGTGGGAGTACGTCATCAAGCTCCGGATGGAGGAGAGCAAGCGCCTGCTGCAGCAGACCGATCTGCGCCGCTACGAGATCGCCGAGCGGGTGGGCTACGAATCGCCGGAACATTTTAGCAAAATATTCAAGAAATACTACGGAATCTCGCCCAGCGAGCTGAAGAAGTAAGATCACTCACGATCCGAATAGATACGCACATATTCAGCGGGAGGCCCTTTTTCTAAAATAAGGAGGAGGCACAAAAAGAAAGAGGGAGACCGTATGAATCAGACAACCGCCGTAGCCAGCCCGCTTGGCGCGGAAGCGACCAAGCCGCGGAACCGATGGAGGAAGCACTTCTGGGGTTATGCCTTCGTGCTGCCCGCCGTCGCGATTTTCCTGCTGTTCCTGTGGCTGCCGATCGTTAAGGGGATCGTGTTCAGTTTCTATCACATCGACTTCGTGAAGGGCAACTCCTACGTCGGGCTCGACAATTACAAGCTGATCTTCAAGGACCCCGACGTCGGGACCGCCGTGAAGAACACGCTGTATTATATGTTTTTGTGTATCGTCATCGGATTTTGGGTGCCGATCCTTTTCGCCATCTCGATCTCCGAGCTGCGCCGCTTTCAGGGGTTCGCGCGCATCGCGGCCTACCTGCCTTACGTCGTGCCGGTCGTCGTGCTCTACGGCCTGTGGCGCTGGCTGTACGATCCGGTCGGCCCGTTCAACGCCGCGCTCGAGAAGGTCGGCATCACCCCGATCAGCTTCATGACCGACAAGAGCTGGTCGATGATCTCCATCGTCATCATGGAGACGTGGCAGCAGTTCGGATCCGCGATGCTCATCTATCTCGCCGCGATCCTCAGCATCCCCCCGCGACTGGTACGAGGCCGCCGAGATCGACGGTGCCGGCGTCTGGCGCCGAATCTGGCATATCACGCTGCCTGCGATCCGCAATCAGATCGGCCTGCTGCTCCTCCTGCAGCTGATCGGCACCTCCCAGGGCTACCAGTCCCAGCTCGCCATGCTCGACGGAGGCCCGAACAACACTACGCTGACTTACGCGCTTTACATCGTCAAGTACGCGTTCAACAGCTTTAATTACGGCGTCGCTTCGGCCCTCGGGGTGCTCATGTTCCTCGTTCTCGGCGTGCTGGCCGTCATTCAGCATCGGCTGTCCGCCAGAGGAGGGAATGCGGCATGAAAAACGCAGAACGCGGCATCGTCTCCAGCTACGACATGAAAAAGCCGCTGAACAAAGCGGTCTACATTCTGATGTGCGTCGTCGTCGCCGTCATGTGCGTCAGCATGCTGTACCCGATCGCGACCGCGCTCTTCAACGGGCTCAAGGCCAACGTCGAGGTCAATTCCTTTCCGCCGCATTTCCTGCCGCAGGAATGGCACTTCGATAATTACAAGAAGGGCTGGGGCTTCATCGACCTGCCGCTGTATTTGAGAAATACGATGCTCATCTTCGTCGGCAACATGGTCGTCACCGTCGTCGTCATCGGGTTCGCGGCGTTCAGCCTGTCGAGGCTCGATTGGCCGTACCGCAAGGCCGTCTATTACTTTTTCCTGGCGACGCTGTTCATCCCGCCGACGACGTACATCATCCCGAACTTCATCAATCTGCGCGACCTTCACTTGATGAACACGTTCTGGGCCTTCTGGCTGCCGGCCGGGGCGAACGCGTTTTATCTGCTGCTGCTCAAGAGCTTTTTCGATGGCATCAACCAGGAGCTGTTCGAGGCGTTCCGCGTCGACGGGGCGTCCGAGCCGCGCGTCTTCTGGCAGCTGGCCTTCCCGCTGTCTCTGCCGATCTTCGCGACGCTGGCCATCTTCGTCTTCGCCACGTCCTGGAACGACTGGTTCTGGCCGAGCATGGTCATGGGGGGGAGAGCATTACCCCCTCGCGACCGCGATCAAGAAGTTCGTCATCGACGCCCGGAGGCTGGACCTGAACATCCGGTTCGCCATCCTGACGATGATCATGATTCCGCCGATCGCCATCTTCCTGATCTTCCAGCGTTTTATCGTGCGCGGCCTGCATCTGGGCGGGGTCAAGGGATAAGCGTTGCGTTGAAAAGCGGATGCTTAGAACCTGATCCGCGGACGTTTATGCATCCGTCGGCGATGGGCGCGATTTAGACGGATGCGAGGCGCGTATGTGCGGTTCTACGCAGGGCGAATGTGCGATTTTACGCACATCGCCGGATCGTAAACCTGCACACGATCGAAGTAGGAATGCACATCGCGCCGGTTCAAACGCCTCCATTATGATGAGCGTGTAACCAATTCATACCTATCGAAAAGGGGGAGTTACCATGCGCAAGACTTCAATGACCCTGGCCACGCTGGCCGCCTCGGCGCTGCTGCTGTCCGCGTGCGGCGGCAATAACAACAACAATGCTTCGAGTTCCTCGTCCGCCGCGCCGGCATCGTCTTCGGCCGCGCCGACCGCCGAAGCCAGCGGCAGCGCGAGCGCCGCGCCAGCAGACGACCTTACGCAAAAGAAAGTGACGATCAGCATTTACTATCCGACGCCTGATCTCGTAGAGAAGCGGGCGCTCGAAGACGACAAGATCAAACGGTTCAACGAAGTATATCCGAACGTCACGATCGTTAAGAGCGACTGGCAGTACAACCCGAACGAGATCGGCATGAAAATGGGCGCGGGCGAAGCGCCGACCCTGTTCAACACGTACGCCACAGAAGGCAAGTTCCTCGCGGAAAAGGGCTGGGCTGCGGATATTACGGATCTGTTCAACGCTTACCAGTATAAGGATCAGATGAACCCGATCCTGCAGGATCAGTTCATCCTTGGCGATAAAGTATACGGCATCGCGCAGCAAGGCTACGTGACCGGCACCGTCGTCAACAAGAAGCTGCTCGACGGCAAAGGCGTCGCCGTACCGGCTTACGATTGGACCTGGGACGACATGCTGAAGACAGCGCAGGCCGTCGCCGACCCTGGCAAAGGCATCGCGGGCATCGCGCCGATGGGCAAGGGCAACGAAGCCGGCTGGAACTGGACCAACTTCCTGTTCGAAGCGGGCGGCGAGATTCAAAATGTCGCGGACGGCAAAGTCACTTCTGCGTTCAATAGCGACGCGGGCGTCAAAGCGATGGAATTCTACAACAAGCTGGCTTGGGAAGCCAAAGCCATTCCGAAAGATTGGGCGCTCGGCTGGGGCGACGCCGTAGGCGCGTTCGCGCAAGGCCGCACGGCCATGGTCATCGCCGGACCGGACGGTCCCGTCGATCAAGCGCTGAACCAGGGCGGCATGAAGCCGGAAGACGTGCTCGTGTACCCGATGCCGGCGGCCGAAGCCGGCGGCAAGCACACCGGCGTGCTCGGCGGCGACTTCCTCGTCATTAACCCGAACGCCACCAAGGACGAGCAAGCGATCGCGTTCCAGTACGCCGTGTTCGACTACTTCTCCGACAAGGGCCTTGCCTCCGTCGAAGAGAACATCCAGGCGCGCAAGAAAGACAACAAATACTTCATCCCGCCGGTCATCCAGTACTTCAAGGACGACTCCGAGTATGGCCAGAAGGTCAAGGCCGTCTACGCCAAGTACGACAACGTCTACCAGTACAACGCGGACTCCCAGGCGCTGCTCGACGGCAAGCCGGAAGCGCAGTACAACACGCAGGACTACTACGCCACGATGACCAACGTCATCCAAGAAGTGTTCTCGAAGAAGGGCACCGACATCAAAGGCCAACTCGACGTCGCGGCCAAGACGATGCAGTCCAAGTTCTACGACGCTATTAAAGTCGAATAGTGGTGTGAGAGCGCCGTGCGGGCAGATGTCCGCGCGGCGTTTGCTTAGGGAGCTGCGCAAGAGAGGGCTACATCGTGAGTCATCCTGCGCCATCGCGTCGCCGTCGAAGTCTCGGTTAGGAACAAACGGGCCATCCTGCGCCATCGCGCGGTCGCCGAAGTCTCGGTTAGGAACAAACTAGTCATCCTGCGCCATCACGCGGTCGCCGAAGTCTCGATTAGGAACAAACGGGCCATCCTGCGCCATCGCGCGGTCGCCGAAGTCTCGGTTAGAAACAAACTGGCTAACTCGCCCCGGCGCTCCGCCGCAAAAGTCTCGCCTAGGAGCAGATGATCCAGCCCGCACGCACATTCTTTCACCTGCCGAAGCTTCCATTACATTAAATTTTATACAATTTGGGCAGTACTGCGTAACTTGTGATTCGACCGCTAGGCGTTTGATTTGATTTAACGATCCCTTTCGCATCCAAGGCTTGCAATCCCGCAAAAGCCGCTTGATGACCGATTTTGAGCGCGGACATTACCTCTTTGATCTTGATCGTGCTTCTCTGCTTGCCGCACCAATGCAATATCGCACGTTCATTTAGACTTAATTCAAGCGCGTTAGCTCCGTTGCCACCGTATCCCCAAGCCGCCATCGCCATTAATAACGTTTGCTGACAACGTTTGGATCTTTCCAACATATCGTCTCTACTAAATCGTAGAATATGCCAGCCATCGATGAGGAAGAGATTTTGCCGCTCAAGATTGTCCGCAAATCTGTACCGGTTTACGTCTCTATAATGAGTTCCGTAAGCATCCGATTCCATGAACATACCTCTGCGAGCGCCTGGCGGTACATAGGCATTGTCAACAAATCGAATGACCCCATTGAAATCAGCCACTTCGTATTCTGGAAAAATGTAATCGAGATTGCCGACGGCCGGCCACCACACGCTCTCGAGAGCTAACTTTTCGTTGTATCTGTCGCAGTCCTTCAGTCTCCTTTTTCGCTCGCCTTTACTGCTGCGGATCGCCTTTGCCATCATTTCCTGATAAGCCGTCTCGAACAAGCGGTCTGCCATGATTAATCCCCCCCTCGGGAACAAAATAAAAAGGCCGCCCGTCCGAATCGCTTCGGAGCAGACGGCCTGTGCTTCAGGCTGCATATCAATTGCTGTAGTTCTTAGCTTACCTGACTTTGCCGGTGTAGACAAGACAGAGATTTATTCTCAGGTTCGGCGTGCAAAAGGGGGGAAGCTACTTTTGTTTCTAACCGAGATTTCTTCGGCATAGCGACTCGGTAGGCGGTCGAGTTAGTTTCTAACTGGGACTTCTGCGACTGAGAGGCCCGGCGCGTAGGTTGGTTAGTTCCTGTCTGGGACTTCTGCGACTGAGAGACTCGGCGGGGAGGTTGGTTAGTTTCTAACTGGGACTTCTGCGACTGAGAGACTCGGCGGGGAGGCTGGTTAGTTCCTGTCTGGGACTTCTGCGACTGAGAGACTCGGCGGGGAGGTTGGTTAGTTTCTGTCCGGGACTTCTGCGACTGAGAGACCCGGCGGAGAGGTTGGTTAGTTTCTAACTGGGACTTCTGCGACTGAGAGACCCGGCGGGGAGGTTGGTTAGTTTCTGTCCGGGACTTCTGCGACTGAGAGACTCGGCGGGGAGGTTAGTTCCTATCCGGGAACATTTCACCTCCGTAATCCTGCGCATACAATGCGTAGTCCCGCTTATTACGCGCCCCAATGCCGTCTGCTATGATGGAGCAATCTTCAGTAGGCAGAGGTGTCACATCGCATGTTGACTAGCGAAGAGATTCATCCCGATCATCAGGGTCCTGGCAAGGACCCGTTCAAGCATTCGCTCAGCCGGATCGGCCGACTGACCGGCGCTTCGCGATTGGAAGACAACGGCGTCGTTCTCTATGGCGACAACGCGAATCTGGCGATCGTCCCCGTCGCGGCGGGCATTTTAAGACTCAAAGTCTTTTTCGACGAAAACGCTCCCCGATCTCGGCACGACGACCGCCATCTTGCCGATAGCTCCATCCGGAGAGATCGTACTGTCCGAAGACGAGGAAGCTTACACGATCGCTTCGCCGGGCCTGCGGGCGGTCGCCGTCAAGTCCCCTTTCAGCTTCAAGGTCTATGACGACCGCGGCGGGCTGCTGGCCAACCTGCTCGGCATCGAATGGAACGAGAAGCGTTCCCAGACGGCGCTGCTGGCGATGGACGATCGCTCTCATTTTTACGGGCTCGGCGAGAAGACGGGCTTCCTCGATAAAAAGGGCGAGCGCTACGAGATGTGGAACAGCGACGTGTACGCGCCGCATGTGCCGGATATCGAGGCGTTGTACCAGTCGATTCCGTGGAGCATCCATTTCCGTTACGGCCTCCCTGCTTACGGCGTGCTGCTCGACAACCCGGGACGCACCGCATTCGACATGCGCACTCGCGCGGATCGCTATCAGATCTCGGCGGAGAAGGGCGCGCTGGATCTCTATATCGTCCAGGGACCGACGCTCAAGGATGTCGTCCGCCATCTCACGGCGCTCATCGGTCGTACGCCGCTGCCGCCGAAGTGGTCGATCGGCTATCAGCAGTCCCGTTACAGCTATATGAGCCAGGAAGAAGTGCTGCAGGTGGCGCGCACCTTCAGGAAAAAACAAATTCCCTGCGACGTGCTGTACCTGGACATTCACTATATGGACGAGTACCGTGTGTTCACCTGGGATCCCGTCGCGTTTCCGCGGCCGCATGAGATGATGCGCGAGCTTGAGGCGCTCGGCTTCCAGCTCGTTCCGATCGTCGATCCGGGCGTGAAGAAGGACCCTTCGTATCCCGTGTATCGGCAGGGCGTCCACAACGGGTACTTTTGCCGCAAGCTCGAGGGCGAGATTTTTATCGGTCCGGTATGGCCGGGGCCAAGCGCGTTTCCGGACTTCACGGACGACGGCGCCGCAGCGTGGTGGGGCGACCTTCACGTCCATTACACGAGCCACGGCATCAAAGGCATCTGGAACGATATGAACGAGCCGTCCGTCTTCAACGATGCCAAGACGATGGATCTCGACGTCGTTCACGCCAACAACGGCGATCCCAAGACGCACGGCGAACTGCACAATTTGTACGGCATGCTCATGTCGAAGGCGACGCAGGAGGGCATGAAGCGTCACCTGAGCGGCGAGCGTCCTTTTGTGCTGACGCGCGCCGGCTACGCAGGCATTCAGCGATATGCGACCGTGTGGACGGGCGACAACCGGGCTTACTGGGAGCACCTCGCGATGAGTATCCCGATGGTGCTTAATCTGGGCCTTTCAGGCGTCGCGTTCGCGGGACCGGATATCGGCGGCTTTTCTCACCATACGACGGGCGAGCTGCTGGCGCGCTGGACGCAGGTGGGCGCGTTCACTCCGTTCTGCCGCAATCACAGCGCCATCGATACGATCCGGCAGGAGCCCTGGTTGTTCGGGGAAAAGGTGGAAGACATCTGCCGCAGCTATATCGGTCTGCGTTATCGGCACATGCCGACGCTGTATTCACTATTCTACGAGACATCCGTGTCGGGACTTCCGATCGTGCGGCCGCTGCTCATGGAATTCCCGGACGACGCGAACGTCTACAATCTGTGCGACCAGTTCCTCTTCGGGCCGGACTTGCTGATCGCGCCGATCCTGCGTCCCGGCACGTTCTCGCGCGCCGTTTATTTGCCGGCAGGCGTCTGGATCGATTACTGGACGGGCGAGCGTCACGAGGGCGGTCGCTGGATCCTCGCGGAAGCGCCGCTGGCGACGATGCCGATGTACGTCCGCGCGGGCGGGATCCTTGCGGAGCAGCCGCTAGCGATGTACGCGGACGACGAAGCGGCGCAGTCAGCGCCGCTCACGCTGACCATTTATGCGGGAGGAGACGGCCAATTCCGTCTGTATGAAGACGACGGCAGGACGTATGCGTACGAGCAAGGGGCATATCGGCTTCGCGAGTTCAGCTGGTCGGAGCATAGCGGCTCGAGCACGCTGCGCTGCCAACCGGCGCACGACGGCTTGCCGCACGGGATCGAGAAGGAGGAAGAGGGCGCGAACGCCGACAAGCAGACGCTCCGGATCGTGGTGCGGCAGCTGTCTTCGGCGCCCGCGCAAGCGATCGTTTCTGGCGCCACGCTGCGAGAATGGACATACGACGCCGAAACCCGGCAGCTTCACGCTGTCGTCGAGGGCGCGGCGGGCAATTTCGAACTTCGTTTTTTCTAATGGAGTTGCCGGTCCGGGACGAATAGGCGGGCAGTGCGTACGCTCGGTCCGAACAAATATATACTAAAAAGAACAGGTCTCCGGCACGACAGCCGGAGACCGTTTTCCGTATATTGGGAAACCTTTGGCGGATACGCCGCGTCTATTCCTATTAACAGGCTGTAAGAGGAGAGGAAGGGATTGGATTGTCGATATTAGCAAGAGGACTGCCGCACGTGCTGCTGGCCACAGCGCTTCTTCTGCCTTCAGGCGGCATCGCATCGGCCGCTGCGCCGACGACTGCCGTCACCCCGGCGGCTTCTTCGGCTGTCGCCGCACCGGGCATCGTCGCAACCAACCCGCACGCCTTCATGCAAGTTGTCGCCGGCGATTACTACTCGACCGCCCTGCGCGCGGACGGCTCGGTCTGGGCCTGGGGCCGGACGCTGTTCGGCGAGCTCGGCGTCCTGGAATCCCGCGTCACGAGCGACATCGACAGGCCGGTCCGTCTCTATGGGTTGCCGGCGATTGCCGCGATCTCGACGAACGGCGTCGGTACGCAGGCTGGCGTCGCGACGGACGGAACCGTCTGGGAGTGGGGCTCGAGAGGCGCGGTACAGGGCGGCACGACGCGGCCGACGCAAATCCCCGGATTGCAGGACGCGAAGGCGGCCGTGCCGGGCTTCGCCCTCAAGAAGGACGGCACGCTTTGGAGATGGACCTACGAGCCGCAGGCAGGGGACAAGCCCAAGATCGCCGTCGCGCAGATCGCAGGCACTTATCGCTTCGCGAGCATGACCGCCAGAGGCGATCTCGTGTACGCGATCGACGGCGCAGGCGCCGTCTGGGGCTTCGGGGCGATTCGAAAGCCTGACGGCAGCGGGATGACAGTCCTGACTCCGGCGCGTCTCGCAGGGCTACCGGCGATGAGGCAGGTGTCCGGCGGGAATCAGCTCGTCGGCGTCGATACCCATGGCAGAGCGTGGCAGGCCCAGATAGACTTAGACGCGCTGTATCAGCAGTTGAAGCCCGATCAAATTAGACTCAAGGGCAAGCCGGTGCCACTTATGTCCTCGCTGCAAGCCAAAGAGGCGGACAGCGGGCTGCTCCTTACCGCCGCAGGCGACGTATGGACGACGGACAATTGGCTGACGGGCAAGGCCGGCAAGATCGGCGGCTTGTCGGGTATCCACGAGATCGCAGTGGGCTACCATCACGGTCTCGCGATCGACGCGCTGGGCCGGCTGTGGGGCTTCGGCGGAAACCAGTGGTTCGAGGCGGGCTCGCCCAACGTGAACGACGCGCGGATGCTTTATCGGCCTGCGCGCGTGCTGCCTGCGATCGGCGTACTGGTCGACGGCAAGCCGCTTGCCTCGGGCTATCCGGCGGCGATGGCGGCGGATCGCGTCTATGTGCCGCTTAAGGATACGGTACGCTCGCTTGGCGGGACCTTCCAAGCAACGCAGGACGGCGCCTATGAGATCGCGCTTGGCAAGGCTGCGGCCGTCTTCCGGTTCAACGACTCGCAAGCGACGATCGACGGCTCGCCGGCGACGCTGGCCGGCAAACCGTATCTATCCGCAGGCGCGATCATGGTACCGGCTTCCTTGTTCAAGCAGCTGGGGATCGCGGTCGTCTGGAACGCCAAGTCGGGCGAGCTTAGCCTGAGCCGCCAGGCATAACGCAAGGCAAAAGAAAGGATCGGTCCTCCTAAGCGGGGCCCGATCCTTTTTGCGCCGAAGCGCTTATCCGTTTACCGCCCGGACGGCGTTCCTTCCGCTTACAGCTTCGTGACCGTATAACCGTCGTTTTTCAGATGCGTGACGATCCCGTCGTTGCCGAGCATATGGGCCGCGCCGACGACGACCATGCGGGTGACGTTTTCGTCGTCGTTCAGGTAGCCTTCGATCTTGCCCGTCATCGTCAGGTTGCGGTCGATAATGAGCGCTTTGTAATACTCCTGATTTTCCTCGGACGCCTTGGTCATCTCGACGAGCGCGTCCTCGTCCCCCGTGACCCACATGCGCGTGAGCGCATCGATCGCCGCGCCGTCTTGGGCGCTTGGCAGGTTGTAAGCGTAGATCGCCTCCTTCAACTGCGCTTCCTGAAGGGTGGTAGAAAAGCGGTCGAACGTGTCCAGTTGACTCTCCGCCGACTCGAGCGGGACGATCAGCTTGTTGTCCTGGGCGGCTTTTCCCATGAGATACACATCGATGCCGAGGTTCGCCTGATAGCCGTCGGATTCGCCTTGCAAGGACGGGAGCGATTGGGCGACGACCCATGGCTCGTATTTGTCGAATGCAGTCACGTCCAGTTGATTCGCCTTCAGGATGTCGACGAGCGCCCGGTACGTTTCGGCGGAAATATGATCCTTTAGCGTCGTCCCGTCTTTATAAGTGCCTTTGTCTTCGACGAGCTTCTCCATCGCGTCCGCGTCCACCTTCGTCATGTCGACTTCGACGCCGAGATAGCTCGAAGCCTTGTAGGCGGCCTCGATCTCCGCGCGAAGCGGATACATTTTCGCTTGGGCGACGTGAATGGAGCCCAGCAGGTAGACGGTGTTGCCGTTTTTCTCCGCCTTCCAGAGGAACCCCTTGCTGCCGCCGGGCTGACCGGCTGGCGCCAGCGCCACCGCGTTGTTTTTTGCGTCCCAGGTTACTTTGTAGCCGACCGCTTCGGCGACGAAGCGCAGCGGGACATAGGTCGTGCCGCGGATGATGCGAGGCACCGCATCGAGCGCCTCTACGACGCCGTTGACGACGGCCGTGTCGTTGCCGACCTGGAGGGCGAAGGACAATCCGCTTTTCGTTCCCGTTACCGTTTGGGTTTTGCTGTCCCAATAAAGATTCACGCCGAGCTTCTCGATCAACGGCCGCAGCGGCACGAGCGTCGTGCCGTTTTCGACCATCGGCGCGCCTTGCTTGAACGAGACGGCCGCGCCGTCCATCCAGACGCTGACAGGTTTGGCGGCGGCAGAGGCCGCGCCGGAAAAGACGCTTACTGCCAGAATGAGAGAAAGAAAGAGAGCTCCGAGCTTTTTCAACTGTACAACACTCCTGTCCGTCTGATTTGGCGACTGCCTGATTTGAAACGATCATGATAAATCTTTAAACCTATCTGAATGTATACAGAATTAGGAAATATGAAACAGAGAAAGCAGATTTTCCGGTCCGGATTTGTCGGTCCTTGGACATGGTACGATTGTGCAGTTGCGCGCGCCGGGTCGCCGGGTAAGAGCTATTAAGCAACTCGCGGGCAGCTCGCCGGCCGTTCGCCAAGCAAGCGGTCTGGCATCGCAAGCGAAGAAAGCGATAGACGGCATGGACGTTAAAACACGGCAGGAGGAAACCGATATGCAATGGCAAGGAAGACGGGGCAGCGCGAACGTGGAGGACCGGCGGGGCATGAGCGGCGGCGGCAAGCTCGTCGGCGGCGGCATCGGCGGCATCGTCGTGCTGGTGATCGCGCTGCTGTTCGGCGGCGGCGACATCGGCAGCATTTTGAACAATATGACGGGTACGTCGACGAGCTCCGGCAGCGATACGCCCTATCAGGGAAGCCAGCAGGAAGAGGAGCTGGCCCAATTCGTATCGGTCGTCCTGGCGGATACGGAGGATGTATGGACGCAGATTTTTGCGGAAAAGGGATTAAAATACGAGGATCCGACGCTCGTCCTCTACAATGACAGCGTACAGTCCGCGTGCGGCACCGCGGGGGCCTCCGTCGGACCCTTCTATTGTCCGGGCGACCACAAGCTGTATATCGACCTCAGCTTCTATGACGAGCTGAAAACGAAGTTCCAGGCGCCGGGCGACTTCGCCATGGCGTACGTAATCGCGCACGAAGTCGGGCACCACGTGCAGACGCTGCTTGGCACGACGAACATGGGCGCGAAGCAAACGAACGCCCAATCCGTGCGCACCGAGCTGCAGGCAGACTACTTCGCAGGCGTCTGGGCGCATCACGCGAAGGACATGAACGTGCTCGAACAGGGTGACCTCGAAGAAGCCATCACGGCGGCCAGCGCGGTCGGCGACGACACGCTCCAGAAAAAATCGCAAGGCTACGTCGTGCCCGAAAGCTTTACGCACGGCACGTCGGAGCAGCGGATGAAATGGTTCCAGAAGGGCTTCGACAGCGGCACGATCGAAGGCGGAGATACGTTCGGCGCGAAAAATTTGTAGGCTGTGCCATCAGGATCTAGCCGCCGGGAAGTCGGCGGCTTTTTGGCGTTCCGGCGATGCCGATGAGCATAAAAAAGTGCTAACGCCGCTAGCGAAGGGCTCGGGCTGAGCCGACAATGCGCTGATAAGCGCAAGATGTTCCTGTCCGGGACTTCTGTGATCTAGCGACGAAGCGAGCGGGCTGGTTTGTTCCTATCCGGGACTTCTGCGATCTAGCGACGAGGCGAGCGGTCTGGTTTGTTCCTATCCGTGGCTTCTGCGATCTAGCGACGAGGCGAGCGGTCTGGTTTGTTCCTAATCGGGACTTCTGCGATCTAGCGACGAAGCGGGCTGGCCGGTTTGTTCCTAACCGGGACTTCTGCAAACTAGCGACGAGGCGAGCGGACTGGTTTGTTCCTATCCGGGACTTCTGCGATCTAGCAACGAGGCGAGCGGACTTGAGCTATCGCCGTCGTCTTAGCGCCCAAAGCCGCGCTGACCTTCCTTCCCCCGCCACCCCTGTCAACTTCGTAATTTTGCGCCTAGAACGCCCATAAACGCACATCGTCATGGAATCGTTTTCATTTTACGATGAGAGGGATTCCATTTTATGGGGAGGCCACCAGACCATGTCCAGTTGGAGAAAATGGCTCGCGGCGTGCATGACGGCGCTGCTGATGCTGACGTCAATGCCTGCGTTCGCGGCGGAGACCGCGCAGCAAGAGCCGCAGCGATTGCAGGAGACGGATGCGGGAGGCGCAGGCGCCACGGCGCCGGCCTACATACGCATCAAAAATAAATGGCAGAGCAATTATTTGTACGAAAGCTCGGACGGCATCGTGCGTTACGGGCGGACGGCGCTGGACGACGCCTCGTCGCAGTGGCGGCTGGAACCGGCAGCCGGCGGGACGCGCATCCGGAACCGCGCTACCGGCCACTACGTCACGATCGCCGAGACGGCGAAGCGCCGGGATGCGCTCGTCGCCCGCGAGATCGCCGTCAGCACGGCTGCCGATCAGTGGCTCATCGAAGATGCCAGCCGTCCGGGCTACAAGGTTATCAAGAGCGCGACGGCCGATCCGAGCGCGAACCTGGTCATTCACGAGGAGGACCAGCTCGGTTATGCCGAGGCCAGCAACGACATCAACATTACGTTCGAGAGCCCGCAGTGGATGTTCGAGCCGGCGGAGACGCTTCAGCCGTTGCTCATCGCGAACGAATTCCGGGCGGGACAGCTCCTGTACGAGACCGCCAATCCGGAAAAAGGGCGCACGCGGAACGTAGTCGCCTTCGGCAAGCTCGATCCGACGGATACAAGGGCGCATTGGTACGTGGAGGTCGAGTCGGGCGGCGCCGGCGCGACGCAGATCGTGCGCCTTCGCAATCGGGCGACGGGCGACTATATCGAACAGTTCGACGCGGACAATTATTGGCGCAGGATCGAGACGGCTCCGGCGTCCGCGGCCGGGGCGCAGCGATGGACGATCGCGTCTGCCGCGGCGGAGAACGGCGATCCCGTTCCGGGATTCGTCTCCATCGCAAGCGCAGACCATCCTGCCTTTGTGCTCAATACGCAGTTCGAGGATACGTACGCGCGGTCCAACGATTGGTCGAACGCGGGGGAGGAGCAACGCGCATTGGAAAATCGCGCCTGCCTATGACGTCAAGCCGGTTCGCATCGTCAACTACACGGCAGCGGATGTCGGCACGGACTATCTTTATGAAGGAGAGGGCGGCCTGCTGATGCACGGCGCGCTGGCGGCCGGCCGGGAGAACGATCCGGCTTACCAGTGGATCGTCGAAGACCAGGACGGCAAAAAGCGCATCCGCAATGCGGCGACGGGCAGCTATCTGGCATCCGGCGATCCGCTCGCGGTAAGCCCTGCCGCGTCGGTCACGTCGGCGGTTTATCAATGGCAGCTCGCGCCCTCCGAAATGTACGACGACTACGTGAACATCGCCGCGGCGGACGGCTCAGGTCTGCTGCTGCTCCAGGACGGCGTCCTGCGCGCGGGCGCCTCCGATCCGGACGCCGACGCCGCGCAGTGGCTGCTCGAGGATCCGTCTGCGCGGACGGACGGCTCGCCGCAGTACGTGCGCATCCAGAACGAGTGGAAGCCCTTCGTCTGGTACGAGGACGACGGCGGAGATTTGAAATACGGCAACCCCCGATCGGACGGCCGGGACCAATGGCTGATCGAGAAGTATCAGGGCCGCAAGCGAATCAAAAACCGCGCCACCGGTCACTATGTCAACCTGCAGGACATGACGGCGGGCCATATCCGCGTCACCGACGTCTCGGACGACTGGACGAGCGCGGTGTGGGTCGTCGAATCGCTCGCAGGCGGCGCCAAGCTGATCTACAACGTGGCGGACCGGGTGAAAAACCAGGAGGTTCAGAAGCTGGTCAACCTGCAAAACCTGAACAAATACGCGGAATACGCCGAAATCAACCGGAACTGGGGCAGTCCGCACTGGACGCTGATCCCGGTGGACGACGCGGGACCTGCGCACCTGCGTTTGACGAACAAGCAAGGACAATCGCTCTATGAGGAAACGGATGGCGAAGCGGCGGGCAAGGTGCGATACGCGAATCTGCCGGATTCCGACATGCGCGCCGTGTGGTACGTCGAGGACGCGGGGAGCGGAGCCAAGCGACTGAAGAATGTCGAGACGGGCCACTACATTGCGATGGAAAACATGGCGGGACACGAGTCGGAAGATGCCCCGAACCTGCCGCTCGGTACGGAAGCGGTCGTGTATGAATCTTGGGGAAGCGCCAAGTGGTACCTGGAGGCGGCATCCGATAGCGGGTATACCGCGATCCGCAGCGGCTGGGCCGGCCATTATATTTATACAGATGGCGCAGGCGGCACAAAAGTGAGCAAGACGGTCAAGTCGGGCGGCGGCGACTTCACGGACGACGCGCTGTTCAAGGCGGAACCGGTCAAGCTGAAGCCGGAGGCGCCCGAAGGCTACATTCGTATCCAGAACGAAGCGAACGGCCAGTACCTTTATGAAAACCGCAGCGGCGTCGTCCTGTACGGGAGCATCGCCGAGAACAACGGGTTCGGTCATTGGCGGCTCGTTCAGCAGGACGGCGCGACCCGCATCGAAAACCGGGCGACCGGACACCGGATGACGCTGACGCCGGATTACCGGTATATCGAGAGCTTGCCGGCTGCGGACACTGCGGATGCGGCTGCAAACTGGTCGATCGAGGCTTCGGCCGCTTCCGCCGGTAAATGGTTGATCCGCAATCTGGCCGCCGGCTACGACGACGAATACGTCCACACGGACAACGCCGCGGGCTACGCGGAGCGCGGACTCGTGCCCCTCTCCTTCGGGACGGCGCGCTGGAGCTTCGCTGCGGCGCCGGCGGATTACGTGACGCCGGACGACGGCGGCGCGGCGAATACGGTCACGGCGACGCCGATCTTCGACGATACCGCCTATACGCGGATCGGCAGTGGCGGGGGATGGCTTGCGGACCGAGACGGCGCGATCGCGCTTGCGAACGAGAGCGGCGCCGCCGCACAATGGCTGCTGCAGGACTTTAACGGCCGCAAGCTGCTCCAAAATCGGGCCAGCGGAAGGCTGCTGGCGCTCGATCAGGCCGGACAGCCGATCGCTGCGGCAGAAGGCACGCGCGGCCAAGCGAGCTCGCAGTGGGAGGCGGTCGAGACGCAGGGGCTGCTCGAGCTGCGCAGCGCAGCCGATCGTGCAGGCTTGCTGCTGCATGCCGACGGCGCCGCCGAATACGGAAAAGCCGCCGACGCTGTTCAAGGGCGCTGGATCTATGAGCGCGTGCCGGGCGATGTCGTCTATGAGGCGGAAAACGCGTTCATGGGCGGAGGCGTCGCGGCGCATCATGAACTGGCCGGCTATACCGGGGACGGATATGATTCCGGGTGGGTTGGGGTAACGGAAAGCGCGAACGGTGCAAGCGGTACAAGCGGCACGAGCGACTCGGGCGGCAGCGCGCACGCCAAGCTGACCTTCACCGTCAACGCGCAGGCCGCAGGCGACTACGACGCAGTCGTCCGTTACGCCGCTCCGGGAGCAAGCGCTGCGTCGACGCTCGACGTCGCCGTCAACGGACTTTCCGCCGCATCCCTCAGTCTCCCGCAGACCGGCGCAGGCTGGTCGACGGCGGCGCTCCGGCTGACGCTGCGCCAAGGACTGAACACGATCGCGCTGCAGCCGACGGAAGGAGCCGCCGCTCCGGCAGTCGCGCTCGCCGTCGACTCGCTTACGCTGAAAAACAGCGTCGCGCCGGCATACAGAGGCGCCACGACGCCATTCACGACCTATGAGGCGGAGGATGCCGAGACGAACGGCGAGCTGCTGCGCGCCTCCCGCGCGTACTACGATCCGGCCTCCGAAGCTTCCGGCCGCCAGGCCGTGAAGCTAAGCGAGACCGGCGACTACGTCGCGTTCACGCTGGCGCGTCCGGCCAATTCGATCGTGCTGCGCTACTCGATTCCCGACAGCGCGGACGGCGCGGGCCGTACCGAGACGCTGGGGCTGTACGTGAACGGCCAGTTCAGGCAGAAGCTGACGCTGACGTCCAAGTACGCCTGGGAATACGGCAGCTATCCGTGGTCCAACGATCCGACGCAGGGCAGCGGGCACCGCTTTTTCGACGAGACGCACGCGCTGATCGGCGACGTGCCTGCGGGCGCAAAGATCACGCTGAAAAAGGATGCCGAAAGCACCTCGCCTTTTTACACGATCGATCTGGCGGACTTCGAGCAGGCGGCGGCATCGCTGCCGATGCCCGAAGGATTCCTGTCCGTGGACGATTACGGCGCGGCCAAGGACGACGGCATCGACGATACAGCGGCCTTCAAGCGCGCGATGAAGGCGGCGAAGGCCGAAGGCAAGGGCGTCTGGTTCCCCGCCGGCGAATACGAGCTTCGGGACGGCCTGCTCGACCTGGACCGCATCCAGATCCGCGGCGCGGGCATGTGGCACACGCAGCTGACGGGCGCTAAGTTCGTGGGTCGAGGCGACGATATCGGCGTCTACGACCTGCTCATCGACGGGGATATCAACGTGCGGGACGACGAGGCGATCACCAATGCGTTTCACGGCGGCTTCGGTCCGGGCTCCGTGCTCCAGAACGTATGGATCGAGCATACGAAAGCAGGGCTGTGGCTTACCAAGATGAAGGACGGCGAGGCCTACACGCACGGCCTGCACATGGTCGGCTTGCGCATGCGCAACCTGATGGCGGACGGCATCAACTTCAGCGTCGGCACGGCGGACAGCATGCTCGAGCAGAGCGACGTCCGGTACCCGGGCGACGACGGCATCGCGATGTGGTCGACCGACGGGCGCTCAAGCGTGAAAAACACGGCGCGCTTCAACACGGTGAGCCTGCCGTGGCTGGCCAACAACATCGCCGTCTTCGGCGGCACGGACAACCGGATTCAAGACAATATAGCCAAAGATACGATCGTAAACGGCTCGGGCATCACGGTGTCCACGCGGTTCAACCCGCTGCCGTTCGCGGGGAAGACGGTCGTCGAGCGCAATACGCTCATTCGCACGGGCAGCTACGATACAGGCTTGCAGACAAATCTTGGCGCATTCTGGCTGTTCGCCGATACGAAAAACATGGCCGGCGACATCGTGCTGCGCGACAATACGGCGCTGGACAGCACATACGCGGGCGTCGTGGTCAACGGGATCCAGGCGATCTCGGGCGGCAGGCTGCTCCTGCAAAATCTCGTGCTCGACGGCGCCGGCACGGCCGGCGTGCAAGTGGCGCCGACCGTCACGGGCGCGGCCGACATCGACAACGTCATCGTTCGCGGCACGAAAATCGCGGACGTCGCCAACGCTTCCGCAGGCTTCGCCCTGCGGGAGGTCAACGAGGGCTTCGCGTCCGCGGCCAAACCGTTCGCGGCGACGGCCGAGGGGGGCTCGCTGAACGGCTTCGCCCTGACCGCGGGCGCAACGCTCGCGATCAAGGTGACCGACGCCGCGGGCAAGGACGTCACGGCGCAGTCGACGTTCGCGACGGACCAGGCGTCTGTCGCGGCCGCGGATGCCGCGGGCTTGCTGCGCGGCATCGCGACTGGCGAGACGCGCCTGCGTATCGCCTACGGCGGAGCAGAGCGGACGTACACGGTTAAAGTCGCGGCATCGCAGGTCGTAAACCCGCCGGTCGATACCAGCGGCGGCAATAGCGGATCTGGCGGCAGCGTCATCGATGCTGCGGCTGCCGCCAACGACGCTAAGCTGAAGGCGTCGACGGGCAACGCGATCGCGGTGAACGCCTCGGCGGACGGCACCGCGCCGTTTACCGTGCAGGCGCTGCTCGCAGCGGCCGCCGGCAAGCCGGACGCGGTCCTGACGATCGCGAGCGGCGACGCCACGTACCGGTTCCCGCTGTCCCTGGCAGTCAAGCTCGTCAAGGATCGCGGCTACGATCGGGATCCGAAGGCGTTGTGGATTTTCGGGATCAAGCCGCTCGAAGAGGCGGCCCTGCCGCCGATCCGGGAAGCGGCGAAGCGTCAGGGGCTTGCGCTGGTCGCGGCGCCCGTCGAATTTTCCGTCGAGCTCCGCAACGGCGGGAAGACCGAGACGATCGGCGACTTCGGCGGCGTCTACGTCGACCGCACGATCAAGACGGCGGGCCGCCTTGACGAAGCGTCGGTGACGGCGGTCGTCTACAGGACGGACGAGGATGGCGCCGGATCGTTCGTCTACGTGCCGGCGTTGTTCCAGGCGAGCGAGGACGGCGGCACGACCGTTACGATTCGCAGCCCGGGCAACAGCGCGTACGCCGTCGTTTCTCACCCCGCAACGTTTTCGGATCTGTCGAATCACTGGGCAAAGCAGGAGATCGAGCGGCTCGCGTCGAAGCTTATCGTCAAAGGCGTCGGTAACGATGCGTTCGGACCTGTGCGCAGCATCACGCGGGCCGAATTCGCGGCGCTGCTCGTCCGGGGGCTCGGCCTCCGGGATCCTGGAGGCGACGTCGGCTTCAAGGACGTAGCCGGCAGCGCCTGGTATGCCGCAGAGGTACGCACGGCGGCCGCCTACGGTCTCGTCCGCGGCTTCGGGGACGGCAGCTTCCGTCCGCAGGCGACGGTCACCCGCGAAGAGGTGGCCGTCATGACTGCGCAAGCGCTGAAGCTGGCCGGCGCGCCAGCCTCGACGGACGGCGGGGCGAAGCCTGCCGCCGCGTTCGCGGATGCTTCGGACATCCATGGCTGGTCGGCCGATGCGGTTCGGACCGCGTCCTCGTTCGGCATCTTGAAGGGGCTGCCGGACGGCCGCCTCGCGCCGCGCGCGACGGCGACCCGAGCTGAAGCCGTCGCCATGCTGAGCCGTACGCTGCAGGCGGCCGGCTTAACGAACGCAGCCGATTAACCGGATCCGTCATGAACGGGCATCGCCAATTTATATGCCAACGCAAGACGAACCGTAACAAATGCTTGGAACGCATCGTCAATAAGGTTTGAACGCGGAAATGCGCGTCTTCGCTCCGCAGCGGGGATGCGCATTTTTGCCGGTTAGCGGACGGCGGCGCCTGCATAGGCGCCGCGGACGTCCGGGCGCCGCGCCGCTGGCGCGAGAACGAACAGATCGTCGGGGGGGAAGCATGAGGAGAACGATAGGGGTATGGATGTTGGCGCTGCTGATCACCGTGCTGGGCTGCTTAGGCGGGTTTTCCGCCGCGCACGCGGCAGAGGCTGCGGCGCTGATCCGCAATGGCGGCGCCGAGAGCGCGGCGAGCGGGAGCGGGCAGCCCGACGGCTGGACGCAGGACGTATACGCGGCAGACGCGAACGGCGCTGCGGTCAGCACGCTGACGGTCGGGCAGGACGGCGGCCATAGCGGCCAAGCCTATTTGAGCGTCTCCAACGCGAGCGATAACGACGCCCGCTGGATTCAGACGGTAGCGGTCGAAGCCGATTCGGTCTATAAGCTGTCCGCCTGGATTCGGGTCGCGGGCGGGCTCGCCGAACGCACGGGAGGCAACCTGTCCGTGCTCGGCATCGCAGCTCCTTTTCCGGCGATCGGAGATTCGCAGGGCGAATGGCGCCAGGTCGAATGGTACGGCAAGACGGGCGCCGACCAGACGAGCATTACCGTCGCGGCCCGTCTCGGCAGCTACGGCAGCCTGAACAGCGGACGGGCGGACTTCGACGACATCGCGCTCGAAAAGCTGGCGGAAGCCCCGGCCGGCGCCGTCGTTATTCCACTGTGGCCCGAGGCCTACGACGGAGCGGCGTCCGGCGGCGAAGGCGCAAGCGCCGGTGCAGACGCAGGAGGCGGGCACGGCACCTATACGGTCATGATGTTTTTGCTGGCTGCCGCTTATGCCGCACTGGCTTGGGGCATCGTCTCCTACTTGCGCCGCGCGGGAGATGCGAGGCTGCCGGGCGGCAAGGCGCGCGAAGGCAAGGGCGCCGTCCTGCTGCTCTTTACGGGTGCCTTGCTCATACGCGCGGCCTGCGCGCCGATCATGCAGGGGCATCCGATCGACGCCCTCGACTTTTATTTTTGGGCGAACCATGCCTACGAAGCAGGACTGCACGGCTTTTACACGGCCGATATTTTCGTGGATTACCCCCCGGGCTATATTTACGTGCTGTACGTCATTGGCGTGCTGCAGAAGCTGATGCATGTCGGCTACCCGTCCGCCGGATCGGCGCTGCTCCTCAAGCTGCCGTCAATCGCGGCCGATCTCGCGGCTTCATACGTGCTGCTCCGTATCGCGCGTCCGCGGTTCGGCGCCGCCGCGGGCGCCGCGATCGCATCCTTGTATCTTTTTAACCCGATGGTGTTCCACAATTCGGTCGTTTGGGGCCAGATCGATTCGTTCCTCGCGCTGTTCATCCTGCTCGCCGTCTGGGCGATCGCGGAGGGCAAGCTCCCCTATGCGACGGCCGCCATCGTCGCCGCCGTGCTGATCAAGCCGCAGGCGATCGTCGCCATTCCGGTGCTGCTGCTGGCGCTGGCCGTCCGGCGCAGCCGCAGGGCTTGGGGCGAATCGCTGCTGTACGGCGCCGCCGTCTTCGTACTGCTCGTACTGCCGTTTTCCATCCATCAATCTCCCGACTGGATCGTCGAGCGCTACAAGGCGATGTTCGACAGCTATCCGTACGCGACGTTGAACGCCGCCAACCTGTACGGCCTGCTCGGACTGAACGGCGTCAAGGTATCGGCCGCGATGGCGTTCTGGAGCAACCTGTCCGTTGTGCTCATCGTTGCCTATGTCGTCTGGCTGGCCTGGCGGCATCGCAAGCTTGAAGCCGCGTCGCGCTGGACCTACCTGGCGTACTTGACCTTCCTGCTCGTATTCGCGCTCAAGACGAGCATGCACGAGCGTTACGGCTACCCGGCCGTCGCGCTCGCGCTGCTCGCGTTTATCCTGCTCAAGGACCGTCGTTTGCTGTGGATGTTCCTTGGCCTTACGTTTACGCATTTCGCGGACGCGGCCTACGTGCTCTACTTCGGGCTGGACAAAAACTATTACCTATCTGCAACGGACGGCTTTTTCCGCTTCCTGTCGCTCGTCAACCTCGCGATCTCGGCCTACGCCGTCTACGTCGGCTGGACGCTGGAGAAGGGCAAGGCGCTGGCGGCCGCGCCTGCCATAACGGCCGTCTCCGCAAAAGGAGGCAAAGGCGGCGCATCTTTCAAAAATGCTTCAGCCAAAAACGCATCGTCCAAAACCACGCCTTCCCAACAAGCGTTCGAGACCGCCATATCGGCGTCCGACGCCAAGTTCTCCCGGCTCGACCGCCTGCTCGTCGGCGGCTTGACGCTCGTCTACGGCATCATCGCGCTCGTCAATCTCGGCTCGATGCGCGCGCCCGAGTCCGGCTGGACGCCACCCGCGCCGGCCAGCGCCATCGTGTACGACTTCGGAGCGCCGCAGGCCGTCGCCTCCGTCATCTGGTTCGGCGGGACGCGGGACGAAGGACGAGCGGAGGACAGCACGATCGAGCTGTCGCAATCGGCGGACGGCAACAGCTGGACGAGCGCCCTGACGTTCGTGCTGAACGGCGGCTCCGTCTTCCAATGGAAGGAACAGCCCGTCGCCATCAACCAGCGGTACGTGCGCGTCTCGGCGTCGAATCCGGGCTGGACGCTGTACGAGCTGTCGTTCCGCGACGTGGAGGGCGACACCTTGACGCCGGCCAAGACGAGCGAAGGCGGCGACGCGCTGCTCGACGAGCCGGGCGACGTGCCGAAGAAGCCGTCTTATCTCAACAGCATGTATTTCGACGAGATCTATCACGGCCGCACGGCATACGAATTCCTGCACCATATCGAGCCGTACGAGACGACGCACCCGCCGCTCGGCAAAGGGCTGATGGCGCTCGGCGTCTCCCTGTTCGGCATGAACCCGTTCGGCTGGCGGATCATGGGCACGCTGCTCGGCATCGCGATGGTCCCGCTCATGTACCTGCTCGCCAAGCGGATGTTCGGCCGCACCGAGCTCGCCTTCGCGGCGGCATTTTTGCTGACGTTCGACTTCATGCACTTCACGCAGACGCGCATCGCGACCGTCGATGTCTACGGCGTTTTCTTCATCCTGTTGATGTATGTGTACATGTACAAATATTACGAACGGGCGCTCGCGGGAGAAAGTTTCCGCCGCGTCGCCGTGCCGCTCGCGCTGGCGGGTCTGTTCTTCGGTCTCGGGGCTGCGAGCAAATGGATCGATATTTACGCGGGAGGCGGACTTGCGGTATTGTTCGCGATCACGCTTTGGCGGCGCCGGGCAGAGCATGCGTTCCTGCTGCGCGCCGTGCTGTGGTGCGTGCCGTTTTTCCTGGTCGTGCCCGCGCTGATCTATACGGCGAGCTACATTCCGTTTTTCCTCGTATCGGGCCCGGGGCATGGCTTCCACGACATGCTGACCTACCAGAAGTTCATGTACAACTACCATGCGCATCTGGTGGCGACCCATCCGTTCGCGTCGAGCTGGTGGCAATGGCCGCTGATGATCAAGCCGATCTGGTATTACGGCGGTACCGTCGCGGCGAACCAGGTGTCGAGCATCGTGGCGATGGGCAATCCCGCCGTCTGGTGGATCGGCATCGCCGCCGTCGCGGCCGCGATCTTCCTGCTCTTCAAGGACCGGGCGCGCGACCCGCGTCTCGTCTTCCTGCTGATCGGTTTGGCCGCGGAGTATCTTCCCTGGGTCGGCGTGTCCCGCTTGACGTTTATCTATCATTTTTTCGCGAGCGTCCCCTTTGTGATCCTCCTGATCGTTTACGTATTGAAAGAAGGCAGGGATCGCGGGCGGATGACGCGCGGCCACGTCTACGGCTACCTCGGCGCGGCGTTGCTGCTGTTCGTCCTGTTCTATCCGATCCTGTCAGGCATGACGGTGGATAAATCCTACGTCGTTCACGCGCTCCGGTGGTTCGATTCCTGGATTTTCAACGGTTGAGGAGGCGCGGAAGCGGATGATGACGGATAAAACGAACGACCTGAGCGGAGATACGGGCAGGATGTCGTCCGATAACACGGACCGGGACTGCTGCCCGCTATGCGGCGGACCGAACGGCTGCGCGATCGAAGCGGGCCGGGAGGTAGAGTCCTGCTGGTGCATGCGCAGGGCGATCGGCGAGGATGTCTTGGCAAGCGTGCCCCTGTCGCTGCGGGGGCGAACCTGCATCTGCCCGGCTTGCGCGGCGGGCGGCAAATAAAAAAGGTGTCCGGCCCCATCAGGGTTCGGACACCTTCTTTATCATGCCTTGCCTCCTGCTTGCTGCGCCCGCTCCTCCGCGAGCCGAAGATCCTCGGGCGGCCGATGTCCGCGCTGCAGCTCCGGGATGGACAGCCCGAAGTCCATCTGCAGGTGCGGATAATCCGGGAAGCTCTCCCAATCGCCGCCCCAGGCAAAGCCGAGCCGCTTGGCGATCCCGACGACTTCCATCCAGTCGGATTTCCCGTTGCGATTGCCGTCGTACGCCATGTCCCAGAGCACGTCGCCGTTCTTCGCGCGGATCGCGAAGTCGATGGCCAATCCGTAGTTATGATACGATTGGCCGCCTTTGGCATTCGTCACGATGGCGCCCGGAGCGCTCCGTCCCTTGCGATAGAGCGCGTCCTGCTCCGTTTCGCTGCGAAAGCCGTCCGTAATCGCGATCCGGATGCCCTTCGCTGCGGCCTCGGCCTTCAGCGTCTTCATCTTCACGGCGACGAGCGGATGCAAGGAGACGACCGGAGGCACTTTGCGCCACAGCTCGGCGGGCAGCAATAATTTAACGGCAGGCAAGTTCGCGGCGACGATCAGCGCGGCGGCGATGCAGGCGGCCAGCAGCAGTCGACCTCGCCAGCGGGAGGGAGAAGCTCGCCTTCTCGCCAGCGACGCCCCGGAGGATTCCAAGTTCATCAATCTCTTCCTTTCGACGCGATCTTACTCCCTATTATTCTCCCCCATGCGGTTCGTAATCCTATTTTCTATTATAAGGTTGCAGGGGAAGGAATCCCAAATGTCCAAGGAGGGGCGTGACCACGTAAAAGGCGACTTGAGTTTAGAGGGGATTGATTCCCTCCTATTATCCTTGAAATGAAGTAGAAAGGGTCAAATACTTATTGCTGTCCAAGTCGTGCAACACACGCTTTATCTTTTCGTTCGCCGCTTTATAAGCATCGGGTCCTAAAAACAGATGCAGCGGAGGCGTGGGGTCTGCGGCGATTCGCATCAAAACTTCAGCGGCCTTAGCGGGATCTCCCTGCTGTTTACCCGACATTTCGAGATAGCGATCGATTGAAGCCTGTGCTTCCGTATACGCAAGAATCGGATTCGGCGAGACGGCCAACGATTGTTCGGTCAGGAAGCTGGTACGGAAAGCGCCGGGATAAACGACGGTGGCCGATACGCCGAACGGCTTCATCTCGGCAGCCAAAGCCTCCGTAAGGCCGGATACGGCGAATTTGGTGGCGGAGTAGCTGCCCCAGCCGGTATAACCGCCACTGAACCCGCCGATGGAAGACATATTAAAGATGTGACCTCGGCCCGCCTTTCGAAGATGAGGAATGGCATGACGCAGTACGTTCATAATGCTAAATACGTTTATATCGAAATGATCGCGTATCTCCTGGTCGGTCAGCGATTCGAACGTTCCTTGCAGCCCATAGCCGGCATTATTGACGATGACATCCACACGGCCGAATTTGGCAATGACAGATGTAATGGCGGTTTCTACCTCTCGCTCATGGGCAAGGTTCGCCTGTAAAGGCAGAAAACGATCCGTTTCCCGGGTGCCGACCGCTGTCGTTAGCGCATCCAGATTTCTTGACGTCGCAGCGACCCGGCAGCCTTCCGCCAATAGCTTTTGGGTTAGTGCTAGCCCTAAGCCTTTAGACGAGCCTGTTACGAACCAAACATTGGGATGCTTCATCGATAAAAACCTCCTGTATTAAAACGATTGCTGGCCGGTCAGCTGGACGGATTTTTCGGATCGGGGTTTCCTGCGGGACAAGAGGACTGCCGCAATCGCCAAAACGATTCCCGCCGCCGCAACCCAAGCGACGGACGAAATTGAAATCCGCTCTACGGCTACGCCCCCGATTCCGGCGCCTGCGGCCATGGCGAGCTGAAGCACCGAATTGTTCAAGCTAAGCATAATTCCCGCGGATTCGGGAGCGAGCGTAATTAAGTGCAGTTGTTGCGGAGGACCCAGCGCCCAGACCGCGAACGACCAAACGATTAACATCGGGATCAAAGCAGACGGCGCATGGATCGTAAAGGCAATCATCATTAGCGCGATGCCATTCACCGCCAATCCTCCGAACAGGGCGCGATGAATGCCCCACTTATCCGTGGCGAATCCCCCGGACCTCGAACCGATTAAGCTGGCGATGCCGATAACGAATAACGTGGTGCTTAAGGTGCTGTCGCTCATCCCGGTTACCGTAAGAAGCAACGGCGAAATATAGGAATAGAAAATCGAATAGCCGGCAATCCAGAAAAACGTAACGGATAAAGCAATGACCATCCTCGGCTGCTTCAGGAGCGCGAGTTGGTTGCGCAAGGGAACGGGTTCCTCTCCGTCAACGCGCGGAATCGCGAGAGCGATGATAGCGATCGCAAGCAGGCCGACCAATGCGATCCCACCGAAAACGGCCTTCCAATCGTAAGCGGAGGCAATCACTCTTCCAATCGGAACGCCGAAAATCAACGAAGCCGTAAAGCCCATCAGCACGGCCGCCAGCGCGCTTCCTTGCTTGCCTGGCAGGGCCACCTTGGCCGCGATCGTAAGCGCGGATACAACCGTGACGCCTGCGCTTACGCCCATAATGATCCGAGACAGGATTAGGAGTTCATATCCCTGCCCTATATAAGCGAGCCCATTTCCCAGTATGAAAAAAGAACAGCGCGCAAAGGAGAAGCTTGCGACGTTCCATTCGGACGGTCAGCGCCATGATGAACGGCGCGCCAAACGCGTAAGCGAGCGAAAAAACGGTAATCAGCTGACCCGCCGTCACCACCGAGACGCCCATTGTCGCTGCAATTTTATCCAAAATACCCGCTATGATATACTCCGACGTTCCGACTAAGAAGCTCAGAATCGCCAATGTGTAGATTTTTAACGTGCTAGACATGCTTGCCGTTCTCCTCTCGATAGGAACGTTTATTTTTCCCGATAAAAAAATCATGCCGCCGTGGTAGAGAATGCCGTCTCGAAACTCTCCGTCGGCAGTGAAGCCGGTATCGTCCACATAGTCGATATGATCTCCCTTAATGGTATAGCTGCCCTGATAAGCGCTTTTCCGATTGCCGCGAGCCTCGTCATAGCGGCCATTCGGTAAAAGCGCTTGCCGAACGTAACCGTCCCGGGTAACCCACATGCCGACATAGGATCGTTGTTCGCCCCTGTTGTTTTCCATTTTGATTTCCTCCTTTGATGAATGGGGATTGCTTACGAACGCCTGCTTTTTTTAAATGAACGGTGGCGCCAGAAAGCATTTCAGTGACTTCAGTATGTAATAAATAAGAGGCTGCCCGGTAGCCGAATCCAGTTGAGTTCTTGCATAATCCTCCAAATCGGAATAAAATAATTCGCAAACGGGGCGCGGAAGGAGCTTGTGAGGAGACGATGACAGGGGATGACGAGATCGTTAAAAAAGCAGAAGGAATTGGCTTTTATTATTGACCGGTATCCTGAGGGCGCGCATGCTACGGCCATTCCTTCCTTGAAGTTCATTCGCTCCGACGGAGCGTCCCAACCGATCTATTCGATCTATAATCCATCCTTGTGTATCGTTGCACAAGGATCCAAGTTGATCATGTTGGGACAAGAGAGTTATCGATATGATCCGGCATCCTACCTGGTCGCCTCCGTCCATTTGCCGATTACCGGACAGATCATCAAGGCCACGGCGCAGTATCCTTACCTTAGCCTTCAACTGGATTTTAGTACGGATCAGATCGTAGATATGATCAAGGAGTTCAATTCGGAGCGGGATCTGAAGGAAGTTTCCAGACGCGGCCTGGTGGTAAGTCAAACGAGCCCGTCCCTGCTAGAGGCCGTATTGAGGTTAGTCCGTCTATTAGACACGCCGCAGGATATCCCTGCGCTTGCTCCTTTGGTCATTCGTGAAATTCTTTACCGGATTTTACAGGACGAGCAGGGCGCCGCCGTCCTGCAGTTCGCCGTGGCCGGCAGCAATGCCCAACGGATCGCGAAGGTCATTCATCTCATCAACCGCGATTTCGCCAAGCCTTTGCGTATTGACGAGCTCGCCAAGGCTGCAAGCATGAGCGCGTCTTCCTTGCACGCTCATTTCAAAGAAGTTACTGCCATGAGCCCCTTGCAATATCAAAAACAAGTAAGGCTGCAGGAGGCTCGCCGCTTATTGCTTTCGGATATTCCGGAAGCCGCGAATGCGGGATTTCAAGTGGGCTACGATAGTCCGTCCCAGTTCAGCCGCGAATATGCCCGGATGTTCGGCAGGCCTCCCTTAAGCGATATCAAACGCCTTCGCGAGTCTATATCCCTACAGGACGCTAAGTAATTTGAAGCGCCATCCAACCGGGAGAAAAGGGTGGATGGAGTTTTTCGTTTTTGGGTCGTCGTCGTTATCATCGTCGTCTAATCTAAAATCCAAAAAAAATCAGGCTTGCAAAAACTAATGCAATTAGTTATATTAAAGCTAATAAGATTAGTTTAGACAAACGGAGGTTAAAAATATGCGAATGACGACACGCGCGCACGTGCACCAACTTTCCTTCATGCCGCGCTTTTTTCCGGTCAATGCGTACTTCGTGGAGGAGCAGGACGGCCTGACCTTGGTCGACGCGGCGCTTCCCTACAGCGCCAAGGGCATTATTGACGCAGCGGCCCGAATCGGCAAGCCGATTCGGCGCATTCTGCTGACGCATGCGCATGGCGACCATATCGGCGCGCTTGACCGGCTGAAGTCCGCGCTGCCCGACGCCGAAGTCCTCATCTCGGCGAGGGACGCCAGGCTGCTCGCCGGAGACAAGACGCTGGATCCGGGCGAGTCGCAATCGCCCGTTAAGGGCAGCGTGCCGAAGCCGGGCGCCGTCCGTACCCGGGCGGACACGCTGCTCGCCGACGGCGACCGCGTAGGCTCGCTGCTCGCGGTATCGACGCCCGGCCACACGCCCGGCTCGATGTCTTTTCTGGATACGCGCACGGGCGCGTTGATCGCGGGAGACGCGTTTCAGATTCGCGGCGGCATGGCCGTGTCCGGGAAGATGCAGCCGTTGTTCCCTTTTCCGGCGATGGCGACCTGGAGCCCTGCCGAGGCGCTCCGTTCGGCCAAGCGGCTCGTCGGGCTGCAACCGACGCTCCTGGCCGTGGGACACGGCCGGATGGTCGCGGATCCGCTCGGGTCGATGAACGCTTCGGTGCGCGACGCGGAGCGCGTTCTTGAATCCCAAGGCAAAGGAGGGGCCAGTCATGTCACCGCGAATCGGCCTTGACCGGGCAACGCTGCTGCAGGCAGCCACGGAGATGGCCGATGAACACGGCCTGGAGTCCGTAACGTTAGCATCCCTTGCGCAAAAGCTGAAGATTCGTTCGCCTTCCCTTTACAATCACGTGAACGGCTTGCCTGATTTGCGGCGTGAGCTGGCGCTGTCCGGCCTCGGTAAAATGGCGGAAAGCTTCGAAGCCGTGCTGGACGAAGCCGAGGGCGACGAAACCCTGCGCGCCTTCAGCCGCGCTTACCTCGCGTTCGCGCGCCGGCATCCGGGCTTGTACGAAGCGGTTCAGCGCGCGCCCGATCCCGACGACGCCGTTCTCGCGGAAGCCGGCGGCCGGGTCGTCTCCCTCGTCGTCCGCGTCATCGAGACCTACGGCCTGCGCGGAGACGCGGCCATCCACGCCGTGCGCGGCATTCGCAGCGTGCTGCACGGCTTCGTCTCGATCGAGCGCCAGGGAGGCTTCGGCATGCCGCTGGATTTGGATGTCACCTTTCGTCTGCTGGTGGATACGTTTATTGCCGGCGTCAAGGCTTTGAGAGCGCAGGGCGAAGCGAACTGAGCGAGCGCCCTTGAGACAGAAGCTGAGAGGAGGGCCGCCTTAACTAACAAAATGGCCTTCATTTTTACGTTTTAACAATATCCCCTTCGAACAGGACGAATGTACCGCAGTCCCCTAGCACCCGACCTTTTTGGCTTTTTGCGTGCCCGATGATAACCTCTGACGCTCCGTTGCGATGATCGTATTCCTAAGCAGGGAGCCGTTCCTGAATCTGCGGAATCCTCTTAAACGCTGGGATACACGCGCGAAGCGTTTCTGGCCTAAAGGGATACAGTTAGAACGTATCGGGACTCGTGCGTCAGCGTTCCTGATTGAAGGGGATACTGTTAAAACGTGGCGAAGACCTATGCGCCAGCTTTCCTGACTCAAGGGGATATCGTTAAAACGTTGCGGAGACGCTAGCATTGCTTGACAGTCGGTGTCGAATCGGATAAAGTGTAACTTACTAAAAGTTATTTACTTTATTAATTTATTAGAGAGGACGGTCCCTATGACGCGTTCCATCCATCCCGATACCGATCTCGGCACCGTTTATTTGAAGGTTTCGGAGCTTGATCGTTCCATCAAGTTTTATGAGGAGATCATCGGCCTCCAGCTCATCTCCCGCGAGGGCGCGACGGCTCGCATGGGCGTAGGAGGACCTGCCGCCTTGCTGCAGCTCGAGCAGCTGTCCGAGGGCGCGGTTCCGGCGCCGCGCAGGCGCACGGGCCTTTACCACTTCGCGATCCTCGTGCCGACGCGCGAAGCGCTGGGGCTTGCCGTGCGCAACTTCCTCCAGCGCCGCGTCCCCATCGGGCAGGGCGACCACCTCGTCAGCGAGGCGATCTATCTGAGCGATCCCAACGACAACGGCATCGAGGTATACGCCGACCGCCCGCGGGATACCTGGTCCTACACGCCGACGGGTGAGGTCGCGATGGCGACGGACCCGGTGGATATCGAGGGGCTGCTCGCTTTGGCCGGCGACAAGCCGTGGACCGGACTGCCGGCCGGCACCGTGATGGGGCATGTGCATCTTCACGTCAGAGATTTGCAAGAAGCCAAGCGATTCTATGTAGACGCGCTCGGCTTCGATATCGTCGCCAACTACGGGGGCCAGGCGCTGTTCGTGTCCGCCGGCGGCTATCATCACCACGTCGGAACTGAATACGTGGGCGGGCGTCGGCGCGCCGCCGCCGCCAGCGAACGCGCCCGGGCTGATCTTCTTCACGGTCCGGCTGCCGGACGCCGCGGAGCTCGCTCGCATTTTGTCCGCGCTCGGCGAGCTAGGCATTCCGTCGGAGCAGTACGAGGACGGCTACCTCGTCGCCGATCCTTCGTCGAATCGCGTGCTGCTGACGGTTCGCGCCTAAAAACCTTATTAAAGCCTTCGGCAACCGTTCCGGGTGCCGAAGGCTTTTTTCGTCGCGCCCATATCAGTCGTCCTGCGAAGTCAAAATCACGGGGCCGTCCTTTGTGATCGCGATCGTATGCTCGAACTGCGCGGACAGCTTGCCGTCCATCGTGCGCGCGGTCCAGCCGTCCTCGTCGATCTTCATTCGCCAGGTCCCCTCGTTGATCATCGGCTCGATCGTGATGACCATGCCTTCCTTGAAGCGGAAGCCTTTGCCGGGTATGCCGACATGAATGAAGCTGGGCTCCTCGTGCAGCTCCCGGCCGATGCCGTGCGCGGCAAGCTCGCGAACGCAGGAGAAGCCGTTTGCCGCCGCATGCTTGTGCAGCGGATACATCGCGTCGCCGATCCGGTTGCCGATGACGGCATGCCGGATGCCGATATCCAGACATTCCTTCGTCACGCGCATCAGCTTTTCCGCCGTCGGCGACAGCTCGCCCACGGCATAGGTCCATGCGGAATCGCCGAGCCAGCCGTTCAGCTCCGCGACCGTGTCGATCGTGACGAGATCCCCGTTTTTAAGCGGCGTATGATTGGGAAAGCCGTGCGCGATAACGTCGTTGACCGAAGCGCAAGTCGCGAATTTATAGTCCTTGTATGTTTTCGTGAACGGTCTTGCGCCGTAGCTCGCCATAACGTCCTCGACGAGCTCTTCGATCTGCCACGTCGTCACGCCTGGGCGGATCATCTTGCGGATCTCCTTGTGACAGGCGGCTACCACGGCTCCCGCCGCTCGGATATGCTCGATCTCCTGGGGAGATTTAAGCGTCAACATGGCTTACCGGCTCCTCTCTACTCTACGGTCACGATACACCCTTTAGCGATTTGGCGTCAATTCGCCCGGTAGAGGCAGCGTATGCGCGGACGGACGGAGTCGTGCGCGGCTCGCGGTCTCGGGCAGGCGACCGTGCGTCCTCGCTTGCAGCATTCAACGAGGGGTTCGGCGAATCGTTGTATCCCGTTCCGAATCCGGGCGGCTCGAATCATCCTGGCGTACAACGAATTGAACGAGACGTAGCGTCGCGATCGTTCCTTCCACTACAATAGAAGCTAGCTGAGCGCACTCGCGAAAAGCAATTCGAACGACCTGCAATCGCAGGGCGCGGGAACGGAGGAACGGCATGATCAAGCAACTGGTGGATTTGTTTATCGCGTTCGGGAGATCGACGATGCTCGGCTATGGCGGAGGACCTTCGATTATCCCCTTGTATCAGAACGAAGTCGTGAACCGGTACCAATGGATGGGCAACGAGGAATTCGGCAAGGCGATCGCCTTCGGCAACGCGCTGCCCGGACCGATCGCCACCAAACTGGCGGCTTATATCGGGTTCAAGGTCGCCGGCTGGCTGGGCGCGCTCATGGCCGTGACGGCGGTCGTGCTGCCGACGGCCCTGCTCATGGTGCTGCTCGTCGGCCTGATGCACAGGCTGCAGGGCAATCCCTATATAAAAGGGATGATCAAAGGCGTGCAGCCGGTCATCTTCGTCATGCTCGCGATGCTGGCCTACGACTTCGCCAAGTACGCGTTCCAGCGCAGCGGCGGACCGGTCGTCTTTCTGCCGTTCGCGCTTGCCGCGGCTTACTTTATCATGGTACAGTATCTCAAGATCAATGCAGTGTGGGGCATTCTCGGCGCGCTGGTCATCGGGGCCCTGTTCATGCGGGAAAACGCGGGCTGAGACGAAAACCGAGGCGACTTGCGGTTCGAGCCGCCTTATCATTCCGATAGGAAGCGCAGAGCGCTCCGGCATGGGCCGGGGCGTTTTGTCGCTGGCGGGCATGTCCTGCGGGACGATTAGGAGCGAGAAGGGGGAGTTGGAGACAGCGATGATCAAGGCGGTCGTGTTCGATTTTGACGGGACGATACTGGATACGGAAACCGTGACTTACGAGGCGATGAACGGAATCTTCAGGGAGCGGGGGCACGAGCTTCCGATGGACAAGTGGGCCGGCGCGATCGGCACGCTGCACGGCTTCGACGCCTGCGCGGAGCTGTCCGCATTCACCGGAGAGGAGATCGACCGCGCGTGGTTCGACGCCCGGTTCGGCGAGCTGTACGCCGGGATGGTGCACCAGGTGCCGCTGCTGCCGGGCATTCTGGACGCGTTGGAGGAGGCGAAGCGGCTGGGTCTCGCGGTTGGCCTGGCTACGAGCTCTTACCGCGCATGGATCGAACCGCATTTGGAACGGCTCGACCTTCGGAGACATTTCGACGCGATCCACACGGCGGACGACGTGGAAAAGGTAAAGCCAGATCCGGCGCTGTACCGGCTGGCCGTCAGATCGCTTGGCGTGGAGCCGGGCGAGGCGGTCGCCATCGAGGATTCGCTGAACGGGCTGAGAGCGGCGAAGGCTGCAGGATTGTACGGCATCGCCGTGCCGAACGCGATGACGGCCGGGCTCGACTTTTCCGAAGCGGATCTGGTCGTGCCGACGCTGGACGGGCAAAAGCTCGAAATGCTCGTGGCGCGCTGGAACGACTAACCGTTTAACCGCGGGCAGCCGGCTGCTTTTGATTGTACGTACAAGTGCGCCGCTGTGCTATAATAGCTGCTATACGTTTTGCGCGAGGTGAACGGTTTGAATCCGCAATACCCGAAGTATCAGCGGTTAAAGGAAGAGATCGCCTCCTGGATCGCGGCGGGCAAGTACCGTCCCGGGGACAAGCTGCCATCCGAGAACGAGCTGGCCGAGCAGTTCGGCTTAAGCCGCCAGACGGTCAGGCAGTCGATCGGCGAGCTGGTCAGCGAAGGCTGGCTGTCCCGCGAGCAGGGCAAGGGCACGTTCGTGGCCAAGCTTCAGGGAGATCGCAGAGGGCCGGGCGCCAGCCGGATGGTCGGCTTGATCACGACGCATATCTCGGATTATATTTTCCCCTCCATCGTGCGAGGCGTCGAAGCCGCGCTGAAGGAGAAGGGCTACCGGCTGCTGCTGTCCAGCACCGAAGGCAGCAAGGAGAAGGAACGGGAGAGCCTGGAGACGATGCTGTCGCAGGGCGTGTGCGGACTCATCGTCGAGCCGACGAAGAGCGCGGAGGGCAACCCGAATTACGAGACGTTCATGGCGCTGGAGTACCACGGCATTCCGATGCTGATGATCAACGAGCAGTATCCGGATCTGGACTGGCCCTGCGTGAAGGTGGACGACGAAGCGGGCGGCGTCCTGGCGGCGGAGCATCTGCTCGCGGCCGGACACCGCGCGATCGTCGGGCTGTTCAAGACGGACGATCTGCAGGGCGTGCACCGGATGAAGGGGTTCGTTCAGGCGCATCGGGAGCGCCGTATGTCGGTTCCGCCGGACCTGCTCGTGCGCTACCGCACGGAAAACCGCGACGACAGGCCGCAGGAGGCGCTGCGCGAGCTGCTCGCGCGGCCGGAGCCGCCGACGGCGATCGTCTGCTACAACGACCAGCTCGCCGTGTCGCTGCTGGACGTCATCCGCGAGGCGGGGCTCCGGGTCCCCGAGGACCTGTCGATCGTCAGCTTCGACGACTCGTTCCTGGCGACCGCGACCGAGGTGAAGCTGACGACGGTCTCCCACCCGAAGGCGGAGCTGGGCGAGCGCGCCGCGCAGTCGCTGGTGACGATGCTGGACAAGGCCGCGGCCGGCCGCGGCGTCGGCCACATCTACAAGCCGCAGCTGATCGTGCGCGAATCCGCTGCCGGGCCTGCGATCCGTTAACGCGGATCGGCTGCGGCCCTTTCAACCTTCGTTCTTTTTCAGTCCCCGATCGTTGCATTGCATGCTGGGCGGACCGTTCCGCGCTTTTCTAAAATGAAAAGAGCACGGGAAAGGGAGGCGCGCAGGTGAACAAGACGGGGACGTTGACGGATCGGGGCTGGACGGTTTCGGAGATGAGACTGTCGCCCTTTACGAACGCTAACGGCGTTTATCAAGACGGGACGCTGGCCATGTGCCGGGATGCGGAAGGCGCGCTTTGGGCATTGGTCGGTCACAACAATTTAGGAGAAATCACGTTGTGGCGGGGCACATGCGCCGACGATCTGACGAAGATTTGCGCAATCGCTTACAACTTTGATATGGGGGCCGCCGGCCAAGCTTTCCACGGCATTCCTTATCCGGACGGACCGCGATCCCGCGGGTTGATCTGGCCCTACGGGCTGTGGATCGATCCCGATGACGGCCGATTTTACGCCTTCGTCCATAACGAGACGGCGTGGGGAGCGGGAGATTCGTCTTACAACGCTTACGGCGAAGGCGAGGGAGAGCCGGATTTCCGTCATATCGGGCTGATGGCTTCCGATGACGAGGGGCGGACGTGGGATTTTCTCGAATGGATCATCACTTCGGAGCAACCTTGCTGGACGGATGCTTACCGGCCCGACGGCATGGAAGGCGGCCAGCCCGGGGAGCGGTTTTCGCTGGGCGCGGGAGACTTTTGCTTTTATCCGAATACGCGCGACGGTTATTTTTATATTTTTTATTCGCAGATTACGGTAGAGCGCGCGACGTATCGCCACGAGGATCACATTTACGCGGCAAGGGCGCCGATCTCCGGCAAAGGCAGGCAGGGCACCTGGCGCAAGCTGTACGGCGGCGCTTTCTCGGAGCCGGGCAACGGGGGGAAAGAGTCCGCGGTCATTGCGCAGGGCAACGTTCCGTTCATTTCCTTCAACAGCCATCTGGGCGGCTACATGATGACGAGCTATCGCCGCGAAAATTGGGTTCGAGGACTGGGCGCTTGCCAGGTATCGTTCAGTCCGGATCTTCTCTTCTGGAGCGAGCCCGTAATGCTGGATATCTCCAGGGAGGATCTCTCAAGGCCCTATTTTACCGTCTGCAATACGGATACGATCGGCCGGATCCAGGACACGGGACGGTCGTTCCGCCTGCTCGCGGAGAACAACGGCATGGATGTCTATCAATGCCAGGTGACGCTTCCATAGCATAAAAAATCAAGCCGGCTCGGTCCTTCGCGACCGGGCGGCTTTTTTAAACGACCAGGATTGGGAGTTGATACAGGATGACGTTTAAGCTGCTTATCGTCGACGACTTCTTCGTCGAGCGGGAGACGGTGAAGGAATTGATCTCGGCGTCGGACCTCGAGCTTGAGGTTGCGGGGGGAAGCCTGCGACGGACGGGAGGCGCTTGCCTTCATCGAACGGGAAGCGCCGGACTTCGTGCTGACGGACATCGAGATGCCGTTCATGAACGGCATCGAGTTCGCCGAGGAGCTGCGCCGCCGCCATCCCGAGGTCGATCTTATTTTTTTCACCTATTACGAGAAGTTCGAATACGCCAAAAAAAGCGATCGATTTGAATGCGTTTTCATTTGTGTTGAAGCCGATTGTCGACGAGGAACTGGTAAGCGCCTTGCAGCGCATCGTCGACGACAAGAAGCGCCGCCTTTGCGAGGTCGGCGAGCGCGTCCGGCTGGAGCAAGCCTTGCAGGCCAGCATGCCTTTGCTGGAGGAACGCTTTGTGCGCAGCTGGTTCGCGGGACTGGGCGGCGACGAAGAGAAGATCGAGGCGCAGCTGCGCTTTTTTTCCTTGTCCGTGCCGGCCGGTCCGTATGCGGTGCTGGCGGTAGAACTGGACGATCCGGGCGCCCGCCTCGACGAAGCGCCGGTTGCGGAGCGGGAGCTGCTGCTGCTTCGCGTATCGGACATCGTGAGAAGGGCGCTGGCGGATCGTCCGGACTGCCTGATCTGCAAGGCGGAGGACTTGCGCTGGGGCGTCTGTCTGTTCGGCAGCCAGGAGGAAGCGGATGCCGCCGCTGCGTCGGATCGGGCGTTCGCCGCGGCGGAGCGGATCTGGCAGGAGGCCTCGGATGCGGGATTCAGCCTGACGATCGGCATCGGAAGCCCGATAAGCGGACTTGATCGGCTGGCGGAGGGCTACCGGCAGGCCGCGCAGGCGCTGTCGCACAAGTTCCGGCTCGGGCATGGACAGCTGATCAGCGCGGACGAGGTAGAGCCTGGCGGCGAGGCGGCCGAGCGCAGCGGCCGCCTGTCCCAGGGGATGTTGGACGAGGTGAACCGGGTCCTGCTAAGCGGAGAGGCTGAGCGGTTCGCCGACAGATTGCTCGCCGATGGCGGCCTGCGCGGCGCGCATGCCGTTCGCGGGCAATGTCTCGGCATCGTCTCCTGCGTCCAACTGCTGCTTAGCGAACGCAATCTGGACTTGGCGCACAGCGGCGCAGCGCCCGAGCTCCAGTGGGAGCGGCTGCTGAAGCTGGAGACGATCGCGGATATCCGGCAATGGCTGATCGCCTTCCTGGATGCGTCTGCCCGCTGGATGGAGGCGCAGTGCGAGCACAAGTCCGGCGCCGTCGTGCGGGAAGCCAAGCGGCTGATGGAAGCTCGCTACGACGAGCCGCTGACGGTCAAAGCGATATCCGACAGCCTTCATTACAGCCCGAACTATTTGAACTTCGTATTCAAGCAGGAGACGGGACAGACGATCCTGGAACACTTGACGCATGTGCGCATCAAGGCGGCACAGAAGCTGCTCCGGGAGACGGCCGCCAAAATGTACGAGATCTCCCGCATGGTCGGCTACGGGCAGGAAACGTATTTTCGCAGCGTGTTCAAACAAATCACCGGGCTGACCCCCAAGGAATACCGGGAAAAGACGCGGGGGCCGGGAAGCCTATGAAGGCGTGGTTTCGAGATTTGACGCTGAAGCGCAAGCTTGTCCTGACCTTTACGCTGCTGATCGCGGTCGTCGTGCTGCTCGGCGGATGGATGAACTACCGCATCGCGAAGAGCCGGATCGAACGGGCGGAGACGATGCTGCTCCTGCAAAACTTGAAGCAGACGGCAGCCCTTGTCGATTACAATCTCGATTCGTATCAGCGAAAGACGGAGATCATTTTCGCCAATTCCAGCTTTCAGGAGACGCTGGCGTCCAGGTACGACGATTTCTCGTCGCTGTACGACGCCTATCGCAACCGGATCTACAGCGTGCTTGAGCCCGTGCTGCTGGACATGACCTATTCGTCGACGAAGATCTTCACCGAGGGCAACGAGCTGATCAACGTCATTATTTATTCCGACAATCCGTCGCTGCCGAGGGAGACGGGCATCATCCGCGATCTGACCGCCGTCGACCGCGAACCCTGGGTTCAAGCGCTTCGCGCCGAATCGAGCCAGATGATATGGCGGGGACTGTACGAGGAGAACGGTGAGCGCTATATATCGGTCAGCCACACGCTGAAGTCGTTCCGGACGCTCGAGGAGCTTGGCATTCTGACCATCATGATCCCCGAGGTCAAGCTGAAAAAGCTGCTGGAGGAAAACAACGAAAATTCGGAGGCGGCGCTGCTGCTGTTCGATGCGGACGGCAACAGCATCAGCGGCAGCCGCCCGGAGCTGCCCGCAGCGGAGATTGAAGCGGTTCTGCATCGCATGCGGGAGACGGGCAGCGAGGTAGGACGAATCCGGCTGCCGGACGGCGACTATATGGTCGCCGCTACGGCATCCCGCATCACGGGCTGGCAGTTCACCTCGGTCGTGCCCTATCATGTCGTGACCGGCTCGCTGCGGGGCATCGCGCTTGCGACTGCGACGATCCTGATCGTCAGCGTGCTGCTCTGTCTGGGCGCGACGGTGTTCATTTCCCATCTGACGACGCGCAGGCTGATCAAGATTACGAACAAGATGAATCGCGTGAAGGAGCACGGACTGGAGCCGCTCTCCGTCATCGCGGGCAAGGATGAGATCGGCCAGCTCGACGGTGCCTTTAACCGGCTGATCACCTCGCTGAACGGCATGACGGAGGAGCGGGTCCGGCTGGAGCGGCAGAAGACGACGCTTCAGATCGACCTGCTGCAACTGCAGATCAATCCGCACTTGCTCTACAACACGCTGGCGACGATTCAATGGCGGGCGAAGCAGGCCGGGACGGCGGATATTCAGCGCGTGACGGAAAGCCTGATTCGCTTTTTCAAGCGCTTTTTGAACAAAGGCGGCGGCGAGACGACGTTCGGCCAGGAGCTGGAGATGATCCGGGAATATACGCAAATTTTGCAGTTCACCTATAACATGTCGTTCGCGGTCGAGATCGACGTCGCGCCCGAGCTGCTGGACGTCCCCGCGCTTCATTTGCTGCTGCAGCCGATCGTCGAGAACGCCGTCGTGCACGGCATCCGGCCGTCGAAGCGGCAGGGGCTGCTGCGAATCGAAGGGTACCGCGCGGCGGACGGCAAAGTCGTATTTGTCGTCTCCGACAACGGGATCGGCATCGATGCGGATATCGCGGCGAAGATCAACCGCAACGAGGCGCTTGGCCGGCTGAAGCCGGGTTACGGATTGTCCAACGTGAAAAAGCGGATCGCGCTCGTCTATGGCGAAGGCTACGGCGTAAGCGTGCAAAGCGGAGAGAGCGGGACGTCCGTAATCGTCACGCTGCCTGCCGCCGGCGGGGGCGAAGACAGCTAGACGCTTGTCGTTCATCTGCACCTCCCAATCGGTGTTTTGTGTTCTGTATTCGCTTTCATGGTCGGGCTACAATGACATCACAGACACAGAACGACATACCGACGGAGGGAGACAACTGTGAAATCAATCGGTTTGACGCTGTGGAGGCAGCGTGTCCTGTTTATGTTTTTGCTGCCGGGCGCGGCAGCCGTGCTCGTCTTTTCGTACGCGCCCATGGCGGGTCTTGTGATGGCGTTCCAGGATTACCGGGTATCGGACGGATTTCTGCGCGGCGAATTCGTCGGCCTGGATCAATTCAGGGCGTTCCTGACGGACCCCGACTTCTATGCGGCGCTGCGCAACACGCTGGCGATCAGCGGCCTTACCTTGCTGATCGGATTTCCCGCGCCGGTCGCGCTGGCGCTGATGATCGATGCCGTCGCCTCGTCCAGGTTCCGCAAGGTCGTGCAGTCCGTGACGTACCTGCCTCATTTTATCACCTGGGTATTCATCGCCAGTCTCGTCTACCGGCTGCTCGACACCGAGAGCGGCATCGTCAATCTGGCGCTGGTCAAGCTGGGCTTCGCGCCCGTCAGCTTCATGCAGTCGCCGGGGTACTTCTGGTTCATCCTCGTGCTGGCGTCCGTGTGGAAGAGCATCGGCTGGAATTCGATCATCTATCTGGCGGCGATCTCCGGCATCGATCCGGAGCTTCACAATGCGGGCATGGTGGACGGGGCGAGCCGGTTCCAGCGCATGATCTACATCACGCTGCCGTCGATCGTGCCGACGATCGCGCTCATGTTCGTCTTGTCGCTCGGCTCGCTCGTATCCGTGAACTTCGAAGCGGTGTTCAACCTCATGAACGGCTTCGTGCAGGAAAAGGCGGACGTCATCGACACGTTCGTGTACCGCAACGGCGTCCAGATGATCAAGTTTTCCTACGCGACCGCGATCGGGCTGGCCCAATCGGTCATCGCCTCGATCCTCGTATTCGCGGGCTTCAAGTTCAGCGACAAAATGAACGGCACCAAGCTGCTGTAAGGAGGAGAAGACGTTGAACATCCGAGCGACCGGCGGGGAACGGCTCTTCTCCATCCTGAACGTTTCCCTGCTCGTTTTGCTGTCCGCCGTCATGGTTTATCCGTTTCTGTACGTGCTCTTCTATTCGGTCAGCGACGGCGTCGCCGCCGGGGCGACGACGATTACGTTCGCGCCCGTCAAGCCGACGCTGGACAATTACAAAGCGGTGCTCGGAAATGCAGGCATCATGAACGCGTTTTTTATTTCCGCGGCCCGCACGGTTGTCGGCACGGCGCTGCATGTGCTCGTCGTCTGCATGGTCGCTTACGCCATCACCAAAAACCAGCTGCTTTGGCGCAAGCCCATCATCGTGTTTTTTTATGATTCCGATGTTCGTCAGCGGCGGCCTGCTCCCCTTCTACGTCATCATCGTGAAGCTGGGGCTGTCCAACCATTTCCTCGTGTACATCTTGCCGATGCTGTTCAGCGCCTTCAACATGCTGCTCGCCAAGGTGTTCTTCGACCAGATCCCGCCTTCGCTCGAGGAGTCGGCGCGCATCGACGGGGCAGGCGACGCGGTCGTCTTCTTCCGGATCGTGCTGCCGTCGAGCCTGCCGCTGCTGGCCACGCTATCGATATTCGCCGGGGTCGCCCAATGGAACGCCTGGTTCGACGCGCTGCTGTTCGTGACGAAACAGGATCTGCTGCCGATCCAGACGCTGCTGTACAAGATCATTCTGGAATCGCAGGCGACGACGGTCGAGCAGATCATGCGAATGTCGCAGAGCAAGACGCAGGTCACTTCCGAAGCGATCAAGATGACGACGCTTATGGTATCCACGCTTCCGATTCTATGCATCTACCCGTTCATGCAGCGCTACTTCGTCAAAGGCATGATGATCGGGGCGGTCAAAGGCTAACGTGTTATTAGCGCACGGCAGGCCGCGCGTTAATATAGATCAGATCAATCACTGGAGGGTCACACACATGGCAGATAAAAAAGCACTATCGCTTGCGCTCGCGGCTGCGCTGGTTTTAACCGCATTGGCCGGCTGCTCCGACGGCGGCAACAACAACGCGAACCCTGCTTCGGGCAGTTCGTCCGCCTCGGGAGCCGCATCCGCCCAAGCTTCCGCTGAAGCGCCCTTTTCCTACACATTCCTTGACACGGTGCACCCGACTGCGCTGTTCGGGTACAACAATCCGAACGATGTCGTCACGCCGGTCGTCGAGCAGAAATTCAACGTCAAAGTGTCGGACATCGTATTCTCGGCAGGACAAAGCCCCGTCGAGCGGGTGAACATGCTGGTCGCCGCCAACAATCTGCCCGACGTCGTCCTCGTGGACAATCCGAACCTGTCGCTGCTGTACTCGACCGGCGCGTTCGCCGATCTGAGCGAATATCAAAGTCTCATGGTCAATACCGACAAGTATGTGTCGGATACCGGCTGGAATTCGCTGAAGGTCGACGGCAAGCTGGTCGCCCTGCCGACCAGCGCCATGCCGGATGCGGACAATCCCGAAGTCGCCGCAGCCATGCAAGCCGATATTTTCCACCGCGATCCGGTGAACTGGGCCTTCATGCTTCGCGAAGACATTCTGAAGAAGCTCGGCTATAAGTTCAAGACAGTCAAGGACATTCAAGCCGAGCTGGATCAAAATCCGCGGCAGCTGACTGACGCCGATCTGCAGCTCGATCCGCCGATCGAGACGCCGGAGGACTTCGAGAAGCTGCTCTATGACATTCAGAAGCTGGATCTGAAGGTCGACGGTAAGCCGGTCATCCCGCTGTCGATCCCCGATTGGGGCGCCTACCACATCAGCTCCCTTTATGCGCCTACGGGCGGCTACCACGCCGATCCGGAGACGGGTGAGGTGACCGGCTACATCGACAATCCGAACATGAAGACCTATTATGCCAAGCTCCGTCAATGGTTCAAGGACGGCGTGCTGGACAAGGATTACCTGCTGCAGAAGCCGGAGCAGCTTCAGCAGAAGATCGCTTCCGGGCGCGTGGCCGCCATGTTCAGCGTGCCGGATACGAACGGCGCCCGCACGAGCCTGAAGCAGCTCGATCCCGAAGCGGAGCTTCGCCCGATCCCATGGCCCAAATCGCAGTACGAGATCGACACGGGCCATCCCTCTTACGTGGATCCCTCATACCCCGCAGGTTTTTACAACATCATGATCAACAAAAACGTGAAGGACATCCCGCGCCTGCTGAAGTACTTCGACTGGTTCCAAACCGAGGAAGCGATGGATCTGTCCGTCTGGGGGCCGGAAAGCGCCGGCTTGTACGAATTAATGGACGGCGTCAAGGTGTTCAAGGACCAGGCGCTGTACGAAGCGATTCGCGACGGCAAAAAAGACCGCGGACGGCAAAAACGCGGAGTATTACGGCATTTACGACAAAAACAATACCGTGTCCACCTATACGAGCAAGGCGTTCCTGACGGCGCCGGCGCCGTTCTACAACAACAAGACGTTCGAGCACAGCTATCCGGCCAAATTCGACGCATGGAACGACATGTGGGCGTTCGTCTCCACCGTCAAGCTGAACAAGGACGGCACCGTGCTGTCGCCGAGCGGCGAAAAGGCGAACACGCTGGCCAATTACTACTGGAATACGTTCCGCACGACGGATACGGCGAAGCTGCTGTCCACGAAGAGCGAAGCGGAGTTCGACAAGAAGTGGGAGGAGCTCAAGAAGACGTTCGAGGAGAAGGGCGGCTACGAGGCGGCGATCGCGGAGATGAAGCCCTTGTTCGAGCGGGCGATGGGCAAATCCGAGTAGCTGGCGGAGGGAGAGCGGCGCTTCAATAAAATTTGATAAGCCTTGATCTGAAATGGGGGCGGGGAGCGTTCGTTTTCGGCACGGACGCTTCCCGCTACTTTATAAAGGCGGTGTTAGGGATGAAAGGAAAATTTGTCGCGGCACTGGGCGCTGCTTCGATGTTGGCTGCAGCGGGAATCGTGGCGCCGGTCGGATATGCAAGCGCTTCCGCGCCGTCCGTAGGCGCGTGGTACAGCACCTGGTACGCCAAAAAAGACGACGCCGAACGCGACGTGGATCACCGGCTTCGGCAGCTCGAGCGCGAACCGGTTCGTGGGCGACGTCAGCGGCGACGGCAAAGACGACGCCGTCGTATTCAACGGCGACGGCAGCTGGCAGGTCGCGGTCTCGAACGGCAACGGCTTCAATACGCCTTCGACGTGGACGACGGGACACGGCGCCGGCTCGAGCAGCCAACTGCTCGCCGACGTGAACGGGGACGGCAAACAGGATGCCCTCGTGTTTTTCGGGTCGAGCGGGAACTGGTACGCGGCACTGTCGAACGGCGCAGGCTTCGGCGGCTATTCGCTATGGGTGTCGGGACACGGCGCCGGCTCGACGACGCAGCTCGCCGGCGACGTGAACGGCGACGGCAAGGCCGACGCCGTCGCTTATCGGAGCGGCACCGGCGAATGGTCGGCGGCGCTCTCGACCGGCAGCGCGTTCGGGACGCCGGCCGTATGGGCTTCGAGCTTCGGCGCCGGCACGAGCCGGCAGTTCCTCGGCGACGCGAACGGCGACGGCAAAGCGGACGCGATCGCTTTTGACGGCACCGCCGGCAACTGGTACCGGGCGCTGTCCGGGGGCGCATCCTTCGGCCCATCATCGCTATGGACGGCTGGGCACGGCGCCGGCTCTTTGCATCAGCTCGTCGGCGACAGCAATGCCGACGGGTATGCGGACCCGTTCGTCGTATTCAACGGCGACGTGAACGGCGATGCGCTGCCCGGCGATTGGTACGCGCGCTTGTACAGCAAATACGCGGGCGCGCTCGACGGCTACGACTTTGTGATGAACACCGGCTTCGGCAGCGGCGCGACCGCGGTCATGCAGGGCAACGTCAACGGCGACCCGGACGGCTTCAAGGCTTCCGTCGCTTTCGAAGCTTCGACCGGTACGTGGAAAGTCCAGCCCTATCACGCGACCAAGGCGAACGAGCAGGATACGTGGTCGGCCTGGAACATCCATTACAAACCGCTTACGCTCGGCGCTTACCAGCAATACGACAGCGGCACGACGGCGGTCATCGACGAGCATCTGGCTACGCTCGCGGACGCCAAGGTCGACTTCCTGCTGCTCGACCAGACCAACAATATCTATGTGGACGACGGCTACATCTTTAACCGTTCGGTCAAGGTGGCCGGCCGCATCGCGGCCTGGAATGCCGCGGGAGGCCACCGGACGATCAAGTACGCCAATGCGATCGGCGGCGTCCAATGGTCGCACGATCCGGCCCATATCGAATGGGAGGCAGGCGAGATTTGGTCGCAATTTAACGATACTTCAATGGGCGGTCCGTCCAACGCCTTTTATTTGAACGGCAAGCCGCTGCTCGTCATTTATTGTACGCCTGCCGACCGCGCCGCATGGGAGAGCTGGACCGGCTCGAAAACGAACACGGATCGCTTCACCGTCCGCTGGGCGCATAGCCCGAGCACGGCGGGCACGTACGGCTGGGAAGTGCGAAACGGCACGATCGACGACGACGAGGTCATGGTGGTCATGCCGGGCTGGAACAACAACAAGGGAGCGACGCCGGTATCCCGCGCGAACGGCGACTATTATGCGCTGTCGGGCTGGGAGAAGGTGCTTCAAAAAAACGCCGAAGCCGCAGATCGTTATCTTGAATTCCTTTAACGAGTACGGCGAAGAGACGGCGGTCGCGGATGCGGATACCGGCAGTCTGTCGTCTTCTTCCGAGAAGTGGTACGACAAGAGCGGGCAAATCGACAATGCTATGTATTGGAATATGACGAAGAAGTATATCGGGCTGCTGAATACGCCGAGCTATCAAGCGTCCTCGCTGTTTTCCAAGGGGCAGGGCTGGTACGGCTGGTCCTACAAGCAGTGGGACGGCAGCGCATACAGCGACATGACCTGGAATTCGGCGGCGGGCAGATGGCAGGGGACGCAGCCGTACAGCCTGATCGTGGCCGACAGGCAGCATCCGGATACGTACGACGCGGTGCGCGCCTGGACCGCCCCGTATGCGGGCACCGTCACGGTGAGCGGTACGGTGCGGCTTGAAGCGGCCGGCGGCGACGGCATCGTCGCCGCCGTCAAGAAAAACGGCACAACGGTGTGGGGGCCGCAGACGGTAACGACCACGGCTGGCGTCGCGCACAGCTTCACGGTAAACGTCGTCAAAGGGGACGTTCTCTATTTTATCGTGAACAAGAACGGCACCAACAGCTACGATACGACGATCTGGGACCCGACAGTCGCTTATTAAGGCTGGCCGATAAGGAAGGACGTTCGAAAATGACGAGCAAGGAAGCGACGATCGATGTATCGATCAAGGCCGCCGGCTATTTGGGCGCGCGATCCGCATTGAGTTACGACAGGCTGGAGCAAACGGAGTACCGGCCGGATACGATCTTCAAAAAAGGCATACAGCTGGCCTGCGGATTGGGAAGGCCGAATCATGCTCGGTTTAGCGGCGCTGGAGCGGGCTACCGGCCGGGCTCCGCTTTATTTGGAAGCGATGCTGGACGCCGTCGACGGTCATTTGAACGACAGGGGCTACTTCGGCGACCTGTATCCCGCGGGCGAGCTGGACGAGCAGCAGTTGTCCGGACATAGCTGGTTTTTGCGGGCGATGTGCGAGATCTACGAAGGAAATCAAGACGAGCGGGCGCTGCGTCATCTCCGGAAGGTCGTCCGGGAGCTGCTGCTGCCTGCAACGGGATATTACCGAACGTACCCCGTCGAACGCGCCGATCGCGACCTGGAGGGAGAAGCGATCGGCGAACCGACCGGCGAGCGGATCGGCAACTGGTATCCGTCTACGGATGTCGGCTGCGCCTTCATTTTGCTGGACGGCGCGACCCACGCTTACCGGGTGCTCCGATGGCCGGAGCTGCGCGCCCTGATCGACGAGATGATCGCGGTATTCCGCACGATCGATTGGACCGGGCTGTCGTTCCAGACCCATGCGACGTTATCTGCGGCCAGAGGCATCGTACGGCACTACGAATCGACGGGAGATCCCGAGTTGCTGCGCCTGGCGAGTCGCATCTACGCGCTGTACGTCCGGGAGGGGATGACGGAAAATTACGCCAACTACAACTGGTTCCGACGTCCGGAATGGACGGAGCCGTGCGCGGTCGTCGATTCGTTCCTGTTGGCCAAGGCGCTGTGGGCGCATACGGGAGAGATGCGTTATCTCGAGGATGCGCATTCGATTCTTTATAACGGGCTGAGCTACGGCCAGCGTCCGAACGGCGGGTTCGGCTGCGACTGCTGCGCAGGGGCGAAGGACGCGTATCTGTCGCCGCGCCGGGATTTGTTCGAAGCGTACTGGTGCTGTTCGATGCGGGGCGGCGACGGCCTGGCGCAGGCCGTGCTGTCTCTGTACGTGGCGGAAGATTGCACGGTCACGCTCCCGTTTTACAACGACAGCGCGTTCTCGGCGGACTGGGCGGGCGGCGGGCGGCTCGCCCTCGAGCAAAAGACGGCTTATCCGTTCGAGGGGAACGTGCGCCTGCGCGTTAGCGAGGCCCGGGGAGCGGAGGCCGTACGGCTTCGGCTGTACGTGCCCTCCTGGTGCGGGGAACGGGAAGCGGAGCTGCTGCTTAACGGCACGCCGTTTGCGTATGCGATCGCGGACGGCTTCGCCGAGCTGACGCGCGTATGGCTGGCCGGCGATACGATTGAATTTCGATTTCCCGTGCCGCTGCGGGCCGAAACCGTACGCAACTCTCGGCATGCCGGCCAGGGACAAGTCATCCGGCACGGCGTGCTGGTGCTCGGGGCAGCGGGGGGCGGCGCGCAGGCGCGGCTGGCGGCGCTCCGCCCGATCGGCCCCGCCGTTTATGAGTCCGAGACGGACGGCACCGTATTCGCCCCGTTGACCGACTTGACCGGCATGAGCGAATCCGACGCGATGGAAGATCGGCGCAGGGTGCTGTTCGAGCTGGACGCGCAAGGCACGCGTGGTTGAGGCAGAAGCATGGTTTGGACCCTCGGGGGGATTGTCTCCGAGGGTTTTTTCTCGACAACATGTACGTACAAGTATATAATGTAAGCGACGTCAGGCATGCAATTGTGTGGACATCTGTCCGCGACGACTCGCGAAAGCGCGAAATAACGATTTGTCTACAGCCATTTTTAAATAAAGGATGTGCGCACATGCTGGAGCAATTAAAAGCGGAAGTATGCCAGGCGAACGCCGAGCTGCCGAAGTACGGACTCGTCACGTTCACCTGGGGCAATGTCAGCGGCTTCGACCGCGAATCCGGCCTGATGGTCATCAAGCCGAGCGGCGTGCCTTACGAAGAGCTTCGGCCGGAGCAGATGGTCGTGCTCGATCTGGAAGGCAACGTCGTCGAAGGCGATCTGCGTCCGTCTTCGGATACGCCGACGCATCTCGTGCTGTACCGCTCGTTTCCCGGCATTGGCGGCATCGTGCATACGCACTCGCCGTGGGCGACGATCTGGTCGCAGGCCGGCCAGGGCATTCCGGCGCTCGGTACGACGCAGGCGGACTACTTTTACGGGACGATCCCGTGCACGCGGGCGATGACGCCGGCGGAGATCGAAGGCGCTTACGAGCACGAGACGGGCAACGTCATCGTCGAGGCGTTCCGCGGGATCGACCCGCAGCAGGTGCCGGGCGTGCTGGTATACAGCCATGCGCCGTTCGCCTGGGGCAAGAACGCCATGAACGCGCTGCACAATGCAGTCGTGCTGGAGGAGGTCGCGAAGATGGCGTACCATACACGGCAGCTGAACGCGGGTATTCCGTCCATGCAGCAGGAGCTGCTCGACAAGCATTATTTGCGCAAGCACGGCGCGAACGCATACTACGGTCAGCCAGGCGACGCGCATTAAGCGTTACGTAAAAAAAGAAGACTTCTGCGCATTCATTCAATCATCCATCCTACGAGGAGGCAATATCATGAGCGCAAAATACGCCATCGGCGTCGACTACGGCACGCAATCGGGCCGCGCGGTGCTCGTCGACCTGTCGAACGGCCACGAGATCGCGGACCACGTCACGCCATACCCGCACGGCGTCATCGACGAGCAGCTGCCGGTCTCCGGCATCAAGCTCGGCCATGACTGGGCGCTGCAGCATCCGGACGATTACCTGGAGGTGCTGCGCCGCTCGGTGCCGGCCGTGCTCGCGGCGTCCGGCGTCGCTGCGGAGGACGTCATCGGCCTCGGCATCGACTTCACGGCCTGCACGATGCTGCTCGTCGACGCGAGCGGCACGCCGCTGTGCTTCAAGGACGAGTGGCGGGACAATCCGCACGGCTGGGTCAAGCTGTGGAAGCATCATGCCGCGCAGGACGAGGCGGACCGCTTGAACGCCATTGCGGCGGAGCGGGGCGAGAAGTTTCTGCCGCGCTACGGCGGCAAGATCTCGTCGGAGTGGATGATCGCCAAGGTGTGGCAGATCCTGAACGAAGCGCCTGAAGTGTACGAGGCGACCGACCTGTTCACGGAAGCGACCGACTGGGTCATCTCGCAGCTGACGGGCGCGTTCGTGCGCAACAGCTGCACGGCCGGCTACAAGTCGATCTGGCATAAGCAAGAGGGCTACCCGAGCCGGGACTTCTTCAAAGCGCTCGATCCGCGGCTTGAAGATCTGACGTCAACGAAGCTGCGCGGCGACATCAAGCCGCTCGGCACGAAGGCCGGCGAATTGACGGCGGAAATGGCTACATTGACGGGCTTGGTCGCGGGCACGGCGATCGCGGTCGGCAACGTAGACGCGCATGCGGCGGTGCCGGCGGTCGGCGTCGTGGACGAAGGCAAGCTGGTCATGGCGATGGGCACGTCGATCTGCCACATGCTGCTCGGCAAGGAAGAAGTCGAAGTCGAAGGCATGTGCGGCGTCGTCGAGGACGGCATCATCGAAGGCTACATGGGCTACGAAGCCGGGCAGTCGGCGGTCGGCGACATCTTCGAATGGTTCGTCGAGGAAGCGGTACCGGCGTACGTGAAGGAAGCGGCGGAAAAAGAAGGAGTCGGCGTGCATCAGTGGCTGACGGAGCGCGCGGCGCAGTACAAGCCGGGCGAGACGGGCCTCGTGGCGCTCGACTGGTGGAACGGCAACCGCTCGGTGCTCGTGGACACGAACCTGACAGGCGTCGTCGTCGGCTACACGCTGCTGACGAAGCCGGAGGAAATGTATCGCACGCTGCTCGAAGCGACGGCGTTCGGGACGCGGACGATTATCGACGCGTTCCATAATAACGGCGTGCCGGTTCACGAAGTGTACGCGTGCGGCGGACTGCCGCAGAAAAACGCGCTGCTCATGCAGATCTACGCGGATGTGACGAACCGGGAGATCAAGGTGGCGGACTCGAAGCAGACGCCGGCGGTCGGGGCTGCGATGTTCGGCGCGGTGGCGGCCGGCGCGGCGAAGGGCGGCTACGACAGCGTCGTCGACGCGGCGAAGGCGATGGCGCGCGTGCGCGAGGAGACGTTTAAGCCGATCCCCGAGAACGTGGCGGTATACGAGCGGCTGTACGCGGAGTACCGGACGCTGCACGACTACTTCGGTCGCGGGGCGAACGACGTCATGAAGCGCCTGAAGGCGCTGAAGGAAGAGGCGTCGAAGTAAGGAAGGTCGGCAAAAAACCGTATTCGCGGCTCCACGTGGGACGCGCGAATACGGTTCTTTGCGTTTAAGGCGTCGCGGCCATGCTCCGGATTGAGCGTTAAGAGATTTTCGCGTGCCGGATCGCGGCCTCGATATAATTTCGAAGCGTCTTGATAAAGGTCCGCATGGCATACCCGACGTACCTGTCGCTGCGGTAGACGAGGCAGATGTCCTGACTCGGCGTGGGTTGGATTAGGCGCAAGGTTCGTATGCCGTCTCGATCCAAATTTTCCAAAAGCAATCGCGGAAGGACGCATGCGCCGAAGCCCTGTTCGACCATGTGCAGCAGGGAGGTCAGCGTGGTCGTTTCCAGATGCGGCTTCACGCGGAAACCCTGCTCCATGCAGGATTGCTCCAGGAGCCTGCGGCATTGATGATCGCCCGGGAACAGAACGAGCTTGAGCGAAGCCAGCTTGGCGAGCGGCACGGCGCTCTCGCTCGCCAGAGGATGCTGGCTGTCCACGGCCAGCGCGAATTCCTCGCGGAACAAGGGGATCGCCGTCAGGCGCTCGTCGGCGACGGGACCGATCGTCACGCCGATATCGATGCTGCGGTCGAGCACCTGCTCCGTCACTTTCATCGTTTCCAGCAGCGATACCGAGACTTGAGGGTAGGCACGGTGGAAATCGAGCAGCAGCGCGTTGAACAGCAGGTCCGCGTCTCCGGGCAAAACGCCGATGGAGATCGCCCCGCCTTGCTTGTGCTTCAAGTCGGCGATGGCGTCGCCCGCCTGTCGCAGATGCCTCAGGACGGCCGTGCCATGCTCCCGCAGAATCGCGCCGGCGTCGGTGAGCGCGATTTTTCTGCCGACGCGGTCGAACAGCAGCATGCCGAGCTCCTCTTCCAACGCCCGAATTTGCTGGCTGATATTCGGCGCGCTCACGCCCATCCGCTCGGCTGCCCGCGAGAAGTGCAGCTCCTCGCAGACCGCCATAAAATATTGAAGCTGCTTCAGCTCCATCCCCGTTCCCGCCTTCCGATCGCAAACTTATGGAACCGATCTCGCAGTCCGTCATTTTATTTTGAACTGCGCGCTTCGCGGATGTCAACGCCAGATCGTTAAGTTTCGCTTAACGATTCGATAAGGACGGCTGCATTGATGACGCGTGCGACCGGACTTAAACTAGGGTCAGATTCAGATCCCGCTCATTCGCCGAGGAGGTATGATCCATGTCCCAGATTATCATCGATTCCGCCAAGACCGTTCGCCGGTTGTCCATGGATGCGGTAGAAGCCATTCCCGAATCGCTGTTCGACGTTCGTCCCGTAGGCTTCAACAACACGATTCGCTGGAACGTCGGCCATCTCGTCTACTGGATGGACGCGTACCGGTCGCTCTGCTTTTCCGCCGAGTCGGCTATTCCGTCCGCTTATGCCGCCTTCTTTAACTCCGGCACGAAGCCCGCGGATTGGACCGCGGCGCCGCCGGACAAGGAGGAGCTCCTCGATCTGATGGCGCGCCAGCTTGCCTCCTTCGACGAGATCGCTCCGGAAAGGCTGAACGAGCCGCTGCCGTCGCCATTGCAGTTCGGACCGCTGACGTTCCGCCTCGCCGGCGAGCTGTTCAACTTCGGCCTGATGCATGAATCGATGCACCTGGCGACTTGCGGGAGTCTGGCCAAGGCGGCAAGCGTCCGATCGGCGGGCGGCGTATCCGCTTCATGAAGTCCAAAGGGCGGTGAAGAATAGTTGGCAGCCGCTCGAAAAAGATCGCCTTCCCCTAAGCCTTTCTGGTTGGGTGAGGGCGATCTTCTTATTTTGTGCGGCAGGCCTTTATTGCGCGAGCGAGAATCGCGATGTCGACGCGCCGTTTAATAATCGAACGAGAAGCTTGAAGAGAGGCCATACTGCGAGATGGCCTTTTTTGATATGGATCATCGCCCAGAGGCCTTCCGCGGACGATTCGCCGCCGGCTCCGCGGTTGACCGTCGGCACGCCGCCGTTGACGGTGATGCCGTCGAACACGGCCCCCCTGGCCTTTATACGTCCCCGTGCCGGGAGCCCCGTCATACATTTCCGCAAGCGCGTTGTTATTGCCGATGAACCAGGTCGCCACTCGTTTCGCATATTCGAGGTATTGCGTGCGCTTGGCCGCCGCATCCGCCCGCCCCGAGAGGTAATAAGCTTCGGCAAGCGCCTTGAGCCCGACGACGAGCGAGGAGTTCTGGTAGGCGAACTGCGCGGAATTGGTATGGAACTGCGCGTTCCAGCCGTTGATCTGCGTGATCCGCTCCTTGGTGCGGCTGAAGTTGTTGACGCCGTCGATATAGTGATAAGCTTCGAGGCCGTAGAAGTTGTCCGCCGAATAAGTAATGATATCCAGCAAGCCGTTCAGTTGCGCCGGCGTTTGGCCGATCGAGCGCTTCATCGCGTACACATTGGAGAGGGCGTAGATTTGAAGTTCGCCCCAAGCGTACCAATTGCCGGCGGTCGCGTCGTCGACGAAGATACCGTTTCTCCAATCGGTCGTGTGAAGCTGCTTGGCGGTGATGCTGTTCAGAAGCACGTCGATCTGCGCGTAAAGAGTACTCTGTGACGGACGGTCGTCATTGGTCGCGGTCGTGTTGCCGTTGGCCGGAAGGACGGGGGTATAAGTGCCGTAATCCGTCGTGCCGTACAGCAGCCTGTAATAATCGGTGAATGCGATGAGCAGAGTGCTGGCCATCTTCGAGTCGAAGCCCGTCAAGTTGTAAGCGAGCACGTTATTCATCATGCGCTGGATATGATTTTCGAGGAATTTGGCGAAATAGAGCTGGTCGGCGGTCAGCGAACCGTTCGTGTATTTGAGCTTTTGCAGCATGTGCAGCCCTTTGACCATCGCCCACAAATTACGCGCGTCGTCGAGCCCGATCTCGTGCGTGCTGGTGGTCCAGGTCTTCTTGATGCCGGTCTTGTAGCCGGTGACGCCGCCCGATGCGGTCGTATAGAGCGGACCGTCGTAGACGGGGGCGATATCGGCGCCTGTCGGATCTCGCAGGTCGTCCATGTAAATCGAGTATTTCGGATGCGAGATAAAGGGCGGGGCGGCGACAGGTTGGTTTGAGTCGTTCTTCAAAATGTGAGAAGGGTCCGAGGCGGCATCCATCCAGTCGCCGTTCGGCAGCGCGGACGGATACTGCGTGCGCTTGACGAACTCCGACCGGTACATAAAGTGCTTGTCGACGCCCTGCTGCACCGGGTCCCAGCCGAACAGCGCGGGCGCGTCCAGCCAGGCGAAATTGTATACCTTGCCGCTTAAAGTCGTCATATAGGCCGTAAACGTGAGCAGATCCCGCGCGCTTTGATAGGACGTCAGGTTGCCGTTCAGCAAGTAATCGTCTGCAAGCGCGATAGCCGCCCGGGCAGAATCGTCGACGGCGCTGGCGCCTTCCGCCATATCCTGCGTGTAATTCCAGCCGTTCGCCAGCCAGTTGCCGTTTTTCTCCGTCGCATAGAGGACGAGGGATTCCATGGGCCAGCTATTGACGGCCGCGTAACCGCCGCTGCCGAGCACCGTGTCGTAATAGGCGCTATCCGGCCAGGACACGCCGTGTTGATTGGTTCGTTGGCCGTTGCCGTTACCGAGCGTATAGGTAAAGCCGGTAGTGGCCGTGTGCGAAGTCACCGTTTGCCAGTTAAGGTGCGCGAAGTTGACGGGAAAGTTGGCGAAGTCGACGGTTTTGGTGGCCGCGTGAGCGGAAGGGGCATAGCCTGCGAGCAGCGAACCTGCCATGGTGACGGCGAGCGCCTTGTTCGAATGCTTCATAATCGGAATCCTCCTTTGATTGCGCTCTCAATTGTGGATAGGCAGGCGTTGGAAACCTCCTGGTGAACATATCACGCCTTATAATTTCTTTCTGTAAGTGTTTCATTTTATTTTCGATTATATCTTAAAGTTTGCGGCTCGAAAACGTCAAGCTCTCTTTGTTAAATCCCTGACCATGCAAGTCTAAATCTTTTTTTTGTGAATGAATTTGTAAGACTTTCATGATCGGTGCTATACTGAAACAAAAACGGGAGTTACGAATCGATGAACATTTACGATATCGCCAAAGAAGCGGGGGGTTTCTATCGCCACCGTATCCCGCGTGATGAATAAGCCGGAGGCCGTCAACGTCAAGACGCGCGATCGCGTGCTCCAGATTATGGACCGGCATAATTTCTCGCCCAAGCTCGGCGCCTCCGTGCAGCGGCCCAAGGAGCTGGCCTTTTTTTACGTCGACGCGGTCGCTTCCCGTGGAGAGCAGCATCATTTCCGGCATCGGCGAGGTTGCGTTCGCCGAGCGGATGAGCGTGAAGCTGTGCGCGCTGGAGGATGTGCCGAAGAAAAAGGAAGATCTCCAGGCCTACTTTGCGGAGAAAGGGATCGGGGGCGCGATCTTTACGACCGTTCCCTATACGGAGGAGCATTTTGCCGAGCTGGCATCGGCGGTGCCGGCCGTACTCGTATTCAACCGGCTGCAATCGGCCAAGGTGCCCAGCATTCGAGCCGACCATCGCAAGGGCGGCTATGCCGCCATCCAGCATTTGGCCGCCATGGGACATGCCCATATCGCGATCGTCGACGAGTTCACGTCGACGGATCATTACGAACGGCTCGCTGGAGCAAGAGAGGCGGCGGCAGATTGCGGGCTGCGGGACTTCGGCGAAGAGCATCTGATTCGCGTGCGGGATCTCGAAGACGCGGACCGTTGCGCGCAGATCGATCACTACCTGTCCCGCTACCCGTCTACGACGGCGCTGTTCGTGGCGAACGATCATTTCGTGCCGACGCTCTACAGACATTTTCGCATCAAAGGCGTGCGGATTCCCGAAGCGCTCTCGATCGTCGGCGCAGACGACGTGCCGGGCAGCGCCGACCTGTTCCCTCCGCTGACGACCATCCGGCAGCCCGTAAAGCAGATGAGCATGGCCGCGGCCCGCTATCTGATCGACCGCATGCAGGGCGCCGTGCATGCGACGGAGCCGCTTGACGAAGTGTACGACGTGCAGCTCGTCGTCCGGGCCTCCACCCGGATACTGGAGCGTGAAGCGCGTGATTAGGCGGCGTGCTCTCCGGAAAACCGAATCACTGAAGCACGAGCAGCCGGGCCGCGAGGTCCGGCTATTTTCAGCAACTATCGGATGACAACTCGCAGTCTCGCGGAAAAATAACTGCCTTCTAGCAACTGTTCGTCGCCGCCCGCCGTTTTCTAGCCCAGCCTCCAATCTGCTTGCAAACCTCCTGTGATCGGGCAACTATCCACCGCCCAGCCACACACCGCACAAAGACAAATCGGCCAACTACCACCCGCCACTTCCCGCCCGCCAACCGCACACAGATAAAAGGCGCGCGGATCAGCACCGTTCCCTCAAGGCCGGCCGATGCACCTGCACGTCGAATTTCGGTTGGAGCGGGTTCGAAAGCAGCAGGCACAGCAAACGAAGACGCGATCGCGGAGGACAGCAGCGAAAGGCAAGTTAATCGGACGGTACCGGATTAGCGCCAACTGTGTCTGTTTGCGCGAGATTAAATAGTTAGTTTGTAAAGGGCGTTTAATTTGGCGACTTTTGCGGTTTTGGAGCGATATCCGGACAATCGGAGGCCGTACGAACGACATCTGGAGAATCGCGGACCTGTGAGTGCGAGCGGAATAAGGAAACATCGTCCGCGGGCTGCGCGGCCTTTACGCGCTAATCGTCAGGTTAATGGGCGTTCTCGGCTTTTTCCAAGCGAACAGATCGGTTGACAGCGGAAAGATAATGAATCTATAATCAAAATGTAAGTTGATATGTAAGACTTACAGTAAGTTATAGGGATGACTTGCGTTGTACACTGCTCCACGCATCTGATTTCGTTTTCCGTTCCTGTCTGTAAGCGGATTCATGTCTTGCCTAGCCATGCAAACAAACGAAGGAGGGTATCTTGTGCTGCGCAAATGGACATCCGGCACGTTAGCCATCGCAATCGCGGCCGCATTGGCATTACCGTCGGGAGCATGGGACCATTCCCGCGCATCGGCGGCCGAGAAGTCTATTGTCTACGACATGCCGAACGCAAACTTTGAATCTCCGCTCGCGGGTACTTGGGATAGCGCCGGCGACACGAAAACGGAGCATTATCTCGCCATGGAGCCGGGCAGCGCCGTCTGGCAGGGCATCCCGGTGACGAACGACGACAAAGGTCCGGCCGTCGGCGATGTCGTATACGGCGAGGTGGAGGCGACGGTAAGCGCCGACGCGGACGTCGACGCGAATGTCATGCTGCGGATCAATGACGGCGGACCGGCGCTGGCGGAGGTCAACGATCTCTCGGATGCCGCGAGAGGGGAGACCGTCAAGCTGACGACAAAAACGATCCATGCCGAAGGTAAAATCGGTGCGGGCAAGCCGGTCGTCTACGTGGAGCTTCACAACGATACCAATGGCGAGATCGACGTCCATCGCGTCAAGCTGTGGGGCGTGAGGGGGAGACGGCACGCGGGTGGAATACCCGGTCGCCAACCCCGACTTCGCCGCTCCGCTGGGCAGCGCTGCGGACTGGTCGAGCGGCGGCGCCGTCACGCGCAAGTCTGCGCTGGTCATGCAGCCGGGCTCCGCCGCATGGCGGAATCTCCCGGTCGGAAGCGGCGAACGCCAGCCGCATGCCGGCGACAAGCCGGCCGTCTCGCTCCGGCTGATGCTTCATCCGGACGCGACGCGGACGTCCGCCGTGACGGCCCGCGTGAACGACGGCGCGAACACGCTGCTCGAGATCTCGGATCTGTCCGCCGTGAAGCGCGGCGCCTGGCGCGTCGTCCGCGACGAATCGGGTCGGCCCGTCCCCGAAGGCAAGGCCGGGCTCTGGGTCGAGCTGCACAACGACAATACCGCGCCGATCCGCGTGACGGACGTCCAGGTGTCGGCCATGCGGGAAGACCGCAGCTACGATCTCGACGGCAGCGGCAGCGTGGACGCGGCGGACCTCGCCTTTTTGCAGACGAAAATCAAACAGGGCAGGCTGATCGCGGAGCTGGACTACGACGGGGACGGCCAATTGACGGGCAAGGACGCCTCCTTTTTCCGGAAATTCGCGTTGAGGGATTCTGCCGAAGTGTATGCCAACTTCGATCATTTTCGGTTCATGAACGAGAAAATCGAGATCGACGGCATTCCGATGTTCATCTCCCATCTGTACGCAGAGCCCGTCGACCGGAGCGATCTCGGCCAAGGCTACAAGTGGGTCGGTGATCCGCAGGAGGGCGTTGCCGCGCTCGACGACGTCGCCCGCGCCGTCCTCGTCTATGTCGAGCATTACAGGACGTACGGCGACGCGTACAGCTACGACATGATCAAGCGCGGCCTGTCGTTCGCCATGTGGATGCAGTCGCCGGAGGGCGACTTCGACAACTTCGTCGCCGAGGATGCCCAAGGGAAACTGTATAAAAAGGACAGCCATTCCTCGTTCACCGGCTTCGGCTTCTGGGCGGTCCGCGCCTACGAGGCGATGGCGGCGGCGCTGCCTGCGCTCGAGGCCAAGGACGCGGCATTCGCCGCGAAGGTGCGGACGCGGGCGGCGCTCTGTCTCGAGCGCGTCCGGCAGCTGGTAATGCCGCTTTACGGCACGTACGACAACGTTGACGGCAAAAAAGCGCCCGCATGGCTGCTGCAGCGCGACAACTGGCTGAGCTCGGCCGCGATCTCGGCGCTGGCGCAGCATCAGGAGGCGCTGCCTGCCGGGACGCAGAAAAACACCTCGCTTGCGCTCGTCCGGATGCTCGGCGAAGGTCTGGCGATGTCGCAGGAAGGCGACTTCATTACGTATCCGCTCTCCGCGTTCCTGCACAGCGACGGCACCTGGTATGAATGGGGCAGCACGCAGATAAAGGCGATGGCGATCGCCGGGCAGCTGAGCGGGAGGAGCGATTGGATCCAGGCGGCCGAGCAGGCGGCGGACAGCTTCCTGAGCGACCTGCTGATCTCGGGCAGGGCTTATCGGCAGTCGCCGAACAAGGCGGTTTATCCGCAGATTAATTACGGCACGGCGAGCTACGTTGAAAATCTGCTGGCGCTTTACGGGGTGACAGGCAAGACGAAGTACGCCGAGATGGCCGGCATCGCGGCGGCCTGGTGGACCGGCGATACGCGCGACGGCGTCGCCATGTTCGACCAGACGACCGGCGCGGCGTTCGACGGCGTTACGGACAGCGGCGTGAATACGAACAGCGGCGCCGAGTCGGTCGACGAAGCGCTGCGGGCGATTTTGCGGATCAAGCGGGTGCCGGCCGCCGCGCGTCTGATGACGGCGTCGAAGGCAGAGAGCCGCGGCGTTCAGACATTGGAGGCGGAGCAGCTCTATCGGCAAGGCGCCGGAGACGACGAAGCGATTCCCGTGGCGGATGCCGGTTTGAACGATCCGGCGCGGGCGCTCCGCAAGCAAAGCAACGCTCCGAGCACCGACGAAGCTGCCGTCTATGCGGATGCGACATCGATAGATGCCGAAGCGGAAATATACCCCGGCTGGTTCGGCAAGCGGGCGATCTTCGTGGAGGCGACGGGGCACGACAACGTGCGGATCTACGGCGACGGCTACTTGTATCGCGATGTGCCGGTCGGCGGCGCGGACGGGCTTCGGCCAGGCGACTCCGTCAAGCTGGACTTTGCGGCGATGCTGCAGTTCGATACCGACCTTGCGGCGGAGGTGCTGGCGGTCGACGCGCAAGGCCAAACGACGCTGCTCGCCGACGACAGCGCGATGACGTACGCCAGCCGCACCTGGTACTCGGGACAGTCGACGGTCAAGACGACGCCAAAAGCGCAAATACCGGAAGGGACGGCCAAGCTGCGCATCCGCTTCTCCAATGCGTCGACGAATCCGCTGCCGCACGAAGGCTACGCGACGGTCACGCTGACCAAGCTCTACAGGATGAGCGTGCCGGAGATCCGGTACGGCAGTCCGTCGCTGTCGCAGGGCAGCTACGTGCGGATGACGGCAGACGAGAGCCGAAGCTTCGCCGTCGAGGTGCCGGGCTCGGGCGAATACGACGTGTACGCGAGCGTCATTCAGCGTTCGCCGAGCAAAGCTGCCACATTGTCGGCTGCGCTGAACGGGGCTGCGCCGATGAAAACGACGCTGGCCGGGACGGACGGGCAAATCGCCATTATCCGGCTCGGGTCCGTCAATCTGGCAAAGGGAGCAGGTACGCTCGTTCTGAAAAGCGTCGGCGCCGAAGCGGAGCTCGATGCCGTGTATTTGTATCCCGTCGAAACCTCTGTCACGTACCGCGCCCTGGACGGCAGCCTGCGCACGATCGTCCGCGACAGCCGCAGCCGCAGCCTGATCGCCGGCGAGCCGGCGGCGGTAGCGGCGCGCGATCGCGTCGTCGTCGCGTCGGTCAAGGCCGAGGGCGAGGGCCGAATCGTTCGGGTGGAAGGAACGGTCCGGACGGCCGGCGGCAAGGCGGCAAGCAAAGCCGACGTTCGCGTTGCGATCGGCGGCATCGCGCAAGAGGAGCGGGTTCGCACGGATGCGAACGGCCGGTTCAAGGCGGTGCTCCATCTGACGAAGGGCTGGCAGGGAGGCTTATACCGGGTGGAGGCAACGACGGGCACGGGATCGGGCACCGAACGGATCGCGCTGGCGGGCGACAAGAAGAAGGGATGAGGAAAGATGGCAAGCGATGCAGGAACGGCGGACGGCCTACGCTCGCGCGAAAAGGAGGAGCCGGTACCGGTGGCGGTCTTCGGTCGTGACTCGGGAGCCGCGGACGAGACGGCTCCCGAAGCTGCCTTTGAGCTGCTGCTGAGCGGTACCGATTGGCGGCTGACGGGATGGTACCCGAACCAATGGCAGCCCCGGCTGTCGATGGAGCTCGGCGTTTCTATCCTGCCGGCCGTGGCGGAGCTGCCGGCTTCGGTGCCCGGCGCCGTGCAGACGGATCTGCTCGCGGCCGGCAGGATGGCTGATCCGTTCGTCGGCCTCGACAGCCTGCACGGCGAATGGGTGACGCAGCGGGAATGGATTTATTCGAAGACGGTGCATATTCCGCACGGCTGGGCGCGGGAACGCTGCGAGCTGGTATTCGAGGGGCTGGACTACGCGGGCAGCGTGTTCTGGAACGGACGCAAGGCGGCGGATTTCGAGGGGACGTTCCTGCCGGTCGTCGTCGACGTGACGGGCAGCCTGGCGCCGGGCGGCGCGAACCTGCTGCAGGTGATGCTCCGGCAGCCGCCGGAGCTGGACGGCCAGGTCGGCTACTCGTCGCGGATTCGCCACCTGAAGGCGCGCTTCGGCTACGGGTGGGACTGGATCCCGCGGATGGTCGCCGTCGGCATCTGGCGGGACGTCCGGCTTCGCACGTACGAAGGCGTGGCCCTCCGGGACTTCTACCCGGAGGCCGTGCCTGCGGCAGATTACGGGCAGGGCGCGGTGAGCTTCCGGACGGAGCTCGAGGTTATGCGGCCCGGCGCGTACGATTGCCTGTACGCGATCGAGGATGCCGAGGGCCGCACGATCTGGCAAGCGCGCCGGCAGGAGGCGCTGCGTGCCGGCCCCGTAAGGCTGACGCTTGCGGCGGAGGTAGCCGGCATCGACCTGTGGTGGCCTGCCGGCATGGGCGCGCAGCCGCTCTACCGGGCGCGCATCGCGCTGCGGGACGGCGATGGCCGCGTCCTCGCCGCGGCGGCCCGGACGATCGGCTTCCGCCGCATCGAGTGGCGCGCCAATCCGGGATCGCCGGCCGACGCGCTGCCGTACACGGCCGTCGTCAACGGCATTCCCGTTTTTCTCCGCGGCGTGAACTGGGTGCCCGTATCCCCCCTATTACGGCGCGGTCACGGAGGCGGACTACCGGGCGCAGCTCGACCCGCTCGCGGAGATGAACGTCAACGTGCTGCGCATATGGGGCGGGGGCATCATCGAGACGCCAGCGTTTTACGATTATTGCGACCGCCGGGGCCTGCTCGTCTGGCAGGAGCTGCTCCAGTCGTCAAGCGCGCTCGACAACTGCCCGCCGGACGATCAACAGCTGCTTGAGAGGCTCGCGGCCGTCACGACGGCCGCCGTGCGCGAGAAGCGGGCGCATCCGAGCCTGCTGCTCTGGTGCGGGGGCAACGAATTGATGTGGGAAGGCTTCCGCCCGATCGACGAGCGCCACGCGAACATCGCCATGCTGGCCGGATTGATCCGCGAGCTCGATCCGGGCCGGCGGTTCCTGCCGGCCAGCGCGTCGGGACCGGCGTTCTGCGCGGACGCAAGGGACTTCGGACGCGGCGTTCATCACGACGTGCACGGCCCGTGGCTCTATGCGGGGAGCCCCGGCCACTACGCCTTCTTTAACGGGGACGACGCGCTCTTCCGTTCGGAGACCGGCACGCCGGGCGCTTCCCGCCCGGGTCTGCTTCGCGCGCTGCGCGGCAGGTGCGACGCGTGGCCGCCGACCGCGGACAATCCGTACTGGACGCATCGCGGAAGCTGGTGGGTGCCGTGGGAAGCGGTCGGCGAGTCGTTCGGGCCGTGGCGCCGCGACGAGGACGAACTGGAGCAATTCGCGCGCTGCAGCCGATTTTTGCAGAAGGAGTCGCTTCGTTATTCGGCCGAAGCGACGCGCAGGCGCGCGCCGCAAGCATCTGGATTTCTCGTGTGGATGGGCAACGAGCCGTTCCCGAATAACGCCAACACGTCGATTCTGGAGTACGACGGCATGCCCAAGCCCGCTTATTACGCCTTGAAAAAAGCGTTTGCACCGCTCCACGTGTCGGCCCGATACGACCGGACGGACTATCGGACCGGCGACGCCTTCCGCGCGGAGATCCATCTTCACGCCGAGTATGCCGAAGCTTTGCATCCGACAGCCGGTGCCGTCGTCCGCGCTGCTGCCTTCGATCTCGGCGGCGCGCTGCTGGCGGAGCGGGAGTTTGCCGTTTTTCCGCTGCCGTCCGGGTCCGCGGCTCTCGGCGCGGTCGCGTTTGCCGTGCCCGAGCTGGCGGAGCCGGTCTTCCTGCTGCGCCTCGAAGCCGCGGCGCTGGACGGCCGGGCGCTCGCGGAGACGACCTACTTGTACACGGCGACGAATGGCAGCCGCGCTTGGGAGCCGCTTCGGTCGCTCCCCGAGGCGGGAGCCGTGACGATCCAGCCCGCCTCCAGGAGCGACCGCGAAGTTCTGATCTCCAACCAATCAAGCGTCGCGGCGGTCGAGCTGTGGCTTGAGGCGGAGGACGAAGCCGGAAGCCCGGTTCGCTTCGCGGACAACGGATTGACGCTGCTGCCCGGCGAGTCCCGGACGGTCGGCTGGTCCGGCCGGAACGGCCGGCTGTCTTCGCTTCGCGCGGAGGGCTTCAACGCAAGAGCCGAATACCGCGGGGACCATTCATAAAAAAAGCCGGACAACGGCGAAGGAAGCGAGAGGGGAAACCATGTTGAAAGACATTCAAACGGTCCGTCAGGACTACGAACTGGCAAGCGGCGGGCAGACGAAGCTGATTTGGCAATACGATGAGGCGGTCGGCGGTTACGGTTACACGCTGGCATCGCAGGAGGGCGAACAGGCCAGGGCGATGACGCCGGCGCTGCAGCCGCTCGTGCGGGGCGCGCGGTTTAATCTATACCCGGCGCGAATCGAGCGGGTCACGCCGCACGCGCTGGCGTTCGAAGGCGCCGTATTCGAGAGCGGACGTCTGCTTTACGAGTGGACCGGCACGGCCGAAGCCGATCCTGCGACCGGTTGGGTGCGGATCGAGATCGCCCTGCACGGCGAGGGAAAGGTCGCGATCGGCAGCGGCCCGCTCGAGCCGGAGATCGCCGTCAACCTGGGCGAATTGCCGCCTTACGAGCGCGGCGACCATGTCTGGTTCAAGACGAACATCGACAATCCGACCAAGTGGAACGACGAAGCGAGAGGCAACGATTTCCCGGCTTGCTATTATTACGATTCGTACAAAAAATTCGGCGTCATGCTTTTCTTCGATATGTCCGCCATGGGGTGGATGGCGGAGGCGGGCATCGAGCGCTTCCTCCATTATCGGTGCGGCTTGCGCAGAACCTACGGCTACGGTCCCGGCGAGCTGGCGGTCGGGCTGATCGGAGACCGCGCCTTCGCGGCCGACATCCCGGTAGCGGGCACGCGCTTCTCCTACGGCATTCGCTGCTTCTCGCTGGACGCGCCGCCGACCGAGCAGAGCGCCGTGGTAGACCTGGTAGAAGCCTGCCTCCATTTCGTCCCGAAGGCGACGGCTTCGCCCCCCAACCGCGCGAGCTGGCGCGAGTTCGGCTTGAAGTGCGCGGCCGACCTGCTGGATACGAACGCCTGCTGGAGCAACAACGGCAGCTTCGACATGCTGATTCCTTACGTCAACGGCGTGTCGCCGGCGTGGGAGGAGTCGTTCAAGGCGAAGGGGCTGACGGTCGACTTCCGCAACCAGCCCGGACTCGACGCTGCGCTGATGATGATCCATCCGCTCACGGAGCTCGCGGAAGCGGACCCTACTTCCGAATACACGCTGCTTCGGGATAAAGTATGGGAATACATCTGCCAGGCGGGCGGCGAGTTTCTCGGCGAACGGCCGCGGGTCTGGGGAACGTGGCAGTACGTTTACCTGCTCCACGAATGGTGGCGGGCCGCCTGGTTCAGAGAAGACGAGGCCGTCTGCGCGCGCATCGAGGAGGCCGTGAACCGGATCGTCATTCCGCTGGCACGGAAGACGGGCTACCTGTTCCCGCTGTCGTTCCGTGCGCCGGAGCTTCGCAAGCATGCCAACGGCGACAATTATCCGGTAGCAGGCGCTTATTCCTACTTTATGCTGCTGCTGTACAGAGCGAGGAACAACGCGGAGTATCTGGCGGAAGCCGAACGCTCGCTGCAGGTGCTTTTGCAGCTGCCGGTGAACAGCTTGCACCAGGAGTCGTTCCTGCTGTCGATGGCCGTGCAGGCGGCGGACGGCCTGGAGCGTGAGACCGGGGACGCCTCCTACGGGGAGGCCTACCGTTATCTCCTCGCGCAAAACCTGCGGATGATGTACTGGTATGACGATCCTTCGTTTACAGACTACCGGATTTGGGGCATGTTCCAGGCCTGTACGCCGATGCTGTATCCCGCTTTTTTCGAAAATATCGAATGCGCGGCCCGGATCGCGTCGACGCTCAAGGACCGGGACGCTGCCCACGGTTTGCTGCTGGCGCTTAACCAGGCGAGAACCAACAATTACTATTGCTTCCCGCGCTGCCTGCCCGACAAATTCCGGCTGTCGGAGCTCGAATATATTCCGCTGGAAAATCTGGGGACGCTCGAAGACGACAAGACCGGCTACGCGGGCCAGGAAATTTACGGCGCCGGGCAGACCTTCCGGGCGGCGATGCTGTGGGATCAATGGCTGTCCTGCAGCGAGCCGGACATCTACGTCATGAACCTGGACGGTTACGAGCTGACGCGCCGCTCCGACGTCCGCGAAGCGCGAACTTTCCTGGTCGCGAACCTTGGGGAAACGGAAAAGAGCTGCGCGCTGGAGACGGGCTTGCCGTCCGCAAACGTCGTCATCGAAGTGCTGCGTGGCGCGTCCGCCGCGACGGAGCCCGTCGTGCCTGACGCTGCAGGCCGGGTTGCCGTGCGGCTCGCGTCAAGCGAGCGGGTGACGGTCCGAGTAAAGGTGGTCGGGTGAGCGTCGCGTGACAGTCGCGTGAAGACAGGCACCTGATTCAAAGGGACGGATGACTCGGCACGGCGAACTGTTCTATACTGTAGGAACTTAAGCCGAAGACGGAAGGAGCAGCGCCATGAGCCGTGCCGTTGGTTCGCGCCTCGGGCGCGCGATCCGTCTGGATACGCTGCGGGGCCGGCTCAGCATTCTGCTGATCGTCGTGACCATTACGCCGATCGTGCTGATCGGATTCACCTCTTATTACTGGATGTACAAAGGCCAGAGCGAGAAAATCGTCGCGAACTATCAGTCCATGGTCGACGGACAGCGGGCCGCCATCGAGAAGGCCGCCGCCACGCTGGGCAGCGTATCGCAGCTGCTCGTCGTGGACGGCGGCCTTGGCGACGATATTATCGCCTATCTGACGGCAGCGGACCCGGTGGAGAAGACGGAGCTGTTCCGCAGCATCGACAAGTCGCTCATCAATATCGCTTACTCGAATCTGATCGTGAACGGACTGTTCTTTTTCATGCCGGATTATCCGTCCGCCTACCAGTTCGAATCCGCGCCGATCAAGCCCGACCTGCCCGACACGGTGCTGCGGCCGCGGCCGGAGGACGTGCTGTACCGGGCGAACCAGCTGATGTTTCTCGGACCGCATCCGTCGGCGCTGGCGGGGCACGACGAGCCCGTCCTCTCCTTGACGCGGCTCGTCGAATACGGCGCCGGCCGTTCCTATTACATGTATCTGGAGGCCGATTTCGGCGAGCTGCTGCGACCGGCGGGAACGGAGGCGAAGGGCGCCCCGCTTAACGTGCTGACGCAAGCCGACGGCACTGTGATGTACAGCGATTTGCCGGAGGGGGCCGAGGTCGGACAGCATCTGGATCCGCAAAGCGAAGGTTTGAACACATTCAAGCGATTCGAGTCGGCCGGCGGCGGGGGCTGGAGGCTGTATTCACTCGTTGGGCTCGACGACTTCCGCCGGGAGCTGCGCCAGTGGCAACGCCAATTTTTGCTCGTAGCCGCCTTGTCCATTCTGGTGACCATTTTGGCCGCTTCTTATATATGGCGCATGGTGTATCATCCGATTCAGCGCATGAACCGCGCGATCAGACGCTTCAGTCACGATCCGTCGGCAAAAACCGCGATCGCAACGAAGCTGCAGGAGTTCGATATGCTGTTCGCGAGCTTCCAGTCGATGCGGGAGCGGATCATCGATCTGATCTTGGAGGTCGAGCGCAAGGAGAAGCGCAGGAGCGAGCTCGAAGTCGAGAAGCTGATGAGCCAGATCAATCCGCATTTTCTGCACAACTCGCTTAATACGATCCAATGGCTAGCCAAGGCGAACGGCCAGGACGAGATTTACAATCTCGTCAAGGTGTTCACGCGCGTGCTGCATTACAACCTGGGCAAGGGCAGCATGGTCGTGACGGTCCGAGACGAGATCGTCGCCCTCCGCGATTATATCGAGCTGCAGAACGTCCGGTACGATCACCGGTTCAACGTCTCGATCGATTGCGATCCCCGGTTGGGCGAGACGCCGATCCCGCGGTTCGTGCTCCAGCCGCTCGTCGAGAATTCGCTGTACCACGGGCTGCTGAGCGAGCAGGGCGACATCCGCGTGACGATCCGGAAGGAAGGCGGCGAACGGCTGGACATTACCGTCGCCGACGACGGTAAAGGCATGACCGAGGCGCGGATGAACGAGCTGCTCGAGGGAGGCGGACGCGGACAGGGTCTCGGCATCGGCCTTCAATACGTCAAAAAAATGCTGGACGTGCACTACGGCGGCGCGGCGCGGCTCGAGATCGACAGCGAGCCGGACAAAGGCACGCGCATTCGAATCCTGGTGCCGATCCGGCCTGAAGGAGGCGTCCTCGATGATTAAAGTGCTCATGGTGGAGGACGAGCCGCTCGTTCGCCGGGGCATCGCGAGCATGATGCCGTTCGAGCGGTTCGGCATGACGCTCGTCGGCGAAGCCTCGAGCGGCGAAGAGGCGCTGGAGGCGCTGAAGCGGCTGCAGGCCGACGTGCTGCTGGCGGATATCTCGATGCCGGGCATGAGCGGGCTCGAGCTGCTCGCCATCGTAAGGGAGCGTTATCCCCGCGTGCTGCCCGTCATGCTGACCTGCCACCAGGACTTCCACTATCTCCAGCAGGCGATGCGACTTGGCGCGGTCGATTATATGGTGAAAACGCAGCTCGACGACGATTCGGTCCAGGAGCTGCTCGGGCGCGTGGCCAGGCGCCTGCAGGAGCAGCAAGGCGAGCCTTCGGTCGGCGCTGTCGGAACCGGGATCCAGGGAGACGACATCGCCGCCGCATGGGAGACGCTCAGCTGGCTGGTCGACGACCGCCGGTACGGGCAGATGCTGGACGATACGGCCCGCGCCTTGCCTGCCGCCGTCTGGCGGGGCAAGCTCGAGGAGTCGCTGCAGCTGTGGCTGGACAAATGTCCGTCGCTCGAGCAAGCGCGTCCTGCATCCGGATGGCCGGCCGGTAGCTCGGTATCCGAGCTTGCCGAGGAAGCGGAAGCGTTCCGGTCGGCAGCCCGCCGCCTGCTTCGCGGCACCATGTACTCGGAAGAGGTGATCCGGTCCGTCGTCCGGGCGGTGGACCTGCTGCACGAGCGGCCGGGCGAGCGGCCGAACCAGGCGGACGTGTGCAAGGCGGTCACGATGAGCGTCGGATACTTCAGCAAATGCTTCAAGGAGATTGCCGGGCAGTCCTATGTTGCGGCCGCGCAGCGCATGTCCCTCCGCGAGGCGGAGCAGCTGCTGCGCAACACGAACGAGCCGGTATACCGGATCGCGGAGCTGGCCGGCTTCGAGGACGAAAAGTATTTCGGCAAAATCTTCAGGCTCAAGACCGGTCTGACGCCGGGCGAGTACCGACTCCGCAGCCGAAACGAAACGAAGGCGCGGGAAGACGAATAGCCGCTCGAGCCATCCAGTGACCAGCCCTCTAGTACGATCAGGCGCCAACCGGCCATTTCCGGCGAATCTTATCGCCGAAAGGGTCGGTTTTTTTGCTTTTTTGCGGCGAAAAAGCGCAAAAAAACCTTCCCATTGCGACAAACCGTTCCGTCCCGGACTTTCTTTGAAAGGGGTTACAATAAGAAGCGAAAGGGGGCGGGCAGATGAGCCGCATAACGAACAAACATAGAGGCATCCGGGAAATCGTTCATAATCGTTCCCTTTACCTGCTGGCCGTTCCGGCCGTCCTGTTCAGCGTCGTGTTCTCGTATTTGCCCATGGCGGGCGTCGCGATCGCGTTCCAGGATTTCAATCCGCTCGCCGGCTTGTTCGGCAGCGAGTGGGTCGGCCTCGACAACTTTCGGTTTTTCTTCCGGGGCAGCGATTGGCTGATCATTACGTTTCACACGGTGTTCTTCAACCTGATGTTCATTCTCACCGGAACCGCGCTGGCGCTGGCGCTCGCCGTCATGCTGACCGAGCTCGGGCGCAATGCGGTCGTTCGGACCGTACAGTCCGTCATGATCCTGCCGAACTTTATCTCGTGGCCGATCATCGGGCTATTCTCCGTCACCTTCTTTACGGCGGATACCGGCGCGATCAACCAGTTCCTGCATGCGGCGGGACTTGCGCCCATCGATTTCTACACGGAGCCCGGCGTATGGCCGCCGATTCTGGTGATGGTCAATCTGTGGAAAACGGCGGGCTTCGGCGCGATCGTCTACATGGCCGCGATCGTCGGCATCGACCGGGAGCTATACGAGGCGGCGCGGATCGACGGAGCGACCCGCTTCCAGTGCATCTTCCGCATTACGCTGCCGCTGCTGAAGAGCACGATCGTCATGCTGTTCCTGCTCAGTCTGGGCAACATTTTCGGCGGCAATCTGGAGATGATCTACTCCCTCGTCGGCGACAACTCGTTCCTCTTCGGAAGTACGGACACGATCGATACCTACGTGTTCAGAGCGCTGCGAACGTCCGGTTCGCTGGGCATGACGCAGGCCATCGCGCTGTACCAATCCGTGGTCGGCTTCCTGCTCGTCATCACGGCGAACAAGATCGCAGCCAAGCTCGACCGCGAGTCCGCCCTATTCTAACAGCAAGGAGGCGACACGGCCGCAATGCAAAATTCCCGCAACGACAAATGGCTGGCGGTCCTATTCTATGCCTTTACGATTGTCTTCGCCGCCTTGTGCCTGTATCCGTTCCTGCTCGTGATCGCGAGCTCCTTTACGGAGGAAGCGACGCTGCTGCGCAACGGCTACCGGCTGCTGCCGGAGGCGGTTTCGCTTAACGCCTACAAAGCGATCTTCAGCACGAATACGATACCGGACGCTTACCTCGTCACGATTTTTATCACGGTCGCCGGCACGGCGCTCAGTCTTTTGGTCACCAGCCTTGCCGCGTATTCTCTATCCGGAAGCAGGCTCCGATATGCGCCGCAGCTCGCCCTGTTTTTCTACTTTACGATGCTGTTCAGCGGCGGCATGGTGTCCAGCTACATTCTGACGACGCGGTATCTGCACCTGCAGGACACGATCTGGGTCTACATTCTTCCTGCCGTGCTCTCGCCATGGAACCTGTTTTTGATGCGAAACTTTTTCAACGACATTCCGAAGGAGCTGTTCGAATCCGTAAAGCTGGACGGCGCGGGGGGAGCTGCGGATCTTGCGCTCTATCGTGCTCCCGCTGTCGCTGCCGGCGCTGGCCACGATCGGACTGTTCTATGCGCTCGCCTACTGGTCGTCTTGGGCGCCCGCGATGCTGTATATCGAAAATCCGAAGCTGTATTCGCTGCAATATATCATCATGCAAATTATCCGCAACATCGATATGGCGCAAAATATCGCCGTATCCGGCACGCCATCGGCGGTTCAGGCGGTTCCGGCTTACACGGTGCGGCTGGCGACCGCGATGGTCACGGTGGGACCGATCATTTTCCTCTATCCGTTCCTGCAGCGTTATTTCGTCGGGGGACTGAAAGGTCGGCGCTATTAAAGGCTGAACACGGCCGCAAGGCCGGTTAACATAGCTTCAGCACCGCAATTCGATACGGCTTCATTCGCATCATCCATAACCGGGAGGGCTAGACATGAAGAGAAACGTAAAAGCAAAGCTGGCGCCGATGCTGGCATCCGCGCTGGCGCTGAGCCTGCTTGCGGCGTGCAGCAACGGCGGAAACGGCGGCAATGCCGCAAGCGGAACCGCCGCGAGCGGAACCAATAGCGAAGCGAGCGCGTCCGGCAGCGCGGCGGCGACGCAGACGGCGGGCGCGGCCGGGGAAAAGACGCCGGAGCCGCTGACGCTTAACATTATGCTGTGGGGCGACAAACCGAAGCAGTTCGACGAGGTGGTGGCCGAGTTCGAGCGCCGGACGAAGGATACGCTGAACCTGAAGCTGAAGGTTACGTTCACGCCGCAGGCGGATTACGTCAACAAGCTCAAGCTGAAGCTGTCGGCGGGCGAGCAGGTCGACATCGCGTTCGACGCGCCTTGGATGAATATGAACGCGTTCATTGCCAAGGACAGCTATACGAATCTCGACGGCTATTTCAACAACGACCAATACCCCGGACTTCAGAAGGCGTTCGGCAGCGGCTACCTGGAGAACAACAAGTTCACCGGCACGGACGGGCAGCTGCATACCTACGGCATGCCGCTCGGCCAATACCTGAGCGATATGCCGGTCATCTACTACCGCAAGGATCTGGCCGCCAAGTACGGGATGAGCGACATCAAGTCCTTCGAGGATCTGACGGCTTATTTCGACCAAGTGCTGGCGAACGACAAAAACATGATTCCGTTCGTCATCCGCAACGACGGGAACTACGGCGCGACGGCAGCGATCGACTTCAACAAGGACTTGCCCGTGAAGTATGAGGCGGGACTGTGGGACCTCAACCTGGCGCCGAACGTCGTCGCAACGCTCCAACTGGACGGCAAGACGGTCAAGGGCGTCAAGCTGACGGGCGACAAGCAGGATAGCGCCGCCGCATTTCCAGCGCCTTTTAATCAGCCGGACTATACGACCTATCAGACCATCCGCGAGTGGCATGACAAAGGGTATATTGAAAAGGAGCCGATCGTCCGCAAGGATGCGCGCGGCACGTTCACGGCCGGCAAGGCGGCTTCGATGATGGAGGGCGTCGCCAACCTGGACGCCGTCAACGCGCAGCTCAAAGCGGGCGTTCCGTCGGCGGAGCTCGGCATGTTCGTCGTGCAGAAGACCGTGCGGGACATGGTTCAGCCGAATCCGACGCTCATCTCGGATTTCCGTGTCTGGAACTTCTTGTGCATCCCGAAGACCTCGGCCAACGCGGACCGCGCTATGGCGTTCATCAACTGGATTTTCGAAAACCAGGACAATCACGATCTGTTCGAGCTCGGTATTAAAGGAAAGAACTGGGAGCCTGTCGGCGACGACAAGTTCAAGTACCCCGACGGCATCGATACGCTGCAAAACTATACGTTCCCGGGCTACATGCTGACCTGGAATCCGAACTATATCCGTCTGTCGGCCAACGTTCCGGACGATCTGGTCGCGTACTACCGGTACGTCGCCGACGAGAAGTCCTACGTGCGGTCCGCGCTTGCGGGCTTCGCCTTTAACCAGGACCCGGTGAAGAACCAGCTTGCCAACCCGGACTTCGCCAAGATTTCCACCGAAACGCTGGCCTACCAATTGGGCATGGTCGAGACGCCTGCGGCAGGCATGCAAAAGCTGCAGGCGAAATGGGAGAGCAACAAAACGCTGCAGAGCGATATCGCGGCGATCAAGGCGGAGCTGAAGAAGCAGGTCGAGGCGTTTCTCGCGCAGCAGAGCGGGACGTAACGCGGCGTGAGAGCGGAGGATCGCAACTTCGGCTGCCGGATCAAGCGCGACCTGGTCTATAAGGGCTATGAAGCCGTCGTCATGGAAAACGAGGCGTTCCGCCTCACCGTGCTGCCCGGCAAGGGCTCGGATCTGATCGAGCTGCTGCACAAGCCGACCGATACCGACTTCGCTTGGTTTACGAGGCTCGGGCTGCGCCCGAAGGAGGCGGCCTTTCACGATTTTCAGAGCCAATACGAGGGCGGCTGGCAGGAGATCCTCCCCAATCTAGGCGGTCGCCAAATGCATCGGGGCACGGAGCTTGCGGCATACGGGGAGGCGGCATTGTCCGCCTGGCGATACGACATCGAGGAAGACGGCCCGGCGCGCATCCGCGTCGTCTTCCGGCTGGAGCTGCGATCGCTGCCGCTGGCGGTCGAGAAGTCCTTCGAAATGACGAGCGGCGAAGCCGGCTTTCGCCTGGAAGAGCGGCTGACGAACGTTTCGCCCGCCGTTGTCCATGCCGATTGGGGGCACCACATCACGTTCGGCGAGCCGTTTCTCGTCCCGGGCACGCGCATCTGCTTGCCTGGCGAGGATGCTCCGTATGAGCTGCCTGCGAAGGGGAGCCCCGGCGGCTTCGGCGTTCTTCCGGCCGGGAGCGGCCGCTATGCGCTGATGCGTCCGGACGGCATCGGCGCCGAGGTCGGCTGGGATGCCGAAGTATGGCCGCACCTCTGGTTCTGGCGGGATCACGGCGGGGAGGCGAGTCCGCCTTACTTCGGCAGCCACTACAACGTGGGGCTGGAGATATTCTCCTCGCCGCCGGCAGCGACACTGGAAGACAGCATCGACGCCGGAACGGCCGTGCGCCTGGAGCCGTTCGGTACGGTTAACGCGAGTTTGATGTTTCGGGTATTGCAGCAGCCGCGCGAACCGTAGATTGAAGGTGGCTGCTCGCTGTTGACAGCTTGGCCGGCGTTACGGTACCGAGGCGCTAAGATTGCGCGGAGTTAACCGGAAAAACCGGCTAATTGCGCCCGCAAGTGCAGGTTGAGTGAGAGATAACCGGAAAGACCGGCTAACTGCGCTCGCAAGTGCAGGTTGAGTGAGAGATAACCGGAATAACCGGCTAACTGCGCTCGCAAGTGCAGGTTGAGTGAGAGATAACCGGAAAAACCGGCTAACTGCGCCCGCAAGTGCAGGTTGAGTGAGGCGTTAACCGGAAAATCCGGTTAACGGCGCCCTGAAGCGCAAAGGAGCTGTCCCCAGTCATTTTCATGACTTGGGCACAGCTCCTTTGCAATATCTTTTAAGTTCCTGCCGATCTAGCATCGATCAAGCGGGAGGCCAGACGTAGTGCGGAAGCGTGAATCAGCGTCCGCGCTCATACCAATACCCCGTCACGCCGCGCTCCAGACGCAGCAGCGCTTCCAAGTAATAATAATCGCCCCAGATCGTGTAGTCGTCTGGCGAGATGCCGCCGCGCACATGATAGGAGCCGCGGCGGATGAAGCCTTCGGCTTCGCCGTCGTCGCGCTCGGCGTAGCCGTCGCGGAGCGCCGTCACGGTCGCCTTCGCGGCGTCGATAAAGCGCTGGCGCTCGGGATCGCGCTCGTCCAGCTGGCTCGCGATCTCGAGCAGGCCGCATGCCGTGATGGCCGAGGCGGAGCTGTCGCGATACGAGGACGGCTCCTGCGGCACCTCGAAGTCCCAATACACGACGCCATCCTCCGGCACGCGGGCGAGGAAGTGACGCGCCATGCGTTTCGCCGTCTCCAGCAGATCGGCATTGCCGAGATAGCGGCTGTTCAGCGCGAAGCCGTAGATGCCCCAAGCCTGGCCGCGCGTCCACGTGCTGCCGTCGGTGTTGCCCTGGTGCGTGCCGCCGCGGATGGCATTCCCGTTTTCCGGATCGAAGTAGAACGTATGATAGCTCGAATCGTCGCCGCGGACGAGGAACCGGCGGCTCTTCAGCGCGTGCGCCTCGGCGACGCGGCGGTATTCGGGATCGCCGGTTTGTTCGCCGGCCCAGAGCAGAAGCGGCAGATTCAGCAGGCAGTCGATGATGATACGGCCGCCGTTTTCCGGATCGCCCTTCGGTCCCCAGGCCTGGATAATGCCCGCATCCGCGCGCCAGCGGCGCATCAGCACGTCGGCGGCATCGAGCGCCAGCTTGCGCGCGGACGCGTCCTTTTCGACGATCCATTGGGCCTGGGCCGACAGCGAGTAAAGGAAGCCGATGTCGTGATGATCGAGATTCTCGAATCGATCCAGACGTTCGCGGAAGCTCGCGATCGTCCGGACGGCGCCTTCGCGGTATTGCTCGTCTCCCGTATATTCGTAGCAGAGCCACAGAATGCCGGACCAGAAGCCGTCGGTCCAGTCGGTATTGTCATTCAGCACGTACTTGTTGGAGCCGTCGCTTACATGGGGAAACCGGTCCCCGAACCGCTCGAGGTTGCGGGCGGTGATGCCGAGCGCGTCATTGATCGCTTGCTGCCACATATCGTATTGCCTCCCTGATCCGAAGTTCTTTTCAACCCCATTATATAGAGGAGACCTTCGGGCGAGTTGCGGGAGTATATGGCTAAGTTGCGGTCAAGGGGCCGCGGTGAAGCCCTGCTGCACGGTCCGGCGGAACGTCTCGGGGCTCATCCCTTTGCACTTCTTGAACAGCTGGCAAAAGTGCGAGGCGCCGAAGCCTCCGACCTGCTCCGCGATCGAGCGTATCGAATCCGAGGTCGAGCTGAGCAGCCTGCAGGCCTCGCGGATCCGGCGGGCCGTGATGTAATCCCGGATGCTGCTGCCCGTATGCTCCTTGAACAGGTGCGACAGATAATACGGCGACAGATGCAGCTCGCCGGAGAGCGACTGAAGGTCGAACGGGCGCGCGTACCGCTCTTCGATCCAATCCATGATCCGGTCGATATGGAGGGAGCGTCCTTCGGCTTCGGGCGAGCCGTCGCGGCCGGTCTCCGGGAATGCCCGGTGCCGCAGCTCGTGGAGCAGCGAGACGAGGAAGAGCGAACGCTCCTCCTCCTTGTCCGGACCGGAAGCGCCGTACAGCTCGTGAAAGTCCCGCAGCAGGCCCGGCAGACGCTCCGACGTTCCGAGATCGCAGAAGGAGCGGGACAACAGGCCGCGCTTCAGCATCAGAAACCAGCGGGCGAGCCCCGGGTAAGGCGTCAGATATGGTTCTACGATCCGCGGATCGAACTTCACCAGCGATCGGACGTAAGGCGCGCCGGGCACGGAGGGAACCTCGACCTTATGAAGCTGGTAGGGCAGAAACAGCAGCAGCGTGCCGGGGCGGATCGGATAGCGGGCGTCCTCGGTCATGGCCTCTCCGCGTCCTTGGTGGACATAGAGCAGCTCGATGCCTTGATGGGCGTGATAGGCCAGCCAGTCCTGATCGTCCGTCGTCTGCCGATAGGAAGAAAAAAAGCGTCCGGTCCCAGGTTTAACGTCACAATTCGATTCAAACGGCCCATCCCCCCGTTTCCGCATTCATGATAGATTATACCATGTAAGGATGTATAGGTTACCAAACGCCGCGATTCGATACATAAGCGTATAGACCCGGAGGGAGTGCGAGAGATGACCGCGTCCAAACGAAAGCTAAGCGCCATTACCGGATTTTTATTGTCTTCCGCGCTGTTGTTGGCTTCCTCTGTGTGGCCGTACCGCGATACGGCCGTCGCCGCCGTCACGGCGGAAGAAGCGACGATTCTTCAGAGCAGCCTGAAGCAGAAGCTCGGCGCCCGCAGCGAGTCCTTTACCGTCGCGCTCAAGGGCAAGCTGACGACCGCCGAAGTGTCCAAGGCGTTCGACAGCGTCTTCGCCGCCGACGATTACCTGAAGTACGCCATCCGTTCTTATCGCTATACCGTCAGTTCCAACGGCACGACATCCACGCTAAGCGTGAAAATGAAGTATTGGGAGACCGCGGAACAAACCGCATACGTGAATGCGCGTTCGAAGCAGATACTCGCGTCCATCGTCTCCAAGAGCATGAACGGTCACCAAAAAGGTAAAAGCCATCCACGACTGGGTGCTGCTTAACGTCGCGTACGACCGATCGCTAGCCCGCCATTCGGCTTACGACGCGCTGAAGAACGGGCTGACCGTCTGCCAAGGCTACGCCTCGCTCGCCTACAGGCTGCTGACCGACGCGGGCATCCCCGCCCGCATCGTCGAAGGCACCGTGAGCACGGGCGCGCACACGTGGAACCTCGTCAAGCTGGACGGCGTCTGGTACCAGCTGGACACGACGTTCGACGACCCGGTGCCGGACGTCAAGGGACGGACGACGTACGGCTATTATCTCGTGACGGACACCGCCTTGAAGAAGGATCATAGCTGGAAAGCCCTATATCCGCAAGCCGTCACCTCGTACAAAAACACGCTTGACGCGCTAATGGCGAAGGACAAGACGCGCGCCGCGTTTTACGAAGACCTTCGCGAAGATATGGGGCTCGACTACCTGGATCCGTCCAAGTCCGTATCGACGGTCAAGGAGATCGCCGCGAAGCTTCGCGCAGCCGCCGAAGCCGGCCAGACGACGGCCAAGATGCGCTATACGTCCGAAGCGAAGCCCGACCTCGACGCGCTGCTCAAGCTGATGCCCGAGCTATCGTCGGTGAGCTATACGATGGAATCGCTCGCGGGCGGAGAGGACGGAGACAGCATGCTGACCGTGAAGTTCAAGCTTCGTCAGTGAACGCCTTGATTTGGAAAAAAGCTTCGCCATCCTGTATGATGCTTGCATGAGACGCTGGACGGGAGTGTTCATGTGAGCCGCAAGGTCGTTTTGCTGTCGCTAGCCGTCGCAGCCGTCGCGAGCGCGCTGCTATGGATCAACTTTCACTACCTGAAAATCACGCCGAATACGCTCCGCGACTGGTTGCTGTCGTTCGGCTGGATCGCGCCGGCCGTCTACGTCGGCCTATTCATCGCAAGGCCGTTCGTGCTGTTCCCGGCGTCGGTGCTGACGCTGGCCGGCGGCCTTGCCTTCGGCACGTGGTACGGCATGCTTTATACGTTTTTGGGCGAGCTCCCCCGGGGCGGTGCTGTCGTTTCTGCTAGCGCGCCAGGTGGGGATCGGCTTTTTCAAAGGACGGGACGACCCGCGTCTGCGCAAGCTCGAGGCCGCCATGCAGCGACGCGGCTTTCCGATGGTGCTTATGCTGCGGATCGCGCCGTTCGTGCCGTTCGATCTCGTCAGCTACGCCGCCGGAGCCGCGCGGGTGCCGCTGCGCGCCTATGTGCCCGCAACGGCGATCGGTACGCTGCCGGGCACCTTCGCCTTCTGTTTTCTCGGCGCCAGCCTGTCTCGAGGCGATTGGCGGGAGATCGCGCTGGCCGTCGCGGCGTTCGGCGTCGCGATGCTCGTCCCGCTGCTGCTGAAGCGCCGAGTGAGGCGCGAGGTCGGTTAAGCTCGGGTCGCCGAAGTATTTCGTTCATAACAAAAGGGACCGCCCCCGTTAAGGTGCGGTTCCTTTTTGCGTCTTCTGGCATCTTAAAAGTAAAAGAGACTTAGCGTGATCGTGCTGCCCGGGGTAATCGGCAGATCGAGCAAGGTCTGCGGTATGACGCGGCCATTGTAACGAACCGTCAGTCCAATCGGTCCGCCGACCGGAATTCCGGCCACGCTGACGATGAAGCCGTTCGGTCCGAACTGTACCCTGCCGGTCGCGAACAGCGCCTGGCGCAGCGTCATGCCAGGGTAGAAGGTCACGTAGCTGGTTCCGGATATATTCGGGAAACCGAAGCCGCCTTCGACCGTCACGGCCACGAAGCTGGTCGGTTCAGGCAACGGAACAGGAACTGGCACAGGAACAGGGCCTGGTACGGGTATCGGCAGCGGAATCGGAATCGGAATGGGGAACGGCCCCGGTCCTGGCGGGAACGGCGGTCTCAGGAGGCGGAAACGGCCCCGGTCCTGGCGGAAAAGGCCCAGGCGGGAAAGGGCCCGGTCCGGGCGGGGAAAGGGCCTGGGCCCGGCGGAAAGGGTCCGGGTCCTGGGGGGGAAAGGGCCTGGGCCTGGATGCTGTCCGGGGCCTGGGTGCGGTCCAGGTCCCGGACCCGGGTGAAACCCCGGTCCCGGCGGCCTCGGCGGCAGCAAGCCGCCTAAATGTGCGCCGCCTCCCGGTCCGTGCGCCCGCTGGTGTTCGGGCGTGAACCACCATGGGATTTGCCTGACCGGAATGTCCGGCTCGAAAGACTCCGATTGCGGGCTTTGCTTGACGGCGATGCCCGGCTTTTTCTTCGCGGGCGCCTTGGCGTGAAGCGTCGCTACGCTCTTCGCTCCTTGCTGCCGTTGCGTCTGCTTGGCTGCAGGCTGCCGACGGTTTTGCCCTTTATTTGTCATGCACATATTCCTCCTCGGCTGGGCGAATGTCGCTAAGGTACGATATGCGCCTGCCCAGAAGAAGGTGCGGAGGACAAAAAAAAAGCGGGCCTGCAGCCGAAGCTGCAAGCCCAAAAGATATATTATTGAAAAGGGGGGTCATGTCTGTATTGTAACCGCCGAACATGAAGGGAAGATGAAAGCTATATTACGGTTCCATTACAATCCGGTCGCTTGCCTTCCGATTTAAATCCGGCAGATCTCTTTAGGGCAGCCGGGACAGGTCGGGCAATGGCAGATCTCGCGAAGCGCATTCAGTTGAAGCACGTAAATGCGGCCTTGGCGGATGTCGATGACGCCTTCCTCCTTCAGCCCGTTCAGCATCCGGTTCACGCTCTCGCGCGAAGTGCCGATCATGTCCGCGATTTCCGAATGGGTCAGCTTGAGCGTGATTTTGATGCCTTCCGCCGTAGCGATGCCGTACGTGTTGGCCATGCGGATCAAGGTCGAAGCGAGCGCGCCCGGCTTGCCGAACAGCAGCAGATCGCGGAACTTCGATTCGCTCACGCGCTGCGCGATCGCCATCCAGTTCATGAAGCGAACGGCGAAGTCCCCGTACCGATACAGCAGAATCTCCAAGTCTCTCCACTGTACGACGCCGAGCTCGGCCTCCTCCAGCACCTCGGCGCTGAACGAATGGACCTTCGTCAGCCCGTTTTCCGGCTCCCAGATCAGATCCCCCGGCTGCATGACCGAGAGCATGAAGTCCTTGCCTTCTGCCGTCGACTTCCGCAGCTTAACCTTGCCCGACCGCACATAGTAGAGCTTGCCGGCCTGCTCGCCTTCCCAAAATAAATAGCTGCCCTTTTCGGCATGCTTCGGGTACATCAGCTCTTCGATGCGGGCGAACTGATCCTCCGAGAAGAAGCGGTGAATCCCAAGTTCATTTTCTTGGGTCCGCTCCCCGGCTACCCTTTTCTTCAACGCTCTGCTCATGACCGCATCCCCCCATCCGAATCCCTTTGATGACTTCATCATACCGTATCGAATCTTCGGCGTTTATCGGGGAACCTCCTGATCTTCCGGCGGGAATTCCCTTATCTTTTTGTGAGCAACGTCACAGTCCGAGGCTGAATCAGGAGTTTCCCCCCGATGAAATCGGGGAATTCCCCGACTCACGCGGAGTCGGCGCTCCATTACACTGAAGGGAAGGGGAATGTGATATGCAAGGCTTGGAGGGATTAGAAGATGATCGAACAAGGGATCCGCGAGGCGATCCTGGCGATCCTGGCGACGCTGCGTGCGGAGTTAGGGTGCGACTTTTGCGCGATCGGTCTCACCGAGGCGCCTCTGCTGAACTTGAGATGGCCGGTGGCGTCCGGTCAAACCAACGAACGATATGCCGGCATATCCGAAAAGCCGGGACGCGGCTTATCCGCGAGCGTATTGAAGATAGGAAGGGCGATGCCGTTCAGTATGCCGGAGCTGCTCTATTCGCGCCGGCTGCAGGAGTATCCGCTGCTGCTCGCGGAAGATTTGCGCGCGGCATACGCGGTGCCGCTTTATTTTGGCCATTCGCCGTCAGGCATTCTCATCGCCGGTGACCGCAGAAAAAGGGTGTATCGAACAGATGAGCGCCGGATCGTGGCCGCCGCAGGCGAACGAATCGCCGCTCTGTTGACGGGACTGTCGTCGGCAGGATCGATGTAAGTTGGGCCGCGACACGCCAAGTCTTCCCAAGCTATGGTAAAATGGGTGAAAAGCGGTGCCCTGCACAGCTAGGAGGAACAGAGATGATTCGCATACTGGTCGTCGACGACCACGCTATCGTTCGTTCCGGTCTCATGATGCTCCTGAACGGCAGACAGGAGATGGAGGTCGTCGGGGAGGCCGCGGACGGAGACGAGGCGATCGCGCAAGCCGGCGCGCTTCGCCCGGATGTCGTGCTTATGGACCTTAGCATGCCGCACGGCAAAGACGGGCTTACGGCTTCTGCCGAGCTTAAAAAGTCGTTTCCGGATATCGCCGTCCTCATCTTGACGATGCACGATGACGAGGGTTATCTGTTCAGGGCGATTCAATCGGGCGCGTCAGGCTATATCCTGAAGAGCGCACCGCACGAGGAGCTGTTGTCCGCGATACGCCATGTGGCGCAGGGACAGGCTTATCTGTATCCGACCGCGACCAAGCGGCTGATGAGCGACTATCTGGACAAGCTGAAAAACGGCGATCATGCGGGTACTTACGAGTCCCTGTCGGACCGGGAGAAGGAGATCCTCGCCAAGGTCGCGCAGGGATACTCCAACAAGGAAATCGCCGAGCAGCTTGTTATCAGCGTCAAGACCGTCGAATCCCACAAGAGCAACCTGATGGAGAAGCTCGAGCTGCGGACTCGCCCCGACCTTGTCAAATTCGCGATGAAAAAGGGGCTGCTGACCTTTGACTGAACAGGAACATTCCGGATTTCCCGAATATCATGCGGAGATGCTGGCGGCACAGGTGGAAAGCTTGCTGTCGGGACTGGACAAGGGCGTGGCGGACGATGAATACCGGGAAGAGCTTCGCCGCTCGCTCAAGCAGCTTGCGGACGTCAAATTCGCGCTCGACGAGTCCGCGATCGTTGCCATCACCGACCGCCGGGGGAAGATCCGTTACGTGAATGACAAGTTCTGCGAAATATCCGGTTACGATCGCTCCGAACTCATCGGGCAAGATCATCGTCTCGTCAACTCGGGCTTCCATGGCAAATCGTTCATGAAAGAGCTTTGGACGACGATCTCGTCCGGCAGGGTGTGGCGCGGGGAGATTAAAAACCGGGGAAAGACAGGGCGCGAGTATTGGGTAGATACGACCATCGTGCCGTTCGCGGACGGCGAAGGCCATCCATACCAATATTTGGCAATTCGTCACGAAGTCACTCGCCTCAAAGAGGCGGAAGCCGAGCTGCAGTCGATGCTGGCACAAATGATGCAGATTCAGGAGGAAGAGCGACGGCGGTTTTCCCGCGATTTGCACGACGGAATCGGACAGAGCCTGTTCTTCTTCAAAATCACGATCGATCGGCTGCTGGCCGAGCGGGAGGACGAGGGTCTCGCGATGTTGGGACAGCAAGTGTCGCAGTTGATGTCGGAGGTACGGGGACTTGCCTGGGAGATGCGGCCGTCCGTGCTGGACGATCTCGGCGTCGTGCCGGCGCTGCGGACCTACATCGAGCACTTCGAAGGCCATTACGGGATCCAGGTGCGCTTCGAATGCGAGCTTAAGCGCCGTCCGGCGCTTCTCGCGGAGACGACCATCTACCGCGTTGTTCAGGAAGCGCTGACCAATATCGGCAAATATGCGGGCGTTTCCGAGGCTTTCGTCTCGCTGCGGGAGATCGACGGTCTAATCCGGGTCGTTATTATGGATAAAGGCATCGGCTTCATCCGTGCGTCGGCAGGCTCCGGCGTCGGCCTATTCAGCATGGAAGAACGCGCGCGTGCCGTATCAGGCGAGTTAAAGCTGCATTCTGAACCCGGCCACGGTACGACCGTCACGCTGACGGTACCGACGGGTTGATTTATAAACATCCATACCCTGAGCGTATAGTTTTTTTTCGGCGTTTTAACAATATCCCCTTGAGTCAGGAAAAGATGTGCGCCCTAGCAGCGTTGATTTCCAGCAAGACGGCTCAAGGTGCAAACTTAACCGGCATGCCGCCTGCTCCGTTCCGGGTGTCTGAACGCCCAGCGGATCGGGCGAATGCCAGAACGCGCGCTTACCAAGCTTCGGTAGGTGATCGTCCTTGTTGTGCCGCTGCATGCAATTAACGCTTCAAGCGTTCTGCTCCCTGAAACGTAGCGGAAACAGAATTCGTTCAAATACGACTGCAGGTGCTTAGGGCCGATTCCGCCGAACGTCCAGGCCAACCAGCGTACAACCCCGAGCCATGCGTGGTGCGGCGCTTTGCGGCCACGATGGCTGCGCTGCAGCAGCTCGATGTTGCCGGATTCCCCGCGATTTGCAGTATGGTTATGTAAAAAACACTCCACCGCTTCCTCACCCTCCGAACTCCCTCTGCCAGGAACGGCATTCCCTTCAAGACCGTCGACGGCCTTCATTTTGAGATGAACGACCTCCCCCCGCCGCATCGAGCGAGGCGCCGATCACGATCGGTTGCGGTTTTAACGCACCATGCACGAGCTTATCGCTGAAGTAACGGTGGTATTCATAGCCGTAATATTCACCCAACAGTTGCAGGCTGCCTTCAAGAGGCCGGGCGCGATCTTGTTCACCGATGACATGACGCAATTTGTGGTTGATCAGCCAGGCGGTCTTATAGGTCACGCAGATCAACTCGGCGAGCAACACGGCGCTAATGCCGAATTGCATCAGGTACATCGCCTTAAACCATTTGGCCAGCGGCGTGCGCGTGCCCTCGAGCGCGGTGCCAGCCGTAAGCGATGTCTGATGGGAGCAGGAGCGGCATTCGAAAAGCCGGCGTCGGCGAGAGGCTATATCATAATAATGAGCATGCGAACAGCGGGGGCAACGGAAGCCGTCGGGCCACTTGGCCGCAAAAAGCGCTTCAGCGCAGTCGTCTTCGGCATAGGAAGGTATGGAATCCCGAATCGAAAAACCGCTGGACATGCGAATTCTCCTTTTAAACAAGAACTTATGTTCTTATGTTACCAGATAATTGGTTTTATTGCACGCTCTTTTTGCTCAAAAATCCGCCGTTGGACCGTTCTTCGCTTAGGGGCATGAAATACATGAACCTGTTCGAAGGGGATATCGTTAAAACGGCGCTTCGCCTGATTATTGGTTCTCCTTACTAAAGGGGATATCGTTAAAACGGGAGAAGTGAGGTTGTGTCTATTTCGTGGACGCTCTAATATTGTGATTTTTTTCACGTTCCAAAGATGCGAATGGCGTTATATTTAACTCATCAAAAGAAGCAACGCCCCGATAAACCTGAAGGAGGAACTACCGATGAGCACTACAAAAAAACACGAACAACGCGCTGCAACCTTACGGCGGCGACGACGAGCGATACACGCTGCTAAGCGATGCGGTCGTTAGAGCCCGGCAGGAACACGACGCGTTGGAGGAGGAACTCGCGGACCTGTACGCGCAGGTTTGCACGGTACGCAAGGACGAGGACATTCTTCACCTGAACGCCCATGTGCGAATGCTGAACGAACGCGTAAAGCACTTCATGACCGAATGGAGCGCGCATATCGCTTGGGAGAAAACGGAGCTCTTCCCCTACGCGGTATGGTACCTGGAGACCGAGCCCGATCTGTTTACGCTCATGGAACAGGATTACGGTCTCGCGGAAAGGTTCATCGGCTCCTTCCTGAACACGCTGGAGCAGTCGGTGCTGCCGATCTCGCCGGAGGAAGCGAAGGCGCTGTCGTCCTATCTTCTCCAAGCTTACGCCTTCTTGAAAAACCGGCTGAACGAGGAGGAAGAGATCATCGAAACTTTGGAGGATCACTCGAACGTTTACAGTTATTAAAGGCATGCAAATGTAAGTGAAAAAAATCACAATAAATAATAACGAATCGTGAGATCCGTCACATTCGAAATGGATCGCAGCCTTCATACTGAGGTTGTAAGGCAAGCAAGACAAACGACAGTCACTATTAAACGCCTTAAAGGCGAAAAGGGAGATGGCCATTATGGTCACCAAGTGGTTCAAAGAAAACGTATGGGCAGCCGTCGCAGTAACGCTTCTCCGTATCTATGTCGGCTGGCAGTGGATCGACGCAGGATGGCATAAGCTGACCGGCGGATTTACGGCAAAAGGATTCCTGCAAGGGGCGGTCGCCAAGCCGGTAGCCGACCACGCGACGAACGAAGTGATCTTTCCTAACTACACGTACTTCATCCAGCACTTCGCGCTGCCGAACATCAAGCTGATCGACGTGCTGATCCCGCTCGGCGAGTTCCTGATCGGCGTAGGGCTGATCGTCGGTGGACTCACGGTAACGGCCGCCTTCTTCGGAATGATGCTGAACACGCTGTTCCTCTTCGCCGGCACTGTAAGCACGAACCCTTGGCTGCTCGTCCTCGGCTTCATCGTCTTCACGGCGGGCGCCAATGCCGGACGCTTCGGGCTTGATTACTACCTGCTGCCGCTGATCCGCAAGGGCTTTGGCAAGATCAAGCACGCCATCACGGACAAGAAGCATGACGGCGGCACGCATGGTAAGCCTATCGCGCATTGAGTCCATCGCACCGAACTGATTGACGCGGCGGCCGGAACTCCGGCCGCCGTCCATATCGTCCGGCCGCTCCGGCCAGGCGAATATAAGCGACATTTGACGGGAGGCCACACGGATGGCAACGAAGGAAAAAGCGCAAGTCGAATTCATTTCCGCACAGGACGAGGTCAATCTGCTTGCGGAGCGTGCGAAGAAGGCGCTCGAGGCCTACATGCGGCTGGACCAGGAGCAAGTCGACCGGATCGTGCAGGCGATGGCGCTTGCCGGTCTAGACAAGCATATGCCGCTCGCCAAGCTGGCAGTGGAGGAGACCGGACGGGGCGTTTACGAAGACAAAATCACGAAAAATATTTTCGCGACGGAATACATTTATCACAGCATCAAGGCGGAAAAGACAGTCGGCGTCATCGAAGAGAACGTCTATGAAAACTACCGCATGGTCGCCGAGCCGGTCGGCGTTATCGCCGGCATCACGCCGGTAACCAACCCGACTTCGACGACGATGTTCAAGTCGCTGATCGCAGCCAAGACGCGCAATCCGATCGTCTTCGCTTTTCATCCTTCGGCGCAGCAGTCGAGCTCGGCTGCGGCGAAGACGCTGCTTGAGGCGGCCCTGGCAGCCGGCGCGCCCGAGCATTGCATTCAGTGGATCGAGCACCCTTCCGTCGAAGCGACGGGGCTGTTGATGAATCACAAGGACATCGCGCTCGTGCTGGCCACCGGCGGTTCCGCGATGGTGAAGGCGGCCTACAGCACCGGCAAGCCGGCGCTAGGCGTCGGTCCCGGCAACGTACCGTGCTTCATCGAACGAACCGCGGATCTCGAGCAGGCGGTCACGGACCTGATCCTGTCCAAGACGTTCGACAACGGCATGATTTGCGCATCCGAGCAAGCGGTCATCCTCGACGAACCGATCTACGACCAGGCGAAGGCGCTCATGGCGCGCCAAGGCTGCTATTTCCTCAATAAAGAGGAAATCGAGGCCGTATCGCGGCTCGTCATCAATCCCGAGAAGTGCGCGGTCAACGCAGTCATCGTCGGACAGCCGGCCGCGAAGATCGCGGAGATGGCCGGTATTCAAGTGCCTGCGGCGACGAAGGTGCTCGTGGCCGAGCTGGCCGGCGTGGGCGAAAAGTTCCCGCTGTCCGCCGAGAAACTAAGCCCCGTGCTTGCGTGCTACAAGGTAAAAACGGCTGAGCAGGGCATCGAGCGCGCCGCCCAGGTCATCGCCTTCGGCGGCATGGGCCACTCGTCGGTTATCCACTCGAACGACCAGGCGGTCATCGCGGCGTTCTCGGCCCGACTGCAGACCGGACGCATCATCGTCAACGCGCCTTCGACGCACGGGGCGATCGGCGACATTTACAACACGAACCTGCCTTCGCTCACGCTCGGTTGCGGCTCGTACGGCCACAACTCGACGACCTCGAACGTCACCGCCGTCAACCTCATCAACGTGAAGCGCGTGGCATACCGCACGGTCAACATGCAGTGGTTCAAGGTGCCGCCGAAGATTTACTTCGAAAAGGGCGCCACGCAGTATCTCGAGAAGATGCCGGACATCAGCCGCGTTATGATCGTCACCGACGAAGCGATGGTGAAGCTCGGTTACGTAGAGAAGGTGGCCTACTATCTTCGCAAGCGCAAGGATCCGGTAGCGGTCGAGATCTTCAGCGACGTCGAGCCCGACCCTTCGGTCGACACGGTCGAGCGTGGCACGCGCATGATGGCGCAGTTCAAGCCGGACTGCATCATCGCCCTCGGCGGCGGCTCGCCGATGGACGCGGCGAAGGCGATGTGGCTTTTCTACGAATATCCGGACACCAGCTTCGACTCGCTCAAGCAGAAGTTCATGGATATTCGCAAGCGGATCTACAAATATCCGCGCCTCGGCAAGAATGCCAAGTTCGTCGCGATCCCGACGACGTCGGGTACCGGCTCGGAGGTGACGTCGTTCGCGGTCATCACCGACAAGAACAAGGGCAACACGAAGTATCCGCTCGCCGATTACGAGCTTACGCCCGACGTCGCCATCGTCGATCCGGACTATGTGTACAGTCTGCCGAAAACGGCGGTCGCCGACACCGGCATGGACGTGCTGACGCATGCGATCGAAGCCTATGTCTCGGTGATGGCCAACGACTTTACGGACGGCCTCGCGCTCAAGGCGATCCAGCTCGTGTTCGACAATCTCGAAGCGTCGTACCACAAGGCGGACCCGGTCGCGCGCGAAAAAATGCACAATGCCTCGACCATCGCGGGGATGGCGTTCGCCAACGCGTTCCTCGGCATCAACCACAGTCTGGCGCACAAGTGGGGCGGACAGTATCATACGGCGCACGGCCGGACCAACGCGATCCTGCTGCCGCATGTCATCCGGTACAACGCGCAACAACCGACGAAATTCGCTTCGTTCCCGAAGTACAGCCACTTCGTCGCCGACAAGCGTTATGCCGACATCGCACGGCTGCTCGGACTCCAGGCTCGCACGACGGAAGAGGGCGTCACCAGCCTGATTAACGCGATCCGTCAACTCAATCTGTCCCTGCAGATTCCGGAGTCGTTCCAGGCGCTGGGCTTCGACGCCGCCGACTTCGAATCGCGGGTCGACCAGCTTGCCGACCGCGCTTTCGAAGACCAATGCACGACCGCGAATCCGCGCATGCCGCTCGTCACTGAGCTGGCCGACGTGTACCGGAACGCTTTTTACGGCAAGTTTTGAGCGAAAGAACGATCATGGGAGGGCAATGGGCATGAGCATTCTAAACAAGACGATCGGCGAATCCGCCGGCCGCTTGGACGGCTGGAGAGGCTTTCAAGCTGGCGCTTGGCAAACGGCCGTAGGCGTGAACGATTTCTTGGCGCGCAACCTGACGCCTTATGAAGGATCGGCCGCGTTCCTGGCCGATCCGACGGAGGCGACCCGGCAGTTGTGGACGCAAGTGCTGGCGTTGATGAAGCGGGAGCGGGAAAACGGCGGCGTGCTCGACGTGGACACCGAGACGGTGTCCACGATCGTCTCGCACCGTCCGGGTTACATCGACAAAGCGCTGGAAAAGATCGTCGGCCTGCAGACCGACGCGCCGCTGAAGCGCTCGATCCAGCCGTTCGGCGGCATCCGGATGGCGCAGGATGCCTGCGAGGCTTACGGCTATAAGCTGCCGGACGAGATGGTTCGCACCTTCACCGACGTTCGCAAGACGCACAACCAAGGCGTGTTCGACGCCTACACCGCGGAGATGCGCCTTGCCCGCAAAGCGGCCATCATCACCGGCCTGCCTGACGCATACGGCCGCGGCCGGATCATCGGGGACTACCGCAGGGCGGCGCTGTACGGCGTCGACAAGCTGATCGCGGCCAAGCAGGCCGACCTGACCGCGCTGGAAAAGGACGTCATGGGCGAAGACCTCATCCGTCTTCGCGAGGAAGTGTCCGAGCAAATCCGGGCGCTGGGCGAGCTCAAAGCGATGGCGGCCTCGTACGGCTACGATATTTCAGGACCCGCGACGAACGCGACGGAAGCGGTACAGTGGCTGTACTTCGCCTACCTGGCCGCGATCAAGGAGCAGAACGGCGCCGCGATGAGCCTTGGCCGCGTATCGAGCTTTCTCGACGTATATATCGAGCGGGACATCCAGGAAGGCACCTTGACCGAGGAGCAAGCCCAGGAACTCATCGACCACCTGGTCATGAAGCTTCGGCTGGTCAAGTTCCTGCGGACGCCGGATTACAACGAGCTGTTCAGCGGCGACCCGACCTGGGTGACCGAGTCGATCGGCGGCATGGCCAAGGATGGGACGACGCGCGTCACGAAAAACTCCTTCCGCTTTCTGCACACGCTGTACAATCTCGGTCCGGCGCCAGAGCCGAACCTGACGGTGCTTTGGTCGACCGGTCTGCCCGAAGGCTTCAAGGACTACTGCGCCAAAGTATCCGTCGACACGAGCTCGATCCAGTACGAGAACGACGATCTCATGCGTCCGATCTACGGCGACGACTACGGCATCGCCTGCTGCGTATCGGCCATGCGAATCGGCAAGCAGATGCAGTTCTTCGGCGCCCGAGCCAACCTCGCCAAAGCTTTGCTGTACGCGATCAACGGCGGCAAGGACGAGAAGCTGGGCGTGCAGGTCGGTCCCGAGCTCGCGCCGCTGACGGGCGAGTATCTCGACTACGACCAGGTCATAGCGCGGTACGACGAGGTGCTGGAGTGGCTGTCGAAGCTGTATATCAACACGCTGAACGTCATCCACTACATGCATGACAAGTACAGCTACGAACGCATCGAGATGGCGCTGCACGACACGGAGATCCTGCGCACGATGGCGACCGGCATCGCCGGCCTCTCGGTCGTCGCCGACTCGCTGTCCGCGATCAAGTACGCCAAGGTGAAGCCGATTCGCAACGAAAAAGGGCTCGCGGTCGACTTCGAGATTGAAGGCGAATATCCGCAGTTCGGCAACAACGATTCGCGCGTCGACGATATCGCGGTCGACCTGACGGATACCTTCATGTCGAAGCTGCGCAAACGCCAGACTTACCGCGGCTCGATGCCGACGCTGTCGGTGCTGACGATCACGTCGAACGTCGTCTACGGCAAGAAGACCGGCAGCACGCCCGACGGCCGCAAGGCCGGCGAGCCGTTCGCGCCGGGGGCGAACCCGATGCACGGCCGCGACCGCAAGGGCGCGCTCGCCTCGCTCAGCTCGGTCGCCAAGCTGCCGTATTTCAACTGCCTCGACGGCATCTCGAACACGTTCTCGATCGTGCCGAAGGCGCTCGGCCGCGAAGAGGACACGCGCGTCGGCAATCTCGTGTCGCTGCTCGACGGCTACGCCGACAAAGGCGGCCACCATCTCAACATCAACGTGTTCAACCGGGAGCAGCTGCTCGACGCGATGGAGCATCCGGAGCAATACCCGCAGCTGACGATTCGCGTCTCGGGCTATGCGGTCAACTTCATCAAGCTGACCCGCGAGCAGCAGCTCGACGTCATTAACCGGACGTTCCACGGCTCGATCTGACAGCTGCCCAAGCCCGGCCGCCCGCGGACGCGGAGGCCGGGTGCGGAAGCGGGCAATCGGATAAGCGCATAGCGGATGGTCGAGAGCGCGGCTGACGCGCCGGCCGTTGGTCATTCATTCGAATCTTCAGAGGGGGGACTTGACGATGCATCATGCCGGAAGGGTACATTCTCTGGAGACGTTCGGGACGGTCGACGGTCCGGGCATTCGCTTCGTGCTCTTCATGCAGGGCTGCGCGCTCCAATGCGCGTATTGCCACAATCCCGATTCCTGGGACACCAAAGCCGGACAGCTGCGAACGGTCGACGACATATTGGCCGAGATCGAACCGTACGTTCCCTTCTATAAAAGGTCGGGCGGAGGCATCACCATCACGGGCGGGGAACCCACGCTGCAGGCGCCGTTCGTCGCCGAGCTGTTCGAGAAATGCAAGGAACGGTGGGGCTTGCATACCGCGCTCGATTCGTCGGGCTTCTGCGATCCGCACCATGCCAAGCGTCTGCTCGACGCGACGGACCTCGTGCTGCTCGATCTGAAAATGATCGACCGCGCCGGTCACGAACATCTCACCTCGCAGCCCAACGATCGCATCCTTGCCTTCGCGAGGTATCTGTCGGACGCCGGCGTCAAAATGTGGGTCCGCCGGGTGCTCGTGCCGGGCTGGACCGACGGGATGTCGGAGCTGCTGGCGCTAGGCGAATTTATCGGCGAGCTGCGCGGCGTCGAGAAGGTGGAAGTGCTGCCGTACCACCGGATGGGCGTGTACAAGTGGGAGCAGCTGGGCAGAGCTTACAGGCTGGATGGCGTGACGGAGCCGTCGACCGACGAGGTGAAGCGGGCTTATCGGCTGATCGAACAAGGCAGGCAAGCTGCAAAGGCTTCAGAGGCCGCAAGGTAACGCGGACGGACGCTTCTTCCCGGCGAGAATCGGGGGAGGTGCGTCCTCGTGCGTTCCATCGAGAAAGGAGACCATGACATGTCCACCGTATCCGTAACCGGCGCGATTCTCGCAGGAGGCCCTAAATCGCTTTTGGGCGGAACGCTGAAAGCGCTTCTGCCGCTGCAAGAAGAGGCCGTGATCGTCAGGCAAGTGCGCGAAATGCGCAAGCTGTGCAAAGAAGTCATCGTCGTGACCGATACGCCGAAGCCTTTTTTCGACGTATTGGATTCGTCCGTTCGCATCATAACGGATTTTTTTCCGGGGCGCGGGCCGCTCGGCGGCATGCATTCGGCGCTTCGCCTCGCGCGCAATCCGCTGGTATGGATCGTCGGTTCGGACATGCCGTTCGTCTCGGCGGAGGAAGCGCGCCGGCTGATGACGGGCTTGTCGGACGGCGTTCAAGCCGTCATTCCGATCGTCGGCGAGCGGCCGGTCCCGCTGCACGGACTTTACGACAGCCGCTGCTCCGAGTCCGTCGCCGCGCTGCTGACCGCCGGCGGCGAGAGCATGGAGAGCCTGCTCGGCCGGGTCCCCTGGCTTGGCGTGCCGGCGGAAAGTGATGCAGGAGAGAATGCGTCTGGCTTTTCCTTCGAGATTCGATGCGAATCAGATTACGAGCGTGCCCGCAGTTTGCTGCACATTGCCCGTTCTACCGGCTAATTGGCTTCCTTTTCGCTGGAACCGCTATTTCGTGCCGAATCAAACCGACGTTCGATCCTTATGCAGGATTATGTCGTTTTATGTTGAAATAGCTAAGTACAGTCCGACTCCGGGGGGAAAGTCATTCATGCATGCAATTGAACCGATCCATACATCCGCCAGAAAAGCAGCGCTGGGCGTTTGGGCGCTGCTTCTCGTCATTTTTATTATTCTCTCCGTCCCGATCGCTTGGAGCACGTCTTTCTATCAAGACCGGATCGTGCAAAAGGCCGACCAGGACGCCGCCGTGGCGCTTGCCGCCCAAGCCAATTCGCTGAAGCTCGCGCTCGAGCGCCGGCTGCTGCTGTCGGAGAGTCTCAAGGCGTTCGCGGACACGGAGCTCACGAACGGCAAGGAGATCGACGTCGCGCGGTTTAACGAATTCGCGTCCCATTTCGTACCCAGTATTCCGGATGTTCGCAATATTTCCCTCTATCCGGACGGCATCGCGCGCTACGTGTATCCTTCCAAGGGAAACGAAGCGCTGTTCGGGCTTAATCTGTTCGAGCACCCGGATCAAGCGGTCCGGGATAACGCGACGCGCACGATGAAAATGAAAGAGGTCACCCTCATGGGGCCGCTGGAGCTGAAGCAGGGCGGTCTGGGATTGTTGACGCGGCAGTCGATCTTCGTGAACGGCCGTTTCTGGGGCTTTGCCTCGATCGTGCTGGACGTGCCGGCGCTGATTAGGGAGGGCATCCAGTCCACGGAAACCGGTGAGCTCGATATCGCGCTGCGGGCCAACGGCCGTCTCCTGCTCGGCAACGAGGATTTGTTCGATGGAGAAGGTTTGAGGGAAATGGTCAAGCTCCCCCGAAGGCGAATGGTCGCTCGCCGGCAAGCTTAAGGAGAGCCAGCTGCGCGAGATCAAGGACAAGGTGCTTCTGATCCGCGTGATCAGCATGATTTGCGTGGCGCTCATTCTATATTTGCTGTACGTACAGCTGACCGGCAAAGCCAAACTCAATGAAAAGGTTCGCGAGCGAACGAGCGAGCTTCAGCGGGCGAACGAGAAGATCGAAGCCTCCAACGAGGAGCTGATCGCGATCGAGGAGGAACTCCGCGAACAGAATCGGACGCTCGAGAGCAAGGAGCAGGAGCTGCGTTACTTGGCTTATCACGATGCCGTGACCGGCGCGTATAATCGAACGTGCTTCAACCAGCATCTCGAGGAACAACGGGCAGCCGCCGAGCGAATGGGACGCAAGCTAGCGCTGCTGTACTTGGATCTCGACCAGTTTAAGCTGGTGAACGATACGCTTGGCCATACTTTCGGAGATATTCTGCTTAAGGATGCAGCGATGCGTCTTCAGGGCATTCAGAACGAAGGATACCCGAGGGTGGCGTTTTACAGGATAGGGGGGAGACGAGTTCACGATCATTCTCCCGCATATCGAAGATCCGGAAGCCGGCACGCGGCTCGCGGCGCAGGTGATCGAGCTGTTCCGTCAGCCCTTCTATCTCAAGGGAGCCGAGTATTACTTGACCGCGAGCATCGGCATCGCTCTGTATCCCGATCACGGGGCCGATGCACCGACGCTGGTCAAGCACGCCGACAAAGCGATGTACGCAGCAAAGGAGGCGGGGAAAAACCGCTATAAATGCTACGACGGCAAGGGCCAGGCAGAAGCTAGCGAGCTGATGGAGCTGCGGAACTATCTGCGCAAGGCGCTGTCTCGGGGCGAGCTGGAGCTGTATTATCAGCCGCAGATCCAAGCGGGGAGCGCACAGTTGGTCGGCATGGAGGCGCTTTTGCGCTGGAATCACCCTAAGTTGGGACCGGTATCGCCGCAGCAGTTCATTCCGCTTGCCGAGGAGACGGGACTCATCGTCGAGATCGGAGAGTGGGTGCTTCGCGTCGCCTGCGCGCAGAACAAAGAATGGCAGGAGGCGGGTTTTCCCGAGCTGCGCATCGCGGTCAACCTGTCCGCCCGACAGTTCGCTTCCGGCGACTTGGCGGCGTCCGTCCGCAGCGCATTGGAAGCGTCGGGGCTAGAGCCGCGGTACCTGGAGCTTGAGATCACCGAGAACATGGCCATGAAAAACGAAAATCTCCCGACGCTCGAGCTGCTGCGGGATATGGGCATCACGCTGTCGATCGACGACTTCGGCACCCAGCATTCCTCGCTCGGCTATCTGAAGTCGCTGCCGATCAGCCGGATCAAGATCGACCGTTCCTTCGTCAGCGGCATCGGCAAAGACGAACGGGACGAGGCGATCATCCATGCGATGATGCTCGTCGCCCGCCGCCTGAAGCTGTCCGTCGTGGCCGAGGGCGTCGAGACGGAGGCGCAATACCGCTTCCTCGCCGAACACGAGTGCGACGATATCCAGGGCTTCCTGTTCTACCGTCCGCAGCCGGCGGAGCTGATTCGGAAGGTACTGCTGGAGCATTGGAAGTCATAGCGGAAGCGTGGATCGGCGAATTTAGGCTTATAACGGACGCGTTGCCTACGAATAATCCCCTCGCGCATTCGATGGCGCGAGGGGATTATTCGTAGGCGCGATTAGGCGTTTTCGTCTTGCTCCTCCACCAGATGCTTCAGAATGGCCAGCTTGTTGTCCCAGAATTGCTCGAAGTAACCGAGCCAATCTTTGAGCTCCGCGAGCGGCTCGGGGCGGAAAGCGTAACGCGTCTCGCGCCCGGCCCGCCGCTCGGTGACGAGCCCCGCTTCCCGCAGGACGCGCAAATGCTTGGAGACGGCGGTCCGGCTCATGTCGAACTGCCCGCTGAGCGCCGACAACGGCTGCTCGCCCTGCGTGAGAAGGCGCAGCAGGCGCCGCCGGCTCGGGTCCGCGATCGCCTGGTAGACGTCGTGCTGCGGCAGCGCTTGTCCCATCAGGCCTCGACCAGCCGCTGCAGCTTGGCAACGATGCCGTCCCAGCCGCCTGCCATATGTTCGCGAACGATGCCATGCGGTTGACCGAACTCGGTCAGCGAGTCCTCGTCCCAACCAGCGTGCGTGAGCGTGAACGCGGTGCGTGCGTCCGGCAGTTCCTTCAGCTCGAACGACAGCGTCCAGTCCTTGCCCCAGTTCATAGCGAATCGCTCGGGCGGGTCAAATACGGTCACTTTGCACGGCGACATGCCGAACGGTCCTGCATTGAGCGTAAATTCATGGCCGACGACCGGCTCGAAGTCGTTCGGCGGCATAAACCAGGCGGAGATGCCTTCGGCCGTGGATACCATTTTCCAGACTTTCTCGATGGGCGCGTCCAGCTCCAAGGTACGTACGATATCGGGGAGTTTGCGGGAATTGCTCATGTCATAGACCTCCTCTGAAATAAAGGAAACCATTTGGTTTCGCATGGCTATCATACGAAACCGAATGGTTTCATGTCAACTGGGAGTTGTGCCTGATCGAAAAGGACGGCGTTTTTCCGTTTTAACAGTATCCCCTTCGAACAGGAAAGCGAATGCGATAAAGTCCGCATTCGCTTATTTTTACTTGGCAGCCCTGCCGTCACAGGTGCAAGATCGGCGCGATCTTACCGCATTCGACATGCGTCCCTGCCCTGCTCTCCTGAACCAAAGGGATATTGTTAAAACGCGCTGAAGAAGCTTCGTTCGGATGGATCGCATCCACCTGGTTGAAAAACGCTTGCTGCAGGCGGCAGCCTTTTATTTTTGAGCTCCGTCCTCGCCTTGCCGTTGCTCGCGCATGCGCGTCATTTGCTGCCAGACCGAGCCGGCGGCTTCTTCGCCGCTGCGAATGCGGGCGATGGCGATCTCGGCCTGCAGCTTCACCTCGAACTCGGACTCGGCTGCAGCCAGGCGCTCCAGCGCCTCCACCGCGGACTCGTCGCCGGCCTCGTACAGGAAGCGCGCGGCGCGCCAGCGCACGAGCTTGTTGGCGTCGCCCAGCGCCTCCGCCATGGCCGGACCCGCGGCGGGATCGCCGATGTCCGAGAGCGTGTCCCCGGCCGTCCGGCGCACGGCCGCCGACGTATCCTTGAGCGCGGCGAGCAGCGGCGGCAGCGCCTCGGGAATGCGCAGGTCGCCGAGGTAGACCACGGCGAGCCGGCGCACCGACACCTGCGGGTCGCGCGCGGCCTGCGCGAGTAGCGGCAGCAGCTCCGCGTCGGGCTTCGCCCGCGACAGCGCCGCATAGCGCGTCTGCCAGTCCGGCGCGCGAAGCGCCGCCTGCAGCTCGTCAGGCGTCGTCGCCCGGCCCGCCGCGGCGCCGCCTTCGGGCGCGTCGGCCGCGGCTGCGCCATCGCCTGCGCCCGCCGCCTGCGCAGCCGCGATCAGCTCGCGCAGCCGCTCGTCCGGGTATGCCGCGTCGAGCTCTCGCGCGACCTCCTCCAGAATCTCCTTCGGCTCGCCGTAGCGGACGCCGAACTCCGCGAGCCGCCGCTCGCGAATGAACGTGCCGCCCGCGGCCTCGTTCACGGCGTCCGTGAACCGCTGGCCGAGCGCGGCCCGCGATTCCTGGCCGCCGCTCTGCACGCGGATCTGCATCGGGATGCCGCGGTACATCTGCACGAGCACGCGGGCTTCGCCGAAGCTGTAGGCCAGCGCGTCGGCGCCCGCGCCGGCGCCGACGCCGTCCGCGGCGGCGCCGAACAGCTCGCGCACGGCCGCGAGGATGCCCGCCCAATCCGCGCTCGGTCGGCGGTCCAGCGCGAAGAAGTCGGCCGTCCTGAACGCCGACTTCACGCCGGGAATGTCGAGCAGCTTCGCCACGAAGGGCGGCAGCTGGTCTTTCTTGTCCATCGTATAGGTATGGCGCTCGCCGGCAGGCAGCTTTTCGTCCACGTTCAGCTTCATCGAATTCGGGCTGGGCGTAGGTTCAATCGACAGCAGCTTCATGTACACACGACCTCGCTTTGCATATGGTGATCTCGCCAATCTCTCTCTATACAATACCGCACCGCGTTCCGTATTGCCAAAGGAGGGGTATTTAAGTGACAGATCGGTCTTGGTACATTGACCTGATTCCTGCTATAGTAAGATTAGTACGTCAACGGAGGGGTACCATGCCTAAGAGCCGCTTCGGCAACCTGGATTCCATTCGCGCGGGCGCCGCGGGGAAGGACCAGTTCGCGCGATGGCGTCAGGAACGCCTGCAGAAGATGAGGAACAAGGGATATCTGGAATGCGTCCCGAACGTGAAGCCCGACCTGCCTTTCCTTCATCATAACCGTCAAGAGCCGTCCGTTACCTGGATCGGGCATTCTACGTTTTTGCTGCAGATGGGCGGCCTTAATATCGTCACCGACCCGGTATGGGCGCGCCGCATGGCGCTCCAGAAGCGGCTGGCGCCGCCCGGCGTCGAGCTGTCCGACATGCCGTCCGTCGACCTCGTGCTCGTCTCCCATTCCCACTACGACCACCTGCACTTCGGCTCGCTGCGTCGCTTGCGGGGACCCAAGCGGCTGTACGTACCGGCCGGCCTGAAGCGCAAGATGGCGATCAGGGGATTCGGCGAGGTTCACGAGATGCACTGGTGGGAGAATTGCACCGTGCACGGCGTGAAGTTTACCTTCGTGCCGGCTCAGCACTGGACCCGGCGCAATCCCTGGGACATGAACAACTCTCACTGGGGCGGCTGGGTCATGGAGACGCATCACGGTCCGACGATCTACTTCGCCGGCGACAGCGGCTACTTCAGGGGATTCGAGGAGATCGGCCGCCGCTTCAAGATCGACGTGGCGTTGATGCCGATCGGCGCCTATGATCCCGAGTGGTTCATGGCTGCGCAGCACGTGAGTCCCGAAGAGGCGCTCAGGGCCTATCAGGACCTGAAGGCCGATATTTTCGTCCCTATGCATTACGGCGCCTTCAAGCTGTCGGACGACACGCCGATGGAGGCGCTCGAGCGGCTCGAGGCGGAGCGCGTGCGCCTTGGCATTCCGCAGGAGAAGATCTTCCTGCTCCAGCACGGAGAGACCATGCGCTTCTCGCAGAGCCATGTCATCGATAACGAAGCAAAGGATGGATTGGATTGATCACAGTTAACAACGTCAGCCTCAGATTCGGCAAGCGTCCGCTTTTTGAGGATGTCAACATCAAGTTCACGCCGGGCAACTGCTATGGCCTGATCGGCGCGAACGGAGCGGGCAAGTCGACGTTCCTGAAGATTCTGTCGGGCGAAGTGGAGCCTTCGAGCGGCGAAGTATTCATCACGCCGGGTGAGCGCCTCGCGGTGCTCAAGCAGAACCACTTCGAGTACGACGAATTCAAGGTGCTCGACACCGTCATCATGGGTTACGAGCGCCTGTACCAGGTCATGAAGGAGAAGGACGCCATCTACGCGAAGGCCGACTTTACCGACGAAGACGGCATGCGCGCGGGCGAGCTCGAGGCCGAGTTCGCGGAAATGAACGGCTGGGAAGCCGAGAGCGACGCAGCCGAGATGCTGAACGGCCTCGGCATCACGACCGACCTGCACGACAAGCAGATGTCCGAGCTCGGCGGCAACGAGAAGGTCCGCGTCCTGCTGGCGCAGGCATTGTTCGGCCAGCCGAACATTCTGCTGCTCGACGAGCCTACCAACCACTTGGACCTCGAATCGATTAATTGGCTCGAAGAGTTTCTGGCGCGTTACACCGGCACCGTCATCGTCGTATCGCACGACCGGCACTTCCTGAACCAGGTTTGTACGCATATCGCGGACATCGACTTCGCCAAGATCCAGATGTACGTGGGCAACTACGACTTCTGGTACGAGTCGAGCCAGCTCGCCACGCAGCTGATGCGCGACCAGAACAAGAAGAAGGAAGACAAGATCAAGGAGCTGCAGGCGTTCATCCAGCGATTCTCGGCGAACAAGTCCAAGGCCAAGCAAGCGACCAGCCGCCGCAAGATGCTCGACAAGATCTCGCTGGACGACATTCGTCCGTCGAGCCGCAAATATCCGTTCATCCAGTTCAAGCCGGAGCGCGAAGCGGGCAAGCAAATCGTCACGATCGACAACGTCAGCCTGACGGTCGACGGCGAGAAGCTGCTGGACGGCGTGTCCTTCGTCGTGAACAAGGGCGACAAGATCGCGCTGGTCGGTCCGTACGGGCAGGCCAAGACCGCGCTGTTCCAGGTATTGATGGGCGAGGTGGAGCCGGATTCCGGGTCGGTGCAGTGGGGCGTCACGATTACGCCGGCTTATTTCCCCAAGGACAACTCGGCTTACTTCGAAGGCAACGACGATTCGCTCGTCGATTGGCTGCGCCAATACTCCAAGGACCAGGACGAGTCGTTCATCCGCGGCTTCCTAGGCCGCATGCTGTTCTCCGGCGACGAAGCGCTGAAGAAGGCGTCCGTGCTGTCGGGAGGCGAGAAGGTCCGCTGCATGCTGTCCAAAATGATGCTGACCAGCGCCAACACGCTGCTGCTCGACGAGCCGACCAACCACTTGGACCTCGAATCGATCACGGCGCTGAACAACGCGCTCGTCGACACCGACGAGACGATGATTTTCACGTCGCATGACCATCAGTTCATCCAGACGATCGCCAACCGGATCATCGAGATCACGCCGAACGGCTTGATCGACCGGATGACGACGTACGACGAGTACCTGGAAAACCCGGAGATTACGGCCCTGCGCGCGCGCATGCTGCCGGCTTGATAAGCCGACGGAGCGCCTGACCGATAGGCTTCGGGTACGCTTTTGAAACTTCGACATTTCTGTAATACAATTGTAATGTGCGTTTTCGTTTCAATTACGGTGGATCTGTACAATGTAAGAGTGACCCCCCTTTTCAATATATCTTTCTTAAGAGCCTTCCGGCCGGATGCCGGGGGCTCTCTTTTTTTTGTGGTATGATGGTTAAACTCATACCGCGATGAAGGGGACGACTATGTTCTATTCGCTCAGAAACCGGCTGATCGCTTTTTTCGTCCTGCTGTTCGTCCTGTCGTTCGGCGCCCTGTCCGTGCTGATCTTCAACGAATCCCGCTCGATCATCCGCTCCTACATCGAATCTTCGGCGCTCGAGAAAATGGACGAGTACGGCTCGTATGTCGATATGGTGCAGACGCAGATCTACGACCTCGCTTCGCTTATCTTCAACAGCGACCTGACGGACGAATGGGACGAGGCCGCGTCGGACCCGAATCTGCCGGAAGGCGAGAAGATGCTGGCACACCTGCAGATGAGCAAGTATCTGTCGCAGACGAACAACAGCTACACGAGCGTCTCTTCTGTCGCGATCTATCGTCAGGAAGGCCTGTGGGTCAGCATGAGCAATCAGGTCGTGCGCGACAAAACGTTTCTCGACCAGGACTGGTACCGCAGCTTCAAGACCGCGAACGAACGCTGGCTGCCTGCGCATACCGACGACGTCGAACTGCAGATCCGCGGCAGCGATCATCCTGTCGTGAGCATGCTGATGCCGCTCGGCGTCTTCGAGCCGTCGCAGGCGCGCAACGTGCTGAAAGTAAATGTAAGCGCCGACTATTTCCTCGAACCGCTGAACCGGATTCACCTTGGGGAGAGCGGCACGATCTACCTGCTCGATCGCGGCGGCAACCCGCTGCTTTCCCAGAGCGAATACGGCTCGCGGGGAGAGGCGCGAAGCCAGGTCGAGGCCGTGCAGAAGGGCTGGCGCAAGCAGGGCGTCGTTTATTTCAAAAACGAGCAGGGACAGTCGCAAATTCTCGTATATAAGAAGCTGGCGTTGACGGACTGGATGCTGGTCGGCTTCGTCTCCGAACGGGACCTGTACGCGCAGCTGCTCAAGCTGCGCAACAGCATCGTGTTCCTGTTCGCGCTCCTGCTGGTCGTCTCTCTGTTTCTCGCCTTCTGGCTGTCGCACGGCGTCACCAAGCCGCTATCCCGGCTCGTGTCCGCGATGCGCCACGTGCAGCGGGGGGGACTTCGACAGCGCCGAGAACCGGTTGCCGCCCGCGCGGCGCGTCCGGAGCGAGGTCGGCTTCGCTACCGCGACCTTCCGCACCATGATCGTACGCCTCCGCCAGCATATCCAAAGCGAATTCGAGCTGAAGCTGCTGCGGCAGCAGGCCGAGTACAAAGCGCTGCTTATGCAGATCAACCCGCATTTTCTGTTCAACACGCTGGAGCTGCTTAGCAGCCTCGCCATGCAGAAACGGACGGACGACACGGTCAAGGTGATCGTTTCGCTCGGCAAAATGCTGCGCTTCTCGCTTCGCCTGAGCGACGACCTGGTCGGCTTGAAGGAGGAAATGAAGTACGTGCGGGATTACGCGTCGATCCTGCAGGTGCGTTTCGGGGATAAGCTGCGTCTATCGATCGTGGAAGAAGGAGACGCAGCGTCGCTGACCGTCGTGAAATTCATTTTGCAGCCGCTCATCGAAAACGCCGTAAAGTACGGCTTCAAGCAGCATCCCGAGGCGATCGTGGAAGTCCGGATCTTCCGGTCGGACGGGCGTCTGCATCTGCGCGTATCCGACAACGGGCCGGGCATGCCGGAGCAGCTGCGCCTTCAGCTGCTGGAGGGCTCGGGATCTTCCAGGCTGGACGACATTCTGAGCAGCCGGGAACGGCAGATCGGGCTGGGCAACGTGCTCGCGCGCTGCCGCTTGTATTACGGATCGCTATTCGAAGTTCGAATCAGCGCCGCGGACGGAACTGGCACGCGCATTGAACTCATCATTCCCGTACAGGAGGCGTCCAGCGATGTACCGAGTATTGATCGTGGATGACGAACCGGAGATCCGGCAAGGTCTAAGGCTTAAAATCGATGCGGACAAGCTCGGGCTCGAGCTGGCAGGAGAGGCTTCCAACGGCGTCGAGGCGCTGGGGCGTCTGGAGGAGGAAGCCTACGACATCGTCATTACGGACATGAACATGCCGGTCATGGACGGCGTCTCGTTTTTGGAGGCGTGCCGCGAGCGCCATCCCGACGTCCGGCTCGTCGTCATTACGGGCTACGAGGATTTTCAATATGCGAGAGCCGCGCTGCGGCACCAGGCGAGCGATTATTTGCTCAAGCCGGTCGCCGCGGACGAGCTGGCTGACGTGCTCGCGAAGGTAACCGCCGAGCTCGACGGCGAGCGGCAGGAGACCGCGCGCGAGGAGCGGACCCGTTGGGAGCTCTCGCAATATTACAAAGAAATGAAGGAGCAATTCGTCGTCCGCCTGATCAAAGGCGAGCTGGACAGGGAGGCCGCGACCTTGGAGCGGGCGCGCAGATTCGGGCTGGACGCGTGGGCGGAAGCGGAGGTCCGCTTTTTGACCGTGGGCCTGCGCGAGAGATCGGGGGCCCCGGCTCGTCGACAAGCGATGCCGGCAGACGAAGACGATACGACGGCGTCGGGCGAGAGCGCGACAGCGAATCGTTCGGGCAAGCCGGAAGGGGAGTGCGACGCAGCGAACGGCCGGATATCCGACCGTTCCCCGGACCAGTTCCGCCTGCCGCTCGAGCTGATCTGCAGGGAGAGAGCGCTGGAGAGCGGGGGGGGCTTGCGAGGCGTTTCGCGATGCGAGCTATCCTGGCCTCGTGCACTTCGCGACCGCGGAGAGCGAGGCCTGGCTGCAGGACTTCGCCGTCAAGCTCGCGGAGCCGACGGCCGCGCTGCTCGGCTTCGAGCTGGCCGTCGGCTTCGGCGGGCCCGCGATCGGCTTCGGGCAGTGGAAGGAAGGATATCTCTCGTCGCTGCTCGCCTGGAATTTGTCCGAGAGCGGACTCGCCGGGGAGGACCGCCGGGCGTCCGCCGGCCGGACCGCGCTTACCGGCGAGGAGCTCAAGGTGTTCGAGCGTTATCTCGAACGCGGGGGAGCCCGAAGCGTTCGCCCGGGCGATCCGGCAGCCGCTGGACGAGGCGTTCGCCGCTTCGCAAGCCGGCTTCGTCAAGGTGATCTTCCAGCTGTACTTGCAGCTGGAGTCGCAGGCGAACGATACGCGCATCGCCCTGGATCACGCGGAGCAGCTGTGGCTTCGCCCCGAGATGGCGCTCGCGCTGGATTCGGCGGACAAGGCCCGCGCCTTTTTTGACGCGGATCGCCGAGAAGGTGGCGCGGCAGCATCGGCACGAGGCGGAGGAGAGCGACCATGCGCTCATCGACGCCGTGCTGCGCTTGATCGACGAAAACTATATGACGGACCTCAATCTGACCGACCTGGCCGAGCGCTTCAACTACAACCCCTCCTATTTCTCGGAGATGTTCAAGAGCAAGGTCGGCAAGACGTTTATCCAATACGTCACCGACGCCCGGATGGCGCAGGCGATCCGCCTGCTGGAGGGCACGGAGCTGAGTCTGTGGGACATCGCGGAGCTGACGGGCTTCTCCAATGCCAGTTATTTCAGCTCCAAGTTTAAACGAATGCATGGCGTGACGCCGTCGGATTACCGAAAGGGCTTGAAGTAAGGGAAACAGGAAACTCCCTTTTGTCAGAAAAGAAAATGAAAATCCCCGGCAACCAAGCCGGGGAAAGTTGTTTATACTGCGTTATGGAGCGGTGCGCCGGGCGTGATGATCCGGTGTTGAATGAGGGCTGATTGCGCCCACTCGTCTGCAGGAGCATAACCCTTTTCAAGGAGGGATCTAACGTAATGACCGTTGTAAGCCCACCAAGAGATGATTCCGTAGATTCCCAGCGTCACGATGCTGAGGCCCCAAATGCGGAAAAAGTTGCGGAAGTCACCGCGGAACAGCGGGACCCAAAGTCCGAAGAAAAAGAAGGTCCAAGAGAATCCTAGCTTTGCTTGCTTGGTAACTCCGGAGGAGTGCCTAAGACTTATTCTCAACGACATCACCGTAAAAAAGTCCCCATCGGATGGGGTATTTGCTCCTATATATGCGCTATAATTCTACAACATTTGGAGTAATTTGGCGATAGAAAAAGACGTAACCAAATGAGGTCCATTTTGTATACCTGTTATTAGGCATGGCGTCACGGCCCCGACAGCGGGCGTCCGCATCCGGAAAAATTGATAGCGAATTGCCGAAGAAATAGAATTCAGCCCTCCGCCTCCGATGCTTATGATGAGGATATCATCATCGCAAAGGAGGCGTCGCGCTATGCGGACTGCGCGCCGGCAGCGAGTTTATCCCCACAACCGTACGGCCTATTTGTTTTTGCTGCCCTGGCTGATCGGCCTTTTCTGCCTGACGCTCGGGCCGATGCTCGGCTCGCTGTATTTGTCGCTGACGAAGTACAACCTGCTCAGCGCGCCCGAGTGGATCGGCTTCGCCAATTTCAAAACCATTTTTACCGACGACTCGACCTTCACGGGATCGCTAATGTTGACGTTCAAATACGTCGTCCTGTCGGTCCCGCTGCGGCTCATCTTCGCGCTGCTCGTAGCCATGGCGCTGAACAAGGGGATCAAGGCGCTCGGCATTTACCGCACCGTCTACTATATCCCGTCCTTGCTCGGCGGCAGCGTCGCTATCTCGATCGTCTGGCGCCAGATTTTCGACACCGAGGGCCTGATCAACGGCTTTCTCGGCTGGTTCGGCATCGACGGGCCCGCCTGGATCGCCCACCCCGACTACCTGATCTACCCGATCGTGACGCTTTCGATCTGGCAGTTCGGCTCCGCGATGGTCATCTTTCTGGCGGGGCTCAAGCAGATTCCCGCCGACCTGTACGAAGCCTCCCAGGTGGACGGCGCGGGCAAGGTCCGCCAGTTTTTCAAGATCTCGCTGCCGATGCTGACGCCCGTCATTTTCTTCAACCTGATCATGAGCATCATCAATTCTTTCCAGGCGTTCACGCCCGCCTACGTCATCGGCGACGGGCACGGGGGACCGCTCGACGCGTCGATGTTCTACACGCTGTACTTGTACCTGAAGGGCTTCTCTTACTTCGATATGGGTTATGCCAGCGCGCTGGCCTGGATCATGCTCGTCATCATCGCCGCCTTCACGGGCATCATCTTCGCCACGTCCCGGTTCTGGGTGTTCTACGGCGACGGCAAGGAAGGGAGGTAATCGGGCATGCTTACGCTTAGACGCTACTCCGGCAGCGGATTGCGGCATTTGCTCATCATTGTGATCGGTCTCGCGATGCTGTACCCGGTGCTGTGGCTGCTCGCGAGCTCGTTCAAGCCGAATCAGGATATTTTCACGAATACGGGCCTCTGGCCGTCCACGTGGACGCTCGATAATTACCGCAACGGGTGGGAAGGCTTCCAGGGCATCACGTTCGCCCGCTTCTTCGGCAACTCGGCGCTGGTCTCCGTGCTGGCCGTACTCGGCAACATCATTACCTGTTCGTTCGCGGCTTATGCGTTCGCGCGGCTCGAGTTCCGGTTCAAAAAAGATCTGGTTCGCCATGATGCTCGTGACGATCATGCTGCCGTACCATGTCACGCTCGTGCCGCAGTACATCATTTTCAGCGAGCTGCACTGGATCAACACGTACCTGCCGCTGTTTCTGCCGAAGTGGCTGGCGCACGATTCGTTTTTTTATTCTGCTCATGGTCCAATTCATCCGCGGCATCCCGAAGGAGCTCGACGAGAGCGCGACGATCGACGGCTGCAGCCAGCAAAAGCTGTACTTCCGCATCATCATGCCGCTGCTGGCGCCCGCGCTCATCACGACCGCGATCTTCACCTTCATATGGACGTGGGACGACTTTTTCAGCCAAATGATCTATTTGAGCGATATCAAGCTGTTTACGGTTCAGCTCGGCATCCGGGCTTTGTTCGACCCGTCGGGCACGTCGGATTGGGGCGCGCTCATGGCGATCTCCGTGCTGTCGCTCGTGCCGATCACGCTGATCTTCCTGATCTTCCAGCGTTATTTCCTGGACGGCATCGCGACGACGGGCCTGAAGTGAACGCGACTCGCGATCCGGGCCGCCTGAAAAAATTGATAGCGAACAGCCGAAGGAATGACATTCAAGCGGCCGGCGAATCCAAGTAGGATGAGCATTGTAACCGCTTCTCATTTCAAAACGATTAGGGGGAGAGCTCACGATGAAAAAAAAGATGGCTACCAATCGCGATAACCGCCATGGCGGTCACGCTCAGCGCTTGCGGCAACTCGGGCGGCGCAGGTGCAGGAAATAACGCGGCAGGCTCCGGCTCGCCGGCAGGCTCGGGCAATGCGGGCGGCGCCGGCGGAGACCAGAAGCAGGTCGAGCTGCGCATGATGTGGTGGGGCGACCAGAAGCGCGCCGACCTGACGAACAAGGCGATCGAGCTGTTCGAGCAAAAAAATCCGGGCATCACGATCACCGGCGAATTCGGGCCTTCGGACGGCTATTTCGACAAGCTGAACACCCAGCTCGCTTCCGGCACCGCGCCGGACATTTTCTTCCTGGGGGGCAACGTGGTCGATTACGCCAACAAAGGCGTTCTGCTCGATCTGGGATCGTACAAGGACAAGGAACTGAATCTGTCCGACATGGACACGACGATGATCGAGTACGGCACGATCGGCGGCAAGCTGGTGCACATCTCGGCCGGCGCGAACGCCCGCGGCATCGTCATCAACAAGACGATGTTCGAGAAGGCCGGCGTCGAAGTGCCGCAGGACGGCTGGAACTGGGATGACTTCGCCCGCATCAGTAAGGAAATCTCCGACAAGCTGGGCAAAGGTTACTACGGCACCTACAACTTCACGACCGACAGCCTGGACATCTACCTGAAGCAAAACGGCAAGCAGCTGTACGACATGGCGAACAACAAGCTGGGCTTCGAGGAAGCGGATCTGCTGCCTTGGTTCCAATATTGGGACAAGACGTCCAAGGCCGGAGGCGTCGTGACGCCGGACCTGCAAGTGTCCAATCCGCCGACGGACGCCAGCAAATCGCTCATCATCACCGGCAAGGCGGCGATGACGCTGCTCCCGTCCAACATGCTGGCCTCGTTCCAGAGCGCGACCAAAGACGAGCTGACGATGGTGCAGGTACCTCGCGGTCCGAAGGGGACGGGCGTCGTCTTCGAATCGAGCCAGGGCATCTCCGGTTACGGCAAGACGGAGCACCCGGCCGAAGTCGCCAAGTTCATGAACTTCTGGATCAACGATCCCGAGGCGGCGAAAATTCTCGGCAGCAACCGCGGCGTGCCGGTGACGGCGTCGAGCCGCAAAGCGCTGGAAGCGGACGCGACCGCGGCCGACAAGATCGTGTACGACTTCACGAGCCGCGTCTCCGAGGCGAACAAGAAGGAGCCGTTCGCGATCAGCTACAACCCGCCGGGCAACGCGGAGTTCATCAAGCTGTCGGACAACACGGTGCAGAAGATCGGCTTCGGCAAGGAAAGCGTGGAGAAGGCGGTCTCCGAATTCTATAGCGGCACGGTCAAGATTTTCAACAGCAACAACAATTCTTGACCTCGAAAACGCGCCCGGCGCCTCGGCTGCGAAACGGGAACCCGATTCGTTCCGGGATCGCGGTCGCTGAGCGGGTTCGCGAGAACGCGGGCTATGATGCGCGAATAATCCCCCGTCATTGCGGGGTCGGCCTTCATTGCCGGCTCCGCGGTCGCGGGGGATTCAAATTTGATGAAGGCGGGGCGATGGCGGCATGGTCAAACAAGCGGAGCGATTGCTCGACAAGTTAAGGGGGCTGCGTCAGACGGACGGAGACGGGCAGGAGCGCCTTATTCCCGAGGCGCTGCGGCGCTCGGGCGTCAGGTTCGCGGCGTCGGAAGGCCGGCTCGAAGGCGTCTATTACCGTGCGATGCGCCAGCTGATGGAATGCATCAAGCCGACGGGAGGCGGCGACCCGATCCTGCAGGAGGGCGGCATCTACTTCGGCTGCTGGCTGGAGAGCACGGGGACGATCAATGCCGAGCTGCTCTCGCGCTTCCTGCCGGAAGTGTCGGAGGCGACGTACCGGTCGTTCGCGAAGCATCAGCGCGGGGATGGCTTGTTCCCGTACAAGCTGACGGAAAATGGCCCGGCCTTCAGGCAGATCCAGCTCGTCACGCCGCTCGCGCGCAGCGTATGGAATCATTATGCGCTCCATGGCGGAAGCCGGGGAGGGGACAAGGCGTTTTTGCGGGAAATGTACGACGCGATGGCGCGTTACGACGGCTGGCTCGCGGCGAACCGCGACACGCGCGGCACCGGCTGCGTAGAGGCGTTCAGCGCCTTCGATACGGGGCACGACCTGTCGCCGCGTTTTTGGCATGCGCCGGATGCGCCTTACCAGGGGGACGCCGCCCGCTGGGATCCGGATTCGCCGGTGCTGCCGTTTCTCGCGCCGGACTTGACGGCCAATGTCTATTGCCAACGCCTGTATTTGGCGCGGATCGCGGAGGAGCTGGGCGAGTCGGGCGATGAGTGGCGGGAGAAGGCGGGCGCGAGCTTGCGGAACTTGTTCAGGGCGTGCTTCGACGAAAAGGACCATTTCTTTTACGATCGCGACCGGCATGGACGACTGGTGCGGATACAGTCCGACATCCTGCTTCGCGTCATGGCATGCGAAGTCGGCGACCGGGCTTTCTTCGACGAGATGCTCGAGCGATATCTGCTGAACACGAGGAAATTTTTCGCCAAATACCCGTTCACCTCGATCGCGATGGACGACCCGCGGTTCGATCCTTTTTCCAACTACAACAGCTGGGCCGGCCCGTCCAACTACCTGAGCCTGATCCGCGCGCCGCACGCGTTCGAGCATCACGGCCGCCATGTCGAGCTGACCTGGGCGATGCAGCCGATTCTGGCTTCGTTCGCCCGCGCGCCTCGCTTCGCGCAGACGGTGAGCCCCTGGACCGGGGAGGCTGGCTTCACCGAAGCCTACTCGCCTTCGATCCTGTGCCTGCTCGACTACGTGGAGCGGCTATGCGGCATTCTGCCGACGCCGGAAGGCGAGCTCTGGTTCACGGGCCTGCTGCCCGACGCCAGGGATCATGGGGAGGAGCCGACGGGCGAGACGGCCTACGGCCGGACCGTCGACGGCATCGTCTACGAGCTGGTCAATACCCGCGAGGCTTCGCATGTATACCGCGACGAACGTCCGTGGATGACGTTCCCTCCCGGCGTCCGCGCGATCACGGACCGCGCGGGCCGGCTGACCGGGCTGCTCGGCATGAGCGCGCGCGCCGTCACGGGCGAGCTGGCGTGGGACGGGCGCACCGTGCCCTTCAGCGTCAAGGGCAACGAACGGCTCGCCTATGCGGACGGAAGCTTCGAGCGCGTGCTTGATATCGGGCTCGTCTATCCGACTTACGAATAAGGAGGTGCGGTCGTGCTGAGATTCGCTTTGAAATGCAAAGACATTCAGATCCGCGATCCGTTCGTGCTGCCCCTGGAGGAAGAGGGCAAGTACTATTTGTTCGGCAGCACCGACAAAAATATCTGGGGGCCGGGAACCGGCTTTGACGCGTACGTCAGCGACGATCTGTCTAATTGGGAGGGGCCGCATCCGGTATTTCGCCCGCCGGCGGATTTTTTCGCGGACGCGAACTTCTGGGCGCCGGAGGTTTACGCATACGCAGGACGCTACTATATGTTCGCGACGTTCAGGCGCAAGGATAACAATCGGCTCGGCACGGCGGTACTCGCCTCGGATCGCCCATTGGGACCGTTCGAGCCGCTAAGCGAAGGTCCTGTCACGCCGGAAGCCTGGAGTTCGCTAGACGGCAGCCTGATCATAGATGACGCAGGGGATCCTTGGATGGTATTCTGCCATGAGTGGCAACAGATCGGGGACGGGGAAGTGTGCGCGGTTCGGCTCGCGCCCGATCTGTCCCGCGCTGAAGGAGAACCGGCTACGCTGTTCCGCGCTTCGGAAGCGCCTTGGACGACGCCGTTCGTGTCGCCGCGTTTCCCGGACACGGTCAACTACGTGACCGACGGGCCGTATTTGTTCCGCGTGGATGACGGCGAACTGTACATGCTCTGGGCCAGCTTTATCGACAACACGTACGCGCTCGGCGTGGCCAAGTCGGAGAGCGGCGGCATCCTGGGCCCGTGGACGCATCAGCCGGAGGCGCTCTACCGCGACGACGGCGGGCACGGGATGGTATTCCGCCTGTTCGACGGCCGCCGGGCGCTGGCGATCCATGCGCCCAACCGGACGCCCGAAGAGCGGCCGCTGTTCCTTGAGATCGCCGAGCGGGACGGTCGAATGGCCATTGCAGGGCCGCTGTCGGATTAGTTCATCCATCCAAATTTATGGTGCCTGAAGCCGACTGGCGCTTTGACTTGATGAGTGGGATCGCGGCGGACAGTCCGTACAGAACGGCAGTCACGGCAAATACGGCCTTAATCCCGAGGATGTCCGCCAGCCCGCTCAGCAGAACGACCGATATTCCATAGGTCATATAAGCCAGCGTCCCGAAAGCGGAAAAGCTCTTGGGAAGCAAAGCTGGCGGGATACAGGTCTGGTAAGCCGTTTTTTGGATAATGCCTCGCAATTGATAAGCGGGGCCCGCTAAGAACGCATACAGCAGGCACAGCCAGCCGTTGCTGCTGTATGCGAACAGCAGCAGCAGCAGGCCGATCAGGAGCGCAGAGACGATCATACTGGTCTGAAAGCTGTTTTTAATTCTGTCGGCAATCGCGTATACGGCGAGACCGCCCGCAATCGCGCCGCCTAACGATCCTGCGTTGATGTAGCCCCACCAGCTTTCGTTTTCAGCAAGCACCTCCTTGACGAATATTAAAATGATCGAACCTGCCCATACGCTCCCCCCCAAGACCGGCGACGACCTCCATCAGGGTGATTTGTCTAACGAACGGATGACGAAAAATAGCCGTCCACCCTTCTTTGAGACTTTGCCAGTATTCCATCTTGACCTCCGCTAGCGGGGCTTGCTTCAGGCCGAACCTCCTCAACATGGACAATGCAAGCGTTGAAATGAAGAGGAGCGCGGCTACGCCGAGAAGTACGTGCGCGCTCCCGTAGCGCGCCACCAGTATGCCGCCCGTCGTCCACCCGGTCATTAAAATCGCTTGGTCCGAAGCGGCCAGCAAACTGTTGGCGTTAAGCATGCGCGCAGGCTCGACCAACTGAGGGACGAGGGCGTTGCGAACGGAGATGGCCCATCCATGCTGAATGGATACGAAAAAACAGTTCCTAATATAAACGCGATTCCGCCATGAGCCGGCATCCCCCCATACGGCTGCGCACAGCAGCAGCATACAGGCGGTCTGTCCGATCTCGAATACCCAGAGCAGCGGGGCGAGTCGCCATCGGTCCAGCAGCAAGGGAGCCAAAATGCCGCTCAGGCCTTGTCCGATCACCCGTGCCAGCGGAAAGGCGCCTGCTGCCGCAGCAGAGCCGGTCCGGTCGTAAATAAGCGTGACGACAGCAACGATATAAAAGGAATCGCCAAGATTAGCGAGCGATTGGCTCAGCCATAAAATGCGAAACGGAGCCCCTTTCATTTTAGAGACTGGCGGTGCGGTACCTGTCGAGCTTCAAGGAATCGGAGATACTGTCAAAGTCCAGCTTTTTTAAGGAATTGGTTCATTTCGTTTAAAATAATCCGGCCTTGTTCGCCCAAGTACTTCAGCTTGCCGTTCATCTCGGAGATGGTCAGCGCGAGCGGTTCTTTGAAGCTGGAGATTTTGTCGTAGTCGCTCAAGAGATGGTAAAAATGCATGAGACCGATCGCGACGGCAGCGGAATGGAAGGAACGGTCGAGCGGTCTTTTTATTTTCAGAATGGTTGAAGTGACAAGGGCTTCTTCAGTGGCGATGATGGCGGTATCCGGAAAAACAGAGTCGACCATGTCGTCAAGGAACAGACTGTTGTGAATAAATTCGTGATACAGCGCTTCCGCATAATCGATGACACTCCATTTGGCAAGCGGGTTGAACCAGATCGCGCCGATCAAGCTTGACACAGACCCTCCGCCGTACCCCGGTTTTCTAAAGCAGACGATGGTTCCGATCAATTCATTCATGACATGGTGGAGCTCGGGCTGCAGCATTTGAAGCAAGCTCAGCGCTTTGGCGATATTGTCGCCGATGATCCGCCGGTCCTCTTCTTCAAAAACATGCGCGTTCGAAACGGTGTCCTCCCTGTCCAGCATCCCATCTCGGATTAAGTGCTCAAGCAAGTCATGGTTATTAAAATCGATCAAAATCGCTTCATTGCGAAACGGAATATTCGAGTGCTGCAGCGCATTCAAAGAAGCGAACAAGCGCTCTTTTCGGGTAGAAGAGGCTTCCCCGGACGGGCTGCCCTGCGAGATCTCGATGAATCGATCGATGTTGGATAAAATATGGTCTCCGTTCAAAAAGCTGAAGTTGCTTTTGGCGTTCGTACCGGACATGTGGGGTCCCTCCTTGGAATTGGATAGAACAGCACATGCGCTTGCGGGCATGTGCTGCTTTGCTTACTCGGAGATCAGGCTCGACCTGAAGTCCTTGATCGACAGGGAGCATGCTGCCTGTTCGTGAATCTTCATCTTGAGCAGTACGGGAGACGACATTTGCGCATCTGTTTCATGAATTTTCATTTTGAGCAGGGACGGCGAATGCATGGATGGCTCCAACTGATCCCGGAAATGGTTCCGCGCGTAATTGGCAATGTTGCCCTCCAGTTTTTTCGTTGCCGTTTCAATCATCTGAACTCCTCCTAAAATTTAGAATGGCCTAGCGATTAAAAGTATACTTAAAATTACTTGTAATTACAGTAATGTAATATTTATGGTTATATTGGACTGTGAGACAGATTGTGTTGCGCGAGGGCATTGCGAAGCCATCTCGAAAAGAGGGCTAAAGAGTCTTCCGATACCCAATTACATTCTGAATTAAACTGGTAAATAATTGAATATAAAGCGACCGTGTGCTTGTGCCGCAAAGGCCTTCCTTCTTTTTTCCTATGCATCCATGGAACTGTTTGCCTACGGGTACGGCATGTCCTGAGTATTCCGCATGATGGGAGTAAATTTCAGCGCCTCTTATAATGAATTGGAGGGAAAAACGACATATTTCCCCAAGATTCAACATGGGAGGCGTTGGCATGAGCAACAAGGGTTGGGCGGCAAGGTTGATGCTCGCGACGATGCTGACGGCGTTCGTGCCGGAGATGGCTTCGGCGGCTTCGGTTCAAGCGGGCGCGGTAGAGGTCGTAGCGACGGTCAGCCTGCGGGAGTCGCCAAGCACGAACGGCGATCTGGTAAGGTACCTGAAGGCCGGGGAGTCGGTGACGCTGCTGCAGGCGGTTAACGATTATTGGCTGCAGGTGCGGGATGCCAGCGGTAAGACGGGGTACGTATCGTCGAACGAGAAGTACGTTAAAACCTTAAGCGCGCCTGCCGCTCCGGCACGAACGGCGACCATTAAGTCGGCCGTGACTTTTCGAACGCAGCCTTCCACGTCGGGAGACAAGATTCGCATGCTGAGGGCAGGAGAAACAGTGATCGTAACCGGAGAGCCGAACGGCTACTGGTTCGCGGTCCGGGATGCGGGAGGCATTGCCGGTTACGTCAGCTCTTCCGACGAATACATAAGCTTGAACGGCGCCGCACCGGCGCCAACCCCGGTTCCGACGCCAACGCCGACGCCAACGCCGACGCCAACGCCGACGCCAACGCCGACGCCAACGCCGACGCCTGCGCCGACGAAAGCGCCGGCGCAAACGGCAACGATCCTGGCGGCGGTCAACTTTCGAACCCAGCCGTCAACTTCGGGGGACAAGATCCGCTTCCTGAAAGCCGGCGAGATCGTCGTCGTGACCGGCCAGCCTAACGGCTACTGGTACGCGGTTCAGGATGCGGCGGGCGTGTCCGGGTACGTAAGCGCCTCCGACGCGTATATTAGCCTGAACGGCGCGACGCCGACGCCGATGCCGACGCCGACACCAACGCCAGCGCCGACGCCAACGCCAACGCCAACGCCAACACCAACGCCAACACCAACGCCAACGCCAACGCCAACGCCAACACCAACGCCGCCTCCTTCCGATTCGGCGAAGGTCGAAGCGGTGATCGCAGCCGGGCTGAGGTACCTTGGCACGCCTTACGAGTACGGCTCCGACCGGGGCAACACCGACACGTTCGATTGCTCGGACTTCGTCCGGCAAGCGTTCAAAGATGCGCTCGGTCTCGTTCTGCCGGCGGACTCGCGCAAGCAGGCGGCTTACGTGAAGGACAACGGCAAGGGCGTCACGACCGACTGGCGCCAGCTGAAGCGCGGGGACATCATGTTTTTCATGAGCTACAAAGGCTCAAAGGCTTCGCTCTACGAGGACAAGCAGCCGTTCGGCGAGACGGTCACCCATACGGGCATTTATCTCGGGAATGGACAGGTGCTGCAGACGTACTCCGTCGCATCGGGCGGCGTACGCATCGACAGCATCGAAGGCAAGCACTGGGAATACCGCTTCCTGTTCGGCGGCAGCGCGCTTTAGCCTCCAATACAAAAACGGCCTAACGTCGAGCGGACGTCAGGCCGTTTTTTTTGCATTTTCGAATCGTTATTCGGCCGCGGGCGCGACATCCTCCAGCAGCAGGGACAGGACCGCCTCCGAGCACTTGGCCGGGTTGTACTCCGCATTGCGAAGCGCGAGCAGGTTGCCTCTGTGCTGATCGGAAGCGTAGGGCTCCTGAATCAGTCGGAACCAGCGGTCGATCGTATCCGTGGACGTGAGCGGCTCGCCGAAGCCGTGGGTCACGAAGTACTCGAGGTTTTCTTCCTCCTGGCCCGGGATCGGCTCGTAGAAAAGCATCGGGATGCCCTTCGACATCCCCTCGGTGCAGGTCATGCCGCCGGGCTTCGTGACGAGCAGGTCGGACACGTCCATCAGCTTGGATACTTCCTTCGTGAAGCCGAGCACCTTGATGTTCGGATGCTGGAACCGCGGCTCCGCCATCAGCTTCTCCCTGGCTTTGTCGTTGCTGCCCATGCAGATGATGAGCTGCACCTTGTCCGCGTACGCGGTCATGTATTCGACCATCTGCTCCTCCGCCATCAGTCCCCAGCCGCCGCCCATCACGAGCACCGTGGGCATGTCCGAGAGCTTGAACTGGGACAAAATCTCCGCCCGGTCGTGCGGATGCCAGAAGTTCGGATGCACCGGGATGCCGGTGACCACCACCTGCGAAGGCGATACGCCCTGCGTGATGAGCCGGCTGCGTACGGTCGGAGAGCTGACGAGGTAGGCGGTCACCTCGGGATTGGTCCAGGTGGCGTGCGCGTCGTAGTCCGTGATCAATGTATAGAGCGGCACGTCGAGCCCCAGGCGCTTGAGCCGGCTGACGACCGCGTTTGGAAAAGGATGCGTGCATACGATCATATCGGGCTTCAACTGCCGTACGACGTCCGATACATGATTGTAAAACAGGCGGTGCAATGCGAAGCGGGTCAGTCTGTTCAGCGATTTGTGATAGTGGCCGCGATACAGCTTGCCGACCAGCTTGGGCTGCTTGCTGACGGTCTTGCGGTAGGCGGACAGGATGAGCGGTCCGATGACGGGGTTCAAGAACGTCCCCAGCTCGATGACCCTCGTCTGCACGCGGGGCGACAATTGCCTAAGGCCCACCGCTAGGGCGTAAGCCGCCTGCGTATGTCCGGTGCCGAAGCCTTCGGAGAGCAGTAGAATTCGTTTTTTGCGCATCGGAAGAGATCCCCCCACTTTACCTACTACCATATTACGCGAAATGGAAGCTCTCGTACAAGTCCGTCGGATAACGTTTGCAAGATTTAAGCGTTACAGACAGATTCCGCCAGCGACGCATGCAATCCGGGACGGGGTCCTGTACAATGGTGGCAATACGATACGGGAGGCTGGACAGATGCTGGAGGTCGGACAAATCGTGAAGGCGGAGCACAAGACGGGACAATATATTGGAAAGGTTGCGAGCGCGGACGAGCGGCGGGCGCTGGTGGAAATCATGGCGGTGCTCCGGCATCCGCAGCAAGGGGACCTGCACAGCGCCTACGATCCGGACGCGGCGCTATTCCACGAGCGGAGAGCTTCGGCGGAGCGGGAGAAAGTTTGGGTCATGCTGCGGGACGCCGTTCCTTATGCCGGAGAGGTGCCGGCTTACCGGGAATCTCTCGCGGCCGCTTGGGAGACCGAGATTCGCAGGATCGACCGGATGCGGCGCTGGTCGGAGCAATGCCTGCAGTGCCTGGATACGCTCAGGGAAGGATTATGGCCTGCATTCCGAATCGTGAGCCAAGATCGCGCTAGGAAGAGGGATTGAATCGCGGCGGCGAATGTGTTATTCTTCTGCTAGAACGAACTGACCGTATTGTTAAATTGGTCAATTCAATTGGAGGAGGGGGGCGCCGTGGATACGACGACCGAGCGCAAACCGACCGACCGGCGCAAACAGGTGCTCGAAGCGGCATCGCGCTCCTTTGCCGCCTTCGGCTATAAAGCGACCACCATGGACCAAGTCGCGAAGGCGGCCGGCGTGGGAAAGGGGACGATTTACACCTTTTTCGCCAACAAAGAGGAACTGTTCGAGCAGATCGTGAAGGACCTGATCGCCGAGCTCAAGTCGGTCGCCGAGCGGACGCTCGATCCCGCGCTGCCTTTCGCGGACAATTTGCTTCGCATTCTCCAGCAGGTATTGGCTTATCGCGACCGGCACGGACTGGTCGTCAAGCTCTCCCAGGAGGTCAAGGAATTCGGCACGCCGATGGCGAACGGCGGCCTGGCGACCGTCGAGCGTTCGATCATCGACTATATCGCCGGTCATGTGGAGGGCGCGATCGCCAAAGGGGGAGGTTCGGCGGTCCGATCCTAGGCTGACGGCTTACATGGTGCTGAAGATCTATCTTGCGTTGACCGCGGAGGGCGACCATCTGCACGAGCCGTTGGACGCCGATCAGGTGCTTGCGAACTTTCGTTTTTACTGCCTGGAGGGATTGGCGGTCGATTGATCGCTTCTTTTTTTTGGATAAAAATGACCGAATGAGGAAAATGGTCATATTGTATGTTTTTCTGATTAAGAGATGCGGGAGAGATGAACGTGAAAAAAGCGAAAAAGGCCGGAGGCGTCATTGCCGGCGAATTCAAAAGGTTGACGGGCAGCAAGATGGCCATGATCTCGATTTTGGGCCTTGCGCTGATTCCGCTTATGTACAGCGGCATGCTGATCGGCGCGTTCTGGGACCCGTACGGCAAGCTGGACGCCATGCCGGTCGCGGTCGTCAACGAAGACAAGGGCGCTTCGCTTAATGGAGAAAAGCTGGCGGTTGGCGGAGATTTGGTCGAGGAGCTGAAGAAAAACGGGGCGTTCAAATGGGTGTTCACGGACGAAAAGGACGCGATGGACGGACTCGCCGATCATCGATACTCGCTGGCGTTCGTCTTGCCCGAGGACTTCTCCGCGAAAACCGCGACGCTGCAGGACGACGCCCCGCAGCAGGCGAACGTTCAATATTACGTCGACGATGGCTGGAACTACCTGACGAGCCGGATCGGCGAATCCGCGGCGGAAAAGCTGAAAACCGACGTCGGCCGCGAGGTGACGAAGGCTTATGCCAAAGCGACGCTCGAATCGGTAGGCGAAGCGGCGAGCGGATTCGGCGATGCCGCCGAAGGCGCGCAGAAGCTTGCGGACGGCGCCAAAGACGCGGCGGGCGGCGCGAAGACGCTACGCGATAATCTGGCGAAGCTGGCTGACGGCACGATCAAGCTGCAGCAAGGGGTCGGCAAGCTGGCCGGCGGCGCGGCGAGCCTGAAGAGCGGCGCGGGGACGCTGGCGAGCGGCTCCGCGGAGCTGGACGGCGGCCTCAAGCAGCTGGCCGCGGCGCAGGGCAAGCTGGCGACGGGCGCTTCGCAGGCGGACTCGGCCGCCGGCAAGCTGTCGGTGGGCGCCGGCGAGCTTGCCGACAGCTCCGCCAAGCTGGCTGCGGGCGCAGTGCAGGTCGAGAAGGGCGCGGCCCAAGTCGCCGACGGCGCGGGCCAGCTCGCCGAGGGACTGAAGCAGTACGCAGCGGCGCATCCCGACGATGAGGCGCTGCAGCAGCTTGTCGCCGCCTCGCAGCGCGTGGCGGACGGCGCGACGCAGGCGCAGAAGGGGGGCGGCGTCCGCAGCGAAGGGCGCCGAGCAGCTGTCCGCAGGGCAGCGAAAACTGGCCGAAGGCGCGAAGCAGCTGCATGCGGGCACGGCGTCGCTCAGCCAGGGGTTAGGGCAATTCGGCGCGAAGCTCGGCGAGGCCGAGTCCGGCGCGGCGCGGTTGGCCGGCGGCGCGGGCAAGCTGGCGGCGGGCGCGGGCACGCTCGCGAGCGGCATCGAGAGCGCCGGCTCCGGCGCGGGGACGGTGAAGAGCGGGGCAACGCGGCTGGCGGACGGTTCGGCGTCGCTCGAGAATGGGCTGCACAAGCTTGAGAGCGGCTCGAGCGAGCTGGGCGCCAAGCTGCAGGAGGCTTCCGCGGAAGCCGGCAGCGTGAAAAGCGGAGACGGACAGGCGGAAATGTTCGCCGATCCGATCGCCGTCTCCGAGCACAAGTTGACGGACGTGCCGAACTACGGCACGGGCATGGCGCCGTACTTCCTGGCGCTCGGCCTCTACGTCGGCGTGCTCATGTCGACCGTCATCCTGCCGCTGCGCGACGCGGCGGGCAAGGTGAAGAACGGCTGGACCTGGTACGCGTCCAAGCTGCTGCTGTTCGCGCCGGTCGTGCTGCTGCAGGTGGCGCTCGCCGACACGGTGCTGATCTACGGCATCGGGCTGAAGGTGCCGGATGTCGCCGCCTTTTACGGCATCAGCGCGGTCATCGCATTGACCTACATGACCATCGTGCAGTTCCTCGTCTCGCTGGCGGACACGGTCGGGCGTTTCGTCGCCGTCGTCCTGCTCACGCTGCAATTGGCTGCAAGCGAGGGCACGTATCCGAAAGAACTGCTGCCGCACTGGCTACAAACGATCGGCGAATGGATGCCGATGACGCACGCGATCGAAGCGCTGCGTCTCGCGCTCGCGGGCCGCGCGCCTTCGCTGATCGGCGAGCAGCTGCTCGATCTGGCGGCGTTCGCGGCGGCGTTCGTCGCGCTGACGCTCGGATTGTTCGCGCTTCGCAGCCGCAAGATCCGGCCGGCGCAGACCGAGCTCGGCACGCTGCAGGCTTAAGCCGAGCGGCGTATTATAGAGGTAGAGAGCGACATCCAGCCGAATGGGCGGCGGGGGTGTCGCTCGTTTTTTTTGAGACTTATGTCCCGATTTTCGGCGTTTTTATTCATTTTCATCGCTTGCAAGCCGTTATTGATGATAAGACTGTCCTTTTTTGCCAATACCGGGAATTCAAGATTAGGAGGCACGAACACAAGATGATGATGACCCAAAGACCGCCGCGAAGCCGGATCGGAAGACTGGGACGGCTGACGGCGGCGCTTCTGGCCGCGCTATTGTTTTCGGGGGTGCTGGGCACTACGGGGGGCCGTTAAGGCTGCTACGACGATTACGTCCGTCAAGCTGGACGAGCTGAACGACACCGAAAAAACGATATACATCGACGACGGCTCCCTGAGCCTTCTTTTGTGGGCGACGAGCACGGACAGCACGAGCGGCGGAAGCTCGACGATCAACGTGACGAACGACGCGACATGGGTATCGTCCAATTCGGCGGTATCCGTCTCCAAGGGCGTCGTGACCGCGACGGGCGAAGCGAACAATGTCGTCATCACCGGCAAATACCAAGGCTACTCGGCGAGCGTGACGCTCACCGCCAAGTATCATTACTCCGAGCTCAAGCTTCTCATCGGGGACTCTTCGGCCGACGCGGGGAACAAGATGGACGTCCAGCTCGGCCAAGACATCTCGCTCAAAGCCAAAGGCGTCAACGGCGGCGCGCTGGAGGAACTGACCGACAAGGCGACTTGGACCTCCTCGGATGCGTCCGTCGTCAGTGTCAGCGCAGGCAAGCTGACCCTTAACGCAGCCGGCAAGGCGACGATCACGGCCAAGTACCAAGGCCGCGCGGATACGATCGAGCTGACCGTGACGTCGCCGTACAAGTCGATGTCCATCTCGGACGCGAACGGCGTTAAAGGACCGTTCGAGATGCAGGTCGGCGAACCCGCCATGCCGCTCGTTGCGAAGGTCCTGGGCGCCTCCGTATCGAATGAGCCGGTCACCGAGAAGGCAACCTGGAAAAGCAGCAACGAAGCCGTCGCGACCGTGGACGAAGCCGGCAAAGTGACGCCGGTAGCGGCGGGTACCACGACGATCACCGCGACCTACCTCGGCGTGTCGGCTACGGCTGCCGTAGCGGTCCGTACGCCGTTCGAAGCCATCGTCTTCACGCCGAGCACGGCGCAGCACCTGTCGCTGTCCGGCGCGAAGCTGACGATCACGGCGAAGACGGTAAAAGGTGCCGACAATTATACGTTAACTGATGAAGCCCAGTGGGAGTCCACGAACCTGAACGTGATCTCCGTCAGCGGCAGCGGCGCCACTGCCACCGTCACGCCCCGGGGCAAGGGCACCGCGACCGTCAAGCTTACGTACAAGAGCATGGTCAAGGAGCTGTCCGTGACGGTCTATCCGACGGTCAGCGAGATCGAGATCGCGAAGGACAAGCTTGAAGTGTATGTCGACGACACGGGCGATCTGCCGCAAGTGACGGGCAAGGCGCTGGACGAGACGAAGGCCGACGTGAGCAAGCTGGCCAAGTGGACCTCCTCCGACAGCACGGTGCTCAGCATCGACGAAGACGGCAAGTGGACCGCGCTGAAGGCGGGCAAGGCGACGCTGACCGCGACGGTGACTTCGGGGGGCTGCCTATTCGGATACGCTCGAAGTCACGGTCAGCAAAAAAGGTGCTCACGCTGCTGCCGGAGCAGGAAGATGTAAGCTTGATCATCGGCCAGATGGTATCGCTGCCGAAGGTAACCGCAGTTTATGAAGACGGCGACGAAGCCGACATCAGCGCGGACGTCGTCTGGAAGTCCGCCTCGACAAGCGTGCTCGTCAAGGATGCCTCCGTGAAAGGGCTGCTGGCGGTCAAGACGACGCTGACCGGCACGTACCTGAACAAGACGGTGAAGGTAACGGCTACCGTCGAGGAAGAATACGTGAGCTACGCGATCGAGCCGTCGGCCCTTACTCTCACGCTGAACAAGACGCAGAGCGTCAAGGTAACCGGCAAGACGAAGTCCGGCAAGCTCATCAACCTCAGCTCGCGCATGGTCTGGACGTCCGAGGACGAGACGGTCGCCACGGTCAAGGGCAGCTCCGCGAAGTCGCTAGCCGAAGGCACGACCAAGCTGACGGCCAAGTACCAAGGCAAGACGTTGAGCGTACCGGTGACCGTAAAGGCGAAGCTGACCAAGCTCGCCGTATCGGATCCGTCGCTGGATCTGGCCGTCGGCGCGACGGACGCGGTCAAGGTGACGGCGATCTACGAAAACGGAAGAACGCTGGACGTGACCGCTTTCTCAGCCTGGACGGCTTCGTCCACCAAGGTCGCCAAGGTGACCGGGGGCGTCGTGACGGCGGTCGGTAAAGGCAGCGTGACCGTCAAGGCCGCATACGGCGGCAAAACGGTAAACGTGCGCGTCAAAGTGAAATAAGGCTCCGGCTTTTTGCAAGGCCGCCTCCGGTCCGATTGGGCCGAGGGCGGCCTTTAATCTGCGACACGAAATTCTATATTGCATAGTCAATCGGCGAGAGTGCCATCCTGTAAAGCATAAGCGCAACTGAACGACGAACTCGTTATTGCTTGATTTACGCGCGTAGAGCGCCCGCAGGAACGATTGACATGAAAAAATCGCCCGCGAATGGCTCGCGGGCGACTCCTTAATAAGGAAGTAATTTTTTTAAAATCAAGAATTGATGAATGCCGTGTGCAGCTTGGCCTGGTAGACGACCTGATAGTCGAGCCCTTGCGTGATCGCGGCGAGCGGGACGTACGTTTTGCTTTCTTTGCCGACCGTCTGCAAGTAGGCGGGCACGTTCAGCGCCTGCTTCACGCCGCCTATGACGATGGATTTTGCGCCGATCGTGAGCTTCACCTCGCGGCCGTTTTGCTTGAACGTGGCGGTCTTGGTCTTGTTGTCCCACAGCAGCTCGGCGCCCGTCGCAGCGGCGATGTCGCTTAAGGCCAGGAAGGTCGTGTTGCTCTTCAGCTGAGGCTTGTTCTGCGTCGTGAGCAGCTTGCCTTTGATATAGACGGTCGGCGCGGGATTCGCCGCCTTATCCGAAGGGGCAATCTCCGTATAATCCGGCCAGACCGGAGCCGCGAACGCACGCGCGATCGTTTCGTAGCCGGCTTGGGTCGGATGGATGTCGGTCACGCCGAAAACAGGGCTGAAGTGCGTGTACAGGGCTTCCTTGCCTTGGAACGCGCCGCCGATATGTACGATGTCGATCGCTACGCCTTCGGCAGCGAGCGAGGTCTTAAGTTCGTCGAGTTTGGCGCTCAGCTTGGCGATCGAGGCGTTCAGCTCGGCGTAGAGCGAGTCGCCCACGATTTTGGATACGGGCGAATATTGATCGGCGACTTCAATGCGCGCCTGAGGCGCGAGGCTGCGAAGCGTACGAAGGTTGGCTTGCAATTGTTCTGCATAATTATTCAGCTTTTCGTCAAACGTCTTCTCGAAGGAAGCCGCGGCGTCGCCGCCGGTCTTGCCGACGAGGTCGCGGACGAGAGCGGCAAAATCGTTGCCGCCGATCGTGAGCGCAACGAGATCCGCATCGGCCAGGCTGTCCCGAAGCGCGGGGGCGCCAGCGGCTACCGCATCCGCTTGGGCTTTGGCGGCGGGATCGTAGGCGGCGTAGTCCTGCAGGTCGTCCGCCGTCAGCTTGCGGCCCTCGGCGGCGCCGGCAAGCAGCTGGGTCAGACCGGCGTTCTGCAAGCCCAGCGCGCCGTAGTTGGCGAGCTCCGCGCGTCCGTGAAGCAGCGCGTTGACATATAACCTGTCCGCATAACCGTATATGTCGGCGGCGCGGGTCACGCCAGGCTCGTAGCCCAGCGAGATCGAGTCGCCGAGCGCCACGATCTTGAATGCGTCGTGCGCTGCCGCGGTCGGCGCGGTCTGCTCGCCCGCGGCATGAGCGGCGACCGGGACGGCGCCTACGGCGAGGGCGACGAGCAGCGCCGCAGAGCGGCGTCTTGCTTGAATCTTCATATCTTTCTCCTTCCGAAGGCGGGCTGCGGGATCAGCCAAACATTGATTATCGCCTTCATAAAAATATTAAATTGCCTTTGCTGACGCTGTAATGTTAAAATAGCATAACAATAAAAAAGGTATATTTATTAGTTTTGCACGAATTTTCGAAGCAAATCCCGAACGATTTCCCGTTACCTCGCCGTTTTCCTTCGATTATTCGGGCGTTCATGCGCTGCCAATAATATTGTAGCAGATCATATTATTCCGCGCCGCATCCCGCCTGCCGTTCGCCGAACTTTATTTGACCGGCCGGACGCCGTCGAACCGTTGGCTCTCGACACCCCATTTTTTCTATAGAAAGGTTGCGCTTCATCATGACACAATTCGTGAACGGATTGCCCCCGAAGCAGGGGCTGTACGATCCGCAATATGAGCGGGATGCTTGCGGGATGGGATTCGTCGCCCATATCAAAGGCCGGAAGTCGCATGAGATCGTCGAGCAAGCCTTAAGTCTTCTTATTAACATGGAGCATCGCGGCGGCCAAGGCGCCGAGCCGAACTCCGGAGACGGAGCGGGCATTCTGCTGCAGATTCCGCACGATTTTTTCGCGCGAGAGACCGGTCCGCTCGGATTTTCCCTGCCGGAACCCGGACAGTATGCGGTCGGCATGGTATTCCTGACGCAGGACGATTCGCGCCGCGCCGAGCATGAAGCGCTGTTCGAAGGGATCGCGACGGAAGAGGGCCTGTCCGTCATCGGATGGCGTACGGTTCCGACCGACGACAGCACGCTGGGCATTTCGGCGAAGCGCGTCAAGCCGTTCGTGCGCCAAGTATTCGTCGGGCGTCCGGCCGTTCTCGCGGACGATCTGGCTTATGAGCGCAAGCTGTACGTGCTCCGCAAGCGCGCCGAGAAGGCGATCCGCTACTCCGGCATTCCGGACGGCGAGATCTTCTACGTGCCAAGCCTCTCTTCCAAGAAGATCATCTACAAAGGCATGCTCACGACGGAGCAGGTCGGCCATTTCTATACGGAGCTTCACGATCCCGCGCTCGTTTCGGCGATCGCGCTCGTCCACTCCCGTTTCTCGACGAACACATTCCCGAGCTGGGAGCGCGCGCATCCGTTCCATTATCTGATCCACAACGGAGAGATCAACACGCTGCGCGGCAACGAGAACTGGATGCACGCCCGCCAGACGTTGTTCGAATCCGAGCTTTTCGGCGACGATCTGGAGAAGGTTAAGCCGGTCATCAATCATGACGGCTCCGACACGGGCAAGTTCGACAATACGTTCGAGTTCATGTACCTGGCCGGCCGCCCGCTCGCGCACTGCGCGATGATGATGGTACCCGAGCCTTGGCAGAACGACGAGCAGATGGACGACGACAAGCGCGCCTTCTACGAATATCACAGCACGCTGATGGAGCCGTGGGACGGTCCTGCCGCGATGGGCTTTACCGACGGCGTTCAGATCGGCGCGGTACTGGACCGCAACGGTCTGCGCCCTGCGCGCTATTGCGTGACGAAGGACGACATCATCATCATGGCTTCCGAAGCCGGCGTCATCGAGATTCCGCAGGAAGAGATCGTGCTTAAAGACCGTTTGCGTCCGGGCCGCATGCTGATGGTCGACACCAAGGAAGGCCGCATCATCGCCGACGAGGAGCTCAAGAAGGCGATCGTCTCCGAGCATCCTTATCGCGAATGGCTGAACGAGCATCTCGTCGACCTCGAGGAGCTGCCCGAGGCGCTCGAGCTGCCCGAGCTCGACCACGCGACGGTACAGCAGCGCCAGCAGGCGTTCGGCTACTCGTTCGAGGACGTGCGCAAGATCATCGAGCCGATGGCCACCGCAGGCGTCGAGCCGCTCGCTTCGATGGGCTACGACGCGCCGCTCGCGGTGCTGTCCGACCGTCCGCAGCGGTTGTTCAACTACTTTAAGCAGCTGTTCGCGCAGGTGACGAACCCGCCGATCGACGCGATCCGCGAGGAGATCGTCACGTCCACCTACACGACGGTCGGACCGGAGCGCAATCTGCTCAAGCCGGAGCCGGAGAGCTGCCGCCATATTCGTCTCGTGTCGCCGATCCTGTCCAACGAGGACTTCGCCAAGCTGCGCCATGTCCATCGTCCGGGCTTCAAGTCGATCACGCTGCCGATCTACTTCCCGGCTGGCGAAGGCGAAGCGGGCCTGAAGAAGGCGCTCGACGAGCTGTGCGCAGCGGTCGATCGCGTCATGAAGCACGGCCACAACATTTTGATCCTGTCCGACCGCGGCATCGACGCCGACAATGCGGCCATCCCTTCGCTGCTCGCCGTATCGACGGTCCATCACCATCTGATCCGTCAAGGCACGCGGACCAAGGTCAGCATCCTTCTCGAATCCGGCGAGCCGCGCGAGGTGCATCATTTCGCGCTGCTGATCGGCTACGGCGTCAGCGCGGTGAATCCGTACCTGGCGTTCGAGACGCTCGACGACCTGATCCGTCAGGGTATGCTGCGCAATATCTCGCATGAGAAGGCCGTCAAGAACTATCTGAAGGCTGCCAATAAGGGCGTCGTGAAGGTGCTGTCCAAGATGGGCATCTCCACGATCCAATCGTACCGCGGCGCGCAGATCTTCGAAGCGATCGGCCTGCGGGGCGATCTGATCGACAGTCACTTCACGTGGACGCCGTCCCGGATCGGCGGCGTCGGCCTCGAGACGATCGCGAGCGATACGCTGAAGGCCCATGCCCGCGCGTTCGCGACGCAAGAGGGCGCAGAGCACGAGCTCGATTCCGGCGGCGATTACCAGTGGCGCAAGGACGGCGAGGATCACCTCTTCAACCCGAAGACGATCCACACGCTGCAGATGGCGACGCGTTCCAACGACTACAACCTGTACAAAAAAGTTCTCCTCGCTCGTCCAAGGCGAATACGAGGAGATCCGCACGCTGCGCTCGCTGCTCGACTTTAAGTTCGACCAGCCGCCGGTGCCGATCGAAGAGGTCGAACCGGCCGAGTCGATCTTCAAGCGGTTCAAGTCCGGCGCGATGTCGTTCGGCTCGATCTCGAAGGAAGCGCACGAATCGCTCGCGATCGCGATGAACCGCATCGGCGGCAAGTCCAACTCGGGCGAAGGCGGCGAAGATCCGGCTCGCTTCATTCCGGACGCCAACGGCGATTCCCGCCGCAGCGCGATCAAGCAGGTCGCTTCGGGACGCTTCGGCGTCACGAGCTACTATCTGTCCAACGCCGACGAGATCCAGATCAAGATGGCGCAAGGCGCGAAGCCGGGAGAAGGCGGACAGCTGATGGGCCGCAAGGTGTATCCTTGGGTCGCCGAAGTGCGCGGCACGACGCCGGGCGTAGGCCTCATCTCGCCGCCGCCGCATCACGATATCTATTCGATCGAGGATCTGGCCGAGCTGATCCATGATCTGAAGAACGCCAACCCGAAGGCGCGCATCAACGTCAAGCTCGTCTCCGAGGTCGGCGTAGGCACGATCGCGGCAGGCGTAGCCAAGGGACGCGCGGACGTCATCCTCGTCAGCGGCTACGACGGCGGCACCGGCGCTTCGCCGATCGGCTCGATCCGCCACGCGGGCCTGCCGTGGGAGCTCGGTCTCGCCGAGACGCACCAGACGCTGATTCTGAACAATCTGCGCGACCGCGTCGTCGTGGAGACGGACGGCAAGATGATGACCGGACGCGACATCGCGATCGCCGCGCTGCTGGGCGCCGAGGAGTACGGCTTCTCGACCGCTCCGCTCGTCGTGCTGGGCTGCATCATGATGCGCGTGTGCCAGCTCGACACCTGCCCGGTCGGCGTCGCGACGCAAAACCCCGAGCTTCGCAAGAAGTTCATGGGCGATCCGGAGTATGTGGTTAACTACATGCGCTTCCTCGCCGAGGAGCTTCGCGAGATCATGGCGCAGCTGGGCTTCCGCACCATCGAAGAGATGGTCGGACGTACGGACCGCCTGGATACGAAGAAGGCGGTCTCGCACTTCAAGGCGAAGGGCGTGGACCTGACCGATCTGCTGTATATGCCGGAGCTGCCCGAGGGCTCGTTCCGCTTCAACCGCAAGTCGCAGAACCACGGCCTCGAGGAGTCGCTCGACATGCAGCATCTGCTGCAGGCGGCGCTCCCCGCGATCGAGAGCGGCGAGCGCGTGCGCGGCACGTTCCCGATCAAGAATACGAACCGCGTCGTCGGCACGATCGTCGGCCACGAGGTGACGAGCCGTCACGGCAAGGCCGGTCTGCCTGAAGACACGATCGCGTTCCACTTCGTCGGCACGGCCGGACAGAGCTTCGGCGCGTTTATCCCGAAGGGCATGACGCTGACGCTCGAAGGCGACGCCAACGACTACATCGGCAAGGGCCTGTCGGGCGGCAAGATTGCCGTGTTCCCTTCGCAGTCCGCGACCTTTAAGGCCGAGGACAACATCATCGCCGGCAATACGGCGCTGTACGGCGCTACGGGCGGCGAAGCGTATATCCGCGGCGTCGCAGGCGAGCGGTTCGCGGTTCGCAACAGCGGCGCGAACGTCGTCGTCGAAGGCGTCGGCGACCACGGCTGCGAATACATGACGGGCGGACGCGTCGTTATTCTGGGCCGCACCGGACGCAACTTTGCCGCCGGCATGTCCGGAGGCATCGCGTACGTCGTGGATTGGAACGGCGACTTCGTCAAGCGCTGCAATTTCGAAATGGTTAGCCTGGAGTCGCTCGAGGAAGAACGCGAGATCGCCGAAGTCCGCGGCTTGATCGAAAACCATGTCCGCTATACCGACAGCGAGCTGGGCGAGCGCGTCCTGAGCGATTGGGAAGCCGTCTTGCCGAAGATCGTCAAGGTCATCCCGAAAGACTACAAGCGGATGATGGAGCAGATCGAGAAGGTGAAGGCGCAGGGTCTGAGCGGAGAGCAAGCCCTCCTGGCCGCCTTCGAAGCCAATATGCGCGACTTGTCGCGCGTCGGCGGCAATTGACGATTTTCGCGGTATGACGACAATCGGCACAATCGTTCGACTGCAGAAAAAGCGGGAAGAACGGGAATAAAACAGACTTTTAAGACATAAAAATACGGAATGAAGCGGGTGGTTTCCCGCTCCGTTCCGTATTTTTTTTCTACCCGAAATGCGACAATACCGATTGCGGGAATGCGCTTTTTGAAATCGGCTTCATGAGAGGGCCTGAGCCTTCAATCCCGCGCGATACGCGGGTTCGCCGACTTTTAGCCCATATGTCAGAGAAGCTTCCCTAGAGCCTCAAGTCTTTCATGCGCGAGCCGGAGCGCATGTCCCAGGTAGGATCGGACAAGGCATTTCAGCTCTCTATTCCGGCTTGACGATAAAAAAAATACGGAGACATACATCACTCGACACCCTCCGCATTCCTTGTCCCTTATAATAAGGATTAGTTGAATTAGGTTTCATTTTCCAGAGAGGGGATTTTGGTGCGGAGATGGAGAGGGAGAGGGATCCACGCTTAGAATCGTCCGGGAACAGCCCAGTCGAGATTAGCATTCATACCATTCTTACCCAGCTTGGCATCGACGTCAGCAAATGGGAAGCGTTCGAAAAGGAAGAACAACGGAAAGAAAATCAACAGAATACCGTGTAAAAAGAAAAATACCCCGGCCGCCCCCAAGCGGCATCGGGGTATCTTGCACATGACGCGCCAAATCGTGCGTTCAGCCCAGCGATCTCTCTGCTCTTATAAAAGCGATAAAGCGCTTGGCTTCTTCCTTGGACAGCCGCCGGCCGTCGATCGTTAACGCGAAGCTCTCCAGCAGCTGGTCGGCGTCGGAGAGCTCTAATTGATCGGTGAACTGGCGCACTTCAGCATCTAACGTCATCTGGGGCTGGTGCGTTCTTCCCACAAGATAGTCGATCGAAACCTGGAACAGATCGGCCAACTTGGTCAGCATTTCCGTATCAGGTTCGCGCCTGTTTTTCTCGTAATGCGAAAGGGCGGCCCTGGTAATGCCAAGGGAAGAGGACAATTCTTCTTGTGTCCAGCCGGATTGATCACGAAGATAGGCGATGCGGCTGCCAATATTCATACGAATTCCCTCCTTTTATCCCGTCACTTTATGATAAACGTTTAGCGATACATTTGCATTAGTTGATACAAAACGTCACATTAAGTTATGTTAAGCTATCTTTATAGTCAGTATACGTTATGTATCTGATTGATATACATATGCCCCTAAGAAGGCCCTTGTCCCTACAGCGGGCAAGGGCCGAGCCGTTTGTCTCGCGTTTAGGTCAGCGGTGCAAGGTTTATCCGGCCTTGATCGTCGACGGTCAGACGGTACCGTTTGCCGCCCGGCGATGTCAGAATCAAGCCGTCGCCCGGCCGCACCAGTTCGATGTCGTCGTCGGCGGAGATATGATAGCGCGGGGAATAGGCGGCTAATGGGCCTTCGGAGACCATCAGTCCGGCGAAGTAGGTTGGACGGTCCCGAGGAAGCTCGATGGACATCATCTGAAAAGCCACGCTGCCGTCGATCGGCGTCCCGTCGACGCCGGTAATTTTGGTCCAAGCGCCTTTGGGATATACGGTTTGATTGTAGAAAATTCGATTAACCGTCGTACCTAAGTCCGTTGCGTTCAGCTTGACGTTTATACCGCTTAGGGAGTCCGTATAGGTCCATAAACTTAACGACAAAGGGACGGCGGGCGCAACGTAGGGTGCCTTTGCAAGCAAGATTTGAATTAAACAAGGAGCTGCTGCTTGCGATGACGGCGTGAATTGCAAAATGACCGGAGAAGATCCCAATTCTTCGCTCACTGCGCCTCCAAGCGAAGCGAACGTTCCAGGGCTCGCAGCGCTTAAACGGCCTCCGGTTACCTTATAAGACGCCGGATCTTCCGGATTTTGCAGCAAGTTGCCTCTCCCGACAGGGTTGAAGCCCCGATTCGTTCGATCGCGATACAGGGTGCCGGCATTCAAATTGATCTCGACATAGGGTTCCTTTGTTACGACGGTCGTATAATCCGGCGTCAGTCCGTCCAGATCGGAGGTCGCCGCAAGCTTTTCGATTCTCGTTGAACCGAGGGCCCCGGGCGCAGACGATGGTCTAAGATTGCCGGTGACAGATCCGCGTGGTACGTCGCTGTCTCGCAGTATGCCGAACCAAGCGGCGTATTGTTGGCGCTTGTCCGCAGGCATCAGGGAGTCGGGGAGCGCGAACTGCCAGCCTTGGCGCGGACTTGAGTAAGTATGCAAACTCCAGCTCAATCCGAATCCGCCGGTCACTCTAATTTTCGATTCGGATTTAGGCAGTAATTTAATCGCCGCTTCTCCGATTTGCTCGTGTTGAACCGTATTGAAAATGCAACTAAGACCGATTACGGTGCTTGCAGATCCATATACGTCCGAGTCATCTATGGCTTGATAAATCGAATAAGGAGAAAAGCCCATATGAACGCGATTGAACTGGGCGCCAAACCCTCCGTTATGATTGGCATAGGGCTTGACTCCGAACAGCACGCCGCAAAACGTTCCCGTGATGTCGCATCCTTCAAAATAATAATCTCCGGCATTACGCCGACAATATACGCCAATGAGACCGCTTAACATACAGTCGTAAAAATAGACGTGGCCGACGTCATTATCGAGCAAAACGCCCGCTTTAAGCGAGCTGATACGAATGCCTCTAAACGAAGGCCTGGCCGTTCCGACAATCCGGATCCCGCAGCTGCCGGTCACGAACATATCGTAATTCTGCCCGGCAAACAAAGCGGGGTCCGCCCACGTGGGCGCGTTTAGGGAATACGCTTCTCGTCCGCTCCCGATACCAATCCCGGTAACGACGGTATTCGTCCGGGAAATTTCCAGGCATGGCTTTAAATCGTACGAGGCATAAGGCTTAAATAAAAGCGTAGCCTCTCCTTCACCCGCGAACGCAGCCGCTTGGCATACGATCGTATCCCAGACCGGATAGACGCCTGGCGGCAACTGTACCTTTCCCGTTGTTCCTGCCGTGGCGAATGCGCGCCTAAGCGGAAGGGTATCGTCATGCTCGACGTATTTGTTGACGGCCGTCGGCGAGGCAGCGGACAACGTTAAATCGGTCGTGCCGGCGCCGCCGATAATACGGGCAACGAACGAGCCCAATGACGGCAACGACGCGGGTATCGAAGGCGCATCGCTGCGGACGGCCGCACCGCTATCCGTCCAGGCCGGATCGAGAACGCGGGACAATAGCTTAACGGAATCGGCCGTTCTTCCATATACGGCATAGGCTGCCGCATTCGCGGCAGGCGACCATGTCAGCACGACGGCATTGTGGGGAGAAATGTCTGCGGGCCCATTGTTGACGATAATCGTTGCAGATGCCGATATGCCGCCTGTATCGTCGAGCGCTACGACACTATAACGGTATGCGGTTTTTCCCGCTTGGCCTTTGATAGCCGCTTGCAATTTAGACGGCGCCGTCGCGCGGCAGGGAGCTGCATCGGGGATCGATACATATTGACCGTTTCTGAAGTCGAGCTTGTTTTGAAGCTTTAATTGATTACCGTTTTTTTCGATGGATCCCATGACGCTTTTTCTGCTGCCGGACGCTCCATACCACTGCGGATAAATCTCCGAAACGTTCATAGGACCGGCTACTTGTCCCTCTCCGCCGAATATCGGAAAAAGACCGGCAGAAATCTGACTGAACATAGAGATGGTCACACCGGCGTCCGGCCATAACATCGCCTGGTCGGCGAAAAGCACGGTAACACGCTGGGGAAATTCGATTCCCGTGCCTAAGCGATAACGCCCAGGAGGGAAAAACACGCCTGCTGTTTTAGGCGTTGTCCCCGTATTCGATGAATTTACTGCGGCGATCGCATTCACGATCGCTTGCGTATCGTCGGCTATACCATTGCCTACGGCCCCGTAATCCTTAACGCTCAGGTAGCTATCCATGGCGGTCATCACCTTCCGATACGATAGATTGACCATAAATTCGGCTACTCTATGATATTCGGACGATAAGGCTCGGCCACGGCGCTTGTACGGCAGCGTTAGCCGACCTGGGGCCAAAGCACGCCTTTTACATCGTAACTCCAAGCGGGATATCGCGTTTGAACGGATGCCGTGCCATCATTCCATTCAATACGGACACCGTCTCCAACCTGGAAGCCTGGCAGAAATAAACTCTCTGGGGCTCCTTCCTTCACGATGATTTCCGCGACATTATCGTCTCCGTCTATGGCGTTCACGGGTTCTTTGACCTGGCTTGCGCTTGCCCAATACGCGATATAGTCAAAAGGCTTATCTTGGTTGTTTTCTATCGTCAGCGCGAAGTCGTAAGATTGACCGGCGATCAGTCGAATCGAACCGGACTTATCGCCATTCGCGCCGCAGCCGTTAATAACGTATTTGCCGTCTATCATCAACGAGAGTTTGCAAGAACTCATGTCGATCAAAAACGTGTAATCTTCGGAGAATTCGGGCCGAATGGTGCCTTTGAACACCCACACGCCTTTGCTAAGCGGTGCTTTGGTGTTCGTAATCATAGGCACAGAGACGGTCGATGTTGGAATTTGCGAGGCTGTATTTTCATAGCGGCTGAGGGTGAACGTTCCTCCGCTTCGAATCGGGTACGGACCCCATTGTATTTTTGCAGTGCCGGATCGATTGGAGCTAAAACTCAAACTCGCGCCTTGTTCGACCTTCTCGAGCCGGACGTCGCTGATGAGCGGACCCGGGTTAGCTCGATTTTCTTCGAGCATTAAAAATCGGGGATAGTCCGTGCTTTCGACCTCTATCGTCAACGAACGAGACGTACGCTCGAGGATTGGCACCGGCATTCGTTGGTCGGTGAGAGGGTCGTAGGAATAAATCGTCGCGTCCTGACCGTTCACGTTGCTCAAGGTAATCTTGAATTTTTGGCTAGGCATGGCGTACCGTGCCGGATCGAGGACTGCCTTGTCTTTCTGCCATTCCTGAGTTAGGTCCCGCGTTACCACATAGTATCCGATCGCGAACCGATTGTCATCGAGCTGATACGGCAAGATGGCGAGATCGTCCATGTTGTTGGTGTCCGGGTGATCGATCGTGCCGTTGCCGGGAAGCGCGATTTGCGGATGAACCTCGACGACGCTTGACACTTGAACAGGCCTTGGATTCTCGATTTGTTGTCCCGAACTCATGATCTTGGATATTCGGGCAAGCGCGTCTATTTGAGGGCCGGCAAGCGCCCTCGCCCGTTCTGTTAGCTTGTAGCCGTTTTTACTCAATTCTTCGAAAAAAGAGTCGTTAATAAGTCCATAATCGAGATCTCCTCCTTTGGCGGAAAAGAGCTCGACCGTTTGCACGCCTTTATGGCCGTAGAACGTGAAGATGCGGAGCGTAGATTTTGCGCCGATTTGTTGCATGAGCGATCGCAGGCGATTGTCGTTTTTCTTGATGCCGGTTTGCGCGACGATTTTATCCGAAAATGGATTTCGCCACCAATTGGTCTCCGTCATCCATACCTCGGCTTGCCGTCCGTCTCCGGAATTCGCATAGCGGCCATGGTTGCGGAAAGGTCCGGGGAACGGCTGCAGATCTCTGACGATAAATTCGGTATGGTAAGCGTAGAACCAATATTCGGGCATTGCAAAAGTGTGGGCGGGAAGGTAATCGTCGATCCCGGGCGTCGTTTTTCCGGTTGCGGATATATACTTTTTTGTTGTTCGTCTGCGCGTCGTGCGAAAATAACGATTGCGCTCCGTTATAGCCCGTATAATAGTGTCTGCTGAAGCCGGCCTCCCCGTCAAAGAGCTCGGTTCCGTTTTCCCATGGACGCTGGTTGGAGAATCCGCTGATGATGCGCACGCCGGCCAGTTTTTTTTTGTTTGGCGAAGGAGAGGGTCATCGGCAGCAGAACTTCGCCGCCGGAGGCTTTGCGATTGCCTAACGCATACACGGGATATTGCGAAAATTGAAGCTTCGGATCGTAGTAATTGCCGATATCGAGAAACTGGCTTCCGAACGTCATTTCATTCCAAACTTCGAGATCGAAACCCTTGTCTATCGCGTTATTTTCGGTTCCAAAAGTCCGTATGAGCATTTTCGTGACCGTATTCAAATAAACGTTCCAGCCGTTCAATGTTTGTTGGGCGGCTGGATTGTCTTTTCCATCGGTAAATTTAGTCCCGGAAAGCGGGCGGTATTTGAGGCGAATGAGCTCCATCGCTCCGGCCTTTATGTTATTTGCGAGCGGTGCCGATAGCGTCAGCTTGCCCGTCTTGGCATCCACGGCCGTAATGACAGGGTACATGGTCTGATAAGCTTGACCGCTTAAACCGGTATATTGGGGGACTATGCCGCTCACGTTGTCGACATAGATGGCTTTGTCTCCTTTGGAAGCGCTCTTCATTAAATGAAGCTTTAGCGTTTTGCTGGGAACCGGATTGCCGGCGTTGGCGTTTAGGAGGACGATTGGCCGAATGCCGTGCTTCTTGAGCGCGGAAATGATCGATATAAACCGGCTGCCCTGCGGCTCGCTCAGCGCATTTTCATTGTCGAACGAAACGTTGCCCCAGCCGATCTCGATGCGAGCAGAATGAAATCCAGCTTCGGAGAGGAGTTGGGCCGTAGCGTCCGCTTCTTGCGGACTTACGCCGTTTAGTACCACGCCAAGCGTGTCGAGGAAGCGACTGCCGTCCCAGGTGTCCATGTATGAGCGCCAGGGCGCGCGATCGATCGAGGAGACGCCGAATGGTATTTCTTGCTGTCTCCAGTCTTCATAGGGGCGATTCAGCGTTTTTTCGTTGGGTCCGGTATGGTCGATTGCCGCTGAAGTGCGAGGCTCCGAAAATCCTATGATTTCGTAGCTGATTGCGCTGAGCGATAGCAACAATCCGACAATCGCGACACTTGTCCATAGCGAGCGCAATTTACGGTATTTCTTAAACATAATGACAAGCAAAATGAACACCTGCCTTACGGATCTGTGGGTTGGTCGTTACATAATGTATCATATTAAGCCGCAAAAATCGAGAAAGCTCTCGCATTCTCTTTTCAAAAAAAGAGGTTGACACATTCTGAAGTGTAAGTTAAATTAAAACCACAAACGATACAGATAGTATCAATTTAGAGAATGGATACGATTGGGATCGAGAGAGGGGGGATTGGCATGAGCGCAATCGCGGGCATATTTAATTACGGAAGCGCAGAGCGGAAGAGCGCGTACGATGAAGGGATTTCGCTCATGGGCTCCCTCTCCCGATATCCGGCGGATGACGTTCGATTGTGGAGCAGCGGAGGGTTGTTTCTCGGTTGTCATGCGCAGTGGGTGACGCCGGAATCGATCGGGGAGATCCTCCCATGGTATGACGGCCAACGCGGACTTGCGATTACCGCCGACGTGATCCTCGACAACCGGGAGGACTTGGCGAATCAATTGGGAGTTCCTTCAGCCGAACTTGCCGAGCTGCCCGATTCGCGCTTGCTTTTATTGGCTTATGCCAAGTGGGGAGAAGACATGCCTCGGCATCTCATCGGGGACTTCGCCTTCGTCATCTGGAACGAATCCGAGGAATCGCTTTTTGGAGCAAGAGATTTTACTGGAAACCGGACCTTATATTATAACGACAACGGTGCGCGTTTTGCTTTTTGCACGACGATCGCTCCGTTGTTGCCGCTCGAAGGCGTCGGCGAACAGCTGAATGAAACATGGATTGCCGAATATCTGGCCAGCCCCAGCCGATTGGAGACCATCGACGCTTCCTCGACTGTATTCGGGCGCATTAAGCAGATTCCTCCGTCTCATGCTTTCGCGATACGCGACGGGAATCTGAGGATAAAAAGGTATGGCGCATTCGAGCATTCGAGTACGTTAAAACTCTCGTCCGACGAAGAGTACCAGGAAGCCTTTCTGGAGGTCTTCGGAACGGCGGTGTCCAGTAGATTGCGTACCCACAAGGAAGCGGGCTCGTTCCTAAGCGGAGGCCTCGATTCGGGGACGGTCGTTGGATTGGCTGCGAGGGAACTGCGGCGAAGGAATAAGGTCCTGCATACATACAGCGCGATACCGCTCGAATCCGGAGGGGCTTGGACGTCTAAAAATAGGGTTGCGGACGAGCGTCCTATGATTTCGGCGACGGTATCGCACGTAGGCAATATTCGCGAAAACTATTTGAGATTCGAGAATCGAAGCCCGCTTTCCGAGATGGACGATTGGCTCGACACGATGGAGATGCCTTATAAATTCATTGAAAACTCCTATTGGTTCGGCAACATTTTCGAGCAAGCGGCTAAAGATGGCGTCGGCGTTCTACTCAACGGCGCCCGAGGCAATTTCACCGTGTCATTCGGACCGGCATTGGAATATTACGCGATATTGCTCAAGCGTCTCAGGCTCGTGAAGCTCTATCGGGAGATTTATCAATACAGCAGGTTTAAAGGCATTGGCCGTAAAAGAGTGCTTTCCTACATGAAAGATAGGTTGTTTCCTGCGAAGATCCCGCCGGACGAAAGAAGCGCGCTGACCGGATTAATCGCGCCGGAACTTGCCGCGCGAACCGGAATATTCGGAAAATTGACCGAGGCAGGCATCGATTTGTCCGGGAAAAGGTTGCCCGATATGATCTCCGCGCGCCGCGATCAATTCGAGCAGGTTCATCATTGGACGAACAGCGGCACGAGCGGTACAAAACTGTCGCTGCGGCACGGGGTCTGGTATCGCGATCCCACCAACGATCTAAGGGTCGTTCGATTCTGTCTGTCCGTGCCGCTCGATCAATATGTGAGGGACGGCATGGACCGCGCATTGATTCGAAGAGCCACTCAGGGCTTGCTTCCAGACGAAGTACGGCTGAACGGCAAGACGAGAGGGATTCAAGGCGCGGACGGCATCGCTCGGCTCGCCCCATCATGGCCGCGATTCATTCGAGAGATCGAGGAGATGTGCGGGGATGACGCCATGGCCGAGTGGCTTCACATGCCGGTCGTCCGCGCCGCAGCGTCGAAATACAAGGAAATACCCGGACCGGCGGCCATCTACGAAACCGATCTTACGCTCCTTATGCGCAGCCTCGTTCTATACAGATTCATTAACCGCTTGAAGGGAGGTGATTTAAATGAACAAAGAATGGACGAAGCCTTCGTTGGAAGTGCTTGACGTAAAACTGACGTTCGCCGGCCCAGGTGTAACGATTCCGGACTCTCTCGATCCGGATGAAGCGACCCAGCATCACAGCTAATGCCTCTTCTGCAAGGGCCCTTATACGCAAGCGTATGAGGGCCTTTGCAATGAAAATCCCCGTTGGAGTGAAGCGGATGACGACAAGTACTTTAGAAAAGCAGGCATACAAGGCTTTTGGATGCGTGATGCTGAGCGATATCGATTTCCCCGAACTGCCCAGGTGGGAATCGCGAGAAGCGTATTCCGAAGCCCAAAGCATACGCGTCGAACGGGCCGATCTAACGGAAGTTTGGTCGGCGTTGTCGCAGACAGGACGCAGTTCGTACGCAGCGCCCGGTCGGGTGATGTTCCGGGTACCGGGGACGGCGATCTTCGATATCCAGAATGGGCGGCATATCGCGATATGCCCGGAGGAAGGCGCAGACCAGGACGAATTGCGTTTGTTCATTCTCGGTTCGTGCATGGGCGCGGCGTTGATGCAACGAGGCCTGCTGCCGCTTCACGGCAGCGCGATCGCGATCGACGGACAGGCATACGGCGTCGTCGGCGATTCGGGAGCGGGCAAGTCGACTTTGGCGGCAGCGTTTCTCCAAGCCGGGTTTCCGCTCGTCAGCGATGACGTCATCGCGCTCGATTTTTCGGGCGGGTATGCAAGGCCGCTAGTCATACCCTCTTATCCGCAGCAAAAATTATGGCAACAAAGTTTGGACGGCTTTGGAATCTCGAATGAATCGCTCCGGCCTATTTTTAAGCGCGAGACTAAATTCGCCGTGCCGCTTAAAGCGGGCTACCATGCGCAGCCGCTTCCGCTCGCCGGTATCTTCGAACTCGTAAAATCGGATCGGAACGAACCGTCTCTCGTCCCCGTATCCAAGCTGGATAGACTGTCATTGATGCGGCGTCACACCTACCGGCAATTTTGGCTGGACCGGTTGGGGATGACGGATTGGCATTTCCGCATGACGGCCGGTTTGGCTTCGCGTATCGATGTATATAAGCTAGAACGTCCAACCGTGGGCTTTACGGCTCCGGAGCTGGTCAAACGCATGCTTCACATTTTATCGACGGAAGGCTGGTCACCATGACGATCGAAACGACGATTCCGCAAAATGCTTCTATTCAGCAGGTTCCGGGCAATATTGTCAGCGATATGGACGGCGAGAAGGTGATGCTGAACGTACAGCTTGGGAAATATTTTAATCTGGGCGAAATCGGCGGGAGAGTTTGGGAACTGCTTGGAAATACAACGACCGTCGAAGCCCTTGTCGATCAGTTGACAGCCGAATATGCGGTCGATCGAGAGACCTGCGAGGATCACGTCCGATCCTTTCTGGCAGAACTCTCCGAGCAAAGCTTGATTACGATATCGGCCGCGGGAGGGCCGGATGAACGCGCTTAGATGGGTAACGCGCATCACGTCCACGGACAGCCAAGATCGCAGAATGTTCTTGGAGGCACTGGCCTACCTCGCTTGGGCACGGCTTCTCATTCTACTTCCCTTTCAAAAATACGCGCGCCTGCTAGGTCAACCCATGTCGGAAACTTCCCATGAAACGGAACAGCGCAACAAAGAATTCGCGACCCGCGTATCCTCCGCCATACGCAGAGCCGGAAGATTGTCTCCGCTCGATACGAGATGCTTGGTCCGCGCGATCGCGGCGATGAAAATGCTTAAGCGGAGACGGATCGAAAGTACGTTGTATTTAGGTACGGCGAAGGACAAAGACGGACGCATGATTGCTCATGCCTGGCTTCGGTGCGGAAACCTGTACGTCACCGGGGCCGAAGAGATGCGGGGGTTCACGGTCGTCGGCAAATTTGCGCGGCATATCATTCCAGCTGAACATGAGGGATCGCAATGACAGTAATCGTTAGGGACGAACGTTCAGGATTATTTTGCGACGAGAAGACGCTTTTACTGGACTTATTGCGGCATCGCGCAGAAGAAGAGCCGATGGATGCGATTCATCTTGCCGCGGTGGATTGGACCCGTTTTTTGCGGCTCGCTAAAAACCACCGGGTATATCCCGTATTGGCGGCTTTCCTCCACAAGCGAATGCCTGGGATTCCCGATTACGTAAAGGCCGAGTTGGATACGGATAGCCGATATAACCGATTAAAGATGCTTTCTTTGGCTGCGGAAATGAGCAGAGTTTCGGCATGTCTCTCGTCGGGAGGTGTCCGCTCGCTCGTGCTGAAAGGACCGTTGCTTGCGCAGGATCTTTACGGGGATCTCTCCAAAAGGACTTCTAAAGATCTAGATATCCTCGTTCCTGCGGAAAAACTCGATGAGATCCGTATTTTGTTGGCGGATCTGGGATACGAATGCGAGAAAGAGCAGCTGCCGAACGTACTGAACGGCTGGAAGTGGAGGCACCATCACGTCTCTTTTTTCATCCCTCGCATTCGCTGCAGATCGAGATCCATTGGCGTCTGGCGCCGGGGCCAGGAAGAGAGCCGGATTTTGAGAAGCTGTGGTCGCGCCGGCGCGAGCATTCGTTCGGCAGCGGACCTGTCGCCTACCTTGGACCGGAGGATCAATTTTTGTATTTGGTTCATCACGGCGCGCGTCACGGGTGGTTCCGGCTGCGCTGGCTCTGCGATATCGACGTGTTGGCCCGACGCGGACTCGACTGGTCCTCCTGTGCGCAGCTATCCATCCGGTATGGGACGGAGCACTTGGTCGGACAGGCGCTTATACTTGCTTCCCAATTGCTTCAAACGCCTATTCCTAAAGAGCTGGAAGGCTTTACGCGTTTAAAGCGGTCTGGCGCGCAAATTCCGCAAGTGCTTTCGTTTATGCGGGATTCGCTGGAAAACGCGCCGCCCGAGCGAGTTCGGATGTACGAGCGGTATTTGTTCGCGATTAAACCGCGGAGACAAAAGCTTCTTTATTTACTCAGCTTATTGTACCCGTACCCCATGGATGCCAAGACGCTCCCTTTGCCCAAAACCTTTCACTTTTTATATTTCCCGCTGCGCCCGTTGCTATGGACATGGAGAAAGTTGGACAAAACGGGCAAACCCTCCCTTGTCGAAAGCGGTGAATCTAAACTCCTATGAGATCCGTTCTGTTTTTTTTTGACGCAGCTTCGTGCATTTGCGGGAAGAGCGCTTTACTGGAACGTGCTGGGCATGATCACGGTCAGCTTATTAGAAGGAATCGGTTTGATTTTACTCATCCCGATGCTCGGCATGGGCGGAATCTCCGGCATTGACGCTGCTTCGTCGCCAATATCGGCTTGGCTCGCACCGCTTACCCGTCTCCCTTCCGAATGGCGGCTCCCGGTCGTGCTCGGATTATTCGTTGCCATCGTGCTCGCGCAAGCGCTGCTCAAGCAAAGGGTCTCTCTGCAAAATGCCAGAATGAACCATAGATTTGAATTTCGGCTTCGCAGCGATACTTATCGCGGCATTTTGCAGGCCAACTGGGAGTATTTCATCCGTACGCGCAAATCCGATCTCATTAACGCGCTAACCGGGGAGCTGGCTCGCGTAAACGGAGGCGTCACGCTATCTCTCCAACTGCTGGCTTCCGTTATTTTTACCGTTATCCAAATCGGTTTGGCCTTCTGGTTATCGCCGACCATTACGCTGATCGTGATCATTTGCGGGACCGCTTTGGCTTTTTTCATGCGCCGCACGCTGCGTAAAGCCAAAACGCTCGGCAACCGTTCATCCGATCTGGCGAGACAGTACCTGGCAGGCATTTCCGACCAGCTCAGCGGCATTCGGGAGATCAAGACGAATGCGTTAGAGCGGTCGCGCCTTTCCTGGCTGGAGTCGGTGAGCGCGAAGATTCAGGAGGAGCAATATGAATTTTTAAAGCTTCGAAACAAATCCCAGTCTGCCTACCAGGCGGCCTCCGCCGTGCTCATTGCGCTTTTTTTTGTTCGTATTCGTGCATATGCTCCATACCCGGATTGAGCAGTTGATCTTAATCGTTCTCATTTTCTCGCGACTTTGGCCGCGTTTTACCGGCATTCAATCGAATCTCGAGCAAATTGCCTCCTATTTGCCGTCTTTCCGTTCTGTACTGGAGATTCAATCCGAATGCCGTGCGGCTGCCGAGATGTCTCTTGGCGAGGAGGTTCAGTCCGAAGGCATCGCGATCCGCCATGCGCTGGAGTGCCGGTCCGTTTATTATCGGTACGATGCCACTCGGCCGAACTATGCCCTGCGCAATATTAACCTATCCGTTCCCGCATTTGGCATGACGGCCGTCGTAGGGCGTTCTGGGGCGGGCAAAAGCACGCTCATCGATCTTCTCATGGGATTGACGGCGCCTGAACAGGGCAGCATCGTCATCGACGGCATTCCGCTGACCAAGGCAAGATTGCGCGCGTTTAGACAATCGGTGGGCTACGTTCCCCAAGATCCCTTTTTTATTTAATGACACGATTCGCAATAATCTCTTGTTGGTCAAGCAGGACGCTTCTGAAACCGAGCTTTGGGAGAGCTTGGCATTTTCCGCTTCCGCAGATTTTGTGCGCAAGCTTTCTCAAGGACTTGACACATTTATCGGAGACCGTGGCGTGCGATTGTCAGGGGGGGGAGAGGCAACGACTGGTGCTCGCGAGGGCGATTCTCCGCAAACCGTCGATCCTTATTTTGGACGAAGCGACAAGCGCGCTGGATTCGGAAAACGAGCTCAAAATCCAGGAAGCTTTAGAGAAGCTGCGAGGCCGCATGACGCTTGTCGTGATCGCTCACCGCTTATCCACGATAAGAGGGGCGGACCAGGTTATCGTTTTAGACCAAGGCGCAATCGTACAATCAGGCTCGTTTTCCGAGTTGGCCGCAGAAAAAAGGGGTTTATTCGGCAGTCTTTTGGAAAACCAAACCTTGGCTGCTTCGAGTTAATACCAGCTTTTAGTCTCACTATGATTACAAAAATGAACGGAACAATGCGATTATTTTCGCTTGTTCCGTTTTTCGCGTTTTTGAGGCAAAAGCAGCGTCAGGATTCGACAAACGCATGCGATCATTCCACAGGCATAGTGGAAGCGCTTAAGCAAAAATCGCGGTCGTATCGCCGTTTTGTCGCCGCCTAGGGAAGGAGAAGGAGCCGACAAAACTCCAAAAATCATTTGACAGGATACAAATTGTATCATAAACTAAGGCTGTCTTGAGATACATATTGTATCCTATGCTTGGAAACGCATCGTCCGAATCAACCTTCTGTACGACCACATTTAACGCTTAGGGGCGGATGAACATGGATTTGGAATTAATAAAGTACATGACGGCAATCAAGAAGCGCTTCTGGGTCATCGTGCTTGCGGTGTTGGTGGCCTGCGCTTCCGCTTTCTTTTATTCGCGGAGCATGGAGTCCGATTATTATTCGGCCACCACCAAGTTGATCGTGAACAAAACCTCTCAAGTGCTTGGCGGCGAACAAATGGATCTCAATGCGATCGGCGTTAGCATGCAGCTCATGGGAACTTACGCCCAGATCATTTTATCTCCGGCCATTATGGACAAAGTCGTCGAGCAATTTCCCGATCTCGGTTTGACCTCGAATCGGCTCATGGGCATGGTGACCGTCCGGCCCCTTGGAGAGACGCAGGTCATGGTCATCGCCGCTCGCGACACGAGCTACGCCAGAGCCGCAGAAGCCGTAAACGCGGTGACGGACGTGTTTCAGGCGGAAATCCCTAAAATCATGAAGGTGGACAATGTGACGGTCCTGAACAAGGCGAAGGAAAATGAACCGACGTCTCCCACCGGGCAAAACCTGACCAAAAATATCGCGATCGCTTTTCTTGTGGCATTCACGCTTGCGACCGGCGTTATCGTTCTTTTGGAGTATTTGGATACGACGATCAAATCGGAAGAAGAAATTTGGCAGCTGTTCGGCGTACAAACCTTTGCGGTCGTTCCCCGCATGAGAACGAGAGATTTTCGCAGAAAAGCCAAAAAAGGCAGAAGGAACCGAGCGGCCGGTCCACGCCGCTGCGGCGATCAGAACGGAGGGAAAAGCCTAATGACCACGCCCGCATTGAAATCCGCGACCATCATGGACAGCAATCCCTTTTCTCCCGTATCGGAAACCTATCATACCCTGAGAGCCAATATTGAATTTCTGTCCAACAAAACGCCGATCGAAGCGATCACCGTCACCTCGACCGAATGGGGCGAAGGGCGGACGACCACTGCGGTCAATCTGGCGCTGGCCTACGCGAGGTCCGGCAAAAAAGGTGCTTTTGATCGACGCGGATTTGAGAAGACCTACCCTGCACGCGATTCTGGGGCAGCTTCGCAGAGACGGGCTTAGCAATTATTTGGCGAATCAACAGACGCTTCAAGATATCGTTAAAGAATCCGGCTACTCGAATCTGCATGTGATTACGGCAGGCGATCAACTGCCCGGGCCGACCGAATTGCTATCCTCCGGCAGGCTTGCAGAGCTGTTCGATGAGCTAAAGGGGCGGTACGACCGTGTCATCGTGGACGCTTCGCCCGTGAACGCCGCGGCCGACGCGCAGATCGTCGCCGCATCTACCGACGGCGTCGTGCTTGTCGTCGCATACGCGAGCACCAAGCGGGCCGAGCTCCAGAAGACCGCGAAGACGCTCTCCCAGAACGGTACGCCATTGCTCGGCATCGTGCTTAATAAAGCGGATCGCGACCGTTAGAAGATCTCTTTTTCAATATCAGTGCGCCGTTCGACGGGCGCGAAGGTAATGTCTACCGGACCTTTATCACCGTAGGCACTCGGCCATGCTGTGGGTGATTCGTCACCTTAGGCGTGCATCGTCAAGGGTGTGGCGTGAGGAGGGGTTAGATGCCCTGTCTTTATTTTAATTATTTCCGAGGACTGACCGGAGGCGATACAGCTCATGAAAAAAGTCCGTAAAGCGATTATTCCCGCCGCTGGGCTCGGTACCCGGTTTTTGCCCGCTACGAAAGCGATGCCGAAGGAAATGCTTCCGATCATCGATAAGCCTACGATTCAATATATCGTGGAAGAAGCGGTGGATTCGGGCATCGAAGATATTATCATCGTGACGGGCAAAGGAAAGCGGTCGATCGAAGATCACTTCGATCACGCTTTTGAATTGGAGAGCAACCTGGCGGAAAAGGGCAAGCTCAAGCTGTTGGAAGAGGTCCGGCGATCTTCCAAGGTCGAGATCCACTATATCCGTCAGAAGGAACCGAAAGGCCTGGGTCACGCGGTTTGGTGCGCAAGACGGTTTATCGGAGACGAACCGTTTGCCGTCCTGCTTGGCGACGATATCGTTCGATCCGAGGTGCCTTGCCTCAAACAGCTTATTCATCGGTATGAACGCACGGGATCGCCGATTATCGGCGTGCAGCCTGTATCGGATCTGGAGACGCAGCGCTACGGGATTATAGACCCCGCAAGCAAAGAAGGCCGCATGTACAAGGTGGCCAGCTTCGTCGAAAAGCCGGCTCTCGGCACGGCGCCGTCCAATCTGGCCATTATGGGGCGATATGTTCTTACGCCCGAGGTCTTCCATTTTCTCGAGCTGCAGGAACTTGGAGTCGGCGGCGAGATTCAACTGACCGACGCGATCTCCAAACTGAATGAAATCCGGCAAGCATATGCCTATCATTTCTCGGGAAGGCGATACGATGTCGGCGAAAAGTTAGGCTTCATCTTGACGACGATCGACTTCGCCCTGCAGAACGAAGAGCTCCGCAAGCCGTTGCTGGAAGCCATGGAGAATCTCATGCAGTCCGCGTATACGGCCGGCACGATCAGTTAAGGGGGACACATGGCGAAGTCTTCGAAGGATTTGGAGATGGCATACGCCGGCGTGCCCTATCATTCCGCCGGGATCGCGAGGAGCGCGCCGGGATCGCACCGATCCTACGAACGTTCCAAGCGGATGCTCGATATCCTGATGGCGTCTATTGGATTGGTTGCGCTAAGTCCGCTGATGGTTATCGTGGCCATCATGATTAAAATCGACGATCCGCGAGGAAGCGTCTTTTTCCGGCAGGTGCGAGTCGGCAAGTGGGGACAAGAGTTCACGATGTTCAAGTTCCGATCGATGGCGACGGACGCGGAGCAAAGGCTCGAACAATTGCTCCGGCTTAACGAGATTCAAGGCAAAATGTTCAAAATGAAAAACGATCCGAGAATTACGAGAATCGGCCGACTGCTGCGCAAGACGAGCCTAGACGAGCTGCCCCAGCTCTGGAACGTGCTGACGGGAGAGATGAGCCTCGTCGGGCCAAGGCCTTCGCTGCCGAGAGAGGTGGAGCAATATACGATCGCGGAGCGGGAACGGCTGCATGTCATTCCGGGCTGCACGGGGTTGTGGCAGGTCAGCGGGAGAAGCCGCCTGAGCTTCGAGCAGATGGTAGCGCTCGACTTATACTACATCCGCCACCGGAACCTGCGCATGGATATCGGACTGATATTCCGTACGTTCAAGGTGATGATTCTGAAAAGCGACGCGTATTGAGAAAACGCATGGCGACTCCGGAGGTAAACGATGAAAGTAACGGTTATTGGCACGGGGTACGTTGGACTTACGACGGGCGTATGCCTGGCTTATATCGGGCATGAGGTCGTGTGCGCGGATACGAACGACAGCAAGATCCAGGACTTGCAGAAAGGCCGCATTCCGTTTTATGAATCCGGATTGCCCGAGATGCTGGAAGCAAGCAGGGAGCGGATCCGCTTTACCTCGGATTGCCGGGAAGCTGCCGAAAAGGCCGATATCGTCATCCTGGCCGTGGGCACGCCGGCAAAGGCGGAGGGAGCTCCGGAACTCGCGTATCTCTACTCTGCGATGGAAACGGTTCTTGACGGCATCGCCGACAAGTCCGCGCCGACGCTCATCGTCAATAAGAGCACGGTGCCCGTCGGCACCGGCGACAAGCTGGCGGCGCTTATGGCTTCCCGAGGAATCTCCCAACGCGCGGACGTCGCCTCGAACCCGGAGTTTCTTCGCCAAGGCAGCGCGATACCGGATACGCTCTATCCGGAACGAATCGTCGCCGGCGGCTCGCCGATGGCGCAAGCCGCGTTAAGAGAGCTTTACGGTCCGCTCCTCAGACAGGAATTTTCTCCTCCCGATTTCGCTCCCAGGCCGCCTGGCCTCGCGTCGGTTCCTTTTTTACGCTGTGGATTTGAAAAGCGCGGAGCTCGGCAAATACGCGGCTAACGCGTTTCTGGCCATGAAAATCAGCTTTATTAACGAAATGGCCAACCTCTGCGACCGGGTCGGCGCGGACGTCTCGGAGATCGCCTCGATATTGGGCTCGGACTCTCGCATCGGGAAGGCGTTTTTGCAAGCGGGCATCGGATACGGCGGAAGCTGTTTTCCGAAAGACACCAAAGCCTTGCATCACATCGCGGGCACGAGCGGCTACGATTTCAAGCTGTTGTCCTCCGTGATCGAGGTGAATCGGTTTCAAAAATACGTACTCATCGGAAAACTGCGCGGCGCTTTAGGTTCGCTTGCCGGCCGACGGGTGACGGTACTGGGGCTAACCTTCAAGCCCGAGACGGACGATATGCGCGAAGCGCCGAGCCTGTCGGTCATCGAGGCGCTGCTCGCCGAGGGCGCAAGCGTGACGGCGCACGATCCCGTTGGCTTGAAGGCGGCGAAGGCTTTGCTGCCGGCCGATGTCAAGACAACGGCGAACCTGGACGAAGCCTTGCAGGACGCGGATGCGGCGGTGCTCGTTACCGAATGGCCGGTCTACCTTAATTATGGAGGACGTACATACCGCGAGCGGATGAAGCATCCGATATTCGTGGACGGCCGTAACGCGCTGCCGGCGTCCGAGAGAAGCTGGCTTGACTATTACGGGGTAGGGATGCGTACGTTGCCGTCGGCAGCGCTCTCGACATGATCGGCAAGCAGGAAGGATGCTGCGGGAAAGGATGAGGATGTTGGGCGCTATAAGCAAGGCGATTGCGGTAATCGCCTACGAGCTTCCCTCCGACCGGGAGCGAACGGGAGGCGTGAGCCATTTTAACCATCGCTTGTGCAATCGGTTAACCGAAATGGGCCATCGCGTTACCGCCTATTCGGTGAGAACGCCGGACGAGGTGCAGGATGCCGCGTACCGGATCGTGACTGTAGCGGAGAAAGCGACGCAAGGCAGATTGCGTCGTTATTATGCGGCTCCGCTGTTAGGGCGGAAGTTGTCGTTCGACGCGTACGATCTCGTGCTTTCGAGCGGCGACGATTGGGCCATGAGAAGAACCGGGACCCCATGGGTCAGGATCATGCATGGCAGCGCATGGCGGGAGTTGGCGCACAACAAACGCGCGCTTCGGAAGGCCAATCTGCTGCTGCAATATGCGCTCGAACAAGTCTCGGCCGCGCGTTCGGACATTACGCTGTTTAATTCGGGAGATACGCGCGGGCTTTACCCCAAAAGAAAAAGCGACAAGGTCGTGCATCTCCCCATCGATGCCCGGCGCTTTTCTCCGGGTCCAAAAAACGACGCGCCTACGCTATTGTTCGTAGGGGGGCTCGATAGTCGCAAACGAGGGAGATGGCTGCTCAAGCTGTTTAAAGAGCGAATTCGGCCCTCGATTCCGGAGGCCCAGCTATGGATGGTTTGCGATCCTTCCGAGGAAGCGCCGGGCGTTACTTATTTTCGAATGTTGTCGCAGGAGCAGCTGGCCGATTTGTACAGACAGGCTCATGTCTTTTGCATGCCCTCGACTTATGAGGGGTTCGGGCTTCCTTATCTGGAGGCGATGGCCAGCGGCACGCTCGTCGTAACGACCCCGAATCCGGGCGCGATCGAGTTGTTGGCCGGCGGGGCGTATGGGCGAATCGTAGAAGACCGCGATTTGGCGGATGCGTTAATAGAGTCGCTTCTTACGCCTGTCCATCACGGGCGTTGGACGGTGCCGGCTCTCAGGTGGGCAAGGGATCACGACTGGTCCGTGCTGGTTGACGAATTTTTGCTGGCGGGCGAGGGCCCGGTCGGGGTTAATACGCGATAAATGAGGGATAACGGTTGAGAATGACGGACGTTGCAAGCATGCGAACGAAGCAAAAAAAGGCGTGGATGCCGATGGTCCAAAAAGCGGCGTTGCTAACGATCGGCTTGGGCGTCTCCGCGTGGATCGGCAAGACGGTCATTTTGCGGCCCGAGTGGTTGCTGCAGGCTTCGATTCTGGTCATGATCCTTATCCCCGGTTTTATTCTCGCGGCGACGAACGCCTCGAAGTTGGTTCCGTACGTCATCCTGATCTGGTTAGTGGGGCCGGAGATACGCAGATTGATGGATTGGGGGCTCTTGGGCTCGTATTCCTCGTTGACGCTGCTGAGCCTGGCGCCTGTCCTTGCGACTTCGCTCCTGGCGCTGCCGCTCTTCCGAAGAGAGCGCGCGCCGTCGAGAAAAGAGCTTCGTTTGCTCAAAGCCTATATGCTTCCCTTTGCCTACGCAGGCGCGGTGGGCTTGCTTCTGAACAACCTCGCGGGAATTTACGGATTACTTAATTATGGTGCGCCTCTTATTCTCTTCTTCTACATGATGCTGCGCAAGTCGGACGACGGGGAGCGCGCGGCGTGGATTCGGTTTTATGTCACGATGGGCTCGCTGCTATCCGTCTATGCTTGGTTTCAATATTTATATTTGCCGGCTTGGGACAAAATGTGGATCGAAGGGGCCAAAATGGTGTCTTTGGGTACGGCCGAGCCGCTGAAGTTCAAAGCGTTTTCCACGCTGAACGCCAACGGCGCTTTTTCCGTTTTCCTCGTTTCCGCGATCATGCCCGCGATCATCAACCGCAAATGGCGCGGTCCGTTCGGTTGGGCCGGCGTCTTGTTCATGATCTCCGCGCTTTCCATCACGCTTGTCAGAGCGTCATGGATCGTTCTGATCATCGAGATCGTTTTCTACGCGCTGCTTGCTACCGGCGCCGGCAGGTTGCGAATGATCAGCATCGTGGGCGTGCTCGTCGTTGCGGGTTTTCTCGTGTTTCCGCATCTTCCGGGCGGAGAGGCGCTGTCGGATCGAATCTCGACGATAGGCCATTTGAAGGAGGATGCTTCTGCGAACGCCCGCCTGCTCATCGTGTTCAGTACGATTCCCGATCTGATCTCCCATCCTTTCGGGAGCGGATTTGGAGGCATTGGCAGAAGCACGCTCCTCAACGGAGGCTCGACCGATTTTACAAGCCTTGCATCCGTCGATAACGGATATTTAGGCGTTTTTGCTACTTTCGGTTTGTTAGGCGGCGCGCTTGTGTTCAGAGCGATGTGCCTTCAGGGATTGCTCATACGTAGCAGCGAAGCCGGACCGCTTAGAACTTTGGGATTGATCGTTCTCATCGGTTTGCTCGCAAGCTTCTTTTTCGGTGGAGAGCTTGCGACTTTGCAAGCGGTGATCTTTTTGGTTGTTTACGGGATTGGCGCTTGGCAGAATACCGGATCAAGGCGCCGTCCGAACGACGGAAGAGCTGAATACGAGGCAGGAAAGGATGACTGTATGAGCGCGATGCGAATCGTTGTCGTCAACCATGTCGCGGCGCTTGGCGGCGCCGAACGCGTGCTGATGAATTGGCTTGAAGGGGTGGATCGCGAACGCTACCGCCCCGAGATCGTGCTGCTTGACGAAGGCCCGATGGCGAAGCAGGTTGGCGCGTTGGGCTTCGACGTTCATGTCGTTCCTTCCGGTCGTATCAGACAGCCGTTGAGATTTGCCCGAACGGTCGGCGCCATCCGTCAAGTGGTACGCAATTCGGCGGCGCGCTTAGTCGTGAGCTGGTCGCCTAAGCCGCACTTTTACGGAGGAACGGCCGCATGGCTGGAGCGCGTTCCGGCCATTTGGTGGCAGCATGGCGTGCCTTCCGGCGGGCTGTTCGACAAGTCTGTGAGCTGGCTGCCCGCCAAAGCCGTCGTTTGTCCTTCGACGGCCGTATCGGATGCCCAGCGCAAGGTGCGGGCGGCAAGGCGGACCTTCGTGCAGCCTCCGGGAATTCCGGTCGCCAAGTACGAGGTAGATGGCGAGATCAGGCGCTCGGTTCGAGCATCCTTTGGATTGGCCGACTCTACCACGCTGTTTTCGTTCATCGGCAGGCTTCAGAGATGGAAGCGGACGGATATGGTCATTCGATCGTTTCAAGACGCGCTGAAAGGAAAGGACGCATGTCTGCTGATCGTGGGCGGTGCGTTATTTGGCGTCGATACCGACTTTGAGGAGGAGTTAAAACGGATGGTCGCGAACGCCGGATTGTCCGGGCAGGTTCACTTTGTCGGGCATCAGAGCAGCATCGAACCCTATTTATGGGCGAGCGACGTGGTGGTCAGCAGCTCGGTTTCCGAACCCTTCGGCATGGTCGTCGTCGAGGCGATGGCTGCCGGCCGGATCGTATTGGCCGTTGACGGCGGCGGACCGGCCGAGATCGTGCGGAACGGCGTTAACGGCATTTTGTACGACGGCAGCCCGGATGATTTGAGCCGATGGATGGCTCGGATCGCCGAGAGCCCCGGATCTTACGAGAGGATTGGCGCGGCGGCGGCCAGTCGCGCCAAGGAAGCCTACGCTTCGCAAGTGATGAGCGAGCGGTTCGGCGAATTTCTCGAGCGGTCGCTGACATCGTAAACGCAGTAGTAAAGGGGACCTCCTCATGAAGCGCCTGTTCATATCCAGTTTCATGCTTAATATCGCGGTTATGGCGCTCAACGTCGTAACGGGCATCATGATGGCAAGATGGCTGGGCCCCTACGCCAGAGGGGGAGTTCGCCGCGGCTACGCGTTGGGCGATGCTGCTCATCGGATTGTTCGCGGTAGGTTTGCCCGGCGCCATGATTTATTTAGGCAAACAGTATCAAGGGCGTCAGCGGGAGCTTCTCGGCGCCTATCTGCTGCTGGGCCTTGGATTTGGCGCGCTGGGGCTCGCTGTCGGCGAGATGGCGCTGCCCTTATTATTGGGCGATGAATCGGGCGAAGTCCTGCAGTACGCTCGCATTGCCATGCTATGCCTGCCCTTCGCCGTTCTGACCGACGGCTTGATCGGCGCGCTGCAGAGCCGCAATCAATTTAAAAAAGTGTTGATCCTTCGGGTTCTCAGCCCGCTAGGGCAAATCGCGGTCATCGGGGGGACTGGAGGCGACCGGGCGTTTAACCGTGGGAGGCCTGATCTGGTTCAACACGGTACTTTGGGGAGGACTTACGTTTCTATTGACCATGATCTGGGTCGTTCGCGCGATCCGCCCCTCGTTGCGCGATTTTCGGACGCAGGCCAAGGATCTGACGTCGAACGGCGTCAAGATTTTCGGCGGTTCAATCGTCGCCATTTTCGGGGGGGAACTTCGATCAGCTCGTGCTATCGCTGGCACTGTCGCCGTACTCGCTCGGCCTGTACGCGGTAGCTTCGAGCATAGGCGGCTTGCTGCCTTCGGTTGTCTTCGGCGCGCTTGGCGTATTTTTATGGCCGAAGCTGATGGATTTGAACGAAGAACAGCGTCAGCGCAAGGTGGAGAGTATCCACGCCTTGTTGTTCTACGGCAGCTTGGCGGTCACGGCCGCCGGCGCCTCTCTTCTTCCCTTTGCGCTGCCGCTGCTCTACGGACGAGAATATGAGCCTGCCGTTTGGATGGGACTCTTACTGCTTGCCGGATCTCCGCTCAGGATATGCAGCGCGGTACTCATCAATTATTTGAACACCATCGGCAAGTTCCATGCCGTAACGCTGTCCGAGATCGTCAGTTTGTCCTCGGGATTCGCGATCATGCTGGCGCTGCTGCCCGTCTCGGGCGGAACGTCGGCGGCGATTGCCATGCTGGCCGCTTCCGCGGTCAAATGGATCTATGCGGCAGTTGTCGCTTGCCGATCCGGGTTGTCCCCGACGGATTTGTTCAAACCCGATATGCGCTTGCTAAGCTTGAGAAGGATACGGGCCGTACGAAGGCCCGCGATAGACGCCAGGTCCGAAGGATAAATTCAATAAATATGGTGGAGGGTGCGGGATGACGAGTGTTACCGTCGTTGTTCCCTCGTACAGGCGTCCGGACGAATTGTCCAGATGCCTTGAGGGGCTTAATCGTCAGCTATATCCGAGATATGATGTCGTAATCGTGGTTAGGAGCGGCGACGAAGAAACGAAAGCGTTGGCGCTGCGCTGGCTCGCCACCGATTCCAGCTACGGCAAATCGGTAACCGAGGTGTCTGAATCCGGCGTGCTTGCGGCCATGAAGGCAGGGACGAATGTCGCGTTGGGGGACATTATCGCTTATACGGACGACGATGCCGTCCCTCGTCCGGACTGGCTGGAGAAGCTGGTTCGGCATTACGCGGATCCGCGGGTGGGCGGCGTGGGGGGGAGAGATGTCCAGCCTGGCATCCCGGCAAAGCCGGGGTGCGGCGTGGGCCTCGTCACCTGGTACGGGAAGTTGATCGGCAACCATCATATCGGCGACGGTCCCGCGCGCGAAGCGGACGTTCTGAAGGGCGTGAATATGTCCCTTCGCAGGGAACTGACCGAATTTCCCCAAGGCTTGCTCGGGACGGGCGCGCAAGTGCACTTCGAAGTCCATATGTGCCTGAGAGCGAGATGGCTTGGCTACAAGCTGATTTATGACGCGTCGGCCGTCGTTGACCATTATCCCGCGCCTCGCTTCGATGAAGATCAGCGGGGGGAAAGCCGTTCCCGAAGCTGCCGCGAATGCCGCCTACAATCTTCAGCTTGGCATTCTCAGATGGGGCGGCTTGCTTCGTATGACGTCGCGTTTCGTATATGCGGCGTTCGTAGGCGATCGGACGACGCCCGGTTTGGTTCGTCTTGCGGTCGCATGGACCCGCGGCGAGCGCCTCGTCGTATCCTCGTTCATACCGGGACAGCAGGGTTATTGGCGGGGCCTGAGACGATGGATGAAAACCGGCAGGGATCGGTTCAGATCAGCGAACGCGGGGATGGGTGGTCGAGATTGAACATCCTGCAGATCGCGGATCACTTCGGTCCGACGGGCGGGCTCGAAAGATTCATATACGAATTCACGAGACGCCTGACGGATCGCGGAGTCTTGTCCCAGGTCGCGGTGATGGAATTAGATTCGCGACACGATTGGGGGGAAGAGCGTATCGACGTGCGCCTTCTCCCGGACGACAGGGAAGCATGGGAGGCGTTGGCGACTCGCTTCCGACCGGATATCATCGTTTGGCACGCAGGACCCGAAACGGCTAAAATGGCCGAACTGTTGTCGGCTTATGCGCCGGTTACGGCTACCGTGCACCGTCCGCTTTGTCCGTCAGGCGCGCGGCTATTCCGGGACGTCGACGAGATTTGCGTGCACCCCACGGGCGCGGGGTGCTTGTACCGATGGTATGCGCGCAAATGCGGCACGGACATTTCGCCGCTGGAGGCGCTGCGCGCGTTGAAACGGAGCGGAGGACTGATCGGGGCGCTCCGCGGCTGCGACCGCGTATATGCGGTCAGCCGATCGATGAGCGATTTTCTAGCGCTGGAAGGGATCGATCCTGCACGGCTGAGCGTGATCGATAATTCCTTCGGCGGCAATGACTCGACTGGATATCCTCCTCTTCAGGGACGGCGCGTCAAGGAAGAGCTGGAATTGTTGTACGTCGGAAGGATCAACTATACCAAAGGCGTGCAGTATCTTTTAAGAGCGGTTCGGCGACTTTTGGATGACGGACATCGCGTTCGGGCGACGATCGTCGGAGACGGCTGGTTTACGGACAACATGAGAAACCTTGCCCTTGAATTGGGCTTGCGCAAAGAGGTCGTTTTTACGGGCCACGTGAACGGTTCGGCCATCGACGCTTATTACGACAATGCGGATATTCTGGTCGTGCCGTCCGTCTGGCCGGAACCGGCGGGACTCGTCGTGCCGGAAGCGAGACGCAGAGGCAAGCCGGTCGTCGTATTCGACGCGGGCGGATTATCGGAGTGGCAATCGTACATGGACGGCGTATATACGGCGAAGCGCGCGGATGTACAAGACTTGGCGGACACGATCGTCGAAGCGTCGGAGAACGATCATTCCCGGGAAGCCGTGCGGCCTATCCATCTGAACGCCGACAAGCGCACGAATCTGATCGAGGATTTGGTGGCGATGAGCCTCATGCTCGGAAAGGAGGTCGCCGGAAAATGATCATGCCGATCTATGCCGGAAGTTCGTCGGGTTTCGGCGAAGGCGGACTTGGCGGCCATCTCAGTTTTATTCATAAAGCGGCTATCGGAGCCGGTCGGCCGATTCAAATCTTGTGCCGGGAGCAAGCGGCGAAGCCTCCCCCTGGAACGCTGCCAAACCATTCCGGCGCCAGCTTGGACACGGGCGATGAAATATACGCCGATCAGGTGGTCTCCGGCCATGCAGTCCAGCCTGACCGGTCGCCAATTCGACGCCGGCGCCGCCGAACGTCTGCCGGAACGTCCGATCGTCTATCATAGTTTTCCCGGATTCGCGGAACGATCCTTCGAAAAAGTGAAGCGCTGGGGAGGCGTCACCGTACTGGAGGCTGCCACGACGCATGCCGACCACGTCTACGAGGTGACCGAGGCCGAGCATAGAAAATATCGCATGGGCGGATCCCCTTTCTCCCGCCAATGGCTGCGCCGGGTCCGGCGAGAATACGAGCTTGCGGATTTTATTACGATCGCATCGGCTCTTCAGCGGGACAGCTTTATCAGCCGCGGCGTGCCTGCAGAAAAGTTGCTTTATGCGCCTCTGGGGATCGATACCGCCAGATTTACGGGACCCCCGCCCGAATTCCGGCGCAGAGCGACCGGTTCGAAGTTCCGCATCGTACAGGTAGGGCAGATCTCGCTTCGAAAAGGGTTCATTTACCTGCTCGAAGCCGTTCGTCTTCTGAACGATACCGAGATCGAAGTCGTGCTGATCGGCGGCATCGGTTGGCGGGCCATACGGGAAACGATCGAACATTTCAAACGGATGGGCGTATCGATTCGCCACGCGAGCGGCGATCCGCTGCCGGCGCTTCGGGAAGCCCATCTTTACGTACACGCATCCGTGGAGGACGGCTTCGGCCTTGCGCCGCTCGAAGCGATGTCCTCCGGATTGCCCGCCGTCGTGACGAACCAGACGGGCATGCAGGATCTGATCGAAGACGGCGAGGACGGTCTCGTCGTGCCGAGCAGAGATCCGCGGCGTCTTGCCGATGCGATCGCGCTGCTCAAGAACGACGAGGCATTGCGGCTCGCCATGGGCGAGGCGGCGGCGCGCAAGGCGCGCAATCACGACGCGGGCGCCGCGGCCAGGCGCTACGCAAGCGCGCTGCGTCCGGCGTGGGGTTGAACGGGATGCTGACACGTTCGTTCAAAATCTCGCTTGCCGCGAATATGCAGCGACTGCTTCGTTTTATTCAATATTGGTCGGTTCAGCGTAAAGGTCCCGAAACGGATCTCACCGTCACGATCGAGAGCGGGAGCAGGATTCATCCGGACGTCAAGATCGGACGCCATACGTATATCGGACACAATGTCCATGCCGACGCCGGTACGATCGGGGCATTCTGCTCGATCTCCTGGAACGTGACCATCGGAGCGGACGAACATCCGCTTTCGGGCGTGTCCAGGCATCCTTTTTGGTATGCGCCAGATCATCGCGGCCTTCGCGCTGCCGAGCGCAGATGGTCGCAAACCAAACCGGCCCCCGTCATCGGCAACGACGTATGGGTTGGCACGGGAGCGACGATTTTGCGCGGCGCAGTCATTGAAGACGGCGCAGTCGTGGCGGCCGGCGCGCTCGTGACCGGGCATGTGCCGGCTTATTCGGTCGTAGGCGGGGTGCCGGCCAAAGTAATCCGAACGTTATTTGACGCTGAGACCGTCTCGGCGCTGCGCGAAATGCGCTGGTGGGACTGGGATGACGCCAGGCTGCAAGAGATGGCTCCGTATTTCGGCAATCCGGCGGCATTGCTTCTCCGGTGGAAGCAATCGCGCGGCGATGCGCCGGGAAAGCCGGAGGATAAGGCCATATGAGCGATCGTTTTAAAGGCATGAGCGGATGGAAAAGCCGTTTCGCGATCACTTTTCATGCTTTTCTGCAGTACTGGACCGCGCGGGCGGTTCAAAATCAGCCGCTCATCCATGAGTCGGCTTTTATTTTGCCGCTTGCGAAGGTCGGCCCGAGTGTTTCGATCGGCCGTTACAGTTACGTGCGCGGGGGCGCCTTGATCGACGCCGGCAGTATCGGCGCTTTTTGCTCGATAGGACCGAACGTGCTGATCGGCGGCGACGACCATCCGCTGGATGCGGTGTCCACCCATCCTTTCTGGTATTGCGAGGACGGCTTGACCATGCCTCGCGAAGCGGCCGCCGAACCGGGGTGGACGCAACCTAAGCCGGCACCCGTCATCGGGAACGACGTCTGGATTGGCGCCGGCGCGCAGGTGCTGCGGGGAGCCGTCGTCGAAGACGGCGCCGTCATCGGAGCGGGCGCGATCGTCACGGGCCGGATACCGGCGTACGCCATTGCAGTCGGCGTGCCTGCCAAAATCGTAAGGTATCGCTTCGGCGCAGAGGAGAGGGAAAGGCTGCTGCGGAGCCGCTGGTGGGAAAAAATGCGGACGAGATCGCGCGAATCCGGCATCTGTTCGCGGATCCGCAAGCGTTCCTGGGCAATTTAACGACCGAGGATGAGCTGCGTGAAGCAGACGATACGAGGCGCACGGATCAAGCGGAGGCTGCCGATAAGGGGGAAGCGGTATGAACATTTTAACGACGGGAATGGGATGGATCGATCACAAGCCCGGCGGTTTGAACCGGTACTTTGCGGATTATTCGAGCGCGATGACGGAGGCGGGGCATGAGCTGCGGGCCCTCGTCACCGCGGACGGAGATCGGCGCACGGCGCCCGCGTACGTCGAGGCCGTCCCCGGCAGCGGCGACGGTACGGGAACTTGGGATCGTATGCGAGCCTTCCGAAAGGCGATCGGAGGAGTGAATCGAAAATCATGGGTGCCGGAAATTTACAACCCCCATTTCGCGCTATATGCATCGCTAGTAAATAGAGGTTCGCTGCCTCGCGACATTCCGATTGTCACCCATTTTCACGGCCCTTGGGCGGAGGAGTCGATGGTAGAGGATAAGGGAGCGTCGACGGTTCGATTGCTCCGTTATCGCATGAAAAAATCGGTAGAGAGTTTGGCCTATCGGCGTTCGGACAGGTTTATCGTGCTAAGCCGACACTTTGCCGAGATTTTAGAGCGAGATTACGGCATTCCCGAAGAACGTATCGTACGGATTCCGGGAGCGGTGGACGTCTCGCGCTTTCGGCCGGCCGGAGACGTTCGTCAAGTTCGGGAGGAACTCGGAATCGGAGAGGGGCGGCGCGTGCTGTTCTGCGTGCGCAGGCTCGTCAGAAGGATGGGGATCGACAGGCTCATTCAGGCGATGGCGGCGGTCTCGGCGGAGCACCCCGAAGCCGTTCTCATTATCGCAGGAGACGGTTCGATGCGGAGCGAGCTGGAAGCGTTGTCCGGCAAGCTGGGATTAGCGGGAAAGGTTATCTTTACCGGACGCTTGTCCAACGAGAAGTTAGTGAAGTGGTATCAAGCCGCCGATTGCAGCGTCGTGCCGACCGTTACGCTGGAAGGCTTCGGATTGGTGACGGTGGAGTCTCTCGCTTGCGGCACGCCCGTGATGGGTACGCCGAACGGCGGCACGCGGGAGATCCTGTCGCCTTTCGAACCCTCGTTGCTCTTCGAAGACGATTCTGCCGAGGCGATGGCGAAGTCGATCAAGCGCTGGCTAGGCGGCCAAAACCACTTGCCGAGCCGCGAGCTTTGCAGAAGGCACGTCCTGGAGCATTATACGTGGACCGAAGTTGCCGGACGCGTCACCGCAGTATTTGAAGCGGCTATAGAATCGCGCAGGAGGAGGTCTGCTCGATGAAGGTCGGTTATTACAACCATACGGCTGACGTTAGCGGCGCGGAGATTAGTTTGCTGACGATGGCCTCCAATCTCTGGGAGAACGAGGCGGTGATGCTCGGCCCGGAAGGAGAGCTTGCAGACAGGGCGCGTGCCGCCGGACTTCAATACGCGGTCGTGCCCGGCTACCGGGCGCGCCTGACGCGGAATCCGCTGAAGCTGCTTCGCCACGCGGTCGGCATGGCCGCGGAAGGCAGGCGACTGGCCAAGCTTATCCGCGAGCACGAGCTGGATATCGTACATGCGAATTCGATTCGCGCGGGCCTCATCGTTTCCTTGTTCGCGCGGCCAAGGAAGCTTCCCGTCGTCTGGCATATTCGGGACCATATGCCGCAAGGCTTGGTCGGGAAGTTCGTGAGAGCCGTGGCCGCGCGCAGCGCGTCGTCGCTCGTATGCATCTCCGAAGCGGTCAGGCAAGGCACGGCCGAGTTGGCGGACAAGTCGGCCCGAAGGTCCGAATCGGGCTCGAGGCGGGGCGCACCGCGCGAGCTTGCCACCGTCATCCACAACGGCGTCGCCCTCGAGCACGCCGACGAAGCCGACCGCGAGGCGGATCGCGTCCGAATCCGGCGCGAGCTCGGCGCTTCGCCGGACGCGGTCGTCGTGACGATCGTCGGCCAGATCGCGCCGTGGAAGCGGCAGGAGGACGCGATCGAGGCGCTCCGGCTGCTGCTCGCGCGCGGGATGGACGTACGGCTCTGGGTCGTCGGCGAGCCGAAGTTCCGCGAGGAAAACATCGCGTACGCCGAGCGGCTGAAGACGATGGCGGCCGCGGCGGACCTGGCGGGACGCGTCGTATTTACGGGCTTCAGAAGCGATATCAAGGAGATCTGCCGGGCGGCGGATCTCCTTGTCTTATGTTCGGACAACGAGCCGTTCGGCCGCGTATTGATCGAGGCGATGGGAGAAGGGATTCCGGTCGTGGGCACGCGGGCCGGCGGCGTTCCCGAGATCGTGACCGAAGGCGTGAGCGGGCTGCTGTACGAGGTCGGCGAAGTCCGCGCCCTGGCCGACCGCATCGGAGAGCTGATCGCGCAGCCCGAGCGCAGGCTCGTCATGGGGCGGGCGGCCTACGACCGCGCGCGCAGCAAGTTCGGCATCGCCTCGACGGTCACCAAGATCGAGGCGCTTTATCGCGAGCTCCGGCCCGCGCGGGGCGCGGGACCGCGGGTAGCGATCGTTCACGACTACCTGAACCAGATGGGCGGCGCGGAGCGGGTCGTCTCCTCGCTGCTGCGCATGTATCCGGAAGCGCCGATTTTCACGACGATCGCGGACAGGTCCAGGCTGCCCGCGGATTTGCGTTCGGCGGATATCCGGACGACGTGGATGCAGCGCATTCCGGGCATCAACAAGCGCTTTAAATGGTATTTCTGGCTATACCCGATCGTGGTGCGGTCGATGAACCTGAGCGGCTACGACCTGATCGTCAGCTCGAGCAGCGCGTATGCCAAAGGGGTGCGCGTGCCCGAAGGCGCCGTGCACGTGTGCTACTGCCACACGCCGATGCGCTTCGCCTGGGACTACGGGAATTACGTGAAGGACATGGAGCTGCCCGCGCTTGTGAAGAAGCTGTCGAGTTTCCTGATCGCCCCGCTTCGCCGCTGGGACGCGGCGAATACCGCGGGAGTGGACGAACTGATCGCCAATTCGAGCATCGTACAGGAGCGGATTCGCGACCACTACGGCAGGCAGGCGACGATCATTCATCCGCCGGTCGATACCGGGCGGTTCGACCGCGCGGGCGCGGAGGAGCGCGCGCCAGGCGACTATTATCTCGTCGTATCGCGGCTCGTCTCATACAAGCGGATCGATCTGGCCGTCGAGGCGTGCTCCTTGCTCGGCGAGCGGCTGATCGTCGTGGGCGACGGGCCGGATCGCGAGCGGCTGGCGCGGCTGGCCGGTCCGAGCGTCTCCTTCCTCGGACGACTGCCGGACGGCGAAGTCGAGCGCCTTATGCGCGGATGCCGGGCGCTCCTTTTTCCGGGCGTCGAGGACTTCGGCATTACGCCGCTCGAGGTCAACGCTTGCGGGCGGCCGGTTATCGCTTATCGGGAGGGCGGGGCGCTGGATACGATCCGCCAAGGCTTGAACGGCCTGTTTTTTGAAAAGCAGACGCGAGAGTCGCTCGCGAGGACGCTGCTCGGATTCCAGTCCTGGACATGGGATTCGGCGCGCATCCGCGCCTATGCGGCGGGCTTCGGCGAGGAGCGGTTCGAGCGCGAGATCCGGTCCGCCGTATCCGCGGCGCTGTCCGCCAGAGAGCAGCCGGCGGCAAGCCCGGCAGGACAAAGAAAGGAAGCGGTCGTATGAAGCTGGTTTTACTGTCTGGAGGATCGGGCAAGCGGCTGTGGCCGCTCTCCAACGAGACCCGGTCCAAGCAGTTTTTGAAGGTGCTCGAGCGCGAGGACGGCGCGATGGAATCGATGGTTCAGCGCGTCTGGCGCCAGCTCGGCGCGTCGGGTCTGGCGGGAGACGCCTATATCGCGACCGGCAGCAACCAGGCGGAAATGATCCGCTCGCAGCTCGGGGATGTGCCGATGGTGCTGGAGCCGCATCGTCGCGATACGTTTCCGGCAATCGCGCTGGCCGCCGTCTACCTGTACGCGATCGAAGGCGTCTCGCTGCAGGAGACGATCGCCGTGCTGCCGGTCGATCCGTTCGTCGAGGATCGCTTTTTCGACCGCGTCGCGGATCTGGATCGAGTGCTCCATGCGTCCGGCGCCCCGCTCGCTTTGATGGGCGTGAAGCCGCTGCACCCCTCCGAGAAATACGGCTATATCGTCCCGAAGCCCGCGGCCGCGAGCGCCGATCTTTCGTCTTCGGATGCTTGGCAGCTCGTCGGCCGGTTCACGGAGAAGCCGTCCGAGGAAGAGGCGAAGCGGCTCATCGCGGAGGGCGCGCTATGGAATTGCGGCGTATTCGCCTTCCGACTCGGCATGCTGATCGATATGTTGATCGAAAAGCAGCTGCCCATCAACTACGAGGAGCTGGTCCGCAGCTACGAAAGGATGCCGAAGATCAGCTTCGATTATGAGGTCGTCGAGCAAGCCGACACGGTCGCGGTCTCTGAGTATGACGGGTATTGGAAGGACCTCGGAACGTGGAATACGCTCACCGAAGAGATCAAGACGGGTGTCATCGGCAACGGAACGAAGTGCGGGGAATCGACGGGCTCGCATATCGTCAACGAACTCGGGCTGCCGATCGTGCTGCTCGGGCTGCCGAACGTGATCGTCTCCGCCAGTCCCGACGGCATATTGGTGGCGGACAAACAGAAGAGCCCCAAAGTGAAGGAAATGGTCGGTAGCCGGGACGATGAACCGATGTTCGAGGAACGGCTATGGGGCTCCTACAGAGTGCTCGACTGCAACGTATCCGGCGAGAGCAGCCTTATGAAGGTCGGCTTGATTCAAATGCACGCCGGCAAGCAGCTGCCGTACCATGCGCATCGGCTTCGGAGCGAGACTTGGACGATCGCGTCGGGCGAAGGCGCGCTGCTGCTGGACGGAATCTTGCGCAAAATGCGGGCGGGCGATGTCGTACACATCCCCGCAGCGGCGAAGCACGGCATGCTCGCGTTAACGGACCTGACGCTGGTCGAAGTGCAGATCGGGGCGGATCTGTCCGCCGAGGATGTCAGGGAAATGGCCTGGGACGGGAAGGACCGGGCGTCTATCGGCGGGGGAGAGTGATATCCGATTGGCAAGAATAAATTCGTCAAGTGGGGCTTGCATTACAAAGACGGAACGTACTGCGCGGTTTACGGCAAGAAAAAAGCCCACGATATGTTGTATCGCCTGAGCTACTGCGTCAATGGTTTGTCTGTCGTGCCGATGAGCACCCGCCGGAAGGCGGCGGCCTCTTTGCGCGATAACGGCGGCGAAGAAAGGGAAGCATGAGCCGCTTCAAAGCCGTGCGTTTCGCGCAGGCGCTGCCGGCCGTCGCATGCCTCGCGCTGATCTTCTTTTTCTCTTCCCAGACCTACGACGAGCAAACGATCATCCCGCTGCTGCAACGGCATATTTCTGAATTTCGGTTGTCGGCGTTGCTGCCCGACGTCTCGTTCAGGTACGGCCATTCGCTGGTTTCGGCCAAGCAAGCCCCTTACCAGTTCATCGAGTTTCTGTTTCGCAAGAGCGCGCACGTCTTTTGGTACGCTTCCCTGTGCGCCAGCCTGTATCTCGCGCTGAAGTCGCTGCCCCGTCTCGCGCCGAGCGCGCTCCATCGGCTGGGCGCGGCGGCGGCACTGATGTCGGCGGCTGCGTGCGTCGACGAATGGAATCAAGCTCGCGTCGCAGGCAGAACCGGCCAGCCGATCGACGTGCTGCTGGACGTCGGCGGCGGACTGCTGGTCACCGCGATACTCCTGGCTATCGTTGGCGCGATCAAAGCTGCCCGACGGGGGGCCGGATCCTCGCCTCTTTAACTTCGGGCGAGGGTGTTGCAACGAAATGACGCAACGAGAGGGCGCAGCGCGCGGCGGCGGCCGCAATTCTCTCATGACGGAGGGCGAACCATGCAACTTGAATCATCCGAATCCGAGCAAATGAACCGCGTATTGACGCTGTCGGACACGAAGCGGGAGCAGCGCGGGCAGATACGACTGCGAATGAACGGCGTAGCCTTGGCCCGCATCCATATCGTCCGGATCGGCGACGTTCGTCCGGCGCTGCCGCCGGCGCAGGTCGAACTGGTCGACCTGAGCCCGGCGGGCTGCTCCTTCCGGACGGCACTCCGGTTTCCGGTGCGCGACGACGCGGTTTACCGCATGGAATGGCAGTTGGAAGGCATGACCTTGAAAATCAAAGGCCGGCTCGTATGGTGCCGCGAGGACGAATACGGATTCCGCTACGGCGTGAAGTTCGCGTCCGGCGCAGTGGAGACGATCTTGCTCGTTCGGCTGCTTAATGCGTTGATTCTTAAGGCCTGCCCGCATCAAAGCCGCATTCATCGCATCTACCGTTCGCAACTGGATCCCTTGTTGCGGCGGTAGTTTTCTTTTAGTCGGCAAAGAAAGCGCTATCAATCCTGAGGTTATATTTTAACTTTTTAATGAATCGTTCTTGACAAGCAAGAAAAGGGTAAGTAAGATCAAGTCATAAGATACGATGTGTATCAAAATGTTACATATCGTGTAATGAAAGGCGATCCTGAGTCAATAACGGGAGGCGGCTCGCGATGATCCAAGGTCAATTCTACTGCGTGGCATGCAATGAGCTGATAGGATTGCTAGAAGCGAGATTGCTTTTTAAATCGGGGTATTACACCGTTATCTATCCGCTGGGCTGCTGCAGGAGCTGCTGCGCCAAGCACGGACTGAGCGACGCCGGAAATTCCGCGGAACTGCTCCGGTTGCAGAAAAGCGACGAATGGCGCTCGCCGTCTTCCGCCATGATCGCGATCTAATTTCTTGCCGGACGAAGCGTCGTCCTCCGTTCTTCCGCTTGACCCCATGCCGGAGCGGACCGATAATGAAATCAAAAGTCGGACGGGCGGGGGATCGAGGCGATGGTAAACCTGGTATTCGTGGTGGGCGGCGCGGGAGCGGGCAAGACGACGCTGGCCAAGCGGGTCGCGGCAGCGCGTCATGCGGCCTTATTCGACATGGACACGTTGCTCCGTCCGGCGGCCGAAGCGCTCATGACCCAGGCGGGGCTCGATCCGGCGGACAGAGATTCGCAGGCTTACAAGTCGCTGTGCCGAGACCTCGGCTATCGGATCACGATGGACGCCGCGCTGGAAAATGTGGCGCTGGGCACGGATACGATCGTGATCGGTCCGTTTTCCCGGGAATTGAACGATCCGGGCTGGCTGCGATCCGAGCTTGACCGGACCGGCCTGAATCCGGCTGCCGTTCGGGTCAAGGTCGTATCGGTGTTCCTCTCGGACGAGTCGCGCTACAGAGAGCGGATCGCGGGCAGAGGCGGCACGCTGGACAAATGGAAGCTCGAACATTGGGAGCGATTCAGCCTGAGCCTCGGCCGCAAGACGGTCGCCTGGCCGATGCCGTCGAATGCCGTCTTGTACGTCGACAATTCGACGGCATCTCCCGAATTCGCCGCCGGCAGGATCGAACGGTTTATTTACGGCGATACCGACGAGACCTTTGCGGACGCTGCGGACTGACCCGGTACCGCCTCGTTCGGCGTATGCGGTTTTTCGCGTCCAACGCCTCCAATCGACAATCGGCTGACTGTGCGAATGGCGTCCCCCTACCGGCATCCCCTCCTTAAGTCCCCTCCTCCTCCTCGTCGTCCCGAGCTCCCGCATTACGCGCTCTATTTCTTTTTTTGGTCGCGCCTGTCGACATTTGCTATAATGGTGAAGATTTACAAATCTACATTCGGAGGAGAAATCATGTCCCAAGCGCCCGTCGTCAGCCTGCAGAACGTATCGAAGCGCATTGGCGGCCGGACGATCATCGATCGTCTCACGCTTGAAGTGAATCCCGGCGAAGTGTTCGGATTCCTCGGCCCCAACGGTTCAGGCAAGACGACGACCATCCGCATGATGGTCGGATTGATCACGATGTCGGGCGGCGATATCTCGATCGCCGGCCATAGCGTCAAGACATCCTTTCCCCAAGCGATCGCCCGCGTCGGCGCGATCGTCGAGAACCCGGAGATGTACAAGTACCTGACGGGCTATCAGAATTTGATTCATTTCGGACGCATGAACCCGGGCATCACCAAGGCGCGCATCGACGAGGTGGTCGCGCTGGTCGGCCTGCAGGACCGCATTCACGACAAAGTCAAAAAGTATTCGCTCGGCATGCGCCAGCGGCTCGGCGTCGCGCAGGCGATCCTGCATCGCCCCGCGCTGCTGATCCTGGACGAGCCGACCAACGGCCTCGACCCGGCGGGCATCCGCGAGCTGCGCGATTATTTGCGCAAGCTGTCCAGGGAAGAAGGCACCGCCGTTTTCGTATCGAGCCATTTGCTCTCGGAGATGGAGCTCATGTGCGACCGCGTCGCCATCATCCAGAAGGGCGAACTCATCGATATCCGGTCGCTGCGCGCCGAATCCGCGGGAGCGGCTGCGGGGCTGGAGGAAGTGCTGTTCGAGGTCGACCGCCCGAGCGAGGCCGTGACCGTATTGGAGGGCCGAGGCTCGGCGCGATTCGCCGAAGGGGGCTTCAGCGTGACGGCCGATCGCGAGACGATCGCCGACATGAACGCCCGGCTGGTCGCGGCGGGGATCCGGGTTTACGGCATCCGCGTCAAGATCAAGTCGCTCGAGGACCAATTCCTCGAGGTCACCGGGGGTGAGACCATTGGCTAGCTTCTGGAATCTCGTGCAGAACGAGAATATGAAAATATACCGCCGGATCAGCACGTGGATTATGCTGGGTATTACGGTCGTCATACCGCTGCTGTTCACGGTCGCCTTCGCGCTGCTGGCCGAGGACAACAACGCGAACAACTGGGAAGCGATGATGCTGGAGTCCCAGATCCTGTTTCTCCTGATCACGATCTTCGCGGTCGTCAAGTCCTCGGAGACCGTCGCGGGCGAATTTTCCCGGGGCACGATCAAGCTGCTGCTGATCCGTCCGTGGAGCCGCTCGTCGATCTTGTTGTCCAAGTTCATCTCGATCGTCCTGTTCGCGCTCTTGTTTACCGTCGTCAGCTTCGTCGTGACTTGGCTGGCGAACGTCATCGCGTTCGGTTATACGGCGAATCCGGCCAACCTGATCTCCGAGCAGTCGCCGCTCGCGGGCAGCTCGCCTTGGGCTTACGCGCTTCGGTATTATCTGGATGAATTCATCACGCTGATCGTCGTCGTCACTTTCGGTTTCATGCTGTCCTCGGCGTTCCGCAGCAGCGGCCTCGCGATCGGACTGTCGCTGTTCCTGCTGTTCTCCGGCAGCATGATCTCGGGCCTGCTGTCGCTGACGGACAAGGCGTGGGTCAAATACGTGCTGTTCCCGCATTTGGGGCTGTCCACTTACGTGAACGGCGGCACGCCCGTACCCGACCATCCGACGACCTACGCATTCTCGCTCGGCGTATTGGCGGCGTACTTCATCATCTTCAACGTCATCTCTTGGACGGTGTTCACCAAGCGCGACGTATCGGCTTAACGGTTCGAACGGTATTTGGGCGCGGTTTCCGCTATTACGGCGGAGACCGCGTCTTCTTTGTATTTGCGAGCGCTATTTTACCTCCCGTTAACGCGTAGGACATGTCTGCGTTAATACTTCTCTACTACGATGAAGCGTAACGTTACATAGGGAGGGCTCTATTCCATGTTGAAGCATTGGCGAAAACGTACGGCGATGGTCGCGGCGGCGGCGATCCTGGCGGGCACGATCGGATCGGCGGGAGGCGCCCGGACGGCATCGGCCGCGGCGGCGCTCGCAGGAACGCCATACAACGATGCGGGGCAATACGATGTCACGGTTCCGCATGTCGTGATCAATCAGGTGTATGGCGCAGGCTTGGTCGCCGCTTCAGATGCCTGGGTTTCGCACGGCTTTATCGAATTGTACAATCCCACTTCGGCAACCGTCGATTTGACCGGTTGGTCGCTGCAATATGCGGACAGAGGCACCAGTGCTATTGCCGGCCCGACGCAGGGATGGGAAAAACTCAATCTTGCCGGATCGATTCCGGCCGGCGGTTACTTCTTAATCGCAGGGAAGGCCACCGGCGCGGCGACGCCCGTAGTCGACCTGACGGGCAGAGTCGATCTGACCTGGGACAGATATATCAACAACAAAGGACTTAAAGTGGCGCTGCTCAGTAACCAGACATTGCTGACCGACGTTAATCCGTTCGACATCGACGCTGCGCATCGAAAGGCTCCCGGCTATGTCGACATGGTGGGCACGGGGAGCAACGATGACCAGAGCACGATCGACGGATACGAGACCGCTTATCCGACTGGTTCGGCGCAAGGCACATCCAAGAAAAAGGCAATCAGACGTAAAGTTAAGGATAACGTCAATGGCCAAGATTTAGACAACAACCAATCCGACTTTATCCAAATCGACTATTCCTCAAGTTCGCTGGATTTGGCGGCTGTCGGACCGCATCTGAAGCCGATCGTCCAACCGCTCGAGCTCCGTACAAGCGCGCTGTCCGCAGCCTACGTGGGATCGCCTTATTCCGCGACGATCGCGGTATACGGAGGTACCGCGCCGTTTACATTCGCTGCCGAGGGACTTCCCGAAGGCCTTAAGCTGGACGCGGCCAAGGGCAAGATCACCGGCATTCCGCAAGCGGCGGGAGAGTCGACGGTGAAGCTGTCGGTGAAGGACGCCGTCTATCCGACGTCCAAGGAGGTTTCCGCCAGCGTGACGCTGCGCGTGAACGCGTCCACGACGGGCTCCGTTTTTGAAAATGGCATCGAGGTCACGAAGCTGGGCGGCTTCATCGCGGACAAGCCCAATGACGACGGCGGCGTCGCCGAGATCGTCAAGTACAACAAAGATAACGGCAAGTTCTATCTGGTAGATGGCGCGGGCGACCCGCCCTCGCTGAAGATCGTCGAACTTGGGGACGGTACCAATCTCAAGCAGACCGGCGAAGTCGAAGTGAAGGATCTCGCTGAGACGAACGGATTTGCGTACGGCGATCTGACCAGCGTCGACATCAATACGGCGGCCAAGCGGATCGCGGTCTCGGTACAAGAAGAAGACGGCATGAAGCCCGGCAAGATTCTGGCGCTGGACTATGACGGCAAGCTGCTCGCTTCCTATGAAACCGGCGTACAGCCGGACATGATTAAGTCGACGAAGGACGGCAGGTACATCCTGACCGCAGACGAAGGCGAGCCGCGCACGGAGGGCCATGATCCCGAGGGCAGCATCACGATCGTGGACACGCAGACCGGTACCGTGAAGCACGTCAAGTTCGACGATCCTTCCGTCATTGCGGACGACGTGCATATCCGAGGCGCGGGGGATCCAGTAACGAAGCAAATTACCGGCAGCGGCACGAAGGCGGACGCGATTCGCGATCTCGAGCCCGAATACATCGCGCTCTCTTCCGACGAAGGCACGGCATACGTGACTTTACAGGAAAACAATGCGGTTGCCGCGATTAACGTCGCTGCCGGCAAAGTGCTGTGGGTAAAGGGGCTAGGACTGAAGGATCTGAACGATCCGGCCAACCGGCTGGACCTGGTTAAGGACGGCGTCATTCAGCTGGAAAACGTGCCGTTCTACGGCGTCTACATGCCGGACGGCGTCGCCTCCTTCCAAGCCGGCGGCAAGACGTACCTGGTGACAGGCAACGAAGGCGACGCGACGGAGTGGGAAGACCGGGTCACGGCGAGCACGATCAAAAAGATGAAGGGAAGTCTGGATCCGGACTCCGCGGCAGCGAAGTTCTTGAAGGGAACGACAAGGTACGACGGCGTGGAAGTCATGAGCGACATGGGCAACGGCAGCATTTATTTGTACGGCGGCCGCTCGTTTTCGATTTGGGATGCCGCTACGATGACGCAGGTATCGGATACGGGCAGCGATTTTGAGCGTATCACGGCGCAGCGCTATCCGAACAACTTCAATGCCAGCAACAGCAGCAGCAAGACGGGCGTCGACGAGCGAAGCGCGAAAAAGGGACCGGAGCCCGAGGACGTGAAAACGGGTTTGGTCGGCACGAAGACGCTGGCTTTCGCGGGCCTCGAGCGCATCGGCGGCGTCATGACGTACGACGTGACGGATCCGTCCAAGCCGCAGTTCTTGAACTACACGAACACGCGGAATTTCTCGGCCGGCGCCAATGAAAATACGGACAGCGGGCCGGAAGGCTTGGAGTTCATCGCGGCCGCGGACAGCCCGACCGGTTATCCGCTGCTGCTGGTCGCCAACGAAGTAGGCGGCACGGTGTCGGTGCTGCAGCTGAACGTCTCCAAGGTCAAGCTCGACCGTTCGACGTTGACGCTAACCGCGGGCGGCTCCGTCGGCGGCTTGACGGCGACGGCGACCGCTGCCGGCGGTTCGGCTACTACGGTCGCATGGGCCAGCTCTAATCCGGCAGTCGCTGCGGTAGACGAAAAAGGCCGCGTGACGCCGGTCTCGGCCGGCACGGCAGTGATCGCGGCGGTCACGGCGGACGGATACGCGAAGGCGGAAGCCGTCGTTACGGTAACTTCGGCCAGCAACCCTTACGTTCCGACGCCTGCGCCGAGCGCGACGCCTACGCCATCGCCGTCTCCGTCCGATCAGACCGAGACGTATGGCGACGTGACGGTTAATTTGAACGGCAGTGCGGCTGTCATCAAGCTGTCCGGCGATTCGGCCGGAGACGGCTCCCATGCGGTTGCCCTGCTGCCGGCGGAAGCGGTCGCCAAGCTGACGAGCGGCGCGATCAAGACGCTGACCGTCGAGACGGATACCGCGACGCTGTCGTTCGATGAGGACGCCATCGCGGCGATCGGCTCGGCTGCGGGCAAAGGCGCGGTGAAGCTGGACGTTCGCAAGCTCACCGGGGCAGATGCGGCTTCCTCCTTGCCGGAGAGCGCGCGCAGCGGCGTGCAAGCCGCAGTGGGCGACCGCCCGGTCATCGAGCTGAAGCTGTCGGCGGACGGCAAGTCGCTGCATGAATTCGGCGACGGCAAGGTCAAGATCGAGCTGCCTTACGCGAAGCGGGCTAACGAAGACGTCTCCGGCATCGTCGTCCGCTATATCGCCGACGACGGCCGGATCGAGACGCTGCCAGGCGGCGTTTACGATGCGGCATTGGGGACGCTGCGCTTCTCCGTCTCGCACTTCTCCATGTACGGCGTCGGTTACGAGAATCGTACGTTCGCCGATACCGCTGGCAGCTTCGCGATCAACGATATCGCTTATCTGGCGGCTCGCGGCATTCTGGACGGCGTCGGCCAAAACGTCTTCGCGCCGAAGCGCAGCGTGACGCGCGCCGATCTGACGGTTATGCTCGCCAGGATCGCTGGTGCGGACCTGGACGCTTACCAAGGCAAGGCTTCCGGCTTCGCCGACGTGAAGAGCGGCGACTACTTTGCCGGCGCCGTCGCTTGGGCGGCCGATGGCGGCATCGTGACCGGCACGGGCGCAGGCCGCTTCGACCCGCGCGCCGCGTTGACCCGGGCGGACCTTGCGGTCATGCTCGTCAAGTTTGCCGCGGCGGAAGGCATCGCGCTGCCGGCCGCGCAAGCGTCCGCGACATTCACGGACGCTGCCGCGATCCCGGCCTATGCTTCGCAGGCCGTAGAGGCGGTGCAGCGCGCCGGCATCGTCTCCGGCCGTCCTGCGGCAGGCGGCGCAGGCCTCGCCTTCGCGCCGAAGTCCACGGCAACGCGCGAAGAGCTGGCGAAAATGCTGGCCGCCTTCGTGAAGCTGTCGGTTTAATCGTTAGCGGAGCCGGCCAACAGCAGCATCGCCAACTCCACGAGAGGGGATAGCCGGCGGCCCCGGCTGGCTCGCTCCCAAAAGGTCCGCCCCAGCGGAGCCCCGCTCGCGTCATCACCGTCGACGCGAGCGAGGCTCTTTTTTCGCCGCCGCCATCCTTGCCGCGCCTCTGCCTAAACCGTGCCTCCCGGGTTATACTGTTATCACGGACGAGCGCCACCTGCGCTTTTCCTTAAGAAATCCTGGATCCGGACCGTCCGAGCAATCGCGCATATCAATCGTGGGTAAGGGTAGGTAGATACAAAAGACAAACATACGGGGGGAGGTTCGTACGGGTGACGACGTGGCTGCTGCTGGCGCTGATCATTTTCATCTTCCAGTCCGGCACGATCCTCGTGCTGGAGTATCGCCGTCCGGCTAACGCCATGGCATGGCTGTTCATCTTGTTTTTGTTTCCGATCGTCGGCTTCATTCTTTATTACTTCCTCGCCCGCGAGTATGTCCGTCGCCGCAAGGTCCGCCGCAGAGGCGGCGTGGACGAGCAACGCCGGGGCGAGATCTTGACGAAGAGCCATCTGATCAACGAGCCGGGAGAAGTACCGGGCGGCCGGTTCGCGGACGAGGCGAGGTTGTTCCGTACGCTGCGCAAGGCAGGAGCGTCTCCGATCACCGGCTGCAACAAATCGCGGGTGCTGACGAACGGGCAAATGACGTACGACGCGATGATGAAAGCGATCCGCGGCGCCCGGCACCACATTCACTTCGCTACCTACATATACCGGGACGACGAGATCGGCCGCATGTTCCGCGATGCCATGATCGAGAAAGCGAAGGAAGGCGTCCAGATTCGGCTTATCTACGACGGCATTGGCAGCGTCAAGCTGAGCAAGTCTTTTTTCGCCGCGTTCGAAGAGGCCGGCGCCGAATACGCATGCTTTTTCCCGCTCCGCCCGGCTTTTATGAAGAAACGCATGAACTACCGCAATCACCGCAAGATCCTCGTCGTGGACGGTACCAAAGGCTTCGTCGGCGGGATCAACGTCGGCTCGGAGTATTTGGGCAGGCACAAGAAGCTCGGTTTTTGGCGCGATACGCATCTCGAACTGGAGGGCGACGCGGTATACGGGCTGCAAGAGGTATTCCTCAAGGACTGGGAGCTCGCGACCAAGCAGCGTCCGAGCGATCCGGGTTATCTGCCGGAGCATGGCTGCGCGGGAAACGAGGTCGTGCAGATCGTCGCCGGCGGCCCGAACAGGCGGGCCGACGCGATTCACGAGACGCTGTTCGCGATCCTGGCGACGGCAAAGCGGCGGATCTGGATCACGACGCCATACTTCATTCCGAGCGCTGGCGTCGTCATGGCGCTCAAGACCGCCGCGATGAGCGGCGTCGACGTGCGCATGATCGTGCCGCTGATTTCCGACACGAAGCTCGTGCATGCCGCGACGATGTCTTACGTGGACGAGATGATGAGCTGCGGCATCCGGTTTTGGCAGTACGAGCGGGGCTTCATCCATGCGAAAGTCGTCATCGTCGACGACCTGATCGCGTCGGTCGGGACGGCGAACATGGATCTGCGCAGCTTCTTCAGCAACTTCGAGACGAACGCCTACTTATTCCACCCGGACGCCATCGCCGCGCTAAAGCGCGACTTCCGGCAGGATCTCAAGGACAGCAGGGAGCTGGAGCTGTCGTCGTTCCGCAAGCGCTCCGGCGGACGCAAAGCCGCGGAGGCGCTCTGCCGCATGCTGTCCCCGTTGCTTTAACTATCGAGCGCAGGAAGACTTTTCAGTTCGGCTTGATCTGCTTCAGCACGTCTCCGAGCCGCTGCGGCTTCATCGACCCGATGAGGTCGCCGCGCTTCCGCAGCCGTTCGGCGATGTTCGTCAAGTTGAAGTCGGCGGGGCTCGGATCGGCGCGCACCTCGCTCCAATCGAGCGGCGTCGATACCGGCGCTCCCGCGCGGGCGCGCGGCGAGTAAGCCGCGACCAGGGTGCGGCCTGGATAATACTGCAGGTAATCGAGGTAAATGAGCGATCCGCGGTTTTTCTTTAGCCGTTCGACGGTGAAGAGCCGCGGGTTTTTGGCGGTCAAATAGTCGGAGACGAACTTGCCGAACCGTCGGAGGTCATCGTAGGTCGGGCCGGGTTCGATGCGCATGACGACTTGAATGCCCGTCGCGCCGGAGGTTTTGGGCACGGCTTCAAGTCCGAGCGAATGCAGCAGGTCGCCGACCTTGTCCGCGGCTTCCATGATTCTCGGCTCGACCTCGAGGCTCGGATCGATATCGAGCATCCAGCGGTCGGGCAGCGGCATGCCGATCCGTTCGCAGGACACGTGAAATTCCAGCGCATACAAGCTGCCCATCCAGAGCAGCGTCGGCAAAGAATCGAGGACGACGTACCGGATGCCGCCTTCCGTCTCGGTTCTGACGAACTCCGGAACGGGCGTCGGCGCGTTTTTTTGATAAAAGGACTTGCCTGCATAGCCCTCAGGGAAGCGAATCGTCGTTAAATGGCGCCCTTCGCTGTGGGGCAGCAAATACGGCGCCAATTCGGCCAGCGTCCGAACGTAGCGAAGTTTATCGATGCCCATATCGGGCCATAGCAGTTTGTCGGGATGGGAGACGAGCAGCTCGCGGTCGCCGAGCCGCAGCGTGACCGGGGACATCGTAGCCGGCGCCATGGGCGTTCCTCCGTTCTAAAGCCGCCCCTGTTGCCTCGAGGCGAATGTCTTCCTAGTGTAGCCGTTAATCCGGCGCCCCATTCCCCGATCGTACCGCCATTCGAGGCACCGCCGCGCGGCAATCTGACGGGCGATGTCGCCGCGGCGATCAGCCGTCCGGTCAAACTAGGCGATATCCGCACTTTTGCCTCCGGACGCTCATACAACAATAAAGAAAGCGCTTGGGGAGGGATCGCTACGGATATGCCGCTGCTGCACCATGCCGGCGCGCTGCTGTCGCTCGCGTTGGTGTTTTGGACGGGGTCTTCGCTATTCGCCGTGCTCCACCCCGGTACCGTGCGCGTCCTGGCCCGCGTCGGACGGGATGGAGAGACCGGGGGGCCTGCACCGGCGTCCGATTGGCGAATACGCCTGCAAGGCGGCTTGATGAGCTTGGCGGGCCTGATCTTGCTGGCGTTGCCGATGCTGCTGTAGGTTGGCCGCCGACGCAAAAAAGATGCCGCCGAAGTCATTCGCATGACTTTGGCAGGCATCTTTTTTTATGATACGAGTCAGCCGGTGAACTCTTGTACCCATTCGCCGTTATAGTAGGCGACCCCGATCGACTTGAAGTTCGCGTTCAGGATGTTCGCCTTGTGGCCCGCGCTGTTCATCCACGCGGTCATGACTTCCGTCGGCGATTGCTGGCCCATCGCGATATTCTCGCCGGCGTAGCTGTACGTCACGCCGAACTGCTTCATCATGTCGAACGGCGAACCGTACGTCGGCGAAGTATGGTCGAAGTAGTTATTGTTGTACATGTCCTTCGCCTTCGCGTCGGCGACCGTCGTCAGTTTGGCATCGGTCTTCAGCGCGGACAAGCCGGCTTTGGCGCGTTCCTGGTTGACGAGATTGACGACTTGAGCGGCGAAGCCGGATTTTTGAACGCTCGTGCCGGAGCCCGCAGAGCCGCTGCCTGCAGGTACGGAAGGCGAGGTCGTCGGCGCTGGCGTGGCGGTCGGAGCCGGAGCCGGAGCCGGGGGCGGCGTCGGCTTAGGCGAAGCCGTAGGGACAGTCGTAGGCGCCGTCGGCTTGACCGGAGCGGGCGTGGCCGCAGGCGCGGTCGGCGCCGGCATCGTTGTCGGCTTGGTTGGCGTCCAACCGCCGGTCGTGCCGCCGTTCAGCTGCGACAGCAGCGATTGCCAATCAAACGAACCGAGATATTGCTGAAGTTGGGAAGCGTCGAACTTATATGTGTAAGTCTGGGTCGACTGGGTCGTCGTCGCGGCATTCGCGGAAGCGCCGAACGGAACGGCGAGCGACAGCAGAAGCGCGCCGGAAACAGCCAGTTGACCGATACGAGTGTTCTTCATATAAGAGAATTCCTCCTTAGAATGTAAGCCTGCGAGGTTAGCTGACGGGTTAGGTCGGAGTACGCCCTGCCGCGGCTGCGGCTTCACCCCGTATACTTGGTTCCCCCGCGCCCTGTCGGGCTTCGGCTCGGATGTCTCACATTCTATCAGCGGAATCTCGCAGGTTCACGGCATAAATATTACCACGGCCCATATGCTGGGAAATATGAAAACGGCCGATCCGCGTCCCGCGCGAGTTTCGGCAGCGTCGACCGTCGCTTCTTAGAATATTCTCATCGTTTGAGGGCAGATGATGATCATATCCTTCTTCCAGGCGCCGCTCTTTTCTTTGTGGCAGGTGCCGTGTTTCACGAGGGCGTGGACTCGCTCCTTTTCCAGATCGGCGTAGGTCATTTTCATGACCATTGTGGGACATCCCCCCTTGCGCCTTCGTCGCGTCTAATAACTGTTAAAAAGCCATTATTTTTCTTGAACGCGACATCCTGGGGGGAAATAAGTGTTGAAGCGCAGTTAAATGGTTACTTTCGACCGTAATGTCCCGGTTTTCATCTCATTAATTGCGTTTGAACACTTATTTCGTCTCCGGCCCAGTTCACCGCGCCGATTTACTGCTTTTAAACACTTATTGCTCCTCAGCTCCCCCGCTCAACGGTGTCAAGATCAGCCTAGTCGCGCCGTACCCCCCTCCAATTGAATGCTGGAGCTATACCCGTTTTCTTCCTCCGGCAGCTCCACTCCGTCAAATATGGCTGCTCGACACCTCCCATTTAACAAGGAACGGGCAAAAAAAGGCCGTCTCTAAGGTCGGTTCATGAACCTTTTGAGACAGCCTCAGCGTCATCCGGCCGATCGCCGGCGAATGTTAGCCTAATCGCCTTACAGTACGAGGCTGAAGAGATTCTGCCGCCCATCAAGGCTTCGGCTCTGTCGCCTTGCGTCTGCGGGACGGCGCGGCCTTGGGACTTGCGCCGACGGCTTCCGCTCCGCCTGCGGCAGCCGCCTCGGGTATCGCAGGCTTCGCGCGCGTGCGCTTCGGCTTGTCCGCCGCAGGCGCCAGATCCGCTTCGCCGGTATCGCCCCGGATCGCCGACTTGCGTCCGGCGGCGCGGCTCGCCGTCGCTCCGCCGGCGGGCGCTTCGCCCGTCTTGACCGCGGCGAGGCTGGCCTGCAGCGCGGACATCAGGTCGATGACGTTGGTCCGCTCCGCCGCCGGCGCGGTCACCACGTCGACGCCTTGTCCCGCGACCTTGCGGCCGATGGCGTCCAGCATCGCCGTTCGGTAGTCGTCCGTGTACTTGGCCGCGTCGAACGGCGCGGACAGCTGTTCGATAAGCAGCTTGGCCATATCGAGCTCGCGATCGTTGACGTTCTGGCTTTGCGGCAGCCCGGGCACGCCCGAGATCGCGCGGATCTCGTCGGGATAGAACATCGTCTCCATGCAGATGCAGTTGTCTACGCAGCGAATAGCGGCCAGGCTGCTCTTGCTGCGAATCGCGATCTTCGCGATGCCGATCCGGCCGGACTGCCGCATCGCTTCGAGCAGCAAGCCGTAGGCGCCTGCGCCGGCTTGATCGGGCGACAGATAGTACGTTTTTTGATAGAACATCGGGTCGATCTCCTCGAGCGCGACGAAGTCGAGGATCTGAATCGTCCGCGTATTTTCCGGCTTGATGGCTTCGAGCTCATCCTCGTCGAACAGCACGAACCTTCCCTTTTCGTATTCGTAGCCTTTCGTGATTTCCTCCCACTCGACCGCCCTTTCGCAGTGCGGGCAGCTTTTGGCGTAGGAGATCGGCGTGCCGCAGGCTTTGTGAATTTGCCGCAGGTGCACGTCTTTGTCCTCCGTAGCGGTGAACATTTTCACCGGCACGTGCACGAGCCCGAAGCTGATGGCGCCTTTCCATACCGTATGCATGACGCTTAGCCTCCTCATGATTCCGTATACCATTCAGGATTCCCAACGTTGTATGGGATTCATACCGTCTGGGCATCCTGTACCGGACGATCTTTCATTCGAAACGAACAATCACGGCGAAGGGAGCGGCGTTCATGAACGAAGAGCAGGCGGCGGACGGGCGGGACCACATTCACGAAGGCCGAGACATCTACGACATGGACATCGACCGGATGATCAACGAGGGACTCGGCGGCGGCCAGGTGACCTTCGACAACGGGTTGATCGAGGAGACGACGACCGACACGATGCGGGAAAAAGAGGGGGACGATCCGTCATGAACACGCAGAGGGCCAAGCAAATTTTCGACTCAAAGGACATGATCGCCGTCAAGCTGGAAGGCCAGCCGGTCTGGATCGAAGAAGTGGACGAAGCGAACGGCATGGCGACGGTGCAGATCGGGCAAAAGCCGACCAACGTGCAGACGGTGTCTGTCGACCGGCTGTCGGAATAGCGCGTGGCGGCTTAGAAGCGGCGTAAAAAAGATCGTTTCCGTTCCGAGGCCAGCGCTCGGGGGAACGATCTTATTGTTATTTGGCGGATATCTCGAATTCGGCGGCAAGCTTGCCTTCGACTTTCCGAACGTCGCTTCTCTCCTTCGCGACGCGCGATTGTAGGATATCGTTTACGAATAACACTTCGAAAAGTTGCTTCTTCCGGTTGATGACGGGATTCTCCGCATAAGAAAAGCAGGAGAAGAATAGGTATGAGGATGCGTTTCGCTGCGCAGAGTTCGTGGGGCGAGGCGACGCGGCTTTGCTGCGGGATGCGGCGCGAATGAACGCCGTGTACGGAGGCAGACAGCGATCGACGGTCGCCGTTACGCGCTCGTCCGGTGTTTGAAAACGCTGTCTGCCGGGTAAAGTTTCGTATAACCAACTCATGCACGAGAAGGGAGAGCATTCATATGGATCGGCATACGGAAGGCTGGAGCGACAAAATCAAAGGCGCCGTCAACCAGGCGAAGGGCGAGGCCAAGGACCAATGGGGCAACCTCACCGACGATCCCGGTCTCCAGGCAAGAGGCAAATGGGATAAAGCCAAGGGCAAGGTACAGGAAGAGATCGGCGAATGGAAGGAAAACACCAAGGCACGCACGGATCACTGACGTTTCCTCTTTATATAAGGTTTTGCCGGGCGTTCGCGCCGTCGGAACGCAGAAACGCAGCCCAAAGGCTGCGTTTTTGCTATAATCTAGCAATTTGTGCGAATATATAAACGATGCCAGCCATATAATCGATTAAAGACAAGGACAGGCCGTCGGCCTGAAGGGGCGGTACATTTGGAAAAGAAGGCGTCGATCCGCAAAATTCCGGTGCAATATCCGTTAGGGACAAAACAGATATCGGGCTTCGTCCTGCTTTTCTTGCTCTCGCTGGGCAACGTGATTCATGGCGCCGAACATTTTTTCTTGTACGTCCAAGCGGCGCTTATGACGCTGAGCGGCGGTTGCCTCGCCTATCTGCTCATTCGCCGGAAAGTGTTGAAGGCGGAGCTGACGCTGGCGGGCAGCCGTCTGACCGTGAACGGCCTTACGATCACGGGGGATTCGCTCCGCGAGCTGCGGATTAATCGAGGTCTCGTCGGCCTGCTGCCGCGCGGTAAAAAGGTCGTGCCCGTGCGTCTTTGCCTCGATCTGAAGGACAGGAGCGCCGGCTTGTTGTTGCTGCGTTGGGCTGAGAAGCAGGGCGTGCCCGTCAGGCAGGGGAGCTTCATGCGCTGGCTTTAAGGGCGAAGTCGCGCCCGTCGTCTTCGCGTCATTCCCCTTCGGATTCGACGATCGACTTGCCGGCCGCAAAGAGCACGGCGAGGCCGGCGACCATGCAGAAGGATAAGATGAGTATATATAGCATGCTGCGCAAACACCTCCTCGAACGGTCAGGGCTTCAACAGGGCTAAGAAGACGGCCAGCACGACGACGACGCAGAGCGCGTACAGCAAGCCTAGACGCGTCCATTTCTTCCCCGTGCCGCTGCCATAGCCCGCGTTTTCGCTCCGGTTGGCTTTGGACCAGCCGACGGTTAGCGTGCCCGCGAGCCCTGCGATCATGATGATGAATACCAAGCCGACCATATAAACCATGCTCATGGGGCCGCATCTCCTTTTTTCGGAGGCGCCAACCCGCCGGCCATTGCTTCGGGGTTAGCCTCCTTGTCGTTGCTACAAGCATAGGAGGCTTTTCGTCTGCCGGCATCCTCCAATCCGCCGATTTTTACGCCCATCCAATTTATCCTCCAATCGAAGGCCCTATTTCCTGCCGGCGCGCTTGCCGGGCTCCTTAGGTATGGGGATAATGGAAGCATTGGAGGGACGGCGCATGTGGCAACCCGATCGCGCGTTGGACAAGCCGGTGTACCGGCAGATCGCCGAGCATTTCGAACAGAGGATCAAATCGGGGGGAGCTGACGGCAGGCAGCCCGCTGCCCGCCGAACGCAAGCTGGCTGCGCAACTGGCCGTCAACCGGACGACCGTGATCCAATCCTACGAGGAGCTGCGCGCTTCGGGCTGGGTCGTGAGCAAGGTAGGCAGCGGCACCGTCGTAGCCGGCGGAGACGCCTCTCCGCTGCGTCCGGCGGATTGGCGAAAATATTTGGACGTCGGAACGATGCTGCCGAATTCGGACGCGATGCGCCGCATCCGGTCCGGATTGCGCAAGGAAGAAGGCCTCGTGGATTTCGCGAGCGGGGAGTTGTCGGAGGAGCTGTTTCCGGGAGAGACGGTGCGCGGCATTTTTAAAGAGCAACCCTACGATGGCCCGCTTGGCTACGACGACCCGCAGGGTTATGGTCCGTTTCGCGAAGCGTTGGCCGCCTTCTTGTCGAAGCATCTGCGTATAAGGTCTTCGGCTTCTTCCCTGTTGATCACGTCGGGTTCGCAGCAATCGCTTTTTTTTGATCGTGCAATGCTTGCTGAATCACGGCGATGCCGTGGGCGTCGAGACGCCTTCGTACTGCTTTTCGCTGCCGCTGCTGCAGTCTGCGGGGCTGCGGGTGTATCCGCTGCCGGTCGGCCCGGCGGGCATCGACCCGGATGACGTTCTGCGGCTGCATCGCCGGCACCGGCTCAAGATGCTGTTTTTGAATCCCAATTTCCAGAATCCGACGGGATCGGTGCTGTCCGGCGAACGGCGGGCCGCATTGCTGAGAATCGCGGAAAAGGAAGGCATTCCGATCGTGGAGGACGATCCGTTCAGCTTGACCGCATTCGACGGCCGGCCGCCGTTGCCGCTGAAGGCCGAGGATGCGGGCGGCCGCATCTTGTACGTCGGTTCGTTGTCCAAGATCGCGGCGTCGGGACTTCGGGTCGGCTGGCTGGCGGGCCCGCAGGAGATCGTCTCGCGGCTCGCGGACGCGCGGCAGCAGATGGACTTCGGGATGAGCGTCATCCCGCAGTGGCTGGCCGCCAAGCTGATCGAAGGAGCGGCGTTCGACAGGCAGATCGGCCGGCTGCGCGTCCGATTGGCAGAGCGTCTCGACGAGCTGCGCGCGAGCCTCGATTATCATCTGCCGGGCCTCGTATCGTTCGAACCGCCGGGCGGCGGTCTGAATCTGTGGGCGAAGTGGCTCGGAGCATCGGATCCGCGGCAGCTACGGGTACTCGAACGCGCGATGTCGGCGGGCGTCGCCTATGTACCGGGGCAAGTATTCGGCGCGGAAGAGCCGAGCTTGCGGCTATGCTATGCGAAGCCGGATGCGGGACAGATCGAACTCGGCGTCATGAGGCTGAAGGAGGCGTTGCTGCGAAGCTAGCGGAAGAGCGGACGCCGGCAGAGCCGCTGTTCAAGACAGTCCGCCCGGTTGGTGCCGCTATCGCGGTATGGGAGCGGCCGATGGCTTGATCCGTCGCCGGCGAAGCATCCACAGCGCTGCGAACAGCACTGCGTATGCGAAGACAGGAGCGGCCGCGCCCCAGGCTGCCGGCGCGTAGAACGCGAGGCTGGCGCCGGCGCCGTATGCGGCCGCCCGATAGGGCGCGACAAGGGCGGCCGAAGCGGCGCTCGTCGCTAGCGGGGCCGGCACGGGTTCGTCTTGCAGCCGTGCGGCGCCCCTCCACAAGCGCCATGCGCGGGGCAAGGCTGTCAGCCAGACGGCCCCGATCGGCAGCGCGATCAGCGCCATCTGCAGCGACGCCCGTCCGAAGGGGAGTGCGTCGTCGGAAGATCGCGCCAGCAGCCACACGGCCGCGCCTGCCCCGATGGCCGACAGCGTGGCGAGCGCGGTCCACGTGAGCAGCTTGCGAGACTTGCGGGAGAGCCGTTCGGCCGATCCGAACCATCTCAGCTTGCCGGCCCTGTTTCCGGCTGTCCATGCGAATGCGAGCAACATTAGCGTGAAGCACGCAGCGAGGCCGTTTAAGGCGCTGTACACGAGTCATTCCCCCCGTTCGATTCGTTCGTTATCTAACGTCATCATAACCTGCCGGCCCAGCCAGCCGGCACCTCCCCGAGGATAAAACCGCTTCCGACTTCGGGCGGGGCGGGAATTGGACTCGCGAAGGGCGCATCTCCTTAGGGGACGCCTTTCTTGGCTTTGCAAGTTCGCCCCTGCACCGATATAATTAAGGACAACCTGCGGACCATCCGCATTGAAGGAGAACGATCGACATGCACGATTGGAGCGAAGGCGGCAGACAAGCCGCCGGCGCCGGACGATTCGTGCTGGAGCTGAGGTCCGAGGCGGACACGGTGCGTTTCGCCGAACGGCTGGCGGACCTGTGCGTCCCCGGCGCGCTGATCGCGCTGGACGGCGATCTGGGCGCGGGCAAGACCCGCTTCGCGAAGGCGTTCGCGGCCGGTCTTGGCGTGCCGGGGATGGTGAACAGCCCGACGTTTACGATCGTCAAAGAGTACGAAGGCGGCCGATTGCCGCTCTATCATATGGACGTGTACCGCTTGTCGATCGAGGAAGCCGACGAGCTGGGACTGGACGAGTATTTCGAGGGCAACGGCGTTTCGCTCGTCGAGTGGGCTTCGCTCGTCGAACCGCTTCTGTCTCCCGAACGCCTGCATATACGGCTCGAGCTGACCGGACCGGAGAGCAGGCTGGCCATATGCGAACCGATCGGCGCCAGGTACGAGGCGTGGTGCAGGGAGCTTGGGCTTCGGCCGGCGAAGGGGGGAGGGGAGCGGCGATGACGTTAACGGATAATAGGACGGCAGGCGAAAATCCGCTGATGCTGTGCTTCGACACGTCTACGGCCGTGTTGGCAGCGTCGGTGTGCCGGGGCGCGGAGGTTCTGGCGAGCCGGCACTCCCATGCCGAGCGCAATCATGCCGTGCGCATCGTGTCCGATTTGAAGGCGCTGCTGAAAGAGGCTGGCGTCGGCGAGGTCGACGCGATCGCGGTCGGGCAGGGCCCGGGTTCGTATACGGGCGTGCGCATCGGCGTGTCCGCGGCCAAGACGCTGGCTTGGGCCTGGGACAAGCCGCTCGTCGGTCTCTCCAGCCTCGAGACGCTCGCGATGGCGGCGGGTCCTTATTTGCGCGGGGAAAAACAAGCGGCGGAAGCGGATCCCTTCGCCGCACGCCTAACGGGGCAGCCCGTCTGGATCGTCCCGATTATGGACGCGCGCCGCGGTCAAGTTTACGGCGCGCGCTTCGAGACGGCCGATGGATCCGTCTGGCGCAGGCTCGACGAAGACGCGATCCGGCTCATCGGCGATTGGGGCTCCGCGCTTGCCGCGAGCGCGGCCGAAGCGGGCGCGCAGCTCGCGTTCGTCGGCGAGATCGGCCCGCACGCGGCCGCCCTTGCGGCGCTCGAAGGCGCGGTCGCGCTGCCGCTGACGATAGACGCGGGCGAGATGGGCGAACTCGCGGCAGAACGACTGGCTCAGGGGCTCGTTGACGACGTTCATCGCTTCGCGCCCAACTACACGCAGCTGACCGAAGCCGAGACCAAGCTCGGAGACGGCGCCCGGACGGAGGGACAAGCTTGAACGACAAGATCGAGTTCCGGTCGATGAGTCTCGCGGACATCGATGACATCGTGGAGATCGAGCGGGAGGCTTTTACCGCGCCGTGGACGCCGGAAGCCTTTCATAATGAACTGACGCAAAACTTGTTCGCCAAGTATATGGTGATGTCCGAAGGCGACGAAGTGCTCGGTTACGGAGGCATGTGGCTCATCGTGGACGAGGCGCACGTGACGAACATCGCGGTACGCGAGGCGTATCGCGGCAAGGGTCTCGGCGAGCGGCTGCTGCGTGAGCTGATGCGGACCGCGGCCTGGCTCGGGGCGGCGCGGATGACGCTCGAAGTGAGAGTGTCCAACGAACGCGCGCAGCGCCTCTACCGCAAGTTGGGCTTCGGTCCCGCGGGGCTTCGGCCAGGCTACTATTCGGACAACAACGAGGATGCGCTCATCATGTGGGCGGACCTGGATCCGTCGCTTGGCCGGGAGCGCGGGGGGGGAAGTCATCATGATGGCGAACGTATCGGAAAAGAAAGATGGGAGCCTGCTGCTCGCGATCGAGACGAGCTGCGACGAGACGTCCGCCGCCGTCGTGCGGGGCGGGCGCGAGGTACTCTCCAACATCGTCTCGAGCCAGATCGAGACGCATCGCCGCTTCGGCGGCGTCGTGCCGGAGATCGCTTCGCGCAAGCACGTCGAGAGCATTACGGTGATTATCCAGGAAGCGTTGACGGAGGCCGGCGTATCGCGGCAGGCCATCGACGCGGTCGCCGTCACGCAGGGCCCGGGCCTGATCGGCGCGCTGCTGGTCGGCGTCGTGGCAGCCAAGGCGCTGGCGCTCGCGCTGGACGTCCCGCTGATCGGCACGCATCATATCGCCGGGCATATCTATGCGAACCGGCTCGTCGGGGATATCGTATACCCGGCGCTTGCGCTTGTCGTTTCCGGCGGTCATACGGAACTGGTGCTGCTGCCGGAAGAAGGCGTCTTCAAGATCATCGGACGCACGCGCGACGACGCGGTCGGCGAGGCTTACGACAAGGTTGCGCGCGCGCTGTCCTTCCCTTACCCGGGCGGCCCGCACGTGGACAAGCTGGCGCACCAGGCGGAGGAAGAGATCGTGCTGCCTCGCGCATGGCTGGAGGACGACTCTTACGATTTTAGCTTCAGCGGCCTCAAGTCGGCCGTGCTGGCGGAGATCAACCGGACGAAAATGAAGGGGCTGGAGCCGTCCTTCGGAGCGCTCGCGCGCGGGTTCCAGAGCTCGGTCGTCGACGTCGTAACGACAAAAGCGATGCGCGCAGCCGCCGAATTCGGCGCGCGCCAGCTGCTGCTATGCGGAGGGGTCGCGGCCAACCGGGGCATCCGCGAGCGGCTTGCGGCGCTCTGCGGGGAAGCCGGGCTGCCGATGCTCGTGCCGCCCATGTCCCTGTGCAGCGACAATGCCGCCATGATCGGCGCCGCCGCGGACTTGAAGTGGCGCAGAGGGCAGTTCTCGTCGCTGGATCTGGCAGCTTCCGCGCAGGTGTCGCTGGAGGCATGGTCCGTAACTTTGTAGGTTCATGTGAGGTTTTGAATTATTATGTTAATTTAGTTGACATGAACTGACGGCCGTGTTAAAGTAACAGCATACCCCCTTTTGAAAAGCGCTTGAACGGTTCGACACCGACCCCGTCGACCGTTCGGGCGCTTTTCTGCGTCTTGCCATCCGTTCCGATGGACATTTTTAAGGTTTCCGGATCCGTTCCATTCGGGAAGCGGTGCGGGCTCGAGTTCCTAATCGCGTAAAAGTCAATGGCTGCAGCTCCCAAATCAGCGCATGGAAGATGTGGGCAAAGTTATCCACACCCCCTGTGCGTAATGTGGATAAGCATCCGAAATGTGTTGGGAGAGTAAACGCAGCGTAATTTTGAAAACGTGGATTACATTTTCATTACAGTCGCATCGAAATTGTGGATTATGGGGGTAACTTGGGAATCCAAAGTTTCTTATAGCCTGATCAATTGTAGAATAGTGCGATACGAGGCTTTTTTTTTCGACTGAAAAGCTGACCGTCGTTATGACCGAAGTCGAAGATTAATCGTGGATAAAGTTGTGAATAAAAGATTTTTAAAATTTTTGTGAAAGATTGCGTAAAGGGGGGAGTCAATTTTTTTGATCAACATGCAAAGTAATCGGAAGCCATACTCCAGAGGGAAGACGCGCACTGGACAACGGGCCAGGTTCTGGGGAATATGCGATGGCGCTCGCGCAAGCCGGGTATCGGGTCGCGCTGACGGGTCTGTCGGTCCGATGCGGACGGCGCAGCGAGAAAAAGCCGCCCGGGAGCTTCGTCGGGTGACGAAGACGGGCGGCGACGTATTTGCTTGATCCCGATCGATGGCCACCATGCGGCACTTGACCGGGGCATCCGGGCATATCTGGATACGGACGTATTCAAGCTGGCCGATGAACCCACGATTCTCGGCGCATCGCCGCATTTGCTTTATGTGGGCAAAGTTCCCGAACGCTGATACGGCAGGCGCTTTCGCTCACTCCATCAACGATTCCCACAAGGCGAAGGTCGTCTCTAGCGCCAGCTGTTTCTCTTCCAGCTTCGACTGAACCTCGCGCAGCCGGACGAAGTCGGTGCACACTTCCGGCAGCGCCATCTCTTCCTCGAGCGCCGTGATCTCCGTCTCCAGCGTCGAGATGTCCGCTTCGGCTTGTTCCCGTTTGCGTTGCTTCGCGCGTTCTTCTCGCTTGGCCTGCTTGTCGGCCTCATAATCGGTTACGGGCGACAGAGCGGACTGGGACGCGCCGGATGCAGACGAAGCGCCGCCGGCGGCAGAAGCGGCGGCCCACTCCTCCAATTCGCGCTTTTTTGCGACCATTTCGTCATAATTTCCCAGGAAATGCACGGCCCCTTCAGGTCCGAGCTCCACGACGCGATCCGCGAGCCTGTTCAGGAAGTAACGGTCGTGGGACACGAACAGCAGCGTGCCGTCGTACTCCTCCAAGGCGCCTTCGAGCACCTCGCGGCTCCATAGGTCCAGATGGTTCGTCGGTTCGTCGAGCACAAGCACGTTGGCCTTCATCAGCATGAGCTTGGACAGCGCGACGCGCGCCTTTTCCCCGCCGCTAAGCGATCCGACGGTCTTGCGCACGTCTTCTCCGCTGAACAGAAAGTTGCCGAGCACGGTTCGGATCTCCGCTTCGGGCAGCATGGGATATTGACTCCAGACTTCTTCCAGCACCGTGTTGGCCGGATTGAGGCCGCGCTGCTCCTGGTCATAATAGCCGAGCTGCACGCCGGTGCCCCAGCGGATCGTGCCCGCCGCGAGCGGAAGCTGACCGACCAGCGCGCGCAGCAGGGTCGTCTTGCCGACGCCGTTGGGACCAAGCAGCGCGATGCGCTCGCCGCGCTTGGCCTCGAAGCCTACATGCCTGAACAGGGGGGCTGATGTCTGCCACAGGCGCGGCCGACGCATCGTACACTTGCAGCACGTCTTTGCCCGTGCGCCTTTCGGCCGAGAAGGAGAAGCTCGCCTGCTTCAGCGTGCCCGGACGCTCGAGCCGTTCGATGCGTTCGAGCGCGTTCCGCCGGCTCTGCGCGCGGCGCGTGGTGGTCGCGCGAACGATGTTCTTCTGGATGAACTCCTCCATCCGTTGAATCTCCTTGCGCTGCTGATCGTACAGTTTGACCTTCTGCGCGAAATCCGCCGCCTTGAGCTCCATGAAGCGCGTATAATTGCCGGTGTAGCGCGTCGCCGCTTGGCGTTCGATCTCGACGATAGAAGAGACGGTCGCGTCTAAAAAGTAACGGTCGTGCGAAACGATGACCATCGCGCCCGAGTACGTGCGCAAGTATTGCTCGAGCCACGTCAGCGTGTCGATGTCGAGGTGGTTCGTCGGTTCGTCCAGCAGCAGCAGCTCGGGCTGCACGACGAGCAGCCTGGCGAGCGCAAGGCGCGTCCGCTGCCCGCCGCTCAGCGATGAGACGACCGTTTGGGGCGCGAAGTCGCCGAAGCCCATGCCGTGAAGCACGGCCCGGATGCGGTTGTTCATCTCGAAGCCGCCGGCTTCGCGGAACCGGTCGTTCGCGTCGGCGTACTGGGCGAGCAGCGCTTCGTAACGGGCCGCGTCGGCTTGCTCGGCCGGATCGGCGATGCGCGCTTCGAGGCGTCCGAGCGCCCGCTCCTGCTCGAGCAGCGGGCCGAACGCGGCGTTCATCACTTCCTGGATGGTCAGTTGCGGGGCCAGCCCGCTGTTTTGCGCCAAATAACCGATCCGCAGCTCGCGCGGCTTGGACACCGAGCCTTGATCGGAGTCGAGTTCGCCAGCCAGGATCTTCAGGAAGGTGGACTTGCCCGCCCCGTTCACGCCGACGAGGCCGATGCGGTCGCGTTCGCCGATTTGCAGCGAGACGCCTTCTAATATAGGGGTGACGCCGTAGTGCTTGACGATGCCGGATGCTTGTAAAAGCAAGAGGATTCCCTCCGAACGAGATCTTTTAGTTGAATCAAGTTTATCGCAAATCTGCTTGAACGTCCAAAGCGCGCGAGGGCAGACGAAGGAGAACGGGGCCATTTTCTGTGAAAAAGCTCTTTGGCGTACGTAACGGAAAAATGATACACTGTTGCTATCTATGAATATGAATAGCAATGGACGAGGGATGGCGGATGAGTGCAAAGGAGCCGAGCGGCACGGAGAAGCCCGCGCTGCGCAAGGCGATGGCGGCCCGGCGCGACGCTCTGGCGCCGGACGAGCACGAGGCGCGTTCGCGCAGGCTCTGCGACATCGTCATCGCGCAGGCGTTGCAGCCGCTTAGCCAGAAGCTGGGGCGGCCGCTGACCGTGGTCTTGTACGGCGCATTCCGCTCGGAGGCCGATCCGGCGGGCGTGCTGGATTGGTGCGTCGCGGCAGGCCATCGGGCGGTCGCGCCCCGCATTCGGGAGGATGGCGGCGGCATGGAGCTGCGGGTCGTCGCTTCGGCGGCAGACTGGCGGCCGGAGCGCTACGGCGTCCCGAGTCCGGATCCGCTTCGCACGGAACCGCTTGCGGCGGGCGAACGTCCCGACGCGGTGCTGGTTCCGGGCATGGCCTTCGACAGGCAGGGCGGCAGACTCGGCTATGGCGGGGGGTACTACGACCGTCTGGCCAAGGCGATCGGACCGGGGCGGCTGCCCTACTGGATCGGCTTTGGCTATGCGCTTCAGCTGTCCGACGAAGCCTTGCCCAAGGAGACGCACGATCTGGCGCTCCAGGGCGTGGCGACGGAAGAAGGATTGATTTGGATTGCGGAGGAGGGGCCTTGATGACCGGCGGCGAAGGACGATTGACGCATTTTAACGAACAGGGCCGCGCCGTCATGGTAGACGTATCGGACAAGGCCGTGACGGCGCGCACGGCTGTCGCCGAGAGCCGGATCAAGATGGCGCCATCGACGCTGGCGCGGATTTTGGACCGTACGGTGGAGAAGGGAGACGTGCTGGCGGTCGCGCAGGTCGCGGCCATTCAAGCCGCCAAGCGGACGTCCGATTGGATCCCGATGTGCCATCCGCTGCCGCTGACTGGCGTGAACGTGAAGTTCGGCACGAGCGGCGACGACACGCTGACGATCGCGGCCGAGGTCAAGACGACGGGCAAGACCGGCGTCGAGATGGAGGCGCTGACGGCGGTGTCGGCGGCCGCGCTGACGGTCTACGATATGTGCAAGGCGCTGCAGAAGGACATGGTGATCGGGCCGACGATGCTGCAGAGCAAGACAGGCGGCAAGAGCGGAGATTACCGCGCGGAAGGTTAGGCCGGCCGAGCCGAAACCGCTGCGAAGTTTGAGGAGACGCGAATGGGGGGGATGGGCATGATTTGGAAAGTAGCGCTGCTTACAGCCAGCGACAAAGGCTCCCGGGGCGAACGCGAGGATACGAGCGCGCAGGTCATCCGGGAGCTGGTCGAGGAGGAGCTTGGCGGGGAGATCGTCGACTATCGCGTCGTGCCCGACGAACAGGACGAGCTGCGCGCCGCCCTGATCGAGATGTGCGACTACTTTCAGGCCGATCTGGTGCTGACGACGGGCGGGACCAGTCTCGGACTGCGCGACGTGACGCCCGAGGCGACGTTGATGGTGTCCGAGCGGACGGTTCCCGGCATGACCGAAGCGATGCGGGCGGCGGTCATGCAGCGAAGCAGGCACTATATGCTCTACCGCGGCGTCATCGCCATCCGCGGCCGCTCGCTGATCGTTAATCTGCCGGGCGACCCGAAGGGCGTCAACGACATGCTGATGGCGATCATGGATCAGTTGCCCGACGCCTTGCTGCTCGTGTCCGGCATCGGGAAGGACCGAGATTACTGATGAGCAATCCTTCCAAGCCGCACGAGACGGTGCTTCGCGAGGTGAAGGTGGAGGATGCCGTCGGGCTGACGCTTGCGCACGACCTGACGCAGATTTTGCCCGGGTCCTTCAAAGGGAGGTTGTTCAGCAAGGGTCACCGCGTCACCGCGGAAGACATTCCGAAGCTGAAGGACATCGGCAAGGAGCATCTTTACGTCATCGAGCTCGCGCCGGGAGATTTGCACGAGGACGACGCCGCGCTTCGGCTGGCTGCTTCGCTCGGCGGAGAAGGGATCGTGTACGGCGAACCCCATGAGGGAAAGGTGACGCTCAGTGCTGCGAGGCCGGGTCTCGCCGTCATCGCCCGCGAGGTGGTGGACGGCATCAACGGGTTGGGCGAGATCGCGCTCGCCACGATCGTCGGCGGACGATTCGTGCAGGCCGGAGAGGCGCTCGCCGCTTCCCGGGCGATTCCGCTCATCGTGCCCGAAGCCAAGATCGCCGCGGCGGAGGAGATCGTCGCGAGATACAGGACGGCGCACGGCGGCGCGGATCCGATCGGCGTCAAGCCGCTGCGCCGAATGCGCGCCGGATTGCTGTCCACGGGGACCGAGGTGTTCACGGGGCGCATCGCGGACAAGTTCGGGCCGGCTGTCCGGGCGAAGCTGGAGGCGCTCGGTTCGGAGCTGGCCGAGCAGCGCTTCGCGCCGGACGACCGACAAACAATTGTCAACCACTTGTACTACTTCCTTGAACGGCGTTATGATATGATACTGGTATCCGGCGGAATGTCCGTCGATCCCGACGACCGAACGCCAGGCGCCATCGCCGACGCGGGAGCCGAGATCGTCAGCTACGGGACGCCGATGCTCCCGGGCTCGATGCTGTTGTTCGGCTATTTGGAGGGCGTGCCGATCTTCGGATTGCCGGGCTGCGTCATGCACGATCCGTATACCTCGTTCGACGTGCTGCTCCCTAAGGTATTGGCGGGAGAACGGATCACGAGGCAAGAGATCGCCGCGATGGGCTATGGCGGACTGCACCGTTGACCGGCCAGAACTTATTCATTTCGGGCGCGATGCATGTTTACGCAGCATGCGCCATTTCGTTTTACGGTTTTCAGGCATGTCAAGACACCACGATAGGGGAGGGATAACCATGGGAGGTATTGGCGCATCAGGCTTGATCCTGCTGATCCTAATCGCCTTGCTGCTGTTCGGACCGAACAAGCTGCCAGAGCTGGGCAAGGCTTTCGGACGCACGCTTCGCGAATTCAAGAAGGGCGCAAACGATCTGATGGACGACAGCGAGCGTCCGGCTCGCCGCGAGGTCGCGGCCGCTCCGGAAGCGGAGCCGCTCAAGGCCGAACGCCGTCTGCCTGAATAACGGGCTGAAGATCGCCCGAACGGCATGAACTCGGTTAGCCCGGACGAACGCGATTCACGAATACGGAGGGCGGCTTGATTTTCGTGAGCCGTCCTGATTTTTTATGCCCGGTGGGGCGGAGGTCGCATATGGCGGAGCGCTCGGGCGCAAGCGCCGATACGTTGGAGATGGGCGGAATGCCGCTCATGGAGCATATCGGAGAATTGCGCAAAAGGGTTATTTATATCATCATCGTGCTGGTCCTCGCGCTGGTCGGAGGCTTGTTCGGCGCGGAGCCGCTGTTCGATTATCTTATCGACGCAGCGCCGTCGGGACAAATCGACCTTAGCGCCTTCTCGCCGTGGGACGCGATCAGCCTTTATATGAAGTTCGCTTTTATCATCTCGTTCGTCGTCGCGATCCCGTTCACGCTTTACCAGCTTTGGGCGTTCGTGAAGCCCGCGCTCGGGAAAAAGGAACAGCGGGCGACGCTGCGGTACATACCCGGGGCGCTCTTCATGTTTTTGGCCGGGCTGGCTTTCGCCTACTACGTGATTTTCCCGATGGCGTATTCGTTTACGGAGAAGGTTACGAGAAACCTGGGGCTGAAGCAAGTATATGGGGCCAACCAGTACTTCAGCTTCCTTTTCAACATCTTGGTGCCGATGTCGCTCTTGTTCGAGTTGCCGATCGTCATTTTGTTTCTGACCCGGATCGGCATCCTGAGCCCTTTGCTGCTGCGCAAGCTAAGGAAGCTGGCTTGGTTCGTCATGGCTGTCGTCGGCGTCGTCGTGACGCCCCCGGACGTCATCTCGGATCTGCTCGTGGCGGTGCCGCTCATTCTGCTTTACGAGATCAGCGTGCTGCTGTCGGCGAGCGCATACAGCAAGCGTATGCGGCGCGCTGCAGAACGGGAAGCCGCGTTGGACGAGGACGACTAGCGAATTTAGACGCGTTTGCCGCATAGAGGGCTAACCCAGCCTTCGCGGCAGACGCTTTTTTTTGTTTATCCAGATATAGCCAATGAGGGCGGCATAGCTTTCTCTACGCGTTTGAACGATATCCCCTCGGAGCAGGAAAGGCACCCGGTAGACGTTCGTCCACGGAGGGAGCTCCAGACTGCGAATTTTAAGCTTGGAACGATTATCCTGCCTTTATACAACAACTTTCCCGCCAGTCATTCTCCGAAACGGGCATCCACCACCTCTCTATTCTTTCACGGTCGCTCATCGGTATCGCGAGTTGCATGAGGCAGTGCTTAGGCGATTCGGCAGGTGTGCCTGACCGAAGGGGGATGCCGTTAAAACGGGATAAAAGCAGTCTTATAGGGCAAGAGAACCGTTCGCTTAGGGCAGTGGATTCAAGTTTGCCGACAAAAAGTTAAAATCCTTTCATGTATTCGACATAATCCGATATTATCCACTGCGAACATGTGCTAAAATGTGTCTGTGATTTAAAATGGAAGTGCTTACATAGAAAAGGCAAGCGACATTCATTCGGAGGGGTAAAGCATGCGCAATTCGGGACTCAGCTTGCAAACGAAGTTTTTAATCGGTTATGTGGCGATGGTCGTTCTGTTGGTGTTGTCGTTTATTTTGCTGGCGGCGGCTTCCGTGTTCAAAGGGCATTCCGCGTTATTAGTTGAAGTAATCGTCATTTACGCGCTTCTCCTGGTAGGCGGCGGTTTTGCGATGATGACCGTCTCGCGCAAGCTTCTGCATTCGATCGGAGGCGTGACGGGCACGCTTAAGAACATCGCGGGTTCGGGCGGCGACCTCACCCAGCGCATTCCGGTATACACGAAGGACGAGGTCGGCGACCTTGCCACGGCTGCTAACGCCATGCTGGACGGCCTTCAGAAGATGATGAAGGAGCTTCGGGAAAACACGGCCGAGCTCGCGGCGTCCGCCATCCAGCTGAAAACGGGCGCGGACGAAAACGCGAGAGTAAGCAGCGAAGTATCCAGGGCGGTGGAGCGGGTAGCCGCCGGCTCGGAGACGCAAGTTTCCCAGTCTCAGCAGATCTCGGCCGTCATGACCGAGACGATCGGCGGGCTGACGCAGGTCGCTTCCACGACGACCGGCGTTTCGGACGCGGCTCAGCTTACGAGAGACCGGGCCCAAGGCGGTTCCACGCTGCTTCAGTCGGCCTCAAGCGATATCGTGCAGGTCGAATCGGCGTTCCGCTCGCTGCAGGAGACGGTTCGCGGCCTTAATCACAAGTCGGAGAAGGTCATTGAAGTGATCGGATACATTTCGGAGATCTCGAGCCAGACGAACCTGCTCGCCTTGAACGCGGCGATCGAGGCCGCTCGCGCTGGCGAGCATGGACGCGGCTTCGCCGTCGTCGCCGGCGAGATCCGCAAGCTGGCCGACCAGACGCAGCAGTCCGCCGTGCAGATCGCGACGACGCTCGAAGCGATGTCCGGCGACATCACCAAGGTAGCCGCCATGTTCGAGCAGAGCGCGGAGCAGGTGTTCGGCGCCGTGTCCGGCATGCAGCACGCGGAGTCCGCGTTCAGGGAAATCGTCGGCGAAGTCGGCAAGCTGAGCGCCAATATCGGCGACGTCGCGGCGGCAGTCGAGCAGATGTCGGCGGGCAGCCAATCGGTGCAGCAGTCGATTAGCGACATTACGCGCATTACGGAAGAGAACGCGTCCTTCACCGAGCAAGTCACCGCGATGAGCCAGCAGCAGCTGTCCTCCACGGAAGAGATGGCACGCACGGCGGACAGGCTCAGCACGATGGCGGCCCGCTTGAAGACACTGGTCGGCAATTTCAGAACGTAAGCGGACGCAAAATGCCTCGGCCTAGGCGTATAGTCCGGGGTCTCTTGCGGAAACGATAAAAGGATGTCGAAAGAGCGCGGATTCGCACTTGATGCGGATCCGCCTTTACATTTTTAACGCAAAGGGACTTGAAATGGTTATCCAAAATCAGTATTATAGGTATTGGTTATTAGCACTTAACACGATTGAGTGCTAAACTTCGCAAACTTCTCCGTAACGGAGTAAAAAAAGGAGGCTATTTTCATGATCAAACCTTTGGGTGATCGCGTGCTTGTCGAAGCAAGCGCCAAGGAAGAAAAGACGCTGAGCGGTATCGTTCTGCCGGACACGGCCAAGGAAAAGCCGCAAGAAGGCACCATTATCGCGGTAGGCGCCGGCGCAGTCGGCAAAGACGGCGCGCGCATCGCGCTGGAAGTCAGCGTAGGCGATCGCGTTCTGTTCTCCAAATATGCGGGAACCGAGATCAAGTACGAAGGCAAAGAGTATTTGATTATGAAAGAAAGCGACATTCACGCGATCGTCGGCTAAGCCGGCGGATTAACCGCTGACATAAGCAATCGCAAGCAGCAGTACCTATCCTATTATGGGAACCACTTTCGAGGAGGGTTATTGAAGAATGGCTAAGGAAATCAAGTTTAGCGAAGACGCGCGCCGCGCGATGCTCCGCGGTGTCGACACTCTGGCCAATGCCGTTAAAGTAACGCTCGGACCGAAGGGCCGCAACGTCGTGCTCGAGAAGAAGTTCGGCTCCCCGCTGATCACGAACGACGGCGTGACGATCGCCAAGGAGATCGAGCTCGAGGACGCGTTCGAAAACGCGGGCGCTCAGCTCGTCAAAGAAGTCGCGACCAAGACGAACGACGTGGCCGGCGACGGCACGACGACCGCTACGGTTCTGGCGCAAGCGATCATCCGCGAAGGCCTGAAGAACGTCACCGCCGGCGCGAACCCGATGGGCGTCCGCAAGGGCATCGACAAGGCCGTTCGCGCGGCAGTCGAGCAGCTGAAGGCGATCTCCAAGCAAGTCGAAGGCAGCAACGACATCGCGCAAGTCGCCTCGATTTCCGCGGCTGACGAAGAAGTCGGCAAGCTGATCGCCGAAGCGATGGAGAAGGTCGGCAAGGACGGCGTCATCACCGTCGAAGAATCCAAGGGCTTCCTGACCGAGCTGGACGTCGTCGAAGGCATGCAGTTCGACCGCGGCTATGTCTCCCCTTATATGATCACCGACACGGACAAGATGGAAGCGGTGCTCGACAATCCGTACATCCTGATCACGGACAAGAAGATCTCTAACATCCAAGAGATCCTGCCTGTCCTCGAGAAGGTCGTCCAATCCGGCAAGCAGCTGCTGATCATCGCCGAGGACGTCGAAGGCGAAGCGCAAGCGACGCTGATCGTCAACCGTCTGCGCGGCACGTTCACTTGCGTGGCCGTCAAGGCGCCTGGCTTCGGCGACCGCCGCAAGGCGATGCTGCAAGACATCGCGGCTCTGACCGGCGGTCAAGTGATCACCGAAGAGCTCGGCCTTGAGCTGAAGTCCACGAACGTGAACCAACTGGGCTCCGCCCGTCAAATTCGCGTCAACAAGGAAAACACGATTATCGTCGACGGTGCAGGCGACTCCAACGACATCAAAGCGCGCGTCAACCAAATCCGCGCCCAAATCGAAGAGACGACCTCCGACTTCGACCGCGAAAAGCTCCAAGAGCGTCTGGCGAAGCTGGCTGGCGGCGTAGCCGTCATCAAGGTCGGCGCAGCGACCGAGACCGAACTGAAGGAGCGCAAGCTCCGCATCGAAGACGCGCTCAACGCGACTCGCGCAGCCGTCGAAGAAGGCATTGTATCCGGCGGCGGCACGGCGCTGGTTAACGTATACAACGCCGTAGCGGCCATCGATGCGACCGGCGACGAGAAGACGGGCGTCAACATCATCCTGCGCTCGCTCGAAGAGCCGATCCGCACGATCGCTGCCAACGCCGGCCAAGAAGGCTCGGTCATCGTCGAGCGTCTGAAGAAGGAAGAAGTCGGCGTCGGCTACAATGCCGCTACCGGCGAATGGGTCAACATGTTCGAAGCCGGCATCATCGATCCGGTGAAGGTGACCCGCTCCGCGCTGCAAAACGCGGCGTCCGTCGCCGGCCTGTTCCTGACGACCGAAGCGGTCATCACCGACAAGCCCGAGAAGGACAAAGCGCCTGCCGGCATGCCTGGCGGCATGGGCGATATGGGCGGCATGGGCGGATTCTAATCCACGCCCCCTCGAATACAGCCATACAGACCGGACTCCAATCGGAGTCCGGTTTTTTGCGTTGCGGGAAACCGCCAGCAGGGGTAATAAAACGGTTATGGGCACTATTTTTCACAGGCTACGAAGAAAGAGGGCGCGATCCGGATGGAATGGGAATGGCTGCTCCGCATCGCGGCCGCGGGACTGTGCGGAGCGATCATCGGTTACGAACGCAAGAGCAGGATGAAGGAAGCGGGCATCAAGACGCACTTTATCGTCGGCATGGGCGCGGCGCTGATGATGGTGCTGTCCAAGTACGGCTTTAGAGATCAGAGCGATTGGGAAAATGTGTCGCTCGACCCGTCCCGCATCGCGTCGCTGGTTGTCAGCGGCGTCGGCTTTTTGGGGGCGGGTATGATCATCCTGCAGAAGCAGACGGTTAAAGGGCTGACGACGGCGGCCGGCGTGTGGTCGACGGCGGGTATGGGCATGGCGATCGGCGCGGGGCTCTACATCGTGGGCGCCGGATCGGCGCTGCTGATCGTGCTTGGCCAGACGCTGCTGCAGCGCACCATCGGGCGTATCGGCCAGGCGGCGGCCGAGCATATCGGGATTCGGCTGGAGGACTGCGAAGGCGCGATGGAAGACCTGCTCGCCAAGCTGAAGGCGCTTCAGGTGTCGTTGATCGCGATTCAGACGAACCGAGACGACAAAGGCGGGGTGTCAGTCGATCTGGCGCTCAAGCTGCCCGCTTCTTGCGACAAGGAAAACTTGCTTGCGGCGCTGCACGGACTGAGCCATGTCCGGCACGTCGAATGGCAATAAAGCCATAAAAGTGCGCAAAAAACGCAAGATTTGTAAAGGGACAGCTTTTCCAGTCTATGGTACAATGAATACGCTTCAATGCGGACGGAGCCGGGAACGCCATCCCGCCATACCAATCGTCAAAGGGGAAGATCATTGTGCCTGCACTTGACATGCCATTAGAGCAACTAAAAGAATACCGGGGACGCAACCCGCGCCCGGCCGACTTCGACGAGTACTGGGAGCGCGCGCTCGCCGAACTGAAGGCGACCGATCCGCAGGTCGAGCTCGTTCCGAGCGAATTCCAGACGCCGCAGGCGGATTGCTTCGACCTGTACTTCACCGGCGTCCAGGGCGCGCGTATTCACGCGAAGTACATTCGTCCTAAAAACGTTCAGGAGCCGCACCCGGCCGTCGTTCAGTTTCACGGCTATTCCGGCAGCGCAGGAGATTGGAGCGACAAGCTCGCTTTCGCGGCGCTGGGCTATTCCGTGCTATCGATGGATGCCCGCGGTCAAGGCGGCAAGTCCGAGGACGTCGGCGGCGTGAAGGGCAATACGCTGAACGGTCATATTATCCGCGGGTTGGACGATCATCCGGACAATTTGCTGTTCCGCCATATCTTCCTCGACACGGCGCAGCTTGCGGGCATCGCGCTGGGCCTGCCCGAAGTCGACCCGTCCCGCGTCTACGCGGCAGGCGGCTCCCAGGGCGGCGCGCTCACGATCGCTTGTGCGGCGCTTGAACCGCGTATTTCCAAGCTTGCTCCGGTCTTCCCTTTCCTTTGCGACTACAAGCGTGTCTGGGAGATGGACCTGGCGAAGGACGCGTATCAGGAGCTGCGCGACTACTTCCGCCGCTTCGACCCTACGCACGAGCGGGAGGAAGAAGTATTCACCAAGCTCGGCTATATCGATCTTCAATACCTGGCCGATCGCATTCAAGGCGAAGTGCTCATGTTCGTGGGGCTGATGGACTCGGTCTGTCCGCCATCGACGCAGTTCGCCGCCTACAACAAGATCACGGCGAAGAAGGATCTCGTCGTTTATCCCGACTTCGGGCACGAAGGCCTGCCGGGCTCGAACGACAGAACGATGCAGTTCTTTATGCGGGACTAAACCGGTATACCGTGCTATACTCATTAAAGTACGGACTCCCCCCAGCGCGGGGGGGGTCTGCTTTTGTTATTTCACCCGAGGAAGTGAATGGCTTTGAACGTTTCATGGAAGAGGAATCTGTACGTACTCTGGACCGGCGTGTTTTTTTGCAGCATGGCTTACTCGGCCGCCATACCGTTCATCCCTTTGTTCCTGAAAAACGACCTGGGCGTGGCGCATCACGTCAATCAGTGGTCGGGCTTCGCGTTCGGCGTTACTTTTCTCGCAAGCGCGCTGATCGCCCCCTACTGGGGGGTCGCTGGCCGACAAATACGGGCGCAGGCCGATGCTGATCCGCTCGGGCTACAGCCTCGCGGCGTTGTACCTGATCACTTTTTTCGTGAAGGATCCGTACGTGTTTTTGTTGGTCCGGGTGTGCCAAGGCTTGCTCGCAGGCTACGTGCCGGCTTCGATCGCGCTCGTCGCGACGAACACGCCGGAGGAAAAATCGGGATACGCGCTCGGCGTCATGGCGACGGCCAGCGCAAGCGGCGGCATCATCGGGCCGCTCGTCGGGGGCGTCGTGAGCCATCTGACGAGCAACCGGGAGGCTTTTTTTATTTTCGGCCGCGGTGGTGTTTATCTCGGCGCTTATCGCGAGCTTTTTCGTCAAAGAGGAGAAGTTCAACCGCTCGGGCAAGCGGTCGAGCATTCGAGAGGATCTGTCGCAGGCGGTGCACAACCGCACGTTCATCACGCTGCTCCTACTCGTCGGCCTCAGTACCTTCTCCGTCATGATCCTCGAGCCGCTGCTCACGATCTACATGACGCAGCTCGGCGGGGAGCAGTCGGACGCGTCGCTGCAGGCGGGCATCGTCTTCTCGGCCGTCGGCATCGCGACGCTCATCGCGGCGCCGCAGTGGGGCAAGATCGGACAGCGGATCGGCTTCATCAAGGTGCTCGTCATCGGGCTCGCAGGCGGCGGCATCGGCAATCTGCTCCAATACTTCGTGGGACATTATACGGAATTCGGCGCGCTTCGATTCGTGTACGGCCTGTTCTTCGCGGGCGTCTATCCCGCGCTGAACGCCATGATCGTGCGGGTCACGGCACCGGCGTTCCGGGGACGCGCGTTCAGCCTCAGCCAGTCGTCCACGCAGCTGGCCACGATGCTCGGACCGGTGCTCGGCGGCTTGCTCTCCGGCTGGATACCGATCCGCTGGGTATTCGTGCTTAACGGCGTCATGCTGCTGTGCTCGGCCGTCCTGCTGTTCCGCAAGCGTCACTTGGACCGTCCTGAACCCGGCGCGGTCGGGGAGGGCGCGGCATGAACGTTTTTCTGCATATTCTCGTGAACAACGTACTTCCGATTTCAATATTGATCGCGCTGGGCATCGTGCTTCAGCGAAGCTTCAAGCTTGATATTCGAACGCTGTCCAAGCTGAACTTTTATTTATTTTCTCCGGCGATCATGTTCAAGCTTCTGTACAATACGGCGATCTCGCTTTCACTGTTCGGCACGGTCATGGCGTTTTTCGCCCTATTCATGCTGCTCCAGTACGCGCTCGTCTCGGCGGTCGTCCGTCTTCGCGGATACGAGCCGTCGATGCGCAGCGCGATGCGCTGCAGCGTGCTTTTCTACAACAGCGCGAACTACGGGATTCCGCTTAATCAGCTGGCGTTTCACAACAATCCGTATACGCTGTCCGTTCAAGTGCTGATCATGATGATGCAGTCCCTCATCCCGAATACATACGGCGTCTATAGCGTCAATGCGCACAAGTCGGATTGGCGCCAGATTCGCCGCGTCATTTTGTCGATGCCGGTCATCTACGTGATACCCGTGGCGCTGCTGATGCGCTACCTCTCGGTGCCGCTGCCGGATTCCGTCGTGACATCCGTCGATTATTTGTCCAATGCCTTCATCGGCACGGCGCTGATCACGCTCGGCGTTCAGCTTGGCAGCATGGCCTGGCGCATCAGCCGCAAGCTGCTGTCGGACATCGGCTTGTCCCTGTTGCTGCGCTTGGCTGCCGGTCCGCTGCTCGCATGGGGCGCTTGCGAAGCGATCGGCGCGCACGGCTTGCTGGCAAGCGCCTTGATCGTCTCGTCGGCCGTGCCGACTTCGCTCAGCAGCGTCCTGCTCGCCGTCGAGTTCGACAACGAGCCCGAGTTCGCTTCGCAGACCGTATTCGCCTCCACCGCGGTCAGCACGGTGACGGTGGCGGCGGTGATCGCGATGCTGGGCGTGTAAAGGCGGCCGCGAAGTCGTCGCACTGCCATTCTGGCGAGTGAATGAGTCGACCCGAGCGTCATCGTCTTTCAAACGCGCCTTGCAACCTTTCCTGATCTGGAAGCGTCTGGATGTTAGACGGATTCAGATCGGAGGGATGGTTGATGAGGAAATACGCGGTCTGCTGGATTCTATTCGCGCTGCTGATCTTGCAGGGGTGCGGGGATCGCGAGCGTTTTACGGGGACGGAGAGCGGTGGGGAATGGTCGAAGTCTCCTTCCGCGTCCGCTTCGACCGCACAGTTACCCGGGCCGTCTGCGGACGCTTTTAAGATGCCGGATGTCGTGCCGCATCTTGAGGTGACGGTCGGCGGCGCAACCTTCGAGGCACAAAAGGGCGGCTATTGCTGGGACGATAAGGAAAAAGGCATTAGCGAGTGCGCGGATGCGGCAGCGATGCCGCCCAGCATCGAAGACGTCAAGGTCAAGCTGCCCGCGCACGCAGGCGACGAGATTGCGCTTGCCTGGTCGGGCGATCCGCCGGACAGCGTGCACAGTATTGCGTACTTCCCCGGTACGGAGCGACCCGTCGAGGCCATCGAGGTGAAGGATGGAAAACTTCGGGTCGCGTCCGGCGAAGGGGATCAGCTGTACGTGGTGACGGCGGTCTGGCCGCAAGGGACCGTGCCTTACTTTTTCGGCGTTCGCGTAGAAGCCGACGAAGATGCCGAAAATGCCCGAAAGACGGACAACGCCCTGCGCCAGCTCGCTTGGGAAGCGATGCCGGAAGGCGACAAAACGTCCGTGGTTGGCGATTGGCACGAGGCAGAAGTGGATGCGGCGGGATTCGATCCGTCGGGCCTCGCAATCGTGAATAGCGAAGGCGACATGATCGATCTTCCTTCAACAGGCAGCGAGCGATGGAGCACGTTGACCTTTCATACGAAAAATGAAGCCATGCTCGGGCCGATGGTTGCGGTGATCGATCGCGAATCCCGCGAGCTGCTCGGCTGGGTGCTCCGTTTTTGAAACTTCAATACCGCTTGTACGACAGCTCGTTCTCGCCATAGGCGGGGACGGCTTTTTTTAAATGTAAGGAGAAAATACACAGTTGACAGCAGCCTGGAATTACTCTATATTTAGGATATGTTACTTAACTTAATAAAGCATGTTCCAAAATGTTAGTTAATTATGAGGAGGAAAATAAAATGGCAAAATCCGTATGGGGTATTGACGCGTCGCACAGCTCGATCGATTTCTCGATCCGCCACTTGATGATCTCGAAGGTAAAAGGCACGTTCCACACGTTCGAAGCGAACGTTAACGCGGACGCGGACGACCTGACGACGGCCGACATCGAGCTGTCCATCGACCTGTCCAGCATCGACACGCGCAACGCCGACCGCGACGCGCACCTGCGCAACGCCGATTTCTTCGACGTCGAGAACCACCCGAAACTGATCTTCAAGGCGACGAACATCGTCAAGACCGGCAATGGCGAATATGACGTGACCGGCGACGTCACGCTGCACGGCGTCACGAAGCAAGAAACGTTCGAAGTCACCTACGAAGGCGCTTCGAAGGATCCTTGGGGCAACCAACGCGCGGGTTTCAGCGCGAAGGGCAAGATCAAGCGCAGCGACTACGGCCTGACGTACAACGCGGCGCTGGAAACGGGCGGCGTCATGCTGGGCGACGACGTTGCCATCTCGCTCGAGTTGGAAGCCGTCAAAGCGTAATGCACTCACTTATTCATAAGAAGAAGCGGCGGAGCAACGGCTCCGTCGCTTTTTTTTGTTGCCGGATATCCCGGTCCGCAGGTATATTAGCGCTAAAGCGCCGGGCGGCTATCGGCGCGAACGCAAGGAGAATCGATATGCTCGAGATGTTCAGCTTCGACGCCGCGGTGCCCCTTCATCTGTTCGAATACGGATTGAAAAGGGAGCGCACCGAGCAGCATTGGCATTCCTTCTTCGAAATCGGCTACTGCCTCGAGGGCCGCGGCACGTTTTTCATCGGCGAAGAGACGGTGGTCGTCGAGCCGGGCACGCTGATGCTTTTTCCGCCATACGAGCCTCATATTGCCATGGCGGAGGCGGAAGGGTGCCGGTTCGCTTTCGTTTATTTCAGCGAGTCTTTGTTTTACCCCGAGGATCGGTACTTGCTGCGGCCCTTCGCGCGGGCGGCGATCTGGAACGAACCGGAATGGCGATCGCATCGGCCTTCGGCGTCCGAGCGGCCCGGACCGCTGCTCGCCGCCATGCTCGCCGAGTACGAATCGAAGCCGTCCGCGTACGGCCCGCTTCTGCGATCGTCGATGCTGACGCTCGCCGTCTGGCTGTACCGGTCCGAAGAAGCGCGGTACGGGCGCAGGGAATGGCGGGAGCGAAGCGACGCGCTCGAGCGACTGCGCCCCGCGCTGGAGGCGGTGGCCGAGCGGTTCAGGGAGCCGTTCGGCCTGCGAGAAGCGGCGGAGGCGCTGTCGCTTAGCGAATCGCGAACGCGTCATCTGTTCGTCGAAGGCGTGGGCAAGCGGTTCAAGGCGTACCTGACGTTCGTGCGCGTGCAGGAGGCGAAGCGCCTCCTCGCGACGAGCGACCTGTCGGTGACGGACGTGTATCTGGCTTGCGGCTTTCAGAGCGCGGCGCCTTTTTACCGTTCGTTTCGACAGCTGGTGGGCTTCAATCCGCAACAATACCGGGAGAGGTACATGGGCGAAGGATAGCCGTTTTTAAGAACAGAAGCTGGCCAAAACGAGATGAATGCGGGTGCCGTTCGCGTTAAGGTGAGGATAGAATTCACCGATACCGAAGGGGTGCGTAAACGATGGCGGGATGGGAAAAGTTGAGCAGGCTCGTGCGCAGGGAAATTATTCAGCGGGGCGAGGAAGGCTGCGCCGTAATCGGATTCGAGAGCCGGCTGGCGCAGTGCGGGGAAGACGAAGCGAAGCTGATGGCGCTGTATGAAGAATTAAGCGGGCTCGAGCCGATGCCGGACTTTCCGTTTGACGAGCCGTCGGATCTGGCCGGCATCCGCGCGCTGCGTCCCGATGCGGATCGGAATCGCGGCGGCGGCGTCCCGGATCTGAGCGAAGCGGTTTGGCGCGACAAGTTTCTCGGTGCGTGGTCGGGCAGACTGAGCGGCTGCGCGCTCGGCAAGCCGCTGGAGTCGTGGCCGATGATGGGCGGCACGAACGGCAATCCGGGCTGGCGCAACGTGCAGCTCTGGTTCGAAGGCGCTGATGCCTGGCCGATCCGCGGCTATACGCCGCAGCGATCGCGCGCCGAGTCCGAGCATATTCATCTGGCGCCATGGTGCATGAAGAGCACGCGCGAGCAGATCCGCTTCATGGAGAGCGACGACGATGTCCGGTACACGGTGCTCGGACTTCTGATGCTCGAGGAGAACGGGCTCGACTGGGACGCCTGGGATATCGGCAAGCTCTGGCATTCCCGACTGACTTTTCAACAGGTGTGCACGGCCGAGACGCAGGCTTATCTCAATTTTACGCAACTCACCTGGCGAGTCGCCCCGGAGAAGCCTTCGGACTGGGCCGACAAAATCGATTGGGTGCGCACGCATCTGAATCCGTACCGCGAATGGATCGGCGCGCAGATCCGCGCGGACGGCTTCGCTTACGGAGCCGCGGGCAATCCCGAGCTGGCCGCCGAGCTGGCTTGGCGGGACGCCTCCTTTTCCCACGTGAAGAACGGCATCTACGGGGAAATGTTCGCCGCCGCGATGATCGCGGCAGCCTTCACGGAGACCGATCCGGAGCGGATCGTCGAAGCGGGACTGCGCGAGATCCCGAGCACCTCGCGGCTTGCCCGCGACATTGCCCGGGCAGTGGACATCGCGAAGGACGCGAAGGATCAGATCGAACTCGTTGACCGCATCTGGGAGGCGTTCAAGCATTACGACCCGGTCCATACGAACAACAACGCGGCGCTGGTGGCGGCGGCGCTGATCCATTCGGGCGGCGACTTTGAAAAAGGGATCACGACCGCGGTGCTCGGCGGCTGGGACACGGACTGCAACGGCGCGACGGTCGGATCGATCCTGGGGGCCAGCCTTGGCGCGTCGGCTTTGCCCGCATCGTGGATCGAGCCGTTGAACGATACGTTTTACGCGGACCTGACCGGGTTCGACCCGATCTCGATATCCGCTTGCGCGGAGCGGAGCTACCAGGTCTTTCTTCGCATCCGCGAACAAGCCGCGACGCTTGCCGGAAGTTAAGGCGAACGCCGATCTATTTTGCGCCTTCCCCACATAAGCATGAAGAGAGTTCGTCCTGAATTCGGCATGCTTAAGGAAGGGATGTGAAGTCCCGGATGCGCAGAAAATGGGGACGCTGGCCGCCGGCCGGCAGAAGCTGGAGCTTGAGATTGCCCGCCTCAAGAGGCTGGAGGCGCGCAAGAAACGCGAGAAGCGCGTCCTTTCGGCCGAGGCCGTCGCCAGGCTTTGGCAGAAGCAAGGGCTTCGTCGCCCGGCCTGCCAGGAGCAGACCGTCCTTATCGGCGGGCGCGTATCCTTACCGGCCCCGTACGTCCGGCAGGCGCGCGAGGCGGACCCCGCGTTTGCCGCGAAGGTACTTTTTCCTCGCGCTGCTCGCGATCGCTCTTTTCGCCGCCGTTCAATCCTTTGTGTACCTCGATCGCTATCTGAGGGAGCCGCTCATGTTTCTCGCCAAGGAACGAATCACCGAGATGGCCGTTCAGGCGATCAACGCCGCCATTACCGAAAATATCGCGGCAGGCGCGGACGGCAGCAAGATGGTGAAGTGGAGAACGAACGCGGACGGCAAGACGGCGGGCATCGAGATCGATTATAAGGAACAAATGCGGATCACCGCGCAGACGATCGCTGTCGTCGAAAACGCGCTGAAGGAGCAGGAGGCGCTCCATGAGCGCATCCCGATCGGCCATGCCGTCGACAGCCCGTTCCTGTCGTCGCTCGGCCCGAGCGTGGCGGTCAGGCTCCACCCGATCAGCATCGTGCAGGCGGAGGTGCGAACCCGACAGACGAGCGCGGGCATCAACAATGTCCTCGTCGAAGTGTACATCCATGTGACGACCGATATCGCGATCGTCATCCCGTTCGACCGGGAGCCGAACCGGATCGAGACGGACATCCCTCTCTCCTACGTGATGGTGGCGGGGGACACGCCGCTTTATTATTACGACGGCAACGGCAATCCCGTCGGCAGCGGCGCTTCGCAGGCGCCGATTCTGAGCTTGCCGGAGCCTGCTGGGGCCGCCGGCCCATGAACGCCGGCTTGTTCCCTCCGAAGCCGGACTGCTATAATACTGGCAGCAAGCATCGAGCGAGAATGGAGGTCGGCGACATGGAGCTTCGCATATCGAAGGCCGCGGCGGCCTGCTTCCTGGAGGAATGGGAATACAGGCGGGGAGACAAGGTGCGCGTCTACGTCCGTTATATTAGCGGAGGCAGCGAGCCCTACGGCTTCGGCATCATGCTGGACGACCCGGTGGACCCCGCTGCCGAAGCGGATGCGGACGGCCTTCATTTTTATATGGAGAGCAAGGATGTCTGGTTCATCGAGCACGGCACGCTTACGATCGACCGCGACGAAGGCGGCATCGCCTTCAAGGTCGGATAGACATGACGCGCATACACTGACATCGCCGGAGGTAGAACCCTTGAGCAAGATCGCAGTCATAGGCAGCATTAATATGGATATCGTCAACCAGGTCGAAGCGTTCCCGCAGCCGGGCGAGACGATTCACGGCCGCGGTACCTCGTACCAGCCCGGAGGCAAAGGCGCGAATCAGGCCGTTGCCGCCGCACTGGCGGGGGACGGAGCGATCATGATCGGCGCCGTCGGCGACGACGCGTTCGGCGGCGTGCTGACCGATTCGCTGCGGTCGCGCGGCGTGGACACGGCGGGCGTGTCGGTCAAGGCCGGCTCGTCTGGGCTCGCGTTCATCACCGTCTCCGGGAGCGGAGAGAATACGATCGTCCTGTCCGCGGGCAGCAACGGCAAGCTGACGGAAGCGGACGTCTCGGGCGACGCGCTGGCGGGCGCGGAGATCGCGCTGCTGCAGAACGAGATTCCGGCCCAGGTCAACTTGCATGCGCTGAAGCTGTGCGCGAAGCTCGGGATCAAGGCTTGCTACAATCCGGCCCCGGCGGCGAAAATAGCTGCGGAGGCGCTCCAGCTCATCGACACGCTCGTCGTGAACGAGACCGAGGCGGAAGTCGTGAGCGGCTTGGCGGTGGACAGCCTGGAAGACGCCGAACGGGCCGCGCGCGCGCTGCAGGCCGAAGGCGTCGGGCGCGTGATCGTGACGCTGGGCGGCAAAGGCGCGCTCGCGCTCGATCGGGACGGCGCCGCGCTGCGCGTGCCGGCCTTCAAGGTCGAGCCCGCGGATACGACCGCCGCAGGCGACACTTTTATCGGCGCCTATGCGGCAGCGACGGCGGCCGGCCGGACCCTGACGGAGGCGCTGCGCTACGCGGCAGCCGCGGCGGCGATCTCCGTCACGCGGCACGGCGCGCAGAGCTCGATTCCGGCGAAGGCCGAGATCGAGCGGTTTCTGCAGGAACGGGCGTAATCGGAACGAGCGCGGCGAAGAGGAAGGCATCGTTGGCAGTTCAGTCGGGATTGCAGAAAACGGCGCTCAGCGGGCGCCGTTTTTTTTGTGCAGCATTGGATTTTAGTTAAAGTGGTTCTTCGGAACGCCTTCTTCGTTGATTCTACCGCGCATGGCTGCGCCGGCAAGCGCAAATGGGCGCTATCGAAGGCTGAGTGGGGAGCGTTGCGTCGTCGATAAGCGCAAGTTCGGCAATCATGCTGAGCTGGTCCACCGGAGATGCCGATAGCCGGAAAAACCGGTTAACTCGAGCTCCCCCTGGGCCGGTAAGGCCGCCGATAGCCGGAAAAACCGGCTAACTCGAGCTCCGCCGGGCCGCAAAGGCCGCCGATAGCCGGAAAAACCGGCTAACTCGAGCTCCGCCGGGCCGCAAAGGCCGCCGATAGCCGGAAAAACCGGCTAACTCGAGCCCCGCCGGGCCGCAAAGGCCGCCGATAGCCGGAAAAACCGGCTAACTCGAGCCCCGCCGGGCCGTCGAACCCGCCATTTGCCGATACGGACTCAACCGCCGCCCTCGTTGCGGCTCCGAAGCTCCTTGCGCTCGGACCGCTCCCAGTTATGGAGCATCGGATACGGATCGAACGCCCATTCCACCAAGCCTCGGTCCCGGTATACGCCGTAGTGCAGATGCGGCGGGAATTTGCCCTGCGTGCCCGGTCTTCCGTAACCCGAGCTGCCGACCCAACCGATCACGCGGCCGGGCTCCACGACATCTCCGGTTTTGATGCTTTTATCGAAACCGGACAGGTGCGCGTAGTAGTGGTACAGGTTGTCGATGTCCCTGATTCCGATACGCCAGCCGCCGAATTTGTTCCAGCCCTTGACCTCTACTACGCCATAGCTGGTACTGCGCACGGGTACGCCTTGGCCGGCGAAAATGTCCGTTCCCTCGTGGATTCTCACGCCGCCCCAGCCGCGCCGGTTGCCCCAGGTGCTGCGGTAGGAGTAGACGCTGTTCAGCGGCAGCGGAAATACATGCTTGGACAGGTCCAGCGTGCCGAACGCTGAGTAGATCTTGTCGAACTGCTGCACTCTTTGCACGGCTCTCGAGCTTTGGTAGTACGTCCACAGCCCGATCGCCACATGGTCGGCGCCCGGTCCCTGCATCATCGTTTGCCGAACGACTGAATAAAGTCTGTCGACGTCGTTATTTGGGTCGGCCTTGCCGTCGCCGGACCCGTCGCGGCCGATGCCGCCGAATACCGCGATCGAGAGCGGCGAGCGGTCCTCCTGATTCGGATTGAGCGCGCCGGCCCATCGCTCGGGCGAGACGTAAGCCCCGCTGACCGACTGCTCGCCGAGCGGACGCTCCTTGGGCCGGAGCCGCGTCATCGAGCGCTCGTATTGGTCGACGGCCGCCACCTTTTGCCAGGTCAATCCCGCGATCGCCGCGACGTGGTCGTAGAGCTCGCGCCGCGCCTTGTATTCGCCCCCCGGCTCTTGACCGTAAACATGAGATGCCAACGCAAAGCCCAAGGCAGATGCTGCCGCCACCCGCAGCGGATGCCGCAGGCAGCTCGCCTGCCGTCTTAGCCGTTCTAACATGACGCCACCTCGCATCGACTCCCCTTTCCCAAGTATCCGTAGCCTTTGCAGAACGTTGGTTTTTATGTGAATCATGCTATAATAAAGGACAGAAAGCGGGGGGAATGGCATGAAGAACGGCGAGAAGACGCCGAAGCCCGACTGGCTGCGCATCAAGCTGACGACCGGCGACAATTATCAGGAAATCAAGCAGATGATGAGGACCAAGACCCTCCACACGGTCTGCGAAGAAGCACGGTGTCCCAATATATACGAATGCTGGGCGAACCGCACGGCAACCTTTATGATACTTGGCGATATTTGCACGAGAGCGTGCCGCTTCTGCGCGGTGAAGACGGGGCTCCCGACGGAGCTCGACTTGCAGGAACCGGAGCGGGTGGCCGAAGCCGCCGAGCAAATGAACCTGCAGCACTGCGTCGTCACCTCGGTGGCGCGGGACGACCTGAAGGACGGCGGGGCCTCGATCTTCGCGGCCACGATCAAGGCGATTCGCCGCAAGCTGCCTCTTTGCAGCGTCGAGGTGCTGATTCCGGATTTCCAGGGAGATCTCGAATCGCTGCGCATCGTGATGGATGCCAAGCCGGACATTCTGAACCACAACATCGAGACGGTAGCGCGGATGTCGAACCGCGTGCGCGCGAAGGCCAAGTATCCGCGTTCGCTCGAGCTGCTGCGCAGGGCCAAGGAGCTGGCGCCGAACATTCCGACGAAGTCCAGCATCATGCTCGGCGTAGGCGAGACCTACGAGGAAGTGCTGGCCGCGATGGACGATCTTCGCGCGAACGACGTGGACATCCTGACGCTCGGTCAGTATCTCCAGCCGAGCCCCGCGCATATGGCGATCGCGCGCTACGTCCATCCGGACGAATTCAAGCAGCTCAAGGCCGAAGGCCTGGCGCGCGGCTTCTCGCACGTGGAGTCCGCGCCGCTCGTGCGCAGCTCCTATCATGCGCATTCGCAGGTGAAGTCCGCGGCGGCGACCGCGTCCGCCGCTCAAGCGGCGCCTGATACCGTACCTGCTACGGCGGCATCGGGCGGCTGACGGCGATCGCGCCGACGGCCATGAATACCTTATTCGCGCGCGGCCCCCTGCGGCCGGTGCACGGGAGACGGAAGGAGAGCCTTGCGTGATCTATCTGACCGGGAACAACGCTTATTCGGTTGTTCACGACCACAAGAACGGATGGAATCCCGAAGCGTTCCGGGAAAGATTCAGCGAGGTGCTGGAGCGATACGATTATATCGTCGGCGACTGGGGCTACAGCCAGCTTCGGCTGCGCGGATTTTTCCGCGAGCCGCAGCCGAAGGCGCCGAAGGAATCCGTCATTTCGCATTTGTATGAATATATACACGAATATTGCAATTTCGGCTGCGCTTACTTCGTCATCGAAAAGCTCGATCCTGCCGCCGTGCCCGAAGGCGCGGGCGTACGGCTGGAAGAGCTGCCGACCGGCGCGCCGGCCGCGGAGCAAGCCCCAGGCGACGGCGACGACGGTCAAGAGGGCGATCCGGCCGCTCAAGCGCCCGCAGCCGCGATCTCGCTGCCGTCGGGCGGCATGCTCATGCGCTGGCCGCTGAAGGAAAGGCCGGGAGGCCGGGTACCGGGCACGAGCCCGTCCGCGGTCGCGCGCGCCGTATCCGAAGGCGCGGAGCGGCGTGCAGCCGCGGCTCAGACCGCAGCCGCGAGCTCGCGCGACGAGATGTACGGGCGCGGCAGCCCCTTCGACGGCGCGCGCCAGGATCGCGGCGGCGACGGCCGTGACCGCAAGCCGGGAGGCGGCGGTTACCGCGGCGCTTCCGGCGGCGGATACGAGCGGCGGACCCAGTCCGGCGGCTACAACAAGCAAGAGCATCGCCAGCATCCCCGGGATGCCGGCGATCGCGCGTCGGCTTCCGGCGGCGAAGGCGGCGGCTATCGCGGCGGAGGCCAGCCATCCGGCGGCGCGCCGGGCGGCGGGCATCGCAGCGGCGGCGCGCCTGGCAAGTGGCAGAATAACAAAAACCGGCGCCGCGGGCCGCAAGGCGGGGGCCAGCCGGGAGGAACGCTGCCGGGCGGCGGGAATGCGCAGCAGAGGTATTCCTCCGGCGGCGGACAGCAGCAGGGCCAGCCCTCCGGCAAGCCGCGGCACGACGGAGGCCATCGGACTGAGCAAAGCCAGCGCGGCGAGCGGCCCGATCATGGCCAGCGGTCCGAACGGGGCGATCGTTTCGACCACGGTCCGCGTCCTGAACGGGCCGATCACGGCCAGCGGCCGGAACGTCCGAACGGCGGCGCCTCCCGTTCCGGCGGCGGACCGCGTACCGATGGCGGGAGCAGACCCGAACGGGGCGCTCCGGCAGGCGAGTAAGCAAGTTTGAAATGCACGACCGGCAGGGCGGCGATAGACTGCAGCCCTTCCGGTCTTTTTTTGGCATTTCAGCCACGAAAAAGCCCGCTGCCTCCGCATCGCACCGGGGTGCAGCAGCGGGGACGGCGGGCAGCGGGAGCGCCAGCCTTACTTGGTTTCCTCTTTTTCGTCCAAGCCGGTGAACTTTTTGCGCGGGAAGTCCTGGCTCACGATTTCCTTCGGCGATCCGATGAACGCGTTGCGGACCCGATTCCAGAACGGATGCGGCCGGTAACGGGCGAAGTGGATCTTCTGCTCCGCGACCGTGCAAATAATCGAGCGAACGCCTTGAAAACGCAAGGTCAAATGATCGACGAGCAGCGAGAGATCGTCGGACGGATCGGTCACGATATCGCAATGATGATGCTTCGGGAGGATGACGGACGACCCGAGCGTACGGTAAATCCGGTTGTTGATGGACGCCAGCTCCGCGATCTGCAGCGCCTCGAGCGACGGGTGGAGGATGGCGCCGTGCACGCTCTTGTTGTACCCCGTACTCCCCGAAGGCGTAGAGACGACGATGCCGTCCCCGCGGAACATCTCGAAAGGCTCGTCGTTAATGTTAAGCTGTGCGACCAGCGTGCCGCCGGGCCGTTTGAGCGTAAATTCGTTCAGGGCGAGATACGACTTGGTCTCCGTATCCGTGACGACCTGAATGTGCAGCAGCGGATAGCTGACTTTCTGCGGCTCGGTGGACGCGATCAGCGTGACCAGTTCCTCGAGCTCGTTTTTTTTCCAATCGGCGTAAAATCCCAGGTGGCCCGTGTGCACGCCGACGAAAGCCACGTCCTCGACGCGGTCCGCGAAGGAATGAAAGGCTTGCAGCAGCGTCCCGTCGCCTCCGATCGAGACGATCAGATCCGGACTGCCGGGGTTTGACGTCAGCCCGCGTTCGCGCGCGAGCTTGTGGAACGACTCCGCGAGTTCGCGGGACAGCGAATCGCCCCGGTCGAGCAGCGCATACTTCAATGGAATGCTCCTTCCCAGCTTAAGCGCTCAATCGTTGTCTGACATAGATGATAAACAATATCCGCGCTTAAGACAATGTCGGCGCGGCGCTCAGGCCGCATAGAGCCAGGGCCAGAGCAAGTAGACGAGCGCGACGCTGATCCCTGCGTGCAGCAGCCGCGCGCGCGCGAAGGGACCGTACCGCCAGCCGGTGCGTCCCATGAGTCCCGCGACCTGCGCGTGCACGGACAGGCCGGCCCAGGCCAGGACGAACGAAGCGACCGCGACGCGGTCGATCAACGCGGCGGGGATGCCGCCCGGACCGGCTCCGGCTGCCGACGCAGCGTTGCCCAGCGTCACCTCGAACGCGCCTTGCACGAAGGCCCCGGCGAGACCGGGCTCGAGGCCCACGGTCTGAAGGACGAGGACGATCGCGTGCTTGAGCGGCAGCAGCAGTCCGCTGTGCAGGAGCAGCTGGAGCGTGGCCGAGAAGCAGACGACCAGTCCGCCGACGACGATCATGAGGGCCAGCGAGGATTTGACGGCCTGGTTCAGCACGATGCCGAACGGCCGTCCGTCCGCCATGCGCGCTTCGTGCATCGCGAGGATCGCCTGTTTGACTCTGCCGATTCCAAGCCTTGATGCGCGGAGCCCGGTTTCATCGCGTAAAGCAGGATTATCAGGAGCCTGCCTTGACCGCTCCTCCGGTTCGGGCTCGTCCTTGCGCCACCGCAGCAGCAGCCCGAGCAGCATCGCACCCCCGTAATGCGCCGCGGCCAGCACCGGCACGATGTCGAGCCGTCCGAAAAATCCGAGGCAGACGGCGCCGATGAGGAAAATCGGATCGCTGGTCGTCGTCATCGCGACCAATCGCTCGCCTTCGCCTCGGCTGAGCAGATTTTGCTCCATAAGCCGGGACGTCAGGCGGGCGCCGATCGGATAGCCGGCCCCGAAGCTCAGCGCCAGCACGAAGCCGCCGGCCCCGGGAATGCGGAACAGCGGACGCATGAGCGGATCGAGCAGCGCGGCGGCCAGATGGACAATGCCGAATCCGAGCAAGACCTCGGACAGGACGAAGAAGGGAAACAGGGCGGGAAAAAGCACTTCCCACCAGACGGACAAGCCCTTGAGCGAGGCTTCGAGCGCGACGCCGGGCATGAGCAGGACGAGCAGCCCGATGAGCAGGACGCATGCGCCCGCCCCGGTCACCGCAGCCAGCCGCAGCCCTCTCCGGACGAAGCCGGCACTGCCTTTTCGCGACAAGATGAAGTCGGACACAAGCGCACTTCCTTCCCTGGACCAAGCTACTCTCTTGTCCGAGTATATGCGCGGCCTGCCGGAAAATTTCAAAGTCGGCGCCATGCGTTTGCCGAATCCCGGTTGCTTAACGGGAGCCGCTGCTATATATTGCAAGCATGGGTTTGTCAAAGCAGATTGCCGCGCAAGCTTTTCGTGAACGAAACGACAGCAAGGAGGGGCGCGATAAATGAGCAGCGCGAAAGCAGAATCGAGGCTTTATCGGGGAGATTGCCCCGTCATTCCGTACTTCGAGGCGCTGTCCGCCATCCCGCGGAGTTCGGGCCACGAAAAAGCCGCCAGCGACTACGTGGCAGCATTCGCGAGGGAGCGCGGATATGAAACCGTCCAGGACGCCTCGTTGAATCTCGTCATTCGCAAGCCTGCCTCGCAAGGTTACGAAAAGGCGCCGCCGGTCATCGTGCAGGGTCATCTGGACATGGTCGGGGAAAAAACGAAGGGGTCTCGCACGACTTCCTGCGCGATCCGATCCGGCTGCGATTGGACGGCGACTTCATGTCGGCCGAAGGTACCACCCTTGGCGGGGACAACGGTCTGGGCGTCGCCTTCGCGATGGCGCTGCTCGATGCCCGCGATGCCGCGCATCCCGCGCTCGAGATCGTGCTGACGACGGAGGAAGAGACGTCGATGAAAGGCGCGAGAAAGCTCGATCCCGGCCTGCTGCAAGGTCGAATGATGATCAACCTGGATTCCGACCGCGAGGGCATCCTCTACGTCAGCAGCGCCGGCGGGGCGCGGGCTTACCACACGCTGCCCGTCGCTTGGACGGATGCGGCCGGGGCCGGGCGCCCGGGTCGGCTGCGCGTATTCGGCCTCGTCGGCGGTCATTCGGGCGACGATATCGTCCACGAGCGCGCCAACGCCTGCGAACTGCTCGGGCGGGTGCTCGACGGCTTGCGCAAGCGGCTGCCGTACGCGATCGCGGACGTGCGGGGCGGCTTGGCGTCCAATGCGATCCCGCGGGAGGCCGAAGCGTCCTTATTCGTGCCGGAGGCGCAATTCGGGGAGGCCGAAGAGGAAGTGCGGGAATGGGAAGCAAAGTTCAGAACGGAGTATGCGGTATCCGACCCTGGCGTGAGCGTTTCTTTCGAAGCGAACGATGCCGGCGAGGTTAAGGCGAACGGGGTTGCGGGCATATTTTCCGAAGCGTCGAAAAGCAGGCTCGTCGATTCGCTGCTGCTTATCCCGAACGGCGTCCTCCGAATGGACAAAGCGATCCCTGGATTGCCGCGCACGTCGACCAACGTCGGGATCGTAAAATTGACCGAAGAGGGCGTGCGCTTCGAGAGCCTGGTGAGAAGTTCGCTCAGATCGGAGCTCGAAGCGGCCATGAGCCGGATGGAGGCGCTTGCCCGCATACTAGGCTGCGGCTTCGAGGCGGGAGATTACTACCCGGGCTGGCCCTACCGGATGTCGTCCCGGCTGCGCGACGTTTTTGTCGACGTTTATAGGCGCGAATGCGGGAAGCCGATGGAGGTCAAGGCGGTGCACGCAGGCATCGAATGCGGGATATTCGCCGACAAGATGCCGGACCTGGATGCCGTCTCGTACGGGCCCGACCTTTACGACATCCACACGCCTGATGAGCGGTTCCGCATCTCCTCCGTCGAACGGACATGGCTATATCTGCTCCAAGTGCTGCGTGCGCTATAGGATCCATCCGAATTGAAAACGCGGAAGAGGCCTGCCCTTGCGGAGCAGGTCTCTATTGTCCGCCGCATGGCGAAAGCAGGGATTGCGTTATGTCTCACGGAAATCGCGCTGCGCTCGGGTTTTGTCCATCTGCCGGAAGAGGAGGCCATAGAATTTTAACGTTTCGCGGGTTTTGGGATTTACTGCCACCATTTCTTGCTTGAGCGATACTTAATTTTTTTTGTAAGCGATTGCAAAAAAAGTAATGTCGCTGTTACATTCGTGTGGTACAATAGAACCACGATATTGCTTCAGGGAGTGATTAACGTGGCAGGAATCGTGGCAGGTCTTCTGATGTGCGCTTTCGTATATGTCATTCGGGAGTCGCTCAGCGGTCCCGAGGAAGAGATTTAGCTCCCGGATCAACCCGTTTTCTATTTTATCCGATCGCCCGACGAGGGCGATTTTTGTTTTGTGCAAAAACGGCAAAATTAGGATAGAAGTCTTATGTCTTTGTGGTATAATAAAGGGACTTCAGGTAGTAAGTCCCGATACTTGCAAAATGAATCGGGAGGAGATTGCAACCTATGAACTACGGAAGTGTGTACGAAGCGATCGGCGGAGCGGCTACCGTCCGCAAGATGGTCGAAGGATTTTACCCGAAGGTGCTGCAGCATCCGCTGCTGGCTCCGCTATTTCCGGAAGACATCACGCCTGTCATGGACAAGCAGTACATGTTTCTGACGCAGTTTTTCGGGGGACCTACATTATATTCCGACGCCTACGGGCATCCGATGATGCGGGGCAGGCATCTGCCGTTCCCGATCACGCCCGCGAGAGCCGAGGCATGGCTGGATTGCATGCGGCGGTCGCTCGACGAGACGGAGCTGTCCGAGGAACTCAAGGCCTTCGTGCTGGAGCGGCTGTCCGGTCCGGCGCATCATTTTGTGAACACCGAAGAGTAACTGACCGTCTCGCGCGTTCGCCGGGACGCGTCCACATGGAGGGATCGGGATGGAACCCCTGTACCAGACCAAGGTTGCATGCGTATGCTGCGAAGCCGAGTTCGTGACCTCCCGTGTTAGGCCGAGCCTGAAGCGCGCGATTCGTTCGGATTCGGACTTTTGTTCTTATTTCAAATCGGTCAATCCCGATTTTTATGTCGTGCGCGTCTGCCCGTACTGCGGATTCGCCTCGACGGAAAATTCAAACCAGCGCCTCGTGGACTGGCAGCGGAACGCCTATCTCGAGCGCATCGGCAAGCATTGGAAAATGAACGACTACGGCGGGGAGCGCAGCGCGGCCGACGCGCTGGCCTGCTACAAGCTTGCGCTTCTGACGGGACAGATCATCAAGGAAAAGGATCGCGTCGTCGCCGGCATCCTGCATCATATCGCTTGGCTGTACCGGTACGAGGGCAATGCGGAGCAAGAGCGCAGATTCCTTCAGTACGCGCTTGAAGCCTATATCAAGACGTATCAGTCGGAGCGCGAGCTGATGAACAACGCCCGCCTGCTGTACCTGATCGGCGAGTTGAACCGGCGTCTCGGTCATTTTCACGAGGCGGTCAGATGGTTCAGCCGGGTCATCCACGACAAGAGCATCATGGATTCGGCGATGATTCGCGCCTCGCGCGAAGGCTGGCATGCGGTCCGCGACGAGATGTCGGGCAGGGGCGCCGAATTGCCGGAAGAGATGCAGCGGATCGGAAGCTGAGGACGGCTCAGGCGCGGAGCGGCTTGTTCGCCAGCAGGTAGTCGCTGTCGGCGTCCACGAGCTGAAGTCTCGACCGGCAGCAGGGCATTACGATCGTGCGCTTCATGAGGCCGCCGCGCAGCTGGTCGAGCTCCTCGGTTTTCAGCGGCAGGCGAACGTGGGATTGACGGCAGAACGGGCATTCGGAGGCGTATACCTCGTTCATCTGGATGTCGTAAGGCAAGCTGTTGCGAAATGGGATCATGTCTTCCCCTCTCCTCTCTGGCAATACCGTGTCCATTAACGATACAATAGATGGGACGGGCTGACAATGTCCGGGTGCCGAAGGCAATCGGTACGCCGATCGCCGGCAACGCGAGAGAGGACGGGATCATAGATGACGGACAGCTACTCCCAGATATGGGATCTGGACCAAATTTTCTCCGGGGGTTCCGAATCCCCGGAATTTGCTGCGTTCTCGGAGGCGCTCGAAAAGGAGACCGGCGCGCTCCTCGCGGAGCTTCAAGCCGCAGGCGAAGAAGAGGTTGCGAGCGATGAAGCGTTGAACGACTGGACGTCCAGGCTGCAGGACCTAATGGCCAGGCTGCGCGAAGCATTCTCCTACGTGGGCTGCCTGTCCGCGCAAAATATGGAGGACCGAAAGGCGACGGCCTGGACGGAGAAGCTACAGACGTTGTCCGCCAAGCTCGGCCAGTCGCTCGACCTGTACGATGCGGCGCTGGCCCTGGTACCGGAGGAGCGGCTCGAGGCTTGGATCGCTTCGGAGTCCGTCTCCGAAATCGCCTTCGTCGTCCGCGAACGCCGGGACTTCGTCAAAGAAAAGCTGCCGCCTGCTCTCGAGGCGCTCGCCAGCGAATTGGCCGTCGACGGCTATCACGGCTGGGGCGAGAATTACCAGACCATCGTGAGCCGGATCGCGATTCCATGGGAAGAAGACGGCGAGACCAAGACGTTGTCCGCGGGACAGGCGTTCAACAAGCTGTCGAACCCCAACCAGCGGGTTCGCGACGAGATGGGTGCCAAGTGGGAAGAGGCTTGGGCGGGACAAGCGGATCTAGCGGCGGACTCGCTGAACCGGCTTGCGGGCTTCCGCCTGAAGCTGTATCAGGCGCGCGGGTGGCAGGATCCGCTTAAGGAGCCGCTGCTCATCAACCGGATGAGCCGGGACACGCTTGAGGCGATGTGGGAGGGCGTCTCGGGCGGGATGGAGCCGCTCAAGCGCTACATGGCGGCTAAGGCCCGGCTGCTCGGCAAGGAGAGGCTCGACTGGCACGACGTGTCGGCGCCGGTAGGCGCGGAAGGCGGCGCGATCGGCTACGACGAAGCGGCCGCGCTGATCAAGGACGCCTTCGGCAGCTTCTCGCCCGCACAGGCCAAGCTTGCCGAGCGCGCGTTCGGCGGGCGCTGGATCGAGGCCGAAGACCGGGCGGGCAAGCGGCCTGGCGGCTTCTGCACCGACTTCCCTTTAACCGGTGAGACGCGTATCTTCATGACCTACTCCGGAACGCCGGACAACGTCTCGACGCTGGCTCACGAGCTGGGGCACGCCTATCACGACGTCTGCGTGGACGGCTTGCCGCAGTTCGGACGGAACTATGCGATGAACGTGGCCGAGACGGCATCCACGTTCGCCGAAGGGCTCGTGAGCGATGCGCTGCTGCGGGCGGCAGGCAGCGACGCGGAGCGGCTCTCGCTGCTCGACGAGCGGCTGCAGCGGGCTTCGGCGTTCTGCAACAACATTAGAGCGAGGTTCCTGTTCGAGACGAGGTTTTACGAAGCGCGCAAGAGCGGAATGCTCGATGTCCAGGCGCTGAACGAGCTGATGGTGGCGGCGCAAAAAGAAGCGTTCGGGGATGCGCTGGCTTCCTGGCACCCGCACTTCTGGGCGGCCAAGCTGCACTTTTATGCGACGGACGTGCCGTTTTACAATTTCCCATACACATTCGGGTACTTGTTCAGCACGGGCATCGCGGCCGTGGCCGAGGCCGAAGGTCCGGGCTTTCACGAACGCTACGATCGGCTGCTGCGGGATACCGGCCTGATGACCGTCGAGGAACTCGGCCGGAGGCATCTGGGCGTCGAGCTCGACAAGCCGGCGTTCTGGCAAGCTGCCGTGAGCCGCGCGACGGCTGACGTCCATGCGTTCGAAGCGCTTTGCGGGCGTTAAACGTTCAAGGGTAGCGAGATATATTTTGGAAGAGAGCGGAAGAACCGCACACATGAGGTGTGCGGTTCTTTGCGTTGTACGCCCAGCATGGGCGTCATCTTTAGGGTGAAAGTCCCGAACGGGGGCTGGCGAGCGCCTACCGTAGCCAAGGGCAAGGGTGTCCGTCGCGAGGCGGAATCTGAAGGAAGCCGGAGGCAAATGCACGGGCCAAGGTATACGAACTGGATTCGAGGCAGGGTTAGCCGGATGAGTTGTCAACACACAACGAAATCCAAAGCCGCCAAGGGCTAACCCTGTAAACTCCAGTGGTCGCGGGCAGACAGATGGCGTTCTTATCTGGGGAGGCCTGCGGGATGAAAAAAAAAAAAAAGCGAAGTCATTTCGTAACCGCAACCGGGAGGTTGCGCTGAACCCGCAGGAGTCAGCAGAGGCCATAGTACGCAGACTGTTGCAACAGCTGCGGAAGGGCCGAACCGAAAGGAGAGAGGAAACCGATGCGTTCGCGCGATGAGCAACGACAGCCGAATATCCCGCAAGGGAGCTTGCTGCAAAGAGAAGCGGTGAAGCCGCAAGGGTATGCAGGAGCGCCGAGTTCATCGCCGGCACAAGTCGCCCCTTCCTCTCGCAAAGCCAGTAACGACTTGCTGGAGCGGATGCTCGAGGGCGCAAACCTGAGGGACGCGTACAAGCGAGTGGTCCAAAACGGAGGAGCGCCCGGTGTGGACGGTGTAACGGTAGCGCAGCTACAAGCTTACCTGAAAACGCACTGGGAGTCGGTGAAGACCGAACTCCTCGCGGGAACCTACAGACCTGCGCCCGTCAGACGGGTGGAAATCCCCAAACCCGGAGGCGGCGTACGGCTGCTTGGCATCCCGACCGTGATGGACCGACTGCTACAGCAAGCGCTTCTGCAAGTGATGAATCCGATTTTCGATGCCGAATTCTCTCCAAGCAGCTACGGCTTTCGGCCAGGCAAGCGTGCGCACGATGCGGTGCGGCAGGCTCAATCCTACATCCAGAGCGGACTGCGCTGGGTCGTAGACATGGACCTGGAGAAGTTCTTTGACCGGGTGAACCACGACATGCTCATGGCCAGAGTGGCACGTAAGGTGACGGACCAACGCGTCCTGAAGCTGGTTCGCGCCTATCTGAATGCCGGCGTCATGGAGAACGGGGTTTGCCAGCGAACGGAGGAAGGGACGCCGCAAGGCGGACCGCTTAGTCCACTACTGGCAAACATCCTGTTGGACGACCTGGACAAGGAGTTAACGCGCAGAGGACTGCACTTCGTCCGCTATGCGGACGATTGCAACATCTTCGTAGCCAGCAAACGCGCCGGAGAACGCGTCATGGGGTCGGTGGTTCGCTTTGTAGAAGGAAAGCTAAGACTGAAAGTGAACCGGGAAAAGAGTGCGGTAGCCAGACCGCGGGAGCGAAAGTTTCTAGGATTTAGCTTCATGAACAACCGGCAAGCGACGATTCGATTGGCACCAAAGACGATTTCTCGGTTCAAGGACAAGGTCCGGGAACTGACGAACCGTACGAAGTCTATGCCAATGGAGGAACGGATAAACCGGCTAAACCGCTATACGATGGGGTGGCTGGGCTACTTCCGGATGGCTGCTGCGAAGAAACACCTCGAGCAATTCGATGGCTGGATTCGTAGACGGCTGCGCATGTGCCTGTGGAAGCAATGGAAGCGAGTGCGAACGCGCATCCGCGAACTAAGAGCGCTGAATGTACGGGAGTGGGCCTGTTATGTCATGGCCAACTCCCGGCGCGGCCCTTGGGAAATGTCCCGGAACATAAACAACGCCCTTCCGACCTCCTACTGGGAGGCAAAAGGGCTGAAAAGTCTGCTTACTCGTTACAAGGAGCCTTGTTAACCTTTTGGAACCGCCGTATGCGGACCCGCATGTACGGTGGTGTGAGAGGACGGAGGCTAGCCGCCTCCTCCTACTCGATTTTCGGGGACTGGGCGCAGCCTGAAAATTGTTGAAAAGTAACAGAAAGTGAAAAAAAATAAATGATTTAGTCGAATTTTCTAAATTTATTGTTGAAATAATTAATATACCTACCCTATAATGATTCATAAGTCGTAGGTAATGCCTGGCGACAATGGGGAGTATCTCCCAGATAAAAGGAGGAGAATTATGACTTATGAGTTTGAAGTCCCGCTAGCCAGGCAGGTGGATATGGCATTTCGGCAAATGGAAGGCGAGTTGAAGGGCATGACGGCCGGGACGATCGTCCTGCAAGTGCGCAATGATACCGTTGGAAAATTCGGCATTCGCCATTTGCCGGTCGATCTGGCGGAACGCAGGACGACGGGGGATGCTAAGCCGGAAGGCTTGACGGATGGCTCGATCGGCGAGCTGCGGAAAGCGGCGGTGGAGTCGATCAAGCGCAAAACGAGCTGGACACATGGGGAAGTTACATATGATTTTGGAATCAAGCACGGCAAGTTATACTTAAGCGTGACGTTCGAATCGAACTACAATATGGCAAACGTTTTATTTCATGTGAACAACAGGAAATTGGGCAAGCGCGATAGATCCGGCGAGCATTGAGCGAGGGTTCGTAAGAGAAGAGGCAGGCGCCGTCGGCGCTTGCCTCTTCTTTGTCCCGTTCGCCACGCGCATGAATGGCGTTCAATTGAGCAACCGCAGTCTTTCGGCCACGATCGAGCCGGCCAGCACGAGCGCGAAGACGAGCAGCGCGAACCGGATGACGAAGCCTTGGCGGAAGACGGACAGCATAACGGTCAAACCTTTGAGGTCGATCATCGGTCCGAAGACGAGGAAGGCCAGAATAGCGCCGGGATGGAACAAGCCGTCGAGCGGTGCTGCCACGAAGGCATCGGATGTGGAGCAAAGAGAGAGCAGGAACGCGAAGCCCATCAGGAAAATATGCGACAACCAGCTATGGCCGGCAGCGGCCTCCAACGTCTGCGTTCGCAGCACGGTCTGAACGAGTGCGGTCAACGCGGCTCCGATCAACAAATACTTCCCCATGTCGCGAAGGTCGATCACGGCATGAGAGGCGATGGAAGAGACGACCGCCGACATGTGCGCGCGCCGACCTGCCGCCTCTGGAGCTTCATGCCTATGCTCATGCCCATGCTCATGCCCATGCTCATGCCCATGCTCATGCCCATGCTCATGCCCATGCTCATGCCCATGCTCATGCCCATGCTCATGCCTATGCTCATGCTCACGCCCATGCTCATGCTCATGCCCATGCCCGTGCTCATGCCCGTGCTCATGCTCATGCCCATGCTCATGCCCGTGCTCGTGCTCATGCCCATGCCCGTGCGCGCATCCGATCGGACCTGCGCCTTCCTTGAGCGGATTCCGCCGCAGGAAGAGCAGCAGGGCCGTGCCTGCGGCTAGCGCGACGGCCAAGGCGAGCAGCAAGCGGGCGATGGCCATCGACGGATCGCCGTCAAACGCGGCGACGGTGGACGCGAAGACGATCGGATTGACGACGGGGCCGGCGATGATATAGACGATGCCGATATAAGCGGGCAGCCCTTTGCGGATCAGGCGGCGGGCGACGGGGATCATGCCGCACTCGCACAGCGGGAGCGCGAGGCCGAGCAGGCTGCCGAACAGCACGCCGCCCAGCCGGCTCTTCGGCGCGGCGGCGCTGACGAGCCTGTCGCTGACGAACGTCTCGAGCGCCGCGGAGACCAGGGCGCCGAGCACGAGAAAGGGAAACGCGTCGAGCAGGACGGAAAAGAAAGAACGAAAAAAAACGGACGGCCAGTTCGGATTCAGTTTCCAAACGAGATATAGGCATCCTGCGGCAGCCGCCCAAGTCGCGCCGCGCAGCGCGGTTAAAGTCATGGCCGTGCACGCTCCTCTCCGATCGGACGCGCGCGGGTCACCGCCCGGCAAGGCCGGAGCGCCGCGTCGCCGTCAACGATTACAAATATGCGCGACTTGTCCGGTTCCAGAACAGCGAAATGACGGGCGCATGCGCGGATTGCGTCGTCGCCTTTTTAGGGCAGCCGAACCGGCGGTTGACTTCTAACGTTCCTCGCGTATAATGGACGATAACATACGAGGCGATGATGAGAACAAGTAAGCGTGGCAAGGAACTTCAGAGAGCCGGTGGCTGCTGCGAACCGGCGTTCCTCCAAGGCCGAATGGATCTCGGAGCCGACTGGGCAACGAATCTTTTGCGTCTTTCAGGCCATAGGCCCGCTTGACCGGCGAGGTTCCCATCCAGTCCGTCCGTTCCCCGTTACCGGAACCTAAGGCTTGCGTCGGGCGTCCGTCTTCCATGGGCGGCATGCGATCGGCGAGAGCGAATTAAGGGTGGCACCACGACTTCTTCGTCCCTTTGGCGGAGAGGTCTTTTTTGCGTTCACCGCGAGCTTGCCCGCAAGCGCGCATATCCCTGCGAACCGAAGGAGCAATGAACAATGAGCGAAGCAAACGGACAAAAGCGCGTCCTCTCCGGCATCCAGCCGAGCGGACAGCTGACGCTTGGCAATTACATCGGCGCGATGAAAAATTATGTATCCCTGCAGCACGAATGCGACAGCTACTTTATGATCGTGGATCTGCACGCGATCACGGTGCCGCAAGAGCCGGCGGCGCTGCGCGAGAATACCGAATCGGTGGCGGCTCTCTATCTGGCGGCGGGTATCGATCCGGCCAAGGCGGCCGTGTTCGTGCAATCCCACGTGCATGAGCACGCGGAGCTGGGCTGGATGATGACGACGCTCTCCTACATGGGCGAACTGGAGCGGATGACTCAATTTAAGGATAAGTCGGCGGGCAAAGAGGCGGTTGGCGCGGGATTGTTCGTGTACCCGTCCCTGATGGTCGCGGACATTCTTTTATACAAAGCGGACCTGGTACCCGTTGGCGACGACCAAAAACAGCATCTGGAGCTGACGCGCGATCTCGCGGGCCGCTTCAACCATCGCTTCGGCGAGACGCTGGTCGTCCCCGAGCCGTTCATACCAAAGGTGGGGGCGCGCATCATGTCGCTCGACGACGCCTCCAAGAAGATGAGCAAGAGCAATCCGAACGCGGGCAGCTACATCGCGCTGCTCGATCCGCCGGACGTCATCCGCAAGAAGCTGTCGCGCGCCAAGACCGACCTCGGCCGCGAGGTCGCATACGACCCGCAGAACAAGCCGGAGATCAGCAACCTTCTCAGCATCTACGCGAACTGCTCGGGAGAATCGATCGCGGACATTCAGAACCGTTACGAAGGCAAGGGCTACGGGGACTTCAAGAAAGATCTCGCGGAACAGGTCGTCGGCGTGCTCGAGCCGCTGCAGCGCCGCTACGCCGAGATCCGCTCTTCCGGGGAGATTCATCGCATCCTGCAGCAAGGCGCCGAACGGGCGCGCGCAGTCGCCGCGAAGACGCTTTCCGAGGTGAAGGAAGCGATGGGCTTCCTGCCGCCGCTCAAATAAGACGCGGAAAAGAAAAAGGCCTGCATGGTCCTCCGAGGAGGCCTGCAGGCCTTTCATTCCGATTAGCGCTGCTGAATCTCACGCCGCTTCGAGATCTTCGACTTGAGCGTGAAGCCCCAGCCGATGAAGGCGAACGCCAGCACGGCTAAGCCGGATGCGAGCCATCCGTTATAATCGATCGATATCGCCGTACCGAGCAGGAGCAGCATCGAGACGACCGCGAACAACAGTCCCAAAGGTTTGTTCAAAATGTGTTCACCTCCGAGTATAGTTTTCTCCGAGCATAGCATAATAACAACGCAAGCTTGCAACCAACACCAATCTAAGCAGGGCGAAAGGAGAAATATCAATCATGGCAAGCAATAGCTCCGGTTCCCGTAATCAAGTTCTGGTCCCTCAAGCAAAGGCTGCGCTGCAAAGCATGAAGACGGAAGCCGCTCAATCCCTGGGCGTGCAAATTCCGGCTGACGGCTACTACGGCAACGTAACGTCCCGCGACGCCGGCTCCCTTGGCGGCTATATCACCAAGAAGCTGGTTCAAATGGCCGAGCAACAACTTTCCGGTGGCAGCCGCTAACATCCGTTAGCTCACCGAAAGCCCGAGGAAACCCCTCGGGCTTTTATTGTGCGCCTAAGCGTCGCCCAGGTCAACCTTTGCGGCAAAAAAAAGACCGCTCTCGCGAAAAAGACGGCGAACGCCGTCTGATCGCGAAGCGAATGGGAATCGAACGGCCGGTCAGTAAGCGTTCATGCGAAGACGCTTCTCGAGGCGGTCGTCGCTGAGCCAGCCTACGTACGATTGAACAACCTTAAAGGAGGCATCCATCATGACCGTCGCCACGAACGGATACTGCTTCCGGTGCCGGTAACGGATATCGATCCAGCGAACCTCGTAGCCCCAAGGCTGCTCTCGGACTTGCGCGCAAGGAAACGGCGTGACGTTCAGCAGCGCCTGCACGTCCTTGTTCTTTTTTGGAAGCTTCGACCGCCGGATGGACGTCGCACTTCGTATGGTCGATCCAGTGAACCGCGCCTTTGTCCCATTCGCCGATGGCGAACGTGCAGTCCGTCGATTGACGCACCAGGTTCCAACGATGCAGGTTCAGCGTGGGCAGCAGCGTGTACTGGTCGCCTTCGCGCCGTTCGGGATCCCGGGACGGGATGCGGGCCGACAGCCGACGATGCACGACGCTCCGCCAGGCGTAATAAACGGCCAACATGGCGTACAACACGGGAAAGACGACGGTGGGGCTCGCCCAGCCCGTCAACCAGAGCAGAATGGCAACCAGATGCGCGCCGAAAATAAACGGATCGAAAATATGAATGATATTCCATGCGATCCATTTGCGCGTCACGGGCCGGAAAGCCTGCGTGCCATAAGAGTTGAAGAGGTCGCTCAGCACGTGGACGATCACGGCGAGCAGCACCCACAGGCCGATATGCCACCAGGACACGCTTCGGAAAAGAAGCGAAAGCGCCAGCGTGATCAGGACGGCCCACCCGGCGATGGCAGGAAAAGAGTGGGACATGCCCCTGTGGTTTTTGATATAATCGGCATTGCTCTTCAATCGCAGCACGGTGTCGAAGTCGGGGGCTTGGGAGCCCGCGATCGTGCCGATCAGCACCGCGACAGGGCCGTACGGCTCGTAGGCGATGACGGGATCGATCAAGGCGAGTCCGCCCAGTCCGAGCCCGAAAACGAGATGCGTCCCGGAATCCATGATCATGATCTCCTTTGCCGTCAGATTCGCCGCGTGGCGCGGCATCGGTATAGTATGGGCGCAGCTCCATTCAAATATGAGGGGAAGAAGCCGCATGTCTTTGATCTTGTTTTGCGAATACAGCATTCCGGAAGCGCACCGGGAACGCTTTCTGGCATGGGTCCGCGAGACGCCGTCAAGATGGGAGGGCGCGGAGCTGGCGGAAAACCGGGAACAGCCCGGCGTATTCGTCGAGCTTCGTCGGTCCGCGAACGAGCGAGAAGCATCGGACATAAAAAAAGAACGCCTCGAAGGGCGTTCTTGGTCGGAGATGGTTTCATGGGTGAAGGGGGGGACGGCAGGGCTTAAGGGTGTGGACCTTCGCCCCCGTTGACTTCGTCTCCCCCCGGAATCGGGCCGATTAGCGGCGAGTGATCGGATTGCTCGCCGTGCCGAAGGGCAAATTATAAATAAGCGGCTCGTCGAACGTGATGTAGTCGAGGTTCAGCGTAAGCAGCAGGTAACGCATGCCCGTCGCGGGATCGCTGATGATGATGTGATCGCGTCCGGCGGCTTCGAGGACGCCCTTGAAGATTTTGGCGTTCCATTCGCTGTTGTTCTCGTAGGTCATGTAAAGCGTGGCCACTTTGCCGAGGTTCATGCGCAGGATGTTCTCGACGTAGGACTCCTCGCGGCCGGGCGCCTGGATGAACGTGGTGACCGGCAGGCCGCCTGGTGCGGCCGGGGGCATCATGTTCATCGGCATCGAACCGTTCGGAACGGCCGCCATGCCGGAAGGCATTGCGGGCATCATGCCGACGTTCGGGTGCGCGGCCGTCGTTGCGTTCATCGGCATCTGCTGCATGCTTCGTTGGGGCCAAGCCAGTTGATTGTACAAGGGAGATCCTCCTTTAATTGGGGCGCCTAAGCGCGGGTTAATAAACGAGCGGGCAATCGGACCGACCATCCTGTCGCTTCGCAGCGGTCCGTGGCGAGTCGTCGCCTGCCCGGTCGCCTGGGCGAATGTCTCCGTACAGTGTATTGCGCCCATGGGCGAAAGGTGACAGCGAACGCCGACGCTTTTTTGACGCTTTGAAGGCGGGCGGATGTCGACCCGATGGCGCACAGGTGGCGATTTGATGAACAGCCCCGCGCGAACATTGTCAAGGTGTGCAGATTTGGTTATCATCTAATAGAAGGAAATAGATAAACGATTCGGCCGTTCTCGGCTTTTTATGTTTGAAGGAGGCACACCGTGTTCAAAGATCTTGTGGCCCTGACCAAGCCGCGCATCATTCGTCTTAACCTCGTCGCGGCATTTGGCGGGTTCTGGGTCGCATCGAGGTGGCAAATCGGGAGCTGGGACTTTTGGCTGAACCTGCTCTGGATGCTCATCGGCACGACGCTGACGATGGCCGCGGCTTGCGTCTTCAACAATTACTGGGACCGGGACTTCGATACGAAAATGTCCCGCACGAGCGACCGTGCGCTCCCGCAGGGACGGCTCTCCCCGGGCTTCGTCCTCGGCTACTCCATCGCGCTGGGCGTGCTCGGGATCGCCACGCTGTTCATTCTCGTCAATCCGCTCTGCGGCTGGCTGGGACTGCTTGGCATGTTCGTCTATGGCATCGTCTACACCATCTGGCTGAAGCGCACCTCCACCTGGAGCACGTCGATCGGCGGGATCTCCGGCGCCATGCCGCCCGTGATCGGGTACTGCGCGGTGACCGGCGAAGTGGACGCCGGCGCATGGATTCTGTTCGCGCTGCTGTTCCTCTGGCAGCCGCCGCACTTCTGGTCGCTGACGATCCGCCGCGTAGAGGAATACCGGGCCGCCGGCTTCCCCGTACTCCCGGTCGTGAAGGGCATTCTTCGCACCAAGTGGCAGATGATTCCTTACATTTTGCTCCTGCTGGTCGCCTCGATCCTGATGTATACGTACGACTACGTCGGCATTTATTATCTGGTGCTGTCGGTCGTGATCGTCGGCGCATGGCTGATCCACGCGATCTCGGGACTTGTCGCCAAGGATACCGAGAAGTGGGCGAAAATGGACTTTCTGTTTTCCGTCAATTATTTGATGATTATGTTCCTCGTGATGATACTCGATACGAACGGAGTGTAGCGTAACATGTCCCAAGAGTTCGAAGGACCCGGCGTATCCGGGAATCAAGATCGGCCCGGCGCGGGTCCTGCGCCTCTGAACGTCAATGCCAACGGCACCGTTCAGGTCAAGCCTGCGAAGCCTTGGTACGTGCGGTACGGCTTTTCGCTCGCGCTGTTCGCGCTGCTGCTCGTGTTGATCGCCTGGCTCCTTATCCGCCAGCAGCAAGCCGACAAGCTCCCCGACCAGGGAGCCGCGCCCGACTTTACTTACCAGGATATCGACGGCAACGACGTTAGCATGAGCTCGCTCGACGGCAAGGTGCGCTTGGTCTACTTCTTCTTCACCAACTGCCCGGACGTCTGTCCGCCGACGACGTTCATGCTCTCGCAGGTTCAGGACAAGCTTAAGGCAGACGGCCAGTTCGGTAAAAACGTGGACATCGTCTCCGTGACGATCGATCCGGTTCGCGATACGCCGGAAGCGCTGCGCACGTTCGGCGACAAGTACCACGCCGACTATACAGGCTGGAAGTTCCTGCGCGGCGACGAAGCCGAGACGGCGGATCTCGCTTCCAAGTACGGCTTGCTCGCGGTCAAGGACGCGGACGGATTTTTCTCCCACGCCAACCTGATCGTCCTCGTCGACAAGAAGGGACGCATGCGCCAGCAGATTTTGCCGGAGTCGTCCGGCGTTCCGAGCTCGGCGTCCGCCGACGACATCTACGCGATGGTCAAGAAGCTGATGTAAAATCGATAAAGCACCCCTTAGCGCATCGATGGATGCGACGAGAGGTGCTTTGTTTTTTTGCTGACACGGGTGGCTTGGGATAGATGCCGGCGTCGATCGCTATTCCTTCCAGCGGTCGGCATCGGGAGCCGGATATAGGATGAATTCGTCGAGCCCCGCCTTTTCCAACTGCTGTATCAGATATTCCTCTGGCGTGCCCTCTACGCCGGCGTAGCCGCGCCTGGTGTAGATGTGGTCCGCATCCGGGAATACGTCGCGCAGGACGCCGCGGATGCGTCTCCCGGACGAATCGTTGTCCATGTATAAGTAGACGTGCCGCCGGCCGATCGCCTTGCGCAGCGCTTCGATCCGGCTCGTGCTGAGCGTACCGAAGGTGCAATGGATCGGCACTTCCGGAGACAGGACGCGCGCGAGCCGGCTGCGGTCGTTTTTTCCTTCGACGATGATGGCGATGTCCACGCGTTTGCGCCTCCTGGTGCCGCGAAGAACCGTATAAGCGCCGGTTTTCGACGTCCGTATTTTGTTTTATTGTACCACAGGCTCCGGGTATTCTAAGCGTAAGGAGGGACAGGCGCGTTTGAGACCGCTGTCAAAAAGTTTTAGAATAGGGCCTATACGCAAGGACCATCTCTCTCCGGGAAGTGATGCAGGTTGAAGCCGAAACGGATGCTCAGGGATTACATCAAGTCGAAATGGCACGTATACGGTTTTGCGATCCTGCTCATCGCGGCGGGCAATGCGATTCAGTCCTACTACCCCCCGCCTACTCGGCAGCTTTACGGACCGGCTGCAGAAGGGACAGCTGTCCCATGGGGCGATCGTCGATTACAGCCTGGCGTTGCTGGCGGTCGGCGTTGCCTTCGGCGTGCTGGCCGGCGCAGGCCAGTACGTCGTCATGCGGCTCGGCAGATTGTACGAGTTCGATATGCGCAAAAAGCTGTTCGCCCACTTCACCACGCTGAGCGAGCGCTTCTATTCGAAAAACGGCGTCGGCAAGCTGCTCAGCTACGTGATGAACGACGTGACCGCCGTCCGGGAATCGATCTCCATGGGGATCAACCAGACGACCAACGCGACGATTCTCATTTTGTCGGCGATCGTCATGATGACGCTCAGCGACATTCCGCTGCGTCTCGTCCTCGTCTGCGTGCTGCCGCTGCTGCTGATCCCGTGGATCGTGACGCGGTTCGGTCCCGTCATCCGCAAGCGTTCCCTGAATGTCCAGGACTCGCTTGGCAAAATGACGGAGTCGGCGGAGGAGCAATTCGGCGGTATTCGGGTCACGAAAAAGTTCGCTGCCGAAGAGACCATGAACCGGCGCTTCGGAGAGACGGTCGATCGCATTCGCGACAACCAGCTGCGCCTCGTGCGCGTCTCTTCGCTTTTTCAAGCCATCATCCCTTTTCTCGGCGCGCTCTCCATGATCGGGACGATCGCCTATGGCGGGTACCTGACCCTTCGGCATACGATCACGCTGGGCAACTTCGTCGAGCTCACCTTGTACATCCGCATGATGGTCGCGCCGCTGCAGTCGATCGGCAATGTCATCAACGCGATGCAGCGTTCGCGCGCTTCGCTCGAGCGGATCGGCGACCTGATGGCGGTAGAGCCGGATATCCGGGAAACGGAGAGCGCGCGTCACCGCAGCATCGATCAGGCCGCGATCGGCATCCGGCATCTCAACTTCGCCTACCCCGATGCCGAGCGGCCGTCGCTCCGCGATATCAGCCTCGATATCGCGCCGGGCCGGACGCTCGGCATCCTAGGCAAGACGGGCAGCGGCAAGACGACGCTCGTCAAGCTGCTGCTGCGCGCATACGATCCGCCGCCCGGTACGATACGCCTCGCCGGCACGGACATCCGGGATCTTACGCTCGAGAGCCTGCGGAACCAGATCGCCTACGTCCCCCCAGGAGGGATTTTTGTTCAGCACGACGATTCGCGACAACATCGCCTTTTACAAGCGGGATACGGAGCTGCCCACGGTAGAAAAGGCCGCCAAGCAGGCGCAGATCTACGGATCGATCGCCGAGCTGCCCGAGAGCTTCGACACGCGATTGGGCGAGCGGGGCGTCACGCTATCCGGCGGACAGCGCCAGCGGACGGGGCTCGCCCGCGGGCTCATCAAGGACGCGCCGGTGCTCATCATGGACGACAGCGTCAGCGCCGTGGACGCGGTGACCGAGAAGCGGATCATCGACGGCATCCGCAAAGCCCGCAAAGGAAAGACGACGATCATCATCGCTCACCGGATCAGCGCGCTCAAGCATGCGGACGAGATCGTCGTCATGGACGAGGGACGCATCGTGCAGCGGGGCACGCACCTCGAGCTGCTGGCGCAAGCGGGCTTGTACGCGACGTTGCACGCCATTCAAGAGGAGGGAGGCCGCGAAGATGCAGAACCGACCGCCCGTTGATCAGCGTTCCGCCGCCGACCGGAGTTCCGCCGACCCAAGATCGTCCGTTGATCAAAAGGCCGCTTTTCGCGCCTTTTTCGGATACATTCGGCCGCACAAGCTTTCCTTTCTTCTCGTCTTCTGCTGTACGGTGCTGGCCATCGCGGCCGATCTGGCGCAGCCTTATCTCGTCAAGATCGCCATCGACGACAACATCCTGAAGGGACGCGACGACTTCGGAACGCTGCTCGTCATCTGCGCGGTCTATCTCGGACTTGCGCTGTCCGGCTTCCTTTTCACTTATTTGCAGAACAATCTGCTTCAATATTTAGGCCAGAATATCATCGGCCGGATCCGCAAGGACCTGTTCGCGCATATCGGCAAGCAGTCGATGTCGTTTTTCGACCGGATGCCGGCAGGCAGCCTCATCACGAACGTGTCGAGCGACACGGAGACGCTGAACCAGTTTTTCTCGCAGGTGCTGCTCTCGCTCGTGCGCGACGGACTGACGCTCATTTTTATCATTGCGATCATGTTCCAGCTCGACGTTACGCTTACGCTTTATTGCCTGATTTTGCTGCCGGTCATCGCGCTCATCGCGATCGGATTTCGGACCTATATGCGAAAAACGTACCAACTCTCCCGCGCCGCGCTGTCGCGCCTGATCGCGTTCGCGGCGGAAAATCTGGCGGGGATGAACCTGATCCAGGCGTTCCACCAGGAGCGGAAGCAGCAGAACCGGTTCACCGACAACAACCGGACGTACCTGCGGGCTAATCTGCGCGAGATCCGCACCAACGTGCTTTTCAACCGCTCGTTCGACATCTTGGGCAGCCTATCCATCGCGCTCGTCACCTGGCTGGGCGGCGTGGCGGTGTTCAACAGCGCGATCGAATTCGGCGTTTTATACGCTTTTATTACGTACATCCGCCAATTCTTCCAGCCGATCAGCACGATTACGTCGCAGTGGAACACGCTGCAGTCGACCACCGTCTCGGTCGGCCGCATCTGGAGCTTGTTCGCCGTGAAGCCGGAGATCGAGGACGCGGCGGAGATGAAGCAGCTGGCGCGCGATCAGGTCGCCGGACGGATCGACTTCAATCATGTCCGGTTCGGCTATCAAGCGGGCGTGCCGGTTCTGCACGATTTGGATCTGCATATCGCGCCGGGCGAGATGATCGGCATCGTCGGCACGACCGGCGCCGGCAAAAGCTCGCTGATCAGCCTGCTGTGCCGTTTCTACGATGTGTGGGAAGGCGATGTCCGTATCGACGGCACCGACATTCGGACGCTGCCGCAGTCGTCCCTGCACCGGCTCATGGGGCTCGTCCAGCAGGAGCCGTATTTGTATTCGGGCAGTATCGTCGACAATATCCGCATGTTCGACGAGGAGATCACGCGCGAGGAAGTCATCCGCGCCTGCAAGTTCGTCGGCGCCGACGATCTGATCGGCCGGCTGAAGGACGGCTACGACACGCTGCTGTCGGAGCGCGGCAGCGGGCTGTCCGCGGGCGAGCGCCAGATGATCTCGTTCGCGCGGATCATCGTGTTCAAGCCGAAGATCCTGATCCTCGACGAAGCGACCGCCAATCTGGATTCGTACACGGAGCACCTGATCCAGCGCGCGCTCCGGGTCGTCTCGCGGGAGCGGACGACGCTCGTCATCGCGCACCGGCTCTCGACCGTCATGCGGGCGAACCGCATCATCGTCATGAGCGGGGGCCGCATCGTCGAGGCGGGCAGCCACGCCGAGCTGCTCGAGCAGCATGGGTACTATGAGGAGCTGTACTTGCATTCGCAGGGCAAGGAGGAGCGGGGAACGGGGTAAGGCGTGCGCGTCGTCGGAGGCAAAGAGGCGAAGGCGGAGCATAGGGGACGCGCCGCCGGTGCTGCCGGTGCCGGGCACGCAGGTGTCGGGTGCGTTAGCAAAAATGAGGCGACTAGAGTGAAAGTGTGTCGACGCGCCGGTTGGGTGGGAGTGCGAAGAAGTGCCGACTGAGACGATCGAGCCAGATAGCGTTTTTGGACAGGTAATGAACAGCTGAGTTCGGCGATTTCCGCTTCCATTTTTGAACAAGCATAAGCCCTGTGGTCGGACGGCATCGTCTCCCCCGCTAAGCTGCCGATAAAAGTAGCCGTAGACCAAAAGTGCAAACGGGACGAAGCAGGAAACTCCTCTGCTTCGTCCCGTTTAACGATTCCGGCATCTTTTCAGCTGCCTGGTACAGCCACTTTTGCGCTAAGCGTGAGGCACCGCCGGCTGCGGATGCCAGCCTTCCTTGTACACCGGCTTGGGAGCCAGCGCCAGCAGCGCGAGCATGAGGATAGCGAAGGAAAGGAAGAACGGCGATAGCTGCCCGCGAAACGCGCCGGCCGCCACCGGTCCGAGAAATGCGCCGACCGACGAGGCGATCGCCATGAGCGAGAACGTCCGGCCGTACCGGGTCGGGCCGCTGAGCTGCAGCAGAAACGATGTCATCGCGGGAAAGACGACGCCTTTGGCCATGCCGACCACAAACAGCAGCGCCATCATCGGGACCGGCCAGTCCGAGGCGAGTCCGTAGTAAGCGAGCGCGAGCAGCAGCACCCCGATGACACAGCGCGAGTAGGGCAAGTAACGCTGCAAAAACAGCAGGCCAAGCGTGGCGAGCGCGCCCAGGCTCACGACGGAAAACAGGATGCCCGTCGTCAGTACGCCGCCGTCCTCGGCCGAGATCGCCCGCAGCGGCAGCTCGAAGGAGAGGATGCCTTGCGCGAACGCCATCGCCACGGGCAGCAGGAACACCGCCCAAGGAAACCTGCGCGGCACAGCCCCGGCCGAGCCTCCTTCAGCTTCTTCGTTCGGCCCGGGCGCGCCCATCGAAGCCTGCTCCGCCAGCGCGGCTTCGCCCGCGGCCTCGGCCGCATCGGCAGCGACATTCGCATCGGCGCCGCGCCGCGGGTCTCGCACGAACCATAGCGACAGCAGGCCGGTCGCGAGCAGTCCCCAACCGAGAAGCGCGAACGACTGGGCGAAGCCGACCTTGGCGGCAAGATAGGCGCCCGCTGCGGGAGACACGACGGAGGCGACCGTATGGACGAGTCCGTTGCCGGCCATCAGTTTGCCGCGCTTGATATGATCCCGCGTCAGCTTCGCCAGCAGGGACAGACAGGCCGGCGACAAGAAGGCGAGCACGAATCCGCTGAGCGAGCGGACATAGAGCAGATGCCAGGGGTCGGTGACCCTGGACTGCAGCAGAAGCAGCACGCCGGCGCCGACGAGACTGGCCGAGATAAAAAATCGGCTCCCGTACCGGTCGACGCCATACCCCGCCAGCAGGTTGCCGGGCAGGTGCGTGAGCGAGTACATCCCCATCACCAGGCCGATGAACGAAGGCGCGGCGCCGAGCGACACGGCGAACGGCGTGAGCATGGGATATTGGGCATGCAGATCGAAGAACGCGACGAACAAAAACAAATACAGCCAAATGGCCATCCTCACTGCGTTCGCCTCCATTTGCAAAGACGCAGGACGGGCGTCTTAAACGTTATTCCTACTTGTACGCCGGGGCGGACGAGGATATGACCTTTCGCGGGAAAGAGGGGCTTGAAGTGTATGGCGCTGCATGGTACACTTTACGCATATAGTGTATGGCGTGTTTCCATACACTTCACACAAAGGAAGCGGGGTGTGGCGATGCCGCCGATCCGCATATGGAAGCCGGAGGACTTCCGGCTCGATCCTTCCCGGCCGCTGTACGAGCAATTCGTAGAGCAGGTGCGCGCGATGATCGCCAGAGGCGAGCTCGGGCCCGGGACACGGTTGCCGTCCGTGCGCGAAGCGGCGGCGAGCCTGCGCGTCAATCCGACGACGATCATGAAGACGTATCAGGAGCTGGAGCGCCCGGGATTAATCGTGACTTACAGGGGGCAGGGGACGTTCGTGACGGAGGATGAAGCGGTGATAGGGATCTCGCGAAGGGAGCTGGCGCGGGAAGCGGTCGCGAGGCTGGAGGAGACGGCCCGCTCGATCGGATTGACTCTCGATCAATTATTGGCGTTAGCCCGGGAAAAGGAGTGATCGTCATGGCGGATTCGCGATATCCGGAGGCGAAGTTCTCCGCGGCCGCCGGAGCCAAGGCGCCGGCCATTCGCTGCGTGGACGTCACGCTTCGCGTCAAGAAAAAAACCGTGCTCGACGGCGTATCGTTCGAGATACCGGCAGGCAGCCTCGCGGGACTGCTCGGTCCGAACGGGGCGGGCAAGTCGTCGCTCATGCGCATCCTGACGGGCATGTTCCCGCCGGACAGCGGGCGGGCGGAGCTGTTCTGCGCCCCTGCCGGGCCCGAACGGCTCGGCGTGCTGTCCTTCCTGCCGGACCGGGGGCAGCTGCCGCCGTACTTGGGAGCGGGCGAGTGGCTGCGGCTGGCGGCTGGCCTGTATCCGGATTGGAGCGAAGCGCGTATGGAGGAGCTGGTCGTCAAGCTGGACGTGGACCCGGCACAGCGGATCGGATCGATGTCGCGCGGCCAGGAAGCGCGGCTTCAGCTGCTCACCTGCTTGTCGCGGCAGGCACCGATCATCGTGCTCGACGAGCCGTTCGCCGGCGTCGACATGGTGTCCCGCGAATCGATCGCGCAGGCCGTGGTCGGCGAGCTGGCGGACGGCGAGCGCACGTTCCTGATCGCCACGCACGATATTCGCGAGATGGAAAATTTGTTCGACCGGATCGTGCTCATCGGCGAAGGGCGCATGCTCGGCTGCCACGACGTCGATCAGTTGCGGGCAAGCGGACGTTCGGTCGAATCCTGCTACCGGGACGTGTTCGCATGAGGCCGAGCGATCGGATGTGCGGCCTGCTCCGGCTGGAGCCGGCCGAAGAGGCGCTGCTGAGGCTCGAATGGCGGGCTTATCGTTCGATGCTGCCGAGGGACGCGGCATTGTTGGCTTACTGGGGTTTGGCTCTGGCCACGCTCCTTGTCGCTTCGCTGATTTTATTCGGAGACGGCTTTTCGGCACAATCGATCTTTGCGCTTGGCGCCATGCTCGTCTTCCTGATCGCGGCATATACGGGCGGCGGCATGGCGATGACCGTATGGGAGAACGGGTTTCGAGAATGGTGGCTCGGCCTGCCCGTCCCGCGGTCAAGTCTGGTCAAGGCCAAACTGATCGCGGCTTGCGGCATTCAGTACGTCGCCGCCGCCGGCATATGGCTCGTATGCATCGGCCATGGCGCCGTTCTGCTCGCTGTACAAGATGAGACGGGGACGATGCTCGGCGGCGGCGAGCTCGCGGCTATCGCGCTCGCTCACGCGCCGCTGTATGCCGCGCTCGTCCCGCTCGGAACATTCGCGGGATACAGCTTGCTGGGCATGTATTACGGCTGGCGGAGATGGCTCCTCGTTCCATGGATTGTCGTAACGATCATGCCGTTCGGCTTGTTCGGTATCCTCTCGAGCCTCGAAACGGACGCGATGCCTTATCTCGGCGCCGGCCGCATCGTTCAATATGCGGTCGTCGGCTTTCTGCTTGCCGCGCTGGCCTATCGGGCCTGCCTCTGGCTCGCAGGCCGTTATGGAATACCCGATCTCGCCCGTCATCGACCCGGCAGCTTCGGCTTTATGAGCGGGCGGAGCGGGCGGAAGACTGCCGCCGTCGGAAACGAGCGCATCGGCAAGGGATTCGCCGCGCTGTACGCGTTGGAACATTCGCGGTACGCGTACTGGTCGTCGATCAAGCCAGTGCGGCTCGTTTTCGCAGGACTCCTGCTGCTCGCGGGAATCGGCGGCTACTTCGGCGCCAGGGATCCGCTGGGACTTTTGAGCGCGCTGCGGGCCATGCTGGTCATCCCTTGCATCGCGCCTATGCTGGCGATCACGATCCAGATCTCCCACGAGGCGAACAAGCGCAGGCTGGAATGGTGGCTGGGACTCCCTTATCCGCGGCATCATCTGCTGCTGGCGAGATTTCTCGCCGTGTGGGCGTTCGTTCTGCGAGCATCGGCAGGCTTGCTGGCCGTCTTGGCCGCAGGCGTCGCGCTGGGCGGTAGAGAGGGGCTTGACTACTTTTCGCATGGCGACCGAATCGGCAGCATATTTTATATACTGGCCGCTTATTTACTGTGCGGGCTGTTCGTCAGCGCGCTCGCGTTCATGCAGGCTTGTACGCTGCGAAGCTCTCTTCTCGGATGGCTGTACTTCCCTGTCGGGTTTGCCGCTTATTTTCTGCCGGGAACGGTGATGCGCTGGGCGGTCCCCGAGACGCTGCTGGGCGGCCGGATCGGCACCGCTTACTGGATCGCATTGACCGCGGGCGCCGCGCTAGTGCTCGCGGTCGTGCCGCTGTCCATCCGAATGAGCGCCAAATGGATTCATTTATACGTCTTCAACACGACCGAGGACCGACTGCGCCGGCGCGGCGAGCAAGCTTTCAAATTCCGGTCCTAAGTCCGGGGTTTTACGAGAGGCAAATCTGTAAAGTATAATAGAGTACAGATTTATAGCTATGGAGGAGATCTTATGAGCTTCGAACCCGAGGCCTGGAAGCAGTTCGTCACTGATCATTGGGTATTGATCCTGATCGCGGTCGTCGCGCTGCTGGTCATATTGAACGTGGTCAAAACCGTGCTGAAATGGGTGCTCGCCGCGGCGATCGTCGTAGGCGTCGTCGTGTACGGGGGCTATACGGTGAGCGATCTGAAGGAGATCGGCGGTCAGGTCGTAGAGACCGCGACGTCGGCCATGAAGGACGAGGCGTCCAAGGCGATGGCCGAGGAAGCCAAAAAAGCGACCTATACATTGAACCCGGACGGCACCTATCTCGTCAAATCTCCGAATCTGGAATTGACCGGCACGCCGAACTCCGGCGAGGTGGACGTGAAGTTCCGGAGCGTATCGCTGGGCACGTGGAAAATGGAAGGGCCCGTTCGCGACTTCGTGACGACGGCGCTTCAAGCATCGAAATGAGCTGGCTGGACGGGAACTTCGTCACTATCGCGCTGCTCGCGCTCGTAGCGGTGTCCCTCCTTCAAGGCATGAGGCGGGGTGCCAAGGGCTCCGCCAAGCAGCTGTTTTTATTCCTCTCGGGCGCGCTCCTGACGCTCGTCGCGATGGGAGCGGCCGCCTGGTGCGCTTCGGCCGCGTCGCCTGCCGTCCAGCGCTGGCTCGCGGCGCGCAATTGGGAGATGCCCGCGGCCGACGCTTCGACCTGGCGTCAGCTTGGCTACACCGCCTTTTCGGGCGTGCGGGATCTCCCGCTGCTGCGTTTTGCCGTTTTGTTTTTGATCGCCTACTTGCTGCTTCGGTATGTGCTTGGCACGGTCTCCTCGCTGCTCATTCGCGTGGGCGCCGCGCCTTTTGTTCTTGTACCGGGCGGCGGGCCTGTCAGCCGGACCGTCGGCGGCCTCATCGGCGCGGCGCTGGGCGGCGGACGGGCGATCCTCGTGACCGCCGTCCTGTTCGCCTACTGCGCGCTGTCGCCGCAAAGCGCGTTCGCCCAGTATATCGAGCAGTCCGGGCTCTACCGCGAAGCCGCCGCGCAGATCATACGGCCGGCCGCCGGCGACCTGCTGACCGAGCGGCTGCCGGTGCTGGCCGCGTCGATGCAGGGCGAGATGGATAAGCTATGGCAGAAGCGCTACGACATCATCGACGCCGACCTGCCGACGGACATCGTGAGCGCGGCGAAGGAAGTGACGTCGCAGGCCGACGGCGACGAGGCGAAGGCAAGGGCGCTGTACGAGTGGGTCGGCACTCGCGTCGCCTACGACGACGCGAAGGCCGAAGCGTACGAGCAGCGCGGGGAGTGGCGCGAGCAGTCGCCGGAGGATACGTTCCGCACGCGCGAGGGCGTCTGCATCGACTATGCCAGGCTATACGCGGCCATGGCGCGTTCGGTCGGCCTGAACGTGCGCGTCGTGACCGGACAGGGCTACAACGGGCAGGGCGGATATGGTCCGCATGCCTGGAACGAGGTGCTGCTCGGCGACCGCGGCGAGTGGATCCCGCTCGACTCGACGTGGGCGAAGACGGGCGACTGGTTCAACCCGCCGCGCTTCGACGATACGCACATTCGCTCGGCGTAGGCAGGAGCGGGAAGTTAAAGCCGTGGCGCTGGGGCACGGGGGTGTGCTAGCCGTTAGCGGAAGCAAGTTCCGCTATGGTGCCGGGGCACGGGTGTGTGCTAGCCGTTAGCGGAAGAAAGTTCCGCTACGGCGCAGGGACACGAGTGTGTGCGAGCTGTTAGCGGAAGAAAGTTCCGCTATGGCGCTGGGGCACGAGTGTGTGCGAGCTGTTAGCGGAAGAAAGTTCCGCTATGGCGCAAGGGCACGAGTGTGTGCGAGCTGTTAGCGGAAGAAAGTTCCGCTACGGCGCAAGGGCACGAGTGTGTGCGAGCCGATAGCGGAAGAAAGTTCCGCTTCGGCGTCGGGTCACGAGTGTGTGCGAGCCGTTAGCGGAAGAAAGTTCCGCTATGGGTGCGGGTCACGAGTGTGTGCTAGCCGTTAGCGGAAGAAAGTTCCGCTATGGGTGCGGGTCACGAGTGTGTGCGAGCCGTTAGCGGAAGAAAGTTCCGCTATGGGTGCGGGTCACGAGCGTGTGCGAGCCGTTAGCGGAAAAAAGTTACGCTACGGCGCCGGGTCACTATATGCCTGCGAGCCGTTAGCGGAAGAATGTTCCGCTATTGGTTGCAGGTCGTGCGTACGCTGTGCCCGTTGGCGGCAAGAGCTGCCGCGAATGCGGCGCATAGATCTTTGCCTGTCGCTCGATTAGGCGGTAGCCCGCTTGCGGGCGCAGTATCAACAGGAGGATGTTTTCTATGAGCGACAAGCTGACGGAAGAGGCGGAGCGGAGAGTCCTCCGCAACCGCCGTCACTTCAGCATTCGTCTGAACTTTTTCTTTTTTACCGTATTCGGACTTTTCTCGGTGTTGATCATCCGCCTCGCCTACCTGCAATTCGTCGAAGGGCCGAACCTGAAGGAGCAAGAGCATCAGCTGGCGACCAAGGACGTATCGATTCCGCCGATCCGCGGCAACATTTACGATTCGGCGGGGTTTCCGATCGCCTACTCCACGTCGACGCAGTCACTCTACTTCACGCTCGAGCCGGGCACCAAAAAAGGCAGAAGGACAGGCGCTGGCCGCGCGCATCGAGGCGGCATTCAAGCTCTACGGAGACAAGACGAAGGAGCCGCTCACGGCGGCCGAGATCTACGAGGACATGGACTTCGAGGGAAAGGTGCATTACCCGTTCCAGCAGCGTCGGATCAAGTCGGGGCTGACGGATCAGGAGATCGCCTATTTCAGCGAGCACCGCGACGAATTTAAAGGCGTGGACATCGTAGAAGAGAGCATCCGCCAGTACAGCAAAGAGCGCGTCGCGACGCAGCTCGTCGGCTATATGAAGCAGCTGTCCGGTGCGACTTCGCTTGATTTTTACAAGGATATCAACAAGGATCAGGAAGACCCGACGCTCAAGTATCTGGATACGGAGGACGTCGGCTTCGACGGTCTCGAGCTCATGTACCAGTCCGAGCTGCGCGGGCGCAACGGGCTGAAAACCTATCCGGTCAACAATCAGAGCCAGATCATCGGCCCGATGGAGCTCACCAAGCCGGTCAAGGGGGACAACCTGTACCTGACGATCAACAAGGACGTGCAGCTGGCGACGCAAAACGCGATCACCGAGCATCTGCAGCAGATCCGCACCTCGAACAACAAGCAGGAGCGCGCCCCGAACGCCAAGACCGGTTACGCGGTGGCGATGGAGGTCAAGACGGGCAAGGTCGTCGCCATGGCGAGCATGCCCGACTACGACGCGAACGTGTGGCAGGGCGGGATCAGCGCGAAAAACTACGAGCAATTCCAGTTCTATCTGAGCAACGGCGCGATTCGCGAGGTCCAGGCGCCTTATGCGGACGAGAAGGAGCGCAAGAAGCATCCTTCCTCGCTCGTCAACCTCGGTTCCACGCAGAAGCCGCTCACCATTTTGCTCGGCCTGAACGAAGGATTGATCACGACCGGTTCCACGTTTTCCGATCCGGGCTACTTCGAATTCGGGCGCGAAGGCCACAAGACGAGGGTTCGCAACGCAGGCAGCGCGGCCAACGGCATATTGACGCCGGCGTCCGCGATCGCCCATTCCTCGAACGCCTACATGGCGGGTATGGTGGGCAACAAGCTCTATTTGCGCGACGGCTCCAAGGGACTGGACGTCTGGGACAATTACATGAAGGAATTCGGGCTCGGCGTCAAGACGGAGAGCGGTCTGCCGGGCGAATCCAAGGGATCGGTCAACTATTATATCGAATCCAAGCGGGGCAGCGCGCAGTCCGCGCTCATCTACTCCTCGTTCGGCCAGCAGGGGCGCTACACGGCGCTTCAGCTGGCGCAGTACGCGACCACCCTCGCGAGCCGCGGCACGCGGCTGAAGCCGCAGTTCGTCGACCGCATCGAGGACACGGACGGCAACGTCGTGCAAGGCTACGAATCCGAAGTGCTGAACAAGATCGAATTTCCGAAAAGCTACTGGCAGACGATCGAGAGCGGCATGTCGCAGGTTAAGGTTCAGGGCTTCGACGATTTCAAGTATTCGTTCCGGCGCAAGACCGGTACGTCGGAGCAGGACGTCGGCGGCGGCCGCGTCGAGAATGCGGTGTTCATCGCCTACGCCCCCGCCAACGATCCGAAGCTCGCGGTCGCGGTCGTCGTCCCCGAGGGCGGCTACGGCGGCTGGGGCGCGGCGCCGATCGCGCGCAAAATCTTCGACGCGTACGACGCGGCGGTGGGATTGACGGACGCTGGACCGGCGAAGAAGGCGGCGGGTACGCCTGCTGGACAATAAGAGAGCGATACGACACCTGTTTGACGCTCATCATTAATCAAAGCTCCGGCTGCCGGCAGGGTTCTCGAGGGAGAGCCGATCGGCGGACGGAGCTTTTTGCTTGACGTGCCGCTTTGGCTTTACAAGCGAACTTAACTGCACTAGCATAGGGGGCGAAAACGGTTTTCACATTTCAGGCCGCGCGCTAACGGAGGAAGCCCCATGCACGAAAAAGTGATGGTCATCGAGGACGAGCGAAAAATCGCCGACGCCATCGCCTATGCCTTGAAGCGGGAGGGCTATGAGGTCGAAACGGTCTATGACGGCGGCGAGGCGCTGGCGAGGCTGAGCATTTACCGGCCCGATGCCATTGTGCTCGATGTGATGCTGCCGGGTATGGACGGATACGATATTCTTAAAAAGCTGCAAAACAAAGGACGCATCGGCGTCATCATGCTGACGGCCAAGGAAGATATCGTCAACAAGGTGCTCGGACTGGAGCTTGGCGCTGACGATTATATGACCAAGCCGTTCGACATGCGGGAGCTGCTGGCGCGGCTGAAGTCGCTGCTACGCAGGATGCAAGCGGCCGGCGAAATGGAGGAATCCGCCGAGATCGAGCTTGGCGTCATCGCGCTGCACGTCGGGAAAAGGCGGGCGACGGCGGGCGGAAGACTGCTCGATCTGACGCCCAAGGAGTTCGACCTGCTGGCGCAGCTCGCCGCCCGTCCGGGAATGGTATACACGCGGGAGCAGCTGCTGGACCTGGTGTGGGGCATGGACTTCGCCGGCGGCACGCGAACCGTCGATATCCACGTGCAGCGGCTGAGAAAAAAGCTGGGCGAGGACTGCAGCGACGTCATCCAGACCGTGCACGGGATCGGCTATAAAGCCGCGGGAGGCGGGCGTATTGAGAATTAGCATCAAGCTTAAAACGAGCGTTTTTCTGGCGGCGCTGCTGCTGTTGACGGTCCTCGTCATGAGCCTGCTCGTGCTTCGGGGCATTCAGAACAATCAGCGCGCGCAGGTCGAGCAATTTATGGCGCAGCAGGCTTCGACGGCGAATACGTACTTGTATCAGTCGCTGACGGCCGAGTCGAACAAGGTGCCCGAGACGTATCTCGCTTCCAAAGGCGCGGAATTCGGCAGGCAGCTGGAGCAGATCAGCGGACAGACGATCGAGCTGTACGATGCGGACGGAAAGGCGATCTATAAAAACAAGTCCGGCGTCGTGTCCGAGGGCATCGGCAAGACGCTGGCTTACGCGCTCCAACGGAAAACGGCTTACCTGGTCGAAGATGATGCGCTGTACTATCTGGCTCCCTTGAACGTCGGCAACGAGCAGGTGGGCGTCGTGCAGTTTTATTACGATCTGGCTGCCAACGCGGTCTTCTACGATCAAATCAAGCGGCTGTTCGAGTTTATTGGCGCCGGCACGTTTCTGCTCAGCTTTATTTTGGCCTATTTTTATTTTAACGCGCTCTCCGGCAGCATCATCAAGCTGAACCAAGCGGTGAACCGGATCCGGGAGGGCAGCTACGATACGGCCGGCGTGAAGCGCAGGGACGAGATCGGCGAGCTGGGCGAAGGGATTCGCGCGATGAGCGAGCGTATCAGGCAGACGATCCGCGACAAGGACGACGAGCGGGAAAAGCTGAAGCTGGCGGTCGACAAGCTGTCCAAGCTGGATGAGCAGCAGAAGCAGTTTATCGGCAATGTCACGCATGAATTCAAAACGCCATTAACGTCAATCAAAGCCTATCTCGATCTGATGGACATGTATCCGGACGACGAGTCGCTGCTGCAGACGGCCAAGGCGAACATTGCCGGCGACACGCAGCGTCTGTACGAAATGGTCGAAAAGGTGCTGCGGCTGTCCGCACTGGAAAAATACGATTTTGAATTTACGAAAGAAAAAGTGGATGTGCGCCGGACGATCGCGTCGGTGCTTGACAGCTTGCAAGGCAAGATGGACAAGTTCGGCCTTCGTCTCGAGACGAATCTGGCGGAAGCGAGCGCGGATGCGGATGGCGACAGCTTGACGATCGTGCTGATGAATCTGCTGGACAACGCGATCAAGTACAACAAGACCAAGGGGAGCATTCGGATCAGCTGCGAGGAGCGGGACGGACAGGTCGTCATCGAGATCGCCGATACGGGCATCGGCATCCCGCAAACGGTCGCGCACAAAATTTTCGAGCCATTTTATACGGTGGACAAGAACCGGTCGCGGGAAAACGGGGGCGCCGGCCTGGGGCTCTCGCTGGCGAAAAAATATGCCGAGATGCAAGGGGGTTCCATCGCGCTTGTTCGCTCGGGTGAGGAGGGGACGACGTTTCGCATCGCATATCCGGTCTGGAGCGATAGACAATCCTCATAGCTACGAACATTTCGATATATTTGTTTACATTTTCGAAACAATCGGTCGTACTTTATCAACATTCGGCTGGTAAATTGAGTGGCAAGGAGGCGATGGGAATGAAAACGAAAGCTTTGAAAATCGCGGTGGCAGTTCCGGCGCTGCTCATGACGCTTGCCGCGTGCAGCGACAATCAAGCCGGCGACCGGGAAGTGATCAAGGAGCCCGGCAAAACGATAACGGTCATCGAAAATGACGGCAAACCGTCGTCCGTGCCCGACGTATCCGTCGAAACGTCCGATCCGCACGCGCATGTCGCGATTACCGATTGGCTGGACGAAGAGACGGTGATCTCAGTCAAAGCCAACGAGTCGCTGGGCAAGATGAGCCTGGCGGAACTGGCGGATTCGTATCCGAGAAGCCTTTACCGCTACACGCTCGCAACCAAGCGGTTCGAACCGCTCAAAGAACAGAAGGACGCGAATTTGGGAGACGGGGAGCTGTCGCCGGACAAAAAGCATCTGATTTACAGCGAGTTCTCGCTGGGCGATCCGATCTACCGCGTGCTGGACCTTTCGACGATGGATTCGTTCCCGATTACTGGCGGTCCGACGGCCGGTGCGATGAGCGCGCATTGGTCGGACGACGGCCGGGTGATCGGCGCCGCATACGGCGGCGGAGCCTATACGGCCGGCACGGACGGCAAGATCGAAGCCGTTAAAGGGCTTCCGGCAGAGGGGCTGATCATCGTCCGCCAGATGAACGGCAACGTTTATTACACCTCCAATTCGGATGAGACGCTGTATATGGCAGACCCGGCCACCGGTGCGCAGACCAATCTGAATCTGGCGCGCGTATCCGATCTGGTGCCGTCCCCGGACGGCAAGCAGATGCTCGTGCTGCAGTACAACGATTCTAAAAAAGACGTTGACAATGTACGATGCCGACGGTAAAAACCCGAAGGTCATCGCCGAAGGCACGGAGCTCGGCGGCGTCTCCTGGTCGCCCGATCAGCGGCTGATCGCCTACGGCATGAAGAGCGCCGCGTCCGGAACGAACGTAATGGGTCTCTACGTGTACGACCTGCTGGCCGGCAAGTCGACTAACATCGCGTTGGACGTCGAAAATCCGCAGACGGTCTGGAGTCCTTCCGGTAAGGCGCTGGCCTATTCGGTATGGGACGGCAGCGAGTTCAATAGCAGCGTCGTGCATTTGGCGGTGGGGGGCTAAAGAGATCTTCGCCGGCCGCGGCGGCAACAGCTTCGCGCCGAAGGAGACGGCGACGAGAGCGGAAGTTGCGGCCATTCTGCAGCGATTTTTGAGACGATCGTTCAAACTTAATGCCATGCGCCGGCCCTGCTCCCCATGAGCGGCGCCGGTTTTTTTTACCATACGGTATCTCTAGAGGCAGTAGAACCGGTTCCCTGCTCCGCGAACTCATTTATGCTAGAATGATAGAGAGTCCGAGCCGGGAGGGAAGCTTCGAGATGAACGCCGAAGTCAAGACAGAAGAGCAGAAAAAAAAGGAATCACGCAACCGCCGCCACTTCAGCATCCGGCTGAACGTTTTTTTCATGCTCACCTTTCTCCTGTTTTCCATGTTGATCGTACGGTTGGCGTATCTCCAGTTCGTCGAAGGCCCGAGCCTCAAGGAACGCCAGACCAGCCTGATCACGAAGGGCGTGTCCATCCCGCCGATCCGCGGCAATATTTACGATTCCAAAGGACAGCGAATCGCCTATTCCATCTCTACGCAGTCCCTTTACTTCACGCTGAAGACGGGCATGAAGCAGGAGACGGCGGAGGGAATGGCCGCGAAGCTCGTGAAGCTGTTCAACGATAAGGGCGATCCTGTGGCCGTGCCGATGACGGCGGAGGACGTCGTCAAGGCCATGGATATCAAGGGTAGAACGCATCTGCCGTTCCAGCAGCGACGGATCAAGTCCGGACTGACGAAGGAGGAGATCGCCTACCTCAGCGAGCACCGCGACGAGTATCCAGACGTGGAGATCGTGGAGGAGAGCATCCGCCAATACAGTCCGGACCGGGTCGCCGCGCAGTTGGTCGGTTATATGGCCAAGATGAAGGGCGCCAAGCAGAATCTCGATTTTTACAAAAAAAATCAACGAGGATCAGTCCGACCCGGCGCTGAAATACCTGGATACGGAGGATGTCGGCTACGACGGCATCGAGCTCATGTACCAGAAGGAGCTGCGCGGCCTGAACGGCTACAAGTCCTACCAGATCGACAGCATGAGCCGGATCGTCGGCGACATGAAGCTGACCAAGCCGGTCAAGGGTCAGAACCTGTATCTGACGATCAACCGCAACGTGCAGCTCACCGCGCAGCAAGCGATCCTCGATCAGATCGCGACGACCCGCGCGTCTACGGTCAAGACGCTCAAGGACGCGCAGCCGACGACGGGCTATGCGGTCGCGATCGAGGTGGCGACGGGCAAGGTAGTAGCGATGGCGAGCATGCCGGACTACGATACGAATGTGTGGCAGGGCGGCATTAGCCAGGAGGAACTCGACGCGATCACGCCTGCGATGGGCAATGGCGCGATTCGCGAAGTGTTCCCGCCCTACGACGATCCGAAGGAGCGCTCGCAGCATCCGACGTCGCTCGTGCCGCTGGGCTCGACGCAGAAGCCGCTGACGATTTTGACCGGATTGATGGAAAAGCTGATTACGCCTTCGTCGACATGGAACGACCCAGGGTACTTCCAGTTCGGACGCGACGGCCAGGCCGAGGTGCAGAATGCGGGACGCTCCTACAACGGCGAGCTGACGCCTACGAAAGCGATCGCCAAGTCTTCGAATGCGTTTATGGCCAAAATGGTAGGTAACGCGCTGTATATCAAATACAAGAAAGACAGCGTCGACATCTGGGATCGGCACATGAAGGAGTTCGGACTGGGCGTAAAAACCGGCAGCGGACTGCCGAAGGAATCGCCGGGCATCGTGGATTACTTCAACAGCGCGACGCGCGACAGCTACCAGTCCGCGATGATCTACGCCTCCTTCGGCCAGCAGGGCAAGTATACGGCGTTGCAGCTGGCCCAGTACGCCGCGACGCTCGCCAGCCACGGCAAGCGGATGAAGCCGCTGTTCGTCGATCATACGACGGACGCGGACGGCAACGTCGTGACGACGATGAAGCCCCAGGTGCTCAACGAGATCAATCTGCCCGATTCGTACTGGAAGACGATCGAAAACGGCATGGCGCAGGTCAAGGTGGAAGGCTTCGACAACGTGCGTTACGACTTCTACCGCAAAACCGGTACGTCCCAGCAGCAGGGCGTCGGCAAGCGCAAGTTCGTCGAGAACGCCGTCTTCATCTCGTTCGCCCCGCAGGACAAGCCGAAGCTCGCGGTCGCGGTCGTCGTGCCGGACGGCGGGTACGGCGGATGGGGCGCGGCGCCGATCGCGCGCAAGATTTTCGACGCGTACGACGCCGAGGTCGGCCTTACGGATGCAGGTCCAAGGCCGCCGCTCGCAACGAACGTGGCGGTCGACATGACGCAGCAGCCTTAAAAGATTGGCGTTCGGGCCGATGCCCGACCCGCCCCCGACCCATCGCTTCGACGCGGCGGGGCGGGGGCTTGTCGTTTTTTACCCCTCGATTATGTTAGAATGACTTAGATTGCAAGCGGGCTGCGGCCGCATCAGAAGGAGTGGTAGGCTAGGTGGTCAAGTACAAGCTGCTGGCGCTCGATCTGGACGGGACGCTGCTGAACGACCGGCAGGAGATCAGCGAGGAAAACAAGAAGTGGATTCTAAAAGCGAGCGAGGCCGGCGTGACGGTCATCGCATCGACGGGACGCGGCTTCCCGACGGCGCTTCCGATCGTCGAGCAGCTCGGGCTGCAGACGCCGATGATCACGGTCAACGGCGGCGAGATCTGGACGAAGCCGAACAGCATCCATCGTCGCATCCCGATGGACACGGAAAAGATCATGAAGCTGCACATGCTGGCGGAGCGGCACCCGGTCGCCTGGTTCTGGGCGTACGCGACGGACGGTATTTACAACAAGGAAAAATGGGTAGACGATACGTATTCGCGCACGTGGCTCAAATTCGGCTACTACGACGAGGACGCGTCGGTCATCGCGAAGTTGTGGGAAGAGCTGCTGACGTGGGAGGGCCTGGAGCTGAGCAATTCTTCGCCCTTCAACATCGAGGTGAACCCCGCGGGCGTGAGCAAGGCGGCGGCGATCGAAGAGGTGTGCCGCATGATCGGCTGCGACATCTCCGAAGCCGTAGCGGTCGGCGACAGCCTGAACGATCTGGCGGCGATCCGCGCGGCGGGCCTCGGCGTCGCGATGGGCAACGCGCAGGACGCCGTCAAGGCCGAAGCGGACGTCGTGACGGGCACGAACAACGAGCACGGCGTGGCGCAAGCGATTCAAAACTATATTTTAAAGGCGTGATGTCCGAATGGATATTTTGGGCTGGGTACTCGTCATCGCATTGTTCGCGATCGGTCTCGCAGGCGCTGTCTATCCGATCCTGCCGGGGGCGCTGGCGATTTACTTCGCCTTCTTCGTCTACGGCTGGTTTTTCTCGTTCGAGCCGTTCGGCTGGTGGTTCTGGAGCTTCCAGACGCTGATCGTCATCATTTTGTTCGTCGCGGATTACGTCGTGAACGCCTGGGGCGTCAAGCGCTTCGGCGGCTCCAAGGCGAGCGTGTGGGGCAGCACGATCGGCGTGCTCATCGGCCCGTTCGTCATCCCGGCTTTCGGCCTGATCATCGGCCCGTTCGCGGGCGCCTTCCTCGGCGAGCTCGTGAGCGGATCGAACGTGAAAAAGGCGATGCTCGTCGGCTGGGGCTCGCTCGTCGGGCTGTTCACCAGCACGGTGGCCAAAGTCGTGTTCCAGGTGGCGATGATCGTCATCTTCTTCATCTGGCTAATCTAGCGATAGGACTGATACCCGTAGATGGTTAAAAAGGATTCGCTCATCAAAGGCACGCTGATCCTGACGGCGGCGGCGCTCATCGCCCGCGTCATCGGGATCTTTCAGCGCGTGCCGCTCGAGCATGTGATGGACAAGGTCGGCAACAGCGCGTTCGGCATTTCGAATACGGTCTATTTGTTGCTATTAGTCGTCGCTACCGCCGGTATTCCAAGCGCGATCAGCAAGATGGTATCGGAGCGCGTCGAACTCGGCAGGGGCAACGAAGTCAAGCGCATCTATCGCGCGGCGATGAAGTTCGGCATGATTGCGGGCCTCGTCCTGACGATCGGACTGCTGCTTTTGGCTCCAGTCTATACGTGGCTCGCCGGCACGCAGCATGCGACGCTGGCGATCCGGGCGATCGCCCCTTCGCTGCTGCTGTTCCCGGTCATCGCGATGATGCGCGGCTACTTCCAGGGGCGCCAGCTCATGATGGCGGGCGGCGTGTCCCAGGTCGTCGAGCAGATCGCCCGCGTCGTCACGGCCATCGGATTCGTATTTGCCTTGCATGGCTGGGGCTACGGCAATGAAAAGATGGCCGCAGGCGGCGCGCTGGGGAGCGTCGTCGGCAGCGTCGGCGCGTTCGCGGTCATGGTGTATTACGGCGTCAAGCTCAGAAAAAGCGACGAGCGAACGGGCGAACTGGAACGCGCGGAACGATCCCCGGGTAGAGGCGCGGCGGGCGGTCCTCCGGTGCTGCGCAGCAACCGGGATATTTACCGGGCGATCTTCCGTATCTCCATTCCGATTCTGGTGACGGCGATGACCGTACAGGCGATCTATATGATCGACCAGACGCTTTTGACCCGGTTGAGCGAGTGGCGCTTCGGCGAAGAAAAGACGCTGACCTGGCTCGCTTATCTGACGACCAACGCACAATCGATCGCCGGCATCCCCCCCGGTGCTCGCGATCGCGCTCAGCCAATCGATCCTTCCGGTGCTCTCTGCGGCTTACGCTTCCGGAGACCGATCTCGGGTCGAGAAGCAGGCGACGCTCGCGCTCCGAATCGGTATATTTTCGGGGATGCCCCTCGTGCTGCTCATGACGGTTGGCGCCCATGCAGTTAACGGATCGCTGTTTTCCACGCCCGACGCCAGCTTGATCGTCGGCATGCTGGCAGGCGGCACCATTTTCCAGATCACGATGATGACGTCGAATTCGATCCTGTACGGACTCGGCCAGCAGCGACTCGCGATGAAGCATACGCTTGTGGGCATTTTCATCAAGCTGGTGCTGTCGCTCATCCTGACGCCGCTGTTCGGCGTTTACGGCCTCGTCACGGCGACAGCGCTCTGCTTCATGTTCGCCACGATGACCAACATGATGTCCATCCGCAAGCGCGCTGGCGTGCGCGCGCTCGGAGACCGTTGGACGGGCTTCGCGGCGACGGTGCTGATTCTTTCCGCGGCGGGCGGCGCTCTCGTCTATGCCGTGCTTCACCTGGCCGCGCCGCTCGGCTGGAAGTGGCCGTATCTGCTCGCGACCGGCGCGCTCGGCCTTCTGATCTGCGCCGTGTATCCGGTGCTGCTCACGGCATTCGGCGTGCTTCGCGCGGACGACCTGGAGTCGTACCCGGCGCGCATCCGGCGCGTGCTGCGTCCGTTCCTGCGCTTTGCGCGAGGCGGACGAGCGACGAAAGGCACTGCTTAAACGGTTATAGCGAATCGTTAAAAGGCCTCGTTCATGCGGAACGGGGCCTTTTTTATAAGGATTAAGGCTCGTATTTTCGCTTGCTTATTCGGCGGCATTACTGATAATTTTTGAAAGTCGGATGGAATTATGGTAATGGAGATGACCGCTTCAAAATCAAAAAATACGAGGGGCGAAAAGCGATGACTGAAAAGGCTGCGCAAGAGCGCCAAGCCGCTGCCAGTCCGATCGGACGCAGGGTGGCGAGCGTGTTCATTCCGGTAAAGGATATCGAACGGTCGCGGACTTGGTACTGCAGGCTGCTCGGATTCGAGGAAACCGAACGCGACATTTTATTCGGCCATATCTGCGTACTGCCGTTGGACGGCGCCGACGTCGTCCTCGATACGATGCCGAAGTGGGGCGGAGCCGAGCCGGGCGGCGCGGCGGCGATCGAGACGCCCGTGCTCATGCTGCCGACGCCGGATCTCGAGGCTTCGCTGGCTTACGTCGACGCGCTGGGCGCGGAGCGGCTCACGGATATCGAAGATGGCCACTGGTTCGTGTTCAAGGACCCCGACGGCAACAAGCTGATGATCTGCAAGGAATGAACGGAAAAATGAACCCAGCGAGCCGATTTCGGTTCGAGTTATGCGACAGGATCGTACAACGGGGCTCAAAGCGCCGTTTTCGGATCGAGTTATGCGATAGGATCGCACAACGGGGCTCGGCGAGCCGCTTTGCGTCCGAGTGAGGACGTCGTATCGTTCGAAGCCAACCAAGCGTCCGCCTGTCGCGATTCCCTGTTCCCGATCACGCGCCGGTTCACGCTTCAGGCCGCGACGCCTGCCGCTTAATACCTTCCAGCGCCAGCGCCGCGGCCTGGAGCTTGCGTTGGCCGAACGCATGCTCATGCGTCATGACGAAGACGATCGGCGCCCGCAGCGATCTGAAATGTTCGAGGACATTCAGATCGACCAGCCAATCTCCGTCGCTCACGCTTCCGAGCGGCCGATCGGGCCAGGCGTCTGCGAGCCTGGGGCTGTACCAAGCCCGTTCGTTGTCCCCGTTTGTTTCCTTTGCACGATCCCCTTGCCCTGCTCCCGCCGTGAACCGTTCGGGCCAATAGTCGGCCCGCGAACCCGTATGTCCGACCGTCTCCGCAAAAGCCAGCGCCCCGCCCAGCACCTTCGGGTAGGCGAATAGCATGGCGTACAGGCTTTTGCCGAACGCGATGCGTTCATCGACGTTCGTGAACGACTCCAATACGCGACCGGCCAGCACGCTGTCCGCGGTTGATTCCCCGCCGTCCGGCGCGACTGCGCGGGCAGCGCCCGATTCCCCGAGGCGCAGACGCGCGGTCCCTACGCCGCCCAGCGGCACGACCACTTGCTGCAGCTGCAAGGGGCGCATGCCTTTGAACGCCGCGGAGCCGAGCACGGTATCCTTATACGCAGGATCCTGGACGACGCGCCGCTCGATCACGTGCTGCTCGTTCACGATGAGGGCGACCGTCAGCGCGGCCGGCTCCCGTTCGATCCAGAAGCGCTCCCAGAACGGCCGCATGAACGCGGACACGCCGAAGGCGGGCAGCAGCGCAAACCGGCTGCGCCCCGCTCCGCGGCTCTCCGCGTAGAGACGCAGCTGCGGGTAGGCATCGCGGAAAATGAGCGCATTGCAGGATTCGAGCATGCCGAACAAGGTCGCTCTGTCCCGGTGCGTGAGCAGCTTCGGCAGCCAGGCGCCCTGCAGGTCGGTCATGTTCCATCCGCCGTTGCGCGACACCAGATGCGCGAGCAGTGCCCAATGCAGCTCCGGAAAAGCCTTGTACATTTCCATATAGGCAGCCGTGCGCGTCACGTTGTTGCGATTGTAAGCCTCCGTCTCTCCTCGGATGCAGGCAACGAGCGAAGCGTTGGACGCATCCAGGTGGGAAGAGGCGCCGCGCCAACCCCGATTGATTTGTTCGCTTAGCTCCGATTCGGCCCAGGCGGCGATTCCTTTGGGCAAACGAAGCGATGAACGCGGACGAGCGAGTCTGACGGATTCCAGCAGCGCCGCCCCTTTAATCGCAGCCCCCTTAACCAGCCCGCCGGTCACGCCGGCCCAAGCCGGTTGCTCCGGACGCTCGCTGCTTTTCCGGTAAGCGCCAGTCGTGTCTTCGATCGTTATCTCCCCCTCTCGCGATGAATCGTTCTATTTGGAAGGATTTCCAAATGTCGCGTCGAACTATCCATAACCGGGTATCAATTATTGGATATCATTGGATGGTTTTAATCGGGAGGGGATGGGTTCGTGGTTAAAACGAAAGCGCGCGGATTGGGAATGGCATTGGTCGCCCTCCTGATCATCGCGCTCGTCGGCTGTCAGGCCGTGGGCGGCGTGAATTTGAACGAGATGCTGACCAAGCAGCTGGATGTCCGTTCGTCGGCAGGCAGCGGCTCCGTCGAGATCGAGCTGAATTGGGACGAGGAAGCGATCGCGGCGGAGGACGAGGAGACGCAGCGTTTGATTAAGCTTTTCAGCCGAATCAAGCTGCAGCTCGATCAAGTGCGAACGGATGAAAAAGGCAATATGAGTGCGAACGGCAGTCTTTCCTTGAACGATCGGAAGATTCCGTTTGCGCTGCAGATCGACCCGACGACCGCGGTATTGACGGTCGAGGGCGCGAAGCGCCCGCTCATATTGGATGCAGAAGAGCTTCAGGCTGGCGCGATTCCAGGGGGAGGATCTGTTCCCGGGAATTAGCGATATGACTTCCCAAGTCGCCGAGCAGGCGGTACGGGACGCGCTGAAGCAAGTCGCGTCCTTCGTGGTCGGGCATCTGCCGAACCCGCCGAAGATCCAGGCCGAGGCGGTTCAGGTGCCGATCAACGGCACGCCGACCGACGTGATGAAGGTGCATGCCGAGTTGAACGGCAAGGAGCTGGGCGAACTGATTCCGGTATTCCTCGATTCGGTGCTTTCGGACGGCCAAGGCGTGAAGAGCTTGATCGAAAAGCTCGCCGCATGGGCGTCGGATCTGCCGCAGGATATGAAGGACGCGCTCGGCATCGCGCCAGAAGATACGAATTGGACGCCAGAGGAACTAACGGACGCTGCGCAGAGCGTGATGGACGGCGTGAAGGAGCTTCGCGACGAATATGAAGAGGCGAGCGCCGAGGAAGATTGGCAGCAGGCGTCTAACGAAGCGCTGACGTTCAAGGGCGATTTTTACGCCGACAAATCCCTGCACGTCCGCAAGTCCGACATCGAGATCGCGCTTGACGCGAGCTTGTTCGGAGAGGAAGACATCCCGCTCAAGGGCTTGGTTATCCGCACCTCCCAAGAGGCCTGGAACATCAACGAGGACCAAGGACTCGGCGACGTAGAAGTGCCTGCGAACGCCATGGACGTCGAAGAGCTGGCCGCCATGAAGCCGCGCAAGCTTCTCGGTCAGCTGAGCGCGAATTCGGCCGTGTACGGCTTGCTCAAAAACGATCTGCAAATCGACGACCAATCGTTCACGCTGAGCTCGGAGTGGGGCGTGCCGTTCGCGAGCGACGACGACGGCAACCTGTACTTGCCGGTCAAGGAGACGATGCGCGAGTTCGGCAATCCGATCGCGTTCGACGCGGCGCGCAAGCAAATTCGCTTCTACGACGAACCGACGACCCAGGAGTTCGTGCTCACGCTCGGTTCGGATCAGGCGCTCGTTAACGGCGAGACCGTGAAGCTTCAGTCGCCGGTCGCCCGGCTCGGAGGCGTCTCGTACATGAGCGCGGACGACCTGCTCGGCATGCTGCATGCGACCTATAAACTTACCGATGGCTATGACGGCGAACAGCTGCTCGAAGTGAAGCGTGATCTGTGACGTAGAACAAGTTTTAAAGACATGAATCCTTTGGCGAACGGCGGTTGTATGGCGACGGGAACGGGCGTATAATGACCGTTAACGACACGGACGCCGATCCCGGCGCTCGTGCAGGGAGGTTATGCGGCATGGAGAAAATCACGAACGAGTCCGACTTCAGGGCGCGCGTAGGCGCGGATGGTTTGACGGTGGCGGTATTCAAGACGACCTGGTGTCCGGATTGCCACTTCATCGATCCATTCATGCCCGCTGTAGAAGAAGCCTATGCCGATCGGCTCCGGCTGATCGAGGTTGACCGCGACGATCTGCCCGAACTGTGCAGCGAGCTGAACATTCTCGGCATTCCGAGCTTCATCGCTTTCCGCGAGGGACGCGAGTTGATCCGCTTCGTCAGCAAGCTTCGCAAATCGCGCGAAGAGATCGAGCAGTTCTTGGACCGCGCGGTGGCGGTATCCGCCGGGATCGCGCCGAAGGCTTGACCGCTGCCCATTTGGGAGAGTAGATCAAGCGAGATAGCCGGAAAAACCGGCTAACTGGGCTCCGCGAACCGTGGGAGCAAGCGAGATAGCCGGAAAAGCCGGCTAACTGGACTCAGCGAACCGTGGAGCGAGTAGGATAGCCGGAAAAACCGGCTAACTGGGCTCCGCGAACCGTGGGAGCAAGCGAGATAGCCGGAAAAGCCGGCTAACTGGGCCCAGCGAACCGTGGAGCGAGCGAGATAGCCGGAAAAACCGGCTAACCAAGGCACGCGAACCGTCGGTTCGGACCCCGCAGCAAGAAAATAAAGAAGGGACGATGCAGGATCGACCTGCCTCGTCCCTTCTTTATATGATCGCTCCATCCAAATTCGACGCCTTTGTGACACTCTTCACAAAGTTCGGGACCGTTCACAGTTTGAACATAGCATTGACCGCAATCGCTCGGGTATAATGAAAACGGGCTGAAGCCGACTACTTCATTATAGAAATTAGGGATGGAATATGACCGCTAGAGCTTACAGGCTGCTGGCCTTGTGGAGCTGCATCGGCATGCTGCTCGTGCTCATCGCCGGCGTCGTCGTCACCAATACCGAATCGGGCCGCGGCTGCGGAACGGACTGGCCGCTTTGTAAAGGGAAGTTCATTCCCGCCTACACGGTCGAATCGATCGTCGAATACACGCACCGCGCGGTCAGCGGTCTCGAAGGCCTCCTGGTCTTCGCCGTTTTCCTGCTCACGATGCGCCTGAAGCCGGCGAACGGCGAGGCGCGTCTGTACGCAGGCGCCGCGCTGCTCTTTACCATCTTCCAGGCCGTGCTCGGGATGCTGGCCGTCATCATGCCGACGTCGGACGCCGTGCTCGCCATTCACTTCGGCATCTCGATGGTCGCGTTTACCAGTACGTGGCTGTTGTACGCTTGGGCCAGACGCTGGGACCGCGCGCTCCGGACCGGCGATGCCGGGGCGTGGCCGATTCCGAAGAGAGCGTTGCCGGCGCCTGCGTCGCTTGACGGAGGACGGCAGAGCGGCACCGCCGCGAAGATTCGTCCAAGCCAAGCGGGCAACGTACGCGCAGCTGGCGCTTCCGTGCCGGCAGGCCTGTTCGGCTGGATTCTATCGGTCATTATATATTGTTATGCGGTCGTTTACTTAGGCGCGTACGTACGCCATACCGATTCGGCGGGCGGATGCATCGGCTGGCCGCTCTGCAACGGCGAGGTCGTGCCGGAGTTGAGCGGTGCCACAGGGATCGTTTTCCTGCACCGGGTTGGCGCGATCGTGCTGTTCCTCTTCATCGCCGCGATCGTACTGCTCGTCCGGCGGCGCACCGGCGGCCACGAGGAACTGACGCGGATCGGCTACGTATCGCTCGCGCTCGTCATCCTGCAGAGCCTGAGCGGCTGGCTGCTCACCGCCACGCTCGAACATCACGACGTATACGTATTTACCAGTTTATTGCATACGATCATCATATCCGTCTTGTTCAGCGCGTTGTGTCTATGGGCCATTCGCGCCTGGCAGCTATCCCGTCGCTGACGTCATTGGAGGAATCATATGAGTTTTTCTTCGCTTCGTCCGTTTTTGGAAATGCTGAGGAAAGAGGGCGACCTGGCGGTCATCGAGACGCCGGTCGACCCCGTGCTGGAGATCGCCGAAATACATCGCCGGGTCATCGATTCAGAGGGCCCGGCTTTGCTGTTCACGAATGTCAAAGGCGCCGCCTTCCCGGTCGTCACCAACTTGTTCGGGACGAGCCGCCGCGTGGATCAGGCGTTCGGTCCGCGGCCCGAGCAGCTCGTGAACCGGCTGATCGGCGCGATGGACACGCTGATGCCGCCGACGCTGCCCGCGCTTTGGCGGGAGAAGGATATGCTGCTAGACCTGATGAAGGTCGGCATGAAGAAGGTATCGCAGGATGCGGCGCCGGTGCTCGGCGTCGCGAAGCGCGAGCGGCCGCTGGCCGGACTGCCGGCGCTTACCTGCTGGCAGGAGGACGGCGGCCCGTTCATCACGCTGCCGCTCGTCTACACGGAGTCCCCGGCGCACGGCAAGAAGCATAATCTCGGCATGTACCGGATGCAAGTGTACGACGATTCGACGACCGGCATGCACTGGCAGATTCACAAAGGCGGCGGCTTCCACTACCACGAGGCGGAGCAGATGAACCGCACGCTGCCGGTATCCGTTTTCCTCGGCGGTCCGCCCGCGCTTATCGCCTCGGCGATCGCGCCGGCGCCCGAAGGACTGCCGGAGCTGCTGCTTACTTCGCTCATTCTGGGAGGCAAGCTCCCGATGGCGGAGGATCCGCTCGGCGGCCATCGCATCCCGGCGGAAGCCGAGTTTGCGATCAAGGGCAGCGTGCCGCCGCATCTGCGCCGCCCCGAGGGGCCGTTCGGCGATCACTTCGGCTATTACTCGCTGACGCATGACTTTCCGGTATTCAACGTCGACCATGTCTGGCACCGCAAGGACGCGATCTACCCGGCGACGATCGTCGGCAAGCCTCGCCAGGAGGACTACTACCTGGGCGAGTTTTTGCAGCGACTGCTGTCGCCGGCGTTTCCGATGGTCATGCCCGGCATCCGCAGCTTGTGGACGTACGCCGAGACGGGCTTCCACGCGCTCGCGTCCGCGGTCGTCCGCGAGAGCTATTCGCGCGAGGCGCTCGGCACGGCGTTCAGCATCCTCGGACAGGGTCAGCTGTCGCTGACCAAGTTCCTCATGCTGACGGACCGTCCGGTCGAGCTGGAGCGCTTTTCCGAGCTGCTGACGACGGTGCTCGAGCGGTTCGACCCGCTCAAGGACCTGTTCGTGTTCGACCATACGTCGCACGACACGCTGGACTACACCGGCCGCAGGCTCAATCACGGCTCGAAGGCCGTCATGCTGGGCGTAGGCGATCCGATCCGCGAACTGCCGCATACGTATGCGGGCGGGGATCTGCCGGGCATCGCGGACATCCGCGTCTTCGGCCCGGGCTGTCTCGTCGTTCGCGGCGACGCGTTCGAGCGCGAGCCCGAGCTGGCGGAGCGACTCGCGGAGACGCTGTCCGCGCGCGACGATTGGCAGTGGCCGCTCGTCGTGCTGGCGGACGACGCAGGGATCGCGGAGTCCGAGCGGCAGTTTCTCTGGACCGTGTTCACCCGGTTCAACCCAGCGCATGACATGTACGCTAAGACGATCGCGAGCCGCCACCATATTGGCTATGGGCTGCCGATCGTCATCGACGCGCGCATGAAGCCGGGCTATCCGGATGAGCTGTTCCCGCGCGATGACATCGTGAAGCTCGTGGACGACAGGTGGCGGGAGTACGGGATTCGCAAGTCATAATACGCGCACTAGGCAGGACGCATTTTTGCGTCCCGTTTTGACGAACGGAGGCGGAGACGAAAGATGGATATCGCAAGTCTTGCCGCGGCGATCGGTCTGCATGAGGACGCATCGGCGCTCGTGCGGGAGTATGATCGGCTAGAGAGCGGCGACTATCCCGCGCACAAAGCTTTTTTTCTGCGCGATCGCGCAGCCATGCTGGCTTCCGTCAGGCAGCGGGCGGATTACAAGCCATTCTTCTTGTACTTCTTCGTAAAAATGGCCGTGGACGCTTATGCGGAGTACCGGTTGCGAGAAATCCCGGACGAGGTGTATATCGAGACGTTCTCGGATATCCGGATCTGGACCGACGTTTGCAAGACGATCTCCGGGGAATGCGGCATCGAGGAATCGGGCTGGCTGCAGGAGCATGTGCGCCTTGCTTTGTTTCGGCTCGGCAGGCTGCAGTTCCAGCCGATCGCGCTCGATCGCGATTTGATCGCGGGAGACCGGAAGTTTGCGAAAGGAGATCTCGTGCTGAACGTCCATATTCCCGCAGGCGAATCGTTGGATCAGCAGGCGGCTTTAGCGTCCTTCGCGCGGGCGCGCGCCTTTTTCCGGGGCGTACCATCGGTATTCGTCTGCCATTCCTGGCTGCTGTACCCCGGCCTCGGCCAGGTACTGGATCCGGGCTCGAACATTATGCGGTTCCAGCGGCTTTTCGAGATCTATGAGGTGGACGACGCTTCCAGGCAAGCGGAGGAACGGATCTTCGGCGCGCCGCAGGACGATCCTGCCGCGTACGACGAGCATACGGGCCTGCAGCGGCGGGCCAAGGCTTACTTGGCTGCAGGGGGCAAGCTGGGCGCAGGGGCAGGGATCTTTGCGGAAGGTTGACGACGAGCGACTTTCCCGGGAAAAAGACGGCTAAAGGCCATCCCCGGCAAGTTCGCAGGCCGGGCAAGCCCGGCAAGCCCGGCAAGCCCGGCAAGCCCGGCAAGCCCGGCAAGCCCGGCAAGCCCGGCACCACCCTGATCCTGCCACTTTTCCGTATCCTGCAAAATGCAGAATACAAAGCGGCAAAACCATGAATTGAACCATTTTCGGCAATTTATCCTGCAGCTTTTTTGCATGATAACTAATAGCTTGCCTACATACCGAACGACCATCATGCACTTTTGCACGATACGAAGACGCGATTGCACCCGACGACAACAAGGACCGCACAGTAAATGTGCGGTCCTTGTTGCGTGCGCGCCAGGGCCGGGAGCATGCGTCCAAGTGAAGGCCCCACGCAAGCCCTGGCGATGCCTTATAAGATCGGCGACAGCAGCCGCGAGATCGATTCCTTGAATTTGATCCGCAGCGGCCGGCTGCGGTACTTCTCGATCGTCAGCAGCTCCGATACGGCGATGTCTTGCTTGAACGCCTCGACGAGGCGCAAGGAGACGTTCGCGTCGTAGATAAATGCGTTGACCTCGAAGTTCAGCTTGAAGCTGCGTACGTCCGTATTCGCGGTGCCGACGGAGGCGATCTCTTGGTCCACGACGAGCGTTTTAGCATGGATGAAGCCGTTTTTGTACAAATAAACGTTCGCGCCGGTCTCGAGCAGCTCTCCGATGTTGTACAGCGTCGCCCAGTAGATGAACATATGGTCGGGCTTGTCCGGGATCATGACATGGACGTGGACGCCGGACAGGACGGCGATCCGCAGCGCGTCGAGCATGCTCGCGTCCGGGATGAAGTAAGGGCTCTGCAGATAGATCGAGTGCTTCGCGGAAGCGATCATCTTGATGTAGCCCTGCTTGATATGTTCAAGCCTCGAATTGGGTCCGCTGGCCACGACCTGCATCCCGACCTCGCCCGCAGGGGCGTCCTCCGGGAACAGCTCGTGCTCGTAAGTGATGTCGTGCTTGCGCGTCGCCTGGTTCCAATCCAGGATGAAACGCGTCTGCAAGCTGTGCACGGCCGAGCCGCGAATGCGAAGATGCGTGTCGCGCCAGTAGCCGAACTTCGGGTCTAGCCCGAGGTACTCGTTGCCGACGTTGAAGCCGCCCACATAGCCGATCCTGCCGTCCACGATGACCAGCTTGCGGTGGTTGCGGTAGTTCATTCGCAAGTTGAAGATGCGAAAGCGCGAAGGGAAGAAGGCCGCCGCTTCGCCGCCGGCTTCGATGAGCGGCCGCAGCATGCGCTTGCTCAATCGCCGCGAGCCGAGCTCGTCGTACAGCAGGCGAACCTTGACGCCCTGCTTCGCTTTGGCGGTTAACGCGTTCAGCACTTCGCGTCCGAGGCTGTCGCAGCGGAAAATATACGTTTGAAAATGGACCGTCTCAGTCGCAGCGGCGATATCCGCAAGCAGCCGGTCGAACTTGGCCCGCCCGTCCGTGATCGTCTCTACCTCGTTATCCCGGCTCCATAGGGCTCGGCTTCCTTTGAGATGCAGATGGATCAGGTCTGCGTGCCGCGTGGCGATCTTGCCCAGCGAACGCGTCGAATCGGGGGGAGCCGAGCGTGTCGAGCTGAGCCTGCGATAGGTTGCGAATGCCGATCTTGTCCAGGTCGCCCCATTTGAACAGCTTCACTCGTCGATAGTCCTGCGCCAGGAAAAGGTACATAATGAAGCCGAGTATCGGGATAAAGTAAAGGACGAGCAGCCATGCCCATGTCGAACCGATATCGCGGCGCCCCTGAAAGACGACGAAGACGGCAAAGATCATGTTCAGCACGAGGAACAGTCCGAGTATGATAGAAGTGACGCTCACCGGTTTTCCCCCTCGTCTTTCTTTACCGCAGCTAGGGTCTTACGCGACATGCGAAGCCGCTCCTTTCCGTCCTCCGCGTTCGTTAGATGACTTTGGTCGTCCAAGCTTCGCCGTTCCAGACGTCCGTCGCGACCTCGCGGTAAAATTCGGGCTCGTGACTGATGAGCAGGATGCTGCCTTTGTACGCCTTGAGCGCGCGCTTCAGTTCTTCCTTGGCGTCGACGTCCAGGTGGTTCGTCGGTTCGTCGAGCACGAGCAGGTTCGATTCGCGGTTGATCAGCTTGCACAGCCGCACCTTGGCCTTCTCGCCGCCGCTCAGCACGGAGATGCGGCTCTCGATATGTTTGGTCGTCAGGCCGCACTTGGCGAGCGCCGCCCGCACCTCAAACTGCGTCATCGACGGAAACTCGCGCCATACCGACTCGATGCAGGTGTCGTCCGCGCCGCCTTTGACCTCCTGCTCGAAGTAGCCGACGAATTGGTTGTCCCCGCGCTCCACGGAGCCGGCCAAGGACGGAATCTCGCCGAGCAGGCTGCGCAGCAGCGTCGTCTTGCCGATGCCGTTGGCGCCGACGAGGGCGACCTTCTGGCCCCGCTCCATGAGCAAATCCACCGGACGGCTAAGCGGCTCGTCGTAGCCGATCACGAGGCCCTTGGCTTCGAAGATGAGGCGGCTCGAGGTCCGCGCTTCCTTGAAGTTGAACTCCGGCTTCGGCTTCTCCTTGGCCAGCTCGATGACGTCCATGGCGTCCAGCTTCTTCTGCCGGGACATCGCCATGTTGCGCGTGGACACGCGCGCCTTGTTGCGGGCGACGAAGTCCTTGAGGTCCGCGATTTCCTGCTGCTGCCGCTTGTAGGCCGATTCGAGCTGCGACTTCTTCGCCTCGTGCAGGGTCAGGAAGTTGTCGTAGTCGCCGACGTAGCGGGAGAGCTGCTGATTTTCCATATGGTAAATGAGGTTGATGACGCTGTTCAGGAACGGAATATCGTGCGAGATGAGAATGAAAGCATTCTCGTATTCCTGTAAATAGCGCTTCAGCCACTCGATATGCTGCTCGTCCAGATAGTTGGTGGGCTCGTCCAGCAGGAGGATATCCGGCTTTTCCAGCAGCAGCTTGGCAAGCAGCACCTTGGTCCGCTGGCCGCCGCTCAGATCGTTGACGTCCCGTTCGAGACCGATGTCGGTCAGTCCGAGGCCGCGGGCGATCTCCTCCACCTTGGCGTCGATCAGGTAGAAGTCGTTGGTGTTCAGGATATCCTGAATCTCGCCGACCTCTTCCAGCAGGCGCTCGAGCTCGTCGGGCTCTACGTCGCCCATCCGCTCGTACATGCCGTTCATTTCGGCTTCGAGATCGTTCAGATATTGGAACGCCGTCTTCAGGACGTCGCGGATCGTCATGCCCTTTTGTAGCACGGAATGCTGGTCGAGGTAGCCGACGCGCACCTTGCGCGCCCATTCGACCTTGCCGGCGTCGGGCTCGAGCTTGCCCATCACGATGTTCATGAAGGTCGACTTGCCTTCGCCGTTGGCGCCGACGAGGCCGACATGCTCGCCCTTCAGCAGGCGGAAGGATACGTCGTTGAAGATGGCGCGGTCGCCGAAGCCGTGGCTCAAGTTTTGCACGTTCAATATGCTCATGGGAATTCCCCTTTTTAATATCGTGGTAGTATGGCGCTTTCTGAGCACCAAGTACCATTATAGACGGCGCTGGGGACATAGGGAAGATTTATTGATGGAAAAAGAGGCAGCTTACGGCGGACGCCACCGAGCGGTCAGCGTCGCTTGCGGGACCGGCTGCCGCCTTCCAGCAAATAGGACATGCGCCTCAGCAGAAGGGGCACCGCGGAGCTCAGCCCGATCGCCGTCCATTCGCCGCTGCCTTTATGCTTGGCGACCGCATAGATCAGGGTACTCATCAATAGGTCGTAAAGTACGAACGCGCCGATCCGCGACGCGGGAATGACGATCATGATATAAGGCTGAGCGGTGCGGGGAACGGGGGCGGTATCGAGCAAGCCGGTCACTCCTTCCGTTGCCGATGCAACGATCCAGCTTATTCGCGCGGGATTGTCCGCTATGCTTGGTCGGGATAGAGTCGGCGGCATGCGCTTAAACTGCTCCGCGCCAGTTGAGTCGGGATTCCCCGATGCGGTACAATGAGAAAATAGGCGAATGGCGCGATTACTTATTACGATTTACGATTCGATAGATGCCGCGCCGGTTGGAGGCCTATTATGTTGCGAGCTTTGTTCGGCGAACCCCCCGTACGATTGGGGAGGGCCGGTTCGGAATACGATCGACGCGATGGAACGCTTCGCGCTGCTGATGCAGGAGCAAGGAGAAGGGGACTCGGTCGAAGCGGCGCGAATCCGCAAGTACCAGATTTGGACCGAAGGACTGCTTCGCTCGCTGGACGAATTGGAGTCGAGCCGCTACGCGGCGCTGCGGTTCGCCAAGCTGCTGAACGTGACCTCCTTCGAGGAGATGACGCCGGAGGACCGGCTGAACTATTACAATCATATCTACTTCGATAAAAATGCGTTTATCCGCCTGTTCTCGGTGCTCGACAAGCTCGGCACGCTGATGAACGAGTACTTGGGACTCGATACGGAAAACCGGATGGAGAACCACTTCTCCTTTTTTACGGTGCTTCGCAACATGCGGCACAACGGACTGCATCCCGAGCTGGCCGAGAAGCTGGAGGCGCTGTACGAGCCGAGGCGCGAGGCGATGGGCCGGCTGCGCAGAAGGCGCAACATGGAGATCCATCAGATGAACGCGGAGCTACAGGACGATCTGCTGCAGGTGCTGAACGTGAAGCGCGAGCAGCCGCACCTGGAGAATATCGACGAGAACATGGTCGACCTGAACGAGGGCTGGGAGCTCGTCTATCTTGCGCTCGCGCTCGTGTTCAACCATATGTGCAAAAAAGGCGAAGAAACAGGCGCATCACGCCTAAGGAGCGATCGAAAGTGGAGACGTTGAAGCTGGCAGGCAGGACGGCGCTCGTCACGGGCAGCGCCAAGGGGCTCGGCAGACGGACCGCGCTCGAGCTGGCCGGTCTCGGCTGCGACGTGGCCGTGAATTATGTGAATAGCCGTGACGAGGCGCTGCGCGTCTGCGCGGAGATTGAAGCGATCGGCAGGCGCGCGGTCGCCGTGCAGGCCGACATCGCCAAGGCGGAGGACGCGGAGCGGCTGGTTCGGACGGTGGAGGAGCGGCTCGGCGGCGTCGACATCCTCGTCAACAGCGCGGGGCCGTTCATCCGCAAGCGCAAGCTGTTCGCCGATTATACGGCCGAGGAGATCGACTTCCTGATGAACGGCAACCTGGTCGGGACGATGCATATGGACCTTCAGGTATTGCCGGGCATGCGCGAGCGGGGCTGGGGCCGCATCATCCACTTCGGCTTCGGGCATGCGGCCGAGGCGAGATCCTGGCCGCACCGGGCCGTATACGCGGCAGCCAAGGTCGGGCTCGTCTCTTTCACCAAGACGCTTGCCGTCGAAGAGGCGGCGAGCGGCATCACGGTGAACATGATCTGCCCGGGCGACATCCGCGGCAGCTTTAAGGAGAAGGGCATCGCGGACGCCGCAGGCGTGCTTGACGAGGAGTCCCCGCGCGGCCGGCCTGGTACCGGCGAGGACGTCGCGCGCGTCATCGGCTTCCTGTGCCTGCCCGAATCCGACTTCGTGACGGGCAATACGATCGACGTCTCGGGCGGCCTGGATCCGATCAAGAGCAACGTCCGGCGCGCCAAGGACGAATGACACAAAGAAGCCCCGCGCCGCCGGCGCTAGGCCGGACGGGCAGGGCTTCGAACGTTCCCGCGAAGGGAATATTAGAATACTTGTACGACTTCCTCGATGCCTTCGACTTCCTCGAGCAGGGCGCGCTCGATACCGGCCTTCAGCGTGATCGTGGAGCTCGGGCAGCTGCCGCAAGCGCCCATCAGGCGAAGCTTGACGATGCCGTCCTCTACGTCGACCAGTTCGACGTCGCCGCCGTCGCGCTGCAGGAACGGGCGCAACTTGTCGAGTACTTCGAGCACCTCGTCGTACTTCGTTGCTTCTTGAACGTTGTCACTCACAATCATCCACTCCCTTCTTCAGCTTATTATAATACAAATTGCGCGCAATTAAAATGGATGTCTCCGAGAAAGGAGAATGGCGATGAATATCGTTGAATTTTGCGTCAGCAACGCGCACCACGGCACCGATCGGCTCATCGACAAGCTGAATAAGCTGCCGGACCTGGAGACGATCGAATACGGCTGCCTGGGCAACTGCGGCGAATGCTACCTGTCCCCGTACGTGATGGTGAACGGCGAGACGGTCGTCGCCGAGACCGCGGACGCGCTGTACGACGCGATCCTGAAGGAGCTGGGCAGCCAGGACGAGCACCGCAAGGCGCTCGACAAGCTGCTGGACGATCTCTGATCGGCCGGCACGGTCTCCCGAACGATCAGCCGAAGTGGCGGCGGCTCTTCCAGAGCACGCCGCTCTTCAGCATGCGGGGCACGCGCCCCATGATCGGCGTATGGCCCATGATGCCGAAGCCGGACTTTTTGCCGAGCGAGCCGAGCGTACCGCGCAGCCTGATCTTGGTCAGGTGTATGCCCTTGCCGTGCACCCGCGCCGACAGTACGTGCGCGACCTGCTTGCCCTGCGCTTGGGCGAGCTGCGCGCTCGGCGAGAAGGGCTGGCTCGAGCAGTCGCCGATGACGAAAACGTTCGGCGCGTCCGGAAGCTCGTGGTACTCGTTCACGACAAGACGGCCGGCCTTGTCCTTGGCGTATTCAAGCCGCTGAATGAGCTCGACGGGCTGGATGCCGGCGGTCCATACCGTCACGTCGGACGCGATGTCGCCGGTCGCCGTGTGGATGACGCCCTCGCCGATGCTCGTCGTCGTGATATGGGACAGCATCTCGACGTTGTGTTCGCGGAACCAGTCGGCGACGAACGATTGGAGCTTGCCCGGGAAGCCGGACATGACGCTCGGGCCGCGGTCCACGATGCGGATATTAAGGTCGGGACGGCTCTCGCGCAGCTCGGCGGCCACTTCGACGCCGCTAAGGCCGCCGCCGATGATCGAGATTTGACCGTACGGCGCCGTATTGTTCAGCATTTGATATGTTTTTCGCGTAGCTGCCAGCGACTGGATGCTGCATGCGAATTCGGCGGCGCCGTCGATGCCGTGATAGTTGTCCGTACAGCCGAGGGCGAGCACCAGATAATCGTAGGTCAGCGGATCGCGTTCGGTAAAAGAGACCCGACGGTCCGCGGGCGAGATGTCCGTCACTTCGCCGTGTATGATCTCAAGCTGCGGGTGCTTCGGATATTCGACGCGAATATCCAGGTCGGAGGACGTACCCGCGGCGAGCGCGTAATATTCGGTCTTCAATCCTTGGAACGGCATCCGATCGACCAGCAGGATCCGGACGTCCGAGGGAAGCTTTTCCTCGATTAGCTCGTTCACCAGCGTGAGGCCGCCGTAGCCGCCGCCCAGAATGACGATATTGCTCACAGTAAACGACTCCTTTAAAACGCCTTCTATTCGTAGACCTTGACTTCGTTGTAAAGCGTATCGCGTTCTACGGGGATTCTACCCGCTCCCTTAATGAGCCAAACGAGGTCTTCCCTCGTGATACCGGCCGGCGTGAGCGCGCCGGCTGCATGGCTGATACGCTCTTTCACGATCGTCCCGTGCGCGTCGGAGGCGCCCATCGTCAGCGCCACTTGCGTGAGCTGCGTCCCGATATTAATGAAGTAAGCCTTGACGTGCTGGAAGTTATCCAGCATCAGCCGGCCGATCGCGATCGCCTTGAGATCGTCGAACGCGGAGTTGCGGCGGCGGATGCCCGCCTTCGGGCTCGTCGGCTGCATGGACAGCGGGATGAAGACCTGGAATCCGCCCGTCTCGTCCTGCAGCTCGCGCAGCTGCAGCATGTGCTGCACGCGCTCCTCGACCGATTCGACGGGGCCGTACAGCATCGTCGTCGGCGTCCGCATGCCGAGCTGGTGCGCGGTACGGTGGACTTCAAGATACTCTGAAATGCCAGCCTTTTCGACACGCATCTTGTCCCTGTACTGATCCGACAGGATCTCCGCTCCGCCGCCGGTGAGCGACTCGAGACCGACGTCCATGAGGCGCTTCAGCACTTCGCGGTAGGAGAGACCCGAGATGCGGGAGTAAAAATCGATCTCCGCGGCCGTATAAGCCTTGATCGTCACCTGCGGATAGCGCTCCTTGAGCGAGCGGATCGATTCTACGTAGTATTCGAAGGGAACATGCGGGTTATGACCGCCGACGATGTGGAATTCTCTGGCCGTCGGCGTGATGTGCTGATCGACGTAGGCGAACATTTCCTCCGGCGTCAGCGTATAGGCGCCCTCTTCGCCCTGGTCCTTGCGGAAGCTGCAGAAGGCGCAGTGAGATTCGCATACGTTGGTGAAGTAGAGGCTCATGGTCTCGGTAAAATAAACCTTTTTTGCCGTTCTTCTTCAGATTGACTTCGTTGGCCAGTTGGCCGATGGTGAGCAGGTCTTCGGACCGATACAGGTGCACGCCGTCCTCGAGGGACAGCCGGGCGCCGGAACGAACCTTGTCCGCGATCTCCGCCATGCGCCGGTCGGGATGCGTCGTTACGAGTGTCATGGGTATCATGACCTCCTCCGGATGGAATGGGATAAGCCTGCGCCGGGGAAGCGGTGGCGGCTTTTCGATAAAGTTTGTGAAAAAAGGTACATAAGGAAAATAAAAAAAATACTGAATGAACACACTATTAGCATTATAAGCTTCCTCCGTGTGCAGGGCAATATAAATCGGGCAGGTATATTTCATCCGAAAAGTGGGAATGACCTTGAATAATAAACAAATTATGGTACTGTATTAGAAGATCAATCGAATAAAAGGGAGCCAAATGGAATGACAAAACCCGATGTTCTGCCGCTTCAGCAATTGGAGCAGCTTGAGCAATCCGACATGATCGCAACGCTGCAACAATATCGCGCAACCTATACGATCAAAGATCTGACGCAAGCATGGGGCTTGAACAACCCGATTCAATATTATATGTGGCTTCGCAAGCACCAGATATACGAACAGCTCGTGCGCCGGACGGACAAGTTCGAGCCGACCAAGGAGTGGAAACGCACGCGGGAAGCGGACGTCCAGCCGGGAGACGAGAGGCGGATCAAAGGGCTGCCGGCGGATCAATTCCGGTACGGCATCGACACCGAGTCGTCCGGGCCGGAGCTTGCGATGGTTTTCCGCAGGCTCGCGGATTTTCTGGCCAACGAGGCGGGCAGCTTCCGCTGCCGGATCGAGCTGAAGGCGATCCAGATGCCGGCGGCCGCTTTGGCCGAGTGGAAGGACGAAGAGCCGGGCGCGTGAGCGCCCGGTTTTTTTTGTATGCGTTGTCGGGATACGCGCACGTAAAATGTGTATCTACACTCAGAAACTCCGCGCTCCACACGCACAAGCCAGTCACATGCACAATAATTGTACATCAACTCTTGGACGTCTTCGCTTAGTCTTCGACGATTTGGATGTCCATGTTATACAGCAGCGAGGTCGCCTCCGGCAGCATGAACTTGGCCTTCTGGATGCGGTTATGCGTCGGATTGATCGCGTAGCCCGTAGCGCGGGAAAAGTCCGCGCCGGTCAGCGTCGTATCGCCGAACAGGCTCTCGCTGAGATCGGTACCGGCAAAGCTCGTGTCGGCGAGCTCGGCTTCCCTGAAGTCGGCGTTTTTGGCCATGCAATCGACGAATGCGCTGCCGGGCAGCTTCAGCCCGATAAAAGTGGAGTGGCTGATCGTGCATTGGTCAAAGCTAAGCATGCGCCGTCCCGCCGTTCTTGGCCAATCGGCTTCGGTCCAGTTGACGCCGACGACCTTGCACTTGACGAACGAGGCGTCCGCGAACTCGCTGTCCAATACCTTGATGAAGTTCATGTTGCAGCTCTCGAAGGTGCAGCCGGAGAACTTGCATGCTTTTAACGCAGCCTCGCTAAAGTCGCAGTTCCTGAAGGTGCAATCGTAGAAGCGTACGGACGACAGCTCTTCATTTGCCAATTGAAAGTCATTAAAGGTCTCGTCATAATACTCGTCTTCGGTGAACACGGTCATGCGGCATCCGCTCCGTTCCTAAGGACTTCCAGCCAAGTATAGCACAGGCGGCGAACGCACGAGGACGTCCGGTCCTCTTGAGAGAACCGGCGGAGAGGAGTATACTGTAGTCAGTTCGATTACCGTTTTTATAAGTCAGGAGGGACCGTACATGATTCAGATCACTGAGGCGGCCGGTCAGAAGATACAGGAAATGCTCGCAGCGGAGGAAAATGAAGGCTTGTTCCTGCGCGTAGGCGTACAGGAAGGCGGCTGCACGGGCTTCTCATACGGAATGGGCTTCGACGACGAACAGCACGAGGACGACCGCGTGCTCGATATCCGCGACCTGAAGGTCGTCGTCGACCAGGACAGCGCGAAGTACCTGAACGGCCTTGAGATCGACTGGAAAGAGTCGGGACTCGGCGGCGGCTTCACGATCTTTAACCCGAACGCGACGGCTACTTGCGGCTGCGGCTCGAGCTTCCGCACCGCGACCGACGCAGGCAAGCCTGCTGCGGCTGGCGAGTGCTAATAAGGTCTTGAACAAAAACCTCCCGGACATGCGCAATTATTGCGTTGTTCGAGAGGTTTTTTTGTCGTTCTCGTGCGAAGAGCGCCAACTCCGATAGCGGTCGGACACAGCAGCCGTTGTTTACGCGCAGATCGCCCTAGTTCGTTCCGATCGACAGCAGCTCTCTTATATCTTGCTCGCTGAGCGAGGACAACGCCTCCGTGCCCGGACGGATGACCTCGTCGATGAGGTGACGCTTGCGCTGCTGCAGCTCGGCCATCTTGTCCTCCACGGTCCCCTGGGCCACGAGCCGGATGACCTGCACGGCGCGCTGTTGCCCGATCCGATGCACGCGGTCCGCAGCCTGTTGCTCCACCGCGGGATTCCACCAGAGGTCGTACAGGATGACCGTATCGGCACCGGTTAAGTTAAGCCCCGTACCTCCCGCTTTTAATGATGCGAGGAACAGCTCGCGCTCCCCCCGCGTTGAACCTGTCGCACAGCTCCACCCGCTCCGCGGCAGGCGTGTCGCCGTCCAGGTAGAAATGGGTCATGCCGCGCGCGCCGAGCTCCCGCCGGATCATCGCCAGCATCGACGTGAACTGCGAAAAGACGAGCGCGCGCCTGCCCGCGCTGCGGCAATCGTCCAGCAGCTCGAGCAGCTGGTCGAGCTTGGCGGAACCGCCGGCGTAATCTTCGACGAACAGCGCCGGATGGCAGCAGAGCTGTCGCAGCCGCGTGATGCCCGCCAGGATTCGGATCCGATTGCGGTCCAGCGTATCCTTGTCCAGATGCTTCAGCGTCTCGGTTCGCAGCTTGGCCAGATAGGCCGCGTACAGCTTTTTCTGCGCCGGCAGCAGCTCGGAGGCGATGACCGACTCGATCTTGTCGGGCAGCTCGCGCAGCACGTCCGATTTGAGACGCCGCAATACGAACGGACGAATGCGGTCTGATATCTCCTCGCGGGACAGTTCGGAGAACGCGCGCCGGCCGGGGAACAAGCCCGGGAATACCGCGCCGGCGATGGACCGAAGCTCGTCCAATGCATTTTCGATCGGGGTGCCCGTCAGCGCGAAGCGCTGTTCCGCAACGATCCGCTTGACGGCTTGGGCCGTCTGCGTCGTCTCGTTCTTGACCGCTTGCGCCTCGTCGAGGATGAGCGTGTGGAACGTCATCCCCGCATACAGCTGAATATCCTTGCGCAGCAGCGGATAGGAGACGATGACCGCGTCGAAGCGGGACGGGTTCGCCAGCGCTTCCGCTCGCTCGCTTTTCGCGCCGTCGGCGATGCGGCACCGGATGTCCGGCGCGAACTTGCGAAGCTCGCTCTGCCAGTTGTACATGAGCGAGGCGGGGCAGACGATAAGCGCCGGCTGGCCGCGCTCGCGCATGACCGGCAGCATCGAGGCGACGAAGGCGATGCTCTGTATCGTCTTGCCGAGGCCCATGTCGTCCGCCAGAATGCCGCCGAAGCGATAGTGGGCGAGCGTCCGCATCCATTGATAGCCATACAATTGGTAATCGCGCAGCGTGCCGGCGAGCGCGGCCGGGGCGGAAGCGAACGCGGCTTGATCCGGATGGCGCAGGTCGTCGAGCAGCCCCCGGAGCACGCGCCCGTGTTTGACGGCCGTACCGCCTTCCGGCTCGAGCAGATGGAGGCCGCGGACGAGCGGCAGGCGCAGCTTGCCGTCCTTAAGCTCTGACGGGAGCATGCCGGTCGCGTCGAGCAGGCGGTTGACCTCCGCGAAGTCCTGGCCGTCCAGCGGCACCAGAGCCCCGCCGGTCATGCGGTAATAAGCGCGTTTCTCTACGAGCGCCTGCAGGAGCGACTTGATCTCGGCCTCCGGAATGCCAGAGATGTCGAATTTGAATTCGAGCCAGTCGGTTCGCTCGTCCGTGTCGGCCGATACCTTGACGATGACCGGATCGGGCAGAAGGCGGATACGGACGGCCGCCGTGGCGTAAACGCCGAGCAGCGGTTCGAGCAGCGGAAGCACCCGGTACAAAAATTCGAATTCGCCTTCCTCGTCGCCGCCCATCACGTAGCCGGCTTCGGTGCGGACGAAGGCGCTGCCGTCCATAAGCTCGAGGATGCGCCGCTCGCGCTCGCCGTCCCGAACGAGAATCGGACCGTCGTCCGAACGCTTGGCGCCGGCAGCCTCCAGCGGATTGATGACGACGGAGCCGTAGTGAAACTCCAAACCGGCGAGCAGCCGGTCGCGCACGCGATCCAGGTACAGCTTGGCCTTGAGCGGCTCGCGCACGATCTTGTCCGACACGGCTTCGGCGATCTTCACGCTGCCGAGCCGCATAAGCCCGGGCACGACGCGTTCTATGAAGCCGTCCGCTTGCGCGCGCGGAATGCGAACCTGCTTCGCGTCGTTCACGATCGGCGCGCCCTCCCGCGCTGTCGACCGCTCAGTCGCTCGATCGGTCGCCCGCTCTGTCGCGGCCGGCGCCGGCGGCAGCATGCGCTGCAGCTGCGCCAACTGCGTGCAGCTGGCGCGAGGCAGCTTGACGAGCCCATCCTCCGTCAGGACGAGCCCGTATGCCTCCAGCACGGTGACCGAGTCCAAGCCCCGGACGTTCAAAAGGCATCCGCCGTCCGCGTCGTCCGGATCATAGTCGATCTCATAGCGCACGGGCAGCGGGCCCTCTGCCGAAGGCAAACCCGGCAGCAAGCGCTCTCCAGCTTGAAGAGAAACGTCCGAGGCGCGGCAGAGCAGCGCGTACAGCGACGCCCAGTCCTCCGGCGGGATTCGAAGCGCGCGTTGATTGCGCGCGCCGCTTAAGCCCGACGGCGACCGGACGAAAGCCACGTCGCCGCGGTTCATGCGGGCGAGCGTCTGAATGATCTCGTCGTCGGTCTCCGAAAAGCAATGAAGCTCCGGATCGTACACGAACGCCTTGGCGATCGGATGGGATTCGCCGCGCTCGACGCTGTCGAGCCAGCCTCCGATCTGCTTGACCGCATGCATCCGCCCCGAATCGGGGCCGATGCGCGCTTCGACGCCGAGCGCGTGTTCGCGGCCGTCGTCGAGCGGAACGCAGACGAAGGCGACCGTCAGCTGATCTCGCGTCTCGAACCGTTTGCGGGCGCCGCTTCGCGCGGCGGGCTTGGGCGTCGCGAACAAGCCGATCATTTTCGCGGCGAGTCCGTCGTCCTGGACGGCTCCGTCCGCGTCCGCGCGACCGGCTCTCTCGCCCGCCGCGGATCCGGGGACGCTGCCCGACAGCCGGTGTTCGATGATCCGCAGCAGCGCGGCGGCGATATGGTTGCAATATTTATCGTAGGAAGCCAGGGATGGGCAGGTGCAGGAGGCGGCTACGTCTCCCGCCCGCGAGATCCGGAGCTTCGTCTCGTAGACGGATCTTCCGCTTCCCTGGACGACAGCCTCGTAGACGCCGGCTTCGTCGTCGTACGCGGCGAAGGATACTTTGCCGGCGCGGGCATAGGCCAGTCCGCTCTCGTAGGCGATGCGCCCGCAGAGCGAACGGACGGTTTGGCGCGTGATGGATGCGCTCATCGGTCTGGACTCCTCTTCTCTTCGCTGCCTGGCGGCAGGCAAATCCAATCTGTATCTACCTATGATACCAGATGCGAAGCCGAAGGGGGCAGCGAGGGGCGGCGCTCGAAGGCTGTGAATAAAGTTGTCCCGCTTGTCCCCAGCGCTGCCGTTGAGATTCGTGGGTTTGTCCACAGAATCGGGGTGTTTTATGCACAGTCGATTGTGGGTAAAAGGGCAGGTTGGGCGCCATCCTTCGCCAGCCGACAAAAGGGCGGGTTGCCACGTCCATTCATCCAAGAAGCTGCGCGGATGTCCGAGTATGCTGGTTATATACCGCATAAAAGGAGGGCTGGCGCATGCAACGGCAGAACGGACGCATGCTGGCGAGCAAGTGGCTCAAAACGACTGCGCTTATGACGAACGGCTATGTGGCGCGTCACATCCCGCCTACGCGAAGGTACAGCACGGGGAATTTGAAGACGATGCTGAACCGGTACGGCATGGTCGTCCTGAAGCCTGTCCGCGGCGCCGGAGGCAACGGCCTCATCAAGGCTACGCGGGTCGGTAGGGGATATCAGCTTCACGCGAAAAGCCACGTCCGTTATTTTGGCACGTTCGCGGGGCTATGCGGGCATATCGGCAGACACAAAGGCAGGCGCGCCTATCTAATTCAGCGCGGCATCCGGTTGGCCACGGTCGACGGAAGGCCCATCGATTACCGGGTCAAGCACGTGAAGACGGGGGCCGGCTGGCAAATCAGGGCGATGGTCGGACGCGTGGCGCGCAGAGGGCTGTTCGTCACCAACCTCTGCCGGGGAGGCACTCGGGTCACGGCGGGCCAAGGAATCGCGAAGTCGCTGTCGGGGCGTCTCGTCGGCGTCAAGAAAAGCCAAATGCGCCATTTGACGCGCATGTCTACGGCGCTGCTGGAGAGCCGCTTTCCGGGTATCGGGCAGCTTGGCTACGACTACGGGATCGACCGCGGCGGACGGATCTGGATGCTTGAGGTCAACACGCGTCCGCAGTGACGACGGAAAGAAGCGGATATTTCTATTATTGGCAGCTATCAACGCAAATTTCGCTATGAATTATTTTTATGGAAAAAACAGTATTTTGCCTGTGGATAAATCCATCCACACTATCCATTCCGAGCAAACGCGGAAAACGGCTTTTTTCAACAATTTAATCACATCTTGTACACAGGTTGGTGTGGATAGACATGCGCTTGTCCGTCGGTCGAGGAGCATGCTATGATGCATCACGAAGAGCCCGCTGAGCGGGATCCTCGTCAGAATAGCCTGCTTAAGAAAGGGTGTAGGCCATGTTGCCGTTGTTGTCGGATGAGCTGCTCTTGGAAGCTTACCAACATGCCGTCCGCTTGAAGCTGGAAAGGGAATTCGTTCATCTGCTGCACGCCGAGATCCGGCGCAGACAACTGCCCGTTAAGGAAGAGCGGCTTGCGAAGTAGTCGCGCGCGTCCCGATCATATGGATGAAGGCATCCTCGCTTTTTCGGCCGTTTCGGCCGAAGGCCGGGATGCCTTCTTTATTATAAATGCGCCGTTCGATGCGTTTAGAACTTCAAATCGATCGCAGACGGCGCTGTTCCGAATCCGACTTGCGGCGAGCATGAGCATGACCTTTTGCGTCTCGTTTTTCGCCTGCGGCGAAGAGACCGGGGACGGCGGTCGCCGCGCGCGTGCCGACGGCGCGGCTCTTCATCGACTTACAACAATTATAAGTCCGGCGCCCCGGCGAATATGCCGCAGCCGCATGCGGGTTGCGCGCAGGATAAAGCCAGCCGGAACAGGGTAAATTTGTGGAGAAGTCCAAACGATTTTGTAACAATGAACCTTGAAATAGAAGGGTAAAGCCGATATGATTCTTTTGAGGCAAAGAGACAAATATGCCTATCTTCATTGTGGAATTTTTCACATGTTGAACACCAAACTGGATTGGATGGGATCCCATGAGCAGTATACCCAAAATCGTCATCCTAGGCGCGGGGTACGGCGGCGTCCTGACGTCGCTGCGTCTCCAAAAAGAGCTTAATTATAATGAAGCTGACGTGACGCTCGTCAATAAGCACGATTATCACTATATTACGACGCACCTCCATATGCCTGCGGCGGGCACGGATCATCCGGACAACGCGCGCGTGAGCATCTCCAAGCTCATCGACGAGTTCAAGATCGACTTCGTCAAGTCGACCGTCGTGCAGATTCGTCCGCAGGACCGCAAGGTCATCCTGGAGGACGGCACGCTGTCCTACGACTACCTGATCATCGCGCTGGGCGGCGAGTCCGAGACCTTCGGCATCCCGGGCATGGCGGAGAATGCGTTCACGATCCGCAGCATCAACTCGGTCCGGCTCATCCGCGAGCATATCGAATATCAATTCGCCCGCTACAAGCGCGAACCGCATCGCACGGACTATTTGACGTTCGTCGTGGGCGGCGCGGGCTTCACCGGCATCGAGTTCATCGGCGAGCTGGCCGACCGCGTGCCGGACCTGTGCAAGCAGTTCGACGTGGACCGCTCGCTCGTCAAGATCATCAACGTCGAGGCCGCGCCGACCGCGCTGCCGGGCTTCGATCCGGAGCTGGTCGAGTACGCGATGGAGGTGCTGCGCAAGAAGGGCGTCACCTTCCGCATCGGCACCGCGATCAAGGAGTGCACGGCGGACGGCGTCATCGTCGGCGAAGGCGAAGAGATCAAGTCGCAGACGGTCGTCTGGTCGGGCGGCGTCCGGGGCAATCGGCTCATCGAGGAAGCCGGCTTCGAGACGATGCGCGGACGCGTCAAGGTCGACGAGTATCTGCGCGCGCCGGGCCACGAGAATATCTACGTGCTCGGCGACAACTCGCTGATGTTCAATCCGGAGGGGCGTCCTTACCCGCCGACGGCCCAGATCGCGATGCAGCAGGGCGTCAACTGCGCGCACAATCTCGTCGCCTCGATCCGCAATCAGTCGCTGCGTCCCTTCGTGTTCAGCAACAAAGGCACGGTGGCGTCGCTCGGCAAGGGCGAGGCGATCGGGATGGCGTTCGGCAAAAAGTATAAAGGGCGCGTCGCCGCTTGGCTGAAGAAGGCGATCGACCTTCGCTACCTGTTCATCATCGGCGGTATCCCGCTCGTGCTCCGCAAGGGCAAGTTCCTCTAATGCGCCACTGCAGCGTGCAGGTGCGCGGGCTGCTGACGCGGGACGAGCTGGGCCGCTACAACGCGCTGATGGAAGTGGGCGGCTATCTCGAGTCGCAGCAGCGGTACGACCTGTCCGCGGTCGTGCAAGCCGAGGTGGACCTGCTCATCCAGCCGGGCATCGAGCGGCTCAAGGAAAAGGGACGCGAGCGCGACCGCATGTCGCAGGAATACCTGGAAGAACGCCGGCGCGCGGAGTGGGAAGCGCAAATGCGCGCGGCCGAGGACGACGAAGACGACTAGGCGCGAGAGGCGCCGATATAGGCAGGCCGGTATCCGATTCAAGCGGAGCCGGCCTGTCTTTGCGTTTGCCGCGGCTTGACGAGAGGAGTCCGCAGCCTGATAATAGGCCGTACTTGCAGTCATGAACTCGGCGTTCAACGATATGCCGGACGAGCTCGAGCGTCTGACGCAGCGCCTGCTGGTGACGAACGCCAGGCGGTATGCCAGGCGGTTAGCCGGCCGGTCAATTTATTAATTGCGTGGAAAGAGCGGGATCAAGGGGGGAGAAACATGCGCGAAAAGGAAACACAATCCAGCGCGGAACCGACGGTGTGGCGTCTTGAGGACTTCGGCGCGCGGCCGGACTCCGGCGAGGATACGGCGGTCGCGATGCGGCGGGCGATCTCGGCGGCAGCAGGCGCAGGGGGGACCTGCGGTGCTGACATGCGGGCCGGGACGGTACGATTTTTACGCCGGGGATGCCGCCCGCGTGCCTTATTTCATCACGAATACGGCCAGCGAGACGGAGAACCCGGATACGACGAAGACGATCGGCATCTATATGAAAGGCGTGCGCGATCTGACGCTGGACGGGCAGGGAGCGCTGTTCGTCTTCCACGGCAAGCAGACGATGCTCGCGCTCGACGGCTGCGAACGAATCGCGATCCGTCATGTGCATCTGGATTACGCGGAGCCGACGGTGACGGAGGCGATGGTGACCGGCGTCGGCGGCGACTGGATCGAGCTCGAGGTTCATCGGGATTCCCGCTGCATCGTAGAAGACGGCAAGTTGATATGGATCGGAGAGAGCTGGCGCTTCAGCGAGGGGCCGGTGCAGGTATGCGATCCTGCGTCCGATGCGACCTGGCGCATCGACAATCCGATCGAGGCGGCGTCGACGGCGGAGACGATCGGGCCGCGTCAAGTTCGGCTGCGCTACGACGCGGCAGCGTCCGGGTCGAAGGTGCTGGAGGGGATGAAACCCGGCTATGTGCTGCAGTGCCGCGACGGCATCCGCGACCAGGTCGGCGCCTTCCTGCTGGACAGCCGCGACGTCATTATGGACGGCGTAGGGATGCACTTCATGCACGGGCTCGGCATCGTGGGACAGTACAGCGAGAACTTGACCTTTGCGCGGATGGAACTGGCGCCGCGTCCGGAGACGGGCAGAACCGTCGCGGCCTTCGCGGACTGCATCCATCTCATGGGCTGCAAAGGCCGGATCGAGATCGCGGACTCCCGGTTCGCCGGCGCCCACGACGACGCGATCAATATCCACGGCACGTATTTGCAAATCGTGGGCAGGCCGGCGCCGGACGCGGTCGAGGTGCGTTTCATGCATCCGCAAAGCTACGGCTTCGAGGCTTTCCGGCCCGGCGACGAGATCGAATTCGCGAGGCGCCGCTCGTTGGCGGCGTTTGGAACGGGCAAGGTGCGATCGGTAGAACGGATCGACGACCGTTCGCTCCGGCTAACATTGGAGGCACTTGCGCCTGCTGCGGAGGACATCGAACCGGGGGACGTCGTCGAGAACGTGACCTGGACGCCGGAAGTGCGCATTGCCGGCAACCGCTTCGCGCGTATTCCGACGCGCGGCATTCTGATCTCGACGCGCCGCAAGGCGGCGATCGAGGGCAATACGTTCGAGCGGATGCGGATGAACGCCATCCTGATCGAAGGGGATGCCTCGTCCTGGTACGAATCTGGCCCGGTGCACGATCTGACGATTCGGGACAATCGGTTCGTCGAATGCGGCGACGCCGGATTCCCGGTTATCGCCATCGCGCCGGCGGTCGACGAGCCGGACGCGTCGCGGCCGGTACATCGTCATATTCGCATCGAACGCAACCTTTTCGAGACAAAGGACGCCGTCGCGCTGAAGGCGAATGGCGCGGCAGACCTGACTTTCGCGGAAAACGAGATTCGGGCGGCGGCCGTGCCGAACGGCTTCGGCGCGATCGAAGAGACGATTCGGTTGACTGCCTGCGCGGGCACGGACGTTCGGGCCAATCGGTTTTTCGTTGCGGAAGCGTAGTAGAGATGGACGCTGCCCGCTGCCGGCCATTACCGTTTGCAATGGCGGCTCCGTCATCGGATAATAGCCCTAAGAGTGCGCCTGCGCGTACTTTTCGGATTCGATCGAAGCGGGGCTGCGTCTTTGAAACCAACTACGATATAAGATGTCGCCAGAGAGGCGGGCGTATCGATCGCCTCCGTCTCCAATGCCATCAACGGCAAGGGCAAGATCGGCCAAAAGAAACGCGAAGAAATTTTGAAGGTAATGGAGCGGCTGAACTACCATCCGAGCGTCATCGCGTCGGCGCTGACGGGCAAGAAGACGTGTACGCTTGGATTGCTCATTCCTCACGTCGCCAACAATCAAGATGAACGCATGCTGGCTTATATCCGCTTGCTGGAGCAGAAAAGCGTCGACGGCATCCTCATCGGCACCGGCGGCGGCGCGGATATATTGGCTCAGCTCGCGGAGAAGCCGCTTCCGACGGTCACGATCGCCCGCGAGGTACAGGGCTTGCCGGTCAGCGGCTTCGCCGAGTGAGCCGGCTGTCCTTCTCCTATAAAAAAAGCGCAATTCCGCACGGCCTTCGGGCCGTATGGAATTGCGCTTTTTCAAATGTCTTTTTCAAGCCTCTCTCGTTTACGCCCGCAGCAGATCCGCGAATCCGTCCGCCGTCAGCAGGTTCCCGACGTAGAAAGGTCCGAATTCGCCGTAGCGTGCGCTGACCTCGTCGAATCTCATTTCGTACACGAGCTTCTTGAACTGCAGCGCCTCGTCCGCGAACAGCGTGACGCCCCATTCCCAGTCGTCGAACCCGATCGAGCCGGTGATGATCTGCTTGACCTTGCCCGCGTAGTTGCGTCCGATCATGCCGTGGCTGCGCATCAGCGTCTTGCGCTCGTCCATCGAGAGCGAATACCAGTTGTCGCCGAGCAGGCGGCGCTTGTTCATCGGGTAAAAGCAAATATGCTTCGACTGCGGCAGGATCGGCTTGAGGCGCGCGGCGACCTCGGGAATTTGCATCGGATCGGTGCCTGCGGGCGCGAGGTAGCTGCTCAGCTCCACGATGCTCACGTACGAATACTCGGGCTTCGCGAACTTGGCGAAGGCGGAGCGGTTAAACGCGTTTTCGATCGCGTTCAGCTCCTCCAGCGTCTCGCGCAGGTGCATGAACATGAAGTCGGCCTTCTGGCCGACGATCGCGTAGACGGCGAGGCTGCCTTCCTTGCGTTCCTCGGTCGCCCGCCAGTCCGCGATTAAGCCCAGCAGCTCCTGCCGCGCGGTCTCGCGCTCCTCGGGGCTAGCGGCCTTCCAGGCCGTCCAGTCGATCGTGCGGAAGTCGTGCAGCGCGTACCAGCCGTCCAGCGTTTGTGCGGCTTCACTCATTTTAGCTTCAACTCTCCTTCTCGTCGTGCCTTGTCCAACATGGCTTTTCCCATTTTAGCCTATATTCGCTCCCTCGGGCAAACGCCTGCGCGTCTCGTGCGTTGACTGTCCTCGAACCGATCTTGTAAACTAATAGAGCACACATCCGACCGGGAGGCTTAACATTTAAGATGAGAGAGATTCTGCAAGAGATTCTCGGCACGCTGCTGTTCTTCGTCTTGTTCTTCGGCATCGGCTTCATCCTGAACATGCTGATCAAGACGACCTGGCTGCCGACTTGGATATATGTGATCGTCGTGCTGCCTCTGGGCGTATGGCACTTCTGGAATCCCGAGCTTAGCGTGCTCGCGTTCATCGGCGTATTCACGCTGCCGTTCATCGCCGGCATCGGCGGCGCCCTGACGAGCGGGTGGGCGATCCGCGCGCTGCGGCGCGGCGGCTACAAGATGTTCTGATGAAAATCGACAGCCAGGAAATCAAGCGCGTCCTGAAGTTCGCGTCGATCGGCGTATTGAATACCGGCATCGACATCGCGATCTTCGCGGCGCTCGTCTACGCGCTTAGCTGGCCTTCGCTGCCCGCCCAGTGCGTCTCCTATTTCCTCGCCTTCCTCAATAGCTATTGGTGGAACCGGCGCTGGACGTTCGGCATGCGGGAGCGCGGCAGCGCCAGGGAGCTGATCAAGTTCGGCCTCGTCAACGCGCTGTCCTTCCTGTGCGCCACCGGCGTGCTGCTCGCCGCGGAGAAGGGGCTCGATCTGTCCCCGATCCTCGCGAAGCTCGTGTCCGTCGCGGCCTCGCTCGCCGTCAACTATGCCGGGAGCAAGCTGTGGGTGTTCAGGCAGGGGCCGGAGCTGGGGCGCGAAAATTAACGTTAGTTCTAGGGAAAAAGCCGACGGAACGCATGGCGCGTTCGCGTCGGCTTTTTAGTTTAAGCGCGTCGTTCGATAACGATGAAGCAGGTGCTGTCCGGCAGCGGTACGGGGCGTCCCTGTTCGTCGAACAAGGCGACCTTGTCGGCCAGCGCTTCGGTGTACCCTTCTTGCAGGTAGTGCCGCATGACGAGGATCTCTGCTTTTTCGCCCAGCGTGTCCCGGATGAAGCGCTCGTACTCGCTCGGCGTGAAGTAGCCGAATTGCTCCTGCACCTCGTGAACGTAGGCTTCCTCGCCCCAGGTGTACGTATATAAAAATTCCATGGCGTCGTTGACCGGCAGGACCGCTTCCCGGTCGTTCAACAGCTCGTAGACGATCTTGCGCCCGGCGAAATCCCTACCGTACCGCTCCAGCCACGCGGGACCGTCGGCCTGCAGGAACCGGATGACGCGGCGCGCGTCCGGCTCGGTCATGATGCCGTCGCGGATGATGATGCGTCCGCCGGCCGAGAGCACGTCGAATGCGCTCCTCAGCGCCGCGGCGACCGTATCCCGGTTGAAACGCGCGCCGTTGTAAGGAATGTAAGAGTACAGCTCGTGCAGGATCGAGGAGAAGATGACGGTGTCCACGCTGCCGGCTTCCACGTAGTCCTTGAGCGCCAGGGCATCGCCTTGAAGCACCTCCCAGCCGCGGGATTCCGCATGCTTTTTACGGGTCAGCGCCTCGATGACGTTCGCCGAGATGTCGATGCCCACGGCTTTGACGTGCGGCAGCTTTTCCTCCAGCAGGTCCAGCAGCACGCCGCCGCCGGGGCCGATGTCCAACGCCTTTTCGCCGACGACGTAGTCCAGAATGACCTTTTTATAATCGGCCGTGCTGTTCATGTCCGCCAGGTAAGTCTCTTCGTTGTGGAAACGGTCGTAGGCGTCGCGGCGCAGCTCGAACAGGTCGAACAGCAGCAGCACCGCTTTCTCGTAGAGAGACGACTTCTCGGCTTCCACGCAAAAGTCGATCAGCTTGTTCGCGGCCGGCGAAAACTCAAAATCGAAGAACAGCGTGTCCTGCAAGCCCGCCTTGCGGACGAGGCGATGGTGAAGGTGGGGGTTGTCGTGCCGGATATCGCCTGCCCGGATGCGGTCCCAGTCCAGCTCGCCCAAGTACTTTTCGATGATGCGCTTCTTATAGACGTTGATTTTTTTGCTGCCCTTGTAGTCGTAGTACATCGCGTTCATGACGTTCTCGAAGCTGATATGCTTGACGTCGGGCAGGGAGGCGTCGCTGGCGACGATGGCGAAGATCTTCAGGAATTGCTCCAGCGAAAAGTCCTTCAGCGCCGACTCGACGTACCAGAACGTCTTGGATTCGAGCGGCTGGAGGGCAGTTAGCAAATCTTGCTCCGCGTCCAGCGCATCTAGCTCGCCGTCGAAGTCCTCGCCCCTGCGGATCGACTGCGTCCGCAGCCGGCGCAAGCGTTCGCGGATCCGAAGCGGCGTCTCTCCGGCGTTGCCTTCGGCGATTCGGCGTACGACCGCCGCGACCTCCGACTCGACCTCCGCCCAAAGCGCGGGAGATACCGCGGCGACAATGCAATAGTTAAGCGCGAGCAGCAGTCGCTCCCGCTCCTCCGGCGCGGCCAGCGATCGCTCCAGCGCGCGCGCCAACGGGTCGTGATCCTGCGGCGGCACCTCGCCGCGGAGCTCCTGACCGACCAGTCCGTGCGTCTCGACGAGCGCATGGACGAGCAAGGCATGCTCGCCGGGTGAAGCGCCTACCGCTTCATTACGCGCATACAACTGGGCCGAGCCGATGTTATGCACGCGGAAGTTGATCCCTTGCGCTTGCCAAGCGTGCCGTTCCCGGCGCGAACCGCCCTTGGCCGTCTCGCACCAGGCGAGCGTCTCTTCGACGAGCTCCTTGATCCAATACGAGACCGGCAGCGCATCCAGCAGCCGCAGGCTTCGCTCCACGTAGTCGAGTACCGGATTGGACTGCGCCAGCTCGCTGAAGGATGCGATTCGTTCCAGATTGACGACCGGCTCCTCCGCCGAAGCGAGCAGCTTCAGCCAGCTCGGGGCCGCGGACAACGCTTCTTCGGCATACGGAGAGCGGCGATATGACGCAATAGCGTCCAGCGACTTCAGCATCGGTTAACCTCCTGCATCTATAGGTATTGCGCCAGCAGCGCGTTGAACCGCTCCAAGAGCCGTTGATCGTCTTCGCTGAAGCGATCCGGCAGCGGGCTGTCGATATCGAGCACGCCGATAAGCTCGCCCGCGGCGTCAAAGAGCGGCACGACGATCTCCGAGCGCGACGCCGCGTCGCAGGCGATATGCCCGGGGAACGCGTGCACGTCCGGCACGCGCAGCGTCTCGCGGCGCGCGGCGGACGTGCCGCACACGCCCTTGCCCATCGGGATGCGGACGCAGGCGGGCAGACCTTGGAACGGACCGAGCGCCAGTCCGCCGCTATCCCCATCGAGCAGGTAGAAGCCGACCCAATTGATGTCGGCCAGGTAGCCGCGCAGCAGCGCGGAGGCGTTGGCCAGATTGGCGATGCGGTAAGGCTCGCCTTCGATCAAGTGCTGCAGCTGCGTCAGCAGCAGCTTCTCGTTTTCCGCTCTCGTGCCGGCATAGGCTTGCGGGTTAAACGTCATTACGAATCATCCTCTCTCATCCGATTATAAAGGATAGCGGGACGTTCACCAAGGCGCCCGCCGGCGCGGGCACAGGCCTGTCGAATCATGCGGGAGCCTGGCGATTCGGTCGTTTCACTCATGTATTAAACGGGGACTGTATGTTAAAATAAGAGAATAATTTAGGTAGAAAGTAGCTATTTTTATAGGAAGTAGGTAGTGTATTTTGAGGACTTGGCTTCGAAAACGCCGGCCGGCTGAAGAAGGCTTCTCGTTAATCGAGGTTTTGGCGGCGATCACGATTCTTTCGATCGTTTCTTTGGCCATGACGGCGTTTTTCATACAGGCGATGAGCTACGCGAAGGGGAACCAGAACAAGACGGTGGCGGTGAATCTGGCGCGGAACGCGCTGTTTTTCGTGGAGAAGCAAAGCTTTGAAACGATGAAGAGCTACTTTCTCGACAAAAACTTATTAGCCGAGGACGGTACGGTTACGTTTAATCCGGCAACTTGCACCGTTAACGGTCCGAGCCGTCCGGTTTGCTCGACGGAGATGAACGATATGCTGCAGCAGGTGCCGACATTATGGGATGTATTAACGCCCGTAGTGAACGGCAACCGGTATTATGCAAGCATCACCTACGATCCCTCGATTTTTACCGACGACAAGAAAGATCTGGCCCCGTATCTGATCCCGGTCAGGGTCAACGTGGTCGATGCGGCCGACCCGTCGGACAAGCGGAGCGCTTCGGAAGTGGAGGGATATATCGCGAATGAAAAGATTCGTTAGACGGTTTCGCGGAGAAGAGCGCGGCATGACATTAATCGAACTCATTGCTTCCATATCCATTATGTCCATGGCTTTGCTCGCCATCTACGGCGTGATTCACTTCGGGTTCAATACCTACCACAAGGTGACGATCGAAAACTCGCTCCGGGACGAAGGGGACTTGATCATGTCGACCGTGATCTCCCAGTTATACGACAAGGGCGCGACTTCCGTAACCCAGTCGGCCTCAGGGATCGACATCGTCGGGGTCGATAAAAAAAGACACCTTCTCGATTCGGCTGGCTAACGAACAGCTGCTGGTGGTCAATACCACGACCTCGAGCATCCAGGAAATCGCGACAGACTCCAGGATCGATCAGGATCGCTCGGGCATTACGCTCGTCTGCACGCCGGCTTCGCCGACCTGCGGCAGCGGCAGAATCGATATCAAACTCGTGCTTTATCAGATGTACGGCGGCAGACGACAAGAGCTCGAGCTGGAGAGCCGGTTCGGATTTTGAAGGGGAGGATCATCATGAAGACGCTTCGTCCGCGGGAAGAACGCGGCTCCGCGCTGTTGCTCGTCGTATTTATGGTGCTCGTCTTTACGGTGTTGGGCGTCGCGATCATGGGCGCGACGCTGGGCGGCGCCAAGCGCGCGGAGACGCGGGAGAACGACGTGCAGAGCCTGCATCTGGCCGAGCGCGCGTTGAACGAGGCGGCCGCCGAGATCGCGCTCAAGTTCGACAAGAAGGAGGGCGCGATCGATCTGGAGCAGCTGCCGAACGATCTCAAGGAGATTCAGGCGAAGGTGAACGGATCGGATACGAAAAGCGGACTCCAAGGCGCCACCGGCAAAATACTGGGCATCGAGCTGCCGCAAGCATGGAACGCCCAATCGATCGCAGGCGCCGGGAAGCCGGTGGATAAGGTCGAAGTCCAGATTACGATCAAGACCGAGGCGGAGGTCAACGGCGTCAGGCGAATTTTGGCGCAGGACATTACGCTCGACTCGTACCCCGAGTTTTTGAAGTACGCGTTCGGCTCGGAGAGCAACGTCAATATCAACGGAGCGCCTTATATTATCGGGGACTTTTACTCGGGGCTGGACCTGCGGGCTAAAAACCAGGCCGAATACCGGTACAACCGGGCGATCGGAGAAAAGGATCAATTCACGCCCTCCCAGTTCCCGACGCTCGACGGAGACATCTACGTTCAAAACGAAAAAAGCATCTTGTCCTGTACGGGACCGGATTATTGCGATTATCAGACCGGCTCGAATTATTCGCCGATTCAGCTCGACGGTACCGATAACAGCAAGCTTCAGCTAAAGACCGTCGTCAACAATACGATCGATAATGTCGTTTACAGGGACAAGAGCAAGTTCGTATCCGTAAATATAGAAGAGTCCTTCCTGGATAAGCTGGCCGAGGCTTCCGGTGACAGCAAGACGGATCGGGACAACCCGACGCTCTATCCGGGGATCAAAGATATCAATAAAGGTTCGTTGAACAATTTGGAGGCTGCCTCGGCCTACGCGAGCGAAAGCGCGCATCAGCGAATTCAGAGCTTGGCAAACCGTGCCGGCATCATTGACCTTCCCGAGAAGCCGACCTATCCGACGAGCGACAAGGAGGACGATATCCAGCAGTATTACAAGGATTTTGCGAATTATCAGTTCCTATTCGCCACCGGGCAGTCGCTGGACAAGACGGCGATTTACGACGGCAGCCTGACGATCAACGGCAACGAGCTGCAGCAAATGAAGTTCGACCCCGACGTCAAAAATAAACGCGAAATCAACGGATCGTACATGAAAAGCGCTTGGCTCATCGTTAACGGCAACCTGACGATCGACAATCAGAGCGGGGCGCCGCTCGAAATTCTGGGCAATATTCTGGTGAACGGCGACGTTAAAATCAGAGGCAGAGTCAGCATGGACGCGACGATCATCACGCTCGGCAAGGCGACGATCGAGGATGCCGAGATCGCGGGCCTGAAGGTGAACGGCGTAGAGAAAGAGCTGCTGCTGATCGCCAAAGGCAAAATTTTCATCAATCGCGTCGATTCGTTTAATACGATCGCATCTCCCTTCGTAAAGGGAGCATCCGATCAAGGTGCGGGCAATCCGCCGCTGCTGAAGGCCTTTTTCTATACGGACTCCGATGCGGAGCTGTACGGCGTCGGTTCTGCTTTCTGGATACGCGGAGGCTTCTTCGCCAAGGGCGAATTGACAATCAACGCGGTGCTTGGCAATACGCCTAAGCCTAGTGAGGACGCTACGTATCTATATCCGGACAGTCAACTGAACGGTATCCCGGTCGATGATCAACATCGGCTGCTAAGCCGCTTTATCATTCAGTACGACGATCAGATTTATGCCAATCAGGCAGTCGGACTGCCCCGCGTGAAGACGATTAATATGCGGATCGGCAAAAAGCATTTCGCCGACGCCGACAAATAACTAGGCATGGCGTAAAATTATAAGCAAAGCAAAGAGCCCCTCGAATGAGGGGCTCTTTGCTTGCGTCGTATGCGATTCGATTAATACTTATTGCCGCCGTACGTCGGTTTGTTCTGTACGGCCGGCAGCACCGAGACGATAACGGAAGCTTTGATCTCCGCGCCGTCGCTTGGCTTGTAGCTAACCGTGACGGTCTCGGTGACGGGATATTTGCTGTTGTTCGTTTTGGCCGTGATGATTCCGGCGTTATCAACCGTCAAGTTATTTTTGCCTTCGTCGCTCCATTTGATATTTCCGGCGATCGCATCGTGCACTTGCCCTGACGTCGGCAGGATGCCGAGCTTGTCTACCGTGCTGAGCGGACTGGGCTTGAGGTCGTAGGTCGCTCCCGATGCGACCGAGAGAGAGGCGGGCAGCGAAAGCTCGACAATATTAATCGTGAACACTCGCTTCGCGATGTCGGGACCCGCGTCCGTCTTGCGGTATGCGACCGTGACGGTGGCGGTGCCCGTCTTGCTCGGATTCAGGCTGCTGCCCGTCAGCACGGACTTATTGTCGTCCTTGATCGTCCAATGCAGCTTGCTCTTCATGTCCGCCGGCAGCTTGGAGAGCGTATCGTCCTGCAAGAGGTCGATCGCCGGCTGATTCCAGCGAACCGTCATCGATGTCGGCGGGCCCAGATAGACGGGATCGACGTTCACTTCGATCTTGGCTGTAATGATCGCGACGGCATCCTCCGGCGCATAGGTCACGAGAATGACGCCTTTACCGGGCTTGTTGTCCGGCGTCTCTCCCGTGACCGTGCCTTTGCTTGGGCCCGTGTCCGATACGGTGAGATATTGGCTGCCAGACTCGACCGACCAGTGAAGCTGCGGCAGAATCTCGTCCCGGCGCGCCTCGGGTTCGATCTTGATTTGCGAGGCGAGCGATTCGCTCATCGTATTGCCGATCGTGATCGGTCCGTCGAACGACAGCCCGACGACGCGAATATTGACGGTGCCCGAAGCGGTATAATCAGGCGCAGCCGGATTCGCATAGACGGCGCTGATATGCTCGTTGCCCGCTTGAAGGCCTTTGATGGTGCTGCCGCTTAAACCGACCTTTTCCCCCGCGTCCGTATTCGACCAGGCGATATACGGCTTTATCGAATCGCTCCATTCCACCGGTTTGATCCCCAGCCTGTCCGAAAGATCGAAATCGTGCTGCAAATCTTCCGACCAGAGCCCGATCGTCAGCGTTTGCGGCAGATCGAGCGTCACGGGGATGACTTCGACTTGCACGCTCGTATCGATCGACGGGCGTGCCGGATCGGGCCTATAGGATGCGGCAACCGATTCCTTCCCGACGCGTTTGCCCGTCGCCGTGCTGTTGCTGACCGTGATCGTGCTGTTCGTTACGTCTTCGCTCCAGGTTACGGAGGCTTTGATCTGGGATTCGAGCGATTCGGGCTTGATCGCCAGCAGATCCTTCAGGTCGACGGTCATGCCGACGGGGATCGTCGCCGTACGGCCGTCGAGCTTAACGACGTTAACGGCAATCGTCTTCGCGATGGTCGTATTGCTGCTTCCCGGCAGGGCGTAAGTCACCGTGATCGTTTCGGAGCCGGGGGCGCTGCCGGTGACAATCCCGGTAACGGCGTCTACGGACGCATAGGTTTTTCCGGGTTCGTCGCTCCATTTCAAATCCTTCGCGATACTCGACGGATTGGCGGTGACGATCGCGCCATTCAGGTCGTAGCTGCCGCCGACGGCAAGCGTGACGCTATCCTTGAGCGACAGGTCGACCACATGAACGTTTATGGTCCATTGCGCTATGACTGGGCCGTCCGGCTTTTCTCTGTACGACACCGTGATCTTCGTCGTGCCCGCTCCCTTGCCGGTCGCTACCCCGTCCTGTCCGACTAGGGCCGTGCCGGCAGCCTCGCTGCTCCAGCTCAGATGCTCCCGGATGCCCGTTTCCAGGCTCCCTGGCAAGACTTGAATCAGTGCGGCCAGATCCATCTTGTCTCCCTTGGCGACAAGGACGTCGGACGGGCCGCTAATATCCACCACGTTCACCTGGATCGTCTTCTGGATGACGATCGGTCCGCCGTCCGTCTGGCGATACGTCACCGTGACGTTTTCAACGCCAGCGGCGGTGCCCGTGACGATCCCGGTCGATGCGCCGACGGACGCGAAGTTTTTACCGCTCTCGTCGGTCCAGGTCAGACGGCTCAATACCACCGAACTAACGTCGACAGGCGCTGCGCCGACCAAAGCTTTGACGTCCAGCGTCTTGCCTTTGCCCAGCGTGACTTGTTCAGGCACGCTTAAGTCTACGACCGTGACGCGCGTCGATGCCGTGACCGGCGTCGTCTTCGGATTTTTCTGGTAGGAAGCGCCGACCGTGACGAAGCCGGTCTTTTTTGCCGATGACGACGCCATTGTTCGCTCCGGCCTCTACGGTGGACGCGTCGCTGCTCGTCCACGTCGTATAGCTCTGAATGCCGGACTTGCTCGCCTCCGGCGTCACGCCGAGCGCGGCGTTCCACAGATCCCGCTTCCATTCCGTGCCGAGTCCGATATGAATGTCCGAAGGGAGCGTCAATTGGATCGGTTGAATGACCGTCACGCGATAAGTCTTGGTGTAGGTCTTGCCTTTGCTGGTCGTGGCGACGACCGTGATGTCGATCGGGCCGGCATTAAAGCCGGTCAGCGTCTTTTTCATATCGTCGGCGCCGCTGCCGAGCTCGCCGGTCGCGGATTGGCCGGAGCCGACGGACCAGGTGAGCCCGGTCAGCGTCTCGTTCGCCAGAATGAGCTTGGCTTCGAGATTGATCGTGTCGTCGACGTTGACCGTATTCGGTCCGACGATGTTGATGCCCGGCACGACGACCGTCACGTTCGATACGGCGGTCAATCCGCTCCCGTCCGTTGCCGTCGCCGTAATCTTGGCCGTGCCTTCGGCGATGCCCTTGATGACGCCTTTGGCGTCGACCGTCACCAGCTCAGGATGATCGGCCGTCCAGGTCAGCGTCTTGTTGGACGTATCGTCTGGACCGATGACGGGCGTCAGGATCGACTCGTCGCCTTTGGCGATGACCGTGTCAGATAGACTCAGGCTGGCCATTTTGGTGACCGCTTGAATCTGATAAGGCTGGAACTGCAGGCTGCGTTCGATATCCTTCGTGACGATGGCGCCGTTCACGTAGAAGTCCGTGAAGTTCAGATACGAATTGTCGAGCAGGTAGCTGCCGTTCTGCTTCGGCGTGACCTTCACCGTGAAGCTGACGGGGTCGGCAATGAAGTTTTTGCCGTCCTGGCTCAGCCGGTATTGGATGTCGGCCAACGAGCCGGTAAGCTTGTAACCTGCCGCGAGCGTGCCGGTGACGGCCGGATTCAGCAGCAGAGGCGATGCGTCGGCCGCGATCACTTCAAGATTGGCAGGCAGCTTCTCGTCCAGCTTGAAGTTCTTGATGACCAAGTCATCGGCGCTAATGCCGTTTTGATAAGGAATATTTTTCGGCGTGACCGTGTAAGTCATCGTAAACGGCACGTTCTTTTCTACCTGGTTGTTCACGACGTTGGCAGAAAGCGTACGGCTCAGGTCGACGTTGGCGGTCACCTTCACGACCTTGGTCGTGATCGTCTGGGTCGTGCTGGCGCCGCTCTTGTCCTTGGCCGTGACGTAAATGACCAGTTCGCCGCCGTTCGGGAGCGGATTGTCGTACGACTCGGTGACGATCTCGCCGGTTTTGACGTCGGTATACGCTTTGACCTGCTTTTCGGTCCAGGCGTCCGAGGCGCCGGCCCGGTACTTGAACGTGACGGCCGTGCTAAGCGAACGGTCGATGACGTCGTAGTCCTGCGGCGTATAGCTGAGCAGCACCTTGTTGTACGACGGAATAATTTTGCCGGTATCCGCGTAGTTCGTAGGCGTGCTGACGTTCACGATCGGCGCATGGTTCGATCCGATAAACGCCCGGTACATCGTATTGACGAACAGACGCTGCTCCCAGTCGGGGAAGTCGTGGTTCGTATGTCCGGTACCCGAATAGGTGACGTTGCCGTAAGAGTACGTATAGTAGTGGTTCCAGCTGTCGTCGTCGTCCCGCGGGCCGCCCGTGATGTTGTACCACGGGATCAATTCAGGATCTTCGAGCTTGAGGCCGAAGTATTGGTCGTGCGTCGTATTGACCAAGGCAATATTGCTGCTGATGTTAAAAGGGAATCGGGTCAGCAGGCCGTCGTTTACCTTTTTGGTCGTCGTCGATTGGTTCGGCGCATTGAGGCCCATGTTGGTCATCGGGCTTAATTGGCCGGTCGCCGTCTGGAAGTAGCTGATCCAATTCGAGCTGCCTTGGTAGATCGTATCGTGCGTGAACATGACGCTTTGCCCCGTGGCGATATAGGCATTGACTGCGGCGGCGGCGGTTGCGCTGATGTTGGCGCCTCCGTTGTAGGAGTCCGCGAAGCCGAAGATCAGCATGTCGTAGTAACCGTTGAGCCTAGCGTAGCCGCTGTTGTTGAAGTTGTTCATGGACATGACTGTGATGGCGATCTCGTAGTCTTCCGTCTTGAGATAGCTTTGATTCATGTTATTGCTCTTGAGCAGGCTGCTGGTCGTGTCCGCGTTGGAGGTCACGACCTGCAGGACGTTGATCTTCGTGACTTCGTCGCGGAATCGGAGCACGCCGCTTTGGATATCCTTCAGCTTGCTGCCTTGATCGACGAGCTCGAGCTTCCAATAGTGGACGCCCGAGTAGCCTTTGGGCAGACGGAAGGTGAGCGTATTGCCGGTCGTAGACGTCACGGGCTGCGAGACGATCAGGTTGTTCGAATCGAACTTCAGCACGCTGTCGATGCCGATATACAGGTTGGCGGTCATGCTCCGCTGGGCGATGTTGCCGACATTGGCTACGTCGAACGTATAGGTGAGCGTATCCCCTGCCACGTAGATTTGATTCTGATTGACGGTATAATCGATCGGCTTGCCGGTTACGACAAGGCGAGGCCGTTCTGCAGAGCGGTTGATCAGATCGGTCTTCGTCAGAAAATTGCCGGCGCTATCTATGCTCGAATCGCCGACGAAAATCACGTTGCTTTTGTTCGAGGCGGGGACGAACTTATCGCCCGACCCGGAAAGGGCGGTCGCATAGGGCAAGAAGGCGGCATTCAAAATGCCCGCTTTGTTCTGGTACAAGGCGCCGCTCGCGGAAGAACTCGTTTTTTGGCTATAAACAATGACGGGCAGTCCGCGATCGATATAATATTTCTGGATTTCTCCCATTTTTAAGTTGGTGATGTCGTTCATGATGCTTTTGGTATCGTGGTTCTGGCCGCTGGTCGATACGAGCGTGGCGTTGTAGGCGCCTTTCCCGATATAAATCGCGTCGTAGCGACCGTCGAGCTCGTCCCGCTGCGCGACGAACTGCTTCATCCGGATGGAGTCGATCTTGATGACCGGATTGTTGTAGCTGCCCAGAATGGGCAACAGATCCGACGTGCCGTCGTCCGTGATTTCAAGCACGCGGATCTCCTGCTTGGAGGAGGCGGGGGAGACGTCGGTGATATTGAATTTTTGTTTGGCATCCGTCGCCGTGTCGCTGCTGGCTTTAATGGTCGTAGTTGCGTTATTTCCGTTGTTAGGGGATGAGGTCGTCAAGTACTTGCCGTTCGAAAGGGATTTTAACGTAAACGCGCTGCCGGAAGATTCTTTTTTGAAGGTCTCGGTTATTTTGACCGCAGTGGCAGTGGCGGTCAAGTCATTCGTCCCGCTGGCCGTGACGAACATGCCGTTCGCCTGCGCGCGCAGCGAGACGGTGCCGTCGCCCCAATCGGTCATGACGAATTTGGCCGCGGTCCCGGTCCCAAACTGCAACTGCGTGCCGTTCAATACGACGTTCTGAAAGGCATTGTTCGACGTCGTTCCGGTGAGCGTAACGATCGTGTACGTAGCCGCATGCGAATGAGCCGGCCCAAGTCCGGTTAACGGCAAGCCTCCGAAGATTAGAACGGTCGCCAATGCCAAGCTCAACCATTTCCGAACTCGCGACATCTTTTTCCCCTACGTGGTTTTATCTGAGCGCAATCGTTGAATAAGTGAGTTGAAAACGAAATTATGACATAAATAGGATGATAGACCTAGAACTCTCCGAAACGATTTTACCATATTCTTCTGAAAAATTACTGAACAAATTTCATGTCGCGTTATGGATAATTATGCCACAAAAAGCTGCTTGTCTTTTCATTATACGACAATATATAATCCTTCTGAGAAAGAACTTGGAAAAATGTCGGCTGGTATCATTAATTTCACTGGAAATTCCTAAGACATTAAACATATAGATGCAGGACTATCGGACTAGTGTCAGGGGTGATCGGATTGGCGATCGTGAAGAAAAGATTGGGAGACTTGCTAGTCGAGAGCCAGATCATCTCCGAGGCGCAGCTTCAGGAAGCGCTCCAGGAGCAGCGCAAGACGAAGCAGAAGCTGGGAGACCTGCTCATCACGCAGGGGTATATCAACGAACAGCAATTGATCGAAGTGCTCGAATTCCAGCTCGGCATTCCGCATGTCAGCCTTTTCAAATACCAGATCGAGCCATCGATCACGCAGATTCTTCCCGAAGCGCTGGCGAGGCGCTATCAGGCGATCCCGATCCATAAGGAAGGCGGCAAGCTGCTCGTCGCGATGGCGGATCCGCTCGATTACTTCGCGATCGAAGAGATGCGGATGAGCACGGGGTTCCGGATCGAGCCCGCCATTACGAGCCGGGACGAGCTCAACCGCGCGATCGCCCGCCATTACGGCCTGCAGGATTCGATGAGCCAGATCATGGGCGAGCTTCCGACGACGCAGGAAGAGATCCGCGAGACCGAGATTACCAACGAAGACTCTCCCGTCGTACGCCTTGTCAACCAAATGATTCAACAGGCGATGCAGCTGCGAGTATCGGATATACACGTCGATCCCGGCGAGGCGAGCGTGTCGATCCGATACCGGCTGGACGGCGTGCTGCGGACGGAGCGGACGATTCCGAAGCAAATGCAGGGCTTTATTACCGCTCGCCTCAAGATCATGGCCAGGTTAAACATCGCCGAGCGGCGCTTGCCTCAGGACGGCCGGATGAAGATGACGTTCGACAATCGGACGATCGATATCCGGGTCTCCTCGCTGCCGACGATTCACGGGGAAAAGATCGTGCTTCGGCTCCTGGATCTCAGCACCGGGGTGAAGTCGATCGACCTGCTCGGCTTCGGCAAACGCAACCAGGCTATTTTCCGGGAAATGATCGAGCGCCCATACGGCATTCTGCTCATCACCGGGCCGACCGGCAGCGGCAAAACGACGACGCTCTACTCCGCGCTGAACCATTTGAACCAGGAAGCCGCCAACATCATCACGGTCGAAGATCCGGTTGAATACCAGCTCGAAGGCATCAATCAGGTCCATGTCAATCCGACCATCGGGTTGACGTTCGCGGCCGGCCTTCGCTCCATCCTTCGTCAGGATCCGAACATCGTCATGGTAGGCGAGATCCGGGACACGGAGACGGCGGAGATCGCGATCCGCGCCTCGCTCACGGGACATCTCGTGCTGTCCACCCTGCACACGAACGATGCGATCAGCACGGTGACCCGGCTGCGCGACATGGGCGTAGAGCCCTACCTCGTCGCTTCGTCGCTCATCGGGGTCGTCGCCCAGCGGCTCGTGCGCCGCATCTGTCCGGAGTGCAAGACCGAGCAGGCGCCGACCGAGCAGGAGGCGATGCTGCTCCAAGGACGCGGCCTGCAGGCGGACAAGCTCCATGTGGGCAAGGGCTGCGGCAACTGCAACAAGACGGGCTACCGGGGACGCGTGGCCATCCACGAAGTGCTGGGCATGAACGACGCGCTGCGCCGGATGGTCTCGGAGAACGCGACCGTAGAGGAGCTTCGGACCGCGGCGGCGGAGCAGGGCATGATCAGCCTGATGGACGACGGCTTCGCCAAGGTGCTCGGCGGCATCACGACGCTTCAGGAAGTCATTCGCGAGACTGTCGCCTACTAGTGGAAGGGGGAAAATGATGACAGCTGTGATGAAGAGCCGCATGGTAGACCTGCTGCGAGCGGCGCACGAGGCCGGCGCGTCCGACCTGCATATCTCGGTCGATTCGCCCCCGATCCTGCGGGTGAACGGCAAGCTGCAGCCCGTCGGCAAGGAGAAGGTGATGGCCGACGAGGCGGCGCACATGGCGCTGGCGCTCATCGATGAGGAGCAGAAGGAGCGTTTCGAGCGAGCGGGAGAACTGGACTTTTCCTATGAACTCGAAGGGCTGTCGCGGTTCCGGGTGAACGCTTATCGACAGCGGGGCAAGGTAAGCATCGCGGTGCGGACGATCCCGACGCAGATTCCGACGCTGGAGCAGCTGCAGCTGCCTCCGATTCTGAGCACGCTCGCCGCCAAGCCGCAGGGGCTGATTCTGGTGACTGGACCCACAGGCTCCGGCAAGTCCTCGACGCTGGCCGCGATGATCAAGCACATCAACACGCACGAGAAAAAGCACATCGTAACGCTGGAAGATCCGATCGAGTACTTGCACGGTCACGGTTCGTCGATCATCGATCAGCGCGAAGTCGGCAGCGACACCAAGAGCTTCGCCAACGGACTGCGCGCCGCGCTGCGGCAGGACCCTGACGTCATCCTGGTCGGCGAGATGCGCGACCTGGAGACGATCTCGGCCGCAGTGACGGCGGCAGAGACCGGACATCTTGTTTTCGCGACGCTGCACACGACCGACGCGCCGCAGACGATCGACCGGATCATCGACGCGTTCCCGGGGCATCAGCAGGGACAGATTCGCGCCCAGCTCGCGGCGGTGCTCGTCGCAGTCATCTCGCAGCGGCTGCTGCCGCGGACGCAGAACCGGGGCAGGGCATGCGCCACGGAGATTCTGGTCAATACGCCGGCGGTGGCGAATCTGATCCGTACGGAGAAGATCCATCAGATCAAGAGCGTCATGCAGACCGGCCGTCAGCTCGGCATGCATACGCTGGAGAACTCGATCAAGGAGCTGCTGCAAGCGGGCGCCGTCGAGCCGGCCTACGCGCGGGCTTATCTGGCTGAGTCGGGTGTTCTCTGATGGCGGATTTCCTCTATCAGGTTCGCAGTCAGACCGGACGTCAGATCAAAGGCAAGCTGTCGGCCTCGAGCAAGTCGGCGGCGATGGACGAGCTGCGCAAGAGAAACCTCGTCGTGCTGTCGCTCAATGAGCAGAAGACGACATTCCTTAATGCGGACATCTACATCGGCAACCCGGTCAAGCACGAGCATTTCATCATCTACTGCCGGCAGTTTGCCACACTTATGCGCGCCGGCGTCAGCATTGTAGATGCGACGGCCATTCTGGCCGAGCAGACGGAGAGCAAGCCGCTCAAAAAAGGCGTTGCTGGACGTGCATACGGGGCTGTTGCGCGGCGTGTCGTTCTCGCAGTCGGCAGGCGAGCATAAGAAAATTTTTCCCGCCATCTTCCTCAGCATGATCCGCGCGGGCGAAGAGACGGGCGATATCGAAGGCACGCTGGAACGGCTGGCCAAGTTCCTGGAGAAGCAGCATGTCACCCGGGAAAAGATCAAGTCGGCGATGACTTATCCGCTCGTCGTGGGCGTGCTGGCGATCGGCGCGGTTATTTACCTGCTGAAGGCCGTCGTACCGCAGTTCGTGACCATGTTCGAGTCGATGGACGCGAAGCTGCCCGGCATCACGCTCATGGTGCTCGCGCTCAGCAAGTCGATCGAGCATCAATGGTACCTGTGGCTGCTCGGCGCGATCGCGCTCGTCGTCGCCCATCAGGTCGCCAAGCGCACGGATAAAGGGCGATACTGGATCGACTACGGCAAGCTGAAGGTGCCGATCTTCGGCAAGCTGGCGCAGAAGGGCGCGATCGCGCAGTTGACCCGCACGTTGTCCTCGCTGTACGCGAGCTCGGTGCCGGTGCTCCAGTCGCTGCAGATCGTCGAGGAACTCGTCAACAACGTCGTCATCGGCGGCTACATCCGAAAGTCCGCGGATTCGCTCCGCCAGGGCAATCCGTTGTCCGAGCCGCTCAAGCAATCGTGGGTATTTCCCCCGATGGTCACGCAGATGATCTCGATCGGCGAAGAGACCGGCGCGCTCGACCAGATGCTGGAGAAGATCGCCGACTTCTACGAGATGGACGTCGAGAACACCGTCGACCGGCTCAAGTCGCTGCTTGAACCGCTGCTCATCGTCTTCCTGGCCGGGCTCGTCGGGACGATCGTCGCTGCGATCATGCTGCCGATGTTCACGCTGTACGGACAGATGGGATGATCTGGGGGAGCACGAGGTAGCCAACGAAAGTGCGGTACAGGAACAGGTTGTCCCTGCGTCAACAGGCGCTAGAACATATAGATTTTTAAAAATGAGTTGAAAGCGGAGGGATTGGAAGATGAGAACAGCTGTCATGAAGCGTCTCGGCAAGGCGAAGGAAGATCAAAAGGGCTTTACGCTGATCGAGCTCTTGGCGGTAATCGTCATTCTGGCGGTTATTGCGGCGATTGCGATTCCGTTGATCGGCGGGATTATTAATAAGTCGAAGAAGGATGCAGATGTGTCTACGGCACGTCAAATATATGATGCAGCTAGATTATATGTGACATCAGAATTAAATGGTGAAAATCCAAAAGTTGTAACAACTACCCCTACGTCAGATGGAAAATTGACGGTAAAGCAACTTCAAACCAAGGGATATCTTGACACTAACATTACTTTACCTAGCACTAAAAAACCTTTAAATGTCGATGATAGCTATCTTCAATACAAAGCTGACGGTACTCTCGAAACTATTACACTTACAGATACAAGTTCAACGGCTATAGCAAAGACATATCCTGCATCGGAAGTCATTGCTGTCGAATCAACTAGGTAATGACCGTACAAGGAACCGGCCCAACCGGTTCCTTTTTCCTAACTAACATCGAAAGCGACCATCGCCATCATGACGATTCTTCTATATATATACCTGTTCGCGCTCGGCGCGGTGCTCGGCTCGTTCTACAACGTCGTGGCGCTGCGCGTGCCTGCGGGCGAGTCCATCGTCTCGCCTCCGTCGCGCTGCCCGCGATGCGGGACGCGGCTTGCGGGACGCGACCTCGTCCCGATCGCGAGCTGGCTGCTGTCGCGCGGTCGATGCCGTCAATGCAAGGCGCCGGTGTCGCCGCTTTATCCGCTTGGCGAAGCCGCGACAGGACTGCTTTTCGTCTGGGTATACGTCACCTTCGGTTGGAGCCCGGCCGCGCTCATCGGACTGCTGCTCGTCAGCCTCTGCGTCATCGTGACCGTATCGGATCTGGCGACGATGCTCATTCCGAACAAGGTGCTGCTGTTCTTCGCGCCGCTTCTGGCTGCGGCCTGCCTGCTGCTCCCGAACGAAATCTCCTGGTGGAGTCATCTGCTGGGCGCGGCAGCCGGCGGCGGTGTCCTGCTGCTCATCGTGATCGTCTCGAAGGGCGGGATGGGGCTCGGTGACGTGAAGCTGTTCGCGGTGCTCGGCTTCGTCGTCGGACTGTCGAACACGGCCGTGGCGCTCGTCGCGGCCTGTCTATCCGGCACGCTCGTCGGAGTCGCCCTGATAGCGGCCGGCGTCGTGAAGCGCAAGCAGCCTTTGCCGTTCGGACCGTTTCTGGCGCTGGGCGCTTGCTTCGCGTACGGTTACGGCGCGGACGTGATCGATTATTATTTATCTTTATTTACCTGAACGGGGCGTGACTCACAATGTTCGGATCAGGCGCCAAGACCATTGGCCTGACCCTGGATCCGTCCGGGGCAAGACTCGTTAAGCTTAAGAAAAAGAAGAGCTGGGAAATCGAGCGCGTCAGCGTGTTGCCTCTGCCGCCCGGTCTATTCGAAGAGGACCGGATCTCGGACTATACGGAGGCGCGCCGCCTTCTGTCGGATTGGGTGCGGGCGGAAAAGCTGCAGGGCCAATCCGTGACGCTTTCTTTTCCTACGTCGCATGTCATCGTCCGCCGCCTCCGCATCCAGAGCACCAGCGAGAGAGATCTGGCCGGACTCGTGGCGCTGGAAGTCGAGACCACGCTGCACCTGCCGTTCGAGGACCCCGTGCACGACTTTATCAAGCTTGGCACTGAAGCTGAGAGTACCCATGTACTCGTATTCGCGGCATCCAGGCTGCTGATCCAGTCCTATACGGACATGGTAGAGGGAGCGGGCCTGAGAGTGTCCGGCATCGAGCTGTCGGCGACGGCGCTGGCGCGCGCGATCCGGGAGCTTCAGGACGAGAAGTTCGAGGAGACGATGCTGATCAACCTGGACGCGAGCGCGCTCGAGATTTATATGTTCCATGGCGGATACCCGGTCTTCCTGAAGACGATCGCGCTCTACGGACAAAGCGACTCGGACGGCGCGCTGAACGAGACGCAGTTGTCCGAGGTCACGGCCGAGATTGCGCGGATGCTCAACTTCTACCAGTTCAGCATTCACGAAGGCAATGCCAGAATTACCGAGGCGCTGATCGTCGGTTCGGATCAAGGCCGGAACCAGTTGCTTGCGGAATTGCAGCAGTCACAGCCTGAAGTGAGCATTCGCGCGTTTTCCTTCGACACCTATGCGACCCAGCATACTTACAGCGCGGACAACAATCGCGTCGCGGTCGGCCTTGCGCTGTGGCATCAGGACAAGAAGCGAATCAACCTCATGCCGCGCGTCGACCGGGATGCGCGACTGTATCCGGTCATTCTTGCGGCATCGCTGGCCGTTTGGGTGCTCGCGGTGGCAGCTGTCTCTTATTATTATTTTGACAACAAATCCGATCTTCGGGCCGGCGAAACGACGATCGCGCAGTTGAACGATCAAATCGCGCTGCTGCAGAGCGGGCTGGAGGCTAAAAACAGCCAGCAATCCGGGCAAACGAATCCGCTCAAGTCGATCGAAGACATTCGGGGCCATCGCCGCGACGCGATCGCGGTAATGGCGGAGCTCGAGAGCAAGCTGCCGTCCGGCGGCAGGCTCCAGAGCGTCAGCTACAGCAGCTTGGGCCAGATTGGCCTGACCGTCCAACTGCCGGATTTCGACAGCGCGTCCCGCTATTTGTTCGATCTGAAGCAGATGTCGTTCGCGGCTTCGGCGCAGCTGCAGTCGGTCGCGCAGAGCCCCGCCGGAGAAGGTCCGGCCGTGCTCGTCTCGAAGACGGCGATCTATTCGCTCGATATGAAGAAGCCGGAAGGAGGAGAAGGAAATGACGGGACTGCAGACGCAGCTCAGTAAACGGTCGCTGGGCCTCATCGGCGTCGTCCTGCTTTTCCTGCTTCTCTTGATGTTCGTCGTGTACAAGCAGATGCCGCTCAATACGCGTTTGTCCGAGCAGAGCGATCAGATCGCGAGTCTTCGCAACCAAGCGGACGTGCTCTCGAAAAAAGCCGCCGAAAGCAGCTCCGCCGATGCCGAATATTCGGACGCGTCCGTACAGCAGGCGCTCCCGCTCTCGGACAATACGGAGCAGATGCTGCTCGATCTGAAAAGCGTCAGCCAGGCGACGGGCGTAGCGCTGCTGAACGCGACCTTCAGCGCGTCCGACAGCAACCAGCTGCAGAGTGTGTTGGGCGGCGAGCAAACGCCGTATGCCTCGGTCGGCGAACTCAAAACGGCGGTCGCCATCGAAGGCACTTACGATCGGTTGCTTCAATGGGTAGGCGCCCTGCAGAAGCTCCCGCGTCTCGTATCGGTGGACAACTTCGCGATCGCGAAGCCGTCTGCCGCGGACATGGGCAAAGCGATGACGCTTAACGTCAACTTCACCGCCTACTTCGACCCTTCCTATCGCAATCTGGTAGACGAAGAATTGCTGCCTTACAAAAAGTAACGACCGATGCCCTGCCACATCGGGGACGCTGCGGAGCGACGCTCCGTTCCGTCCTCTTTTCATTTTTTCGGCGGATTTCCAACACCAGCGGGACCGAAGGATATGCTACAATAGAGAGACACTCTATGAAAAAAAGGTTGTCGAATACGGTATGCGAGTGTCGAACAAACTTGAATTTACGGAGCATCATCGCTATACCGCCTGTCGCGACTTCTCGCTCGGCGGCCTGGAGCGACGCGTGCTGGCCGAACTCTATCAACCGATGGCGGGCGCGCTCTCTATCGGCTTATATCTGTTGCTGTACCATCATCTTGGCGACGACGAGACCGGCTGCGTGCAGCCCGAGGCGCAGCGCAGACTGTTCCTCGGACTGGGATTGGAGCCGAATGCGGCCGGGCGGCAGGCGCTCGTCGAGAGCGCCTCGAAGCTGGAGGCCGTCGGCCTCCTGCAGACGTTCAGGCAGCACGATCCGGCGGCGGACGAGACGCTCTACGAATACGTGCTGCAGCGTCCGCTTGCGCCCGGCGAGTTCTTCGCCAACTTGCATCTGTCTTTGCTGCTCAGGGACCGAATTGGCAAGCCGGCGCTGATGGAGCTTCGCGAATCGCTCGCGCCGCGCAGTCCCTCGGGGCTCGCGCGATTCCTGAACCGCGAGGAGATCACGGTGCCGTTCTACGAGCTGTTCCGCATCAATGCGGCGCAGATCGATCCGGAGCTGGAGCAATCGCTGACGCAGCCGGCGCCTGCTCGCGAGGCCGTCGGCGCGTCCCAGCCGGAGCGCGTGCGCCACAGCGAGCTGCTGCTTCGCTTCCCGAGAGGCTCGTCGAACCGGGCGTACGTCGAGCGGCTGAACCGCGCGCCGGAGTCGATGGCGCAGATCAACTTCCTGGCTTACAAGTTCGATCTCGAGCTGCCGGAGGTCAGCCGTCTGCTGGACGAAGACGGCGTCTTCCTGCCCGACGGCACGCTGCATTGGGACGAACTGCAGTCCCGGGCGAACCTGATCTACCGCCAAGGCCGCAAGCGCGGCGAGGAACGCGAGCGCTATCTGTCGCGCATCGGAGACGCCGCCGCGGACGAGGCCGCTTCAGCCGCGATGGACGAAGCGCTGTACGCCGTCCCGCCGTTCGACGTACCGGAGCGGCTTAGCAAGCAGGTCGCAGCGGACGAGTACGGAAGGTTGCTCATGCTGGAGCCGCACACGCGGTTTTTGGAGCGGTTCTTCCCCGGCTCCGTACCCGACGTATTCGCGCGCATCTTCGAGCGCATCGACCTGAATTACAAGCTGCCCGAGGCGGTCATCAACGTGCTGATTCACTACGTCCTCGGGACGAATCACGCGCAGCGCTTGACGGCGAGCTTCATCGATTCGGTCGCCGCCAATATGCTTGCCAAGGGCATCGATTCCTATGACAAAGCCGTCCGGTACGTGCGCGAGCAGGAGAAGCTGAACGAGACGCTCGAGCGCAGGCGCAGAGGCGAGAGCGAACCCGCCGCGCCGGCCGGCAAGGGAAAAACGGCGTCGAGTCGCAGCCGCGCGGGCGCCTCGGGCGCGCGCAAGCCGTCCATGCCCGTGGTCGAGGACAAGGGGCCGGCGAAGGCGCTGTCCGCCGAAGAACGGCAGCGGCTCCGCGACCTCGCGCGGCAGCTGGATAAGAGCTGAGCGGGCGAACGCTGCTCGCCTAATGAATGCATCCGGCCTGAATAACGCTGTGCCATCTTCTTATTTGCCCAAACACGCGCCTGTCCGGCCGAATAACGCTGCGCCATCGTCTTATTTGCCCGTACACGCAGCTGTCCGGTCGAATAACGCTGCGCCATCGTCTTATTTGCCCAAACACGCGCCTGTCCGGCTGAATAACGCTGCGTCATCGTCTTATTTGCCCGTACACGCAGCTGTCCGGTCGAATAACGCTGCGCCATCGACTTTTTGACCCTATACACACTTATACGCTTGACCTATCTCGCTACAGAAAGGAGGGATCGCGATGGAGTCGCTTGGAGAAGCGCTGCGCGGCTGGAAGGCCGCGCCGGGCGTCGGCGATCTGGACAGCCTGACCCAAAGAGTGCTCGCCGACCCGCTGGTCATGCAGATTCGCCGCAGGTACCCCGGCCTGGAAGAGAGGACCCTCCGCATCAACTTGAACAAGCTGTACCAATATGCCAAGGAAGACCGAAGCTGCAGGAATTGTCCGGGGCTGGAACGTTGTCCGAACGATATGCAAGGCCATTATACGTCGATTACCTGCGCGGAGCAGAACGGCAAGTGGCAGCTGTTCGACGGCAAGACGCCGTGCGCGAGATGGCTCGCCAACGAGCATCAGGAGCAGGTCCGCCGCAGGATCACGAGCCTGAGCAGCAACGTCGACATCGAAGCCGACAGCTACGAAGCCGAACAGATGCTGGATCTCGACGGCGAGCGGGAGGATGCGGTATTGCAGCTGCTCGCGTACGTGAACCGGACGCGAACCGACGGTTTGCAGAAGAAGGGGCTCTACCTGATGGGCAGCTTCGGCACCGGCAAGACTTACATGGCCGCTTATCTGCTGCATAAGCTCGCCAAGGAGGGCAAGACCGGCGTCATCGTCTATATGCCCGACTTCGTAGAGGACGCCAAGGCGCTCATGATGGAGCCCCAGAAGCTCAAAGAAACGATGACGCTCATGAAAGAAACGGATTTGCTCGTCTTCGACGACATCGGTGCCGAAAATTTGAGTCCGTGGGTTCGCGATCACGTCATCGGCGCGATTCTGAATCACAGGATGAACCGCAAGCCGACGTTCTACACCTCCAATCACGATCTCGAATCGCTCGAGCGGCACTTCAGCTTCACCCATAAGGAAGGCGAAGAGCTTCATAAAGGCCAACGTCTCATGGACCGGATCCGTCCGTTCGTAGACGTCGTGCACGTACGAGGCCGCAATCAGCGCGGATAAGTATTCATACGGTTTTCCATAACGCATTCTTCTGAATCCGAAGCCCGCAGCTATGCTGCGCGGCTTTTTTTTGCGTTCAAATAACATCTTTATCGATTGATTATTTTTGTTATTCAAGTCCATCTATCAACAAAATTTATATGTGAATTAAATTATGCTTATTGACACTAAACACACCTGCCTGCTATGATTTGTTAAAACCTATTGAAATGGTAGGAATTATATGAATTGCTACCGGATAACCGGAGGGGGGAATTGAAAATGAAATTGAAATCATCTAAAAGAATCATGTCGTTCGCCGTCGCTGCCCTGTTCGTCGCTTTGCTTTCCGCATGCGGCTCGAACAACAACAATGCCGCAAGCTCCGGCAGCGCGTCGGCATCTGCATCGGGATCCGCATCCGCATCGCCGTCCGGTTCGGCTTCATCCGAGCCATCGGCGACGACGACCGCCCAGCCGAAGTCCATCGAGCTGCTGAACGTGTCTTACGACCCGACTCGCGAGCTGTACGAGGCGTTTAACAAGAGCTTCGCGGACTACTGGAAGAAGGAAACCGGCCAAACGGTCAAGATCAACCAGTCGCACGGCGGCTCCGGCGCGCAAGCGCGCAAGGTGCTCGACGGTCTCGAAGCGGACGTCGTCACGCTCGCCCTCGCTTATGACATCGATTCGCTGACGGATAGCGGTCTGATCAAGAAGGATTGGCAGCAGTCGTTTGAATCGAACAGCTCGCCATATACGTCGACGATCGTCTTCCTCGTTCGCAAGGGCAATCCGAAGGGCATCAAGGACTGGAACGATCTGATCAAGGAAGGCGTTCAGGTCATCACGCCGAATCCGAAGACGTCGGGCGGCGCGCGTTGGAACTACCTTGCAGCGTGGGGCTACGCGCAGCAGCAGGACGGCAACGACGAGGCGAAGACCAAGGATTTCATGAAAAAGCTGTTCGCCAACGTTCCCGTGCTCGATACCGGCGCTCGGGGCGCGACGACGACATTCGTAGAACGCAAGATCGGCGATGTGCTGCTTGCCTGGGAGAACGAAGCTTATCTCGCCAAGAAGGAGTACGGCGACGAGTTCGAGATCGTCACCCCGTCGCTCAGCATCCTGGCCGAGCCGCCGGTCGCCGTCGTCGACAAGAACGCCGACAAGCGCGGTACCCGCGAAGTCGCCGAAGCTTACCTAAAGTACCTGTACACGCCGGAAGGCCAAGAGATCGCCGCGCAGAACTTTTACCGTCCTCGCCTGCAGGAGGTCGCCGACAAGTACAAGGATCAGTTCCCTACGCTTAATCTGCTCACGATCGACAAGGATTTCGGAGGCTGGACCGAGGCTCAGAAAAAGCACTTCGCCGACGGCGGCACGTTCGACGAAGTCTATACCAAAGGTTAATATCTCCTAACCCGACAGCGAGGAAGGACGATCGCAATGGCTTCCCAGGTCAAAGAAAAACGCATATTGCCCGGATTTCGGATTACAATGGGTTACTCCATTCTGTATTTGAGCCTTATCGTGCTCATTCCGCTGGCGGCGCTGATCGTGAAAACCGCGGGCCTCACGCTTCCGCAGTTCTGGCACACCGTGACGAGCGAGCGCGTGCTCGCTTCGTACCGGGTCAGCTTGCTGACTTCCCTATTCGCCGCGCTGGTCAACGTCGTGTTCGGCCTCCTTGTCGCCTGGGTGCTCGTACGCTACCGTTTCCCCGGGAAAAAGATCGTCGACGGCCTCATCGACATGCCCTTCGCGCTGCCGACGGCGGTGGCGGGCATCGCGCTCACGTCGATCTACGCGCCCAACGGCTGGATCGGCTCGCTGCTGGACCCGCTCGGCATCAAGGTGGCCTACACGCCGCTCGGGATCACGGTCGCCCTCATATTCATCGGATTGCCGTTTGTCGTGCGGACCGTTCAGCCGGTGCTTCATGAGCTTGAAAACGACATGGAGGAAGCCGCCGCGCTGCTCGGCGCGCACCGCTGGCGAACGTTCCGCAAGGTGTTGCTGCCCGAGTTGATCCCGCCTTTAATCACGGGTTTCGCGCTCGCCTTCTCGCGTGGCATCGGAGAGTATGGCTCGGTCGTCTTCATCTCCGGCAACATGCCGATGAAAACCGAGATCACGCCGCTGCTCATCATCACGAAGCTCGAGCAGTTCGAATACAGCCAGGCGACGGCGATCGCGCTCGTGCTGCTGATCATCTCGTTCGCGCTTCTGCTTCTTATCAACACGCTGCAACGGTGGACCAACCGCCGTCTGCGGACGAGTTAAGGGGGCCTCGCGATGTCAGGAGCCGTACCGGCCGCTGCCGCATCTCAAGCTGCTCAAGTCGCACACGTCCGCCCCAAGCATTTGAACGAATCGCGCGGCGTGCGCATCCTGCTGATCTCGATCGCGCTCCTTTTCGTGGGACTCGTCGTCGTACTGCCCATGCTGACGGTCATCGCACAGTCCTTCCGCAAAGGTTGGGAGACCTACGCGGAAGCGATCTCCGATCCGGACGCCATCTCTGCGCTGCGGCTGACGCTCACGGTCGCGGTCGTCGCCGTACCGTTGAATACGCTGTTCGGCGCTGCGGCGGCCTGGGCGATCACGAAGTTCAAGTTTCGCGGCAAAAATCTGCTCATCACGCTGATCGACTTGCCGTTCGGGGTCTCGCCTGTCATCTCCGGCATGGTCTACATTTTGCTCTTCGGCGCGCAAGGGCTGATCGGACCTTGGCTGATGGAGCACGATTACAAGATCGTGTTCGCGACGCCGGGCATCATCCTGGCGACGATGTTCGTCACCTTCCCGTTCGTCGCCCGCGAGCTGATCCCGCTCATGGAGACGCAAGGCGTCCAGGACGAGGAAGCGGCGGTCAGCTTGGGCGCCAAGGGCTGGCGGGTGTTTTTTTAAGGTGACGCTGCCCAACATCAAGTGGGGGTTATTGTACGGCGTTATCCTCTGTAACGCCCGGGCGATGGGCGAGTTCGGCGCCGTATCGGTCGTCTCCGGCCATATCCGCGGCGAAACCAATACTTTGCCGCTGCACATCGAGATTTTGTACAACGAATATCAGTACACCGCATCGTTCGCGGTCGCGTCGCTGCTCATGGCGCTGGCGATCGTCACCTTGATCATCAAAGGCATCATCGAGCACAAGATGGCGAACAGCCGCACGCATTGAGCGCGAATTATACGGTCATCTAAGGCGAAAACACGAGGAGGAGTCCAAATGGCAAAACCATTGGAGTTGAACGATAGCTGGATTCAGCGCATCACGGAAGCCGTAGAGGGACTGCAATACGGCAACGTGCAGATCATCGTGCACGACGGCCGCATCGTTCAGATCGAGCGCACCGAGCGCCGACGCTTCGACGAAGTGGCTGAGCGCCGCGGCGTCCGTGAGGTGCCGCAGAGCGGCGCTGCAGCGAAGTAGGCGAAGCGACGGCGGTACATAGAGAGCCCGTCCTCCGCGAGGAGCGGGCTCTCTTCGCGTTCCCGCCGGCGTCCCGCTTTGCAGCGCGGACGTTCATGCGAGCGCCCGAGCGGGTTCGGTATCCGCGGAGACTTGCGTTCTGCGTCTCAACAGCAGCTTGCGCATCGGCGTCTCCACGCGGGTATACAACAAGGCGGAGGCGGGAAGCGCGACCGCGAATGCCAACGCGCCGGTCAAATAAGGATTCAGCTTCAGCATCACGGCCGCGCGAAGCAGGATCTCGTGCACGATGTAAAAAAGAGAAAGACCATTCTCCCAGTTTGACCATCCAGGCCCCGCTCAGAAACCTTTTGACCGGGTCGGCCGCACGCAGCCCGGCTAGCACGGGCAGCATCGCCGCGAACGGCGGTCCGAACAGCATCGTGTAATTCTCCTCCTTCACGCCTGCCAGCGACAACACGATCCAGAGGAAAGCGGCGGCGGTCAATAGCCATGCGAGGTGGCGGGAACGGTATTCGGGTTGGCCGGCTGCCCGCCAGTATTTGGCGGCGAGCATGCCCAGCATAAATTCGGATACTCTCGCGAGCGGACAGAAATACAGCAACCAATTCAGTTGATCTGCGCTTATCGAAGGGATTGCGTACGCAACGGAAAACGCGATGGCGGGGACGCCGGCCAAGAGGGTGGCGGAGACGGCGCAGAATGCGACCAGCAGCGCGCGCGTCCGAATCGCTTTTTTCGATAGCAGGCAGCAAAATAAAGGAAAAAGCATGTAAAAGAAAAGCTCGTTGCTGAGGCTCCAAGAGTCGCTGTTATAGGAAAGCGTCGTACGAGGAATAAACGAATGGAGCAGGGCGATATTCAGGACGGCCCCCTTCACGATTACCGCACGACCTAGAAGCGCTAAAAGCGGTATCGATAACAGAAAACCGACCATATGAATCGGCCATACGCGGGCGAGCCTCGCGCGCATAAATCGGAAATAGCCGGTAGCGGTTAGCTTGGAAAACGCGTTTTCGTAATTAACGGTCAATACGAAGCCGCTGAGCGCGAAAAACAGGCTGACGCCGGTAAATCCCCAACCGAAATATCCGGTTCCGCTATGCATGCCCCAATGGTAAAGGAAGACGATCAGCGCGGCAACGGCGCGTACGCCGGTAAGCGCGTCGATCTTTGGGGCAAGGAGCGTAGACATGGGCAAACTCCCTTCGGGTATGAAAATTATGGAAACCTCATCTGATTCCAAATACCCAGCAAGTCCTAAGGATAAACATTAAAAAAGCATCCCGTACTCCGTATTCCCGGAGCGGGATGCTTCGTCATGGACGCGTAAATTAAGAAATCACTTGCTTGATGATCACGGCGATCAGGAACACGAGGAACATGAAGCCGAACATGCCGCCGAAGCCGAATACGAGATCCTGCAGGTCGTCGCGGGGCTCTTCGTTCACGTGCTGGCGCGGATCTTGTACATAATTGTCCATGGGGAAATCCTCCTGAAACAAGTCATTAATGTTAGTATACCCAACTTCGCAAACGCTTGTAAAGCAACTCTTTTCTTCTGTGGTACAATAGAAAATACGGGATCACATGATCGCATCGGCGGTCGTCATCCTCCGAACTCATTTCTTTTCGGGAGGCGCAATATATCGTCATGGACGTCCAATCCAATCCGCCGCTGCCAAGCCGCGAGCAAGCGGCCGAACATATACGCAACAAACTCGCGCTGCTGCCGGACCAGCCGGGCTGCTACCTGATGAAGAACGCGGAGGGCGTCATCATCTACGTCGGCAAAGCCAAAGTGTTGAAAAACCGGGTGCGCTCCTACTTCATCGGCAGTCACAACGGGAAGACGCAGCGGCTCGTAAGCGAGATCCGCGATTTCGAGTATATCGTCACCGGCAGCAACATGGAGGCGCTCATCCTCGAGTGCAACTTGATCAAGGAGCATATGCCCAGGTACAACGTGCTGCTCAAGGACGACAAGTCTTTTCCTTATATCAAAATCACGAGCGAGAAGCATCCGAAGCTCGAGGTCGTGCGCCGGGTGCTCAAGGACAAAGGCAAATACTTCGGGCCCTACCCGAACGCCTTCGCCGCGCAGGAGACCAAAAAGCTCCTCGACCGGCTCTACCCGCTGCGCAAGTGCAATACGCTGCCCGACAAAGTATGTCTCTACTATCATCTCGGGCAATGCGTCGCGCCGTGCGAATACCCGGTCGAGCCCAGCGAGTACGAGCGCATGATCTCGGAGGTGACGCGGTTCCTGAACGGCGGGCACGGCGACATCAAGCGGGAGCTGCAGCGCAAAATGGAAGCGGCCGCAGGCGAGCTCGAGTTCGAACGGGCGCGCGAGTACCGCGACCAGATCCAGGCGATCGAATCGCTCATGGAAAAGCAGAAGATCACGATGACCGACGCCAAGGACCGCGACGTCTTCGGCTATGCCGTGGACAAAGGCTGGATGTGCGTGCAGATTCTGTACATGCGCCAGGGCAAGATGATCCAGCGGCACGTGTCCGTGTTCCCTTACTATGGGGAAGCCTACGAGGACTTCATGACCTATGTTGCCCAATATTATTCGGAAAATCCGGCGTTGCCGCGGGAAGTGCTGCTGCCCGTGACGCCCGGCGAAGCTGCGGAAGCGGAGAGCGCGCCGGCGGCGGCCGAAGGAGCCGGCGTCATGGCCGCGGGCGGCAAGCTGAACGACGCGCTGATCGAGCGGGTCGCGGCGTCGGCCGACGAGACGGATACCGCCGAGGCCGAAGGCGCGACGTACGGAGCCGGCGAAGGCATCGCCGACGTCTCCGACGAGTCCGGCGGCGAGCTTGGCGAATCGCTGCGCAGCTGGCTGAAGATCAAGGTATCGGTGCCGAAGCGCGGCTCCAAGCGTCATCTCGTCGCGATGGCCGCCGACAACGCCAAGGTCGCGCTCGAAGAGAAGTTCCGCATGATCGAACGCGATCAGGAGCGGAGCGTCAAGGCATCCGAGGGACTTGCGGAGTGGCTCAATATCCCGTCGGCGCATCGGATCGAAGCGTTCGACAACTCCAACATGCAGGGCGCCTCGCCCGTTTCCGCGATGGTCGTCTTCACCGACGGCAAGCCCGACCGCAAAGAATACCGCAAATACAACGTCCGCACCGTCACCGGTCCGGACGACTACGAGACGATGCGCGAGGTCGTGCGCCGCCGTTACGAGCGCGTGCTGAAGGAAGGACTGCAGCTGCCCGACCTGATCGTCATCGACGGCGGCAGAGGGCAGATCGGCGCTGCCATCGATGTCCTGCAAAACGAGCTCGGCTTGTTCGTGCCGGTGTGCGGCCTCGCCAAGGACGCCAAGCACCGCACGGCGCAGCTGCTCGTCGGCGATCCCGCCGAAGTCGTGCCGCTGCCGCGCGACAGTCAAGAGTTTTACCTGCTGCAGCGCATCCAGGACGAGGTGCACCGCTTCGCGATCACGTTCCACCGCGAGAAGCGGGGCAAGTCGATGATCGCTTCCAAGCTAGACGCCATCCCCGGCATCGGCGAGAAGCGCCGCAAGCAGCTGCTTAAGCACTTCGGCTCGCTCAAGGCGATCCGCGAGGCGTCAGTGGCCGACTTCAAGGCGGTGTCGATCGGCGAAGCGCTGGCCGCGCGCATTTTAGCCGCATTGAACGAAGAGGAAGACGGGGAAGCTGCCGGGACCTCCGTTCCTTCGGTCTAAGTGCGGCCGCAAGGCAATACGGCATTTGAGATACGGGTTGAAGCGGATTCCTTCTGCTTCATCCCGTTTTTTTTGATGAGGCGGAGAAATAACGACAGGCAATAAACTCACAAAAGTGTGCAAGGCCCGGCATCCGGCGAGGTCGCGGCAAAGCGGGCATCCGGCAAAGTAGGGGCCAAATTCACTTGATTCGCAAAAGATGGTGAATTCGTTCAAAAAAAGCGATTGACGGCGGACACAGGTTCGTTTTATATTGATAACGATTATCATTATCATATATGTGGTGGAGGTTCGTGAATTGCATACAAATCGAAATTGGATATTACCTGTCGTCATGCTATTCATCGTATTCGCGAGCGCATGCGGTAAAAACGCTAACGGCAGCGCATCGCCAAGCGGATCGGCCGTCGCTTCAGCGTCAGAAGTGACGGCTTCACAATCGTCTTCCCAAACGGCTTCGCAGTCGGCCTCGCCGGCGCCCTCTTCTTCGTCTTCCAGCGCTACCAAAAAAAGTCACGGACGCCAAAGGCCGCGAAGTCGAAGTGCCGACCGATCCGAAACGAATCGTCTATGTCGGCAGCGATCCCGGCGATCTGCTCGCGCTGGGCGTCAAGCCTGTTGGCGCCAGCTTGAGCGTCGTGGGCAGCCAGGTCGTTTACGGCGACCAGCTTCAAGGCATTGCGGACGTCGGTTATCCTGCCGACTTGGAGAAGGTGACGGCGCAGGAGCCGGACCTGATTATTTTTAACGATTGGGACGAACGGGGCTTGGCTCCGCTGGAGAAGATCGCGCCTACCGTCGCGATCGCCGAGAACGGAGGCTTTGACCGGATGCGCGAAGTCGCTGGCTTGCTGGGCAAGGAAGGCGCTGCGGACAGCTATGTCGCGGCTTACGACGAGAAAGTGAAGCAAACGAAAGCACTGCTGGCGCAAAAGGGCAAGCAAGGCCAATCGGCAACCGTGCTGCTCCTGATGGGCAAAGTCATGTACGTCATGGGCCATCAAGGCCTGTCCGTATCGTTGTACGACGCGCTCGGATACGAGCCGCCGGCTAAAGTCCAATCGCTGATCGACGGCGACGAGCGCTTCGCCGAGATCTCGGTCGAGGTCATGTCGGAGTACATCGGCGACGAGCTGTACATCTTGAAGGACGAGGAAGAGGAGACCAAGGCACAAGCAGAGGCGCTGTTCACGAGCAGCCTGTGGAAGTCGCTGACTGCCGTCAAAAACGGGCAAGTGCACGCGATGGACAGCCGGTGGAACTTCGACGATCCGGTCACGCGGACGATGCTGCTGGATGAGCTTCAGCGTTTGACCGATTCCGCAGGTTAATGGACGTGACAGGAGTGTAGGCAGAAAGGCAGACGCAAGAGGGAAAGCCGCTCTTTGCATCTGCCTTTTTTGCCGTAACGCCAACCTGATTTAAATGCTGCAATTCAACCATCTATTGGTTATAATACCAATTGTATGCGCCTATATCGCCGCTAAGAAACGATCCAGAGGCGTACCGACATGTCCGATTTTCTCCGCCAAATCGCGTTGCTAATCCTCGCCGGCTGTATTCTCTTCGCAGCATTCGTCGCTTAAGAGAAATGGGTTCGCTCACCTTTACGAAAAATAACGAATTCAGCAGCGCCAAAGGATTGCAGCCATACGCGCGATTTACGGTCATGGGCGACATGAAGCAAAAGATTCATCGCTTTGTTAAAGGCCGTGGGACTGTCTTTCCGCGTTAACCTGCCGCCATTATAGATTCGCCCAATATGAATGAGGAGAACTCGCATGCTCGCTTTTTTCCGCCAATTCGCCCCGCTGATCCTCGCCGGCTGCATCCTTTTCGCCGGTGCCTTGACGAGCGCCTATGCTTTTTTCACAGGCTTTCACAATCGCGAGTACGTCGCGCTGAACGCCAAGACCGTCGTCCATTTGCAGCCAGGCCAATATCAAATCTTTTATGATGATATCGACGATAAAAACGAAAGCGGACCGCGCGCGCTCATGCCGATCCATCCAAGCGGGAGGATGCTCGATCTCGTGACGGCCATGGTAGACGACGGAAGGTCGTCCCTGGATTTGGCTGAAGATTCGTCCGAAGTCTATGCCTTGAAGAGAGTAAAAGGTAAAGCTTTATACCGCTTTACCGTCGAGCAAAAAGGGGCATATGGCATTACGTTGATCAGCAACGCGGCGAACCTGCAGGGACAGGTTCGGTTCGCAGTTACGAGCGACTTTATCCGCGTACTCGTGTCGGCGCTCAAAAAATGGGGACTCTATTTCGCGGCCGCCGCGCCCTTTTTTGCTCGCGGATTTCGTCTTGCATATGCGACTGGAGAAGCGGAAGCTCGTCAAGACGAGGCTGAGCATGCAACCTTAACAGTTCTCCAGCTCTGCTAACGCGAAATGTCTGCGGTCGAACCCGTCCCGCCCCGCCGCCGTTCGTGCAGCCAGGCGATCAGCAACGCGACGGCCGCCGGCAGAAGGACGCTGACGAAGCCGGCGATATTGTCGGACGACAGTCCGTCGGACAGCATCTGCACGGCCATCAGGGTCGAATCGAGCACGACGTGCGCGAAAATGACGGCCAGCAGGCCGAAACGCAGCATAAACCAGGCGAATAGAGCGCCGATGATCATGAGCTCGATGAACCGGGTCTGCCAAGGGTACACCGCGTAGCCGACATGGCCGAACGCCCATACGGCCGTCGCGGGCAGGACCGCGATCGAAGTCAGCGCGCGGGACAACGCCGAGCCGGATCGCCCGCCGGTACCGGAGCCATCGCCTCCCGACTTGGAGCCGCTCAGGGCGCCGAGCCATTTGCGAACGAGCCCGATGCCGAAGAAGCGGGTCTGCAGCTCCTCCGAGATGCCCGCGCACCAAGCGAGCAGGGGGGAGCAGCCAAGGATAGTACATATTGTAGGCGGACTGGCTGGGATCGGAGCCGTAATAACTGCCGAGCAGCAGGCCGAGAACCGTCAGCACGACGCTCTGGGCGCCGAGCAGGATCACGGCGAGCATGTATCCTTGCTTCATGGCGGTCTTGATCCTGATGCCGTAGTCGGCATCCTGCCAGCGCGGCCACAGGGATCGGCCCATCGAGCGCCACAAGCCGTCGCCGCCGACGGCTGCGAAGTACGTGAGCAGCGCCTGTATGAATAGAATAACGACGTTCGTGACGAGCAGCGCCGTCACGTCGCTCTCCGCAGCGATCGCGTTCATGCCTGACGAAGAAGCGCGCAGTCCCGGACGCAGGTTGAACATGAACCCCGCGTACATGACGAAGAAGGCGGCGGACAAGAACAGCCCGCGCTTGAACGACGTCCATCCCCTGCAGGCCGCGGCGTATATGACGGCGAGCACGAACATGACGATCTGCGGCAGGAGGAAGCCGGTCATCGACAGCTTGTCGGCAATCTTGCGTTGCTTAGCGATCTCTTCAGCGAACGAAACGGGAAGCGCGTATCGGTAAGTCAGCACCTTGTCGGGCTGCACGAGCAGTTGCAGATGGGCGTCAGACAAGCCGGTCTTGCGGCTCTGCAGGATGACAGAACCGCCTTCCGTCAAGCTGCCGATAGGCTCCCAAGACGAAGCGTCGAATTCCGGCTGCGTCTTGAGCCAGGCAAGCGCTTTGGCCGTTTGCGCCTCTACGTCGCGGACCGCCGCTTTTTCCGCGTCGGTCATGGCATCGCCGACGCGCGCCCAGCCGACGACTGCGCCCGTCTCCATGTGGACGGAGACACGGTCGACGCTGCCGTCGGCCGCATGCAGATCGACCGCGTAGACGTCCGTCGGGTAGCGCGCGTCCCAGTCGCGATCGTATTCGTCGGTCAGTTTGTGCTTGGTCATGTAAGCAGCCATTCGATCGTCGCCTACATGCGTGATCGTCGCCTCGGACCCTTCGCCGAGATCCATTCCCCAGCGCTCCGAGGCGTAGGCGAGTGCGATCCGCTTCGCCTCGGAGCGGCCGATTGCCGCGGATTCGCCTTTTATAGCCGGGATGATCGCAGGCAATACTTGCATGAAAAGGAAGATAAGAAGGCCGATTGCCGCGGCGGTAGCCCATTTCGATGATCTCAAATTATCCACTCCGATTCCGAATTGATCTGAAAAAGCGTATACATCGTCTTTTTATCCGCAATAGCTGGTCCTTTCGCTTATTATCGATAGGAATTGGAGCCAAAACAAGAGAAAGAGTTAGATTCCCCGTAAAAAAAGCTGTTACACGGCCTAATAACGTCCGTATATCCTCATATAAGGCGATTTTTCGCATTTCTGCTGTTGTGCGTACCTATAGGACAGACTATAATGCGGTGTAATGTTTTTTCTGGAAGCCGGACCATCGTTTCTCCATCATACTACCCAGCCGAATTTCCGCAAAGAAAACGGGGGAACCACTTAAGTTTTCCGGGGTGAATTCCGCGCGCCAAGCGCCGGATAGGGCAGCCTGTTCTGGCCCGAACCCGTCAGCTAACCTCGTAGGCTGCCAGACAGGATCGCCGTGCGCAAGGCACTGGAGCTCCAGTGTCTTTTTTTGCGCGCTTTTCTAACGTTTGCCGACGCGAGGTGAATCGTACGTTGCTCAGAAAAATCATCGGCTGGCTATATGCTTCCCCGCCCCGCGTGCTGACGATCGGGTTCGCGGTCATCATCGCGTTCGGCGCGTTGCTGCTGAGGCTCCCGATCTCGAGGGTGTCCGGCGAGCCGACGCCTTGGCTCGAGGCGTTTTTCGTCTCCAGTTCTGCGACCTGCGTGACGGGGCTCACAAGGCTGGATACGGTCGGTTATTTCTCCGTTTTCGGCCGCTGGGTCATTCTCGTCCTCGTGCAGCTCGGCGGGCTCGGCTTCATGACGATGGGCACGCTGTTCGCGTTTTTCGCCGGCCGCCGCCTCTCCCTTAAGGACCGTCTCGTCCTGCAGGAAGCGATGAACCAGGGCAGCCTCGAAGGCATCGTGCGGCTGGTACGCCGGGTCTTGATCTACGCGCTCTGCATCGAGGCGGTCGGCGCGCTGCTCTTTACCTTCCGGTTCATGCGCGAAATGCATTTCCGGCAGGCGCTTTATTATGGCGTGTACCATAGCGTTTCTTTCTTCAACAACGGCGGCTTCGACCTGTTCGGCGATTTCCGCAGCATGGCCGGATATGTCGGAGATCCTTACATGAACATCCTCGCGATCGCGCTCGTCGTGCTCGGCGGCGTCGGCTTCGTCGTGCTGTCCGACCTCGTCGAGCTGCGTACGCGCCGCAAGCTGTCCTACCATTCCAAAGTCGTGCTCTGGGTATCGGCATTTCTTATCGTTCTCGGCACGGTCACGATCCTGATCTTCGAATATACGAACGAGAGCACGCTGGGCCCGCTTGCTTTCGGAGACAAGCTGCTTGCTGCCGCGCTGCAGTCCGTGTCCACCCGCTCCGCCGGCGTCAGCACCGTCGACATCGGCTCCCTGCGGGACGCGACGCAGTTCGCGATGGTGCTGCTCATGTTCGTCGGCGCTTCTCCGGGCTCCACCGGCGGCGGCATCAAGACGACCGCGTTCGCGGTGCTAGCGGCCGCCGTCTGGGCGATGCTTCGCGGCCGCACCGACGTCGTACTGCTCGGCCTGCGTATCGAGCGAGCCAAGGTGAACCGCGCGATTACGGTCACGATGCTGTCGCTCGCCATCGTCATCACGTCCGTCATGATCCTCTCGATTACCGAAAAGCAGGCGTTCCTGCTCATTCTTTTCGAGGTCATGTCCGCTTATGCGACGGTAGGCTTGTCGGCCGGGATTACCGGGGACCTGTCGTCGTTCGGCCAGATCCTTATCATCGTCCTCATGTTCATCGGCCGTCTCGGCCCGCTGACAATGACGTACGCGCTGGGCTCCAAGTCCGGACGAACGCTGTACCGGCACGCCGAGGGACGTATCATTATCGGTTAAAAAGCAGGCGAAGGAGGAGAGCGAAATGCGCAAAAAAATATTCAGCTGGCTGGTCGCCTCCCCGCCGAGGACGCTGGCGATCGGATTCGCCTTCATCATCGGACTCGGCTCGTTCCTGCTCCATCTGCCGGTCGCTTCGAGCAGCGGAGAGGAGACGCGTTATATCGACGCGCTCTTCACCGCCACCTCAGCCACTTGCGTCACCGGACTCGTCGTCGTCGACACGGGCGATCATTACTCCGTATTCGGGCAGATCGTCATCTTGACGATGATCCAGATCGGCGGTCTCGGCTTCATGTCGATGGCGACGCTGTTCGCGATTTTCCTGAAGCGGCGCATCTCGCTCAAGGAGCGCCTGATCCTGCAGGAAGCGCTCAATCAGAGCAGCATCGAGGGCATCGTCCGGCTCGTCCGCCGCGTCGTGCTGTACGCGCTGACGATCGAGGCGGCGGGCGCTCTCTTGCTCACGATTCGCTTTCTTACCAATATGAGTCCGGGCCGAGCGATATACTACGGCGTTTTTCACGCGGTATCCTTTTTCAACAACGCGGGATTCGACCTTATGGGGGGCTTCAGCAGCCTGACCGGCTACGCGGACGATCCATGGGTCAATCTAGTGAGCATGGCGCTCATCGTCGTCGGCGGACTCGGCTTCGTGGTGCTGTCGGACCTGACGGATCTGCGCGGCGGGCGCAGGCTGTCCTTGCATTCCAAAGTGGTCCTGACGATGTCGGGTTCGCTCATTTTGTTCGGCGCGATCGTCGTGTTCGCCTTCGAATACGCGAATCCCGGCACGATGGGCCCGCTGAATACGGGTACTAAGATTTTAACCGCGTTCATGCAGTCGGTCAGTCCCCGCACCGCCGGCGTCAATACGCTTAATCTGACGGATTTGCGGCAGGCGACGCAGTTTTTCATCATCATCCTGATGTTCATCGGCGCTTCCCCGGGCTCGACCGGGGGCGGCATCAAGACGACGACGTTCGCGGCGCTGCTGGGCGCGGTCTGGGCGATCATACGCGGGCGGGAGGATGTCGTCATGTTCCGCTACCGTCTGGCGCAAGAGCGCGTATATAAGGCGCTGACGCTTACGCTTCTTGCTTTGGCGTTGGTGCTTACGGCGACCATGATCCTGTCCACGACGGAGGACCATCACTTCCTCATGATCCTGTTCGAAGTCGTCTCCGCCTTCGGCACGGTCGGGTTGTCGCTGGGGCTTACGTCGGATTTGACCTTGTTCGGCAAGATCGTCATCATGCTGATGATGTTCGCCGGCAGGCTAGGTCCGCTGACGCTTGGCTACGCGCTCGTGCCTAAGCGGGACAAGGTGCTGTACAGGGAAGCGGAAGGCAAGATCATCATCGGATAACGAAAGAGATGTGCCACCATGAAAATGAATCAATTCGTGATCATCGGCCTCGGACGGTTCGGGGCCAGCATCGGCAAGGAACTGATCGAGCTTGGCTACGAGGTGCTCGGCGTCGACCGGGACGAGGAAAAGGTGCAGGAGATGAGCGGCATCCTGACCCATACGGTCATCGCGGACGCGACGGACGAGGACACGCTGCGTTCGATCGGCGCGCGCAACTTCGACTGCGGCGTCGTCGCGATCGGGGACGACGTGCAGGCGAGCATCCTTGCGGCGATCCTGCTCAAGGAGCTGGGCGTCAAGAAGGTCGTCGCCAAGGCCGTGTCCGAGCTGCACGGGCGCGTGCTCGAACGGATGGACGTGGATCGCGTCATCTATCCGGAGCGGGACATGGGCATCCGGGTGGCGCATCAGCTCGTGTCGCCGAACTTGCTCGACTACATCGAGCTGTCGGATAAGTATACGATCGCGGAGCTCGGCGTGCCGGCATGTCTGGCCGGCAAGTCGATCGAGGAGACGAACCCCCCGCGGCAGGTACGGCTGCAGCATCGTGGCGCTGAACAAGACGCAGGGGATGATCGTCGCGCCGACGGCTACGGACACGCTGGCCGAAGGAGACGTCATGGTCGTCATCGGCACGAACGAGCAGATCGAGGCCTTCCAGGACGCGATCGGCCAATAAAGGCGAGAAAGGTATGATATGGGCCGCATTCGCTCACGCTAACAGCAGTGCCGCTTAGCGACGGGAGTGAATGAGAAATGATGCAGCAGCGTGAAAAATGGAGCCGGCGGCTGGCCGCGTTGACGGTCGGCCTGATGCTCGCGGGAATGGCGCTGGTGCCGGCGGAAGCGAATGGAGCCGGCGCGGAAGAACGAACGCATGCGGCGACCGCGACGGCGTTGCAGGCGCTTAAGCCTGCGTCGGCGCCCGTGAGCTGGTCGGACCTTCAGCGCAGGTACAGAGGCGTGTTCGTGCTGCGCGCCTCGTCTTCAGGCGGGAGGCGCGTGGCGCTTACCTTCGACGACGTGCCCGATCCCCGGTATACGCCCCTCGTGCTGAACGTGCTGAAGCGCAAGCGGGTGCCCGCCACCTTTTTCGTCGTCGGCAGCCGGGCAGCCAAGCACCCAGACTTGGTAAGAAGAATCGTGAACGAAGGCCATGCGGTAGGCAATCACACCTACTCGCATCCCGAGCTGCCCAAGCTGAGCCTGGGGCAGGTGAGGCGGGAGATCGAGCGGACCGGGGCCGCGATCCGGGCGACAGCTGGCTTCGAACCCGCGATGATCAGGCCGCCGTACGGAGATATAAGGCCCGCTCAGCTGGAATGGGCCAGATCCCGGGGGTATACGGTCGTTAACTGGGACGTCGACTCCCAGGATTGGCGCCAGATTCCATCCGGCGTCGTGCTGCGCAACGCAGTCAAAGGACTGCGCCCCGGCTCGATCATTCTCATGCACGCGGGCGGGGGCGCCGGACAGAACCTGTTCGGCACGGTAAAAGCGTTGCCCCACCTGATCGACCAGCTCCGCGCCAAAGGGTACGAGCTGGTGACGGTGCCGGAGCTTCTGCATATTCCGGAGCGCAGGCCGAACCGGGCCTGAGCCGATTGGCGCGGCAGCGACATTGGGCTGCCGGGGCCGCGCGACAAAAAAAGACCGCAACCGCCTTCTCTCGAAAGCGGCTGCGGTCTGGGGCGCATCCGGACTAATTAAGCACGTACAAGTTGACGTATTGAAAGCCGAATTTGCTTGCCTTATCCCGGGAACCGGGCACGAAGATGTCGATGCGGTTGCCCTTGATGGCGCTGCCCGCGTCGCTAGCGACGGCGAACATGCCGCCGACGGGCAGTCCGTCCAAGCTGTAGCCCGTTATGTACACTTTGGTGCCGAGCGGGATGACCTTCGGATCCACGGCGATCGTGCCCAGCTTCAGCGGGTTGCCGAAGTAGTCTACGGGACCCCAGGCGTTTTCTTCGATGGACGCGGAATAGGCCGTCGCCTTCATTTGGATGGCCGTCGCGTAGGACAGCGAGTCGCCCGAGGTCGTTTTGACGAGCTTGGCGGATTGCGCGACCGCGGCGGGTTGGACCGCCTTGGCCGTCACGGAACCCGTCGTAGGCGCAGGGATCGAGAGCTTCAGGCCGGCGTATATGTTTTTCGGATCGACATTCGGGTTGAAGCTCATCAGTTTTTGCAGCGGCACGGCGAACTTTTTGGACAGCGTCCAGAACGTATCCGCGTCCTTGGCCGCGTAAGTCGTAGCCGCGTGCGAAGCGGCTGCAGGGAGCAGCAGGGCGGCCCCGAGCGCGAGCGCGGCGGCTCGCATTCCCAATCGAAAACGCATATGTATTCACCCTCCGGTTCGATTCATGCGCCAAGCGTAGCATGATCCCTCGAACCGGGTTAAGTGGTAAAGGACGCCATGGTTGGATAACCGAGGATATCTGAGAGGCGCTCTCATCCTGCGATTGCGCCCCCGCGGGAAAAACGAAGCAACGATGAGAAAAATGAAAAATCGTTCCGTCAGCCCTGACGGTTGCCCCTGCCGAACAACGCGATCGTCTCTTCGATTAAATAGCGCGTAGAAGGCGCGAGCCAGGCAAGATCGCCATAAATAAGGGAAGTCGTGCGCTTGAACTCCTCGAGCTCCCGGATGCGGACGATGTAAAGGTCGTTGTCGCTGAGCATTTGCGGGCGCAAATACGATTTGGGCAGCATCGTGCCTGCCCGGCTCGCGCCGAGCAGCCGGACGATCGCCTCGAACGAGTCGATCTCCATGCGGACGTCCGGTTTGACGCTGTATTGGCGGAACAGCTCGTCGGTCAGGTTGCGGTACCAGGTGCCGGGCGCGAACAGGATCATCGGAAGGCCGTTCAGGTCGCTCATCGACAGCTGCGTGCGTTCTACTATAAAGTGCGAGCGGGGCAGCACCAGCACGACCGTATCGTCGAAAAGAGGCGTACTCGTGATCGACGGATCGTCCTCGACCGAGGAGGCGACGAGGCCGAAGTCGACTTTTCGCTCCTTGACGAGCGTCGCGATCTCGTGCGTCTTGCCGGTGACGGCTTTGATCTCGAGGTTCGGATGCTTCTCCGTCATGGCCGTGATCAGCTCGGGAAGCGTCGTCTGCAGCGTGGTAAGGCTCGCGCCGATCGTCGCGACGGGCGCCTCTGCCGTCTTGAACGCATTCAGCCGCTGCAGGTAGTCGCCGTGGAATCTGCGCAGCTCGAGGGCGAAATCGTAGGTGAATTGCCCGGCAGGCGTGAGCTCGAGGCGCTTGCCGATGCGGCGGAAAAGATCGACGCCGAGCTCCCGCTCGAGACGCGCGATTCTGCGGGAGAGCGCGGGCTGCGTGACATTCAGCCTGTCCGCCGCCCGATTCAGGCTGCTGTACTCGACGACGGTCGCGAAAACTCTCATATCATCCAGCATGTGGACGCCTCCTCCGCGTTTTTTTAGAGCTTATGTCCATACGTCATAAGTTTTAATAATAAATAAGCAGTTCCATTATAAGCGAAAATGGAGTAACCTATAAACCGTGAAGAATTCGTGACAACGCACGGATCGAAAGGAGAACGCTCACCGACATGAAGGGAAACTCGTTTTACGCGCGCAAGATTCATTCGCTCTTGGGTGTGATTCCGCTCGGATTGTTCATTATTGAACACGCCCTGACGAATTACTCCGCGTTCGAGCACGGCAAGGAGGGCTTCGTAGACAGCGTCAAGGGCTTGCATGGCCTGCCGCTCATTTTTTTCCTCGAGCTGTTCGTCATTTGGCTGCCGATTCTGTTCCACGGGGTCTACGGCCTGTATCTCGCCTTTACGTCGAATTACAACACGGGCCGGTACAGCTACGGACGCAACTGGGCGTTCGCGCTGCAGCGGATTACCGGCGTCATTACTTTCGTGTTCGTCGCCTGGCATATTTGGCAGACGCGCGTTCAGGTCGCGCTCGGCAACACGACCAACGAAGAGATCGGCCAGCACATGCACAATATCGTGACCCAGCCGGTTTACTTCACGATTTACTTCATCGCGGTTCTCGCCGCCGTCTTCCACTTCGCCAACGGCCTGTGGGCTTTTCTCGTGGCATGGGGAATTACGGTCGGTCCGCGGGCGCAGCGCGTATCGTCGAAGATCTGCATGGGCATCTTCGCGATCGTATCCGTGCTGTTCCTGCTGTCGCTGTTCGCGTTCCGCAGCGACGAGTTCGCGGCGGCGCAGACGGCCGTCGTCGGTTTGTTAGGTTGATCGGAGGGAGAATCAGCAATGGCTAATCAGAAAATCATTGTCGTCGGCGGCGGACTTGCGGGTCTGATGGCGACGGTCAAGGCGGCGGAAGCCGGCATGCGGGTCGATCTGTTCTCGCTCGTGCCGGTCAAGCGGTCCCACTCCGTATGCGCCCAGGGCGGCATCAACGGAGCGGTTAACACGAAGGGCGAAGGCGACTCCCCTTGGGAGCACTTTGACGATACGGTATACGGCGGCGACTTCCTGGCGAACCAGCCGCCGGTCAAGGCCATGTGCGAAGCGGCGCCGGGCATCATCCACCTCATGGACCGGATGGGCGTTATGTTCAGCCGTACGCCGGAGGGCTTGCTCGACTTCCGCCGGTTCGGCGGCACGCAGTACCACCGTACGGCGTTCGCGGGCGCGACGACCGGCCAGCAGCTGCTGTACGCGCTGGACGAGCAGGTCCGCCGCTGGGAAGTCGCGGGCCTTGTCCAGAAGTTCGAGCACTGGGAATTCACGTCCGTCGTCGTCGACGACGACGGCGTCTGCCGCGGCATCGCCGCGCAGGACCTGCGCTCGATGGATACGGTCACGTTCCGCGGAGACGCGGTCATCCTTGCGACGGGCGGCCCGGGCATCATTTTCGGCAAGACGACCAACTCGGTCATCAATACCGGCACGGCGGCTAGCGCGGTGTACCAGCAGGGCGTTCACTACGCCAACGGCGAGTTCATCCAGATTCACCCGACGGCTATTCCGGGCGACGACAAGAACCGCCTCATGAGCGAATCCGCTCGCGGCGAAGGCGGACGTATCTGGACGTACAAAGACGGCAAGCCTTGGTACTTCCTTGAGGAAAAGTATCCGGCTTACGGCAACCTTGTTCCCCGCGATATCGCGACGCGCGAGATCTTCGCGGTGTGCGTCGACGAGAAGCTCGGCATCGACGGCGAGAATAAGGTATTCCTCGACCTGTCGCACAAGGATCCGAAGGAGCTCGACGTCAAGCTCGGCGGCATCATCGAGATCTACGAGAAGTTCACGGGCGACGATCCGCGCAAGATCCCGATGAAGATCTTCCCGGCGGTTCACTACTCGATGGGCGGACTGTGGGTCGACTACAACCAGATGACGAACATTCCCGGCTTGTTCGCCTGCGGCGAAGTCGACTATCAATACCACGGCGCGAACCGTTTGGGCGCGAACTCGCTCCTGTCCGCCATCTTCGGCGGCATGGTGACCGGACCGAAGGCCGTCGAGTATATCAAGGGCCTCAAAAAGTCCGCGGACGACGTCGCCGAGTCCGTCTTCGAGCGCGAGCGTTCGAAGCAGGCGAATAAGTACGAGTCCATCCTCAAGATGGACGGCAGCGAAAACGCCTATGTGATTCATAAGGAACTGGGCGAATGGATGACGAACAACATGACCGTCGTTCGCTTCAATGACCGCCTGGAGCAAACGATCGGCAAGATCAAAGAGCTCAAGCAGCGTTACACGAAAATCAACATCAACGATACGGCCCGCTGGAACAATGCCGGCGTCGCCTTCACGCGCCAGCTGTGGAACATGCTGGAGCTGGCAGAAGCGATGACGGTAGGCGCCCTGCTGCGCAACGAGAGCCGCGGCGCGCACTACAAGCCCGAGTTCCCGGAACGCAACGACGAGGAGTTCCTGAAGACGACCAAGGCGACCTGGACGTCCGAGGGCCCGCAGATCTCTTACGAGGACGTCGACACGTCCCTGATCAAACCGCGGGTTCGCGATTACTCCTCGAACAAGAAGAAGGAGGGCTAACCGATGGCAGATACTGCTACCGCGACCGCCAAGCGCACCGTCAAATTCATCATCAAGCGTCAGGAAAAGCCGGACGCCGCCCCCTATACGGAAGAATTCGAGATTCCGTACCGTCCGAACATGAACGTCATCAGCGCGCTGATGGAGATTCAGCGGAATCCCGTCAAGGCGGACGGCGCCAAGACGACGCCGGTCGTCTGGGAGTCGAATTGCCTCGAGGAAGTGTGCGGCGCCTGCTCCATGGTCATCAACGGCAAGCCGCGCCAAGCCTGCTCCGCGCTGATCGACAAGCTCGAGCAGCCGGTTCGCGTTGAGCCGATGTCCACGTTCCCTGTCGTTCGCGACCTGGTCATCAACCGCGAGCGCATGTTCAACGCGCTCAAGAAAGTCAAGGCTTGGATTCCGATCGACGGCACGTACGATCTCGGACCGGGCCCTCGCATGGCCGAGACTAAGCGTCAATGGGCGTACGAACTGTCCAAGTGCATGACTTGCGGCGTTTGCCTCGAGGCTTGCCCGAACGTCAACGACCGTTCTAGCTTCATCGGCCCCGCGCCGATCTCGCAGGTCCGCCTGTTCAACGCTCACCCGACGGGCGAGATGAACGCGCACGAGCGTCTTGAGGCGCTCATGGAAGACGAGAGTGGCATCGAAGGCTGCGGCAACTCGCAGAACTGCGTGCGTTCCTGCCCGAAGGGCATTCCGCTTACGACGTCGATCGCGGCGATCAACCGCGACACGACCAAGCATATGTTCAAGCGCTGGCTGAGCTTCTAATCGCCGCGCCAGCCTGCCCGGCTACGACCGACTCGAAGTCGGCCGCAGCCGGGCTTTTACTTTATTCTTCGCCTTTGCAATAATCGCTTAAAACGCTTTCAAGATGATACGGACATGTTGTGGGGCATTTACCCGGACAACGTCCGGTTACAGGGATAATTCTCCTGTGCGAACGGCATACTGAACATCATGTGCGCTTTTGTTGACGAACGTTCTCATTTTGAGATCATAACGATAGGAAATCCTTATTTTAATGTCGCAAACAAATGCTTTATAATCATGGAGGATAAGCGATACCGCTATGTTCGATAATCAACTTTTATAGAAGACCGAGGGATCACACAAATGGCGAATGGCGAGCAAGACCATCAGAACCCATGGGCAAAGTATTACGGCCCGAACCTTGGCTACATCGAAGAGCAATACGAAATGTATCTACGCGATCCGGAGTCGGTCGCGCAGGAATACCGCGAACAATTCAAAGCGTGGGGCGAGCCGCCGCGCTCGGTCCGGAGCCCAGCCGCTTCGACGCCGGGTGCGGCTGTCGCCGTGGATACGCGTCAGCTTCGCAACGCGGTCTTAGCGGGCAAGCTCGTCTGGAATGTCCGCGCCTATGGGCATCTGGTCGCGGACATCGATCCGCTGGACATCGGCCCCGTCGCTTCGGCGAAGGTGCTGGAGCCCGAGACTTACGGCCTGACTTACGCGGACCTCGCTGCATTGCCGGCGGACCTCGTCTGGGAAGGCGCGCCTGCCGGCGTGTCGAACGGCGCCGAGGCGATCGCCAAGCTCAAGGAAGTATACGGCGGCACGATCGCCTACGAATTCAGCCATATTTCCGACGAAGAAGAGCGTCAATGGCTGAACAACTTTGCAGAGCAGCGGGTGCCCGCTCAGCAATTGAGCGCAGCGGAACGCGCCAACCTGCTCAAGCGTCTGCTTGAAGCCGAACTTTTCGAGGACTTCCTGCAGAAGACATTCATCGGTGTCAAGCGTTTTTCCGTCGAGGGCAACGATGCGCTGATCGCATTGGTCGACCGGATGGTGCAGGACCTGGCCGGCGAAGGCGTCAGCGATATCGCGATCGGCATGGCGCACCGCGGCCGTCTGAACGTGCTCGCGCACATTTTGCAAAAGCCGTTGACGAAGATTTTTGCCGAGTTCCAGCACTCCGCATCGAGCGGCAAGAAGTCTCCGACCGAGGGGACCTTCACGTTCGAGGCTGGCGGCACCGGCGATGTGAAGTACCACCTGGGCGCACGCCATGTTATGAAAAACGCCCTGGGCGGCGAGACGCGCGTCGTTCTAGCGAACAACCCGAGTCATCTCGAGTACGTCAATCCCGTCGTGCAGGGCTTTGCGCGCGCCGCTCAGGACGATCGTACGCAGCGTGGTTACCCGAATCATAAAATGGACGTCGCGGCTTCTATCGTCATGCATGGGGATGCTGCGTTCCCTGGCGAAGGCATCGTCACCGAGACGATGAATCTGAGCACGCTCCGCGCCTATTGCATCGGCGGTACGATTCATATCATCGTCAACAACAAGATCGGCTTTACGACCGACAGCGTCGATTCCCGGTCGACCCAATACTCGAGCGATCCGGCCAAGGGCTTCGAGATTCCGATCGTTCACGTCAATGCCGACGACCCTGAAGCCGTGATCGCGGTCGCCCGCATGGCGGTCGCATATCGCCAGCGCTTCAAGAAGGACTTCCTGATTGACCTGATCGGCTTCCGCCGCCACGGCCACAACGAGACGCTCGATCCCGAGCCGACGCAGCCGACCGTCTACAAAAAGGTCAAGGCGCATCCCGGCGTCAGCCGTGTTTACGCAGACCGTCTCGTCAAAGAAGGCAAGCTGACCGAAGCGCAGTTCGAGGAAGCGAAAAATGGCGTTCTCGCGGTCTTCAAGGCGGCATATGAGGAAATGAAGAGCCTCGAAGATCACCACGAGGGTCCTCAGTCCCATGCGGTTCAGCAGAATACCACTGTCGCGGTGGCGCCCACGAACGTTCCAGTGGCGAAGCTGCGCGAGCTAAATGCCGAACTGCTCAAGTGGCCTGAAGGCTTCAAGCTGTATCCCAAGCTTCAAAAAATTCTCGAGCGCCGCGCCGGCGCCTTTAACGACGGGGAGAAAATCGATTGGAGCCATGCCGAAACACTGGCATTCGCCTCGATCCTCGCCGACGGCCGCGCCATCCGGATGACCGGACAGGACGCTGAGACCGCGACGTTTGCCCAGCGCAACCTGGTGCTGCATGATGTCGAGACGGGCGATACGTTTTGCCCCATGCACACGCTGCCGCAAGCGAAGGCTTCTTTCGCCCTGCACAACAGCCCGCTGTCCGAGTCCGCCGTGCTTGGCTTCGAATACGGCTACAACGTGTATTCGCCCGAGACGATGGTGCTATGGGAAGCGCAATTCGGCGACTTCGCCAACGTAGCCCAGGTGCTGATCGACCAGTTCATCTCTTCGGGCCGGGCCAAGTGGTCCGAGCGTTCGAGCCTGGTCATGCTGCTGCCGCATAGCTACGAAGGACAGGGGCCTGAGCACTCCAGCGCCCGTCTCGAACGCTTCCTCCAGTTGTCCGCCGAAGACAACTGGACGGTAGCGAACCTGTCCAGCGCCGCGCAGTATTTCCATCTGCTGCGCCGTCAGGCGTCGATTACCGGTACGGACGAAGCCAAACCGCTCGTGATCATGACGCCGAAGAGCTTGCTTCGCAATCCGAGAGCCGCTTCGCCGGCCGCCGAACTCGGCGAGGGCGGATTCAAGACGATCCTCGAGCAAGCGGGCCTCGGCGCGAAGCCGGACCGCGTCGAACGTATCGTTCTTTGCTCGGGCAAGGTCGCCATCGACCTCGAGGACGCGCTGTCCAAGGACAAAGACAGCAACAAGGATTGGCTGCATATCGTCCGCGTGGAGCAGCTTTATCCGTTCCCGGCCGAGGAGATCAAGAAGGTGTTCGCTCGCTTCCCGAAACTCACGGAAGTCGTCTGGACGCAAGAAGAGCCTCGCAATATGGGTGCCTGGACCTACATGGAGTCCCGCATCCGCGAGATCGCGCCGTCCGGCGCGGAAGTCAAGTATATCGGCCGTCCGGACCGTGCGAGCCCCGCTACCGGGTTCGCGGACGTACATGCGGATGAGCAGAATTATATCGTGACGCAATCTTTGAAGCAGAGTCCGACGTTGACTCACAACCTGGGGAGGTAAGCCGCAGTGGCAGATATTCTAGTACCGGCAATGGGCGAATCGATTACGGAAGGCACCATCTCGCGATGGGCCGTCAAAGCAGGCGACAATGTAAATAACGGCGATCTGCTGCTCGAACTCGAGACCGACAAAGTAAACTTGGAAATCAGCGCCGAACAAGCGGGCGTCGTTACCGAGCTGCTGTTCGGCGAAGGCGATACCGTGCAGATCGGCCAAGTCATCGGCCGTATCGCCGAAGGCGAGGGCGGTGCCGCGGCTCCTGCAGCCGCGCCTGCTCCCGCCGCAGCTCCTGCTCCCGCCGCAGCTCCGGCTCCTGCCGCTGCTGCGCATGCTGCTCCTGCCGCAGCTCCGGCTGCTCCTGCAGCCGTGCCGTCCGCCGGGCAACCGTCCGCGACGCCTGCAGCCCGCAAGCTTGCCCGAGAGCAAGGCATCGATCTGAGCCAGACGCCTGCTCGCGATCCCCCTCGGCCGTATTTATCCCGAGGACGTCCGGGCAGCGGGCGCCCAGCCTGCAGCATCCGCGCCTGTCGCCCCGGCGGCACCGGCTGCGAAGGCTCCGTCCGCGCCTGCTTTCCAATCGGCCAAGCCGTACGAGCGCAAGAAGATGTCCCGCCGCCGCCAGACGATCGCCACTCGCCTCGTCGAAGCCCAGCACACGGCTGCGATGCTCACGACCTTCAACGAAGTCGACATGAGCGCGATCCTCGACGTTCGTAAGCGCCGCAAGGACGCGTTCAAGGAAAAGAACGAAGTCAATCTCGGCTTCATGTCCTTCTTCACCAAGGCAGTTGTAGGCGCGTTGAAGCAATATCCGCTGCTGAACGCGGAGATTGACGGCGAAGATATCATCGCCAAGCAATTTTACGATATTGGCATTGCCGTATCCGCGAAGGAAGGCCTCGTCGTACCCGTCGTTCGCGACGCCGACCGCCTGAGCTTCGCCGAGATCGAGCGCTCCATCGCAGATCTGGCCGTCAAGGCGCGCAATAACGCGCTTGCGCTGTCCGACCTGCAAGGCGGCACGTTCACGATCACGAACGGCGGCGTATTCGGCTCGCTGCTCTCCACGCCGATCCTGAACGCGCCGCAAGTCGGCATTCTGGGCATGCACAAGATCCAGCACCGTCCGATCGCGGTCAACAACAACACCGAGGTCGCGATTCGTCCGATGATGTATATCGCGCTCTCCTACGACCACCGCATCGTCGACGGCGCCGAAGCTGTCCGCTTCCTGGTCGCCGTAAAGGAAATGCTCGAAGATCCGGAAACGCTGCTGCTGCAAGGCTGATCGGTTTATCGTTCTTAGCCCCGCTTAATTGGCGGGGCTTTTTTGCTTTTAAAGCGAGAGTTCCCGCTCCTGCAGCTGAGTTTCTGCGTACGACGCACCAGTTTTCAGCCATTTGAACGGTATCCCCTTCAGACAGGGAATGTGGGCAAAAAAGTCCGGAGAAACGGTTTTTTCATTGCAATGCATGTTTAAATGCTTACAAGGTTTTACGGAAGTTAATCGCGGCGTGAGCGTTTGGATGAAGCTTGTATGGGCCTTTATGGGGGAGGTTTTCAAGGATTTTAGTGGCTTGCCTGATAACCTTCAGTTGATTTCCTGAACGAAGGGGATAGCGTGCTAATGCGTTGAGGTACAAATGTTCCTGTTCGAAGGGGATATCGTATCAATGTGTTAAAGTTCGCTTGTTCCTGTTCGAAGGGGATATCGTTAAAACGCGCCGAACCGCAGTCTATGCAGCAACCATTAACCTGCAAATACCGCAAAAAAGAACGCTCGCGATCGCGAGCGTTCTATTACGACTTTTATTTAAGCTTTAGTCGCGCCATTTGCGGCAGCTTCGAGATAGGCTTCCAGGGTGACGCCTTGCTTCATGATTTGTTTGGCCGCGTCCTTGCCTACGTAACGCACGTGCCACGGTTCGTACGAATAACCCGTCACGTCCTCTTCGCCTTTGAGGAAACGGATGATGAAGCCGTATTCTGCGCAGTGCGCAGCCAGCCATTTGCCTTCTTTGGTGTCTCCGAATTTGGGTTCGAGCTCGTAGTTGGCGCTCGCGCTGGAGACATCCATCGCGAGGCCGGTTTGATGCTCGCTCTGTCCGGGTCTTGCGCTCGTCCGGTTCGCGACTTCTTCGCCTTTCAAGTCCGCGTTGCGGCTGAAGATCGATTTTTGCGTCGCATAGGAGCGGTAGCCGGAGACCGCTTTTAGCGTAATCCCGTCTTTTTTTGGCGCCTGCGAACAGCTTTTCCAGCGCTCCCGCCGCGGTCTTCCTCATTTTTTGCTTGGGCGAATCGCCGGAAAACGAAAATTCGACATCCGGCTTGACGAGATCGTCCGGCGCATAAGTGGAAGAAAGCTCCCGCTTCTTATTGACCAGAACGAGCATGCTGTCGGAGTTCGTCACGGTCGCTACGCCATTTTTGCCCACCTCGATCGTCTTGTCCGGCGCATTAAGCTGAAGCAGCGCGTTCAAGCTGTCCGAACCGGCGCTATCATTCGACTCATCGGAGGGATCCGAGGGTTTGCCGGACGATTCGGGCATTGCCGTTGAAGAACCGTCGGGGTCGGCGTCCTTCGACGGCGATGGAGAATCCGTAGACGGCGTAGCCGTGCCCGTGGGTTCCGCGCTTGGCGTCGCTTCGTTCGTGCTCGTATCTACGGAACTGTCCGAAGGCGCGGCTGAAGCCGATGCGGTCTCCGTGACGGCCGGCGGCGCGGCGCTTTGCTGCTTGTCCGTTCCAATGATATCGTCCGCTTTCCATATAACGACCGCGACGACTGCGCCCGCGATCAGCCATCTTCCTATTTTCATTTCTATATCCCTCCCGATTCTACTGAATTAGACGTTCATAGAACTAGAATTGTTTCGACAAACTCCGCAAAAAGGGGCAAATGAAATCGGCTGCAGCAAAAATCTTCCCAAAAGCATGGGAACAAATGTTCTTTTTCTGGTTGTATAATGGGAAAGTCAGGCTCCTACATTGATGAGAAGGAAATACGCTGCGGTTAAAGGAGGATGGAAATGGGCGACGAGTTGACCTTGTTCGCGGAATTCAGACAGCGGCTGACGCGAGCCGCCTGGCGCATGCAATATCGCAATCGATCCCGAATGAACCGGGAACTCGCGATCGCCGCGGCCGAGCGAACCGATATGGGAGAGCCTGCGGATCAGGCGATTTCCATGCTTTTCGTGCAGGAGGTGCTTTTAGCGATACCATCGTATCCAAGCAGAACCGTCATGCAGAAGCTGATCGTCGACGGGAAAACAGAACGCGAAATATCGCGCGAACTGGGAATCACGCAACAGGCGGTGAACAAATGCAAACAGCGAGCGGTCGCGGCGCTCCGCCGTCAAATGAGCAGCTCCGCCAACTAGTACAGGCCGCCGGGGACGGGGACCAAGCCGCCAAGCTGCGAATTATCGACTTTTTCGAAAAAGAGATCGACGATCTATCGCGCTTCATGCGCATGCCGCGGGATGAAGCGAAGCAGGCGCTGAGGCTCGAACTGCTTGAGCTGATTCGGCTCAAAGCCGAGGAGATGGCGGCTGGCGGGCGGTTGACGGCTGGCGTTCGATGCGCGGAGCCCCAAACTGCTTACGCCGCCGCAAATCATGATTAGGAGGAGAAGGATTGGCGATGGAATATCGGAAATTTATGCGCGGCAGCGTACCGGCGTATCCGAAGGGGACCAGGTTCCCAGAACGTCTTGCGCTAAGGAGCGGGGACGATGAAACCGACTTGTCGTGGCTACAGCATACGGCTTCGGGCGCAGTCGTGTTCGTGATGAGCGCGGGCTGCGAGGCTTGCGATTTGGATGCGGCGGTTGGATTCATGGAGGAGCGTCCCGAACTGGACTATCTGCTGTTCGCGGAGGCGAGCGAAGCCGAATACGAATTGCTCGCCAAGGAACTTGTTCCGTTCCCGTGCCGCGTCGAGCGATGCGAGATCGCGGTTGTCGCCGAACGAACGCCGATCAAGGTCATCCCTTTTATGATCGTGCTGGATCGCGATGGCTTCGCAGTGGGATCGGGCTTGTTCAATACGACGCTGGACGCAGTCGCCCATGCCCGCTGGCTGGGCGCGAACGGCAAAGCCGTCGAAGCAGCGGGCGGATGAGCAAGATCGCGCGAATCGCGCGGGACGCTCTGGCGTCAACCTGGCGGATCTATCGTTTCGACAAAACGGGCGTGCTGCTCTCGGTATCCGTGCTGACGGGCAACGCGCTGCAGTCCTACGGGACGCTCGCCTTCACGGCGCAAACGGTCAATGCCGCGGTCGGTGGCGATGCCGCGGCCTTCATTCCGCCGCTCGTCGCGCTCGCGGGCCTTCAGTTGCTCGGAGCGGGACTCAACGCCTTTTCCTCGTACCGAACGTCCCGGATGCAGCTGGCCTACGCGAACGCCTGCGAATTGCAGCTGATCGAAGAGAACGGCGCGCTCGCTCTGGCGGAGCAGGAGCATCCGCAGTATGAGGAGCGGCTTGCCCTGCGGCGGTTCGCGGTTACCAAGCCGTTCGAGATGTACGCGCAGGTCGCTCAACTGCTGACGAAGCTGGCGACGGCGATCCTCGGATTCCGTTACCTGTCTGGCGTGCACCCCGGCATCGGCGCGCTAGCCATCGCGGTAGGCTGCCTGAAGGGCGGTCTACACCTGATGCTCGTGAAGCGCAAAACGTTGCTGAACGCTGAACTTCATCGCGCGTCGGTTCGTCCCTCGTATCTTTACGGACTGCTGACCGGGTCGTCCTCGCAGAAGGAATTGACGGTGTACCGCTCGCGGCCGTATTTCAAAGCCCGTTGGCTGTCCGCCAAGCGCTACTCGGACGGGATTCTGTCCAGCATCCAACGGATGCAGCTGTCGGCGGGCTTCGGGGGAGAGGCGATATCCGCCGCGGGCTATGCGGCCGCCGCCTGCGTCGCGGCTTGGACCGTCCGCGAACGCGGGCTGGGAGCAGGCGACTTCATGGCCGTCACGATGGCCATGAGCCTCATCTCTTCAAACTTGTCGTCCGTCTTGCAGAGCTGGGCGGGAGTCGCAGAGACGCACGCTTACCTCTTCGGAGCCACAGAGCCGGATATACCCTCGAGGCGTTTCAAGGAACGCTTGAATGAAAATCATGCGTTGGAAGCAGGCTTGCCTAGCTGCGCGGTGCCGCAAAGGGGTATTGGCTTAGACGGCGGGGGGAAAGCCGTTTGTCTTCGCCAAGGCGATCTCCCTTCCCGCGCTGCGGTACACCTATCCGAATAGAGATACGCCGGCGCTTGAGATCGGGGAGCGGCAAATCAGCCGGGGGGAAAAGATCGCGATCTTGGGCGGCAACGGCTCGGGAAAGTCTACTTTGCTCAAGGTCGTGCTCGGCCTGTACGTACTCGATGGCGAACCCGTCCGCTATGATGGCGTTCCTGTCAGCGCAATCGACAGAAACAGCATGTTTGCCCGGGTTCAGGTGCTCTTTCAAGATTTCGTCCGTTATCAAGGTACGGTGCGGGAGAACATGGCAGCAGGCCATAGCGCTGCGCTTAAAGATGACGCCAGACTGCGCAGCGCGCTGAAGGCGTCGGGCCTCGGCGAGCTGGCGGACGGACGCGGTCCGGATACGCCGCTCGGCCAGATGGACGCAAGCTCGATTTATTTGTCGGGCGGTCAGTGGCAGAAGCTGGCCTTGTCGAGGCTGTTCCTGCATTCGGACGCAGACCTCGTTGTGCTGGACGAGCCTACGTCTGCGCTGGATCCGATGAGCGAGTCCGCCGCGATGGATAGCATCTGGAGGTTGTTCGCGGACAAGACCGTATTGCTCGTCACGCATCGCGTCGCGCTGGCCGGACGGGCGGACCGGATATGGGTGATGGAAGAAGGACGCATCGTAGAAGAGGGCAATCATGAGTCGCTGCTGGCGCTCGGCGGGCGATACGCCCGCGTCTGGTCGGAGCAGCAGGCGCTGCACGATCGAAAAATTTCATTAAGGAGCGAACCCCGATGAGTTTGAGATTAAAATCTGGCGGACGAACGCCGATCGTCCCGCGGCCCGGCTCGGCGATTCCCGAACTAAGGCGGGCGGGCGCGCCGGGACCGAACGGAGAGCCGCGGTTACTGGTATTCGCGTCGCTTCACTGCGCCGATTGCATCGAGCTGCTTCCGCATCTGGCCAATACGAGCGCGAGCCTTCCGGAATATCGGCTTCTGCTGTTGGTCGCGGGAGATCCGCGCGACGTTCGCGAGATGTCGGACTACTTCGAATGGACGTTCCCGGTATTCCCCGTGAACGCTCGGGATATGCACGACATACTCGGCGTACGGACTTATCCGCTGGCCATTTTCGAGCTCGGCGACGGGAAGGTCGCGCGAGCCGCCGCCGTCCACGACGACCGCGAGATCAGGCGGTTGGCCGAAGGATTGCTTTTGAAAGGAGGTGATAAACATGGCTTGCACATGCCCGACGAACTACATCCTTGACGGCGAAATTCCGCAGTACACGTATTGCGTCGCCAAAACCTGCTCCGCAAACGGCACGACGTATCCGAAGGAATACTGGATTAACAAGACGATCCAATGCACGAACACGGTCGTGCCTTACGACGTTTCGTACGTGAATTGCGATCAGCAAGGCGGATGCTGCGTTTAACGACGCGCGGGGAGCCGGGCGAAATGCCCGGCTTCTTGCTTTTTTACCTGCCATCGTAGCCGAGAGGGGAATTCGTGCGATGAACTGGGAATTTGAAGCCGCTTGGTTGTGCGATTATGCGCTGGCCGTCGTGTTTGCCGCTTCGGCAGGCGGCAAGGCCCAAGCCATGACCGATCTGCGCATGGAGATTCGCGCATACGGGCCAGTGCCGGTACGACTCGAGCCGGCGGCCGCTTGGACGGTGCTCGCTATGGAGTGGGCGCTTGCGGCTGCCTTCGCTGCAGGCGGTACGCTGGAGGGCGTCAAGGAGCCGGCGGCGATCGCCGTGCTGCTGGGCATGACCGGGTTAAGCTGGCGCCGTCGACGGGATGGAGGCGGGAGAAACAGGGCGGACGGGACAGGTAGCTGCGGATGCTTCGGCGCGAATCATCCGTTAAGCCGACGTCCGCTCCTGCGCAACGCAGTATTCATCGCGGTCGCGGCAGCCGGTTGGATCGCCGAACGGCCGGCGCCGTCCGGCACGGGATTTGCGGCGTTTGCGCTCGCGGTCGCTTCCGCGGTCTGGCTGCTCGAGGCGCGCAAGATGCAAAAGGAAACAGGCGAATGGAGGGCGGGCGATGGGCAGGTTACCGAATGAAGCGATCGCGATTTTGGCCGGCGTGATCGCCGCTTTGGCATGGTTGTCGTACCGCCGGTCCGCGAAGGCGAGATATAGCTTGCTGCGCGAACTGTTCGTCCGTACGGCCGCCGTCGCGGGCTTCGAGCCCGAAGCCGTGCTCGTCGTGCAGCCCCAGGCCGGTGCCGATTCGGAATTCGCGGGGCAGATTCAAGGCACGCCGCGAAGCTGGCATGTCGTTCTGGCCGGCCCTGCATGGCTGGCGGCGATGAAGAGCGCCGCATGGCGCAGGCCGGTGAGCGGGATGGAAATTTTGCCGTTCGGGAAGGGAGCGCTGAGGGAGCGTTCTTATCTCGTGATTCGAAGAGGTCGTCGCTTTGAGCTTGTACACGAGCTGCTTCCCTATTTGAAGAGGCTGGGAGCGCCCTGGCCTGAGGTCGGGGGGCGAATCCCCTTCCCCAGCCGCTGATGCCGCAGCGAACCGACTGCTACAATGAAGCAAATGGTTCGGAAAGCGAGGTCGCTTCTTTATGAAATCCAATTCGATAAAATCCAATCCGCGCGCAAGCGCTTATGGGGCCTGGAAGCTGCAGCTCGGTCTGCTGCCGCTCGGCGTGACGGCCTTTGTCCTGACGTTGACGGGAATTACGCTCGGCCTGAGCCTGGCGATCGTCGGCATCGGCATTCCCATTTTGGCAGGTACGTTAGCCTGGAGCGCAGCGCGCATGAAGCGCGAGCAAAGCCGCTGGATTGCCTGGCAAGCGGGCGGCCAAGCGAAAGACGAGCCGTATGCCGCGCATCAGCTTCCGGAAGGCGAAGCGGCCGGCTCGGCCCGCGCTTCCTGGAAATCCTGGTTCCGCTCGCTGGGCAACCCGCTCGGCTATCGCGCAGCCGCGCATCAACTGCTCGGGTTCCCGATCCGCATCGCGCTGTTCGTCGTCTCGCTGACGGTGCCGCTGTCCGTCTTCGCGGTCATGCTGGCCCCCGCCGTTTACAAAGTGAGCGATTATTTATACGGCTACGTCCTGTACGACGACGCGACGATGCGAATGCTGCTCCCGCCGCTGTCGCCGTTCGAACGATCGCTCGTCGTCTCCGGGATCGGCGTCGTCCTGATGCTGTTCGTCCCGGCGCTGATTCGGGCCTGCGGGCGTATTTACGCGGCTTGGCTCGACTTCTTTGCAGGGCAGCCCGAGCTCGCGCCTCCCACGGCCATGAGCCAGCCGGTTCAATCGCCTGCCATGCCCGTCGCCGAAGCGGCAGGGGATTGGCTGGCCCGCGCCGAAGCGGCGATCAGCCGCTACGACGAAGACGCGCGTCATGCCCAGTCGCCGCAGGCGCACTAACTTTCAGCCCAAAAGGAAGAGCAGCCCCGCCGATGATCTCGGCGTCGGAGCTGCTCTTTTTTGATGCGGTGATGATCCTACATCCATTTTTCTCCCCAGTTCTGGATAGACTCGATGACGTCCTCCAGATCCCGGCCTTTGTCCGTCAGTTCATATTCGATGCGCACCGGCATCTCCGGGTATACGGTACGCTTGACGAGTCCGCTCGATTCAAGCTCTTTCATGCGATCCGTGAGCATCTTGTCGCTCATATCCGGAATCTGCTCCTTCATGTCCTTGAAGCGCTTCGGACCGCCCATCAGCACGCGAACGATGAGGCCCGTCCATTTCTTGCCGAGCAATTCGGCAGCATGCTCGTATTTAGGGCACATTCTGGAGTAGTCCATGCGGCTCACCCCTTTCGTCCCTTTATTTTAACATAACGAGCTCTAAATGAATAGAAGAAACATTATAAATGTATATTACTAAATAAAAGTTAGTTTAGGCGGTTAAGCGGATTTTCGCGATTAAATGCGGATCAAAACGAGACCTCCAAGCAAGCAGGCCAAAGCCGCATATTGGGGGAACGACAGCTTTTCGCGATAAACGGCGAGCGAGAGTATGACGACCACCAGACTATTGGCGGCAAAAATAGGCGCGACGAGATGCGCCGGTCCGCGAGCCAGCGCGACGGCATAAAGCTGCAAGCCGCCATAGGAAAACGCGCCGGCGGCGAGCCCCCACCGGAAGCCGATGCCGGCGGCACTGGACCGAGCTGCTAAGTCGGCGCTCGCTCGCGGATCGGGGACATCACGGCCGTTCCTGTTGGAAAGCCAGTCGGCAGACACGAACCACAGCAAAGACAGCAAATAGCCGGCCCACAGCACGTTGGCGCTGTCCAGTCCGATGCGGTCCGTCACTTTCAAGCCGCCGTTGCGCAGCACGAACAGGCCCATCGCGGCCAGGGCGAGCGGGTACCAGCTGCGACCAGCGGTCCGCCGCGCTGCGGGGCGGGCGCCTGTCGTCTTCCCGCGCCCGCTCCGCAGCGACAACAGCGCGATGCCCGCCAGCAGCCACAGCGCGCCGACGAGGCCCGTGGCGTGCGGCGTCTCGCCGAACCAGACGATGCCTGCGGCCATGACGATCACGATATTCGCGTTCGTGAGCGGAGAGACGAGGCTGGCCGGCCCGCGAGCAAGCGCGCGCATGAACAGCAGGTTGCCCCAGGCGGAGCCCAGGCCGATGACCGCACCGGCGGTCCAGATGCGCCAATCGAGCGGCTGCCAGGCGCGCGCGAGCAGCGCCTGGATCCAGAAGCCCGCGGTGCCCGAAGCGTACAGGCCGATTAAAAGCGAAGACAGCGCGCCGCCGCGCATCTGGCTTACCTTCATGAAGAAGCCGGCCAGACCGAAGGCGAGCGCGCTGAGGACGGCGACGGCAAACCAATGCAAGCGGCGTGCTCCTCCCTGCGGCTAGCGCGATCCGAAAACGAAATCGTCTTTGTAACACAATTGCAATATGGCTGTTACCGGCGTGTCTTGGACGTCGGTTACAATAACGACCAAGACCCCCCTTTTTCATATCTTTGAAGGCCCGCCAGCGGTGGCGGGCCTCTTTTTTTTGTACGCGCAGCGTCCGAAAACCGGAGGGAAGCGCCCACTTTTAAACCATTACAGCGGCACGACGACTTTTTGCTTCTGTCGGAAATAAACCCAGCGTGTAAAGCCGATTTCCTTAAGACGGCTGCGAACCTGCTCCCAATCGTCGCCGACCCGATCCGGGATATGGGCGTCCGAGCCGAACGTCACGTCCGCGCCGAAGTGCAGCGCCCGCTCGAGGATAGCGTCCGACGGATACCAGCCGCCGACGTCCTTGGTGCTGCCGCTCGTGTTGATTTCCAGGGCAATATCGTTTGCCGCGACCGCTCCGAGCGCTTCGTCGATATCTGCCTCGGCGCCGCGAATGTCGGAGAATGCCGGGAAGTAGGCCTTCATCGCGTCGATATGGCCGAGCACCTGGAACATGCCGGCGTTCGCGGACTCGGTGATCAGCTTGTAATAGAGCTTCTTCTCGGCCGTATGCTCGGACCTGTCAAGCTGCTTCCACCGGTTACGGTTGAAGATGCTGATGCCGCGGGTCTGATGGACCGATCCGATGAGATAATCGAAAGGATACGGCGCGTAGGCCGCCCGGTAAACCTCGACGCTTTCGGGAAAGTAATCCGATTCGACGCCGAGCAGCACCTCGATCCGATCCTTGTACTTGTCCTTGAGGCGCAGCACCTCCGCCACGTAGTTCGGAAATTCGCTCTTGGCCATGGCTATGCCCGGCTGGTAACGGTCTTCCTCGCGGGCGAAGTACGGGGAATGGTCCGATATCCCGATCGCCGTCATGCCCGCCCGGATCGCGGCTTCGATATAATCCTCGATCACGCCGGATGCGTGGCCGCAGCGCTCGTGATGGGTATGCAAATCGAATTTTTCCATGGATTCCGCCTCCTCAAGATCGGCCTATACCTTTATATTTATCCTTATTCGCTGCCGGTGAATTGATCCTCCGGCATGCCCTTCAAGTCGTTCAGGAATTGCTTCATCGCATGACTGACGTAGCGGCCGGACTTGGTGATGACGCCGACGGGATGGCTGACTTCGAGCTCCTCGACCGCGATCATCTTCAGGGTGCCCCGGCGGAGCTCGCTCGCGATCGACAGCTTGGACACGATGGCCGCGCCGAGATTCAGCTCCACCATCCGCTTGACCTCTTCGCTGCTGCTGAGCACCATGACAGGGTTCGGTTCAATGTGATGCTCCCTGAAAATCCGGTCTACGAACCTGCGGCCAAGCGTATCGGGCGACAGCAGGATCAACGGGACGTCTCTCAGCATGCCGACGGTGACGCGGTTGCGGGATGCGAGCGGGTGGCCCGGCGCGACGACCAGCTCGAACGTATCGTAGTAGAGCACCGAAGTCTCGACATGCGCGCTTCGCTCCGCCAGGTAGCCGATGCCGATATCGACGAAGCCGTTCTCCACGCTGGTCAGCACCTGGGAGGAGGGCATCGTATGGATCGTCGTCTTGATAAGCGGGTATTGGTTCTGAAAGTAAGAAAGAACCCGCGGAAGAATCTGCATCGCGATGGAGGTCGTCGTGCCGAGCACGATATGGCCTTGGGGGTTCTGGTCCAGATCGGACAGCTTCTGCTTCAGCTCTTCGACGATGGATAAGATGCGCTGGGCATGCTCAAGAAATACCTGGCCGCGGTCGGTAAGCGTCACGGGATGATTCCGATCCACCAGGATCGTCTTGAATTCGTCCTCCAGGCTCTTGATCTGGGCGGACACGGCGGGCTGCGTCAGGTTCAGCGCTTCGCCGGCTTTGCGGAAGCTGAGCGTCTTCGAGATCGTCAGCAGCGTCTCCAGCTGGTTGATATTCAATCCTGTCACTCCATCCTATTTGAATAATTTATCGACAGGAGTGCATGAATAAGAAGTTTTTCTAACCTTCATTTATTATAGAAGGAATCCGACGGGTAAGCAAAGGGAACGGAGCAAGATTAGGCATTGCAACTTACTCAAATTTGAGTATAATCGATTTTGAAATCCAATTTGCGAACTGAAGAAAGAGGGAGCTATCCTACCATGGATGCGAAAAAAAGCAATGTGAAGCTCGCGATCGCGGGGCTTCTCCTCGGCCTGTTCATGGCCGCGCTCGACCAGACGATCGTATCCACCGCGATGAAGACGATTATTCAGCGCCTGGGCGGGCTGGACAAGTTTATCTGGGTGTACTCCGCCTACATGATCGCCATGGTCGTCGCTACGCCGATCTTCGGCAAGCTGTCCGACATGTTCGGCCGCAAGCGATTTTTCCTGCTGGGCGTCACGCTGTTCCTGTTGGGCTCCATCCTGTGCGGCACTGCGCAGAACATGGATCAGCTGATCATTTACCGCGCGATCCAGGGCATCGGCGGCGGCGCGCTGATGCCAATCGTATTTACGATCATTTTCGACCTATTCCCCGCGGAGAAGCGGGGCAAGATGATGGGGCTGTTCGGCGCCGTATTCGGCATGTCGAGCGTATTCGGGCCGATCCTCGGGGCCGTCATCACCGACAATATCAGCTGGCGCTGGATTTTTTACATCAACGTGCCGATCGGTATCCTGTCGTTTTATTTCATCCTGCGCGCTTACCACGAATCCGCGGCGCGGCGCAAGCAGAGCATCGATTGGCTCGGCGCGATCCTGTTGACGGCCGGCGTCCTATCGCTCATGTTCGCGCTGGAGCTGGGCGGCTCCGACGGCTGGGCGTGGGATTCGTTCAAGACGATCGGCCTGTTCGTCGCTTCGGGCGTGCTGCTGATCCTGTTCCTGCTCGCCGAGCGCCTGGCCAAAGATCCGATCATCGCGCTCGGCCTGTTCAAAAAGTCGCTGTTCACGAGCAGCATGATGATCAGCTTCCTTTACGGGGGCGTCATGATCGCATGCGCGACTTACATCCCGCTGTTCATCCAGGGCGTCTTCCACAAGACCGCCACGCAGACGAGCCTCGTGCTGACGCCGATGATGCTCGCGGTCGTCGTCAGCAGCCAGATCGGGGGATTGGTCGCCGGCAAGTTCCGCTTCCGGACGACGATGATCGTCTCTTCGATCGTGCTGACGATCGGCGCGGCGCTGCTCGGCTTCGCGATGGACTTGACGACGGGCCGCGGCATCATCACGCTGTACATGATCGTCGTGGGCCTCGGAATCGGCGTATCGTTTTCCTTGCTGAACATCTCGACGCTCGGCTCCGTGCCGCCGCAGTACAAAGGCTCCGCGTCCTCGCTGATCACGTTCTTCCGGACGATCGGCTCGGCGCTCGGCATCACCGTGTTCGGCGCGATTCAGAAGCACGCCTTCCAATCCGACGTGCTGGCGATGCCGGGCTCGAGCCCGGAGCTCGCCGCGCAGATCAAGAGCGGTCAGGCGCTGCTCGATCCCGCGGTGCAGGCAGTCATGAAAATTCCGCAGGACGTGCTGCAGAAGCTTCTGGCCGAGCTTGGCGATTCGATCATCACGACCTTCCAATGGGCGGCTCTGCTGCCGGTGCTGGCTTTCGTGTTCGCGCTGCTGATGGGCAAGGCGCGCATGGCGCCTTCCAACGCCGGCAAGCCGGGCGCCGCGAATTCGGGCAACCCGGAGGGCGCGCGGGAGCGCGGCTGACGCCATGTCCATGAAGTTGCTCATTCTCGGCATCCTGATGGAGAAGGACCGGCATCCGTACGAGATACGCCAGACGATGATCAATCGCAGCTGGAACTATGCGTTTAGGCTGCGCGACGGCTCTCTGTACTATGCGGTGGATCAGTTGCGCGATCGCGGCTTGATCGAAGCGGTCCACATCGTCCCGGTACCGGGCGAGCATCGTCCGGACAAGACGATCTACCGCATCACGGACGCGGGCCGTCAGGAGTTCGACAAGCTGATGTATGCCCAGCTCGGGCAGCCCGCTTATCCGCAGCACCCGATGATGATGGCGATGCCCTTTTTGCGCCATGCCGACCAAGCTCGGGTCGCGGAAATCGCCGGACAGCAGCTTGCGGCTTGCGAGGAACGGATCGCCTCTCTTGAGCAGGTGCTGGCGGTCAAGGCAAGCGGGATTCCGGCGAGCGCGCTGCGGATGATCGAGGGCATGCTCGCCTTCGGACGCGCGGAGCGCGACTGGATGGAGACGATCATCGGCGAAGCCAGGAGCGGCGCCTACGATCAAGAGCGCGATCCATCGGGCGGATGGAGAGCCAAGGCTCGCCCGCCCGCTCCGCCGACGCAAGAATGAATAAGTGATGAATAAGCGAAGCCTGCCGTTGCGCCGAGAGCGCATCGGCAGTTTTTTTCGATTCGGACCGATCTTCGCTGCCGCGGCACGTCCGTTTTTAAGCGATTATTCAGTTTGCGTTCATAGGTGCCTCAGCCAACCGCGCTAATGTATTCCCTGTACATAACGTTGGAACGATCATCCAATCAGTCACAGGGAGGCTTAAGTCTATGCGGAATTTGAAGCTGACGGCCAAGCTCGGTATCATCATCGTCATCGCGCTTGCCTTTATTCTTACGGTCGGGCTTGGCGGCAATCAAATGACCCGAATGATGGCAGGCAACGTGGAGGATAGCTATACGGAAAGCCTCCTGCCGCTGTCCTGGCTCCGGCAGATCCAGACGAACGAAAAGTCCGTGGACGCATATACGCTCGAGCTGATGTTGAATTCGGATTCTTCCGAGCGGCAGGCGAAGCTGTCGAAGATTCAGCGGCTGCTGACGGAGACGGACGACCTCATCGGTCAATACGGCGCATCGATCCACGATGCCGGCAGGCTGTCGGCGCTGGCAGACTACAAGCAACTGCTTGCCTCGTACCGCGACGTTCAGGCTAAGGCCGGCGGTTTGGCGCTCCAAGGGAACGGGGAAGGCGCATACGCCGTCTATGCGGACGATACCGGCGATCTTCGCGAACGGATGACGCAGGCGCTCGCCTCGTTGGCGGAGCAAACGCAGCAAGCCGCGGATGACATGTACGCGCAGAGCAAAAAAGGACGCGCGGGTCAACGGCTATATTACCGTCGCCATGATCGTCGCTGCGCTGGTCTTGCTAAGCGCCGTGTCGTGGCTGATCGGCCGCGCCATCACGAGACCGCTCGGCGCGCTGCGCGATCAAATGAAGCGGGCGGCGGCGGGCGACATGACCGTAGGCGGCGATTACCGCTCGAAAGACGAGATCGGAGATTTGACCGCTTCTTTCAACGACATGATCGCCGGCATTCGGGAGCTCGCGGTCAAAGCGAGCGACGGGGCAGCGGCGCTGAGCGGCGCATCGGCGCGCATGCAGGGATACGTGAGCAACTCGTCGGACGCGTCCGAGCGGATCGCGATCGCCGCAGGACAGCTCAGCGTTGGCTTCCTCGAGCAGAACGACGCGGTGACCGGGTTGACCGAGGCGACGGACCGGATGGCCGTGCTGCTGGCCGGTGTCGAATCCGACAGCCGCCAAGTCCAGGCCATGTCCGAAGAGGCGGCAAACGCCGGCGTAACAGGGCTTGAAGCGGTGAAGGCCGCCATGCTGCAAATGGAGGAGATCCAACGGAGCGTGTCGGAGACGCAGGCGACGATCCGGGAGCTTGGGGACCGGTCGGACGAGATCGGGTTCATCGTCACGACGATCGAGGAAATGGCGGGACAGACAAACCTGCTCGCCTTGAACGCGACGATCGAGGCGGCAAGGGCGGGAGAGGCGGGGCGAGGGTTCGCCGTCGTGTCGGACCAGATCCGCAAGCTGGCGGACGACGCTTCCCGTGCCTCGCGGCGCATCGCAGGGATGGTGAAGAGCATTCAACTGGAGACGGGGCGGGCTTCGGCGGCGATGGACAAGGAAGCCGAGTGCGTCAGAACGGGCGTAGACCGCACGGGACAGGCTGCGGAGTCATTCCGCGCGATCGAGCGGGCGATCCGCGGCGTGAAGCAGAAGCTGGCGGAAGTCGCCGATTCTTCGACCGAGGCGATGGATTCCTCTCGTCACGTGGCGGGCAGCATGAAGCTGTTCAGCGCTTTTTCGGCAGAAGGCGCCGCCGGCATTCAGGAGATGTCCGCGGAGAGTGACAGCCAGAGCCGCATGATGAGAGAAGCTGCCGCTTCCGTGGACGAACTCAACCTGCTCGCGACCGAGCTTCGGTCGGCCATCGGCAAGTTCGAGCTGGGCGATGCGGGGGGCGGCACGTCTTTGCCCTCGCAGGAATTTTAAAGGTACGAAGGAGATGCCCACCGCCCGCGTCGAATTGATGAGGAGACATAATTTCGACAGAAGAGGGCGATGCGGTGCTGGACGATAAAAAAGCGATACGCGCGTGGATGATGTACGACTGGGCGAACTCTTCGTTCGCGACGACGATTATGGCGGCGGTCATGCCGATCTACTACGCCGGCGTCGCGGCAAGCGGACTGGAGGACGGCAGAGCGACGTCCTACTGGGGCTTCACGCAGACGGCCGCTGCGATCGTCATCGCCGTGCTGTCGCCGCTGCTCGGCGCGATTGCCGACCGCTCGGGGGGCAAAAAGCGATTTTTGGGTTTTTTCTCGCTCTTGGGCGCGGCGGCATGCATCGGCATGGCGTTTATCGGCGAAGGCGACTGGCTCGCGGCTTCGGCCCTCGTCATCGTCGGCATGATCGGCTTCGGAATGGGAGGCACTTTTTACGATGCGCTGCTCAACGACGTGGCTTCGCCCGCGATGCGTGAGCGCGTCAGCGCGAAGGGCTACGCGATGGGGTATCTGGGCGGCGGCGTGCTGCTCGCGATCAATCTCGCGCTCATCATCGGGTGGAAAGCGTTCGGCTTCAAGGATTCGGCCGGCGCGTCGCAGGTTTCGTTCGCGATGGTCGGCGTCTGGTGGGCGCTTTTCTCGCTGCCGCTCTTTAAGCATGTGCGCGAAGCGAAGGGCTTGCCGGGCGGATCGGCGGCGGATAGCGTGCGGGAGGGGCTCACGAGACTCGGGCAGACCTTCCGCAGCATTCGGCGCTACCCCGAGCTGTTCAAGTTTATGGTCGCGTACTGGTTTTTCTTCGACGGCATCAATACGATCATCGTCATGGCGACCAGCTACGGCACCGACATCGGCCTGGATCAAAACGCGTTGATTGGCGCGCTGCTGCTCACGCAGTTCGTCGGATTCCCCGCGACTTGGCTGTTCGGACGGCTGGCGGACCGGATCGGCGGCAAAAAAGATGCTGTACGGCGCGCTGTCGGTGTACGTGATCATCGTGCTGCTAGGCTATCTCATGACGAACGAATATCATTTCTTCGCCTTGGCGCTGCTCGTCGGACTTGTTCAGGGCGGCGCGCAATCGACGTCCCGGGCGATCTACAGCCGGCTCATCCCGCCGGGGCGAACCGCGGAATTCAACGGCTTCCTCAGCTTCACGAGCCGGTTCTTCTCGTTCGGCGGTCCGCTCGTATTCGGCGTCGTGGGCTTGCTCACCGGCTCGAGCCGGGCGGCGCTGCTCGCGATCGCGCTCTTTTTCCTCGTCGGCATCGCGCTACTCGCCCTGGTCAAGCTGGAGAAAGGCTGGCGCGAAGCGTCGGAATAACGTAGTAAGGCATGCTTGAGGCTTAGATGACCGGTTCCGCGAAGGTGATCCAGGCGTTGCCGCAGGGCAGGCCGGTCTCGTAGGAGACGTTGCCGACGCGCGATTCAAAGGCGGCTTTCGCTTCTTCGGCTCCGCCGGGGCTCCCGGCGCCAAGCCAGGTAAGCCCGGCGGCAAGCGTGAGCTTGCCGTCATCGAAGGCTGCGTCCCATAGATCGTACACGCTCTCCTGCCGGATCTGCGTCCGGTCGACCGGGTCGATCCAGCCGCTGCGCCTCGCGTTCAGAACGTCCCAAGGCGGTATGGTCCGAGGCGGCGAAAAGGGGGCGAGCATCCCGAACGTCAGCCTTCCTTTCCAACCGCGAGGATCGAAGAAGAGGCGCTGGGCGGCGACGAACTGCCGCACGGACGCATCGAGCATGCCGGCGGTCAGCTCGCCGGCAAGACCCGGATAGTGCTTGCAGGACAGTGCGTACAAAATGTCCGTCATGCCCCCTGGGAGCTTACCGCCCGTGTCGATCTCATTCGATACGGGCTTTTTTCCCGTATGAATGCCTGCCCGGCGCCACATGACGACCGAGTCTATGGCGGTCTCGAATTGTTGATGCTTCCATTTGCCGAAGCCGGACAGGCTGAATACGTAGGGATGCACGTGCCGGTCCAACACGTGATGCAGCAAAAAGCCCGCGGCGTACGCCTCGGCCCCCGCGTCTCCGGCTCGCTGGCGCGTCGCTTCGAACAAATCGATTAAAAACGGCCCGCACGACACATTGTGCAACAGGCTCCCTAACCGGTTGGCCGGGGTGTGCGAACGCTGCCAGGGCAGGTAGTGGTCGTAAAACAAAAAATCCGGGCCCTGGCAGCCGAGCTGGAAAGCGGTACGCTGCGCGGGATCGGTCATAAAAGGGAGCCGAAGCGCTTCAGCGAGCTCTCGGCCGAATTGGATGTGCGCCCATAGGTTTGGCATGCTGGATCCTCCGTAAGTTCTGCAGAACTGCGACTAATGATGCCGTTTTATCGGTGTTTTTCGACAGGCCTTTCGACCCATTATCGTTCAAAAGTACCGCGATTTAACGAAAATAAGTATACTTGTCCTACTTATTTAAGTATAATGATGGCAACGAGGCAAGAGAAGCGGTATTTTGTCGAAACGACGCGCAGACAACGAGTTCCGGCGGTACAGAATCGGCTCGCAAGGAGGCATCGCTCGCGAATGAAGGCTGAATATATCAACCCATTCCTGGAATCGGCCCGTATGGTTATCGAGCAAATGGTTCAGATTCGGCCCAGCACCGGCCAGTTGGCGGTAAAGGACATCCAGTTCGTGGACAATCACGTGTGGATACAGATCGGGCTCACGGGCCATATGAGCGGCGACATCGTATTCGGTTTAAGCGAATCGGTCGCGCTGAAGATCATATCCGCCATGATGGGCGGGTTCGCCATCACGGAGATCGACGAGATGGGCAAGAGCGCCATTTCCGAACTGGGGAACATGATCAGCGGCAACGCATCGACCATTCTGTTTAACCAGGGCGTACACGTCGATATTACGCCGCCGCGCGTCGTTCACTCGATGCGCGAGAGTCACGGGGAGACCCGCCGCGCGCTAGCGGTGCCGCTCATCATGGACGGGATCGGCGAGATGGAGATTCAGGTATTGATCGCTTGATTCGTGCGGTGCCAGCCCTTCGAACGGCGCGACATATCGCCGTACCGCTCGATATGCTACAATAAGGAAGCCCCGCAGGGGGCTTTTTTAACGTTCAAACGCAATTGAGAGGCGCATTTCGGATAAAGCGCCGATAAATAGTACCGCTGCGGTCGGATGTTCGATTCTGCCGGCGGCGGAAAGGGGAATGGCCATGTCATCCATAGACCTGCGCGGCCGGATCGTGCTCTTGACCGGCGCGTCGAGCGGGATCGGCGCGTTGACTGCGCGGATGCTCGCGGAGCGGGACGCGGTGCCGGTGTTGGCCGCCCGTTCCGCGGACAAGCTGGCAGCCGTGTCGGCCCAGATCCGGGGCGAGCATGCGGTATTCATCTGCGACGTGCGGAGCGCGGCGTCCGTCGACGAGACCGTCGCGCGGACGCTCGAGCGCTACGGGCGCATCGATGCGCTGGTGAACAACGCGGGATACGGGGATTTCCTTCCCTTCGAGGAGACGGACTTGGCCCGGTTTGAAGCGATGATGGACGTCAATTATATGGGTACCGTGCGGTTTTGCAAGGCAGTGTACCCGGCCATGAAGCGGGCCGGCGCTGGCCACATCGTCAATGTGGCCTCGATCGCGGGCAAGATCGGGACGGCCAAGGCGACAGGGTATGCCGCCTCCAAGCACGCCGTGCTGGGCTTTACCAACTCGCTCAGGCAAGAGCTGCGGGGCAGCAACATCCGGATTTCCGCGCTCAATCCGGGGCCGATCGATACGCCGTTTTTCGACCGGGCGGATCCCGGAGGCACTTACAAACGCAACATCCGGCGTTTTCTGATGCAGCCGGACACGGTCGCAAAGGCGTTGGTGCGACTGCTGGAGACGGGCAAGGCGGAGCGCGATCTGCCCTGGGTGTCCGCCGCCGGCGCGAAGCTGATCCAGCTGTTCCCGGTGCTGACGGCAGGCATCGCCGCCCGTCTGCTCAACAAGAAATGAAGGCTGCGCCGATCGGCGCAGCCGCAAAGGAGAATGAACGATGTCGGAGGAACAAATAGAACGACGGGCAGACCAAGAGGCTGCATCGGCCGGAGCGCGTACGGTAGACAACGCGGACGCGGGGCGCGTCGAAGGCAGCGCAGAAGGAAGTGCCGAAGCCGAGGAGAGGCGTACGTTCGGCGCGCTCGGTCTAGGGGTGGAACTGACCGGTGCGCTGGCCGCGGCCGGCATCCTCGAGCCGACTTCGGTGCAGGCGGGCGTCATTCCCGAGCTGCTGGCCGGCAGGGACGGCGTGCTGCGGTCTCCGACGGGCTCGGGCAAGACGCTGGCTTACCTGCTGCCGCTGCTGCAGCAGGTCGATCCCGCAAAGCGCGAGACGCAGGCCGTCGTCATCGCGCCGACGCAGGAGCTGGCGATGCAGATCGTGCGCGTGTCGGAGAAGTACGGCGAGCCCCTGGGCGTCAAGACGGTCGCTTTGATCGGAGGCGCCGCGCTGTCGCGGCAGCTGGATCGCATGAAGGGCAAGCCGGCGATCGTCGTCGGCACTCCGGGCCGGATCCGCGAGGTCGCCTCGCTCCGCAAGCTGTCGCTCCAGGCAGTCAGGCATGTCGTCGTCGACGAGACCGACCGCGTCTTTTCGCTGGGAGGCAAGAGCGACGTGGAGTTCGTGCTGAAGGGTGCCGCCAGAGACAGGCAGACGGTGTTCGTGTCGGCGACGCGCTCGGACACGATGCGAGCCGCCGAGGCGAAGTGGCTGCGCGATCCGTGGGAGACGACGGTTCGCCAGGAGCAGGAGCCGGGTCTGCCGCAGACGATCGAGCATCTGTACCTGGTCAGCGATCCGCGGGACAAGATCGATCTCGTTCGGCGCCTCGTGCGCACGATGAAGCCGGCTTCGACGCTGCTGTTCGTGAACGACATCGAGCGGATCGGCGAGCTGCTTGCCAAGCTTCGGTTCGAGGGTTTCGCGGTGGACGCGCTGTACGGCGACACGCCGGGACGGGAGCGGGGAGAGGTGCTTCGCAAGTTTCGCGAGGGGAAAACGAAGCTGCTGGTCGCGTCCGACGTGGCCGCTCGCGGTCTGGACGTGCAGGAGCTCTCGCTCGTACTGCAGTTCGAGCCGGCGCTTGACGCGGATCACTACGTGCACCGTGCGGGTCGCACCGGCCGGATGGGGCGGAGCGGGACATCCATCACGATCGTGACGCCCAAGGAGCAGTTCATTATGGATAAGCTGGGCAAGCAGCTGCGCATCGAGATCAGGGAGCGTCGCCTTGCGCACGGTCGCCTCGAAGGCGTGAAGGGCGAAGGGAAGCGAGAGGCGACTGGCGAAAGGTCCGGGCCGAGAGGGAAAGGCTCCTCGTGGGCGCAGGCGAAAACCGGCGCCGCGGCGCAGGCTCGCGGTGCGGCGGAAGCTGGCGGTACGGCGTCGCCGAGACGTACGCCGGGCGGCCGGGTGGCGGAGGCCGGATCGAAGAAGGCTGGGGCCGGGCATCAAGCCGGAGCCAAGCCTCAAGCCGGGGCGGCGAAGACGGCCGGGGGCGCCGAGGGACGGGAGCAGCGGCCGCTGACGGGAGCCGCCCGCGGACCGGCCGGCGAGCGAAGCGGGGAGCAGGTGCGTTCGCAAACTGCGGGCGCGCAGAAGGCGGGGAAAAGCAGCGGCAAAACGGCGCCGCCCGCGCGTCCGGCCGCCAAGGGCAAGGTCAAGCAGGATCGGGAGCGCGACAGCAAAAATAAAGGGGCGCCGCGCTGGCTGAAGGAAAAACGGGCGAACAACGCCCCGCCAACCGAATAAGCGCGCCTCCGGGCGAACGGGACGATGTAGCTGCTCATGCCGCATCGTCCTATTTTAGCGCGCCAATAGCAGTGCAATGTTTCGAAACGCAGCGTAACTGCAGACTAGCGCCTTAACAGTCAGCGTCGTTTTTTCCCATTCGAGGAGAGATGCAAGCGGGCTGCGGCTTCGTTATAATGAAGAGATATCCGTCCACTCGAGGAGGTTGCGAATCATGGCAACCGCGTTAACGCTAGACAAGCTGACAGGCGGCTACAGCTCGCGCAAGCCCGTCCTTCACGAAGTCAGCTTCGACATACAGCCCGGAGAGATGATGGGCCTCATCGGCCTGAACGGCGCAGGCAAGAGCACCGCCATCAAGCATGTATTGGGCCTGATGCTGCCGCAGTCGGGCGAGGTGCGGGTCGCGGGCCTGCGGCTTGCGGACGACCGCGATCGCTACAGGTCATCCTGCGCGTACGTCCCCGAGCAGCCGTCGTTGTTCCCCAACTTGACGGTGGCCGAGCATTTGCGCTGGACGGAGACGGCTTACGGGTTAGACGCGCAGGCGGCGGCACGCAGAACAGAGGCGCTCGCCGAGACGTTCCGCATGAAGCATGCGATGGGGGCGTTGCCCGGCACGTTGTCCAAAGGGATGCGCCAAAAGGTGATGCTCATGAACGCGCTGCTCGTCTCGCCGCCGCTGCTCATTATCGACGAGCCGTTCCTTGGGCTCGACCCGCTGGCGACGCGGGCTCTCGTCCAGGCGCTTAACGAAGCGAGGGCGGCAGGTTCGGCGATTTTGCTCAGCTCGCATATTTTGCCTGCGCTCGAGCGCAATGCGGACCGGATCGTCGTCCTGCACCAGGGACGCATCCTGGCCGGCGGAACCCCGGGCGAAGTCAAGCAAGCGGCAGGCGCCGCAGGCAGCGACTATACGCTCGACGATGCGTTCGAGCGGTTGATTTTGGCCGCCGACGAGAAGGCCGCGCCGCCGGAAGGAGGCGCCGTCCGTGGCTGATCCGGTCCATGAGGGAAAGCCCCGGGGCTCGGAGATTGGCGGCGCGAGCGGGCGTCGGCGTTCCGGCGCGAGATGTTCCCTTATTTGCGATACGTGGCCCAGAGCGGTTTCGCGATGCTGCTGGCCGCGATCGGCATTACGCTGCTCGCGGGCTACGCAGGCCTGCTGGCCGATATGCCGCCGGCATGGCCCGCGGACGTCGTCGGCGTCGCTTTGATTTTTTTCGTATCTATATATACGCCTCTTAGGAGCTATCTCCAGCCGGCCGATACCGTGTTCCTGCTGCCCGCCGAGTCCGGCGTGCTGTCGGGGAATCTGTTCCCGGCTCTGCGCAGATCGGCCTCGTTCAGCGCGATCCGCACGCTGGTCGTCTTCGTCGTTTTTGCGCCGCTATATGCCCTGGCTCCGGTCACGGCGGACGCAGCTCCGTCTCAACCGGCCGCGTGGGCCGCGCTGGCGGCAGCGCTCGCGCTGTTGGCCGGCTGGAATACATATGCCGCCTGGCAAGAACGCCGGGCCGTGTCGGCAACCGCGCGGCTGGCGCTGCGCTTCGCCCGTTGGACGGCCGTTCTGCTCGCCGCAGCCGCGCTGTTGACCAAGCCGCTGCTTCTCGCGGCCGGCTTTGCGCTGCTTGCTGCCGCCGCCGTATCGGCGGCAGCGCTGCTCACGCCTCGCCACCGGCTGCCCTGGGATCGCCTGATTGCGGAGGAAGGCGCCGTTCGTCGTCGCTGGCTGGCTTTCCTCGGCTGGTTCGTGGACATTCCGACCGAAGCGCCTCCAGCAGCCTCGCGCGCCTGGATTGCTTGGATCGCGGACCGGATACCGCGGAACCGGCGTTTCGCCTGGCATTTTCTTTATGCGAAAACGTTTTTGCGCGGCGAAGCTTTCGGCGCCTTCTGGCGCTGGTGCGCGTTGATGGCGGTCATCTCGCTGTTCGCGCATTCAACCGCCGTCGACGCGATGGTATACGTCGTCGGAATGGTCGTCGGCGGGCTGCAGCTCACCGAGCTTGGAAGAATCCGTTTTGCCGAGCATGCTTCCGTCGTTCCGCTCTCTCCAGACGGTCGAAACATGGCTGCGTCCGCTGTCGTCCGGGCGGCGGGACTCGCCGCCGCTGCGCTTCTTTGGCTGGTCGCTTGGGCGCCGCATGCCGCCTCCACGCCGACCTGGTGGTTGATGGCGCTCGCCCTCGCGCTGGGCTGGACAGGCTGGCTGCTGCCGAGGCGATTAGCCGCCAGAGACGAAGACGATGAGCTTTAGCGTACAACTTATAAACGAGAAGCAGGAAAACAGACCCTGTTATCGAATAGTACTTTGTAACCAAGCTTCCGGATCTGATCTCCTTCAAAGGGCGCATTAAAGCCCGTTAATACATGTATGCGGTAACAAGTCCGGATACGGTTCGAAACGATGGCAGATTGAAAATAATAGCAATAACTGGGAGGACTGATCCATGGGCGGATTTTTAACGAACCTCGCCCTTCACATCATCCCCGGCGCGATGCTCGGCTGGCTGTCGGCCGAAGTCTTCCTGCGCAACCCGCTGCACCGGTTGAACCGCTTGGCTTCGATTCTGTTCGCATTGATGGCGCTGCAGTTCGGCGCGTCGTTTCTGGCTTCGTTTTTTCCCGAGGCGGATGCGGCGAAGCTCGTCAACGGGCTCTTGATCGTTCCGACATGCGTGCTTGGTTTCCTGATGATGCTTTTCGTTCGCCAGCTTGGCGGTCAGACGGGGAAACCGCCAGCGAGTTATTTGGACATCGCGTTGGTCGTGCCTTTCGTTCTCATCGTACTGGTCGTGTCACAGCCGAATGTTTATGGGGCTTATGCGAAATACACGGTGGCGCTGAATCCGGAGGAAGGCGTGCGGGCAGGATCGATTATTTTGGCGGCTACGGTCTGGCTGTACGCTTCCGCGGTTTGGCTGATCGGTTGGAAAGCGGCCCGGAACGCCGCCGATTCAACCGGATCGCAGCATGTTCAGGCGGGTTTGGGCATTTTCGCCGGTGCCGTCGTGACCTTAACGGCAATGGTGGCGGGACTGAGCGGATATTCGGCGGCGCACGCGCATCTGATAGGACTCTACGCCATGTTGCTGTTCGCTTTCTTCATTCGCAGGGCGATTTTGTACTATGGTCTGATGCCCTCGGTCATGGAAAAGTACAGGGTGCTGTTCGAGCTATCTCCATTCGGCGTACTTCTGCTGGATGCAGGCGGATCGATCCGCGAGGCGAACCCGGTCGTCAAGCTGCTGCTCGGCCTGCCGCCTGCGGAACTGATCGGCAAGCCGGTATCGATGTTTCTTGACCGGGGCGAGCGGCTGCCGCTCGGCGGGGTCGGCTCGGCGATGATGGAGGTCGGGATGGTCGATATTGCGGGCGTGTCCCGGCGGATGACCGTTCATCTTAGCGAGGTGACGGCCGAAGGGGAGCGTATGTACTGCGTCGTGCTCCAAGACGAGACAGGCCGCAAAAAAGCGGAAGAGGAAATCTGGTATTTGGCTTATCACGATGCGTTGACGGGGGTAGGCAACCGGCTCTATTTCCAGGAGACGATCTCCTCGCTGCTTCAGAACGGCACGGAAGGCGCGCTGCTGCTGCTTGATTTGGATCGCTTCAAAGCAGTGAACGACCGTCATGGCCATCAAGCCGGAGACGCGCTTCTGCGCGAGATCGCGTTAAAGCTCAGGGAATGCACCCCATTGAGCGGGATGCTGTTCAGACTAGGGGGCGACGAATTCGCAGTCGTGCTCCCCGATGTCGGCGGCGCTTGGGAACCCGCGGCGACGGCCGAAAATTTACTCGCCGGATTGACGGGCCATCGCGGCGCGATTTCTCCGGATTCACCCGTGACGGTCAGCATCGGCATCGCCCAATGGCCGGCTCACGGAAGCGATACGACCGCGCTGCTTCATGCAGCGGACATCGCGATGTACAAATCCAAGGAGCAGGGTCGCAATCGTTACAGCGTGTATGCGCAGGCGTTTGCGGGAGCCGGCGCATAAGAAACACGAAAGGCCTTGCCGCCGTCATCGGACGATGATCGGGAGCAAGGCCTTTCGTGTTTCACGATGCATGCTGCGATAGAAACTACGCTTGTTCGGCGGCTTCGGCCCTGACCTCGGTCACGGCTGCGTAGATCCGGTCGAACAGATCCTCCAGATATGGCTCTTCGATACAGGAAAAGGCGACGCGCAGATCATGCTGGCCGAGCGCGATCGTACCGACTTCATAACGGTCGAGCAAGCGTTGACGGACGGCTTCTGCGCTGATCCCGTCGAGCCGCAAGCACATGAAGTAGCCGGAGTTGAATGGGTAATAGCTCCAAACGCCTTCATATTTGCCGCTGTCGAGCAGGCTCTTGACCTTATTCGCGCGGCCTTTCATGATGGCGTACTTCTCGGCTTTTTGAGCTTCGAATTCGGGCGATTTGAGCGCGTCCAGCACGAACGTCTGCGAAGGATGCGGCCCGCTCGAGATCGTCGCGCGGATGATGCCTAGCGTCTTCTGTTCCAGGGCAGCGAGCGCGGACTCCGAAGTGCCGCCGTAGGTAATGAATCCGACGCGGAAACCCCAGACGTATTCTTCCTTCGTAGCGCCATCGATCTTGACCGGAAGCACGCGTTCGTGCAAACCGCACAGGGCGCCGAAGAGCGACTCGTGCAGCGAGTTTTCGAAGAACAGCGCGAAGTACGCGTCGTCGGTCACCGCGACGACGTTGATGCCGGCTTCGGCGGCGTCTTTAATGGCGGCGACGATCGCTGCGCCTTCCTCGCGGCTCGGCGTATAGCCGGTCGGGTTGTTCGGGAAGTTGAGCAGCACGATCGCTTTGCCCTGCGCTTTGCGGGAGAGCAGCGTGTCGCGCAGCCCTTGCGCGTTGAACAGGCCGTCCTCGGCGTAAAGCGGGTACTCCACGATCTCGGCGCCCCGGCGAATGCCGAAGGTCAGCTCGTAGTTCTCCCAGTTTTTGTCGGGGATGATAACGGCGTCTCCGGCGTCGGCGAATAGATCGGCAACGATGCTCAGGCCATGCGTCAGCGCGTTCGTGACGACGGGCATGCTGAACGTCTTGCCTTGGAGGGAAGGGTTCTCCTTCAGCATCTTTTCGCGCCATGCGGTACGGAGCTCAGGCTTGCCGGCCGGTGGCGCATATTCGTAAATGTCCTTCGGATTATAGGCGGACAATTTGTCTTGGATCATTTTCAGGTGCATCGGCTGCCCGTTCTCCGTCGCGATACCGATCGTCGCGTTATACGTTTTCGCTTTTTGCTTCGCTTCGGCAGATTGGCTCAGGATGCCTATCTTGGGAAAATAAATGGCCTTGCCGAGTCCGGAGAGCATCTCCGCGATTCGAGGCTGTTCCTTGGCGATGGTGTCGTTGAGCTGTTGCGCGAGGGGGGTTCATTGCCGTCATCCTTCCACATGATCGAGTTCCCTTGTGAGAAAATTTCTCAGGCAGGGCATCAGTTGCTATTATACACGATCGTACCATACGCGTCACCCGCGCGTCGGTGCGGAAGGTGAACAATCCTTGAGCGAATTTGGAGCAATCTGGTTTAATTTTGCTTCGGCGCCCATTCTTTCATGAACGAGACGGTGAGCGGGTCCCCCGGACGGCCTCTCTCTTCCAAGCCTCCGATGACCTCGCTCCGTTTTTTGTCGGACAGATTTTGTCCGAATTTGAACTTGCCCGTCATCGCTTCGATGGCAAGACGGAGCACGGCCACGCCTTTAAGCTGGGCTGCGTATTTCGGGTTCCCCGCATCGATCGGCAGATGTCCGCCTTCCGGCTGGAGCTTGGCCATCAGCGCGGAGAGCGCAGTCGCTTTCTCCGTGGCGTCTTCGACCTGTTCGACCCGGCCGCGGATGCGGACGGAGCGGAAGTAAAGCGTAGCCGGACACGCCATCAGCGGATCGCTATAATAGGAAGGAATGAACGCATGCGCCTCGTAGACGATGAATTCCGCCCGGTTGTTCTCCGCAAGGCCATTCATCTTTTCTCCCTTTTTGCTTCCGTGGAAATAGACGTTCCCTGCCGCGTACGCGTAGTTCAGCGGCACTGCCTTCGGCCAGCCGTCGCTGCCGATAAAGGTTAACACCCCGTCGTCCCGCTCGTTCAGAAACGCTTCGCAAGTTTCGCGGTCTTCCACTTCGAATTCTTTTCTGCGCATGACAGCCGCCTCCTTTTAAGATGTGAGTTTTATTCTAAGTCCGACATTGACAAGTCAAAAGATCCAATTTACATTAAAATCATTGGTCCATTGAAACGGGAAAGTGGGGCGGCGATGAGCATCCAAGTACCCTATGACGTGCGATTGTCCGCTTGCGGCGTCAAACATCTCGCATTATTTCAGGCGATTCGCGACAGCATCGTCGCCGGCAAGCTCCCGCCCGGCGCCAAACTGCCCTCGACGAGGATGTTGGCCGAATCGTACGGACTGTCCCGCGGCAGCGTCAGCATCGCTTACGAGATGCTTGCCGCGGAGGGCTACGTGCGCGCATCGGTGGGGCGAGGGACTTACGTGGCGGGAGCAGATGCGCGTCCCATGGAAGCCGTCTGGAATCGGGACAGCGGCGCAGCGAATAAGCCGCCATCGCATGCAAAGGCGCATGGCGAAGATGATGAGCCGGCGGCGGGTTTATCGGGCTCATCCGCATTGGGACTTTCGGTTTGGGGCTTGCGGCTTGTGAGGGAGGCCCGGTTAGACGTGTCTCCGCGAGAAGGTACCGAAGTTTCCGCCGACAAGTCATTCGAAACGATCTCCTTTAAACCGCGCGGCATGGGAGAGCGCTGGTTCCCTTGGATGTCATGGAAGGCAGCGGTATCGGCGGAATGGCGGCGGCGCGGACCCGCCCCGGCGGAGGACGGCGCCGCCGCGGCGGGCAGCGCGGAGCTGCGCCGGGCGATCGCGGGAAGGCTGCGGCGCGAGCGCGGCATCCTATGCGAAGCGGAGGACATCGTCGTGACGGGCGGTTCGATGCAAGCGATCGCCCTGCTGGCGCAACTGCTGCTCGAGCCGGGCAAATCGGCCGTCGCGGAGGATCCTTGCTACAGCGGCACGCAGCGCGCCATTCGCGCGAGCGGTGCCGCGCTGATTGCGGCGCCGGTGGACCGTCAAGGCATCATGCCGGACGATTGGCAGGCTGAGCTGCTGTTCGTGACGCCGACCCGGCAGTTCCCTACCGGCGCGGTGCTCACCTACGAACGAAGGATGGCACTGCTGGACTGGGCCGCCAAGCGGGGGGCTTGGATCGTGGAGGACGACTATGACAGTGAGTTCCGCTGGTCGGGGCGTCCGATCGAGCCGCTCAAGTCGCTCGATCGGCAGGGGCGGGTCGTTTACGTCGGCTCGTTTTCGCGTGCGATGCGGCAGGAGGTGCGGATCGGCTACGCGGTATTGCCGCCCGCGCTTCGCGAACCGTTTATGCTGGCCAAGCAGCTCTATGATCCTTATCCGGCAGGTCTGACCGAGCAGCGCGCGCTGGCGGACTGGATGAATCAGGGCGAATACGATCGCCATTTGCGGCGGACCCGGCGTATTTTTAATCGGCTGCAAGGATTGCTGCGCGAAGAGCTGTCGAAGCTCGAGCCGCTGTTCGACGTACATCCCGCGGACGCGGGACTGCTGTTGTTCGCGACTTGGACGGATTCGCCCGAACGGTACGATCGATTCGCGCTCGCCTGCAGGCAAGCGGGCGCGTGCTGGGGCGACGGTACGGTTTACGCAGCCGGGCAGCGACCGGATGAGCGTACCGCCTTGTTCGGTTTTGCGCACCTGGATGAGAATGGCATTGCTAAGGGAATGCGGCGGATTACCGAGACGGCTGCACGGCTGGGACTCATAGAAGAGCCCCGGGAAAAAGAGTCTGCAGTGCTTAAGTACGCAGCAAGGAATGGAGGAGCGGGAGATGCTTGACGCGTCGCCGGATGCCTACGAGCTCAAGCTTTACCTGGCGAAGATCGTATGCGAGCCCGGCTGGAAGTGGCAGCAGCGAGAAAAGCCGCTTGCGAATTACGATTTATTTTACGTATGGAGCGGAGAAGGCGAGGTCGTCCTGAACGGCCAGGCGTATCCTGTGGAAAAAGGAAGCTGCTTCCTTTTCAGGCCTGGAGATCATACGAGCGCTACGCACAATCCGCAAAAGCCGCTCGTACTCACTTACATTCACTTCGACGTCAACGTGCCGGTGAAGTTCGTGCCGAAGCCGTACCGGATTTTGCAGGATACGTTCGAGTTCGAGCATCTGCTGGCGAGGTATGTTCGGCTCTTCCTCGTCAAAACGTTCGCTGCGGAGGAAGAAGCAAGGCTCGTGCTTAAGCAGCTCATCATTCACCTGCTGCGCAATGACCTGGAGGAGCCCGTCGAGCGCAAGGCGAGCAATCAGCTGACCGAGAGCATCCACGAGGTCGCCAATTACATCCGCCAGCATCCGGGCGAATCCCATCGCGTCGACGATCTGGCAGCGCGCGCGGGTCTGTCGCCCCGATACTTTTCGGTCAAGTTTAAAGAATTGATCGGATCCTCGGTTCAGACCTACATGATTCGCACTCGGATCGAACGGGCACAGCATCTGCTCCTGCACGCGGGAATGAACGTGACCGAAGTCGCCGACGCGCTCGGGTACCGCGATATCTTCTTTTTCAGCCGCCAGTTCAAACAATACACAGGCAAGAGCCCGTCGGAGATCCGATAGGGCTCCTTCTTTTTTTTACGCATGCTGCGAACGTCCTCGGCCGTGACAATCGCTCGTTTTCCGCCATTACATCGGTATCCCCTTCGCACAGGGAAGTGCACTGATACTAGCGCTGGCCAAGGGCAATATTTCGTGCTATCCCTTTAACGCAGGAAAAATATTTTGTCTTGAATAAAATGGAATTAATAGGTACAATAAGAACATAAGTTCCCTTTTTTTGCTGGAGGAAATGTGATGAGCAATTCGAATCGTTTGTGCGAGCAGGTACCCGCTTTTGGCGAAGAAGATTGCGAGAGCGCCCTTTTTCGTGCGAAATGGCCTGACGGCTTTCGTTGTCCGCGATGCGGCGGACTCGACTTTTATCGTATTGTTTCCCGCGGACGCCGCGTATTCGAATGCCGTTCATGCGCCCGCCAGACCTCGCTTACGGCCGGTACGATCCTAGAGGGCACCCGTACGCCGCTCGTGAAGTGGTTTCAGGCGTTGTTTCTGATGCAGACCGGCATATCGGCTACACTGTTGGCGGAGCTGATTCAGGTAACGTACAAGACGGCTTGGCTCATCAATCATAAGCTTCGCTATGCGATTCAGGTGCACGACGAGGGGCGGCCGCTGGCAGGCGATTTACAGTTACTAGGGGACTTCTATGCGCGGCCGGCGACGAACAGGCCGTTGGATCCGTTGACGTACCGGGACGAGCCCGCCGTCGCGGGAGCGTCGGTCGATCCCGATAGCGGAGAGCTTGCGGAGGTCAAAATCAAAAAGATTGTCCGCCGCGACATTCAGTCGCCGTACGTTCGCCATCGATTCGTTCGGCGGATTTTTGTGGAGGCATGCGGCCGAGGACCGTTCCGGGAGTCGTCGCATCGAGATCGTTAAGGCATCGGGACCCGAAGGCGTGACGGCATTGGGGGCCGTATGGCGAGGAGCGATCGGTTGGTTGGCACGGACATTCGGGGGGCATCGGACCCAAGCACTTGCAAGCTTACCTGGATGAATATTGCTTTCGCGTGAACGGACGTGCAGAGGGGTTCGGTACTTTGCTTTCGCTTTGCGGCCGTACGAACACGATTACACAACCCATGCTTGTTCGTAAGAGATACGGCGTCCGTTCTATCCGTTGGACCGGACAGACGCATTTATCGCAGCTATCCCGTTCGATTTTCGTTTCTTGAACGCACGGTGGCGAGATGACTGCGCAAATGAAGTTAGGTTCAAGGCTCTCGGCAAACTTCAGTTTTTTGCTTATAGCTATCATTTCAACTGCTTGATTTCGATTGCGTAATTTCGATTGCGTAATTTCGATTGTGTAATTGGATTGCGTAATTGAATTGCGTAATTGAATTGCGTATTTGAATTGCATATTTTCGATTGCATTTTTAAATGCATTTTTGAATGCGTATTTTTGAATGCGTAATTTTCGTTTGTTCATTTTTTCGTATTTGGTTTCGTATTTGAAGTTTCGTTGATTGAACGATTGGATCGCTTAACCTCGTCGACTGGATCGCTTAACTTCGACTGGGTCGCTTAACTTCGTCAGCCTGCGCGAAGGGGATATCGTGTAAATGGGAGAAAAGGAGCTTTGGTTCTGACGCGTCCCAGCAACGAAAAAAGGACCAAAGCCTTTGCGCTGACGGTGAAAGTCATTTCGCCGCTTAAACGCAGTCCGCATTGGTCCCTTCAGAAAGCTAGTTTTTAGTTGGTTCCGCGATCAAAGTGCCGAGCAGCTGTCCCACGCGTACCTGATCGCCAGCCTGGAACCCCGGCAGCGGCAGGAAGGTGTCGTCTTCCGTCAACAGAACGACGGTGGAGCCGAATTCAAAGTAAGCGAGCTCCTGACCGCGTTCAAGCGAACGGGGGAGGGGGTCTGCATACTTGATGCTGCTGACGTTTAGCGCGCCGACCTTCACGACCGCGAGCTCGCCGCTGCCATGACGCATGTAGGTGATGAGCCGTTCGTTGCGGGAGAGCACGCGCCGCATTAAGGTCAGTCCTCGCTCGTTCACGGGGTAGACACGGCCGGGGATATGCTCGGTCTCGACGATCTCGCCGGCGCACGGAGCGTGGATCCGGTGATAATCGGTCGGGCTAAGGTATAGCACCCAGTAATAGCCGCTGCGGTACTGACCGGTGCGGGGCGAGCGGTTCAGCAGCTCCTCCAGCGAATAATCCTGTCCTTTGACTTGCAGGAGCAGCCCGTTTTCGATCGGTCCGCAGGCGGCGATTCGCGCGTCAACCGGACTTACTAACGCGTCGGGGGAAGCGTCGATGTTCCGGCTGCCCGGCGCGAGCCGGCGGGTAAAAAACTCGTTAAGCGTTGCGTATTCGGCAAGCGGCTTTTCCGCTTCTTCGACCGGGATCCGGTATAACGCCGCGAATCTGGGGATCAAGCGCCGGCTCATCGGCGATTTGGCGAAGTTCCCCGTCAAGCGGGAAATGAATTTGCGCGAAGACAGCTCCGTCATGGCGCGCAGCAGCCAACGGTTCATCGTGCGGCCACTCCTTTGCCTCATAGATAGGATTTCCCGACAGCGGGCGCGAATTGCGCGCAGTCGTCCCTTAGTGTGACATATCGCTGACCAAACTTCAACCTGCCTGAATCGCATCCTTCGCAGGAGCAGTCATGAACACCCATTTGCGAGCCATTCGCTTCGCCGCGGGTACCCGCCGTGTCCGACGACTGCCTCCGGGTGTATGCTGTCTGAAATACAGGACGAGGGGTGGTGATACCTTGAGAGCCGCATTCGTAACGCCGGGTGCATATCCGGTCCCCGCGCCGCGCGGGGGCTCCGTGGAGCGCGTCGTGGAAAATTTCGTGCCCTTGCTCGCGGACAATCTGGAGGTGCGCATTTATGGAAGAACCGCAAAGGGGCTGCCGCGAAGGGGCATGCTACACGGTGCCCGCTGCGAACGTGTTCGCGCGCCGGGGAGACGCGCCTATCTGTCGGGCGTGGTTGCAGGACTGCGCGTTTACCGGCCGCAGCTCATCGAGGTAGAGAACCGACCGCGGATGGTGCCGCTGCTGAAGCGAAAATTTCCAGGCGCGCGCGTATGGCTTCATTTGCACTCGAATACTTTCATCTCGGGTAAAGCAATCTCGCCAAGGGAGCTTCAGGAATGCCTCGGGGCGGCCGATCGGATACTTGTGAACAGCTTCTTCTTGAAGGCGGATGTAGAGAGAAGGTCGCCTCGCGTGGCTTCCAAACTGGGCGTTGTCTATCCGGGCGTCGATCCGGCCAGGTTCGGCAGACCTACCGTGCGCGAGACCATACGGAGCGCTCATGGCTGGCAGCACCGCCAGATCGTATTATTCGCGGGCAGGCTTATTCCCCTGAAAGGGGTGCACCATCTGATCGCAGCGCTGCCGGCGCTCATCCGCCGCCACCCGAACGTGCTGTTGGTCATCGTAGGCTCTCCGTTTTACGGTTCAAGCCGTACCTCCGCCTATTCGCGCAAGCTGCTGCGCATGGCCAGGCCATGGCGCCGTTACGTGCACTTCGAACCATATGCCTCGCACGATCAGATGCCGGCTTGGTTCAGTATGGCCGATGTGGCTGTTGTTCCTTCCGTGCGCCGCGAGGCTTTCGGACTCGTCAATGTAGAGGCGATGGCTTCGGGATTGCCTGTCGTCGCTTGCCGTGTCGGCGGCATGACGGAGATCGTCGAAGACGGCGTCACCGGGTTTCTGGTGGACCCGCGTCGCTTGGATGCGGAGCTGCCCGCACGGATATCGCTTCTGCTGGAAGATGAAGCGCTCCGCACGAGGATGGGTGCTTTGGGGCGCGAACGAGTAGTGGAGCGGTTTACCTGGCGGCACACTGCGGAACGATGGCTCGCAGAGCTCTATCGGGACTTGGAGGCAGCAGGCGAAAAGGAATAAGTCAGAGTCAGAATACATGAAGAAACCCGTGCGGCTATGAGCTGCACCCCTTAGAATGGACATTGAGAAAAACCCTCTCAATGACGATCTATTCTAGGGGGTGCTTTCGTTATGGCGAAAAAAGGGCAGAAGTTGCTTACTTACAGTTTTGAAATGAAAAAGAGAGCCGTGGAAATGCGACTTCAAGGAATGACGAAGCAGCAAGTGGCCGACAAGCTGGGGATCGTTGATTTAGATCGTTTAAAAGTATGGTTGAGACGTTATAAGCAGATGGGCGAGTTTGGGCTTATGGATGGGCGTGGGAAACGGAAGCAATACAGTGATGAGGAGCGTTACGTCAAGCGATTGGAAATGGAGAATGCTGTCCTAAAAAAGTGGTTGGCCATTACGAAGGCGGAGGTGTATCAGAGAAATACCGGCTCGTCCATGAATTGCGTGGAAGCTTCAGCGTTACAGCGCTTTGTAAAGAAGTAGGCGTCTCGCGGAGCGGTTATTACGACTACCTGGACCGGATGAACGAGGATAAGGACGCGGAATCTAAGGCGCTTATCCAGAAGACTTACACGCGTTACAACGGCATTTACGGCTACCGGCAAGTGCAGCTTTTCCTACATCAGGACCACGGTGTATGGATGAATCATAAGAAGGTATTGCGACTGATGCAAGAAATTGGGTTGAGCGCTAGAATACGCCGAAAGTACCGTCACCACGCGCGTACTTGGAACACGGGCGACCGCGTCGTGAAAAACGTCTTAGCGCGCAAATTCGAAGCGGATGCACCGAATCAAAAGTGGGTAACCGACGTCACCCAATACCGCGTAGGAAACGAATGGCTATATTTGTCCGCTATTAAAGATTTGTATGACAACTCCATTGTGGCGTACCACATGAGTGAGCGCAATGACCTAGAACTTGTGCTCACGACCTTTAAGAAGGCCTTTAAAGGGAAGAAGGACGTGGCCGGAATGGTCGTTCACAGCGACCAAGGATCCCAGTACACGTCCTACAAATACCACGACATGCTGCCAAAGGTTGGCGCCCAAATCAGCATGTCTCGCCGAGGCAATTGTTATGACAACGCCTCAATGGAGAGCTTCTTCTCCCATTTGAAGACAGAAGCACTCTATCCTTATCATATTCGATCCGTTCAAGAAGCACAAAGACGAATTAAAGCTTATATTCATTTTTATAACAACCGTCGACCGCAAAGAAAACTAAACAAGCTGACCCCGGCTCAATACCGGAACCAGCTTGTGGGGTAGGGCTTTTCTTACATGTCCGCTAAATGGGGTCTTGACCACTAGCCGCGCGGGCTTTTTTATTAAAGGATTAACCGAAAAACGTGCGGTACAACAAGTACGCGTTGAGCACCATTATGACGGCAGCGATGGTCCAAGACAGCCATTTCAGCCATGCCTTGTTGGCGAACTCGCCCATCTTGACGCGATCGGACGTGAACTTGACGAGCGGAACGACGGCGAAGGACAACTGCAAGGATAGGATGACCTGGCTTAGGATGAGCAGGTCCATCGTTCCCTTTTCACCGTACAATGCCGTCACGATGACCGCCGGCACGATCGCGATAAGCCTCGTGATGAGGCGCCTCAGCCAAGGCTTCATCCGAATGTTCAGAAAGCCCTCCATGACGATCTGGCCCGCGAGGGTGCCGGTCAGCGTAGAGTTTTGTCCCGAAGCGAGCAGTGCAACTCCGAATAAGACGGATGCTGCGGCTGTGCCGAGCAGCGGCGCGAGCAGATGGTAGGCTTCGTCGATGTCCGCCACTTCGGAGTGGCCGCTCGTATGGAATGCCGCAGCCGCGATGATCAGAATCGCGGCGTTAATGAACAGGGCGAAGAACAAGGCGATCGAGGAGTCCCAAGTCGCGTATTTAATCGCTTGTCGCTTGCCCGCGGGCGTGCGGTCGTAATCGCGCGTCTGGACGATCGAAGAGTGCAGGTACAGATTGTGCGGCATGACCGTCGCGCCGAGAATGCCGATTCCAATATAAAGCATGGTCGGATTGGAGATGATCTCCGCGCTCGGCACGAAGCCTTTGGCAATGCCGGCGATCGAAGGCTGCGACAGGAAGAGCTCGATGCCGAAGCATGCGCCGATGAGCACGATCAGCGCGATGACGAACGCCTCGATGTAGCGAAACCCTTTATTCTGAAGGAACAAAATAATTCAGGACGTCGAACGCGGTTAAAATAACGCCGTACAGCAGCGGAATGCCGAATAACAGGTTCAGCGCGATCGCGGCCCCGATCACTTCGGCCAGATCGCAGGCAGCAATGGCAAGCTCGCAGAGCGCCCACAGCCCCACCGCTACCGGCTTGCTGTAATGATCGCGGCAGGCCTGGGCCAGGTCTTTGCCGGTGACGATGCCGAGCTTGCCGGATAAGGCTTGAAGCACCATCGCCATCAGGTTAGACAGCAGGATGACCGAGAGCAGCGCGTAGCCGAACTGGGAACCGCCGGCCAAGTCCGTCGCCCAGTTGCCGGGATCCATGTAGCCGACGGCTACGAGATAACCTGGGCCGGCAAAGGCCAGGAACTTGCGGATCAGCGAGCCTTTGTGCGGTACTTTTAGACTTCTGTGCGCTTCGGGCAGCGACGGCATGCCATCCTTGCGGCGCCAGCCGCCGGTTGGCGGCGTGCTGAGCGCGGCTTCTTCTTTCATGACGGATCACCTCTTGTTGAGATAAATATAATCTGCATAAGGCAATAATTTTGGCATATGGGACATAAAGTTGCACTGAGGCAAAACCTCTGTTAGGTTTTAATATACGCCCGAACCCTGAAAAAGTAAACTGCATTTTTGCACGGGCTTGAAGCCGTCGTGACACCCGCCCGGATCCCTGCATAGTATGAGGCAGATCATATTCGGGAAGGAGCCTCACATGAAGACGTCCAAATCCGGAAAAAAGAAGCGGCAGGTACGAAAACCGCTCTACTTTGTAGATAACCCCAACCAGCAGGAATTAAGTTGGGTCGAGGAGCTGCGCTCTGAGGAACAGGAAAAGGTGGGACTGCACAGTACGGCGGCTGCGGAGGACCTTCTGGTCCCCGCCGCTGCAGAAGAGCAGCCGGCTCTGCGCAAGGATACGGGAAGATCGGCAGAACTGCCCCTGATTACGAAGGAAGCCTTGCATACTCCTTTGAAGAAAAGCGTCGACGACAACTTGGCAAGGCGCAACGTCAAACAACGGCCGAGAATCGAAGGCGTGCCTACGGACTTTTTCTCGACCGGCCCCATTAACGAATTCGTGACGGCTGACGACCTGGGCAGCTTCGAGGAGACTGGCAAGGCGGGCGACAACACGGTCGTTGCCGATGAATTCGTATCGATTTCCGAAGCGGCGCCGGCCCTAACCGGCGGCATGAAGAAGGATAACGTCGAATCTGTCGCGGCATCTTCGGGGAATGTCTCCGCGTCCAATGAAACCATTCGTCCGAACGACGTTCCGTCCGTTCCCTTCGACCGGGAGGCCCGTTACGACAGGCTGCTCGAGCAGCGTCTGCCGGGCAAGCCTAAGCCGCTCGTCTATACGGACGACTTGGCGGACGCTTCCGTGGCTGAGAGCAAGCTCGCACCTCGCGCTGTTCGCACGTACCACATCGACAGCGAGGCGGTGACGACGGCGCAGTTGGCCGATTACGCCGTTTCTCAGATCAAGTTGGCCGACCGTTCGGTCAGCGGACAGAAGATTGCGCAGGAGACGATCACTGGGGAGCATTTGGCCAAAAACGCCGTATCGGGCCAAAAGCTTCGCGACAAATCGGTCACTGGCGATAAGCTCAAGGATGGCAGCATCACGCCTGAGAAGCTGGCGGACCGGATCATCAACGGCGACAAGCTGGCTGAGCGATCTATTGAAGCGAAGCATCTGTCGCTGTCGATCATCACGTCCGAGCTGCTGCAGGAACAATCGATCACGTCCGACAAGATCAAGCGCGGCTCCGTGTTGACCGAAAATCTAGCGCACGAAAGCGTGGATACCGCCAAGCTGGCCGATGGCGCCGTGACAGGCTCAAAAATCCGCGACGGAGCGGTCGGCACGACGAAAATCGCTGCGGGCGCCATCGGCTCAGAGCATTTGACGCCAGGCCTCATCCTGGCCGATCACGTCGCGCACGGAACGCTGCAGGGCAAGCATATTGCTGCAGGCGCGATCGGCGGCGATCGATTGGCAGGCGGGGCCGTAGGCGCCGATCAATTGGCGGACGGCGCCGTGAATGGCGCCAAGATCGCCGCGCGCGCAGTCGGTCCGGCGCACCTGGCCGCAGGTTCCGTGCTTGCGGACCAGCTGGCGGATGGGGCGGTAGGTACTGCGCATGTAGCGGATGGCGCAATCGTCGCTTCTAAAATCGCAGGCGGCGCCGTGCACGGTCCGCATATCGCGTCCGGCGCGATCGATGCGGAGCATCTGGCGAAGGGATCCGTCGGAGGCGAACAGCTTGCGCCTGGCGCCGTGGACACGGCGGCGATCCGGGCGAACGCGGTGACAGCGGATCAGTTGGCCGAAGGCGCGGTCGGCGGGCAGCAGCTTGCGATCCGTTCGGTATCCGCCCATCATCTGAACGATCATGTCGTCACGTCGTTGAAGCTGGCGCCGGAGTCGGTCACGGTCGAAAAGCTCGCGGATCTGTCGGTCTCCGGCGCCAAGCTGGCGGATGGCAGCGTGACCGCGGCAAAGATCGCGCCGGGCGCCGTCGGCCGGTCGGCTGTCGCCAGAAGCGCGATCGGAGGAAGCGAGCTCGCGGAAAAAGCGGTCGGCGACGTCCATCTGGCGGCCGGCAGCGTGCGCAGAGAAGCGATTCAGCCGGGCGCGGTCGGTCCGGAGCAACTGGCTGAAGGCAGCGTCGGCCATTCGAAGCTGGCGCAGGACTCGGTCGGCAGCGAGCAGCTGCGCTATGGCGCGGTCACGGGAGACGCGCTTGCCGAAGGCGCCGTGTCCGGACATCACTTGACGACCGACAGCGTGGGCACTGATTTGCTTATTGCAGGATCGGTCACGGCGGAAAAGCTGGCCGAATCGAGCGTGACGGCCGGCAAGCTGGCGAACGGCGCCGTGGAAGCCCGTCATCTGAGCGCAGGCAGCGTGAACGCAGCTGCGCTCGCCTCGGGCGCCATTACGCCCGACAAGCTGAGCGAAGGCAGCGTGACGCGCGAAGCGCTTGCCTTGCGCGCGATAGGCTGGGCGCAGCTGGATGCGATGAGCGTAGGAGAAGCCCAGTTGCAGCCGGAAGCCGTTAGAGGCGTTCATCTCGGAAGAGGCGCGGTATCTCTCCGTCACTTGTCGTCCGACATGCTTAAGATCGCCGCCCTGGCGGAAAGCCGGATCGATGCGGAGAGATAGAGGAAGCCGCGGTCACGGCTTATCATCTTCGCTCGAACGCCGTGACGGCAGAAAAGCTGGCGGCAGGCTCGGTTACGTCGGAGAAGCTCGCGGACGGCATCGTGAACGAAGATAAGCTAGCGGACGGCGCGGTCACGAGCGACAAGCTCGCAGACGCGAGCATCACGTCGTCGAGCATCGCGAACGGCGCCGTCGGCCGCGGTCATCTGGCATCTGGCGTCGTCGGTCCGGGCCAGCTCGATCCGATCTTGCTCGCTGCGATCGCGGAAGCAGGCGCGCCGATCGGCGCGGATCGCTTGCAGGCGAACGCAGTTGGGGGCGACCAGTTGCAAAACGGATCGGTTACGTCGAGCAAGCTCGCGGATGGCAGCGTGGGATCCTCGGCACTGGCCGAGGGCAGTGTCACGGCCGGCAAGCTTGCTGCGGGCAGCGTCGAATCCGCGGCGCTGGCCAAAGATAGCGTGACATCCGGCAAACTGGCGGCAGGGAGCGTCGGTTCATCTGCGCTTGCCAAGGGAAGCGTGACGTTCGGCAAGCTAGCCGCAGACAGCGTGGACACGGCGGCTTTGGCGGACGGAAGCGTCGCTGCAAGCAAGCTGGCGGCAGGGAGCGTAGGTACCTCCGCGTTGTCTGAGGGCAGCGTGACGGCAAGCAAGCTCGCGCCGGGCAGCGTGGATACGGCGGCGCTGGCGCCAGGTTCCGTGGACGCAAGCAAGCTAGTTGCGGACAGCGTTGGTTCAATTGCATTGGCTGAGGGCAGCGTTACCTCCAGCAAAATTGCCATTGGCAGCGTGGATGCCGCGAAACTGGCGGCTGGCAGCGTCACCGCCGGGAAATTGGCCGCATGGAGCGTGGAAACCGCATCTTTGGCCGACGGCTGCGTGATCGCGAGCAAGCTGGCAGCGGGTAGCGTAAACGCGACGAAGCTGGCCGACGGCAGCGTGAACGAGGCGAAGCTGGCCGACGGCGTCGTAACGACGAGCAAGCTGGCCGAGGGAAGCGTAGACACGGCGGCGCTGGCGGACGACAGCGTGAGCGAAGCCAAGTTGGCAGATGGTTCTGTAACGACGAGTAAGCTGGCCGACGGCATCGTTACGAGTAGCAAATTGGCAGAAGGCAGTGTGGACTCTGCAGCTCTGGTCGATGGTAGCGTGAACGAGTCAAAGCTGGCTGATGACAGCGTAAGCGCGTCGAAGCTGGCCGACGGCGCAGTAACGGCGAGCAAGCTGGCCGAAGGCAGCGTGGATTCGGCGGCCTTGACCGACGGTAGCGTAAGCGAGGCTAAGCTGGCCGACGGCGTCGTGACGGCGAGTAAGCTGGCGATAGGTAGCGTGGATTCGGCAGCTCTTATAGACGGCAGTGTGAGCGCATCGAAACTGGCCGAGGGTGTCGTGACGACGAACAAATTGGCCGAAGGCAGCGTGAGCGAGTCGAAGCTGGCTGACGGTGTCGTAACGAAGAGCAAGCTGGCCGAGGGCAGCGTAAACACGGCGGCTCTGGCGGACAGCAGCGTGAGCGAAGCCAAATTGGCCGACGGAAGCATAAGTGCGTCGAAGTTGGCCGATGGCGCCGTAACGAGGAGCAAGCTAGTCGAAGGCAGCGTGGATACGGCGGCTCTGGCCGACGGCAGCGTGAACGAAGCGAAGCTGGCCGACGGCGTCGTAAGCGAGTCGAAGCTGGCCGACGGCGCCGTGACGTCAAGCAAGCTGACCGAAGGCAGCGTGGATACGGCGGCTCTGGCGGACGGCAGCGTGAGCGAAACCAAATTGGCCGACGGCAGCGTAAGCGAGTCGAAGTTGGCAGATGGCGTCGTATCGACGAGCAAGCTTGTAGATGGCAGCGTAAATGAGGCGAAGCTGGCCGACGGCAGCGTAAGCGGGTCGAAGCTGGCCGACGGCGCCGTGACGTCAAGCAAGCTGACCGAAGGCAGCGTGGATACGGCGGCTCTGGCTGACGGCAGCGTGAGCGAAACCAAATTGGCCGACGGCAGCGTAAGCGAGTCGAAGTTGGCAGATGGCGTCGTATCGACGAGCAAGCTTGTAGATGGCAGCGTAAATGAGGCGAAGCTGGCGGACGGCAGCGTGAACGAAGCGAAGCTGGCCGACGGCGTCGTGACGACGAGCAAGCTGGCGGCAGGCAGCGTGGACACGGCGGCTCTGGCTGACGGCAGCGTGAACGAGGCGAAGCTGGCCGACGGCGTCGTGACGTCAAGCAAGCTGTCGGCAGGCAGCGTGGACACGGCGGCTCTGGCTGACGGCAGCGTGAACGAGGCGAAGCTGGCCGACGGCGTCGTGACGGTGAGTAAGCTGGCGACAGGCAGCGTGGACACGGCGGCTCTGGCTGACGGCAGCGTGAACGAAGCGAAGCTGGCCGACGGCGCCGTGACGTCAAGCAAGCTGACCGAAGGCAGCGTGGACACGGCGGCTCTGGCGGACGGCAGCGTGAACGAAGCGAAGCTGGCCGACGGCGCCGTGACGTCAAGCAAGCTGGCCGAAGGTAGCGTTGACACGACGGTTCTAGCCGACGGTTGCGTGAACGAAGCGAAGCTGGCCGACGGCGTCGTGACGACGAGCAAGCTGGCCGAAGGCAGCGTGGGCTCGGCTGCTCTGGCAGATGACAGCGTAAGCGAGTCGAAGCTGGCCGACGGCGCTGTTACGACGAGCAAGCTGGCGGCAGGCAGCGTCGACACGTCCGCGATAGCGGACGGAAGCGTGACGCCGGCGAAACTCGCAGCAGGCAGCTTGAGCGCCTTTGCTCTGGCCGATGGCAGCGTGACGGCCGACAAGCTGGCTGAAGGCAGCGTCAAGACGTCTGCGCTCGCGTTTTTCGCGGTTGGAACGAACCAGCTTGAAAACAGCGCCGTTACCTTCGACAAGCTGGCAGCCGCGAGCGTCGGCTCCGTTCATATCGAGGAGCGGTCCGTCGACGGCGGCAAGCTGGCTGAAGGCAGCGTGGACGCGGGTCACATCCGCCAAGGCGCGATTCTGGCTTATCACCTTCAGTGAGGGCAGCGTCGAGCGGGAGGCGTTGGGCGAATGGAGCGTCGATTCTAGCAAGCTCGCGCCCGGAGCCGTAGGCTTCGAGCAGTTGGCCGACAGGTCCGTCGGCAGCGGAAAACTGCAAGACGAGAGCGTGAATAGCGATCATCTGGCAGCCGGCGCCGTGACGTTCGACAAACTCGCGCCAGAGGTTGGCGGCTTGTTGACGGATCTGAGCGGCGCGCTTCGGACGACGAAGCTGCGGCTCGCGCAAGAGCCTATCCAGCCGGAACCGCCGGCGGCTCCGATGCTTGCAGTCGCGTCGGCCGTTCCCGGCGTCGGCCTGACGTTCGGTCATGTCGACTATGCGTTCGGCGGCATCGAGGACCGGATCGAAGTGTCCGTCTCGTTCGATGCTCCGTATGCGGACGACGCTTATGTCGTCTTCGCGATGGCCGATCATCCCGGCTGCGTCTGCACCTTGAAGGAAAAATCGCCGGAAAAAGCGACATTCGACGTTTGCCGCACGCGTCTTACGCCCGCCCCGAACGGCCGGATCCAATGGATGGCCGTCGGCCTCAAATCCAACTGATACGTCACGACTCGCAAGCCCTCGTCCCGTCTACAAGGCGGCGGGGGCTTTTCGTCGCCTTACCCTTTTTCACATGAGATGCAGTTGTACGGGCTCAAATCTCTCGTACAAGTGCCGTTGCATATGGACACGTTGCACATATGATGTCCTGTACACTGCTGCCTGACAGGGAGGGGATTCGATGAAGCACCGGACCGGTAGCGACAGATCCGCAAGTCTCGAGCGCCGCCGGCCGCCTGTCCGCCGGAAGCGGTCTCGACCCGCTCTTCGAGGCAGGGCGCCAGGAAGGGCGATGCGGGCGGCTGCGAAGCGCACGGCAACGGTTGATCGCGCGCAAATGAGCCGGACAGGCGCTCGCGGAGACGAAGCGCGGCGGCCGCCCGCGGTCTCGGTCATCATCCCGGTGATGAACGAGAAGCGGACGCTGGCGCGCGTCATCCGGGAGGCATACCGCATTCATCCGCGCACCGAAGTCATCGCTGTGCTGAACGGCTCTACCGACGGCTCTCTGGCCATCGCCAAGACGAGCGGCGCGCGCGTGCTCGTGTTCGACAGCCCTCTCGGCCACGATGTCGGCCGGGCCGTCGGCGCAAGAGAGGCGTCGGGCGACACGCTGTTGTTCATTGACGCCGATATGATCATTCCCGCCGCCCGGTTGCGCGCGTTTACGAACGCGATCGAGCGGGGGACGGATATTGCCCTGAATGACTATTCGGGCCCGCGCAAGCGGCCTGTCGTCCACAATGTCGTTCTGGCGAAGCATGCACTGAACGCGCTGCTCGGCAGACCTGATCTTGAGGGGGCGTCCATGACCGCGGTACCCCATGCGATCAGCCGCCGCGCGTTAACTGCGATCGGCGCGGATGCGCTGGCGGTGCCGCCGCTCGCGATGACGAAGGCGCTGCATGCCGGCTTGAACGTCCGTCGGGTGCGTCATATCGACGTGGGCGCGATAAACCGGCCGCGGACGAAACGCGAGCGGACCGGTTCGCTGGAGCCGCTGATCATCGGCGACCATCTCGAGGCGATCGGCTGGTGGCTGATGGGCGACGGAGCTGCCGGGCGGCCGCCGCAAGGCATCGGCGCGCGCAGGGGAGAGGGCGCATGAGGAGAAGAAACGCTTTGAAAGGCGCAAAGATTGTGCGAAAAAGAGTCGATCGACGGAGAGTCGCCATGCGCGGATCTAACGATAGAAGAGTCGCCGCCGCTACGAAGGCGACGGGCAAGGCCGCCGAGTACTGGCGGCGCGAAGGCGCGGTAGACGGCGCTGCATGGCGTTCGGCGCACCCTGCAGGGACGGTCAGGGCGTTGAGCGACTATGCGCAGCGCGCATGGGCTGATAAAGTAAGCCGACAGGCGGCTGCAGGAAGCGCGGATCGTTTACGGCTGTACCGGTATGGAGCGGCATATGCAGCCGGCATCCGCCAAGGCAGCGGCATGCAGATGCATGACGAGCTGCTGCCGCTGCAGGGTTCGGCTTCCGCCGTCCTGTATGCAGACGGAAGTACAGCGAGCCTGCAGGCGGTGCTGGCAGAGCTCGAACGGCTGCCGCTCCGGGAGATCGTCGTCGTGCTCGGAGCGAACGCCGAGCCGATGCTTAAGACATTGCTATCCCATCCCCGAGTCGTCGTGTTTCATTCGCCAGACGGATACAAGAGCCCGCATGCAGCTCGCGCTGCCGGCGCCAAACTGACCGGCGCGGACTCGGTGCTGTTCGCGGACGGCGCGAAGCCTTGCCCTGCGAGGCTGCTTGGGGCGATGCTCGTTCGGGCGGATGCCGGTACGGACGCCGTGCTGTGCGACAGAACGACGCAAGAGGGAGCGTTCGACCGCAGGGGGAGGCGCTTCCTGGCTGCGGGAATTTCTCAATGTTTCTCTTGGTAGGCCGGATTTGCGCGCGGACGCCATCGGCGGCGTACCCTTCGTCTTGTCGCGGCGCGCGATCGACGCGATCGGGACGGAAGCGCTCGGGAATCCTGCGAGAGCTCAGGCGGCCGCGCTCGTATCTGGACTGCGCGTGTCGGGTTGCGACGGCGTTCCTTTCTCGGGAGAGCGGGAAGAGCCGGCATCCGCCGTAAGCGCCTATACGGCCGCTTGGCGGGAATGTTTGTCGGTACGGGGGGCGAGACTCGGCTTTCCTGATCAAAAGCGCAATCGTCAGGCGATCGGAGGGGGAGGCCAGGGTACGGACGACGGCCGTCATACCTAGCTTTGACCGTCCCGTACGGCTCGAGCTTGCATCCAAGCGGTGCGGCAGCATGCCGAGCGAAAGGCAGACACCATTGTCGACGCGGCGGGACGTTCGTCGGAAACGGATATCCGGGTTTGATGGCAGTACTTCCGGGTTCGCCAGGATGCTTTCAACGGGATGTGCCCCTTGGAGCATACAGCGGCGGAGCTTGCCTAGCGACGCGCAGGCAGGAGATGAAGGAGATCGGGATGCCGGATCCCAGTTCCGCAGCGGGGCTGGGCGTTCGCGGATTACGACCTGCGCGCGAGACTGAACGGATGAGATCCGATGCCAGTGCGCGGGCCAATCGCGCTCGACCGGCTGGCGTTTGCCGAGAAATGGAGTCTGGATTCGATCGCCTTATTCTGAAGGAGGGGTGGCTTTGAAAGCCGTAATATTGGCAGGCGGCTCAGGAACGCGGTTGAAGCCGCTCACGTACTGGACGAACAAGCATTTGCTGCCCGTCGGCAGGTATCCGATGATCTGCTATGGCATCGCGAGGCTTCGCGAAGCCGGCGTCAGGGATATCGTGCTCGTGACGGGGCGCAGCTCGCTCGGCGACTTCGTCGAAGTGCTGGGCAGCGGCCGGGACTGGGGCGTCTCGATCGTTTACCGGGTCCAGGAAGAAGCGGGCGGCATTGCGCAGGCGCTGGAGCTGGCGCGCCCGATGCTGCATCCCGGCGAGAAGTTCGCGGTGCTGCTCGGGGACAATTTGTTCTCGGAGTCGGTCGCGCCTTACTTCGACGACTTCCAACGCCAAGCTGACGGCGCGATGGTTCTTCTCTATCCGGTGAACGATCCGCACCGATACGGCGTTCCCGAGATGGATGAGGCAGGGGGCAAGATTCTCCACATCGAAGAAAAGCCGGAGCATCCCGCTTCCACTTACTGCGTGACCGGCCTATATATGTATCATGCCGACGTGTTCGACATCATCGACGGGATCAAGCCTTCGCAGCGCGGGGAGCTGGAGATCACGGACGTGAACAATGCCTACGCCCATGCGGGAAAGCTGACGTTCCGCGAGCTGTCGGGCTGGTGGAACGACGCGGGAACCTTCGAATCGCTCGAGGAAGCGAGCGGGAAGCTGAAGGGCGTATTGCCGTGAAAAGGATCGCCCGCGGTCGCGGCGGAGCGGCTTTGAAACGTCCCAGAGCGGCCTCGCGCAGGGGCAGGCAGGGAGGCAAGCGCGCTGTCGGCCTCTCCGGCCGCAAGGGGCGGCTGCGGCACCGAAGGCCGAGGCCGAACCCCCGTGTCGCGAGCGAAGCGCAGCAACGGTTAGCTCCCGGCTACGACGAAGGATACCTCGAGGGGCTGTACGACGGCGGAGAGCGCCTGCTCGAAGCCGCCTTGCCTGGCGACTGTATCGTGCCGGACATCTCGGTTGCGGAAGTGATCGCAGCCGGAATACCTCACGTGCTGGCGCGCAGCATCCGGCTGCTCGGGCCAGAGGAGCTGTGCGCCGAGCTTGAGGCCGCGCTGGCGGCTGGCCGGCCGTACAGCGTCGTAAGGCTGGGAGACGGCGAGCTGCTCACGCTGGCGCAGGATAGGCTGAAGCCGGCGGCGGAGATCGCGCGGGAAAGCCCATTTCTGTCGTATGCAGGGGTTGACGCGCCGGATGGCGCAGCCAGAGACGAACTCGCGGCTGCCATTCGCAGGGCGACGGTCGTCGGCGTGCCGCTGTCGCGCAAACCGAACTACCAGCCGCTGCTGTTCGAGGCGCTCAGGCGCAATGGGGTGCCGCCCGAATCGCTGCGCCTCACGAGCTCAATGATCAATTACGCGCTGCATGAGTCGGGCCATCTGATGCGGCTCGCCGCCGGCAAGCGGATCGCGATCGTGGGCAACAAAGCCGAGGCGCTGGCCCGCGCGCTGCGCGCCGCCGGTCTCGAAGTCGTCCACACTGTCGCGCCAGTTGACGGTATGTCGGATTATGCCGGCGCCGTGGAGCGGGCGGCCGCCTTGCCGTTCGATCTGGCGCTCGTGTCGGCAGGCATCGCGGCGGTCCCGATCTGCGTCGGGCTGGCCGAGCGAACGGGCAAGGCCGCGTTCGACTTCGGTCACATGGCGGACAGACTGGGCGGGGCGGCAGTGCCTGCGGTCGAATAGCGTCGGGACGACTCTTCAAGAAAGGAGGCAGACGCGGATGGCCAAAAATCGAGCAAACCGCAGAGGCAGACGCGCCGTCCGGCCGCGATCCCGGCCACGGGCTGCGCGCGTAAGGGCCGTGCCCCGTTACCAGGACGGCTACGGCAACGGATATCGAGAAGGCGTGCAGGCGGGAATTTCGAGCTTCGACACGCTTTTCGAAGGCACGAGCATCATCATCCCCACCTTCAACCAGCGGGAGCTGCTTGGAAAGTGCATCAACAGCATCGTGAGGCACACGCAGCCCGCCTACGAGATCATCGTCATCGACAACGGTTCCACCGACGGGACGGCCGAGTATTTGGCGAGGCTTGGCGGGACCGTGCGGTATCGGGTGCTGGAGCGTAATCGGGGTTTTGCGGGCGCCTGCAATATCGGGCTCATGATGGCCAAGGGACGGACGTTGATGCTGCTGAACAACGATACGCTCGTCACCAAGAACTGGCTGGCTAACCTGCTCGCCTGTCTCGACAGCGATCCGGGCATCGGCGCGGTGGGTCCGGTGACGAACTACATCGGCGGGGAACAGCAGATTCGGGTGCCTTACACGAACGTTCACGATATGCAGTCGTTCGCATCGGGATTCAACCGCCACGACCCGGGCCGCTGGCAGGAGACGGATCGGCTCGTCGGCTTCTGCGTGCTGATGCGTCGGGAAACCTTTCTCAGGATCGGCTATCTGGACGAAGGCTTCGAGTTCGGCAACTTCGAGGACGACGACTGGGACACTCGCGTTCGGCTGCTCGGCCAGCGTCTCGTGATCGCGGGCGACACGTTTATCCATCACTTCGGAAGCGTCAGCATCCGGGCGTTGGGCGACGATTTCCTTCGCGTTCACGCGGCGAACGAGCGCTACTACATCGACAAATGGCGGGGCTGGCAGCAGTGGGCGGGCACAGTCGCTTCGGCGATCGCGGAGGATGGGAATGCCGGTTCGTTAGGGCTAAGCGAGCTGTTCCCTGAGCGGGGTTGCCGTCCGCGCGGCAGATGCCGACGTCTATTGGGTGGAAGGCGGCATGCGCAGGCTCGTGATCGGCGTGCTGCCGTTCGAGGCCGTCAAGCTCTCGCGCATCGATCTGCGCCGATGGCCCGTCGGGGACCCGATCGAAGCGGATGCAGCGGCCTCCCGCTGGCGCGGCGCCGGCGTTGAACCGGTCGAAGGAAGGGCGTGCGCCGTTGCGCTTCTGCCCGATGGGACCGCCTATCATCTTGAGGGCGATACGGCGAGGCGCGTGCTCGGGACCGTCGCGCTTAAGAGCTGGAACCTCCATCTCAAGCCGATGGCGGAAGTGTCGGAAGCCGCGCTGGCGGGATGGCGCCGGGCGCCCCGATTATCGCGCTGCCGAAGCTGCTCCAGGCATTGTGACGAGCAAACGGAACACAAGGCGAGCCGATCCGGCTCGCTTCTTCGATTTGACCGATTGAAGAAGGCGAGCGGCTTTTTACCATGCCGCCTTGACTTCGATTTCCCAGGAGGCAAACGGACTTCGTGTGGCAAACGGGCAAGCGCCGCATAAGATAATGAAGGCATGAATCGCGCCGAACGGCACGTACACGATCGCAATAAGCGGAGGCGGGGGAGGCGGAACCATGCAAAATTTTTTGACCGAAGTGGCGGTTCACCTATCCCATTCCCACCAGCATATGGCGCGCATTATGGACGCCAAGCGTCAGGTCGCGGTCCGGATGTCGCAGATGATCACGGCTTTACCGGATATGCATCCCGATTTAAACGGGCTGGACGGACTGCTGGGAGGCTCGGCTGACGTCACCAAGAGCATCATTGCCTACGTGGTCGGACTGGCCGATATGCACGACGCGCTGGCGGACAGTCTCAAGCAGATCGTGAAGGCGGCGGACATTCCCGACGAAGAATAACAAGCGGACTTCGCAGGGAGGAGAACGGCGATGACGAGAGAGGAAGCCTATTATAATACATTGAACGCGATTGCCAAAATGCAGTGGAACATGGCGATGATCCTGGAAGCGAAGGCCTTCGAGGCGGAGAAGGTTCGCAACTGGTTGTGCATGCACGTCACAACGGACTCGATCCCGGACCATGCGTCGAACCTGTCTACCTCCCTGAAGATTCACGAACAGAACGTGGAACTGATCGAGGGTCTGACCAAGCTGTGCCAGGGCATGAACCGCAGCATGAAAACGATCCTCGAGCCAGGCGGCGACCAAGAGGAAAGCGGTCTGTCGGGACTGCTGGACGGCTTGGGAGGCGGCGATTCGGACGGATGAGCCGGCTGAACGCGGAGTGGGAAGCGAAGCTCGCCATGCTGAAGGCGATCGCGAGGAGTCAGGAAGCGATGGCGCGCATGCTGGAGAGCGCGGCTGACATCAGCGCGGCGGGCGTGCCGTCCGCTTCTTCGCTCCGCGAGCATGTGCGGGTGCTGACGGGGCTGCAAGCCGAGATGGCGAGGAGCGTGGCGGGCGTGTCCTGGATGCCGCCTAAGCAGGGGAGGCCGGTTGGCCCTTGGTTGAAAAAGGCTGCGGCTGTGCGCCTGAAGATCATTGGCGCGCGCGGAGGCGGCGGCACTGGGGCGGAAGGCATGGCGGGCAGGAGAGTCCGGCGGGGCGGCTGAGGCAGTGGGCGCAACAGCCATACGAGTCGGGATGGCCGAAAACGAATGACGACAGTCGCAAGCAGGAGCCAATCGTTGAGTGAAGGGGGGAGCGGCGATGGAGAGGATCACGGTGCATGCGCTGCGTAGAACGAGCCGGGCGAAGCCGGGGCGGGGAACGCATTCGCTGCGGAGGAAAAGCGTAGCGGCCAGGCGGAAGCCCGGCCTGAAAAAGCGCGCGGCAGCCGTAGGCAAGCGACGGATCGGCCGCGTAAGAAGCCATAGGCAGAGGACGACGAACCCGAGCGCCAGCTTCAATCAGGCGTACAACGAAGGGTACAACGCCGGTTTCGCCAAAGGCTTCGAAGACGGCCACCAGCTTGCTTACGATAAGCAGGTTTGATGCGCGGGAGACCGTCGGCATACGAACTGTGGAAGTTGCACAAAATGAACTATTGACGAAAATTGCCGATTGATTATATACTATCCAAAAATAGGATATCCAAATGCGAGGAAGCACCCGCAGACGAAGTCAGACGTCTCTCGTGCTTCCTTTTTTATGCCTGTTTATGTCACGCGGTGCTTCGCTATCCTGTGCGATTCGTGTGATACGTGTGAACTTCATGTAGAAATAGATGCTTAATGACAACTATTTATTTTTCCACAAATGATGAATCTATTAGAAGCGGGGGGATTTGTAATGATAGGGCAATTCGAATGGATGAAGAAAAAGGGGCGCGTCTCGCGGCTCGTATTTATTTCAGTCATGTTGACGGCAATGCTTCTGCACTCGGCTGACGTCTATGGCGCTTCGACGGCGAGCCGAGTCTCGGCAGTGCTAGCATCTAACGGCGCGGCTCCATTGAACGATATTGGCAGCCATTGGGCGAAGCAAGCGATCGAGGCGGCAGTCGCCAAAGGCTACGTGAAGGGCTACCCGGACGGCACGTTTAAGCCGAACAAAGAAGTTACGCGCGCCGAATTCGTAAAGATGGTCGCGGATTCGCTGCATCTGCCCGTGAAGCCTTCAGTTGCAGGCACGAAGTGGTATGTACCTTACGTTTCGTCACTGAAGGCTGCTGCGCTTCTGCAGGACAGCGACCTGGGCGCAGCCTGGGACGGCCAGATGAACCGCACGGAAATGTCTAAGCTGCTCGTTCGCGGCACCGATGACGCGGTCCGAGGGAAGAAACTGACGGACGGCGAAGCGCTGTACAAATCGGCTTCGGCCGGGCTGATCGGGGGGCATTGCTGACGGGACGTTAAACGAGAAGGGCACGACGACGCGGGCAGAAGCCGTGGCGGTTATCGAGCGTCTCGCGACGGTTCGGTCGGGGGGCAAGCTGATGCCAGACAAAAATGCAGTTCAGAACGCAGCAATAATCTATAAAGGAACGAATTTGGAGGAAGTTTGGGGTACAAAACCAGTTGCATTACCTTACAAATTAGATATCAATGCTAAGGTCGATGCGAGCCTTGATAAAATGATTATCGTAGATATGGATGATCCAAAAGCCCCCCCTCAAGAGCAAATTTAAAAATATTGTCAGCTACCCTGCCAACAAGTCGGTAACAGGCGATACATATGTAGTTGCTATGTACATCACAATTAAAAACCCTAAGAACCAAGGGCACAACATCTACACTTTTCATACCGATAGCGTTATTCCCAACGGAGACTGGGGTTACTATTTTGCTTTTGATCGTGATAATCAGAAGGATTTCCCTATTGTGCCAGGTATGTGGCTCGATAAAGTCGCAATAGCGAGCGGTTGGTATATGATGGTGATCGATAAATCAGTAATCGAAAAGTATGCTGAGAGAAAAGTTCCAATGTTCATAACAGCTAATGGATATAAGCTGAAGTTTGGAACTTTTGACAACAAGGAGTAAGGTTTATTATGAAAAAACTCCTATCGCATATCCTCCTCATCTGCACAATTACTAGCATTTGGTCATTACAACCCCTTTCTTCTGATGCAGCCTCCACTGACTCTCAAACATTGACCTTAAAGTTTGGAGCAGCAGCTAATCAAATAATTAGTGATACAGTATATTTGGCCACCCCGACGACATCATTCAAAGTACCAACATATGCAGGGCGTACGGTGGCGAGCTATAACTTAACTATTAACGGGACGTCGCAGACAGTTAACGGCACAGACCCGTCGGTAAAGGACGGGTATATCCAAGTAACGGATAAGCCCGGTAAAGCCATCCCACTAGAAGGAAGCGGCATTTCAAACCCCGCCTTCACGGCGGACCGAACATCTGACGGAAAGCGCTGGAGGGCCGGCGCTACAAATCCAGACACAAAAGAAATAACTAAAATTGAGTGGGCACCTCAAGCCGGAACAGGATGCATGGCAGGCACAATCTCATCGTGTCCTGGTCTCATCCCCTCTTCCGTCACTTATCTTGGAGGAACTTCTGGTAGCATAAATCATCTGCGTTATTCCAACGGGGAAGCTGTGAGTTATTCCGAAAATGTCCCAACCGTGCAAAGTTTGGAATTATCGACTGGGCAAACAATACCTTGGGTCTCAATTGACAAGTGTAGTGTCGAAATTACCGGAGCAAAACCCACCAGTAAAGGTCTATCTCTAATAAAATTTGGTAAAGGAGCAGAATGCGGTACTGGGACCTTGGTTGGAAGACGGTCACTGAACGACAACACCGACGTGGCAGGAATAGATTATACAAGAACTAGCACTGGTTCAGGTCTTGCGGAGCAAAGACAATGGAAATATGTCTTCGACACGAAATGGAAAGGCACAACCTACGCTTATAAAGGTAGCATCACGATCAACTATGTACCAAAAACGAAACCAGGATTCGACGGCGACTTCGACATTCTTCCAGACAGCACACTTACATACGGAGACACCTTCAAGCTCGGCCCGAAGGATATCGAAACGACCGGCAGTTGCACCTTTCAATCGATCAAATTTCGAATCGAGCGAAACGGTCAAGTTTATACCGGCAACGCCATAACAAGCAAAACAACAGACGATACATACACGCTCGCCAAGTACCCCTACGTCATGCTCGCCGGCGCATCGCACGACGTGTACATGCAGATCAACACGAGCTGCGGCAGCGATTGGATCGGTCCGAAGGAGCTTTACCTAATGGACCCCAATCTTGGCGGCGGTGGACCGACCCCGACGCCGACATCGACGCCGCCGCCTGGCGAGAACCGACCGCCGACCGCGAAGATCGCTTGGGTGAAGGCAGGGACGACGACACCTACCGGCATTATCCCGGTGGGAACGAAGGTGGATCTTATTATTACGGACTTTAACGACCCAGATTATCCAGATGATTGGGTGGACGTGGATTACTGGGACTTCGCGTCGAGCACGGATTGGCTGAAGTCCGTCCCGGACGAATTCGGGGACAATCTGAAGCTGAACAGCTACACGAATATCACGGCATCCGGCATCGGCTCGCACAAAGTGGCCCTGACCGTCAAGGACTTGAAGGGCGCGACATACACGGCTTACGCGACGCTGAACGTCGTGGATTCCAAGCCCGTGGCCGTCATCCGCGGTCCGTCATCCGTTAAGGCGGGCCGACCGCTGCCAAGCGAGTTCGACGGTCTGATGTCGTACAGTCCTATCGGCCTGAAGATTGTGAATTATGTCTGGACGAACGTACAGACCAAGTACATGACGCCAGGCACTGAGACGATCACGCTGAAGGTAAAGGACGAGGAAAACCGCTGGTCGGACGTAACGTCGCATCTGCTGAACGTCATTCCTGACGATCCGCCGATCGACACGCTGACCGTTCCGGAGCAGAGCACGCGTCTTGGCACAGCCACGATTCAAAGCCAAGCTTACAGCCCGGACTACGACAACCTCGCTTCGCGCAAGATTGAAATGAAATACGATGCGAATAACGACGGCTTTTCCAACGATGCTTGGCAGACCGTGGTGAACGGGAACGGCGACGCTGACAGTTTCACGTTCACGCCGAGTCGCATCGGCAAGTATGTATTCCAGGAGACGGTCTGCGAGGATTACGGCCTATGCGGAAATACGAATGGCCAGCCGGAATCAGAGCGCACGCTGAACGTAGTGAACATCGCCCCGATCGCAGACGTCAAAACCGAATCCGACGTTTCGGATCCGCCAGAATCATCCGCCATGCTTATGACCGAATTGTACAACAATGGCCGGTTCTACAACATCAATAGAGGTGCTATCGGAGACAAGTCGAACTGGAAGATCGACACAGGCGGGATCCTGACGTCCAAGTCCCGAACGCCGCTGACCAACAATACACGGCCTTATTATGGAACGTACAACAGCACGATATTGTCGACTTCGTTCGGGATTGACGGCGTTCCTCGCATGTCGGCATTCACAGGTATACAGAGCTCGCCTACGCTCACAAGGATTTATTTTCCGGATAATCCGATTATCGTGCCGCTCGATGACGACAAGTACACGTATATCGGTGCGATGGGATCCATTTCGGCGTATACCAAATCGATGCAGCTCGTTTGGAAGCGGGATATTTTTAACGGGTATCCTTTTCAATTATTGTCATATGGCAGCACGGTCGTAGCCGTTGGCGAGAGCGGTATTGGGCGCAGTATGGTCATCGGTTTTAATCGGGATACGGGCCAAGAGTTGTTCAGAAACGATACGCTCGCGGCGTATGTCGGCGGATATACGAATTTGCTTCAAATTCCGAATGGTTTTATTTACGGCAGTTTTAAATTCAATGCCTCGGGGGGAGGACGCCGGGCAGCTGCAATATCCCTATGTTGACGGCGTGTCTCAGAAATACGGCGTCATGATGGCTACAGACAACAACAGCGGCACCAGCTATATGATGCGAACGTCTGATCAAGGCATTATAGGATCCCACAACCCAGGTGCAGGTGTGTGGTACCCGAGCTACCGATATTACTTGGGTTCCGACAATGCGAGCAATTTGTATACGTTGGTACAGGCGCAAGAGGGGATGGACGAATACGGTAAAGATCGGAAAATTCAATTTGGGTAGCTCCTCTTTTACGTATTCACCGGCACTAGATTTAAATAGCATCATCAATTTCCTCGGCATGGACAATAAACAGCGTCTCTACGAGAACACAACGGTCGGCTATCCGGATCCCAAAGTTGCGGTTAATGTTCTCGACGCCTCTGGTAATTTCATTAAACAGTTAGTGCTTTTCCCGTGGGTTTCGCCAAATGGCGGCGGGTATCAAAATTACTTTACGCAAATGATCGTTGGCGCAGACGGCACGCTTAACTTCTTTGGTTATCACCTGGACACAGAGAACTACCTTGATAACTACGCAACCGTTTCGTATGCCTCCTACGATACGGATCTAAACCTCATCACAAGCGGTACGGTCGGGCAAATTCTAGTCGGTAAAAGCCGTATGGTGACCTTCTCTCCACGAGGTGACCAAAGCTTTCTTATCGTATCGAAAGGCGGCGGCGACTATGATCCGTTTTACCTTTACACGCTGACTTCAAACGGAACCGCAACGAAGCCTAAGATTATCGACGTCGGCGAGGCTACGCCTGATCTGATCACAGGCCAGCAAGTAGCTGCAGATAAGACACTTAAGGCGAGTCTTAAAGCAGCAGCACCCGACGGAAAGGGCGCCGGCATCGCCTACCGGATCCGCGACGATCGGAACTACTACAGCGTCGAGTTCGAAGAAAACGAGCTGCGCGTGAAGAAGACGGTGAACGGAACCGCGACCGTCGTCTGGAATAAGGGGTACCCGATGGTCGCGAACCAGGTGTACGACATCAAAATCGTGCCGGGCGTAAATGCGTTCGACGTTTACGTGAATCGGGTTTACCAAACTACGATTAATGAATCAGCCTGGTTGGACGGCAAATTCGGGATCGTCAATCGGGGGCAGGGTAACGTTTCGTTCTTGGCTTCGTCGATCGAAACGACGCCGGCCGGGTACGGCAGGATCGAAGGCATCGCGCTCGTCGGCCAGCAGGTAAATTACACGCTGTCTTACAGCGACGAGGAGAGCGATCCGCAGCTGACCACCGGCAGTTCGTGGGTGTACGCGCACAACCCGAACACGCTGCTGCAGCCGCAGGGAACCGCGGCGTTCAATGGCCAGACCTTGAGCTCGCCGGTTACGAGTTTCCCGTTCGCCGGAGATTATACATTCACGTATAAGACCAAGGACGATCCGCATCCATCGCACCGTTATCCGGACCATGCGTTCAACGCCTATCGCCAGGAGTCGAACGCAGTGACGGGCAAGATCCGGGTGCATCGCCGGCCGATTGCGGATTTCACGGCGACCTGGAACTCGAACGGCACGATCGGTTATATCGATGCTTCCTACGATCCGGATCGTTACAACCCGGCGAACGGTTCGTACTCGACGGAGAACACCGGGATCAACTACCAAGCGACGCGCGGCGTTCTGGAGTATCGCTACCGGTACCGCGCGGCTGGCAGCTCGACCTATATTGAATTGAAGCCGGCCAAGCTGTATGGCGGCACTTACATTATCGAGCTATCCGTCCGCGACGAGTACAACGCCTGGTCGGAGTGGGCCACGCAGACGATCGTGGCCGGCGGGTCCACGCCGCTGCCGCCGAATCCGGGCTTTACGATCGCGCCGACGACGCAGTACCGGTTTACGGCCGTAACGATCAATTCGACGGCAAGCGATCCGCAGGATGGGGCGCGGGAGAACGTGGAGCATGCTTACTATATTAAAAGTCTGACGACGGGCGGACCGGAGTCGCTGCAGAGCGACGCCCGGACGAGCTGGACGAAGGAATTCAGTACGCTTGGCGTTTTCCAAGTCCGTCAAGTCGTCATCAACAGCTTCGGTCTTTACGCGGAAGTATCGCATAACGTATCGATCGTGAACCGCAAGCCGGTCGCCGACATTACGGAGCCTGCCAGCACGAGCGCAGCCGCGCCGACGATGTACGACACGCAGCGGCCGACGATGAAGTGGACGTACAGCGACGGGGACGGCGACCCGGAGACGCAGTACCAGCTGCACTTTTACAAGTCCGACGGCTCGTTTTACAGGGATTCCGGGGCGATCGGAGGATCAAATCTTTCATGGACGCCGACTGCGGACTTCGCGGACAATACGACCTATTACGCGTACGTGCGCGTCTCGGACGGCACGGATTGGTCGAATTGGAGCGCGCCGCATTACTTTCGGATCGTGACGAACAAGCCGCCGACGGCGGATCTGGCTTGGACGCCGTCCCCCGTCTGGGAAGGCGATACGGTCAAACTGCTGCCGACGATGTCGGATCCGGACGGCGACCGCCTGGACGCCGTCTATGAGATCGAGTCGCCGGCTGGCGCGAAGCGCACCGTGAGCGAGCAGAAGATGCCGCCGTATGGCGGCGCAGGACCGACGTTCGTCGCGGATACGCCGGGCAACTGGAAGGTGCGCCTGACGGTCAGCGATGGCAAGGCGCCGGCGGTATCGGTCGCCAAGACGATCGCGGTCGGCCCGCTCGGCGTGACCGGACGGGTGCTCCATACGGAGGCATGGGAGGACAACCGCCAGCGCTACAACGCCGCGCATCCGGGCAAGGAACGGCCGGCCCATTGGTTCTGGGCGGGCGAGCTGTTCGTGCTGGCAGCGGCGACGACGGACACCGGCGCTTCGAACACGAAGGCCGCGACGGTCACGGCCGAGGCGGGACCGCGGCTGAAGGCCGCTCTGCAAGCCGTTCTGCCAAGCAATCCCGATTCATGGAAGGGCGAGCTCGGCAGCGAGCAGTACGGGGGACCGTTGAAAGAGCTTCCCGAAGGCGACTACTCATTCGTATTTACGGCGACGTACACGAACGGCGTTGTTAAGAAATCGACCGTCGTCATCCGCGTCGCGGATACGGTTGAAGGCTTCGCGGACGTACATCGCGTTCAATAAAAAACAGTGAAAAACAGCTTCGGAAAGGAATAACGCCTTTTCGGGGCTGTTTTTGCTTGCGCACGGACGATCGTCCCGCCAACCAGGCGACATGTCCGGGGCCGATCGCCCCGAATTGGCGCTTGCGGATGGATATGCGTCCACGTCCTGTCCGAGAAAGGCGCATATATTGTATCCGGGTGATGAACATGCCGTACATGCGCGGACACAAAGCAAGACGCATTCGCAGACCCATGCGGTCCGGTTTGCGCCGTATTCAAAGACGGATGCGGTCCGGTCCTAACTTCGCGGCCGAACGAAGGCAAGGTTGGCTGGAAGGCTGGAGACTGGGCGCCTGCCGCCGGATCGCGGACGACACGCCGCCGCCCGCCGCGAGTCGCAGGCCCTGGCGCGTCATGTACGTGCCCCAGGGCTTCGACGCGATCGATCGGGGCGTCGAAGCCGCGCTCGGCGAGACGACGCATCTGATCGTCGCGCCGCAGGCGGAGATGCTGGCGTACGCGGAGACGTATCAGCCCGACGCGGTGTTGGTCATGAACGGACTTCATACGTTTCCCGCGAATCAGCGGGAGCAGGTCGAGGGCATCCGGCGGCTTGGCATCAAGACGGCGATCTGGTTCGTGGACGATCCGTACGTATCGGGCGACTCGGCCGAGATCGCGCCCAGCTACGACTATGTGTTCACGCACGAGCGTAGCTGCGTGCAGCGATACGCGGAGCTGGGATGCGCGCAGGCGTATCACCTGCCTCTCGCTGCCGATCCGGAGCTGTTCAAGCCGATGGCCGTCGAAGAGGCGTACCGAACGGATATTTGCTTTATCGGCGTCGCCTTCTGGAACCGCGTCGAACTGTTCGACAGCATCGCGGGTTTTCTGAAAGACAAAAAAAGTGATCCTCGCGGGCAGCCAATGGGAACGGATGAGACATTACGGCCAGCTTGCGAAGTTCGTACGCAGCGGTTGGATCGAGGTGCCCGAGACCGTCAAGTACTACAACGGCGCCAAGATCGTCATCAATATGCATCGAACGACAGAGCCGCTCAGCGACAACAAAAACACGCGCCGCTGGGAAGGACACTCCGTCAACCCCCGCACGTTCGAGATCGCATCCTGCGGCACGCTTCAGTTGACGGACCTGCGGCCCGAGCTTCCCGAATACTATCGGGTCGGGCATGAGGTGGCGTCCTTCTCCAATCCGCGCGAGTTGACGGAGATTATCGATTATTATTTGCGCAACGAAGAGGCGCGGCTGAATGTGGCGGCCCGCGGCTACCGGCGGACGCGCGCCGAGCACACGTTCGTCGGCCGGGTGTCGCGACTGCTCGATACGATGGGGCTTGCGGATCCTGCGCAACCGCCCGCAGGGGAGGGCTGAACGGTTGGCTAAGAGCTTCGGAGTGCGCAGAAATAAAGCAGTCGCAGTGACTCGGAAAAGACGTCGGCACCGTGCCGCGGCCGGCCCTACCGGCTTCGGCTTGGGATGGCAGCACGGATATTGGAACGGCCTATGCGAGTCGATCGTGCAGCGTACGATCGCGCCTGCATACATCCGGGATTTGCACGTCCTCTTCATTACCTCGGGCAAAGGCTTCCCTTATAGCCCGCTGGACGAAGCGGTCGGTCAGACGCTCAAACAGCTCGTATCCCGGCTGTCCGTCATGTCGCCGAAGGACGACATCGTCGGCTTCGCTTCCCGCGAGATGCCGGCGCTGGCCATCGTGCTGGACGGACTGGAATTTCCCGTCGCCACGATCGACACGCTCCGGTCCATGGGCATTAGGACCGCGATCTGGTTCACGGACGATCCGTACTACACCGAGGTGACAGCGGAACTGGCGCCGCACTACGACTTCGTGTTCACGCTGGAGCGCAACTGCGTGCCGTTCTACGAGCAGCGAGGCTGCGCTCGCGTTCACTACCTTCCGCTCGGCGTGCATACGGCCGACTTCAGGCCGCGTAATCCTCGAAATGAAATCCGGGGCGACATCTGCTTCATCGGCAGCGCGTACTGGAACCGGATCCGACTGTTCGAGGAACTGCTCCCGCGCATGGCGCGGCGCAGATTCAGGCTGTCGGGGCTCTGGTGGGATCGGCTGTCCGAATATCCGCGATGGCGGGATCGGATCGATCTGGGCAAATGGATGGGGCCGCTTGAGACCGCGGAGCAATACAACGCGCATAAGATCGTCATTAACGTCCACCGGGCGCACGACGACAGGACCTTTAACCGCAATACCTACAATATTCCGGCGGTCTCTCCGAATCCGCGTACCTTCGAGATCGCCGCCTGCGGCACGCTGCTCATGTGCGACAACCGCGAGGATCTGGCGCAGTTTTATACGCCGGGCGTCGAGATCGTCACCTACGATTCGGCGCAGGAATTGGCCGACAAGATGGATTACTATCTCGCGCACGAAGATGAGCGCCGTCAAATCGCGCTTCGCGGACTGTACCGGACGCTGCGGGACCACACGTACGTGTCTCGTCTGTCGCAGCTGCTGGATCTGGGCACGGCACCGCTAGAGCAACATTTTACCAATGGAAATGAAGGGCTGCAGGCGGAAAGCTAAAGCGGCTTCTAATCCCATCTCAGCCGTGTCGACGTGATGACCAGAGTCGAAAAGCGTGAAACGAACTACGAAGAAATCCGGAGCACGCAGGTGCATGAGGGGGTTCTCCAATGAGGGTGCTGGTGCTTGGCGGAAATGGAATGGCGGGGCATGTCATAACGGCTTACCTGCAGAATCGAACCGGGCACGAGGTGACGGTCACGGTACGGACGGCAGGGGATATCCCGGTCGTGCGGGAAGCCTGCGGCGGCGACGCCGAGTGGGCGGGGACCGCGGACGACGGCGGCCGGACGGCGCTATCCGTCCGCATGCTGGACGTTCGGCGCTTCGAGCAGGTCGCGGACCTGGTCGCCGAGACGCGGCCGGATCTCATCGTCAATGCGGTAGGCGTGCTGAGACAGCAGGCCGAGGACCATCCGCTCGACGCTTACCTCGTGAACGGCCTGCTGCCGCATTGGTTGCGGCATCTGTGCAAGCGAGGAGGCGGCAGACTGATTCATATCAGCTCGGACTGCGTGTTCCTCGGCGACCGGGGCGGCTATACGGAAGAAGAGCAGCCGGACGGCGTGACGGTATACGCGCGCAGCAAGGCGCTTGGAGAGATTGCGGATCCCGCCCACCTGACGCTTCGCACGTCCATCATCGGACCGGAGCTTCGCAGCAATGGGGTCGGTCTGCTCAAGCGGTTCCTCGACAGCTCGGGCAGCGTGCCGGGTTACGTCAACGTCCATTGGAACGGGGTAACGACGCTCGAGCTCGCCAAAGCGGTGGTATGGGCGTTAGCGCATCCGGACGTTGGCGGTCTCGTGCATCTCACGGCGCCCGAAACCGTCAACAAGCATGACCTCCTCGGCTTGTTCGCCGAAACGTTCGGACGGACGGACGTCCGTATCGTGCCGGAAGCGGAGCCGTCGATCGACCGCACGCTGGCGCCGACGAAGAGCGGCTTTGACTACCGGCCTCCCGGGTACGCGCAGATGCTGTCGGAGCTGCGGAAGTGGATGGAGGGCGACGCGCATTGACGCAGCGCCGCGCCGCGGCCGCCGGTAGGCAAGGCAGATAAGAGATGCTCGGATACAGGGAGCCGTCCGGCCGAGAACGTTTCGGCGGGACGGCTTTTGCGTGCGAGAGGGAGTCGGCGGAAAAGCCCGAATCGTCATGCCTGCGGTAGACGGTACATAACAGTTGATGACCAAGGGGGCGTGAAAAAGGCACGAAGCTTGCCCGAGGACAAGCTTCATGGATGCTGGAAGGTTCGTCGTCCGGCGGATATCGATCAGATCGCCCAGCGGAGCAACAGTCCGGCCTGCGTGAGGCCGCTGCCGAAGCCGTACAGCGCGACTGTCTGACCGGCGGCGAGTCGGCCGTCCTTCACGGCGAGGTCGAGCGCCAGCGGGATCGAAGCCGCGGACGTATTGCCGAATTCGGCGGCGCTCGTCAGCGCGCGCTCGTACGGCATACCGAGCCGTTCGCAGATCGCCTCGATCATGCGAAGGTTCGCGCTGTGCGGCGCGAGCCAGTCGAGCGCCTCCGCGGCGATGCCGCCGTCCTGCAGCAGGCTGCGAACGCCATCGGGCACGGTGGAAAGCGCCCACTTGTACACCTCGCGTCCGTTCTGCACGATGCGTCCGTCGCCGGCTAGCGGATGGCCGTTCCATTCGCTCGACAGTCCCGAGGCGTATACGTGAATGCCGCCGCTGCCGTCCGTCGCGGCATGCGACGCCAGGAAGCAGCCATCTTCCACGCGTTCAACGAGTATGGCGCCCGCGCCGTCGCCGAACAGGATGCAGGTGGAACGGTCCGTATAGTCCGTGATCTTGCTCAGCGTCTCGCCGCCGATGACGAGGATCTTGCGGTACATGCCGGTCAGGATCAATCCGTTCGCCGTCTGCAGCGCGGAGACGAATCCCGCGCATGCGGCATTCAAATCGAACGCCAGCGCGGCCTTGAAGCCGAACGCTTCCTGCACGCGCGAAGCGACGGAGGGAAACGGATTGTCGGGCGTCGTGGTGGCGACGAGGACGCCGTCGATGTCGTCGGTCGCGGTCGGGTACCTGTCCAGCAGATCCCGCACGGCGGCGATCGCGAGGTGGCTCGTGAATTCGCCGTCGGCGGCGATGCGGCGCTCGCGGATGCCCGTCCGCCGGACGATCCACTCGTCGTTCGTGTCGACTAGTGCGGATAACTCCTCGTTGGTCAATCTGCGCTGCGGTACGTGGCTGCCGATGGCGGTAATGGCAGAACGGGATTGGATCGGCATCGAACATTCCTCCTATATTTTAATAGCAAGTATTAGTACCAGGTGTTAAATTTATTGTACGCTTTTCGAGAAGCTGAGTCAACAATGCAGGGTTTCCACGATTTATGAGAGGATTGTCATCGTTGTGGATACTATTTAGTCACCCCTAGTTGCAGGTCTCTTCCAGCGCATTTTCTTTTTTTGAGGTAACTTTAGGTTAGGGGTTGACGGCTCTTTATGGGCAAACTATTATAATTAATAAAGTTAGTTAATTAAATTGGCGTCGGAGGTGATGGCTATGCAAACGATCATCGAATCTAATTACGAGACGTTGTCGGAGAGAGCAAGCGAGTTGATTGCGAAATGCGTGTCAGACAAGCCCGACGCTGTTTTATGCCTGGCAGCAGGCGCTACGCCGGTAGGCGTCTTCCGGAAGCTGGTCGCGATGTCGAGAGAGGGGGAAGGTCAGCTTGTCGAAATGCCGCTTCGTCGGACTGGATGAGTGGGCCGGGCTTGGCCGTCAGGACGAAGGCAGTTGTAAGCGATTACTGTATGAAGAGATGTTTGAGCCGCTAAGCATTCCGGAAGATCATATCTTTTTTTTCGATGCTTGCTCGGAGGATTTGGCCGGGGAGTGTCAGACCATGAACGAGCGAATCCAAACGCTTGGCGGCATTGACTTGATGCTCGTTGGAGCGGGAATGAATGGGCACATCGGATTCAACGAACCGGGTACTTCGTTCGACACATATGCTCATGTTGCGAATTTAGATGATATCACCCAACAGGCAGGCCAGAAATACTTCTCCAAGCCGATGAAGCTCAGGACAGGCATCACGCTGGGATTGAAGCATCTCACCGAGTCGGGCACCGCGGTTCTCATGGTTAGCGGCTCCCACAAAGCCGATATCGTAGAACGTATCGTAAACGAGGAGATTAATGAACAATTGCCGGCGAGCCTCGTTCGGAAGCACCCGAACGGCTATTTATTGCTGGACAGTGAGGCGGCAATTAAGGTAAGGGAGGACTGAAGGAAGCTTGCAGCCAATCACCGAACAAATCGCGCTCAAGTATCGGAATGCAGAGCAGTTCGGGGTCATGCTCGGATTTGACGGTTTTATCGACAGCGTCGTTCGCGCGGTACGGCAACGTGACGAGGAGGATCGTCCTCGATATTTTGAGACCATGAGCGAGTTTGGGCAATATTTGATTGAGAAGAGCGGCAAGAACTGCTCGATCGAACTGGTTGAGCAAACGAACAAGCTCGGCGGCAACATGCCGATCATGGCTCTCGCATTGGGGAGGCTTGGCTTCCCGCTTACGAGCATCGGAGCCTTGGGCAACCAAGAAGTGAGGCCGCAATTCTCGGGACTGGCCGAAAAGCCCAATGAAGTAATTGCCTTAATGGATCCAGGATTATCGACGGCTATTGAATTCCGGGACGGGAAGGTTATGCTGGCCGATGTCAGCTGCCTGGACTCCATGAACTGGAGTCAATTGGTTCAAAGCATCGGGAAGGAACGGCTCCTTGCCTTGTTCGACTGCAACCCGTTGATTTGCTTGTTGAATTGGAGCGAGACGAAGCATGCCACTGAGATTTGGAAAGGCTTTCTTGACGAGATTATCCCGAACGCCCGGAACGCTTCGGAGAAGACGATTTTCATCGACTTGTCGGATTGCTCCAAAAAAAGCGTAGGCGATCTTCGTCAGGCCTTCTCGCTTATGAAAGCCTTCAAGAGTCATTGCAAGGTTGGGCTTGGAATGAACGAGAACGAGTTGGTAACAGTGGGCCGCAAGCTGCTTAAACAGGACGGTCAAGACTTGGAGAACGTAGCGCGGGAACTTTACGAATACGCGGGCGTCGATCAACTCGTCGTTCATTTGAAGGACAGGGCATTCGCTTGGAGCTTCGAGGGATTCTCTCAAGCGGATAGCTATGCCGTTGAGAAGCCTGTTATCCTTACTGGCGGCGGCGACCACTTCAACGCGGGCTACTGCTCGGGGCAACTGCTCGGACTTGGCATCGAAGAGAGCCTCGAGGTTGGCAACGCCGTGGCCAGTTATTACGTGAAGAGCGGCACAAGTCCGACGCCTGCCCAGCTTATCCAACATCTATCGGATTTCCATAACGCAGATTAATCCAGCGAGACATAACCAGGGTAAAATGAGGGAATCGTTCAACCTAAATTAAGGGAGGCAATGGGGTATGAATAAAGTAAAAGTGGCTATATTCGGAGCCGGGTTCATCTCGGATTACCATGCGGAGTGCTATCAACGTTTCGTTCCCGAAGCGGAAGTCGTCGCCGTGTATGCCAGAGATCTGGATAAAGCCAAGCAATTCGCGGCCAAGCATCGTATTCCGCAGGCCTATTCGGACATCGATCAGATGCTTGCGGAATCGGGCTGTGACGTCGTCGACATTTGCCTGCCGAACTTTCTGCATCATAGGGTCTGCATCGCTGCTGCTCATGCCGGCAAGCATGTCATCATAGAGAAGCCGCTGTGCGTTACGCTTGAAGAAGCGGACGATATGATCGAAACTTGTAAAGCGAAAAACGTAAAGCTCATGTACGCAGAAGAATTGTGCTTCGCACCGAAGTATGAACGCGTTCGTCAGCTCGTTCAGGACGGCGCCGTAGGCGACATTTATATGCTTAAGCAGGCAGAGAAGCATTCGGGTCCTCACAGCCCCTGGTTCTATGACATGAATCTGTCCGGCGGCGGCGTAGTCATGGACATGGGTTGCCATGCCATCCAATGGTTCCGCTGGATGCTCGGCGGGAACCCGGGCGTGAAGAGCGTGAAGGCGCACATGCAGACCGTGCTTCACAACGAGATCACGAAAGGCGAGGACAACGCCGTCATCCTCATCGAATTCGAGGGAGGCGTGCTGGGCGTCGCGGAAGACAGTTGGGCAAAGCATGGCGGTATGGAGGACAAGATCGAGGTTCATGGTACGAAAGGCGTAAGCTACGCGGATATGGTAATGGGGAACTCGGCGTTGACCTATAGCGTTGACGGGTACGACTATGCGGCGGAGAAGGCAGGAACGACGAAGGGCTGGACGTTTACGATCTACGAGGAAGCGTTTAATTACGGCTATCCTCAGGAGCTTAAGCACTTCATCGAATGCGTCGCCCAAGATAAGACGCCTTTGGTTACGGGAGAAGACGGTAGGGCTGTCCTTGAGATCATCTATGCCGCCTACGAATCCGCCAGAACGGGCAACAAAGTAGAGCTTCCGTTCCGACCCCAAGTGAAGAGACCGATCGATCTCTGGCACGGTGTGGAATGAAGAGGGGAATTACAATGACTAGCTTCATTCAAACCCATCTTAAAGATATGAATCGTAAAACGGTATTCGACCTGTTGTCCTCGGTAGATACCATCTCGAGAGCCGAGATCAGCAGAAGAACGGGAATAAGCTCACCTACCGTTATTAAGATCGTAAGTTATTTGCAGGAAAAAGGTTTCGTTATCGAATTAGGCGAAGGGAGCATCTCCACGGCAGGAAGAAAGCCTCGGCTGATTCGGTTTAATCCGGATGCCGCATGGTCCATCGGCGTCATCTATGAAGGCGATTACCTGAATGTCGGATTCGTTGATTTGAACGGGGATATCAAGCATCTGAAGAGCTTCAAGGTAGCCCCTAACCTAGACGAGATGATCGGACGCCGACTGCCCGTTATCCTTAACGCTTTTATCGAGGAGTTCGGCGTATCCAGACAGAAGATCCTCGGGGTCGGTATCGGCATCCCCGGCATCGTGGATCCGGACACGGTACAGATCGAGTTCGCCGCTCCGATCGTCGGCGTTGAAGGAAGAAGAGATTGCAGGGACCTTATCGATCGGCTGAGCGAACAAGTCGGACTGCCCGTATCCATCGACAATGACGTCAAATCGGCTGCATGGGGCGAATACATCACGCGGGGCGGAGAGGCCTTGCAAGACCTGCTGTACGTATCGCTGGGCTCCGGCATCGGCGCCGGCATTATCCTGGACGGTGAAATCCGCCGGGGCAAACATAGCTTGGCCGGAGAGATCGCCTTCACCTCCTTCGATCCGAACTTCCGGATGTCCAAGACGGAAGTGGGCTGGATCGAAGGAAGGGTCGGCATTCATCCGTTGATCGGCAAGTGGAGCTTCCTGGAAAACATCTTGAACGACGGGCAGGCAGGAAGCTACCCGACGACGCATCGCGAGCCTTACGAAGAGATGCTTCATTACATCGCTTCGCAATTGGCGTTATGCATTTCTAATTTGGTCGCCGCGCTTGACATTACTGACGTTGTGCTCGGCGGCGTAACCGTTAACGTGCTTGGAGATGCATTATTGGACAAAGTCAATGAATACCTGGAGCGGCTGTGCGTCATCGAGGTGCGATGTACCCTGCAGCAAAGCAGGGATCCCGGCGTAGTAGGCGTAGCGGCCATCGCGACCAATCATCGGCTTATGGAATGGCTCGAAGGCTGAGCCGCGCAAACGTTAAGGATACATGGAAGTGAGGAGAGATACGGGATGAAATGGGCGTTCATGACGGCTAACTACGTGGCGAAGGAAGTCGGCTACAAGGAAGTGACCGACTGGTTCAAGGATTGGGGCAGATGCGCGGAAGCGACGATGCGGAGCTTCCACGGCAGTCCATTCGAGCAGAAATTCGAATCGTTGATCAGCGGCATTAAAGATCATGGGTTCAATGCGATCGAACTATGGGTGGGACATTTAAATCCGGCGACTGCGACGGACGAGATGGTGCGGAAGGCGCGAGATCTGCTGGATAAGTACGAGCTGTCCGTCGTATCCTATACCGCTTCGTTCTCATCGCCGAACATGACGGTTGAAGAGGGCGCTCGCAGATTCGAGATCGCCCGCGCTATCGGCGCTCCGCTGCTCGCGAGCACCTTTAACGTCTCGAATGCGGAATTGATCGTTGAACTAGCGCAGCGGTACGGCATCTTCTTCGGTTTGGAGAATCATCCGGAGCGCAATGCGGAGGAGATTATCGCGAAAATTCACCCGTATTCACCCTGGATCGGGGCTACGCTGGACACGGGGTGGTTTGGCACGCACGGCTGCGATGTCAGCGCTGCCGTTCGGGAGCTTGCACCGTATTTGAAGCATGTTCACCTCAAAGACGTTCTGGCGGCAGGCGCGCACGACTCGTGCGGCTTGGGCGAAGGCGTCGTCGACATCGCGGGGACGCTTCGCGAACTGCACGCGATCGGCTACCAAGGGGCGCTGACGTTGGAGCACGAGCCTTATGACCACGACCCGATGCCGGCCATGGCCCGCAGCCTGCAGCTCGTCAGGCAGCAGTGGAACGAGCTCCAGGCTCGGGAGGAGAACCAATGATCCTTCGCATCGGAATCATCGGGGCCGGCGCCATCGGCCAGGTCCATGCCGCCGCGTTCAAGCGGCTGGACGACGCCGTAGTCGCAGGCATTGCCGACGCCCATCTGCCCCTCGCGCAGAAGGCTGCCGCCCTGCTCGGCATCGAACGCGTCTTCGACTCGGCGGATCAGATGATCGCCAGCGACGAGATCGACGCCGTAGTCGTAGGCGTCCCCAACAAATGGCATGCCGATCTGGCGATTCAGGCGCTTCAAGCCGGCAAGCACGTGCTGCTCGAGAAGCCGATGGGCATTCATGCGGAGGCGGCCGCTCGCATTCAAGAGGCGCACCTCAAGTCCGGCAAGACGCTGATGATCGCCCATCAGCTTAGGTGGGTGTGGCCGGTGAGGCAGCTCAAGAAGCATATGGAGGAAGGCAAGCTGGGCACGATCTACTACGCCAAGGCCAATTGGCTGCGCCGCAAAAATATCCCCGGCTGGGGCTCGTGGTTTACGCGGATGGAGGATTCCGGCGGAGGACCTCTCATCGATGTCGGCGTCCATTTGCTTGATTTGGCGTTGTATTTGATGGGCAACCCGACGCCGACGAGCGTAACGGGCTCTACCTATTCGAACTTCGGACCCCGCAAGCTCGGCATCGGCAATTGGGGAACTCACAACTGGAATGGCTTTTTCGACGTGGAGGACCTCGCTACGGCGTTCGTGAAGTTGGATAACGGCGCTACGCTGTTGTTTGACGTCAGCTGGGCCAGCCATAACGGCAACGAGGACGGCATGCTGCTGCAGCTCATGGGAACCGAAGGCGGGGCGACGATCAAACTGGATTCCGGCACGCTGCATGGGGAGCTTTTCAATCAAAAGATTGATATCCAGATGACGGACGACGAGAAAGTCGACGAACGGCTGCTGTTATGCAAGCACTTCGTAGAATGTGTCCGCGAAGAGAAAGAGCCGCTGCCCTCCGGTAAAACCGGATACTTCAACAATTTGATTATTGATGCCATTTATGAGTCCTCTAAGTCAGGCCGTGAAGTTCGAATGGGTAGCTAGGGAAAATACAGAAGACAGCAAATTGGGTCTACTAGTCAGAAGCTAAAGCCATGGCGGCGTAAGGGAAATCCTCCCCTGCGCCGCGATGGTTTGTTTACGTTTTCCGCATCGCCAAAGGCCGATCGGCCGATCGCTTGGCGCCGAAAGCGCTCATGAAGAGGCTGAGATCGCTTAGAGGTGTTCCTGAAAAGTAATAAGTTATACAGCAGATTGCTTTACTTTGAAGGGTTTTTCGTTTAGATTTAAGAAAAAAGCTTTTAATGCTTTAAAGAATAAAACATGCGTCTGGAAAGGTGGTGGCTCATTTTCGTATGGAGAATCAACATAAATCAGGTCGTACTAAATTCCGGTCTCGATTAAAATTTATGATTGAACAACTACGAGACAGAATTTTAGGCGGTACCTATAAACCAGGTGAATTTCTTCCTTCGGAGTCCGAGTTGGTACAGCAGTACGGATTGAGCAACAAATCCGTCAGGAAAGGGCTCGACGAGCTGGTGGCTGAAGGTCTGATCGTCAAAGTGAATCGGGTCGGAAGTAAAGTAACGGAGAAAAGCCATGAGTCTACCGTCGTTACGCTAGGCGTCAGTTCTTCGATTGAGAAGGACATCCTGCTTTCGAAACTGCTGGACGATTTTAGCGAGCTATACCCGCATATACGCGTGAAGATTATGACGATCACCATGACCAACTACACTAGCCAGATCAAAAGCTATTTGGAAAACGGATTAATTGATGTATTTACGCAGAACAGTCTCCACTTCCAGGAACTGGTGGAGAGCGGCGCGCTGGAAATGCTAGAGCCGTTGAAGGCGGAGAAGGAGATCTATCCGTTTTTAAACGACGTGTTCAGCTATCGAGCGCTACAGTACGCCGTCCCTATCGTATTTTCCCCTATCGTACTCGCGTATAACCGAACTCATTTTAGCGAAGCGCAAGTCCCTGAACCGGATGGAAGCTGGACATGGGAGGACGCGTTAAAGCATGCCGAGACGCTATCCAGAGCTGCGGCCGGGAGGTTGGGGCTGTATTTCATTATGGTTTCCTCGCTGCGCTGGCCGGTGTTTCTCATGCAGAGCGGAGAGGATATCGGGCCAGATCCGAACGGCGTGTTCAGACTCGAAGGCAGCAAGCTCCTCGAGAGCATTCGATTGTGCAAGCGGATCATCAAGGCGCAGGACAACTACCTTGGATTTCTGATCGAGGACAATAAGGATGTCATGGATTTGTTTCGCCAGGGCAAAGTATCGATGATGCTGGCCAGCTACATGGCATTGAACGAGCTTAAGGACTCGTCTATCGACTTTGATTTGTCTCCGGCCCCGTTCATTGAAGCGCCCGCTACGATGCTCCACGCGATCGGAGTGTCAATGCGCAAGACAGATCATGTGGCTGCCCGTTTGCTGGTCGATTATATGGCTTCCTCAAGAGCGCAGGATATCATTCGCAAAGGGTCAAACAGTATTCCGGCGGTCCGGTCGCTGAACGAATCGCGCGTCGAAATACCCGATTCGATCAACCGTCCGTCCCGCTATCCGCTCTATCGGGAGATTATGGCTACGTACAGTACGAGGAGCCGATTGAACCTGTCGGCGGAGGCTTTCGACGTATTGGGCAGGCTGTTAAAAAAGATATTGGTCGGACCTGATCACGGAGCAGGAACTGTGCGAAAAGGTCGATGAACTGCTTTCCAAGGTGTAAGGAGGGAGCGATCCCTCCTTTTTTTACTTTACATTTTCTTCATAAATCTATTACTTTATATAAAACTGCTGTACATAAGGAGAAATAAAGTTTGACAATCGAATGCATCGTGGGTAGAATTGGTTCATGGATAGTAAATCAAATATACAGCAGTTTGTGCGGATCCCTAACGATTCCGCTCAGAAAGAGCGTATGCAGGAGGTGAAACGCTAGGCGTCTGCGTTTAAAATCAATCGATTGTACGAAGGCTATGCCTGTGAAACCAGTGTTTCTTACTTCCAAGGAGGGTCCATATGAAATCTTTCCTGAAAGCGGCTTCAGCATCACTTGCATCGGTCGTTGTCCTTACATCCCTTGCGGCCTGCGGCGGCAATAATACGAATGAAAATGCAGCCAGTCCGTCCGCATCGGCCGAGGCATCCGCCGGCGCTTCGGCCAGCGCCTCGGACGCCGGCAGCCAGGTCTACGAAGAGAACGGTCTACCGAAGGACGAGAAGGTTACGCTTAAGGTCGGCTTTTTCGAAGGCGGCATGGGGCGCGCATGGTTCGATTCGGCGATCGCGTCCTTCAAAGAGAAGTTTCCTAACGTTTCCTTCGACGTGACGTATTCTCCGACGATCTCCCAGGTTACGCAGACGAAAATCGCGGCGAACGACGATAAGGATATGTTCGATCTGTTCTCGGGCAGCATACCGGGAGGCATCTCCAGCTACGTAGAAGCAGGCAAACTGGAATCCCAGGAAGATCTGTGGGATCACAAAGCGTACGATGCCAGCGGAAAGACGCTGAAGGAAATCGCATTCGAAGGCAGCTTCGATTCGTCTCCCCGTACAAAAGGGAATACGTATGCGTTCCCGATCTCGGGAAGCGGCTCCGGTCTGATGTATAACAAATCTTTGTTTGAGAAAAATGGCTGGAATGAGAACCCGAAAACGTGGAGCGAATTTTTGAAGCTGTGCGAGGATATTAAAGCGGCCGGCCTCTTCCCGATCACGTTCCCCGGCGTCTATCCGGATTACATCACCAATGCGTTCGGCACGCCCAAGGTATATGAGCTGGCAGAGGAGAAGGGCACGCTCGACAAGGTCTACGAGGACTACCACAAGTTCAACCAGCCTTACTACCTCGCTCCCGAGAACATCGAGCGCTGGAACCGGATTTACGAGATGGGCAAAAAGGGGTACTTCCCGAGCGGTCTTGCCGCGCTGAATCACACGCAGTCGCAAATGCAGGTCGTACAGGGCAAAGCGGCGATGGTGGCGACCGGCACGTGGGTCGAAAACGAAATGAAGCAGTCGACGCCCGCGGACTTCAAGTGGGGCTACATGTCGGTCCCCATGGCCGAGAATGCCGACAATACGAAGTGGATTACGTTCACGCCGGGCTCGGGCTTCCTGATCTGGGCGGCCAAACCCGACCTGAACAAGAAATGGTCCAAAGAATTTATCGTTTCGCTGTGGAATCTGGATAACCAAATGGAAATCGCGGAGAAGGGCGGCATGCTTCCGCTGAGAGCGGACTTTGCCGACGATGCGTCCCGACTGGCTAAGCTTCAGAGCTTGCCGAGCGCATTCCTCGCTTATATGAAGGATAACAAAGTGAAAATGGACTCCGGTGCTGCCGACGTTACATTGACGGACCCCGCATTCGAGCAATCGACCAAAGTTATTTCCGAAGCGATTACGCAGATCGCCACCGGGAAGCAGGAACCGCAGCCGAAGCTGCAGGAAGCTGAAGACTACCTCAAGAAGGCGATCGAGGCACAAGGCAAGTAAATATTCATCCGCCGAGGAGGGGGGCTCCCCCCCTCCTTTTTTTATCGGCCGACCTCAAGAAAGGAGCGCTGAACCTTGGCTACGCTTCGAACGGATCGTGACCGGAATGGACAAAAGCGCCGTAATCTGCTGCAAAAGGCGGACGTTCAAAAATGGATCTTTTTTGACCTTTGCCATCGTGCCGACCTTTGGCGGTTACCTGTTGTTTGCGCTTTATCCCAATGTGTTGTCGATTTACTACTCGCTGCTGGATTGGAACGGCATTACGAAGCCGAAATTCATTTACTTTGAAAACTACGTTCGCCTGTTCAACGATCGCTACGTATGGCGAGCGCTCGGTCACAATTTGTTTTACATGGCTACCGTGCCGATCTGCGTCATCTTAATTTCCCTGGTGCTGTCCTATCTCCTGACGAACAAGGGGTATAAGGGAACCTCCATTTTCAAAGTGCTTTTCTTCTTCCCGAACGTACTGTCCACCGTGGTCGTCTCCTTGCTGTGGGCATTTATCTATGACGGCAGCTTCGGCCTGCTGAATGCGCTGCTCAAGTTGTTCGGCATCGACATGAACGGCTTTTATTGGCTCGGGGACACGCGGACGGCGATGTATGCGGTGCTGCCTCCGTACGTATGGGCGGGCGTCGGATTGTATATCGTCATTTTCATGAACGCCATGACCACGATTCCCAAGTCGCTGTACGAGTCCGCCATCCTGGAAGGGGCCAGTCATATGACTCGCCTGTTCCGTATCACGATTCCGCTCATTACGCCGCTAATCCGGGTGAGTGCTATTTTCCTCGTGCTCGGAACGCTGAAAAGCCTCGATCTGGTCCTGATCCTCACGCGCGGCGGTCCGGCCGGCTCCACCGACGTCATCGGGTTGTACATGTTCAACATGGCCTTCGGGGAGCAGGTACAAAACTACGGCTACGCCTCCGCGATCGGCATGTTCCTGTTCTTCATCCTCGTCAGCGCCAAGCTGGTGGTAGACAAGCTTTTGCCGGACCGCGGCTACGAATATTAAAGGTGGTGGACCATGAAGGAGCGGCGCAATATTATCGACCTGTTCTGGTGGCTGGTGCTTATCGGATGGTCGTTAACCATTCTGTTTCCGATTGTATGGGATTTGTATGAATCGCTGAAGACGAACCCGGAATTTTTCCAAAACGTATGGTCATTCCCGGATAAGCTCCAATGGGCCAATTACAAGAAGGCATGGCTTAACTACCATCTGTTGAACGCGATGCTGAACACGCTGTATTACGTCGGCGCGAGTCTGTTGATCGGCACGTTCCTGACCGCCTTGAACGCCTATGCGCTCACTCGCATTGAATTCAAAGGCAGAAAGTTCATCTGGGCCATGATTATGCTCTCGTTGTTCCTGCCGGGCATCAATGCGCTGATCCCGCAGTATATTCTCATGCGCGATCTGCATTTGACCAACAGTCTAACCGGCCTGATCGTGCTCAATTGCCTGGGAGAAAGCGTCTTTTTCCTCATGCTGCTCGGCGGGTTCATGCGTTCGCTGCCGCGGGAGCTGGAGGAGAGCGGGACGATCGACGGCGCGTCGATCTTCAAAATGTTCATTCGCATCATTATGCCGCTCGCCATGCCGGGCATCGTCACGGTCGCCATTTTCAAGTTTATCGGACTGTACAATTCCTTTTTGGAGCCTTTCATCTATTTGAGCGATTCGGACAAATACACGATCGGCGTCAATATCTATCATGCCAATATGCTGATGCAGTACACCAACGACTGGGTGACGCTGTTCGCCGGCGTCATCATCACGATGATCCCTTCCGTATTGATCTTTATGTTCTTCCAGAGATGGATCATGGAAGGGGCTACGCTGGGCTCCGTCAAGGGGTAAGCGGACAGGAGGAATCCTTATGCTCGAAAATCAAGCAAATGCGCGTTCCGGCCATGGAATCGGGCAGCAATTCCGCGAGAGAACGCGCCTGTTCACGGCGAAGGTTGTCGAAGCCGCCGGCGGTTGGTACGACCGCGAAGGGACATGGACGGCCGACACGACGCCGCCGCACACGCGGGAGCGCTACTGGATTGCCGGCGCCCTGTATGCGGCGGGAGAAGCCGAATGGGCGGATGCGATCGTAGGCAAAGGCGAGACGGAACGTTACGGGGATATACAGTTCAATATATTCAATACGAATATAGCAGCCAGCCTATTGATCTCTCATCGCGACAAAATGTCGGCTGCCGTGCGCGGCAAGCTCGAGCATCTGGTGCGGGACGGCTTTTCCTTCAAGCCGGGCAACCGCCAGCCGGACTTTCAGTTCCACGGCTACAACGACAACATGCCGGCCAAGGCGACGGCCGGTCTCATTCTGGGCGGACAGCTGCTCGGCAGCCGCGAAGCGGTGGACTACGGCGTCTGGAATCTCAAGCAGTTCAGGGCAATGCTCGTCCGCAGCGGCATCAACAGCGAGTTCAACTCGCCTACGTATACCGGCCTGACGATTCGAGCCATGGGCGAGATCGCCGAGCATGCCGAGGACGAGGAAGCGCGCACGCTGGCGTCCGGCATCGAGCAGCGGCTCTGGATCGATCTGGCCGCCCGGTTCCATCCGGAGATGGGCGTGCTTGCGGGACCTTATTCCCGCGCCTATACGGTGGACAACGCAGCGCATGCCAGCTGCATCTCCAGCCTGCTGTGGTTCTGTCTCGGCGACCGTGTCCATCCTTCGCCGATGCTGCTGTTCGACAAGCCGGACGACCTCGTCCTTCACCATATGGGCGACGTTCCTTTTAATGTCGCGCAGTTCTGCTGGTTCGCCGGCGGCGAGTACCATATCCCCGACACGGCCTTGCGGCTGTTCGAGACCAAGTCGTTTCCGTTCAGGGCGGTCGCTTCTTGCGAATTGGGCGCCGGCGAAGGCACGGACTTTCTGGCGCGGACGAGCCGGATCGAGACGGTGTTGCTCCCCGACTACGCGGTCGGCACGTCCAGCGCGCCGTTCGGCAGCATGGAGCAGAACAACAGCTACTTCGTTACCTATAAGCGTAAGGAGATTGTCGGCTCCTACCGGGATATCGGGACGATCTTCACAAAGCTGACCGTGAACGGCGAAGTGCCGGGGACGATCGTACGGGCGAAGGACGGGGATCGCGAATATTCGAACGCGGGAGAAGCCGACATCCTCCGCTCCTGCGCCAATACGTTTACGATCCAGTCCGGGTCTACGGCGCTCGTGCTCACGCATCCGCATCCATCGTTCGACGAGACCGCGGCTCTCAAGCCACTGTCGGCGATCGGCGAGCTGATCGTCTTGTCCGCGCATGGCGGAGACGTGGACGAGCTGATCGTCGGCGGCGTCCCACGGAAGGAATGGTCCGGCGAAGTCGCGCATGGGCAGTGGATTGTCTGCCGGACCGGCAGGCTGCTCTCGGCCTTCCGGCCGATGGCCTACACCCGGGACCGGCAGCCAGTGGCGATCAGCCTGGAGTCGAACGCGAATTACAAATTTATTCATTCTCATTTATATGAAGGGGAAGAGCGGCGCTTCTCCCGTGAAGAGCTTCGTATGCTGTTCGGCGGCTTCGCGGCCGAGCATGCGAGCGTGTCGGAATACGACTCTCTGGCCGCATTCGCGGAGGAACTTGAAGCAGCCCAATTTACCGACTATTACTGGACTACGCGCCGGGTACGTTACAGACGTCCTGCCGGCAAAGGCAGACCGCGGCTGGAGCTCGAGACTTCCTGGAGCCCCGGAGCCATGTCGCCCCGGTATGCCGCGATTAACGGCGCCCGGGTCGAGCAGCCCCTTGCGGCCATAGATGGCGTGAAATCCGAAGAACTGCCATTTTTGAATGAATCCTTTAAGTCGATCCCCTCCTTCTTTCCTTGGAAGGATCTCACAGTAGCGTGGGGAGATGTGCCCTATGCGATCGGAGATCGCGACGAATGAGGCAGACAAATTATAAGGCGGCCATTGTTGGAGCGGGCGCGATCAGTTCGCTGCACTTGCAGGCCATCGAGGCTATTGACGAGATCGAGGCTGTCGCGATAGCCGATATCGACGGAGAGCGGGCCAAGCAGGCCTCCTCCATGCATCGGATTCAAGCGTATACCGATTATCGGCAAATGATAGAGACCGAAAAACCGGACATCGTAGCGATTACGCTGCCGCATTATTTACATCAAGAGGCCGCGATCTGGTGCGCGCGCAGCGGCTGCCATATTCTGCTGGAAAAGCCGATGGCGATTCATGCCCATGAATGCGACGAGATTATGAGCGCGGTGTACCAAAGCCAAGTGAAGCTCTTGGTCGGCCATACCCAGCATTATTTTGCCGAAAACAGAAAAGCGAAGGAAATCATTCGAAGCGGGCAGCTCGGCAAGCTGGTCATGATCAATGACGTTCGCCATGTCGATTATTATGCCGAGACCCGGCCGAATTGGTTTTTTTGAGACCGGCAAATCGGGCGGCGGGATCGCCATGAACCTGGGGTCGCACGCCATCGACAAGATTCAGTGGTTGACGGACAGCAAGATCGCGCAGGTCAAAGCGTCCGTCAGTCATTACGGCGCCAAGGGAGATATCGAAGGCAGCGTGACGGCTTTTGTCAAGACGGATCAAGGCGTGCCGTGTACGATCAGCCAGAGTGGGTACGGAGGCGTACGCAGGGACGAGACGGAAATCATCTTCACGCATGGAATGCTGAAGCTGCGGACCGGGGCAGGGCTGTGGATCAGCCAAGATGGCGAATACCGGCCGGTGGAAACGACCCAAGCCGAGCCTCCTTTTGTCCTTCAGTACCGCGACCTGCTGGACTGCATCCAAAGAGATGCGGTACCCGAATGTTCCGGCGACTACAGTAAAAGCGTCATTGCCGCGGTACAAGCGATGTACGCGTCTCATCGAATCGGACAGGAAATTGAATTGCAACAGCAGCAAGGGGGGATTTTAGCGTGCTAAACAGCGACTTGATCGCGTATCTGCAGCCATCGCCCAACCGGTTCGACGGGTTGGAGTGGCGCGACGTTACCGGCCGGATTACGGATATCGACGTGGACGCCCATTGCCTTCGGCTAAGAGCGGCTTTGCCGCCCGGTCTCTATCGATGCCGCCTGCAGACGGAAGACGGCGGCTTTGACATGAATACGGCGATGATCCAGATGGTTCGCGTTCCGGACGGGAAGCTCGAGCCTGTGGGCCCTTGGGATTTCGACCATCTGAACGGCGTCATGGCGATGCCGATGGCCAGAACTTACGTGAACGACAAGCTGGTCGGCGGCTTGTGGTTTGACATGCCCGGACCGGAAGACATTGAAAAGAGCCGGCTGAATGCCGACTTCGGCTTTGAAGCCGGAGACGCCGAAACCGAATTAAGGCTCGAATTCGTCGAACGCGATCGCTCGCGGATCGATTGGCAGCGTATCAAATTCATCGAGATCAGAGAAGACGACCGTTCTTGGCGCGAGTTGACGCCCGTAGAGAAGCGGCACCCCCGCGTCTATCTGAATTCGGACGAGGCGGGACGTCTGCGCGACAAGCTATCCGGCAGTCCGGCGCTCCTATCGCTCATCGGCCGGATCAAGCACGAGCCGGGCAGCGTGGAGTTCGATCTGGTTTGTATGGCGTATCTCCTCGCCAAGGATCATGATGCAGGAGAGACCGTTAAAAAGAAGATCGGCGAACTCTGCAGTCTGGCTACGTGGTCAGGCAAACCGGACCCGCTGGTGATGGGCGGAGAGAACGACCGCGGCATCGCCCAGAAGCTGTATATGATCGGGCTGGCCTGGGACTGGTGCTCCGACTTGTTCGACCGGGGCGAGCAGGCGCTCATGAAAGAAAAGGTCGGCAAATACATTCAAAAATTGTATGACTTTACGGTTCTGCAACGGGCCTATATGGGCTGTCCGACACCCGATCCCCATTCGCTCGGCACTTGGAACGGGACGGCGATCGCCTGCATGGCCTTTTACGACGAAGTCGCGGAAGCCCGCAAAGCCCTTCCGTTTTTTCACGGCCTCTTCACCGACAGCCTCCGTCTGTTCCCGCAAGACGGCAAAAACGCGTGGGCCACGTTATTCCCGCTTCATCTGATTCGTTATCTGGGAGCCGCGAATACGTTTGGCGGACAGCGTCCCGAGCTTGGGGCGAGCTCCTTTTTTAGATCGCCTTGGGAACGCGTTGCTGGCTTGCTTCAACGCGCCGAACAGCCAGGAGCTTCAGCGGGGATTGCGTACGCGGGAGCATCGCTATCTGACGGCGTATTTGAACCGTTTCCACCCGACCCCGGACATCCCGTCCATTTATCAGACCTTTGTGGACCAGGAGCGAAAAACGGCAGGAGACGTCGATCTTGGTTTATTTGATTTTCTGTATATGCCTCTGCATGAAGGAACGGCCGCGCCGTTTCCGAAGCTGCCTTTCTATGCCAAGGATATCGGCATGATTACGTTCGCTTCCGGCGGCAAAATCGCCGGAACGTTCACCGCTGGCCTAAAGGCAGGGCGTTCCGTGAGCTTTAATATCCATACGCATAACCGTGAATTCCCGCCGGGCATGGGAGGCATTCAGCTTACCGTCGACGGCGGTCCCGTGCTGGTGGATATCGGTTCCTACGGACAGGACAGCTCGCTCTGCAACGCGATGTGCTTCGATGACGGAGGCTGCTATACGCAAGGGCAATATTTATTCGGGAATCTCGGGCCGGAGAAAAGCTCGTACATTCGTCGCTGCCTGATCGGCGACCGCTTCATCTACGCGCATGCCGTCATTACGAGCGAACTTCATCCCCGGCATCGAGTGAAGCGCGCCGAGCGGATCGTGGTAGTGGACGCGCATACCGGCGCGATCGTGATATCCGATTCCTTTGAAGGAGATCGTCCCCTCCGTTTTGCGACGCACCTGCATTGCTCGGGTTCGGTGACGGAGCTCGGAGAGGGCCGGTATCGGCTAACGGGCGGTCAAGCCAACCTCATCGCGGGCATCAAGGACGGCGACAAAGGCCTAAGCGACGAGGAGAAAGGCGAGATCTTCGTCAGCGTATTGAGCGGGATGAACGAACTTAACGCTAAGATCGAGGAGCCGGTATGGCATCCCTCCTATATATACGGCTTGAACGGCAACCCCGGCGAGCAGGATATCAAGTATGGCCGCTACCCGCATTATAAGCGCTGGCGTCTTGAATATCCGTCGCAGGTCACGGAAGGAGACTTCCTGTTCGCCATCACCGGCCATCCGGACGAGATCTCGGCGCAAGACGGCGTCATTTCATTCAACGGCGGCGCCAATTTGCAGCTCGGCAACCAGCGGACCCTTCGGCTGTCGGGCTGCGAGATTCAGGCCGAAGCCGTGATCTCGGAGCCGGATCGAAGGCGCTTGACGGTGCTTGGCACGCGGGAATTGCGCATGGGCGAACGTGTGGTGACCTTCGCGTCACCGGTGGACATCGATCTGGAACTTGCGGAGAACGGGCTGCAGGGGACGGTCTTTGCTCCGACGAGCCATTGCGTCAAAGCCGCAGCGGGAATCGAGATAAGCGATTGGGCTCACGTTCCGTTGAACGCCCGCAGCCATAGCCCTTGGCAGGCCTTCCTTCGAAGCGTCTGAACCTCTACGCGGATCTTTGGACGAATAACTGAAGGCTATTACATGCTTAGCCAAATAGGAGAGATAAACGTTGCGAATCTTTAGAGCCGGACTTATCGGTTGCGGTCAAAACGGTAAAATCCATACCGAGTGTATCCGCGAGCTGGAAGGTATGGATATGGTCGCTTTCTGCGATATCAACGAGGATAACGCTCGGAAATTGCTCGAGGAATTCGGCGGCGACTATGCGACCCGCGATGCGGACCGGCTGTTCGGCGACGAATCGATCGATGCGATCTATATATCGACGATGCACAATACGCATGCCGATTATTGCATCAGAGCCTTGGAAGCCGGCAAGCACGTGATGGTGGAAAAACCGTTGGCCATGAGCGTGGAAGACTGCTTGCGCATCGACGATGCCGTTAAACGGAGCGGCAAAAAAAGTCATGACTGCATTCAAGATGCGTTATTACGATATGCTGTTGAAGGCGAAGGAGCTGATCCCCGAGCCGCTGCTCGTCAGCATGCAGATGATGGACGACAAGTGGCCGGCGGATATATGGGCCAACGATCCGACGTTCGGGGGCGGCAATGTGTTGTCGCAAGGCTGCCACTCGGCCGATATCATGAGGTTTATGGTCGGCAAGGACCCGATCGACGTCTACGCGGCCGGGGCAAATTACTATCAAAAAAATGCGGAAGTGGACAACATGGCCGCGATATTCCGCTTCGACGATAATGTCGTCGGCAATTTGATCCAGGGTGATTGCAAGTGTCCGCCCTTCACCAGCAAGTTTTTCATGCAGCTGTTCGCAGAGAACAAAACCATTACGCTTTCCGACCGATTGACGACTTTGACTTACAGCGAGGAAGGCAAGGAAACGATTGTTTATCGCGGCAAGGAAACCGGCATTCTCGAAGAGAATAAAGCATTCATCGAAAGTCTGAGACAGGATGCGGAGCCGCCGATCAACCATATGGACGGTCTGTATGCGACGTTAATGGTGCTGCAGGCCGTAAAATCCGTGAAGAGCGGCAAGCCCGAGCCGATACGATCTCTGATTGAAAGAGAGCAAGCCGTCCTGCGCTAACCGTTCAAATCCTCAGCATGAAGCCCGGGCGCGAAGGGAGCTTGAAGCATGAGCAATTATGTTAAAATCAGCACGATCGGCAGTCGCGAGTTCATCGTAGATGAGCTTCTGACGACTGAAGAGATTGTAGATCGAATAATTAAGCACCTGCAACAGAAGTTGAGTCAGGTACTTCCCGAACAGCCCGATATTATCGTTTTGCCTGAATTTTGCGATATTCCGTTCAATGTCTTTTTGTCGCCAGCCAAAACGCACGAATACTGCCAAGTACGCGGAGATCGGATTTTGCGCCTTTTTTCCGATATTGCGCGCGAGCATGGCTGCTATATTGCGTATCCGACATTGAGACAACAAGAAGATCAATCCTGGCGAAATTCAATCGCGTTGTTGGATCGAAGTGGCGATAAAGTGGGCGAATATGCTAAAAACTATCTGACGCTGGGGGAGATCGAGGATTACGGCGTCACTTGCGGCACCGAGGCCCCGATCATCGATTGCGATTTCGGACGGATCGCTTGCGCGATTTGTTTTGATCTGAACTTTGACCGGCTGAGATTGCAATATGTGGAGTCAAAGCCCGATTTGATCCTCTTCTCATCCTTATACCACGGCGGAATCATGCAGCCTTATTGGGCTTATTCCTGCCGATCGCATTTTGTGGGCGCCATCGGGGGCGGGCAGCCAAGCGCGGTGCTGTCCCCGGTCGGCGAGGTGCTGGCATCGAGCACCAACTATTTTGATTTTGCCACGACAACCGTCAATCTGGACTGCGCGGTCGTGCATCTCGATTACAACATGGAGCGTCTGCGCGGGCTTAAATCGAAGTATGGCTCAAAAGTAAAAATCGCCGATCCCGGGTATTTGGGCTCCGTCCTGATCTCCTGCGAAACGGACGAATGCACGATTGAGGACATCATACAAGAGTTCAATATTGAACGCCTGGACGATTATTTGGACCGGGCAACTGCATGGCGCGCCGAGTAGCGCAGAAAAGAGGCGCTATGAGATCGTTGCGAATCGGGCTGGTGGATCTGGATACCTCTCATCCCGAAAGCTTTGTTCCAATCATTCGTTCCCTGGGTCACGAGGTCATCGGCGTATATGACGAGGGGGGCGGTAAATCCCCCCCCGGCTATGCGGAGAAGTTCGCGTCCGATCACGGCATCGGGCGGGTATTTAAATCGTTGGAGGAAATGGCCGGACAGGTCGACCTGGCCTTTATTCATAGCTGCGATTGGGATATTCATGCCGCCAGGGCTGAACCCTTTGTCAGGGCAGGGAAAGCCGTATTTATCGACAAACCGCTGGCGGGCAACGTCCGCGACCTGCTGCGGTTCCGAGAGTGGGCGAAGCGCGGCGCAGTGATCTCGGGCGGCTCCGCTTTGCGTTACGCGCAGGAAGTGCAGGAGTGGAGGAGCAGATCCGCTCTTCCCGAATCGTTCATCTATGCCCTTGCCGGCTGTGCCAACGACGAATTCTACTATGGCATCCATGCTTTTACGATGCTTCACGGGCTTCTCGGTCCGGGCATCCAAAGCGTGCGACACCTCGGGAATTCGGGGCAGGATCAATATGAAATGCTCTGGTCGGACGGGCGACGCGGGATCGTCAGCATCGGCGCGACGGAGAATAGCCATCCGTTCTACGCCACAATGATAACGCAAGCCGGAGCGGAATTTATAACAGCAGACAGCAGCCGGTTATACCGGACATTGCTCGAGGCGGTATTGCCGTACTTTAGCGGCGAGGCCCCGTCTCCGGTTCAACTCGATACGGTGATCGAGACCGAACTGGCCGCTATAGCGGCCAGATTGTCCAAAGCGCGGGGCGGACAACCGGTGGAGCTGCTGAGCCTGGCGCCGGATACGACCGGCTATGACGGCGCGGCATTCGCGCGAACCTACCGCGAGCAGAAGATTTTATCTCAATAGCCAAGCAGCAGCCGTCAAGGAGAGCTCATTCCTGACGGCTTTAATCATTCGTTGGATAAAGGGAGAAGAAGCATGAAAAAGATGACGTTCGGCATTCTCGGCTGCGAGCATGCGCATATCGGTATCTTTCTCGAGGAAATGCTTTCATTGGGCCATGTCTGTGCCGGCATCTATGAACCTCGCAATACGCGACTCGCGTCGGAAATGGCAGCACAATATCAGGTTGCTCTGCTTAACGAATGCGACAGACTGCTCGCGGAGGATGTGAAGCTGATCGGAAGTGCCGCGATCAACAACGAGAAAATCGAAGTGATCGAGCGATGCGAACGCCTCGGCAAGCACGTAATGATCGATAAGCCTGCTGTGACGAATCGGGAAGGATATCGGCGCTTGAAGGCGGTTATGGACCGGGGGGACATTCAAGTAGGCATGCTCCTTACGGAACGATTCCAACCGCCGATCTATACGCTGAAGCAGATCCTCGATAGTGGGGAACTCGGGCCATTGGTGTCCATCGGAACCCGCAAACCGCATCTGTTGAATCCGGAAAAGCGTCCGCCGTGGTTTTTTTCCAAATCGCAGAGCGGAGGCATCATGATGGACCTGCTCATCCACGATATCGATCTGCTCCGCTGGTTGACAAACAGCGAGGTCGGACATGCGGAAGGATTTGCTGTCAAGCGCATCCTTCCGGAGTATCCCGAATTCTATGACGCAGCCGCTTTGCAAGTCATCATGGAGAATGGCACGGTCGCCCAATTATATGCCGATTGGCATACGCCCAAGCGAAGCTGGACATGGGGAGACGGAAGAATATTCGTCGCCGGTACGCGAGGCGTAGCTGAATGCCGGCTGTCGGGAGATCCGTTCGCGATTGGCGATCAAGTTCGTCCGCTGCTGTTTGTCACTACGCATACCGACCAACCGGTTCAAGTGGAGCTGGATACCCCGACTACGATTACGGCGGATTTTCTGAGACGCCTCGAGGGCGGAGACTCGATTCTAACAAGCGAAGATATACTGGCTTCGGTCAAGGCATCGATTGACGCGGACGAACAAACGCGCTTCATCCGGACTGGGGATCCCCGATCTCCGGTGCAAGGATAAATATCTCTCGGTCTACGCCCAAAAATGCACCATGTTAGCGGCGTTGTGACGCTGGATGCCGGCGTGTACCATCATTTTTGTCGTAAGATGGTCGATCACAGAAATAATATCGGCGATATGGCAAAGCACTGGGATTGAATCTAATTTTCCCTATATGGAAATTTCCTTTACAGGAAACTTTATTGCATGTATATTGTATTCAGGAAGACTTAAGTAGCCCTAATCCGAATTGGAAGGAGGACGCTTCGTGAACACGGCCACGCTGAGTGCGCTAGCGGAACCTAACCGGATGAGCATCGTTGAGCTGCTGCGGGACGGGGGCGCCCTGACGCTTGGGGAAATTGCTGAGCGGCTACAGCTTCGGCTACCCCAGTCATCCAAGCACCTCCGGGTGCTTGCCGACGCCGGTCTCGTAGATGTCGAGGCCGTTGCGAATCGGCGGATCTTTAAGATCCGCAAGGAACGGTTTGCCGAGTTAGACCGATGGGTGCGATCGTTTCAGGATACCAAGGAAGAACAGTTCAGTCGATTGGACGCGCTTCTTCACCAAGCGCAGACGCAGCGGGACGAATCGAATGGATCGTGAACCGACAAAAGGAAGAGGGAGAATGCGGCATGTCCAAAACGACTATTATTGCGGAGCCGAACAAACAGGAAGTGATCGTCCATCGAACGTTCGAAGCTCCCCGGGAACTTGTATCCCGCATGTGGATCGATCCGGCCTTCATCCCGGAGTGGTGGGGGCCAAGCGTCATGACAACAACGGTGGACAGTCTCGAAGCGGCGCGCGGCGGGATCTGGAGATTCATCAGCAGGGATCCTGCCGGCAACGAATATGCATATAACGGGGTTTATCATGAAGTGACCTTGCCGGAGAGACTTGTTCATACTTACGAATTCGAAGGAATCGATGCGGTAGCATTAGTGACAGTGACCTTTGAATCGCTGCCTGGCGGCAGAACGAAGCTAACGGAAACGACGTTGTATCCGTCCATTCGAATTCGCGACGGCGCGCTTCAGTCCGGCATGACCGAAGGGATGCTGGAGCTGTTCGATCGGTTCGCCGCCTTGTTGGCGAGCAGGACATGAGCGGACGGGCGCGAGTCGATAGCACACCGCATGCCGCCTTCGCTATTTGGACCGCCAGATTTTCGATTGCCTCCGGCTTCCTGTTCGTCTTTCTTTTGACGAGCTTGCACATTCTGGAGCCTGAGTTTGATCCGACCTGGCGGTTTATCAGCGAGTACGCCTTGGGATCATTCGGATGGATGATGCAGCTCTCATTTTTTCTGATCGCGGCCAGCCTGGCTTCTATCGGTTTCGTAATCCTATCGCAGCAGCGTTCGATTGTTGCCTATATCGGATTGATTATTTTATGGATCAGCGCCGCCGGATTGTTTCTGGCAGGCGTATATGTGACGGATCCTATTGCCGCCTATCAGCAGCATGCAACGTTCAGCGGCCGCATGCACGTCCTGGGCGCTTCCCTCGACTATACGCCGGTCGCGGCGTTAGTGCTGAGTTTCGCCTTAATCCGGAAGGAATCCTGGCAAAGAGTACGGGTAAGACTGATTGTAACATCGGCGATTACGTTGGCTCTCATGTTCGCCTTCATGTTGTTTCTCCCTAGAGACGGCGTGTTCGGTCCTGGCGTATATGCAGGTTTTGTCGGCAGGCTTCTGCTAGTGTCGTACGTTGCTTGGATCGTGTCGGTGGGCCGCCGTTATATTAAGCTGGCACAAGAATGATCTAACGTTTAAGCGGCCAGCGCCCGGATTTCCGGACGCTGGCCGCTTTGCTGCTCCTTCCGTGAGCAGCTTTTATTTTTTTCCGAACGTCGCGATATACCAGTGGTTGCCGAAGTCGTCCTCGACCCCGCCAGAACGTTCGCCGTAGTCGTGATCCTGCGGCGGATACAAGGGCTTGGCTCCCGCGTTCAGCGCCTTGGTGTACGTTGCGTCCGTATCTTCTACATACACATGAAGCGCGCAGCGCGTCGGCGGAAAACTTTCGTTCACGCCTCCGCTCAGCTCTACGATGGAATCGCCCAGCCGGCAGGCTGCATGACGCACCGCACCGGTCTCGTCCGTATGCCGTTCGATCAGCCGGGCATCGAATGCTTCCGTCAGAAAGTCGATCAACCGGTCCGCTTCCCGGACGATTAAATAGGGATTGACGCTGTTAAAACCCGGCGGTTTCCAGGCTTGCTCCATTAAAATTCCCTCCTGTTCAGGTGGTTTGGTTATAGATTACCATATCCGCATCCCGATGCAACGTGAAATCGGAAATGGAACAACAGAAGTCAGACGCCGCGTGTACACGCGGCGCCTGCCGGCATTTTTGCATTTCGTTCGCTTCAGCTTTTGCCGAATACCGACCGAATCGCTTCCAGATACCCCATGCCGTTCACCGTGTCCGGTTCGATATAGCTGCCTTCCGTCCATTCGTTCCAGGAGTTGATCGTCAGAATCGGAGGGACGTCCGCGCTTGTCGTTTCTATGAACGCCTTCGCGGCCGCAAGCGACTGGCGGAACGCTTCGGGCGTATTGCCGACCAGAACCGGCGTGAACGGATAGCCGATATTGGCGTGAACGTCGGACTGTACGGTTCGCGGGCTCGAATCCCAGCCCATGGACACGTTCGGGTAGTAGGGGATGCCGTAATCGCCGAACTGCTTGCGGAACTTGCCCCAATCCGCTTCCGCCATCTTGGCGTAGGCCGGATAGTCGACGGTCGGGTAAGATTCCAGCGCGATATGGTGAATCCAGACGTACGAAGTGACGCTGTCGAAGCCGAGCTCCCGCACGCGTTCGCCCGGATTTTCGAGCGTGCGCTCTCCGGGCAAATTCTGAATGCCCCAGACGACGGCGTTCAGATGCAGCTCGCCAAGTCCCGCGTCGCGTACTTTGACCCGAAAGCCGTCAAGCGCCGCTTTCGTCTGCTCGATGCCGCCCAGGCTTTGAATCAGGCTCATCAGCTCGTAGACGGAGAAGTACAAGCCGCCCTCCACGCGCCAATACGACGGATGGCCGAAGTACTTTTCGATCATATAGTCGCAGGCCGCTTCGAACGCCTGCAGCGACACTTGTCCGCTGTGCAGCAGCGTATGGTCCATGCCGCGTTTGTACGGGAAAATGTTGATCCAGTCGTGATTCGCCCACATCAGGGAAAATTTCAGCCGGTCGTTGTTGGACGCTTGCAGGAACCCGTTCTCAAGCGCCTTGTTCAGGAAGGCGCCGTCCTCGTACCAGTACCAGTCGTAAATGAAGGCGTCGATGCCATGGTCGGCCGCAGCGGCGATTTGCTTTTCGGCCGTCTCGGGCTTGGATTCGTCGAGGTAGCCCCACAGCGGAACCTTGGGCTGCTCGTGTCCGGGGAAACGCGGCGTCGCCCGCCGCACGAGCTCCCATTCGTTCCAGCCGGCGCCGTGCGTCGCTTCGTTGCGGGGATCGACATGATAGTTCGGAAAATAATAGACGGCAACTTCCGGTTTGCGGCTGTCAGTCATTTGCGCACCTTCGTTCTTTGGATTGTGAATGTTGCTGACTTTAGTTTACGCAAAGGGAAGGTGCGCGTATTTGGACGATACGACGAGCTTGTTGGACGATTCAACTGAACCTGGCGCGCAAGGACTGCGCATATTGCATCGGGGACATGCCTTCGCAGCGCTTGAACAGCCGGCTGAAATAATGCAGGTCCGCATAGCCGACCTCCTCGGCGATCTGGCCGACCGTAAGCGACGAGTGAAGCAGCAGCTCCTTCGCCTTGTCCATACGGATCGAGACGAGCATCTCCATCGGAGATTGCCCCGTCGCTTCCTTGAACAAGGCGCGAAACCGGCTGGGCGACAAGTGCACGGACGCCGCGATATCGCTTAGCTGGAGCTGGGAGCGATAATGGGCCTGCATCCATTGGACCGCCCGGCCGATCCGTTCGCGCTGCGGGTGACGGATGCTGATCCCCGCGGGCGTCGACAGCTCCCGGACGAGCAGCGCGAGCACATGAAGCAGGTCTGCGCGCATGCTCAGCTCTTTGCCGTATTGTCCGCTCCCGAACGCCTCATACAGGGAACGAAACAGCGCTTCGTATGCGCCCGGGGCGGACGTGGGGACGACGCATGGAAAATCGACTTCGGCCAGCGACACGACAGGCCTCTCCGTCAGCTCAGGGTCATCCGGAATGAACGGAGCGTGCACGTAATCTTGGCTGAGATAGACGTCATCGACGGAAAAGTTGTAGGCGTCACCCATATAGATCAAATCGAAATGCGCGGCATAATACCGGAATGTCTCGTTCGGCGGGACCGCGCAGGAATGCCGCGCCATCGGCTGCAAGACGACCATATCGCCAGGACCGATCGCGTAATGGACGCCTTCGATCACATAATCGCAGCGGCCTTCGAGCACGAACTTCAGCTCGTAATCATAGATGATCCGCGGCGGCAGCCGGTAGCGATCGTCGCCGGCGATATGCTGAACGAGACGGACGTAGGGAGCCAGCTCCCGGAAGCCAATCGTTTGGCGCGCCACCTTTTTTTGTTCCATGGGGGGTCGTCTCCTTGCTTGAATTCGAGCGCTTTAAATCTATTCTACATCTTCCGCGGGCAAAGACGACCGCAACCACAAAAAATAGCGCCAATATCAAAATTTTGGCGCTATACGCCTTCTTCGCGCTGCCGGATACTGAGTGTGGCAGACGGAATTGTCGTATCGCCCGCATGAACTGCAATTGCATTTGTAAGCGCAACCATATAGTGAATGGGAGGAAGATTCATGAAAACGATATCTCGGTTGGCCGTATGGATGATAGCGGTGGCCGGCTTCATCGCGTTCGGGATTGCGGTTCACGCGGATCGGGCCGATGCCGCCGTCTACTACGTGAACAACCAGAGCGGCGCCGGCTGCAGCAATGCGTCGGCAGGCACATCGGCGACCGCGCCCTGGTGCGATTTCACCCCGGTTAATGCCCGGACGTTCGCGGCCGGGGATCAGGTTCTGTTAAAGAGCGGCGCGACGTGGACCGGACAGGCACTGAAGCTGAAGGGCAGCGGGACCGCGGCGAATCCCATTGTGTTGTCCGCATACGGCACCGGCGCGAAGCCTGTCGTCGCACCCGGTACGACGGATTCTATTGCTGTGCTGATCGACGGATATGCGGGGTGGAAAATCGCGGGTCTGGAGCTAAAGAACGCCTGGGAAGGCATCCGGCTTGAATACGATCATGTCTACAACCAGAATTACATCTGGATCGAAAATATGACGATTCGCGATATGACAGCGGCATACAATAGCGCGCCGGCTACGTACAACCATACCTCCGCCGGCATCAGCATCAAGACGATGGCCGATCCCGTATCGCCCGCGTATTCCGACAAGGTGAATGCGCCCGGCAGAATGACGGCGCTTACGAATTTAACGATCAAAAATGAAACGTTCTACAACTGCGACACCGCTACCTGGTTCGGGGCGCCAGTCTCGGGGTTTAATCCAAACGAGCATTTGTGGACGAAGCAGGTCGTCATGGACAATCTCACCATCGACGGAGGAGGCATGTGGGGCTTCAACGTCCTCTTCGTAGATGGCGGCACACTTACCAACCTGACGGCCAAAAATATCGGCGCTGTCTCCAATCCTTTCGGTTCGGCCGGTATGGTGGTCGCGTATTCCAAGAACGTAGAGGCGATCGGGGGCGAAATCGCGAACGTGTCGAGACATCCCGATCAAAATTACGACGGCGTCGGCTTCGACTTCGAAGGCGTCGGCAAAAACATTTCGCTGCGCGGTATGAACATTCACGATACGGCGGGGGCCGGCATTTTCCACTTCAACAATTCGAGTTTGCCGGATATCGATTCGGTCATTGAAAATAACGTGATCAGCCATTACGGCACGAATCCGGGCAACAGCAGCGAAGGGATTCAGTTCCTGGGCGGCAACGGGCTCGTAACGAATAACGTGTTCAACGACAGCCGCGGCCGCAGCACATACGGCGGAACTTACGACGGATTCTTCCTTGCCGCGAATACGGTGAACACCGTGCCCACAACCTACGTGCCGACGGCGCCGTCCGCCTTGCCTTCCCCGACGGGGACCGGGCTTGTCACTTCGCAAACGCTGGGCACGCTGCGCAACGATTCGAACGGCGAAGTCGGCTTCAAGTTCACGACCGGCGCCGGCGTTGTCAGCGTGAACGGGCTCGGAAGACGCTTCACCGCCGGAAACGACAAGGCGCATACGCTCAAGCTGTACCGGGACAGCGACAAGGCGATGCTCGGTGCCTGCAGCGTCCGGACGTCGGCGGGAACGCCCGATACGCTCGGTTACCAATATTGCAAGCTGGCGGAAAGCGTCACGCTCCAACCGGGAGCTTCCTATCTGCTTGTAACGACCGAAGATGCCGGCGGCGATCAGTGGTACGGCGACAATACGACGATCGCGCTAGGATTTGGGACGGTAAACGGCTCGGTATACAACAACGGATCCGGCTGGAATATCGGCGTTTCCGGGAACCGGTCATATGGCCCCGTTACGCTGCTGTATCAGGTCAATATTGCCTATGGCGGCACCGCATCCGCCTCATCGACGGATACCGCCAACGGCTATGCGGCGGCCAAGGCGAACGACGGTACGGCCTCCACCGACTTCAACGGGTGGGCCAGCGCATCGCCGGTCATGCCGCAGTGGGTGCAGATCGACTTCGGGTCGAACCGGACGTTCGGCCGCGTGGAGCTGTTCACGACGAGCGGGTACGCGCTGCGGAACTATCAGCTGCAAGCTTGGAACGGCACGGCCTGGGTCGATTGCGTCCCGGCAGTGACAGGCAACATGCAAGCGCATCGCACGCATGTATTTACGTCGGTTACCGGCTCCAAGATCAGGGTGTACGCGACGCTCGGCGACGCCGCCAGCAATTACGCGCGCGTCAACGAGATTCAGGTGTTCAGCAGCTGATGGTGATCGTGGCGATCGACTGATGGACGTGGATACAGGAATAGCGCATTTTGGCGCTATTCCTGAGTATGACGCGAGCGGGTGGGGGGGTGACTGAAGAAGGAGCATGTAAGAATAGCGCAATTCTGAGCTATTCTTGCGCATGAAGCGAGCGGGTGGCGGTCGACTGAAATGCGAGTATGAGAGTATAGCGCAATTTTGCGCTATTTTTGCGTATGAAGCGAGCGGGCGGAGGTCGACTGAAATGCGAGCATGTAAGAATAGCGCAATTCTGCGCTATTCCTGAGCATGAGCGGGAGGGTGGGGAAGACTGAAGGGCGTGCGTGCAAGGATAGCGCAATTCTGCGCTATTCTTGCGCATGAAGCGAGCGTGTGGCGGTCGACTGAAATGCGAGCATGTGAGTATAGCGCAATTCTGCGCTATTCCTGAGCATGGCGGGAGGGTGGGGGAAGACTGAAGGGCGTGCGTGCAAGGATAGCGCAATTCTGCGCTATTCTTGCGCATGAAGCGAGCGTGTGGCGGTCGGCTGAAGGGCGTGCGTGCAAGGATAGCGCAATTCTGCGCTATTCCTGAGCATGAAGCGAGCGGGGAGCGGTCGGCTGAAATGCGAGCAAGCAAGAATAGCGCAATTCTACGCTATTTTTTCGCATCGATCGACTTGAGAGCTAGACCCCCCTGACCCGTCGCGGCGGCCTTCACAGCGTGCGGAACTTATACTCGCTCGGCGTAAAGCCGGTCGCTTTTTTTGAATACCTTGGAAAAATACTTCTCGTTTTGAAAACCGACGAGATTGGCGATCTCGTACGTCCGGTATCGTCCCTCGCGGATGTAGGACTTGGCCTTCTCCATACGCAGCCTCAGCAGGAAGTCGGTGAAATTTTCGCCATGCTCCTTTTTGAACTCCCGGCTGAGGTATTCCGGACTGATCTGCAGATGGTCCGCTACCAGCTCCAGGCTGATCGCTTCGTGAAAATGCTCGGCAATATAGTCGCGCGCCTTCCCCATCAGCTTCTTGGTCGAGCGGGTCGACTTTTCCTCGATATGGGCGAATGCGTCCGAAAGCCGCTGCCGGAACCAGGCCACCATCTCCTCCATCTGCTGTAACGCGTTGACCTGCGTATACAAATGATACTCGTCGCCGAGCGCTTCGTCGGCGTCGAAGCCGAGCTGCCTCAAGATCGTGGCGAGCAGCACGATCAGCCGATAATTCAGCTTGGCTATATCGGCGATCTCGAAAGAGCAGGGAACGCGGAACGGCGCGAACCGCTCGGCGATAAACGCCGACGCCTCGTCCTGCCGATGCGCTTCGAACAAGGCCAGCAGTTCCCGCTCCGCAGCCAGGTCGAGCCCTGCCGCATCGGACCCCGGTCCTCGCTCCGATCCGCAGACATAGACGCGGCCTCCGCCATGAACGAGCTTTTGCGCATAAGCGCGACGCGCGGAGGCGTAGGAAGCCGGCGTCTCTTCAAGCCGCCCGACAGGCCGCCCGATGCCCACCGTCAGGGACAGCTTCAGCACATCGATAGCGAGTCCGGCCGCCCGCTCCGACAGCGCAACAATCTTCTCGTCCGTACCCCGCCCGTTCGTACCATGTCTGTCCGCGCTCTGTCCGTCCATGCCATGTCCATCCATGCCACTTCCATCCATGCCGCCTCCGTTCAGCACCAAACCGACCCCGTCGTCCCAACGAAACGGCTCGGCAATCAGACCGCCTTCCCGAAGCACCTCAAGACAGAGATTTTCAAGTCCGTACTTCAGCAGTTCGATATCCGAGCGGGGCATCGTTTGAGCGATATGAACCGCTTCGTCTATGCCGGCCAGCCATATATAGTGCGAGGAATACGGCAATTGAATGCCGTATTCCTCGCACTTGCGCGCCTGCCTGCCGGACGCTTCCTTCCCCTCGACGATTTCGGTCAAGAAACGGCGGCGCAGCTCCGAAGTGCCTGCATTCAACTTGATCTGGAGTCGCAGCTCGTCTTCGCGCAAATCCCGCTTTTGCATCAATTCCTGGAGCGCATTGCGGATGACGTCCTCCAGCTCGGCTTCGGCGACGGGCTTCAGCAGATAGGCGTACGCGCCCCATTTAAGCGCCTTCTGCGCATATTCGAACAAATCGTAACCGCTCAGCACGATGAACAGTACGTCGCCATGACGCTCGCGAACACGCTCCAACAGGGCGATGCCGTCCATCTCGGGCATGCGGATATCGGACAGGATGAGATCGGCTCGCCGCTCCTCCAGCAGCGCCAACGCCTCCAAGCCGTGGCCGGCGATCCGAATATCGTCGATGCCGAAGCGGCGAAGGGCATCCTCGAGCGAGCTGCGGATTTGCGTTTCGTCTTCGACAATTAGGACGTTCATATCAACCCGTCTCCTTCTGCAGCTTGTCGTGCAGCGGCAGCTTGATTTTTACCGTCGTGAAAGCGCCAGCCTTGCCGCTTATTTTGATGCCGAATTCCGTTCCGAACTGTAGTCGGATGCGTGCATGCACGTTGCGGATGCCGAGCCCGGTTCCTTTGTTGCCGTCGCCTGGCGGTTCCTGCGTCGCAGGCTTGGGCAAGTCCGCCGTCATGGACGACGACTGTGCAAACCAGTCGTTAAAACGCGATATTTCTTCTTCGGACATTCCCGTACCGTTGTCGTAGATATAGATAAGACAGTGATCGTCCGCCGCCTTGGCCGTGATCCGCAGCTCGCCGCCGACGGCCTTGTTCGCCAAACCGTGCTGAATCGCGTTTTCGACCAAGGGCTGAAGCGTCAGTCTCAGAATGGGATTCTCCCACAGCGGGTCGTCGATTTCAAAAAAGGTCGAGAACCGTCCGGCAAAGCGAATGTCATGAACGTATACATATTTCCGGATGTGATCGATCTCTTCGCGCAGCGTAACGACGCTGCTTCCCTGATGCAGGCTGTATCGGAAAATCTCCGACAGGCTCTGCACCATGGCCGAGGCGCGTTCATAATCGTGACGGTCGATGACCGATTTGGTCGCGTACAGCGTGTTGTACAGAAAATGGGGATTGATCTGCGACTGAAGCGCGTTGAACTCGGCTTGGTTGCGAAGCAGGTTCGCTTCATACTTCTGAACGATCAGCGACTCGATATTCCCGACCATGCTGTTGAAGGCCTGGCTGATGCGGGCCAGCTCGTCGTTGCCCTTGACGGGAACCCGCGTGGAAAAGTTGCCCAACTCCAGCTGCTTGAACGAGGGCATGAGCCGGCGGAGCGGCTTGACGATCAGAAACGAAACGACGATGGAGATCAGCAGCACGATCCCGGAGATGACAAGCAGCATGGCAGCCGTAATGCTTCGAAGAAATCCGCTTTTTTTCTGCAGCTCGGACATCGGGAGCAGGGACACGACCTGAAAGCCGTACTGGGACGGGGCACTGGCGATTACGAGCATGCTCCGTCCGCCAACGTCGGTCTTGACCTGTCCGCGGCCGAGCCCCTTGGCGACGGCCAGCAGCTTGACGCTCTCCTGCTCGTTTAGTTCGACATTGCTGTAGATGAGCTTCCCCGTCCGGCTGACGATGGCGGTCTGCTCGCCTTCCTGCAGATTGACATTGGCAATGTCGCCAAAGAACTGCTCCGTGTTCTGATCGACGAGCAACACGCCGGCCGGTCCGTCCGCGTTGTAATCGGTGATGGACTGCGCGACGGAGATGACGACAGGCTTCGCGGCGCTGACGGGATTAAACAGAAAGTCGTTTGTATGCGGATCCAGAAAATGAGGCGCTCCATTCAGGGCCATCGTTTCCTTAAACCAGGGCTCGTCCAGAACGGAACCTGCGACCGAGTTGCGGCCCTGAACGTTGATGGCATACTTAACCTCGCCGTTCGTGTTGATTAAAGTAATGCCGTTCAGCTTGTCGTTCATCTGAATTAGGGCGAGAAAATAGCGGTCCAGACGTTCCTTGTAATCGAAATAGATGTCGCTGGTGTCGCTGGGCCCGGAGCTTAATATATAGGTGATTTCTTTGCTGATCAGGAAAAGGGATGCAGACTGCTTCTGCAAAATCAACACATTCTCGTCGATATTGCGCATGATCTGGTCGGAAATGGCGGCTTTGTTGCGGATGTAGTTATTTTCAACGTTGCGGGCAGACAGGCTGTAGGAGAGAGCGCCGTATAGATAGACGGGGACCGATATCGCAAGCAGGTAGATCACGAACAGCCGATACGCAATTGAATTGTTTGCCGAAAAGCGCCATTTACGCATCGAACTCCACTCCAGGTCGGTATGCCGCAGCATCAGGTTGTTCCTATCATAGCACGACGCCAAAAGGCGTTCTATGGCATGATCAAGAAATTGCACCCGATGTCAAGATGTTGGTGCTATCCCGCGTCATGGCGTCCGGCTTACAATGAAAAACCTGGAACAGGGAAGTGTGCAAGAAGAGAAGCCGTTACTGGCGGTATCCATACAGAAGGGCGAGGAGAGTGCGTGGGATGACGTGGTCGGCGAAATGGATCTGGTTCGGGGAGCCGAAAGAACGCAACCGTTACGTGGAGTTTCGCAAGGTCGTTGAGCGATCGGAGGAGGAGTTGAAGAGCCCCCACGCGATTCACGTATCTGCCAGAATCGAATACGATCTGCGGATCAACGGCGAGCGAGTCGGGCGAGGGCCGTCGCCCTGTACGCAGGATTGGCAATATTACGATACGTATGACGTTACGTCCTATTTGAAGCCCGGCGCCAATGTAATCGCTTCGGTCTGTTATGAATTCGGCGAACCGGATATCGTAACGGGGCAAATGCAAGGAGATTCGGGCTTTCTGCTGCAGCTGGAATCGGTGGACGGCGGCATCTCGGCAGCAACGGACGATACCTGGCGGTGCAGGAAATCTCCGCGCTGGCGTACAACCAACAAGCGCATCAGCCGCTGGGGCGGCTTCAACGAGATTTATCTCGTACGCGAGGAAGACGGCTGGGAGCACGAGACCTTCAACGACGGCGACTGGTCCTTCGCGACCGTAATCGCATCCGCAGCCGATGCCGGCAGTCCTTGGCCGAGACTGCTCCCCAGGGAAATTCCATTCTTGAGGTCCGAGCCGCGCTACCCGATCGGTATCGTCCGCGTTGAAGAAAACTTCGGCGCAATCAGAGAAGCGAATCGCCTTATCGATGGCTCGGGGACTGGAAAAGCGACGCAGTTGGACGCTGCCCGCGCTGGCGCGATGCCGGCTATCGTATACGATTACGGCAAAGCGTTCGTCGGGCGGCCGGAGCTTGCGGTCCATGCACCCGAGGGAGGCGTGCTGCGAATCGCATACGGAGAATCGCTTGAGCTTCAGGAGGTCGATACGTTTATACTAAAACCCGGCAAGCAGACGTTGACCTCATTCGGCCGCCGGGCGGGCCGATTCGTGAAAATCACTGCGATGGGCACGCCGTCCGCCATCTCTCTCAGCTCTTTTTTCATCCGTCATACGGAATATCCATTCGAGCGGACATCCGTATTCCGAAGCGGCGATTCAGTCATCGATGCGATTCATGAAGTGAGCCTCTATACGACTCGCGTAAACAGTCAGGAACACACGGAGGATTGTCCGTGGCGGGAAAAAGCGCTGTGGGTCGTCGACGCGGTTGTTATGGGCAAAATTATTTATGCCAATTTTGCGGATACCGCGCTCATGCGAAAGTGTCTGCTCCAAGGCGCGAGGATCCAGAATGACGACGGTTCTATCCCCGGCACAGGTCCCGAGCGCAATGCCATGCTGCTGCCGGACTTCTGTGCCTATTGGCTGCTTGGCGTCTACGATTACTGGAGGTATTCGGGCGACGATTCGCTGCCGCGCGAGCTTGCGCCGGCTATCGACCGTCTTATGGACTGGTTCGAAGCCCAAGTGGACGATACCGGTCTGTTCGCCGGAGCTGACCGGGACGGATGGTGGTGCTTCATCGATTGGACGGACGATGTCGATCGGCGTGATAAGGTTGCGGGCATTTCGTTCCTTTACTACAAAGCGTTGCTGGCGTACGCGAAGCTGGGGGAGGCGTTTGGCCGCGGGGAGCAGCATGTCTTAGCCGCGCAAAGAAGAGCGGAACGGCTGAAGAGCGATATTCGAAGCCGGCTATGGCATTCGGAGCGCGGCATGTACGTCGATTGCCTGGCTGGAGACAGTCCATCGCCGCATTTTTCGCTACAGACTCAATTTTTGGCGGCCTGGTGCGGACTATTAGATGGCCTCGAGCTTGAACGTTTTCTTGACGAAGTTTATCTCCCTGGCACGCTGCCTCCGGTCAAAGGCCCGTTTTTTCAGCACATCGTCCTGGAAACGCTGCGCGATGCGGGGCGCCGGCAACAGGCGATGGCATTGATCCGCAGCTATTGGGGAGAGATGCTGGCACGCGGCGCAACGACATGGTGGGAAACGTTCGACGCATCGCTGCCAAGCTGCACGATCCCCAGTACCTATCAGGGACATACGCCAACCTATTTGACGGAAGATATCCCGGTCAGTCTCTGTCATGCATGGGGTGCTTCGCCGGGCTATTTACTGAATCACCTCGTATTCGGCGTCGATGTCTCGGAAGCGGGAAGCGGCCTGATCCGGCTGTCTCCGCCCGATCTCGAATTCAGTCAGGCGGATGCGGTCATTCCGCTTGCGGACGGATCGGCGGTGCGCATCGCCTGGGAAACCCGGGATGGCGTCTCAGCAGGCTTGATAGAGATTCCGGACGGCTACCGCGCGGCGACCCTTACGCGTTATCCGTTGGAAATAAGGGGCGCGGTCGAAACCCGGTACGAGGACGAAGCTTTCCTGTAGGGCTTAAGCTGCAGGGATGATCAAGAAATTGCACCCGATGTCAAGATGTTGACGCTATTCGCTGCTGCGGCGTCCGGCTTACAATGGGCATGCGGGACAGCGCCGCAGGGTCTGTTCATCATAGGAGGGGTTCTCAATGAAAAACGCACGGACACGGAAAAGCGTACAGGCATTGATTCCGGCGAGCATTCTGGCGCTCGGCTTGCTCACGGCATGCGGCTCGAATTCGGATGCGGGCGGCAGCGGAGCCTCCGGCGGCTCGAATGCGGGCAGCGCGGAAAATACGGAAGCGGCGAGCACGGCTGGCGGTACGGCAAGCGGCACGGCGACGGCAAGCGGCGCGCCGACGCAGGATACGGAAGCGTTCTCGATCAGCGTGGCGAGCTGGAACCTCGGCGACGAGCCGCTCGGCATCGTGAAGGCTTATCGCGAAGCGTTCGAGAAGGCCTACAAGGTCAAATATCCGAACGCCACGATCGAATACAAAAATACGCCGGGCGAGGCTTACTTCGATCTCCTCAAAGCGCAAATGGCTTCGGCGTCCGCCGCCGACGTCGTTCAGTTCCAGAGCGCGCAGCTCCCGTTGTTCGCGAAGGCGGGCTATATCGCCGACCTGTCGGACATGCCGTTCGTCGCGAACATCGACGGCGCGCCCAAGACGCAAAGCTCCTACGGCGGCAAGGTGTACGCCGCGCCGTTCGACCTGAACAGCAACGGCGTCTGGTACAACCGCAAGCTGTTCGAAGACAACGGCATCCAGGTGCCGAAGACGTGGGACGAGCTGATGCAGACGGCGGAGACGCTGAAAGCCAAGGGCATCGCGCCGTTTGCCGGCGGCTTCAAGGACGCCTGGGTGGCGAGCATGACCGTCAGCGTCTTCCTGCCCAACGAATACGGCAGCGATACGTTCGAGAAGGACGTCTACAACGGCGCCAAGAAGCTGAACGGTCCGGAAATACAGGCCGCGTTCAACAAGCTTCAGACGCTGGTCGACAAAGGCTATTTCGGCAGCAACGCGCTCAGCAACGGCTGGGATTTGCAGCGCAAAGATTTTGAAGACGGCAAAGCGGCCATGATCATTCACGGTCCTTACATCGGCGGTCTCGTGAACAGCGAGATGAAGGACCAGGGCGGCATGGAAACCGGCTTTTTCGCCCTGCCGAGCGATAAGGGCGACCCGACGCTCAGCGTGTCGGTCGGCGTATTGACCGGCGTTAACGCCCACACGAAAAACGTGCAGCGGGCCAAAGACCTGGTGACGGCCATGCACGACACCGACGCGATCATCATCCGCGACAAGGATGCGGGCGTGTTCCCGGCCATCAAAGGCATCGAGATCGATTACAAGGAGATCGGCAACAAGGATTTCCTGAGCGTGCTCGGCTCCACCAAGAGCATGATCCAGGGGCAGTTCATGCCGGCTTCCGTCGGCGACGTCTATGCCAAGATGTTCACCAAGATGCTGGCCGGCAAGGCGTTCAGCCCGTCCTGGCTGGACGAAGCCGACAGCGCCTTCACGCGCGACAAGGGGCTCGTGGCGCCTCCGGAGCAGTAAGCGCATAACAACGGCAGCGACTCGCTGGCCGACAAGAGGGATGCCGCGGATCAAGCTTCGCCGCCGTATCCCTTCTTCTTTCCAACGAACAACCGAAAGCAGGGAAGCGTATGAAATCGGGTTTCAGACATGCATGGGTCGAACTTTCCTTTGCGGCGCCCGCATTGATTTTGTTCCTTATCATCGTCGTATGGCCGTTCGTCAGTTCGTTCTATTATTCCTTAACGCAGTGGGACGGATTTTCCAAGCCGGTCTTTATCGGCTTCGACAACTTCGTCAACCTGTTCAAGGAGCCCGGCTTTCTGATCGCGCTTCGCAATACGCTGCTTTTTGCGCTGGCCGGTCTTCTCTTAAGCAACACGCTGAGTCTTGCGCTCGCGCTGGCGCTCAATAAAGCGGGACGCGCGCAGACGGTGCTGCGCACGATCTTCTACCTGCCGGGCGTCGTCAGCTTCGTCACGATGTCGATCGTCTGGACGATGATCTATCACAACGACGGCGCGCTGAACCAGCTGCTGAGATCGATCGGACTCGGCTCGGCGGGGCGGGAATGGCTCGGCACGTACGATTCGGTCATGCCGGCCCTGATCGTCATCATGGTGTGGGGCGGCGTCGGTTTCGGCGTCATCGTCTTTCTGGCCGGTCTCGGCTCGATCCCGTCCGAGCTGTACGAAGCGGCGAATTTGGACGGCGCAGGGCCTTGGTCCGTTTTTCGCCGCATCACGTTCCCGCTGCTCATGCCGTCGATCACGGTCGTGACCTTCCTCGGGCTGACCACGACGCTTCGCATGTTCGACCTGCCTTTCATCATGACGAACGGCGGCCCGGGGGATGCCTCGAACACGATCTCCCTGATCATTTACAAGCATGCGTTCAGCTACAGCAATTACGGGTACGCGACGGCCGGAGGCATCATTCTCTTTCTGTTCGTCTGCGTCGTATCGATGCTTCAGCTCAGGCTGACGCGAAGCAAGGAGGTGCAGATCTGAGATGCGTGCGCTTCACACTTCGGCCCGCGCCGAACGCCAGGCCGATCGCATAAGCGCCGGTCGAACCGCCTCGCTGCCGACGCTTCGCGTCGCGTCGCAAGCCGCCACCTGGCTTGCTGGCGCGATCTTCCTCGCGCCGTTTCTGCTGTTCTTCCTGAATACGTTCAAGGACAAATCGCATATTTTCGACGCCTTCTACATGCCGGATCTCACCGACCTGAGCAATTACAGAACGATGCTGCGCAATACCGATTTCTTCGCCTCTCTGTCGCTTACGGTCGTCATTTGCGCCGTCACACTGTTTTTTATCGTTTTGTTCTCTTCGATGGCCGGCTACATCATCAGTCGCTCCGAGCGACGGTGGATCAAGTGGATGTACGCGCTGTTCGCGGCAGGACAGATCATTCCGGCCCAGTCGAGCATGCTGCCGCTTTACAAGCTCGGGGTGGCGACGCATCTGATCAATACGCCCGTCTTTCTGATCATCATCTATGTGGCCGGGGGCACGGCCTTCGCTTCGCTCTTCTTCGCGGCGTTCACGAGAACGATCCCGCAAGCGCTGGAGGAATCGGCATTCATCGACGGCTGCGGGCGGTACCAGACGTTTTTCCGTATCATCCTGCCGCTGCTCAGGCCGGCGACCGCCACGATCGTGACGACGACCGTGTACTGGTACTGGAACGATTTTCAGGGGCCGCTCATTTATTTGAATGCCGGCAAGGTAGCGCCGCTCATGATGTCCGTCTACAAGTTCATGGGCGCCAACGCGACCGTGGATTGGGGACCGGTGTACGCGCTCTGCTTTCTGTCCGCCATCCCGATGATTTTGTTTTTCCTGCTCACGCAGAAGTATCTGCTCAAGGGACTTGTCGTGGGGTCGGTAAAAGGCTAGTTCGCTCGTCAGGCGAACGAGGAGGATTGCGCAACGATGAACGATGCGAAAAGCGGCATAGGAAATGCGTTCGAAACGCCTCCGCCTCGATTGAGGCCTTATCAGATCGTGCACGATTGGGGAAGCGATCCGCAAGAGAAGCTGGATCGACTGGCAACGCTTGGGATCGGCGGCATCGTAACGAACGTATCCTGGGACGATCGCTATTTGAAGGACAAGTGCGCCTTTCGCGAGCTCGATGCGCATATAGACGCGGCGAGGCGGATGGGACTCGGCGTCTGGCTGTACGACGAAAAAAGGCTATCCCAGCGGGTCGGCGGACGGTCTTACGCTGTCGGAGCATCCCGAGCTTCAAGCGCGGGGGCTGTACCGGATATCCGTGTACGGCAGCGGAATCGCACCGGTGGTCTTGGCGCTGCCGGATGACGGCATTCGCTTTTATTCCGCATCCGTGCATCCGCTTGCGGACGATACGGATGGCACGACAGCGTGCCGCGCGGAAACCGCCGATGACGGCGCGACGGTGCGGACGAACGGCATCGAAGGAGATTGGGTGCTGTACGCTTACGTGGAGAAGTTCCTATATGAAGGCACCCATGCCGAACGGAACGGCTGGTCGCCGCGCCGTTATCCCAATCTGCTGGACGACCGGGCGGTGCGGAGGTTTATTGAGACGACTTACGAGCCGTATGCGGCTCATATCGGACATGGACGAATCGGCGAAGCGGTGTCCGCATTCTTTACAGACGAGCCGAGCCTGATGGCCGCGTATCAAAATACGGAGGATACGTACGAGCAAGCCGTCGTTCCGTGGACGGAGGCGCTGCCCGGACGGTTTGAACGGGAGCATGGCGAGGCACTCGCGCCTTGCCTCCATGCGCTGTTTGAAGGCGACGGCAAGATGGAGCGAACCGTTCGCGTGCAGTTTTACCGGACCGTCGCCAATTTGCTTGCCGAGAGCTATTTTCGTCAGCTTGCGGACTGGTGCGGGACGCGGGGCATCCGCTTTTCGGGTCACGCCCTGTTGGAAGAGAGCATGGTGTATCACGCCGCTTATTATGGAAGTCTGATGCGCGTACTGCGGGAGATGCCGTTTCCAGGCGTCGACATGCTGACGACCAGACCGCAGCGCTATATCGACGATCCGTTCGGCTATCTGCTTGCGCCGAAGTTCGTCAGCTCCGCTGCGCGAGCCGCCGGCCGCCGGGACGTGATGGCCGAGATTTGCCCGGTTCATTTCGATCCGTCCGGCGCGTATGCATACGACGGCGAAGCGACGATTGACGACATGACGGGGACCGCCAACCTGCTCTATATGGGCGGGGTGACGCACATCAATTCTTATTACAATGCATTGGATATGGAGGCGTCGAAATATCGGCGCTACTGCGCGCATGTCGGCAGGCTCGGCGTCATGCTGGAAGGCGCGGCGCACAGACCCGACGTCGGCGTCTACTACGCCATCGGGACGTATCAGGCCGACTACAAGCCGATTCGTCAAGCGGTGCGCCGCCAGCCCGAAGCGATGTGGCGCCGTCACGAATCGCTGCTGGCGACGGCGCGCGGGCTCTTGTCGGCGGGACTGGATTTTAACTTTCTCGACGATGAGGCGATCTTGGATGCCGGGCTCGAGGATGGCGCGCTTGCCGTCGGCGGCATCCCCTATCGCGCGGTGCTGATGCATGGCGCGGAGGTCGTTCCGCTCGCCGTGCTGGAGAAACTGCAGCGCTTCGAGTCGGCTGGCGGACGAGTCGTCTGGACCGGATCGCTGCCGACAAGCGGTATTTACGCCGGGGAGCATGCCGAAGTCGTCCGGCGGATGCGCGCGTGCGAGCTTGTCTCCGCGAGCGAGGCGGCGGCCAGCATAAGTCGCGTCCGGGACGAAGCGGCAGAACAGCCTGCGCTTCGGGTCGCAGACGTCGGCGGCGAACGGCTGTTCATGAGCCGGTACGACAAGGACGGCGAGGAGCTGCTCATGCTGCTCCATGCCGGCGACGGCACGGCGGAAGCGGTGCTGGAAGGAAGGCCCGGCCTGACGGAAGCCGTGGCTTGCGATCCGGAGACGGGGAGCCGGGCGCGCGTGGCGCTGCCGTTCAGGCTGCGGCTGCAGCCGTACGGCTGTCTGTTTTTGCGAACGATGAGCGCGGAAGCAGAATCAGACGCAGAAACAGAAAAATAGGACGGCCGATAACCGGGGATGGTCGATAACCAAGTCTACGCTTCAACTGTAAAATGAAAGCGAATACATGCCATGAAGGAGACGATGATCCATGAATCATAAACGTTTAAGGCCGGCTCTGATGACGGCTTTTTCCCTCCTGCTTATCCTGCAGCTGGTCGGCTTCGTATTCTCGCCGGCGGTCGTACATGCGGCAGATGCGGCCGTATACTACGTCAGCCAGTCGGAGGGAGACGACGCCGCGGACGGATTGTCGGAGACGACCGCCTGGAAGACGTTGACGCACGTGTCGGCGCAGACGTTTCAGCCCGGCGACCGCATTTTGCTCAAGTCGGGCGACCGTTGGACGGGAGAGACGCTGACCTTGCGCGGCAGCGGTACCCCGGAACTGCCCATCGAGCTGTCGTCCTACGGGACGGGGGACAAGCCGCTTATTTCCCCCCAAATGACCGACGCGTCGGCGATCACGCTCCATAACGAGGAAGGCTGGCGCATCGACGGCATCGCGATGGAGAAGGCGATGACGGGCATCAACGCGGAATTCGACGGCGTCTACGACAAGCGGTCGCTCGCTTTCGAAAACCTCGACATCCGCGACATGGACGATACGTTCAACAGCAAGCCGAATCTGTATAACCACTTTTCGACGGGGATCGCCCTGAAGGGGAACGGCAATGCGTCGACGTACCATCTGCGCGGACTTACGATGAAGTCGATCGTCTTCGACAACGTGAATACGCCGCTCTTCCAGGGGGGCGATCTCCCAATATACGAACACGGCGGGGTTCGGCACGAACGCCAGGTTCAAGGACGTGACGATCGACGGTCTGACCGCGACGAACGCCAAGCAGTGGGGCTTCAACTTCCTGTTCATGGTGGATGCGACCATCACGAATATCAGCGCGGAAAACGTGGGTATGCTGGGCGGCACGCACGACGGCGTCAACCCCTACGGCATCGGCGGCATCGTCGTCGCCAATTCCAAAAACGTCGTGTTTGACGGGGTCGAGCTTCGCAACATCGGCAAAGGCTCGCAGGGCTACGACGGCGTCGGTTTCGATTTTGAAGGCGGTACCGACGCTTCAAATGTCACGCTGCGCAATGCGGTTATAGACGGCATCGACGGCGCCGGCATCATGATCTTCGACAACGGCGGGGTAGGCGGTACCGACGGCGCCCATGTGGACGGCGCGACGATTCGCAACTTCGGCAGGAGCCCCGGGAACTCCAGCGGCGGCATCAAGTTTTTTCCGAACACCCGCTCGACGGGCACGATTCAAAATGTGACCGTCGATCGCGGCGACGCGCAGGTTCCCTTCCTCGAAGGAAGCGCCGACGGGTTCACGCTGACGAACATGACCTACCTGCCGGAAGCGCTCAAAGCCGAGTTCGTCGCGCTCGACACGGCGACCTCGGGCGATTGGCGCAGCCGGTTCGGACGGGAAGGCTACAAGCTCGAAAAGCTGGAAGCGAAGCTCCCCGCCTATGCCGTGCTGAGCGAGACGAGCGGCGCAAGCCCCGTCGTCCTGCAGGAGGCGACCTCCGATCGCAGAGCGCTCACTAATGCCCAGGGCACGGCAAGATCGGCAGCCGCCCTCGTCTCGCAGGATAAGGGAGGCACGCTCGCCTACGATCTCGATCTGAAAGACGGCTTGACGCACCGGATCGCCTTCTACATGGCGGACTGGAATCGCGAAGGCATGAAGCAGTCGGTGACGGTCGAGGATGAAGCGGGACATGCGCTCATCGAACCGCGTACGATCGAAAATTTCGGCGACGGCGTTTATTACGTATTCGATGCGGCGGGCCATGTCGTCGTCAAGGTGACCGGTGCCGCGGACAGCAAGGCGACCGTGAGCGGGCTGTTTTTCGGCGGCGCGAAGGCGACGCCGATCATGACGGTCGGCAAGGCGGCGGCGAAGCCCGACATCGACGGAGAGATCGGCGCCGGTGAATGGACGGGGGCCGAACCGATCGACATGAGCGACGAAACGCAGGTCGCGCAGGGGGACGGCGCGCTGATCGGCGCGACCGAAACGGACTTGACCGGAACCGTCCGACTGATGTGGGATTCCTTCGGGCTTTATTTGGCGGGAACGGTTCGGGATAACGAGTATTTTAATCCTTACGGCCAGGGAGACCCGCTGAACAACAACGATGTCATCCAGCTGACGGTCGACCCGATGAACCGCAAAACGTCCGGTACAGGCGACGCTTACATTTTCGACTTCGTGCCGACGTCCGGCAGCGATCAGAGCGGACCGGCCGCCTGGTACGAGCATTGGAAATGGGGCGGCGCCGATTATCGGGCGGGCGTGAAGGTTGCCGGGAAAAAGACGGCCGACGGCTACTCGCTCGAAGCGTTCTTGCCGTGGAGCGCGCTCCGCAAAAACGGGGAGTCTTTTACGCCGGGTCCGAATATGAAGCTCGGACTGGGCGTAATGATCGGCGATTTCCGCGCGAACGGCCAGCTGAAGGGGATCTTGACGAACTTCGGCCAAGGCGAGAATACGATCGGCGACGCCTCCTCGTACCGGACGGCGCTGCTGACCGAACGCGCAACGGCCAGCGCGAACGTGTCGCAAGGCAAGCCGGTCATCGCTTCCAGCAACAACGCGCCCAGCTCCGATCCGGCGATGGCGGCAGACGGCGACGAAGCGACGGCCTGGGTAGCGGCGAACGGCGATCTGCCGCAATTTCTCCAGGTGGACCTTGGCAGGTCTTATCACTTGAGCAGAATCGAGCAACTGTATCTCACGAACGACCCTTGGAAGTACACGCTCGAGGGCTCGAACGACGGGACGGACTGGACGATGCTCGCCGATCGGTCGGACAATGCGGTGCAGGGCCCTTCTTTTGCGGACGACGTCGCGGGCAGCTATCGGTACGTGCGAGTCAACATGATCGCGGGCTGGGGCAACTGGGCGACGATGAAGGAGTTCAAAGTGCTGACGGACGAATCCCTTCTCATCTCCGCCGCCTATGCGATCGATGAATCGGCCCGTACGATTGCCGGCGTGCGGCACGGAGAAGCGGTCGATACGTTCCTGAGCCGGCTTGCCTCCGTTAACGCCGAGATCGGTCTGTTCCGGGCGGACGGGACGACGCCCGTCGCCGGAGGCACGGTCGAGGACGGCATGAAGCTGATTTTGCAATCGACCAAAGGACAGGAGCCTGTCGTCTACACGGTGAACGTCGATTCGCCCTTTACGATATCGACGTCCTTCAAGGTCGGCCATAACGGGCATCCTGCGGGACTTGCGCCAGGCGAGCTGCTCACGGGCATGCTTCAAGCGACGAACAACGGCGCGGCGGCGCAGACGGTCACGCTCGTGACGGCCTTGTACGACGACTCGGGCGAGGACGGCGCGCTGGTCAACTTCTCGTACCGGACGCAGACGCTCGCGGCCGGCGAGACGTCGACGCTGACGGCGGGCTTCAAACTGCCGAACGCGGTAGCCGGATTTAAAGCGAAGCTGTTCGTCGTGAGCGGCAGCGATTTTCTGGCCCCGACCGGCATTTTAAGCGAGCCGGCCGTGCTGGCCGGCGAGTGAGCGATACGATCAGAGACGCCGGGCGGCATCGGTTGCGTCCGGCGCGGAGGAGGACATCGGCTATGAGAAAGTGGATATTGCTGCTGCTGATCACGGTGCTGGCCGTTCAGCTCCTGCCGGCCGGTGCGAACGCGGCCGCTGCCGCAGGCGAGCTGACGGCGAAAATCGATCAAAACGACCGAACGGTAGTCATCGCGGGCAGGCTTCCCGAAGCAGGCGGCGAGGTTCTGGTCACGGTCACGGACCCGGACGGCCGGATGGACTATTTTAATCAGAAAAAGACGGACGAAGCGGGCGGCTTTCGCTTCAGTTACGTAAGCCGTTCCGAGACGAAGGGGACTTACCGCGTTCGCGCGATCGGTTCGTCGGCGGGCGGAGGAGCGCCCCTGGAAGCCGAATATACGTATTCGGGCGCCGCGCCGACGAGCGGCGGCGATTCGGGCGCGAATGCCGCGCCAGGCGCGGGCGACGTTCAAATGGCGTCCGCGACCGACGGATCGGTTGTGTTGACGCCGGCATGGAGCCGCGATGGCGCAAATGGCTTCGTCTTCGCCGCGATCGGCAGCGAAGCGCTGAATCGGGCGATGGCCTTGGCGAAGCCCGACGCCGCCGGCATCCGCCGCATTACGATTCAGGCAAACGCAGCGGAAGCCGCGCAGGGTTATCGGATCGCGCTCCCCGCGGCGGCCCTTCAAACGAACGCCAAATCGGCGCTTTTCACGATGGCAACGCCGATCGCAGCCGTAGCGGTCGCCTCGGACATGCTGGACGAAGCGGTCGCTTCGGTCGCGGAATTTACGATCGCAGAAGCGAACCGCGACGGCTGGAGCGAGGCCGCGCGCGCGAACGTCGGCAATCGTCCGGCGGTCGATATCAGCGTGGGGCTCGACGGGAAGCGCATCGACTGGAGCAACCTCGCTTCGCCGGCCAACGTAGCGATTCCCTATACGCCTACGCAGGCGGAGACTGAAGCGACCGAGCGGCTTGTCGCCCGGTTCGTGGACGAGAGCGGCCGATCGACGACGGTCCCGAACGGCCGATACGAGAACGGCAACGTCCTTTTCCGAACCACGCATCTCAGCACCTATGCCGTAGCGTACGACGGCCGGACGTTCGGCGATGTGCCCGCCTCCCATTGGGCGCATCGGGCCGTAGGCGCGCTGGCTGCCAGGGAGATCGTCAAGGGAAGGACGGACGGCGCCTTCGATCCTTCGGCACCGGTATCGAGAGCCGAGTTCGTAGCGCTATTGATGAGAACGTTGGAACGCGAGACGGAGAGCGGCAGCGATTCAGGCGAGGCGCCTTCTTTTAAGGACGTGAGTTCCGGCGCGTATTATTCGGCTTCGCTTCGCGCCGCGGTCGGCGAGGGCATCGTCGAAGGGGATGGCACAGGCCGTTTTCGTCCGAATGCGCAAATTTCAAGGCAGGAGCTGAGCGCGATGGTCTATCGGGCGCTTGTCTCGACGGGGCGGCTTGCCGCACCGGAGGGACCGGCGGCGAGCGGCGTCGTTTTCAAAGACGCGTCCGATATCGCCGCTTATGCGCGGGAAGGCATCGGCGCGCTGGTTTCCGCCGGCGTCCTGCAGGGCAGCGGCCAGACTTTCCGTCCGACGGCATCCGCTTCGCGAGCCGAAGCCGCGCAGGTTATGTATGGAATTTGGTCGCAACTGGCTGATTGAAGTCAAGCATGTACGAATGCTTCAAACGGTCACAGACGGCGAAAACCCGTCTGTTTCCGTTGAAGCTTTTTCTGTTTCCATTTTTCGAGGGGGCTTGCGAATGCGGAATAACACGGTTCTGAGAGACGGCGGAGAGATACGGGCCTGGCTCTTCGACCTGGACGGAACATTATACTTCGGAAACAAAGCGGCACCCGGCGCCAGGGAAATGTTAAGACGAATCCGGCGTCTCGGTTATCGCGAAGCGTTTGTTACGAACAATTCCAGACATTCGGCGAAAGAGGTTGCAGCGCGGCTTAACCGGATGGGACTTGAGGTGTCGGATCTTGCAATCGTAACGGCAACGGAATATTCGGCCAGATTTTTAAAAGAAAAATACGGCAGTCTTGTCGTTAGCGTGGCCGGCAGCCCCGCATTTGCCGAGGCGCATCGGCTCTCCGGACATACAGTTCGTCCGCTGCAAGATGATACGCGGCCGGATGCCGTCGTCATTGGCCTGGATGCGGCCTTCACCTATCGGCAGTTGGAGCGCATCGTTCATGCCGTCGGCAGCGGAGCCAAGCTGTTTGCCTCTAACCCGGATGGATATCATCCAGGGGCTGGAGGCCGGAGAGTGCCGGAGACAGGAGCGCTTGTAGCTGCGATCGAAGTCGCTTCCGGAATCTCCGCTTCCTATATAGGCAAGCCCGAGCCGTACATGTTCCGATACGCCTTGTCATTGTGCGAAGTCTCCGCGTCTCAAGCGATAATGGTGGGAGACAATTATGACACGGATATTAGAGGGGGTAAAGGAGCCGGGGTGCGGACCGTTTGGTTAAATGGATCGACTAAGCCGGATGCCATGAACGATCGGCATGCCGCAGACCGCCAAGCGGCCGACATCGTCGTGCGCCATTTGCCGGACTTGTTCACCCATATAGGAGGCCTACTCAGTGAAAATTGAACATATACACGTAATCAGCGACAATCAGGCTCTGATCCGCATCGAAGGATTGACCTGTCCGGTCACGTTGCTTCACGTAACTGACAGCCATATGAACGTGACGGATGCGCAAGAAGGCTTGAAGGTGCTCGTCGATTCGATTGCTGCTTATAGCTTCGATCCGTTGAACACGATTAATCATTTTGAACGGGCGCTGGCATATGCCAATGAACTTTCCGTAGACGGGGTCCTTCTGACCGGAGATATGATAAATGGGGCAACGGCTAACAATCTTGAATATCTGCATTCGCGGCTGCAGAGCCTTAATGCTCCGAATTTGTATACGCCAGGCAACCATGATTGGGAATACCCGGGTGAGCCGTGGGGAGAGAGCACGCGCCAGGCGCAATACGGCAAGTTCAATCGGCTAACGAGGGGCAACCCTGCTTGCCAAGCCGTCGAGATCGGCGGAATAAACGTTGTTGCGGTAGACAACAGTACCTATCAAGTGAGCCCGCATCAGCTGGCCTTTGTCCGGACCGAACTGCAGCGGGGATTGCCGACCTTGTTTTTATACCATATCCCGTTATATGTTCCTTCCCTGTTGAAGGACGTATTGAGAGATTGGGGCTCACCCATTATGATGGCTGCCGAGGGATGGGAGGCAACGCATATGGAGAAATGGCAGGTTGGGCCCCCGTCGGACTCGACCCTGAATTTCTGTCAGTTACTGCGGGAAAACCCATATGGCAATATAATCGGTTCTTTTTGCGGACATATTCACTGTTCCCATAAGGATGCACTCGGGGAGGATTGTTACCAGTATGTGACGCAGGCGGGTTTCGCGGGAGGCTATCGCATGATTCGACTGCTGCCGTTAGACGATTGACGCTTGCGGCGTTCGGTCGAAATACCGGTACTCCGCGTTGGCGAGACTTATAGCTCAATGTAAACGCCATCGCCGTCCATTTCCTTATTATTTCCTTTGCCTACTCGCCGATCGAGGCGTATAATCCGTTCAGACATCGGAGCGAGAAGCGAGGAAATGGTTATGAACAACGGGTTGGTCAATGCGATTATCGCGTATATCATGTGGGGGGTTCTCCCGCTTTATTGGAAGCTGTTCAACGATGTGCCGGCCGGCGAGATTCTGTCGCATCGGGTGATCTGGTCGTTCGTCTTCATGGGAATTCTCGTCGCCGTCCAGCGCCGCTGGGGCGACATGAAGCGGATTGCGGCCAGCCGCGCGCTCCTGCTGCCGCTCGCCGCCAGCGGACTGCTGATCGCGGCCAATTGGCTCATCTTCATCTGGGCGGTCAACAACGGCCATGTCGTCGAGACCAGTCTCGGCTATTATTTGAACCCGCTGCTGAACGTGCTGCTGGCGGTCGTCTTCCTCCGCGAAAAGCCGAACCGCGGCCAATGGCTCGCGATCGCCATCGCCGGCGCCGCGGTGCTGATCATCGCCATCGACTACGGGCGCTTTCCGTGGATCGCGATCTCGCTGGCCGCGTCGTTCGGGTTGTACGGCTTCGCGAAGAAGAAGATCCGGCAAGACGCTTCGATCGGTTTGCTATCGGAGACGGCCGTCGTCCTGCCCATCGCGCTCGGCTACTGGATCTACTTGGCCGCCGCGGGCAAGACGACGGCGTGGACGCTGCCTGCGTCCACGTTCGTCGAGCTGCTACTGTCCGGCGTCGTGACGGCGCTGCCGCTGCTCTTCTTCGCGCGGGCGGCCGCCCGGATGTCGCTGTCCACGCTCGGCTTCGTCCAATATATCGGGCCGACGATCATGCTGCTGCTGAGCGTATTCGCGTTCAAGGAATCGGTCTCGCCGGCGCTGCTGGTCGGCTTCGCGTTCATCTGGACAGCGCTCGTCGTTTACGCCGCGGCTTCGGTGCGCGGCGCAAGGCTCGCGAAGGCGAGCTGACGGCAAAGGCGCTCCGTCGCCGCCAAAATGGCCATTTCCGTCCGATGGGCGGAGATGGCCGTTTTCCGTTTGTGCCTTTTTCATCGACTTTATAGAATACATAAAACGATACGCGGGAGGCGTGCGGAGCGCGATGGCGCAGATGGCAAGAGAAGCGATCGATGCCGCCACGGATTCCCTTTCGCCGGATTATATGAATTTTTCCGAAGGCTTTCAGCCGATCGTCGATCGAGAAAACCCGGCTATAACAATTGGCTGTTGTTCGCGGCCATGACGGAAACCGCTCTGTACTTGCTCGGCGAAGATTGGGATCCCATGCGCGTCGATTTTGCGTTGAAAAAACATGAAGTGTGGTATTTAGGAGACGGTGTTTACGCACGTTCCCTCCGCTCGGCCGGTCGCTTGCGTACCGGTTCGGCGCGTTTCAATTGCTGTCGCAGGCTGCGCTTCAAGGCTGGCTGCCTGAGGAAGCCGCTCCGAATCAGATCATGTGCGCCTTGACTGCCGTTATTCACCGCATGATCGAAGCCCCTGGAACGTTTGTTCAGGACGGTTGGCTGCGGGTCGGATTCTGCGGCGATCAGGCGGACATCGGGGGAGGGGTACATTTCTACGGGAAGCTTGTATCTGTGCGCAACCGTATTTCTCCCCCCTTGGTCTCAATCCTGCGCATTCGTCCTGGCAAGGACAAGCGGACTGGACCTCGAAGAAAGCATGGGCGGGAGCGCCGTTTCCGATCGACAAGGCGCTCTATGACAATCGCCGGGCGGGCGCCGGGAGCGTTCTGCTATCCGTTCAGCTCGCGGAAAGTATTTTCATGCTTCATACCGTCCTCGTCGTGCTCCCCGCGGAAAACGGGACTCGAATGCGTATTTTGCTCGAAGGAGGCGGCCGGATTCGCCAATCGCCGCAGCATGCGGTCCGCGGCCCGGTAGCCGGCTTCTTTTTCGCGCAGCGGAAGTTCGTCGAAGGGGACATTGTTAAAATCAGTACTTTAAGAAACCCCCTCAAGCCGATCATTATAGAGAGATGATATTCCTAAGAGGGGTCTTAGAACAGGATGGCTAAAAAGACGATCATGCGCAAAACGTACCTCCGGGCGTTTGTCACCTCGGCTATTTTGATTACGGTCATTGTCAGCGCGTTTTCGCTGTATCTGGTGCAAAGGTTTTCCCAGTCCGCGCGGGACGAGGTTCTGTCGACCATTCAGAACCAGCTGAAGCAGGTGCAAAAAAAGCACGGAATTTACGCTGTACAAGCTCCGATTGTACGGCATGCGGATGTTCGCGGACGAATTGGTCCGCGAATGGTTCTCGAGCCCGAACGATCCGCAGCTGCTCGTGCGACTGTCGAACAGCATGAAGGAGTACGCCGCGTCCGAGCCTTTTATCCAAAATATTTATTTGATCAGCGCCAGAGAGAACAGGGTGTGGACGCTGCGCGAGTCGATGTTCGACAATATCGATTTTTTCGATCAGCCGCTGCTGCAGAAGGTCAGGAACGACAGGAGCCCTTATTTCCGTTTTCAGGGGCATAGCGACGGGAAGCGGTCGTATATTTATTTGGCGATTCGGGACAACTCGATGAAAAATTCGGACGGCTATCTGGTCATGATGGTCGATAAAGCCAACTTTGACGACAATGTGCTGCAGTCCGAAATTTATAGCCAGATGCAGCTGCTCGTAACGGACGACGCCGGGAACTTTATACTTGGAAACGAGAACGAACGGCTGCTGACGGCCATCCCGACGTTCGGCGCGATGCCGGAAGGCAGCTTCGATTGGAAGGGCGACGGCCGGAAATGGTTCGTGCATACGGCGCAAATCGAACCCGAAGGCTGGCACGTCTACCAGTTTACGCCATGGGACGTCTGGCAGTACAAGCTGAACGAGCTGCGCAACGCCATTCTATGGTCGGCGGGGCTCATGCTGACGTTGACGCTGTTTTTCCTGTTCTGGGTCTCCCGCCGGCATTATATGCCGTTCAGCGAGCTGATCGGCTTGATTCAGCGCCATGGGTCGGACGCGGACGGCAGCGGACGCCTTCAGCCCGAGCATCAAATCCTGCGCAGCGGGATCGGCAAGCTGGTGACGCAGGTCGAGCAGATGAACCAGTCTGTCAAGTCCAACCAGCAGACGATCCGGGAAGATATGCTGCGGCTGTGGATCCGCAACGGGACGCTGCCCGCCGAGTCGCGGCAGTCGCTGATCGAGCTGACTCCGGTCGCGAAGGCGAAGCAACTGGGTCTTGCGGTCGTCCGGATCGAATATTATTCCTCCTTCGAGGAGAAGTACAATTTTTACTCGAGAAAGCTGTTGAAATACGCCATGGGCAACATTGCGCAGGAAACGCTGCGCTACCACCAGGCGGAATGCGAAACCGTCGATTTTGACGACGATCATATCGTAGTGATCTGGGCCGGTTCGATGTCCGGGGACGACATCCGGCGGATGCTGACGGATATGAAAGGGAATATCGATCGATGCCTGCAAATCGCTACGGTGTGTTCCTATCATAAGACGACCGAACAGAGCTTTAATCTTCAATCCGTTTACCGGCAGGCGATGGAGTACTCCATGCTGAAGTTTTTGAACGGCGAGGACAGAATCTACGAGGCGTCGGACTGGAGCCTGTTTCAGACGCAGACGCTCGAGCCGTTCTCCGACAAGCTGATCCAGCAGCTGCTCCAATCCGTGAGCAAAGGCGAGGAGCACGAGGCGTTCCTCGTCATGGAGCAGCTGTTCGCGCGCCTGCGTCATCTGCCCTTCGAAGAATGCAGGTTCCAGCTAATCCGGCTCGTCTACGGCATGAAAAAATATTTTTGCGGGCCGGCGCGCTGCAGGACTTCGACGGCGTATCGCGACAGCTGGATCGCTTCGCCAACCTGAACGAGGTGTACGCCTGGCTGAAGAACGAGATGATCGCGTTCAAGGAACGCAACCAAAAGCCGGGCCGCGAGACGCGCAAGGAGGACGTCGTCGCTTCCGTCGTCGATTACGTAAGCCGTCATTTGCAGGAGTCGGTATTGACCGTCGAACAGATCGCCGAGCATATCGGTCTATCTCCGAATTATGCGCGCACGATATTCAAGGACATTTTGCAAATCTCGCTCTCGGACTTTATCCTCGGCCTGCGGATCGAGAAGGCTAAAAAACTGCTGCACTCGACGGATTGGCCGATCACGCAAATCATGGATTCCGCCGGCTTCCAGACGAAGAGCCACTTCTTCACGGTGTTCAAGAAGGCGACTGGGATGACGCCTATGCAATTCCGGTTCGAAGCGGACGATCAACGGGGATGAGAAAATAGGAAGGGGCTCTCTCAAAAAGTCACTCGGCCGCCCGCCGCACCCGCGCCCCCGGAACCGCACAAAAAATGTGCGGTTCTTTTCCAATCGCCCGCCGCGCCGCGCATACATGCGCTCCCGCCACCGGGCGCCGCGCCCGCGACCGCTTTGTTGCGTTTGTTCAATCCAGAACCGGAGAAAACCGCGCCGAATCAACGTTTTGATAGAACGAGAACTATCCAGAACCGCGCGTCTTCCGATACGATGAGGGCATCGAAAGGGGAGGGCGAGATTGAGTTTGCTGCGAGAGCTTCATAAAAACAAAAGTATTTATGCGATGGCGTTGCCCGGTCTTCTGTTTTTGCTAGTGTTCGCCTATTTGCCTATGGTGGGCCACGTGATCGCCTTTAAAAAGTTTTCCGTCTCGAAGGGCATATGGGGGGAGCGAATGGAACGGCTTCAATAACTTCAAGTTCTTTTTCGGCAGCGACGATTGGATCCGCGTGACGCTCAATACGATGGGACTTAACGCGCTGTTTCTCGTCTTCGGCCTCGGTCTGGCCGTGATCCTTTCCATCGCGCTGAACGAGATCCATGCCCGGCTTTACAAGAAGCTGGCGCAATCCATTATTTTTCTTCCGTACTTCGTCTCCTGGCTGGTCGTCAGCCTGATGGTGTTCGGCTTGCTCAATTCGACGAACGGCATGATCAATCACGAGCTGCAGTCGCTGCATCTGGGCGCGATCGATTGGTACAGCACGCCGGCGTATTGGCCGGTCATCCTGACCGTCATCTCCATCTGGAAGTTTGCCGGCTACAACTCGATTATTTTTTTGGCGGCCATATCGGGCATCTCGGACGAGCTTTACGAGAGCGCGCGCATCGACGGCGCGAACCGGCTTCAACAAATCTTTTACATTACGTTCCCTTTGCTGAGACCCACATTGGTCATCTTGACGCTGCTGGCGGTCGGGCGGATCTTCTACGGAGACTTCGGCATGATCTACGGCATCGTCGGCGAGAACTCGCTGCTCTATCCGACGACCGACGTGATCGATACGTTCACGTTCCGCGCGCTTCGCGGGCTGGGCGACTTCGGCATGGCTTCCTCGGTGGCGCTCTACCAGTCCGTCATGGGATTATTGACCATTCTGCTGTTTAACGGACTCGTTAAAAAAATACGATCCTGATTCCAGGCTTTTCTAAAGGAGATCCCGCAAATGCAACGACGTTCGAAAACGAGTATCGGCGATCGGCTCGTCAACGGTTCCGCTTATTTGATTACGACGCTTTTCGCGCTCTTTTGCTTGATTCCGTTCTGGATGGTCATTATCGGCTCCTTTACGGACGAGAGCAGTCTTAGAGCGGAGGGATTCAAGCTGATCCCGAGCAAGCTGAGCTTGTACGCCTATGAATTTTTGCTGCGCGGCGGGCAAGTGTACCGAAGCTATCTCGTGACGATCGAGACGACCGTCCTCGGCACGCTTGCGGCGGTCCTCATCAGCGCCATGTTCGCCTACGTGCTCGCCCATCGCAAGGTCAAGTACAAAAATGCGTTGTCGTTTCTCACCTACTTTACGATGCTGTTCGGTTCGGGGCTTGTCGGCTTTTACATTCTCGTCGTCAACTGGCTGCATCTGAAGGATACGCTCTGGGCTTTGATCCTGCCGTATCTTCTGAACCCGTTCAATACATTCGTTCTCGTATCGTTTTTCCGTACGGTGCCGTACGAGCTGAACGAAGCCGCGACGGTCGACGGCTCGGGCGAATGGCGGACGTTCTTCCGCATCATCCTGCCGATCACGACGCCGGTCCTCGCCACGACGACGCTGCTGTACGCCTTGCAGTACTGGAACGACTGGTGGCTCGCGCTTTTGTTCATCGACGACTACACGCTGCACCCGCTTCAGATCATGATTCGGCAGCTCATCTCCAACATGAACGCCGCGGCTTACATTCAGGGCGCGTCGACCGGCCAGCTCCAGCAGATCCCGGCCTACGGGGTGCAGCTGGCGACCGTCTGCGTGACGATCGGACCGATTGTGCTGCTGTATCCGTTCCTGCAGCGCTACTTCGTCAAAGGGCTGACGATCGGCTCGGTCAAAGGCTAATTCGGGCTATAACCGGCAGTATTCGGTTGAGCATATAAAGAAACATTCCAGGGAGGCAATCGAAATGAAAAGAAAAGCGATACTGCTGGCGGGTCTCGTCACGCTGACCGCTTCCGGCGTACTGGCCGGCTGCAGTGGAAACGGCAGCGACAACGACAAGGAAGCGGCGGGCTCGAGCCCTGCCGGCACGAAGCAAGCTCAACAAAGTGAAGCGCTAAGCCCCGCCACGTTAAAAATTTATATTCCCGGAGACCGGCCCAAGGATATGGACGCCGTCATCGCCGAAGCCGAGAAGCGCATGGAAGGCACCCTTAACGTCAAGCTGAACATCACGTTCATTCCATGGTCGGATCTGGACAATAAAACGTCGCTCGCGCTCGCTTCCGGGGGAAGCCGTCGACCTGATCTTCGACGCGCCGTGGCTGCATATGAACAAAATGGTCGCCTCCGATACGTACGAGGATCTGGAGCCGCTGCTGCAGCAGTACGGTCAGACGATCCTGAAAACCCGGCCGCAGGAAATGTGGGACGCGAACAAGTTTAACGGCCATATTTACGGCATACCGCTCGGCGTCTCCCAATATCAGATCAAAGGCTTCTACATCCGCAAAGACTTAAGAGAGAAGTACGGCATGCAGCCGCTGAAAACGTTCGACGATCTCTCGCAGTACCTGTACAAGGTGAAGGAGAACGAGCAGGGGATGAGTCCCTTGACGACGCTCGTGTCGACGGACCGCATCACGAACGCCTATCCCTTCTATTTCGATTCGGCCTACGACGTGAAGCAGGAAATTCCCGAGATGTACCCCTTCTTCTATAAGAAGAACAATGACGGAAAAATCTATACGCTGTTCGAAAAGAAGGACGAGGGCATCTGGTCGGGCATTCAGGGCATGCGCAAATGGTATCAGGACGGCATCGTGAACAAGGATAACCTGGCGGTGCAGAACGAGCGGGATTTGTTCACGGCGGGCAAAACGGCGGCGATCACCTCCGCGGACGTCGGCATCCCGTCATCGATACAGGACGCCGTCGGCAAGCTCGGCGGGTCGGCCGAATGGGTCACCTTTATGGATCCGTCGCAAAAGTACCAGACCGACTTCAAGCAATGGAACTTCATCAGCGTGCCGAAGAGCAGCAAAAACAAAGAGCGCGCCATCATGTTCCTGAACTGGGCGAACGAAAAAGAAAATTACGATCTGCTCAGCTACGGCCTGGAAGGGAAAAACTGGGAGGCGGTCGGCGAAGACGGCTTCAAGGCGCTGAACGGCGATTACCCGAACTTCGGCTTCGACTGGATCTGGAATCCGACGTACGAACGCTATGACGCGTCCCTGTCGCCGGATGAGCTGAAATGGTGGAACTGGGCGAAGGACGCGGCCAACTTCACGAAGTCGAAGGATTCCGGCTTCACGTTTAATCCGGAGCCGGTGCTGCAAGAGATGGCAAGGCTGAAGGCGAACTCGTACGTTTATCCGATTCTGCTCGGCTCGCTCGATCCGGACAAATCCTTTGCCGACTTCGAGGCCAAATACGGAGCGGACCTGAAAAAAATCCAAGCGGAATATCAAAAGCAACTGGATGCTTATCTGGCCGCGCAGAAATAAGGAGATTCGAGAATGGCCATCAGCAGATTTTCGCACAATCCGATCGTAGCTACGAAAGACGTAAAGCCGATCCATCCCGATTTTCAAGTCGTGGGCGTATTTAACGCAGGGGTTGCGACCTTTGGAGACGAGTTTATCTTACTGCTTCGCATCGCGGAGATGCCGGTTCAATCCGACGACGATCACGTGCTGGTCCCCGTGCTGAGCGAGACGAGCGGCGAGCTGGAGATCGTCCGCATCGCCAGGTCGGACGACCGGTACGATCTGTCGGACTCGCGCGTGATCAAGCAGCGGGGCAAGTATGCGTACCTGACCTCCCTCTCCTATCTAAGGATTGCGCGCAGCGCCGACGGCATCCGATTTACGGTGGACCCCGGTCCGGCGATGCTGCCGGACGGGCCGCTGGAGGCCTGGGGCATCGAAGACCCGCGGATTACGCAGATCGGCCGCCAATATTACATCACGTACAGCGCGATCTCGTCAAAGGGCGTGAGCGTTGGCGTCGCCGTGACGGAGGACTTCGTTACCTTTGCGCGAACCGGCACGATGCTTCCGCCCGAGAATAAGGACGTCGCGATTTTCCCCGAGAAAATCGGCGGCAGCTATTATGCGCTTCATCGGCCCGTGCCGAAGGCGATCGGTTCTCCCGAGATGTGGATCGCGCAGTCTCCCGATCTCGTTCACTGGGGACGGCATCGGCATCTGATCGGCCTTCGGGAAGGGCAATGGGACGGCGGGAGAATCGGCGGCGGCGCAGTCCCGATCCGGACGCCCGAGGGCTGGCTTGCCCTGTATCACGGCGCGGACGCGACGGACCGTTATTGCATGGGCGCGCTGCTGCTGGACCTGGAGGATCCGGCCCGCGTGATCGCCAGATCCCGCGGGCCCATCCTGGAGCCGGAGGCGGAATACGAGGTGAACGGCTTTTTCGGCCGGGTCGTCTTCTCGTGCGGCGCGCTGCTGCTGGACCGAACGATCCGCATGTATTACGGCGCGGCGGATGAAGCGATGGCCGGCGTGGACATCCCGCTGACGGACATTTACGACACGCTTGATTGAAAGGGCGGAGGGCAGTGCGAGCTGCCTTCTTCTCTTCTCCGAATCGGAAGGCGCTTTCAATCGCGTCGGGCTTACGTCGATTTTATATAAAGGAGCGCATGTACATGGCTGGCAGCGTGCAAGGGTTCGTGAAAAAGTGGCTTTGTCTGGTTCTGATCGGTTCGATGATATCGTCCTTGTGGGCATCCGTCTCCGCCGCGGCGAGCGCGCCAGACGGGACGAACGCGGCGCAGGAGATCGCCGATATGAAACGGATGAAACAGCGCATGGTCGAGTTTTACATCTCCAAAGATATCATCAACGACGGTACGAACGGCCGGGTCGAATGGACCTTCAAATCGCAGGCGGCCGGTTACTTGTCCAGCCAAAAGCCGGACGGAAGCTGGGCGGACGTCGATTATGCGAGCAAGCAATCCGCGGCCAACGGGCGAGGCTGGCCATCCTACCTGGCCCTGGATCGGATGCAGTCGATGGCTGCGGCGTTCGCCGATCCGAAGAGCCCGAACTATCATAGCGAAGCGCTGCTGGACGGCATCAAGCGGGCGCTGGATCATTGGTTCACGGTCAAGCCGACCTCGACCAACTGGTGGGAGAACACGATCGGCACCCAATTAAGGCTGGAGAAGGTCGCGCTGCTGTGCGAAGGCTACTTGACGGATACGCAAGCCGCCAATATCGTCGGTACGCTGGACAGCAGCCCGAACACCGTCGACGGCGCCAATTCGTCCTGGTACAACCAAAATTACATGTACCGGGGCTTGCTGCTGGAAGATGCCCAAAATGTCCGGAACGCCGTGGATGCCTTTAACGTGCTGTCGAACGTGACGACGACGGTGACGGGCATCCAGTCGGACATGTCCTTTTTCCAGCACGGCAAAACCAACTATACGACGGGCTACGGCAGAAGCTTCGCCAGAGACATGTCTTTTTTGGGCGTACATTACTTCGGGTACCGTCTTCGCCTACAGCGAAGCGGCGATGGACTCGTTGTCGTCCTACCTGCTCGACGGCACCCGGTACCAGGTGAGAGGCGACGTCGCCGACCTGGGCATGGGAATGAACGGACCGGACTGGCCGGACTACGCGAGCGCGGCCCTGACCTTCTATGAAGATCCGATGCAGTGGATGGAGGCGGCCAATCCGAAGCGGGCTTCGGAGTTCGCCAGCTTCCTGGACAACATTCGCCGGATCGGCACGAGTACGAGCAACGGGCTGAACGACAACAATATGACGCAATGGCAGACGCTCGTCTCGTCCCATATGCGGTCCGACTACGGCATCACGGTGAAGATGTCCTCCAGCACGGTGAAGGGCGGCGAATGGCGGACGATCAATCCGGGCGGCTACAACCTGCTGTACTGGACGCCGCAAGGCGCGACCGCCATCCAGCGGACCGGCGACGAATACAGGCCGGTCTACCCGTTGATGGACTGGGCGCACGTTCCCGGCACGACGGCTCCATACGTACTCACGAAGGACGGGAATTTCAACAATCCCAGGACGTTCGTAGGCGGCGTGACCAATGAGCGTTACGGCGCCACCGCGTTCGACTTCAACAAGCTGAGCACGAGCGGCAAAAAAAGGCTACTTCTTTTTCGACGACGAAATGGTGGCGCTCGGCGCGGGCATCGCTTCCACGAACGCCGCTCCGATCCACACGACCTTGAACCAAAGCAAGGCGGTCGGCGACGTGATCGTCGACGGCCAGACGATGGCGGAAGGGACGAAGCAAACGAACGGCAAGTGGGCCTACAACGACCGGATCGGCTATGTATTCCCGAATCCGACGGACTTCCAAGTCAAGTTGGAGACAAAAACCGGCAAATGGAGCGACGTCGTCACGGGCAGCTCGACGGAGCCGATCACCAAGCCGATCTTCTCGATCTGGCTCGATCATGGCGTGAAGCCGACCAACGCTTCCTATCAGTACATCGTGCTGCCGGACAGATCCGCCGAAGAGGTCGGCAGCTACGCGAACGACAACCCGATTACCATCCTGTCGAATACGGCGTCGGTGCAGGCCGTTCGGCACGAAACGCTGCGCCTATCGGAAATGCTGTTCTATCAGCCGGGAACGGTGACGGTAAGAGACGGACTTACGGTCGCGGTCGACAAGCCTGCCATGGTCATCGTCGACGAGTCCAAGTCGCCTGCCCGCATCTCGGTCGCCAATCCCGAGACGCCGGGCATTACGGTGAACGTGACGCTGGACCGGAACGGGGAAAAAACGAAGACGACCTACCGGCTCGGCAAAGACATCTTCGCAGGCCGAAGCGTGACCTTGAACGAGGGAGCCGCGATCGACGACAGCGGATTCGACCTTGCCTACAGCAAAGGCGCGGCCGCTTCCTCCAGCCAAGGCAAGCAATTCGCCTCGAACGCGACGGATTTGTACAGAACGTCCTATTGGCATTCGAACGCTTCGGACGATGAATGGCTTTACGTGGATTTGCAGAACCCATATACGATCAATAAAGTCCGATTGAAGTGGGCGTCGGCCTACGGCAAAAGCTACAAAATACAAGTGTCGAACGACGCCGTCTCCTGGACGGACGTCTATGCCACCTCGCTGGGAGACGGCGGCATCGACGACATCTCCTTCGCCAAGGTAGACGCCAGATACGTCCGCATGCAGGGCGTAAAGCAAGGAAACGCGGACGGTTATTCGCTAACCGAATTCAACGTCTACGAGGCGGTGGCGCCCAATCTTGCGGAAGGCAAGAACGTAGTCGCGAGCTCGACCAAGGCGGCCGACGTGTCGGCGGGGAATGCGGCGGACGGCTCGCTGACGACCCGCTGGGGCTCGAACTATTCGGATCAGCAGTCGATCTACGTCGATCTGGGCGCAAGCCAAACGATCGCGAAGGTCGTCCTGCATTGGGAGTCCGCTTACGGCAAGGAGTATCAAATCCAGGTTTCCGACAATGCGGCGGATTGGACGAACGTATACAGCACGGCGAACGGGGACGGCGATATCGACGAGATTGCCTTCGAACCGGTGAATGCCAGATACGTGAAGATGAACGGCTTGAAAAGAGGGAGTACGTACGGTTATTCGCTCTGGGAATTTAAAGTGTACGGCGCCGAGACCGCGGAGCGGATCCCCGCCGTGGTCGAGCTCCAGGCGACGCCGACTTCCGCGACGGTCGGCGAAAGCGTATCCGTCTCTGGCGTCGTGTACGACGGCGATCGGCTGCCGCTGCCCGGTGTGGCCGTCGAGATCTCGGCAGCGCCGGACAGCGCCGATACCTTTCGCGCGATCACGGACGAAAATGGCGGGTTCAGCCAAATTTACGCGGCGCCGTCCGTTGCCGGCGACATGACGATCTCGGTCGTCCTGCCTTCGAGTCCGTACGTGACGGGAACGATCGTCGTGCCCGTGAAGCGGGCCGAGCAGGTGCCCGTTCGAATCGAGCTGCGGGCGACGCCGTCTGCCGTAGCGGTCGGGGGCGCCGTGTCCGTGACGGGAACCGTCTACGACGGCGACGATCTGCCGGTCCCTGGCGTAGCGGTCGAGCTTGCCGCAGCTTCGGGCAGCGTCGATGCCGCTGCGGCGATCACGGATGCGAACGGCGGATTCAGCGCCATCTTCAATGCGCCGTCCGCGGCGGGCGAAGCGACGATTACGGCAGCCGTGACCGCCGATCCGTCCGTGAAAGAGACGATTACCGTTTCCGTCCATGAGAACGTGCAAGTGCCCGTTCGAATCGAGCTTCAGGCGACGCCGTCTTCCGTGACGGCGGGAGGCGAAGCGTCCGTCTCGGGCGTCGTCTACGACGGCGACGATCTGCCGGTCCCCGGCGTAGAGGTCGAATTCGCGGCTTCGTCGGGAAGCCTCAAGACCGCCAGGACGGTAACGGATGAAAACGGCCGGTTCGGCACGGCGTTTACGGCACCGTCCGCAGCCGGAGAGGCGACGATTACGGCAGCCTTGACGGCGTATCCGGACGTGACGAGCGCGATTAAGGTATCCGTCGCCAAGGCCGAGCAAGTGCCGGCCCGCATCGAGATGCAGGCGACGCCGTCTTCCGTATGGATCGGAGACGAAGCGACCGTGACGGGCACCGTAACGGATCGCGACCGTCAGCCGGTATCCGGCGTGGCGGTCGAGCTCGCGGCTTCGTCGGGCAGCATGCAGACGGCCAAAGCGATAACGGATGGCAACGGCCGGTTCAGCGTGCGTTTCACGGCGCCTTCCATAGCGGGAGAGGCGACGATCACGGCCAGCCTCACCGCGCATCCGTCCGTGACGGGGCTAGTGAAGGTCGCCGTAAACGAGCGTTCCGACGGCGGCAATCCGGACGGAGGAACGCCCGTGACGCCGCCGGCCAAACCCGACGAGCCAAACGAAAATCCGGACAAGCCGGACGTTCCGCCGACCGGCCGCGACTTCGCGGACATCGCCGGCCACTGGGCGCAAGCGAGTATCGTGGAAGCCGAAAAGAAAGGGATCATTACAGGTTATCCGGACGGATCTTTCCGTCCCGATCGCACGGTGACGCGCGCCGAATTCGCGGTCATGCTGGTCAAGGCGCTGAAGCTGCAGAAGGAAGCGTCCAACCTGTCCTTCAAGGACGCGGACCGGATCGGCCAGTGGGCCCGGACGGCCGTTGCGCAAGCCGTAAGCATGGGGCTGATCCAGGGAGACGGCAGCGACAACTTCCGTCCGGACGCGCCGCTCACGAGATCGGAAATGGCCGTCATGCTCGCGAGAGCGCTGAAGTTGGCGCCTGAAGCGGTATCCGCCGGCTTCGCGGACGATCGCGACATTCCGGCCTGGGCCGTCGGCGCGGCGGCCGAGTTGAAGAAGCTGGGCATCATGCAAGGCAAAGGCGGCAACGGCTTCTTCCCGAAAGACGTGACGACACGCGCGGAAACGGTCGCCGTCCTGCTCCGGATGCTGGCAGCGATGGAAAAGGAATAAGCTGAAGCGACAACCCCTTCTTCGAGATTTTTTCGAAGAAGGGGTTTTTCTTATCTCTATTTCGACGACTCGTTTGCGCTCATCGCTCTTCCTTGGCCTTTCGGCGTTTGTCCGGCCGACGGGCAATCAATAGAATCAATTCGACCAGCAAAACGGGCAGCGATACGCGCGCAGGATAAGCGAGGTATCGCGGCTCCCATGTCGGGCGAAATTTTTCTTTGTATTTGCGCAGCCCCTTAAAGCCGTACCAATGCCCCCCCGTATTCGTAAAGCCGGTTCGCCAGCTTCTCCTCGCGCATGGCGGCCCGCGCTTCGCCGACGCTGGCCAAAGGGGCCATGCCCAGATTAAAGACGGAATAGCCCTGATCCCGGGACCACTCGATCAGGCGCAGAAACAAATAGTCCATGGTCCCGTTCGGCGTATCCGCCAGATGGCGCATGATATCGATGGACGTCGTCCGCCCGCCGTCGTAGCTTGGCGCAAGCGTCGCGAAGGCGATCTCCCGCCCGTCCGGCGCCAACAGCGCCGCGATCGGCGCCTTCTGCAAGTAGGCGGGCTCAAACCAGCCCAGCGAGAAGCCTTTTTCCCGCCGGCCTTTGAGCCAAGCGTCCGAGATCCGGCGCAGACGCTCCAGCGTCTGCGGATCATGCGGAGGCTGAAGGACCTCGAACCGGTAGCCGTCGCGTTCGAAGCGATTGATCACATTGCGAAGGTTCGTATTCGCTTTTCCGGTTAGCGAAAAAGTCGATAGGTTCACGAGCGCTTCTTCGCCCAATTTAAAAAATCGGTAGCCGTTTTCGTGATAAATCGGCAGATAGGCGGGGGAGACCTGGTAAAAAACGACTTCCAGGTCGTAAAGATCGGCATGTCGTTGGCATTCCTGAATGCCGCTGCTGATCAGCGCCGGGTCGCCGAGCGGGTCTCCTAGCACCGCGAACTTGTTGCGAATGATCGAATAAGGAATGAGAACGCGGCCGTCGCATGCCCAGAAAAAGCGCTTGTCCCCTGCGAAAAGCATATGGGTGAGCAGGTTGCCGTGCGCGCCGTTCAAAAAGTCGCGCACCCGCTCCAGCTCCTCTGCGGAAGCGCGGCTTGTCGTTATCTTGTTCGGTCGCAGCAAGAGCGCGAGCGACAGGAGCAGCCAAGTCACGCCGAGACCCGTGACGACGGCAATGGTATGTTGGGTCGGGTTCAGGATCAAGTGAAGATAGCGGTTGTCAGGGAGCCGATGCACGAATTCGGGCACGGTGCCGGCCGCGACGATATCGTAGACATAAGCGATGAGAAGGGTAGTCGCAGCCCAGACAGCCAAGCGGTCCCGAGGGATCGGCGCGCCGATTCGGTAGAAGCGGTCCCGCGATAAATAGAGCAAAAGCGCGACAAAAAGCAAAAAGATCGCTTCTTCGAAATCGAACGCTTTGGTGAAGGTAAACAAGGCGCCGGCGCACAGCAGGCCGAGCGTCCATGAGTAGGCGCGTTTGATTCTGCGGGAGATGCCCCAGGACAGAACGATCAGCATCAATCCGATCGTGAGGCTCAATTGGTGAGACAGGCGCATGAGCGGCGCGGACAGCAGCTCCTCGGCGAACTCAAGCCGACCGAGCAAGCCCGGCGTCGCGGCCGACAGGAGCAGGAGGGCTCCGCTCAGGAACACCAGCTTGCCGAGCGCCCAAACGCCGAATTCGGATATCCAGGCGTGCTGGCCGGGGAATTCCCATAGTCGCTGCCAGCCGTTGAGCGAGTCCTCGACCTGGCGCGAATCGGTCTCCGCCGGCTTCTGCCGGTTCTGGGCAAACTCGAAGACGCCCATGACGAGGCCGATGAGCCAAGGAATCAGATAGTAGAGGATGCGATAGAGGACAAGCGCGGCGGCCGTATTCTCGGGCGCATAGCCGAGCGCTTGCAAGCCGAACAGCGCGATCAGATCGAAGCCGCCGATGCCGCCGGGCGCCAAGCTCACGAGTCCGGCCGCGGCAGCGACGGTGTAGATGCCGAGCGTAGTAAGGATGGGAAGATCCGGAAGCAGGGTCGAGGCGATCAACCAGAACGCCGCGCCGGCTAAAGCCCATTCCGCCACGGAGACGATTACGGATGCGGCGATCGTGGACGGATTCATCCGCGGCAGGTCGCGGTTCAGCCATTTGGAATAAAAAAGGGGTGCGTTGAAACAGCAAATAGCCGGGCAAATAAAGCGCGATCGCCCAGATGGCATACAAGGTCCAGCGATGAGTCCGAATCACGGCATCGATCGGAAAAAGCCCCCCCGAGACCGCCCCAGGCCAGCAGCGAGATCCCCGTGATGGTAATGGTGGACAAGAAAGCGATGCACGCCGTTATCGTCGGAACAGAAAGGCCGCGGCTGCGGTACAAGTAGGTTCGCAGCGCGGCGCCGGCGACGCCGGCGAATCCGATGACGCTATTCGAGGTATTGGCGATCCAGGCGATGCGAAAAGTCGTCCAGCGCCCGATGGAAAGCCGAAAGTGCCGGCGAAGCACGAATTCATAGCCGTTGACCGACGCGACCGCGACCAGGGACGATGCGATGAGCAGGAGCAGCCTGGACGGCTCGATGCGCCGCATGATATGCAGCGTGGCCGCCCAATCTATACGTCGGAACTCGGCTTGGCCTTCCCATATTATCAGTCCGATGATAGCGAGCGGTATCAAAATTTGAATGATTTTTAAACGGTACAGCGTAGACAGGAGTCTCAGCGCCTTTAGGCGGGGGGAGGTCCTTTTTTGTTTTTGGTCATCGTCGTTCTCCTCGTCCGGTGATCGTACACCAAGTATACCCTTGCCGGTCGTTTTGAAAAAAGATTTTTCGCGGCGAACAACCGCCTTTATTTTGAAGTCATTTGTTAGATAAGGAAGCAACGTGCTAAAAGCCGGTTTAAGTAGGAATGATACCAACTAGCTGGCCGCGCTTGCGCATCCGGGAGGCGATTATCGTTGGATATGCTGACAAACTTGCTTGCGCACTACGGATACGGTCTTATCTTCTTGTTCCTGTGCCTGGAGATGCTCGCGCTGCCGCTTCCCGGCGAGATGATGATGAGCTACATCGGGCTCTTCGTTTATGAACAAAAGCTGGGCTGGCTGTTCAGCATCGTATCGGCCGGCTCGGGCGTCTTGACGGGCGTGACGCTCTCCTATTGGATCGGATATCGGCTGGGCAGGCCGTTTATCGTTCGGCACGGGCATCGGTTCCATCTGACGGAATCACGCATCGACAAGCTGACCCTTTGGTTTGAAAAGTATGGAGCCAAGCTGCTTTTCATCGCGTATTTTATTCCCGGCGTCCGCCATGTTACCGGTTATTTTTGCGGCGTTACCCGGATGCCTTTCCGGCGTTATGCGCTGTTTGCGTATACCGGCGCGATTTTCTGGGTGGGTCTGTTCATCTCCCTGGGCAAGGTGCTGGGGCCGAAGTGGGAGTTGTATCACTCGACGGTCAACCGTTACATGATTATTTTCGGCATCGCCTCGGCCATTGTGACAGGCTTGATTTACGTATACAGGAAGTACAAGCAGCAAGTTGTCGATGCGCTAATGCAGCTGCTGACGCAAGGGGTGCGCCGCTTTCATTCGTTCGGCAAGGTTCGGTTGCTGCTGTTGGCTTCTTTTGCCTTGTTCGTCCTGTTTTTCTCGCTGATGCTGGGCGTGATTCAGGATTTTTTTGGCTCAGGAATTCGGACAGTTCGACGAGATCGCCTCGTTTCTGGTCACGGCTTCCTTCGGTCCCGGTTGGAGCGGATGGATGCACGCCTTCGAGAAGCTCGGCACGCTTTATTTGTATGGCCCCGTGCTTGTGCTCTCCGCGCTTTGGATCATGCTGCACAGCAAGGAGCGAAGGCTGGACCTGACTTTCCTGGTATGGGTCGTCGTCGGGGCGGAGCTCCTTGACGAGATTTTGCGCGCGGTCTTCCATCGCCCCGGACCCGTTGCGGCAGGCGTACAGCTTTTCAATACGTTTCCCAGCGAGGAAACGCTGATCTCCTTGACGGTTTGCGGTTTTTCGGCTTTCCTGCTTCTGCGTTATTACCACTTTCGTTATATCCGAGTTCCCCTTATTCTGGGCGTGATTCTGATCTGCCTGGCTGTGGGCGTCAGCCGGATCTATTTCGGGGTGCAATACCCGAGCGACGTCTTCGCCGGATATGTGTTCGGGGGCGCGTGGGTCAGTCTCCACGTGATGCTGCTGGAGATTCTCCGGAAATTGCGAACCGTAGGGGATTAATGCGCCGACGTCACTGGTAATAAATCAAATGCAGAGCCAATGGCCGGCCGGATTGATCACGGATTGTTGAAGGCTGACCAGCGTCAAGCCGGGCCATTCGTACAAGTTGGCCAGACCCATGTAGGCGCTCCAGGCGTCCAGCGCGAAGAAGCCGGCAGATTCGCTTCTTCGGCCTTGGTCCAGCATCGCTTTGCGTCCGGTATAAGCGAACAGGAACAAGACTGCGACGGCAATTCCGAAGTGAAGGGAGGTAATATGCGCAGCGCGCAAACGAGAGAAAGGGCTGTCCCGGTTCGGGGCAGCCCTATTCGTACGGTTAATGCTTGATCGATGCTAAACGGGAGGTCATGGACGCCGCGGTCGCCCGGTTCGGAACGACCGGCCCGGCTGCAGCGCGCCGAAGCGTGCGCGCTTTAGCCTTTGCGGCTAGGCAGCTTCGTTACGGAACCGGTGCCCGGGGATTGCTCGGACGCGAATTCCGTATCGCTTTGGGACGAAGCCGGAACTTTGTTCGCTTGCACGTTTGCGCCTTTGCGGGTCGTTCCGTTTTGCTTGTTGTTCGGCATGTGTTGCACCTCCCGATCTTGAAATGGAACCGCGTAAATAGGTTTCCGGTTGCGGCGGCGATCTATGCCGGAAACGTCCATGAAAATAACGGTCAAAAAACCGCCTGCAGCCAGTAAAGGCCGCAAGCGGTCATTGACGTTTGCGCAGGGGCGGCGATTCAGTTTTCGCCGCGGGCTTTCAGCTGCGCGAGCAGCTTGTCTCCTTCGACGTCCAAATTCGGGAGGATGCGGTCGAGCCACTTGGGCAAGCGCCAGGCGGCGTTGCCGAAGATCGCCATGACCGCTGGGACGAGCGCCATGCGGACGATGAAGGCGTCGACCAGAATGCCGACCGCGAGCGCGAAGCCGATCTGCTTGATCATGATATCGGGCGCGAATATAAAGCCGGCGAATACGGATACCATGATGACGGCGGCAGCGACCACGACGCGGCTTGCCTGCTCGTAACCATGCACGACGCCGTCGGTTCCTTTATGGCCGTGAACGTAGGATTCGCGCATCGAGCTGACGAGGAATACCTGGTAGTCCATCGCCAGGCCGTACAAAATGCCGGTCACCAGAATCGGCATGAAGCTGAGCAGCGGTCCGCCGGTGTCGAAGCCGAACAGCGCGTGAAGCCATCCCCACTGGTAGACGGCCGTCGTGATGCCGAACGTGGCGAGCACGCTGAGCAGGAAGCCGACCGTCGCTTTGATCGGCACGATGATCGACCGGAAGACGAGCAGCAGGATGATCAGCGACAGTATTACGATGATGACGATGTAGACCGGGAAAGCCTCCGCCAGCTTGGCGGACATGTCGATGTTGATGGCGGTGAAGCCCGTGACGCCGATTTTGACGTCGCTGGCCTGCGCGATCGGCGAATCCGCGGCGCGGAGCGCCTGCACGAGATTCTTGGTCGCGTCGTCGGTCGGACCGGTCGTCGGGATCAGGCTGATGATGCCGATATCGCCGGTTTCGTTCACGCCCATCGGCGAGACGATCGCGACGCCTTCTTGCTGCTGGAGGCCTTGGACGATCGCGCCCAGCGTCTCCATCGTGATCTTGCCCGATTCGGCGCGCGGCTCGGCGACGAGCAGGAGCGGACCGTTGTAGCCTTCGCCGAAGCCTGCGGAGATCGCGTCGTAGCTCTGCCGGGCACCCGTGTCCAGGTTCGCCGTCGCGCCCGACGGGATGCCCATCTTCATCTCGGCGACCGGAATCGCGGCGAAGCCGAGGACGACGATGACGAGGACGACGACGAGCCAGCGTACCTTCACGATGCCCTTGACCCAGGCGTGCGCCAATCCGTGCTTTTCGGAAGCCGCTTTTTTCGCGCGGGCCTTGGCCGAACAGATGCGTTCGCCGATGAGGCCGAGCAGCGCAGGCAGCAGGGTAAGGGCGATCAGCACGTTCACGAGGACGGTCGCGGCAGCGACCAGCGCCATGGCCGACAGGAACGTGATGCCGATGACGAGCATGCCGCACAGGGCGATGATGACGGTCAGCCCGGCGAAAAAGACGGCGCTGCCGGCCGTGCCGATCGCCCGGCTGGCGGCTTCGCGAGCGCTGAGCCCCTGGTCGATGATCATTCGTCGCTGCCGGTTGACGATGAACAGCGCGTAGTCGATGCCGACCGCGAGTCCGACCATGAGCGCGAGCACCGGCGTAATGTCGGTCATCGTGATGAATTTGGAAAATGCGAAGGCTGCGCCGACGCTGATCCCGACGCCGAGGATGGCGATCAGGAGCGGCAGGCCGGCCGCGACGACCGAGCCGAGCGTCATGAGCAGCACGACGGCCGCGACGACGATGCCTACCGCTTCGGTGGAGCCGATCGCAGGCTTGCTCTTCAGCGAATCGCTCGGCAGCGCGGTGATGCCGGAGCCGCCTTGCTGAACGCTCTCCGCGGCTTCGATGATTTGATCCGGGACTTCTTCGGGCAGCGACGTTTGCTGCACGGTGAATTGGAGCTGGAACAGCGCGACGCTGCCGTCGGCGGCGATCAGGACGCCGGGCACCGGCGCGCCGTCGATCATCATCGGCCCGTAAGGGGCCGCGGCGGCTGCGGCTTGGCCGGTCCCGCTAGCTTGGGTCGCGCCTGCAGCTGCGTTGCCTTCCGCCTGGCCGCTTGCCTGACCGTCCGCTGCTTGACCGTCCGCCTGGCCCGAGTCCGCCGAAGCGGCAGCGGCCGCCTGTTGGGCCAGCTCCGCCGGGTTGATGACGTATTCATTCTTGTAGACGTCGTTCACCGCTTTTTGAATCAACGCCGCGCGGTCTGCGGTATCGAGGCGCTCGCCCTTCGGCGCGGTGAACACGATGCTGGCTTGGCCGCCGGAAGCCGCCGGCAGCTCCTTGGCCAGCTGGTCCAGCACCTTTTGCGACTCCGTACCCTCGATTTTCATCTCGGAGCTGACATGGATGCCGTTCACGCCGAGCAGGGCGAGGACGACGGCGAGGATGACGGCCCACCCGGCGATGAATGGCCACGGCTTGCCGTAGGCGGTCTTGCCCAATTTGTACAGGAATGTCGACATAACGGGGGGATTCTCTCCTTTATCTATAAAAAATCTGTGCGAAAAACCGAATCAGAAGCCTTGGCGCAAGTAGCTGAAAGCCGTATCCAAGTATTGCTCGAACGTCATCGCTTCGGCGAATTCGGCAGCGGGTTCGCCCGGCAGGAGCACGTTCAGGCTGCCGTCGATGAGCGGCAGCATCACGCCATAGGTCGCGCCTGCGAGCAGATGGGCGTAGCTCTCCGGATGGCGTCCGCGGGACAATTCGCTCAGGATCGACTGCGCTTCGAACTGCAGCTTGCGAAGCACGATGAGAATGTACGGCTCGAGGGTGGGCGCTTGCTTGGACATGTTCACGAGCGTGCGAAGCTTTCGGAACAGCTCCGCCGTCAGCCGCATTTTCAGCAAATGCTGCAGCGTATCGAGCGGAGTGGCGTCCGCCGGTATGGCGGCAAGCAGCTGTTCCGGCTCGTGGTTTTCCTTGAAGGCGACGGTAGACATGACGACGGCTTCTTCCTTGCAGGAAAAGTGATTAGCGAACGTCCGCCTGGAATAGCCGGCCCGCTGCGCGATGTCGTCGACCACGAAGCCGTCCAGCCCGCGCTCTAGCGCGAGCTCGTAGGCCGCATCCGCCAACGCGTGCGCGGTCGCTTCTTTTTTCAGGTCGCGTAAGCTTTGTTTGATCATCATATCGTCTTTATTCGTACACCTCGTTTCTTAACTATATTATTGCCTAAAGGGCAATGTTGCACAATGGGTAACGTATTGCGAAGTTGTGAACGCGTACATTCTTGGCGTCTCGTGGCGGATTTTTGCGTCTTGGCGGCGACAGCGGGAAAGGACTATAATTTGTCCCATCGCAGCCAAAGGAGACCTGACGATGATTGCTCAAACTTCCGATTTGATTAAGATGGCACCGGGATTTTGGAACGCGCTGCGCAGACTAGGCATCCCGGGCCGCGACGTCGCCGTACGAGCGGGTTTGCCGATTGCCCTCATAGACGAGCCGGCCATTACGGCCGGCCAATACTTCGCCATCTGGCAGGCGTATGCCGATCTCGCCGGCGACGCGGCCAAAGGGATCGTAGAGTTGGCGTCCGCTTTTGAAACCGCGCAGTACCCGCCTTCCGTGCTGGCCACTTACCACGCGAGCGATTACCGCGATGCGCTGCATCGAACCGTTCGATACAAACGGATGTGTCCGCCCGAGCGTCTAACCCTTCGTGAGGAAGGCCAGCGCTGCACGATCGACCTGGCCTGGTCGGACGCGGGGCTTGCCGGTCCGCCGGTATTGACCGGCGTGACCTTGGCCTATCTGCTTGAGCTCGGGCGCCGGGGCACGGGGCTGCGGTTAACGGCGCAGCGCGTCGAATTCGCGCAGCCGATGGGCGATGTGCGGACGCTTGAAGCTTACTTCGGCTGTCCGGTCCGGATCGGCGCGAAGCGCGACCGTTTGACGCTGCGGCGGAGCGACCTGGACCGCCGCTTCGTTTCTTTTAATGAAGAGATGGTTCAGCTGCTGACGCCCGCCTTGGACCGTTCGCTGGACGAACGGCTTAGCGGCCGCTCCATGACGGAAGAAGTCAAGCAAGCAGTGAAGCGCAGTCTCGCAGGCGGGCGCCTTGACGTACGAGCCGTCTCGAAGTCGCTGGGGGTGAGCGATCGTACGCTGCAGCGCCGGCTTGAGGGCGAGGGCACGGGCTTCAAGCAATTGCTGGCGCAAGCCAGGCGCGAGCAGGCCTGCGCCTATCTGTCCGACCCGTCGCTCAGCATGAAGGAAGTCGCTTTTTTTGATCGGCTATAAGGACCAGAACTCCTTTTTCGCGCCTTCCGCCTTTGGGAGGGGGAGGACGCCTACCAGTTGGCGCGCCGAGCATTCAGTCGCGCACCATGCATCCGAATGATAACTTTGGCGCGTCCGGCAAGCATGTTGGCGTCGCCCGCTAGTTACCTGACAGCCCCGGCGAGGTAAGATCAGGGTTGCCCGGTCCGCCGGCATGCCCGATAGATCGACGACTGATTGAAAAGGAGATTGACAGCATGGAATTGGGATTAAACCATAAAACCGCGTTGGTGACAGGATCGACGAAAGGAATCGGGAAAGCCATCGCAATCGAGCTGGCCCAGGAAGGCGTGGACGTGCTCGTGAACGGACGCGAGCGCGAGGAGGTAGAACGGACCGTCAACGAGTTCAAGATGCGATTCCCTTCGACCGCGCCTCGAAGCGCCGCGGCCGACCTGACCGACAAGGAACAAAGAGAAGCGCTGTTCGAAAAACACCCCGACATCGACATCCTGGTCAACAACATGGGGATTTACGAGCTCATGCGATATGAAGACGTCAACGACGAAGTATGGGAGACATACTTTCGCACGAACGTGCTCGCCGCCAACGCCTTGATCCGTTTTTACTTGCCCAAAATGCTAGAGAAGACGTACGGTCGCGTGATCTTCATCGCGAGCGAAGAGGCGGTCATGCCGTCGAGCCAGATGCCGCAGTATGCGATGACCAAATCGATGCTGCTGTCGCTGGCGAAAAGCTTGTCCAAATTGACGATCGGAACCGAGGTCACGGTAAACACGATTATGCCGGGGCCGACGCTCTCCGAAAAGGTGCATCAGATCATAGCTGGCATGTATCCGGAAGAGAATCTGTCATTTTCCGAAAAGGAAAAGAAGTTTATGGCCGCGAATCTTCCGCAATCCGAAATTCGCCGGTTTATCCAACCGATGGAGATCGGCAGGCTCGCCGCCTTCGTATGCAGCCCTTACGCGTCCGCGTTTAAGGGATCGCCCATTCGGATGGACGGGGGCATGATTCCGACGATTTTCTAAGCGCGCTCGCGAGGGTCGAGTCTATTTTTTTATGGCCGCTTCTCCGGTCGGCTTTTTCGGTCCGCATGTCCTTCACAAGATTTATATATCATGATATATTGTTATATATAAGGTGTTGAGGCATTGCCGGAAAGGGGAAGGAACCATGTCGAGCTCCATGTATGAGCAAATATACGAAAAGCTCCGGGAGGAGATTCGGTCGGGACTTTATCAGGTCGGAGACCGCGTGCCATCGGAGAAGGAGCTGGCGGATGCGTACAACGTCAGCCGCATCACGAGCAAGAAGGCGCTGGAAATGCTCGCCGATGGCGGACTGATCGTCCGGCGTCCGGGGCGCGGCTCGTTCGTAGCGGATCCGGCTTCGAAGGCCGAGGCGGCTGCGGCCTCGCCGGGCAAAGGCGGCTCGCGCGGCGGGTTGCCGGGCGCAAGGCCGATGATCGGGCTGGTCATGACCGACTTCAGCGACAGCTACGGCACGGGCCTCGTCTATGGGATGGAGGAAGCGTCCAGGAAGCATGATGCGTTTCTCGTTCTGCGCCGCTCGTTCGGTATCCCGTCTCTCGAGGAGAAAGCGATCCAGAGCATGCTGGAGCTCGGCGTAGACGGGCTGATCATCTTTCCGGCGCAGGGAGAGTATTTTAACGCGGAAATTCTGAAGCTCGTCATCGACAAGTTCCCGTTCGTGCTCGTCGACCGGCACCTGAAGGGGATCTCCGCGGGGTCCATCAGCACGGACAACGCGGCCGGCGCGAAGCGCGGCGTGGATTATTTGTTCGAGTTGGGGCACAAGCGCGTGGCGATCATCACTCCCCCCTCCGGCGGATACGACGGCGGTCGAGGACAGGATCGAGGGATACGTGCAAGCGCACGCGGAGAAAGGGATCGTCGTCGACCGCGAGCTCTGGCTCAGCGTCACCTCTACGCTTCCGAGCGCCTATACGGACGAGAATAAAGCGCGGGATATCGAGAAGATCAAGCGGCATCTCCTCGATCACCCGGAGATCTCCGCCTTCTTCGCGATGGAGTACAATATTGCCCTGCTCGTCAGAGAAGCGGCCAGGCAGCTGGGCTTGGACGTGCCGCAGGACTTGTCGATCATCTGCTTCGATTGTCCGGACAACGGCAGCGGGTTCTCCTTCACGCACCTGCGCCAAAACCAAGAAGAAATGGGGCGCGCGGCCTTCGAAAACGTGCTGCAGCTGCGCGACGGCAAGACGGTTCCGCCCAAAATCACGCTCGAGGCGGAGCTGATCGTAGGCAAATCCACGGCTGTGCCGTCGCCATCCCGGATCGGGCAGCTTTAGCAAAACAAGGGCTGCAGGCGAGCAACGCCAACCGAATGCAAACAAACAATCGTCAGGAAGACCGTGCCTGGCGTTTTTCGTATTATCAGGTCAGCCAGAATTTCTGGTTGGCCTTTTTTACATGGCCGGTTTAAGATGGCGGTAGCCGGGAGAACGAGGGCGTTTTTGGGAGTTTTACCCCGTCGCAAAAACTGTTCTCCCACTACCCCCAATGACCATGTTTGAGCTGGTTGAGGCATTTGGACCTCGCATCACAAGCGAAGCTGTGGGATTGGAACCATCGTGGGAATGCCGGCTACGATTGTAGGAGGAGATGACATGAGACCGGTTGTCGGAGTGGATGTGGCGAAAGGGACAAGCATGCTCCAAGCGTTTACGGATCGGAACAAGCCGTACAGTAAGATTATCAGCATCACGCATACGGAGGAAGGGTGCGAGCGATTAGGAGGCTTGCTGGAGGAATTACGACAGATAACGAAGCTGGAGCCTGCGGTGGTGTTGGAAGCGACGGGGCATTACCATCGCAGTCTGGTTGCCTATTTGGAACGTGAAGGATATTGCCACTACATCGTGAATCCTCTGCAATCCAAACGTGCCAAGGGGACACAGCTGCGAAAGGTGAAGACGGACGCGGTGGATGCCTGGCATCTGGCCGAGATGTTCTACCGCGGGGATGTTAAGCCGCACCGAGCATGGAACGAGGAGATGACAGAACTGCAACATCTGACGCGGCAGCACGAGTTTATGACGTCTCTGCTCGTTCAAGCCAAACTGAATGCCAGGGCCCTGCTTGACCAGGTATGTCCAGCTTACGAGGACGTTTTCTATAACCTGTTCTCCTCAACCTCTTTACATGTCCTACGCTATAGGTTAAGCGGTGGCACCATCACGGTTGAAACGATTCGGGAAACAGCCGGCTCTTCACACGGAAAAGCATGGGTGCAGGCAAAAGCAGAGCAAATACAAGCTTTGCCTCCTCTGAGCCAGTCAAGCAAAGCGCAGCAGACAGCTCTGCTATGTATGGTGGAAACGATACTCGCTCAGCAAGAACAGCTTCGCCAACTTGAGAATGCCATCGAGGAGACGGCGCTGACGCTTCCGGAAGTGGAGCTGCTGAAGACGATTCCCGGCGTGGGGGATAAACTTGCGGCTGCCATTGCGGCGGAGATCGGGGATGCGGCTCAATTTAAGGACCCCAAGAAACTTGTCGCCTATGCGGGTCTTGATCCAGGTGTGCACAGCTCGGGGAAGTTCACGGCCAGCAGCAGCCGTATTTCGAAAAGGGGTTCCAAACGCTTACGCAGAGCGCTGTATGTCGCTGTGCAGTGCGGGCTTAGAAAGGGTGTAAACGAACGGCTAAAAGCCTATTACGACAAGAAAAGGAAAGAGGGCAAGCCCTACAAGGTAGTCGTGATCGCTTGCGCCAACAAGCTTTTGCATCACGTCCATGCCATCCTCGTAAAAGGCGAGCCCTACAAAGCCTAAATTCCATATTCACCCAGAAGTATCCGCGCCAACGGAGGCTTCTTTGTGTTAGTTCAAAAACAGTATAGCAATAACGATGCCGCAATCCAACCACATAGGGTTGACAAACATTAGCTGGTTTTTGCGTTTATGTACAAGAGAGCGCCTATTTGATTTACGATATTAATATATTGATATAAATTCTAAATTATTTTTTTGATCATAATATATATTGACATATTATTTGTATGATATTATACTCGATTTTGTAAGCGTTTCAAAAGGCAAGGAGGGATAAAGGAGCATGAAGGATAGGAGGCTCCCAATCGAGGATACGACGGTCGGACAGCGGCAAGCCCGCGCCGAGGCCGCCCAGGAAGAGCTGCTATACAACTTTTGGAACGAGAAGCTCGGGATCATGAACCAACTGGCCCCGTTCGAACCGGATTGCAACGATCATTTTATCTACTGGTGGCATGCGCATGTCGTCGACGCGCTCGCGGACGGCTACGAGCGAACGCGCGAAGCCGCTTACCTGGCACGGATCGATCGGGTCGTCGAAGGCGTCCGCCGATTGAACGGAAGCACGCTCCTGCACAATTACTATGACGATATGGAATGGATGGCGCTTGCGCTGCTCCGCGTGTACGACGCGACCAGGCAGGAGCGGTACCGAACGGACGCCGGCGTGCTCTGGTCGAGCATTCGGACCGCCTGGAACGGACATATGGGCGGCGGCATGGCATGGAAAAAGGATCAGCTGGATTACAAAAACACGCCGGCCAACGCCCCGGCGGCGATCCTGGCCGCCCGCCTCTACCAGCGCTTCGAAGATCCGGCGGATCTGGCTTGGGCCGTGCGGATCTACGAATGGACCAAAGCCAATCTCGTCGATCCCGCTACCGGCTTCGTCTGGGACGGCATGAACCGGCTCGGCGACGGGAAGATCGACTACGACTGGCATTATACATACTGCCAGGGCGTGTTTATCGGAGCGGGTCTGGAGCTGTATCGCTGCACCGGGAACCCGGACTACCTGCACGACGCCGCGCGTACGGCCGACACCGCGATCGAGCGGTTCGCGCAGCCGGATACCGGGCTCCTCCCGAACGAGGGAGAGGACGACTGCGGACTGTTCAAAGGCATCTTCGTCCGCTACCTGCACGAGCTTCTGAAGCTTCGCCCGGAACGACGCGACATCCGAGAGCTGCTGCTGCGCAACGCGAACGCGCTGTGGGATACCGGGCGCAGCGAGAGGGGCCTCATCAGCCGTTCTTGGACGGCGCCGGTGGAGCCGAAGGTCCAGCTCTGCGCCCAGCTGAGCGGGCTGATGCTGCTCGAGATGGCCGCCGCGCTTCCCGCTTCCAGTATCCGCGCGGACGAGACGAATGCTTGACGACAACGAGAGAGGAGGCTGGCAGATGGAGTTATCGCCCGCCACAAAGCAAGCGCTTACAAAAATGGTAGACCGCGTCGCAGCCGCGACGCAAGCCCATCCGAAGCTGGCCCGCATCTTTCAAAATGCGCTGCTGAACACGCTGCAGACGACGGTTCGGCGGATGGAGGACGGCACGACCTTTGTCATCACCGGCGACATCCCCGCGATGTGGCTGCGGGACTCGGCCGCGCAGGTTCGGCCGTTCCTCGCGCTCGCCGCCGAGGCCCCCGAGCTTGCCGACATGATCGAAGGGCTCGTCCGCAGGCAGATGGACTGCATCCTGCAGGATCCTTATGCGAATGCGTTCAATGACGGTCCGACGGGCAAGGGGCATCAGGACGACCGCACCGAGATGAGCCCGTGGCTGTGGGAGCGCAAGTACGAGATCGACTCGCTCTGCTACCCGGTCCAACTGGCCTACCTGCAATGGAAAAACACCGGTCGGACCGCCCATCTCACGCCGTCGTTCGCGGAGGCGGCCAGACGGATTCTCGCGGTCTGGCGCACGGAGCAGCATCACGAATCGCAATCCCCGTATCGCTTCGAACGGACCGATTGTCCGCCGACCGATACGTTGACCCGGGACGGCCGGGGCGCGCCAGTCGGCTACACCGGGATGACCTGGTCCGGCTTCCGTCCGAGCGACGACGCCTGCGCGTACGGCTATCTGGTGCCGGCGAATATGTTCGCGGTCGTCGCGCTTCGGCAGCTCGCGGAGATGGCGAGAGAGGTGCTCGGCGACGAGCGGCTGGCCGAAGAAGCCGATGCGCTGCTGAGCGAGATCGACGAAGGCATCCGCGCGCACGCGATCGTGGAGCATCCGCAGCACGGCCGCATTTTCGCCTACGAGACGGACGGCTTGGGCGCGCATGGCTTGATGGACGACGCCAACGTGCCGAGCCTGCTGTCCATCCCGTATCTCGGCTACGTCTCCGCCGAGGACCCGGTCTACGCGAATACGCGCCGATTCGTCCTGAGCTCCGCCAATCCTTATTATTATGAGGGAACAGCGGCCCGGGGCATCGGCAGCCCGCATACGCCGGAAGGCTATGTCTGGCCTATCGCGCTCGCGATGCAGGGTCTCACCGCGACCGACCGGACGGAAAAGCTGCGGCTGCTGCTCCTCATGGCCGACACCGACGCCGGCACGGAGATGATGCACGAAGGTTTTTCGGCGGACGATCCGACGGTCTATTCCAGGCCCTGGTTCTCCTGGGCGAACATGATGTTTTGCGAGCTGCTCATGGACTATTGCGGCATTCGCGTCGCCGTGCACGATCGCGAGGTACGCGCTTAGCGGCCACAGGTTTCAGACGGGGAATACATCCTCGTATTGAGATAGCAAGTCCGAAGATCAAAAAAAGGGAGGCTTCACGCATGAAAAAATGGATCTCGCTTATGGCTATCGCAAGCATCTCCGCCGCAGCGCTCGCAGGCTGCAGCGGCGGCTCGTCCGGCAACGGCAACGCCAGCGCCAACCCTTCCTCTTCCTCTTCCGCAGCTCCTTCCGATAGCGAGCCTGCCGGCAAGTCCTCGGGCAAACCCGTCGAGCTGACCTTCTGGGGCGACTGGAGCGGCGAAGGCCAGAAGCAGTTCGAGACGATGGTCGACGCCTTCAATAAATCCCAAGACCGCATCAAGGTGAAGTATGTTCTCCAGCAGGATATGATTACGAAGTTTCTGACCGCGGCCACCTCCGGCGGCTCGCCCGACATCCTGTTCTGGGACCGCTGGCGCACGTCGCTCTACGCGCCGAAAAACGTGCTGCATCCGCTGGACGAATTCCTGGCCAAGGACGGCGTCAGCAAAGACGACTTCTACGGCGAAGCCCTGAAGGAACTGACTTACAAAGATCAATTGTACGGCTTGCCGCTCACCGTCGATGCGCGCGCGCTGTTCTACAACAAGAAGCTGCTCGCCGACGCGGGCGTAGCCAATCCGCCGACGAACTGGCAGGAGCTGGAGGACGCCGCGATCAAGACGACGAAGTGGAACGGCAGCAAGCTTCAGGTCGCGGGCTTTTCGCTCGGCGACGCGGGCTTGTTCAATATGTATCTGCAGCAGGCGGGCGGCACGATGCTGACCGACGACGGCAAGACCAACTTCAACAACGACAAGGGCAAAGCCGTGCTCGACTATTGGGATCGTCTGCTGAACCAAGACAAAGTGTACAAAATCGGCTTCGAGCAAGGCCTCGGCGAATCGACCGACGCGTTTGCGACTGGCAAGCTCGCCATGACCTACAATGGGCCTTGGATGCTGACCACTTACAAGAAATACGGCAAAGACCTCGACTTCGGCGTCGTGCCGCCGCCGGCCGGACCGAACGGAGACAAGGGAAGCGTCATGGGCGGCTTCGGACTCGTCATTCCGGAAGGCTCCAAGCATCAACAGGAGGCGTGGGAATTCATCAAGTGGTGGACGGCGAACAAGGACAACGCGCTCCTGTGGGCCAAGACGAGCTTGAACATTCCCGGCTTCAAGCCGGCGATCGAGGACGCGTTCTTCCAGGACGATCCGTTCTGGAAGCCGTTCCTCGAGACGCTGGAGATCGCGAAGATCCGTCCGACGCACCCGGGCTACTCCGTCATGGAAGGCGACGCGCTTATCCCGAACGTGCAGCTGTTCCAGCAAAGCAAGCAGAGCGCGGAGGATACGTTGAAAAAAGCGCAGCAGCAGGGCGACAAGCTGCTGCAGGACAACGCTGTCGTCAAGTGACGAGGAGGGAGGGCGACCTCCCTTTTCTCTGTCGCGGACGGCACGGCCGCGCGAATTCGACCGCCCGAGCCGAAAGGAGGAGCGCCCATGGCTTCCATCAGCAAACTGAACCGCCATCAGGCCAGAACCGCATACCTGTTCATCTCGCCGACGATTCTCTTATTCGTGATCTTCACCGTCGTTCCCGTCGTCATGGCGTTTTATTTCAGCTTCACGAATTATGACGTCGTCAAAAACCGCGATTGGGTGAACTTCGACAACTACAAGCGACTGCTGCACGACGACCTCTATTGGACCACCTTCAAAAACGTCGCGTATTATACGGTTATTTTCGTACCGCTCAACATTCTGATCTCGCTCGGCATCGCGATGTTGCTCAACTTCCGGCGGCTGGGCGTTCGGCTGTTCCGCACGATGAACTACATGCCGACGCTTACTTCCGCGGTCGCCGCGGCTACGGTCTGGGTATGGCTGCTCCATCCGGAGTACGGCCTCGTCAATACGTTGCTCGGCTATGCCGGCATTACCGGTCCCGCCTGGCTCGCTCAGACGGAGACGGCGATGCTGTCGATCATACTCGTGACGCTATGGCAGTCGATCGGCTCGAATATGATCATCTATATCGCGGGCCTCCAGGGCGTGCCGGATTATCTCTATGAATCCGCGAAGCTCGACGGCGCGAACGCGCTCCAGCGGTTCCGTTATATCACGTGGCCGCAGCTGCGGCCGACGACGTTTCTCGTGAGCACGATGTCGATCATCGGCGCGCTGCAATTGTTCGACCAGGCGTTCGTGCTCACCCAAGGCGGTCCGGGCAACGTCACGAAGACGCCGGTCTACCTCATCTACCAGCAAGGCTTCAACCAATTACAGATGGGCTATGCTTCGGCGCAGGCGTTCATCCTGGCGCTCGCGATCCTGATCTTCTCGATCGTCAACATGCGCGTCAACAAATCCGAAGAGTCGGTCGTGTGAGGAGGGTGCGGATATGAGTGTCAAATCTGCGGCCGCAGGGGCCGCTCGCGCAAGCCGCCCGCCCGCCGTCTCGGCGTCCGCTTCGCGCGTATTTTGGCGGATCGTTTTCTACGTTGTCAGCATCGCGATCTCGGTGTTCATGTTTCTTCCGTTTTTCTGGAGCCTGATCACCTCGCTCAAGCCGAGCGACGAGATTTTCTCCATGCCGATCAGATGGCTGCCGTCCCGGCTGACGCTAGAGCATTATCGCGCAGCGTTCACGACCGTTCCGTTCGGCCTGTACTTCTGGAACTCGCTCATGCTTGCCGTAGCGGGCGTGGCGGCGAATTTGTTCTTCGGCTCGCTTAGCGGGTTTGCGTTCGCGAAGCTGAATTTCAAGCTGAACAAGCCGCTGTTCCGCGTGCTGCTCGCCGCGATGATGATACCGGGCATCGTGACGATGATTCCGAGCTTCTACGTGCTGAAGCACTTCCCGTTCGCCGGGGGAAACGACTGGTACGGAGCCGGAGGCAACGGGTTCCTGAACTCGTTTTGGGGCATTATCCTTCCCGGCGCATCCGGATCGTTCGCGGTATTTTTCATGCGCCAATTTTTCCTGACCTTGCCGTCCGACATGATGGAGATGGCCCGGATCGAGGGGGCGGGCGAATTCCGGATTTTCTGGAATATTTATTGGCCGCTTACGAAGCCGGCGCTGGCCACGCTCGGCATCTTCACCTTCCAGGCGGGGTGGAACAGCTTCCTCTGGCCGATGATTATTCTCAACGACCCGGACAAGGCGACGATTCAAATGGGACTGCAGGCGTTCTCCTACAACCATCAGACCGACTTCGGTCCGATGATGGCGGGCGCGTTGATCGCGATATTGCCGATTCTGCTGCTGTTCCTCGCCCTGCAAAAGTACTTCGTTCAAGGCATCGCGTTCAGCGGCACGAAGGGGTAAGGCATGCGGATGACGAGGAAGACCGGATGGACGTTCGTCGCCGTCGCCGCCTTGCTGCTGGCGGCCGCAGGCTGGGCCTGGCGGGCCGGGGCGCTGCACGGAGCCGCCGGGGCGGACGATTCCCGCGCCGGCATGTGGGCGGCGCGCGCGGAAGCCGCGCAGACCGCGCTGGACGGGGCTTTTTTGGGATGCCAAGCGCGGGCTGTACAACAACGCCGCGCCTTGCATTTTGCAATTATGCACGGATCCTTTTAATTACTGGTGGATGGCGCATGCTGCGGACGTCCTGACGGACGGGTACGAACGGACCGGCGAAGCCAAGTACGCGGAGCGCCTCGCCTCCCTGTACGACGGACTGCTCGCGCGCAACGCGGAGGTGTGGCCGAACGATTATTACGACGACATGGCGTGGATGGGGCTGGCCTGGCTCCGCGCGTTCGACGCCACGGGCGAATCCCGATACAAGGAAGCCGCGCTGACGCTGTGGGAAGAGATCCGGGGCGGCTGGAACGATGAGGCCGGCGGCGGCATCGCCTGGCGCAAGACGCAGACGGACTACAAGAACACGCCGGCGAACGCGCCGTCCGCCATTCTCGCGGCCCGCTTGTACGAGCGTTTCCAAAACCCCGAGGATTTGAATTGGGCGAAGCGCATCTATGAATGGGAAAGCCGCACGCTGGTCGATCCCGACACCGGCTTCGTCTGGGACGGCATCAACCGGACGGGCGACGGCGCGATCGACAAGGCATGGCAATTTTCGTACAACCAAGGCGTTTACATCGGCGCCGCGGTGGAGCTGTACCGCGCGACGAAAGATGAAGCATACCTGGCGTCGGCCAGGCGGACGGCCGATGCCGCGGCGACCGTGCTGGCCGGGGGCCCGGCAGGCATGCTTCCGTCCGAAGGGGACGGCGACGGCGCCTTGTTCAAGGGCGTATTCGTCCGCTATCTGGGCGAGCTGATCGAAGCGGACGGCGCGTCGTCGGGGCAGGCGAAGCTGCTCTTGGCGAACGCGAGCCGTCTATGGACGGACGGACGGGCGACGGGCCGTCAGGAAGGCGATTCCGATGGCGAGAGCGAAGGCGACGCAAAAGGGGACGCTTTGTTCGGACCCGCCTGGTCGCAGCCGCCCGAGACGGTCGTCGAACTCAGCGCCGATCTTAGCGGCGTTATGCTGCTCGAGACGGTCGCCCGCCTGGAACGGGCTGGCCTGTTGAAATAGCGCTTGGCGCTTCGGCCGGAAATCGGAGGAGAGCCGCGAAAATAAAGACAGCATAGAGGAACGGAGAAGGTGAGCGACATGTTGTGGAACGAGCGGGCCGAAAAAGCGCAACGAGCGTTAGACGGAGAATTTTGGAATCCATCCATTCGGATGTACGATATCGAGACGCCGTGCCCGGACGGAGCGTGCAATACGATCTTTCACTACTGGTGGATGGCGCATGCCGTAGACGGTCTGGCGGACGGTCTGCTGCGCACGGGCGACGACTGGTATGCCGACCGGTTGTCCGAGCTTCACGAGGGAATCCGGACGAAAAACGGCGGCGCGTTCCCTAATCTGCTGTACGACGATATGGAATGGATGGCGATCGCTTGGCTGCGCGCTTATGACGCGACAGGCGAGGAGCGGTACAAGCAGACGGTACTGTCGCTCTGGGCGGACATCCGGACGGGATGGAACGATACGATGGGCGGCGGCATCGCTTGGCACAAGAAACAGCTGGGGTACAAAAACACCCCGGCCAACGGGCCTGCCGCAATACTGGCCGTCCGGCTCTATCGGAGCTTCGGCCGGGAGGAAGACTTGTCTTGGGCCATCCGGATCTACGATTGGCTCAAGCGGCATCTCGTCGATCCGGTGACCGGCTTCGTATGGGACGGGATGAATCGCCTGGGCGACGGGGCGATCGACAAGGAATGGCGCTTCACGTATTGCCAGGGCGTCTTTATCGGCGCCGCCGTCGAGCTGTTCCGGGAGACGGGGGATGCGGCATATCTGGCCGATGCGAATCGTACCGCCGAGGCTGCGTCTGCCGAGTGGGGCGGCGGCATTCTGCCGGACGAAGGCGACGGCGACGGCGGTCTGTTCAAGGGTATTCTCGTCCGGTACTTGTCCGAGCTCGTCCTGGAGGGACGGGAGGCGACGTCCGCGCCGGCGGCCTGGCTGCTCCGCAATGGGGCGACGCTATGGGCGGCGACGCACGGCCCTCAAGACCCAGGTCGTGATCTATTCGGTACGGATTGGCGCTCCGCCCCTGCCGGGAAGGTGACGCTTAGCGCGCAGCTCAGCGGCGTCTTCCTGTTCGAGCGACTGGCGGCGTTGGAGAAGCGCGGGCTGCTGCCCGCTGCGGATGCCGCCTTCGCATAGCGTACGTACAGCTAAACTTGTCCATGTCTTTTTCAGAACGCCCTCCGTATACGGGGGCGTTTTTGCTTGTCGCTTGGAAGATGCACAACCTCTATGGACGCCAGGTCAACACTCGCAGCCGCCGTGCGTAATGTGTTGACGTAGGTCAACACTTGGCCCGCTCTCGCAGCCGCCGTGCGTAATGTGTTGACGTAGGTCAACACTTGGCCCGTTCTCGCAGCCGCCGTGCGTAATGTATTGACGTAGGTCAACACTTGGCCCGTACTCGCAGCCGCTAGGCGTAATGTATTGACGTAGGTCAACACTTGGCCCGTTCTCGCAGCCGCTAGGCGTAATGTATTGACGTAGGTCAACACTTGGCCAGTTCTCGCAGCCGCTAGGCGGAATGTGTTTACGTAGGTCGCTGAAATGATGCCAAGATAATCCAACGGGACGAATCAGAGGATTTTCCTGCTTCGTCCCGTTTGCGTTTTTGGTCTACGCCGAATCCAGACGCGCGCCAAACTCCCGAAAAACGAGACCGCAATACGAAATATCGAGCCTACCCACGCAGCGGGAGGGATCGTACAATACAAACAGATGAAAACACTTACATCGCTACAAAAAAACAGGAGGTCGATCGTATGGATGCCCGGGCGGAGGCGCTGGAAGCGCAGCGGACGCAGGCGCGCGTGCGCCGGGGCGGGGCGACCGGATGGGCCAGGAAGCTGCTCGCCCAGCGCTACCTCCAAGCGATGGCCTTGCTGGGCGTAGCCTGGATGCTCGTGTTCAACTACATCCCGATGTACGGCCTCATCATCGCGTTCAAGGAGTACAACATCATCAAGTCGGTCGGCGAGGCGCCGTGGGTGGGACTGACGCAATTTCGAGAGTTTTTCTCGGACGAACAGCTGCCCGGCGTCATCCGCAATACGATCGGCATCAGCCTGCTCAAGCTGATCGTCGGCTTTCCGCTGCCGATTCTGTTCGCCCTCTTCCTGAATGAGCTCAGGTCGGTCCGGTTCAAAAAAGCCGTGCAGACGATCTCGTATCTGCCGCACTTCCTGTCCTGGGTCATCCTGGGCGGCATCCTGACGACCTGGCTGTCGGACGTGGGCGTCATCAACAAGGTGCTGCTGGCGCTCGGCCTCATCCGCGATCCGGTCGATTACCTGGCCAGTCCGGGCTACTTTTGGACGATCGTGGTCTCCTCGGATATTTGGAAGGAGCTCGGCTGGTCGGCGATCATCTATCTGGCGGCGATGGCGAGCGTGTCCCCGGAGATGTACGAGGCGGCCACGATCGACGGCGCCGGGCGCTTCCAGAAGATGCGGTACGTAACGCTGCCCGGCATCGCAGGCACGATCTCGATCCTGTTCATCCTGGCGGTCAGCGGCCTCCTCAACTCCAACTTCGACCAGATTTTCGTCATGCGCAACGCGCTGAACGACAGCACGAGCAACGTCATCGACATCTTCGTGTACCAGACGGGCATCTCCCAGTCACGCTATTCGTACGCGACCGCCGTCGGCCTGATCAAGTCCGTCATCACGCTCGGCCTGCTGCTCGGCGCGAACGGCATCCTGAAGCGCATGAACCAATCCACGTTGTTCTGACCGAGAGCGAGAGAAGGGGGCATCATCCGATGTTCGCATTAAAACGAAGAACGAGAGGCGAGGCCGTCTTCGACGGCGTCAACGTCCTGCTCATGCTCGTCATTTGCTTCGTGACGATCTACCCGGTCTGGTACGTCCTCGTCAATTCGCTGAACAGCGGGCAGGACGCCATGCGCGGCGGCATCTACTGGCTGCCCCGGGTGTTCACCCTGGACAACTACGCGGCCGTCGTCGACAATCCCGGCATCGTGACCGCGATGGGAATCACGGTCGCCAAGACGCTCGTCGGCACCGTCCTGCACGTCTTTTTCACGGCGATGGTCGCCTACGCGTTTTCCCGGCGGGAGCTGATCGGCCGCAATCTGTACATGATCCTCGGCACGGTCACGATGATCTTCAACGGCGGACTCATCCCGACTTTCCTGCTCATCCGCGACTTGCAGCTGCTGGACAACTTTTTCGTCTATATCGTCCCGGCCATGTTCAGCTTTTTCGACCTGATCATTTTCGTCTCTTTTTTCCGAGAGCTGCCGCAGGGCCTCGAAGAGGCCGCGAAGATCGACGGCGCCAACGACCTGGTGCTGTTCCTCCGGGTCGTCATCCCGGTCTCGCTGCCGGTCGTCGCGACGATCGCCTTGTTCCACGGGGTATGGCAGTGGAACGACTATTTCTCGGGCGTCATCTACATTACGCAGAACACCGAGCTGCAGCCGATCCAGACGTTCCTGTACCGCGTCGTCGCGCAGAACGATACGAGCCAGATGGTGACGGCGGCGGCAGGCGGCATTACGAAGTCCGTCACGTCCAACTCGGTGAAAATGGCGACGATGGTCGTCACAACGCTGCCCATCGTGCTCGCGTATCCGTTTTTGCAGCGGTACTTCGTGAAGGGGCTCATGATCGGATCGATCAAGGGCTGACCGGGACGACACAGGCATCTGCGCGCCATTTCGAATCGTCATCCAATCGGGCAACCACGACTTTCCACATAGAAGACTGTCCATCAGAAAAGCAAAGGGGAACGAACATGAACAAACGCGTATCCAACAAAACGATCGCTTCCACGCTGCTGCTCGCGCTGACGTTCTCGCTGTCGGCCTGCGCCGGCGGCAACAACGAAGGCCAGGCGAGCTCGAGCGCTCCGGCTTCAAGCAGCGCCGCCCCGTCCGAAGCTTCGCCGTCGGCCACCGCTTCCGCGTCGGCGGAAGCCTCCGGCGAAGCTTCCGCCGACGCGCCCGGCTGGCAGGCCGACGCCGCCAAGCCGATCACGTTCGACTGGTACCTGAACTTTTCCTGGTTCCCGAACAAGTGGGGCGTCGATCCGACTTCCCAGTACGTCACGAAGAAGACGGGCGTCAACATCAACTTCATCGTCCCGGCGGGCAACGAGAACGAGAAGATGAACACGATGATCGCCTCGGGCAAGCTGCCGGACTTCATCACGCTCGGCTGGTACGAGGACGCGGTCAAGAAAATGCAGGAAGGCGGGCTCGTGCTGCCGCTTAACGAGTTGGCGAAGGAATACGATCCGTACTTCTTCAAGGTCGCCGACCCCGCCAAGCTGAGCTGGTACACCCAGCCGGACGGCAACGTTTACGGTTATCCGAACGCGTCGTCCTCGCCGAAGGATTACGAGAAGTATGGCACGAATTTTACTTCTAACCAGACGTTCCTCGTCCGCAAGGACATGTACGAGGCGCTCGGCAAGCCGGACATGCGGACGCCGGAAGGCTTCCTCGCCGCGCTCAAGGCCGCGAAGGAAAAGTTCAAGGACGTGAACGGCCAGCCGCTCATCCCGCTAGGCCTCCACGAATTCACGCCGACGGGCAACTATTCGCTCGAGGATTACCTGGCCGACTTCCTGGCCATTCCGCGCGACGTCGACGGCAAGCTGAACGACAAGTACGCCCTCGTCGACAACGAGGCGTACGTGAAGTGGCTGAAGGTATTCCGCCAGGCGAACCAGGACGGCCTGCTCGCGAAAGACATCTTTATCGACAAGCGCACGCAGATGGAGGAGAAGATCGCGCAGGGACGCTACTTCGCGATGATCTATCAGCGCTCCGACCTGGCCGCCCAGGAGAACGTGCTGTACGCCAAGGACCCGAACTCGGTGTATATCGCGGTCGACGGCCCGGCCAACGCGAAGCAGGATCCGCCGAAGCTGGCCGGACCTTCGATCTCCGGCTGGACGGTCACGCTCATTTCCAAGGACGTCAAGGACAAAGCGCGCGCCATCAAATTCCTCAGCTACCTGATCAGCGAAGAAGGGCAGAAGGATCTTTACCTTGGCGAGAAGGGCGTCTCCTATGATACGATCGACGGCAAAGACCAGTTCAAGCCGGAGGCGCTGCAGCTCATGCAGACCGACCGCACCTCCTTCGACAAAAAGTACGGGTCGTCGTATACTTTTTGGATGCTGATGGACACGAACATGAACCTGCAATGGGCGCCGCCGAGCGTCGAACCGACGAAGCAGATGGAGGACTGGACGCGCGGCAAGACGGTCAGCTATTCGCAGTACGACCTGATCGACCCGCCGGCCACGTCGCCCGAAGGCATCACCAAGACGAAGATCGACACGCTCTGGAGCAAGGCGCTGCCGAAGCTGCTGCTGTCGAAGTCCGACGCGGATTTTGACAAGATCCTGCAGCAGTTCAAGGACGATCGCGCCAAGGCCGGCTATGACGCCATGCAGGCGTTCCGTCAGAAGAAGTTCGAAGAGAACGTTAAAAAGCTCGCGGATTTTATGAAGTAAGGCTCTGACCAAGGACTGTCGTCCCTTCCGGGACGGCATGTCCTTTTGGAGTTTTAAGCGAAGCGACGAATACGACGGCAAACGGAAGTGACGGCATGCGGGTGCGGACATTCTGGAAAAAATCGATGCGAAGGCTCCTGGAACGGCAAGAGCAGTGGTCGCTGCAGACGCGGCTGATCCTCTCGTACGTGCTGATCCTGCTCATTCCGAGCGTCCTGATCTCGCTGCTGCTGTTTCAGCAGTTCGCGGGAAGCGCGGTCAAGGATATGGAGCGGAAAAACGAAAACACGCTCGAGATCGAGCGGCTCAATATCGCCAACAACATCGAGACGATGCAGCGGGCCGCGGACCTCAGCCAGGCGGACCAGGACGTGCTCGATTATTTGTCCCGGACGACGGAGCCGGACACCGCCGAGCTGATCGACTTCAGCACGCGGGTCGTTCCGGCCATCAACCGGCTCCAGTACAATAATCCGAATCTTTTGCATATCCGCATCTTCTTCGACAACGCGCTGATCAACGAGATGTATCCGGTATTCGCGAACGAGGAGCGTGTCGCGTCGGAGCCCTGGTTCGGCCGCTTGACCGCTTCGAAGGAGCATATGGAGTGGCACTTGACGCCCGACGACCCGGATCCGTTCAAGATGAAGATCGGGGAAGCGACGGGCGTCGGCCAGGCGAAGGTCGCCTTCCTGAAGGAGATCGAGTACCCGCTGGGCATCCATGCCGGCATCCTCGAGGTTGACATGCTCATGTCGAGCTTCTTCCCCAAGACATTCGGCAGCAGCGAGGACGACGTCTCCCAGCTCGTCATCTCCGATGCGCAGGGCAATCTTTTCTACAATCGGCAGCAGAAGCTGCTGGCGTCGACGGGCATATCCCCCGAGGCGCTGGCCGAAGCGCTGAGCCCGGCGGGCCGGGCGCTTTCCGGGACCGCGAGCTTCCGCCTGACGCTCGGAGGCCAGCCGTTCCTGGCGGTCTCCCGCGAGATCGAGCCGCTCGGCGCCAGGATGGTGAATATCGTGTCCCTTCAGCGCGTGCTCGACAGCGCCAGGCAGACGCGCGACCGCATCATCGCGGCCAACGTCATCCTGATCGCGATCCTAGGCATCGCGACGTACGTGCTCAATTCGTTTATTTTGAAAAAGCTGCACACGCTGACCGATTCGATGAAGCGGGTTCGCCAGGGCGACTTCGGATTCGACCTGACGGTCCGCGGGGGCGGCGAGGTCGGCGAGCTGGCCCATCATTTCCGCAAGATGCTGCGCAAGATCAACGAGCTGATCGCGGACGCGGTGAACAAGAAGGCGGCGTCCAAGGAGACCGAGCTGCGTTCGCTGAAAAACCAGATCGACTCCCACTTCCTGTACAACACGCTGGAAAATATCAAGATGATGGCGGAGGTGGAGGGGCAGTACCCGATCTCCGACGCGCTGACCTCGCTTGGCGGGCTCATGCGCTACAATCTCAAGTGGACGAGCGAATACGTGAGGCTGCGCGACGAGGTCGCGCATATCACCAACTATATCGCCATCATGAACATCCGGTACGAGAATCGGATTATCCTCGCTCTCGACATCCCGGCCTCGCTCCTCGATCAGGAGCTGCTGAAGATGTCGCTGCAGCCGATCGCGGAAAATGCGGTCCAGCACGGGCTTCGCGCGTCGTCGATGCAGGAGCTGACGATCCGCATCGAAGCCGAAGCAAGCGAGGGGACGCTCGTGCTTGCCGTCCGCGACGACGGCTGCGGCATGCCGGCGGATCGCGCGGCGCAGCTCAACCGGTCGATCGGGTACGAAGCGCCGGAGTCAGCCGGCACGGCCTTGCCGAGAGCGGACGCCGGGCGAGAAGGCGGCGGCATCGGGCTGCGCAACGTGCATCAGCGCATTCAGCTCTACTACGGCAAAGAATACGGGCTCACGGTGGCCAGCGAAGAAGGCGCCTATACGCGCGTCGTCATTCGGATTCCTTACTTTATTTTGACGGGAGGCGCAGGCTGATGCGAACGCTGCTTATCGTCGACGACGAGAAAAACATCCGCGCGGGTCTGAAAGCCATGATCGAACGCCAGTACCGGGATCGGTACGACGTGTCGCTGGCCGCCGACGGGGCGGAGGCGCTGGCCGTCATCGGCGCCGGACGGATCGACATCCTGATCACGGACATCCGGATGCCCGAGATGGACGGCTTGACGCTCATCCGGCACGCGGCGGAGCGATCCCCGAAGACTGCCGTCATCATCCTGAGCGGCCACGACGACTTCAGCTACGCCAAGGAAGCGATCAAATTCAACGTGCGGGACTATCTGCTGAAGCCGATCGTCCGGGAAGAAATGTACGGTATCCTGGACCGGGTGGAGCAGGAGCTCGGCCGCGCCGAGGACGCAGAGAGCCGGCTCGACGAAGCGGGCCGGGTCCGGGAGGAGCTGCGGGCGGCCCAACTGAACTATATTTTCGTGCATCCCGCCGTCGATCCGGCCGAAGCGGCGGAGCGCTGCCGGTCCGCGGGGCTGCAGCGCCTGGAGCCGGCCTACTGCGTCGGCGCGCTCAAGTTCGCCGGCGACCGCCGGCAGAACGTGCTCGCGCAGGAGTTTCTCGCGCGCAGCGCGGAGGGGCGCGCCGCGTTCCATCTGGAGGATCAGGACGGCTATCTGATCGTATTGACCGACGAGGCGGAGCTGTTCGGCCGGCTCATGGTTTATTTGAAGGACAAGAGCGTCTCCTCCGCCTATCATGTCGGGCTCAGCCGCATGAAGGCGCGGCTGGAGGACGTTCGCGCCGGCTACGCCGAGGCCCGGCGCGCCGCGGGATACAGCTTGCTGCAGCCGCGCTGCAGCTCGTCGATCATTACCTACGAGAGCGTCATGCACAGAACGGACGCGCCGGAGCTGCCGGTCGACGACGTCCGCAAGCTCGCCAATATGCTGGGAACCGATCGCGAGCCTGACATGAAGGCGATTCTGGTTCGCCTGTTCGATTTGAAAAAGGCGTCGGAAGTTTCGCTCGACTATTTGGAGCGCCTCAGCAAGCTGCTGAACGAGACGGTATTCGACGACGTGTTCCGCACGTACGGCGAGGAGTCGCTCGAAATCTTGCGGTTGTATAAGCGGGTAGGCAGCATTTATCATTTCTCGGACATTCACGAATATTTCCACGAGGCCGAAAACTTGCTGTTCCGGCTGAACGATTATGTCCGGACGGTTCGCGCCGCGCTGGGAGACAACCGGGAGATGCGGAGGGCCGTCGCTTATATCGAAGCGCATTATGCCGAGGACCTGAACATGGCCACGGTGTCCAATCACGTGTCGCTTAATTATTCGTACTTCAGCGAGCTGTTCAAGGAATTCACGGGCCAGAGCTTCGTATCGTACGTGAAGGCCGTGCGGATCGATAAGGCCAAGGCGCTGCTCGCGCGGACGGACGCCAAAATTTTCGAGATCGGCCAAAGCGTCGGCTTCGAAAACGCGAAGCAGTTCAACCGCGTATTCCGGGAGCTGGAGGGCGTTCCGGCGTCGGAATACCGCGCGCGGCGGCAGGCAACCGGGCATCCGGGCTCAGGGGCGTGAGGCGTACGCGATTGTAAAATGAGCTTTTTCCCTGCGCGATTTGACCGATTCCGTTTTTTTGTCGCGGGAATACGATGTTGTATCCTAAGACAAGGAAGTGATTGAATTGGCCAATCGAAATTTACGCCTCGCGCTCTGGTCCGGCACGAACTTTACGGGCCGCCGTATCGTAATCAGACGCGGAGGCGTGGCGGTTCGGGAACTGGGCGCATTCCAGTTCGACAACGTTCTGTCGAGCTTCAGGCTGAGCAATGTCGTGCAAAGCACGCAAGTCACGCTTGTGCTGTTTTCCCAAACGAACTTCCATGGCTCGTTCCGCGTGTTCCGCGGGAGCCAGAGCGTAGCGAATCTCGGAAGCCTTAATTTCGACAATGTCACGTCATCGTTCGTCCTGGTCGGACGCAGATTGACGAATGAAGAGATCGCCCGCATCCAAAGAACGGGCATTCCGCCGCGCGACGTGCTCATCATCCGGCAATAAGCGGCAGAACGAATCGATCTTGCGCGAAGGAGAGAAGGCGGATGCCTTCTCTCCTTTTTGCGTACGCCCAGCATGGGCGTCATCTTTAGGGTGAAAGTCCCGAACGGGGGCTGGCGAGCGCCTACCGTAGCCAAGGGCAAGGGTGTCGGCCGTGAGGCAGAATCTGAAGGAAGCCGGAGGCAAATGCACGGGCCAAGGTATACGAACTGGATTCGAGGCAGGGTTAACCGGATGAGTCTCCTCAACAAGGCGAAATCCAAAGCCGCCAAGGGTTATCTCTGTAAACTCCAGTGGTCGCGGGCAGACAGATGACGTTCTTATCTGGGGAGACCTGTGGGATGGAAAAAAAAATGCGAAGTCACTTCGTAACCGCAACCGGGAGGTTGCGCTGAACCCACAGGAGTCAGCAGAGGTCATAGTACGCGAGTACGGGACGCCGGAAAGCGGAAGGGCCGAACCGAAAGGAGAGAGGAAACCGATGCGTTCGCGCGATGAGCAAAGACAGCCGAATATCCCGCAAGGGAGCTTGCTGCAAAGAGAAGCGGTGAAGCCGTCAGGGTATGCAGGAGCGCCGAGTTCAACGCCGGCACAAGTCGTCACTTCCTCTCGCGAAGCCAATGACGACGTGCTGGAGCGGATGCTCGCAAGCGCGAACCTCAGGAACGCGTACAAGCGAGTGGTCCAAAACGGAGGAGCGCCCGGTGTGGACGGTGTAACGGTAGCACAGCTACAAGCTTACCTGAAAACGCATTGGGAGTCGGTGAAAACCGAACTCCTGACGGGAACTTACAGACCTGCGCCAGTCAGGCGGGTGGAAATCCCCAAACCCGGAGGCGGCGTAAGGCTGCTGGGCATCCCGACCGTCATGGACCGTCTGCTTCAGCAAGCGCTTCTGCAAGTGACGAACCCGATTTTCGACGCGGAGTTTTCTCCAAGCAGCTACGGCTTCCGGCCGGGCAAGCGAGCGCACGATGCGATGCGGCAGGCTCAATCCCACATCCAGAGCGGACTGCGCTGGGGGGTGGACATGGACCTAGAGAAGTTCTTTGACCGGGTGAACCACGACATGCTCATGGCCAGAGTCGCCAGAAAGGTAACGGACAAGCGTGTCCTAAAACTGATCCGTGCCTACCTAACCGCCGGAGTCATGGAGAACGGGGTTTGCCAGCGCACGGAAGAAGGAACGCCGCAAGGCGGGCCGCTTAGTCCACTGCTTGCGAACATCCTGTTGGACGACCTGGACAAGGAACTCACCCGCAGGGGGGCTGCATTTCGTTCGTTATGCGGACGACTGCAATATCTTCGTAGCAAGCAAGCGCGCCGGAGAACGCGTCATGGCGTCGATGATTCGCTTTGTAGAAGGAAAGCTAAGACTGAAAGTGAACCGGGAAAAGAGCGCGGTAGCAAGACCGTGGGAACGCAAGTTTCTAGGGTTTAGCTTCACGAACCACAGACAAGCGGCGATTCGGTTGGCGCCAAAGACGATTTCTCGGTTCAAGGATAGGATCCGAGAACTGACGGATCGTACGAAGTCTATGCCGATGGAGGAACGTATAAACCGGCTGAACCGCTATACGATGGGATGGCTCGGCTACTTCCGGCTGGCTGCGGCAAAGAGCCACCTCCAGCAATTCGATGGCTGGATTCGCAGAAGGCTGCGCATGTGCCTGTGGAAGCAGTGGAAGCGAGTGCGAACGCGAATCCGCGAACTGAGGGCGCTGAGGGTGCCGGAATGGGCTTGTTTTGTCATGGCCAACTCTCGGCGAGGCCCGTGGGAAATGTCTCGGAATACAAATAACGCCCTTCCGACCTCCTACTGGGAGGCGAAAGGGCTGAAAAGTCTGCTTTCTCGTTATTTGGAGCTTTGTTAACCTTTTGGAACCGCCGTATGCGGACCCGCATGTACGGTGGTGTGAGAGGACGGAGGCTAGCCGCCTCCTCCTACTCGATTATTCACAGATGTGCGAGCGAAACGACAGGACCGTCAGGGAGATCTTCCCTGGCGTTTTTTTTTGGCATAGCGTGATTCGTCGACCCAAAAGCCGAAAGTTTATTTTTTTTTAATCTTTTCCTTATTTCCGGTTTATTTTCGTTTTCAGGCGATTTAGAATCGGCCGCTATGATGAATTCAGGCGGACGAAGAAGCCGCGAATCGGAATCAGGAGGTTATGAGGAATGAAAAAAGAAATTGGCGATGGTGGGAGCGGGACTGACGATCGGGAGCGCGCTGCTGGTGACGTCCGCATTCGCGGACATCGGAGGCGAGGGCGGCGGCTACGAGGCGTACAAGACGGCGGTGAAGACGACGGCGGCGGCTTCGAACGCGACGCAGCATTACGTGCTCTCGGTACAGGACAACGGCCAAGAGCTGCTGAACGTCAACGGGACGCTGAAGGCAAGCAAGGCCGCGCGGGGCGTCAGCGGCAGCGCCGAGATCGCGACGGGGGCGGCTTCCGAGCTGCTCGAATTTTACCATCAGGACGGCTCGACGATCTTCAAGTCCGGCAGCAGCGATACGTACAACGTGGCGTCGGAGAAGGACGCAGCGGATCGCGCCGAGGGACATGACTTCGATCGCGAGGATCCCGCCGTTCGACAAGGGCTGGAAAAGCTGGTCGACGCGCTCGTCGGCCATCTGAAAAATAACGTGAACCTGAGCGACGGGGCTGACGGCGCGCAAGCGGTCGACATGACCTTGAAGGGGTCGCAAATCCCGGCGACGTTCAACGTGATCGGCTCGCTCGTCGTGAAGGAGGCGCTGAACGCGGAGAACGCGCACCAGGATTCGGCATTGAAGGATACGGGCGTCGTCGGCATCGATCTCTCCCGCCTGGACGCGAAGCTGCCGCGGTTGACGCAGGACGTGAACGTCGACGAGGTGTCGCTGCACGCGGAGATCGACGGTAATCATTATATCGTCCATCAGATCGTCGAACTCGCGGTCACGGGCAAAGACGAAGCGGGCGTTTCGCATCGCCTGACCGTCAGCGCGGATATCGATACCTCGGACGTGAACGCTACGACGCCGGATACCGTGGATCTGACGGGCAAGAAGATTAACAAGGTCGAGCCCGGCAAGCTTCAAGACTAACGGACGGATGACATTCGGGATCGGGAGCGGCCGCCGAGGCCGCTCTGCCATTCCGCAGGAGGAGGGAATATCGTGTCGGAAGAGACGGTGCTGGACATCGAAGGATTGACGAAACGCTATCGGAATAACAGAGGTGTGGCGGATGTCTCGCTGCGGATCGCCCGGGGAGACGTCTACGGCTTCTTCGGACCGAACGGCGCCGGCAAGTCCACGGTCATGAAGATCGCCGCCGGCTTGGTCCGCGCGGATCGGGGAAGCGTCCGGCTGTTCGGATTCGATGTCGCCGAGGACTACGAGCGCGCCATGCGCCGCGTCGGCGTGCTGATCGAGAAAGCCGAAGCCTTCGAATACATGAGCGCCTACAAAAATCTGGAGCTGGCCGCAAGGCTGTATCCGGAGCTGCCGAGGACGCGGATCGACGAGGTGCTCGAGCTGACCGGACTGTCGGCGAGCAAGCGGGAGAAGGTCGGCCATTTTTCGCTCGGCATGAAGCAGCGGCTGGGGATCGCGTCGGCGCTGATCGGCCGGCCCGAGCTGCTCATCCTGGACGAACCGACGAATGGGCTCGATATCGAAGCGACGGTCGATTTAAGAACGCTGATCGTCCGGCTCGCGAGCGAGGAGCGGATCACCTTTTTCCTGTCCAGCCACCTGATCTCGGAGATGGAGTCGATCTGCAACCGGATCGGCATCATTCAGGAAGGCCGCATCATTCGGGAGGGCAGCTGGCAGTCGCTCAAGCAAGCTTCGGGCCAGTCGCTCGAGAGCTACTACATGAGCCAGATTCGATCGGAAAGAGGAGGAGAGACGAATGGAGCTGCTCAAGCGATCGACCGTCAATGAGCTTGCGAAGCTATACGCGAGAAAAAAACGATCTGGCTGTTGGCGGTGGCCTTGATCCTGCCCTTCGCGGGCTTGCCCGTCGTCCGGCAGCTGCAAGACGGACTGGGCGTCGCAGGCGTCGCAAGCGATCAATACGCCGTCACGATATTGAACGTCATGACGCTGTTCGTGCTGCCGCTGCTCATCTTCATGACCGCGTCCGACATGATATCCGGCGAGCTCGGCGACAAGACGATCCGATCCGTGCTGTCCCGCCCGGTGAGCCGGACCAAGATTTATGCGGCGAAGCTGATCGCGCTGTTCGCGCATACCGCCGTCCTGCTGGCGCTGGTGTTCGTCGCCTCCGAAGCCGCGGCTTTCCTGCTGCCGGATGCCGGACATGCGGCGGCCAGCATGGGCGATGCCGTCCTCGCTTATGCGGCGTCCGCGCTCCCGCTGTTCGTGCTGTGCACGGCCGCGGCATGGGTATCGCTCGGATTCAAGAACGCGAGCGGCGCGCTGACGGTATGCATCCTGCTGTACGCGGCCGCCAAGGGTCTGGCGCTCGTCTTTCCGTCCTACATGGTCTTTTCGCCCGTCACGTACATGAATTGGCATCAGCTCTGGCTGGGCGGTTCGATCCCCGAAGGAAGAATATTCGCGATTCTCAGCCTCCTGCTCGGTTGCGGTATGGTATTCTATTCAACGGGCCATTACTTTTTCGATAAAAAAAGAAGCGTAGGAGAATGCATATGTCGATCCGCATCAGGCTCTTGCTGTCTTATCTGGCGATGCTGATCATCCCGCTCATTCTGATCGGCATCTCCTTCCTGGTGATCGTCGTATCGGCGATCGGCGATCTGAAGTCGGTATTCACGCTGGATACCGGAGACGGCAATCCGCTCGCGGCGATCATGGGCGAAGAGGCGAGCATCGCATCGGATATCCGTACGCGAATCGCCGGCGACCCCGACTCTTTGCGCGACCCTTCCCTGATGAAGGCGTACGACGATCGGCTGCAGAAGATCAACATGGGGCTCATCGTCCGCCTCGGCGATCGGGTCGAATATATCTCGCCGGACCTGAAGGAGACGAAGGTCGCTTCGAATCTGCCGCCCTTCGGCACCGAAGTCCGCTGGATGGAAGGCCACGATATCGGCAAAGGCAGCTGGATGCTGGACCGTCAGTACAACGTCATCTTCCGTGACGGCTCCAAAGGCAGCTTTTACATGCTGCTGAACATGGATTTTCTGGGCTGGCTCGCGGAGCGCATTTCCAAGCCCTTTTTTACTTTCGCTCCTGATTATACTTGTGGTGGTCAACGGCATATTGACCTATTTCGTCTCCCGCAGCATCATTCGTCCCCTTCGTTCCTTGCGGCGTGCAGCGGAGGAGATCAAGGAAGGCAATCTGTCCCACCCGGTCCGCCCCGAATCGCGGGACGAGATCGGCGAGCTTGCCGCCGCGTTCGAGGAAATGCGGATCAAGCTGAAGGATTCGGTCGACCTGCAGCTGCAGTACGAGGACAACCGCAGCAACCTCATATCGAACATTTCGCACGATCTGAAATCTCCGGTCGCCGCGATCCGGGGCTATGTCGAGGGCATCATGGACGGCGTCACGCATACGCCCGAGATGCTGGACAGCTACATCAAGACGATTCACCGGAAAACGGTCCAGATGGATCGTCTGATCGACGAGCTGTTCCTGTTCTCGAAGCTGGACCTGAAGCGGCTGCCGTTTCACTTTGAAGAGGTGGCGCTGGACGACTTTCTGTCGGATTGCGCCGAGGAGCTCGAGCTGGACGCGGAAAAGCGCGGCGTGAAGCTGATCTACGAGCCGCCCGCGCTAGCGGAGCCGGCCGTCGTGGTGGCCGACCGCGAGAAGCTGAAGCGCGTGTTCGTCAACATCGTCGAGAACGCGGTGAAGTACGCCGACAAAGCGGACGCGGCCATATGGATCGGATTTATCGAAGAAGTCGGGTATTACAAGATCGGGGTCCGCGACAACGGGAAGGGAATCTCGGCGGAATCGTTGCCTCATATTTTCGAACGCTTCTACAGGGCGGACCCGGCCCGCAACGTGGATACGGGAGGCAGCGGCCTTGGCCTCGCGATCGCGCAGCAGATCGTCGAGGAGCACGGCGGCCGGCTGGCGGCGGCGAGCGAGCTCGGGGCGGGCACCTTGATCACGATCTCGCTTAAGAAATGGACGGGAAGGGGACGCGCCGAATGAAACGCATCTTGATCGTCGAGGACGATCTCAGCATGGCGGAGCTCGTGCGGGATTATCTCGCGATTCACAACTACGAGCCGCATATCGAGACGAGCGGCGACCGGGGGCTGAAGCAAGCGCTCGAAGGCAAATTCGATCTCGTCCTGCTCGACCTCATGCTGCCGGGGATCGACGGCTTCGAGATTTGCCGCCGGTTGCGCAGCGAGCTCGATATCCCGATCCTCATGGTCTCCTCCAAGAAAGAAGACATCGACAAGATCCGAGGCCTCGGGCTCGGCGCGGACGACTACGTCGTCAAGCCGTTCAGCCCGAGCGAGCTGGTCGCGCGCGTGAATGCGCACCTCGCCAGGTACGATCGCCTGTCGGGCGGCGGCCAGAAGAGGGAGGAGATCCGGATTCGCGGACTGCTCATCGACAAAGCCTCGCGGCGCGTCTACGTGAACGACAAGGAGGTCGCGTTCACGACGAAGGAGTTCGATCTGCTCGCATACCTCGCCTCCCATCCGAACCGCGTGTTCAGCAAGGAGCAGCTGTACGAGCAAATCTGGGGCATGGACTCGCTCGGCGACCTGCCTACCGTCACGGTTCATATCCGCAAGATCCGGGAGAAAATCGAGCTCGATTCCTCCCGGTCGCAGTACATCGATACGATCTGGGGGGCGGGCTACCGCTTCCAGGTTTAAAGGAACGGAATGAGGACGCAGCCGGGCAGCCGGATGTATTTCAGGAAGGGGGAGATAGCGAGTTCATCGTCGCGGCTCCCCTTTTTCGTGGCAATCTTCCCAAATAATCTTATCAGATAAGAACAATCTTTAAATCTGCTTATTTGCCCGGCTCTCCGCTTCCGCTAGATTGTCTAGTAGGCACGAACATCTAGGAATGCAGGAGGAAGAGGATCGCGATGATATTCGAGAGGTTCGAGGAGAAGCACATGGAGGGCGCGTTGGCGTTGTGGAACAAGGAGCTGGGCGCCTCGTTTCCGATGCGGCCGAGGCTGCTGCGGCAAAACGCGCTGGAGGATCGCCGGCTCCTGCGCAAGGGATCTTGGGTCGCGCGAGAGTCAAGGGCCGGGGCGGTCATCGGGCTCGCGATCTCGAAAATGGCGGGCGAGGCCGACGGTCGCTTCGGTCTCCGGCGCGATGCCGGCTGGATTCAGGCGCTGCTCGTCGACTCCGCGCATCGGGGAAGGGGCTTGGGAAGCGAGCTGCTTCGCCTCGCCGAGGACGCTTTGCGCGACTCAGGCGCGACGCGAGTGACGTTGGGCAACGATCTGCACCGCAGGCTGTTCCCGGGCATCCCGGGCGAGCTGGCGGACACGCGACGGTGGTTCGAGCGCCGGGGCTACGTCCATCGGGAGGACGTCTACGACTTGATCAAGGCGTACGTCCCGGACGAGCGCGTCGCCATGCCCGAATTCGGCGGCGGCGCGGCAGCGAGAATCGCGGAGCCGGCGGATAGGGAAGCGCTGACGGCGTTCATGGCGCGCTGCTTCCCGGGAACCTGGGACCTGCAGCATCGCGATTATTGGGAGCGGGGCGGCACAGGGCGCGAGTATGTCCTGCTAGAGCGGGACGGCGCGATCGTCGGCTTCTGCCGGATGAACGACGCGGCATCGCCCCTGCTGGCGCAGAACGTCTACTGGGCGCCGCTGTTCGGGGAGGCGCTGGGCGGCATCGGCCCGCTCGGCATCGACGAGGCATGCAGGGGACACCGGTACGGCATCTCGATCGTGCAGGCCGCCATTCACTTTTTGACGGCGCGGGGCGCGCGGCGGATCGTCATCGACACGACGCCGTACGTCGACTTCTACGGCAAGCTCGGCTACGAGGTTTGGAAAAAGTACGCCAAGTACGACAAAACGCTGGATGAGGCGATTGCAGAACCTGATATTTCTTCGCTATAGGAATGCTGCCCGCTAGCTGAACAGCCTGCCGGATCTCGCCGGCAGGCTGCGTAAATGAAAGATCGTTCTCCGTTACTTCCTTATTTCGTGTGACAAAAGAGAAGTTGGTCTCCCGCCCATAGATTAGACACGTTGAAATGGTTTAATTCACCCAGAAGCTATAGCTGGCGCTGGACAGCGTTCCTGTATCGGACACGATAAAGTAAGCTTTGCTTCCCGGCCCGACCGTTATTTGAATTGAATCTAAACCACCGATACCGTTATCCCATGGATTCAGGTATGTGACAGAGCCCCCCCGGATTGTGAATTTCTACCCATAAATACCCCTCTCCCCATTTGAGTGGGAACTGACCAGTTCCTACTATATATGACATCAATAAACAGGGAATCGTTGCATAACATGAAATGGTTTATTTCACGCATATACGGATCACCGGTTGTGGCTCCGTCTGAACTCGCTCGGCGTCAGCCCCGTATACCGCTTGAACACGCGGTTGAACGAGGCGACGGTGTAGTAGCCGACGAGCGAAGCGATCTCCTGGATGAGCAGATCGGTGTCCCGAAGCATCTGGCTCGCTTTGTTGATGCGCACGGTCAGGATGTAATCGCTGAGATTCGTGCCTGTCTTTTCCTTGAAGTACGTGGACAAATAAGGACCGGTGATGCCCAGCTTGCCCGCGATCGCGTCGAGCGACAGATCTTCGCCGAAGCGCTCTTCGACGTATTCCATGACGAACTTCGTGATGATGTCGGTTTCGGACTTTTTGGCTCTCACTGCTTCCGCGGACTTGGCCAGGAAGCGGCCAAAAAAAGTCTTGTACTGCTCCAGCGTATAGCAGCTTTTCAACTGCTCGTAGGGCGACCCGCCTTCGGCGAAGGCCGTGAACGAGATGTTTTGCGCGTATAAAATTTTGATGGTGCGGTTGACCACGTCTTTGGCGAAGTCCTGAAATTGATAGGCGAGCGCGCCGGCGCGCGCGAGCTGGTCGAGCAGTTGGTTCACGAGCGGCACGGTCACTTCGTCGCAGCCCGCCTGCAGATTCGCCGTGAGCTCCTGCTCCTCCGAAGGCGCGGGAATCATGAGCGAAGGCTGCGGGACCCATTCGCCGATCACCTGCACGTCCTCGCCGAGCCTGCGCTGCTTGACCAGGTCGAGGACGTCCTGGTACGTCTCCGCGAAGTCGGCGGAGTGGCTGCGGACCGGGCTGATCGCGATCGTGAAGTTGCAGTACGGGATATCCGTGCCGAGCATGCGAACCAACTCGTCCATATTTTCGCCCCGGTGGCCCGCGCCGCGTTCGCTCTTGACGAACAGGATCGTCAATACCTGATCCTTCTCCAGCTGGAAGGTCAGGGAATCGTCATACCGGCTGGAGAAATGCGCGTCGATCAGCTCCTTGTACATATTGAAGGCGCGTTGGGGCGCGTTCGCGATCTCCTTGGCGAAGCGATCCTTGAATTCGATCTGCGACAGCACGAGCCGGTAGCGGGCATCCGATTCGAAGGTCACCGGCAATGGTTCGCCGCCGCCATGGATTTTTTTAAGCTTCTTCATATAAGCGAACTGCTGCAGCAGATTGTTTTTGGCGAGCAGATCTTCATGATATTCGCGGTTGGAGCGCGACAGATCGCTTAGCGTGTCGTGCAGCAGGTTGAACTCCTTGATCCGGCTCCCCTCGCCGGCCGGGACGCCGACCGCGCGCAGGGACTGCACGGAGCGGATCATGTTCGCGAGCGGATTGTGGAACCGCTTGGAGAACCAATAGGACACGGCAAGGCCGATCAGTACCGACAGCGCGAGCAGCCCCAGCATGATCAGGTTCAGCCTGCGGAGCTGCGCCGCCAGCCCTTTGTCGGGTACCTTTTCAACGTACGTGAACCCGGTCTCGCCGCCCGTCCGGTAGAAGTAGTAGCTGTCGCCGATTCTTACGTAGCCCTTCCCGGTTTTTCCGGCGAGTGCCTTGGGGAGCGCCAGATGGCTGTCGGAGGAATAGAGCGCCTGACCGCCGCCGTCGACAATAAAAAACGTGCTGCTCGGCTTGGCTTGGTGGAAAGCCGCGTAGATGCGATCGCCGTTCAGAAAAGCGATAATGGCGAAGGCGCGATCGTAGCCATTTTTGACCAGAATCGGCAGCAGTGTTCCGAGCGGCTTGCGCTCGAACGGCGTGACGGAGGCGAATGAAGCGGCAGGGTACACCTTGAAGCTCTCCTCGCCGTCCATCTCGTGCTTCCAGAAATCGGCCGTGTATGCCGGTTCATAATAAAACTTCGAAAACATCGTGTCCGCGTCGCGCGTGCCGTCGCGGTCGATGATGAAATCGTCGCCGCGGAAGTAATAAACGATATTGTCCAAATAAAGCGAGGTGTTATTCAGGTCGTGCGCCAGCGACTTCTGAACGTCGACCACGACGTCGTACCGCCGCATCGGATCGCCTCGCTTCAAGATTTCCGTGTCGTTGTCGAATAAATAGCCGAGCAAGAAGCTGCGGACCAGCTTGATATGCTTCTCGTAATTGGCTGCGGTCGCGTTCAGATTGAGGCTGCTGTTCAGGATGATCTCTTCCCGGATGTTTTGCCTGAAAAACGTGAATGCAATCCAATTGATGGATACCAAAAGGACAATGATCGCGATGAAGCTGCCGAACAAGGTGTAGAATAGAGACATCTGGTTTTTGGCCGTCCCCCGGAATCGCGCCGTCCATTTCATCCGATTACTCCTTTTTAACAATTTCGTCGATCAAGCCTTACATAAATCAGAGTATAGCCCCGTGTCAGCTATTCGCTCAATACGCATCGCTTCGGATCCTTATCCTTTTTTTACGATCGGCCTCAAATCCCCAATCCTTTTTAAGATTCGACAAGAACCGTAAGATCCCCTGATGGCGTGCCTGCCGCGACGCTTGCTATGATGACCGCATTCGAACGGAGGAGGCGGTCTTACAAATGGGTTATCGCGTGGCCGTGATCGGAGCCGGCATCATCGCAGGCTCGCATCTGAAGGCGATGCGCAATATGGACGTCCTAGCGCCCTGCGCGATCGCGGACATCGCCAGGGATCGGGCGAACGCGTTGGCGGCGGAGCACGGCATCCCGTCCTACGCGGACTACAAAGAAATGATCGACAAAGAACGGCCGGATATCGCGGTCGTCACCCTGCCTCATTACTTGCACAAAGAAGCCGCATGCTACGCCGCCTCCCGAGGGTGCCATGTCATGCTCGAGAAGCCGATGGCGATGAACGTCCGCGAATGCGACCAGATCGTCGAAGCCGTGTACGCCGGCGGGGTCAAGCTGATGGTCGGGCATACGCAGCATTACGACGCGGTCAATCTGGCGGCCAAGGCCTGGATCGACGGCGGCCGGCTCGGGCGTATGACGATGATCGACGACAGGCGCCACCAACGGTACGACACGCCGAGCCGGCCGGCATGGTTTTTCGAAAAGGCCAAGGCTGGCGGCGGCATCCTGACGAATCTGGGATCGCATTCGATCGACAAGATTCAATGGATGACCGGCGAGCGGATCGCGAGGGTGACGGCAAGCGTCCGGTATGCGGATATGCGAGGGGATATCGAAGGCGGCGGCTCGGCGTTCCTCGCGACCGAATCCGGCATCCCCGCGACGCTGTCGCAATCGGGCTACCCGGGCGCCGTCGTCGACGAGACGGAATTCCGGTTTACCGGCGGCAGCATGAAGCTGCTGACGGGCAGGGGGCTCTGGGTCAGCGACGGAGGCGATTACGAGCAAGTCCCCGTGCCGCCGCAGCCGGATCCGTTCGTCCGCCAGTTCGAGGACCTGCTTGGCGCGATTCGGGACAACCGCGAGCCCGAATGCTCGATGGCCTACTCCCGCAGCGTCGTGGCGGTCGTGGAGAGTCTGTACCGTTCTCATCAAAGAGGCGCGGAAACGGCGGTCGAACGTTAAGATCCTTCGCGAACGTATCGAAACCGAAGAAATGCGAGGTTTCCGCAGATCGCATCATTGCGGCGCTTCCGCAGCATTCATTAAGCTAGGCATCATAGACACATCGCTTCAGACTGGAGGGTCGCAAGTGGCGTTATTCCGATTGAAACTGAACAGAAGCAAGTACCTGCTGCTGCTCTTTTTGCCGGCGCTCGTCTATTACATTCTGTTCAAGTACGTGCCGATGTTCGGCATCCTCATCTCGTTCAAGGACTACAACCCGTTCAAGGGGATCTGGCAGAGCGACTGGGTGGGGCTCAGATATTATTCGATGTTTTTCCACAGTCCGGACTTTCCCAAGCTGCTGAGGAACACCGTCCTGCTCGGCGTCTACAAAGTCGTATTCGGCTTCCCGGCCCCGATCGTTCTGGCGCTGCTGCTCAACGAAGTGAGGAAGGGCATCGTCAAACGGCTCGTGCAGTCGATCAGCTACCTCCCGCACTTCATCTCGAACGTCGTCGTCGTGAGCATGTTGTTCCTCTTCCTGTCTCCGACCAGCGGCCTCGTCAACCATGTGGTCGAGTGGATGGGCTACAGCTCAATCAACTTTATGCAAAACGAGAACTATTTCCGCACGCTATACATCCTGTCCGAGATCTGGCAGCATATCGGCTGGGAGACGATCATCTATCTGGCCGCGCTCAGCGCCATCGACCCGCAGCTGTACGAAGCGGCCACCGTGGACGGCGCGAGCCGCTGGCACCAGCTGCGCCACATTACGGTACCCGGTATCATGCCCGCGATCGTCATCCTGTTTATCCTGAACATCGGTCACGTCCTCGACATCGGCTTCGAAAAGGTGCTGCTCATGCTCAATCCGTCGATCTATTCGACCGCGGACGTGCTCAGCACGTACGTGTTCCGGACGGGCATCCAGGCGATGAACTACAGCTACGGCACCGCGATCGACCTGTTCACGAGCGTGGTCAACCTGCTCTTCATCCTCACGGCGAACTGGATCAGCCGCAAGACGAGCGAGACGAGCCTATGGTGAGGAAAGGAGCGAACGCGTCATGAAGCCTAAATTCGGTCTGTTCGATGTCATTTTGTATGTCGTACTATTCGCAGTCTCCGCTTCTGCACTGTATCCGTTCATTTATATGATCGCGGTCTCGCTCAGCGGCACCGTGCCGGTGCTGAAGGGCGAGGTGTTCTTCTGGCCCAAGGAGTTCAACCTGAACACGTACGCGGCCGTCTTCGACAATCCGGAGATCGGACGCGCCTACATCAATACGATTATCTATACGGCGCTCGGCACGGCTATCTCGCTCATCGTCAGCGCGGCGGGGGCTTACTCGCTTTCCAAGCGGGACATGCTGTTCCGCAATGGCTTCATGGTCATGGTCGTCATCACGCTTTTTTTCAGCGGCGGCATGATCCCGACCTTCCTCGTCGTCAAAAGCTATCATCTCATCGATACGATCTGGGCGATGGTGTTGCCCGGCGCCGTCAGCACGTGGAACTTGATCGTCATGCGCACGTTTTTTACCGGCATGCCCCAAGAGGTGGAGGAATCCGGCAAGATCGACGGCTTGACCGATATCGGCATCTTTTTCCGGCTCGTGCTTCCGCTGTCCAAAGCGATACTCGCGACGATCGGACTGTTCTACGGCGTCGCCATTTGGAACAACTTTTTCTCCGCGCTGCTCTACCTGCGGGATGCCGACCTGTTCCCGCTGCAGGTCATCGTCCGCAACATGGTGCTGCAAGGCTCGGGGGGCGCGAACGGCGCGGGCAACATCGGCGGCGACAGCATGATCGTCGACGAAGCGCTCAAATACGCCACCATCATCGTGACCACGGTTCCCATCCTTTTGATCTACCCGTTCCTCCAGAAGTATTTCGCCAAGGGGGCGCTCATCGGGTCGGTCAAAGGTTAACATACAGACATGGGAAAATTCGATCGGAAAAACAGAAAGCGAGGGGCAACAATGAACAAAAAAGACAGCAGTCGTATTGTCCGCGGTCATGGGCGCGAGCGTCGTGCTCGGCGCGTGCTCGAACAACAACAACGAGGCGAGTCCGTCGCCGTCCGCGTCGGCCTCGACGTCCGCAAGCGCCGGCGCAAGCGCATCCGCAGCACCCGCGGAGCTCACGCCGCAAACGTTCACGTTCCTGAATTACAGCAATCCGAGCTGGCCGTACGACGCGAACTGGAAGATCTGGTCCTACATCAAGGAGAAGACCGGCGTCACGCTGGACATCCAGCTGCCCGCGGGCAATCTGCTCGAGGACGCGATCAGCCTGGCCATCGCCGGCGGCGACATGCCCGACATCATGTGGACGCAGGAGAAACGCCTCGCCGACAAGTTCGGCCAGCAGGGCGCGCTCGTCAACATCCTCGACTACGTCGACGACATGCCGAACTTCAAGGCCTGGATGGCGAAGTATCCGGCCGAGACGCAGAACATGCTGTCCTCCGACGGCAAGATGTACGAGTTCCCGAACCAGGGGCTCGGGGAGTCGAACCGCCGCACGTGGATGTACCGCGAGGACGTCTTCAAGAAGCTGAACCTGTCGACGCCGAAGACATGGGACGAGCTGTACGAGACGCTGAAAAAGCTGAAGGCGGAATACCCTGAGAGCTATCCGCTCACGGTGCGCAACGGACTGCGCTACTTCGAAGACTTCGCGGCGGGCTTCGGCGTATCCGCGCCGGTCGACGCCCAGCGGGCGAGCGCCTATCTGGACGGCGCGACGGGCGAATGGAAGTACGCGCCGGTGCAGCCGGCCTATAAGGACATGCTCGTTTATTTCAACAAGTTCTATAAAGAGGGACTCATTCCGAAGGACTTCCTGACGATCGATACGAAAATGTGGCAGGACATCGTGTCCACGAACCGCGCGTTCGTCACGCTCGATTACATCGGGCGGATCGACTTCTACAACAGCGCGCTGCGCAAGGATAACCCGGACTTTTCGATGAACTTCATGGCGCCGCCTGCCGGTCCGAGCGGCCTGCAGAAGAACGCGTTCACGGCCGTCACGGAGGAAGGCTTCATGATCTCCTCCAAGTCGAAGAAGATCAAGGACATCGTCAAGTTCATCGACTTTTTCTATTCGGACGAAGGACACGAGCTGGTGAGCTGGGGCAAGGAAGGCGACACCGTCAGCGGCGACAGCTTCATCGAGAAGTATACGGACATCTCGGATCTGCGCAAGAAGACGGGTCTGTCGACCGACGGCACGTACACCTGGTTCGACTTTAACGCTCACATCTCGGTCTCTTCGCCGGAGCTGAAGTCCGCTTACGAGCAGGCGCCGCAGTTCGACAACGCCAAGACGTCGACGCCGCCGTTCACGCCGGAGGAGCAGCAGGTGCTGAGCACGAAGGGCGATTCGCTGAACAGTCATCGCGACGAGAACTTCGCGAAGTTCATTATGGGCACGCGCAGCTTCGATACGTGGGACAAATTCGTGGAGGAGCAGAAGAAGCTCGGCTACGAAGAGATTTTGGAGATTTACAAAAAAAGCGGACGAGCGCGCGAAAGCGGCCGTGAAGTAAGCAATAAACGCAACAAGCAGTAAACGCAACAAGCAGTAAACGGAATCATCGCAAGCCCCGTTGGTCGATTCGGCGGGGCTTTGCCTTACCCTCAGGCGCGAAAGGAAGGTTCTGCATGACTCTTCTCAAGTTGAAAAAGAAGCTGGCGTCCGCCATGGCCGCGCTCCTGCTCGTCTCCAGCGCGCTCGCTGCGCTGCCGCCGAACGCGGCGGAAGCCGCCGGCGGGGACGATTCGCCCTTGATCGTCCCCTACGCACAGCAGCTGAACGCCATGGATTCCACGACGAACGTAACGGGCGACACTGTCGGCACGGCAGGCGTCGCCTTGGTCCCGAATACCGATCCGGCCTATATCAAGGAAGGCGCGGGCTCCAAGAAATGGCTGCTCGCGATCAATGTCGACACGGCGAATCCGACCTCGTATATCGCGGGCGCGGCATTGATCTATCCGAAGCTGGCGCCGAGCGTCGATCTGAACGGCTACAGCACGCTCAAGTTCTGGGCGTACAACGTGAAGCCGCGGACCGGCGACCAGGCGGACAAACCGATCCAGCTCCGGTTTTTCATGAAGGGCGACAGCGAGTACTACTACTATCGGCTGCCGCTCGATTGGACCGGCTGGAAGGAAGTCGAGATTCCCCTGTCCGTCGTCAAGACGCAGACGAGCTCGGCCAATGTCAAAGCTTGGGGACCGCTCGACTACGTGCGGCTCGACCAGGCCGGCGTCGGCGGCACGACGCTCGATCCGAGCTTAAGCATGTACCTCGACGACTTTCGCTTGACGGGGACCGGCGAGGTGTATCCGGCCGTCGCGGACAAGCCGTCGGGCGAGTACGTCAACAAGGCGACGGTGGCCTTGTCCAGCGCGACGAAGCCCTCGGTGCTTGCGGGCGTGTACTACAAGCGTGTCGGCGTGGACGGCGATTTCGTGCGCTATAGCGCCCCGCTCGTGCTGACCGAGGATACGACGCTCGTCGTTAAGTCGTCCCTGGCGGGAACGGACAGCGCGGAGACGACTTATAACTATACTTTCGTCTACCGCGACTTCGTCGAGAACGTGACGGCCAGCCCGCCTGCCGGCACGTACGCCGAACCGAAAACGGTTGCATTGCGCTCGGCGACGGAAGGCGCTGCGATCTACTACAAAATCGAGGGCGTGGATGCGGCCTTCAAGCCTTATACGGCGCCGCTGCTTGTCGATCGCTCGCAGACGATTACCGCCAAGGCCGAGTTCGAAGGCAAGGTCAGCGAGGAGACGAGCTACGCCTACAATATTGATTTATCGAGCAGCTCGAGCCTGCAGATCGGCAACACGGAGACGTTCGCCGGCTGGTCGAATACGGTTCCGGCGGCGGTGCCTGCCGTCATGGGCGGCTTCTCCGGCCGCTGGCTTGATCCGACCGCGCCGATCGACGTCACGGACGTGACGAATGCGCCGTGGCAGGCGAACGACCAGCTTGAGTTCTGGCTTTATTCGGACCGCGTATCCAACAAAAAAATATACGTCATCATCAGCACGCCGGACGACGCGAATCCGGGCAACGAATATTTCATGAGCTCCTTTTTCGTCGACTGGCAGGGCTGGAAGAAGATCGAGCTGCCGTTGGGCAAGTTCCTGAACTCCAACGGCGGCGCGAAACTCGCGAACATCCGCAAGGTCATTCTCCATCCGCGCTGGTACGATTCGGACCCGGTATCGAGCCCGGACGACAAGCTGTACTTCGACGCGATGGCGCTCGCGAAAAACGCGGTCGAGCCGTCGATTCGGCAGATCGACAAGAGCGCGCTGCCGGGCAGCGAGGTTCACTACGCCTTCTCGCTCAAAAACATCGGGGGCGCCGATACGGCCTATGCGCTGTCGTTGAAGACGCCGATGGGCACCGGCTACGAGACCGTCTTTCCGGCGACGACCGCCGTCGTGGCGAACGGCGCCGAAACGGACGTCGACGTGCTGGCGACCGTGCCGGCATCGGCGCAAGCGGGCAGCGCGACGAAGGCGATCCTGAACGTCCATCCGCTCGCGGGCGGCAAGGAGACGACGATCGAATTGAACCTGAAGGTCGGCGTGCCGAGAACCGCCACGAAGCAGCACCCCTATGTCATGGTCTCGCAGGATCAATTGGCCGAGGCCAAGACGAAGGTCCAGACCTACGGCTGGGCGCGCGACTACCTGGCCGCGATCCGGCTCAAAGCGGACGAATGGTTGAATAAAACCGTCTATTACCCGTCGAAGCCCGGCGGCGAGAGCACGCTGTACGTGTGCGGCGACACGCCTCTTATCTTCGACTACGATAAGCCGCACGAGCATCAATGCCCGACCGACGGCAGCTGGCATACGGGCGAAGACCTGGATGCGGCATGGCGGTTCACCGCCCATACGGTCAACATCGAGGCCGCGCGCAATCTCGCGCTCGTCTACGCGCTGACCGGCGAGTCGAAGTACGCGGCCAAGGCCAAGGAGATTCTGACTCACTATGCGGCGCTGTATCCGAGCTACCCGCTGCAGCCGCTGAACGGCAGAATTTATTATCAATCGCTTGACGAGGCGGTTCAGATCATCGAGCTGGCGCATGCCTACGATCTGATCGAGCCGAGCGGCCTGCTGACCGCCTCGGAGAAGTACGACATCGAGCAGAACCTGTTCGCGCCGTCGGCGAAGACGCTGCAGGGCTACGACGTCGGCAAGTCGAACTGGCAGACGTGGCACAACGCGGCGATCGGCACGATCGGGGCGATTCTGGAGGACAAGACGCTGATGGACTTCTCGGTCGACGGCCGCAGCGGCTTCAACTTCCAGATGGCGAACAGCGTGCTGTCCGACGGATTCTGGTACGAAGGCGCGATCGGGTACCATTTCTACGCGCAGTCCGCGCTGTTCGACCACGCGCAGGCGCTGCTCGGCATGGGCTACGACCTTTTCGCCAACCCGAACTTCAAGAAAATGTACGACGCGACGCTGCAGTACGCGTTCCCGGACCTCGGCATCATCAACGGCAATGACTCGGGCAAGTATCCGACGAGCCTGGCTGCGCCGGGACGCGTCGTGCCGATGGACTACGAGGCCGTCTATGCGCACTACGGCGATCCGGTCTACGGCGCGCTGCTGAACAAGCTGTATACGGATAAAGGCCGCGTGCGGGGCGGGTTCGTCGTGCCGGGCAACACGTCCTCGGGCATTGCGGGCGAGCAGGCGGTGTTCTTCGGAGCCGAGACGATCCCGAGCGGAGGCTCGCTGTCCGCGGAGAGCATGAACTTCACCGGACTCGGCCACTCGGTGCTGCGCGCCGGGGAGGGCGCCGATCAGCTCTACGCGCTCGTCGATTACGGCTTGCACGGCGGCTACCACGGGCACCCGGACAAGCTGCACCTCGAGATTTTCGGCCAAGGCGAGCGTCTCGCGCCTGATCTCGGCATTCCGCCTTACAGCAATTCGATGTACGAGTCCTACTATAAAAAGTCGTTCGCGCACAATACGGTGCTGGTCGACGGGGATACGCAGCAGATTCCGACCGTAAACGGCGCGGAGACATACGAGCCGACGAAGCTGTTTCTGCAGTCGGGGCCGCTCGGCATCATGACCAATACTTCAAGCAAAGCCTATGCAGGCATGGACCGTTACGAGCGCACCGTCGCGGTGACGAAGGACTACTTGATCGATCTGTTCAGCGTCGCCTCCGGCACGGAGCGCCAGTACGATTGGGTGCTGCACGGCATGGGCGACTTCCAGGCGGACCAGGCGATGACGCCGTATGCAGGTCCGCTCGGCACGAAGGATGCGTATTCTTTTTTCAGAAACGGAAAATCGCAGAGCGTATCCGGCGAGTGGGAGGGTGCCTGGAAGCTGCCGTCCGGCAACGGGCTGAAGCTGTTCAGCCTAACGGGCACGCCGTCCTCGCCGACGCAGATGATCGTTGGCGAAGCGCCGGGGCCGGGCAACGCGACCGACGTCTACACGCCGACGCTGGTGAACCGCGTCCAGGCGAAGAGCGCGCAGTTCGTCAGCGTGCTGGAGCCGTATGCCGGAGAGAGCGCCATCGCGTCCGTCGGCAAGACGGAGGACGGACGGATCGTGGTGAAGATGAAGAACGGACGCGAGCAAGTCTTCTATTATAACGCGGAAGCGGAGACGGCCGGCGCGATGCAATATTACTTCGTCGACGGCAAGGAAGGGAAGGCGGCAAGGGTGCAGCCGGTAGCGAGCTTCGCGGACGGCGAACTGGATCTGTCCGCGAACGGAGACGGCGCGTTCGACAGCCTGACGGCAGTCGTGTACGCGCCCGGCGCGGCCAAGGTCCGCTGGAACGGCGAGGAGATCGCCTTCAAGTCGGACAACGGCTTCGTCATGGCGAGCGTTCAGTCGGAAGACGAACCTGAGCCTTCCACTTCGCCGACGCCGACGCCAACGCCGAGCTTTGTGCCGGCGCCGACACCGTCGCCGGCCAAGCAGGCGGAGCGGCAGGTGCAGGCCGGCGAATCCGCATCGCTGTCGCTTGGCCAAGAAGTCGTCGTATCGGTACCGGCCGGCGCGTTAGACAGGCAGGCGACGTACAAGATCGTCAAGCTGGACGATGCGTCCGTCATTGCGGAGCTCCTGAAGAAGGGCGATCAAGCGGCCAGCCCGATCTACGAGATCACGAAGAGCGAATCGGGCAAATTCTTAGTCCCGATTAAGATTCGCTTAACGTTCGATCCGGCCAAAGTCGGCGAAGGACAGAAGGCTTCGATCCATTATTACGACGAATCGAACAAGCACTGGGTCGAGATGGGCGGCACGGTCGACGGCAGCTCCGTCGAGGTCGCGTCGGACCACCTCACCAAGTTCGCCGTATTCGCCGTGAGCGCATCGCCTTCTGCGGCATTCGCCGATACGCAAGGTCACTGGGCGAGCGCCGACATTCAGGACGCCGTCAAGGCCGGTATCGTCAAAGGCTACGAAGACGGCACGTTTAAGCCGAATCAAAGCGTTACCCGCGCGGAGTTCAGCGTCATGCTGATGAACGCGCTGCAGCCCGAAGGGCAGGCGGGCGCCGAGCCGAACTTCGCCGACCGCGACCAGCTCGGCGATTGGGCCGCTGAGGCCGTCGCGAAGGCGGTCAAAGCCGGCATCCTGCACGGCTTCGAGGATCGCACGCTCCGCCCGAATGCCGGACTGAGCCGCGCCCAGCTCGCCGTCATGCTCGCCGCGGTTCTGGACGGCGAGCCCGCCACGGATCCCGCCGCCTCCTTATCCGCCGCCGCACCCGGCTTCGCGGACGAGGCGCGAATCCCGGCCTGGGCATCCAGCGCCGTGCGAATGGTTCAGACGGCGGGCCTCATGAAAGGCCGCGCCGGCGGCCGCTTCGAACCGGAGGGAACCGTGACCCGCGCCGAAGCGGCGACGGTCGTCGTACGTATAATCGAGCTCATGAAGGCCAAGGCGCTTCCATAAGCTCGCCGTAAAATAATGCCGCTGGCGCCCATATCGGGCTGCCGGCGGCATTTGATATGCGAATATATAAAAGGCGGAGATCGAGATGGTAAAAAGTAAATGGATAAAAGGCGTTGTGCGATGTTCGTGTTTACTACTAGCCTCCTGCGACGAAAACACAGCACCGGCGGAAATGGCACATTCCGAAGCGGCCGAGCCAAGCAATGTTCCGGTATCCTTGCCAACTATGACAATCGCTCCGCATGAGGCCTTAATCAACTACAATTTGACCCGAAAAGAAGCAGAAGAGAAAGCAGATGTCGTTACCAGAACCTACGGCACGAACAGCGTGCAGTATGCGCTCATTACTACGGTTGCCGTCATGCAACTGGTAGACCAAGGAAAAGTTGATCTTGACACGCCGGTCGTCCATTATATTCGCGATTTTGATGAAGGATAATCGCTACAAGAAGATTACGCCGCGAATGCTTTTGAATCATTCCTCCGGGCTGAACGGATCTTCGATGACGAACTCCAATTTGTTCGAAGACTTGTTGTGTTGCCCGAAGAGAACATGGCGGCAGCCGTCCTTACTTCGGGCGGGAGCAGTACGAACAACGCGCTTCTAGCAAACGATATCCTGCTTAAGGCACTCTAAGAAAAAGGGACCATCGCCGAAATTAAACCTGCGAAGTCCTACGGACCTCCGGCCGCGAGGCGTAATGCCTTTCGTTTCAAGTGATGCCGCCCGCCGCTGCCACGGAAGCTCCCTTCAGGAAAGAACCCGCGAGCCGCACATGCTCGAACGGAAGCTGAGGATTCGCAATACGGCGCAGCATCAGCTCCGCCGCTCGCTCCGCTGCCTCCTTTAGGAGCAGCACTGGCCGCGCAATGTCGGGATAGAGCGGATGGACTTCACTGTCCATCCCGATCACCGACACGTCGCCCGGAACGGACAGTCCCGCCGCCTGAAGCGACGCCATCGCCCAGGTCACGTCCTCGTTAACCGCGCAGACGATCGCCGTAAAATCCGCCTCTCTTAGCCTCGCGCCAAGCATCCCCGGACTTTCCGTACGATTCGCCGCGATATCCGTAAATTGCTCGTTCGGCTGCAGCGGCAATCCGAGCCGACTGCACGCGGCCTGAAACGACTGCCAGCGCAAGCGGAAGCCTCGCTGCGCCATGATATCGCCGATGAACAGGATGCGGCGATGCGCGTGCGAGGCAAGCAGGTTTACCGCCAGATGGACGGCATGCTGCACATCCCAAATGACACTATCGACCTCCACGGCATCCGGCGGGTAATTGATCATCACCTTAGGCAAAGGAAGATGGAGCAGCGCCGCCTCGATCCAATACGGCAGCGCCGGGGACAGAAACAGCCCGTCCATATAAAGCACCCCGCTCCGCTCAAGCCACTCCTGCAGATCTTGTTCGCCGACCAATCGTGCGGGGATCACGAGCGAGACAAGATGATGCCCGAGCTCATGCAGCCGCCGGTCGAGCCCCTCCACCTGCAGGCTGTAAAAAAGGCCCTTCACCCGCCATCACCATGGCGAAACGGCGGGGCTTGCCCGCGCCGACCCACGGGATCTGCTCGGCGGACAGACCGGCGGCTTGCGCCTTTGTCCGATAGCCGAGCTCGCGGGCGGCTTGCCAAATATCCCGGCGAGTCGACTCTGACATGCCGGGCAGTCCCCGCAGCGCCTTGGACACCGTATGCACGGTCAAACCGAGACGCGCTGCGATCGTTTGCAGGCTGATTTCTTTTTTTGCGAGGCATGCCGCTCTCCTCCACGCGCCTTTTCCATTAATGTAACAAAAGTGAAACTATAATGATACCCTCGCCCTCTCCTATAATGAAACCAAATCGAGGATTGAAAGGATGGAGATGGCGGTGAGTATGCATTCATCCGTTCCGCTGCAACGTGCTGTAGAAATATACGACGAAGCCGATATTGTCGTAGTGGGAGGAGGGCCTGCGGGCACGGCAGCGGCTATTAGCGGAGCTCGCTGCGGCAAAAAGGTCGTACTCCTCGAGCACTCGGGACAGCTCGGCGGCATGGGGACTTTGGGGAATGTAAGCGTTTTTATGGGCGTCGGGAATGTGACGGGGATATACCGGGAAATGGTGTCGGAGGTGTTGCCGGATTACCTGCCGCAATCGCACGAGGGCTCCATCTGGCCGCAATATTCGCCGTTCGAGCTGCGGCATTATCTCAACACAAAGCTTGAGCGGGAAGGCGTCAAGGTTTACTACCATACCAGCTTCGTCGCTGCCGCGATGGAAGGCGATTCGGTAACCGGGGTAATCGCGAATACGCGCCAGGGGCTGAAGGCGTTCCTCGGACGGACCGTGCTCGATTGCACCGGCGACGCCCGCGTAGCTCAGGACGCCGGCGTGCCCATTCGCACAGGACGGAGCGAAGACGGGCTGACTCAGCCCATGACGCTCATGTTCATGATGCAAAACACCGGTAAGCCGGTGAAACCCTATCTGCCCGAAGACTGCTATTACTACGAGACGGTCGATGAACTCCCCCCAAGGCCGCCATTTGTATTGGGAGCGCAACGGCAATGGAACGCTCCTCGTTAATATGACCCGGGTCAAAGGCAACGGCGCCATGATCGAGGATATTAATTTCGCTGAAAAAGAATCCCTTCGCCAAGTATTCTCCGTGGCCAACTACTTGCAGCGCAACGGCTTCGAGAACTATGTGCTGTCGCATGTGCCCGGTCAGGTCGGCGTCCGTGAGACGAACCAAATCGAAGGACTTTATACGTTGACGGAGAACGATGTGACGGTCGGCCGGCGCTTCGAGGACGTCGTGGCGCAGACGAACTACGAGATCGACATACACAGCCCTGACGGCCGTAAAGGAACAGACGAACGCCACGTAAGCGGCTACGATATCCCGTACCGCTGCATGGTACCCGTTAGTGTGAAGGGCTTGCTGGTCGCAGGGCGCTCGATATCGGCCACCCACGTCGCGATGTCATCGATGCGCATTCAGGCGACGTGCTACGCGCTCGGTCAGGCCGCCGGTATCGCGGCCGCATGTGCCATCGATGACGGCGTCGAACTCGCCCAGGTGCAAATCCCTAGACTGCATGAACGAATGCAGGAGCAGGGCGTTAAGTTTCTAAAGTAGGGCGAAAGAGAAGACCGCCAAGGAGCAGGCGCAGTTCCCGGCGGTCTTTTTTGCTATGGGTGATGCCATACCTTGAAACCTTGCATTCGTTTTATGGAGATGCGCTTAAAGTTGGCGGCGTGCGAGTACCGGAGGGTTTCGGTAAAGTAGCCGCTGCATCTCTGGATGATTTGGCGGCAGCCAACGTGGCTGTTCTCACCCAAAACGGGCACGAAAATCATACCTACAATCTAAGTGGCAGCGAGGGAAGCTCTTTTGCAGACATCGCTGAAGCCCTTTCGGAGATTAGCGAGAAAAATATTACATATGAGACCCTTAGCGAAAATGATTATCTTGAAGCCATGGGCTTGGCCGAAAACCAATGACATATAAGGAATTCTTTAAAAAACAAATAGCCATTTCAACGTGACCAATCATATTTACGATCATCGTGCACGCCTTCGATCTTTTGTGTCGCCGTCTCCCTTATCGGGCTGCCGGCGGCATATTTCTTGTCCGTCTCTCACTCTCTCGCTAACTGAATATGCCGATAAGTGGATACGGACACTAACGTCGAATTTCTCATATGGCCGTGCATACGAATTATAGATTATACTCTCCCATAGAGGAGAGGACGCCATGAGAGTCGACGCTCATCAGCACTATTGGTCGATCGAGAGGACGGACTACGGGTGGCTGACACCGGATAAAGGCGTTTTGTATCGAAATTATGGCCCTGAAGCCCTTAAGCCATTATTGGCACGATACGAATTCGATGCGACGATCGCCGTTCAAGCCGCCCCTTCGGTTGAGGAAACCTTTTATTTGCTTCGCTTGGGTGAGGTGGAGCCTTCGCTGGCGGGTGTGGTAGGGTGGCTCGACCTGTCGAATCCGCTAATGGAACGGGACTTGATCAAAATGCAAGAATACCCGTTGTTCGTCGGCATTCGCCCGATGATCCAGGACCTTCCCGACGGCTGGATCTTGCAAGATGCGGTCGTGGAAAATATCCGGATGATTTCGGAGGCCGATTTTCCGATCGACCTCCAGGCGCGTCCGCGTCATCTCCCCGACCTGATCCGTTTGGCCGATCGCGTGCCGAAGCTTCGTGCGGTCATCGATCATTTGGCCAAGCCGGAAATCGATGGTGGCGCTTGGCTGCCCTGGAGCGAATGCATCGCCGAATTAGCCGGTCACGAAGGAATCTTTGCCAAAATATCCGGCTTTTCCGCAGAGCCCGGACGCGAGTGGGAGTTGGAGGAGGCCCGGCCTTATGTCCGCCACGCGCTGGAAGCGTTTGGTCCGGACCGGGTCATGTTCGGCAGCGACTGGCCGGTTTGCCTGGAGTCGTCTACCTATGATGCGGTTTTGCAAGCGACGGTCGATTTCGTTCCGGACAGTTGGACCGCAGTCAATCGCGACGCGTTATTCGGCGAGAACGCCGAGAAGTTTTATAAGCTAGCCTTGGTTCCCGGCAAGTGACGTGACGAACGTGGAGCAGCAAGCGCATACGGCAATGATTCCGGTCCTGAGGAGTGGGGAAAATGCAAGACATACAACGTGCGATGCAAGACCTATTGGAACAAAAGGTCGAGGAGGGAAGCGAGCGGGGGCTTCAGCTTGCCGTTTATTATCGGGGCGAGCTCATCGTCGATGCTTATGCCGGCCTAGCCGACCATGCAAGCGGAAGGGCGGTTGACGGAAATACGCTTTTTCCGGTTTTTTCAACAACGAAGGGCGTCGCGGCGACCATCATTCACCTGCTAGCCGAGCGGGGACAGTTGAATTACGATATGAAAATCGCCGATATTTGGCCTGCATTCGGCGTAAACGGCAAAGCGGATGCAACCGTCGGACATGCGCTTTACCATACGACGGGAATTCCGCATATGCCGGCAGGGATCGGCGTGGCGGATGTGAGCGATTGGGACAAAATGTGCGAGGAGATCGCAAGGCTGACTCCCCAATGGCCCCCGGGCGAGCATATGGAATACCATGCGATTACGTATGGTTGGATACTAGGCGAGATTGCGCGCCGGGTCGACGGGCGTCCGTTTTCGCAGATCCTCAAGGAAGACATTTGCGATCCTCTAGGCATAACGGACATGTACGTGGGCTTGCCGGAGGGAATGGACCATCGGGTTGCCGTTCTCGAAGAACCCGATGTTGTTCCTCCAACCGCTGCTGCCGACGACCTGCAGGCCATCCCTGCCTGGATTTGCCCTCTTCATGAATGGATGAATACGCCGGCGGCCAGACGGGCTTGCGTCCCGGCCAGCAACGGCATCATGTCGGCCCGCGCGGTAGCCCGGCATTATGCCGCGCTGCTTCCCGGCGGGATTGACGGCGTTCAGCTGCTGCCGGATTCGCGTATGAAGGTCGCGACGGCGTCGCTAAGACTGAAGGACCCTGTTCCGTTGCCCAGAGGAATGGGATATGCGCTCGGGCAAGAGGGCGATATCATGGGCGGCAGCCTTCGGATATTTGGGCATGGCGGATATGGCGGCTCGATCGCGTTCGCCGATCCGGAGCTGGGGCTTGCCGTCGGTTTTACGAAAAATTTGTACTCCAAAAACGATGCCGGCTCGTCGATTATTCAGGAATTGAAACAAAGATTAGCAAGATTCTGAAGACGTGCAACAATCGCTTCGCCTCCAAAGACGATACGCGCAAAAGAGGAGACGGGAGACCCGCCTCCTCTTGCTCGACTTCAGACGATCAATACAGCTGCGTGATCTTCCACCAGTTGAGATCGAAGCCGCCCGTGACCGCATAGAGGCCGAACTGGTAGGTGCCGGCCGTTATCTGGACGACGTGCGAGACGGTCCGGTAGCTTGCGAAGCTGCCGGTGTTCGGCACGTCGATCTCGCCCAGCACGGTCGCGCCCGAATTGATATCGAGCGAGATCTTGCCGTTGTTGTTCGGCGTCGCGACGCGATACTCCACGAGATAGGTGCCGGTCCTCGGAATTTGCACGTTGCCGAACGCGATCCAGTCCTGGCTGTCGATGCCGCCGACGTCCTGTCCGCCGCCGGTATCCGGCGTCGTCTCCTTCATGACGCCGCTCATCGACGTATAGTCTTCCGCCTGGAACGTGCGCGTGAAGCAGCCCCCCCGTGCTGAGCTCGCAGATGTCCGCCCGGTTCGTGGATACCTTCAGGTCGTCGTACCAGACGTAAGAGTCGTTCGTTGGCGCGAACGATGCGGTCGCGCCGCCGAAGAAGGAGGAGAAATACGCCGTGTCCACCTGATCCGCGTTCCGCACGAATCGCAGACCCGTGATGTTGGCCGCCGATACGCCGTTGTACCAGATCTGGATCTCGCCGTCCGGATTGGCGTTACCGTTGGTCACCGTGTTCACCTTCAGGCGTTGGACGATGTTCACCCAGGTGCCCTTCGGATAATAAATAAGGTTATTGTTGCTGTCCCTCAGCGATCTGTAACTGCCGTATTGCCCGCCGTCGTCCATATGATAATAATAAATGGCGGCTTCCCCGCCGCTGCGCCAGATCATGCGCGAGGTGAAGCCGTTGTAGCCCGTACAGGGAATGCCGCCCGAGCAGTAGTCGCCGCCCGCCAAGCCGATCCCCAGCTTGCCGGCGAACTCGGTCGTGCCCCAGCTGTAATCGCTGCTGAAGCGGACCCAGTAGGACAAATAGTACTCTTTGGCGGGCGTCAACGCGAACGGCGCCTGCGCCCCTGAAAATTCCGGATCGATCTTGCCTTGCGGATAAAAGACGCGCAGCGACTGGCCGCCGGAGTGGTTGAAGTTGTAGCCGTCGATCCAGGTGCGCGTACTCATGCCTTTGTCCCAAGGCGCATTCCAGCCGTCGAGCCCCCATTGGCTCAGCGTATAGGCGCTGCCTCTGGCAGGCCGCTCGAACGTATTGATTTTGGGCGCCGCGAAGGCGGCGCCTGCATCCGTCAGCAGAAGCAAAAGCACGATCAGCGACACTAGTTTTTTCATCGTATCCCTCCTCGATTTGATAACGCTTCCAAAATTACCGTCACATTCGATACGATCGGGTTCGCCCGGGCTCCATTCTACACCCCCTTATTCGCGTTCGTCGCCGCCCGCACGGGCTCCAAGCATGTCGTCTCCGCGGCGCAAAAATAACTTATCATTCGGGTTAACCGGATGAAATCGGCAAGAATGCTGAATATTCTCAATTTTTAAGAAGTCAAGCTTTCGCGCGCATATAAATGATTTCGATTCTTTGCAATCGACCTGAAGCGGGGGCCGCTGCCGCCGTCGATCCACCATGCGCCCCCCCGATGCCGGCTCTTATTTCCAATGGATCCCGTTCCACTTCGTGACCGACATCGTCCGGGAGACCGGCGTCAAGCCAGGCCGTCCGTCGACGTATCCGCATCTGTTCGGGGACCGGGCGGTGCTCCAGGTCGCATTTAACGTGCTGCTGACGATCCCTTTCGGGCTGTTTCTCCGGTATTACTTCAGAACGCATTGGATTCGCTGCCTGCTGCTGTCCTTCGGGTTGTCCTTATCATTCGAGACGACGCAGGTGACGGGCATCTTCGGCATCTTCGACTATCCGTACCGCCTGTTCGACGTCGACGACCTGATCACGAATACGGCGGGGGGCATGCTCGGATATGTAGCGGCCGAGTGGTTCGCGAGCCGTCTGCCCCGGATCGATCGGCTGGACGCGGAGGTGGACCTCACCCCGCCGCTCATCCTGATCCCGTACGCCGTCGGACTGTTCGCGATGAACGTTTGGCTCGGCATGCATTTAATCCGCTTCGTCCTGGGCCGCCGGCGCGTGCCGTTCCACGACAGATGGAGCGGTACCCGGCAGGTCGTCCGTTAGAAGGACGGGATTCGGCTGCTAGCAAGACGAATAGCCTGCCGAATCAAGCCGGCAGGCCGGACAAACAAAAAGCCTAGCGGTTAACGAACGGGCACGTAGCGGAGCGCCACGACGCCGGATCCGAAACGCTGGGTGTCGGTCAGCTTCAAATTCAGCCGCTCGGTAATTCCCTCCAACAACCGGGGGCCGGCTCCGGCGACGATTGGCTGTACCAGGAAGTGATAATCATCCACCAAGCCTAGCTGCGCCAGGGTGGACCCGAGGCCGGGACCGCCGTTAACGAGCAGGTTCTTCCCTTCCGCAAGAAGCTTCGGCACTTCCTCGGAAACGGGCCCCTTCAATAAAAACGAGTTCTGCCACGACAAGTGATCCAGCGTCCGCGAAAAAACGTACTTGGGTATCCGATCGAGCTTGCGTGCGAAGTCGACCATGTACGGAGGTCCTTCGCCGCTGCTGGCAATGGCCGGCCAAGCGCTTTCCATCAGCTGGTAGATTTTGCGTCCGAAAAGACCGCCGTCAGTCTGATCCATCAGGTCCTCCGAATACTGGTGGAGCTCTTCGTCCGCAATCGCCTGTCTGTGGTCACAGCAGCCGTCCAACGTCACATTCATCTGCAAAATTAAGCGTCCCATATATAGCCTCCTAACTATCTGCCTTCATATGTGAATTTTAACATCCCAAAGCTGGCGCGGTTTCTCATGGATTGCTCATGTGCAGCGCCAAAGAAGCCTGCTCCGCATTTGCGGGAACCGGCTTCTTCGGCCATTTATTAAGCTTCTTGAACTTTGACTTCCGTCCGCGCCGACAGATCCTTGACCTCGTGCGGATGCTCCTTGCGCTTGATGAAGAAAGAGAGCAGCAGGCCGACCGCGCCGATCGCGATGATGACGAGGTACGCGTCGTTGATGCCTTGAATCATCGCTTCCATGGACATATGCGCTTGGTCGGTGCCGCCTGCGGCTGCCATTTCCATGTAGTGCGTCTTCGAACGGTCCGTCATGACGGTGACGAGCAGCGAGGTGCCGATGGCGCCGGCGACCTGCTTGATCGTGTTGGAGATGGCCGTGCCGTGCGCGTTCAGCTTCGGCGGCAGCTGGTTGAGACCGGCGGTCGTGATCGGCATCAGGAACATCGCCATGCCGAGCCGGCGTCCCGTCGACATGAGCACCAGATACGCGTAGCTGGTCGAGTCCGTCAGGTTAATGAAGCCGACGGTCGTGCCGATCGTGATGGCCATGCCGATGACGGACAGCCACTTCGCGCCGAACCGGTCGAACAGCTTGCCGGTGATCGGCATCATGAAGCCCATCAGCAGCGAGCCGGGCAGCATCAGCAGGCCGGACTCGAGCGCGGTGTAGCCCCGGGCGTTCTGCAGGTATAGCGGTAGGAGCATCATGTCGGCGTACATCATCATCGTGACGGCGATGTTGATGATCGTCGTGAGCGTGAACATATCGTACTTGAAGGCGCGAAGATCCAGCAGCGGGTTGCGGGAAGCGAGCTGCCGCCAGGTGAACAGCGCCAGCGCGACGACGCCCGCGATCAGATAGGCGATGACTTCGGCGCTGGACCACCCCAGCGTGCCCGCCCGGCTGAACCCGAACAGCACGGCGCCGAAGCCGATCGTCGACAGCAGGACGCTGAGCATATCGATCTTCGGGAATGTCCGCTCCGATACGTTGCGAAGATAGACAAAGGCCAGGACGATGACGAGCACGACGAACGGCAGCATGCCGTAGAACATCGTTTCCCATGCGAAGTTCTTCAGTACGTAGCCTGCGAGCGTAGGTCCGATCGCCGGCGCGAAGATGATCGCGAAGCCGACCATGCCCATCGCGGCGCCCCGCTTGTTCGGCGGGAACAGCGTCAGAATGACGTTCATCAGCAGCGGCATAATAATGCCGGCGCCTGCGGCTTGGATGAGCCGTCCGGTCAGCAGCACCGGGAAGCCCGTCGCGATGGCCGACGTCAGCGTGCCGACGAGGAAAATGATCATGGAAGCCTGGAACAGCTCGCGTGTCGTGAAGCGCTGCATCAAATAGGCCGTGATCGGAATCAACACGCCGTTGACCAGCATGTAGCCGGTCGTCAACCATTGAGCCGTCGTCGCCGAGATATCGAAGTCCTTCATCAGCTCCGGCGTGGCCACGCTCATGACCGTCTGATTCAGCGTGGCCAGAAATGCCCCCCAGAATCATGATGAACAGGATCGGCCCTTTTTTTTAGCGAGCCGCCCTCTCCAGCCAAGGATTTACTCAACTGCCCCATCCCTTTCAAGTCCGCGGTGGACTAAATTTACACAGTGTAATATACTTAACACGGCATAAATTAGATTTTAACCGGATTGGCGAGCTTTGCAATCGACAGTAATGAATGGATTGTCAATTAACTCGCATGGAAACGAAATCTCGTCGTTTAGATCCGTTATGATAGACAAAATGAAGAGAAACTGTCGTTAAGTCCGCGGATCTTGAAAGGAAGGTTGCCATGAGTCAAGCTACGCCGCGCACCGATCCCCGAATTGTCCGCACTCGGCGCATGCTTCGGGATGCGCTTGTCGAACTGCTGGAGGAGATGGACGTCGAGAAAATCTCGGTGAACCGCCTGGCCGAGCGCGCCACGATCAACCGGGTGACATTTTACCTGCATTACCGCGACATTCCGGACATGATGGAGAAAATGGCCGCCGAGATGATCGAGGACATTCGCGCGATCCTTCGGTCTCCGGCGTCGCGTCCGATGCCCGCTCGCAAAGAGGACTGGCCGTTAATGGTAAATCTGCTCGAGCATATCGCCCAGCACTTCCGCTTTTACAAGGTCATTCTCACGACGAGGCGAACGACGGTTTTTACGGAGCAGTTCCTGAAGCTGCTGACCGGTATGGTGATCGAACGGATCGACAGCCCGGAGGGGAGAGGCGAACCTCGCCGCGCTTGGTATCCAGCGGGATATCGTCGTCTGGTACGGTTCTTCCGCCTTGATCGGCACGATCATCTCCTGGCTGCGCAACGATATGCCCTACACGCCGCAATATTTGGCCAAGCAGTTCATGCTCATGAGGCGCCAGTACGAGAGGCCCTGAACGCGCTGCCCCGCGAACCGGTTAGTAGACATACCTCCGCTGCCACCAATAGCTGAACAGAAACAGCGAAGCTTCGGTCAACAGCTTGGCGGCGAGCAGCGGGATGCCGATCGTCTCGTGGAACGAGTACAGCAGCGCGTAATTGAAGAGCAAGATCGTGACCGCCAGCGCATAGTAGCGGGGGAGCGATCGCCTGGCGCTGGCGCGCTTGCCGCCGAACACGTACTTGCGGTTCATCGCATAATTGAAGGCGGAGCTGACGATGCGAGCGCCGATGACGGCGGCGAGCAGGTTCGACGTCATCCGCTGCAGCAGGAACAGCAGGACGAAGTCGAGCGCGGCCAACAGGACGGACGATGCGCCGAATTTGAGAAACGGAAAATAGATGCGTGCCGAGTCGGCGAGCGGGCGGAAATGCGAGGACTTGTTGTCGTCGAGGTAGACGGTGTCGATCGGCACCTCGACCGTCGCGTATCCCGCCGGCTTGGAGGCGAGCAGCATGTTCATCTCATACTCGAACCGTTCGCCGGGCACGCGGCAGAGCCAGTCCAGCATGTCGGTGGAAAAGCCGCGCAGTCCGGTCTGCGTGTCCTGAATCGGCGTGCCCGTCGCGCAGGCGTACACCATTCGCGTGGCCGAATTGCCGAAGCGGCTGCGCAGCGGCACTTTGCCGGTGAATCGGCGGCTGCCGAGCACGATATGGCGGCGGTGCGTCCGGACCGTGTTCGCGATCCGCAAAATATCGTAGGGCAGATGCTGGCCGTCGCTGTCCGCGCATACGACGCCGTCCGCATCGCCCGCACGTTTGATATACTGGAAGCCTGTTTTTAACGCGCATCCTTTTCCTTTATTTTCTTCGTGCGTCAGGACGGTGCATCCGGCTTTCCTGGCCGATTGAAAGATGCCGCTGTACTTGTCTCCGCTGCCGTCGTCCACGATCAGGATCGGCGTATCCGTGACTTCTCTCAGATCATGAATGAGCCCCAGCAGCCGCTCGTCCGGTTCGTAAGACGGGATGAGTATCGTCATATTCGTGCCTCCTCGGCGAGTTTGTCGTCAGCCCTCATTCGGGCAAATAGATGATGTCGCTTACGCCTCGCTCTTTTTCCTTGCCTTGCGGATTGTTCACGACCCTGCCCATGAAGTACATCGTGGAAGAGCCGCCGCCGTCCAGGTTGTAAGCCTCGGTCGCGCCGAGATCGGCGAACAGGTCCGCGAATTCGTTCAGCGTCATGCCTCTGCTGTCCGATGAGCGGCCGTCCACGACGACGAACACGTAGTGGTTCGGGGCGATCATGCCGATGCCCGTCCGCGGATTGGCGCTGTCGATCGTGCGGTTGCCGAAGTTGGTGTCGATCTTGACGTTGTCGAAGTCGTCTACGGCGATGCCGTTCCGGACGAGCGCCGGACCGAACGAGAAGGTGTTCGTGACGCCTTCGGCCAGCAGCGAGGCGGAGGTTTCCTCCTCCTCGTCGTAGGACTTCATCGTCCCGTCCGACAGCAAGGCCAGGCCTTCGCGAGCCGGCTCGTCCCGGTAGAGCGTGCCATTACGGATAACGACCCCGTCGCTGCGGAAACCGTAGTAGTCGCCGTTGATCGCGAATACGGCGCCGTGATTGGCCGCGATGGTGGACGTGTTCTGCGCGATGTTCGTGCCGTAGGCGTCTTTGGCGAACGCGGTTTGGATGCTCGCGCCATTTTTGAGGATCACGTCTGCGACATAGTAGGTGATCAAGTCGTCGCCCGAGCCGGTTTGCACTTTTTGAATGCTGATCTTCTCGCTGTCGCTCTCGTAGTTCCAGTCGTCGGACTGAACGCTGCCGGTCGAGGCCGTCGACGAGCCGGACGACGAGTCGGTCGATGAGTCGGTTGTTGTGCCGGATGCCGCAGCCGACGTCGAAGCGTTTGCCGTTGCGTCAGCGTTCGTCGCCGCGTTCGATCCGGCCGACGCGTTCGATGTCGTCTGCGCGCTCGCGATCCGGACCTCCACGTGCTCGATCAAGTACCGGTCGGCGAGCTTATACGTTGCGGTTCCGAGCGTCGCGAGGGCCAGGACGACGGTAACGGCAATTTTGGTTTTTCGTTTCATGCGTTTTATGGCGACCACTCCCTGTCGGTATGAAGAAGATGTTTGCGTTATGGGATTCATTATCGCGGAGGGAACTGAAGCGAGCTTGAACGCAAGCTGAAGGAAGGGTGAGCCGAAGCTGACCGATTGCTGAAAAAGGTGTCGGGCGGATCGCCGTTCGATTGGGTAGCATGCGTGGAGGTTGCTCGATGGTGCGGCATACGAGGAGAGGCTGCTTGATTCGCATAAATAGGAAGCGTCGATGCCAAAAACGCCCTTCCCGGCCATCGCCGAGAGGGGCGTTTCGTATGCGAGTCAAGAGATCGGAAAGCTCGCGCGTTTCTGCTGCTCCTCCCGGTATTGGCGGGGGGACAGCCCGTAGCGCATGCGGAACTGCCGGTGGAAGTAGGTGTAGCCGTTGAAGCCGCAGGACGCCGCGACGGCATCCAGCGACATGGACATGTGCCGGATGCGCTCGCAGGCGGTCGCGAGCCGGACCTCGATCGCACAGCTCATGATCGACTGGTTGAAGCAGCGCTTGAACAGCGACACGGTGCGTGCTGACCGTCTTCAGCGACAGCGATCCATCAGCTCGCGCAGCCGCTGGGGGTCATATCCGTAATAAACCGCGAATTCGACGCCCTCGTAGCCGATCTCGGCCACCCGTTCCAGGGTTTGCTCGAAGTCCCGCTCCAGCTCGTCCCGATCAGGCCTGATGCTTGCGGTAATCGCCTGGCGTGAGCCCTGTGTGCTTTTTAAAGGTACGGTTGAAATGGCTGATATGGTTGTAGCCCGCGCGCGTCGCGATCTCGGTCACGCTGAGGTCCGTGCCCAGCAGCAGTTCCATGGCGGCTTGAATCCGCAGCGCGGACAGCAGCTCGATGTACGATTTGCCCTTGACCAGCTTCAGAAGATTGCTGAAGTACGACGGCGCCATGAGCGCCCTGGCCGCCATGTCCTCCAGATGAAGGTCCTCGTCGTAATGCGACTCCATATAGGCAATCGTCTCGAAAAAGGCTTTGCGGTGGTAGGCGACCTGCTGCCGCTCGCGGGAGCTCTCGGCGCCGGAATATCGTTTGTACTGCCGGCAGGTCAGAACGAGCAGCTTCAGCAGCTCGGCCCGGATCGCGAGCCGATAGCCTTCTTCTTTCTCTTCCCACTCGGCCGAGATGACGTCCAGCAAGCTCTCGACGACAGCCTGCGCGGGGAGCGTCAGCGTCATCTTGGGCATCAGGTCGGCCTCGGCGATGAGCGGGCGGATGAAGGCGAAGTCGACGAACGTCTCGATGCTCGCCAAGTCGCGCAGACTCTCGTGAATCGCATGCGGCATGAAGTCGACCTGGCACATGACGAAGTCCATTCCTTCGCGCCGCTCTAGCCGGTGCTCCTGGAAGGGCGGGATCGAAAAAAGGTCGCCTTTGGCCAGCACGTGGCACTGTCCGCCCGCCCAATGGAGGCAGCTGCCGGAACGCATATAGCAAAGCTGCAGATGCTCGTGAGCGTGCAAAACGTCGTTCATCGTCTGGGGGCGCCGAATCTCGATTTTAAAAGGAAATGCGTCGTCCAGCATCTCTTTAGAGCCGTAAATCGGATAATCGGGCATAGGACCTCCGCTGCGTCTCGTTCTCTTCCTATCATCGTACACGGATTCTCGGAAATGTTCAAAAGAAGCGCGGAAAAAGGGAGGCGATCGCCCTGAAAGCCCTGCCATAATCAACATGACCGATCGCAAGCGACGGAAATGAAAGAGAGGTGCGGCATGAATCGATTGGCATTCAGCACGCTCCCCTGCGAGGGCCGGACTTTGGACGAGATGCTGGAGCTGGCCGTCCGCTGGGGCTTCGGCGGCATGGAGCTAAGGGAAGGCGCGCCATGGGGCATATCCACGGACATGACGGCAGAGGCGCGCAGGTCGGCTTTCCGCAGCTTCGAACGGGCCGGCGTCCGGGCGACCGACATCGCCTCGGGCGTTTGTCTTACCGGTCTTGCCGGCGACGAGGCGCAGCTCGAAAATTTGCGGCGCTCGGTCAGGCTGGCGCATGACCTGCAGGCGGGAGGGGTACGGGTTTTCCTCGGCTACTTCACCGAACGAAGGGATCAGGTTATGCCCGCCATTCCCTACGAAGCGCTCGTCGCGCATATCGCGGCCGCTTGCGACGACGCGGCACCGCTCGGCGTGCCCATCTGGATCGAGACGCACAACGAGTTCGCGACCGGCCGCACGCTCCGCAAGCTGCTGGACGATGTCGGGCGCGACAACTGCGCGGTCATCTACGATATCATCCACCCGCTCGAAGAGGGCGAGCAGCCGGAGGAGACCGTGGCGCTGCTGGGGGCGCAGTGCGCCCACGTCCATATGAAGGACGGCGTCCCGTTCGAGGATCCGATGCGCAGCAGCTGGAAGTATACGCAGATTGGAGAGGGCCGGGTTCCGATCGTTTCTATCGTAGAAACGCTGGAGCGCTCTGGCTATGGGGGCTGCTACTCCCTGGAGTGGGAGACCAAATGGCGAACCGAGCTGCAGGCGCCGGGCATGGAACCCGAGACGGTTTTTCCCGGCTATGCGGCGAAGATGCGCGATATTTTAGACCGACTGGGGAAATGAGGGACGCGAAATGAAAACACTCGTAACGATTGCGGATCCGGGACTGCTCGGGCTGTTCTGGCGGCCCGAGGTCCGCGACAAGCTGGCGAGCATCACCGAAGCCGACTTCGTCGAGCCGGGACAGCCGTTCGATACCGCGGCGCTTGCGGAGCGGATCGGCGATTACGACGCCTGCATCACGTCGTGGGGCTCGCCGTTTTTCTCGCCGGACGCGCTCGCTCGCGCCGGCAAGTTGAAGTTCATCGGGCATGGCGCCGGCAGCGTCGCCTCGATCGTCGGCGACGACGTCTTCGATACGCCGATCGTCGTGACGAGCGCCAACACGGTGCTCGGACGCTCGACCGCCGAGCTCTCCGTATCGCTCATTCTGGCCGGCGCCTGGGATCACGCCGGCTACGCCGCCAGGCTGAAGCGCGGCCAGTGGAGCAACAACAACCGGGAATCCGTGCTGGGCGTGACGCGCAGAACCGTCGGCATCGTCGGCTACGGCGAGATCTCGAAGCAGGTCATCGCCATGCTGAAGCCGTTCGACGTCCGGTTGCTAATCCATTCAGGCTATTGCCCGCCGGAGGAGGCGGCAGCGATGGGCGCCGAGCTCGTGGGTTTAAACGAGCTGTTCGAGCGCAGCGATATCGTCTCGCTGCACAATACGTGGACGCCGCGGACGGAGGGCATGATCGGCGCGGAGCAGCTCTCCCGCTTGCGAGACGGGGCGCTGTTCGTCAACACGGCGCGAGGTCCGATCGTGCAAGAGCAGGCGCTGGCGGCCGAGCTGCGCGACGGGCGCATATTCGCGGCGCTCGACGTATACGCGTCGGAGCCGCTGCCGCGGGAGCACGAATGGCTCTCGATGGACAACGTGCTCTGCCTGCCTCATATCGGCGGCTTCCACGGCCTCCTGAAACGCGATCTGTGCGACTTTATCGTCGACGAGCTGCAGCGGTTCGCGAACGGCGAGGCGCCGATCGGCACCGTGACTCGCGATCACTTCCGCCGGCTGACGCCGAGATAAGCTGAATCCTGACCTACATCCATCGCTTCCCCCGATGCCCGACCAGGCATTCGGCGGAAGCGTTTTTTTGGCGTCGATCTTAGATTCCGACAGATAATCGAAACTCTGGGGGGGAACCGGACGGCTCCGCATGCTCCCCCCGACATTCGCTATCCCCGCGCAAGTTGCCTTGATCGGTTGACAAAACGCATAGCGCCTCACCGCGTTGGTGATTCTAACGATTGGCGAAACACCGTCTTTTCCAATCGATCTAACCATAGCGAAGACAAAGGGGAGTCGGATCTTAATGTGGCAAAAAGCAACGGCGGCAGCGCTCGTATTGACCGCGTCGCTGACGATGGCAGGATGCTCGAGCAAGCAGGGGGACGTCGGCAATTCGAACATCAGGTCTCAAAGCATCAACGATCGGTTCGCCGACGACGGACGCAACGAGATGAACCGCATGAACGGCACGCAGCGCATGAACAACAATGTGGTCGGCCTTCACGGCAACAGCCATCTGGAAATGGACCAAAAGATCGCGGACAAGCTGGCGGCGCGGCCCGACGTTCAATCCGCCTACGTCGTCCGCTCCGATCGGAACGCCTACGTCGCGATCATGTCCGAAGGCCATGGCGACCATGAGCTCACGAGCAAGCTCAAGGGCGAGATCGCCGACGAGGTCAAGGCGATCTCGCCGGCGACGGACCACGTGTACGTGTCTTCCAATCCCGAGTGGGGCGACCGGATGCGCGGCTACGCGGAGCAAGTGCGGCAGGGCCATCCGATCCAAGGGCTCCTGACCGAGTTCAATGCGATCGCGAACCGCATTTTCCCGACGGCAGAGGACGGCAACCGGCCTGCCGGCAACGGGGGTATGACCGGCATTACGAGGACGACCGGCAACGGCGAAGGTTATGGCATCCACGGCAACGACGTCCATGGCAGTGGCGTAAATGGCCATGGCGGCGTACATGGCAATGGCATTCAAGGCAGCGGCATCCACGGCAACGGCATGACGGGCGGAAACCATGGGGGCCCGATCGCCGGCATGAACGCCCGTCACCCGCATATGAACAACGTTTCCCGTCCGTAGCGTTCGGCCGCTGCTCGAATACACCTTGAACAGCCTGTCGCGATAGATGCGGCAGGCTGTATTGCAACCAAAAACCTTCTTTTCTTCCGCCAGAAAGCGGTGAAAAGAAGGCCGGTCCGCGTCCGGATCGCTCCGGATCAGATTTTCAATTCCCCGAGCTTAATCAGCTCAACGACCGCTTGCGAACGACCCTTGACGTTCAGCTTTTGCATGACGTTCGAAATGTGGTTTCGAACCGTCTTCTCGCTAATGAACAGCTGTTGGGCAATGTCACGGGTCGTCTTGTCCTGTACCAATAGCTCGAACACTTCGCGTTCCCGATTGGTAAGAAGGAATTTGTTCTTGTGGTCGCTGCTTCTCAACGTATGTCACCCCTCCTTGCCCGGGATTCAGATGCTTGCAGGGTGAAGGGTACAGTCGATCTATCATATGAGGAGCGTCATTGGCTGGTGCGGTCGGCGCATAAATTGGGCGCGAAACTTGCTGCTCGACGCGGCATTCCATGAGCGGATCCGAACGATCCGCAAACGCTAGGCGACGGAGCGGTTCGCGCCTTTCCAGTACGTTGACCATTTGGCTTCTCAAACTCGGGGCGCTCGGCTTAGGCTGAGCGCTCTTATTGGCGATAGGCGAGAGAAATCGCTTCAAATTCGCTTAATCGGGCGCAAACATGGGATTAGGGGATGGCCAAGCCGCCTGATCCGTCCATAAGCGCGTTGAAGGCTTCTTTTTTATTGGATTCAATAGGTTTACATATCGAACCGTATGCTTGAAAATGAGAAAGTTAATAAATCTGTGAACACGCGTTAACAACTTGTTCAAAGGAGTGTTACCGATGAATACCGCCGCCGTCCCGAAGTCGGAGCCGACTTCGTACGGACTGGAGCATTTATTCGAAAACGAAGCGTTGACGGATCGGCGTCCTTCGAGAATCCTGTATCTTCTATATAAAGACCATTGGATCAAGCTGTTCTGGTCGGCTTTCTTTTTCCTGATCAAGCACTCGCCGGTCTACGTGCTCCCGATCATCACCGCCAACCTGATCAACATGGCGACCAAGCCGGATCGATACAGCACGAGCTCGCTATGGTGGAATATCGGCATTCTTTTTGTCGTCATCGTACAAAACGTCCCTACGCAAGTGCTTCATATCAGCTATATGAGCAAGGCGATCCGTTACGTCGAAGCCAGCCTGCGGAGCACGCTCGTCCGCAAGCTGCAGCGGCTGTCGATGTCCGCGCACGGCGAGCTGGCCGCGGGCAGGCTGCAGTCCAAGGTGCTTCGCGACGTCGAAGCGATCGAGTTTTTGTCGCGGCAGATGATGCTGTCGGTGCTGCCCGCGATCGTCAGCATCGTCGTGGCGGTCGTCATCACGGCGGGGAAGAGCTGGACGGTCATGCTGTTTTTCGTGCTGACGATTCCGGCGGGCGTCGCGATGGTGACGTTTTTCCGCAAAAAAATACAGCGCACGAACAGCGATTTCCGCAAACAGATCGAATCGATGTCGGGCCAGGTGTCGGAGATGGTCGGCATGATGCCGGTCACGCGGGCGCACGGCCTGCAGGAGACGGAGATCAACAAGATCGACAGCACCCTGAGCAAGCTGCGTTCCAAAGGTTACAGGCTCGACATCGTGGAAGCCTACTTCGGCTCGGCTGCCTGGGTGACGTTTCAGACTTTCCAGGTGCTGTGTCTGGCGTTTACCGTGCTGCTGGCGTTCCGCGGGGAGATTCAGGTCGGCGACATCGTGTTGTACCAATCGTACTTCGCCATGATCCTCGGCGCGATCACGCAGCTGATCAACATTTATCCGAACATCGCCAAGGGCTTCGAGTCGATCTATTCGGTCACGGAGATTCTGCTCTCGCAGGACACGGAGGAGTATCGCGGCCACCGCAAACTTGAGGAAGTCAGAGGCGAATTCGACTTCAGAAACGTGAACTTCGGCTATCCGGGCTCGGACCGCCACGTGCTGAACGGCTTCAATCTGCAGGTCAAGGCTGGCGAATGCATCGCGCTCGTCGGCGCCTCGGGGGCCGGCAAGTCGACCGTGCTTAACCTGGCGATCGGCTTCAGCAGGCCGACGTTCGGCGAGGTCGCGATCGACGGCGTGCCGATGGACGAGCTCGACATGACGTCCTACCGGTCCCGCATCGCGGTCGTCCATCAGAGCACGGTGCTCTTCTCCGGCACGATTCGCGAGAACATCACGTACGGACTTCCCTCGGTCAGCGAAGAGCGGCTTGAGGAGGTCATTCGGATGACCTACCTGCAGGATGTTATCGCGCAGCTGCCCCAAGGTCTCGACACGGCGGTCGGCGAGCACGGCGGCAAGCTGTCGGGCGGCCAGCGGCAGCGAATCGCCATCGCGCGCGCGCTTGTGCGCGACCCGAAGATCATCCTCCTGGACGAGGCCACTTCCGCGCTCGACAATGAATCCGAGTACTTCGTGCAGCAGGCGATGCAGAAGCTGATTCAGAATCGCACGACGTTTATCGTGGCGCACCGGTTGTCCACGATCCGGGATGCCGACCGCATCGTCGTCATGAAGCGCGGACAGGTGGCCGAGATCGGCACTTACGACGAGCTGATGGCGAAGGGCGGCGAGTTTTATCAATTGAAGCAGCTGCAGGCGTAAGGCACGGCGCAGCCGCACGAACCGCCTTCCGTTTTTAGGAGGGCGGTTTTTGCGTGCTTATTGCGGGCTTATATGGAGGGAATCGGGCGGTTGGCGTCGAAAAAGGGGAACAGTGAATTTTAATGGAACGTTTTTAAACGTCTGGAGGTTGTCGAAAATGAGCCGGGAACGTTTTTCCGCGAACCCGCGGCTGTTGCTGGCGCTGCTGCGCAATCCGTCGGCCGCGCTCGCGCTGCGCGGCGCCGAGGACCTGCCGCTCGGATTGATGGGGGCGGCCGCTTCCGTCGCCGGATTTTACGTCTGGGTGCTGGCGGCGCAGAACCGGATCGAGCATGCGATGTCGTTTTTCTCCGTTCTCTTCGTGAGCCGCCTTTTCAGTTCCGGGCTCGCGTTCAAGCTGCTGCTGCTCGGGCTGCTGTCCTTGCTCGCCGCGACGGCATCCCTATCCGCCGTGGGGAACCGCTTGGGCCGGCGCAAGCGCTCCTGGATCGAGGTCGTCACGTATCAAGGCAGCTCGCAGCTCCTGTTCGGGGCGGGGTACCTTGTATCTGCGCTGGCGGCGTTCCTGTCGGTCAGGCTGTCGCTGGCGCTGACGGGCGGGCTGCTGCTGCTCAGCCTGCTGCTTCTGGTCATTCATGCGCTGGAGCTGCACGAGATCGAGCGCAAGGACAACTTTGCGATGGTGCTCCTGTCCGTCGCCGGGTACGTCGTTTTGTTTTCGATCTGCTGGCTGCTGCTGTTCTAGGCGCCATAAAGCGATGCGATGCGCTCCCGGACGTCGCAAGGATCGAGCCGCTCAGGACAGCTGAGCGGCTTTTTGCGGCAGCCGGACCTTGAATACGGTGCCGCGCTTCTCGTCCGAATGGACCGTCAGCGTCCCGGCATAATGGGCTACGCGCTCCCGGACGATCGGCAGTCCCAGCCCTCTGTTCCCTCCCGGTTTGGTCGAAAATCCGGGCTCGAACAGTCGCGCCCGCGCCGCTTCGCTGATCGGCGGGCCGGGATTGGATACGGTCAGCTCCAGGTAACCGTCGCACAGCCGGAAGGACGCGCGCACCAGGCGCTCGCCGGCCGGGAGCTTGACGACTTCGTCGAACGCGTTGTCGATCAGATTGCCCGCGATTTTCACGATGTCGATGATCTTGACCGGCGACTGCGGGTTCCAGGGACCGGCGAAGTCGCTGGCGAAGTCGATCCCAAGGCTCAAGGCGACGGCCGTCTTCGCCTTGAGCAGCGCTCCCACCGCCGGAATATCGTGCTGAACGATATCGCCGACCTCGTGCGTTTCTTTGACGACGTCCGACATATAGTCTTTGAGCTCGGCGAACTTGCCCAGCTGCAGCATCGTGTGCATGACTTGGATATGATTGAGGTAGTCGTGACGCTGTCCGCGTATCGACGTGAACATGCCGCTGATCTGGTCGATATAGTGCTCCTGGGTGGACAGCACCGTGTCCTGCCTGGTGCGGTCGATGAGCCGAATGACGTAATACAGGGTAGGCAGGGAGAGCAGCACAGTCGCGTAAAACAGGCAATCGAAAAAGGCATATCGTCCGTACTCGCCGGGAACGGCGCGGCCGAGCAGGACGCCGCTTCCCGCGAAAAGCTGCAGCAAGAGGCAGACGAGCACGCGAATGAGCCCGTTGCGGCGAATGTATCCGCCGGCCGCGCGCAGGCTGTCGAACCAGCGGGCAGTCCGGGGGCCGACGTAAGCCGCGACGAGCCATTGAACGAGCAGCACCGGATACATGCACGAAGCGAACGCCGGGAAGGAATCCAGGATGCGCGCTTTGTCGGCAACGCCGTACAGGGATCCGTACAGAATATAGACGGCCAGGTCGTTCAGGGAGCTGAAGACGTAAGAAAGCAGCAAGATCATGAGCCTCTTTTTCACGCTGACGTCCCTGAACAGCGCGAAGAGCATGAGCGTCGTGATCGTGACCGAATTCAATATCTGGACGGGCGTAGAGACGTTATGGAAAAAAAGGTCCGTATAAACGGAATTGACGACGGCGAGCGCGGCGATTCGCCGCCAGCGCCGGGCCGGCTGCAAGCCGAGCGCCGCCAAGGTCAGCCATAGAAGGGTAAAGGCCTGCGGGATGGAGATGAGCAGGTCTTGCCGGAGGAATGATACGAGATCTTGCATAAACGGTAGTTCTCCTTTGGGCGTTTGGCTCGACTAGGCTGCGGTCGCTATGCTACATTGAGGGCGAGGGCAGTGTATGTTTATACTTTAAATGGTTTTCCTGATTTTGCCCACTGCGTTCGATACGAATCGATAAAGAGAGGCGTCGGATATGGCGGGCAACGATCATGCCGGAGAAGAATTAACGAAGCACGAGCAGCTGCTCGAATACATAAGGGACCTGCCGATCGGCACGCGCATCTCCGTGCGGCAGATGGCGAAGGACAGGGACGTGTCCGAGGGGACGGCCTACCGCGCGCTTAAAGAAGCGGGACTGGCGGGATACGTCAGCACGAAGGAGCGGATCGGGACGGTCCGGGTCGGCCGGAAGCGGCGCAGCCATCCCGAGCAGCTCACGTTCGCCGAGGTGCTGGAGATCGTGCAGGGCAGCCTGCTCGGCGGCGGCGAAGGCCTCGACAAGACGCTTCACAAGCTCGTCATCGGCGCGATGGAGCTGGACGAGATGACGGGCTACATCGACGCGGGCAGCCTGCTCATCGTCGGCAACCGCGAAGGCGCGCACCGCATCGCGCTAGCGCACGGGGCCGGCGTGCTCGTCACCGGGGGCTTCGGGACGAGCGAGGACGTGAAGGAGCTGGCGGACGACCGTCAGCTCCCGATTCTGACCTGCAAGCACGATACGTTCACGGTCGCGTCGATGATCAACCGGGCGATGTACGACCGGCTCATCAAGCGCAAGATCATGATGATCGCCGACCTCGTCGAGCCGACGGCCAAGGTCGGCTCGCTCAAACAGTCCGCGAGCGTGGCCGACTTCCTGAAGACGAGCGCGGAGACGGGCTACTCGCGCTTCCCGGTCGTCGACGAGTGGAACCGCGTCGTCGGCATGGTGACGTCCAAGGACGTCGTGGGCCGTCCGCCGGACCAGTCGGTGGATAAGCTCATGACGCGCAGGCCGATGACGGTCACGATGAATACGCCGATCGCGTCGGCGGCGCATCGGATGGTGACCGAGGGCATCGAGCTGCTGCCCGTCGTCGACCGCCAGCGCAAGCTCGCGGGCGCCGTCAGCCGGGCCGAGCTGCTGCGGGCGATGCAGTTCGCCAACCGGCCCGAACAGCTGGGGGAGACGTTCGACGCGCTCGTGTGGGCGGGCTTCGCCGAAGAACGGGACGCCGAAGGGCGCCAGTCGTTCACGGGACTCGTCACGCCGCAAATGTCCGGGGCGCTCGGGACGCTGTCGGAGGGCGTATTGACGATGCTCATGCAGCAGGCGGTCGCGAGGACGGCGGCCGACCTCGGCCGGCACGAGCATATCGTCGAAAATATGACCGTATATTATTTGCGGACGATCCCGATCGACGCGCAGCTCGCGATCCGGCCGCATCTGATCGAGGCGAGCCGTCGCCATCTCAAGCTGGAGGTCACCGCAGCGCTCGCGGACGGGGAGGTCATGGCCAAGGCGATGATCACCGCGCAGACAATCGACGCTTCGTGAAGAAGGCGTGATTGCGCATGCCGGCGAACAGGTTGAAGATACCGAGCACGAGGAAAACGGCGCCGACGATGACGCGGAGCGTCGACCCGCTGTAGATGAACATCTGCAGCAGCGCCAGCGCGATCAGCATGATGCCGAGGCAGATGTTCATGCGGGCGGCCATCAGGCCGCGCTGCGTCGGATCGGCGCTGCGCCGCGAGCGGAAGCTGAAGCTTACGGACAGAATCAGCGAGACGAGAATGGCGATGCCGAAGATCCAGGACAGGATCGCTTCGAGGTTGGACAAATGGGGCAGCTCCTTCGATAGGCGAATTGTCCCTCATTGTACCATATCCGCCACGCCGATTGAATGCCGGCCGCGCTCAGCGCCTGAGCAGCGGCGCGGCTTCCGCCCATATCGTCAGCCGGCCGTCCGCCGCCAGCGCCGTGCGGATATGCACGGTATAATCCTTCTTTTCGATATCCGGGTAGACGGCGCCGTCCAGCAGGCTGCGGGCGAGCGCCGCGTCGGAGCCGATATCGTAGATTTTTCTCCCCAGGAAGCTCCGCTTCAGGCTCGTCATCAGCTTCTCCTTGAGCGCGCTCTCAGCGACGGCATCGAGCGGCTCCCGGCCGGGCGCCTCGTTCACGTACAGGACAATGCTCGAAATGACCGTCTCGCCCGCGTTCGGCTTTTCTTTTTGCCTCGCCTGCTGCTCGGCCAGCTCCGCCTGCTCCTTGAGCTCGTAGTTGTTCAGGACGATCCGGTTCGTCTGATCGAGCACCAGCGCGCTGTAGACCGCCGCGCCCACGATCATCCCGCAAAGAAAAAAAGCCGCGGCCTGCATCCCTCGCCCATACTTCGCGAAAACGGGCACTCTCATCGTCTCACCCCGGATTCCTGCACATCCACTGCACCAGCTCGGTCGCCAAGTGCGCGCCGAGAAACGCGCAGACGATATAGCCGATCTGTTGGACGGCCGGCGACAGGTACCCCTCCATCACGTTCGCTTCGATGACGCGGATCGGATCGATCGAGCCTCCTACGGCGACGACGACCGCCCAGATTTTAATCCGGCTCGCGATCTCGAGCACCGTCTCGGCCGGCGGACGCCAGAGGAACAGCGCCGCCATGCCGGCCAGCATCGCTCCGCCGAGCACCACGCCGAAGGCGATACAGAAGTCGAGCACCGCATGCGCATAAACGCGGTTCATGTCCATCCCCTCCTATGCTTATATGTATGGGACGTGCCCGCGCCGATATGATACAATTCGATTAATGGGAACAAAAACGGGAACACGGGGAGGCATCGCGATGTGCGGATTCGTCCATCTTCATAACCATAGCGAATACAGTCTGCTGGACGGGGCTTCGCGCATCAAGGACATGACGGCGCGGGCGGCGGAGCTCGGCATGAAGGCGCTGGCGCTCACCGACCACGGGGTCATGTACGGGGCGATCCCCTTTTACAAGGCTTGCCGCGAGCGGGGGGATCAAGCCGATCGTCGGGATGGAGGCGTACGTCGCCGCCGGCTCCCGTCTGGAGAAGGCCTCGCGACGCGACCAGCCGATCTATCATTTGACGCTGCTCGCGAAGAACGCCGCCGGCTACCGCAATCTGATGAAGCTGAGCTCGATCGGTCATCTCGAGGGCTTTCATTATCGTCCGCGCATCGACTTCGAGGCGCTGTCCCGGCATGCCGAAGGCTTGATCTGCCTGAGCGGCTGCATGAGCAGCGAGCTGTCCCAGCATCTGCTGCACGGGCGGGACGCCGAGGCGAGGGAGACGGCGCTGAGATATCGGGAGCTGTTCGACGAGGACTACTTCCTCGAGATTCAGGACCACGGCCTGACCGACCAGAAGCGTATTACGGCAGGCGTGCTGAGGCTGGCGGACGAGCTCGGCATTCCGCTCGCCGCGACCAACGATTCGCACTATTTGAACGAGGAGGATCACGTCCTGCAGGACGTGCTCATCTGCATCGGCACGGGCAAGACGGTGGACGACCAGGACCGGTTTCGGATCGGCACGTCGCAGCTGTACATGAAGACCGGCGAGGAGATGTCCGCCCTGTTCCGCCACCGGCCGGAGGCAGTGACCAACACGGCGCTGATCGCGGACCGCTGCGAGCTGGAGATCGACCTCGGGGCGCATATTCTGCCCAAGTTCTCGCCGATCCCGGAGGGGATGACGGCGGAGACCTACCTGGCGGAGCTGTGCTTGGCCGGGCTGCGGGAGCGGTACGACGGAGCGGCGACGGCGGGCGCGGACGGGGAGGACGCGGGGGGAGGCGCATCGGCAGTCGAGTCGGCGGGCGCCTCGGGCGACGCCGGAGCTGCTTCTGCGCAGACGGTCGCGGCTGACGCCGAAGCGCGGCTGCGCTACGAACTCGACGTCATCGCCCGGATGGGCTTCAGCGATTACTTCCTGATCGTCTGGGACTTCATCCGCTACGCGCGCGAGCAAGGCATCGCGGTAGGGCCGGGGCGCGGCTCGTCGGCTGGCAGCATCGTCGCTTACAGCCTGCGCATCACGGACGTCGATCCGCTCAAGCACAAGCTGCTGTTCGAGCGCTTCCTGAACCCGGAGCGCGTGAGCATGCCCGATATCGACGTCGACTTCAGCGACGAGCGCCGGGACGAGGTCATCCGTTACGTCGCGGACAAGTACGGCAGCGGCCACGTCGCGCAGATCATCACGTTCGGCACGCTCGCCGCTCGCGCGGCGGTGCGCGACGTGGGCCGCGTACTGAACCTGCCTTACGGGGACGTGGACCGGGCGGCGAAGCTTATCCCCGGCATGCCCGGCATGTCCATCGAGCGGGCCGCGAGGGACAACCCCGACTTCCGCGCCTTGACGGAGAAGGGCGGACCGATCGCGGACCTGATCGCGATGGCGAGGCGCGCGGAGGGGATGCCCCGCCACGCGTCGACGCACGCAGCGGGCGTCGTCATCTCCTCCGAGCCGCTCACGGATTACGTCCCCCTGCAGGAGGGGACGGAGGGCGTGCCGCTCACGCAGTATTCGATGGAGCACCTCGAGGCGGTCGGCCTGCTCAAGATGGACTTCCTCGGCCTGCGCAACCTGTCGATCATCGAGCGCGCGATGCAGAGCGTGTTCGAGTCCACCGGCAAGGCGCTGCGCTGGGAAGATATCCCGTACGACGATCCTGCGACGTACGAACTGCTCGGGCGCGGCGACACGACCGGCGTCTTCCAGATGGAGTCCGCCGGCATACGGCGGGTGCTGCGCGACATGAAGCCGAGGACGTTCGAGGACATCGTGTCCGTCGTGGCGCTGTACCGGCCGGGACCGATGGACTTCATCCCGCAGTTCATCAAGACGATGCACGGCGAGGTCGCGGCCGAATATCCGCATCCGGATCTCGAGCCGATCCTGCGAGACACGTACGGCATCATCGTCTACCAGGAGCAGATCATGCAGATCGCTTCCCGGATGGCGGGCTTCTCGCTGGGCGAAGCGGATCTGCTGCGCCGGGCGGTCGGCAAAAAGAAAAGGGAGATTCTCGACGAACAGCGCGCGCATTTCGTGCGGGGCAGCCTGGGTCAGGGCTACACGGACGAAGAGGCGAATCGCGTTTATGACATGATCTTGCGCTTCGCGGATTATGGATTCCCGCGTGCCCATGCCGCCGCCTACGGCGTGCTCGCCTTCCAGACGGCGTATCTGAAGGCGCACTATCCGGTTCCGTTCATGGCTTCCATGCTCACCTCGATCATCGGCAATCAGCGCAAAACCGCGGAATACGTCGACGAATGCCGGCGCATGGGCATTCCCGTGCTGCCGCCGGACGTAAATGAGAGCCGCGTGCTTTTTTACGCCGGTGCGCACGGCAGCCGTTCTGAATTCCGTGCGCGGCGAGCCGGGTCCGCTTGACGCTGCCGCGTTCGAACAAGAGGCCGCGCTGGACGGGGGAGCCGCGGCTGGCGATCCGGCGCGCGCGTTCAACGCCATTCGCTTCGGGCTCGCCGCCGTCAAGAACGTCGGCACGCAAGCGATCGAGAGCATCATGAAGGAGCGGTCGGACCGTCCGTTCGACAGCCTGTCCGACCTGTGCAGGCGCGTCGATCCGCGCGCCTGCAACAAGCGCGTGCTCGAATCGCTGCTGCTCTGCGGCGCGCTCGACGCGCTGCCCGGCCATCGGGCCCAGCTGTTGGCCGCGCTCGATGAGTCCGTCGAGGCCGCGGCGATCTGGCGCAAGGAAAAGGAAGAGCTGCAGCTCGAGCTGTTCGACCTCGGCGACGCGCCGAATTGGGAGGTGGACCTGCCGGAGGTCGCCCCTTATACGCAGACCCAGACGCTGGAGCTCGAGCGGGAATTGCTGGGACTGTACCTGTCCGGTCATCCTCTTGACGTCTTCGACGGGTTGTGGGAGGAAGCGGGATTGGATCGGCTCTCGGATCTGGCGGAGGCGGAGGACGGCGCGCAGGTGTTGACGGCGGGCATGGTCGTCTCTCTCAAGCCGATCGTCGCGAAGAGCGGCCAGGCGATGGCCTTCCTGGAGCTCGAGGACCGGATCATGGGCGCGGAGCTCGTCGTATTCCCTTCCGTCTGGAAGTCGGCGTCGGCGTTCGCGGGAAAAGGCGCGCTCCTGCTCGTGCGGGCCAAGCTCCAGCAGGGCGACGAGGACTTCAAGCTGCTGGCGGACGAGATCGTGCCGCTGGCGGCGGACACGCTGAAGCGCGAAGCCGCCCGCATGCGCAGAGGCGGTCACGGCGGCTATCGCGGCGCCAGGACCGATCGAAGCGCAGAGGCGGGCCGCCGGCCGGACCGGGCCGAAGCGAAGCCGGCCGCCGCGGAGGGCGCGCGCCGGACGACGTCCGTCGTCAAGCCGGCGCCGTCGCCGGAAAAGGCGCGAGCCGGCGCGGGCCGCGCCGACGGCGGCGACGCGGGAGCGGCCTCGCAGCGCTTCTACGTTCGGATCGATGCCGGACACGAGGCGCCGTCCGTGCTCAAGGATCTGCAGGCGCTGCTCGCCAAGCACAAGGGACCGCTGCAGACGGTTCTGTTCTACGAACGCGACCGCAAATCGCTGGCGCTGAACGATTCTTACCGCGTGCTGCCTTCGGCGGGGCTGACGGCCGCCGTCGAACGCTTGCTCGGCGAAGGCACGGCGAAGGTCAAATAATCTCCGTCTTGCCGATGTTCTGCGGCATTCTTTGCTCAGCAAGCTAGCCGGGGATCGCCGTTACATGGAAAAACCGCGTAACTCCCGCAGAAACCGCACCCGGGAGCAGAGTAACACGGAAAAACCGCGTAACTCCCGCAGAAACCGCGCTCGGGAGCGGAGTTACATGGAAAAACCGCGTAACTCCCGCAGAAACCGCACCCGGGAGCAGAGTAACACGGAAAAACCGCGTAACTCCCGCAGAAACCGCACTCGGGAGCGGAGTAACACGGAAAAACCGCGTAACTCTATGTCGATAAGCGCAAGCGGCTCTAACGCACCTCCGCGACGCGCGGGACAGTGCCTATAAGCGCAACTCGGCATTAATGCCGGCATTGATGTTACTTAGACCGATTGGCTTGTTTCGGACTCTATCGTGCGCTTTTGCACGATAGCTTGGCGTCGTGTAGCGAAGTGTCATACGGCGTCTCGGGTCGCTTGCGACGTCCGGGCCGTTAAATTAAATCTGCACCGCGAACGTACGAATTCCCGGCCGCCCTAATGTCCAGCAAAGCCGCGCCGCAAGCGGACATCGCCGGTGTTTTCGCCGGCCGAACCGCTTCCCGTTGCGCCAAGCCGCGGCCCGCCGGCCCCGTAGCCGTGGCGGCTCACGGTTGCTAGTCCCGATCTTTGTATGCTATCATTTCCTTATTGTAGAATCGATCACCTATGGAGGTACCGCGTCATGTGGACGGTCATTTATATTGCGCCGACCGCCAAGATTGCGGAGCGGATCCAGAGCCGTCTGGAGGGCGAGGGCTTTCTCGTCCGGGTCCGGGCGATCAATCTGGTCAAGCCGCAATACGAGATATTGGTGCCTTCCGGTGAAGTGCAGGAAGTTCAAGAAGTGCTCGGCAGTATATTGCATATGTGACTCATGCGGCAGATTGCCGTCCTTCGCGGGTCGGATCGTCCTATGCATGTCGCGCCTGATAGCTGCGGATTTCGTCCGCGCGGGCCGCGTTTTCTCCGTACGGGACATCCCCGTGCGGAGCACCGCCCGCCGCCGGCGGGACCGCCATTTTTGCGCCTTGTGAGGTGTCGCTGTGTTTAAGGATTTATTCCAGAAGAAGAAATATGCTACCGTACCTTCCGTCTCCCAGGCCCCCCGCGGCAAGCGAGCGGCCGAAGCGCGAGATTCCCGAAGGGCTGATGAACCGCTGCCCTGAAGTGCGGCAACATCCAGTTCAGCAAGGAATGGGAGAAAAACCTCAAGGTGTGCTCCACCTGCGGTCATCATTCGCGCCTCAACGCCCTGGAGCGCATCGCGATGACGCTCGACGACGGGCGTTTTTTTGAGATCGATGCGGACCTCACCTCGGAGGATCCGCTTGAATTCCCCCGGTTACAAAGCCAAGCTCGAGCAGCAGAAGGCCAGCTCCGGCTTGAAGGACGCGGTCGTCACGGGCGAAGGCGAGCTCGGGGGCATCCCGGTCGTCGTCGGCGTCATGAGCTTCGACTTTTTCAGCGGCAGCATGGGATCCGTCGTCGGCGAAAAGGTGACGCGCGCCATCGAGCTTGCCGCCGCGAAGAAGCTTCCGCTGCTGCTGTTCTCTACGTCGGGCGGCGCCCGCATGCAGGAGAGCATCCTGAGCCTGATGCAGATGGCGAAGACGAGCGCGGCGCTCGCGAAGTTCCAGCAAGAAGGCGGACTGTTCATCTCCGTTTTCACCGATCCGACGCTAGGCGGCGTATCTGCCAGCTTCGCGAGCCTTGGCGATTATATTTTGGCCGAGCCGGGCGCGATCGTCGGCTTCGCCGGACGCATCGTCATCGAGCAGACGATCCGGCAGAAGCTGCCCGACAACTTCCAGACGGCCGAGTTCAATCTCAAGCACGGCCAGCTGGACAAGGTCGTGCACCGCAAGGACATGAAGGCCTTTTTGACCAAGCTGCTCGACATGCATGTCGCAGGAGGTGCTTCAGATGGACAATAAGCTCCCCTTCGAAGGCCCGCTGTCCGAGCAGCGCCGCAAGATCGACCATCTCAAAAAAGTCGGCGTCGAGCAGAACATCGACTTCAGCGAGGAGATCGCCCGGCTCGAAGAGGCTTACAAGAAGCTTGAAGACGAGATATACAGCAACCTGTCCGGCGCTCAGATCATGCATCTGGCCCGTGTGCACGCGAGGCCGACGACGCTCGATTACATCAACGAGATTTTCGAGGATTTCATCGAGCTTCACGGCGACCGGCTGTATGGGGACGATCTGGCGATCGTCGGCGGCATCGCGAAGCTGAACGGCGTGCCGGTGACGGTCGTCGGCCATCAGCGGGGCAAAGATACGAAGGACAACATTCAGCGGTTTTTCGGCAGTCCGCATCCCGAAGGCTTCCGCAAAGCGCTGCGCTTCATGCAGCAGGCGAACAAGTTCGGCCGGCCGATCATCACCTTCATCGATACCAAGGGAGCCTATCCCGGCGATTCCGCAGAGGCAAGGGGGCAGTCCGAAGCGATCGCCCGCAACCTCAAGGAAATGGCGCTGCTCCGGGTCCCCGTCATCTGCGTCGTCATCGGCGAAGGCGGAAGCGGCGGCGCGCTCGCGCTCGGCGTCGGCAATCGCGTCCTGATGCTGGAAAATTCGATCTACTCGGTCATTTCGCCTAACGGGGCGGCATCGATCCTCTGGAAGGACGCTTCCAAAGCCGATCAGGCAGCCGAGGCGATGAAGATCACGGCCAAGGATTTGCTCGAATTCGGCATCATCGAGGAGATCGTCCCCGAGCCCAAGGGCGGCGCGCACCTGGATCCCGCCAAGACGGCCGAGGCCGTCAAGACCGCGATCTGGCGCCATCTCGAGGAGCTGTCGGACATGACGCCGGAGGCGCTCGTAGAGGATCGCTACCGCAAGTTCCGCAGCGTGGGCAAGTTCGCCGCGCCAGAGTTGGTGTGAGCATGACCAGGCGCCCTTCCGATCCTCGGACGGGCGTTCGGCATGATATTTAAGTCATCAATGCCGCGCGGGGCGTCTGAATCGGCGTCCGGGCGGGCACAATCGGTGGTATACGGCATGATCCGTCCGCCCGACATCCAATGGAGGTTATCTTAACCATGCGCAAAACGAAAATCGTCTGTACGATCGGCCCATCCAGCGAATCGCTCGAAAACACGAAAAAACTGATTAACGCCGGCATGAACGTCGCCCGCTTGAACTTTTCTCACGGCGACTACGAAGAGCACGGCAACCGGATCAAAAACATCCGCCAGGCTTGCGAGGAGCTTGGAAAGACCGTCGCCATCCTGCTCGACACCAAGGGACCCGAGATTCGTCTCGGCAAGCTGAAGGAAGAGCCGATCGAGCTGGTGGCCGGCGAGCACATCACGCTCACGACCGAAGAGATCCTCGGCGACCGCGATCGCATCCCGGTTACCTACAAAGACCTGCCGGGCGACGTGCACGTCGGATCCACGATCCTGATCGACGACGGCCTCATCGGCCTGACGGTCACCAAGGTCGAAGGCACCGAGATCGAGTGCCAGATCGTCAACAGCGGCCCGATCAAGAGCAAGAAGGGCGTCAACGTACCGGGCGTCGCCATCTCCATGCCGGGTATCACCGAGAAGGACGCCAACGACATCCGCTTCGGCATCGAGCAGGGCGTAGACTTCATCGCCGCTTCGTTCGTCCGCCGCGCGAGCGACGTGCTCGAGATCCGCGAGCTGCTCGAGAAGCATGATGCGCGCTATATCCAGATCATCTCCAAGATCGAGAACCAGCAAGGCGTGGACAACCTCGACGAGATCCTCGAAGTCTCCGACGGCCTGATGGTCGCGCGGGGCGACCTGGGCGTCGAGATCCCGGCCGAAGAAGTGCCGCTCGTGCAAAAGCAAATGATCGAGAAGTGCAACCGCGTCGGCAAGCCGGTCATCACGGCGACCCAGATGCTCGACTCGATGCAGCGCAACCCGCGCCCGACGCGCGCGGAAGCGTCCGACGTGGCCAACGCCATTTTCGACGGCACCGACGCCATCATGCTTTCCGGCGAGACGGCAGCGGGCAAGTACCCGGTCGAATCGGTTCAGACGATGTCCCGCATCGCCGAGCGCGCCGAGTCCGCCCTCCGTTATCGCGAGATCTTCACGAAGCAGGCCGAAGCCCAGCAGACGACCGTCACCGAAGCGATCAGCCAAGCGGTCGCCAACTCGTCGCTCGACCTGAACGCGAAGGCGATCGTCACTTCCACGGAGAGCGGCTATACGGCGCGGATGGTGTCCAAGTACCGCCCGAAGTCCCCGATCATCGCCGTGACGCCGGTCGAGCAAGTTCGCCGCCGCCTGCAGCTCGTGTGGGGCGTCATCACGGTGGACGGCAAGTCCGCTTCCACGATCGACGAGATGGTTGACATCGCCGTTCAGGGCGCGATCCACTCCGGCATCGTGCGCCTGGGCGATACCGTCATCATCACGGCGGGCGTACCGGTCGGCCGCTCCGGCACGACGAACCTGATCAAGATCCACAACATCGGCGAGCTTATCGCCAAGGGACAGGGCATCGGATCGCAGAGCGCGACCGGACGCGTCGTCATCGCGACTTCGCCGGACGAAGCCATCAGCAAGATGACCGAGGGCGCTATTCTCGTCAGCCCGGCGACTGACAAGGAGTATATGCCGGCCATTCAACAAGCGGCAGCCGTCATCACCGAGACGGGCGGCATCACGTCGCATACGGCGGTCGTCGGCCTGAACCTCGGTATTCCGGTCATCATCGGCGTCGAGAACGCGACGCAGCTGCTGCACGACGGCATGGAGATCACGCTGTACGCGGAGCACGGCGTCATCTACACCGGACAAGCCAAGGTACTTTAATAAAACGACCAACGGGACGACAGACGGAGCAAGCTCCGCTTGCGTCCCTCTTTCTTTTGAACGAACGAAGGAGGATTAGGCAATGGCAAGCGCATGGCTCCTGCACCCGCTTCGAGTGAGGTATCAGGAATGCGATCAAATGGGCGTCGTGTACCACGCAAATTACGTGAACTGGTTCGAGATCGGACGAACCGAATGGGTGAGGCGGATTGGCTGCGACTACCGGGCGATCGAGACGAGGGGGGCTGCTGCTGCCGCTCGTCAAGCTCGACGTTAACTTCACGCAGCCGGCCCGTTACGACGATTGGGTCACGATATGCACGCGGGTCGCGGACAAGACGGCGCTGAGGATCGAGTTCGAATCGCGGATTATGAAGGGCGATTTGACGGCCAGCGTCGGACGGGTATCCAAGGACGATCCGGCGGGAGAGCTGCTCGTGTCGGGCAGCACGAAGCACGTATGGGTGAATAAGGAGTGGAAGCCGGTCCGGCTCGACCGTGAATTGCCGGAGGTTTGGGCTGCGTTCAAGGCGCTGGCGGAAGCGTAGCGAGCTCTTTTTGCCCTTTTGAACGGCATCCCGTTTGCGCAGGAGGCGGCACTGCGCCTTCGCTGCTTTTGAACGATATCCCTTTCGACCAAAGCTGCGATCCGATCCGCTCAGCTTGGCGGTCCATCGCTTGCCGACAGAGCGGGCTTGCGCAACGTCGTGCGCCTGTGCGAAGGGGATACCGTTAAAACAGGCGGGAGACTTGTGCCGTAGCCAACCTCCAATCACGGACGAAGCATCTGCGCAAGGATCCGTCGGCCAGATGCTTCCTGCAACGGGGGAATGCGAGCCGGCGTATTAGAGAGCACAAAGAGAGGTGTTTGCCATGCTGCTAAAACGCTTGATGTGGATCGTGATCGTCTTCGTCCTGCTGGAAGCGTGCGGCATTTATATCGTGCAGCGATGGATCGGCGGTTGGCCCACCTTCCTGCTGCTGCTGGCCGGCGCAGTCGTCGGCGCGCTGCTCATGCAATCCGAAGGCCGCAAAGTATGGGGCGAAGCGCGACGCCAGCTCTCGTCCGGCCAGATGCCGGGACACGCGATCTTGGACGGCATTTGCGTGCTTGCCGGCGGACTGCTGCTGATCGTGCCGGGATTTCTGTCCGATCTTGTCGGTCTAGCGATGCTGTTGCCGTGGACGCGCTCGCTTTTCAGGCTGGGGCTATACGGATGGCTGGCCGCCAAGGTGCAGTCCGGCTCGTTCCGGATATCGGGCGGCGGTTTTCGAAGATTTTGACGATGAAGGATCAGAACCGCGCGATTTTACATTCTCTTCATGTTCGATTGACGCTGCGATAACATCCTTCTAACATAATGGGCATAAGACTGTGAATAGACTTCGCGCAGCGCAATGGTTCGATTCTAAAAGGGGGAGAGCGACACGAATGCACGGATCCCAAAAGTACATTAACAGGGACCTCAGCTGGACGGAATTCAACCGGCGCGTTTTGGAGGAAGCCGAGGACCCAGGTACGCCATTGCTCGAAAGATTTCAATTCTTGTCGATCGTGGCGAGCAATCTGGACGAGTTCATGAGCGTTCGCGTAGCCGGACTTCGCGAGCAGCTCAAGGCCGGATTCAACAAGCCGGACTTTACCGGATACACGCAAGGCGGCTTGCTCAAGCGCCTGTCCAAGCGAGTCGGGCGCATGGTGAGGCTCCAGTACAAGACCTATAGAGAACTGCTGCGCTTGCTTTCCAAGGAAAATATCGCGCTCGCGTCTTGGGACGATCTGAACGGCGAGCAGCAAGAGGCGATGACGGTCTATTTTCAGGAGATCGTCTTCCCGGTATTGACGCCGATGGCGGTCGACACGAGCCGGCCGTTTCCGCTGCTCCACAACAAGGAGCTTTATTTGGCGGTCGTATTGAGGCCCGAGGGCGTGGAAGGACCGACGCAGGAGAACGGGATTTATTTTGCCATCGTGCAGGTGCCGTCTATTCTATCGAGAACGGTAGAGGTCACCAAGCGCAAAGGAAGTCGCAAAAACGCTTATCTGCTCCTGGAGGAGCTGATCCGGGTGCAGATCGGACAGCTGTTCAGCGGGTACGCGACCGAATCGGTGCACGCGTTTCGCGTGACCCGCAATGCCGACCTTGCGCTGAACGAGGAAGGCGCGGAAGACCTGCTCAAGGAGATGGAAAAGGAGCTGCGGCGCAGGCGGAGAGGATTCCCCGTTCGGCTGGAGATCGAGAAGGGGATGTCGATTCAGGCCAGGGAGCTGCTCATGGAGGAGCTCGAAGTCGGCGAGGAGGAAATTTTCGAGATCGACGGACCGCTCGACCTGACGTTCCTCTCGAAGTTTACGGGATCGCTTCCCAATATGGAGCAGCTGCGATATCCGCCTATCGAGCCCGTATACCCGGCCGCCTTCGACGTCTCGGAGGACATCCTTTCCGTGCTGCGGGAGCGGGGAGACGCGCTTGTCTATCATCCTTACGAATCGTTCGAGGTCGTCAACGATTTTATCAGCGAAGCCGCGGAGGATCCGGACGTGCTCGCGATCAAGATGACGCTCTACCGGGTCAGCGTCAATTCGGTGCTCGTTCAGGCGCTCGCGCGAGCTGCCGAGTCGGGCAAGCAGGTAACGGTCGTCGTCGAGATCAAGGCCAGATTCGACGAGGCGCGTAATATTGCCTGGGCCAAGCAGTTGGAGCGCGCGGGCTGTCACGTCGTCTACGGCCTGGTCGGTCTGAAAACGCATGCCAAGATCACGCTCGTCGTGCGCCGGGAGGCCGGCTCGCTGCGGCGGTACGTGCACGTAGGCACGGGCAATTATAATGAAAATACCGCAAAGCTCTACACCGACGCCGGATTGTTCACCTGTCATCCGTGGATCGGCGCGGACGCTTCGGCGCTTTTTAACGAGATGACCGGCTATTCTACGCCCCACGACTGGCGCGCGTTCGCGGTCGCGCCTGCGGGTCTCCGCCCTCGGCTGTACGAGCTGATCGACCGCGAGATCTCGTGCGCAAAGCAAGGCAAGCCGGCGCGGATCGTGGCGAAAATCAATTCCCTATCCAGCCAGCCTATGGTGGATAAGCTGTACGAAGCGTCGCAGGCGGGCGTCAAAGTGGACCTGATCGTGCGCGGCGTATGCTGCCTGCGGCCCGGCGTGCCGGGACTGAGCGACAACGTGCGCGTCGTCAGCATCGTGGACCGTTTCCTCGAGCATTCCCGCATCCTGTACGTGTCCGCGGACGGCGAGGATGAGGTGTTTATCTCGAGCGCGGACTGGATGAGCCGCAACTTGAGCCGCCGCGTCGAGCTGCTTTGCCCGGTATACGATCGCGGACTCCGGCTTGCGCTCCGCAACATGCTGGAGCTGAACTTGCAGGATAACGTCAAAGCCAGGGAGCTCCTGCCTTCGGGCGGCTACGTTCGCGTCCAGAACGAGCAGCCGCCGCTGCGCAGCCAGTTCGCTTCCAGCGACATTCCGCTCTGGAAGACGGTCGCCGACGCCAAAGATTTCACATGAATAACCACTTCGTCTAATCTGCCATTTACATTCCCCGCATAAGATAAGATTGCGGGATGGAAATGGAGAGGAGGGACGAGGATGATCGAATTCGATGTCATCGTCGGCGGCGAAGTCAAGGAGACGCTCAGGCCGAACACGTCGAGGCTGAAGGAAGTATACGACTACATCAACGAGCAGATGAAGCTGATGCGAGGGAAATACGGTTACGAAGTAAGAGTGATGCGCAGAATTTTATATTAAAAAAAAAGGAAGCCCGAAGGCGTCCTTTTTTTTTATGGCGGGATATAAGCAAACATCCGGAGGAGAGCTAGACAAGGCGAAGCGTTGGCGTCAGTCCCCAGCATTTCTTGAAGTCCTTGGCAAGCGCCTGAACTTCCGTCGTCTCGACGGGCAGCGCATGGCTGGCCGCGGCTTCAAGCAGCAGGCGGCCGCCTGCGCCGCCGGTGACGCCGGTGACGCAGGTGACGCGAAGCGACGTGATCGCTTGGGATTCGCTGCGATCGAGCGCCGCGGCAAGCTGCAGCAGCATGCCGAGCTTGGCGCATAGCTCTTCGTCGCCGGGGCGGACCAGCGCACGGTAGCCGGCGAGGCTCCGCTTCAGCGCGTTCGCATTGCGATAGGAGGCGATCGCCGCGACGAGCAGCTTTTCGCGATGGGACATGCCGTTCCAGTGCGCATGCATGAGGATATAGAACGTATGCTGAGCGCAATCGTTATAATCGAGCACGGCTCCGATTCGGAACAGCCGGGATGCCGCGCTCAGCAAGCGGCGCCAGTCGGCAGGCACTTCGAATCCTGGCGCCAGCTGGTCGTAAAGGGCGAGCGAGAGCCGGTTTACCTGGACGAGATGGCTTAATGGCGCTCCGGGGTACAGGGCGCATAGATTGCGAATGCTTTCTTCCGCAACGGCGTCTTCGCCGTCCATCTGCAGATCGGGCAGGCAGGTATCGTAGAAGAGGCCGTCCCTAAGACCTGCGCCGCAAACGACGATGCCGGAAGAGCTGCAGACGCGCAGCACGGCTTGAAGGATGACGAGCCCGGGCACGATGACGTCCGCGCGGTCCTTGGACAAGCCGGGAAGCTTCCGACGTTTCTCGACCGTGAGGGGCGCTAGCAGTTCAATGGCGGAAGTGAGGTTTTCCGACGGAATCTCATACCCGTGCAGATTGGCGAAAGGGTATTCGTCCAGCCGCTGGCGCAGCTTGCCGAGCGCGCGCACGGTGCCGCCCAGCCCGATGATCGGGAGTCCGGGGTGCTGGGAGATCCAGGATTGCGCCGACAGCTTGTCCAAAATGTCGGACTCCATCGCGTCGAGCATCGTCTTGGCGACGGGCCCTTCGCCGAGCCCGAATCGGGTAGACGTATTGACGCAGCCGATGGGAAAAGAAACCGAGGCGACGATCTGCCGATTGCGAAGCAGCGTGATCTCCGTGCTGCCGCCGCCGATATCGACGACGAAGCCGTCCTCGATGTTCATCGTCCGCAGCATGGCGAGGCTGCCGAGCCGGGCTTCCTCTTCGCCGGGCAGCAGCTCGATGACAAGGCCCGTCTCTTCGAACAGCGCGGACAGCGCCTGGTCCCGGTTCGTCGCTTGGCGCACAGCGGCCGTCGCGACCGTGCGGATGCGCTCCACGCCGTGGATGCGGCAGATGCGCTTGTAGTGGCGCAGCACCTCTCCGAGCTCGGACACGGCTTCGGCCGGAAGCCTGCCGTCCGTCGTAAGGCGCTGGCTCAGCCTGGCCGGCCATCGGCCCTGATCGATGACGCGATAGGCGCCATCTTCGGTCACGCGGTAGACCGACAGACGAACCGTATTGGAACCGATATCGATCATGCCCGTAGTTTGGGCTGTGAATGGCATAATATCCTCCTCCGGCAGCGTTCGCGCTGAAGCGGGCGTCCGCCCTGAACGCTTTATCGCTCTATTCTAACATCACCGGCCCTTGCGCAAAAGCGCCGTGCGTGCCGCCGATGCGCGAATGGGCATAAATCCGCGCAGCGCTTGGACACAATAACTTGTAACATCAGTCAGCGCGGGGAGGATCTTATGGGAAAATCCAAGTATTACGTGTCGGTCCAGGCCAGGACGATCAATACGCAACGCGGCGACGCCGCGTACGAGTTCGAGATCGAGGCGGGCGAAGAAGAGCTGGTTCAGCTGCAGGAGCTGTTCGATTCGATGGACGAATTCGACCAGGCCGGCTTTTGGCGTTCGCATCAGCCTTTTTTTGGAGTACAGCCACGATCCGGAAAACGACGGCTACGATTACTACCTCAAAGAAATTTATCGCCGTCTTAGCGATTGGGGCACGGAGGAGACTAAGCGCCATATCGATACGATGGACGTCGGTTCGATGTGATCGCCGCAATTGATCCTTGCGAAGATTAACGCGGCGATTCAAGTGTCTCGGAATCGCCGCGCCGACGCGTCAGCGCGCGAATGTGAGAGTATTCGTCTATATATGCGATAAAGCATTTTTATGCTTCGTTCGGTTCCATTCCCAATTGAAATCGTTTATCATTATATGAGGCTTTAAAAACCGAAAGTAATATGGGTTTACGCGGACATAGCGGAAGGCAAGCTTGAAGGTGCGTCCGAACCGCCGGCCCCGAAATTCCGTAAAGCGCATCGTGCGCTTATTTGATTCGTTATCTTGGAATTGAAGGAGAGAGAACCATGACAGCTACCAAAGGCCTTGAAGGAATCGTCGCCGCATCCTCGTCCATCAGTTCCATTATCGACGGCGTGCTGACGTACCGCGGGTACAACATCGACGAGCTGGCCGAGAAGGCGAGCTTTGAAGAAGTCGCATATCTGCTCTGGAATGGCAAACTCCCGACGCAAAGCGAGCTGGACGCGCTGAAGTCGCAGTTGAGCGAAGCCGCTGCGGTGCCGGGCGAAGTCATCGACGGCCTTCGTCTTTATCCGAAGGGCGCGAACTCGATGGCGGCGCTGCGCACGGCGATCTCCAGCCTTGCGCTGTACGATGCCGAAGCGAACGATCCGGGCAAGGAAGCCAACTACCGCAAGGCGATCAAGCTGCAAGCCCAGATGGGCACCGTGATCGCCGCCTTCGCGCGCTTGCGCCAAGGCAAAGAGCCAGTCGCGCCGAAGTCGGGCGTCGGCGTCGCCCATAACTTCCTGTACATGCTGACCGGCGAAGAGCCGTCCGAAGTCGCGGTGACCGCGCTCGACAAGGCGCTCGTCCTGCACGCGGACCACGAGCTTAACGCTTCGACGTTCGCCGCGCGCGTCACCGTCGCGACGCTGTCGGATATTTACTCCGGCGTCACGTCCGCGATCGGCGCGCTCAAAGGCCCGCTGCACGGCGGCGCCAACGAAGCGGTTATGGTCATGCTGGACGAGATCGGCACGCTGGACAACGTCGAGCCCTACATCCAGAACAAGCTTAACAACAAAGAGAAGATCATGGGCTTCGGCCACCGCGTCTACCGCACGGGCGACCCGCGCGCCAAGCACCTGATGCAAATGTCCAAAAACCTGAGCGAACTGAACGGCGACAGCCGCTTGTACGACATGTCCGTTCGCATCGAAGAGCTCGTGACCGGCCAGAAGGGCCTGAAGCCGAACGTCGACTTCTACTCCGCTTCCTGCTACACGCTCCTCGGCATTCCGCGCGACTTGTTTACGCCGATCTTCGCCATCAGCCGCGTATCGGGCTGGACCGCGCACATTCTCGAGCAGCTCGCCGACAACCGTCTGATCCGTCCTCGCGCGGAGTACGTCGGCCCTGTCGATCAGCACTACGTGCCGGTCGACGAGCGTTAATCGACCAGTCCAACGGCGTGCCGTACGACCATCCGGTTGCGCGGCGCGCCGGTTTGACGCGGGTTTCCGCGCCTTTGCGAGCGGGAACGCCGACGTTTGCATTCTTTTCCATCCATCACTTTTAAATTCCAGGAGGCTACCCATCCATGCAACTCGAAAAATTCGAACTGCCGCAAGCCGGCGAACCGATCAAAGTCGACCAAAACGGCGTCCTGAACGTCCCTAACAACCCGATCATTCCGTTTATCGAAGGCGACGGGACGGGCCGAGACATCTGGCGCGCTTCCAAGCGCGTGCTCGACGCAGCCGTTGAAAAAGCATACGGCGGCGAAAAGCAAATCGCCTGGTACGAAGTATTCGCCGGCGAAAAGGCGTTCAACGCATACGGCGAATGGCTGCCGGCAGACACGCTGACCGCGATCCGCGAATACATCATCGCGATCAAGGGCCCGCTGACCACGCCGATCGGCGGCGGCATCCGCTCCCTGAACGTCGCGCTTCGCCAAGAGCTTGACCTGTACGTGTGCCTGCGTCCGGTTCGCTACTTCGACGGCGTGCCTTCGCCGGTCAAGCGTCCCGAGCTGGTCGACATGGTCATCTTCCGCGAAAACACCGAGGACATCTACGCCGGTATCGAGTATCAAGCCGAGACTGCCGACGCGAAGAAGGTCATCGAGTTCCTGCAGCAGCAAATGGGCGTCAAGAAGATCCGTTTCCCGGAAACTTCGGGCATCGGCATCAAGCCGGTATCCAAGGACGGCTCCGAGCGCCTGATCCGCGCCGCGATCGAATATGCGATCAAGCACAAGCGCAAGTCGGTCACGCTGGTGCACAAGGGCAACATCATGAAGTTCACCGAGGGCGCGTTCAAGAACTGGGGCTACGAGCTGGCTGAGCGCGAGTTCGGCGACCAAGTGTTCACTTGGAACCAATACGACGCCATCAAGGCGGAGCAAGGCGAAGAAGCGGCTAACGCTGCGCAAAAGTCCGCGCTGGCCGAAGGCAAGATCCTCGTGAAGGACGCGATCGCCGACATCGCGCTGCAGCAAGTGCTGACGCGTCCGACGGACTTCGACGTCATCGCGACGCTGAACCTGAACGGCGACTACCTGTCCGACGCCCTGGCTGCTCAAGTCGGCGGCATCGGCATCGCGCCGGGCGCGAACATCAACTACATGACGGGCCACGCGATCTTCGAAGCGACGCATGGCACCGCTCCTGAAGTACGCCGACAAGGACGTCGTCAACCCGGGCTCCGTCATTCTGTCCGGCGTCATGATGTTCGAACACCTCGGCTGGCTCGAAGCGGCCGACCTGATCTACAAGGGGCTGGAAAAGTCCATCAACAGCAAGATCGTCACGTACGACTTCGCGCGTCTGATGGAAGGCGCGACCGAGGTCAAGTGCTCGGCGTTCGCGGATGAAATCATTAAGAATATGTAGTTTTTTTCGGGGGCATGCCCCCGTTTCCCCCTTCCCCTTGCGGGGATGCACAATCCCATAGATCCCCCATTCGGGGATACGACAACCCCCCTAGATCCCCCCTTCGGGGATGCACAACCCCCCTAGATCCCCCTTCAAAGGGGGACTCCGAGGGCTTTGCCCTCTGGACACCCTGCTGAATAACGGCTGGGGGACAGAGGTGCGTGCGCGTGGGTTAGATGGGGGAGAAGAACGTTAAATAACAGTCCTCTTCGTCGGTGCTTATGGTGTCGGCGAGGGGGGACTGTTTCTTATCAGTAAGCCTGAACGGCGGATAAACCGGTTCGAGGGAAGAGTAAGGCAGGCGAGGTAACGGGTACTCTATTCGTGAGGAACTTCTAGGAGGGAATTCGAATGGCAATGAAACGGGCGAAAATTACGGTCGTGGGCGCCGGATTTACGGGCGCGACAACGGCGTTGATGCTGGCGCAGAAGGAACTGGGGGACGTCGTGCTGGTCGATATCCCGCAGCTAGAGAACCCGACGAAGGGCAAGGCGCTGGATATCGCCGAAGCGGCGCCGGTTCAGGGCTACGATACCAAAATCGTCGGCACCGCGGACTACGCGGATTCGGCCGATTCGGACGTCGTCATCATTACGGCCGGCATCGCGCGCAAGCCGGGGATGAGCCGCGACGATCTGGTGAGCACGAACGCGGGCATCGTCAAGTCCGTCTGCGAAAACGTGAAGGCGACCAGCCCGAGCGCTTATGTCATCATCCTTTCCAACCCGGTCGACGCGATGACTTATGTCGCCAACAAAGCGCTCGGTTTTCCTAAAAACCGCGTCATCGGCCAATCCGGCGTGCTGGACACCGCCCGCTACAATACCTTCCTTGCCCAAGCGCTGAATGTCTCCGTGGAAGACGTGCGCGGCGTCGTGCTGGGCGGGCATGGCGACGACATGGTTCCGCTCGTGCGCTACACGACGGTCGGCGGCATCCCGATCGAGCAGCTGCTGCCGAAGGACGAGATCGATGCGATCGTCGCGCGCACGCGCGTCGGCGGCGGCGAGATCGTCAGCCTGCTCGGCAACGGCAGCGCCTATTACGCGCCGGCAGCCTCGCTCGTCCAGATGACCGAAGCGATCTTGAAGGATAAAAAGCGGATCCTTCCGGTCATCGCCTTGCTGCAAGGCGAATACGGATACGACAATCTGTTCATGGGCGTCCTGGCCGTGCTCGGCGGCGACGGCATCGAGAAGGTTTTCGAGCTCGACTTGACCGAAGAAGAAAAGGCGGCGCTCGCCAAGTCCGCGGATTCGGTCCGAAACGTCATCAAGATCGTCGAAAACGCCTGATCGACCGCAGCGGCTGCTCGCGCATTCCCCCGACTCCAAGGTCCGACGACCTTGGAGTTGTTTATGATGAGGCGCACAGAATACGAAAGGGAGATGATCCGATTGTCATCGGAAGTATATAAGGAGCGAAGAGATCGGCTTATTTCCTATATGGAAAAAGAAGGGGTTCGAATCGGCCTGGTGACTTCGCCTACGAATGTCGCCTATCTCACGGGCTTCGCTTGCAATCCGCACGAACGATTCCTGGCGCTCGCGCTTGACGGCGCGAATCGCGCTACGAAGCTGTTCGTACCGCTGCTGGACGCGATGGCTGCCGAAGAAGCGGCGCCGGGCCTCGCGATCGTGCCGATCTCGGACGTCGACGACGCTTATGAGCTGCTAGGCGGCCAGATGCCTGCAACAGGCGTGGCATCGATCGGCGTCGAGAAAGGAACGGTCTCGCTGGCCAAGGCAGAACGGCTCCAGGCGGTTTATCCCGGCGCCGGCTTTGCCGATCTGGAGCAGGCGATTCTGGACATGCGAATCGTCAAGAGCGCGGACGAGATCGGCCGGATTCAGCGGGCGGTCGATATCGTCGAGGGAGTCATGGGACACGCGGTCTCGCAGGTTCGCGTCGGGATGACCGAGCTTGCGCTGGCCGCGGAGATCGAGCGCAAGATGAGAGCGCTCGGCGCGGATCGTCCGGCGTTCGAGACGATCGTGCTGACGGGCGCGCGTACGGCGCTGCCCCACGGCGTGCCGGGCCAGCACGAGATTCGTCATGGCGACTTTTTGCTTATCGACATCGGCGTACAGGCCGGCGGCTATTGCTCCGACATCACGCGGACTTTCGTCGTGGGCGAAGCTTCGGAGGCGCAGCGTGCCATTTACGATGCGGTGCTGGCTGCCAACGAGGCGGGCATCGAAGCGTCCGCGGCCGGCGTACCCGTGTCCGCTGTCGATGCGGCTGCGCGCGAGACGATCGAGAAGGCCGGCTTCGGGCCGCTGTTCACGCATCGGGTCGGGCATGGCTTCGGCATGGACATTCACGAGCAGCCGTCCATGTCGGGGGCTAACGGCACGCTTTTGGCGCCGGGCATGGTGTTCACGGTCGAACCGGGCGTTTACGATTCGGTCGTAGGCGGCGTTCGAATCGAAGATGACGTCTATATCCAAGATAACGGCACGGCAGGCGTGCTCACGCGTTATCCGAAGCAATTGACCGTCATTGCAGTTGAAGATCTTTAAGGAGGGCTTTTCATGAGCGATTTTGCGCAAAAGTTGGATCGTTATGCCGAACTGATCGTCAAAGTCGGCGCCAACGTGCAGCCAGGCCAGACTGTCGCGGTCAACGCGTCCCTGGACAGCGCGGAGCTGGCAAGGCTGGTCGTGCGAAAGGCATACGAGGCGGGCGCGCGTAACGTAAAGGTGTTTTGGACGGACGAGGTCGTCACGAGACTGAAATACGATCTGGCTCCGGACGAGGCGTTTTTGGAGGAACCGAAGTGGTCGGCGGCGGAGAAGCTGGAGCTCGCCCGGGCAGGTGCGGCTTCGATCAATCTGATGTCGGACGACCCGGACCTGCTAAGCGGCGTGCCGGGCGAGCGGATCGCCAACGCCCAGAAGGCGGCAAGCCGCGTCATGAAGGACTATCGCGTGCTGTCGCGGGGCTTCAAGTTCAGCTGGACGATCGCGACGGCGCCGTCGAAGGGCTGGGCGGACAAAGTGTTTCCGGACGCGCCCGAGGCCGAGCGGATCGGCCTGCTGTGGGAAGCGATCTTCAAGCTCGTTCGCGCCGACCGCGAGGATACGCTGGCCGCATGGGAGTCGCATCTCGCCGACTTGAAGCGCAGAGCGGATATTTTGAACGCCAAGCAGTATCGCGTGCTTCGTTACGCGGCTCCAGGCACCGATCTGACGATCGAGCTTCCGAGCGACCATGTATGGCTCGGCGGGCGCAAGCAAAACGCCGACGGCGTCTGGTTCGTGCCGAATCTGCCGACAGAAGAGGTGTACACGGCGCCGAATCGGGGCGGCGTGCGGGGCACGGTGTCAAGCACGAAGCCGCTCAGCTACGCCGGGCAAATCATTGACGGCTTTACCTTCGAGTTTGAAGGGGGCCGGGCGATTCGCACTTCGGCAGCTAGAGGCGCCGAAGCGCTCGCGACGCTGGTGCAAATGGACGAGGGCGCCGCCTATCTCGGCGAAGTCGCGCTCGTGCCGCATCGGTCGCCGATCTCGGACAGCGGCCTGCTGTTTTACAAGACGCTCTTCGACGAAAATGCGTCCTGCCACCTGGCCGTAGGCGGCGCGTACTCCTCCTGCGTCGCGGGCGGGGCTGACATGAGCCAAGAGGAACTGTCGGCCCGCGGCTTGAACAACAGTACGGTTCATACCGATTTCATGGTGGGTTCGGGCGAACTGGACATCTTCGGCGTCACCGCGGACGGCAGCGAAGAGCAAGTGTTCGTCAAGGGCGCATGGGCGTTTTAAAACGAGACCTGCACGGCCCTTTTTACTTGTCCGCCCGGTTTGTGTATACTAGGGGTGACTTGTCTTATTATGGTTGTGGAGGTACATATCGCGATGTATGACGTTATGATTTTTCTGCACATCGTCGGAGCGATCGGAATGGGCATTTACGCCCTTCTGCCGTTTCTGGCCAAGCGTTTCCGGCAGCTGTCCACGCCGGCCCAGGAAGGCCTTGCCAGCGGTCTGGTGGCTGCGGGTCGAATCGGCCAATATTCCTTGGTCCTCCAGCTGTTGACGGGCGGCTACCTGATCTCGCAAAACGATTACAAGGTGGCTTGGATGATCACGATCGTCGTGCTGTTCCTGGCGCTCGGCGCGCTGTCCGGCATCGTGCAGGCTCCGCTCAAACGCATCGTCGCCGCGGCTTCCGGCGGACAGGACGCTTCGAGCAACATCTCGCGCGTACAGACGCTGAGCATCGTGATTCTGGTTATTTTCCTTGTCGTCGTCTGGTTGATGAAAAATCCTTGGTACGCTTAATGCTTTTGCAGGCTTGAGATCGAAAAGGCTCCGCCCGGCGCGATATGCGCGGGCGGAGCTTCTTTCTTGTTGCTGCGGTACGACCACAGTCCCGTTGGAGTAAGATGCTATGCGTCTACTTTTGTCCGCGATCAGCGAAGCTGCGTTCAAGCGTCAACGCTTCGTCGATCGTAGTCGCGGGGGCAATCAGCATAAGGTCCTTCGATTCTTTTTTGTCAGCGCCTACCGGATCGAAAATATTGACTTTGAGCTCCTTCATATCGCCATGCTGCCAGATCGTTCCTAGCGATTCTATCGAAGGCATATGATTTAAGTAAGTACTGAAGCTCAGTAGGCCCCAGCCGTTTTGGATGTCGCTAGTGAACATGATCGTAAACATCGAATAATCCGCAGAACCGGTGAATTCATACTTATCGATCGCGATGCGCCCTTTAAAATACGGATCACGAAACAAAGGCCGGTACAGCTTGCCGTTCACGTGTATGTTCGTTTGCTCCGCGGAAGACGGATCTCCGGTCCGATATTCGACGGCCGGATAGTCGGCGGCGATTCGCTTCGGAAAATGATACTTATAACCGAAGATCGCGGCAGCGATAATCAGCGGAATGACGATCCATAGCGAATCTTTTGCGATGGACAATACTCGACTTAAGCCGGTCTCCTTAATCGGCATCGGCGTCAAGCTCCCGTTCGGACAGCTCGTCGATCGTCTTTTCGAAGCTCGGGGCGAGCCGGTTCAGGAACCAGTCGATCTCCGGCATCCCGAGCGCGGCGAGACGGCCCTCGAACTGCCTGCGCGCGGTCGCGAACTCGCGGTTGCCGGCCGACATCTCCGATACGCATTTGAGATAGCCGTCGAGGATATCGGCGGCTTTGACGTATCGGTTCAGCTCGTCGTCTTGCGTCTGCCGCATAAGCAGAGGCTCGTATGCATCGATGAGCTCGGGCGGCACGGTGCCGAGCAGCCGTTCGGCGGCCAACCGCTCCAGGTCCCTGAAGTTCGATAGCAGCGCGGGATTGTGATGCTTGACGGGCGTCGGGATATCCCCGGTGATCACTTCGGTCGCATCGTGAAACAACGCGCGGCTCGCCGCCTTGTCAGGATCGACGTCCCGCCCGAATACGTCTTTGGCGATCGTGCACAGCAAGTGGGCGAGCAGCGCGGTATGGTAGGAATGCTCGGCGACGTTTTCTTTGGTCGAGTTGCGCATAAGGCTCCAGCGTTCAATGTATCGCAGACGGTATAAATACGCTATAAAGTGATGCTGCTGCATATCGCGGTTCCTCCTTATTCGTTCCTCGCTTTACTATAACTTACATCTGCCGGCGGAGACATCCCTATCGGTCTGTTAAGTTGGCCTGAATTTACACTGCGCTAATACTCCTGTGTTAAGATAAAGAAAAGTCGGCAATTGGAGGATTGGCTATACGCATGGCAAGCCGCACGGGAGCGCACATGAGCAAATTCCGCTTGAAGCTGACCGCGTTGTTTATGCTGCTCATCGGGTTGTCCGTGCTGGCGGCGGGCATTTTCACGGGACAGTTTTACAAGCACAATCATCTTGAAGCGCTCGGCAGCCACATGGAGACGCAGCTTCGCGTGCTCTCTGCCGCGGCGCCTTGGCCAAAGGGCGAGTCCAAGACGGCGCAGACCGAATATCTGGAATCGCAGGCGATCCGGTTCAAGGAGCTCGCGGACATGCGGGTCACGTACATCGCGACCGACGGCGAGGTGCTCGGGGATTCGGATCACGCGCCGGGCACGATGGACAATCATGCCGGACGCGAAGAAGTGCGGGAAGCGATGCAGAGCGGCATGGGCCGGAGCATTCGGCACAGCGATACGCTTGACGAAAACATGCTGTACGTCGCATACGCGTCCAAAAACGGCGAGACCGGAGAGACGCTCGGCGTCATCCGGCTGGCCATGTCCCTCTCGGCCGTGGAGAAAAGCCTGGATCGCATGTGGATGGCGCTCGCGCTCGGCTTGCTGGCGGTATTCGCGTTGGCCGCGCTCGTCAGCTACAGGGTGGCGCTTAGCGTCACGCGCCCGCTGGAACGCATGACGTCCGCGGCGAAGCGAATGGCGGGCATGGACTACAAGGTCCGCATTCCCGACGCGGGCAAGGACGAGATCGGCGAGCTCGGCCGAGCGCTCAACGCGATGGCCGCCAATCTGCAGGATCATATGGGCGAGATCCGCAGGAACGAGCTCCATCTGCAGTCGGTGCTCGATCACATGATCAGCGGCGTCGTCATGATCGGCCCGGACGGCCGGATCCGCATCTACAATCGAAGCGCGGAGCTATTGCTGGGCAGCCTGGCCCGGGAACGGGTCGGCCGCAGCTATACCGAAGCCAAGCAGCAGTACGAGCTGCTGCAGCTCATTCGCAGCGGCTTCGATATCGGCGAGCCGATTCACGAGGAGCTCACGGTTTACTATCCGGAGGAACGGCTGCTCGAGCTCCATCTGGTGCCGATCCCGATGGACGACGATACGGCGCCGGGTTTGCTCCTCGTCCTGCAGGACGTGAGCGCGATCCGCCGTCTCGAGCGGATGCGCAGCGAGTTCGTCGCCAACGTGTCCCACGAGCTCAAGACGCCGGTCGCCGCGGTCAAAGGCTTCGCGGAGACGCTGCTTGCCGGCGCGGTCAACGATCCGGAGACGGCGCGATCCTTCTTGAAGATCATCCAGGAAGAGAGCGACAGGCTGAACCGGCTGATCGGCGATATCCTGGAGCTGTCCAAGATCGAGTCGCGGCGTTCGCCGCTGCAATTTTCCCCGATCGACCTCCGGTCCTTCCTGGAGAGACAGCTGGAGTTCCTCGGGACGGAGGCCGCCAAGAAGGAAATCTCGCTGGAGCTCGACGCGCCCGAGGAGCTGTTCATCGAGGCCGACGAGGACCGGCTCGGACAGATCACGCTGAACTTGTTGCAGAACGGCATCAGCTATACGCCGGAAGGCGGCAGGGTGCGGGTGAAGGCGATCATCGTCGAGAGCGAAGATGGCGGAGACTTCGAAGAGCATGTCCGGATTATGGTTTCCGACACGGGCATCGGCATCCCGAAGAAGGACCTGCCCCGAATTTTCGAGCGGTTTTACCGCGTCGACAAAGCCCGCTCGCGCAGCTCCGGCGGCACGGGTCTGGGGCTGTCGATCGTCAAGCACCTGGTGGAGCTGCATCACGGCACGATCCGGGTGGAAAGCACGGTAGGCGTCGGATCGACGTTCGTGATCGAGCTGCCGCTTATTCAAGACTATTAGCATTACGTTATTTTACGTGGCGTTGACATTCGGATAATGCTGGATTTACGGCGACATGATAAATTGACTGGAGAGGCCGGGACGTCAGACGGACCGATCGGACTGGAGGAGCTTATGTCGGACAAGGTGCTCATTATTGAAGACGAACCTACGATAGCGCGTCTGGTCACGTACAACTTGTCGCAGGACGGTTATGAGACCGAAGTGATCGGCAACGGCGCCGAGGGACTGCACAAGGCGATTCAAGACGAATACGCGATTATATTTCTGGATTTGATGCTGCCCGGGATGAACGGCTTCGAGGTGCTGCAGAAGCTGCGCCAGCACGGCGTCAAGACGCCGGTCATCATCCTCACCGCCCGAAACGCGGAAGAAGAGGTCGTGCAGGGGCTTAAGCTTGGCGCGGACGACTACATCACCAAGCCTTTCGGCGTCGCGGAGCTGCTCGCCCGCACGTCGGCGGTGCTGCGGCGCTCGCGCAACGAAGAAGCCAGGCCCAAGTCCGATCCGACCGGCGAAAAGGTGATCTCGCTCGGCGCGCTGCAGATTTATCCGGACAAATACGAGGTGCAGGTCGGCAGCGAATGGATCACGCTTCGTCCGAAGGAGTTCGAGGTGCTGCTGTACCTGGCCGAGCGCCCGGGCATCGTCATCACGCGCGACGACCTGATGAATGTCGTATGGGGCTTCGACTATATCGGCGGACAGCGGACAGTGGACGTGCATGTCAGCTCGCTGCGCAAGAAGCTCGAGCTGAACCAGCAATCGGTTCAGATCGAGTCGATCCGGGGCGTCGGATATAAGCTGACGGTCAGCCGGAAGACAGGAATTGCGGGGAAGGTATAACGGGCAGTTCAAGCAGGCGGATTCGACCGTTTAGGACGGCGGATTCGTCTTCTTTGTGTTAAAATGGGGGCACGGATTTAAAGGGAGTGAATTTGGAAATGAACGATTATTCCGCTCGGCGGGACGGCGTGTTTCATTCGGTTTGCTCGCTCGATTGCCCGGACCAATGCGGCTTGCTCGTGCACAAGCGCGACGGGGTCATCGTCAAGGTCGAAGGAGACCCGGAGCATCCGGTTACCCGCGGCGCGATCTGCAACAAAGTGCGCCATATGGCGGCGCGCATCTATGACGGCAAGCGGCTCACGACGCCGCTTCGACGCATCGGCCCGAAGGGCGAGGGACGGTTCGTGCCGATCTCCTGGGATGAAGCGATCGCGGAAATCACAGATCGGTGGAAAACGCTCATCGCGGAACGAGGTTCCGAAAGTATACTGCCATATAGCTTCTACGGCAACATGGGCCGCATCGGGACGGAAGGAATGGGTACCCGTTTTTTTAACCGGATGAACGCCTCCGAGCTGGACCAGACGATCTGCGAAGCGGCGGGAACGGTCGGTTATCGCTATACGATGGGCGGCAGCTACGGCACCGATCCGGAGCAAACGGTCCATGCCAAGCTGTTCATCTTCTGGGGCATCAACGCGGTCAGCACGAATATGCATCAGGTCACGATCGCCGAGCAGGCGCGCAAGGCCGGCGCGAAGATCGTCGCGATCGACGTCCACCGCAACCGAACCGGCAAGTGGGCGGATTGGTTCATCCCGCTCCGTCCCGGCACGGACACGGCGCTGGCGCTCGGCATCATGCACGTGCTGTTCGCGGAGGGGATGACGGACGAGGCGTTTTTACGCGAATATACGGTTGGTCACGAAGAGCTTCGGGCGCATGCGGCTGCCTACGATCCGGCGACCGTGTCGGCCGTCACCGGCGTGCCGGAAGCGGATATCGTGGAGCTGGCGAGGCTCTATGGACGCACGTCGCCTTCGTTCATTCGCATCGGCAACGGCATCCAGCATCACGACAACGGCGGCATGAACGTGCGGGCGATCGCTTGCCTGCCTGCGTTGACGGGACAATGGCTCGTGCCGGGAGGCGGGGCGATCAAGGGCAACGGCGGCTATGTCGGGCACAATGCCAAGGCGCTTGAGCGCCCCGACCTGCGCGGCGGCCGGCAAGCGCGGCGCGTCAACATGAACCGGATCGGCAGCGCGCTGCTGGCCCTTGATCCGCCGATCTCTTCGCTATATGTCTACAACAGCAATCCCGCCGTCGTCGCGCCCGAGTCGAATAAAGTGCGGGAGGGACTGGCGCGCGAGGATCTGTTTACCGTCGTGCACGACCTGTTCCTGACCGAGACGGCCAAGTACGCGGATATCGTGCTCCCGGCGACTTCGGCCTTCGAGAACACGGACCTTTACCATTCCTATTGGCATCATTACGTGCAGATTCAGCAGCCGGTCGTGGCGCCTTACGGGGAGAGCAAATCGAACAACGAGGTGTTCCGAATGCTCGCAGCGGGGATGGGGTACGGGGACGAGGCGTTTAAAGACGACGACGCAGAGATGATTCGACAGGCTGTCGATTTCCCGGGCAATCCTGCCTATGCCCCGGTCACTTACGAAGCGTTGGTGGAAAAGCAATTCGTGCGCGCGGACGTGAAGCCGCTGTTCCCTGGTCGGCTGCGGACGCCGAGCGGCAAGATCGAGCTGTATTCGCAGGCGATGGAGCGCCGCGGCTTGCCGCCGCTGCCGACGTATGCGCCGCTGGTAGAGGAGGGGAACGAAGCGTTCCCGTTCGCGTTCATTCCGGCGCCGAACCACAATTTCTTGAACTCGACGTTTTCGAACAACGACAAGCATGCGAGCATGGAAAAGACGCCGAAGCTGCACATGAACGCAGCGGATGCGGAATCGCTCGGCATCGTCGAGGGAGACGAGGTGCGACTCTGGAACGAACGCGGCGAAGCCTGGCTGACGGCTTCGGTCGGCGAGGACGTTCTGCCCGGCATCGTCGTCAGCCAGGGTCTTTGGGCGGACAAAGGCGACGGCCGCAGCGCGACCGTCAACGCGCTTACGCCGGACCGGCTGTCCGATATGGGCGGCGGCGCGGTGTTCTTCTCCGGCCGGGTAGCGGTGCAGAAGGCATCCGTGCCGGCGCCGAAGCCGGCCGTGCCCGCAGCGGCGATTGGCAGCGCGATCTGAGACGGATTGACCGGCACATCACATTCGGGCCTTTGGCGACGCACATCGCGTGGATCAGGCACTGCCGATTAGCAGGGCAGCGCTTGGTCCACGCGTTTTTATTGCCCACTTTATGAGGAGCCGCACCTTCGTATAACCTCCAACTATCAATCTAAGTGCACACTTCGAGCGCCGGACCCTCCTGAATCCGCCATTTATCGAACAAAGTGCATACTTCAAGCGTGGGACTCTCGTGAATCCGTCGACTATCGAACTACGTGCATACTCCGATTGCCGTACCCTCGTAAACTCGCAGACTATCGATCTACGTCCACGCTTCGAGCGCAGTACCTTCGTAAATCCGCCAACTATCGATCTGTATGCATGCTTCGAGCGCCGCCCCCCTCGTAAATCCGCCAACTATCGATCTACCTGCACGCTTCGAGCGCCAGCCCCTTGAAAAACGACTGATTGAGCAAGTGGTCTGCTATCGCATGAACTTGACAAAAGCACGTTATAAATTTAAACTAAATCTAAATTTAAGTAACGCATTCAATTCCGCACGACAATCCATTTGAATTAAAGAGGGGATTCCCATGACCAAACGCAATCTGACGGCCCCCCGCAAGCTTGTCTACGACATCGTGACGCAGGCCGACGACCATCCGACTGCCGCCGACATCATCGATCGTCTCAAGTCGCAGGGACAATCCGTCGCCTACGCCACGGTATACAATTCGCTCCGCTATCTGACAGACGAAGGGCTGATTCACGAGCTGAAGCTCGAGGGCAAGACGAGCCGGTACGACGGCCGATGCGAGGACCACGCGCATATCGTGTGCGTGTCCTGCGGCAAAGTCGACGAGGTGATGACGCCTCCGCCGGCCGAGTGGCTCGCGCGGGTCGCCGAAGAGAGCGGGTACGCGCTGACGGAAGAACAATTTATTTTCAAGGGAGCGTGCCCCGCATGCCGGACATCCAAGCAGAAGAACTGATGGGCGCCTATTGCGACACGACGCGCCGGATCGTCGTCGTCAGCGCGTACCCCGCGCGATTGCAGCCGCTGCTCGCGGAGTTGACGACGCGCTGCTACGACGTGCTCGTCTTCCGCCACGGACAGGAGGCGCTGCTCTCCAGCCTCCAGATCGATCTGTTGATCGCGGACCGTTCGGTCGCAGGGCAGGACCCGCTGAGCGGCATGGCCGAGCTCAAGACGCCCGCGCTCTATCTGGTCGAGCCGGCCGCCCTGCAGGATGAGCCTCCTGCCCACGGCCTGGCAACCGACCGAAGCGAAGCCTGGCCGGGCGACGTCGGCGCGCTGCTGGTCCGGATCGAGGATCTGGCCGGCAAAAGCGCCCCGCAAGCCGGACCCGACGAAGCGGCATTCAAAGACATCCGCATGGATCTCCGCCGGGTGACCGTGCAGCGGGACGGACGGCGCGTCGAGCTGACCAAGACGGAGTTCGATATTTTGCGGGCGCTGCTGATGGCCGGCGGCGGCGTATTGTCCCGCCAGGACCTGATGGAGAAGCTGTGGGGCGAAGGCTACTTCGGCGGCAGCAACTCGATCGACGTCCATATCAAGAGCCTGCGCAAAAAGCTCGGCGACGATCCGAAAAACCCGCGTTATATCGTGACCGTTCGCGGCGTGGGCTACCGGACGGCCGACTAGCCCGATTCGTACGACCAGCAAGGCTTCGGATTTTCTTCATCAAACGTTCATGCCGCCTTCATTCGGCCTTCATGCCCGTACGGCGGTCCGGTGTTAAGATAAATGCATCGAACGCCAAGCGCCCGAGAGGAGAGAGTCATATGAGACATACGATCATCGTCGGCACGGGTCCTGCGGGACTGACCGCAGCCATCTATCTTGCTCGCGCGGGGCTCGCTCCGCTCGTCATCGAAGGCCCCGAGCCAGGCGGCCAACTGACGACCACGACCGAGGTCGAGAATTTTCCGGGATTCCCCGAAGGTATCATGGGCCCGGAATTGATGGATAATATGCGCAAGCAAGCGCAGCGCTTCGGCGCCGAATTCCGCAGCGGCTGGGTAACGAAGGCCGATCTGTCCAAGCGCCCGTTCACGCTCACGGTCGACGGCAAGGAAGAGCTTCAGGCGCAGACCGTCATCGTCTCCACGGGTGCGTCGGCCAAGTACCTGGGCATTCCCGGGGAAAAGGACAACGTCGGACGCGGCGTCAGCACCTGCGCGACCTGCGACGGCTTCTTTTTCAGAGGAAAGAAGATCATCGTCATCGGCGGCGGCGACTCCGCGATGGAGGAAGCGAACTTCTTGACCCGCTTCGCGTCGGAAGTCGTGCTGGTTAACCGCCGCACCGAGCTGCGCGCCTCGAAGATCATGCAGGAGCGCGCCCGCGAGAACGCCAAGATCAGCTGGAGCCTGAACCGTACGCCGCTTGAAGTGGTCGCCGGACCGCTCGGCGTGAAGGGCCTTAAGGCGCTGAACAACGAGACCGGCGAAGAAGAACTGATCGAAGCGGAAGGCGTGTTCGTGGCGATCGGCCACACGCCGAACACGAAGTTCCTGGAAGGTCAGCTGAAGACGGACGAGACCGGCTACATCCTCGTCACGCCCGGCACGACCGAGACGAACATCCCGGGCGTATTCGCCTGCGGCGACGTTCAGGACAGCAAGTACCGCCAGGCCATCAGCGCCGCCGGCACCGGCTGCATGGCTGCGCTCGACGCCGAACGGTTCCTGGAGGCGAACGAATCGCCGGCTTCCATCGCTTCCGTATTCTAAGTTGCGCGTCGTCGTTAAGCCGATATAACCTTTGCCGGAACTGCAGACCCCTTATTCATCACACTACATCTTGGAGGATTCATCCCCTATGACGACAATCGCCAATCCGTATCCTTTCGCCAAAGTCGGCCTTCCCGCTCCATCGTTCAACCTGCTGTCGACGAAAAACCTCGATTCGCTCGAGGAGAAAGTATCGCTCGAAGATTATCGCGGCAAATGGCTCGTGTTCTTCTTCTGGCCGTTCGACTTCACCTTCGTTTGCCCGACCGAGATCCGCGGCTTCAGCGACAGCTACGACGAATTCAAAGCGCTGAACTGCGAGGTGCTGGGCGCGTCGGTGGACAGCATCTACACGCATAAGGCATGGATCCAGACGCCGGTCGACCAGAACGGCATCGGCGCGATCAAGTTCCCGATCGTGTCCGACTTCACCAAGGAAACCGCGCATGCTTACGGTATCCTCGACGACGCTTCCGGCGCGGCGCACCGCGGTCTCTTCATCGTCGATCCCGAAGGCGTGCTGCGCTACCAGGTCGTGACCGACATGAACGTCGGCCGCAGCGTGGACGAGACGCTCCGCATTTTGCAGGCGCTCCAATCCGGCGGCCTTTGCCCGGTCAACTGGAAGCCGGGACAAAAAACGCTCGGCTAAGGCCAGGCGATTTCATATAGATGGACCGGAAGCCCGGCTTCCGGTCCATTTGCCCGTTTGCAGCCCGTTCGCCCCCCCCGTTTGCAGCCCGTTCGCCCCCCCGTTTGCAGCCCGTTCGCCCCCGTTTGGGGCGCGATCGCTTCAGGGGCGGGCGTTAAGGGGAAAATGGGAACAGGCTGGCTGCCAGGACAAAATGGAAGCAGGCGGAAGCCGAAAGGAGGAATAACGCGATGAACGAGGTTGTCGCGCAGCTGATGCAGCACCGCTCCGTCCGATCCTTCGATCCGTCGCCGATTCCCGAGGCTGATCTGCGGGAGATCGTCGCGGCCGGCCAGATGGCATCGACGTCGAGCAACGTGCAAGCCTACAGCGTCGTCGCGGTCACGGATCCTGCGCTTAAGCGAGAGCTGGCCGTCTTGACGGGCAATCAGGCGTACGTCGAGACCTGCCCGGCCCTTCTCGTCTGGTGCGCGGATTTGAACCGGCTTTCCCGCGCGGCCGAAGCGCATATCGCCCCGGGCGAAGAGGCATATGCGGACTCCGCGGAGAGCTTTATCGTCGCGACTGTGGACGCGTCGCTCGCCGCGCAGAACGCAGCGGTCGCGGCCGAATCGATGGGCTACGGCATATGTTATATCGGAGGCATCCGCAACCGGATCGAGGAAGTATCTTCCCTTCTCGGCATTCCGAGCCTGGCGTATCCGGTGTTCGGCATGTGCGTGGGATTGCCTGACCAGCCCAGCGGACAGCGTCCGCGGCTGCCGGTCGAAGCGGTGCTCCACTGGAACCGGTATGACGCCGAACGGGGGCATGGACCGGTGGGCGAATACGACGAGACGATGACCCGGTATTTGCAGGCGCGGACGGAAGGCCGCAAAAGCACGCCTTGGACAAAGATCATGGCAGAATGGCTGACGCGTCCCAATCGCCTGCACATGATGGAATACTTAAATAATCGGGGCTTCCTGAAGCGTTGAATCCGGGTCTTTTTTTGTGACATCGAGCACTGCGCTTGAGATCCCGCCTTCCGTTGGCCTATACTACTATCTATTGCGACACACGGGCTCCTACGGAGCCGCTTGAAGGAGGATGGACGCGATATTGAGTCCAACATGGAAGGGAGCGGCAGCGGCCTTGCTGGCGGCGGCGCTGCTCGGCGGATGCGCGGCGGGACGGTCCGATACGAACGGCGAATCCGCCCCGGCCTCATCGTCCGCGGCCGCGACGGAGCCTTCTTCGCCGTCGGCCGACAAGGCGCTGCCGGCCGACGGCGAGGCGAAGACCTACCACTTCGACCTGAAGTCTACGTCGGTCGAGCCGCTGCCGAAGTGGGCCGGCCAGGTCGACATGACCAAGAAGGATCCTCTGTACGTATCCGGTACCGATCTCGAAGGCGCGCTCGCGATCGATCTGAAGCTGGCGCGCAAAGGAAATTACTTGGTCGCGGGCGGGGAAGGCGTGCTGTGGAACGGACAGCGCTCCGTGAAGTTTGCCATGCCGGACAATTCTACGCTGATCGAGAAGCCGCTTAGCGCGGACGGCACCCTCGTGTACGGCGGCCTCCAGGCGCGTTCGGACGAGATCGGCCGCGACTTTTCCTTTGACCTTCGATTCGTTCCGGAAGCGGGAGAGCTCGAGCTGCGCTTGCCAAACAAGGACGGGCTCATCCGCTTCGGCCAGAGCGCGGTGCTCGAACGGCACCGCGAAGAGGTCGCCCAGGTCGTCTCGGCTTCCTAATGCTTGAAGCCCCATCTCCCCGGCGGGATGGGGCTTTTGGCGATGGACGGCGCTTGACGCATGGGGAAGGCTGAACGTATAATTAATTAAAATCCGATGGTTAATATCGGAATAACGGAAAAGGTGTGAGCATTCATGTCCAAAATCGTCATTGTGCAAGGCAGCCCGACAGCAAAATCCAGGCTTAACGGCGTACTGGACCGCGTGCGCAGCCAGATCGAGGAGAGCGGCGCCGAAGTGTCGGTTATCAACGTACGCGATCTGCCGGCGGAGGACCTGCTCCATGCCCGCTTCGACAGCCAAGCCATCGGGGAGGCGAACCGTCTCGTCGCGGAGGCGGATGCCGTCGTCATCGCTTCTCCCGTTTACAAGGCTTCCTTCACCGGCATTTTGAAGGCCTACCTCGATCTGCTGCCGCAGAAAGGCTTGGAAAACAAAATCGTCCTGCCGCTCGTCGTCGGCGGCACGATCGCGCATCTGCTGGCCATCGACTACGCCTTCAAGCCGGTGCTGTCCGTGCTTGGCGCCCGCAACATCCTGACCGGCGTGTTCGTGCTGGATACGCAGGTGACCTGGGGCGACGACGGCAAAGCCCGGATCGAGGAGGAGATCGCGGGCCGCATCGACGCGGCGACTTCGCTGCTCTTGCAGGAAGCGCGCTGGCAGACTTCGCGGGCGCAGGGCTAAGCTTAAGCATCCTTTTATACGCGTTATATACGCAACCGACCGGAGGCGAATGCGCAGCCGGTCGGTTGCGTTTTGTTAAATCATAAGCAAAAGCTTGTGGACGACCGCCCTTTCGTTATAAAATTGATGTCATGTTGTGTCTTGCGGGGATATGTTGAGGATACGAACGATAGACGTTAGCGATCAGGCAGCCAAAAGGAGAAGGTAGTCATGATGACCATTCACAGCAAAACGAGCCATTGCAAAATCGTCGATTGCACGGTGCGCGACGGCGGACTTGTCAACAATTGGGACTTCGGCGTCGAATTTGTGCAGGATCTGTACCAGAGCCTGAACGAATCGGGCGTCGAATATATGGAGATCGGCTACAAAAATTCGCCGCGCCTCCTGAAGGGCGCCGACCAAGCGGGACCTTGGCGTTTTCTGGACGACGAATTCCTGCGCAAGGTGATCCCGCACAAGCTGAACACGAAGCTGTCGGCGCTTGTGGACGTCGGCCGCGTCGACGAAAACGACATTTTGCCGAGGAGCGAGTCGCTGCTGGACCTGATACGCGTCGCCACGTACGCGCGCGATACGGAGAAGGCGATCGAGCTCGGCACGCTGTTCCACGAACGCGGCTACGAGACGACGATCAACATCATGGCGCTGTCCAACGTGATGGACAACGAGCTGAACGAAGCGCTCGCGATGATCGGCGATAGCCCGATCGACGTCGTCTACATCGTCGACTCCTACGGCAGCCTCGATCCGGACGATATGCGTTTTCTTGTCGAAAAGTTCAAGCGCACCCTGAAGCACAAGCGCCTTGGCGTACACACGCACAACAACATGCAGCTGGCGTTCGCCAACACGTTGGCCGCGGCGGATCTCGGCGTCGAGCTGCTGGACGCTTCCGTCTACGGCATGGGCCGCGCCGCCGGCAACACGCCGACCGAGCTGCTGCTCGCCAAGCTCACGAATCCGAACTACAGCCTCCGGCCGGTGCTTGGCATGATCGAGCGCCACATGTTGAAGCTGCGGGAAAAAGAGGAGTGGGGCTATCTCATTCCCGACATGATCACCGGCACGCTCGACGAGCACCCGCGCTCGGCCATGGGCTGGCGCGCTTCGCCGGAGCGCGACAAATTCACGGATTTTTACGACAAGATGACGACGCCGGAGATTTTCCCTGGAAAATAAAGGCCGTTAGGACTGAAAAAACGGGACGACGCAGCGCTGCCTGCATCGTCCCGTTTGCTTTGTCGCCGCGAACCGCGCGCGTCCGAATGCCCCGCCGGTTAGTGGTAGCCGCCGAGCTCGCCTTGGCCGCGTACGGCGGCGGCGCGCTTTTGGGGATTGGGATGGAAGAAACCGTCGCCGCTCAGCGACTTGCCGCCCACCGTGACCGCTTGAACGGATACGTCGATGTCCAGCGATTCGGCGAACCGCCGAAGCAGCGCTTCCTGCTGCATGCCGTCCAGCTCGATGTACCAGGAAAACGTGCCGTATTGCTGGATGACGAACAGCCGCGCTCTCTCGAAGGAGACGGGCCATTCTTCCGAGCCTTGCCGAACTAAGAGGGAAGCCAGTTCAAAAGTTTCCATTTTCGCATGATCTCCAGTCGTTAAGGAATGCCGACCCGGTTGGCGGGACGAATGAGGCGAGCTATGATAGAGAGAACGAAAGGCGCCGCGCCGCGGATGGATTCATTGTAGCCGTTACCCGGCATGCGCGCAACGCGGGAAGGAGCGACGCCGGCATGCGAGATTGGCAAGCGGAGCGAGTCGGGCTTCACCGGATTTTCGTATACGGGTCGCTGCTGCCCGGACTGGAGAACGCCGGCCTCCTCTGGCCCTTCGCCAAGTCGGAGCCGCAGCCGGGAACGGTTCGCGGACGTCTCGTCGCCGTCGACGGTTATCCGGCGTTGGTGCTGACGCAGCCGGGAGCGACTGCCGATCGGCGCGTACGCGGCTTGTGGACGCTCGTGGACCGCGAGACGCTGCGGCGTATCGACCGGCTGGAGGAATACTTCGGGCCGGAGGACGACAACGATTACGATCGCGTATGGGTGCGCGACGCCGACCGCGAAGATCTGCGAGGATGGGTCTATGTCTGGCCGGACGACAGAGGCCGGCCGTATGCCGGAGGCGATTGGTGGCCCGACGCGAGGCTTGGCCGGGCGCCCGTAGATTGAATCGGCATATGCGCTGCGTTACGATAAGGATGGATAAAGCGTCCATGCGCCATAATCCTACGGAGAAGATGGCCCCTTCGCGTCATGCGGAGACGCCTCGGAATCCCTTATACTGATAGTTACGAATTTTACGGATCGACGGAAGGCGGGTAATGCGGCGATATGAGAACCATTGAAACGGCGGGGACGGGCAACGGCGATACGCGCAGAACGTTCGCGCGGGCGGCCCGGCGGACGGGGATGCTGGCGTTATGGCTCGTCCTGATCGCTTCATTAACGGCGCTTTTCGCGCCTGCGGCCTCCGCGCACGCGATATTGGAGACGGCTTCGCCCGTGCAGGACGCGCAGCTCGCGGAGAGCCCCGGCGCCGTCGAGCTGACGTTCAACGAGCGGCTTGACGGCGGTTCGACCGCGCGCCTGTCCGTCTTGAACGGCGACTCCAAGACCGTGGCTTCCGGCAAGCCGGAGCGTACCTCCCAAGGGAAGGGGCTGCGACTTGCGCTGCCCAAGCTGGGCGAGGGTCACTATACGGTGAGCTACTCGGTTATTTCCGCGGACGGGCATCCCGTCGAAGGGGCTTACGTCTTTACGGTGGGCAATCCGCCGCCGCTAACGGACGCGGCCGAGCTCGATCCGCATGCCCAGCTCGGGCATAGCTCCCACAATCACGGGGGCGACCAGGATCTCACGACGACCCGCTTTATTTTTTATGCCAGCCGGGCGTTGTTTTTCGCTTCCCTGCTCGTGCTGTCCGGGCTGCTGCTGTGGGGGCTGCGACGCGAGCCGTCCGCCGCGGAGCGAGCGTCCCGGGAGACGTGGATCGGCTGGACGGCCCAGTTCGGCGCGCTTGCGACGCTCGTCTACGTCGTGCTGCAGATGTCGAACCTGACCGAGGGCGAGCCGTTCTCCGAGTGGGGGCGTATCTTGACCGATACGACGGTCGGCCGCCTCTATGCGGCCCAGCTCGTGCTGGCGTTCGCAGCGCTGCTGCTTCGCGGCATGGGCGCCTATGCCGGGTTGGCCTGGACGCTGCTCGCGCTCATAGCCGAGGCCTGGAACGGACATGCCGCGGCATTCAGCCCGGCAGCCTACACGCTGGCGCTCGACTTCGTCCATCTGCTCGCCGCGGCCGTCTGGTCCGGCGGACTCGTGCTCCTCGCCGCCGTCTGGCATCGCGAGCGACCCGAGGCAGGCAGGTTCGCGATCCGTTTTTCCAAATGGGCCCTGCTCTCCTTCCTGCTGCTCGCGCTGACCGGCGCGCTCAGTACGCTGCAGTACTTACCTACGCTCTCCTACTTGTTCGAGACGTCCTGGGGGACGTGGCTGCTCATCAAGATCGGCCTGTCGCTGCTAGTCGTCGTCACTGCGTTCCTCATCCGCCTGCGCCTGCGCAAGGGCGAGCTGCCGCGGGCCGGCTTGCTGCGGGCCGATCTCGGCATGCTCGGCGCCATCGTGCTGAGCGTCGGCGTGCTGACCTACCAGAATCCGCTGCCGGCCAACCAGCCGATCTCCTACCACGAGATGGGGACGGACATGCACGTGACGCTTCGCATCTCGCCCGGAGCGCCGGGAGACAACGCGTTTACGCTGAAAATATGGCTGCCGGACAAGGTCGGCGCGCCGAAGAAGGTCGCCCTTCGCCTTCGTCCGCTCGGCAGCGGGGACGTCGGTTTTATCGACGTGCCGCTTGAGGCTTACGAAGATTCGGAGCTCGACGACTTCCCCGACTTTGCGAAGGCGACCTTCCAATCGAAGGGACCCTACCTCGCGTTCCGGGGACGCTGGGAGGCGCAGATCCGGGTGACGGACAGGACCGATACCGAGATCGTCAAATCCACGACTTTCAAAATTTATTAACGTGTCGCGGACGACGCCGCAGTAAACGGGGACGGGAGAGAAGCCGATGAACGACCGCCGGATCAAATGGATGATCCTGCTCATCCCGACGCTGACGATCGGCTTGTGGGAGTATGTGCGGCATGCGTTTTTGCTGCCGTACATGACGATGGACCTCGGCAATTTTCTCGCGCCCTTCATCGTGCTGGCCGTGACGCTGACGCTCGTGCGCGGTCTTTTCGCCAGGCTCGAGTCGTCCCAGCGGGCGCTTCAGCGCGAACGCTCGCTCAGCGCCGCGTTGGAAGAGCGGGAGCGGCTCGCGGGCGAGCTTCACGACGGCATCGCGCAATCGCTGTTCCTGCTGGCCGTCAAGCTGGACAAGCTGGATGCGTCGCCGAACGAGGCGGCGCGCGCCGCGACGGCCGGCGAGCTGCGGGAGACCGTCCGCGACGTGCACGAGGACGTGCGTCAAGCGATCGCGAGGCTGCGTCTGCCGCCCGAAGCGGCCGACCATGGCTGGGTGGAGCCGCTGCGCGAGCTGCTCGGCGAGACGGCGGCCTTGACCGAGGCGAAGGCGGAGTTCCGTTGGGACATTCCCGAGGACATGCTGGGCGCCAAGGAAAAAGTCGAGCTGCACGCCTGCCTGCGCGAAGCGCTGGTCAACGTGCGCAAGCACGCCCGCGCGGACCGCGTCTACGTGGTCGGCGAGCGGACGGCGGACGGCGGCTTCCGCTGCGCGGTCATCGACGATGGCGTCGGCTTCGCGGGCGAGCCGCTCGAGGCGCCGGGCAGATTCGGCTTGCGCATGGTTCGCGAGCGCGCGGGCCGCATGGGTTGGACGTTCGGCGCCACCTGCGGGGACGGCCTGACGGTGATCGAGTTGACCAAAAAAGGAGCGGACAAACATGGAAGGCGGATGGCGGATTCTGCTCGTTGACGATCACCGGCATGCGAGGCAGGGCATGCGGGAGATCGTAGAAGGATGTCCCGACTTCACCGTCGTCGGGGGAAGCCGCCAGCGGCGAGGAAGCGATCGGACTCATGCGGGACGCCCGGCCGGACCTCGTGCTTATGGACATTCACATGCCGGGCATGGGGGGACTGGCCGCATCCAAACTCATCAAGGAAGGCTATCCTTCGGTCAAAATCGTCATCGTCACCGTCTCAGACGAGCCCGCCCATCTGTTCGAGGCGCTGAAGAAGGGGGGCGCAAGGCTACCTGCTCAAAAATCTGAATCCTTCGGCCTGGCGGGAATATTTGCGTGCCGTCGCTTCGGACGACGCGCCGCTGAGCGCCGATATCGCGCTGTCGATCCTCAGGGAATTCGCCGGGCGCGGCGGATCGGGCGGCGCAGCGGCGGTCGCCCGAGGTCCCGGCAAGCGAACCGACGGGCCGGAGATCGGCGAGCCGCCGCGCGAAGACCTGACGCCAAGGGAGAAGGAAATTCTCCTGGAGGTGGCGAGAGGCCTAACGAACCGGGACGTCGCGGCCGCGCTCGGCGTGTCGGAGCATACGGTCAAAAACCATTTGAAAAACATTTTGCAGAAGCTACATCTTGGCAATCGGGTGCAGCTCACGCGGTATGCGTACGAGCAGGGGATCGTTGAACCGTGACGGTCCGCTGCTTTTTTCATGCCCTTGGAAGCTTGGCTCCCTTCTGTTTTTCAGAAAAAACGCTGATTTTGACATGAAAAATAGTAAACTTGATTAGGTTACCGGTATTTGCAAGTCTGCTAAAATCAAGCTTAGCATAAATGATAGCGCTTACCTGGGCGGTATGCGCGAAAGCGGGGCGGAACATGATGCGGACTTTTTTCCGCCACTTCACCAATCATATGAAAATCAGGAACAAGCTGATTATTTCGTTTATCGCGGTCGTATTGGTGCCCACGCTGATCGTCGGGGTCTATCTCACCGTGGAGCTGCGAAAAATGGCGCTGCGCGGCGCGGCGGAGCAGATCGAGACGAACATGGATCGCGTCAAAAAGCGGACGATGGACCTGCTCAACGTTTCCTACGATATCTCCTACCGTCTGTCCAACGATACGCGTCTCGGCCAGCTCGCCAACGGCGCCTACGATTCGACTTACAGCGTCGTGGACGCCTACCGCGAGTATCCCGACTTCAAGGAGTACGTGAACCTGTATCGAGAGATTACGAGCATGCGGCTGTACGTAGAAAACCCGACGCTCCTCGACAATTGGGAGATCATCCCCACCGACGAGCAGACGAAAAAAACGGACTGGTACCAATGGGCGAAAAAATCGGACGGCCTGATTCGTTGGAGCTATGTCACCGACGCGCGGGACGGTTTGCGTTATCTCAGCCTGATCCGTCGCATCGATTTTTATAAGCATTCCACGAACGGGGTGCTCGTCATCAATGCGAATTCGGCGATGCTCAACGGCATCCTGAGCCAGGAATCGTTCGATACGATGCTCGTCGCGGACCGCGATATCGTAGCGGCCAACCATCCCGAGCTGGTCGGCAAGACGCTGCAGGACCTGGCGATCGATCCCGATATCGTAGACCGGCGAAGCGGCGCGTTCATGACCAAGCTTGGAGATCGTCGCGTACGGATTCAAATCGCGGATTTATATCCGGACAACCCGTTGATCAACCTGCGCATTCTGTCCGTATTTTCAGTTGACGATATCGTGCGCGAGCCTAATCGGATCATTTGGTCGGCGCTGGCCGCGATCGGCCTCGGCCTCGTCGTCGCCCTCGTCCTGATCCTGATCTTGTCCAAGCTGATCGGGGACCGGCTGCTCCGCTTGAGCAAGCATATCTCCAGGGTCGCGACGGGCAAGCTTGACCTGCGGCTGGCGATCGACGGCAAGGACGAGATCGGGCAGCTCTCTCGCCAATTCAACGCGATGCTCGGCAGCATCCGGGCGCTGATGGGCGAGGTGAACGAATCGAACCGGCAAAAAAAGAGAGCTGGAGACGAGGCAGAACGAGATCAAGCTTCGAATGCTCGCCAGCCAGATCAACCCTCATTTTTTGTTCAACACGCTGGAGTCGATCCGCATGAAAGCGGTCGTAAGGAAGGAAACCGATATCGCCCGGACGGTAAAGCTGCTCGGCAAAATGATGCGCAAAAACCTCGAGGCCGGCAGCGGCGTCATCCCCGTATCCGCGGAGATCGATATGATCGGATGTTATCTGGACATTCAAAAATTCCGCTATGAAGACAGGCTGCTGTACAAGATGAATATCGATCCGGAGGCTTTGTCCGAGCGCATCCCGTCGCTCGTCATCCAGCCGATCGTCGAGAACGCCGTCATCCACGGCATGGAAAACAAAGAGGAGGCGGTAACCGTGGAGGTCACGCTGCAAAGCCGCGCCGACGGCCTGTTCGTCGAGGTGAGGGACGACGGCGCCGGCATGTCCGGGGACCGATTGGCAGAGGTGACGGCAAGCTTGAAGGACCCCGGGGGCGCGGAAGCCTCCGACCATATCGGCCTGCGCAACGTCAACGCTCGCCTCGAGCTGTCTTACGGCGTGGAGCATGGTCTCGCAATCGATAGCGCGCCCCACGAAGGAACGCGCGTGCGATTCGTCATCCCAAGGGGAAAGGAGGACCCAGCGAATGTATAAAGTTATTTTGGTCGACGACGAGCCCTCGATCCGGGAGGGGCTCGCGGAGCTGCTCGATTGGGAAGCGCTCGGGTACCGGATCGCCGGTTCGGCGGCGAGCGGCAAGGAAGCGCTGCTCCTGAACGCGCGAATTCGCCCGGATCTCTTGATCGTCGATATTCGGATGCCGGGCATGGACGGCATGGAGCTGATTCGCGAGCTCAAGAAGGAAGACGCCGACGTCCGCGTGCTCGTGCTCAGCGGCTATGCCGATTTTAATTATGCCCGGCAGGCGATCGCGCTTGGCGTCGACAATTATTTGCTGAAGCCCGTGGACGAGGATGAGCTGGCGGACAACTTAGGCACGATCAAACGGGCGCTCGACGAAAGGGAAGCGAAGCGCGAAGCGGAGAAGCGAACGGAAGAGGAACGTCTTTCCGAGCGGCTGACAGCGATGTTGACGACAGCGCCGGAGCGTGCCGAGACATGGGCGTCGGAGATGGCTTCATGGCGCGGTGAAGGCGCAGGCTTTCGGGTCGTGCTGATCGAGATCGCCGCGGACGGCGGAGAGACGGCGCTCGCGCGGCGGCAGATCGGCGAACGGCTGAAGGCTGCATACGAGAAAACGGGCGTGGGTATCGTCTTCGATGCAGGCGCCCCGATCGGTCTGCTGCTGGCGGACAGCGTGCTCCGGGATTCCGCCCGCCGCCGGCTGACGGCTTCTCTGCGCGACTGGGGCGAGCTTGCCGGCTGCCGCGTATTCGCGGCGGCAGGCGAGGGTGCGCCCGATGCCGCCGGCATTCCTTTATCGTTCGCGACGGCCAAGCTGCGCGCGCAGCACCGCTTCTTTTACGACGGCGCGGACTTTATCGACGACGAGACGGCGCGGCGGCTGCCGTCCGCGGAGGCGGGACCCTTCGAGCCGGACCTGCTGCTGCGCCAGGCGGAGCGGCTGTACCTCGCGGTCTGCACGGGCAGCGAAGCCCGCGTAGCGCCGATCGTCGAGGAGATCGGCGATCTCCTGCTGGGCGCCGGCGAAGGAGAAGATTCGCTCAAAGCCCGGTTCGTCCAGCTGCTGACGCGCCTGCTCGAGAAGCTGTCGGCCCGCCAGCCGGGCGCCGGCTCCGCCCCGACGCTGCTTGAGCCGAAGCTGCTGGCGATCCACCGCGCATGCGGATACCAAACGATGCTCGCGCAAATTTCCGGCCTTCTCGTTGAAGCGATTCGGCTGACGGACGACGGCGGGGGAGAGCGTCAGATTCGGAAGATGACGCAACTGATCGATGCCCACTACAAGGACAATCTGAAGCTGGAAAAGCTGGCGGAGGCGTTTAATTACAACAGCGCTTATCTGGGGAAGCTTTTCAAGTCCGTGACCGGGGATTCGTTCAATACCTATCTCGACAAAGTCCGGATCGCCAAGGCCAAGCAGCTGCTCCGGACGGGGCTCAAAGTGTACGAGGCGGCGGAGCAGGTCGGCTATCCCAACCCGGACTATTTCCACGGCAAATTCCGAAAATACGAGGGCCTGTCGCCTGGCGCATACCGCAGTCAATTCGAATCGTCGTGATCGCGAAGCATAAGGACGGACAAGGCAGCAAAATCAGCTGTTTCGTCCGTCTTTTTTAGCGGCTTTCTGAAAACGTTTTCTGAAATCCCTGATTTTAGGAGGAAGACGGGGCGGATTTGCCGGGTAGGACCGATGAAAGCGTTCTCTTATAATAAGACCAAGCAAGGAGGTAATCGTATGAGGACAATGACGGCAAGCCAAGAAAGGCGAACGGAGAGCGTGTCGCGGAAAAAGGGCGGCGCCTTTTGGAAAAAGTTTTTCCAGCAGCGATACCTGTATCTGATGTCCGTGCCGTTCGTTTTGTGGGCCTTCGTATTCAGCTACTTGCCGCTCTGGGGCTGGACGATGGCATTCCAGAAATTTAAGCCGGGCATCGCTTTCGGGGATCAGAAGTGGGTCGGCCTTCAGTACTTCAGGGAGCTGTTCGCCGACGAGCAATTCTACCGGGTGCTGCGCAACACGCTCGCGATGAGCACGATGGGACTCGTCGCCGGCTTCATCGTACCGATCGTGTTCGCGGTCGTCCTGAACGAAGTGCGGGCGATGCCGGTCAAACGGTTCGTGCAGACCGTCTCCTGATCTCCCTCACTTCGTCTCTTGGGTGGTGGTGGCGGGGATCGTCACGAAGATGCTGTCGACCGAGGGCGGCGTGGTCAACGAGATCCTCGTCTCGCTCCATATCGTCGACGAGCCGATCCAGTTCATGGCCAAGGGCGGTTTGTTCTGGTACATCGTCACCGCTTCGGACGTGTGGAAGGAGATGGGCTGGAATACGATCATCTACCTCGCGGCCATCGCGGGAATCGGTCCCGACTTGTACGAGGCGGCCAAAGTGGACGGGGCCAGCCGGCTGCGCCAGATCTGGCATATTACGCTGCCGGGCATTCGCCCCACGATCGTCGTCCTGCTCATTATGTCGATCGGACATCTGGTCGGGATCGGCTTCGAGAAGCAATTCCTGCTCGGCAACCCGCTCGTGAGCGACTATTCGCAGGTACTCGACCTGTACGCGCTCAATTACGGTCTCGGTCTAGGACGCTTCTCGTTCGGCACCGCCATCAACATTTTTAATTCCGTCATCAGCGTGTTCCTGCTCCTTATCGCCAACGGCATCTTCAAGCGCACGACCAAAGAAAGCATCTTCTAAGGAGGCCGGCCCGCATGCAAGCGATCAGACGTTTCGCCGGCCGTCCCTGGTCGGACCAGCTCTTCGAAGTCGTCGTGTACGCGATTTTGATCCTCGTCACCGTCATTACGCTCTACCCGTTCCTCAACGTGCTCGCCATCTCGCTGAACGATTCGACCGACAGCGTGCGGGGCGGCCTGACGATCTACCCCCGGGTGCCGACGTTCAAAAATTACGAGACCATTTTCGCTTTCGGCGGCCTGATTACCGGGCTCAAGATATCGGTGCTGCGGACGGTCGTCGGCACGCTGCTGGGGTTGGTCAGCGCGTCCATGCTGGCGTTCACGATCAGCAGGGCGGATTTTCAGGGCAGGCGGTTCATCTCCGCTTTCCTGGCGCTCACCATGTACGTGTCCGGCGGTCTGATTCCATTCTACATTCTGATCCGCGACCTCAACATGATGAACACCTTCGCGGTCTACGTGCTGCCCGGACTCGTGAGCGCCTTCAACGTCTTTATCATCCGTTCGTTCATCGACGGCATTCCCTATGCGCTGCAGGAATCCGCGAAGCTCGACGGCGCGAGCGACTGGACGATCTTCTGGCGCGTCATCCTGCCGCTGACGAAGCCTGCCCTGGCCACCATCGCCCTATTCCTGGCGGTAGGGCAGTGGAACGCCTGGTTCGACACCTACCTGTACAACGGATCGAACGAGAAGCTCACGACGCTGCAGTTCGAGCTCATGAAGGTGCTTCAGAGCACGACGACGAACGCCGACCAGTTCCGCGGACGCAATATGACCGAGGTGATGCGGCAGATCTCCCCCGAATCGGTCAAAATGGCGATCACGATCGTCGTGACCGTGCCGATCCTCGTCGTGTATCCGTTTCTGCAAAAGTACTTCGTCAAGGGCATGACGCTCGGCGCCGTCAAAAGCTGACGCCAGCCAGCGGGACGCCATACCGAACCGAAGGGATCCGCAGGGTTGCATCCTGTCCAAATACGATCCATCATTCACATTAAACGGAGGGTTCCAAGCGATGAAAAAGAGAATGAAGGTAAACGCGCTGCTGCTCGCCGGCGCCATGACGCTGAGCTTTCTGTCCGCCTGCAGCAAGGATAACGGCGATAGCGGCGGCACGGCTTCCGGAGCTGCGCCATCCGGATCGTCGACGGCAACGGAAGCGGCGAAGGAAGGCGAGGTTCTGAAGCCCGTCACGTTTACTTACTTTTCCGAAGACCCGAATCCGAACTGGAACAACATGCAGGACGACGTCTCCAAGGAGATCACGAAGAAGACCGGCGTCACCCTCGATGCCGAGTTCGCGGTCGGCGACCCTGCGCAAAAGGTCGCGCTCATGGCCGCGAGCGGCGAATATCCCGACATTATCGCGGCCAAAGGCGACATCGGCAAGCTCGTCGACGCCGGCGCGGTGCTAGACCTGACCGAGCTGATCGACAAGTATGCGCCCAATATCAAAAAAGGTGCTCGGACCGTACATGAGCCGGGCGAAGTATACGACCGAAGACCAATCGATCTATTCGATCCCGACCTGGTCGGCGGTAGACGAAGTCAAGGCGGTCGCGGGCGGCGGCTTCGAGCTCCAGCACCGCGTCGTCAAGGAAGCGGGTTACCCGACCATTCGCACGGTACAGGATTACGAGAAGGTCATCAAGGACTACCTTGCCAAGCATCCGACGGACGAGAACGGCAACAAAAACATCGGCTTGTCGCTGAACGCGGACGACTGGCATATGTACATTTCCGTGACGAACCCTGCGACCTTCGTGACGGGCGGTTCGGACGACGGCGAATACTTTATCAACCAGCAGACGCACGAAGCGATCTATCACTTCCGGCGCCCGGAGGAGAAGGAATACTTCCGTTGGCTCAACCATATGAACGCGGAAGGACTGCTCGACAAGGAAAGCTTCGTGCAAAAATACGATCAGTACAAGGCGAAGGTCGCCTCCGGCCGCGTGCTCGGCTTGATCGACCAGGACTGGGATTTTAACGACGGTCAGCAGGCGCTCAAGACCGCCGGAAAGTTCGATCAGACGTACGGCCATTATCCTGTCACGATGAGCGAGCAGTACAAGGAGACGTCGTTCTGGCCGACTGGCTTCATGGGCGGGTACGGCATCTCGATCTCTAGCAAGGCGAAGGATCCGGTACGCATCATCAAGTTCCTCGATTACCTCGCTTCGGACGAAGGCCAGGTGCTGAACAACTGGGGCATCGAAGGCAAGCATTACGTCGTCGAAAACGGCAAGCGCGTCGTGCCGAAGGAAGTCCAGGACCGCATCAACAACGATAACACCGCGTTCACCAAGGAGTCCGGACTCGGCTTCTACTGGAACATCATGGTCCACTACGGCGACGGCGTGAAGGACCCGACCGGCAACTATTATACGAAAAACAGCCCGGAAATGATCACCCAGGGCTACAGCGACGCGGAGAAGGAAACGCTGGCGGCCTACAAGGCGACGACTTGGAAGGACTTGTTCCCGAAGGAAGACGAGTTTAACGTGAAGGCGTACGGCGCCGCATGGAACATTCAAATTCCTGGCGAAGACGAAGTATCCATCCTCGGCAACAAGATGAAGGACATCACCTGGAAGCGGATCCCGGAGGCCATCCTCGCGAAGCCCGAAGACTTCGACAAAATCTGGGACGCCTATCAGAACGACCTGATCAAGGCAGGCGTCGAAAAGATGGAGAAGGGCTACACCAAGTACGTGCAGGACCGCGTGAAGCTGTGGAGCGCGGACGAAGGGAAATAACGATTGGCGAGCCTCCGCGTCCTTTCCGGGCTGCGGAGGCTTGTTCATTTGCGGTCATGACTCTTTGGGGTCATGCGCTTCGATGCGGACGGCCTCTATAATAGGCGTATCCCAAAGAAACGAAAGGTTGATCGCAGATGAAAAAAATCGGAGCTCTGCTCTTCGCCGCTACGCTGGCGTTCGGCTATACAGGAATGGCTAGCGCGCACGTCCGGGTCGAGCCGGCGGAGGTGGCGCAGAACGCGTACCAGGTGTTCACGATCCGCGTCCCGAGCGAAAACGAGGGCGTCAATACGACGCAGGTCAAATTGGACGTTCCTGCAGGCGTGGAAGTGTCGCGCTTCGAGCCGTATCCCGGCTGGACGAGCACGACCGAGAAAGACGCGGACGGCAAAGTCGTCTCCGTCACTTGGAAGTCCGACGGCCCAGGCATCACGGAGACGGAGTTCGTGCAGTTTATGTTCCAGGGACACGTCGCCGAGGACGCGAAGGAACTGGTGTGGAAGGCGCATCAGACTTACTCCGACGGCGCGGTCGTCGATTGGAGCGGCGCGCCGGATGCCGATGCGCCGGCATCGGTGACGACGGTAACTGCGGCTGCGGCCGACGGCGACGGGCACGGGCACGCGGATGCCGCATCGACGGAAGCGTCGGACGGCAATCGGGATCCGCTGACGCTGGGCCTTGCGGTCGCGGGCCTGGTGGCGGGCCTGGCTGCGCTCGCCACTGCGCTGCTGCGCAAGAAGTCGCGATGAGCGGATTGGTGCTCCGGCAAGCGATCGCGGCCGTGAGTGCCGCTATGCTCGCCAAACCAACGACTCGGTGCCGATAGCGGAAGAAAGTTCCGCTATGGCCTTCAAACTCGCTGGCTCAGGGCCAATAGCGGAAGAAAGTTCCGCTATGGCCTCCAAACTCGCTGGCTCAGGGCCGATAGCGGAAGAAAGTTCCGCTATGGCCTTCAAACTAGCTGGCTCAGGGCCGATAGCGGAAGAAAGTTCCGCTATGGCCTTCAAACTCGCTGGCTCGGTGCCGATAGCGGAAGAAAGTTCCGCTATGGCCTTCAAACTCGCTGGCTCAGGGCCGATAGCGGAAGAAAGTTCCGCTATGGCCTTCAAACTCGCTGGCTCGGGGCCGATAGCGGAAGAAAGTTCCGCTATGGCCTCCAAACTCGCTGGCTCGGTGCCGATAGCGGAAGAAAGTTCCGCTATGGCCTTCAAATTAGCTGCCTCGGTGCCGATAGCGGAAGAAAGTTCCGCTATGGCCTTCAAACTAGCTGCCTCGGTGCCGATAGCGGAAGAAAGTTCCGCTATGGCCTCCAAACTCGCTGCCTCAGGGCCGATAGCGGAAGAAAGTTCCGCTATGGCCTCCAAACTCGCTGGCTCAGGGCGCTTGCCAGCAAGCGATAGCGGAAGCGCGGATCTTTATTTGTCGGCGCGTATCGCAGCTGGGAGCGTAGCCGGATTGACACCCGGTTCGCGGCCGTGTACAGTTGAACCATGAATTCCACTGGGGGCGCCCGCAAGGGCTGAGATAAGGCAGCGATGCCTTGGTCCCTTTGAACCTGATCTGGGTCATGCCAGCGTAGGAAAGTGGACCAATGTGCGTAGCAAGCTGCATCGGATTGGAGAGACGCGAGCCGACAGGCAGTGTCATACATAGCGAGCCGTCTTTCCGTATCCGCGGGAAGCGTTCGTTCGCCCCTCCGCCCATGCAGTTCGAAGCTGCTCGTTTTGGCCGCTCCCGACGGGGCGGCTTTTTTTGCATCTCGCGCAAAAGAGCCTCGTCTCGAATGGGGCGCCCATCCAGGCGTATGGATGTCCGCCGACGGTCGTATCCGTCTTCGGGCGGAAACGCCGCTTGCAGCCTTGCTTAACCGTCATTGTGTTTCTTTTTTCGCATCATGCCCTTGTCGGCCTCCCGGAGGAATTCGCATGAATTCATTCCAGGGGAGGTTTTTTTAGCGATGGCGATCATGACCCGGGCGCTGCCCGGCAGCCGCAAAGTTTACTTGAACGGGGACGGGGGCATACGTGTGCCGATGCGCGAGATCCGTCTCTCCGACAGCACGGCCAGAGACGGCTCCTCGCAGCCGAACGCGCCCCTCCTCGTTTATGACGCTAGCGGGCCTTATACGGACGAGGGCTATGAATCCGATGTCCGTAAAGGACTTCCGCCGCTTAGAGACGCATGGATCGAGGCAAGAGGAGACACGGTCGAGTATGTCGGAAGAGCGCTGGTACCGTCGGACGACGGCTATCATGCCGAGGCTCCTGCCCGCTCGCAAGGCGCGCAGGCCTATCCGGGACTTAAGCGCAGGCCGCGCCGGGCGGCGGAGGGTCGCAATATCACGCAGCTTCATTATGCGCGCCGCGGCATCGTCACGCCCGAGATGGCTTATATCGCCGTCCGGGAAGGGATGACGCCCGAATTCGTACGAGACGAGGTTGCTGCTGGACGCGCCGTCATTCCGGCCAACGTCAATCATCCGGAGTGCGAGCCGATGATCATCGGACGGCATTTTCACGTGAAAATCAACGCGAATATCGGCAATTCCGCCGTAGCTTCCTCCATCGAGGACGAAGTGCAGAAAATGACCTGGGCGACCCGATGGGGCGCGGATACGATCATGGACCTGTCGACGGGCAAAAACATTCACGCGACCCGGGAGTGGATCATGCGCAACGCCCCGGTCCCGGTCGGCACGGTGCCGATCTACCAAGCGCTCGAAAAAGTCGGCGGTCGGGCCGAAGCGCTCACTTGGGAAATCTATCGCGACACGCTCATCGAGCAAGCGGAGCAGGGCGTCGATTATTTTACCATCCACGCGGGCGTGCTGCTGCGCTATATCCGGTTGACCGCGGAAAGAGTGACGGGCATCGTGTCACGCGGCGGTTCTATCATGGCGGCCTGGTGTCTCGCGCATCATGAGGAGAACTTCCTCTATACGCATTTCGAGGAGATCTGCGAGATCATGAAGGCGTACGACATCACCTTCTCGCTGGGGGACGGCCTGCGGCCCGGCTCGATCGCGGACGCCAACGACGAGGCGCAGTTCGCGGAGCTAGATACGCTGGGCGAGCTCACCCGCATTGCCTGGAAGCATGACGTGCAGGTCATGATCGAGGGGCCGGGCCATGTGCCGATGCATCTGATCAAAGAAAACGTCGACCGGCAGATGGCGGTATGCCAAGAGGCGCCTTTCTACACGCTCGGTCCGCTGACGACGGACATCGCCCCTGGATACGACCATATCACGTCGGCCATCGGCGCGGCGATGATCGGTTGGTTCGGCACCGCCATGCTCTGCTACGTCACGCCGAAGGAGCATTTGGGCTTGCCGAATAAGGAAGACGTTAAGGACGGCGTCATCGCTTACAAGATCGCGGCCCATGCGGCGGACCTGGCCAAGGGCCACCCGAGGGCCAAGCTTCGCGACGATGCGCTGTCGAAGGCGAGGTTCGAGTTCAGATGGCGGGACCAGTTCCATCTGTCCCTCGACCCGGAGCGGGCGATGGCCTACCACGATGAGACGCTCCCGGCGGAGGGAGCGAAGACCGCCCACTTCTGCTCGATGTGCGGTCCGAAGTTCTGCAGCATGCGGATCACGCAGGATATACGCGACTATGCGGCCGCGCGCGGACTGAACGACGAGGAGGCGGTGGAAACCGGCATGCGAGAGCAGGCGGACGGCTTTAATGCGGCCGGCGGGCAAATCTATGTCTAGCGCGCAGGCCGGAGCGCCGGCATCCGGCAAGGACAGCGCCGGTCCTGGGGAGGAGGGCTTCGGGAGCGGCGAGTCCCCGTGCAGATACGATCGGCAAATTCGCTTCGCGCCGATCGGAGCCGAAGGCCAGCGCCTGCTCGGCGGCGCGGCCGTCCTCGTGGCGGGCGTCGGCGCGCTCGGGTGCGCGCTCGCGCAGCAGATGGTCCGGGCCGGCGTAGGCACCGTCAGGCTGGCGGACCGCGACTTCGTCGAACGCGGCAACCTGCACCGCCAGTCGCTTTTCGACGAGGCGGACGCGGCTGCGTCGACGCCCAAGGCCGTCGCTGCCGCGGCGCGATTGCGCGAGGCGAACGGCGCCGTGCGGATCGAGCCGTTCGTGGCCGACATCGGGGCCGGGAACGTCGGGACGCTGCTTGCCGGCGTAGACCTGGTGCTGGACGGCACCGACAATGCCGAGACCCGCCTTTTGTTGAGCGATGCCTGCTTCGCCAGGGGCATTCCTTTCTTATACGGCGGGGCGACGGGATCGGCCGCAAGCTCGGCGTCGCTCTTGCCGGGCCGGACGGCATGCCTCCGCTGCCTGATCGGAGGGGAAAGCGAAGCGGAGGCGGGGGACACTTGCGATACGGCAGGCATCGTCGGACCCGCGGTCGAGCTTGCCGCTTCGCTTCAGGCGGCGGAGGCGCTCAAGTGGCTGAGCGGCAATCGCGGCGCGATGCGGCGGACATGGATCGCGGCGGACGTTTGGCATTTTTCGCTGCGGGAGTCGAAGCTGCCGCCGGGAAGGCCGTCCTGCCCCTACTGCGGAGACGCCGTCGAATCCTTCGTCCGGGCGTCGGAGCAGCCCGCATCAGCGATGGAAGCGACCGTCCTGTGCGGCCGGGGGACGATCCAGGTCGCGACGGGGAGCGCGTTGATCCCGCGGGAATGCGCTGTCCGTCTCGCGCGTCGCGGATGCCGAATTCTCGTCGCCAACGATTACTTGGTCCGGGCGCGAACGCCATGCGGCGCGACGATCGCGGCGTTCGGGGACGGCCGGGTGCTCGTGCGCGGCGAGGGCGGGGCAGAGGAAGCGATCCGGGTCTGCCGGACCTACGTGATCGGGAAGCCGGGGGAAACGGGATCGGAGGAGGAGCTCGATTGAGAACGATCGAAGATTGCAAGCTTTACGTGATTACGGGCGAACAGTACCACCCGGGCAGGCCGCTCGCCGAGGTGATAGAAGCCGCGATCGCCGGCGGGGCGGACATCGTCCAGCTTCGCGACAAGAACGGTTCGCCCGCGGAGCGGCTGGCCAAAGCGAAGTCGCTGCGCGCGTTGACCCGTCGCCACGGCGTATTGTTCATCGTCAACGACGACGCGGAGCTCGCGCTTGCCGCCGACGCCGACGGCGTTCATCTCGGCCAGGACGACATGCCGTTGGCTGAAGCGAGGCGCCTGCTCGGCAGCGGGATGCTGATCGGCATTTCCACGCACGAGCTGTCTCAGGCGCTGGAGGCGGAACGAGCCGGGGCGGATTACGTCGGCGTCGGACCGGTTTATCCGACGCCGACGAAGCCGGGCAGGCAAGGCGTGACGACCGCCTACGTTTCCGAGGCTGCCGAGCGGCTGCGGATTCCCTTTTCGCGATCGGCGGCATCTCGCCGGAGACGGCCGACGCCGTGCTGGCGGCAGGCGCGAGACGGCTGTGCGCGGTGTCGGCCGTGGTCGGGCATCCCGATCCGGCTGCCGTCTGCGTCATGCTGAAGCGGAGCATCGAGCGGTGGGAGTCGCGGGAAGCCCGCCGATCGAACGAAGGCGGCGGCAAGGCAATCTCTTTGATGCTGAACGGCAAACAAGCCTGGTGCGAGGCTTCTACGCTCGGCGCGCTCGCGCGGTCTCTCGGGCTCGCCGAACGAAGAGTGATGGCCGAGCTGAACGGCGAGGCGGTGCCGAGGGCGGACTGGGACGCCGTTCCGATCCGCGCGGACGATCGCGTAGAGTTCGTACAATTCGTGGGAGGTGGATGATCGATGAACGCAGCATCGTCGCGGCTTGAGATCGGCGGCATCGCGCTCAGGTCCAGGCTCTTTCTGGGCACGGGGCGATATCCGAGTCCTGCCGTCATGCGCGAGGCGCTGGAAGCTTCGGGCGCGCAGGTCGTCACCTTCGCGGTGCGCAGAGTCGACCTCGACGTCGCGGAGGACGACCCGCTGCTGCGGCAGACGGGAGGGAAAGACCTGGTCTACCTGCCGAATACGTCCGGCGCCTCGACGGCGGACGAGGCCGTCCGGATCGCCCGTTTGGCGAGGGAGGCCGGTCTTGGCAATTGGGTCAAAGTGGAGATCAGCGGCCATCCGCGCCTGCTGCTTCCCGATCCGGCCGAGACGCTGAAGGCGACGGAGCGTCTCGCGCGCGAAGGCTTCACTGTCCTGCCCTATACGTCCGACGACCCGATGCAGGCGCTCCGGCTGGAGGAGGCGGGAGCTGCGGCCGTCATGCCGGGCGGATCGCCGATCGGCACGGGGCTCGGCATCCTCAATCCATACCATCTAGGCTGGATCGTCGAAAATGCCGGCGTGCCCGTCATCGTAGACGCGGGGCTCGGCTCGGCCGCCGACGCGGCAACCGCCATGGAGCTTGGCGCCGACGGCATCCTGGTCAATACGCCTGTGGCCAAGGCGCGAGATCCCGTCGCGATGGCCGCGGCTATGCGGCTGGGCGTCGAGGCCGGATGGCTGTCCCGGCAAGCCGGCCGTATACCGAGGCGCGCGTACGCTTCGGCGAGCAGCGACGAGGCCGGCGCCTGGTTCGCGGAACCGACGGCCGCAAGGGGGATGCGGCCTTGAAGAGAACCTTGCTCGTGCTGGGCGGCGGCATCGTCGGCTTGTCCTGCGCCTATGAAGCGCTGAAGCAAGGATGGCGAGCGATCGTCGTCGACCGCGGCGAGATCGGCGGCCAAGCTTCGGGTGCGGCGGCGGGAATGCTTGCGCCCTTCTACGAGAACGGAGACGGTCCCGACGCCTTTTTCCGCTTGTGCATGGACAGCTTCGCCAGATACCCGGCATGGACGGCGGAGATCGAGGACGTAGCCGGCGCGCGCGCGGGCTTCGTCCGGTCGGGCAGCCTGCACGTCGCGTACCGCGAAGCGGACCGGCTGCCGCTGTTCGGACGGCTCGCTTGGCAGGCGCGCCACAGCGCCGGTCTGGAATGGCTGGATGAAGCGGCGTTGTCCCGCATCGAGCCTTCCTTGCCGCCGGGGTTGGCCGGCGCGCTCTATTGTCCCGAGGAAGCGCACGTGCAGGCGCCGCTGTTGGTCAAGGTGCTCGCAGGCGCTTGCGAGCGCCTCGGCGCGCGGTTGCTGCCGCTGGCGGGAGAGCTGACCGACATCGGGCAAGGCGCGGCGGGCGGACTGTCCGCACGCTTCGAGGCGCACGGCACGATCGGCGCGGACGCGCTTTGCTGCTGCCTTGGCGCCTGGAGCGGCCTGCTGGCGGATTGGTTGCGCTTGCGCATTCCCGTTCATCCGATACGAGGGCAAATTTGCGCTTACGACCCGGCTCCCGTCTCTCTGCGCCATATCGTGTTCGGTCCGCAGGCGTACTGGGTGGGCAAGCCGGACGGCTCGCTCGTCTGCGGCGCGTCCGAGGACGAAGCCGGGTTCGACCGGACGGTGACGGCGGGCGGCATCGGACGGCTCGTTCGCGCGGGCGGGCGGATGTTCCCCGTATTGGCAGGCGCCGCGCCGGCCCGGAGCTGGGCGGGACTGCGTCCCGCCACGCTGGACGGATGGCCGCTCATCGGCCCCGCGCCGGGCAGATCCGGCGTATTTGTAGCCGCCGGTCATTATCGCAACGGCATCCTGCTGAGCCCGGCGACGTCGGCCGCGTTCGGGCGTTGGCTGGCTGCCGGGGGCGGAGCCGGCGGCGACGAGGCGAGCGAAGCGTTCCGGCCCGACCGCTTCGGCGTCCGCGGCACAGGCGAGCGATGGGCGGCGACGCCGGTATGATCGGTGAGGCGTCGACCGGCCGGGCAGGCGCCGAATGCATGGGGCGAGGCGGCGGACCGGCTCGCGCGCTAACGATCGCAGGCTCGGACTCCGGCGGCGGCGCGGGCATCCAGGGCGATCTGAAGACCTTTCAGGAGCTCGGCGCTTACGGCATGAGCGTCGTGACGGCGGTCACGGCGCAGAACAGCTTGGGCGTACAGCTAGCGGAACCCATGTCGGCGCGACTGATCGCTGCCCAGCTCGACAGCGTGCTCGGCGATTTGGGCGCGGATGCGGCCAAGACGGGGATGATGCCGACGCCCGAAGCCGCGGCAGCCGTCGCAGGCGCGCTAAGCCGGCACGGCGTTCGCAGGCTTGTCGTCGACCCGGTTCGGCTGGCCAAGGACGGCTTTGCGTTGGCGTCTCCGGGCGCATTCGAAGCCGTCGCGCGCCGGCTGTTCCCGATCGCCGAACTGGCGACGCCCAACCTGCCCGAAGCGGCCGCCCTGCTCGGAGTTCGCGAGGCGGATCTCGCACAGCTCGGCGCGCGCGTCGAAGCGGCCAGGTCGCTGCTCGAATTGGGATCGCGCTTCGTGCTGTTAAAAGGCGGCCACGCCGAGGATGAAGCCTGTACCGATATATTGGTCGGCGCGTCGGACGATGGCGCCGAACCGCTGCTGCTCCGCGGGCCGCGCCTGCCCGGCGCGGTCGCTCGAGGCACGGGCTGCGCGTTCGCGGCCGCCGCCTGCGCGGCCATGGCGCTCGGCCAGGACGTGCCCGCCGCTTGCCGCAACGCCAAGTCGTTCGTCGCCGGGGCGCTCGCGGGGAGATTCCGGCTAGGCGCCGGGACGGCAAGCTTGAATCATAAGTGGGGGAAGCCAAATCAAAGGTCCGAATAAGAAGGAAGTCGGCCGGCAACGCGAATCGGCTTTACGAAAGGCGCGTCTTGGTTTATTGCCGCGTTTACCACCATCGAATAAAGCGGCCATCAAGGCCAAGATGGCGAGGTTTACGGATTCAGCCTGTATCACAGCCTGCGGACGGACAAGTTCTATGCGCTGGTGCTCGGCAAGGAAGGCGAGTTCGAGCAGTACGAGCTGAAGGACAACGGAAAAGGGAAGCTCGCAGGCAAGCTGGTGCGCGAGTTCAAGCTCGCAATGCAGTCCGAAGGCTTGTCGGCTGATGACGAATACGGACTGGGAACAGACCGCGAGCGGAGCGAAGACACCGCTCCTGCTAGATAATCAGGCGGACCCGCACACGATCCGTAACCGCTGCGATAAGTAATCACAACCCTTTTTCAAGGGCCGCCGAGTGTCGGTGATGACCGTCCGCTTGCTTGACGCGGCGCGTTCCCCTATAATAGTCAGTAATTCAAAGCAAAAATGGATAAATGCGACGATGGAGACAAGTAAGCAGCGCCTGCCTGACCAGGGAGGGGACGCCGAGACTGAGAGCGTGCCCGAGGAGAAGAGCTGCCGAATTTCACTCCGGAGCAGTCGCTTGAACGCCGACGACGCTGAGCAGCGTTGGCCAGTAGAGCGGACCGGCAGCGGCCCGTTACGCCGTTCGAGCGGGAATTCCGGCTTGACGCCGCTGCCTAATCGGCAGGCTGTCGTCAGCAAGTTTCCAATTAGGGTGGTACCACGGTCCTTTCGTCCCTTTTACGGGGAGGAAGGGCCTTTTTTTGTCGGTTCGCAAGGACGAGCCGGCCGATAGACCAAGCGATAAAGGAGAGAGGCATCATGAAGGAACGGTTGGAGGCGCTGCGCGTCGAAGCGTTGGCGCAGCTGCAGGAGGTGGCCGATGCCGGCCGCTTGAACGACCTGCGCGTGCATTATTTGGGCAAAAAAGGGCCAGCTCACGGAGATTCTCCGCGGCATGGGCGGACTCAGCGCCGAGGAGCGTCCGGTGATCGGGCAGGTCGCCAACGACGTGCGCGCGGCTATCGAGGAAGTGCTCGCCGACAAGCAAGCCGCCTTCGACCGCGCCGAGACGGAGCGGAGGCTGGCCGCGGAGACGATCGACGTCACCCTGCCGGGCAGGACCGTCGCGACCGGCAGCGTCCACCCGCTGACCAAGGTTACGCAGGAGATCGAAGATATTTTCCTCGGCATGGGCTACACGATCGCGGAAGGCCCCGAAGTCGAGACCGACTACTTCAACTTCGAGGCGCTGAACCTGCCGAAGGACCATCCGGCGCGGGACATGCAGGATTCCTTCTACATTACGGACGAGATCCTGCTGCGCACGCACACCTCTCCGGTCCAGATCCGCGCGATGAAAAACGCGGACGGCGCGACGCCGCTCAAGGTCATCTGCCCGGGCCGCGTCTACCGCCGGGACGACGACGACGCGACGCACTCGTTCATGTTCCACCAGATCGAAGGTTTGGTCGTCGGCCCCGACATCCGCATGAGCGACCTGAAGGGCACGCTGCTCCAATTCGTTCAGGCGATGTACGGCCCGCAAGTTCAAATTCGCCTTCGTCCGAGCTTCTTCCCGTTCACCGAGCCGAGCGCCGAGGTCGACGTCACCTGCACGCAGTGCGGCGGTCAAGGCTGCCGGATGTGCAAGCAATCGGGCTGGATCGAGATCCTCGGCTGCGGCATGGTGCACCCGAAGGTGCTCGAGCACGGCGGCTTCGACCCCGAGCAGGTGTCCGGCTTCGCCTTCGGCATGGGCGTCGAGCGCATCGCCCTGCTGAAGTACGACATCGACGATATTCGTCACTTCTACAACAACGATCTGCGGTTCCTCGGGCAATTCGCCCGCATGTGACGGCTGCGGCCGGTATCTTAGCGAAGGTGGAAAAGAAAGGAGCGGTATAACGCGTGAACGTATCCTATCAATGGTTAAGCGAATATATCGATCTCGGCGGCACCAGTCCGCAAGAGCTCGCCGATCTGCTCACGAGGGGCGGCATCGAAATCGACGGGGTCGTTTCCCGCAACGCGGGGGTCACCAAGACGGTCGTCGGGTATGTATTGGAAAAGGAAAAGCACCCGGACGCGGATAAGCTGAACGTGTGCAAAATCGATGCCGGCACGGGCGAGACGCTGCAGATCGTCTGCGGCGCGCCCAACGTAGCCGCCGGGCAAAAAGTGCCCGTCGCGCTCGTGGGCGCGAAGCTGCCGGGCGACCTGCAGATCAAGCGCGCCAAGCTGCGCGGGGTTGAATCGCAGGGCATGATCTGCTCCGCGCGGGAGCTCGGCATCAACGACAAGCTGCTCCCCAAGGAGCTGCAGGAGGGCATCCTCGTGCTGCCCGCCGACACGGCGGTGGGCACGGATATCGCCGACCTGCTCGGCTTGAACGATTCGGTGCTGGAGCTCGATCTGACGCCGAACCGTTCGGACTGCCTGAGCTTGCTGGGCGTCGCCTATGAGACCGCCGCGCTGACCGGCCGGCCGCTCGCGCTGCCGGAGCCGGAGAAGGCGCTGTATCCGGCGGCCGACAAGACCGCGGACGCGATCGCGGTCGCCATCGAATCGGCAGAGGCTTGCAGCCACTACGCGATGCGCGTCGTGAAAGGCGTCAAGATCGGACCGTCCCCGCTTTGGCTGCAGAACCGTTTGATCGCCGCCGGCATCCGGCCGATCAGCAACGTCGTCGACGTCACCAACTTCGTCATGCTGGAGTACGGCCAGCCGCTGCACGCGTTCGATGCGGCCAAGGTCAAGGGCGCCGTCCGCGTTCGTTTCGCCCGCGAAGGCGAGACGCTGGTCACGCTCGACGGCCAGGCGCGCAAGCTTGAGCCCCACATGCCGGTCATCGCCGACGACGAGCGCGCCATTGCGCTGGCCGGCGTCATGGGCGGTCTCGATTCCGAAGTGACGGCGGACACGGTCGATATCCTGCTGGAATCCGCCCGGTTCGCTGGCGCGCCGGTTCGCAAAACCTCGCGTCAGCTGGGCCTGCGGTCCGAGGCTTCGGCGCGCTTCGAGAAAGGCGTCGATCCGGAACGTGTGCGCGGCGCGCTGGACCGCGCGGCTTCGCTGATCGCGCAGACGGCGGGCGGACTAGTCACCGACGGCGTCGCCGAGGTGCGCCTCGCAACGCCTGAGCCCGCGGTTATCGAGCTGTCTCTCGAGCGGATCAACAAGATGCTCGGCACTTCGCTTTCTACGCTCGAGGTCAAGACGATCTGGTCGCGCCTCCAGTTCGCGGCCGAGCCGGCGGGCGAAGGCGCCTGGCGTCTGACCGTGCCGTCGCGCCGCGGCGATATTACGCGCGCGGTGGACCTGATCGAGGAAGTCGCGCGGCTGAACGGTTACGACCGTATCCCGACGACCCGCATCGAAGGGCCGACGACGACGGGGGCGCTCACGAAATCCCAGTCAATCCGCAGGGAGTTGCGTAAGCTGCTGTCCGAAGCCGGGCTTAGCGAGGCCGTGACCTATTCGGTCACCTCCGCAAGCCGGGCCGCGCTGTTCCCGGATCTGTCCGGTGCCGCGGAAGGCATGCGCCCGATCGGCCTGGCGATGCCGATGAGCGAGGAGCGCAGCGCCCTGCGCGCGACGCTGCTGCCGAATCTGCTCGAGGCCGCTTCTTACAACAAGTCTCGCCGCAACGCGAGCGCCGCGTTGTTCGAGATCGCGAGCGTGTATCATTCCGCCGAAGAAAAGTTGACGACCCTGCCTGCGGAGCACCCGCGGCTGGCCTTCCTGCTGACAGGCAATCGCCTGGGCGCAGGCTGGAACCAAGCGGCGGCGGCGTACGACTTCTACGATGCGAAGGGCATCGTCGAAAAGCTGCTGACGCGACTCGGCCTGACCGGCGCCGTTCGCTTCGAGCAGGCGCAGCCCGCGGACTTCCATCCGGGCCGCACGGCGGCGTTGAAGCTCGCGACCGCAACCGGCGAAGTCGCGATCGGCTACGTCGGCCAGCTTCATCCGGAGCTTCAGCGCGAGTTCGACCTGGGCGACGCCTATGCCGCAGAGATCGAATTGAAGCCGCTCTACGAAGCGGCTGACGCCCGCATCGTCTACGGCACTTTGCCGCGCTTCCCGTCCGCTGAGCGGGACCTGGCCGTCGTCGTCGACGGATCGGTGCCGGGAGCGTCCCTGGTAGAGGCCGCGCAGCAAGCCGCGGGCGAGTGGCTCGAGTCCGTCCGCGTGTTCGACGTCTACGCGGGCGAGCGTCTCGGCGCAGGCAAAAAGAGCGTGGCGCTCTCGCTCGTTTATCGACATCCGGACCGTACGCTGAACGATGAAGAGATCGCCGAAGCGCAGCAGTCCGTCGTTTCGCGACTGGAACAATCTTTCAGCGCGGAGCTTCGCAAATAAGCAGGAAACGGCGCAAAGCGCAGCGAATACATCAGAACGCGAAAAGCGGGCTGAGCGACGTTCGCTGCGATTTTGCTTAAGTTGGAACGTGGGAGGAATAACCGTGAATGCTGACGACAAGACACGCGTAACGGTTGACATATACGGCACGCAGTACACATTGACCGGACACACCAGCAGCGACTACATGAAGCGGGTGGCGATGCTCGTCAGCGATCAGATGCACAAGATCGCGAGCGGCTCCCCGCGGCTCGACCTCGCGAGGCTCGGCGTGCTCGCTTCGGTCAACATGGCGGACGAGCTCATGCGCATCCGCCGGGAAAACGAGCGGCTCCTCCACGAGGAAGTAGAACGCAAACGGCTGTCGGCGGAGATTGAGACGCTGCTGGCCGATTGGGATAAACACAAGGCGGAGAGCGCGGCGGCATTGGAAGCGGCGGAGCGGGATTTCGCCGAGCGGCAAGCCGAATTCAAGCGGCAAGCCGAACAATCCGTCGCCGAAGCGTCGGCCAAGGCAGACGAGGAGCGCGAGCGGCTGCGCAGCGTTCATCAGGCCGAGCTCGACCGGATCATGGCCGACCACGCGGCCGAAGCCGAGCTGTATGCCGAAGATGCCGAAGCGCTTCGGGCGGCGCATGCGGCGGAGCTCGAGCGAAGGACGTCGGGCCATGAGGCAGAGCTTGCGGGCTTGAAGTCCGAGCAGCGCGCCGAGCTCGAACGTCTTCAGGCTGCGCAGGCGTCGGAGCTTGAACGTATTCGATCGGCGCATGCGGAAGAAATGAATCAAGCGACCGCCGCGCTGCGCGTGGAGCTGGACGACGCGGCCGAGAGACACGCGACCGAGCTTGAAAGCGTCGTCTCCGCGCACGGCGCGGAGCTTGAGCGGATCTTGGCCGATCACGCGGCCGAAGCCGAGCTCTACGCCGAGGAAAATGAAGCGCTCAAACGGGCGCATGCCTCGGCGACGGACGAGCTCAAAGCCGCGCACGCGGCGGAGCTGGCGCGGATCCGGTCCGCGCAGGAAGCGGACCGCGAGCGGGTTCAGGCGATGTACGAGGCCGAGCTGCGCGACGAGCGCGCCGCCCGCGCCGAAGCGCTCGAATCCGCAAGCGCGGCCCACGCCGCGGAGCTCGAGGCGCTGAAGGACGGACATGAGCAGACGCTGGCCGAGCGGGCCGGGCGGCACGACGAAGAGCTTCGTACGATGCGGCAAGGCTATGAGGACGAGCTGGCGCTGCTGCTGGAGGGCAAGCAGGAAGAATTGCAGCGGTTGACGCTGACGCTCGAGACGGCGCTGCGGGAGCGGGAGGAGATCCGCGCCCGCATGCAGGACGCCTTGGACGCGTCGCTCGCCGAGGGCGAGGACCGCGTGAGCGCGCTCCGGGAGATCCATGCGGCCGAGCTGGCCGGGCTCGAAGCGCGTCAGGCAGAGGAGCGGGAGCGGGCCGAGGCGGCTCGCGCATCCGAGCTCGCGGCGCTGAAGGCCGCTCACTTGGCGGACCTGGAGCGGCTCGGCGCGGGACACCGGTCGGAGCTCGAGGAGCTCCGCTTGGAGCTGGAGCTCGAGCGCGAAGCCCGCGAGACGGAGGGCGCCGCGGCCGGCGCGAAGCTGGCCGAAGCGCTGGATAGCGCGGCGGCGGAGCGGGAATCCGCAATCGCCAAGTTGCGCGCCGCGCACGCGGAAGAGCTCGAGCGCGCGCTGGGTCAGAGCCGCGGAGAAGCGGAGCGCCTGCGCGCCGCCCATCAGGCGGAGCTGGACGCGCTGCAGCGCGAGAGCCTTGACGCGCTTGAAGCGGTCAAGGGCGAGAGCCGGGACGCGCTGGAGGCGGCGAAGGCCGAGCTCGGCGGCGAGCTCGAAGCCGCCAGGGCGACGGTAGAGCGCCTGCATGCGCAGCTGGCCGAGCAGATGTCCGCGGCCAGGCAGGCCGTGGCGGCGGCGGAAGCGAACTTCGACGAAGAGCGCCGCGCGATGACGGAACGTCTTGATGCCGCCAGGCAGGATGCCGATGCGGCCATGCAGGAGGCGGATGCCGCGAAGCAAGAGGCGGACGCCGCCATGCTGCGGATCGATGCAGAAGCGCGGAACTTCGCGGAGGAGCGCAGGCAGCTCGCCGCGCAGGCGGAACGGCAGCTTGCGGATGCCGCGGCGCTGCTGGAAGAGCGTCTGCGCGAGGCCGCCGAAGAGGCAGAGCGGCGTATCGCACAAACGAAGGCGGAGGCCGCGTCCGAACTTGAGGCTGCGCGCAAGGAAACCGCGGCGCCGCTCGAAGCCGAGCTGATTAAAGCTAGGCAAGCCGCGGACGATGCGGGGCTGGAGCTGGAGCTGCTGCGCGAGGAGCGCGACGAAGAGCTGGCGCGTTTGCGCGCGGCGCAGTCCGAAGAGCTGGCGAAGCTTCGAGATGCGCATGCCGAGGAGCTGGCGCGTCTTGGGGCCGAACGCGCGGATGCGCTGAAGGAAGCCGCGGCGGCGCTCGAAGCCCAGCTCGCCGAGGCGCGGCAGGCAGCGGACGACGCCCGTCTGGAGCTGGAGCTGCAGCGCGAGGAGAACGACGAAGAACTGGCGCGTCTGCGCGCGGCGCAGGCCGACGAGCTGGCGAAGCTCCGCGATGCGCATGCCGGGGAGCTGTCGCGGCTTGCGGCCGAACGCGAGGCTGCGCTCAAGGAAGCCGCGGCGCCGCTCGAAGCCGAGCTGGCCGAAGCGAAGCGCGCTGCGGACGACGCGCGTCTGGAGCTGGAGCTTCAGCGCGAAGAGAGCGGCGAGTCGCTGACGCGCCTGCGCGATGCGCAAGCCGAAGAGCTGGCCGGACTCCGCAACGCCCAATCGGAAGAGCTGTCCGGTCTCCGGGACGCGCAGGCAGAAGAACTGTCGCGACTGCGCGCCGCGCAGGACGAAGCGCTGCGACGGGCGACGGCCGAGGCTGAGGCAAGCGCGGCCTCCGGGCGCGAAGCGCTCCAGGAAGAGCTTCGCGTGACGCAGGAGCTGTACGAGGCCGAGCTGAAGCAGGCGCTCGGCGGTCGGGACGCTGCGCTGGCGGCCGCCGAGACGGCGCGCGCCGAGAACGAACAAGCGCAAGCGCGCTGGTCGGAGCGGGAGCGCGAATGGCAATCGCAGCTTGCGAAGCTCGAAGCCGAGACGGAAGCGCTGCGCGCCGCCGCGGAGCAGCGCCTTCAGGCGGCGGCCGCTCAGGAAGCGGCGCTGATCGAGGCGGAAAAGGCGGCTTCCGAGCGATTGCGCGACGAAGCCGATGCCCGCGAAGCCGCCGAGCGCGAAGCGAACCGGCTCAAGGAGCTGGCGGACGAGCTTGCCGAGCGCGAGCAGAGCGCGGCCGAAGCGATCCGGCAGCTCCAGCGGCGGGCCGAAGAGGCGGCGCGGGAGCGAGATGCCGCTACCGAGCGCCTAGAGTCGCTCGAGGGCAAGCTCCGCCAAGCGGCGGGCGAGCAGCAGCGCGAACGCGAATCGCTGCTTCGCGTAGAGGAAGAGCTCAGATCCGCCCGCGAGGAGGCGGCGGCGGCCGTCGCGCTGCAAGCCGAACGCGACGCCCTCGCGCGGCAGCTGCAGGCAGCCGGCGAAGCCGCCCCCAACCCGGTCGACGCGGAAGAAGCGGAGCGGGTGGCGCAGGAGCTGGATCGCGTCCGCAGCGAGCACGAGGCGCTGAAGATCGAGTACAACAAGCTGCAGATCGAGTACAACGAGTGGATCGACATGCTCGAAGAGCACACCTGAAGGCCGCAATAGGCCCGACGGTATGTGCGTTCAACAAAAAAATCGCCCTTCCGAACGGATCAGATCCGGTCGGAAGGGCGATTCCTTTATCTCGTTTATTCAACGATCAGCTTGGCCTTCATCGACAAATGCCCTTGCCCGCACACGACGCTGCATTTGATCGTGTAGGTGCCGGCGGCCAGCGTCGCAACCTTGGATTTTTTGCCGTTGCTCAGCTTGACGCCCCCCTTTTCGATCTCGACGCCGTGCGCGCCCTGCTCGTTCTCGAGCGTATACCGGATCGGCGTATCCTTCGGCACCTTGTACTCGGCTTGGTCGAACTGCCAATTGGTGGCCCGAATGATCAGGTCCTGCGACGCGGCGGCCGTCTCTTGCTCCGCAGCGCCGTGGTTCTTGCCTCCGCAAGCGGCGAGCGCGCCCGTGAGCGCGAGCGCGACCAACGCGGCGGCTATTTTTTTTGCGCATATGTATTCCCCCCGTCCCATGATCGCCGGGTATGAGCGTGTCATGCCCAGACTTTACTATTTTAGCATATCCTGCAGTGAGGATAAAAAAAGGAAAGAAGCCAGCTTCGCGACAAGCGGGGCGATAAACGCAAAAACCTCGCGGCTCCGATACCGGAGGCTGCGAGGCTTTGGGGCAGACATCTTTGCGGACTGCTGTCAATCGTGGCGCTTGCCGGCTTTGTACGGGTTGCCGATCGGGATGAACAAGTCGATGATCCCGATGACTAACGCCGCGAGCAGCGCGCCCAGAATCGAGGCGGAGACGCCGCTGACGACGAACTGCGCGAGCCAGATGACGAGCGCGCTGCATAGGAAGCCGACGATGCCGCGTCCGAACGGAGTTACGTTTTTGCCGAAAATCGCCTCGATAATCCAACCGAGCACGGCGATCACCAGCGCGAGCATGAGGGCGCTCCAGAAGCCGCCGACCGTGAAATGCGGAACCAGGTATCCGACGATCATCAGCACGATCGCGGAGACGATAAAGCGTACGACATGGCCTAGAAAATGCATGGCTTGATTACCTCCCGTTGTGGGCTGTCGTCCGGCGGTACCGCCGGCATTAAAGGTATTGTATCCAGTTTGATCGCCGGTTATAACGAGCCGTAATGCAAGCGCAGCCGCCATCGGATATAATGGGAGGCGAGAGGAGTTGGCGCAACGCCGTGAACGACAAGGCGCTATATACATTGGAATACCATAAAATCAGCGAGCGGCTGCGCGAGCTAGGGGAGACTTCGCTCGGCAAGGAGCAAGCGGCGCTCAACCGTCCTTCTTCCGATCTGAGGGAAGTGAACAGGCGGCTCGATACGACGGCCGAAGCCGTGCGCGCGATGGACGTCAAGGGCGCGCCGCCGTTCGGCGGCATTACCGACGTTCGCCCCGCGCTCGGGCGCGCGAAGCTCGGGGCCATGCTGCTTCCGTCGGAGCTGATCGACATCGCGCAGTTCATCATGGGCTCGAGGCGCATCCGCAAATACGTGGGCGCCGTATCCGAAGAAGCGGACATCCCGCTGCTCGAGGATCTGTGCGAGCCGCTCATCGACGCCAAGCAGCAGGAGGACGAGATTCGCCGCTGCATCGACGAGCAGGGCGACGTGCTGGATGCCGCGAGCGCCGAATTGGCCGCGATCCGCAGGGAGATCCGCACGAACGAAGGCCGCGCCAGGGAAAAGCTCGAGGGCATGATCCGTTCGTCTTCGGTACAGAAGATGCTGCAGGACGCGCTCATCACGATGCGCGGAGACCGGTACGTCATTCCGGTCAAGGCCGAGTACCGGTCTCATTTCGGCGGCATCGTGCACGATCAGTCGGGCAGCGGCGCGACGTTGTTCATCGAACCGGAGGCGGTCCTTCAGATCAACAACAAGCTCCGCGAGCTCAAGCTGCGCGAGACGCGCGAGATCGAACGCATCCTGCGGCAGCTGTCCGAGAGCGTCGGCGTGAAGGCGGAGCTGCTGATCGGCGACGCCGAGGCGCTCGGCTACATCGATTCGATCTTCGCGCGGGCGAAGCTGGCCGACCGGATGCAGGCGACCAAGCCGCAAATGAACGGCGAAGGCCGCTTGCGGCTCAAGCGTGCCCGGCATCCGCTGATCGATCCCAAAAAGGTCGTGCCGACCGATATCGAGCTGGACGATACGCACTCGGCGATCATCGTCACCGGTCCGAATACGGGCGGCAAGACCGTGTCGCTCAAGACGGTCGGCCTGCTCAGCTTGATGGCCATGTCCGGCTTGTTCGTGCCCGCCGACGAGGGCACGATCCTGTGCGTCTTCGACGGCATTTATGCCGATATCGGCGACGAACAGAGCATCGAGCAAAGCCTGAGCACATTTTCCAGCCATATGACGAATCTGATCGGCATGCTGGGCCAGGTGACGAGCCGCAGCCTCGTTCTGCTCGACGAGCTCGGCGCAGGCACCGATCCCGCGGAGGGCTCGGCGCTCGCGATCGCCATCCTCGAGCATCTGCACCGCTTGCGCTGCCGGCTGCTCGCCACGACCCACTACAGCGAGCTGAAGGCTTACGCGTACAATCGCGAGGGCATCATGAACGCCAGCATGGAGTTCGACGTGGCGACGCTGAGTCCCACCTACCGGCTCCTCGTCGGCGTACCGGGCCGAAGCAACGCCTTCGCGATCGCGGAGCGGCTCGGCTTGCCCCGGTCGATCATCGACCGCGCGCGCGGCGAGGTGTCGGACGACGAGCTCAAGGTCGATACGATGATCGCTTCGCTCGAGCGGGACCGCCGGACGGCCGAGTCCGACCGCCAGCTGGCGGAGCGGATCAAGCGCGAGGCCGAAGAGCTGCGCCTGAAGCTCGAGGAAGACCGCGCGAAGCTTCAGGATCAGCGCGTCAAGCTGCTCGAAGACGCGCGCGAGGAAGCCCGGCTTCAAGTGGCGAAGGCCCGGCGCGAAGCCGAGGAGATCATCGCCGGCCTGCGCAAGCTCGCGCTCGAAGAAGCGGCGAGCGTCAAGGAGCACAAGCTCATCGAAGCCCGCCGCAGACTGGATGACGCCGTTCCTGCGCCGGTCGAGAAGCCGCGTCCGGCCGCATCCAAGAGCGCGAAGCTCGGGCCTGGCGATGAGGTTAAGGTTTACAGCCTGGGCGGACAAAAGGGGCATATCGTCGAGCTGGCGGGCAGCGATGCGTTCGTACAGCTCGGCATCATGAAGATGAAGGTGCCGCTGGCCGATCTCGAGCCGGTCAAAGCGCCGAAGGACGCGGCGGCCAAAAGGACGCAGCCGGTCGCTGCCGGCGCGACCGTGAAGCGGGCGGCCTCGGACCAGATCCGGACGGAGCTCGACCTTAGAGGCGCCACGCTCGACGAGGCGATCATCGAGACGGACCGCTTCCTCGACGAATCGTTCCTTTCGAATCTCCACCAGGTGTACATCATCCATGGCAAGGGGACGGGCGCGCTGCGAACGGGCATCCAGGAGTTCCTGCGCAGGCACAAGCATGTGAAAAGCTACAGGCTCGGCAATTATGGCGAGGGCGGCGCCGGCGTTACGGTGGCGGAGCTGAACTAGCGTTAGGAGCGTTCCGCATGAATGAGCCCAGTTCGATCGACCGGCTGCTGTCCCATCCGGCGGTCGCGATCCCGGCGTATTTTTCCGTCGGCATCCTGATGTTGATCATATGCCTGTATTGCTTCGAGCGGGTGACCAAGTACGAATGCTGGCAGGAAATCCGCAAAGGCAACGTCGCGGTCGCCATGGCGACCGGCGGCAAAATATTCGGCATCTGCAACATTTTCCGGTTTTCCATTCAGTCCAAAGACAGCATTTACGAGAGCATGCTGTGGGCGGGCGGCGGATTTTTGCTCCTGCTCGCGGCTTACCTGCTGTTCGAGTTCGTCACTCCGGTATTCCGGATCGACGAGGAGATCGGCAAGGACAATCGCGCGGTGGGTCTGATCTCCCTGCTGCTGTCCGTATCGCTGTCCTATATTATCGGCGCGGCGGTGACGCTGGATTGACGGCGGCCGCCGCAGGAGGTTTCGTATGAAGTATTTATGGGGAACGCTGTTCGCGCTTGCGGCCCTTTTCTTTATTCTTGGCGTCGTTTATATGATGAGGGAGGGTTAAGCCTTGGCTGCCAACGTGATCATTTGCCCTTGGTGTCAATCCGAGATTATTCAGGAGCCGGGGGGAAGAACCGGACAAGTACTGTCCCGTCTGCGACAACGAGCTTAGCGGCTACCGTACGCTCCGCTTCGGCCTGGGAGACGAGGAGCCGGCAGAGGACGAGGAAGAAGCGGAGGACGACGCGCTTTACGGGCGTCAAGGTCTTGGCGACCTGCCGGAGGATCTGGAAGGGCTCGGACTGGACGGCGACGACGATTTGCGCGGCAAGGACGAAGCGCTGCTCCGATACGAGGACACGGTCGAGGCGATTCTGGACGAGCAGGAGTTCGTGCCGGAATGTCCGCAGTGCCGGGAATACATGGTCGAGACGGGGCGGCAGGTCGTGCAGGCTGCTTCGTTCGCGCCAAAGCGGCCGGAGCGGCTGCGCGGCGGTGCGATTATCGAGGCTCCTTTTTCAATGACGCTGTATATGTGCCCTTCGTGCTTCACGATGGAGTACGCGCTGTCCGAGGAGGACCGCAGCCGCATCGGAGACCGTTTGAGCCGGGATCCCGAAGCCGACCGAAAGTGAGACGACGCGCATGAAAAAACTGGTGTATCAAAGCGTAACGGAACTGATCGGCGATACGCCGGCCGTTCGGCTGAACCGATTGACCGGACCCGGCGACGCGGAGGTGCTCGTCAAGCTCGAGCGCTTCAATCCGAGCGGCAGCGTCAAAGACCGTGCGGCGAGCTCCTTGATCGAAGATGCCGAAGCGAGGGGGCTGATCGGTCCCGGCTCGCTCATCGTCGAGCCGACGAGCGGCAACACGGGCATCGGCTTGGCCATGAACGCGGCGGCCAAAGGCTACAGGCTCATCCTCGTCATGCCGGACAATATGTCCAAGGAACGAATCGACTTGCTGAAGGCTTACGGCGCCGAGGTCGTGCTGACGCCTGCGTCCCAGCGTATGCCGGGGGCGATTCGGGAAGCGCAGTCGATCGCGGCGGGCACGCCTGGCAGCTTTATGCCGAACCAATTCGACAACGCCGCCAATCCCGACGTTCACCGCAGAACGACGGCGCTGGAGATTCTGGAGCAGACGGACGGGCGCCTGGACGCGTTCGTGGCCACGGCGGGCACGGGCGGCACGATTACCGGGACGGGGGAGGTACTGAAGGCCAAGCTGCCGAACCTGCACGTGACCGTCGTCGAGCCGGCGGGATCCCCCGTCTTGTCTGGCGGCGTACCCGGTCCGCACAAGCTCGTCGGCACGAGTCCCGGGTTCGTCCCGTCCATCCTGAACACGAACGTCTACGACGAGATCGTACAGGTGACGGACGAGGACGCGATCGGGACGATGAAGCGGCTGGCGCGCGAGGAAGGAATATTGGCAGGACCCTCGTCCGGGGCGTCGGTATGGGCCGCGCTCCAGCTGGCCCGCAAGCTTGGCAAAGGCAAGCGGGTGCTTTGCATCGCGCCGGATACGGGCGAGCGGTATCTATCGATGGATTTGTTTTAGAGGGCTGTTCGCCCAAAAGTTAACATTTTCTTTGCCAGAGGCTCTGTGGAGAGCCTCTTTTTCTTTTGTTGTGCCGCGAACCCGCGATGTAACGCCCGACAGCGCCACATAATGCCGATTGGTGCCTCAAATTGCTATGTAACGCCGTCATGCCGATCGGCACTGCCGTTTGCTTGATTTGACGCAAGTTTTCGTGCGAGGTCGCCCCAATAAGGGGATAATCGCCGCAGGTTGGACGCATACTATGCCCGATTGTCCAATTACAGGAGGGATCGTCATGCTTCAACCGATCACCGGCAAGGAACTCGAGTACATCGCGGATTCGATGTCCAACGAGGACCTGCTCATCAAGCAATGCACGGCCGCGTCCGCTTCATGCTCGAACCAGCAAATCAAGCAGGTGCTCGACCATCAGGCGCAGGTGCACACGCAGCACTACCAGACGCTGATGTCGCTGCTCCAGCAGCATCAGCCGCTCGCTCCGGCGCAGCCCCAAGCCTAATCTCGCATCCGAAAGGGAGGCCACACTTTTATGGCGCCAGCAAACCAATTTTTGCCTGACGAAGACTTGGCATATACCGTGCTCGCGGATCTAAAACGCGTGACGCGCGAATACGCGACGGCGGCTACCGAATCGGTCTGTCCGACGGTTCGCCAGCAATTCACGCAGCTGTTGAACGTGACGCTGCAGATGCAGGGCGAATTGTTCAACGCGATGCAATCGGCTAACATGTACAACGCCTCTTCGCCTACGCTGAAGCAGGAGATCGACAAAAACCTGAAGACGTATCAGGACACCCAAACGAAGACGCAGCAATTCGTGCAGCAAATCAAGCAGAGCGCGATGCCCGCTTGGCAGCAGCCGCAGCAAACCGCGCAACAGCAAATGCAGCAGCACTGAGCTTCAGCAGCGCTGAGCACGAAGCGAGCCCAGGCATCCTCCTCCCCCCGGACGGCAGTATCCGGCGGGAGTTTTTTTTGTAGGCGGACGAATTTGAATTTTCTTTTCACGGGACCTGTATTTGATGTAATATGAGAGGTATTCAGGAGGGATCCCCATGAACGAATTTAAGTTGAAGATTCTGGATCTGCTCAAGGAAGACGCGAGATTGTCCGCTTCGACCATCGCTACGATGCTTGGGGCGGACGAAGCCGACGTGTCTGCCGCCATCGCGGAGATGGAGCGGGACCATGTGATCGTGAAGTACGCGACGGTCGTCAATTGGAGCAAGGTGGACGACGAGAAAGTAACGGCGCTGATCCAAGTCGAGTGCACGCCGGAGCGCGGCCGCGGCTTCGAGAGCATCGCCGAGCGCATTTATCTGTATCCCGAGGTGAAGTCGGTATACTTGATGTCAGGCGCGTACGACTTGCAGGTGGAGATCGAAGGCAAGACGCTCAAAGAAGTCGCGTCGTTCGTCTCCAACAAGCTCTCGACCATCGAATCCGTTATCGCGACCAAGACCTTTTTCATTCTCAAAAAATATAAACAGGACGGTATCATCTTCGAGGAATTCGAGGACGATCAACGCCTGCTCGTCTCGCCTTGACGCGATAAGGGAGCGAGTATTTCGAAAAGGACGGTTGTCCAATGATTACGAACCAACAGACGCGCGGCAAGGCTTCAACCGGGGGAATGGATCGTTATTTGTCCGCCGGCGCGCGCGCCATTCCGCCGTCCGGCATCCGCAGGTTTTTCGATCTGGTGAGCGCCAGCAAGGACAGCAGCATCATCTCGCTAGGCGTGGGCGAGCCGGACTTCGTGACGCCGTGGCACATTCGCGACGCAGCGGTCTATTCGCTTGAAAAAGGCAAGACGCAGTATACGTCCAATGCGGGCATGCTCGAGCTGCGCGAAGAGATCGCCGGCTATTTGAGCAAGCAGTTCCATATGCAATACGAGCCTGAAAACGAAATCATCGTCACGATCGGCGGTAGCGAAGCGATCGACCTTGCGATCCGCGCGCTCGTCGAGCCCGGAGACGAAGTGCTGATCCCGGAGCCCAGCTACGTCCCGTACAATCCGATCACGTCGCTCGGCGGCGGCGTTCCCGTCGGCATCGAGACTTTCGCCAAGGACGGCTTCCGGCTGACGGAGGAGAGCCTGCGCGCCGCGATCACGCCGCGTTCCAAGCTGCTGATCCTCTCTTACCCGAGCAATCCGACCGGCGCGATCATGAGCTACGAGGATATGCTGCCGATCGCGAGGCTCGTCGAGGAGCACGATCTGATCGTCGTCTCCGACGAGATCTATGCCGAGCTGACCTATGGCTCGAAGCACGTTAGCTTCGCTTCGTTGCCCGGCATGAAGGACCGCACGATACTGGTGAGCGGCTTTTCCAAAGCGTTCGCCATGACCGGCTGGCGGATGGGCTACGCCTGCGGACATCCCGAATTGATCGGCGCGATGCTGAAGATCCACCAGTATACCGTCATGTGCGCACCGATCATGGGCCAGGTCGCCGCGCTCGAAGCGCTCAAGAACGGCATGGACGAGATGTACCGCATGGTCGAGTCTTACAACCAGAGAAGAAGGCTCGTCGTTCAGGGCTTCCGCGAGATCGGCCTGGACTGCCACGAGCCGCAAGGCGCGTTTTACGTGTTCCCGTCGATCGAATCGACCGGCTTGTCGTCCGAGGAGTTTTCCATGCGGCTGGTGAGGGACGCAAAGGTAGCCGCCGTGCCCGGACACGTATTCGGCACCGGGGGCGAGGGCTTCATTCGCTGTTCCTATGCCTCCTCCGTCGCGCAGTTGACCGAGGCGCTGGAGCGCATCGCGCAATTCGTTCAGCAGCTTAAATAGCGGAAATGGAAAAAGGATGTTATTTTTTTCTAAAGTTCTGCTATAATTACCCTTGTTTTGCAGACTTGCCCGTAGCTGCGGAGAGGGGGATAACGATGGCGACAGTAAGCAATCATTCTTTGGACCCGGCTCAGCCCGCTCCATGGGTATCGGCCAGGAATGCCTACAGTGAAGTCGGCGCGCCTCCCTCTTATAACGACCGAAGCCTCATCGAAGAAATCGATCTGCTAAGGCGCCGCATGGCGGAGACTTTCTTGCGGGAGGACTCTTTCACCGCGGAGCCCGTCATGGAGATCAGCCGGATGCTTGACGTGAAGATCAACGAATATATGAGACTCAGCTATCTTGCCCGTTAAGTCCGGAGCTTCGCTCCGGACTTTTTTATTTTGCCTTGCGATTGATCCGCTCCATGCTTTTTCAAGTCAACCAGGGAATGTGCTATATTTAATCTAGATATTTTGCGCCTGGGAGGTGACGGGAGATGCTCCTGTTGGTAACCGGCGGCACGGGATCGGGCAAATCGGCCTATGCCAGGCTGTTGGCGGAATCGCTGGGACGGGAGGCGATCGGCTTCACTTGTCCCGCGTGGCCGGTCCTTGGCGTCTGTGAGAGCGACGACACGGGCGCCGCTTCCGTTGAGCCTGCCGCGAGCGCGTTCGCGGGCGCGAAGCATGCGCCGGGTCGTCGCGGGTTCGCGTGGACCCAGCTGCCGGCGGACGGCGCCTGCGCGCAGGCGCTGACCCGCGTCAATCTGGACTCGAATCCGTATCGGGCCGAACGAAGGGCGCTGGTGCTCGACAGCCTGTCGGGCTGGCTCCGGCACCGGGTGCTAGAAGCCCGTGCGGGCGAAGGGGACGAACGACAGGCGGCAGCCGAAGCGGGCAAGCTGCTCGGCGCGCTGCTGGAGTTCGAGGGCGTCGTCATCGTCGTGACCGAGGAAGCGGCCGCCGGATTGGTCGCGGATCCGCGCGAGCGAACCTATATCAAGCTGCTGGCCGAATCCAACCGGAGACTGGCCGCGGCATCGCATACGATCTATCGTCTGTCGTTCGGGATCGCCGAAGCGATCCGCGGCGAACGGATCTGACTCGGGAGGCATGGCCATGAAGCTATATACGAGAACCGGCGACAAAGGCACGACTTCGGTCATCGGCGGCAAGGTGAACAAGGACGACGAGCGCGTGGAAGCGTTCGGTACGATCGACGAGCTGGGCGCGTTCGTCGGCCAAGCCGCGGCGACCGCGAGGACGGGCACGGTAGCGAATGCCGTTACCGAGGCGACGGAAGGACTCCGCGCGTTCGAAGCCCGGCTGCTCGAGGAGCTGACCGTCATCCAGCATGAGCTGTTCGACTGCGGTTCGGACCTTTCTTATGCTGCGCCTCAACCGGAGCAGCTGAAGGTCAAGTCGGAGCTGGCGGAGCGGCTCGAAGCTTGGATCGACAGCCACGAGGCGGGCAATCCGCCGATCGCGAGGTTCATATTGTCGGGCGGGACGGCGACCGCGGCGGCGCTGCACGTCTGCCGCACCGTCTGTCGCAGGGCGGAACGCGCAGTCGTAACCTTAGCGGCCACGGGCAGGCCATGTCCGCCCGAAGTCGCGAAGTATCTCAACCGGCTGTCGGATTACTTTTTTGCGGCGGCGCGCGCCGCCAATGCCAAGGCGGGCGTGCAGGACGTCGAATACGAGAGGGGCGCGGCGGTTTTCCGCCGCATCGGCAAGGAGCTATAGCATCGATGGAATGGGAACGAACGGAAGGCTATTACAAACCCCTCGTCCACGTCGCCGACGAGCGTGACGAAGGCCGCATGCTGCGCGACGTGCTGCGCAGCCGGGTCGGCATCTCGCGGCGGCTGTGGACGAAGCTGAAGGCATCGGAGGAAGGCGTGACCGTCAACGGGAACGCGGTATTTTCCAGCTTTATTTTATCGGCGGGCGATATCGTGGCGCTGCGCATGGCGGAGGAGTCCTCGGACGACATATTGCCGCAGCCGATGGCGCTCGACATCGTGCACGAGGATGACGACCTGCTCGTGCTGAACAAGCCTGCGGGCGTCATCGTTCACCCGACGACCGGCCACTACGCGAACACGCTGGCGAACGGCGTCGTGCATTACTGGCGGGAGCGCGGCGAGCGCTGCCGGTTCCGTCCGGTCAACCGTCTGGACGAGGACACGTCCGGCCTGGTGATCGTCGCCAAGCACCCGTACGCGCAGCAGCAGCTGTCCGCCCAGATGACGGCCGGCACGGTGCTCAAGCAATACCGCGCATACGCCTATGGCCGCCCGCCCGCCGACGAAGGCGAAGTGAACGCGCCGATCGGCCGCGTGCCCGAAGACCCGCACAGGCGGGCCGTCCGGGAGGACGGTCAGCCTTCGCTTACGTATTATTCATTGTCCGAGGCGTACCCGTGCGGCGCGAGCGCGCTGGACATCCGGCTCGGCACGGGGCGGACGCACCAGATCCGCGTGCATATGGGCGCGGTCGGATGCCCGCTTGTCGGAGACGCTTACTACGCCGATCCGGCATGGATGCGCACGCCGCTCGCAGCCGCGCTCTCCGGCGCGATCGGCAGACAGGCGCTGCATGCGGCGCAGCTCGCGTTCCGTCATCCGGTGACCGGCGCGGAGACGAAGCTCGAAGCGCCGCTCCCCGCGGACCTGCGCGAGCTGGAGCGCGTCCTGCGAGAGCTCCCGCCGCGCCTGGACGTCCAATGAGCACGCATCTATCGAATCTGGAGGATACGCAGCGATGCCTAAAAAGTTGACCGTGTACCAATATCCGTCCTGCGACACTTGCCGCAAAGCGATCAAGACGCTGCAGGCCGAGGGACATGAACTGGAATTGATTCATATCAAGGAATCTCCGCCGTCCGTGCAGGAGCTTCGCAAGCTTGTCGCGGACAGCGGCCTGGCGATCGGCAAGTGGTTCAATACCGCCGGCGACGCATACCGGTCGCAGGGCCTGAAGGATCGCATGGCGCAGCTGTCCGACGACGAGAAGCTCGAGCTGCTCGCCGGCAACGGCATGCTCATCAAGCGTCCGGTCGTCTCCGACGGACGGAAGGCCACCGTCGGTTATCGCGAGGAGGAACTGAAGCGTGTCTATGCCGAATGACGGCCGGGAGCCGGATGGGACGCATGACGAAGAGAAGAAGCCGGCGGGCGGCCGGACGGAAGCGCTGACGGATCCGGGCATTTCGCCGGGCGCGGACTTGCCGCCGCCCAGGCCGATCGATCCGAACGCGCCGCCGGTCCCGCCGTCGCATGGCGGCGAGGCGCAGAGTTCGGCGCCGGAAGATGAGGGAGGCAAGCGCAAAGGAAACGGCGGTTCCTGGGCGTTCGGCGCCGTGCTCGCTTTTTTGCTGGGCAAGGGCAAGGCCGCGCTGCTGCTGTTCCTGAAGTTCGGCAAGCCGCTGATCTCGATGGCGATCACGGTCGGCGCGTATGCCATCCTTTATCCATGGTCGTTCGCGATCGGGTTCGTGGCGCTCATCTTCGTTCACGAGATGGGGCATGTGTGGGTTGCGAAGCGAAAAGGATTGCCGGTTTCGGCGCCGATGTTCATTCCGTTTCTGGGCGCTGGAGTCATGATGAAGCGCAATCCGAAGGACGCCGCGACTGAGGCAGATATTGCGCTTGGCGGGCCTTATTTAGGGGCTGCAGCCGCATTCGTTTGTTACGCCATCGGCGTCTATACGGACAGCGGCGTGTGGCATATGCTGGCTTATGTCGGCTTCTTTATCAATCTGTTAAATCTCGTGCCGATGCGTCCGCTTGACGGCGGCAAGATCGCGTCGGCTATGAACCGCTGGATCTGGCTGGCGGGCGTCGTGATCGGTCCGTTCGTCATCTGGTATACGCACAGCGTTATTTTCGTCCTGATCTGGGTTTGGTTCCTGTTCTCGACGTATCGGCAGTTCAAGGCGAAGAAGGGCGAAGGGCCGATTCACATCGCCGAAGGCGTCTATCAAGCCAAGGCGGATCCCGCCCTGCCGGATTGGTATTACCGCGGTTCCAGCCATTTGCGCGAACTGCCGTATACGGCCTACTGCAAGCTGGACGGCCAGCACGTGGTCGAGTTCGAATGGGAGGCGCTATCGTTCAGAGGAGAGCTGCCGATCGACCAGGCGATCCTCGTCCGGCGCGTCTATGCGCATCAGCTGGAAGGACCGGACAGCGAGCAGAACTTGACCTTGAAGGTGCGGGTCGAAGGCAACGTGTACGAGCCGGACAATTATTACGAAGTGAAGAGCCGAGATAGATGGCGGATCGGCAGCTTGTATGTCGGCCTTATTATGATATTGGTCTACATGATGTGGGTCATCCAAGAAGCAGGCTGGACGAACCCGGCACAATAGCGCTGCCGGGTTCGAGCGCGCATGGGAAGGAAGCTGTAAACGATGAATCGGCAAGCTTGGAGATCGGATCGGCTGGACCGTCTGGGTTCGGCTATATTTTCGGAGGTGGCGGGTTGGAAGGCGGCGGCCCGATCGGCGGGCTTGGACGTCATTCAGCTGGATATCGGCAGTCCCGACAGGCCGCCCGCCATGAGTATTCGCGAGCGGCTGGCCGAGGCCAGCCTGAGGCCCGAGCTTTACCGCTATCCCGGCACGGACGGCAGTGCCGCTTTTCGCCTGAAGGTCGCGGAATGGTTCAAGCACCGGTTCGGCGTCGCGCTCGACCCCGAGCGTGAGGTCCTCTCGCTTATGGGAACGCAGGACGGTCTGGCCCACTTGGCGCTGGCCGTCACGAATCCCGGGGATGCGGCGCTGCTGCCCGATCCGGGGTACCCCGTCTACCAGGCAGGCCTGGCCGTTGCCGGCGTGGAAACCGTGCCGCTGCCGCTGACGGAAGAGCGCGGCTACCTGCCCGACTTCGACGCCGTCCCGGACGGCGTCTGGGACAAGATCAAGTTCATGCTGCTCAGCTATCCGAGCAATCCGACGGCCGCGGTCGCGGACCTGTCGTTCTTCGAGGAAGCGGTCGCCGTGGCGAAGCGCCGAGGCGTTCTGCTCGTGCACGACAACGCCTACAGCGAGATGGCCTACGACGGCTTCAAGCCGCCGAGCGTGCTGGAGGTGCCCGGGGCGAAGGAGATCGCGATCGAGTTTCACTCGCTGTCCAAGTCGTTCCATCTGGCCGGCGCGCGCATCGGCTTCGCGGTCGGCAATCCCGAGGTGCTGGACAGCCTCCGCGCGCTGAAGAACAATATCGACTTCGGCGTGTTCCTCGCCGTGCAGGAAGCGGCGATCGAAGCGCTCGAGCTGGACCTGACATGGCCGGATCCCGTCGCGCCCGAGTACGAGTGGCGCCGGGACGCCTTCATCGCCGCGATGAACGAGGCGGGCTGGGCGATTCCCGCGCCGCGCGGATCGATGTTCGCCTGGGCGCCCGTGCCCGTCGGCTGGAGCTCCCGCGCGCTGGCGAAGCAGATGCTGGAGCACGCCGGCGTAGCGGTCATTCCAGGCAACGCGTTCGGCGCGCTCGGCGAAGGCTACGTGCGCTTCGCGCTCGTCGAGCCGGAGGAGCGGCTGCGCGAGGCGGCGGCGCGCATCGGGCGGTTTTTGCGGGAGCATGCTCCGTCCGAAGCTCGCTGATCCGAAGGCGTCCGCTGGATAAAAAAGGTGCCGGGACCAATCCGCGCGTTATGCTATAATAGGACGATAGTCCATACGCGCGAGGGTGAGAGATTGATGAACGGCAACGGTCAACGAGTGCTTCTGGTCGACGGCATGGCGATCTTATTCAGAGCCTACTTCGCGACCTCCTATACCGGCTACATCCGCAAGACGAAGGCCGGACTGCCGACCAACGCGGTCCATGGCTTTATTCAATATTTTTTCGACGCGATCAAGACTTTCCGTCCGACGCACGTCGTGTGCTGCTGGGACATGGGGAGCTCGACGTTCAGGACCGAGCAGTTCGGCGCCTACAAGGGCAACAGGCCGGAGCCGCCGCTGGAGCTGATCCCGCAGTTCGATCTGGTTAAGGAAGTCGTCGCGGAGATGGGCGTGGTAAACGTCGGCATGCGCGGCTTCGAGGCGGACGACTGCATCGGCACGCTCGCTTCGGCGCTTAGCGCGGATGCCGAGGTATACGTGCTCACCGGCGATCATGATCTGCTGCAGCTCGTATCGGATCGCGTGAAGGTCGTCATCATGAAAAAAGGCAAGCTGAATTACGCGGTATACGACTTGGAGACGCTGATGAGCGAAAGGCAGCTGACGCCGGAGCAGATCGTCGATCTGAAGGCGTTCATGGGGGATACGAGCGACAACTATCCCGGCGTGCCGGGCATCGGCGAGAAGACGGCGCACAAGCTGCTGCTCGAGTACCGGTCCGTCGAAGGCGTGCTGGAGAACCTCGACAAGCTGGCCAAGGGCGTACGCGCCAAGATCGAGGCAAATCTGGAGCTGCTGCATCTGTCGCGCGAACTGGCGAAGATTCGCCTGGACGCGCCGATCGTCTGCACGCTTGACGAATGCGTGTTGGAAATCAGGCAGGAAGCGGCGGCGCGTAAGTTCGCGGAGCTGGAGTTCGGCGGCCTATACAAGCTGCTGGGCGCAGCCGAATTGCTGGGCCGGGCCGAGGCTGCTGCGGCAATTGAAGATCCGTTCGCCGAGCCGGAGGTCCTCCAGGCCGAGCTGACGTTCGCCGATGCGGACGGAAAACTTGCATAGCGTGCGACAAAACCGCCGGGACGCGTGTCCCGGCGATTTTTTTATCGGGAGAATGAAGGCAGGCCGGCGTTCTTGCGATCTGTTGCGATCGCCGCGCTTAAGCCGTCGCCATACTCGATTTTAGACTACAGGGGTTCTCAGTGGTCGTCGTCCGTATCCCCGAGCGGATCCTCGCCGGGATAACCTCGGGGAAGGTCTTCGTGCAGCGCGATGTTCTCGAAGCCCGAATGCGTATCCTGATCGATGCGCCAAGGCTTGGAACGGCCCAGCTTCAGATTCGTGACGAGAGCGGCGCCGTAAGGTCCTTCCGGGAATTCCTCCAGAAATAAATCGTTGCGGGCAGACTCCACGGTGCTCAGATCTGTTGTGGTCCGGCGGTCTTCAGAGAGGAAGCGGGACATGGAAAAAGCCCTCCTTTAATAAGGATGGGCTTATTGTGCGTTCAAGATGGGCAGTTCATACATGAGGAATGGTCGCAAGGTCAGTCCGTAAAATGAACCTCGCCCAGGACCAGCGCCAAAAACTGGGACAGCTCGGTTGCAGCTTCTTCCTCTAAGCGGAAGACGGACGCGATGACGCCTTCTTCCTCGAGATCGTCGTAAGCGAGCGCGCCGCTTCGGCCGGACTGCATGTCGATGACGAGCTTTTTGCCATAAAAGCGGTTTGTCGTCACGATCGCCAAGTCGAAGCGGTTCAATCCGGGAGATATAAAGGTCACGAATCGCGTGGAAGTTTGCTCGGTACTGTCCGAAAGAAAATCGAAGTCTGTCAATTCCATACGGGGGACTCCCTTCCTTTTTATGCGTAAGGCGGATTTTGATGAAGAAATTGCGGGCTGACGATGCGATCTTCATAGCTCTTGTGGAATACGGAAGTAGCGGATGGGGACATGGGCGGGATCAGCCAGGACCAGCGGCCGGTGACGTCTCTGCCGGCTTTTTCTTCATTGCGCTCGAAAACGCTGAACTGCTGCGCGGCCGTATGGTGATCGACGATCGTCACGCCGGCAAGCCGGTAGGAGTGAAGCACCGCGGCGTTAAGCTCGACCAGCGCCCGATCCTTCCAGAGCGACGCATTTGAAGACGTGTCCAGACCAAGATTAGCCGCTACCCGGGGCAGCAAATTGTACCTGGCCTCGTCGCCAAGATTGCGCGAGCCGATCTCCGTGCCCATATACCAGCCGTTAAAAGGTGCCGCAGGGTATCGGATCCCCCCGATCTCGAGCAGCATGTCGGAAATGACGGGAACGGCGTACCATTTGGCGGAAAAGCCGGCGAACACATCCCGCTCCGGGTGGCTGAGAGGAACCTCCAGCGCGTGCGTACGCGGAATTTCGAACAAGCGCGGCGGCTTGCCGCCATGCTGGACGACGAGCGGCAGCAGATCGAACGGCGTACCTTCGCCGCGCCAGCCGAGCCGTTCGCAGATCCGGGTAAACCCGACCGAAGCGGGGTCGCCCACAACGCCTGCCGTACTCTCGTAGCCTGCGTACCGCAGCAGTTGGTGATTCCAAATCCGAAAAGTATCGCGGCCATCTCCGGCCTGCGGCAGAATCGTAATCGCAGGCCGGATTTCCCCGCCGTTTGTAGCGAACGCGAGATGCCGCAGCAGTGCGTCGAACACCGCTTGCTCGCTGGCTGCCCCGCGTTCGTCGAACACATGCATCCGGTTCCAGAACAATCTCCCGATGCAGCGGTTGGCATTGCGCCACGCCATTTTTGCGCCGTGCGTCAACTCTTCGGGGGTATGGCTGTATGTGCCCGTCGCCGCAATCTCGGCAAGTACTTCACGACGTCTGGCGGCGGCAGCGGCTTCCTCCATTCCGGTTTCCTCCGCAACGCGCGCCAGGAAAAGCTTGGCCTCGGATTGAGTCGAATGTTCGCCAATTTCGGCTGAAGTCGTACTTTGCATCGACATCGGCTCTCCTTCGCGGCCATGTTGGCAAGATGTTGAGTTTACCTTAACATATCGGTTCTGACCCGGCAAAAGTCGATCCTGTGAATATCGTTCAATGAGGCTCTTGTCAAAATGGCCCATTTTTGATACGCTGTAGAAGAACAGGTCGAACGGACGAGGAAGCACCTCTATCGCCAAGCGCGGGACGAGGTGCTTTCTTTTTTTGTCGCCTTTTTTCTCCCTTGGACGACTTGTTATCCCAGCGCCGGCAGACGCCGGATTATACAAGGAGGACAAAGGCTATGAAGATCGTGTTTTTTGAATCGTCTTGAGCAGAGCAGCGGCTTCCCTGCGGGGCGCGAAGGACAGGTATTCATCGGAGAGGAGCAAGGCAATTGGACCGCAGGCTGGCAAGAGACGGCCGAGAGCGGAGATACGGAGCGAACGGTCTGGTACGAAGGCACGAGCTGGGAGGAGCTGCTGTCGTCGTTCCGCCATGGCGTTGCCGGCAGGATGAAGGAAGGGTACCGTCCGATGCTGGACGGCATGCTCGAGGATACGCCGTTCTGGGAGCGCAAGCCGCAGCTGCAGACGCTGCTCCAGTGCTATGCGGACGGACAGTCGGCTTCGGACGAGATCGTCGAATCGCTGCGCGTATGGCGACGGACGAAGGCGGCCGAAGAGAAGCGGCCGGCGTATATGATCGCGACCAACCGCGAGCTTCACGGATTGGCGGTCTTCCTGCCGCATAGCCAAGCGGAGCTGCAGCAGGTGCCCGGCTTCGGCAAGCTCAAGGCGGAGCGGTACGGCGCGGAGCTGGTCGCGATGCTCGCCAAGACGGAGCGTAGCCATGCGTTCCCGCTGGAATGGGTATCCGCGGCGGTCAACTCCGAGCAGTATGCCGCCTGGATGTTCGCCCAGCGGGAGGACCGCTACGGCAAGAGCTTGTCGCTTATACAGGAGAAGCGCAAGCTGCTGGCTGGCATTCGCGAGGGGAGCTCGCTTGGGGAGCTCGCCGAACGGATGCAGTGCGCGCGCAGGGAGCTGATCGCCAGGATTGAGCAGCTCGACGAGGAAGGCTACGACGTGCTGCCGCTGATCGATCAGGAGCTGGCCGCCGTGCCGGAGCAGGAGAAGGAAGTCGCCCTGGGCGCCATGGACGAGCTCGGCGATCGTTTCCTTAAGCCGCTGCAGCAGCGGGTGTACGGAGGCGCGGCGGGGACTGAATATGCCGAGACCGAGCGACAGTACGAGAAGCTGCGCATGCTTCGCATAAGCTTCCGTAGAAGCAGGAAGATCGCGATTTAAGGGCGAATTCGGCCATAAACCCGCGTTCATGGCAGCGGGGCGCCCTTTTGCAGCCGAACCGGACGTGATATGATGCCAAGGATATTGAATCGGCACGCATGCGCGGGTTCGGCGAGGGGCGCTTACTGACATGGAACTGGACAAAAAAGATGAAGCTCGGCCGTCTCACTTGGCCTATTATGATCGAGATGTTCCTGGCGTTCGCCATCGGGACGTCGGATACGCTGATGGTGAGCCGCATCTCGGACGCTGCGGTGGCCGTCGTCGGCTTTTCCAACCAGTTTTTTAATGCGGTTATCGTCGTTTTTATGCTGGTCGCGAGCGGCGCGGGTATTTTGATCGCCAACCGGCTCGGCGCGGGCGAAGCGTACGAGGCGCGAAAGCTGGCGATCGTCTCCGTCGTGCTGACCGGCGCGATCGGGCTCGCCGTCAGCCTGCTGATGATATTCGGGGCGAGCCAATTCGCCGGATGGCTCGGCATGCCGCACGATATCCGGCCCCTCGCCAAGGATTATATGGCGATCGTGGGCGGCGGCATGGTCTTTACGGCAATCGGCAATGCGCTATCTACCGCCATCCGCAACACGGGCAATACGCGTTCTCCGATGTACATCGCGATCATGATGAACGTCGTTCACATCTTTCTGAACGCGCTGTTTATTTTCGGTCTACTCGGCTTTCCGAAGTGGGGGCTGTTCGGCGTGGCGCTGTCGACGCTGTTCGTGCGGGCGTCGTCGGTCGTGCTGCTGCTTTACGTGTTCCGCTCGGCATTCGGCGGCCGGGTCGGGTTTCGCGAATTCATGCGTCCGGATTGGAGCAAGTCGAAGGATATTTTGCGGATCGGCTGGCCGCTCAGCATCAATGGCGGCTCTTGGCAGATCTCGCAGCTCGCGATCACGGGGATCATCGGCGTGATGGGCGCGCAGGAGCTGGCGGCGCGAACGTATATGAATACGATGGAATCGTTCGCGTTCACGATCGGGTGGTCGTACGCGATGGCGGTGCAGATCCTGATCGCCTACCTGTTCGGGCAGGGGGAGGCTGAGAGAGGCGTACCGGAGCGCGTACCGGGCGATGGGGTACGGCATGGCGTTCGTCATGTTCAATACGGCGCTGATGCTCCTGTTCCGCAAGCAGATCATCACCTTTTTCACGGACGATCCGTGGATCGTGGACATGGCGATCGTGCTCCTCTGGCTGAATTTGATCCTTCAGCCGGGCAAGATGCTCAACATGGCGCTCGGCCAGTCGATCGTAGCGGTCGGAGACAGCCGCTATATGATGAAGATCTCGATACCCAGCCAGTGGCTGGTGTCCGTCGGTCTTACTTACGTCCTCGGCATCCAGCTGGGATGGGGACTGTACGGCGTCTACGCGGGCATGATCCTCGACGAGTATATCCGGGGCGCCGCGCTGTACCTTCGCTGGCGGCATCACCGCAAGCGCGGCCTTTTCGCCGACAGCGGCGACCGCGGCGCGGGGGCGCTGGCCGCAAGGGCGGGCGGCGTACAAGTTTAATCTTCCTTGCAACGACAAAGGCGCTCCCGCTCGCTGCTGCTGCAGCGGATCAGGAGCGCCTTGTCTGCGAAGACGGGCCGGCGTCGTTCATAGCCAATCCTTCTTGCGGAAGATATAGAACATGCCGAAGCCAAGACCGATCATGATGCACAGCAGCACGACGGAGCCGTACTGGTCGTGCATGCCGGGAATGTAATCGAAGTTCATGCCGTATACCCCGGTCAGGAAAGTGAGGGGCATGAAGATCGTCGTCAGCGCCGTGAACACGCGCATGATCTCATTGGCCCGGTTGGCGACGCTGGACTGATAGGCTTCGCGCAAGTTGCCCATGAGGTCCCGGTACGTTTCGAACGTTTCGTATATTTTGACGGCATTTTCGTGAATGTCGATAAAGTACTTTTGCAGCTGATGATCGATAAGCCTGAGATCCCGTTTGTTCAGCGTGGCGATGACGTCGCGCTGCGGTCCCAGCACCTTCTTGAGCCACAGAATCTCGCTTCGCAGACCGATGATCTCGGTCAGATGCGACTTTTTGGTGTGCATCAGAATATCCTCTTCGAGCTGCTCGATGCGGGCTTCGATCCGGTCGCCGACGGAGAAATAATTGTCGACGACGATATCGACGAGGTGGTACATCAAGCGGTCGGCGGAGTTGACTTCCTGCTCCCAGAGAATCGGCTTGATGCTGCGCAGCTCGTTGATCTTCTGGCGGGTGACGGTGATGAGATAATGCCGTCCCAGGAAGACGTTCAGGGCGCGGAGGAAAATCTCCTCGTCGTCGAACCGGATGCTGTTGATGACCAGGAAATAATGGCTCTCGTAAACCTCGAGCTTGGGGCGCTGCTCTTCCTCGGTCATACAGTCTTCGACGGCCAGATCGTGGATGCCGAACAGCGGCTGCAGAACGACCAGATCGTCGATGTCCGCGTCAATCCAGTAAAAGCCTGCATCCGGCGGAATAAGCGTTTCGGTAATATCTTCAACAGGCGTGAATACGCCTTGACGGACCAGGCGGATTTTCATGGTTATCGCTCCTTGTCATAATCGGCTTAAGCGCCGTCCGGCACGCCTGTAGGGGGCGCATGGGTACGGCGCTGTCGTATTATGCAGGGCGAACATCCGCGCGCGAAGGGGGGGTTACTCGGCGGAGCCGGGCAAGCGCGGGGCTTCGGTGGCGGACTCTCGTCCTGCGGCAATGCGTCTTGCGTTGCGACTTGGCCCAGGATGATCTCCTTCCATGACCGGCTCCCCCCCTTCCGTTTTTCGGATCGCTGCTTAGCCTCGAATTCGCCCTGTCCGGGCGCAATCCGTGTTAAGTATAATCCTCCGCTTCATCCCTTTCAAGGACAATTTCGCGCGGCTGTCCAGGCGCTTGACGGAAGCGGGCCGATCGGTTACATTAATTGTAGTTTAACCCATACAACCGAATAGTTTTGCCCATCTTATCAAGAGCAGGCGGAGGGACTAGCCCGATGAAGCCCGGCAACCGGCGTAGCGTACGCACGGTGCTAATTCTTGCGAAGACGTCCGTCATCGGACGTTTCTGGGAGATGAGAGAGGCGATCGCGCGACCGTTTGTTCACGACGACCCCTTTCCGACGAAAGCGGGTCTTTTGTTTTGCCAACACACCTGAACAGGAGTGATATGATGCCCATCAAGGTACCCGACAATCTGCCCGCCAAAGAGACGCTGGCCGGAGAAAACATATTCGTCATGGACGAAAGCGTCGCCTACCATCAGGATATTCGGCCGCTTCGGATCGCGATACTGAATTTGATGCCGACGAAAGAAACGACCGAAACGCAGCTGCTGCGCCTGATCGGGAATACGCCGCTGCAGGTGGAGGTCGTGCTCCTCCATCCGAAAACCCACACGTCCAAAAACACGTCCTCCGAGCACCTCGAGAGCTTCTACAAAACGTTCGACGAGATCGCCCATCAGCGCTACGACGGTCTGATCATCACGGGTGCGCCCGTAGAGACGCTGCCGTTCGAAGAGGTCAACTATTGGGAAGAGCTGAAGGACATCATGGATTGGAGCGCCAAGTACGTCACCTCGACCTTCCATATCTGTTGGGCGGCCCAAGCCGGTCTGTACCACCACTTCGGCGTGCCGAAGCTTGCGCTCGAGGAAAAGCTGTTCGGCGTTTTCCCGCATACGATCTCGAAGCGCAACGTGCCGCTGCTGCGCGGGTTCGACGAGATGTTCTACGTGCCGCAGTCCAGGCATACCGAGGTAAGGCGCGAGGATATCGACAAAGTACAGCAGCTCGAGGTTTGGGCGGAATCCGAGGAAGCGGGCGTATACATCGTGGCGTCGCGCGGAGGCAAGCAGATTTTCGTCACCGGACATTCCGAATACGACCCGAATTCGCTGAAGTGGGAATATGATCGCGACAAGGCGAAGGGACTTCGGATCGACGTGCCGAAAAATTATTTTCCGAAAGACGATCCGTCCAAAATGCCGCTGTCGACGTGGCGCGCGCACGCGAACCTGCTGTATTCCAACTGGCTGAACTATTATGTATACCAGGAGACGCCTTACGATCTTGGCGGGGGCATCTGAGCGGAGGAGCCGCAGGAGCATCGCCGATAAGCGCCCATGCGCAAAGAAGGAAAGATCGCGAACGTTCGTTAGTCCGCCGGCGCCAGGCGCCCAACCTATGACGATGGAGGAATCTCATTCATGAAAATCGAAAGCCGCCTTGCCCAGATCGGTTCGCAGGAGGATCCCGCGACCGGCGCCGTGAGCTTTCCGGTCTACCAGGCGACCGCATTCCGCCATCCCAAGCTCGGCCAGAGCACGGGCTTCGACTATGCCCGCACGAAAAGCCCGACGAGAGCCGTCCTCGAGGAAGCGGCCGCGCAGCTCGAGAGCGGGGACCGCGGATTCGCCTGCAGCTCCGGCATGGCCGCGCTCCAGACGATCTTTGCCCTTTTCAAGCAAGGCGACCATCTGATCGTCTCGCTCGATTTGTACGGCGGGACTTACCGCCTGCTGGAGAAGATCATGTCCCGCTTCGGCGTGACCGCGTCGTACGTGGACACGAACGACCTCGATGCGCTCGAATCGCTTCGCACGCCGGCGACCCGCGCCGTGTTGATCGAGACGCCGACCAATCCGCTCATGATGATCACGGACATCGCAGCGGTCGCGTCCTGGGCCAAAGCGCACGGACTGCTGACGATCGTCGACAATACGCTGCTCACGCCGTATCTCCAGCGTCCGATCGAGCTCGGCGCCGACATCGTCGTTCATAGCGCCACGAAGTACTTGGGCGGCCACAACGACGTGCTCGCGGGATTGATCGTCACGAAGGGACGGGCATTGTCCGACGAGATGGCATTCCTCCACAACTCCATCGGCGCGGTGCTCGGTCCGCAGGATTCCTGGCTGCTGATGCGGGGCATGAAGACGCTGGCCTTGCGGATGGAGCGTCACGAGTTCAACTCCGTCAAGCTGGCGCAGTGGCTGTCCGAACACCCGGCCGTCGAGCAGGTATACCATCCCGCGCTGCCGGGGCATCCGGGACACGACGTTCAGAAGCGGCAGGCTTCGGGCAGCACGGGCATCTTCTCCTTCCGAATGAAGGACGCCCGTACGGTCGAGCCGATTTTGCGCCATTTGCGCCTGATCGCGTTCGCGGAGAGCCTGGGCGGCGTCGAGTCGCTGCTGACTTACCCGGCCGTGCAGACGCATGCCGACATTCCCGAGGAGATCCGCCGCAAGGTCGGCGTGGACGACCGCCTGCTGCGATTCTCCGTCGGCATCGAGCATATCGACGACCTGATCGAAGATTTGGGACAAGCGATCGAGGCCGCCGGCGCGGAGATCGGGGGCGAACGCGCGTGACGCATCCGAACGACCGGCACGCGGGCGACCGCGAATTCGCGACCAAGCTGATCCACTTCGGCGCGGAGATCGACGAAGCGACGGGCGCCTCGAGCGTGCCGATCTACCAGGCGTCGACGTTCCATCACTTCGATCTGGAACAGCCGCCGAAGCACGACTACAGCCGCTCGGGCAATCCGACCCGAGAAGCGCTGGAATCTTACATCGCGCTGCTCGAAGGCGGAACGCGCGGATTCGCGTTCTCCTCCGGCATGTCCGCGATCTCGACCGCCTTTCTGCTCCTCTCGGCGGGCGACCACGTCATCGTCACGGAGGATGTATATGGCGGCACTTACCGGCTGTTGACGACCGTGCTGAACCGGCTGGCGATCGAATCGACCTTCGTCGACATGACGGACTTCGAGCAAGTCGTCGCGGCGCGCAGGCCGAACACGAAGGCGTTGTTCATGGAGACGCCGTCCAACCCGACGCTCAAGATCACCGACATCAGGCGGATCGCCGCTTGGGCCAAGGAGCAGGAGCTGCTCACGATGCTCGACAATACGTTCATGACGCCTTACCACCAGCGTCCGATCGAGCTTGGCGTCGATCTGGTAATACATAGCGCGACCAAGTTTTTGGGCGGCCACAGCGACGTGCTCGCGGGCTTGATCGTCACGGCCGACGAAGCGCTCGGCCGGCGGGTCAAGGCGCTGCAGAACGGCTTGGGGACGGTGCTCGGCACGCAGGAGAGCTGGCTGCTCATGCGCGGCATGAAGACGCTGCAGGTACGCATGGAAGCGAGCGAGCGCAGCGCGCGCAAGCTGGCGCAATGGCTGAGCGAGCATCCGGGCGTGGCGCGCGTCTATTACCCGGGACTGGACGGCCATCCGGGCAAAGAAATTCACGAACGGCAATCGCAAGGGTACGGCGCCGTCGTCTCCTTCGATGCGGGGAGCGGGGAGAAGGCGCGGAGGCTGCTCGGCAAGGTACGCATTCCGATCGTGGCGGTCAGCCTCGGAGCGGTCGAGAGCATCCTGTCCTATCCGGCCATGATGTCCCATGCCGCGATGCCTGCGGAAGTAAGAGCGGCGCGAGGCATTACCGACGGACTCGTGCGGTATTCGGTCGGACTGGAGGATATCGACGATTTGATCCGCGATCTGACGCAGGCGCTGGAGGCCTGATTAAAGCGCATTGCGACGGCCTGGTCCGTTCGTATTAGGTTTCCATAATTCGCCTTTCCGAGCCTTCCGATTCGTGCTAAAATAACAATATTCGACATTCGACAAGACAAGGCAGGCGAGGACGTGACCGCGACGATGCTGCTTGAGAGATTTAAGACGATTGCCAAGGCATTTCTCCCGAATGGCCGGTTGAATGCCTTCCCGCCGGATTTTACGATCCGACGGCCGATCCTATCTCTTCTAAAGCGGCGTCTCGGTCGCGGAGAAGCCTGCTTTTTTAGCCTTGTACCGCTGGGAGAGCAAATCCGATCCCGAGCATCGGCAGCATAGCCGAGAGGAAGAAAAAAGACTGTCCGCCGTCAGCCGGAAGCAGCTCACGATGCTCGCCCGCGAACAGTTCGGTTCGCGCGAGCTGATCGGCATGGACCAGTACGGTCCGCAGGATTACGTCGTGCTCGTCAGCGCGCCGCAGGATCCGGACGAGTCGTTCGTGCCCGTCGCGCTGTTCCGCAAGCTGGAGCTGCTGCGACACGCCTTCGAAGGCGGCACGGCAGCCGTCATGCCCGAAGCCGCGGAGCAATGGCAGTTGACGGGCACGTACGTGCCCGTATCGTGCGCTTCGTGGGCGTCCGACCCGAACGCGGCGGCGGTGCTCAAGGAGACGTTCGACTTCGCGCTGGCGCTCGCCACGGGAGCGGTCACGCCGCAGGTGATCGAAGCGCGCAGACAGCTTGACGAGATTCTGGCCGAGGGCCGGATCTCTGTGCTGGCGCAGCCGATCATGGACCTCAGGAGCGGCGACGTGTACGGCTGGGAGATCCTGACGCGCGGTCCTGCCGCGAGCGTGTTCCATATGCCGGACGAGCTATTCCGCTTTGCGGGTCAGAGCAAGCTGCTCAGCAAGCTTGAATTTATCGTGATTAGGCATGCCCTGGACGAGATCGCGAGCCGGCGCATTTGCGAGCCCGTCTTTCTGAACGTCACGCCGGTGACCTTGGCGCATCCGTTGTTCATGGCGCATCTGGAGCAATGCCTGGAGCGTCATCCGTCGCTGTCTCCCGGACAGATCGTGCTCGAGATCACCGAGCGCCACGAGATCCACGATCTTGCGGAGATGGCCCGGATCTTGGACCGGTTCCGCGAGAAGGGTTACCGCTTCGCGATCGACGATGCAGGATCCGGCTACTCGAGCCTGCAGTGGATCGGCGAGCTGATGCCGGAGCTGATCAAGATCGATCGTTCGGTCATCCAGTTCGTGGACCGGTACAAGGTCAAGGAGAGTCTGCTGCGCGCGATCGTGACCGCCGCCGAAGAGATGAACAGCGACGTCGTGGCCGAAGGCGTCGAGCGCGAGGAAGAGGCCGACGTGCTTTTCCGGCTGAACGTGAGCATGGGGCAAGGCTATTATTTCGCGCGCCCGAATCCGCTTTTGCACGAGCATGAGCGCGGGATTTTCCAAGAAATGAAGGAACGGATACAGGTTCGGCGCGGCTTGGTTGCTTCCTGATGAGGGGAAGCACCTTTTTTATTCGGCATTAATCGTGATTTATTTCACAAAGAAATGCATGACAAGGACGGCGAACAGCGTTAGAATATAGGCATAATGAAGGAGGCTTGAACGATGAGTGCGGTGGATGGAATACTATCACGCGCGCTGCAAGGCCAGCGCTTGGAATTGGAAGATGTCGTCAAGCTGTTCGAATCGGACGAGATCGAGAAAATGGGGGCGGCGGCGAACGAGCTGATGCTGCGCCGCCACCCGGACCCGATCACGACGTTCGTAGTCGGCCGCAACGTGAATTATACGAATATTTGCGACGTATATTGCCGTTTTTGCGCTTTCTATCGCGCGCCGGGCTCCAACGAGGGCTACGTGCTGCCGGACGAATTGATTTTGCAAAAGATTCAAGAGACGGTCGACGTCGGCGGCACCGAGATTTTGATGCAGGGCGGCACGAACCCGAACCTGAAGTTCGGCTATTACCTGGACTTGCTGCGCAAGATCAAGGCGCGCTTCCCCCGATATCACCATGCACTCGTTCTCCCCCGCGGAGATTCACAAGATGAAGGACGTCTCGGACGGCTTGTCGCTCGAAGAGGTCATCCGGCAGATCCACGAAGCTGGACTCGACTCGCTGCCCGGCGGCGGCGCGGAGATCCTGGACGATCGCACGCGCAAGAAGATCAGCCGGCTGAAGGGCTCCTGGCGCGATTGGATGGACGTCATGACGACCGCGCACAAGATCGGCATGAATACGACCGCGACGATGGTTATCGGCTTCGGCGAATCGATGGAGGAGCGGGCGCTGCATCTGCTGCGGGTGCGCGAAGCGCAGGACGAATGCCTGAACAACGGCTATCCGTCCAAGGGCTTCCTGGCGTTTATCCCGTGGACGTTCCAGCCGGACAATACGAACATGAAGCGCGAGAAGGCGACGCCGGAAGAGTATCTGAAGACGCTGGCGATCAGCCGCATCGCGCTCGACAATATCGACAACTTCCAGTCGTCCTGGGTCACGATGGGGCCGGAGATCGGCAAGCTGTCGCTCACTTACGGCTGCAACGATTTCGGCAGCACGATGATGGAAGAAAACGTCGTCTCGGCCGCAGGCACCACGCATAAAGTCAACATCGAACTCATCCTGAAGCTGATCCGCGAGGCAGGAAAAATCCCAGCGCAGCGGAATACGCGGTACGAGATTTTGAAGGTGTACAACGAGGACGAGAGTGTGACGCGGGACTTTATTATGCAGAACTGATACGTATGGCTATATCAACGCTTGTCTAACGACGACCCTGAACGGGCTTCGGTTGGATAAGCGTTTTTGCTTTACCCTCCCCAAACTTCCCAAATTGACAGCGGTTTCTACGTGGCGTAATGTAGCGTAAAGGTATACTTACTGCGTGAGAGAGGAACATCCATGTCATCCCTCAAAAATGTTCGTTTCCGAACGAAGCTTTTCGTGCTGTTCACCTTATTCAGCAGCATACCGGTGCTTTTGCTGGGCATCGTCGCTTACCAAAAGTCATCCGTCATGTTCCATCGTCAGACCGAGCAGGATCTAAGCGTCATTCTTTCGCAGCTTAACACCTCCATCGACAGGCAAATTGGGGATTTTGACCGATTTTCGATGCTTCCCTATTATTTGCCGGACATCTTCTCCTTCCTCAACAAAACGGACAGCCATTCCGAGCAGGTCGGCACCGCCCGGATCGAGGCTCAAAAAAACGATGGCGAGAATGATGAGCGCGTATCCATCGATCAACTCTTCGATTCAGGGTCTCATGATTTACGGAATGAACGGATCGACGAACGGGTATCGGATCAACGGTTCGTTCAGACTGAACCCGGCGGTCGACATGAGACAAGATTCTTGGTACGGCGACGTGATGAAAAAGAAAGGCGGCTTCGTCATCACGGGTGTCGAGAAGATCAATCAGTTCGAAGGGAAGCCTTTTTCGGCAGTCATCGGGTCGCGGCTCATTATGGACGATAACTACGCGCCTTTGGCGATTATCGCCATTTTTATTTCGCCCGATTTCATTCCGAAGCTCGTCCGGTCGCTGGACCTTCCAACCGTGCAGGTGACCGTCGTCGATCGTAACGGACAGCTTGTGTATGCGTCCGATGAAGAGCTGGCCAGTCGACAATTGGCCGCCTCATCGGATCGCGACAAGGGAATCTGGGAAATGAATCGCTCGCCCGTCAGCGGGGACGCCGCATACAGCGGCGTATACGAGAAGAGCGCCTATTCGGGCTGGACCGTATACCTGGGCGTCAACCGTAATGAAATGCTGAAGGGGAGCCGGTCGATCCGCAATTTTACCCTGGGCATCGTCGTTGCCTTGGTATTCGGCGCCGCAGGGCTATCGTGGCTGCTGGCCAGATCGTTGTCCCAACCAGTCTACCGCATGATCCGGTCGATGCGCGCGGTTGAGAAAGGGGACTTTACGATTCCGGCCGTGATGGAGCGGAAGGACGAGATCGGCAGGCTGGAGTCGAGCTACGGCAGAATGATTTTCAGAATCGGCGAGCTTCTGCATTCCGTCGAGGAGAAGGAACGGCAGAAGCGACATGCCGAGCTGTACGCCTTAAAAGCCAGAATTCAGCCTCATTTCCTTTACAATACGCTCAACTCGATCCGCATGCTGGCTATTCTCCAGCAATCGACCCAGATCGCGAAGCTGATCCAGGCGTTGAATAAATTGCTTCAAGCGAATATGAAGCTCGATAGCGAGCTTGTGACGCTCGAGGAAGAGATCCGGCTTCTGCGGGAATACGCATTTTTGATGGATCTTCGGTATACGAACGTCTTCGAGCTTCAATGGCGAATCGATCAGAAAGGAATAGACGCAGCCGTTCCGCCGATGCTGCTGCAGCCGATTTTGGAAAATGCGATCTTTCATGGCGCGAAAGGGCTGGATCGCAAACTGAACGTTGTCGTATCCGCGACGCTCGAAGCCGGAGGCAGAACGCTTGTCATTGACATCGCGGATGACGGAGCGGGGCCCGCCGATATGTACCGTCTCCTGGCGGATCACGAGGAGGGAGGCGACCGTTCCGCACGAATCGGCCTGCGCAACGTTCGGGACCGTATTCAGCTTCGGTTCGGTCCGGCCTACGGCCTGACCGTTCTGCGGCAGGAAGGCTGGACGATCATGCGGATGACGATGCCCTACAAAAAAGTAAAGAAGGAGGAGGAAGAGGACGATGTGGAATCTTCTGGTGGTGGACGATGAGCCCATCGTGCGAATGGGGCTGCGCTACATGGTGGATTGGGACAGTCTGGGTATCGTCTGGAAGGCCGAAGCTTCAAGCGGAGAGGAGGCATGGAGCCTTCTGGACCAGGACGACATCCATATCGTCATGACGGATATCCGAATGCCAGGGCTGGACGGACTCGAATTATCCAAGCGAATCAAGGAGCGTCGGCCTGAGATTCCGGTTATCATTTTGAGCAGCTACGACACCTTCTCGTACGTCAAGGAAGCGTTGAGGATCGGCGCGGCTGACTATCTTCACAAGCCTACAATGGATGAAAACGAGATCGGAGCGACGCTGCGGAAAGTTGTCGGCAGGCTCGAGGAAACGTTGGAAAGGAGCGCCGTTTTCGCTGCGGAAGACAGAGACGCCTATCTGTTGCAACTGCTGGATCGATTTACATTTCCTGCGGACGCAAGGCTGCCCGAGCAATCGCTCTTGGCTTCGGGGTATTGGCTGACCGTGTTTCGCAGACGCGACGACGCCGTATCGGACACCGATTCCGATCATCTGAGGTTTCAGTCCATCCGGCATCTCATTGAAGACTACGTCGGGAAAGATTGGGGCGGCGTCGTATTCCATCGCAGCTACCGCGAAGTGATCTGGATCGCGCCGGATACCGCCAAGAGCGGCCATGCGGATAAGACGAAGTATTTGGATGCCGTCCGCCGCAAGGTGCTGGAATATCTGAACGCAGCGCTCATCTACGCCTCCAGCGACACGCATGCGAATACGGAAGAACTGCCGGATGCGTATATGGAGGCGCTTCTCCGCCTGCCGGTGAACGAGCAAAGCGACAACCAGATCGTTCGGCGCGCGAAGGCCTTTATCGACGAGCACTTGCTGGAGGATATCGGCTTATCCAAAGTGGCGGAAGCCATCGTAGTCAGTCCGGGTCATTTGAGCCGTATATTCCAGCAGCAGGTAGGAGAAACCTTTATCGATTACATCACGCGAAACAAGCTCGATTATGCGCAAAAACTGCTGAGAAGCACCAACCGCAAAGTTTACGATATCGCCGCCGAGGTCGGGTATGCCAATCCGCATTATTTTAGCAAGCTGTTCAAAGAACGGAAAGGGATCACGCCTCTGGAATACCGCAACCAGTAAAAGCGACGGCGAGCTGGGAAACGACCGAAGACCGGACAGAACGAATCTGGCCGGTCTTCTTGCATTCGGCGTCTTGCGGCGGAAGAGAGGGTCCGATAAAAAAAGATACGAAAGCGCATGAATCGTCTATTGCCGCGGCGACGCATCGGAGATAGAGGCCTCGAAAATGGAAAATAATCAAATGAAATCGCAGATTCCCCTCATACTCAAATGAACAAGCCGAACTTACAATTACATTATTCGATGACAAGTCGAATCGGACGCTTTTAAAAGCATCAACATTCAACGGGGGGTAGCTGGAATGAAAGCACGGTCTTGGTCGTGGATCGCCATGATGGTCATCGTATTGACGGTGGCCGGCTGCGGAAGCAGCAAAGATGGGAATAAGGCAGCCGGACAGGACGCATCGGCGGCCAGCAAGGTGACCATCTCGATCTGGTCGCTGAATAACGGCTGGGATTGGATGAAGCCGGCTATCGAAGACTTTAAAAAAAGAAAACCAGAACGTCGAGGTCGAACTGACGCAGTACGAGACCGATCCGATCAAGGAAGCGCTGAAGGTGGCCGCGAGCGCCCGGACGCTCCCCGATATGTGGTTTACTTGGGGCGGCACGCTCGGCTCCTTTTATGCGGACAACGGCATGACGAAGGATCTGACGCAAATCGCGGCGGATCAAAATTGGTCGGCCAAATACAACAAAGCGGCACTCGATATGGTGACGTATAACGGCAAAATTTCCGGCGTTCCGATTCACTTGAACGTGATGGGCATGTGGTATCCGAAGAGCGTCTACGATAAGGCGGGATTGAAAGCGCCGACGACGTTTGCAGAATTCGAATCCCAGCTTCAAAAGCTGAAGGACAGCGGTGTCACGCCGCTCGCTTTCGGAAGCAAAGGCGGCTGGCATACGATGCGTCTGACCGAGCAGCTCCTGGAGCATTTCGCAGGACCGCAGCTGCACGACAAGCTGAACGCGCTCGACGCGAGCTGGAACGATCCGGCCGTCGTCAAGACATTTGAGAAACTGAAGGAATATACCGACAAAGGCTATTTTCCGAAAGGCTACTCGATGGTCGATCCGACGGAGGCCGAAGCGTTGATCTACCAGGAGCAAGCGGGCATGATCAACGAGGGCACATGGTTCGACGGTACGATTACCGCCGAAGGGTTCGACAATTCGAAGTTCGACGTTTTCTCATTCCCGACCGAGCAAACGCCGCAGCGGGCTTCCGTATTCGCCGAGATGTTCCAGATCAACGGGGAGTCCGATCCGGCCAAGCAGGACGCGGCGGTACGCCTGGGCGAGTTCATAGCCGATTATATTACGAAAAACGGTCACGGCACCCCGGCAACGTTAAATGCGCCGGTATCGGACGCGACGCCTCACGTGAGCGCCTTGCTCGACTCCGCCAAGGCGGGCGGCTTCCTGATCACCGACCAAGCGCTTCCGCAAGAGGTCGTGCAAAAGCTGTTCGAAGCGCAGGACAAGGTTGCCCTTAAGGAATGGACGCCGGCGCAGGCGGCCGAGGAGATGGAGAAGGCCGCGCAGACGTATAAGAGCAGAAAGAAATAACGATTGCAAAAAAAAGCAAGCAAGCACCGGGCGGCCATTCCTGAAGGGCCGTCCGGCAACGCGGAAAGGAGCTGCGCTCGTGGCCCAGCGTGCATGGAAACCGTGGCTCTTTCTGGCCCCGGCACTCATCATCTATCTGATTGTCATCTTCGTTCCATCGATTTATACCTTTTATTTGAGCTTCTTCAACTGGAATGGCGTCTCGCCGCAGAAGACGTTTGTCGGCTTGTCCAATTATATTCAATTGCTCACGAAGGACAATGTGTTCCAGCTCGCGCTTAAAAACAACTTGCTGTGGACGATCGCTTCTCTTGTTTTTATTATGGGATTCGGATTTGCCCTTGCCTTGCTCCTGAATCGTAAATTAAAAGGCCGTGTCGCTTTCCGGGGCATCTTTTATTTTCCCTTTCTGCTCTCCGGCATCGTCGTCGCGACAGGATGGTCATGGATGTACAATCCGACAAACGGCTTCGTCAACAAGCTGCTGGCGTCGATTGGACTGGAAAGTTGGACACATGCTTGGTTAGCCGAGCCGAAAACGGCATTACCCGCTGTCTTTATAGCCGCTTTGTGGCAGGGCGTAGGCCAGCCGATGGTGCTGTTCCTGGCGGGGCTGCAAACGATACCTGCAGACCCCTACGAGGCGGCGATTATCGATGGCGCGAAAAGTCATCAGCGCTTCCGGTATATTACGCTGCCGCTGCTCCGCGAAACGTTCGTGATCGTCTTCGCTACGACAATGATCGGCTCGATGAAAGTATACGACATTATCTATGGCATGACGGGAGGCGGACCGGCCGAAAGCACGCAGGTGCTCTCTTCCTGGATGTATTATCAAACCTTTAAATTCGCCAACATCGGGACAGGCTCGGCCATTTCCTTTTTCCTCGTCATGGTTACGATGGTCGTGATCATCCCTTATGTGTTCTATACGACCAAAAAATCGCATGTGTAATAGAAGAAAGCAGGTGAGCGGTATTGGATGGGCAACGTCTTCACCCCGCGGCCAATGCGGTTCGCTATCTGTTCCTGATCGTCATTGCCGCAGCGTTTTTGATACCCGTCGTTTTTGTCGCTTTTACCGCGCTTAAATCCCGGCCTGAATTGGCGACCTCGCGCTTTTATGCATTTCCGAAGGACATCCAGTGGGGAAACTTTCAAAAAGCATGGGAGCTAGGCCATTTGGGCATGTATACCCAAAATACGCTGTTCATTTGCCTGGTCAAGGTTCCCCTCGGCATTTTTGTCGAAGCGTTTGCGGCTTTCGCCCTGACTCGGATGGTTTTTAAGCGGAGCAATGCGATGTTTGCCTTTTTTCTCGTCGGGATGATGATCCCGATGCAGGCGACATTAGTGCCGCTGAACATCTTTTTGAACAAAACGCATTTGGTCAGCACCTACCCCGGCATCTTCCTCGTTTATATCGGCTTTGGCATTCCTTTCGGCATTTTGATTCTTCGCGGATTTTTCCGTACGATTCCGAAGGAGATCGACGAAGCGGCCTTGATAGACGGATGCGGCGAGCTTGGCACGTTTTTCCGGATTATACTGCCTCTTTCCATGCCGGCGATCGCGACGCTCGTCATTTTTGATTTTATGGCGACGTGGAATGAGTTTTTGCTTGCGCAAATCTTTATTACAAAAGACGCGATGAAGACGATTACGACCGGGTTGATGTCCTTCCGCGGCGAGCATGCCACCGATTATACGCTCATGAATGCCGGCGTATTGATCTCCATCTTGCCCTCCCTCCTCGTCTATCTGTTGTTCCAGAAGTATTTTGTATCCGGACTTGCCGGTTCCGTCAAAGGCTAAGCGCGGCCGGCAGACTAGTTTAATGGAGGAATCCAACAAATGAACGTAAGCGCTCAAACCAAAGTCGGGGTGCTGTGGGGCAATCCCGCGGCTCGACCCGTTATCCTCAAATATATACCGGAAATCGAAGCGCAGCCGCATCTCTCATTTCTGTACAAAAATCTAAAATTGTCGGATTATCCTGGCTATACGCAAGCCGTTGAGGAGGAAGCCTGGTTAATGGGCATCCTCTCGGAGCTAGCCTCCGTACCGGACGGCGTACCTGTATGGTCCAACGATGGGCATGCCGCTCCCCCCTCCAAGCTACGAGCTTGGAAGCGTAATAGCAGCATCGGCAAGCGCCACCAGTTCCGGACAAATCGGTCTATGGGACGTATGGGAGGTCGAGCTCCGAGGTCCCGGCCACGGAAACCCCTACGTCGATGTCGAGCTTGGCGCCCAATTTTGCATCGGCAGCCGCAAGATTCATATGCCTGGATTTTACGACGGGGACGGCGTCTACCGTATTCGATTCATGCCGGACACCAAGGGAGAATGGCGCTTCAGCACCTGCAGCAATGCCCGTTCTCTCGACGGAATCGAGGGGCGGTTCGTTTGCGTCGGGGCGACGGAAGGAAATCACGGACCGGTTCGGGTAAAGAATCGCTTTCATTTTGGCTACGAGGACGGTACGCCTTACGTGCCGGTCGGTACGACGAGTTATGCCTGGACGCACCAGGGTCAAGAGCTGGAAGAGCAGACGCTGCAATCGCTGGCTCGATCCCCGTTCAATAAAATTCGAATGTGCGTGTTCCCTAAATCTTATTTGTACAATGTAAACGAGCCGGCGCTTGAGGCGTTCCAGCGAACATCCGACGGAGCGTGGGATTTTGAACGATTTAATCCCGATTTTTTCCGCCATCTGGAGACGAGAGTCGCCGATCTCGGCAAGCTCGGAATCGAAGCCGATCTCATTTTGTTCCATCCTTACGATCGATGGGGATATGCGGAGATGGACCGGGCGACAGACGACCGGTACTTGCGTTATATCGTCGCGCGGCTTGCGGCTTACCGGAACGTCTGGTGGTCCCTGGCTAACGAGTACGATCTGATGTGGGCGAAAACGGAAGACGATTGGGAACGCTTTGCGCGCATGGTCAAAGAAAACGATCCGTTCGGTCACCTGATTTCCAATCACAATTGCATGGCCTTTTACGATTTCTCCAAGCCCTGGGTCACGCATTGCAGCCTCCAGCGGGTGGACGTCTATAAAACGGCCGAATCGACCAACGAATGGCGCGAAAGATGGGGGGAAGCCGGTCGTTATCGACGAATGCGCGTATGAAGGGGACATCGATCAGGGCTGGGGCAACATTACGGGAGAGGAAATGGCAAGGCGATTTTGGGAGGGCGCGATTCGGGGCGGCTATGTCGGACATGGCGAAACGTATTTGAATCCAGAACAAACTTTATGGTGGTCCAAAGGCGGCGAATTGCGCGGAACCAGCCCGGAACGCATTGGCTTCCTGAGAAAAATAATGGAAGAAGGCCCTGCCGAAGGGTTAAACCCGCTTCCTTCCGATTGGGATGTGCCGCGTGCAGGCGTGGACGGCCTATATTATTTGTATTATTTCGGATTTAATCAGCCGAAGTTTCGGGAGTTCAGGCACCGCCCGGGTATCCAATATTGGGTGGACATCATCGATACGTGGAATATGACCGTATGCAGACTGGATCGCGCTTACGAAGGAACGTTCAGAATTGAACTGCCGGGCCGCCCGTACATGGCGGTAAGGATGACGCGAAAGGAGGAATGATCTTCGCTTGCCCCTGAGACTGCCCTAAATCCCTTGCTCCAAATTCCGCATTTTACCGCCCGTCAGTTCATAAAATATACCACAAGCGACGAGCGATCGTATATCCCGAATCCGGTCACCATATAGCTTAAGAACAGGAAGCCGGGGGTGAGCCGATGGATAGGGAGCAGTGGGCGGTCAGGGTGTACGGGAACCTTGAGATTCGGGGCAAGCTGCAGCGCATGTTGAACGATGCGTTCGAGGGGCTGGCCGACAGCGCGGGACAAGGCCCTTGGCGCCTTGCCGAACGCGGCGACGCGATCGTGTGCAAGCTGGATATCTCGGCGGGACAAAGGGAGTTTTGCGACAAAGTCGGCATGGTGCTGGCGGAATTCGTGCTGTCGGTCAAGGAGCCGCAGACGCTCGAGCGATTCATGCAGCGCAGGCTGAATACGCGCGACACGAAGGAAATCAAGACGGGAATGCGGGAAGCGATCGTTCTGTTGAACGGCGAACTGCCGGATGGCGATACCGGCGGTTCGGAGGCCGTCGCCGGCGATGGCAGGAAGCGACGACTGGTCAAGATCGCTGCGAAGCTCGGCGATTATCTGTGGCGGAACGGCTCGGTTCATTTGGACGGCTACATGCGGTTTCGCATGCGCGAGCACGCGGAAGAACTTCGGGAAGCGGCGGAAACGGCGGTCGAAGAAATGCTGATGGACCGCCAGTATCAAGAGTTCATGCGCCTGCTCCAGTCGATGGTGAAAGGGCAGGAGACCGGTCTGCCGGCCATTCACGTGCTGCACGGCGGTGGCCAAGGACCGACGCTGCTCGACGAGAAAATGCGCCCGCTGCAGGACGAACCCGCCACCGAGCCGATCCTGCAAGCGGCGTCCGATCAGCAGGATCGCGAGAGCTTGCTGGTCACCAGACTGCTCGCTGCGAGCCCCAGACGGCTATACATCCATACCGACGAACCGGATGCGCAGGTCGTGCGGACGCTGATGGGCATTTTCGGCGAGCGAGCTGCGATCTGCGACCATCCGATGCCGCGCTGAAGCGGTCGCTCTAGGCGAGATGCGGCTTGACGCACGCGGCTGTATACAGGTATAATGCAACGTATCGGCTGTGAGAAAGACAGCGGCGCTGCAACGGACGGTCCAGAGAGAGGAACCTTGGCTGCAAGTTCCTTCCGGCAACGGCAAGCGTCGACCCCTTTCGAGCCGCAGTGCCGAACGCGAAGGGCATTCCCGCATGCTTCGTAAGTGAACGAACGCAAGCGGCTAAGCCTGCATCGCCATTAAGTATTGCCGGGTCATGACCGTTACTCATGCCTAGAGAATCGCCCGTACTCCGCCTTGAGCGGCAGGCGCGGCGGTTGAACGAGGGTGGAACCACGGACGCCATACACAGGCGCTCGTCCCTTACCGGGGACGGGCGCTTTTTTTGCGTTGCTTTGTCCCCAAATACCAATTCCACGCTGCCGAGGAGGCCATCGCAATGACTGTACAAATCAAACTGCCCGACGGAGCGGTCCGCGAATACGAGGACGGCTCCAATATCGCCGACGTCGCGGGCTCGATCAGCCCGGGACTGAAGAAAAACGCCGTTGCCGGCAAGCTGAACGGCAAGGTCGTCGACCTGAACGCCGAGCTGGCGCCGGACGCCAAAGTCGAGATCGTGACGCTCGACTCCGCCGACGGCGTCGAAGTGATGCGCCACAGTACCGCTCACCTCATGGCTCAGGCGATCAAGCGCATCTACGGCGATACGGCGGTGAAGCTCGGCATCGGTCCGGTGATCGAGGACGGCTTCTACTACGATATCGACATGGAGCAGTCGATCACGCCGGAGGACCTGGCGAAGATCGAAGCCGAGATGGAGAAAATCGTCAAGGAAGACTTGCCGATCGTCCGGCGCGTCGTCAGCCGCGAAGAAGCGCTCCGGATCTACACCGAGCTGGGCGACCCGCTCAAGCTCGATCTGATCAGCGGCCTGCCGGAAGAGGCGGAGATCACGATCTACGACCAAGGGGGAATTTTTCGATCTATGCCGCGGACCGCATTTGCCGTCGACCGGCCGCATCAAGTCCTTCAAGCTGCTGAGCGTGGCGGGCGCATACTGGCGCGGCGACAGCAAGAACAAGATGCTGCAGCGCATCTACGGCACCGCCTTCGCCAAAAAGGCGCAGCTCGACGAGCATCTCCATTTCCTCGAAGAAGCGAAGAAGCGCGACCACCGCAAGCTCGGCAAAGAGCTGGGCATGTTCACCTTCTCCCGCGAAGTGGGCCAAGGCCTGCCGCTGTGGCTGCCAAACGGCGCCAAGGTTCGCCAGATGCTCGAGCGTTATATCGTCGACCTGGAGGAGAAGCTTGGCTATCAGCACGTATACACGCCGGTGCTCGCGAACGTCGAGCTTTATAAAATCTCGGGTCACTGGGAGCACTATCAGGAGGACATGTTCCCGCCGATGCAGATGGACAACGAGGAGCTTGTCCTGCGCCCGATGAACTGCCCGCATCACATGATGGTCTACAAGAGCGAGATGCGCAGCTACCGCGATCTGCCGATCCGGATCGCCGAGCTCGGCACGATGCACCGCTACGAGATGTCCGGCGCGTTGACCGGCTTGCACCGCGTGCGCGCGATGACGCTCAACGATTCGCACATTTTCTGCCGTCTCGACCAGATAAAGGAGGAGTTCAAGCGCGTCGTGCAGCTGATCCAGCGCGTCTACGAGGACTTCGGGCTGAAGGAATACCGCTTCCGGCTGTCCTACCGGGATCCGGCGGACAAGGAAAAGTATTGGCCGGACGACCACATGTGGGAAACGACGCAGCGCATGCTCCGCGAGGTGGTCGACGAGCTCGGCCTGCCTTACTTCGAGGCAGAAGGCGAAGCGGCATTCTATGGACCGAAGCTGGACGTGCAGGTGAAGACGGCGCTCGGCAAGGAAGAGACGCTCTCCACCGCGCAGATCGACGTGCTCTTGCCTGAGCGCTTCGAGCTCGAGTACGTCGGCGACGACGGCAAAAAGCATCGCCCGGTCGTCATCCACCGCGGCATCATCAGCACGATGGAGCGCATGACCGCTTTCCTGCTGGAGAACTTCGCCGGCGCGCTGCCGGTCTGGCTGTGCCCGGTGCAAGCCAAGATCCTGCCCGTCAGCCAAGCGTTCGAGGGATACGCGCGCGAGCTCGAAGACAAGATTCGCGAATCCGGCGTTCGTGTCGTAGCGGACCTGCGCAACGAGAAGCTCGGCTACAAAATCCGCGAGGCGCAGCTTGAGAAGGTACCTTACATGCTCGTCGTAGGCGAGAACGAATCCGCCGCCGGCACCGTTTCGGTCCGCCGCCGCGGCGAAGGCGATATCGGCGCGGAGCCGATCGACGCGTTCATCGCGCGCATCAGAGGCGACATCGACAGCAAACGCACCGACTAAAATAGGCGTTAGGTCACGACGCATAAAGCTTGCGGGCTTTGGACATTCTCCCTCTAGGAGGAATGTTACCGATGCCCGCAAGCTTTTTTTTCAGATCGGCCATGGCGCTTCTTGTCGTCTCCGCCGCATGGACCGCGCCCGACATCCCGCGGGCCGGCGCGGAAACGAACGCGGAAGAGCAACGCGAGGGAACTTATCCCGCAACCGTCTCCGTCCTGGCGACCGGCTATACGGCGGGCGTGGAATCGACGGGCAAACGTCCGGGGCACCCGCAATACGGCGTGACTTTTTCGGGCGTCAAAGTGAGGCGCAGCAAGGTATCGACCATTGCGGCCGATACGCGCGTATTTCCTTTGGGCACGCTTCTGTACATTCCGGGATACGGCTACGGCTGCGTCGCGGACACCGGCTCACGGATCAAGGGGAGACGCATCGACCTCTATTTCCCGTCGACCCGGCAAGTGTTCAAGGAATGGGGAAAAAAACAGGTCGAGGTCAAGGTCATTCGCCGAGGAAACGGCAGGGTGACGGAGACGATGCTGGACGAGATGAACGAGGTCGCCGTGGCGGGCCAGGACTTGTCCGACAAAAAATTCGATTCTTAGTATATTTATGATATTACGATCGGAATCCATATGTTAAAATAAAGGAGATGAGGATCAAAAGGCCTAAGGAGTGACATTGAGGCATGACGAACTCCCGCGGAGAAATCGGAAGTCGCGAACAATCCGCTATTGAGGATGAACTTCTGAACGAGCTGTATCGGGAGATGCTGCGGGTGGCCCGTCACAGGCTTCATCACAAGAGCGACGCGACCGACGTGGTCCAGGAAGCGTGGGTTAGAATCTTGGAAAAGCGGGACACGCTCCGTGAGAGCAACAAGATCATCCCGTGGGCGAAGACGATCGCCGCCAATTTGGCGCTGAACGCCAACCGCGCCAGGCGCGTCAAGCCCGTCAGCGAGCTGAGCGAAGCTTATGCGGCCGCCGAATCCGGATCCGCGAGGCAAAGCGAGCCGGAGACGATGGCGGAGTTGACCGACATCCTCGGACGGCTGGAGCCGGCGACGCGAACGCTGTTGCTTTACAAGTTTTATTACGGGTTCAAGGACGACGAGATCGCGGCTGCCCTGCAGGTGCCGGTCGGGACCGTCAAAGCCCGTATCCACCGGGGAAAGGCAAGATTGAAGGCCGAAGCCGGGGGCGCAGGAGCCATGGATTTATAGCGATTCGCATATAAGCGAGAGGAACCGAGAGGTTCCTCTTTTATTTTGCCTTCCGGACAGATATAATGTTAGCAATTATTACATTATGTCGATCGATGTAGAAAATGTCGATAGAAGTCGGGGGCGATTCGCAATGGCCGAATGGCGGAGATGGTTCAGGAGAACGGACGGAGCCGATTCGAAGAGGGCCGCGTCGGGGATGGCGTCAGGTACGGCTTCCGCCGCGACGGCGGGACCGATCGGTACGGCGCACGGCGCGGACCAAGATAAGCTGCGGACGATGGTGGGCGAAGCGGTCGTCATCTCCGATCGGCTTCAGGCCGCTGTCGGCGAGGTGGATTCGAGCGTCGGGCAGCTGGAGGCGATCGCGGACCGGTCTGCCGTTCAAGAAGACCGGCTGCGGCAGCAGAGCAAGGTGGCGGCAGGACGGCTGGACGAAGCGTTTTCCGCGCTGCAAGAGGTAGCGGCGGCTTCGGAGGAGATCCGCTCGAACGCCCAAAGCATGAGCCGCCAGAGCCAGGAGGCCAGGGACGTCGTCATCGACGTGTGCAGATCGATGCTGCATACCGACGAAGTCATGAACGATCTCGCGGCGCATCACGGCACGATGGAGGAGCGCGTGAGCGGACTCATCGCCGAAGCCTCCAAAATTACGCAGATGAACGAATTGATCCAGGAAATCGTGTCGCAGACGTCCTTGCTGGCGCTGAACGCGGCCATCGAGGCTGCGCATGCGGGCGAATACGGCAGCGGGTTTACCGTCGTCGCCCAGGAGATCCGCAAGCTCGCCGAGCAGAGCAGCGTCGCGGTCAAGCGCTCGACGGGCATCGTTCGAGACATCGAGGCGGGCATCCGGCAGGTCGTCGCATCGGTGGCCGAGGAAAAGCAGTCGGTCTCGCGAGGGCTGAGCGAGATGAAGGTCAATCGCGACCGGATGGATGCGATCTACAATCATATCCTTAAAGTGGACGGACAGGTCGACAAGACGCTGACCGCTGCGGCCGAGCAGGCGGACCGGACTTCCGCGGCCAATGCGATGCTGAAGGATGTCGTCGACAACGTCAATCAGATGATGGCGAGCATCGACGATACGCTTGCCCAGAATTTCAAGCAGCGGGCGGAAACGGCCAAGCTCGGCAGGGTATCGACGGAGCTCAAGACGGCGGCGGAAGAGCTGATCGGGGCTGTCCAGCAGGCCGGAGGCAAGGTGTGGGCGGATACCGGACTCGCGGAAAAAGAACGTTGGATGCAATTTTTGACGACCATGGCGGCCGACCCGGCGCTGGGCGGGCTGGACGAGGACATTCACCGCAAGGTGCTGTCGGGGTGGCTGGCGCAGACGGCAGGCGCGGAAGCGATCTGGTCCAACCGGGCGGACGGCTCCTTTATCTTTTCCGAGCCGGTCGCGGGTCTGCTCAACGCGCGCAGCAGGGAGTGGTGGAAAAAGGCAATGGGGGGCGAGATTTTCGTATCGGAAGTTTACCTGTCCGCGATCACGAAAAAGCCCTGCGTGACGGTGTCGACGCCGCTGCAGGGAGCGGATGGCCGTCCGATCGGCGTAATCGGCATCGATATTGTCATCTCTTCCTAAAAAATAGCTGACATAAGGGTTCTCATGATGGCGAATTTCCGATACAATTGGCTTACGTGTGATGAATCTTCACAAGAATAGACAGGTGATATTTCATGACAAAGCCGATTGTGCAAGCTGTATCGAGGTCCGCCGCACCGGCTCGGCACGCGGAGGTGCATTCGTTGCTGGACGCTCTCATTCAAAAGCGGCTCGAGGAAGTGGCGGAGATCGAGCAGATGGTTCAGCGCTACGAGCGCCGGGTCCAGAAGGAAGAGCAGGCCTATCGAACGATGTCGGCGCTGCGCAAATTTCTGAGCGGCAAAAAGCCGGATCATCACGCCGCGGTCGAATACATCCACTACGTCAAAAAGCCGCTTGAAAAGGCCAGGAAGCTGCGCGAGGAGATCGCACGCTACGAGACGATGAAGCAGAACGGCGAATATATAGAAGAATAAGCATTCGAGCGGCATGCGCGACATCAAAGAAGCTTTTCCGACGACCTGCGGGTCGCGATCGGAAAAGCTTCTTTGTTTTGCTGTCAGGGTCTTGCTGTCAGGCGTGATGTATCCTGGGCATCGGCAGCGGCTCCTTGCCAAGCTCGGCCCAAATATATTTCATCAGAAGCTCCGTCTTTAACCGCTCCGCTGCCGGCTCGTCCCACAGATTGCGCAGCTCGCCCGGATCCTCCTGCAAATCGAAAATCTCGCCATAGGTTTGATTGTAATAAACGGTAATTTTGTACCGCTCGTTCACGTATGTCTTCTGGTGGATCGTCGTCGGTTCGTGGCGAAATTCGCAGATCGCGTGATCCCGCGCACCGGAACGGTTGCCGAGCCATGTCTCTTTTTTGATCGACGCCCGTCATCGAGTGCGGTATCGGAATGCCGCAGAAGGACAAGAAGGTCGGCGCGAGATCGACCAAGGATTGAATGGCATCCGAGCTGCGCCCCGCGGGCACGCGGCCTGGATAACGGACGATAAAGGGGAGTTTGATCAGATCTTCGTAATGGAATCCGCCTTTCGCCTGCAGGCCGTGCTGACCGAAAAAGTGGCCGTGATCCGTCGTAAAGACGACCAGGGTGTCTTCGGCCAAGCCAAGCTCGTCCAGCCGATCGAGAATTCGGCCGATATATTTGTCCATGAGGCTGATCATGCCGTAGTAAACGGCGACCAGCTTTTTTTTGTCGTACGCCGTCAGTTTGAACTTCGAGCCGTATTCGTAATAAAGATGCGAACGATAGCCATGGATGCCGTATCCGGTCTCGACAAGGTGCGAGAAGTCGGGATCTTCCGCTTGCGTGAGTCCGAAGTGCGGCGGATTGCGGTCGTGCTCGCCCGGAACGAGCGCAGGTATCGTCAGCTTGTCCGGGTCGTACATCGTATCCCAAGGTTCAGGCGCCAAATATTCGGGATGCGGATCGAAGAAGCTGGCCCAAAGGAAAAAAGGTTCGTCGGATTCTTTATAATCCGCCATCATCGCATTGGCGCGCTCCGCGATCCACGTATTGTAATGATATTTTTCCGGGATCGGCCATTTGTACGTCGCCTCAGGATCCATCGTTCCGGTCGGCGCCAGAAAATAATCCCTCCAATTGTCGCAGCCCCGCTCCTCCAGCCACAGCGCATAATGCTGCCCGACGTGAGCTTCGTTCGTATGGTTGCGAGCCAGCTCGACATGGTCGAAGCCGTAAAACCGTTTGTCGAATTTCCGCCAGTAGTCCAGGTCCTGAAGGCGCGGATAAGATTCGAGCGATTCGTATTCGGCGGTCGACTTCAGCGGTTGAAAATGCGCTTTGCCGATCAATGCGGTTCGGTAGCCCGCTTCCGCGAAGTCCTCGGCTACGGTGTGCCTATCCTCCAATAGCTTCGTGCCGAGCGTCCATGCGCCGTGCTGGCTTGGGTACATGCCGGTGAGGATCGATGCCCGGCTTGGCGTGCAAGTCGGATTCGGGCAATAAGCCCTGTCGAAGGTCGTGCCCTCGCGAACGAGGCGGTCCAGGTTGGGCGTCGATATTTCGGGATTGCGAGCGCCGATCGTATGCCAGTGCTGCTGATCGCTTGTAATTAGCAAAATGTTAGGTCTTCTCGACAAGGATGATCCCCTCCTAGTATGATATTAGTTAATTGGTAGCGTTTTATAAATAGCTGTACGTTAGATTTTGTTGTCATTTTGTTATCTCTTGGTCAGAAAAGGAATCGATGGAAGGAGCAGGCGGGGACGATGCAGGAGTACGAATACGAGTATGCTCAATTCATCTACTATACGCCCGGCAGAGTGGATAAACAAAGCCAGCTATGGCCGGTCCGGGCGGGACGCAGCATCGCCAAGCCTTCATACGAGGTCGGGCCGAAGCGGATCGAGTGTCACAGCCTTCATTTTGTATCCGAGGGCAAAGTTAGAATCGAGTGGGCGGGGAAATGGGCGGAGCTGCAAAAAGGCGATTTGTTCTGCTTGTTCCCCGGACGAACGTACCATTACCGCCGGCTGCCCTCCGAAGCGCCGCTTCGAATGAGCTGGTTGGCGCTCGACGGCGCAAGAGTCGGGCCGCTGCTCGAGCTGGCTGCCGTGACGCCGGATCGGCCCTATCGGGAACAGGCGGTCACGCCAACCGTCGAGGCGTCGGCCGAGCGCGTCATCGATGCGCTTGCCGCCGCCGAACGCCGAAAGCCCGCCGAAGCCATGGCGCTGCAGGGCTTGGTCTGCGAGCTGTTCGCGGGTCTGATCTTGGATACGACGCCGATGGCGCCCGAAGCGCATGCTGGATGGATTCGCGAATGCCTCGATTTTATCGAGCTTCACGCGACGGAGGGCATCTCCGTGCAGCAGGTGGCGGCATTCGCGGGCGTGCACCGCTCTTACTTTTCCAACGTGTTCGCCGAACAAGTCGGCATGCCGCCGATGAAGTACATTCAGAGGATACGGATGGAAAAGGCCAGACTTCTGCTGACCGAAACGGACGCGACGATTACGGAAGTTGCATTGTCGCTGGGCTACCCGAATTTGTACACGTTTACGAGAGCGTTCAAAGGCTATTATAAAGTCCCTCCGCTGTCCGTTCGATCGACGAGACGCGAACCGTCCGCGGAAAGATGACCGCAAAGGAGAACGCGATCCATGAAGCTGGCGGCTATTCGAAGGCGGATCTCGCCCAGATTGAACATACAAGGAAAGATTTTTATCGCGTTTGCCCTGGTTACGCTGCTATCCATCGTTTCCGTGACAGGCATCGTCTACGTGAACATGCGCGAGACGATCAAGCATAATGCGGTTACGTCGGTGCTCGACAGCATCCGTCAATCGGACGAATCGCTCAATATTATGCTGCAGGAGATCGATCGGCTGAACACGGTCGTCGTGTCCAACAAATACGCCGTCATCGACACGATCATGAGCCCGAGCGACGAGATCAGCTATGAATGGTTTCAGGAGCAGAAGCTGATCACAGGATATCTCTCCGGACTTATCGACTATAAGCCTTACATTTCGCGAATCGCCGTCGTGGGGCTGAACGGGAAGGTATTTTTCTCGGGCAGTCCTTGGATCGACCGCACTTTCCTAGAGACGCCGACGATGGACTTTATTCTTCGCAACGGCTCCCGTCACGCTTATTTCAAGCCGAAGGGGACAGCCGATGCCATCACGGTCGGGCGCGAGATCAGGTACAATCGCGAAGCGATCGGCGTCGTGATGGTGGATCTGAATTACGACTTTATCAAAAAAAACATATGCGGTGAAGCCGACTGCGGACAGTCTGATATACGTCCTGGACGAGCGGGACGAATTCGTCTATGCGACCGAGTCTGCGGCTTCTTCCGCGCCATCGAACGAAACCTTGGTTAGCGTCAAGCGGCGATTCGCGGGGGCGGGAGATGCTGTTGAAATGAAAATCGACGGCAGATCTTACATCGTCGTTCGCCGTCCGTCCTCCTACACGGGATGGACGACGCTGGCGCTGATCCCCATGGATTCTCTGCTCAGCGAGTCAACGAGAATCCGCAATCTGATGATTGAAGTATCGGTCATCGTATTTGCCGTCGTTCTGATCGGCTCGCTTCAGATGTCCTCCCGGACGACCATCCATATCAGGCGTCTGAAGTCGATGATGACCCGGGTCAAGGACGGCAACCTATCCTTTCCCAAAACAGAGATCAAAACCAAAGACGAAATCGGCGAGCTCTACCATGTCTTTATCAACATGGTGGAGGAGCTGAAGCGGCTGATGGCAGATATCCGAACCAGCGAGAAAAAGAAGCGCGAAGCGGAGTTGACCGCGCTGCAAGCGCAAATCAGGCCCCATTTTCTCTATAATTCGCTCAACACGATCAAATATTTGGCAAAGATCAACGGGGTGCCCAATATCGAAGAGGCGTCGGGCGCATTGATCGAGTTGATGCGGGGCGTGCTGGGCAACTCCAATGAATTTCTCTCGGTAAGGGAGGAATTGGACTACGTGGCCAGCTACGTCGCGCTCGAGAAATACAAGTTCATGGAGCCGATCAAGCTTCAAACGCAAATCGAGGACGACGAATTGCTGGCGTGTCCGGTACTCAAGCTGATGATCCAGCCGCTGGTGGAAAACGCGATCGTTCATGGCGTCGGTCCGACCGGAGGCGTCGTGCTCATTCGCGTCTATGCCGAACAGGGAGACCTCAAGATTGAAGTGACCGACAACGGCAAGGGCATGACGAAGGAACGCATGGAAATGCTCTTGGGAGAGCCGGACGCCTCGGAGCAGCCTTCGCGCTTCTCCGGCATGGGCGTGCGCAACGTACATGAGCGGATCTACCGGATGTACGGCGAGCCTTACGGCGTGAAGCTGTACAGCGAACCGGGGCTGTACACGACGGCGGAAGTTCGTTTCCCCTTGCTTAGACAAGCGGATCTATCATTGAAAGAGGAGCGTTGAGCCGTGTTCCAAGTGCTGCTTGTAGACGACGAGCCATTAGTGCGCCATCACCTGACGACGCTGCTGGATTGGAATAAAGAAGGATTCGAATTGTGCGGGGAAGCCCATAACGGCGCCATGGCGCTAGCGTCGATCGGAAGATCGGCGCCTCATGTCGCGATTATCGACGTGAACATGCCGGAGATGAACGGCGTGGAGCTCAATCGGAAAATCAAAGAAACTCATCCGTCCGTGCGGACGATCATGCTGAGCAGCTACGACGATTACGACTACGTGCGCGAATGCCTGAAGGACGGCGCCGTCGATTATTTGCTCAAGCACCGGCTGGACGAGACGTCGCTGCTGGCGATATTGAACAAAGCGGTCGAGAATCGGCCGACGGACGATCGGCAGCGCGGGAATAGCGCCGCCGGGGAAAGGGCCGACGATCAAGAAAGCTATGCGTACGTTCGCGATTCTCTCGCGGACCTGGCGAGGGGGGAAGCCGGGGGCGGCATCGAATCTGGCGTCCGCGGCAGATCGGCATGGACTGTTCCCCGGGGCGATCACCTATGCGGCGGCGGCCGTGCAGATCGTGTCCTTCAGGCTGTTGACGGAGTCTTACAGCGACGTGCAGACGAACCGGCTTGCGCAGCAGGCAGTCGATATTATTCAGCAGAGTCTCGGCGACGCGCATGAGCGGATCGCGGCTTATGCGGAGGACGGACGCCTGATCGTCCTGTTCGCGTTCAAGGAACGAAGCGAGCATGCCGTCGCCGTCGAAGTCGGGAGATCGATCGCGAAGCTTCAGCATGCGCTGGAGTTATTGCTGAATCTCAAGTGCATGGCCGCTCCCGGTTATGCATGCGGCAGCCTGGCGCAGTTCGCCGCCAGCTATGGCGCCGCGGTAGGCGCGCTCGACGCCTCGCCGACCGCTGAACGGCCAAGCTTGTTCAACGGGCGCGTCTCGCTGACGATCGAAGAGCAGAAGGAGCTTCTGCTCTCGATCGAACGGTTGGACAAGGAAGGCATGCACCAGCTGCTCGCCTCCGTGTTTTCTTCCGTGCGCGGACAGCCCGTTCATTCCCAGACCGTTCAGATGATCGTCAGCGAGCTTCTTCATACCGGAGACAAAGCCATCAAGAAGTGGATGCCGACTTTGTCGTCCGAAGCGATCGAGAGTGCGCTGCCGTCTCGCGCCGATCTCGGCAAAATCGCCGAGCTTAACGCGCTGGAGCTGTGGCTCCAAGCCTACTATGCCGGATTGCTCAAGCTGCTGAAGAGCCAACGCGCGAACGGGCCTTACTCCCGTCATGTCTCGCAGGCGATCGAGCTCATTCTCGAAAAGTATCAAGGCTATATTACATTGGAGCTGGCAGCCGGCGCGATCGGCCTCAATCCGTCTTATTTAAGCCGGATATTCAAAGAGGAGACGCATGCGACGTTTTCCGAATATTTGAACCGGGTGCGGATCGACGTCAGCTGCAAGCTGCTGGAGAGCGGCCGGTATTCGATCAAACAGATCAGCACGCAGGCGGGCTTTGCCAACTACAATTACTTTTTCAAGGTGTTCAAGGAAATGAAGGGCATAACCCCGCAAGCCTATTTGAACGGCGACCGAACCGTCAAATAAGTGGAGTGAAAAGTCATATTATTGCAATTGGCAGCGTTTGCAAGGCAGTTAAAATGAAAACACGCCGGTAGAACGCTTACAACGTCGGTTCGGTGAAAACACAACTAGCGGAGGTCATAGAGGTATGCGTAAAAACTGGAAAAGCTACGCGATCGGCACGATGGTCGCGTCCAGTCTGGCGCTCGCCGGGTGCAGCTCGAATTCCGGCGCAAGCGGAGGGGCGGAGCCGGCTGCTTCGTCCAGCAGTGCCGTAAAAGCAAGCGGATTCCCGATCGTGGATCAGCCGATCAAGCTGAAGATGTTCACCCGGACCGCTCCGGTCAACGGTCCGTTCAAGGATATGCCCGTGTTCCAGGATTACGAGAAGATGAGCAACGTTCAGGTGGAATTCGCCGAAGCGCCGACGGACGGCTTTCAAGAGAAGAAAAATCTGCTCTTCGCGTCCAACGAGCTTCCCGACGCCCTATACCGCTCGGGGCTCTCGCAGCTCGAGGCGACGCGATACGGAGCCGCCGGCCAGTTGATTCCTTTGGAAAACCTGATCGATCAGTACGCGCCGAACCTGAAGCAGCTGATGGAGCAATATCCGGAGATTCGCGCGGGGATCACGACGCCGGAAGGCCATATCTATGCCATTCCGGGCATCGTCACCCTGGACGCCGCCCGCACGGACAAGAAGTGGATCAATCAGGCATGGCTGAAAAAGCTGAACTTGAAAATACCGGAGACGACGGACGACTTGTACAACGTGCTCGTCGCCTTCAGGGACCAAGACCCGAACGGAAACGGCAAAAAAAGACGAACTGCCGATGACCGCCCGCGCTCCGGTAGCCGGCCAAGGGCTGCCTATACTCGCGATGATGAGCGGGTCGTTCGGTCTGGATTTGCAGTTCGGCTACAACATTAATCTTGACAACGATAAAGTTAACATTTGGATGGGCAATGACCGGAACAAGGAAATGCTTATGTATTTGAACAAGCTGTATAAGGAAAAGCTGCTCGATCCCGAGATGTTTTCGCAGAAGGAAGCGGATTATCTGGCCAAGCAAGGGACGGGCAACACCGGATTTTTCTTCGATCAGACGAATAACAACTTCTTGAAGATCCAGGATCAGTATACCGGCATCGCTCCGCTGAAAGGTCCGCACGGCGATCAGTTGCAAAGCCAAGGCGCGCCGGTCGCGCGAGACTTCGGGGCATTTGCCATCACCTCGGTCAATAAATATCCGGAAGTCACGATGCGCTGGATCGATTACTTCTATAGCGACGAGGGATCCACGCTTCTGCGATTCGGCAGAGAGGGCGAGAACTATGAAGTGAAGGACGGCATCCCTTATTACACCAAGGCATTCATCGACTCGGGCAACCAGTCGAAGCTCACGCCTTACGCCGGCGGCGGCGCGCCTCACCTCATCAGCGAAAAGGTCGCCTCCTTCATCAACCCGCCGCAAGTGCAGGAAGCGCAAAAGAAGCTTGATCCGTACATGCCGAAGGTTCGCTACGCGGCGCCGATGTTCGACGAAGCGACCGCGCAAAAAGGTCAACATCCTGCGCAACGATCTCGACAAGTACTACGAGGAGCAGAGCACGAAGTTCATCGCGGGCGCGCTCAGCTTCGACAAGTGGGACGAATTCCAGGCGACGCTGAAAAAGCTGAAGATCGACGAGCTCCAACAGATCTACCAGGATGCCTACGACAAGATGAAAAAGTAATCCTGGCTTTGGCTTCCTCGGAAAAGCGAACAGAAGATGAAAGGAGTCCTCTCTTCGGACAAACTGGCCCGCAAGGGAAGTCCGGAGAGGGGCATCCTCCGCTCAGATAGGAGTAGATACGCATGGAGAGCGTGCAAGCCAAAGCGGCCGCCGCAGCGCCCGTCAGCCGCAAGAGGCAGGGCAGCGGACTGCTGAGACGGATGGCCAAACGGTATGATTTGTATCTGATGCTCCTTTTGCCGATCGCCTGGTATTTGATATTCAACTACGGACCGTTGTACGGGCTGCAGATCGCCTTCAAAAATTTCAACCCGGGCAAGGGCATCGCGGGCAGCGAATGGATAGGCTTCGAGCATTTTCAAAGGTTTTTCGAATCGTATTACTTTAAGAGATTGCTGTGGAATACGTTGTCCATCAACCTGTTCTCCCTTCTGATCGCCTTCCCGGTACCGATTCTGCTGGCGCTGATCGTGAACGAGCTTCGAAGCAAGTCCTTCGGCAAATGGCTGCAGAACATTACCTTTATCCCGCACTTCATGTCGGTCGTCGTCATCGTCGGCATTCTCTCGGTCTTTCTGTCTCCGAGCACCGGCCCCGTCAACAAGCTGATCGAGTGGCTCGGCGGAGAGCCGGTCCGCTTCATGGAGTCCGCGGGCTGGTTCAAGACGATCTTCATCAGCTCGAATATCTGGCAGAATATGGGCTGGCAGTCGATCATCTATATCGCGGCGCTCAGCGGCGTGAATCCGCAGCTGTACGAGGCGGCGAAGATGGACGGGGCGTCCAGGCTGCGGCGAATCTGGCATGTCTCCTTGCCGGGGATCGTGCCGGTCATCGTCATTCTGCTTATATTGGATATCGGCCACTTCATGGATGTCGGCTTCGAGAAAATCCTGCTCATGCAGAACAACCTGAATCTCGAAACGAGCGACGTCATCTCGACGTTCGTCTACACGACGGGCATCCTCAAGGGCGAATACAGCTATACCGCCGCGATCGGGCTGTTCAACTCGCTGATCAATCTGACGCTCCTGCTGCTCGTGAACCGGTTCGCGCGCAAGACTGCGGAGACGAGTCTATGGTAAAGGAGGCAAACCGCGATGGCCAAACCAACGACGATTAAAAGCGCATCGGACGGCCGTGCATTCGACATGGTCGTGAATAGTTTCGCCGTGCTGATCATCCTCGTCGTCTTGTATCCGCTGATCTTCGTCGTCAGCGCTTCGTTCAGCGATCCGGCCAAGGTGCTCGGCGGGCAGGTATGGCTGCTGCCCAAGGGGTTCACGCTGGCCGCTTACGAGAACATCCTGCATAACGGGGAAATATGGACGGGCTATCGCAATACGATCTTTTACGCCGCGGCCGGCACGCTCATCAATATGATCATGACCGTTCTGGCGGCCTATCCGCTGTCGAGACCGGATCTTCCGGGGCGCAAGCTGCTCATGGTGATCATTACGCTTACGATGTTTTTCAACGGCGGCCTCATTCCTACCTATATGCTGGTCAAAAACCTGCATATGGTCGATACGGTTTGGGCGCTGCTCGTACCCGGCGCGATCGCCACGTACAATCTGATCGTCATGCGCACGTACTTTCAGGCCAGCATTCCCTGGGAGCTGCAAGAGGCCGCCCACATGGACGGCTGCTCGAACTGGCGGCTGCTGTGGAATATCATCCTGCCTCTGTCCAAGCCGATTTTGGCGGTTATGGTGCTGTTTTACGCGGTCGGTCACTGGAACTCGTTTTTTAACGCGCTCATCTATATTCGCCGGGAATCGCTATACCCGCTGCAGCTCGTGCTGCGCGAGATTCTGATGATCAGCCAAAGCGACGCGGTGGACGCCAGCGTGGGGATCGAGGACAAGATCCTGCTCGCCGAGAGCATCAAGTACGCGGTCATCGTCGTATCCAGCCTGCCGGTGCTGGTCATGTATCCTTTTGTTCAGAGGCACTTCGTCAAGGGCGTCATGATCGGCTCGATCAAAGGCTGAAGACGCAATGAACCATTAATCACGTTCTATGGAGGCCGACCTTGAAAAAGAATGCAACGATATCGATCGACTGCAGCAGACCGAGCAAGCATACGGTTAACCCTTATTTATTCGGACATTTCGTCGAGGACATACGCGATCATATGGACGCGATGCTCGCCTTCCCGCTGAAGGATATGGACTTCGAGAGCGAAGCGGAGGAAAAGCATGCAGTCTCCGGCCGCTGGCGCGCCTATACGAACGGAAAAAACACGCAATACGCCCTGGAGGCGCCTGCCCGGCGGCATTCGGGACGCGCCCAGCGCATCCGCCTGCTGAGCGACGACGAGGCTTATGCCGGCATCGCGCAGAAGGCGGCGCTGAAGGGACCGATCGCGTACGCGTTCAAGCTGGTCGCGCGCGCATCCGTCGAGCTGCGCTATCTGCTCGTCGAGGCGGTCGACCGGCATACGGAGGCGTCGCTCGGCAGCGTCCGCATCGACTTGGTCAGCCACGACTGGCGCGAATACGAGGCGCTGCTGCCGATCTCGCGCGCTTGCGCCGACGCGGAGCTTCGCGTGTATGTACCGGCCTCTCATCCGAGGTGGATCGACCACGTGTCTACCGGTATGCTGTGGATCGATCACGTATCCCTGCTCCCCGAGGACAGCGTCGGCATCGTGAAGCGGGAAGTCGCGGAGATGACGCGCGACCTGAACGCGGGCATGATGAGGCTCGCCGGCAACTACATCAGCGCCTATCACTGGGAACAAGGCGTAGGTCCCGCGCTCGAGCGGCCCGTCATGTACAACGAGGCGTGGGGCGGTTGGACGAACAAGTATTTCGGCACGGACGAATTCATCGGCTTCTGCAAGGCGCTTGGGGTAGAGCCGCTCATCTGCGTGAACGACGGATCGGGCACGCCGGAAGAAGCCGCGCAGTGGGTCGAATACTGCAACGGCGGGAACGACACCCCGATGGGCGCCCTGCGGGCCGCCAACGGATATCCCGAGCCCTACGGCGTCCGCTATTGGGAGATCGGCAACGAAGTATGGGGGCAGTGGCAGGTCGGGACCTGCACCGCCGAACGATTCGGCGAGCGCTGCGTCGCCTTCGCGCAGGCAATGAAGGCGGCGGATCCGTCGCTCTCGCTGCTCGCCTGCGGCCATACCGACCAGGACTGGAACCGATCCGTGCTCGACATCGCGGGCGAGCATATCGACTATTTGACGCTGCATTTATATCACGGCTACGGACGCTTCGGCATGAACCGGGAGACGCCGGCCGAGGAGCGGTACAAGGCGATGGCGGCCTTCTCCGAATGGACGCGGGCGGATATCGGGCGGACGGCGGCGCAGATCGCCGCGAACCCGAAGCACGGCCATATCAAGCTGGCGATCACCGAGTACAACACGATGTATTATCCGAATACGATCCGCAAGGGATTGCCCGAGGAGCATACGCTCGGCGCGGCGGTCGCCAACGCAGCCAACCTGAACGAGATGCTGCGCGCGAGCGATCTGGTGCAGATCGGCAGCTTCTCCGACCTCGTGAACGGCTGGCTCGGCGGCTGCATTCGCGTCGGCGACTATTATGCGGATCAATACTGCGGCAAAGAAGCGGGCTGGAGCGGTTTGCCCCTGACCGTATATGGGACGCCGACGTACGAAGTGATGAAGCTGTATGCGGGCAGCGACATCAGCCGCATGTTGCCGGTCGATACCGTCTGCGGCAGCTTCTCCGTCCAATCTCCCAAGCCAGCGCCATTCGCGCTGGACGCCCTGCCGGACCTGGACGTCGCGGCTTGCGCGAACGAGAACGGCACCGTCATCACCGTATTTATCGTGAATCGCAGCCTGGAGGAGGTCAGGGTAGAGGTTCGATTGGACGATTTCGCGGCATCGGACACGACCGCGCTTCACGAGATCACCGGCGATTCGGCGGACGCGATCAACTCCGTATTCGAGCCGGCGAAGATCGCTTGCGCGTCCCGTGTCGTATCCGCCGCCGAATGGCGGAGCGGATATCCGCTCCGCCCGTCGTCGGTGTATGCCCTTGAGATCGCTGTGCGGACCGGCAAGGGGGGCGCCGAATGACGACCAAATTTTACATCAAGGACTATCCGCGGCCGCAGTTCGTTCGCGACAACTGGCTGAACCTGAACGGTCAATGGAGCTTCCGCTTCGACGACGAGAACGCGGGAGAAAAATCGGGATGGCAGGAGACGTTCGAAGGCACGCATACGATCAACGTGCCGTTCACGTACGAAACGCAGGCGAGCGGGATCGGCGAGGAGGCGTTCCATCCGAACGTCTGGTACAGCCGGTCCGTTCCGATCCCGAAGGAGGCTGAGGGCAAGCGGGTGCTGCTGCACTTCCAGGCCGTCGACTATATCGCCAAAGTATGGGTGAACGGGACGATGGCGGGCGCCCATCAGGGCGGTTATGCGGCGTTTAGCTTCGATATCACGCCGTATCTGGTCTTCGGAGCCGACAATACGATCACGCTCAAAGCCGAGGACAGCGACAGCTGCACGCAGCCGCGGGGCAAGCAGCGCTGGACGAAGGACAACTTCGAATGCTTCTATGTCCAGACGACCGGCATTTGGCGGACGGTGTGGCTGGAGTACGCGGCGGAGCAGCGGCTCGATCGCGTCAAGATCACGCCGGACATCGACCGCAACCGGGTCCGCTTCGACTACGAGCTGACCGGGACGGAGGCGGCGAACGGGCTTCGGCTGGAAGCGATCGTGACGTTGAAGGACAGGCCGGTGAAGCGCGTCGGCCTCGATATCGATCGCCCTTGTCTCTCGGTCGAGGTCGATCTCGTGCACGAAGCGAACGGTCCGTGGAAAAGAAGCTGGTGGTCGCCGGATCGCCCGTATCTGTACGACGTCGAATTCGTGCTGTACGCAGGCGACGCAGTGATGGACCGCGTCGGCTCTTACTTCGGCATGCGCAAGATCTCGATCGAGAAAAACAAAGTGCTCCTGAACAACGTGCCGCTCTATCAGCGCTTGATCCTCGATCAAGGCTACTGGACGGAAAGCCACCTGACGCCGCCGAGCGAGGAGGCGCTTATCGACGACATCGACAAGGTGATGGAGATGGGCTACAACGGCGTGCGCAAGCATATGAAAATCGAGGACGCCCGCTTCCTTTATTGGTGCGACGTGAAGGGACTGCTCGTATGGTCCGAGATGGCGGCGACGTTCGAATACCACGACCGGGCCGTCGAGGCGTTTTCGAAGGAATGGTTGGAAATCGTCCGTCAGCAGTACAATCATCCGAGCATCGTCGCATGGGTGCCGTTCAACGAATCGTGGGGCATCTCCTCCATTCTCCGCGACCGCAGCCAGCAGAAGTTCACGGAGGGCATCTACCATCTGACCAAGGCGATCGATCCGAACCGTCCGGTCATCGCGAACGACGGCTGGGAGCATACCGTATCGGACATCCTGACGCTGCACGATTATGTCGAGACCGGAGACGAATTTCTGAAACGGTATAAGGACCTCGAGGCGATTACGAGCAACGACACGACCTGCAACAAGTGGAAGTACGCATTCGCAGAAGGATACGGTTACAGGGGGCAGCCGATCATGATCACCGAGTTCGGCGGGATCGCTTATCGGTCGGAAAAAGGCTGGGGTTACGGCCGTCAAGTCGACTCGGACGAGGCGTTCATCGAGCGATTCGAGGGTCTGACCCGCGCGATCCGCAGCGTTGAAGGCATCTGCGGCTACTGTTATACGCAGGTGACCGACGTGCAGCAAGAGATTAACGGATTGCTGACCGAAGACCGCAAGCCCAAGATCCCGCTGGAGCGGATCCGGGAGATAAATAGGTCCTAAGCGGTTTCATCTTACGTGCCATTGGCCGGTTGCCAAATGAAAAGCCGATTCCGGAAGCGCCCGGGATCGGCTTTTTCCGATTGGGTGGAGTCGGCGGGCCGCTACTCTGTCTTCAGCCGCTCGATGTCAAGAAAGTCATGCTCCTGGCTGTACGCGGGTACGCCGTGAATGCCGACGTCGAGGCCGACAAGTTCTTCGTCGCGGGAGACGCGCACGGGTCGCCACGCATTGATGAGCTTAAGGGCGCCCCAGGTGAGCGCGAAGCCCCAGACGGCGACGACGGCAAGACCGAGGGCTTGAACGCCGAGCAGCTTCCAGCCGCCGCCGTAAAACAGTCCGGCGTTCGGGGAGAGGCTCGGCACGGCGAACAGCCCGACGGCTAGCGTGCCGATGCTGCCGCATATCCCGTGAACGGCGAATGCGCCGACAGGGTCGTCGACGCGACGACGCTCGAGCCATTCGGTCGCCAGCACCATCGCGATGCCGCTGAACGCGCCGATAAGGATGGCCGCGCCGTCCGACACGAAGGCGCAGCCCGCGGTGATGCCGACAAGACCGGCGAGCGCGCCGTTAATGACGGTAGGCGGGTCCGCTTTTTGATACCGCAAGATCGTAAACAGAATGCAGGCGGCGCTGCCTGCGGCCGAGGCCAGCATCGTCGTCACGGCGATATGGCCGATATTCGGATTCGTCGCGCTGAGCGTGCTCCCCGAATTGAAGCCGAACCAGCCGAACCAAAGGATGAAGGCTCCTACGGAAGCAAGCGGGAGGTTGGACGGCGGGACGATGTTGACGCGGCCGTCATCGGCGAACCTGCCGATGCGCGGTCCGAGGAACAGGGCGGCAGCCAATGCGGCGAATCCGCCGAGCGCGTGAATGGCTGCCGAACCGGCGAAGTCGATCATGCCGAGCTTCGCGAGCCAGCCGCCGGCGGACCAGATCCAGTGTCCCGAGATGGGATAGATAAGTCCGGTCATGATGATCGTGTAGACGATATAGGCGCGGAAATGGATGCGCTCGGCAACGGCGCCGGATACGATGGAGATGACCGCGATGACGAAGGCGCTTTGGAACAGCCAGAAGGTGTCCGTCGAGATGTTCAGCTTTAGATGCGACCAGTCGCCGTTCATGGCAAAGCCCGAAGTCCCGATCAAGCCGCCGGCGTCCTTGCCGTACATCAGCGCGAAGCCGACGACGTAGAACAGCAAGGCGCCGAACGAGATGTCCACGAATACCTTCATAATGATGCTGACTGCGTTCTTTTGCCGGACGAATCCTGCTTCCAGCAGCGCGAAGCCGCCTTCCATCAATAAAATCATCGCGGCGGTCAATACAACCCAGATTGTATCGACACCGCTGGAGAGCGTCTCCAACGTCATTCTTCTTCCTCCGGAATGAATCGATTTTTTGTCGCAAACCTACAGTACGATTAAAAATACGACCAAATTATATATTTATAAGTCACATATGTCAACAAAACATGTCATGAATTATGACATATTGTTTAGGCTGGGAAACGACTCAGTCCCGAGACCGAGGCAAGTTCCATCCCGCGCCGCTATGGAAGCGTCCGAACTTTCCTTTATAATGAAGCCATCAGAACGTATTCGCACAGAAAAACGGAGGAACCCCTATGCAGCAGTCCGTGCTTCACCGCATTTTTTGGGGCTTTATATTGATCGGCGGCGGCATCGTCTTTCTATTGAACCAGAGCGGGGTCATCGAGCTCGACATCGGCTACCTGTTCTCGACCTTCTGGCCCGCGTTCGTCATATTGTTCGGCATCCAGGGATTGCTGATTCAACAGCGGAACGGCTTCGGCTGGAATGCGATGGTGGTGCTGGTCGGCCTCTTTTTCCTGGGACGGAACCTGGGCTGGGTGCATTGGGAACTCGGCGACTTGATCAGGTTCGCGATTCCCGCGGCGCTCATCGTGGCGGGGCTTAACATGGTGTTCAGAGGAAGCGGCTGCGGACGGACGAAGAAGAAGTGGGAGGAAAGCGGATGGAACGAAGTGACGCCTCCGCCCGCACCGAAGCCGTTCGACGGTCCGCTGCCTCCGCCGCCTCCGCCGCAGCCGTACGACAGCCCGAATGCATTTGCCGAAGAGCCCCCTCCGGGAGAGCCGCAGCCGGACGAGGGGCGTCGGGCGGAACCGAACGAAGGCCGTCCGAGGGATCGCGGGTGGGATCCTGCGGATCGTCTGAGCCAGCGCATGGGGCGGCGTCAGGAGCGGCTTGAAAATTTCAACGAACGCATGCAGGAACGGGTCGAGCGGATCCACGCCAAGCAGCGCGAGCGTCATGAGCGTCATCGTGCCAAGGCGTGGGAGCGTCGCGCCAGGCATGGACATTTCGATGATGACGGCTACGATTCGGGCGGCGACACCGAGCGGATGTGGAAGGAATATCATCGTCCGCCCGGTCATTCGGCGCGGGGGTCCCGGATCGACCACAGCCGGTTCATCGGCGACGTTCATATCGGTCAAGAGATGTTCGAGCTGCAGCCGATGAGCATCTCGCACTTTATCGGGGACACGACGATCGACCTGACGCGCGCCCATATTCCGGTCGGCGAGACCCGAATCTACGTGTCGGCGTTCATCGGGGACGTCAAGGCGTACGTGCCCGGCGATCACAGCGTCGGTATCCGCGTCGTCTCGAGCTGCCTGATCGGGGACGTGAAGGTGCTGGAGCAGAAGCGCGGCGGCGTGTTCAATCAGATGTCCGCGGAGACGCCCGGGTTCCAGGATACGGACAAACAAGTGGTGCTGATCGTCAGCTGCTTCATCGGCGACGTGCGCGTGACGAAGGTGGGATAACGACGGATGCCGAAGCTGCTTCGCAATATCAAGTGGGAGTGGGCTTTTTTACGCGGCGATCTCGGGTGCCGTCGTGCTCGCCATCATCTACGGCTTATGGCGGCCTCATATCAAGGCGCTGCCGGCCGGCGCGGCCATCTACAGGCTGATCCCGCTGCTGATCGCCGTTCGGATCGTCAGCGCTTACTTCCGGGGCAGGCGATATCAGAGCCGGATCGACGCGCTCCAAGAGGCGCTCAAGCAGTCGGCCGCCGGCAACTGGGAAGCGAGGCTCCCGGAGGAGCGGGCCGATGCCTTCGCCGGCGCGTACCGCGAATTCAACCGGCTGCAGCAGGGGCTGTCCGAGCGGCTGCGGCTGCTGCAGCAGCTCGGCGAGAAGGAAGTGATGGGCAAGGCGGCCACCGTGGAGGAAGCGGTGCTCGAAGAGCGCAGGCGGCTGGCCCGGGATCTTCACGATACGGTGAGCCAGCAGCTGTTCGCGATCCACATGAGCGCGTCGGCGCTGCCGGCGCTCTTGGACAAGAACCCCGAGCATGCCGGGCGCGTCATGCAGCAGCTCATCGAGATGTCCAAGGCCGCGCAGCGTCAGATGCGCGGCTTGATCGCGCAATTGCGGCCGCTGGAGCTGCAAGGGAGGACGCTGCCGGAGGCGCTCGACCGTTGGTTCCCGGATTATTGCCGGCAGAACGGCATGCAGGGGACGCTCGACGTGCGCGTGTCCGTCGCGCTGCCGCCCGCGATGGAGCATCAGCTATTCCTGATCATTCAGGAGGCGATGGCGAATGTCATGAAGCATTCGGGCGCGGACGAAGTCAGGCTCGTGCTGGGAGAGACGGACAGGCAGGTGCTGCTGTCGATCGACGACGATGGCGAAGGCTTCAGCGCGGATCAGGTTAAGGCGGGCTCGTACGGGCTGACGACGATGCGAGAGCGCGCGATTCAGCTCGGCGGCGACGTCGAGATCGCGACCAAGCCGGGCGCCGGTACGCGGATCAAGGTCGGACTGCCCAAGTTCGCCCAAGCGATCGAAGCAAACGGAAGGGGATAATCGACAAATGAGCGGATTAAACGCGATGCAAAGCCCGAGCGGGGTATTGATCGTAGACGATCACGAGATGGTAAGGGCCGGTATTCGGACGTATCTGATGCTGGACGACCGGTTCGAGGTGATCGGGGAAGCTTCGGGCGGGCAGGAAGCGATCGACCGGCTCGATGCGGGCGCCTTCGGCGGCCGCGTCCCGCAGCTCGTGCTGATGGATCTCATGATGCCCGGCATGGACGGCGTCGCGTCGACCCGCGCGATGCTGGCCAAGTATCCGCACGTGCGGATCATTATACTGACCAGCTTCCTGGAGGACGACAAGATCGTGGCGGCGATCGAAGCGGGCGCCGTGAGCTACGTGCTCAAGACGGTGTCGGCGGACGAACTGGTGTACGCGATGCAGGGCGCGCTGCGCGGAATGCCGGTCATGAGCGGCGACGTCTCGCAGGCGCTGACCCGCGGCCTTCGCAGGCGAACAGCGCAGGACGAGGAAGAGGGCTTGACGGAGCGCGAGCGCGAAGTGCTGCTCCTTATCGCCGAAGGCAAGTCCAACAAGGAGATCGGGGACGAGCTGCATATCAGCATCAAGACGGTAAAGACGCATGTCAGCAACTTGCTCATGAAGTGCGAGCTAGAGGATCGGACGCAGCTGGCCATATACGCGCATCGCAAAGGATGGGTCAAGGCCTAGCTAGTCTGTCCCAAGGTTTATCGAACCGGACAAACGGGCATTCTATGGCTAAAAAGGCGGAATTCTCATGCAACAGCTGTCATCGCGACTCACCTCGACGCAGGTCGCCTACATTCAGGCGCAGGAAGGCCTCGACGATCTTGGTTTCAATCTGGGCGGCAATTGGGATTACAAAAACGGATCTCTCGACCGGGCGCTCGACAAAGAACATAAAGTGTGGCTGCGGCTTCCCTTCGAAGTCGAGCGCGGCGAGCTGGACGTCGAAGCGGAGAAGACGGATGCGATCATCCGGTTCGGTCAACCTTACGTTTTGAGGCATGAATACGAGGAAGGGCTGGATCAGGACGCGCAGCCGCGCACGCTCGGCGGCTTTTTCGACCAATTCGCCGCGCCTTCCAACCCTGACGCTGCCATTGACGAGTCTTGGATCAGCGAAGCCAAGCGCGTGCTGGAGCAAGCCGAGAAGCGGTTCGTAAACTGACGGCGACCCGGATACCCTGCGATCCGTCCGCTTAAGCGGCGAGAAATTCAAACGGCTGCCCTCCGGCGACACGGAGGGCGTTTCTATATATAGCACTTTTTTTAATATTGATTCAGTTCGCTTTAAGATTGTTTTAAGGTAAATAGGCGAAGATGTTAACAAGAAGAACAAACGACCGCAGGCGAGAGTGCCGCGGCGACATGGGAGGAATCGGACATGGACGATCAGAACAAAAAGCCGGAAGACAATCTCTTCGGGTTCCGATATGGCAACGAACGCGAAGAGAACGAAGGCGCGGGAACGACGAAAGGGCCGGAATACCGTTACGCGGATCAGGCGGACGCACGCGAGGAAGGGCATAGCGAAGCGGCGACCGGCTCGGATACGCCGGAAGCCGGATACGCGTCCCGGAGCGAAGAAACCCGGTTCACCTACGGACCATTCGGCGCCGGCCCGGATCGGGAGCGCGGGACGGCGTACGGCGCAGCCTACGCTAGCGGCGAGAGCGAGCGTCCGGCGACGCCGGCGGTTCAGCCGGCCGAGAGGGAGTATCGGCCGTTCACCGTATCGGGCAACGGCAGAAACTGGGAGGCCTCCAAGCCGCCGCGCAGGTCTTCGATCCGTTCGGTATTCGCTTCGTTCATGGCGGGCGTGGTCGTCGTCGGCGGGTTGATGTTCGCGGCCGACCGCGGCGACTGGTTCAGCACCAAGGCGGCGGCGCCGGCATCGGCTGCGGTAGCGTCCGCGAGCGACAACGGCGGCGCGAAGACGGTCGCCAACGTCACCGACACGGTCCGACCGAACAACATTTCGAAGATTTTCGAGCAGGCGAGCCCGGCGGTCGTCAAGATCGAGACTTATGTCAAGGCTTCGAGTCAAGGCGGCTCGGGCAACAGCTGGATGGACGAAAATCCGCTGTTCCGTCAGTTTTTCGGCGATGATTTCGGCGGCGGCTCCGGCGGGAACAACGGCAACGGCGGCGGGTCGGACGGCAGCGGTTCGCTGCAGGAGGAAGGCATGGGTTCGGGCTTCATTTTCGACTCCACGGGCTATATCCTGACCAACCAGCACGTCATCGCGGACGCGGACGAGATCAAAGTCACCGTTACCGGCCATCAAGAACCTTATACGGCGAAGCTGCTAGGCTCCAGCTACGATCTGGACCTCGCAGTGCTGAAGATCGAAGGCACCGACTTCCCGACGCTTAAGCTTGGCGATTCTGGCGCGGCGAACATGGGCGACTGGGTCGTGGCGATCGGCAACCCGTACGGCTTCGACCACACGGTCACCGTTGGCGTGCTGAGCTCCAACGAGCGCGAGATCAGCATCCAGGATTCGGACGGCACGCGCAATTACGAGCATCTGCTGCAAACCGACGCATCGATCAACCCCGGCAACTCCGGCGGCCCGCTGATCAACCTGAACGGCGAAGTCATCGGCATCAACACCGCGGTCAGCTCGCAGGCGCAAGGCATCGGCTTCGCGATCCCGACGAGCACGATCACCGAAGTGCTGGATAGCCTGAAGTCGAACACCAAGATTCCGGCGAAGCCGTCTCCGTTCATCGGCGCGACGCTGCAGGACATCAGCAGCTCCGCGGCACGCCAGCTGGGACTGTCGAACACGGACGGCTCGCTCGTGAATAGCATTCTGTACAACTCGCCGGCTTACAAAGCCGATCTGCGTCAATACGACGTCATCCTCGGCATGGACGGCAAGACCTATAAGACGAAGGAAGAACTGATTGCCGCCATTCAGAAGAAAGCCGTGGGCGACAAGGCCATACTGAACGTCTACCGCGACGGCAAGAAGATCGATCTGACGCTGACGATCGGCAACAAGAGCGATTTCGAGGAGCAATCGACCCAGCAGCAACAGCAACAACAATAAGCTTTTCTGCTACAATAGCGTTAGCGGGGCAGTCGCCGAGACTGCCCCATTCTTATAGACGGAGGAACTCATGAGACCTCATATTCTCGTAATCGACGACGACGACAAGATCACCTCGCTCCTCAGGCGCAGCCTGGCATTCGAAGGCTATGAAGTTTCCACCGCATCGAACGGCCCCGCGGGCCTCGGCATCGTGGCGGACAAATCCGCGGACCTGGTCATTCTCGACGTCATGATGCCCGGGATCGACGGCTGGGAAGTGTGCCGCAGGCTGCGGACCGCGGGCATGAACGTGCCCGTGTTAATGTTAACGGCCAAAGACGACGTGCAGGACCGGGTGAAGGGATTGGATCTCGGGGCCGACGATTACCTCGTGAAGCCGTTTGCGCTCGAGGAGTTGATGGCCCGCGTGCGCGCACTCATGCGTCGTCGCCCCGAGCCTGCCGGAGAGAACAATCGGCTGCGCTTCGACGATCTGGTGCTCGACGTCGACGGGCGGGAAGCGATCCGCGGCGACAACCGGATCGAGCTGACGGCCAAGGAGTTCGATCTGCTCCACCTGTTCATGCAAAATCCGAAGCGCGTCCTGTCGCGCGACCAGATCATGGACAAGATCTGGGGCTACGACTACAGCGGGGAGTCCAACGTGCTCGAGGTGTACGTGGCGATGCTGCGCCAGAAGCTGGAGGAATTCGGGGACAAGCGCCTCATTCAGACCGTGCGGGGAGCGGGCTATGTCCTGAAGGGAGACAGCTAGGACATGTCGATCAGGCTTCGACTGACTTTGTGGTATTCGGGACTGCTGGCAATTGTTCTAATCGGATTCAGCGTCATTATGTATGTGGTCGTATCCCAAAATACGATGGGCGTTATTAAAACGAGACTGGCTAACGAAGCGGACAAAATCAGGGTGACAGTGTCCCCGGAGGACCTTGATCTTACGCCAAGGGCCTCTTCTCCGTTCGATGTCATCATCGCTGTGCAGATCGTAAATTATACACAGTCGTTCGACGGGGTCGTAAACACTAAGTCCAGCAACCTCATTGCTTCTAATATTACTTTTCCTTTTCCCTCCGCTAAGCAAGCGCTAGACGGCAAATACCGGGCGGTCACGCTCTCGGGCACTCCCTTTTTAATTTATGAGAAGCGGCTGGAGCTTGGCGGACAATTGCTTGGGCTTCTTCAAGTGGGAGCTTACACGGGAAAGGAAATCGACTATTTATCACAGATGAAGGTTATCATCGGCGCAGCCGGCCTCGCCAGTCTCGTCCTCGCTTTCGTCATCGGCCTTTTCCTTGCGCGCAAGGCGCTGCGCCCGATCGAGAAGGTAACGGAGGCGGCGGAGCGCGTGCAGAGCGGTTCGGACCTGAAGCTGCGGATCCCCGGCGAGAGCCAGGACGAGATCGGCCGGCTCACGCGGACGCTCAATCATATGCTTGAGCGGGTAGAGAAAGCATACAATGTACTGGAGGAATCGAACGCCGCGCAGCGCAGATTCGTGTCGGACGCGTCGCACGAGCTGCGGACGCCGCTGACGACGATTCGGGGCAACGTGGATTTGCTGGAAAAGGTGTGGGCCGAGACGGCATCGGGCGACGCGGCGGCAGAACGCGGCAGCGAGCTCGCGAAGCCCCGCTTGTCCTTGGCGGAGCGGGAGGAGCTCTCCCGCGAGGCGCTGCACGACATCTCGGACGAAGCGAGGCGCATGAGCCGTCTCGTCAACGATCTGCTGTCGCTGGCGCGCGCGGACGCCGGCTATGTCGTGGACAAGGAGCCGATCGACTTGCTGCCGCTCGTCGAAGAAGCCGCCCGCAGAGCGGGGTTTCTGCCGCGCAAGGCGGAGTGGATCGTCGGTCCCTTGGACGCGCTCGCTGGCGTGCGAGTCGTAGGTAACCGGGATTACCTGATGCAGCTGCTTTTCATTTTTATCGAAAACGGATTTAAGTACACGCCAGCCGGCGAAGTCCGACTCGAGGTGTACCGCCAAGACGACCGCATAGGCTTGTCGATCGCCGACACGGGCATCGGCATCGCCAAGTCCGATATGCCTCGTATCTTCGACCGCTTCTATCGGGCAGACGAATCCCGCGGGCAGACGGCCGGCACGGGACTCGGCCTCTCGATCGCCAAGTGGATCGCGGACATGCACCGCGCGACCCTGGAGGTTCAATCCCATCCTGAAGGCGGCAGCCGCTTTACCGTTTGGCTTCCCGTCGACTTTTCCGAACGCCAGGATTACGCTATAATAGAGGCATCGGTGCGCCCGGCTGTTCCCGATGCGGAACAAAGCTGACAGGTACGGGCGAGAAAGCGGGTTACGAAAATGGAGATCGTCAAAATTTCCCCTCGCGGATATTGCTACGGCGTGGTGGATGCCATGGTGCTTGCCCTTCAGACGGCGCGCAACCTGGATCTGCCGCGCCCCATTTATATTTTAGGGATGATCGTGCACAACAGCCACGTGACCGAATCGTTCAAGGACGAGGGCATCATCACGCTGGACGGCGCGAACCGTCTCGAGATTCTCGAAGGCGTCGAGTCCGGCACGGTGATCTTTACGGCGCACGGCGTCTCGCCGGAAGTCCGCAAAAGGGCCAAGGAAAAAGGGTTGACCATCGTGGACGCCACCTGCCCGGACGTCACGAAGACGCACGATCTGATCCGCGAAAAGGTCGGAGAGGGCTATGACATCATTTACATCGGCAAAAAAAGGTCATCCCGAGCCGGAAGGCGCGATCGGGATCGCGCCCGACCGCGTCCATCTGATCGAGAACGAAGCGGATATCGCGGAACTTCGACTTGCCGGCGACCGTATTATAATTACGAATCAGACGACGATGTCGCAGTGGGATATCCGGCATCTCATCTCGAAGCTGCTCGAGACGTTCCCCCGGGCCGAGGTCCACAACGAGATTTGCCTGGCGACGCAGGTTCGTCAAGAGGCCGTGGCCGAGCAAGCGAAGAACGCGCAGCTCTGCATCGTCGTGGGCGACCCGCGGAGCAACAATTCCAATCGGCTTGCCCAAGTATCGGAGGAGATCTCCGGCGTGAAGGCGTACCGCGTCTCGGACGTCACGGAGATCAAGCAGGAGTGGCTAGAAGGCATCGAACGCGTCGCGGTCACTTCCGGCGCTTCTACGCCAACGCCGCTGACCAAGGAAGTCATCCAATACTTGGAGCGATACGATCAGAACGACCCTTCGACCTGGGAGATCCGCCGCACCGTCAACATGAGCAAGCTGCTGCCGACGGTTAGAGAAAAAACAACCATTTGAGCCTTTCTTGGCTGGAGTGGCGCCGCAGGCCGCAAGAAAGGAGCGCCATGCAACAACGTCTTCGCAAGTTCGTCCGCTATTTGAAGCTGCAGTACGTCAAGCTGCTTCGCGCCAAGGGCGGGGCTTATTCGATTGCGATGGGATTCGCGATCGGGCTGTTCGTCGAGATGTTCAATCTGCCGACCTACGGGACCTCGTTCGTGCTCATCTTTCCGCTGATTTATTTGCTTCGGGGCAATTTGCCCTCGGCGCTGGTCGGATTCGTTTTCGGCAAGCTGATCTACATCCCGATGTCCGTCCTGAACAAGATGGTGGCGGACGCCGTGATGCCCGAACACTTCACGGTGCATTTTTCTTTCCTGCCGGAGAAAATCAATCATTTTCTACTGTTCAACCTGAAGATGATCGTGGGCGGGATGATCGACGGCTTGGCGCTCGGCGTTCTGTTTTTCTTCCCGATCTGGTACAGCGTCCAGGCGTTCAAACGCAAACGGAGAGAGAAACGCCGCGCGAGGAAGATCGTGATCGAAGCGAACAAGCCGGCGATGGAGTGACACAAAAAAGACAAGGATAGACGATGCCCCGGGGATTGACACCCGGGGTTTTATCGTCTATATTTACTTTAGTGCTTAAAAGCGTATAAGCGTCGAAGCGAACAAGCGCGAAAGCGATGTTCGAAAATAATACTCATTTAGAATCCGGGAGCGTGTCCTTATGATCGTCATTACAACTCCGCATATCTCCGAAGAACGCATCATGGAGATTGCCGACTATATTCAAAAGAGCGGCGTACAGCCACATATCTCGCGAGGAACGGATCGTACCGTCATCGGCATCATCGGCAAGGCGGAGCCTTCACTCGCCGAACACATCCGTTCGATGCATGGCGTCGAGAACGTCATTAAAATTTCCAAGTCCTACAAGCTGGCGAGCCGGGACTTCCACCCGGACGACACGATCATCGAAGTAAAAGGCGTGAAGATCGGCGGCGACAACCTGGTCGTCATGGGCGGCCCGTGCGCGGTGGAGACGCCGGAGCAGATCGACGAGATCGCCCGTCTAGTCAAGGCGGCCGGCGGTCAGGTGCTGCGGGGCGGCGCATTTAAGCCGCGTACCGGTCCTTACAGCTTTCAGGGGATCGGCGTGGATGGGTTGAAATGGATGAAGGAGGCCGGCGAGAAATACGGCTTGCTCACCATAACGGAAGTCATGGCGCCGGAGTTCGTCGACATTTGCGCCGAATACGCGGACATCATGCAGGTCGGCACGCGCAACATGCAGAACTTCGACCTGCTTCGCAAGCTGGGCACGATTCAGAATCCGGTCCTGCTGAAGCGCGGATTCAGCGCGACTTACGATGAATGGCTGAACGCGGCGGAGTACATTCTGGCGGGCGGCAATCCGAACGTCATGCTGTGCGAGCGCGGTATCCGCACCTTCGAGACGTACACGCGGAACACCTTCGACCTGGCCGCGATTCCGGTCATCCAGCAGCTCTCGCATCTGCCGGTCATCGCCGATCCGAGCCATGCAACCGGACGCCGCGAGCTTGTCGAGACGATGACCAAGGCATCCGTTGCGGCCGGGGCGAACGGTCTTATCATCGAGATGCATACCGATCCGGACAACTCGGCGACGGGAGACGGCGTTCAGTCGCTGTTCCCGGACCAATTCGCCAACCTGCTCAAGGAGCTCGAGCAGCTCTCGCCGTTGCTCGGCAAGCGCTTCGATACCGCCAAGGAGCCGGCTGAAGCGTTCGCGACGTGGAAGAAATAACAGATAGGCTTATACGAGCAGAACCGCCGCAATTGCCGGCGGTTTTTTTTAGTGCGCCTCACAGCCACACACGCTTTTAGTTAATTGGCCAATCGCAGAATAAAGAACCTCGCCCTCCGCGATATCGCGGAGGGCGAGGTTCTTTTTTTCATACAAATCGCGGTTGCCGAGCTTATGGACGCTTCATTTCCGCATGCGGGACCAACTTCCCGAAAACCGCGTACCTGGCATTGCTAAACTCGTAAGAGCATGTAATGAGTGCTACGATTCGATCGTCGGCCCGTACCGTCACATTGCTTCGAAAGGTTGACGCGTTCTTCAACGTTTCAATATAGGCCAGATAATCTTCATCGTCGTCGAAGTCCCGCCGGAGAAACTCGATCGACCCGTTGGCGATTATGCCGGCGAACAATTCGATTGTATAGTCGCCGTCCGGCGTATACAGCTCCATGACAGGATGAGCGTCGTAATAGGACTGCTTCTTATGCTTCGCAAGCGAAGCGAACATAGAGCCGTTCTTCATGTAATGTCCGTATATAATGGTGACGGCTCCCGAGAAATCGCCCGGCGTCCGGTAATCGACGAACGGACTGCCCATGCTGTTCGCTTTGCCCGTGAACAAGTGATTGAGGTAATAACTGTTATCCTTCCCCCTGCACGACCGGATAATCGATGACGCTGTCCTGTGCCTTAATCCAGGCTACGATCTCCGGGTTCACGCGGGCTAGCGCGGCAAAATCCGCATCCTGCCCCGACCAAGGGTCGGGAGCAGGATTCTCAACCGAGACGGGTTCCGGCTTCAAAGAAAGCGTAGAGGATTGAGTCGTCTCCTTGAGTCTTCTAACCTGTTCGTAGGCGTTGTCGCCGCGCGCATACTCCCGATTGGCCGATATAAGCACGTATGCGGAACCGACCATCCCCCCGATGCACAGCCATATGGAAAGGCGCCAAGCCCATCGCGCTCTGCTCGTTCGCGCCATCTTCCTATTGGCGCTTCCCGGTCTTGCTTCTTCTCCGTGCAACGCTATTCGCGAAGATCAGAACGACCAAGGCCGCACCGAAGAAGATCAAACCGATTTGACCTGCTTGCTGGTGGCTATTATCGCCTGTCTTCGGCGTTCCGCTGCCGGCACCTTGTTGACTTCCGTTGTCTGCGGTGCCAGACTTGCCGTCAGTGCCGCCGTTTCCGCTGTCAGTATCGGTCGAACCGCCCGACGGACTGTCGGTAGATCCGCCCGAGGAGCCATTGCCCCCATTATGGCTATTGTCGCCGTCGTCTCCATTGTCGCCGCCGTCGCCTCCATTGCCAGGCTGTTCGGGCTCCTGAGACTCCTTGTTGTTCACGAAATCTGCGACCTGCGTCGCATTCACTTGGATGGTGCCGGTCGACCCCGTGCTGGTCGTTACGTAACCGTCCGCTGCGTAATCTTCCTCATTGACCGTATAACTCGTTCCTGCAGGCAGTCCGGTAATCGTAACGCTTTGTCCGTGAGCCAGCGTTACCGTTCCGCCGCTCTGAATCGTTCCGTTGCCTCCGCTGCCGGAATACTTATAAGTGGCGTTTGTGCCGTCAAGAATGACCTTGAAGCTGAACTTCTTCCCGCGGTCCCCGCCATTGCCCGTTACCGTCTTGTTGATCGTCAGACTGCCTTGACTCGGGGCATACCACACGTTCTTGGTATTGACGAATGCGCTGGATTGCTCCTGGCCTCCGACAATCGCGCCCGTATCACCCGTCTTTGTCGTTACGTAACCGTCTGCGGCGTAGCTGGCTTCGGTTACGGCATACGTCGTGTTTCTGGCAAGACCTTCAATCGTAATGCTCTGTCCGTCAGACAGCAAGATCGTATCTCCGCTCTTGATCGTACCGTCACCCGCGCCGCCCGAACCGGTGTAGTTGTATACGCCCGGTGCGTTCAAGGTAACCGCAAATTCGAATTTTTTAGCCTTATCGCCGGCATTGCCCGTCACCGTCTTGCTAATCTTCAGACTGCCGAACCAATCGTCTCTCGCGTTAACGAAATCGGCTGATTGGAAATCGTTCGTTACGATCGTGCCGGTATCGCCCGTCTTGGTCGTTACATAGCCGATCGCAGCGTAATCATTCTCGACTACAGAATATGTTGTGCCTGCGGGCAGTCCCGCAATCGTGATGCTCTGTCCGCCAGCAAGCGAGATCTTGCCTCCGCTCGTGATCGTGCCGTTAGCGGCACCTCCTGAGCCGGTGTAATTGTATACGCCCGGCGAGCTCAAGGTGACGGTGAAGTCGAATACCTGAGCCGCATCTCCGTCATTGCCCGTTACCGTCTTGCTGATGATCAGGTTGCCGGGCTTATCCTTCGTGTTCACGAATACCGCGGTCTGCGTCTGATCGGCTGCAATGACGCCTTCAGCACCGACGCTTGTCGTCTTGTATCCATCATTGGCATAGTTCGTTTCTGTTACCTTATAGGTTGCGTCTGCCGGCAAGCCCGTAATGATGATCCCTTGTCCGTGGGAGAGGGAGACCGTGCCGCCGCTAGCGATCGTACCGCTCGCTGCGCCGCCTGTACCGGTGTAGCTGTATACGCTCGGCGCCCCGGTAAAGTTAACGGTGAAATCGAAATGCTTGGTTAAGTCGCCGTCGTTTCCGGCAACGGTTTTGGAGATGACGAGCTTGCCTGTCGTATTATTCTTATAATTCGCTACGGTTAGCTTATTGGTATCTGCTCCGGTTTTGCCGTCGATGGTAGTCACCACTGTCGGGCCCGAGGTATTCACATGGACCGTATGGTCGATGCCTTCCAACGTATAGCCGCCGGAAGGTGCGGCCGTCTCGCGGAGCACATAATCTCCATTCGGTATAGCCTTCATCTTCAACTTGCCGTCAGCGGCGCCGATCGCCTTGCGGATGACCGTGCTGCCATCCATCGCGAACAACGTGAACTCGGCGCCGGGAAGCGGCGCCGACGTCAATCCGTCGGTCTTCGTCACTTCCAGCCAGCCGCCGCGCATCATCGTTGCGGAGCTGTCCGCGCTGCTGATCGCATAATTGATCTGTTGTTCGGATGCGCCGGCGTTGCCGGCCGTCAGCGACGCGTTGTTCACGACGCCTCCGATCTCGCCGGTAATATCCGTCAAGTAACTCAAACGGTAAGCTTTGCTATGGTCCGGGATCTTGAACAGCAGCTCCCTGGCGGCGTTATTGTAGAAGAGATTCGTACCCAGAGCAAGCGCAACATCGCTACCGTCGGCCAGCGTCCCGTTCGGCTGCAGCGTCAGCTCTTTGGCGGCAATGTAGCTGACGCCATGGCCGTCGTCCAGCAACAATTTGCCCATGGCATCCGTGCGCAAATCAAGTCCGAGCGGCAGCTTATCAACGATGGATTCACCGATCGTCCCCAATTCGTTAGGGTTGTACACGACAGACCAATTCAGCGTGCCGTCCGTCGGGCCGGTGTAAGATTTCTTCAGAATTTCGCTCTTGATCGACACCTGCTGCGATCGGGATGCTCCCGGTGTCCAATGAGCTGTTTGAAGATTCAAGTCGTTGGTGATCGGCGTCGTCTTGTTGCCGTCGAAGTACCCGTCAAGCGTAGCGCCCGTCGGCTTGGCCTTGACCAGAATGACGTAAGGCTTGTCCAATTGAGCGAAGGTAAAGGCAGCTTGCCCCGCATTGTTGAAGTCGGCCGTCAGTCCGGATACGTTAGCTTCCGGCGTCGTGCTGGCTGCAGCCACGGATGACGAACTAGAACCGGTATTCCCTTCGAATATCAGATATTGCTCGCCTGGGACGATGTCGGCGAACACCCAGCCAGCCGGTAACGTATCCGTAACCGTGGCGGTCCCGATCACGTCGTTCGCCTCATTGCTCGCCACCTTGGCGGTGTTGAAATCCAGGCCGTCCGCGTTGACGCTAAGTCGGAAGATAACCGACTTGTCCACGTAATCGAATCCTTCCGCTGCGTTCGTCGTGCGTTGCGTATTGACCCCCGCGGCCGGGGCGGCCAGCGCCTCGCGCTTCAGCAACTCCTTCGCCAGCGTGCGGCTGTCGTAATTCACGGAGCCTGTCGCATCTCGCAGCTTGGTCGTATTGGTGAACAAAGAAGCGGTATTGTCTACATTCTTGCTTGTATTCCCTGCGTATACATCAGGGTTCACGATGAGCGTCCTGAATTGAATCGTATTCGGCGCAGCTGTCGAAAGACCGGTTACTTCGATCAGATCGGCAACCCGCTTGCCATTATCCAAAATCGGTATAACGTTCAACGTTCCTGACGTAGTCGTGCCGCTGCTTGCAACATATTGCAAGCCCGTACGCTTGGTGACTTTCGCTGCGGTGATGCCCGCCGGCCAACCCGTCGTACCGGATAAATTCGTGGCCGGGTCGTATACGAGCAAGTCGTACACGCGCATGTCGGCAATGGCCTGATTTTTCGCATCGGCCTTGATCGTCCACGTAATCTCGCGAGTGGTTTTATTCAGCGAACCCGATTTGGTCAGCGCATCGTAACCGATGCCGACGCCGACATTGCCCGTATTCAGCGTTACGCCGCCCGGCTTGTTGTCCCAATCGAGGGTCGCAGCGTTGTTGAACGTTGTTTTGCCTACTGTCGTGCCGGTGTCGCTCACCTTGCTCGTAATGACGAGCTGAACCATCGTGCTAGTCGTTCCGGAGAGCGTGTACTTTCCGTCCGACGGTTCGGAGCCGACAACGCTGCCCGGCGTCCAGACTGTGCCGTCCGTAGACGTCTGCCATTGCGCCGAGACGAAGTCCAGCCCGCTCGGCAGCACGTCCGTGATCGTCAGATTGTCCAACGAAGCTTGTTCCTTGTTCGCCGTAATCGTCCAGGTAATGAACTGATCCGCAGGATCATAAGTGGCTTCGCTGCCTGGATTATGATTGGCCGCCCCCGTTTTCTCGATCCACTTCGGCGTCGTAAAGCTTGCCGCTCCGGCCCCGCTTTTTTACGACAACGTTGTCTTTGAGCAACTGGGCGGTATTGCTTATCGATTGATTGACGTTATTGACGTAGTACTTGTTATCCGGAATCGTCGTGCTGAACTTGACCTCCTGCGGGCCCGAGGATGGGTCGGGGAATTTATACGTAATCACGCTACCCGTCTCGACAGGCGTGGCGGCAACGCCGCCTACCGTGAACGAGCTCGGAACGTATGTCCCCACATTGCTCAGATCATCGCTGAATTCATAATCCTTCAGATCGACCGCGGTTGCTCCCTTGGTTGCGGAGAGCGTTACGGTCCAATCGATCTTATTATGGGCGAGATCGGCAACCCCGGACTTCGCCACATTGTAAACGACTGGAGTCGGAGGGACGACAACGGTATAGGTCTTGCCAAGAATCGTTATCGTATGGTTGCCTTCATCGCCTGCGCTTCCGGAGTTGTCATATCGAAGTTGTGCGGAAAACTCGCCGCTAACGTTATAATAACCGCCGTTTTCGTCGAAAATTACGCTATCTCCATCAAACAGGATATCGGCATTCACCGATCCGCCAGCCGAGTTAAGCGTCGCGGTTCCGACACGCTTGTCACCGTTAATCGGATCTTTGTGAATCATTGTCAGAGTCGTTCCCGACAGAAGAGTAAAACCTTGACTTAACTCAAAGCTAGCAGTGTCGCCCTGCTCAACAACCGTTGGCGGAGCAGGGTCATCCCCTGCAACCGGCACTCGAAAGGACACTTCGACACTAAGCGTATCCCCGTTGCTGATGTTGATCGTGTCACCTGGATTAATAACCGTGCTTCCCTGTTTAACTACTGCCGTCAATTCTGTAAGCGCGCTTGTTTTATCTCCACCGGCTGCCCATACACTCAACCTGCCGATCGGCAACCCGGCGCTGACCAGAATGGCAAATACGAGCAGCCAGATCCCCGCCTTGTACTTCATGAATTCTTTTCCTCCTAAATTAGACGCTGCAATCTGCTCGTCAATAATATGGTTTACACCTGCTATAACTCTGTTTAAAAGCAAATTTACTTCGTTCGGATTGGCCCCGCGCGTTCTTTCTCTACGTAATGCCGGAAGCTACCCAGCACGAAACATCCGCGGATACAGCACGAGCGCGATTCTCGCGGCTAACAAAAAGAAGAGCCGTCTGCGTCAGCGCGGGTCTGCCGCGCTTCGGTGTTCCTGTCCATTCAAACCGTTCCTCCCCCATTGCAGTCGAATTTCCACACTAACGGGCATTGTACAGTACAAAACTATACAAAAACTGAACAAATCCGATTTTAGAAAACAAAAACCGGCAGCGTCCCGCTTATTGGGGCGTTGCCGGCGTTTTATGATCGAAAGTCTCTGGCGACGAAGGAAACGGTCGTGCCTTCCGGGCCGCTCTCTAGCGCAAGTCCCGTGCCGAACAACTGCCTCAGCCTGCGATCCGTGCTGATGAGCCCGATGCCTGATTCTTTGTCGAGCCCATTGTCTTGCAGTCGCTCCAGCGTGGACGCATATGCGGTCCGGGAAGCGTTCCTGTTTGATGTATAGATAGGACCTGACCAGATTGAGCTCCCGTTCAAGCGGGACAAGGAGATCCGAATTGCGGAAGTCAAAATATCCTCCGGATGATTGCGCGCGTTGAGCAGAAGAATCGGCAACTCAGCCAGAGGGAATCTGCTTCGAACGATTCGGGTTAGCTCGTAACCCGACATATTCGGCATCCTCACGTCGCTGATGAGCAGGTCCCATTTTCCCTTTTCTAACCATAGAAACACTTCCTTTGCGCTCCTTGCCGCCGCGAGCTCGTAACCTCGCTGTCATGGATCAAGCGTCGCAGAAGGGTCCGTTCGCCGGGCGGCATACCAAGCCGCGATATCGGCGGAGGGCGGATGCCCGTATTGGTCCTCGCTCATCTTAACCAGCAGCGTATATTGTTGCTCGACCATGCTGTTCTCCCCGAGCGCAGCGTGGAGCTTCATTATAAGGAAGTAAACGTCTTCGGAATAAGGAAAACGCGACTGCACCCGGTACAGCCAATCCAGCCCGTAGGCCGGCATACCGTGCTCCTCAAGCAGGGCCGCCAGTCTTAGCGCGTACCGGTACCAGAGCACGCGCAGCCTTCGGCGCTCCGCGTCCGCCCATTCGTAATCTTGCTCCTCGAAGTAATCGCCGGTAAACGCTTCAAGCCACGTTTCGTATTCCTGAAGCTGATCCGGAAGATTCTCGTCGGCCGGCGGCATGCGCCGCTCCCAATCGTCGACGTCGATCACGATGTCGTCGGTCGTCAGCTCGTAGCCGGCCTTGGTATTAAGGATTCGAATCCCGATGCCTGCGGCCTCGATGGACTTGCGCAGCTGATACACCGTCGTATACAGGAGGGCATAGCTGCGCTCGGGCGCAAGCTCGGGCCATAGCAGCTCGATCAGCGTGTCCTTGCGCGTCTGCTGTCCGCGTCTGTGAAGCAAGAAGGCGAACAGCTCCTGCGCTTTGTTCGTTCTCCAAGCCAGCTGCGTGGCGTTAGGTCCGTATTCGACGGACAACGAGCTAAAGCACCGGATGAACGCCTGGGTGCCCGACGCTTCGGCGTTCGCCGCGGCAGAGGGGGCCGGCGCGGCGCTCTCCAGCCGCTGAAGCGTATGCGCGAGACGCGGCAGCAGAACGGGCTTAAGCAGGTAGTCCAGCGCGTTCACCTCGAACGCCTTAAGGGCGTACTCCTGATAGGCGGTCACGAATACGATCCGGGCGCTGGGGAGCGCCTCCTGGAAGTGAAGAGCCGCTTCGAGTCCGTTCATGACGGGCATGTCGATGTCGAGGAACACGACTTGCGGGTCTAAGGCGCCGATCGCGTCCAGCGCGGCTTTGGCGTTGCCGAACTTGCCGCAGATCTCGATGCCGCCGAGCTTTGTGAGCTGTCTTTCCATATCGTTTAGTGCCAGGGGTTCGTCATCGACGATGATGCATTTCAATTCGATCACGCCTCGTTCGTGGTTCCGGCGCAGCTAAAGATCGCCATTTTTCTACATTATATCGGAGTTCAGGACAAAAGGAAGGCTTGAAACCATAAATTCTGCGGGTAGCCGGACCGGCGTACAATAGTAGCGAGGTGATCGACGAATGTTAAAGCTGGGCGTACTGGAGCAATCCCCCCGTGCTCAGCGGCGGGAACGCCGCGCAAGCGCTCCGGGATACGATCGAGCTGGCGAAGCTTGCCGAGCGGCTCGGCTATTCGAGGTTCTGGGTATCGGAGCACCACAACGCGACGGGGCTGGCGGGCTCTTCGCCCGAGGTGCTCCTCGCCGCGCTGGGGGCGCATACTTCGCATATTCGCATCGGTTCGGGCGGCGTGCTGCTGCCGCATTACAGTCCGTATAAGGTCGCCGAAAACTTCAGGGTGCTCGAAGGTTTGTATCCGGGAAGGATCGATCTCGGCATTGGCCGGGCGCCGGGCGGCATGCCGCTCGTATCGCGGGCGATGGGCAGGGAGGCGGGCAAGGACAAAGAAGCGGGCTTCGTCCATTCGTTGGGAGAGCTTGCGGCGTACCTCGGCATCGGCCCTCCGCTGGCAACGGGCCATCCGCTCGCCGGCTTGACGGCTTCGCCGGTCGTAAGCACGCGTCCCGAGGCATGGCTTCTCGGTTCGAGCGCCCATAGCGCCCAGGTCGCGTCCGCGATGGGCGCCGGGTTCGCATTCGCGCATTTTATCAATGGGCAGGGCGGGCAGGACGCCGCGCGCGAATACAGGCGGCGCTTCAGGCCGGGCCCGCTTGGGTCGTCGCCTCGCGTCGCGGTATGCGTATTCGTCGTCTGCATGGAGGACGACAGCCAAGCGGAGCGGGAAGCGGCCTCGCTTGACTTGCGGCTGCTGTTGAACGATAAAGGCGAATACGGCCGGCCGGTGCCTGGCCGAGAGGAGGCGCGCGCATACGCGTACAGCGCGTCCGACCGGGCGAGGATCGCGGAAAACAGAAGCCGGATCATCGTCGGCGGCCCAGAACGCACGGAGCGGATGCTGTACGCGCTCGCTGCGAGCTATGGCGCCGACGAGATCATCGTCAATTGCGTCACCGCGGACGCGCGGTCCCGATCCGCCAGCCTGGAGCGGGTCGCGGGCATGTTGCGCAAGCGGATCGCCAGGTAAAACGCGTTAACCGGCTTTGGCGGAAAGCGATAAGAAACCGGCGGAAGCCGGACGTTCGGTTTTTCGCGCGGCCGTCGGCCGAGGCCGTCCGAAGGCTTGCGCATTGCCCGCGGGATGCGGGTTTTTCTTGCTGTCGGGACGCGGTTTTTCGGTATGTCAAAAGTGTTAACATACCTCACACTTCCACAAAAAATACCTTACATAAGTATTGACGCTGTTCTATCAAAAAAATTTATAATAGCGACAGAGTTCAGGTGAAAAGTTGAACGTTGTTTCGTTTCATAAGACCGAATGTTCGGAAATGGGGAGGAAATTCGAAATGTCTGCACAAAACGTTTTGGATCTCATCAAGGAAAAGAATATTGAGTTCGTCGATTTTCGTTTCGTCGATTTGAACGGCCGCGCTCACCACATCACGCTGCCGGCGACCGAAGTGGACGAAGATACTTTCGTTAACGGCGTCGCTTTCGACGGTTCTTCGATCACCGGCTTCCGCGGCATCGAACAATCCGACATGGTCATGATGCCCGACACCGAATCGGTCTACGTGGATCCGTTCACCGCTCACGCGACCCTGATCGTCATGTCCAACATCTACACGCCGGACGGCGAACGTTACGACCGCGACCCGCGTTCGATCGCGCACAAGGCCGAAGAATTCCTTCAACAATCCGGCGTAGGCACGACTGCTTTCTTCGCGCCTGAGTCCGAGTTCTTCATCTTCGACGACGTCCGTTACGAGAGCACGATGAATTCTTCTTCCTTCTTCGTCGATTCCGAAGAAGCTGCCTGGAACACCAACCGCAAGGAAGAGGGCGGCAACCTGGCGTTCAAAGTAGGCGTCAAGGGCGGTTACGTGCCTGTCGCTCCGGTCGACTCCCAGCAAGACATCCGCAGCGAGATGGTCCGCCTGATGCAGGATTCCGGCCTTCGCGTCGAGCGTCACCACCACGAAGTGGCGACGGCCGGCCAAGCGGAGATCAACTTCCGCTTCGACACGCTGACCAAGACTGCCGACAACCTGATGAAGTACAAATATATCGTTCACAACGTTGCGCGCCAATACGGCAAGGTCGCGACCTTCATGCCGAAGCCGCTCTTCGGCGACAACGGTTCGGGCATGCACGTACACACGTCGATCTTCAACGATGGCGAGCCGCTGTTCTACGAGAAGGGCGCTTACGCGAACCTGAGCGATCTCGCGCTGCACTACATCGGCGGCATCCTGCATCACGCGCCTGCGCTGATCGCGATCACGAACCCGTCCACGAACTCCTTCAAGCGTCTGGTTCCTGGCTACGAAGCGCCGGTTAACCTGGTATACTCCGCCGGCAACCGTTCCGCGGCCGTCCGTATTCCGGTCGCTGCCGTTACGCCGAAGGGCTGCCGCATCGAGTTCCGTACGCCGGACTCCACGGCGAACCCGTACCTGGCATTCGCAGCCATGCTGATGGCAGGCCTGGACGGCATCAAGCGCAAGATCGATCCGCGCGCGCTGGGCTACGGTCCGTTCGACAAGAACATCTACGAGCTGTCCGACGAAGAGAAGGCAGAGATCCGCAGCGTACCGGGCAACCTGGACGAAGCGCTTGACGCCCTCGAAGCGGACTTCGAATTCCTGACCGAAGGCGGCGTCTTCACGAAGGAATTCATCGATAACTACGTCGACGTGAAGCGTGCCGAAGCGAAGGCTGTCGCGATCCGCATTCACCCGCACGAATACGGCCTCTACTTCGATTGCTAATCGAATCGGCTTTACCGAAAAGCTCCCGCAAGGGAGCTTTTCTTGCGTATGTTCAGCTTTGTCAGGGAAACGGAATCGTATCGAGCCGTTCATAGGAAGGCGAACGACCGAGATGGGAGCGGAAAATCGTAATCGAGCTCGCCGGCCACACCGCATGCAGCCCTTCCTCGCGAGCAGCCAACGTATGCCACAACTCCTGCGTCGCAGACTTGTCGCAGCGTTCTCCTTCGCAGCTGCGAGCGAGCGTAATATGCGGATGATAAGGTCTGGCCTCGGGCTCATAGCCGATTCGTTCCTGAAGCCGTTCGCCGAGCACACGGTGCAGCGCATGAAGCGGGGAGACGGCAGGATCCGCTTCCTGACTGCCTGCGACCGTATTGTCGTCATTCGCTTCTTCGATGCCGCACCAGAGCACGCGCGGCGCGGATGGGGATCCGAAGGTGCCCGGCGCGGAGAGAGACAACCGGGAAGGCTGCGTATGCCCGGCAGCCTCTTGGGCCGCAAGCCGAATATCCGGCAGCTTGTCCTTCGGCGTATTGCCCAGGTAATGAAGCGTAATATGGTAGTCGGCGGGATGCGTCCATTTGCGGTACGATAAAGCCGGCTCCATTTCTTGCGCTACACGGCCTAATGCTTGTTCAATGGGTTGCGGAAGTGCAATTCCTAGGAAAAGACGAAGATTATCCATGAAGCCCTCCATGTTCGTTCGGGAATTTTGAGTTTTGTCATCCTTTTGTCCTTTAAAGCGGTTGAACACCTCAGGCAGCTTTGTTATGATGTTTGAAGATGAAACGACTATAAGGTGGGAATTGAAATGTCCAATCGTGCCTACAATTTTAACGCAGGTCCGGCCGCTTTGCCTTTAGAGGTTTTGCAGCAGGCACAGGAGCAATTCGTCGAATTTGAAAACAGCGGCATGTCGCTGATGGAGATGTCCCATCGCGGCGCCATTTACGAACGCGTACATAACGAAACGGAGCAGCTCGTACGGGAGCTGATGGGCGTACCGGACGGCTACAAAGTGCTGCTCGTCCAAGGCGGCGCGAGCACGCAGTTCGCGATGGTACCGATGAACCTGCTTAAACCGGATCAGGCGGCCGCTTACGTCGCGACGGGCAGCTGGGCGACCAAGGCGATCAAGGAAGCGAAGCTGTTCGGCGAGGTCGCGATCGCGGCTTCCTCCGAAGCGGATGCTTACAAGCGGATTCCGTCTTTGGACGAGCTTAACGTGCCGGGCAACGCCGCCTATGTGCATTTGACCTCGAACGAGACGATCGAAGGGACGCAGTGGGCGGAATATCCGGATACGGGAGACGTGCCGCTCGTCGCGGACATGTCCAGCGATATTTTGTGCCGTCCTGTCGACGTATCGCGTTTCGGTCTTATTTATGCGGGCGCTCAGAAAAACCTCGGCCCATCCGGCGTTACGATCGTCGTCGTCCGCGAAGATTTGGTCGGCGCGCCGTCGATGACCGTGCCGACGATGTTTCGCTACGATACGCACGCGAAGAGCGGCTCTCTGTATAATACCCCGCCTTCGTTCGCCATCTACATGGCGAACCGGGTTCTGAACTGGGTGAAGGCGCAGGGCGGCGCAGCCGGCGTGGAGCGGCTGAACCGGGAGAAAGCGAACCTGATCTATTCGACGATCGACGCGAGCGGCGGATTTTACAAAGGCTTCGCGAATGCGGACAGCCGTTCCATCATGAACGTCACCTTCCGCCTGGGCAGCGAAGAGCTGGAGAAGAAGTTCGTGAAGGACTCCGAAGCCGCGGGCTTCGTCGGACTTAAAGGCCACCGCGACGTCGGCGGTTTGCGCGCGTCAATCTACAACGCCGTGCCGCTCAGCAGCGTCAAGGCGCTCGTAGACTTCATGGGCGAATTTGCCCGCACGAACGGTTAGGATCGACCGGCTGCGGCCGATGCATGCCTGAGCAGGCCGGAATGGATGAACCGCGGCGCCCGCCGCGGTTTTTTCGCATCGTCGAATAACATTTACTAAAGGAGGAAGGCAATCGAATGCCTTTTCATATCGTGCTCGTCGAACCCGAGATTCCCGCCAACACCGGCAATATCGCCCGCACCTGCGCTGCGACCGGTACGCATCTTCATCTCGTGCGTCCGCTCGGCTTTTCGACCGACGACAAGGTGCTTAAGCGCGCGGGTCTCGATTATTGGTACGCCGTCAACATTACTTACTACGATTCGTTTAACGAGGTCAGAAGCGCTTTTCCCGAAGGACGGTTTTTCTATGCCAGCACCCGCAGCTCGCGTCGCTACAGCGAGATGCTTTATAAGGACGGGGACTTGTTCGTCTTCGGCAAGGAAACCAAAGGATTGCCGCAAAGCCTGCTCGACGAAAATCCCGGACAGAGCATCCGAATGCCGATGACGGACAAAGTCCGGTCGCTTAACCTGGCCAATTCGGCCGCGATCGTCGTGTACGAAGCGCTCAGGCAAACCGGGTTTCCTGGTTTGGAAGGCTAATATCCTAATAAATTCGACATAAATCGGCAATATTCTTGCATTATTTTAAGCAAAATCTATTTTTTGCAGGGATTGTCGAGGAAGTTAGCGAACCTAAGGTTAAGACTTGGGCAATAATCCGCACTTGTTATGAATAACGAAAGAATGGGAGAGGACTGCTTTGAAGCCTGCTGGTGTCGTAAGAAAAGTGGACCAACTCGGCCGGATCGTGCTGCCGAAATCGCTGCGGAAGCGTTATCAGATGAATGAAGGTGATCCTGTAGAAATTCTTGTGCAGGGAGATCATATTATTCTGGAGCGTTACCGTCCGCGGTGCGTATTCTGTTCGTCCATGGAGAACGTCACCGAATATAAGGAACGCCATGTGTGCGGCGCATGCATGAAGGAAATGAACGCGCTCTAATCCACAATTCCACGACTGTTAGCGAGAGCCTTCCCGACCGGCGACCAGCCGGCTCGGAGACGGCTCTTATTCATTTAAAAGACCCCCAAGAAAGCCCGCTCGCACGGGATTGCCTTGAGGGTCTTGCCGCTTCGCGAAGCTTGAGGCGGATGCCTGTCCGAATCGGAGATCAAAGACCTTTGGTCTTGTCTTCGTTGTATGCGGCAGTCAACATCGCCGTGATGAACATCGCGAATACAAGCATGACGATCCAGAACTTGTCGCTCATACCCAGAATCATGTTCGACACCTCCACTAAACTTCCTCTATTATAACCAAGCCCGCCCAAAAAAGAAAACGCAAAAAACGGCGTTTGCGCAGCATACACTGTATCGTGGGCAAAAAGCCCGGCGCGCGAGCGCCCGGAAGCGATTGGAGATGGGGGCCATGATCAATTGGATGGGCGGTTGGCCTGCGGAGGGTTTGCTGGCCGAAGCCGAGTGGCAGGAAAAGCGCCAGGCGCCTTCCGTTACGGCGGCGGAAGCGATCGCGGATAGACTCCGCCGGCTGGAGACGGAGAAACGGCTAGCCTCGCTCGTATTGTCGGGCCAGCTCGGTCCGTATTGGCGGCCTGCGGACGATTCGGGACAGTGGCTCCTCACGGACGACGCGGACGAAGCGCTCCGATTGGCGACGAAGGCGCTGCTGCAGCCGGGCGACGCGATCCTGGTCGAGCGCCCCACGAGCCGCACGGCGCTGCAGTTGTTCGCCCGGGCCGGGGCGGTGGCATTCGAGGTGTCGGGCAGCGCGGAGGGGATGGATCCGGAAGCGCTGGCGGACGCGATCGCGGCCTTCAAGCCGCGTGCCGTTTACGTATCCCTGACCTGCTCGGATCCGGCGGGCTGCAGGTGGAGCGACGAACGACGAACGGCTTTGCTGCGATTATGCGCGCAAGCCGGCGTAGCGCTTGTCCTCGACGAGCGTCAAAGTCTGACGTGCGGTTGGACGACGAACCTGGCCGAGGGAGAAGAAGCCGGGCCGGCGGCGGTCATCGGCGGCTTGCCTTCCGGACTCGTATCGGGCATGCGGCTCGGATGGCTTCAATGGACGGGATGGGGCGAAAAGGACGCTGCGTTCCTGCCCGTCCCTTCCGCTAGAAGGCCGGACCGCGAGCGGGAGGCGCTGGATGATCGCGAGGCGCTGCTCCGTTTTTGGAGCGAGTCGTCCCCGATCCCCGCGCTCGAGACGCTAAGATTCATATATCGGACGCGGCATGCGTCTCTAGCGGAGCAGATCGCGCGGACTGGAATTCCAGGGTTGGTCTGCAAGCAGCCCGAAGCGGGCAGCCATGCCTGGCTGAAGCTGCCCGACGGACTGGAAGGCGAGCCGCTGCTGAAGGCGGCATGGCTGGAAGGCGTGCTGTTCCAGCCTGGCGCGGGGTACTATGCCGCGGCGGCAGATCGTTCGCGGCTGAGGCTGACGCCGGTCCATTCGGACGAGCGGGAGATCTCGGAGGGCGTCAGGCGATTGCGACTGACGATCGAATCTTTTATGGGAAGATCGATATAAGCTTAATAATCGGAGCCGCTCGCGTAAAGCAGGCCATCGACGAGCTCGACGTCGCGGCGCATGAGGCGCTCGTCGTCGCGGTTCGTGCACGCGCCGGAGCGGCCGTCGAAGGTCCAGTAGTGAAGCGGGCAATAAAACTCGCCATCGGCGAGCAGTACTTCTCCGCCGGCATGCGGGCAAAAAGCAAGCAGGAGCGCGATGCGTCCTTCTTCGTCCTTCGTCAGCCAGTACGGTTTGCCTTCCACTTCCAACGACATGGGCACTTCGGCCAGCATCTCGGCAGAACCGAGCGGAATGCGTGTATCGCTCATCTTCGTTGCAACTCCTCTATATAATAGGTAGCCGCTGACGAAACGCCGTCAGTGTCGTCAGCACCGTCAGCACCTTCAGCGTCGGATTCGGCAACGACGGCAGCGTCGGCAGTGCTTCGCTCAGACACAGCTGCGGCTGCCCACGGGAACCGCGTCGTCCAATACGAGACCGCTTCGGCATATTCAAGCAGCGCGGCTCGGCCGGCCGGCGTCAACGCGTACAGTCCGCGGCCGGCCTTCGCGAACCAGCCGTAATAATTGCTGCGCAGCAGCTGGCCGGGATCGGCGACCCCGGTGAGCGCGCCGACCTCACGCGGCGCGAGCGCCGGCGCGTCCGTGCAGCGGAGGGCCAGCGCGCACTGAAGCGCGCGCTCCCGGTAGGCGGTGACGAGCTTGCGCTTCGTGCTGCCGCCGACATTGTAGTCGCCGCTGCGCCCGGCGAATTCCTTGAGCAGCTTGGCGGCGCCCTTGCGACGGCCGCTAGATCTGGCCGTCGGCACGGCGACCGGCAGGAGCGGGGCAGCGATTGCCGCCGCGGCGTATCGCTCGGCGATGTTTTCGGCGACGGCGGCCGGGATGGCGCCTGCCGGCGGGCTGCCGATCTCGCACCATACCTCGATGACGGGCGGCTTGGTTTTATAAAAGGTCACCGTCATAAAGCCGAGGGAGAGCCTGCGGCATAGATCCGAGATCTCCCCGAAGCGCTGGTTGTGCGCGCCTTTCTTGACCCGGTTGCGCTCGACGGCCAGCCATACGGCTGCGCCCGTTCGTTGGCGTTCCAGCCCTTGGAGCAGCAGCGCGAGCGTGAACGTTTTTTTCATCTCGACGATGACGGGCAGGGATTCATCGGGCCGGATCCCTACCAGGTCGCAGCCTTTGATCTCCGCTTTGACCTCGTAGCCTCTCGCCGTCCAGAACGCTTTCAGCGCAGGATACAGTTCCGTCTCGTATTTGACCGCCACGCCGCTTCCCCCCCGTTCGCCGCTTGATTCGTACATTATAGCACGGTCATTTATTTTCATCCCGTTTTCGGGGCAAATTCGTCCACCTCCCCCGCATAGGTATAGAGTACGTTGCGAAGACGATGGATGGTCACACCGATAGACAGACAGAGAGACAGGGAGGATAGCGGCATGGACATCTTCAAGCGGCTCGCCGAGTACCGGACTGCTAGCGAGAGGTTGACGTGGACGGGAACATTTCGCGATTATATCGATCTGCTGAAAAACGACCCCGTACCTGCGATGACCGCGCATTCCAGGGTATACGACATGATCGTCTCCCACGGTGTGGAAGAGCAGAACGGCGTAAAGAAGTACAAGTTTTTTGAAAACGACATTTACGGCCTCGACCGAACGCTCGAGCGGCTGGTCGAAGAGTATTTTCACTCCGCGGCCAGACGGCTCGACGTCCGCAAGCGGATTCTGCTGCTCATGGGGCCGGTGAGCGGAGGCAAGTCCACGATCGTCACGTTGCTGAAAAGAGGGCTGGAGCAGTATTCGAGAACGGAAAGGGGAGCGGTGTTCGCGCTGCAGGGCTGTCCGATGCACGAAGAACCGCTGCATCTCGTGCCCAGCGAGCTCCGGACGGAATTCGAAAAGGAGCTTAGCGTCCGCATCGAGGGCAATCTCTGCCCGTCGTGCGCCCTCCGGCTGCGCAGTGAATACGGCGGCGACATCGAGCGCTTCCCCGTCGAGCGCGTTTTTCTGTCCGAAGATACGCGAACCGGCATCGGCACGTTCAGCCCGTCCGACCCGAAGTCGCAGGACATCGCGGACCTGACGGGCAGCATCGACTTTTCGACCATCACCGAATACGGCTCGGAGTCCGATCCCCGCGCCTACCGCTTCGACGGCGAGCTGAATAAGGCGAACCGCGGCTTGATGGAGTTCCAGGAGATGCTCAAGTGCGACGAGAAGTTTCTGTGGAATCTGCTCTCGCTGACGCAGGAAGGCAACTTCAAAGCGGGCCGGTTCGCGCTCATCAGCGCCGACGAGCTCATCGTGGCGCATACGAACGAGTCCGAGTACAAGACGTTTATCGCCAACAAGAAAAACGAGGCGCTGCAGTCCCGGATGATCGTCATGCCCGTACCGTATAATCTGCGCGTGAGCGACGAGGAGAAAATTTACGCCAAGCTCATCGGGCAGTCGGACATGAGCCATATCCATATTGCGCCGCACGCACTAAGGGCCGCCGCCATCTTCAGCATTCTGACGCGGCTGAAGGACTCCAAGAAGCAAGGCATGGACCTGGTCAAAAAGATGCGGCTCTACGACGGCGAAGAGGTCGAAGGCTTCAAGGACGCGGACCTGAAGGAAATGCAAAACGAATTCAACGACGAGGGCATGTCGGGCATCGACCCGCGCTACGTCATCAACCGCATCTCCAGCGCGCTGATCAAGCAGGACCAGGAGTACATCAACGCCCTCGACGTGCTGCGCGCGCTCAAGGACGGGCTCGACCAGCATCCTTCCATCACGAAGGAGGAGCGCGAGCGGTACTTAGGCTTCATCTCCGTCGCGCGCAAGGAGTACGACGCGCTGGCGAAGAAAGAAGTGCAGAAGGCGTTCGTCTATTCGTTCGAGGAGTCGGCGCGCACGTTGTTCGAGAATTACCTCGACAACATCGAAGCCTACTGCAATTGGCAAAAAAATCAAGGATCCGCTGACCGGCGAATCGATGGATCCCGACGAGCGCCTTATGCGTTCCATCGAGGAGCAGATCGGCATCTCCGAAAACGCGAAAAAAGCGTTCCGCGAAGAGATCCTGATCCGAATCTCCGCGTATTCGCGCAAAGGACGCAAGTTCGACTACAGCACGCACGAGCGCCTGCGCGAGGCGATCGAGAAGAAGCTGTTTGCCGATCTGAAGGATATCGTCAAGATCACCACCTCCACCAAGACGCCGGACGAAAACCAGCTGAAGCGCATCAACGAGGTCATCAACCGCCTCGTCGAGGAGCACGGTTACACGACCGCCAGCGCCAACGAGCTGCTGCGCTACGTGGGGAGCTTGCTGAACCGCTGAACACAAAGGCGAGAGCGGCCCGAACCTGCGCGAGCGCGCCAAACCGCACAATTGCTGTGCGGTTTTTGGCGTTGCGCTATGAGCGTAGACGCCACTACTCGCGAGCTCAAGTTGATTCGCCGACCCGCCACTTACATGATGCTCCGAAATATCGCAAAATTGCGCTATTTGCCCCATGCACGATGACGTAAAGTAGTTTGTGTACCAGGTTTTGGAGCCTAGCCAGGCAACAAAAAAAGTAGGGTATCCTCGGTACTGCGACATCACCAAGGAGGAACCCTACTCGATGACTACTATACCCGAAAACCTGCTGTCTGATCTATTTGAAAATGTTGTCACTCAGTTTGTAAAAGCCAATCTGGAATCCATCATGAAGGCGGAGATTAAGCACTTCATGGAGGACGAGCAGGAAGGCCAGCGCAATAGCCGCAACGGCTACTACAAACGCAGCCTTCACACGAAGTACGGACACATTGAAGATCTTGAAGTGCCACGGGATCGCAATGGCCAGTTTCAGACGCATGTGTTCGAGCCATACCAGCGCCGCGACGGATGGCTGGAAGAAGCCGTGATCCAGATGTACAAAGGCGGTATGGGGACCCGAGACGTGGCGCGCTTTATCGAGGGCATGTTCGGCAGCCACTATTCGCCTACAACCGTCAGCAACATTACGGCAACCGTGCTTGAAGACATTCAGGCCTGGCAGCAGCGTCCGCTGCAAAAGCGTTACGCCGTCATCTACTTGGACGGCCTCTATGTGAAGCTCAAACGCAGCACCGTGAGCGGCGAAGTCATTTACTTTGCCATGGGCTTCGACGAGGACGGACGCCGTCAGATCCTCGGCTTTTACGTCGGTGGCCAGGAGAGCTCAAACGGCTGGCGCGAGGTACTTAAGGATCTGTACAACCGCGGCGCCACCGAGGTGCTGCTCGGCGTTTTTGACGGCTTGTCGGGGCTCGAGGAAGCCTTCCGCGAGACCTATCCGAAGGCCGACGTGCAGCACTGCGTCGTGCACAAGGTTCGAGCCACTTTCCCCAAGATCCGCGTCCAGCACCGAGCGGATGTGATTGCTGATCTCAAGACCATCTACACGGCTGCGGACTACGATGTGGCGCTCGCTGCCTTCGACACCGTAACCGCCAAATGGGGAAAGCTGTACCCCAAAGAAATGAAAGCGTGGAAGGAGCAGTTGCCGACGCTGCTTACGTTCTACAAATATCCGTCCTTAATCAAGGACGCCATCTACACCTCCAATCCAATCGAGCGGATGAACAAAGAAATCCGAAAACGTCTTAAACCGATGAACAGTTTGACCAACATGGACGCTGCCGAAAAGATTGTTTATCTCGAAGCCGCAGACTACAACGAACGCTTCGAGAACCGCGTCATCCGTGGCTTTGGCGATTCTGTTGTAAAGAAAAAACTCGCTGAGATGTTTGAGGAACGGTACCCTGCTGATGCAAAGGCAATGGCGGAATAGAACTCCCGCGCCTTCGCTTGGGCTACGCTCCCCATCTTCACGACATCTGGTTGCCCATAACGATGAGATACCTTACTTACACAAACTTCTTGACGCTACCTTCGCGTGGGCGACGCGCCGCCATCGCGGCACAGGCGCGCACGGAATAGCGCAAAAATGCGCTATTCTAATCTTCGCGTGGGCGGCGCGCCGCTATCGCGGCACAGGCGCGCTCGGAATAGCGCAAAAATGCGCTATTCTAATCTTCGCGTGGGCGACGCGCCGCTATCAAGGCACAGGCGCGCACGGAATAGCGCAAAAATGCGCTATTCTAATCTTCGCGTGGGCGGCGCGCCGCTATCGCGGTACAGGCGCGCACGGAATAGCGCAAAAATGCGCTATTCTAATCTGCGCATGGGCGCCGCGTCGCTATCGCGGCACAGGCGCGCATGGAATAGGGCAAAAACGCGCTATTCAAATCTACAAACCGGCGCGTGGATGAATCGCCGCCCTCGCGTCCATGATAATTAATGAAAAGCACCGCTTCAGGCGAACGATTCGCCCGAAGCGGTGCTTTTGCTTAGCCGTTAATGACGGTGCCGCCGTTGACGTGCAGCACTTGTCCCGTCACGTAAGAGGAATCCTCGCACGCGAGGTAGACGTAAGCCGGCGCGAGCTCGTCGGGCTGCCCCGGACGCTTCATCGGGCTGTCGGTGCCGAACTTCGCCACCTTTTGCTCGTCGAAGGTCGAAGGGATGAGCGGCGTCCAGATCGGCCCCGGCGCGACGGCATTGACGCGGATGCCCTTGTCCACGACATTGCCCGACAGCGAGCGGGTGAAGGCGACGATCGCGCCTTTGGTCGAGCTGTAATCGAGCAGCTCCGGGCTTCCGCGATAGGCGGTGATCGACGTCGTGTTGATGATCGCGGCGCCTTTTTTCAGATGCGGCATCGCCGCCTGCGTCAGGTAGAACATGCCGAAGACGTTGGTGCGGAACGTTTTCTCCAGCTGCTCCGGCGTGATGTCCTCGATCGTCTTCTGCGGATGCTGCTCCGCGGCGTTATTCACAAGCACGTCGAGCTTGCCGAGCTGGGACACCGTCTGATCGACGGCCTGCTTGCAAAAAGCCGGGTCGCCGACGTCGCCGTCCAAAATGATGCACTTGCGGCCTTCGGCCTCCACTTGGCGCTGCGTCTCGCGCGCGTCGGTGTACTCGCTGAGGTAGAGGAACGCGATGTCGGCGCCTTCCTTGGCGAACGTGATGGCGACGGACCGGCCGATCCCGCTGTCGCCGCCCGTAATGAGCGCGACCTTCCCGAGCAGCTTGCCCGCGGCTTTGTATGTCGGAGATTCGACCTCGGGGGCCGGATACATATCGCTCTGAATGCCGGGCTGTTGGTCCTGGTGCTGCGGCGGGACATGGGACGGACGCGTCGGCGTCTCGGTCGGACTGGTCGTCTGGTTGGTTGGCGTCATGTCGTATCACTCCTTCAAAGGTTTCTAGGAGTAAGTTAAACCAAACGCCGCCGTTCTACGCACGATTCTCCGAATTTGGGGCGAACTTACAGGTTTTTGCGCGTCGTCTTGCCGCCGTCGCAGGTGTACAGCATCGGCTTGCCGTCGACGACCGTCTCCAAGTGAACCGTCTTGCCCCAGAGCCTTGCCATATAGGGGAGCGTGCGTTCGGTATATTTGGCATCCAGCTCGACGCCTTCGTACCGGTGGCTGACGTAGAGCTCGCCGTTGCGATGGTAATCGCCGTCGGTCACGACCAGATACGGAAATCCCCCCGTTCACCCTCGAATACACGAGCTGATCCCGGACGTTTTCCCATTCCTTGTCGGTGATCGTCCAGTCCGCGCCTTTTTTCTCGAACACGTATAGATCCAGATCCTCCGTCAGTTCCTTCGTCAAGTAATTGCGGATGAACGAAGGATCCGAATCGAGCTCGCGCACCTCGAACATCGTCTCGCGTCCGAACCGCTTCTCGATATCCTCGAACATCTTGAGACCCAGGTAGTAGGGGTTCAGGGAGCTGCGCGACGGCTGGACGACGGAGGCGTTCAGCTTGGCGTATTCGATCGTCTCCTCGGCGTCGAGGTTCAGCTCGCGAATGATGCGCTGATGCCAGAAGGTCGCCCAGCCCTCGTTCATGATCTTGGTCTCGATCTGCGGCCAAAAGTACAGCATCTCGTCGCGGAGCATGGACAGAATGTCCCGCTGCCACTCCTCCAGGAAAGGCGCGTATTCCTGGATGAACCAGAGGATGTCCTTCTCGGGCTCCGGCGGAAACTTGCGAAGCTCCGGCTTGTGCTCCTGTATCCGCAGGCGCTCCGCGCGTTCTTCGTCGTCGAGCAGCCAGATATCGTCGTAGGGCGAGGCGGATGCGGGCTTGCGCCCGAGCTTTTGGTCGCGCTGCTGCGCTTCCATATAACGGCGTTTGTCGAGGCCTTGCGGGCGCACGACTCCGGGTTCTACGTGTTCTTGAATCGCGAGCACGGCATCGAGGAATTTCTCGACCTCTTCGCTGCCGTATTCAAGCTCGTACTGGCTAATCCGCTCGGCCGTGGCGGACATGCTCTCGACCATGTCGCGGTTGGAGGTGGAGAAGCGGGCGTTGTTCTTGAAAAAATCGCAGTGCGCGAGCACGTGCGCCACGATCAGCTTGTTCTGGATGAGCGAGTTGCCGTCGAGCAGGAAAGCGTAGCAGGGGTTCGAATTAATGACGAGCTCGTAAATTTTGCTGAGTCCGAGGTCGTACTGCAGCTTCATTTTATTGAAGGTTTTGCCGAAGCTCCAGTGGCTGAAGCGCGTCGGCATGCCGTACGCCCCGAACGTGTAGATGATGTCGGACGGGCAAATCTCGTAGCGCATCGGATAGAAGTCGAGGCCGAAGCCCTGGGCGATCTCCGTGATTTCTCCGATGGCCAACTCTAGCTGGCGCTGATATTCCGTATGGGACATGGGCGCGTTTCCCCCCTCGATTGGCATGTCATGAATACTCATGTATATGCGGGGAGGCGGCGCGGCTTGACGAGGTTGTGCGGGGGGCCTCGTGAAGTCGAGGGAACGGTTACTTAAAAGGGCACTGCGACAGTATGCAGCTCCCCCGTTTTTATCGAGCGTCTGCAGGATATAGTCTTCCGGGCTGCCGTCGACGATCGCGTACCAGAACCGGCCGTCCGCGTTTTGCGTAATATCGGCATTCGTCAGCGTTCCGTCCCCTTTTTTTAAGGCTTGCTGAAGAAATGTCGTCGCCGAATTGGCCCGCGATCACGGTAAATCCTTCGAGTTCAAAGGTGTGCGCGGACAATCCGGCTTTTGAAAGACGGGACTCCTCTGCGGTATCCGTGAAGTTGGCGGAAGCCCGGAGGTTCCATTCCTCGGAACCGGTTTCCTTGTCATAGTAGTCGGCGCCGAATTTGTAGGCGTCATCCGCGTAGCGAACCGACCAGAACTGGAGCTTGGCATGTTCGTCTGGCTGGACCCACGTCAGGTCGCGGCGGTGATCTTCATCGAATGCCTCCGCTTCGGTACGGCCGTCGGTTAAGATGCCGGAGCCGAACTTGACTTTGATCGGGCCGTCCGACGTGCCTATAGCCGAGCTGATCGCGTTCGTTCCGGGGGCGTCTCCGATTACATGGGACTGAGAGTCGGAGAGCCCCGCATAAAAGATCGCGCACGATGCGACAACCGCGGCAGCCAGACTCGCAGCCACGATGCGGCGGTATGTCGGTCTGCGGCTTTCTGGCAAGTTCGCCCCTTCCATAATGCGGGCAGCAAGCGCATCCGTAAAGTTGCTTTCCTTCAGCGGCTCGCCCTTAAGCTCATCGTACCATTGCGGATTAATAGGCTTGATCATATCCGTAATCCTCCTTTAATAGAAACGCCATGCGACGCCTTGCCGCGAACAATCGCGATTTGACGGTCCCTTCCGGAATCCGCTGCAGGTCGGCGATCTCCGAGACGGACAGCTCGTATTTCGCATGCAGCACCAGCGTCTCCCGAAGCTTCATGGGTAGGTCTAGCACGCACCGCCAGATCTCGCTCGCGGCCTCGCGCTCCAGATAATCCTGCTCCGCAGACCGCCCGGGATGCCGCGGCGAGACGATATCCATGAGCAATGCTTTGCGGAAAAACGCGGCGTTGCGGTAGTTGAAGCTGACGTTGCGCGCGATCCGCAGCAGCCAGGTTTTTACAGACGCTTCTTGCCGGAAGCCGGAGAAATGGCGATATGCCTGAATAAACGTATCCTGGGCGATATCGTCGGCCATCGCGCGATGCTTGACGATAAAGTAAGCGTAGTTCCATACATCCTGCCCGTACCGGTCCATCAGTTCCCCCCAACATGGCCGGGTCCGGGTTGACCCGGTATGCCAGGTCTTCTTTGTCCACGAATGATCACCTCGGCATATAGACAAGCGAATCGGGCAATCGGTTCACTCTTTTAAGGAAATAATCGGGAGTTTTACGTAATTGCGTTAAACCGTTCGACTTGCTAGACTAATAGATAGAATGTATGTTCGGGAGGAAAACGAAATTGCCCGCATTCTTATTCGAACCCGCCAGATACCCGGAGCAGCCGGGCGTATACATCATGAAGAATAACGAAGGCAGGATTCTGTACGTCGGCAAGTCCAAGTGCATCCGCGACAGGCTGCGCGCCTATTTCAACGGGGCCGACAAGCGCAGGCGGATTCCCGCCCTGACCGCGGAGATCGCCGAGATCGGCTTCATCGTCGTGAACAACGAGCACGAGAGCCTGGTCCTGGAGAACAATCTCATCAAGATCCACAAGCCTCCGTACAACCGCGCGCTGAAAAAGGACAACAGCGGATACGCGTACTTGCAGCTGACCCGGGAGCCTTTGCCGAGACTGATCGCGCATTATCGCGACAGGCGCGCGGTGCGCGAGGAGACCGGCGAGGCGGCCTTCGCGCGAAGGTCGGGGGGCCCGGCGGAGGTCGGCGGGCTTGGCCTCGTTCGGGCAGAGGCGGCGGCCGGCAAGGAGGCGCGGGACGCAGCGCCAAGCCTGTCCAAGCGACAACAGCCATCTCCCGCTCTCTCCGCGGAGGACCCGCCCGCCGAGCGGTTCGGGCCCTTCGTCAGCAGCCGGTTCCGCGAGGCGGTCATCGCCTTCGTTACGGAGCATTACAAGCTCCGTACTTGCGCTACGCTGCCCAAGCGGGCATGCCTCGAGTATCACTTGGGCAAGTGCAGCGGCGTCTGTGCCGGCCATATCTCGCACGAGGAGTATCGCGAGACGGCGCGGGCGGCGGCCAGGCTGCTGGCCGGCGGCGGCGAGCGGCTCGTCGGCGCGATGTACGGCCAGATGGAAGCGTACGCGGAGCGGCTCGCCTTCGAGAAGGCGGAGCATATGCTGCGCCATATCCGGATCCTCGAGCGCACGCCGGAGCGGCAGATCGTCGATACGGAGACTGACGGCACGCAGGAGGCCGTCTACTTCGGCGACACCGACGTCTGCATCGCGCAACTGCACGAAGGGATGCTGCACCGTCTCGAATGCATCCCCTGGTCGCGCGGGGAAGAGGGGGCGGCGGCATGCGACCGCTTCCTGATGGAACGGTACAAGACGCTGTCGCGTCCCGACGAGATCATCGCGAGCGAGATCGGAGACGCCCGCTTGCTGCGCGCCGCGCTCCGGCGACGGGGCCAGCCTGCGGTGCGGATCACCGTGCCGCAGCGCGGCATGAAGCGGGACCTGCTCGGGCTGTGCCGGCGCAATCTCGAGGAGACGAAGCGCTCTAAAGCTTGAATCGCACGACGGTCCGCCGTTCGTGCGATTTGCATTTTTTCCGCGAATAGGCTTACTTGCACGGGACTTTAGGTCATGTTACAACAAGTGGATAACGATACGAATGCGATGCGGAGGAGAAGACAGGTGTCTGAACAGGAACGGACGGATGCACGGACCGGCGAGACCGAGCGCCTCGCCGAGGTGATCAGGGTCATTGACCGCAAGCTGCTGAAGGAAATGTCCGTGCAGGGCGAGCGGCGGGGGGGACGTCGTCGGCATTCGCCAGGAATTCTGGGACGATCTGGCGATCAACTTCTCGGACGAGACGGAGCTCGGAGAGACGTGGAGCAGCATCGTACAGCAGGCCGAGCTGCTGGCGGAGCGCGAGCGGAGCCACAGGGTCGCTTCCGAAGCTGCCGAACGGCTGGCGCGTCAGCACGACAATCCCTATTTCGCGCGGATCGACTTCGCTGAAATGACCGATCCGGCAGCGGGAGCCGCCGGAGGCGCTGCGAGCGAGACTGCAGAGCCGGAGGTCATCTATATCGGCAGAGCGTCTCTCGTCGGCGAAGACGGAGAGACGTTCTATATTTATGACTGGCGCGCGCCGGTTTCGAGCCTGTTTTACGATCACGAGCCGGGTCCCGCGTCCTACGAGACGCCGGGCGGAGAGATCGCGGGCGAGCTGACGCTCAAGCGCCAGTTCGTCATTCGCGGCGGCCGGCTGAAGCATATGTTCGACACGGACGAGACGATCGGAGACGATATCCTTCAGGCGGTGCTGTCCGAAAAATCCGACACGGCGATGAAGAGCATCGTCGCCACGATCCAGAAGGAGCAGAACCGAATCATCCGCGACGAGCGCCACCGCCTGATCGTCGTTCAAGGCGCGGCGGGCAGCGGCAAGACTTCAGCCGCGCTGCAGCGCGTCGCCTATTTGCTTTACCGCTACCGGGACAGCCTGACGGCCGAGCAGATCGTGCTCTTTTCGCCTAATCCGGTGTTCAAGGGCTACATCTCCCGCGTCCTGCCGGATCTGGGCGAAGCCAACATGCGCCAGATGACGTTCCGCGAGCTGATCGAGGCGCGGCTCGGCAGACGCTTCGACGCGGAGGACCTGTTCGCGCAGACCGAGGATCTTGCGGCGACGGAGGGCACGCCGGAGGGCGAAGCCCGGGCGCGCGCGGTACGGTACAAGGGCTCGGAGCATTTTTTCGAGACGGTTGCGGCGTATTTGGACCGCCTCAAGCGGGAAGGCGTCGTCTTCAGGCAGCTCCGCTTCAAGGGCGATACGATCGTGTCCGCCGAAGAGATGAGCAGCCAGTTCTACGTCGAATACGGGGAGGACAGCTTCGGCGACCGGCTGGCCAAGCTGCGCCGATGGCTGAACGGGCGGCTGACCGCTTGGGTGGACGCGCAGCTCAAGGAGCCTTGGGTCGAACAGGCCGCCGAGCTGATGGAGGAAGAGGATATTCAGCGGGCTTACGTGAGCGTGAGGCGGCAGGGCGGCTTCCATGAGGGCGCGTTCGACGACGAGGACAAGATGACGGAGCTGTTGCTGCGGCAAGCGGCGGAAAATGCGATCGGGCCACTGCGCCGGGCGGTCAAGGGTTTCCGGTTCATGGACGCTGCGGCCACCTACAAGCAGTTGTTCGTCAGCCGATCGTTGTTCGCCGCCTGCGCGCCGGACGGGCGCTTGCCGGAAGGCTGGGATTGGATGGCCCAGCGCGTCGAGGACAAGCTCGGCCGCAAGGAGCTGGATCACGAGGACGCGACGCCGCTGCTCTATCTAATGGAGGCGCTCGAAGGCTTCCGCAAGGTCGAAGGCGAGGTGAAGCATCTGTTCGTCGACGAGGCGCAGGATTATTCGCCGTTTCAGGCGGCGTTCCTGCGACGCAGGTTTCCCCGCGCCCGGATGACGGTGCTGGGCGATTTTAACCAGGCGATCTACGCGCAGGCAGAGGACAGCGGCGGCTTCGGGGGCTGGACGCGACTCGCCGATCCGTCCGACACGGCCGTATGGCGGCTCACGACGAGCTATCGGTCCACGAAGCCGATCGTCGAGCTGTCGAAGCGGATTTTGCGGACCGAGGATGCCGAAGGGATCCGTCCGTTCAACCGCGAGGGCGAAGAGCCCTGCCTGATCCGCTGCAGGGACGGTGCGCACCTCGCGGAGCTGGCGGCGGCGGACGTTACGGCGCTGCTCGCGGCGGGTCACGCCACGATCGGCGTCATCGCCAAGACGGCGCAGGAAGCCGGCGACGCCGGCTCGCTGCTGAAGGAGCAGCTCGGCGAAGACGTGCCGGTGACGCTCGTCAGCGGCGGCTCGGCCAACCTGCCCAAGGGCGTTTCGGTACTGCCCTCGTATTTGTCAAAAGGCATCGAGTTCGACGCGGTCCTCGTCTGGGACGCTTCGGCGGAGCGGTACGGACAGGAACGACACCGCAAGCTGCTTTATACGGTGAGCACGCGGGCGCTCCATGTGCTCCATATTTACTATACGGGCGAGCTGTCGCCTTATCTAGTTTAGACGGTAGGCCGGTAAGCGAGCGTCGGTGCCGATTATCGCCGTATGTCCTATAGCGGCGCGTCGGACGAGGCGTTTTTGCGGAGATTGCATCGCGGCAGTCTTCCGCGCGGAATTACGAGGAGGAACCAACATGCCTGATACGATAGAGAAGGACATCGACCGGTCGATGGGGGAGGCGCGCAGCGTGCTGAAGCGCTTCTTCGGCTACGACGCGTTTCGGCGCGGACAGGAGGAGCTGATCGAAGCGATCTTGAGCGGCCGGGACGCGCTCGGCGTCATGCCGACCGGCGCGGGCAAGTCGATCTGCTATCAAGTGCCGGCGCTCCTGCTGCCCGGCGTGACGATCGTCGTATCGCCGTTGATCTCGCTCATGAAGGACCAGGTGGATGCTTTGAACGCGGCGGGCATCGAGGCGACGCTCATCAACAGCACGCTTTCGGCGAAGGAGACGAACGATCGGCTGCGGGATATTTACTATGGACACTACAAGCTCGTGTACGTCGCGCCCGAGCGGCTTGAGTCGGAGCGCTTCCGCGGGATGCTGCGCCACATCAAGGTGCCGCTCGTCGCCGTCGACGAGGCGCACTGCGTCTCGCAGTGGGGGCACGACTTCCGTCCGAGCTATATGGGGATCTCCCGCATGCTGCAGGATATCGAGCCGCGTCCGGTGATGGCCGCCTTCACGGCGACGGCGACCGACGTCGTCAAGGACGACATCGTCGAACGTCTCAAGCTGGCTTCGCCGGCCCGCGTCACCACGGGCTACGCACGGGAGAACCTGTCGCTCTCCGTCGTCAAAAACGCGGACAAGCGGGACTATCTCGTCCGCTACATCCGGGAGCGTGCCGGGCAGTCCGGCATCGTCTACGCGGCGACGCGGCGGGAGGTCGAGGGACTCGCCGGCTTCCTGACCTCGCTGGGACTTCCGGCCGGCATGTATCATGCGGGCCTGCCTGAGGAGGAACGCGCGCGGACCCAGGAGGCGTTCATCCGCGACGATCTGCAGCTGATCGTGGCGACCAACGCGTTCGGCATGGGCATCGACAAGTCCAACGTGCGCTACGTCGTGCATTTCAATATGCCGAAAAACCTGGAAGCCTACTACCAGGAAGCCGGACGCGCGGGACGCGACGGCGAACCCGGGGAGTGCGTCATGCTGTTTTCCGCGCAGGACGTCGTGACGCAGAAGTTTTTTATCGAGCGCAGCGAAGCGGACGAAGAGCGCAAGCGGAACGACTACCGGCTGCTGAACGATATGGTGGAATACGCGCATACGTCGGATTGCCTGCAGCGGTCGATCGTGCGGTACTTCGGCCAGGACGGCGGCGAGCCTTGCGGCAGATGCAGCAGCTGTACCGACGAGCGCGAGCTGCGCGACGTCACCGAGCAGGCGAAGCTGGTGTTCGCCTGCGTATCGGCGATGAAGCAGCGCTTCGGCATCACGCTGACGGCCAAGGTGCTGCGCGGCGCGAGCGACGCCAAGGTGCGGCAGTTCGGGTTCGACAGCTTGCCTTGGTACGGCAGGCTCGGGAGCCTGTCGGAAAAGGAAATCGTGCAGCTGATCCACGGGCTTGTCGCCGACGGCTATCTGAAGCTGACGGACAGCCAGTATCCGGTGGTCCAGCTGGCGGCCAAGGTCCGCGGCGTCATGAGCGAGGGCGAGCAGGTGTTCCAGCGGATCGAGCCGCAACAGAGCGGCGGGCGGACGGGCAGCCGCTCGCGCGCGGGCGGCGGCGCGTCGGCCTTGCCGCCGGCGGACGCCGAGCTGTTCGAGCGGCTCCGGGAGGTCCGCAAGGCGCTCGCGACGCGCGAAGGCGTGCCGCCGTTCATCATCTTCGGCGACGCCACGCTGCGGGAGATGTGCGCGCTGCGTCCCACGTCGGAGCACGAGATGCGCCGCGTCAAAGGCGTGGGCGACGCGAAGCTCGAGAAGTACGGCGAGGCTTTCGCGGAGGCGATTCGGGCTTACGCGGAAGGCTGAGAAGGCGATGGGCAGAGAAGGGCTTCGCATAAAGAGAACGCTGCACAAAGAAGAACCATGCACAAAGAAGAACTATGCACAAAGAAGAGCAATCTCGTAGACAAGCAAGGTCTTTCCCGGCTATAATCGGCTTCAAAATGAAAGACCAGAACCGCACTCGGATTCATTCGGGTGCGGTTTCTTTTAGCATTGTGAAATGACGCAGAACATGACATAGTTATGATTAGCCGTTAACACGCGACTGACAAAAAAATAAACGACAGGGAACTAAATTCATGACCACGATTAAAGATATTGCGAGTCACGCCAAAGTGTCGGTTGCTACCGTCTCCTATGTGTTGAACAATACGCGTTATGTTAGTCCCGAGAAAAAGGAACGGATTCTGCAAGCGATCCGCGAGCTGGACTATGTGCCTAATGCGGTAGCTAGAGGATTGCGCGTAAGGCGAAGCCAGACCTTAAGTCTTGTCGTAGCCGATATTACGAATCCCTTTTATCCGGACATCGCCAAGGCTTGCGAAGAGGCGGCGCAGGAAGCGGGTTACTTGGTCAACATTATTAACACCAATGAAGATGGACAACGTCTGGCGGATGCGCTCAGGCTGCTGCGCGAAGGCAAGACGGACGGCATGATTATTACGACCGCGCTGGAAAAGGACAGGACCGTACTCCAAGAATTAAAAGATTATGCTTTGCCCGTCGTTTTTGCGCATAGAGAGCTTCCTGGGCTTGATATGGACAGCGTGGTGTCCGACAACTTTAACGGTGCGGTGGCGGCTACGAACCACCTCTTGGGACTTGGCCACCGCAAAGTTGCGTTTATGGGCGGGGTGGAGGGCTCCGAGATCACCCGTTTAAGGCGAGAAGGCTATGTCTTCGCCATGCGCCAAGCGGGATTTGCGATCGAACCGGAATGGCTTATATCAGGAGAAGCGCGTTATGAGCCCAGCTATCTCGCAACGCGGACATTAATGGAGCTGGAGGCGTCCAAGCGGCCGACGGCCATTATAAATATCAACGATGTAGGCGCGATCGGCGTCATCGATGCTGCCTATGATTTAAGATTGCGCGTACCCGACGATCTGGCCGTCGTCGGCTTTGACGATCTTTTTATCGCGAATTCGAGGCAGATTCAGCTGACTACGGTCCGTATTCCTAGATATGAGTTAGGCAAAAGGGCGACGCTGATATTGCTGGAGAAGTTAAAAAAGCCAGACCGAGAGGTCGATGTTAAGCCGACAAATCGAATCGTCCTGCCGGTGGAGCTGATCGTACGGAGGACTTGCGGAGGAAGGGGGGCGTGAATTGGAAAAATAATGGTTTACAACGCCTTCAGCAACATTTATAGTAATGATATCTAATCGATTAGATGTATTTAAAACTAAATCTAATCGATTAGATAATCGCATGAAGGGAGACTATGTGTTGGGAATCCTGAACTTCAAGCAGGATCGTCCTCTGGATCTAATCGGATTAGGACGGCTTTGCATCGACCTCAATGCGAACGAAATTCATCGTCCGATGGAGGAGACATTGACCTTTACCAAGTATGTGGGCGGCTCTCCCGCGAATATTACCGTGGCAGCTGCCAGGCTCGGATTGAGCGCAGGGTTTATCGGCAAAGTGTCGGACGATGCCTTCGGACGATATATCGTCCAATACTTGCTGCAAGCTGGCATAGATACCGGGTGCGTTGCGGTTGATCGCGAAGGGGCCGTTACCGGACTGGCATTCACGGAGATCAAGTCTCCTACGGATTGCAGTATTCTCATGTACCGGGATAACGTCGCCGACTTGAAGCTGTCTCCGGCGGATCTTGACGAAGGCTATATGAGCAAGGCTAAAGCGCTGCTCATATCAGGCACGGCGCTGGCGAAAAGTCCTTCAAGGGAAGCGGTGTTCATGGCGTTGGAATACGCGTCCAAGCATGATGTCGTCACTTTCTTCGATATCGACTACCGTCCCTATACCTGGACCTCGGCGCTTGAAGCCGGCATTTATGCCAAGCTGGCAGCCGAGAAATGCGACTGCATCATCGGAGGACGAGAGGAATTCGACTTACTCGAATTGGCTATGGGACACCCCCTCAAGCAAGACGACGACTGGACGGCAGGTCACTGGCTGAAACATAAAGCACAACTGATTGTCGTTAAAAGAGGCGGCGACGGGTCCAAGGCTTATGACCGCAGCGGCAACATTTTCCGCGGCAGCACCTTTCCCGCCGAGGTCGTCAAAACCTTTGGCGCGGGGGACGCCTTCGCCGGCGCCTTTATATACGGCATTATGCAAGGTTGGGAAATTGAAAAAGCCCAGACGTTCGGCGCGGCTTCGGCGTCTATCGTCGTATCCAGCCACAGTTGCTCCGATGCCATGCCCACGGCGGACCAGATCCAGGAGAAAATCGATCGATGGACATCTAATCAGCTGATCGGGTAACGCATAGGAGGAATCGATATGACAGCTTTTATAACGACGGTACCTAATTATATCGGGGGTCAATGGACGGTCTCGACATCGGCGCAATCGGACCCCGTTCCGAATCCGGCGACCGGAGAAGAAGTGGCTCGGGTCCCCTTGTCCACCAAGGACGAACTGGATCAGGCTGTGCGAGCGGCAAGCAAGGCGTTCAAAGAATGGAGCAAGGTCGCCGTTCCCAAGAGAGCGCGGATTCTGTTCAAATATCAGCAGCTTCTCGTCGACCGTTGTGACGAACTGGCCAAGCTCATCACGCTGGAGAATGGCAAGAGCTATGCCGAAGCTTACGGCGAAGTGCAGCGCGGCATCGAGTGCGTGGAGTTCGCGGCCGGGGTGCCGACCTTGATGATGGGCAGTCATCTGCCGGATATCGCCACCAATATCGAATCCGCGATGTATCATTATCCGATCGGCGTGGTCGGCGGCATTACGCCGTTCAACTTTCCGATGATGGTGCCCTGCTGGATGTTCCCGCTGGCGATCGCTTGCGGCAATACGGTCGTGCTTAAGCCTTCGGAACGAACGCCGCTGCTGGCGAATCGCTTGGCGGAGCTGTTCGGAGAAGCGGGACTGCCGGACGGCGTACTCAATATCGTGCACGGCGCCCATGACGTGGTCAACGGCTTGCTGGCGCATCCGGACGTCGCCGCCATCTCGTTCGTCGGCTCCCAGCCGGTAGCGGAGTATGTATACAGGACGGCCGCCGCCCATGGGAAAAGGGTCCAGGCGCTCGGGGGGAGCCAAAAATCATTCCATCGTCATGCCCGATGCGGATATGGAGCTGGCGGTAAAAGAAATCATCGGCGCTGCCTTCGGCTCGGCGGGAGAACGCTGTATGGCCTGCTCGGTCGTCGTAGCGGTGGGGAGCATTGCCGACGAGCTTGTGGAGAAGCTGGCGGAGGCGGCACGCAACTTGACTGTCGGCGACGGCAGGAACAAGGGAACGTTTCTCGGGCCCGTCATCCGCGAAGCACACAAAAAGCGCACCGTTCAATATATCGAAGAAGGCGTGCGCGAAGGAGCGACGCTCGTCCTGGACGGCAGGGCGCATACAGCGAGCGGACAGTCGGGGTATTTTCTGGGGCCGACGATTTTCGACCATGCCCGCAAAGGGATGAAGATATGGAACGATGAAATATTCGCTCCTGTCCTTCAAATCGTTCGCGCGCCCACGCTTGAGGAAGCGATCGAGCTGGCCAACGCGTCTGATTTTGCCAACGGAGGATGCATTTATACGTACGATGCCAGATCGATCCGTCAGTTCCGCGAGACGATGGAAGCGGGAATGCTGGGGGTCAATGTGGGGGTACCGGCGCCCATGGCCTTCTTCCCATTTTCCGGCTACAAAAAGTCGTTCTACGGCGATTTGCATGCCAACGGCAAAGACGGCGTGGCGTTCTATACGCGCAAAAAGATGGTCGTCGCGCGGTATTAACGAGGCGGAGGATGCACACCATGTTTGACTTGAAAGGGAAAAAGGCGATCGTCACAGGCGCTAGCCGCGGTTTGGGTTATGGGATGGCCAAAAGGTCTGCACGATGCCGGGGCCGAAGTGGTGATATTGGACGTGAGCGACGAAGCGACGGAGGCCGCGCTCAAGTTGGGCGCAAGCGGGCCGACAGCTTTTGCCGTGAGGGGCGACTTGTCGGATAGCGAAGATTTGTTGCGCTCGTTCAGGGATGCCGTGGAGTTGCTCGGAGGCCGGCTTGACATCTTGATCAACAACGCAGGCATGCACGATCGCCGGTCGTGCCTGGACTTGCCGCTGGAGGCGTGGGATCGGGTATTAGAGCTTAACCTCTCTGCAGTTTTTCAGTTGTGCAAATATGCCGGCGAGGTTATGTTGAAGAGGGGCGGGGGCAAGATCATCAATATGGCGTCCATGCTCAGTTTCATCGGCGGCTTCAACGCGACTGCCTATGCGGCGAGCAAAGGCGGCGTCGCGCAGTTAACCAAGTCGCTGTCGAACGAATGGGCCGGCCAGGGCATTCAGGTGAACGCGATCGCTCCCGGATACATGGACACCAGCATGAATAAGGATCTGCATGAGGATTCGGTACGTTATCCTGCCATTACGGCGAGAATTCCGGCTGGCCGTTGGGGCACGCCGGAGGACCTGTCGGGCATCGCCGTGTTTTTGTCCTCGGAGGCTTCCAACTATATTACGGGGGCGGTTATACCCGTCGACGGGGGGATATTTGGCCCGATAAGAGAGGAGCGTTTCATATGGAAGGAAGACTGAAAGACAAGGTGATTGCCGTCACCGGCGGTACGAAGGGAATCGGCAAAGGGATCGTAGAGATGGCGGTTCGGGAAGGGGCAAAGGTGGCGTTCGGCGGAAGGAGCGCGTCCGAAGGCGAAGCGCTGGCTTCGCGCCTGTCGGCCGAATACGGCGATCGAATCTGCTTCGTGCAGGGGGATATCGCGGAAACGGAAGCATGCCGGATATTCATCGATCGCACGGTCAACCGATTCGGAAGGATAGACGGGCTTGTCAATAATGCCGGCTGGTTTCCCCGGGCGACGCTGCTGGAGACGGACGATGCTTTGTTTGACCAGGTGTTCGACGTGAACATGAAAAGCGCTTTTTTCTGCTCCAGGTTCGCGATCGAACACATGCTGAAGTCGGGCGGCGGGTCGATCGTCCATATGGGCTCTACCCACGGGTTCGGGGGCATGGACGACTTGGCTGCCTACGGATGCGCCAAAGGCGCCATGCATACGCTCAGCAAGCATATCGCCAGAAATTATGCGGCGCAAAGAATTCGCTCGAACTGGGTGACGGTGGGCTGGGTGGCTACCGAAGGCGAGGTCGCCAGAGTAGAAAAGGACGGAAGCAGCGCACAGGACCTTGAAGCCCTGAGGAAAGTCCGAAGTGCCGAGCGGCCGGCTTCAAACCGTGGAAGATATGGCCTACGGCGTCATCTATTTGCTGGCGGACGAGTCTTCGCAAGTCACGGGGACGGATCTTCATATTACCGGCGGATTTAATATTTAATACGCCGCGAGCAGGAAGCATCTTCGGCGACGTTACTTAATCGGCACGGGAGGACGGCATTGACCTCGCCGCCATGGGGATGGCCGAGTACGCGCAGGACTGGCTCATTAATCAAAGGAGACGGGATTGTCCCCGCAGCTTGCACAGGCTCACCCTCCGCTTTCTCCGACCGAAAGAGCGCCGCGACGATACATGGCAAGGCGGACGTCGTGGGACAGGGCGGCGGGGCATTGGACGATGACCGTGACTTCGGGGACGTTCGTTTTGGAGCCGAACCTTACGGGGCCTCGCAGCCATATCCGATGAAGGCTAAAGCCGGCGCCGAAGCCGGCGGCGGTGCCGATCAGCCCCCACACGATCGGTCCCCAGGCAAGGCCGAAGCCGGCGGCTACGCCGATGACGGCGCAAGCCGTCGCCCAGGCCGCGCCCATTTCGATGGCGTCGCTTTGCTTGGCTTCCGGATCCGGGTCCGAGCGCAGATTCATGACCACCGCCAAAATATGCTTGCGCTCGATTCCGCTCCGCTCGATATCGGCAAGCGCTTGCTCCAGCGCAAGCGAATGGGCAAAACATCCGATCAACAGCATCCTCTCACCCCCGACTCCCATCAAATAGAGATTTCAGCCTGAGCGTACGTTTTTTTCAAATACGCCCGCTGTTCCTCGCGGAACAGCTTATTTTGCTCGATCGTTCCCCTGTAGGCCTGGTATGAAGCGCCTCCGATCACGGAGGGCATGAACATGAACCAGTGCTGCGAGAGCATTTCGGTCGATCGGGCAGCCGAGCCGTAAAGCAGCTCGACGCTGGCCGCCAGCGCGTTAGACATTCCGATATAGACCCACCACCAGAACATTAAGTAGAAGCCCAAGCCAAATCGTTGATTGTACAGCTGACCGAGTCCCGGGAACAGCAGCGAATAAAAAAAGGCCGGCCAGCGGATTTTTCCGCTCGAGATACTGCACCTCCAACGGGTGGATCAGCATGCGGCGTATAGGCGCCCCGCCGTCCGACAACGAACGCAGGCAGCCCTGAGACCTGGCGCCCCGATAGCTGTCCCAAACGGCAAACAAATAAATCGTCGCGTAGCCGAACGCCCAATTCGGGTCGAGCACCTCGGCAGCGTCTTCGAAGCGCCCGCAGAACGTGTACACGATCGCCTCGTTCAGCCTGCACAGCTTGTTGACGAGCATTTCCGTCAGCGTGAACAGGACGCCGCGCGCATATTGATTGATCATGAAATGCCCGAAGCCTGGAAAAGACGCCGACCACCAGGCGACCATGAGGGGCCGGGGGACGGATGAGAACGTAATGCCAAGCATGCTCATGCGAACGAACGGATACCGGTGGCGAGCGCTGATCTTTTTTCATGGAACTATTTTGCAAAAGATTACAGTAATTATGCGTCCCTTCCAGAACGGAGTAAAAATTCATTCGGATGGATATACTTGGCACGTCGAAGGTCGCTTCGGCACGACATCCCATTCGCATAACAGACTTCGGGCGGTGAGCATCCATGAGCGAGTCGCAATCGGCGGTTCCACCGGCGACGCTGAGCGCGGACTTAGACGAAAACATAGCACGAATCCGTTCGAGGCTGGGCAACGCGTCGGATCTGCTCGTCAGCGAACATCGTTCCAAGCGCGGCGTCCGTTATGCCGTCTTCTGCATTGACGGCCTGTCCAGCCGTCTCATCATTCAGGAGCATCTGCTCGAGGCGCTGATTGGTTCTGACGCGGACAAGGCAAAGCTGCCTGTCCAGGAAGTCAGGACGACGGGCTTGCTGGATGAAGTCCTGATCGGGATCTTATCCGGGGATTCCGCCGTCATGTCGGAGGCAAGCGACTGCGCGCAAATCGTCGGCACGAAATTCTGGAATTCGAGACCGGTCGAGGAACCGCAGACCGAGGCGCTCATACGCGGCCCGCGAGACGGCTTTACGGAAGACTTCCGCACCAATACCGCGCTCGTCCGAAGGCGGCTCCGCGATCCGAATTTGCGCTTCGAGACGTTCCAGCTCGGCAGGCGCTCGCGAACGGACGTAGCCGTCGTTTATGTCGAAGGCATCGTCAACGACAAGCTGCTGCAGGAGGTCCGCAGAAGAATTCATACGATCGACGTGGACGAGGTGGCGGGCTCGGGCTTCGTCGAGCAGTGGCTGACGGACCATCAGCTGTCTCCCTTTCCCCAGATCATGAGCACCGAGCGTCCCGACAAACTGTCGGCGGCGCTGCTGCAGGGCAAAGTCGGCGTCATCGTGGACAATACGCCGTTCCAGCTTATTTTGCCGATGACCATCTTTTCCTTTTTTCATTCGCCGGAGGATTATTACCAGAATTGGATCGTGTCCACCGCCATACGCGTTATGCGGTTCGGCGCGGCTTTTCTCGCTACGTTTATGCCCGCCTTTTACATCGCGCTCACCGAATTTCATCACGGCATGCTGCCTTCGGAGCTCGCCTTTTCGATCGCGGGTTCGAGAGAAGGGGTGCCGTTCCCGTCGGTCGTCGAGGCGTTCGCCATGGAAGCGACGCTTGAGCTGCTGCGGGAAGCGGGCATCAGGCTGCCCAAGCCGATCGGCCAGACGATCGGCATCGTGGGCGGGCTCGTCATCGGGGAAGCGGCGGTCAGGGCGGGCATCGTGAGCCCGATCATGGTTATCGTCGTCGCCATCACGGCGATTTCCTCGTTTTCCCTGCCTTCCTATACCTTTGCCATTTCGCTTCGGCTGCTGCGTTTTTTAGTCATGCTGTCGGCGGCGCTGTTCGGTCTGTACGGCATCGTGCTCGCCTACATCATGTTGAATATTCATATCGCCAATCTCAAGAGCTTCGGCATTCCATATTCGACGCCTTTCGCGCCGACGTTCCTGAGCGATTGGAAGGATCTCATACTGCGAGCGCCGCTAAGCATGATGAACGGTCGTCCGAAGATGATGCGAACGAAGGACAAAAATCGTTTGAAATAACGCAAAAGGCGGCTCTCCATGAAAACATTCGAGTACGGAGACGATCAGATCGGCGCTCGCGAAGTATCGATGACGGTCTCGTCGATCATGATCGGGATCGGCATTTTGACGCTGCCGGGCATGCTCGCGAAGCATATTCAGGCATCCGACGGCTGGGTATCGATTGTGACGGCTGGTTTGATCGCCTCCGTCTGCGGGCTCGTTATCTGCAGTCTGCTGAAGCGATTTCAAGGCGATACGTTTCATCGCTTTACGGCTCGCATCACGGCCAAACCCGTCGCGGTGCTCATATCGGCGATTTACGGCGTCTATTTTCTGCTTTATGTCGCCTACGAGGTTCGATCGATCGCGAAGATATCCCGGATGTACTTGCTCGAAAACACCCCGATCGGGTTTATTTCCGTCGCCTTTTTGCTTGTCGTCGTCTACGCCGTCTCGGGTTCGACGGCGGCCGTGATCCGGCTGAACACGATGTTTCTGCCGATCGTGCTGTTCATCTCCGCCCTCGTCCTGCTCTTCGGCATCCAACTGATGAATCTGGACAATTTGAAGCCGTTCATGACGACCCCGCCGCTCGAGCTCGCTTCGGGCACGAAGGACACGACCTTTGCCTTGCTTGGGTTCGAGGTGCTGCTGTTTTACGGGCCGTTGTTGAAGCCGGGCGTCCGCACCCAAAGGGCGATGCTGGTCGGCATCGCCATTCCGGTCTTCCTGTGCTTGATCACTTATTTATATTCGATCGCGATTTTTACGAAGGAGGCGACCGCGCAAATTTTGTTTCCGACCGTCGAGATCGCGAAGGAGGTTCGCCTGCCCGGCCAATTTTTCGAACGGCTGGAGTCGATCTTTTTCACCGTCTGGATCATGACCATCTTCAATACAACCTGCATGGCGATGGAGACCAGTGTCTCCTGCCTGCAATCGATCGTGTCCAAGCTCGACAAGCGGTGGTGCATCCTTTTATTGTGTCCGCTCGCGTACTTCATCAACATGCTGCCCGAGAACATGCTTCAATACAAGCAGCTTGGCACGATCATCAGCTATATCGGTTACGGGACCGCCGTGGCGATTCCGATCGCCCTCCTGACGGTGGCGCGGTTCAAAAGGGGGCGGCGCCTATGACGCTGTCGAGACGGTGTGCGCTGATGCTAACAGGGGCAATCGCGCTTGCGACCGTGACGGGCTGCTGGGATCGCGTGGAGATCAACAACCGGGGCTTCGTGGCGGGCGTTTCGATCGATGCGCAGCCTGTAGAAGAGCAAGAGCAATCTGAAGCGGAAGCGGAAACGCAGCGTGCGCAAAACTATCGTATCTGCTACCAGATCGTCGTGCCCGGCGGAAAGAGCGGCGAAGGAGGGGGTTCGAACGGAAGCGCCGGCTACTCGAATCTGTGCGGCAAGGCGACGAGCTTGTCCGCATTCCACCAATATGCCACCGACAAGCTCAGCAGGCCGCCTTTTTTACGATCATCTCAAGGTGATTCTGGTCTCGGACTCGGTCGCCCGCAGGGGAACGGGGTTCGCGGACATGCTCGATTTTTTCATCCGGGGCGCCGGCGTCAGGCGATCCATCAAGATTCTGGTCGCCAAGGGCGAAGCCGCCGAAGCGCTCTATGCCAGCTCTCCGAACGAAAGGTTGCCGGCCAGCGATATCGAGAAAATAGCCGGCAACAGGAGCAGCCTGGAAAAGCTTCCCGCTACGCAAATCGGTTATATTCACGAAAGACTGATGAACGAAACGAGCTATGCGGTACAGTCGCTGGATACTTCGAACAAATCCGTACTCGTGTCCGGCAGCGCGATCTTCGACGGCAAGACGAACCGCCAGTGGGGGACGCTGAACGCGCGGCAAACCTCGGGGATGAATTTTCTGCGCGGGTACAAAATGAGGGGAATGCTTACGCTGCAGGCAGCCGGGGCGAAAATCTCGCTCAACGTCTACGAGATCAGAACCCGCCTAAGCGCGGACGTTCGCGACCCGTCGCATATTGTGTTCGACGCAGCCGTCAACGTCATCGTCGCCGTTCGCGAGACGACGGGCGCCATCGATCTGCTGACGAAGTCCGTCGTCGATCGGATTCAGCGGGATGCCGCCTCCGAGATCGAATCGATGATCGAGGAGGCGGTCCGCGTCGTGCAGCGCGATATCGGCAAGGATGCGCTCGGGCTTGGCGAGGCGCTGAAGCACAATCATCATCGAACTTGGGAAAAGGTGAAAAACGACTGGGATCAGGGGAAAACATCTGTTGTCCGCCTGCGAAGTCAGGCCGCACGCGACCGTGACCATCCGGATGAACGGCACCGTAGACGAGACGGAGCGGGAATAATTTTCGTTAGGAGTGGATGCGCAAGTGCTGTTCACCGGAGAGATGCTGATCGGGCTTTTCCTTAGCGCAGCCGTACCGTACGGAGCCGGCCGATTGAACCGTTTTCTGCGTGAGAAGTCGGACCCCCCCGTGGAAAAAGAAGCCTTAACGCGTATTGCCCGCAATGCCGGTCTGGCATACAATTGGGATAGCCAGAAGCGGGAAGCGGGGGAAACGACAGCATGAACAGGGGAGCAAGCGTCCTCCTCGCGGCGCTGCTGCTGCTGCCTGCCGGCGGATGCGCGACATCTTCATCGACCGCATCGTCGTCGCAGGTCGGCGAGGGCAATGTCCAATGGGCGTTCACGCAAGGCGACCAGCACCCGGAGAAGCTGTTGATCGACGTCATTCAAGGGGCCAAGAAGACGCTTGACGTCGCCGTCTACAGCCTTACTTACCCGGATATCGTCGCGGCTATCCGCGACGCCCATCGCCGCGGCGTCGCCGTACGCCTGCTCACGGACCGGATTCAGGCATCGGGCAAGACGCAGAAGGAAGCGCTGAAGCTGCTTGGCAGCGCTGGCATCCCGATCAAGATCAACAGCCACAGCGGACTGATGCATCTGAAAATGACGGTGGCGGACGGGCAAGTCGCGACGACGGGCTCGTTCAACTATTCCAAGGCGGCGAGCACGACGAACGACGAGATGCTGGTCGTGCTGCGCGACGAGACGGCCGCCGCCTCTTTCGAGGAAGCGTTCGAGCGCGCATGGAACGATCGCGAAGGCTACGAGACCTTGTCCGCGGCCATCGCCGAAGACGATGCGCCGGCACAAGACGGGCAGGAAGCGTCCGCGCAGCAGCCGGATGCGGAGAAGGACGGCGCGGAGACGTCCGTCAAGGCGTGCGAATCGCCTCGGATCAAGGGCAATATCAATGCCAAGGGGGGACAAGCTCTATCACGTGCCCGGCGGCAAAAGCTATGAGCGTACGAAGCCCGAGCAATGGTTCTGTACGGAAGCGGAAGCCGAAGCGGCTGGATTCCGCAAGGCAGCGGGCTAAACGTATAGACGAACACAAGATCCAGGGGGGGCTAGCCATGAAGTTTTCGTTATGTATCGGCGCATATCCGGGAGAAGACGAGATTTATCACCTCGAAAAAGTAAAGGCGCTCGGATTCCACGGTTTAGAGTATTACGCTTGGTGGCAGCTCGACGATCTGAAGCGCACGGCGCGAGCCCAGGAGCGGATCGGCGTCGGCATCATCGCGACGTGTACGCCGTTCATCAGTCTCGTCGACGAATCGCTGCGCGGCGATTATCTGGACGGAATCGCCAGGACGATCGAGGCCTGCAAGACGCTGGGCACCCGGTCGATCATCTCGCAGACCGGCAATGAGCTGGACGGCGTATCGCGCGAGATTCAGCAGCGCACGATGGTCGAGACGCTGAAGCGGGCGGCGCCGCTGCTCGAGGCGGCGGACATCGTGCTGGAGCTCGAGCCGCTGAACGGACTGGTCGATCACAAAGGCCACTATCTGCAGCGCTCCGACGAGGGCGCGGAGATCGTGGACAAGGTCGGCAGCAGCCACGTCAAGCTGGTGTTCGACGTCTATCATCAGCAAATCACCGAAGGCAACGTCATTCGCAATGCGACGGCGTACCGCCACCGGATCAACCACTATCATATCGCGGACAATCCCGGCCGCCATCAGCCGGGCACCGGCGAGCTGAACTACGTCAATATTTTAAGGGCGATCAAGGAGACGGGCTTCGAAGGCTATATCGGACTCGAATGCGGATTCACGGTCGATCCCGACGAAGCGGTCGAGCAATTCCACGAGGAAGTTATCGCCCGTATCGGGTAACATAAGTTTACAGCGGCGCATACCGCCCCCGAATTTGGCTATTCTAGCCAACGGGGGCGTTTTTATGCTGACCGATCGGTTATGGATGGCCGTCGTAGGGCGCTACAGGTCGTCTGACGTCTGAATGCCGCGTATGGCGCTGGGGCCGCCCGGGCAAAATGGAGGAGAATGCCAGCGGAGAACGGAGGCAGACGATGGCTGACGGTAAGGGCAACGACGAGGGAGCTCATGCGGCCGAAAAGACGAAACCTACGCTAACGCTCGTCGCCGAGTCGGTGAAGGGCTGCGCGGATTGCCTCCATGAAAAGCTGGAAGGCACCGGCGCCGATCTGATTTATTTTCCGACGCTCGTCGATCTGGACTGCCTTCAGCGGGACCTGATTCGTCCCTTGTCCCAAGCGTCGCCCGAACAAATGAACGCGCTGCTGTCCGGCGCGCCTTTCAGGGCCGCGACAGAGATCAAATCATGCCTGAAGTCCATCATGGACGGAGCCGCAGCCGTATTTGCGGGACAGAACGTGTATCTTTTCGACGCGCCCAAGGCAACCGGCAGGAAAGTCGAACAGTCGGAGACGGAGACGATCATCACCGGCCCGCATGACGGATTTGTCGAAAGTCTGGAGGAAAATCTCGGCGTCATCCGAAAACGGATCCGCAGCCCGAAGCTGAAGTCTGTGGAGCTCGAGGTCGGAGAGGTCGCCAATACCCGGGCTATCCTTTTGTACATAGAAGGCCTCGCCAACGAACAATTCGTGCAGATGTTATCCGAGCGGATTCGGGCGATCGAGATCGACGGCGTGGCGGATGCCAATATGCTCGTACAATTGATCGACGAAAATCCGAACTCCGTCTTCCCGCAGTACCTCACGACCGAGCGCCCCGACGCCGTCGTCTCGAAGCTGCTCGGCGGCCGTATCGCCGTCATTCTGGACGGGAGTCCGAGCGTATTCTCGGCGCCGACCGCTTTTCTCGAATTTTTCTCGTCGCCGGACGATTATTACCAGCGGTGGCCGATCGGCACCGCTTTGCGCATCCTGCGGCTGATCGGCTTCATGATCACGATCTGCTTTACCGCCTTCTATGTGTCGGTGACGACGTTCCACTACGAGATGATCCCGCATACGATGCTGCTCAATCTGGCCGAGTCGAGGAGCAGGGTGCCGTTTCCTCCGCTCATCGAAGCGCTCCTCATGGAGACGACGATCGAGCTGCTGCGGGAAGCGGGTGCGCGCCTGCCTACGAAGATCGGGCAGACGATCGGCATCGTCGGCGGTATCGTCATCGGTCAAGCCGCCGTCCAAGCCGGGTTTACGAGCAATATTCTCATCATCGCGGTCGCGATATCGGCGATCGCTTCCTTTGTCATTCCGAGCTATATCATGAGCGCATCCATCCGGCTCATCCGCTTCGGACTGATCGTTCTGGCCGGCATACTCGGCAACTTGGGCCTGATATTCGGCATCGGGTTCCTCGTCGTCCATATGGCGGGCGTGACCAACCTCGGGACGTCGTACTTGACGCCGATCGCTCCGGCGAAGTTTATCGATATCCTCGACACGCTCGTCAGAGGCCCGTTCTGGGCGCTCAGGAAGCGACCGAGCCTCAGTCGATCGCCGAACGAGACGCGTACGAAAATCAAAAAGTAGCGGAGGCATCCCGTGAAGGAAAAACTGAACGGATTTCATGTGGCGCTCCTGATCTATATGATCGAGCTTGACGTGACCGTACTCATGCTGCCCCGCATGGTCGCCGTCCATATCGGCACGAACGGTTGGCTCGGGTTCCTGGGCTTGTCGCTCGTCGCAGCGTTTAATATCTGGCTCTATCGGCTCGTCTACCGGGCGGGAAAGGGAAGGTCCGCGTTCGACATCTCCGAAGCCGTCCTTCCCAAGCTCGTCCTGTACCCGGTCTACGCGCTGCTGTCCGTCCTGTGGCTCGGGCTCGGCGCGTTCGCCGGTAAAAGCTTCGTGATGGTGTTCCAGACGCTGAGCTTTCAGACCAGCCCGCCGATGCTGATCTTCGTCGTATATTGCCTGCTCGTATACATGCTGCTTTGCAAGGATCTTTACAGCATCGTCAAGGCTTCTACCGTTTTTTTTCTGCTGTCCGTTTGGCTGGTCCTGCTGGCGCCCTATTTTTTTCAAGGACTGGAGTTTTCACCGGTTCACGTCGTTTTTCTTTCAGGGCACGGAAAACGGACACACCTTAACCGGCCTGCTGGATGTCTACGCCGTTTTTATCGGGTACGAGCTGTGCGTTTTTCTGTTTCCTTTCTCGGACGCCAAGACGAAGCTGTTCAAGGGCGTCTTTGCCGGCCATGCGATCATCACGTCAACGAATTTGTTAGCGATTTTGATATCGTTCGGTTTTTTCAGCTTCGAGGAAGTGAAGATCCTGCAGTTTCCGATCATCCATACGCTGGAGTATATCGAGATGCCCTTCATCAACCGCGTCGAAAATCTGGTTTTTCCTTTCTTCTTGTTCTCCAACTTGGTCACGACCGTCATGTTCGCGTTCGCCGCCCGCAGCGCGCTCAGCCGCATGGTGCCCCGCGTCCATGCCAAGCGGTTCGCGCTTCCGCTTGCGGCGGCGGTGTTCGCGCTCGGCTTCTTGCCGTCGGTCTTTCGCGAGGCCGCGGCGCTGATCCGCCTGACGTACTTTGCGGAGACCGGCGTCGCGTTCATCCTTCCGCTGCTGCTGATGATTCTCATCAAGGCGGGCGGCAAAGGCTCCAAGGAGGCATCAGGACGATGAGAGGGAACAAGGCGTTCGGTTGGCTGTTGCTCGTCGCGCTGCTCGGCGGCTGCGGGGATCAGAAAATACTCGAAAAAATCGGATTCGCCCGCACGATTATTCTCGAGCAGGCGGAGGGCCAGGACAGAGCGATGAAGGTCACCATCAGCATACCGAAAACGAACCAGACCGAAGCCATCGTCTATTCGGACGTCGCGAGGAGCTTCAAGCAGGCGAAAATCCATTTCGACATGCAAAACGATCGCCGAATCGTGCTCGGTCAACTAAGGCAAGTCATGTTCGGAGAATCCCTGGCGCGCCAAGGCGTCTGGTTTCCGATGGAATCGGTCTTTCGCGATCCCGCGATCGGCATTCGCACGCATGTGATCGTCGGCGAGGGAGACATCGGCCATTTCGTCAGTCGAAAATTCACGCAAGGCGGCACGATGGGCGAATATATCGACAACCTTTTGCGTTCCGATCCCGCCACCCGAGGGCAATTCGATACGAATTTGCATACGTTTCTCCGGGATTACTATGACGACGGCGCGGAACCCGTCGCGACGATCGTCGGCGAGACCGACCAAGGCCTGAAGGTCAAGGGCATCGCGCTGTTCGTCCGGGACCGGTACGTTGCCAGGATACAGACGGACGACGTGATGTATTTTTCATTGCTTCGCGGAAATGCCAAGAACGTCTCTTTGTTCATGGACGAAGTCGAGACGTCTCGCGGCACGGGCGGCCTCTCGCTGGCCAACGTGAACGGCAAACGCAAGATTAAGATTTTGTCGCTGCCGGATCCGATTAAGAACAAGCCGGCCCGAATCGTCGTCGAGCTCAAGCTGAAGGGCTCTCTGATGGAATACGACGAGCTGCTGGAGATGAACAACCTCGCCAGCCAGCCTGCGCTCGAGAGGGCCATGGAAAAGTACGTCGCCGAGCGGTGCGGGCGTCTGTTCCGCGAAATGCAAAAACCGGGGGCGGATGCGATCGGGCTAGGCAGCTTCGTCCGCGACAAGATGCGTTTTGCGGACTGGAAGGCGTTAAATTGGAATCAAGCGTTCGCGGAAGCGGACATTAAAGTCGTCGCGGATGTGAAGATCCGAGATTACGGAAGACTGATCGACGCCAGCGCCTAAGCGTGCCGGGTGTGACGAAAGTCATTGCCGGCGAGAGGAAATTGTGGCAAGCTTGTGGGGTAAAAGGACTGATAGCGGTCCTTTAGAGGAGGACTCTCATGAAATTCGACAATCTCCCCCCTGCCGATCAAATTCTCGAGATGATCGGCCGGATCTACCGGTTCGGCATGACGACGACGTCCGGCGGCAACCTGTCCGTCCTCGACGACGACGGCGATATATGGATCACGCCTGCCGGCGTCGACAAAGGGACGCTGCGCAGGGAGGACATCGTGCGCGTGCGCGCGGACGGGAGCCATGAAGGCTTGCATAAGCCCTCGAGCGAATTTCCCTTTCATCAGGCGATCTACCGCGCGAGGCCGGATCTGCGCGCCGTCGTGCATGCGCACCCGCCCGCGCTCGTCTCGTTCAGCATCGTGCGCAAGGTTCCCAACGTCGACATGCTGCCGGGCGAGCGCGAGATTTGCGGCGATGTCGGGATCGCGCCCTACGCGCTTCCCGGCAGCGCGCGGCTCGGCGCCAACATCGCCGCCGTCTTCGCCGAAGGCAAGCGCTGCGTGATGCTTGAAAACCACGGCATCGTCGTCGGCGGCGACTCCCTGGCGGACGCCTACAAGGCATTCGAGACGCTGGAGTTTTGCGCCCGCATGGAGATCCAGGCCGCCGGCTTCGGCCGTCCGCGATCGCTCTCCGCTGCGCAGCAGGCGCTCGCCGCGTCGTCCGCGGCTTCGCTTCCCGAGCTCCCGCAGCGCCGCGATCCGATGCCGACCGCGGAGCGCGAGGCGCGTGTACGGATGTGCGACTTCATCCGCCGCTCCTACGAGCAGCGTCTGTTCACGAGCACGCAAGGCACCTTCTCCGTGAAGCTGTCGGAAGACGTCTTTTTTAATTACGCCGCACGGACTGGACCGAAAATACCTGGAGCCCGAGGATCTCGTGCTGGTCCGGGAGGGCTCGGTCGAGCAAGGCAAGCAGCCGAGCCGATCCGTCCTGCTGCACCGGGCGATCTACGCGCAGCAGCCTCACGTAGGCTCGGTGCTGGTCGCCCACTCGCCCTACACGATGGCGTTCGCCCTGACGGACCGTCCGTTCGAGTCGAAGACGATTCCCGAAGCATATATTTTGTTGCGCGGAATGCCGAAGCTGCCGTTCGAATCCGTCTACGCGTCGGCGGAGGAGACGGCAGCGCGGTTCGCGCCGGACGTGCCGCTCGCGCTCGTCGAGAACAACTGCGTCATCGCGACGGGCAGCAGCCTGCTGAATGCCTTCGACCGGCTGGAGGTCGCGGAGTACAGCGCCAAGTCGATCATCGAGGCGGCGAATCTCGGCGCCATCGTTCATATGGACGACGACAGCATCCGGGACATCGAGCGGGCGTTCGGGCTGTAGCGTCGATCTGTCCAAGGCCTCGCCGAATTCATCGCGCTAACGGAGACATTCGCTCCGTTAGCGTTTTTTGCGTTTTCTTGCCCGTGCGCGCAGGCCGCACGCAGATCCGCGACGCGCGTGTGACCGGCTCGCCTTCCTGCGAATATGGAGTAGGAAAAGGCGGCCGCCTCAAGCGGCTTGCTTCATGGGCGAGGTGCTGGAGCATGGTCAAAACTTGGCGGGGCGCGCCTGCGGCGGACGGCTACCGCATGCCGGGCGAATTCGAAAAGCACGCAGGCACTTGGATGCTATGGCCGACGAGGACCGATACCTGGCGCTTGGGCGCGAAGCCCGCACAGGACGCCTATAGGCGCGTGGCGCTGGCGATCGCGTCCTTCGAGCCGGTCACGATCGGCGTGAACGGGAGCGGTTATGAGCATGTCCGCCGCATCCTGCCGGATAAGGTCCGCGTCGTCGAGCTGTCCTCGAACGACGCCTGGATGCGGGACATCGGCCCGACCTTCGTGAAAAACGACGCGACCGGCGAGGTTCGCGGCATCGATTGGGGCTTCAATGCGTGGGGCGGATTGAACGGCGGCCTGTACTTTCCTTGGGACCTGGACCAGCTTGCGAAGCAGAAGGTGCTCGAGATCGAAGGCAAAGACAGGTACGACGTCCGGGACTTCATCATGGAGGGCGGGGCCGTCTCCGCGGACGGCGAAGGCACGCTGCTCGCGACCGAGCAGTGCCTGCTCCATCCGAACCGCAATCCCCGGCTGTCCCGGACGGAGATCGAGTCGCGGCTCGGCCGATGCCTTGGCGTCCGGCGGATCGTCTGGCTGAAGCGCGGGCTCGCCGACGACGAGACGGACGGCCATGTCGACGAGCTGGCGGCCTTCGCCGCGCCCGGAATCGTCTTGCTGGCGTGGACGGACGATCCGGGCCATTCGCAGTACGAGATCGTTCGCGAGGCAGAGGCTGCGCTCGAGGCGCAGCCTGACGCGCGGGGACGACGCCTGCATATCGAGCGAATCCCGCTGCCCGACCCGATCGTGCTGTCCGCGTCGGAGTGCCGGACGATCGACCGCGCCGCGCAAAGCTTCGGCCGCACGCCGGGCACGCGTCTTTCCGCGTCGTACATCAACTTTTATTTTTGCAACGGGGGCTTGATTCTCCCGGCCTTCGGCGATCGCCGCGACAGAGAGGCGCACGCGCGATTCGCCGCCCTTTTTCCGGGCCGCAAAATCGTGCAGCTATATACGCGGGAGATCGCGCTCGGCGGGGGCAATATTCATTGCATTACGCAGCAGGTGCCGGCGGGAAATCGTGAATGATTTTGTGGTGTATATCTAACTTATAAAACGATTGACCGACACTTTTCCGCAGGATATAATGTCTGTATTGTAATCCAGATATAAGTTAATGGAAGAACATTCGGCGAAAAAAGGAGCCTGCGCCCCATGTCCTATATTTTATCCCAAGTAAACAAAACCGGCCTGCCGCCCTTGCTGGCCGGCATTGCCGACAAGACCCAATGGATGGAAAAGCGGAAGCGGATTCGCGAGACGTGGCTGTCCTATATCGGGACGCTGCCGGAGCGGCCGCCGGCAGCCCTGCGGTATTTGTCGGCGACGGAGGAGCACGGCTATTCCCGTCACCGCGTCGAGTACGACACGGCATACGGAGACACGGTCCCCGCTTACCTCCTTGTGCCCGCCGCGCCTGCGGGCGGCGCCCGTCCGTCGTCGGGCTACCCGGCCGTCCTGGCGCTTCATCCGACGCACGAGATCGGCAAGGACGACATCGCGATCGTCCCGGGCCGGCCGAATCGCGGCTATGCCGTCGAGCTTGTCCTTCGCGGGTACGTCGTGCTCGCGCCCGACGCGCTCACGGCGGGAGAGCGGATATATCCCGGCTATCCGGCATTCGACAGCACCGCGTTTTACGAGGCGTACCCGGAATGGTCGACCGTCGCCAAAAACGCGACCGATCACATGCAGGGCATCGACGTCCTGGAGTCGCTCGCGTTCGTCGACCGCCGCGCGATCGGCGCGATCGGCCATTCCTTCGGCGGCTACAACGCGTATTTTCTGGCCGGCCTGGACGATCGCGTCCGCGCCGTCGTATCGAGCTGCGGCTTCAGCCCTTTCGCGGGCGATCCGCACCCGGACCATTGGGGCTACCGGTCGTATCCGTATACGCATATCCCGAAGGTGAGCGCCGATCTGCGGGAGGACCGGATCCCTTTCGACTTCCACGAGATCGCCGCGCTCTGCGCGCCAGTGCCGTTCTTTAACTACGCGGGCCAGCAGGATGCCATCTTCCCGCATTGGCGCTCGGTCGCCGAAGGGATGGGGGAGCTCGCGAAGCTGTACGGCCTGCTCGGCCGGGAGGACCGGTTCCGGTTCTATCTCGGCGAGGGCAAGCACGATTTTCCCGAAGAGATTCGCTTGCTGGCTTACCGTTTCTTGGACCGCTGGCTGGACAAAGAAGGAGAATGATCCGATGAACCCGTTGAAAATCGTCATGCTGCAAAGCCGTCATTTTACGGACCGCATCTTTACCGAAGCGCACCTGGCGCGAATCCGGCGATTCGGCGAGCTCGTCGTCAACGACACGGTCGGCAACCCGACGCCGGCGCGCGCGGCCGAGCTGGCCGAAGGCGCGGACGTGATCATCACGTCCTGGGGCTGCCCGCCGCTTGACGCGTCCATCCTCGACCGCTGCCCGAATCTGGGCATCGCCCTGCACGCCGCAGGCACGGTCAAGCCGATCCTGAGCCCGGCGCTGCCCGCCCGCGGCGTCCGCCTCGGCACGGCGAATGAAGCGCTGGCCCGCGGAGTAGCGGAAACGGCCCTTGGTCTCGCCATCGTATCGCTCAAGAATATGTGGCAGTTGGCCCGCAATACGCGGGAAGGCGAATGGGACAAGCAGCGGGAGCGCGTGCGCGAGCTGTATGAAGTGACCGTCGGCGTTATCGGGGCCGGGCTGTCCGGCCGCCACTTGATCAAGCTGCTCCAGGCGTTCGAAGTTCGGGTGCTCGTCTACGATCCGTTCGTGAGCGAAGCGGATATCGCCGGCATGGGCGCGGAGAAGGCCGATCTGGACGCGCTGCTGACCGGCTCGGACGTCGTCTCGATCCATGCGCCGTCGATCCCGGAGACGGATCGCATGATGAACGCGCGCACGCTCGGCCTGATGAAGGAAGACGCGATCCTCATCAATACGGCGCGCGGCTCGCTCGTCGACGAAGAGGCGCTGGCGGCGGAGCTAAGCAAAGGACGGCTGTGGGCGTGCATCGACGTCACGGACCCCGAGCCGCCCGCTGCCGATCATCCGTTCCGCTCGCTTCCCAACGTTACGCTGCTCCCGCACATTGCGGGCGCCGAGAACAACGGCCTGCGGCGGATCGGCGCTTATATCGCGAGCGAGGTCGAGCGATACGCGGCAGGCACGCCGCTCCAGGGAGAGGTCGACGTGTCCCAGCTGTTCAGGCTGGCCTAACAGTCGTATTGACACTGCGCGAAGCGTGCAACTAAGATAAGAAGAACATCGGATTCCGACTCGCCCGCGGGTACGGCAATCGTTTTTATTTCTTTAGAAGCGGCAGGGAGATCGCGATGAAAACGAAGCAGAGCCGCAAAACGTTCCGAATCCGCCAGGAAGAGATGAAGAGCCGCCTGAGGCAGGACATCCTCGAAGGCGTCCGCAGGCCGGGAGAGTTCCTGCCTTCGGAGAAGGACCTGTCGGACCGGTTTGCGCTTAGCAATAAAATCGTGCGGGACGTGCTGGCCGAGCTGGCGGCGGAGGGATTGATCGAGAAGAAGCCGCGGATCGGCAGCGTCGTCGCGCAGCGCAGCGAGCCGGAACGCGTCATCGTCAAGCTCGGACATCACGGATCGACGCTGCAGGAGTCGGCACTAAGGGCGCTTCTGGCCGGCTTCGAAGCCATGTATCCGCATATCCGGGTGCAGGACGTCACGCTGCCGGGCCACGACCCGGAAGTGCTGAAGCCGTACCTGGCGCACGGGCTGATCGACGTGCTGACGCTGAACGATGCCGAATTGCGGGCATTCGGAGAAACGGGGGACGCGGACTTACTGCTGCCGCTCGAAGGGGATCCGGAGTGCTATCCGTTTTTGGCCGACGCCATGTCGTCCGGCGGCGCGCTGCTCGCGAAGCCCTTTACGTTCAGCCCGACGATTCTGTGCTACAACCGGGAGCACTTCCGCGAACGGGACATGTGGGAGCCGGACAGCGGTTGGGGCTGGGATGAGCTGCTCGGCGCCGCGGATCGGCTCACGGTGCCCCAGGAGCGGGCCGGCTTTCATTTTTCGGCCACGCAGCGCAACCGTCTCGCCGTATTTCTGCTGCAGAACGGCGCCAAGGCCGAACGGGACGCCGCCGGCCGGCTTCGCATGCATGATACGCTGATGCTTGCGGGCATTCGCCGCTACAAGGAGATCGTCATGGACCGGATGGCGCCGCTCATGTCCGAGCGGGATGCCGGCTTCCGCGTCGAGGCGCTGTTCGCGCAGGGCAAGCTGTCGATGATGCTGACGACGTATTACGGCCTGAACGCGCTTCGTCAGGCCGACATCGCTTACGACATCGCCCCGCTCCCCCCGGCTCGCGGATCCGGTCACGCTGGTCATCGCCATCGGCCTCGCCGTGAACAGGCATTCGCCCCGGGCGGCGGAGGCGCGGCTGCTCGCGGAGTACTTGACGGGTCCGGCCGCCCAGGCGATCATCGGACGCGATACGCTCAGTTTGCCCGCTTCGAGAGGGGCGATCGACGAACCCGCCGTCCAAGGTTCAGACGGAGGAGCGCCTCGGCCTTCCCGATTCGGCATGTACCGCGAGATCATTCCGACGTTCAGGTTCGCCGACGCCCTCGGCCTGAAGGAGCGGGAATGGAGCCGCTTTCTGCCCGAGGTCATGCTGTATCTTTCCGGCTTGCTGTCGGAGGAGGCGTTCTGCGACAAGATCGAGGCGGAAGGACGCTCTTCATGACCGGCCGGCTTTCCCTGTTTAACAAACGCGAGCCGCGATGGCTCGCACGACCGCCGAGAGGCGGTTTTTTTCTTGCGCCGAACGTATCGAATCACGGAGCATCACACGCTTCACCCTGCCGAACATACAACGACGTTAGGCGTGAAGGTAGGCAGGGTGGCGCAGATGCGAAAGATTGATAGCGCTGCATGCAAGCCAGACAGGGGGCAGCGGACACAGCAGTGCAGGGCCTTCCGCCGATCGTAAAGGTATACCTTCATTTCTTTATATCCGTCAAAGAAGTTTGCGCTACGGCTGAAAAGAAAGCGACGATGATATTTATATATATCTTACATTTTATTTTATATATAGTAGTTATAAACCGGCAGAAATCTATGATTCGAAGCTTTCAAAGGGAGAGAGCCCATTGAAGTGTAATCATTCGTTGCAAAGGAGCTGTTCCTTATGGAGCGGCTCCTCCGCATGGACACAGGAGGGATGCAGATGAACGCTTACGACAACTTTAATGTCGCCTTGTACTTCACGACCCGTTGCATCGAAAGCATGGGGACCGCGGAGCATTACGAGCGGAACTTTCGTTTTTTCGAAAAGCATCTGCATTGCGCAAAAGTTTACTTGGAAACGCATCGGGACGATATGGACGTATCCGCAGAGAGGCTGAATGCCTTGAAGCGGTTTTTTAACGACAAAGGCATCGCAACATCCGGCGCGATCACGACGACGCTCATGAAGACGACGAAAAACAAACCGTTGATCGATGAGACCGGCGTATACGGCAGCGGCGGCACGATCCTCGGCAGCGAGACGTCGCCCATCGAAGACGGCTACAAACGCGCTATCTCGATGCTATGCTACACGACAAAAGAAGACCTGGACCTGTTGGCGCAAACGGTCGCATTTTCCGCTTCCTTGTTCGACGAGATTATAATCGACGACTTCTTTTTCACCAATTGCACGTGCGCCGGCTGCATTGCGGCCAAAGGGGATCGAAGCTGGGCGGATTTTCGTTTGGAATTGATGACGGACGTGTCTGAGAAAATCGTGATACGGGCAGCCAAAGCCGTCAATCCGAACGTCAACATGATCATCAAATATCCGAACTGGCATGAATCGTATCAGGAAACGGGATATAATCCGGAGACGCAGGCACGTATTTTCGATCAGGTATACACCGGTACGGAAACCCGGGACGCGAACCATTCGGCACAGAGCTTGCCAAGGTACGGCAGCTATTCGCTGATGCGCTGGGTTGAAAAGCTGAAACCCGGTCATCATGCGGGCGGATGGATCGATTCGCTCGGCAGCATGCCGCATATTTCCTACTTTCTGGAGCAGGCCCATTTAACGCTGTTTGCAAAAGGGAAAGAATTGACGCTTTTCTGCTACAGCTGGCTCATCGATACCGTTCATATTCCGGCTCTGGGATACGAGCTTGAACGTCTGGACCAGGTCGTCGGCATGGCCGGGCAACCGGTCGGAATCGCGGTGTACGAGCCCTTCCATGCCCGCGGCGACAATCATCTGTACGATCATCTGGGAATGGCCGGGATCGCGTTTGAGCCGACCCACGCGTTCCCGGACACGTCCGGTCTTGTGTTTGTCACGGCTGCGAGCGCGACGGATGCGGCCGTCATCGATAAGCTGAAAGGTCATTTGCTGAAGGGCGGAGATATTTGCATGACATCGGGCTTCCTGCAGAGGATGCAGGGCCGGGGGGTCGAAGAGCTGACATCCGCGAGGTATACGGATCAAAAAAGTATGTTCGAATGAATTCGTATCCGACGGCGCGGCATTCAGCGGCTATTACTGGAGCGGCAGCAGCGTCCTTCTCCCGGCGATCGAATATATGAGCAATGCGGCTGATTGCCTGATCGCGCTTCGCAAGCTCGACAATTGCTTCCCCGTCTTGCTAAGAAGCAAGTATGGGAACGGAACGGTTTACGCGTTGACCGCGCCGGACGATTACGCCGAATGGAGTCGATTCCCTAAAGAAGTGTTGACGACCATCCGTCAGTACTTGATGAGCGATTTGAAAATTTACCTGGAATGCGGCGGCCGCGTTTCGATTTTCCTTTACGACAATGACACATTTATCTTGGATTCCTTCCACGACCGCCAGGAAAAGGTCAAGGTGCACGTGGACGGGAGCGGACGCAAGCTGATCGACCTTAGAACCGGCAAGTCGTGGACCGCGTCCATGTCGGGGCAGCGGGAATCCGTATTTGAAATCCCGCTGCAACCCTTGCTGTACGGCATGTTCAGAGTCATCTGAAGCAGAACGCCGATCGAGGAGAAGCTACGACAGTAACCCGCGAGCGAGCGTCAGCTTGGACATCGTGCTTATACCCTCCAGCCTTTTGCATTTTCGTTCAGTATACCATACGGCCATCCGGTCATCCGGATCGTTGCGAGGCATTTAAGCCGCTTTCATATTTTTATATCCAGTTGAATAATGCGGCATATCGCAGCTTGCCGACATCCGCTATGATGTACTGATAAAATACGCGAGCAGGGGGAGGCTTCAAAAAAATGACTTTGATGGGCGTCGTATATTATCCCGAGCATTGGGAGCGCGCCATGTGGGAGAAGGATGCGGAATTGATGGCGCGGACCGGCATCCGGGTCGTTCGCCTGGCGGAATTCGCCTGGTCGCTGCTCGAGCCGAAGGAAGGCGTCTATGATTTTGCCTGGCTGGACGAGGCCGTCGGTCTATTTCACGAGCAGGGCATTCAGGTCGTCCTCGGTACGCCCACCTGCACGCCGCCGAACTGGTTGACGGACCGGTATCCCGACGTATTGCCGGTCGACGTTCACCTCAAGACGCGCTTCGCAGGCGTTCGCGCGCATCGCTGCTACAACAGCCCTTCCATGCGCCGGTTCTCCGAGACCATCGTAAGGAAAATGGCGGAGCGATATGCCGGGCATCCGGCGGTCATCGGCTGGCAAATCGACAACGAATTCGGCTTGAACGAATGCTGCTGCCCGCATTGCGAGGCTCGCTTCCGCGAATGGGCGAAGGACAAGTACGGCTCGCTCGAGTCGCTGAATCGCGCCTGGGGCACGGTCGTCTGGAGCGGGACGTACAGCGAATGGGAGCAGCTCAAGCCGCCGCTCGGCGGCACGGCGTTCAAAAATCCGTCATACCTCCTCGACTGGAAAAGATTCGAGACGGATTCGGTCGTATCTTTCCAGCAGCTTCAGCTCGACGTGCTGCGGGAGTTTTGCCCCGGTCATTTCGTAACGCACAACATCTGGAGCTATCCGATGGCGCTGGATTATTACCGGTTATGCGCGCCCCTGGACTTCGCGTCCCTCGATTATTATCCGAATACGAGCAAAGAAAAATCGGTTAGCAGCGGCTACGGCGGCGCGCTCACGCTGGATCTGGCGCGCGGGATCAAGCGCCGCGGCTTCTGGATCATGGAGACGATCAGCGGGCCGCCGGGCTGCTGGTTTCCGATGTGGCGAACGCCCCAGCCCGGCTTCATACGCGCCTTTGCCTGGCAGTGCATCGCCAGAGGGGCGGAGGCGGTCGTTCATTTTCAATGGCGGAGCGCGCCGGTCGGCGCCGAACAATTTTGGCACGGCCTGATCGATCATAGCAACGTCCCTGGCCGGCGGTACGAGGAGTACGCCGGACTTTGCGAAGAGGTCAACCGGCTGTCCGGGACGCTCGACGGCTCCGAGGTAGCGGGCGAAGCGGCGATCCTGCATTCGCATGAGCTGTACAATGCCTTCCAGATTCAGCCGCAGGCCGAAGGCATGGACTACTTCGACAACCTGAAGCTGTATCACCGCGCTATGACGAAGCTCGGCATCTTGACGGATGCCGTGAATGCATCCGAAGACTTGAGCGGCTATCGCCTGATCGTCGCGCCGTCCCTTTACCTGCTGGACGAGGAGCGGGCGAAGCATCTGGAAGATTGCGCGCGGGACGGGGCGACGCTGATCCTGACGAACCGCACCGGCGTCAAAAACGACAACAACGTCTGCTGGATTCGGCCGCTCCCCGGACCGCTGGCCGAAGCGGCGGGCGTCACCGTATCGGAGTACGATCCGATCGGCGGCGAACTTCATTCAATGGTGGACAAGCACGGGAATTCCTACGCTTGCAGCCAATGGTGCGATCTGCTGACGCCGGCGGGAGCGGAGCCGATCGCCTGGTACGACGACGACTTTTTCGCGGGACAGCCGGCCGTGACGGTCCGCAAGCTGGGGAAGGGCCGGATCGTATACATCGGTACGATCGCCGAAGAGCGTTATTATATCGAGCTGTTCCGCGCGCTTGCCGACGAGATCGGACTGACGCGCCTGGACGGATTGCCCGAGGGCGTGCAAATCTCCGTTAGAAGCAAAGGACAGAAGCGCTATTTGTTCGTGCTCAATCTGAGCCGGCAGCGGCAAGAGGTCGCGCTCGGCGGGACGTTCGAGAGCCTGCTCAACGAATCGCGAGTTGGACCGGCGTTGACGCTGGAGCCGTACGGCGTCGAGATCGTGGCGTGGACTTAAGCAACACTAAGCGTAGTCGGGCGGCGATCGGCTGACCTATCGAACCGGCGTGCTCATCGACCGGCTGGCGGAGGTGCCGCCGACAGGTATTCCGCACCCGCCAAGCTTCGGATATGTGCACGGCGAAATGAAAAAAGCCCTCACGCGACGCACTGGAAGTGCGAGACGCGCGAGGGTCTTTCAACGTTCAACCAGGTGACGGCGATGACTGCGACTTAGGTACGACGCGCGCTCTCGCAGGCGGTTCGGCAGACAGCTGCCAAAGCGGCTCCAATCAGTTCTTCGTGCTCCGATACACCTCGAACGCGGAAAGGGTCGGGCACCAGCGGGACGCCTCGATCGTCAGGCGCAGCCGCTTGGCCGCCGTCTCCGGAAACCGGCAAATGCGTTTGTAGCCGACGACCGTATGGCGGTAAAGCGGCTGCCAGCGGCCTTCCCGCTCGGCTTCGATGCGGAATTGTTCGATGCGCTGACCCGACTGGATGTGCTCCTGAAGCACGATCGTGTCGAACGTCGCTTCCTGCGGAAGCTCGACGACGATCGACGCCTGCTCCGTTCCTTCCCGCGGACGCCAGTAAGTGTCGGCGCTGCCGTCAAGGATGCGCCCGGCAGCGTAGAGGTCGTCCGCCTCTTCGGTTGCGCTCGCATAGGCGCCGGACGCCAGATTGCGGCTGAAGGTGGCGGACAGCACCCGGCCCAGCTCGGCCATGTTCGCCGCATCGTTTTCATGGATGAGCCCCCCGTTTGTCCGGCGGCAGATTGAGCAGAAAGGTGGCGTTGCCGCCGACGGATTTATAGTAAATGTCCAGCAGCGTGTCGACGCTCCTGACCTGGTCGTCTTCCGGGGCGTGATAGAACCAGCCCGGACGGATGGACGTGTTGACTTCGGCCGGATACCAGACGAGCTGCCCGGCGTCCCGGATCGCGTCTCTGCCGCCCAGGTTGTCGTCCTGGGAGCGGACGAGACGGGAGAAGGCGCCGTCGTCTTCATGCTGCGATTTCTCCTGGATCTTCTCGATATCCTGAAGATGCGCCGGCACGACGCTCCATTCGGATTCCCGCGTATGGCCCGCTTCATTGCCGCACCAGCGGACGTCGGGTCCGCACACGGAGATCGCCGCCTCCGGCTGCAGCTCGCGAATGACCTCGTAATAGCCGTCCCAGTCGTAAACCTGCTTCAGACCGTTCGGCCCTTCGCCGCACGCGCCGTCGAACCAGACGCAAAAGACGTCTCCGTATTGCGTCAGCAGCTCGCGCAGCTGGTTTTTGAAATATTCGTTGTATTCGTCGGTCCCGTACCGCGGGTCGTGCCTGTCCCAAGGGGACAGGTAGACGCCGAACCGGACTCCGCCTTCCCGGCAAGCCTCCGCGACCTCGCGGACGAGGTCGCCCTTGCCTTCGCGCCAAGGGCTGTTCTTGACGGAATGCTCGGTATAGGCGCTTGGCCACAGGCAGAAGCCGTCATGGTGCTTGCAGGTCAGGATCAATCCCCGCATGCCTGCCGACTTGCAGACGTCGACCCACTGCTTGGCGCTGAACGCCGCCGGGTTGAACAAGGCGGGCTCCTCGTCGCCGAGTCCCCACTCTTTGTCCGTGAACGTGTTGATGCCGAAATGAATGAAAGAATAAAATTCCAGCCGCTGCCAGGCCAACTGCCGGGAAGAGGGCGCGACGAACGCCGCTTTTCGAATCGTATCGTTCATGAGGATCGAGCTCCTTTATATTTAGGATCAGGTTGTCAGCAAATCGATTTCATAAGCGCTTAGCGTGAGCTTGCCGTCGTACTGCGCGCCGGACAGCAGTCCCTTGCCCGGACGCGCAAGCGTCACCGTCCGGTCTTCGCCGGTCGTGTTCACGTACAGCGTCGAGCCGTCTTCCAACATGCGCGCCGCGACGCCGGGCGGCGTGGCCGGTCCGGGCTCGATGCCGAGCGAAGCGTACAACGACGCCAGAAGCGGCTGGAGGATCGCGGTGCTGGCGGGGACGGCGACATAGATCGCTTCGCCCTTGCCGTACCGGTTCCGCGTGATCGCGGGGGAACGCTCGAGCGTGTTGACGAAGCTGGCCGCCGCGCTGGCCGTCCTCGTCTCGACGATCTCGTAATAGTCGATCGGCGGCTCGTACTCCCGCTCCCCGAAGGCGACGATCGGTCGTTCTCGCTCCAGGCGCAGCTCGGTTTTCTCCAGCCCGCCGGCGTTCTCGCTCGGCGTATGGCTCCGCGTGCGCACGAACGCGCCGGCGCGGATGCCGAAGACGTCGCTTAGCGCGCCCGGCAGCGCCGTATCGAACACCTGATTGTGCGCATTGACTTTGGCCGAGTAGGCCGTCATGACAACCGTGCCGCCGCGTTCGACGAATGCGCGAATCGTCGCGGCCGAAGCGTCGTCCATCATGACATGTCCGGGAACGACGAGCAGCTTGTAATTCAGGCGCAGCTCGCGCAGATTCACGATATTGCAGTCTAGATTGGCAAGCTCGAGGGTCTCGTAAGCTTGTAGCACCTGGTCGGTATAATCCGTCTTGTAGTAGCTCGGGTTGCCGGCCGCGACCTTGAGACTCTCGAAGGAATAGGCGATCGCGACGTCGGGCGTAACGCTGCGGGGGAGACCGCGCTCCTTCAGCAGGCTGAACTCCTCCGCGATCTGCTTGAATTCGCCATACTTCCAGCCTGGTTCGCCGTCGTGGTCGACCAGGCCGAATACGTACTGCTCTTCGCCGCCCAGCATGGAGCGCCACGTCCAGGCGCAAACGGCTTGCGCCCGGTGAAGAAGCGACAGATACGCATACATGCGCATCGCTTTGCGCGGCGAGCCGTACCCGCCGAAGTCGCCGGTCTGGAATTCAAGACACCAGATCGGCCTGCCGAGCTCGCCGATTCGATGATCCATGAAGAAGCAGGCCGCAGTAAGCGCCCGCCTGTCTTCGGGATTGGTGCCCGGATAGAAGCCGATGCCGGGCAGATCAATGATGTCGCCGTATTGCTTCAAATAGTCGAAGCCGTAGCCGGGGTTTTCGGACCAATGATTCGTCGTCTCCCTGGCGGACGGCGCAAGCCGTTTGACGAGGCGGCTCAGGCCATGCATAAAGGCCAGCGTCTCGTCGGAATAAAACCGCCACATGTCCAGCAGCCGTTCCGGGGCTCCCTTGATCGAGCCCGAGACCGGAAGCGCGACATCGCGGAAGCTGTTCAGTTTGCGGGACCATCGCTGCGTCGCCCACGCGCGGTTGAGACGGTCGACAGTCCCATATTTGTCCGCCAGCCAGTTCTGGAAACGATCTCTTGCAGCGATCGAAAAGGAAGGGGAGCCCGAGCCGAATTCGTTGCACAAGCCGAACGCGTAAAGGGCCGGATGGTCGCGATAACGAACGATGAGCGTCTCGGCGAATTTGTAGGCGTATTCCTGGAAGACCGGATGGCCGACGTCTTCCATATAGCGGGTCAGCGCTTCCATCCGATTGCCGCCGGCGTCCGTCAGATCGATCTCCGGATATTTTTTATGCAGCCAGGTCGGCGCCGGCCTCGTCGCGATGTCGAGCACGACCCGGATGCCGGCCGCCGCGAACAGGTCCATGACCTCGTCGAACCATTCAAAGGTATATTTTCCCTCGGACGGTTCAAAGCTATCCCAGCACAGGTGGCCGAGCCGAACCATATTAAAAGAGGCCTGCTTCATCAGGTCGATATCGCGCTGCCACCGTTCCCGCGGCCAATCGTGCGGATGGTAGTTCGTGCCTGCATATAACAACTTTATATCACCGCCATATAAGAATTTTGAAATATGAAAGTAATCATAATCTTAAATTTTTCCGCAAGAAATATAATATAAATCGCAATGATATAAGAAAATGAAGGTTTTTGATATCGACCAATAAAGTGATATAAATCTCTCTTTTTTTGATATATATCCGCTTTGCGCGCCGGCGCTATACTACATCATGAATCATCAAAAGGGAGGCCGTTGCATGAAAAAGAGCTTCAAGAAAAAGTCGTGGGCCGCGCTTGCCGTCGCCGTCGCGATGCTGTCAGCCGCAGGCTGCAACGCAAAATCGAACACGGCGGCGAATCCGTCTTCGGGCGAGGCGTCGCAGACCGCGGGAGCCAGCAGCCAGAGCGCGCCGCAGGACGTCACGATCTCGCTCGGCCGCGTGGTCGGCTCCGACAACAAATTCAAAAACGGCGAGACGATCGAGGATAATGTTCACACCAGGTGGGCCAAAGAAAAGTTCGGCATCGACTTCAAGGTGGACTGGTCGGTCGGCACGGGCGAAGCCTATACGACGAAGCTGCGCCTGCTGCTGAATTCGAACGGCAAGCTGCCCGACGTATTTACGCTGAACGATCCGACGCTGGAAAACCAGGTGGTCGATTCAGGCAAGGTCATGGATATCACGGAAGCGTTCGATCAATACGCTTCGCCGAGACTCAAGGAGCTGTACGCCCAATATCCCGAGATCTGGAATACCGTCTCCTATGACGGCAAGCATTACGGACTGCCTACCTTTAATGCCAACAGCTCGTTCAGCGTGCTGTGGATCCGTCAGGACTGGCTGGACAAGCTGGGCTTGCAGGCGCCCAAGACGATCGAGGATATGGACAAGGTCATGGACGCGTTCGTCAACCAGGATCCCGACGGCAACGGCAAGAAGGATACGATCGGCTTGTCGCTGTCGCTGAAAAAGGGCGTCAGCGCGGTAAAGGATACGTTTATGGTATCCAGCGACTTCCTGTTCGGGCATACCGCCGTGCCGACATACTGGACGGAAGGCGCAGACGGCAAGCTGCAGTACGGCTCGATTCAGCCGAGCGTCAAGCAGGGACTGGTCAAGCTCAGCGATTGGATGAAAAAAGGTTACCTGGACAAGGACGCAGGCGCGATGGACGAGTCCAAGGCGGCGGAAAGCTTCGTCCAGGGCAAATCGGGCATGGTATTCGGACCGACCTGGATGGCGACCTGGCCGTTTAACGCGGATATGAAGTTCGATTATAAGGCGGTGCCGATCCCGGCGGGAATCGACGGGCAGATGGGCTTCGGCAGCGAGCCGCAATCGTCCGTGCGCTTCTACTTCAACAAGGACTTCAAGCATATGGACGTGTTGTTCCAATATCTCGACGCGATCATGGGTCCGGGCTTCTACGATCCGTCGTCGGAATTCGCCAACGGCTGGGCGGAAGGCTATGACTATACGATGATCGACGGCAAGCCGGTCTACGATTCGGATAAAATTCCGGGCGGATTCGTCGACGTCAAGAAATATACGATATACGGCAACGATATTCAGACGCCAAAAAAAGGAACTCGAAGTGATGGCCAAGCTCGGCCGAGGCGAAGCGCCGGAAACGCCTTACGAGAAGTACTTCGCAGCGAGGCCGAAGAAGTGGGCGGAAGCCGCGGCCGTGCTGGAAACTTATCTGGACAAGGCTGCCGTGTACGATCAGTTTACGGGACCGCCGACGCCGACGATGGCTGAAAAGGGCGAGCTCCTGCGCAAAATGGAAAACGAAACCTTTTTGAAAATCATCTACGGGCAGGAATCCCCCCGATTCGTTCGACAGCTTCGTAAGCAAGTGGAATTCGTCGGGCGGCGAGAAGATCACCGAAGAAGTGAACGCGTGGTTCGATTCGGTTAAAAAATAACAGGCTTTTCCGGTGGCAGGCCTTGCGGTGCAATCGACGCGTAAGGCCTGTCGCCGTTGGCCCAAAAAAAGAGGCGATACGGGATGCGTGAAGGGAGAAAAAGCAGCGTGAGGCTGGCTCGCCAGCTGCCGCTTCATCTGCTCATATTGCCGTCGGTCGTTTGTTTGCTCGTATTCAACTACGCGCCCATGACGGGGCTGCTGATGGCCTTCAAGGACTACAAGGCGCGGCTTGGCTTTTGGGATTCGCCATGGGTCGGCATGAAGCATCTTCATTATATGTTCACCTATCCAGACAGCACGCAGGTGATTTGGAACACGTTTTTGATCGCATCGCTCAAGATCGCGGCCAACGCCGTGGTTCCGATTTTGTTTGCGCTTCTGCTGAACGAAGTGCGCGCGCTTTTCTTTAAAAGGTCCGTGCAGACGCTCGTCTATCTCCCGCATTTTCTTTCATGGGTCATTTTGGGCGGCATATTGACGGACATTCTCGGCAACAAAGGGATCGTCAATCAGCTGTTGTCCGGCATCGGGCTCGATCCGGTCTTTTTCCTCGGAGACGGCGACTGGTTCCGGTTCACGGTCGTCGTCAGCGACGTATGGAAGGAATTCGGCTTCTCTACGATAATCTATCTGGCTGCTTTGACCGGCATCAACCTATCGCTCTACGAGGCCGCCGAGATCGACGGGGCCACGCGCCTCAAGCAGACGCTGCATGTCACGCTGCCCGCGCTCGTACCCGTTATTTTGGTTGTCGGGACGTTGTCGCTCGGCAATATTTTGAACGCGGGCTTCGATCAAATATTTAATCTGTACAATCCGCTCGTGTATCGCGAAGGGGACATTATCGACACGTTCGTCTACCGCGTCGGACTGATGAACGGCTCTTTCAGCTTTGCGACAGCCGTCGGCTTGTTTAAATCGGCAGTCAGTTTCGTGCTGATCGTGGCGGCATACAGACTGGCTTACCGGTTTGGCAATTATCGGATCTTTTAAGAAAGGCGGCTGATGATATGTATCGCAATACATTAGGTTATCGCTGGTTCTCCGGCTTCAATACGGCGCTTTTGGCCGCGATCGCGGTACTTTGCATCCTGCCGCTCATTCACGTGGCTGCGGTATCCTTCAGCTCCAGCTCGGCCGCGATGGCCAATCAGGTTTATTTCTGGCCGGTCGGCTTCTCGGCGGAGGCCTATGCGAGAACGCTCGCCAATCCGCTGTTTTTGCGGTCGCTCCTGCTGTCGGCGGAGCGGACGGTCGCCGGCACGGCGCTGTCCATGATCCTCGCGGTGTCGGCGGCATTCGTGCTGTCGCGTTCGTTTGCGGGCAGATCGTTCTATTCCTGGTTTTTCGTATTTACGATGCTGTTCAACGGCGGCTTGATCCCGACCTATCTGGTCGTGACGAAGCTTGAGTTGACGAACACGCTATGGGCGCTCATTCTTCCTTCGGCCGTCAACGTGTACAACACGATATTGATGATGCAATTTTTCAAAGCTATTCCCAAGGAGCTCGAGGAGGCGGCCTATATCGACGGCGCAGGCTATATGCGCTCGCTGACGCGGATCTATCTGCCGCTGTCGCTGCCGTCGCTGGCTACGCTGTCGCTGTTCGCGATGGTGTGGCACTGGAATTCCTGGTTCGACGGCTTGATCTACATGACCGATTACCGCCAATACCCGCTTGCGACGTTTCTCCAGACGATTATTCAGAGCGGAGACATGCGCAATACGAATATCGATCCGTCCCAACTGCAGATTCTATCCGAGAGAACCGTTCGGTCCTCGCAGATTCTCATCGGGGCGCTCCCGATCTTGCTTGTGTATCCCTTTTTTGCAGCGGTTTTTCGTGCACGGGTTGACGATGGGCGCCGTTAAAGAATAAAATGGGCGAAAAATGCGGGAGCCGAAGCGAATGAGCCACAAAGAACGCAGTCTCTTCTCCAAGCTGGTCGGCTCTCTGATTTTTTTGCTGCTGCCCGTCCTGATCCTCTCGGTTTATTCCCACAGCATTAACGAGAAGGTCATGACCCGGCAGATCAAGCAGTCGAGCATCGGACAGCTGTCGACGCTCGCCGCGCAGATGGACAACATCTTTATGCAGCTCGAGACGTTCTCCCGCGTCTTGCTCCGGGACCCGAACGTCATCGAATTTCAGGATATGTCGCTGCTGAACTACAGCGATTACGAGCAAATCAGCCGCAAAAAAATCATTCAGGACAAGCTGTACCTGCAGGTCGCTTCGACGGACTGGACGCAGGAGGTCACGGTATATTCGCCCCGGACGGGTCAGACGATCTCGACCGCCCGCGGCAAAACGTACGATCCCGTGCGCCTGCGGAAGCTCTCGGAGGGCGGCTGGAATTTTCCTTCGGCAGACGACGGCGCAGGGAACGCGCCGCAGCTATCGCTCGTCACGGTCGAGCCTTACGAAGCGGAAGCGGACATGTCCAAAGCCAATTCGATCGTCGAGATCAGCTTCGACCGGAACAATATCGTGCGCATGCTCAATATGTTCGAGGCGCAGGGAAGCGGCGACGTGCTGTTCTACAAACCGAATGCCGCCTCGCTGGCGTCGAGCGCTTGCCCGCCGGCGTTGCTCGCGGAAGCGATATCCGCGCTCGGGACGGCGCGTTTGTCGCCGCAGGGCGACATCACGCTCGCCGCGGGCGGGATTTCTTATTTGTTGACGTATTCCGAGGTGGCGTCCTTGCAGGGGTACGTGGTCAATCTCGTTCCGTTGTCCGACATTTTGACGCCGCTGCGGACGACGAATCGTTTTTCCTATCTCGTATACGCCCTGCTGCTCATCGTCGGCATCGCCGTGGCCTGGGTACTGTACCGCAACGTCCAGGTGCCGCTGCGCGAGCTGGTCAAAGGCGTGCAGAAGATCAAGATGGGACAGTACAAGTCCCGAATTCCGCTGAAGGTCAACAATGAATTCCGGCTTATCATCTCCCGGTTCAACGAGATGGCGGACGAGATTCAGCGGCTCATCGAAAACGTGCTGGAGCAAAAGCTTCATGCGCGCGAGGCCGAGCTCAAGCAACTGCAGTCGCAAATCAATCCCCACTTCTTGTACAACAGCTTGTCCTATATCATCAACATGACCAAGCTGGAGAGAAAAGACGCCGTGCTGGAAATGGCCTATCATCTGTCCGATTATTACCGGTATTCGACCCGGGTTCAAAACCAGCAGGTCAAGCTCGGCGAGGAGCTTAAAAATGCGGCCGACTACCTGAGCATTCACCGGATGCGGATGAATCGCATCCGCTACGAGATCCATGTCGAAAAGGACATGCTTGAGCTTAAAGTTCCGAGGCTTATCCTGCAGCCGATCGTGGAGAACGCCCTGATCCACGGCATCGAAGCGCTGGAAGACATCGGCACGATCGCGTTAACGGGCCGGCGGATCGACGGCGCCTGCTCACTGTCCGTGGAAGACAACGGCGGCAAGATGACGGCCGAATCGCTCAATCGCTTGAACCTGCTGCTCGCAAGTCCGCTCGACGAGCGGTCGGAGAGCTGCGGACTCGTCAACGTGCATCGGCGTCTTCGGCTTCGGTATGGCGCCGAATCCGGCTTGCGTCTGTCCATCAACGCCGAATCCGGCCTGAGGGCGGAGTTGTATTGGAGAGAGGAGGAGGAGCCGCATTGAAGCTGTTGATCGTGGACGACGAAGAGCATCTCGTCGAGAGCATGACCGAGAGCTTGCCCTGGTCCGAAGTCGGCGTCACGAATCTGAGCGCCGCGTATTCGGGCAAGCAGGCGCTTCGCGTCATGGAACAGGAGCCCGCGGATCTCGTCATTACCGACGTTCGCATGCCCGGCATGAGCGGCATCGAACTGATCGGCGCGATCAAGAGCCGATGGCCGCGCACGGTCTGCATGCTCCTGACCGGCCATGCGGAATTCGAGTATGCGCAGGAAGGGCTGAAGCACAAGGTATCCCATTACTTGCTCAAGCCCGTCAAGGACGAGGAACTGCTGGCCAACGTCAGGGAGGCGATCGAGGGACTGCTCGCCGAACAGGAGCAGATGCGCGCCCTCGTGCAGTCGCAGGCGATGGTTCATCGCAACCGCCCCGTCCTTCGCGCCAATTTGTTGAACAATCTGATCCAAGGCCGTCCGTGGCACGATCGCAAGCTGGCGGAGGAGCTGGCGCTTTATGACATACCGGTTCGCGTCGGCGACGAGACCGCTTTGATCCTCGTCCGGATTGAAGACAGGGAGCAGCGTTACGGCATATCGGATATGCCGGTGATGGGCTTTGCCGTCGCCAATATCGTGGAAGAATTGCTGGGAGACGGCTACGGCAGCTGGAGTTGCGAAGATCTGTACGGGCACCTGCTGTTCGTCGTCCGGCATAGCCCGGAGCAGGAGCATGCGGAGCCGCTTGAGCGGCTCGCGGACGAGGCGAGACGAATCGTCAGCCGGCTGCTGCGTTTGACCGTATCCATCGTACTGTCTCCCGCGGGCGTTTTTCCCGACAGCCTGGGGGGAACTGTACCAGCGCTGCGTCGCTACGATCCGCGCGCAGATCGGCTCCGATAGCGACGTGGTCGTCCGGCTGGGCGAGGACCAGGCTAAGGCGTCTCCCCACATCGTCGCTTCGTTATATACGCCGCCCCTATTCGCGCACCTGCTCGAGGCAGGCAGCTGGTCCGCCGCGAGGGAGAAGCTCGAAGCTATATTCGGGGAGTGGAGAGCCAAATACAGCGGCTCGGGCGAGCATCTGTCCGAGATCGAATATGCGCTCAAGGCGGCGTTCTCCTATTTCGTGCACAAAAACGGAAGGATGCTGGCGGACTATCGGCTTCATCAGGCGTCGGATTTCAAAGGAATCGGCGAGCTTTCCTATTGGGCTTTGGGCATGCTCGACAAGCTGCAGGAAGAGTTGAATGCGGAGATGTCCGAATCCCGTCATTCGCTGGTCCATCAGATTCAGCGTTTTCTTCAGACGCATTTGTCTGAGGACGTGTCGCTGCAGGCGATCGCCGATCAGGTGTACATGCACCCGACGCACGTGTCCAAAGTGTTCAAAAAAAGAGACCGGCGAAAATATATCCGACTACGTGCTCCGGCTGCGAATGGACAAAGCCGTCTTTTTGCTGAAGGACAGCAAATACAAAATTTACGAAGTGGCGGGACTGCTGGGCTACAAAAATCCGACGTATTTTATCAAAGTGTTCAAGGACCGCTTCGGGGTAACGCCGCAGGAGTTCAGGGAATAAATGCAGGCCGGGAAGACGGTACCGGACTCATACGCCGCGATTTCGTAAAAAGCGGGCTCCTGTCGAGCATTTTGGACTGGCGGACGTTAAGAAACTCTGCAGCCTCGCAAAAGCAACGTTACAGTGAAGCCGCGTTACTGTAAGCGAGAAATGCGCGGCTGCAGAGGTAGGATGAGCGGCAGAAGCGTCTGTAAGCGATAAAAGCACCGTTGCAGCGAAGCCGTGCTACTGTAAGCGAGAAATGCGCGGCTGCAGAGGTAGGATGAGCGGCAGAAGCGTTTGGTGGCGATAAAAGCAACGTTACAGCAAAGCCGTGCTACTGATGGCTAAAAAAGACACGCATTCCCGAAATAACGGCGCCTGGGTCCGCGAGCGGACCGCAACAGCCTTTGGAACAGAAATAAGGGGGTCCATAGACAACTACCGCACAAGTTCAAATGCAGCGATCAATCCTTGCGCGATCAGCTCGTTAGCGAAAGGACCGGGGTGGATGGCGTCGTCGAACAGCAGCTCGACATCGACGAGCCCGCCCCGGACGGCGTCTTCGAAAAAGCGATGAAATTCGATCAGCCCGAACGATCTCCGGGCGCAGAAGCGGCGAACGGCCTCGTAGTAGTCCTCGTAGGAGAGGGGGAGAGGAAGGCGCGCCTTCGAAGGCGATGCCGCGTTCGCCGAGCGTCGTAAACATCAGCACGTCGGTCCGCCGGCCGCCGTCGGGGTTAAATGGCCGTTCAGGCGCAGCGCGAGCGTCTCCAGCGCGGCTTCGAAGTCGCGGATCGGCGTCTGCCTTAAATATTCGTTGACGACAGGCGCCTGGATGACGGCCAGCGCCGGCTTAAAGGCGACGTAGCGGAGCAGCTCGTCCAAGTGGCCGTCTGGGCCGTCGTTAAAGCTGGCCGTGCCGTCGCCGAGCCATTGGCCGACCGTATGGCCGCCCATCGCAAAATTGCGAATGCGATTCAGATCGGGGATGACCCCGCGCAAGACCGCCTTGCCCCCTTGCGGTTTCCCGCACCTCGAATTCGGCGCCGATTCCCGCGTTCCGTTCTCCCGCGTTCCGTTCTCCCAACGTTCGGCCGCCAGACGAAAAACGACTTCGCCCGTTTGCTTCATGCCGAAATCGATCGCGTACACCCGCTCCTCGGCGACCGGCGCATACGTATCGATAAAGACCGTGGCGAAGCCGCCCCCCTTGCCCGCTCCGGGCGCGTCAAGCGCCTTCAGCATTCCAGCCTCGACCAGATACAATTTCGGATAACTGAACGGCGTCAAGCTGCGCGAACTGGAGACGAAGCAGATGAAGCAGCTTTACGTTCGCGAGGAACCTGCTCGATACGTCGACGCTGTTGTCAGCGATGAAGCCTGCGGTATTGCTCGGGCGTTTTTTGTTCGAGTCGGCGGAACGTCGATACGAAATGGCTGGCATCGAGAAAGCCGACCTGGACCGCGATGGATTTGATCGTCAGATCGCCCGGACCGACGAGCTCTTCCTTCGCTTTTTGAATGCGCAGATGGATTAAAAACTGGTAGGGACTCATGCCGGTCGCCGCGCGAAAAAGATGATTCAGATGCTGGGGACTAAGTCCGGCGAACCTGGCCATATCCTCCAGTCCGACTGCCGGATCGCGATACACCTCCTCCAGGTAGCGCATCAGCGGCAGCAGTCGCTCGTGGTAGTGCGACAGCGAACGCATATTGTCGGCGCGGCCGAATTTTTTAATATCCGTCAGGAAGCGGTACAGCATGACGGAGCTGTCCAGGCCGGCGAATCCGAAGGGAGCGCCGGCTATTTTGCTTGCCTTTTTGTGCACCCTCGCCAGCGGCGACGACGGTTCCCAGCTGATGACCGTCGACTCCGCCAAGTCCAGCGTGCCAAGAATCGCGCCGATGTGCGCGCCTCCGAACGTGACGTACCAGGTGGACCACGGATCGGTCAACGGCGTGTAAAAATGCGGAACGTTCGGCTTCAGCAATAGGCCTTCATTGGCCGACAACGTGATCTTTTGGCCCGAAAAACGGAATTCTCCCGCCCCGGCCGTCGTATGCAGCCAATGGTAGCAGTGATAGCCGTCGGGACGATCGAACTCGCTTTCGCCTTCATTCCATCCGAACGCCTCGATGTACATCGGCAGTTTTTTTGTCCAGTTGGGTCAGCATCATCTGTTTGCGGTAGTGTTCCATCGGTTGCCTGCTTTCATTATTTTATATGCTCCATTGATTATAACAGATGAGCCGCCGCTCGAATGCCCCTCGTCGCCAACGCCCGCTCCATTCCGGAGGCGGTCTTTTGTCTGACCGCCATACGCCGCATAACCGTATCCGCGATTTTACAAAGCTATTGTTCCGATTGCTGAAAGCGTTTATATTAGCGATACGGCGGATTGCCCCGCATGGCCGAGCGCGCGTTCGCCAGTCGGCAGCCCTTCGATCTTCGCGACGGGAATGATACGATGAGCTTCATGAAGCGTTTTACGCGATTTTTTCACAACTGGAGCGTCATCTACAAGTTTGTCGCCATTTACGTATCCATTTTGCTGGTGTCGCTGGCCGTCACGGGCTATATGCTGTACCGGCAGGCCGCGAATTCGGCCATCGAGCAGGCTCAGACCGTGTTGGAGCAAAATCTGCTGCAGACGAAGGAGAGCATCAAAGAGAAGGTGGCGATGACGGAGAACATCTCCCAGATCATCGCGTTCGACTCGCGCATGCAGACGTTTCTTGACAGCGATTTCATGATCGAAAGCATCCAGCTTCAAGACTACCGCGACAATATCGCGCCGATTCTGGACAATATCATGAGGCAGAATCCTTATATTCATTCGATTCATGTCTATATGGGCAATCCGACCATCCCGGAGCTGTACGGCGGGTACGACGGCTTTTACGGCATGAAGCGGATTCAGGACGACCCGCAGTATCGGCCTATCCTGGAAAACCATGCGCTCCGTTCGGCATGGCGGGACCTGCACAAGGAGAAGGTGCTGCTTGTAAGGCCCGATCTGACCGCGACCGCGGACGTGCTGTCTTTCAACCGGAAGGTGTACTCCATCCGCAACTATGAAGTCGCCGGGATGGTCGAAATCGAAATTACGGCTAAAGAGCTGTTCAAAACGCTGGTGGATTCGGTCTCGACCGATATCGGAGACGTATTCGTCGCGGACGGCGGCGACCGGATCGTATCCGAAAACGTGCCGAACGCCTATGGAAAGCGATTGGAGCAGCTGGACCTGACCGGCCTGCCCCTGGACGTCAGCGTCAACCGGATCGCATCGGTAGGAGGCGAACGTTCCATCGTCATCTCGATCCCGCTCCCGGGTCCGGGTCTGCGGGTCGTCGGCGTCTTTCCCCTCGCCCATGTGCTGGACAAAGTGTACGAGTCCATCCGTACGACCATCGTGGTCCTGGCCTTGGCGCTGCTGCTGCTCAGCCTATTAGTCTACTATGTCACGGCGAAGCTGCTCTCCCGCATGAAGGTGCTGCTGAAGGCCATGAAGCAAGTGCGGGAGGGGTCGCTGGACGTGTCCGTGCCCGTCGTCTGGAACGATGAATTTTCGCAGATGGCGCTGAGTTTCAACCATATGACCGAACGGATCCACGGGCTCGTGGAGACCGTCTACAAAGCCGAGCTTCTGGAGAAGGAGGCGGAAGTCAAGGCGCTGGAGTCTCAGATCAACCCCCCACTTCCTTTACAACACGCTGGCGACGATCTCTTGGGTGGCGCGTAAGGCGAAGGCGCCGGAGGTCGTCCGCATCTCCGATTCGCTCGCGAAGTTCTATCGATTGGTGCTGAACAAGGGCAGCTCGGAGACGTTGATCGGGAACGAGTTGGACATGGTCAAGGCGTATCTGGCGATCCAGAAATTCCGCTTCGAAGACCGATTCGATGTGATTTTCGAGGTGGACGAGCGGGTCAGAGAATTCATTACGGTCAAAAACATCCTGCAGCCGCTCGTCGAGAATGCGCTCGTACACGGCATCGAGCCCAAGCGGGCGCACGGCACCATCTTCATTAAGGCCAGGCTGGAGGCGGAGCAGGTCGTGCTGCAGATCGTCGACGACGGCGTCGGAATCGGCGGCGACCGCTTGCGCGAGTTGAAGGAGGGCCGGCCGGTCGACTCGCAAGGCGGCGGGTACGCGCTGGCCAATATTATGGGACGTCTGCGCATGATGCACGGGGATCGCCACAGCCTGGAGCTGTTCAGCCGTCCGGGTATCGGAACGGTCGTTACGATCTCTTTTGCGGCAAGGAGGAGGACGGACATTGCTTAAGATGCTGATCGTCGAGGACGAGCGTTGGGAGCGGGAAGGACTCGCGGAGCTTTTTGATTGGCCGACGCTTGGCATCGGCACCGTCGAGACGGCTTGCGACGGCATGGAGGGCCTGGAGAAGGCGACCGCCATGGAGCCGGATATCGTGATTACGGACATCTCGATGCCCGGCCTGAACGGTATCGAGATGGCGAAGATTATCCGCAGGGAGCTGCCGGACGCGCGCTTCGTCGTGCTGACCGGCTACGACGATTTCGAATATGCGCGCGACGCGATTCGGTTCGGGGTCGTCGACTACTTGCTCAAGCCGATCGACGAGGAGGAGCTGCGCGCGACGCTGGCCCGGATCGCGATCGACTGCGAGGAGGCCGCGCGGCGGCGCGGCAGCGAAGAACAAGGGCGCAAGGCTCGCGAAGAAGGACGGCGGGCATCGCTTAGAACGGCGTTGGCCGCCCTGCTCGCCGATCGGGATCCGGCCGGGGAAGACGCCGCGGTCCTCGAAGAAGCGCTGGCCGAAGCAGCCGGCGGGCCGGCTCCCGAAGCATTCGGCGTTTGGATCGTCCGGGCGCCCGAAGCATCGGGCCGACCGGACGCCGTCTTCTTCGAGGAGCGAGCGGAGCTGGCGCTTCGGCGCCCCGCGATCGCATATATGTCCGGGGAAGGCGCTGTCTTGGAAGCCGCGATTCTATTCGGCCTTCGAGCGGAAGAGACCGGGTCTCAGCGCGAGCTCGCGACGCGGCTGCTTCATGACCTGTCTGCCGGACAGGCGCCGTCGCCGGACGGCGGGTGGACGGTTGCGGTCGGCGGCACCGCGACGGCGCTGCCGGCCGTAGGCGAATCGTACCGGGAGGCGGCCAAGGCGCTTCGGTTCGCCGTATGGAGCGGACGCAAGGGCGTGGCGGAAGCTGCCGACGAAGAGACGGAGCGGGCGCGTTTTGCCGCGGAAGCGGAGACGTTAGACCGCCGTTTCAAGGAGCTGGCGAAGCAGGTTCGCAGCAGTCTCGGCAGCGGCGACGAGCGGGCGGCGGAGGAGACGCTGGACGAGCTGTTTGCCCTCGTCGCCGCGTATCCGGGGGCAGGCCGCGCTTACGCAACGAGCCTGCTTGGCGGGCTCGTCGAAGGTTTGTCGACGCTTGCGTCTCCCGCCGCGTCGACGGCGGGAGGCGAGGATGGATACGGGTTCGAGGCGCTGCTCTCGAGCGAGGGACAGCTTGAACTTCGCGTTCGCATGCAGACCGCCTTGCGCCGGATTGCCAAGATTCTGCGCGATAAGCGGGAGAACAAAGACGACTATATCGTAGACCGGGTCCTTCGGCTGATCGAGGAGCGGCACGGCAACCCGAGCCTGGGCCTCGCTTATCTCGCAGGGGAAACCTTCGTCTCGCCCAATCATCTCGGCGCCACGTTCAAGAAGAAAATGGGGAAAACGCCGACCGAATATATTCAGGATTACCGGCTCGCCCGTGCCGAGGAGCTGCTGCGATCGACGGGGCTGCGCGTTTCCGCCGTCGCCGAACGCGTCGGCATTCCGAACACGTCCTACTTCGGCACGCTGTTCAAAAACGCTTACGGCATGACGCCGGGCGAATACCAGGAGATGACCCGGCGGTGAAGAGGTCCAGGCGCCTTTTTTTAGGCACCTGGACTTTTTTGTTTCGACGATTCCGTTTTACGAAAGCATTTTACGACAACGTCGTTGGATTTTGATATTCGTGTGGATTTTTTGTATATCGATAGGTTGATAGCGCTTTCTATAATGGGAGTACACCATAACCCAAGTCAAAGCGGAAAGGAAGAAAGCCATGAGCAGTATACCCGCCAAGCGCAGCCTGACGAAGCGGATCTGGTTGCAGCGGTATCTGATGATCCTCACGCTCCCGGCGATCCTTTGGATGATCCTGTTCAACTACGTTCCGATGTACGGCATCATCATCGCCTTCCAGGAATACACGCCTTTCAAAGGATTCATCCATAGCGACTGGACCGGCCTCGCCAACTTCAAGGAGCTGTTCGACGACCCGACGTTCCGGGAATCGCTGTCGAACACGTTCAAGATCAGCGTCGCGAAGCTCGTCTTCGGTTTTCCGGCGCCCATCGTGCTTGCCCTGCTGTTAAATGAACTCGTTTTCAAACGCTTCAAGCGCGTCGTACAGTCGCTCACTTATTTGCCCTACTTCGTGTCCTGGGTGCTTGTCGTCGGCCTCATGTATACGCTGCTCGATCCGGATACGGGCGTGCTCGCCAAACTGCTCGTCAAACTCGGCCTTATCGGCGACGAGACGATGCTGATGGGCAGCGCGCATTCCTTCCTGGCGCTCGTCGTCATCACCGAGATCTGGAAAAATATCGGCTGGAACTCGATCATCTATCTGGCGGCGATCGCCGGCATCGATCCGCAGATGTACGAAGCCGCCGTGATGGACGGCGCCAACCGCTTCCAGCGGGTATGGCACATCACGCTTCCCGCGATTAAACCGACCATCATTATCTTGTTGATCCTGTCGATCGGAGGTCTCGTCAACTCGAACTTCGATCAGATGTATCTGATGCAAAACTCGATGACCCAGGATGCGGCCAACGTGCTGTCCGTCTATTCCTACAAGATGGGCCTCGTATCCGGCCGATTCTCGTACGGTACGGCCGTCGGATTGTTTCAGTCGCTCGTCGCGTTCGTGCTGATGTACCTCGCCAACTACTCGTCGCGGAAAATAACTAAAGAAAGCTTGTTTTAGGAGGAAAGCCGATGTTGACCTCGCGAAGCCTAAGCGGAAAAACCTTCGACGCATTCAACGCGTTGTTGATGATCGCCCTGTGCGTCTGCACGCTGTATCCGTTCTACAATATCCTCGTCACCTCGTTTAACGATCCGGCGGACGCCGCCCGCGGCGGCATTACGTTCTGGCCGCGCGAATTCTCCGTCGAGAATTACAAGGTCGTTTTCCGGGACGACAGCATGATCCGGGCCTTTATCGTCACGATCGCGCGAACGGTCATCGGCACGGCGGCCGCCGTGTTATTCACGGGCGCGTTCGCTTACGGCATTTCGAAATCCGAGCTGGTGGGACGCAAGCTGTTTCTCATGATGGCCATCGTTACGATGTATTTCAGCGGCGGCATTATTCCCTACTACCTGGTCGTCGCGAAGTACCTGCATATGAAAGGCCACTTTCTGGTTTATATCATCCCGAATTTGTTTAACGTTTTCAACGCGATCATCATGCTTACCTTTTTTCGTGCGCTGCCCAAGGAGATCGAAGAATCGGCGAAAATCGACGGCGCCAACGACCTGCGCATCTTCTTCCAATTGGTGCTGCCGGTCTCCAAGCCGGTGCTGGCGACGGTCGCGCTGTACAACGCCGTCTTCCACTGGAATGCCTGGTACGATGCGATGCTTTTCGGCGGCGAGAAGCTGCTGACGCTGCAGCAGATCCTGATGCAGATCATCAGCTCCAATAGCAACGTCAGCCTCATCGCGAGCCAGCTTGGCTTAGGTTCGGTCACGGCCGCCTCGCTGAAGCTGGCGACCATGGTCATCACGACGCTGCCAATCGTCTTTACGTATCCGTTCGTGCAGAAATACTTCGTCCAGGGCGTCATGATCGGCTCGGTCAAGGGATGAATTGGCTTTACCAAACTTTCGGCTTAACCGGCTTCGGCCGTTCAAAGCATAGAGCAAGCTCGATCTAGCTCATCATTTCAAGGGAGGTCGCATCATGATAAGAAAAGGAATCCAAACAGGCGCCGCGGCGGTGCTGTTCGCCGCGATGCTGGCAGGCTGCAGCTCGAACAACAACAATGCAACGCCGAGCGCCGGCGGATCGGCAAGCACGAGCGCGCCGAGCGCTGCCGCAAGCGCAAGCGCTTCCGCATCCGGCTCGTCCGACGCTTCGCAGCCGGCATGGAAGAAAGATACGTCGCCGTTTACGTTTACGCAATACTTCTACGGCAACTGGGCGTCCAACTATCTATGGAAAGATCAATTCGCCATGAATCTGGTGAAGCAGAAGACGGGCATTACGATCGACCGTAAGCTGGCGACCGGCAGCGACGACGATTACCTGAACACGATGATCGCGGCGGGCGACCTGCCCGATACGATTATGCTCGACTGGAACAACCCCGCCGTCACGAAGCTGATCCAGAACGGCATGGTCTACTCGATTGACGAGCTGGTCGACAAATACGCGCCGGAATTCAAATCGCAGCTCGATCCGGACATGGTCAAGTATCATTCCGTTGACGGCAAGCTCTGGTATTTGCCGAACCTGTACGAGACCGAAGATCGCCTGACCAGCGGCGTGCCGATCGTGCCGATCCGCCCGTGGTTCATCCGCTCCGACATTTATAAGGCGATCGGCAGTCCGAAGATCGAGACGACCGACGATTTGATGAACGCGCTTAAAGCGGCGAAGGAGAAGTTCCCCGACGTTAGTCCAGTCGGTCTCGAATTTTTCGACGTCGCCCAGAACGGCTTCCACGGCAGCAATTCGATGGATTACCTGATTTATTCCTTCTCTCCTCATCTGTTGGAGGAACAGGTCAAGGACGATCAGCAAATCGTGGAATACCCGATGCGCAACAAGGGCTTCATAGACGCATTCCGCTATCTCAATCAGCTGTTCCGCGGCGGCCTGCTGGACTCGCAATTGCTCATTTACAAGCAGGAGCAGTACGAGGAGAAGCTGTACGGCGGACAGTACGCGGTCGCCTCCCAATTCATGACCAACATGTACACGATGTTCAATCCGAAGATCCAAACCGCGCTGGGCAAAGACAAGACCTATACGGTGCTTGACGGCTTGAAGGCGAACGGCCAGGATCCGCGGTACCCGGCGAGCCGCCTGATGGGCTGGCAAGGCTTCTTCATTACGAAGAACGCCAAAAATCCCGAGCGGATCATCAAGTTTGCCGAGTACGCCTGGTCGGATGAAGGACAGCTCGACATGCGGTACGGCACGGAAGGCGAGACGTACGATATGGTGGACGGACTGCCGAAGCTTAAGACTGATATTTTGAACATGAAGCTGAACGACAACGCCACGTTCAATTCGAAATACGGCTTCGACGATTCGACGCTGCTCTGGAGAGCGGGCAAACAATGGGACGACGCTGCCGCGCGCGACCTGAAGGAAAGCCAGCCGGAGCAATACGACGCATCGGTGCTGTTGTCCAAGTACGATTATGACAGCTATTCGCTCGGCATGGAGAACCTGGAGCCGGACGGCTCGTCCCAAGAGGGCACAATTAATACGAAGGTGAAGGATTTGTGGAACAAGACGATTCCGAAGCTCGTGATGGCGAAGTCGGACGATGAGTTCAATGCCGCTTATGACGCCTTCGTCAAGCAGATGGACCAAGTCGGCGCGCAGAAGGTCGAGAAGGTCATGTACCAGCGCCATATGGCCGACCTTCAGAAGAAAGGCCTGAAGTAAGCAGTAGCCTGCTACTTCCCCCCAACGGATAAACTTGTTGATTAACATGTAAAAGGGGCTCGAATCCAGATCGGTCAAGCCGTTCAAGTCGCCCATCAGATCGGCGAACAGGAAGGGCAGCAGGCCGATCGCGAGCGCGGCGACGAGCATCCCGACCGTTAAGCTCCGTACCAAGCGGCTCCATGAGATCATGAGGTTCATCTCCTTCTCTTTATTCTGCATACGTCGAAGAAGCGATCGCCCCGGCTGGGGCGATCGCTTTTCTCTTTTATATGACAGCTTCCCGTTTCTTGAAAAACGTCTTCAGCGCGTTATATACCTCGGACTTTTCCCGGATGACGTAATAGAGGAATTGCTGATGGTCCAGATGCTTGTAAGCCGACATCAGCGTGCTCGAGCGATTGTATTGGTTGACTTCCCCATAGCCGAAAATGTTGGCGCGATTCAGCAGCTCCTTGATCAGCCGCACGCAGCGCTCGTTGTCGCTTGTCAGGTTGTCGCCGTCCGAGAAGTGAAAAGGGTAGATATTGTAGCTCGACGACGGATATCGGCTGTCGAGAATCTCGAGCGCCTTGATGTAGGCGGACGAGCAGATCGTGCCGCCGCTCTCCCCGCGCGTGAAGAACTCCTCTTCGGTCACTTCCTTGGCTTCGGTGTGATGCGCGATGAAGACAATTTCCACCTTCTCGTACTGCCGCCGCAGGAAGCGGGTCATCCAGAAGAAGAAGGAACGCGCGCAATACTTTTCGAAGGAGCCCATCGATCCGGACGTATCCATCATCGCGATGATGACGGCGTTGTTCTGCGGCTTCACGATCTCTTCCCACGTCTTGAAGCGCAGGTCGTCCGGCGAGATGCCGGCGATCCCGGCCCGTCCGTCGCGGGAATTGCGCCTCAGGTTCTCGAGGATCGTCCGCTTCTTGTCGATGTTGGACATGATGCCCTTGCGCCGCACGTCCGTGAACCGGATCTCGGTCGATTCGATGATCTCTTTGTCTTTGCGCTTCAGGTACGGCAGCTCCAGCTCTTCGAACAGCAAGTTCTCGAGCTCCGCGATCGAGATTTCGGCTTCGACGACGTCCTCTCCCGGCTCGCTGCCCGCGCCTTCGCCTTTGCCGCCTTTCGCCGCGGGATCGGTCCCGAGCACGTCGCCTACCTGGCTGTCGCCGTCCCCCTGCCCCACGTGTTTCTTCTTATTATGATTGTAAACGATATGGTATTCGTCCATGCTGCGAATCGGGATCTTGATGATCTGCTTGCCGTTCGACATGACGATGTTTTCTTCGGACAGCAGGTCGGGCAGGTTCTGCTTCAGCGCCTCGCGGACTTTTTTCTGGTGACGCGACTGGTCCTGGTAGCCCTTGCGGTGAAGCGACCAATCTTCTCTCGACAAAATAAAGGACGGCTTGTTCACGATTTTTCGCACCCCTTTTCGGCCTTAGCTCCGGTATGCATTTAATATATTCGGCTCCGGCCATACGATGTGTGCGAATTGGAGCGGCGTCCGCGCGAGCTGTTTGATTTTCCGATTCTGGCTCGCATACAATGGGGTAAAGGGATGAAAAAGAAGGTTTTGAATCATCATGAAAATGATGACAAACGAAAAGGAGCGATGAGACGGGTGAAGGACACGATCGATAAAATGATCTCGCTGGGATTGGGCGTCGTCGTCGCAAGCAAGGAGCAAATCGAGAAGACGGTCGACGAGCTGGTGCGAAAAGGAGAAGTCGGGCGCGAGGAGTCCAAGGGGCTGGTCGACGAACTGCTGCGCAAGGGCGCGGAGGCACGGAGCAAGATCGAGTCGATGGCCCAGGAAAAGGCGAGCGCCATCCGCGGGGACGGCCGGTTCGTCACGCGCGAGGAGCTGGCGGCGATCCAGCTGAGGCTCGAAGCGCTCGAAGAGAAGATGCGTCAGGCCGAGATGCGTCCGTCCGAGATGTGAGCGCGGTGCCCTTATGAGCGCGGGAAAAAGGCTACGGCAGCTTCGGCGTTACCGGACGATCGCGGCGGCGCTCGCGCGCAACGGATTCGGCTACGTGTCCGACGAGCTCGGACTCGTCGACAAGCTGGCGATCTTCCGCGTCGCGGAGCGCAAGGATATCAAGGCGAAAAGCATCGGCGCCCGGCTCCGGCTTGCGCTTGAGGAGCTCGGCCCGACCTTCGTGAAGCTCGGGCAGCTCGCCAGCACGCGGCCGGATCTGATCCCGGTTTCGATTTTGAAGGAGCTCGAGCAGCTGCAGGACCAAGTGCCGCCCTTCGCCTTTGCGGAGGCGGCCAGGATTATCGAGCGGGAGCTTGGCGCCCCCGTCGGTGCCTTGTTCGCCGAATTCGACGAGACGCCGATCGCGGCCGCGTCGATCGGACAAGTCTACCGCGCGGTGCTGGCGGATGGGACGCAGGTCGCGGTGAAGGTACAGCGGCCGGGCATCGCGGCGCAAATGGAGACGGACCTCGAGATCCTGGCGGATCTGACCCGGCTCGCCGAGCATCGTCTCGATTGGGCGAGACAGTATCGGCTAAGGGATATGGTCGAGGAGCTGGCGAGGGCGCTGCGGACCGAGCTGGACTACGGCGCGGAAGCCCGCAACGGCGAGCGGTTCGCCCGGATGAGCGAGCGGTGGGCGCATGTCGAAGTGCCGAATATTCATTGGGACTTCTGCTCGAAGCGCGTCCTGACCATGGATTACATAGAAGGGATCAAGCTGTCCGACCGGGCGCAGCTGGACGCTGCGGGAATGCCCCGGCGTCTGCTCGCCGAACGCTATGCGGAGACGATCTTCGAGCAAGCGCTCGTGGAAGGCTTTTTTCACGGCGATCCGCATCCGGGCAATGTGCTCGCGCTCCCGGGCGGGCGGCTCGCGCTGCTCGACTTCGGCATGGTCGGACGGCTGACCCCGACCGCCAAGCGCAACTTCGCCGCCTTCGTGATCGCGCTCAAAAACCAGAGCACGAAAGGCGTGGTCCGGGCGATCGGCAATATGGGCGTCATCCCCGAGTCCGCGGACGAGGAGCGTCTCTACGCCGACATCGACGAGATGAGGGAGAAATATTACAAAGTCCCGTTCAATCAAATCTCGATGGGCGAGGCCGTGCAGGACCTGTTCGCGGTCGCGTTCAGGCATCAGATACGCGTACCGACCGAGCTCACGCTGCTCGGCAAGTCGCTGCTCACGATGGAAGGCGTCGTGTCCGCGCTCGAACCCGGCTTCAGCATCTTCGACGTGGCCGAGCCGTTCGGCAAGAAGCTGCTGCGCGAGCAGCTGAATCCCGCGCGGATCGCCAAGGCGTGGATCGAAGAAGCGCCCGAGTTCGTGGAGCTTATCCGCGACGTGCCGGCGGGGCTACGGCAATGGTCGTCGCTCGTCCACAAGGGCCGCGTCCGCGCGGAGGTCGAGATCGGGAACCTTGACGCGATGACGCGCAAGCTCAACCGGATCAGCAACCGACTGTCGTTCAGCATCGTGCTGCTGGCCCTCAGCATCATCATGGCGGGGCTCATCATCGGCGCCGCGCTCGGACATGCGGAGACGACGATCTGGCGATTCCCCATCATCGAGACGGGATTCGTCATCGCCGCGCTCATGTTCGGCTGGCTCATCTACGCTATTATTCGTTCCGGGAGATTTTAGGTTCGTTTAATACGATCGCGACGGCTGCGATGCCGATCGCGATTTTGTTGTGCGCCCAGTATGGGCGTATTTATAGGGGAAAGTCCCGAATGGCGAAGGGAGCAGTAGTCATTAGCTTAAGACAAGGGTGTCGACCAAGAGTTCGAATCTGAAGGAAGTCGGCGGCAAACGTCTTCCTGATTATTTGGTCACTTGGACAGCTTTTCTGAGGTTATGGACCCAAATTCCGAAGCCGACCCATGTTTTGGAGCCGGTAAGGCCCCTGTACCGGCTTCGACCAAGGCCGTACTTGCGTTTAAGCAAACTGATTTTCGCTTCGCCCGCCGCGCGATAACGCTGCAGATTCTAAAACCAGTGCTGCTTCTCGTGTTCGGTTCTTTTCTTGCTTTTCTTACCGCGAGTGGGCATGCTGACGCGAGCGATGCCAAAGGTTTCGGCTGCTTTCTGATTAGCGGCGCTCGCGAAACCCCGGTCGGTTGCCACGGCATGCTGGGCCTTGCCGAACTTGGCGATGTGCTGCTCAAGAAGTAATGGTTGATGACCGAATGTTTATTACCAAAGCATATCAAAGGCATTAATCAATCCTTTGGCTATGAATTCGTTGACAAATGGACTGGGATGCATGGCATCGTCGTAAAGCAGATCATGATCGATACCGGCAGCGACGGCATCCGCAAAATAACGTTGAAAATCGATATAGCCATAGCCGAATTTCAAACAGTAGCGATGGATCGCTTCATAGTAGGATTCATAAGAAATAGGTTGGGATTGAGCCCCCCCTATACAATATGTTTTGATCGCCAGGCGTTGAAAAAATCAGGGCGTCCATTTTGCGGTCATTGTCCGGATTTAAATGACCGTTCAATTTTTCGATCAGGCGTGTAAGTTGATCTAGAAAGACAGTTAACTCCGTTTGACGCAAATATTCGTTTACGATAGGAGCCTGAATGATGGCGAGCGTTGGCGTAAATGGAACATAGTCCAGCAGTTCGTTCAGATGAGGATACGATTCGTTATGAAAGCTCAAACTTCCATCGCCGAGCCATTGACCTGTCGTATGCCCACCCATCGCAAAGTTGCGAATTCTGTTACCCTCAAACACCATCCCTCGCATCCACACAGAGGGACCTTCAAACATAAGATCTTCGAGCTCGGTTGCAACAGCCGCGGTATGTGCGCCAGCAAGCCGAAGCGAAATGATGCCCTTTTGCTTTGTGCCGTAGTCAATGCAGTAAACATATTCGCAGATTGTTTCCGCATAGGTGTCGATGACTACAGTACCGGGATGAACGATTTCCACGTCGGGTTGCATGGTATCAACAAAGTGCCCCGCGGAAACCCGGTAGACTTTCGGATAGGACGGGGGGCTTTACATAATAATCCGATGTATTTAGCTTGAATTCTAGCTTGGCCCCGTGCGGTCCGGCTGAGATCGAGATAAAAACCTTCCGGGCATGCGTGTCCATCGTGATGCTGCAGTTGGGCTCGGAGGCAACTCCGCCGGACAACCGGCCTAGAACTATAACCGAATGTCCGAACTTTCCTTCTTCGGCCAAATATCCGAGATGCTCCACCGCTTTGTCATGCTTTACCTCAGGCGAGTAGAAGCCCGGCGATTGAATTGGGGCTTTGATCTCGAATCGACTAACAAAATAACTCCCCTTTATAGAAGCTCCGGCAGAAAGAGGTAAAACGGAGGAGCAAGCCCACTCCAACTTTTGCTCGACGTGGCGGCACAGACGGGCATAGTAGCCTTTATTGTACGGAACAGCCATATGAGGCGAATAAACATGGAGTCCGTCAAAATCGGGACTGCCCTGTCCCCAGCTGTGGCTGTCGCCGAACAGCAGAATTTCGCGCTCTGACGTCCGGTTACCCCTGCGGTTTGCCGTAAGTACCGGAAAGGCGGATGTCGTCAGATTGCAAGCATAGCGCTGTAAAAAAAGGAAGGTTCCAGCAAGCGTCCATGATGCCACCGGATGCCATATGTTCATGTCTCCTTTGTTCTCATTCTAGGCATGCATTCTCTTTTGTTTGACGTTCAGCATTTTGTTCGCAATTCTACCTGTGACTAGCGTAGAAATCAAGCAACTTTGAGAAACTAGTAAACAAACGGAACAAAATCACTGAAAATGTAACTTGAAGCGAAAGAGTTCGACTCATATAATGATTAAATTAATTGGAAGCGGTTGCATAAAAGAGGGGCGTGACGAAGATAGCGATTCGACGGATCGGTATGTCGATTTTTACAAAGTTGGTTCTGGTGTTGTTGATCATATTCATGCCATTTTCGATTATGTCCCTTATCCTAGGCCAAAAAGGGAGTATTAGCATTAAAGAGGAAATTACAAAATCGGTCATAAGCAGAGACGAATTTTTTATGCAGTCGCTGGAAACTGAAGTAAAAAGGATAAATCAACTTACTCTCGAGTTTGTAATCGACAATGACTTGAAAGAGCTCGGTATTTCGGAGGAACGCACCGATTATATCAGCCGAACGGAAAAGGTGCTTGCCGTGCAGAAGCGACTGCATATGCTTAAGGCGTCAAGCCCGTATATCGCTGAAGCGAAAGTGTTTCTACCCCTACTGAATCGGACGCTTACTTCGGATGACATTCAATCCTTCATCCAGCCTGGAGAGTACGAAGCGCTCAAGAATAATTTGGATTCAAACCGGTTGATCGAATCCGGCGGCAGACTGTTCATGAGCTTGCGCTATCCGGCAAGCACCGATTTTCGTCGGATGCCCGTTTTTGTCATTGCGGTAGAGCTTTCAACGCAATCGCTGCGTGACGGTTTGTTAAACGTCGTAAGCCCGGAGCAGGGCAACTCCGTTCTGGTGAATCCGATTGAAGGCTGGATGATTTCGAATGAGCGAGAAAGCGGTATTTTGAAACAAATGAAAGAGTTAGCATTCCTTCAACAGAAAGAAGGGCAACTCTCAGGGATTACAAAGCAGAGACTGGACAAGAAAAATTACATCATTTCCTATAAAAAGTCGCCATCGCTTTCTATCATGCTCATTGTTTACGTTCCCCAAGAACGAATCCTTGGTTCACTGCACAGTTACGAGAAATGGACTTGGCTGCTGCTGGCTGTTTCCGTCGTCATGATCGTATTGTTCGCGTATTCGTTATATCGGATTATTCACACTCCGCTGCGCAAGCTTGTTGTGGCATTCCGCCGGGTCGAGAACGGCAATTTATCGCCTATTGAAGAGGTCGCAAAGAGAGATGAATTTGCCTATTTGTATCATCGTTTCAACAACATGGTATCCAGGCTAGACGTGCTCATACATGAAGTGTACGAGAAAGAAATCCGAAACCAGCGATCCGAGCTGCGGCGGCTGCAATCGCAAATCAGTCCCCATTTTTTGTACAATTGCTTTTTCAGTTTGAACCGTCTAATCCTGGCTGAAGCTAACGAACGGGCATATCAATTTGTATTGTTTCTGGGCGATTACTTCCGCTTTATTACACGAAATGCTGAGGACAGAATATCGCTCGCGGAAGAAATGGATCACGCAAAAACTTATGTGGAGATCCAGTCGCTATGTTACGGTGCCCGCATCGACGTAGAATTTGAGACGCTTGCAGAACAGTTCGGCCAACTGCAAGTACCTCGTTTGATTGTTCAGCCCATTATTGAAAATGCTTATAAATACGCGCTGGGACCCCGCGTTCGGCAAGGAGAGCTCTGGGTGCATACGACCGTAAACGACGGATTTTTATTCGTAACGGTAGAGGACAACGGGGACAACTTGACCGATAGGCAGCTTTCGGAATTAACTGCGATTCTGGAGGCATCCGACACTGGGGTGGAGGAAACGACGGGTCTAATTAACGTTCACCGGCGGATCGGGATTATGTTCGGTGCCGGCAGCGGCATTATACTCGGCAGATCTCAGCTTGGCGGAATGTGCGTTACGATGCGTCTGAAATTGGAAAACAAAATAATGGAGGGCTAGACATGTATCGGATGCTCATCGTCGATGATCTTACCGTCATTGTTGACGGTCTAATGAGCTTATTCGGCAAACAGCGCGACTTGGAGCTTGAACTGTATGAAGCGTATTCAGCTTGCGAAGCCATCGATATTTTGCGTGAGGTAAAAATCGACATCGTTTTATCGGATATCAAAATGCCGGGGATGGAGGGCATTGAACTGTTGCGTGAAATTCGGTTGTACTGGCCGGATTGCAAAGTCATTTTTCTATCCAGCTTCGACGATTTTAACTATGTCAAAGGTGCAATTTCTGGCGGGGGATTCGACTATATTTTGAAAACGGAACCGGACGTCAACATTGTAAATGCTGTTCGTAAAGCGGTCGCTGAGCTAAATGACGAATATGAAGCGCGCAAACGGCTGCACCAGGCGAATCTCCAGAAGAAACAAGCGGTGCCTGTGTTGCGGCAGCAATTTTTTCGCATGCATTTGCAAGATGAAGTCGTGCACAATGCCGCCAGACTCCGCGATTCATTTGAAGAAATGGAAATTGAACTCGCAGCGGATCTCCCCATGTTATTGTTGATCGGCCGGGTTGATTCCTGGGAGGGTAAATCGCAGGTCTCCGAGCGTCGTTTGTTGCTCTATGCCCTGCAAAACATTGCCGAGGAGCATCTTCGGGTTTCGGCGCAACTTGTTTCGTTCGCCGCGGACGAGTCAAATGTCGTATGGCTGATTCAGCCGAAAGAAGAGATGCCGAAGGAATCAGAGGTTTGGGAAAAATTATGGAGCTTCGTATATGGCACATTGGAATCCATCCGGAAAATCGTCGGCGATTTGCTCAAAATACCGGTTTCCTTTCTGTTAGGACATACGCCTGTCCGTTGGGATAAAATATCGACTGCTTATGACGCTTTACGCACATTGTTTTTGAGCGAATGGGGAACGGGAAGAGGGGTCATCCTGACAGATCGGTTTGTACCCGATCCTTCACGAATGTCCGTCGATTCGACGAAATCAAGGTTGCAAAGCCAGAAGATGAAAAAAATGTCTTTGCTCGGCCACTATCTGGAAACCGGGGCACGGCAAGACTTCGAAAGAGTGTTCCAGGAAATAGTGGAAGGCGTGAAAGAAGAACAGCGTTCCGGCTTTTTAAAACTTGAGATGTTTCATGGGCTTGCGGCGATCTTTTTAGCTTATTTAAACCATTACCCGCCAAACCGGGAAATCGTCGCGTCGATCGTTCTGGATAAATTGTCACATGCCGATCCCAATAGTTCCTGGGACGATATTGTCTCTTATTATTCAAAGCTTTCCGAGCTGATGTTCGAGCATCATACCGAATCCGACGTTCGAAATGAGCTTGATGTCGTGTCGGAAATAAACGATTTCATCGAGAAGCATCTTTCTGAAGATCTGTCTCTTACCAGAATCGGGAGACACGTGCATCTTAATCCGGCTTACATGTCGAGAATATACAAACAATCAACTGGCTATGGTCTGTCGGAATATATCAACATGATTCGGCTTGAGAAGGCTAAAGATCTTCTGAAGCATTCCGTGTTAAAAATTTATGAGATTTCAAGTATGGTCGGCTATGATTCGCGATTGTCGTTTATACGATTCTTTAAAACAAACATGGGTGTAACGCCCCAGGAGTTTCGGGACATGTAAAAACAATTCTTCGCACGGATTGCATATTGTAGACGGATGTAACGAAAAGTACGAAGTTGAATCTAGTTGGCCTACGACTCAAGTTTATACAATGAAGGAGACAGGAGGACGTTAAGAAGGAACGAAAAATGTTATGACAGTTAAGGTACGCTTGCAGTTGAACTCACAAACGGGGGGGATTGAATATGAAGCGGCAAGTAGCGCGAAGACTGTTGTCGGTTTGTCTGGCATTGATACTTGTATTAGTCGCAGCGTGCAGCAATCGGAATGAAGATACGGCCGAATCCGCCAAAGCATCAGAACAATCAACCAATGCAGGGGAAGGTTCGGCAGCCCCAACCGCTGAAAGCGGAACCAAATACGATCCTCCGATTCAACTATCCACGATTCGCACGATCCCTTCCGATCAATATTTCGATGAAGGCGAGAATATCGACCACAATGCCATTTACGATTATTACAAAGAAAAATTGGGCATCGAGATCAAAAACAAATGGACGGTCACAAACGATTATAGCAACAAGTTGAAGATCGCCATCGCTTCCAACGATTTGCCCGATTTTTTCCTGGCGGGGGCAAACGATTTACAGCAACTTATTGATAACGACATGATCATGGATTTGACGGAAGTGTGGGACAAGTACGCTTCTGCGGATACGAAAAGCGAGTTTACTAAAGACGGCGGGCGGCAAATGAAGACGGCAACGTTCGGCGGAAAACTGATGGCGATTCCGGAAACGAACAGTCCCTATAACCGGACGAGTTATGTTTGGGTTCGGAGAGACTGGCTGAAGGAAATGAACTTGCCGGAGCCCAAAACGATGAACGATGTTCTTAAAATATCCGAAGCGTTCGCCAAACGGGATACCGGAGGCAAAGGCAAAGCTTTCGGACTTTCCTTGTCCAAGACATTGAATCTTTCGGGATTTTTCAGCGGGTATCATTTATATCCGGATATGTGGGTCAAGGATGCAGCGGGCAATTTGCAATTTGGCAGCCTAGATCCGCGGATGAAGGTAGCGTTGCAACAATTGCAAGACTTGTTCAAAGCCGGGCAAATCGATCCGGAGTTCGGCGTGAAAGACGATTCGAAAGCATTGGAATTAATGGCGGGCGACCGTGTCGGGCTCATGTACGGTTGGTTCTGGAACAGCTTCCCTCTGGCTACAAGCGCGGTTAAAGACGGTAAGGTCGTACAGGATTGGGCTCCTTATCCGATTGTTTCGGTGGACGACCAGCCGGCTTTAAGCCCGACGACAGCGGCTGTTCCGCAGTATTACGTAATCAATAAAAATGCCAAAAATCCGGAAGCGGTCATCAAACTGTTGAACGAATGGATCGATTATGTCCTTCATCCGACAGAAGAAAACGGCTTGCTCGTATTCGGGAAAGCCAAGAAAGACACAGGACACTTCTTCTATGCAATCAACCCGATCGTCGTCTTCTCCCAGGATAGTAACGTGGTCTCGGGCGATCTTATTCCGCGGGCTTTGCAAACCGGGGATGTTTCGCTCCTCGGGAAAGACGTAGACCGCAACGCGAGATACGAAGCGGCAAAGAAATACAAGGAAGGTCAGATCGACGGGGCGAGTTGGAGTCAGTACCTCGTCGCCGGTGAAGGCGGAACGATGGCCCAGATGTATGAGGCTTACAAAAAAAGACAGATTTTACTTCGATGAATTTTACGGCGCGCCGACGCCTACGATGGGAGATAAGCTCAGCGTCCTGCAGGCTAAGCAAGCCGAAGTCTGGACCAAAATCATACTGGGTGCACCGGTTAGCGAATATGACAAATTCATCGCTGAATGGAAGAAGCTTGGCGGCGATCAAATTACAGCTGAAGTGAACGATTGGTACAAAAAAGATGCAATAAAATTAAGAATTGAGAGGTATGGAAAAGAAGAAGACGCAGCTTGGTCGCGGACACAGCCCGTCTTCTTCTCCTCCCTCAAAGAGGTGAACGGTTAGTTGCATAAGGAATGGAAACAAAACGGACTGCTGCATTTGATGATGTTGCCGGGTTTGCTGCTGATCTTCATTTACAGCTACGGTCCAATGGTTGGAGCGATTATCGCGTTCAAGAAGTTTTTGCCCGCCAAGGGGATCTTCGGTTCCCCATGGATCGGCTGGGACAACTTCGAATACGTCTTCCTGATGCCGGACACGCCTCGAATCATTACGAATACAGTCATTATCGCCGTTGCGAAAATCGCAGTCGGTATTGTCGTTCCAGTAGCGGCGGCGCTTTTATTAAACGAAGTCAAAAGAAACGTATTCAAAAGGACGGTTCAAACGCTCATTTATTTACCTCATTTCTTGTCTTGGATTATTTTGAGCGGTATATTAATCGACATTTTGTCGCCCACTTCGGGAATCGTTAATTCGTTGTTCGGCTGGTTCGGCGCAAATCCAGTTTACTTCCTCGGCGACAACGGGTGGTTTCGATTTACGGTTGTTCTGTCCGACATATGGAAGGAATTCGGATTTAGCACAGTCGTCTATTTGGCCGCATTAACGGCAATAAGTCCGACGTTGTACGAGGCGGCCGAAGCGGACGGGGCAAACCGCTGGCGGCAAACATGGCACATTACGCTCCCGGGCATGACGCCGGTAGTTGTACTGATGGCGACCTTAAGTCTTGGAAACGTATTAAACGCTGGTTTTGATCAAATTTTTAATCTCTACAGCCCGCAAGTTTACGAAACCGGCGATATCATTGACACTTTTGTGTACCGGATCGGATTGTTGCAATTCCAATACGGCGTATCGACGGCGGTAGGATTATTCAAATCGGTTATCTCTTTCATGCTGATCTCGATCTCATATATGCTAGCTTATCGTTATGCCAATTACAGGATTTTTTTAGACGGGACGTGGCGTTTATTGAAATATAACAGAAGTGCCGGGTACCGACTGTTTGCCTTGTTTAATTATGTTTTTTTATCGCTGGTCGCGCTCAGCTGCATCCTTCCCATTATTCATGTTTTAGCGATTTCCTTTAGCTCCGCCTCAGCAGTTACGGCCGGTGAAGTCAAGCTGTGGCCGGTCGATTTTACAAGCGCCTCTTATGAGAACGTATTCGGAAAACCGGCGTTTATTGCCGCTTCATGGGTTTCGCTGCAGCGAGTCGCCCTTGGCGTTCCACTCAGCATGCTGCTGATCACGCTGCTGGCTTATCCGCTATCCAAAGATAATAAACAGTTCCGTTTCCGTACATTGTACGTCTGGCTACTGGTCTTCACGATGCTTTTTAGCGGAGGACTGATTCCGTACTATATAGCCGTTAAGGAGACAGGACTAATCGATTCGTTGTGGGCGCTTGTCCTTCCGTCAGCCGTGCAGGTATTTAATGTGGTGCTGCTTCTCAATTTTTTTCGGAATTTGCCTAAGGAGCTGGAGGAGTCGGCCAAACTGGACGGCGCGAACCATTGGACGATTTTATGGCGCATCTATGTGCCCGTTTCGCTGCCGGCACTGGCAACCGTCATGCTTTTTACAATCGTCTATCATTGGAACAGCTGGTTCGACGGGCTTATATTCATGAATCGCCCCGAGAACTATCCGTTGCAAACGTTTTTGCAGGTCAACATCATCGTGAAGGATTTATCCCAAATGACGGCGCAAGAAGCCGAGCTTTATTTCAAAGTGAATGACCGCACGGGCAGGGCGGCGCAAATTTTCGCAGCCTCACTACCCATTTTACTTGCGTATCCGTTTCTGCAGCGTTTCTTCATGAAAGGGATTGTACTGGGGAGCGTTAAGGGCTGATTCCAATCCGGGGAGTGTTAAATTTATGCGATTTCATCGTATTTGCTGTATACTCCTAAGCTTGATTTTGTTTGTTCCCACCGTTGCCCTGCCGGAAGCCCGCGCAGCAGGGACCAGTTCGCTATCTTTCGATCTCAATAACTTGGGCAAGACGATTACCAATAAGTTCAGCGAAGCGGTTGATTACGACCTCAACTGGTGGAAGGACGATAGCGTAATCCCGAATAGCGTTATGCCGGCCGATTATTTTGCCACGCAGTTTCCATATGTAAAATATGTGCAGTTGATAGCGGCAACCGGAGGCAGCGTTGAGCGAGATCTCTTCGTCAATCCGAACGACCGCAGCAACTTGACGGACTACAAGTTCGACAACCTGATCAATGCGGCTGCCAACCTCGTTCGTCAAGGATTGAAGCCGTACATGAAGACAGGAAGCGTTCCGCTGAAACTTAGCGCCCATCCACACATCGGCGTAACAGGAACGAACGATCAGCCACCTTCCGATTATGACGCTTACTACAATTATATTAAAGCGATGGCGAATGCTCTGGTCGATCAATTCGGACTTTCCGAGGTAAGAACGTGGAAATGGGGAGTGATGCAGGAATTCAACAACGCTGAATGGTTCGACGCCGGGGATCCGACAAGCACAAAAACCGCCTATTTGAAATTGTACGACTACACGGTTGCCGGGCTGGAAGATGCGCTCGGACCGGAGAACGTTCAAGTCGGCGCACACAGTATTTCGGGGAACGGGGCCGGATACTGGGACGAAAAGGATTTGTTAGACCATCTGAAGAGTGGGACCAACTACAAACGGGGGACGATCGGAACGCAACTGGATTTTATATCGATTTCTTATTACGATGTGACTCCGGTCGGCTTTGACAGCGCCAGATTTCTGAACAGCCTTACGCCGCTTCGCAATTACGCGAATTCGATCGGATATACCAATTTGGAGTATGGCATGGACGAAGGGCATATTCTGACAGGTTGGGACAATCGGCCGCTGGCAAGCCGCTCCGTTCAGCATCCCATAGAAGGGTCTTCGGACGCCAAAATCTTTAAGTTTGCAGTAGATAATGATTTGGATTGGTTCGAGTTCTGGGACTATACGCAAGTGGCAGGCGTTGACGATGTCAAATCGGTATCGGGGAACGTCCGCGATCTTGTCTATCGGATGTCAGGCGACCGGTTGGCTTCGCTGGCAAAGTCAGGTTCATCCGCTAACCCGGCGGATGAAGTTGACGGAATGGCCGGCTTAAACAGTGCGGCGAACACTGCCCATGTATTGGTTTTCAACAACAATGCGGATGGAAATGCGACGACAACGGAAACCGTAACACATTCTCTTCGTAACATCGCGCCAGTCAGCGGAAGTACAGTAACGGTTAAGAAATGGATTTTGGACGAATCGCACGGCAACTGGTGGGGCAGATGGTGGCTGGATCAGAGCAATCGCGGGCTAACAGACAGTTCCTATTTTTGGTCCAAGTACAGCGCCAATTTGCCTTGGAATTTGTTGAACGCGTCCGATCGAAACTTCTGGTTGGAAAACAACGGCATATATAAAAACCAAGGTGAGCTATTTTCAACTACGCAGGAAGTAACCGTGAGCGGCAACCGACTGGACTTCGTGGATGATATTTCCCATCATGGCGTTGTTTTTTATGAAATTACTAACGTCCAGAGCGTGCCCGAGGCAGGACAAACTGCTCCCGGTGCTGCAACGAGTCCTACTCCTTCGAATGGCGCGATCGGCGTGAGCGCGACTCCTTCGATATCATGGACTGCCGGAAGCGGCGCCGCTTCGCACGATGTGTACTTTGGAACGAGCAATCCGCCGCCGTTCGTCAAGAACCAGTCGGGCACTACTTATACGCCAGACACACTTGCCGGCAACACGACCTATTATTGGCGGATCGATGAGCGTAGTTCCGGAGGCACTGCAATCGGCACGGTGCGGAGTTTTACGACAAGCCTGTATTCGGCGGAACTGCTTAGCAACCCGGGTTTCGAAAGTGGTACGACAGGCTGGAACGCCTTCGGCTCCGCGACGTTGACCGGCGTCACGACACCGATTCACGGGGGCAGCCAAGCGGTTAAAGTGACAAGCCGCACTGACGAATACGGAGGACCGCGAAGAGATATAAAAAGTATTTTGCTCGCCAATGGCAAAGGCAACTATGAAGTTTCTTCTTGGCTCAAATCCGTAAGCGGATCTATGAGCGGAATTATGCAAATCTGGGTGAAGTATGACGGTGGCCAGCAAGCATGGTTCAGTAATGCTTTTACGAGTTTTAACAACTGGACGAATCTTTCGGACACACTTGGCGTTACATGGACCGGGAATTTGGAAGATGCGCAGCTTCGGATTTATACGAATACCGGTCAAACAGGCGATTTCTATGCGGATGACATCAGTTTAACGAGGAAAGCGCCGCTGACTGCGCCGGGAACGGCAGGGGTCTATGCGCCCGCAAACGGCGCAACGGATGTAAGCCTTGCCCCGACGGTATCATGGACTGCCGGCTTAGGCACGGCTTCGCACGACGTGTACTTCGGAACAAGCAATCCGCCGCCGTTCGTGCGAAATCAGTCGGGAACGGCTTATAGGCCTGGTCCGCTTAGCGGTAACACAACTTATTATTGGCGGATTGACGAGAAGAACAACAGCGGTACGACAGCCGGGACCGTAAAGAGCTTCACGACGACTACCCCTCCTGCGGAACTTCTTGGCAATCCCGGCTTCGAAAGCGGAACTACCGGTTGGACATCCGACGGGGCAGCAACCTTAACCGCTGGCACAAGCCCTGTTCACGGAGGCAGCAAGGCCGTTCTGGTGTCGAGTCGCTCCGATGAATTCGGAGGACCGCGGCAAGATATTAAGAATCTGTTGCTCGCCAGCGGGCAGGGCGACTATGAAACGTCCCTTTGGCTCAAATCCGCAAGCGGCACGATGAGCGGGATTGCGCAGATTTGGCTTCAATACGACGGCGGCAAGCAATCCTGGTATAGCGCAGGATTCGCGAACTTCAGCGATTGGACCCAATTATCGTATACGCTCAATGTGACATGGACCGGAACGCTGGAAGCAGCACAGCTTCGGATCTTCACGAATGCCGGTCAAACCGGGAATTTCTATGCGGACGACATCAGTTTGAAGAAGGAAGGCAAACCGTTCCCGCTAGGTCCTGCCAAGAGTCCTTCACCGGCAAATGGGGCAACGGGCGTCAGCATTTCGACTGATCTTTCATGGTCGCCTTTCGGATGGGCATCGTCGCACGATGTATACTTCGGAACAACGAACCCGCCGCCGTTGATTCGCGACCAGAAAAGCACGTCTTTTAATCCGGGGACACTTTCGCCCAACACGACGTACTACTGGCGAATCGGCGAGAAAGGCGCGGCGGGCTCCGCGATAGGTCCGGTGTGGAGCATTACGACTGCCGCGTATACTTCAGAACTACTGACAAATTCCGACTACGAGAGCGGTACAGCGGGATGGACGACTGATGGAGCAGCCGTACTTAGTAGTATCACGAGTCCTATTCACGGAGGCAGTAAAGCGGTCTACGTGACGAGCAGATCTGACGAGTACGGGGGACCCCGGCAGGATGTCAAGAGCTTGTTACTCGCTAATGGACAAGGTCTTTACGAAGCATCTGCCTGGCTGAAAGCCGGCAGTGGCAGTCAGAGCGGAATCATTCAAATCTGGCTTCAGTATGACGGAGGGCAACAGAAATGGATCAGCCAATCGTTCCAAAGCTTCGCCGACTGGACGAAGATTTGGTATAACTTCAACGTCACGTGGACCGGAACATTGGAGACGGCGCAGCTGCGCATCTTCACGAATACCGGTCAAACGGGGAATTTCTATATGGACGACAGCAGCTTGAGAAAAATGTCTTGACTGGTGGACACCGCCTTTCGGGGTGGTGTCCTTTCTTTTGCAAAGAATAGTAGCCGGAAGCTGGGAGGGGCTCTGCCATGAAATTATCTTTACGAATTTGGCCAGCGAGATTTATGGAGAATCGCGAGTTCGAAGAACTGCGAAGGCTGCTAAATCCTTATAAAGGCGCAATCGACGAATTGGGTTTGATTTTAGAATATCGGATGAGCGGTTACACGCCTCTCGACGAATTTGCGGACGAGTGCGGGACGATGGCGACAAGAGTTCGGCAGCTGAAGGAAGACGGTTTCTCCGTAGGCGTGAATGCGATCACGATCGGTCACATGAACGACGCCTGGGATTGGACGCCGTTCCGGGGGCAACCGATGGTCGGTCATGACGGAACGCTAGGGATCGGCTCATTTTGTCCAAATGATCAATCGTTTCTGACTTATACGAGGGACAAATACCGCCTGCTGGCGGATACTGGGCTTGATTTCATCTGGGTAGACGACGATCTGCGCATTCACCATCACCTGCCGGTCGATTTTCCATGCTTTTGCGACACTTGCTTGGAAATATTTAATGGCAAGCACGATTGTTCATTTACCCGCGAAGAGTTGGTTGATTTGCTGAATGCGCCGGAAGGCGGCCAATTTCGCGAATGGTGGGTGGAGCATAATATCGCGACGCTGGAGCGGCTCGCGTCGGTGATCAAGCATGCGGTACATGAGATCGACGAGGGGATCGAATTAGGTCTGATGACCGCAGGATTGGAGTGGAGAACGTATTCCGGAGCCGCCTTCGAGCGGTGGATGACAGCGTTGAGTGCCGTTAAAGGCAGACCGGGGGGCGGTTATTTCGAGGATCGGACGCCGGTCGGGATGCTTCGCAAATGGATGGAATGCGCGCGCCAGGCGGCTCTTTATCCCCATTTTGTATACGACATTCAATACGAACTGGAGACGTTCCCGCAACAGCGGTTGAAGAAATCCATCCGTACGATGATGACCGAAAATACGATAATGATTGCCGGCGGGATGAACGGCATCGCCGCGCATATTCTCAAATTGGAGAAAGGTTCTACCGGCGAGCATGCAGCTTGGCTGAAAGAGATGGTCCATATGAAGCCGCTCTGGGAAAAAATGAATCGCATTGCCGGCTCATGGCCTAGCCTCGGTTTGTATCCCGCGATGTCCCCGAATTTTGAAGCCAAACGTAAAGTCGGCGAGCGGGGCTGGTTTGGCGTGCCGCAAGAAGCGGATAAACCCGGTGCCCTGCATGAGATCGGTTTTCCGTTAACTATGATGGAGGACGCGGCCTGCGGGATCATTTTGAGCGGTGAAATGGCGCAAGCGTATACTTACGAACAATTGAAAGCCATGCTGGCCAAGGGAGTCTTTCTGGATGGAACGGCGCTCGAAACGCTTGCGGAAATGGGGCTTGGCGAATATTGCGGCGTGTCGATTGCGAAAGTGTACGATAACGGCGTGCTGGAACGGTTTACTTTAGACCCCCTCAACGAGCCATACGCCGGGGAACACCGAGACGGGAGAATTACGGTTTACAATGAAGCGGGCTACGTGCTTCAGCCGTTGCACAATGCCGAGGTTCGCGTGTTAAGCGAACTGATCAGCTACTCAGGTCAACTACTGGGCGCTACTTTTACAATCCATGAGAATAGCTTGGGCGGCCGGGTTGCCGTACATGGCTATGCTCCCTGGATCAGCTTGTATTCCGAGGCGAAAAGAAGCCAGCTGCATCAGGCTTTCCAATGGATCAGCAGAGATCAGTTGCCGGTAACGGCATTTCACAGCGGATTAAAAGTCGTTCCATTCGTTAGGGCTTCTGCTGATAAGTCACAAGCGATGATCCTGCTCGTAAACGCCAATTTCGACGATACAGGCACGTTCGAAACGGAAATTGCATGGCCCGTACCTCAGTTGTATCGTCTCGGTCATGATGGAGCGGCTTCGGCCGTGCCCGAGAAGAACATTCGCTTGGACAAAAACAAAACCTATTTGAAAGTTGATAACATTCTCCCGTGGGATTTTATAGTTTATTCAACTGAATCTAGTAATTGAGCCGCATTAACCTACTTTAAAATGATTTCCGGAGGGAATTTCGAATGAAAAAATTTACGTTTATCGGTGCAGGCAGCTTCGGCTTTACACGAAATTTGGTGCGAGACATTTTGTCGTTCCCGGCGTTTGCGGACTGTACAATCGCGTTGATGGACGTCGATCAAGAGCGTCTCGAATTCATCAAGCAAGCCGTGGATAAAATTATCGCCGCAGGCAACTACCCTGCGAAGGTGGTGGCAACGACCAATCGTGCCGAGGCGCTGCAAGGAGCGGACGGCGTCGTATGTACGATTCTTGCGAACAGCGTCGATGTATGGCGGCATGATATTGAAATCCCTAAAAAAGTACGGTGTCGACATCAATGTTGGCGACACGCGCGGGCCGGCTGGCGTGTTCCGCGCGTTACGCACGATTCCGGTCATGTTGGACATCTGCCGGGATATTGAAAAATATTGTCCCGACGCGGTATTCCTGAACTATACGAATCCGATGACGATGCTGTGCAACGCCATGCAAAATTATACGAACGTAAACGTGATCGGATTGTGCCATAGCGTCCAGGGGACTGCGGAAATGCTGGCGGAATGGATCGGCGCCGACACGAAAGATGTCAGCTATCTGTGCGGCGGCATCAATCATCAGGCTTGGTTTCTCGCGTATAAGTGGAACGGCAAGGACGCTATTCCGCTTATTAGAGAAGCCATTTTGAGCCGGCCGGAAATTTACAATGCTGAATTAGTCCGCAACGAGATGTTCCTGCATCTGGATTATTACGTGACCGAATCTAGCGGGCATAATTCCGAGTACAATTCTTGGTTTCGCAAGCGGGCAGACTTAATAGAAAAGTATTGTACTCATGGCACTAACTGGAACCCTGGGGTACACGCATTTATATTAGACGATTACAAGAACCGGCAAACGACGTGGAAGGACGAGATTTTGACATGGCTGAACAAGGAGGAGATCGATTTGAAGCGCAGTCACGAGTACGCGTCGGACATCTTTAACGCCGTGCTCGGAGACGGTACATTGTTCAAGTTCTCCGGAAACATCCGCAACCGCGGCTACATTACGAATTTGCCGCTGGATGCTTGCGTGGAGGTTCCGGTCCTCGCTTCCAAATCCGGATTTGAACCGATATCGATCGGAGCGTTGCCTAGCCAACTGGCTGCCCTCAATACGGTGAACGCAATTAACGAGATGCTTGCCGTCGAAGGTTCGATGACCGGAGATCCGCGCAAAGTGTTTCATGCCATCGCGAACGATCCGCTCACTGCCGCTGTACTGAGTTTAAACGAGATCAAACAGATGGTTGACGAGATGTTTGCCGCGAACCGCGACTATTTGCCGCAATTTAAGCATTGGAACGGATAGACAGCAAGGATCTGTCGACGATTATCTATGAAAGCGAAACGAGTATATTAGCGACTAGAAAGGAAGCGTCCTTCGTGAGTTACGCACAATATCGTTTGCCTCAAGTGCTGCATTATGGACGCGGCTCATTAGCCGAGCTTGGAAATCAGGCTTCCGAGTTTGGCAAAAGAGCGCTTCTAATCAGCGACCGGAATCTTGAGAGATCAGGCAAGGTAAATCTCTGTATCGATGATCTGCGCAGCAGCGGCTTGACCGTGGCCACATATTTGGATGTCAATTCGGAACCTACCGACCTACATGTGGCTGAGGCTTTACAAGTTCTGAAAGAAAATCAATGCGATGTCATTATCGCGTTGGGCGGGGGAAGCTGTATCGATGCGGCGAAAGCCGTCTCTGTCATAGCTTCTGGCGAACAGATCAACGACCTTGGAGACCTTCAGCAAGCGATTGCGGATAAACCCATTCCGTTAATCGCCATACCGACCACGGCGGGCACTGGTTCCGAAGTAACGAACGTATCTGTCATCATTCATAGCAAAGACGATGTCAAGATCATGATCAAACACAATGCCCTTATGCCCGCAGCTGCGATAATCGATTCTACCTTGACTTTATCCGTTCCCCCCGCTGGTCACCGCGTCCACTGGCATAGACGCGCTTTGTCATGCGCTGGAAGCCTATATTTCGCGCAAGGCCCAGCCGTTAACCGATCATCTGGCTCTGGGGGCAATCGAGTTGATTGTCCGCAATATCCGTTCCGTCTATCAGGACGGACGCAACGAAGAAGCCAGAGACCACATGATGCTCGCATCCATGATGGCAGGCACGGCGTTCTCCAACGCTTCGGTTACCTTGGTTCACGGCATGTCGCGTCCGATCGGAGCGTTGTTCCATGTGCCCCATGGCATGTCCAATGCGATGCTTCTTCCGGTTGTCATGAAATTTACGCGTGACAGCGCTACCTCACGCTTGGCTCGAATCGGAACGCTTTTTCGTCCGGATGCCAATGGTCTTTCCGAAGAGGAATTGGCTGATTTAGCCGTTCTGGAGATCAAGCAATTGTGTCGGGACTTGCAAATTCCCAATCTTAAAACCTGGGGAGTTAACCAAGCGCACTTCGATCAAATGACAGCAAAAATGGCCACGGATGCACTAGCCAGCGGCAGTCCAGCGAACAATCCGCGGGTGCCGACGCATGAAGAGATCTCACATCTTTATCAAGAATGCTACAATTACGATTTTTCCGACATCTGAGGAGGTCCCCTTATGAGCACGACAGCTGCTCCGCAAACGCTCCGGAACTTCATCGGAGGACAATGGATTTCCTCCTCATCGGAGAGAACCGATATCGTTCCGAATCCGGCTACAGGCGAACCGCTGGCCTATGTACCTTTCTCCACCCGCGAAGATTTGAACAATGCTGTGATGGCCGCCCGGGAAGCATTCACGGATTGGAGCCGCACCCCCGTACCTAAACGGGCGCGGTTGCTTTTCCGCTATCACCAGTTGCTCGTAGATCATTGGGAGGAGCTCGCCCGACTGATTACGCAGGAGAACGGCAAAAATTATGAAGAAGCTTACGGAGAAGTGCTGCGCGGCATCGAATGCGTGGAGTTTGCCGCCAGCGCCCCGACATTGATGATGGGCACGCAACTGCCGGATATCGCGACCGGAATCGAATCCGGCATGTATAGCTATCCGATTGGCGTCGTAGGAGGCATTACGCCGTTTAACTTTCCAATGATGGTTCCTTGCTGGATGTTCCCTCTAGCCATCGCATGCGGGAATACATTCGTGCTGAAGCCATCCGAACGCACACCGCTGCTCGCCAATCGGTTGGCTGAATTGTTCGCTGATGCGGGTCTTCCGCCAGGCGTGCTTAATATTGTTCATGGCGCACACGATGTCGTGAACGGCATGTTGGAAAATAAAGATGTCAAAGCGGTGTCGTTCGTCGGATCCCAGCCTGTCGCAGAATATGTGTACCGGACCTGCGCAGTCAATGGCAAGCGGGTGCAGGCGCTCGCGGGAGCCAAAAACCATTCCATCGTTCTGCCTGATGCAGATCTAGACATTGCAGTAAAAAACATTATCGCGGCCGCTTTCGGCTCGGCAGGGGAAAGGTGCATGGCTTGCGCCGTAGTCGTTGCTGTCGGAGAAATCGCCGACAAACTGGTCGCCAGGTTGACGGAAGAAGCCAATAAGCTGACCATCGGCAACGGTATGGAACCAGGTAACTTCCTAGGTCCTGTCATCCGAGAGGCCCACAAAGCAAGGACCATTCAATATATCGAGACAGGAGAGAAGGAAGGGGCTTTGCTCGTCCGAGACGGCAGAAGCGATATTGCTGTCGACGGCGAAGGATATTTTGTTGGACCAACGCTCTTCGATCATGTGACGTCTGAGATGAAAATCTGGCAAAATGAAATCTTCGCCCCCGTTCTATCCATCGTACGCGCCGCCGATTTGACTGAAGCCATTCGGATGGCCAATCTTTCCGAGTTTGCCAACGGAGCTTGCCTGTATACTGACAGCGCCAAAGCAGTGCGGCAATTCCGCGACGAAATCGACGCGGGCATGCTCGGAATCAATATGGGAGTGCCTGCTCCGATGGCCTTCTTTCCGTTCTCCGGCTATAAGAAGTCGTTCTACGGCGACCTGCATGCCAACGGACGAGACGGGGTCCAGTTCTATACGCGCAAAAAAATGTTGACGGCTCGCTACTAGGCCAATAGTTTCCTTATCCTTCCAGCAGTGCGCGTATGTTGCCAAACCACCCCCCCCGGACCGACTTTAGCTTCCCGACACAGCGCACGAAAGCCGATTTTATCGACGATGCTGCAGATATAAGCAAGCTTTACGCACATTCGCCGAAGATTGGCATCGCGAAGTACCAACCTGAGAACTTCGATGGCGATGATGACCGTTTCCAGCACACGAACGACACACCTGTTTCGGCGGAATACTAAGTTTAAGTTCCGTCGGCAACTCGTCCTCTCTGTCCTATAGCTTGGATGGCGGAACATACTTGCAACCGTATTCTTCACCGGTAATCCTCAAACAGGACGGCGATATGATACGGTTCCAGTATCGGACGACCGCCGGGTGGTCGCCTGCGGAACCTGTCGGTTTAGATGATTGGTACATCCACCCGGCAACCATGACGCTGCACACGTCCGACTCGACATCTGGAGTGGCGGATACCGTATATAGCCTAGAGAGCGGTGCAACCTGGATGGCGTATTAAACGCCTATCTCGTTCGCTAAAGATGGAATCTACACGGTTTCCTATCGCTCGGTCGATCATGCCGGGAATCAAGAGACTATACAAACGTCCAGTATACGCATCGATTCGACGGCGCCCCATATCTCGATGACGTCGCCTGCTTCGAATGGAGCGGCTTACATGGATAGCGTCGATCTCGTTCCTGCGATTACGGTATCGGATAATGGATCGGGAGCGGAAGAAGCAAATGTTATCGTATCGCTTGACGGGCAGGATCTGCAGGCTGGCGAGCCGATTGTGCTATATACGCTTCCTCTCGGATCGCACACATTGTTTGTCAGTGCGGCCGATGCCGCCGGCAACATCGGGCGTCAGACGGTGACTTTCGAGATCGCTACCCATATCGACTCCTTGAAGGCGTTAATTGATCGGTTCAAGGTCATGGAATGGATCGATAGCTCAGGGATTGCGAACAGTTTGAAGAAGAAGCTGGACCATGGACATCTTGAGGCGTTTATTCATCAGGTGAAAGCTCCAAGCGGGAAACATGTCGACTTGGATGCGGCGGTGTTGCTGCTCCCAGATGCGAGGTGGCTGTTGCAGCAACGAGAACAAGTTGGGACATGATCGGCTTCTTTTTCTTAAATGCTGGACGATTGGGCCATTTCATTAACCGTCGCTAATAACGGCTCTTACGAGCACTGGCTCTTTTGTCGACATAGCTCTCATGCGGACTGCGTTAGATGCCGGGCGAGGACGTACGCCGTCGCGGCCGCGGCGCTGTGGCGCAAAATGCCGCCGTCGTGTTATCATTTGGATAAAAGCGCGAGCGCGGCGAAGCACGCCCCCGGACGACGGTCCTCTGTCGGCCGGGGGGTTCGCTATGCGCCTATACGATCGCCATGCGGGAGGGAGAGCGCCGTTGAAGACCCTGGTCATCGCGGAGAAGCCGGACATGGGCCGCAATATCGCCGCCGTCATCGAGCCGAAGGCCCAGAACAGACGCTCCTACCTTGAAGGAGAACATTATATTATCACGTGGGCCATCGGCCATCTGATCGGCCTTGCGGAACCGGACCTGTACGACGAGAAATATAAAAAGTGGCGGCTCGGCGATCTGCCGATTATTCCAGACCGGTTCAAGCTGCTGCCAAATCCGCGGACGAAGGATCAGCTCGAGACGATCCGCGAGGTGGCGAAGCGCTGCGACCGCCTGGTCAACGCTTGCGACGCCGGGCGAGAAGGCCAGCATATTTTTTCGCTGATCCAGCGGCATCTCGGGTTGTCGCAGCCGGTCAAGCGGCTGTGGATCTCGGATCTCACGGCCGAGACGATCCGCAAGGGCTTCGACGAGCTGAAGGACGGGGCCGAATACGAGAATCTGACGCGTGCGGCCAGAGCCCGCAGCGAAGCGGATTGGCTCATCGGCATGAACGGCTCGCGCGCGTTCACGACGCGGCACAACGAGCTGCTGTCCGTGGGTCGGGTTCAGACGCCGGTGCTGGCGCTTATCTACGATCGCCAGGTGCAGATCGAATCGTTCGACTCGCTCAAATTCTACGAGGTGTCGGCGCAGTTCGTTCAGGGCGAGACCGAATACCGCGGGCTGTGGCAGGGCGAGCGGATCTCGGACGGAGACAAGGCGAAGGCCATCGCGGACAAGGCGCGGGGCAAAGAGGGCCGGATCGCGAGCTACGAGGTCAAGGATACGAAGGAGTACCCTTGGCGGCTCTACGATCTGACCCTGCTGCAGCGCGAAGCGAACGGCAAGCTCGGCTTTTCGGCCAAGAAGACGCTGGACGTCGCGCAGGCGCTTTATGAAAAGCATAAAGTTATCACTTATCCGCGAACCAACTCCAATTACGTGAACAACGAGAACATCCCGGAGATGCACAAAGCGCTGGATGCGCTGCGCGGGACGGCGTTCGAGACGATCGCGGCCGGGGGCAACAAGCGGCTCGTGCACACCGGCAACAAAGGCGTCTGCAACCCGGCGAAGGTCGAAGACCACCATGCGATCATGCCGACGGCCAAGAAGGCGGGGGCGCTGTCGCCGGACGAAGGCAAGCTGTACGACATGATCGTGCGTCGGTTCGTCTCGCATTTCTACCCGCCGGCGGAGTTCAAGGTGCACACGGTGCTCACCGAGGTAGCCGGCGAGACGTTCAAGACGACGGTCAAGCAGATGATCGCCAAGGGATGGAAGGTCGTCTACGAAGACGCCGGGGGCGGCGCTGCGTCCGGCGGAGGCGAGAAGAAAGGGAAATCCGATGCGCCTTCGGCCGGCAAGGACGACGATGGGGAGTCCGAGCGCGGCGAAGAGGTGGAGACGAGCGGGGATTTCTCGCTGCAGGCGGAGGCGCCGGTGCGGTGCGTCGAAGCCGAGGCCAAGGAGAAGGAGACGCAGCCGCCGAAGCCGTACACCGAAGGAACGCTGCTGAAGGCGATGGAGAGCGCGGGCAAGCAGATCGAGGACGAAGAGCTGCGCGACGCGATGAAGGACTCGGGACTCGGCACGCCTGCGACGCGCGCGGCGACGATCGAGCGGCTGAAGCAGGTCGGCTATGTGGACATGCAGGGCAAGCGCATCGTCATCACGCCGAAGGGCAGATCGGCGATCCAACTGATCCGCGGCGCCGGCGTCGAGCTGCTCGCCTCTCCGGAGATGACAGGACAATGGGAGCGGCGGCTCGCCGAGATCTCGCGCGGACAAGCCTCGGCCGACGTGTTCATGGCCAACGTGCAGAAGTTCACGCGGCTCATCGTCGACAAGGTCCGCGTCCAGCGGCCGGCGACGAAGGAGGCGTTCGCGAAGCCCGAGCCGGCTGCGAGTCGCGGGCGCGGCAAGGGCAACGCCGGCGGCGACGGCGAAGCGGCGAAGGGGCCGCGCGGCCGGGCCAAGGGCGGCACCCGGGCCGAAGGCGGCGAAAGTGCCGACGGCGCTTCGACGCGCACCCGGACGAAGGGCGCGGGGGGCAAGCGCGCCGAAGGCGCAGTCGGCGAGGCGGCCGCCGGACGTTCGCCGCGCGCGAAGAGCGGGACGGACGCGACGGGTACCAAGTCGCGCGCGGCCGCTCCCGTTTCGGCATCGACGGCTTTGGCGACGCCGAGGGCGGACGCCGAACCGGCAGCTCCGCCTGCTCCCCGGCCCGCCGTCATCGCCAAATGTCCCCGGCCGGGCTGCGACGGTTCCATTTTCATGGGCCGCAAAGGCTACGGCTGCAGCGCGTACAAGTCCGGCTGCGGCTTCGTCGTCTGGCGGGACAGCTTCGGAATGGCGCTGGACGACCGGCTCGCAGCCGAGCTGATCCGTACTGGCCGTACGTCCAAGCTTAGCTTGCGGGACGAAGCCGGCTCGACGCGCGAAGCGCGAATCGTGCTGGCCGATCCGTCCACCGGCAGGCTGGCGATCGAGGACTGACGGCCATTATCGCCCGAGATACGCGGCAAAACCACGTAACTCCGGCATCGCGCCGCGATAAGCACGGAGATACACGGAAAAACCGTGTAACTCCGGCATCGCGCCGCGATAAGCACCGAGATACACGGAAAAACCGTGTAACTCCGGCATCGCGCCGCGATAAGCACCGAGATACACGGAAAAATCGTGTAACTCCGACATCGCGCCGCGATAAGCACCGAGATACACGGAAAAACCGTGTAACTCCGACATCGCGCCGCGATAAGCACCGAGATACACGGAAAAACCGTGTAACTCCGGCATCGCGCCGCGATAAGCACGGAGATACACGGAAAAACCGTGTAACTCCGGCATCGCGCCGCGATAAGCACCGAGATACACGGAAAAACCGTGTAACTCCGGCATCGCGCCACGATAAGCACCGAGTTAAGCGGAAAAACCGTGTAACTTCGACATCGCGCCACGATAAGCACCTAGATACACGGAAAAACAGTGTAACTCCGTCATCGCTGCCCATGTTTGAATAAAAACAAATGCATGCCAGCTCAATCCATTGGAGGTACGAAGATGTTACTCAAAAAGTATGTCGGCATCGGCGCCGTCGTCGCCGGCCTGGCCGTGGCATTCGGCGCGTTCGGCGCCCATTCGCTCAAAGAGACGCTGTCCGAGCATGACTTGGAGGTTTTCGAGACCGGCGTTCGCTATCAGATGTACCACGGTCTCGGCATTTTGCTGGTGGCGCTGCTGTCCGAACGGCTCCCATCGGCTTTGAAGCTGACGCGCTGGTCCGCACGTCTGCTGTTGATCGGCACCGTATTGTTTTCCGGCAGCCTGTACCTTTTGGCGCTTAGCGGCATCGACTGGCTGGGCGCGATTACGCCGCTCGGAGGCGTCGCTTTCCTGGCCGGCTGGGCATGTCTTACGGCCGCAGCTATCAAGGGCGGACGAGGCGAGGCCTGAATCGCCGACAAGTCGACCATTTTATAAGAAGACTCCGCTTTCTTCTATGGAATAATGCTGTACGATTGGAAAGTTTGCACTATAATGAAACCTATAGATAACCGCAAGCGGTCGATCTTCCATAGAGAAAGAGGAGGCGCATCATGGATCATTGGAGCGCGGCTGCGCTCGCGGCGGCCGTCATTGCGGCGCTGTCGCTCGGTACCGCCGCCGTCTTTCTCGTACTGCTTCGTCGCGAGCGTCAGCGCTCGCGAACGATCGCGGGCGCCGTCGATTCCGATTGGATCAATCTGCTGCGGGAGAGTCCGATCTCGCTCACGATTATTAACAGCAACGGCATCGTAGAGAATATTAGCAGGCAGCTCCTCCCCCTTGCTGGGCACCTCCTCGGATCGCGTGTTCGGCCTTCATTTCCGGGACATCATCCATTCGGATTCGGCCGGTCAGGCCGCTTCCATCTTCGCCCGCACGCTGCGCGGCGAGAAATGCGTCGAGGACGTCAAGCTGCGGCGCGCGGACGGCGTGGCCATCGAGGCGCATGTCGAGACGAGTCCTTATATGCGCGAAGGGGCGATCGCGGGCATTGTCGTTTTCACTCAGGACCAGAGCGATCAAAAACGCTCGATGGAGCGGATCCGCTATATGGCCTATTACGACGATATGACGGGTTTACCGAATCGCCGATTTTTCATGAACAGGCTGACGGAGCGGCTGCATGCCGCAGCGCAGTCGGGGAACCGCGTCGCCGTCTGGTATATGGACATCGATCGCTTCAAGCTGATTAACGCGTCCTATGGACGGGATTACGGCGACATGCTGCTGCTTCAGGTGGCGGAGCGGCTGACGCGTTGGTTTCCCGATTCGTCCAATATCGCCCGTGTCGAGGGCGACGAGTTCGTCGGCATGTTCGCGGACTTCGAGCTGGAAGACCAGGCGATCCGGCAGATCGATGGGTTGATGAAGCAGTTCGAGACGCCGTTCGAGCTGGGCGGCGTCACCGTTCACGTGACCGTCAGCGTCGGTCTGGCGACCTGCGGCTCCGATGACCCCGATGCGAACGCGCTGCTCAAGCGGGCCGATACGGCCTTGCACCGGCTGAAGGAAAACGGGCGCAACGGCTGCCTGCTCTACGACCCGGCTTTCGAGCATACGGCGATTAACAAGCTGACGCTCCAGCACGAGCTGATGGAGGCGATGAGCCGCCGTCAATTCCTGCTGTACTATCAGCCTCAATACGATCTTCGAAGCGGCAGGCTGGTCGGCTTCGAAGCGTTGATCCGGTGGCGGCATCCCGAGCGCGGGATGGTGCCTCCGTCCCATTTCATTCCGGCGGCCGAGGAGAGCGGGCTGATCATGGCGCTCGGCGATTGGGTGCTGCTCGAAGCATGCAGACAGAACCGCGCCTGGCAGCGCGCAGGACTCCCTTCCTATCCGATATCCGTCAATCTGTCGATCCGACAGTTCGCGCAGCCGAATCTGGTCGGGCGAATTGCCGAGATTCTGGACGAGACGGGGCTGGCGGCTCCCTATCTGAAGCTCGAGATTACGGAGAGCATCGCCATGGACGTCGAGCGGGCGACAGCGATTCTCGAGTCGCTCAGCGACCTTGGCGTCGGCATTAGCGTGGACGATTTCGGCACGGGTTATAGCTCGTTCAGCTATCTCAAGCGGCTGCCGATCGACTGCCTGAAGATCGATCGCTCGTTCGTGCGGGACATTCACCAGGATCCCAACGACAGGGCGATCGTCGCCGCGATCATCGCCATGGCGCACAATCTGCAGATCGGCGTCATCGCCGAAGGCGTGGAGACCGAGGCGCAAGTGCTGTTCCTGCAGGAGCATGCTTGCGACGAGATGCAAGGATATTACGGGAGTCCGCCGCTTCCCGCCGAAGAGGCCGGCGCCATGCTGAATCGCGATCACGGCTTATCCATATCGGACTTGCACAACAATGACGCCGCGGCCCTTTGAGGGCTGCGGCGTCATTGTTGTGCGCATATGTTCATTCGCCAAAGTCGTCGATTTCGTTCAAACGGAAGGAATAGACGCTTTTCTCGTCGACATGGTAGACCGTCAACAGTTCGTTGTCGGGATCGAAGTTCACGACCCTGCACGGGACGCTGAGCTTTTCGCCCTTGGCCCGATTCACCGTAATCCGGATCAAACGGGAGGTTTTAATGTAGTCGCGAATCCGCGAATCGAGCGAATCGGTAAGGACCTGATGCTTCGTCTTCGCGGCCTTTAATTCGTGTTGAATCGCCTCGCCGAGCACGATGCCGGATTGAATGCGGAAGTCGGCGAAGCCCCCCCGCGTTCAAAGACCTCAGCAGCTTCTCCAGCGCTTCCCCGTTCGTACCCGCCTTCACCAAGATATCTACCGAGAATAGATAGGAACGTTCTGAGTTGTCGTCTGAAGCTTTAGTCATGATTGGCCCCCATATCTAATGGCAGTTTATATCCCGAGGATCAGGTTTGCTAGGAATAATATATCATGAATGCAGGGCTCGACAAAGTATTATTTTGGGTACCGGCCTATGCCCTGATAGGTCGAAGGTAGCATATGCTGAAATCAGAAACCCGCGCTCCTCACGGAATTCGTTGGAGGTGAACGATTATGATCAAACTCGTGCCGATCGTCATCGAAGGTTATACCGCTCTCGGGGTCGAGGTGCTGCTCCCCAAAACGACGCTGCTGGCGGTCACGGCTGGAGACGGTTACATTATGTGCGGCGCCTTGGATGTCGCCTTGCTGAACGACAAGCTGAAGGATCGAGGCATCCTCGCAGGGCGGGCTGTCGGCGTGAAGACGCTCGATCAGCTGCTGGACGCGCCGCTGGAATCCGTCACCTTCGAAGCCGAACGTGCCGGCGTCGTGCCCGGCATGCAGGGCCGTGCGGCCATCGCGCTCATAGCCTCGCTGTCCGCAGGGCGGCACGGCTAGGCCGATCGAAGGCAAATGCGGTTACTCGGAGAGTAACCGCATTTGGTCGATCGTCATGCCGTTTATTCGTCGAACAGCTTGCGAAGACCGATGTCGTAGGGCGCGGTGACGATCCCTTTTTCGGTGACGATGGCGGTCACGAGCTCGCTCGGCGTGATGTCGAAGGCGGGATTGTACACCTTGACGCCTTCGGGCGCCGTCCGCTTGCCGAAGCCGACGGTCACCTCGTCCGCGTGCCGCTCCTCGATCGGGATGCTGGCGCCGGTCGGCGTCGACAGGTCGATCGTGGACATCGGACAAGCGACATAAAACGGAATGTTATGCGCCTTGGCGAGCACGGCCACGCCGTAAGTGCCGATCTTGTTGGCGACGTCGCCGTTCGCCGCGACCCGGTCGGTGCCGACGATGACCGCTTGCACCCACCCTTTGGACATGACATGAGCGGCCATGTTATCGGTGATCAAGGTCACGTCCACGCCCGCTTGCTGCAGCTCGAAGGCGGTGAGGCGCGCGCCTTGCAGCACCGGCCGAGTCTCGTCCGCGTATACTTTAAGCGCGATGCCTTGCTCCAGCGCCAGGTAGAAGGGGGCCAGCGCCGTGCCGTACTTGGACGTCGCCAGTCCGCCCGCGTTGCAGTGGGTGAGCACGCCCATGCCGTCTTCGAATAAGGTGAGCGCGTGCTCGCCGATCCGCCGGTTGGTCTCGATGTCCTCGGCTTGAATCTGTTGCGCTTCGGCGAGCAGTGCCTCGACGGCTTCGCGCGTCGAAACGACGGTCGAAGCCAGCGCCTTCGCGCGCTCCTTCATGCGGTCGAGCGCCCAGAACAGGTTGACCGCCGTCGGTCTGGACGTCGCGAGATGCGCGGCATGTCGAAGCGCTTCGTCGGCCAGCGCCGCAGGAGGTCCAGGGAAGTGCTGAACGCCAAGCACGACGCCGAATGCGGCGGCGATGCCGATCGCCGGCGCGCCCCGCACCGCTAGATTACGGATGGCGTCCCAAACTTCCTGAACTGAATTCAGGTTTAAATAGATCGTTTGCTCGGGAAGCTGCCGCTGATCGAGCAGCTCCAGCGTTCCGTCGTTCCACCGGATCGGCTCCAGCACGCCTTTAATCGGGGCTGCCCCAAGTTGGTTGTCGCTCATCGATCGATCTCCTTACGCTAAGTTAGTATAAACTGGCTAGCTTCGGCTTCCGGCTGCCGTCTCCGCGATCCGGACGACGTCCTCGATGGAGGTCGCGCTTCGATTGGATACGATCAGATTCCGAGCGATGTTCAGCGCCAGCCGCTGCGCGCGCTCGCGCGCCTCGCGGTCCGGAATCGTCGCGATGTCGGCGACCTGCGCCAGACCGTACACCCGTCTCAGCGCCTTGGCGCCGGCGAAGCCGATCGTATCCTGCAGCAGCCGTTTCATATAATCGTCTTGATAGCCAGCCACGCCGAGGCGCTTGTCGACGCCATGCTCGTCCCACAACGCGCGGAACTTGCGCTCAAACCGTGTCCACAGCTCCGTGACCGTCGCGAGCAAATATGCTCTGCGGTCGCGACGGCTAGCTTCGTCCGGGCTCCAGTGCTCTTGCCCGGCGAAGTTAAGCAGAAGGTTCGCGACGATCGCGCCGATATCGAAGCCCATCGGACCGTAGTAGGCGAATTCGGGGTCGATGACCTTCGTCGACGCCGGCGTGACGAAAATGCTGCCCGTGTGCAGGTCGCCGTGAAGCAGCGCCTGGGCTTGCGTCAGGAACTTCTCGCGCAGCTTGGCAGCTTCGAGCAGCAGCTCTTCGTCACGCCAGACGGATTCGGCGGCGTCGCGAAGATGCGGTTCGATGTTGTTGGATTCCGCGTCGTAATAAGGAAAGTTAAGGACGAAGTCTTCCGTGATCTTGCACAGGTCGGGATTGATGAAGCGGCCCAGCTGGACCTTCTTGTCCTGCTGGTTCATGCCGAGATCCGAAGTGAAGAACAGCGTGCGGGACAGGAATTCCGCGAGGTGCTCGGCAAAGTCGGGATAGACGCCGCCTTCGATCAATCCTTTGCGCATAATAACATGATCGCTCAGGTCCTCCATGATCGTGAGGGCCATGTCGGCGTCGGAGCGGTATACGACTGGCACGAGGCCGGGCGCGAGCTCTCCCTGCTTGATGAGCGCTTCGCCCTCGATCCGCGCGCGGTCGAGGCTGAGCGGCCAAGAGTCCCCGATGATCTTGACGTAGGGGAGCGCCTGCTTGACGATGAGGCTGCGGCCGGTCGCCGGCTGCGTAATATGGAACACGAGATTCAGGTTGCCGTCCCCGATCTCGCGGGAGACGAGCTCCTCGCCTGTCGGGAATACCTCGGCGAAAGAGCGGGCGATCTCGATGGCTTCCGCTTCGCTAAGCGGGTGATACTTGCTCATGGACAGGGCACCTCCGGAATTGTACGCGGCTTGTCCGCCGCCGGGCGGACGATCTACAAGACAGTATAGAACAATTCGCCCTGCAAGGCGAATGCTGACGGTCTCGATCCGGTTACTATTATAAGGGAAAAACGCGGCCGCGGAACAGCCGGAATCGCAGCCGGTTTGATGTGCGCCGACTTGGCATGTTAAGGTAATTCCGAAAGAAGATACCGGGAGGGATATGGATGAACGGTTCAAATCTCATCGTGCGTCTCGAAATGGATACGGACAGGGCCGTCTTCGGCGCGATCGCCACCGCGATCGGCGCGGCCGGAGGCGACATCGTCGCGATCGACGTCATTCGGCCGGGGCAGAAGAGCATTCGCGACCTGACGATCCGCAGCGATGCGGGCCAGGAGGCGATCGCCAAGGCGATCCGCGCCGTGGAGGGCGTCCGGATCGTCAACATTTCCGACCAGACGCTGCTGATCCATCTCGGGGGCAAGCTTGAGGTGACGCCGCGCATCAAGATCCGCACGCGCGACGATCTCTCTCGAGTATATACGCCAGGGGTAGCGAAGGTGTGCATGGCCATCCACGAAGATCCGGCATCCGCGTTTTCCCTGACGATCAAGCGCAACACGGTCGCCGTCGTCAGCGACGGCAGCGCCGTGCTCGGCTTGGGCAACATCGGTCCCGCCGCAGCGATGCCGGTCATGGAAGGCAAAGCGATGCTGTTCAAGGAGCTGGCCGGCGTCGACGCCTTCCCGATCTGTCTCGACACGCAGGATTCGGATGCCATCGTCGAGATCGTGCGCAGCCTCGCGCCCGGATTCGGGGGGGATTAACCTCGAGGACATCTCGTCGCCCCGATGCTTCGAGATCGAGCGCCGGCTTCAGGAGCTGCTTGACATCCCGGTATTTCACGACGACCAGCACGGCACGGCGGTCGTGTTGATCGCCTCGCTCATGAACGCGGCCAAGTGCGTCGACAAAAGGATGGACACGCTCCGCGTCGTCGTCTGCGGGATCGGAGCAGCAGGCATGTCGATCGTCCGCATGCTGCATTCGGCCGGCGTGCCGTCGGTCGTCGCGGTCGATCGCGAAGGCATCCTGTCCGCCGATCGCGAGTATGTCAATCCGGCCTGGCAGTGGTGCGCGCAGCATACGAACCCCGAAGGCCGAACCGGCGGACTGACCGAAGCGATCGCCGGAGCGGACGTCTTCATCGGCGTCTCCGGCCCGGGCGTGCTGAGCGTCGATCAGGTCAAGTCGATGGCTGCCGATCCGATCGTGTTCGCCATGGCGAATCCCGAGCCCGAGATCCGTCCCGACCTCATCCAGGGCATCGCCGCCGTCATCGGCACCGGGCGCAGCGACTACCCGAACCAGATCAACAATGTGTTATGCTTCCCAGGCATCTTCCGCGGCGCGCTCGACTGCCGCGCGTCGCGCATCACGGAGGGCATGAAGCTGGCCGCGGCCAAGGCGATCGCAGCCGTCGTCACGGACGAGCAGCTCAGCAGCGAATATATCGTCCCGAGCGTGTTCAACGCCGCCGTCGTCGAGAACGTGAGAAAGGCCGTCATCGAAGCCGCGTATGCGGATAAAGTCGCCCGCCGCCAGGACAAGCGCAGCCTGGGCGACGACGATAAAGCCTCGCACGCGGAGAGTGGCATGTGAAGCTGTTCATCCATCGCAAGGATTTACGGACCTCGGACCTGCCGGCGCTGGACTACACGGCAGCCGCCGGCGAGCCCGTTCTGCATGCGCTGTTTCTCGATCCTTTTCTCCTTCGGGGGGACAGGCACCGGGAACACAGCGGCGCAGGCTTTTTTGCGTGCCGCCGGGCGCCTTGAGCGCGCCTACCGGCAAGCGGGCAGCAAGCTTCATGTCTATTACGGCGAGCCGGCTTCCCTGCTGGCCCGCATGCTTGACGCTCACCCGGCCATCGGCGAAGTCGTCGTGCACGAGGACTACACCCCGTACGCGATCAAACGCGACCGCGAACTGAAGGAAGCGGCTCTGGCGCGCGGCGCCGCTTTCACCGCCCTTCCGGATTTGTCGCTTGCGCCGATGCGCGATTTTCACGAATGGACGGGCCGCGAGGCGCCTTACAAGGTGTTTACGCCTTTTTTACCGACAGTGGCGCGCCTTTCTCGCGCAGCGCCATACGGCCGTTTATGCGAGCGCCGTCAGCGATCTGATCACGGTCGACGCCGCGGACCTGCCAGGTTGCGCGTTGCCGGCGACGCTGAAAGCCGCCATGGACGACCCATCCGGCCAGGCATTCGAGCCGGAGCGGCGGCTGCGCGGCTTCCTGCAAAGCGCGCTGTCCCGCTATGCGGAAGCGAGAGACGCCTACGGACAGGACGGCACGAGCCGTTTGTCCGCTTCGCTGAACCGCGGCGAGATCTCGGCCCGGCGTTTGTTCGCCGCTGCCGCCGAATCCGGCTCTGCGCAGCGGGAGAGCTGGCTTCGCCAGCTGGCCTGGCGCGATTTTTACCTCTATCAATCCCGCATGGACCCGGACTACTACCATTACGAGAAAAAATTCGATTTGTCGGGACTGGACGACCGCCACTTCGCAGCCTGGCGAGACGGAAGGACGGGCATTCCCGTGATCGACGCGGCCATGACCCAACTGAACGAGACCGGCTGGATGCCGAACCGGCTGCGGATGATCGCGGCGATGTTTTTGACGAAAAACCTGCGCTGTCCGTTTATTTACGGCGAACGGTATTTTCGGCTGAAACTCTCGGATTACGATAACGCGCTTAATAGGGGCGGCTGGCTGTGGGCATCTTCGCTTGGCTTCGACGCCGCGCCGTATTTTCGCATCATGAATCCCGTGACCCAATCCAAGAGGTTCGACCCGGCCGGCGAATATCTTCGAACCTGGCTGCGAACCCAGCCAGAAGACGTCGTTTCCATCCACGATCCGGCGCCGGACGCGATCGTCGACCTTCGCCAATCCCGGCTTGACGCGATCGCGGCGTACAAGTCGATCTTAAATAGCGCGGATAGCGCGACGAGCGAATCTAACGGCGATGCATGACCTTTGACTAGATGGAGCGCGCGCTCGCCTTGGCTTCCCCGCCCCGCATGCTATAATTAGAGAAGCAGAATTCGACAGGAGGCGTGACGCCGATGGAACATCCGATAGCGCTGCGGGAGTGGGCGGTGGCGGTCAAGGCCCTGGAGGCGGGCAAGCAGATCATGGTGCTGCGCAAGGGCGGCATCGCCGAGGAGACGAAGGAGTTCCGGCTGGAGAGCCCGTCGTTTTTTCTTTTCCGTCCTACGAGCATCAGCGCGAGCATCTGGTAAAACCGGGGACGAGCCCGAGCGTGGCGGAGACGGTGGCGGCGTTCGAGCGGGATCCGGATTCGGTCGTCGTCTCCTCGTACGCCGAGGTCGTCGACGATATCGAAGTGACGGACGGCGAGACGCTGCGCAAGCTGGAGCCTTTCCATTTATGGACGGAGAACTACGCGGAGGAACGGTTGAAGTGGAAAAAAAACGAAGCCGCTGCACGTGCTGTTGCTTCGCGTTTACGTGCTGGACCGGCCGGTCGCGATACCGAACGAAGAGCGGTACGGCGGCTGCAAGTCCTGGCTTAACCTGGCGGAGCCTTTGTCCGCGGAGGGCGCCCGTCCAGCGCTCGGGGACGAGGCGTTCGACAAAGCGCTGCAAACGGTCCGTCAGGCATTGGCCGGCGGCCGCTAGAACGCGGGTCGGCCTCGCTTGAGGCTCGGCCCGGTTTGCAATTTTCATGACATTTTCATAAAATGGTGGTTGAGAATCACTGAGAATCACTTTAGAATAGTTATAAATAAGAAATGGATCTTAAGTGGCGACCGCAGGTTGCTTAAAAAAGGGGTCAACCCCACTTGGCGTCCGTATAACCTGGAGGGAAAACAATGTCCAATCTGTTCGAAATCAAGGGCTTGAAGTCGGAAATCGAAGGCAAAGAAATTTTAAAGGGCTTCGATCTGGCGATCAAGGCCGGCGAAGTGCACGCGATCATGGGCCCGAACGGCACCGGCAAGAGCACCCTCGCCTCCTCGATCATGGGCCATCCTAAATATGAAGTAACCGATGGACAAGTGCTGCTGAACGGCGAAGACGTGCTGGAAATGGGCGTCGACGAGCGCGCGCTGGCCGGCCTGTTCCTCGCGATGCAGTACCCGAGCGAGATCACGGGCGTGACCAACGCCGACTTCCTGCGCAGCGCGATCAACGCGCGCCGCGGCGAGGGCAACGAGATTTCCCTGATCAAGTTCGTCCGCCAGATGGAAGCGAAGATGAAGGAGCTCGAGATGAATCCCGAGTTCATGCACCGCTACCTGAACGAAGGCTTCTCGGGCGGCGAAAAGAAGCGCAACGAGATTCTGCAAATGATGCTGCTCGAGCCGAAGCTCGTCATCCTCGACGAGATCGACTCCGGCCTCGACATCGACGCGCTGAAGATCGTGGCCGCTGGCGTCAACGCGATGCGCTCCGAAGATCGCAGCTTCCTGATCATCACCCACTACCAGCGCCTGCTGAATTATATTAAGCCCGATCACGTTCACGTCATGATGCAGGGACGCATCGTCAAGTCCGGCGGTCCCGAGCTGGCCGAGCGCCTCGAAGCCGAAGGCTACGAATGGGTCAAAGAAGAACTGGGCATCGTCGACGAGACGGTCGGCCAAGCCTAAGAGGATAAGGGAGGTCATACAACCATGAGTACGCCTACCGCCTCTTTTGGCCGCGATGCCGCATCGAGCATCGCACGTAGCAAAAACGAACCCGCCTGGCTCGTCGCCTGGCGCGAGAATGCCGGCGAGCTGGCATCCCGGCTCGAACTGCCGAAGCCCGAGAAGACGCCGATCCAGCGCTGGCCGCTGGATCTGTACGGCACGGACCGCCCGGGCGCCAAGGTCGACTCCGCCTCGCAGCTGCCCGAAGCGCTCGCGAAGCTGCTGCCCGCCGAAGCCGGCGGCGCGCTGATCGTACAGCACAATTCTTCCGTCGTTTATACGCATCTGTCCGACGAACTGAAGGCGAAGGGCGTCGTGCTTGCGAGTCTCGAGGAGGCTGCGCGCAGCCACGAAGAGCTCGTGCGCCAGCATCTGATGACGGCCTATATGCCGGATGAGCACAAGCTCGCCGCGCTGCATGCGGCGCTGTGGAACGGCGGCGTCTTCCTGTACGTCCCTCGCGGCGTCGAGATCGAAGAGCCCGTGCAGGCGCTGCTGTTCGCGGACGACGCCGAAGCGACCTTCGTGCCGCACGTGCTGATCGTCGCCGAGGCGAACAGCCGCGTGACGGTCGTCGAGAACGCAAGCACGGCCATCGGCGAAGCTGCGCTCGTGCTGAACGGCGCCGTCGAAGTGTTCGCCAAGGCCGGCAGCCAGGTCCGCTATGCGGCCGTGCACAGCCTTGAGAAGGGCGCGGTCGACGTCTCTTACCGCCGTGCCGTGCTGGAGCAGGACGCGCGCATCGAATGGATCGTCGGCGAGCTGCAGGACGGCAACATCCTGTCCGACACGAAGACGATCCTGAAGGGCAACGGATCGACGTCCGACGCCAAGATCATCACCGTCGGCACCGGCAAGCAGCGCATGAGCCTCACGACGGGCGCCGTGCACTTCGGCCTCTCGACGGAGAGCGACATGATCACGCGCGCCGTCATGAAGGAAGAAGGCACCGCGGTCATCAACGGCGTGACCAAGATCGAGAAGGGCGCGACCCGCGCCAACGGCCAGCAGACCGAGAAGGTGCTCATGCTGAGCCCGAAGGCGCGCGGCGACGCGAACCCGATCCTGCTGATCGACGAAGACGACGTCAAAGCCGGCCACGCCGCGAGCGTAGGCCAGGTCAATGCGGAGCAGGTGCACTATCTGATGTCGCGGGGCATCTCGAAGACCGAAGCGGAGCGTCTGATCATTTACGGCTTCCTCGATCCGGTCGTGTCGGAGATTCCGCTCGAGAGCGTCCGCGAGCAGCTGCAGCGCATTTTAGAGAGGAAGTTGGGTTAAATGGACGCTCGCGCACTAAGAAGCGAATTCCCGATTCTGGATCAGGAGATTAACGGTCATCCGCTCGTCTATCTGGACAACGCCGCGACCTCGCAGAAGCCGCGCAGCGTCATCGACGCCGTGAAGCGTTACTACGAGTTCGACAATGCGAACGTCCACCGCGGCGTGCATACGCTCGGTTCGCGCGCGACGGACGCCTACGAAGGCGCCCGCGAGAAGGTGGCCCGCTTCCTGAACGCCGCTTCTGCGCGCGAGATCATTTTCAACCGCGGCACGACGACCGGCCTTAATATGGTAGCAGGCGGGTACGCCCGTCAGCAGCTGCGCGAGGGCGACGAGATCGTCATCACGCAGTCCGAGCATCATAGCAACCTGATCCCCTGGCAGCAGGCCGCCAAGGCCACGGGCGCGACGCTGAAGTTTATTCCGCTCCAGGAGGACGGCAGCCTGAAGCTGTCGGACGTCGAAGAGACGATCACGGAACGCACCAGGATCGTGTCGATCGCCTACGTGTCCAACGTCATGGGGACCGTCCATCCGGTCAAGGAGATCGCCGCCATCGCCCACAAGAACGGCGCGATCATGGTCGTGGACGGCGCGCAGAGCTCTCCCCATATGAAGGTCGACGTGCGGGACCTCGACGTTGATTTCTATGCGTTTTCCGGCCACAAAATGTGCGGACCGACAGGGATCGGCGCCTTGTACGGTAAGATGGCGCTGCTCGAGAAGATGGAGCCGATCGAGTTCGGCGGCGAGATGATCGACTTCGTCGAGCTTTACGATTCGAGCTGGAAGGAGCTGCCCTGGAAGTTCGAGGGCGGCACGCCGATCATCGCCGGTGCGGTTGGACTCGGCGCCGCGATCGACTTCCTGGAGTCGATCGGGCTGGACGAGATCGACCGTCACGGCAGAGATCTTTCCCGGTACGCCTACGGCCGCCTGTCGGAGATCGAAGGCATCGCCATCTATGGGCCAAGCGGCAACCGTTCGGGGCTCGTCACGTTTAATCTCGGCGACGTTCATCCGCACGACGTCGCGACCGTGCTCGACACCGAGGGCATCGCCATCCGCGCCGGCCACCACTGCTGCCAGCCGCTCATGCGCTGGCTGAAGGTGAGCGCGACGGCGAGAGCGAGCTTTTACCTTTACAACACCGAAGAAGACGTCGACCGGCTGGTGGACGCGCTGGTCAAGACAAAGGAGTTTTTCCAGTTATGAGCCAGTTGGACGATTTATACCGCCGCGTCATCATGGATCACTATAAAAACCCGCGCAACCGCGGGACGATGGACGACGAATCCGTCACCGTCAACCTGAACAACCCGACCTGCGGCGACCGCATCTCGCTGCAGCTGCAGATCGAAGACGGCGTCGTCAAGAACGCCCGCTTTACCGGAGAAGGCTGCTCGATCAGCATGTCCTCGGCGTCGATGATGACCGACGCGGTTAAGGGTAAGTCTACGGAGGATGCATTGGCGCTGGCCGGCAAGTTCTCTTCCCTGATGAAGGGCGAGCAGGTCGAGTTCGACGAGTACGAGGACATCGACGCGCTGTCGGGCGTAGGCAAGTTCCCGGCGCGCATCAAGTGCGCCACGCTCGCCTGGAACGCACTTCGCAAAGGCGTCGAGCACGACGGTCAGGGCAAGGTCGAAGAAAACGTCGAGCAGTAAGCTTGATTTAGCGCATAAAGCACGAACACTATGAAGGAGGGACAATCGTCATGGCGAAGCAAATGCCCGAAATGGAAGAGTACCAGTACGGTTTCCGCGACGAGCACAAGGCCGTATTCCAATCCGGCAAAGGCCTGACCCCGGAGATCGTACGCACGATCTCGGAGATGAAGGGCGAGCCCGAGTGGATGTTGAATTTCCGCCTCAAGTCGCTGGAGCAGTTCAACAAGATGGCGATGCCGCGTTGGGGCGGCGATATGGACGAACTGGACTTCAACGACATCCAATACTACGTCAAGCCGTCGGAGAAGCAAGGCAAGACGTGGGAAGAAGTGCCGGAAGAGATCAAGGCGACGTTCGACAAGCTGGGCATCCCGGAAGCCGAGCAGAAGTTCCTTGCCGGCGTCTCGGCCCAGTACCAGTCCGAGGTCGTTTATCACTCCATGCAAGCCGATCTCGAAGCCCAAGGCGTCATTTTCACCGACACCGACACGGCGCTGCGCGAGCATCCGGAGATTTTCAAGGAGTACTTCTCGACCGTCGTACCGGCAGCGGACAACAAGTTCGCCGCGCTGAACAGCGCCGTATGGTCCGGCGGCAGCTTCATCTACGTGCCGAAGGGCGTTAAGTGCGAGATCCCGCTGCAAGCCTACTTCCGCATCAACTCGGAAAACATGGGGCAGTTCGAGCGCACGCTCATCATCGCGGACGAAGGCAGCTTCGTTCACTACGTCGAAGGCTGCACGGCGCCCGTGTACAGCACGAATTCGCTGCATAGCGCCGTCGTCGAGATCATCGTCAAGAAGGACGCCCGCGTCCGCTACACGACGATCCAAAACTGGGCGCCGAACATCTACAACCTCGTCACCAAGCGCGCCGTCGCCGAAGAGAACGCGACGATGGAGTGGGTCGACGGCAACATCGGCTCCAAGCTGACGATGAAGTACCCGGCCGTCATCCTGAAGGGCCGCGGCGCCCGCGGCATGGTGCTCTCGATCGCCGTCGCCGGCAAGGGCCAACACCAGGACGCAGGCGCGAAGATGATTCACCTGGCGCCGGATACGACGTCCACGATCGTCTCCAAGTCGATCTCCAAGCACGGCGGCAAGGTGACGTATCGCGGACTCGCTTCCTTCGGCCGCAACGCCGAAGGCGCCAAGGCGAACATCAAGTGCGACACGCTCATCCTCGACAACCAGTCGACGAGTGATACGATCCCGTACAACGAGATCTTCAACGACAATGTCACGCTCGAGCACGAGGCCACCGTCTCCAAGGTATCCGAAGACCAACTCTTCTACCTGATGAGCCGCGGCCTGTCCGAAGCCGAAGCGACGCAGATGATCGTCATGGGCTTCATCGAGCCGTTCACCAAGGAGCTGCCGATGGAGTATGCGGTCGAGATGAACCGGCTTATCAAGTTCGAGATGGAAGGCAGCATCGGCTAACGCTGCCAACCGTCCCGGACTCGACCTCGATCCAATAACGTCAAACCTGGAACCCGTAGAGCTTCTCTACGGGTTCTTTTTTTATTTGTCATGCAAGCAACGAATGCTGGATTGGCGCCGCGATGAAGAAGGCACGCCTCGAATATCATACATAAACCGAGGGAGGTGTTGAATTGGACAGGCAAACGTTCTTTGGCCTGCTTGGTCCGCATGCGCAGCGGGCGCGACAAGAAGGTTCGCCGCTTTTCCCAAGCGTCAGACTTGCACAGAACTTGCTGGAGACCGGCGGCAAAATCGACGAACACTATAATCTAGGCGGCATGAAGGCTGGGGGCGGTATGCCTAACCAGTGGTGGCATGGCGAGACCTACACCTCGCCGACTTGGGAATTCATAAACGGAAAACGCGTCCAGGTCCAGCAGACATGGCGCGCTTACGACAGCGTGTACGATTTTTATAAAGACCAGGACCAATTGTTCGGAAATGCCAGGTATGCCCGTCTTCGCGCCGCCAAGACGGCCGCGGAGCAGGCGGAAGCGCTCCAGTTCAGCGGGTACGCGACCGATCCGGCCTATTGCAACAAGATTTTACAGCTGATTCAGCGATATGGACTGATGAAATATGACGACATTGAAGGGGAGGACGCACCGATGACGAAGGAGGAGCGGGAACAATTCGAGCAGCTTCAAAACCGGGTTAGCGAACAGACGGCGCAGATCAAAGCGCTCGCCGACCGGCTTGCCCAAGCGGAAAACCGACAGATCATCGCCGAGCCGCCGGCTTGGGCCGCCGCCGCCGTGCAGGCTGCCGTTGAAGCGAACCTGATCGATACGCCGCTGGGCGGCAGTTATGACTTTTATCGTGTGCTGACCCTATTGCATCGTAAAAAAGTTGATTTGAACGGAAAGGCCTGCGACCTCAGCGTCCTCATCGCAAACCGGAGCTGTCGAACGGCATAAATCCGGCCGCGAACAACCATCCTAACGAAGGAATTTCTAGATGGGACCTTCGGAGGGATGGTTAAGCATGCGTAATCGTATGTTCGCAAGGGCGACTTGCGCGGGTATAGCGGCGGCAGCGCTGCTGGCAGGCGCCGGATGTACGGACAATCCGGGCGATACGGCCAATCTAAGCCAAAGATACGCGCCGGTGCGGGTGAAGTCGGCGGAGCAAACCAAAGCCGAGGAGAAAGCCGAGAGCAGCGTCATTAAACTGCGCAGCATCCACCGTACCGGTTATGTATCGCTGGCTGACGTGGCTCAGGCGGCGGGATATACCGGAAAGTGGCTGCACGACGGCAGCTACGGTCTGGGCGATCATGACCCAAGGTGGAAATTCCGGACGGGAGACAGCCGGGTGCAAGCCGATGGAAAGCAAAGCCGGCTGCCGGCGCCGGCGGTAAAGGAAAACGGCAGCTTGTACATTCCGGCTGCAGGGCTGCCCGTTTTGTTCGGCAAAGAGCTCGCGATGCGGACGAACGGCGGCAGCATCTCCTTGCTTCCTAGAGCCTTCGGTCATGATGCAGGCCACGGCGGCACGCCTTTCGGCGATGCCGCGCTTAGCGGGGCAAACGGCGGAAAACTGCGGATCGCCTCCGCTTCAAGCGACGCGGCCGATATCATTGCGCGCGGACAAAAGTATCTGGGCGTCAAATACGACTTCGGAACCGGCGACTACCGGCAGACGGGAACGTTCGACTGTTCTTCGTTCGTCCAATACCTGTTCGCCGACAAAGGCATTCAACTGCCCCGTACAGCCAGAGAACAGGCTCAACACGGGACTTCGGTGTCCAGAAACGAACTGCAGCCCGGGGACCTGATGTTTTTCTACGTGCCGGGCCGGTTCAAGGCGGACAAGACGGTGGGTCATGTCGGCATCTACATGGGTGGCGGCAAAATGCTCCATTCGAGCCCGAAGCCGGAGGACGGGGTGCAGATCACGGATATCGATAAAGCGTATTGGCAGGATACGTTCCTGTATGCCAAGCGGCTCCTCTAGGCGGCCTGCGGCAAGCGCATAGAAAAGCCCCGGCCGATATGGGCCGGGGCTAGCCGCATTCACGTCGAGATTCGATCGATCTCCAGATCGCGTTCGACGGACAGGTCGATGAACGCGTCGTCGACGTGGATAAGCGGGCGGAACGGGTCCGTCGGGTGGGTCATGATGATCGTTCCCCACCGGCCGTCGGACAGCTGCGCGCGTTTGCCGATGAAGTTGGGAATCATCCGGTTGATGAACGTCTGCGTCATCTCCGCATCCAATTCGTTGAAGCTCAGCCGGTACAGCTCCTTCAATACGAAGAGCAAATCCCGCTTTTCCTGGTAGACGCGGTCCGAGCTCATGGCGCTGTAAATATCCGCGATGGCGATCACTCTGGACATCGGCATAATCGCTTCGTCCTGCAGCCGCTCGGGATATCCCGAGCCGTCGCGCCTTTCATGGTGCTGAAGCGCGGCGACGGCGATGCCGTCGTCCGCATACGAGTCGGTCAGGATCCGGTAGCTGTGCACCGGATGCTGCTTGACCTCCTCGAATTCCGCTTCGGTCAGAGTCCCGCTTTTTTTCAAGATCTCCTCGGAAATTCGGCTCTTGCCGATATCGTGCAGGAATCCCGCCATGCCCGCCCGGATCTGGTCCTCGTGGCTCCAATCCAGCCACTTGGCCATATAGAAGCTAAGCATGCCGACCTGCACCGAGTGCTGGTACGTATATTCGTCTTGCGTGTGCATGCTCAGCATGAGCGACACGACGTCCCGCTCCTCCTGAAAATGCCTGACGAGCGGCTGAAAGCTCTCCTTGGCGTCCTCCTCGGAGATCCTGCCTTCCGCGATCGCCTGCTTGAATAGCAGTTCGCACCCCGCGACGGCGTCTTCGAACTTGTAGTGAAGTTCGGGCGGGAACAGGTCGGCGGCGGTCTCCGCGGCTTCGAACGAAGGGGAGACGCGCTGCTCGATATCGACATAGTCGATCCGGTGCTGGTAAAGACGCGACAAATCATGCTCGTTCAATATCGCGCCGCTGGACAGGACGTGCAAGCCGTACGCATTAAAAATATCTTGCGAGATCTGATCGCCTGCTTGCAAATCGGTAATGTGAATTCGCATCGCGCACCTCGCCGTATGGTCTTCTGCGGCATCAACGTCGGATAACCGCTTTCAAACCATATGTTACCAAAGTATACCGGCCGCTTGCAATTGATTTTTGTCGAAAAGGAGTAGGACTACTCGCCGAGCAGTTCGGCGTACAGCCGCCTTGCGCGAACCGGATCGTCCGTGCCGGACACGAGGGCGCGCCCGTCGGGGAAGAGCGCGAAGGCGATGCCGTCGGCCCGCCGAAGCCGCAACAAATAGTCGCGCAGCTCCACGTGCCCGAGTGCGGCCCATCTGGCGGCGAGACGCGGCAGATCGAGCGACGCGTCGGAAGCCGCGGGCGATACCTGGACCGTCTGGCGGCCGCAGAGCGAGGCGGTCAACGGTTCGGCGACGTCTCCGTCGAGCCATTCGAACCTTCGATCGGCGCCGCATACGGGGCAGTCCGCCCTTCGGGCGCCCGCGATCCCGAGCTGCTGCCAGCCGGTGTGCCACAGGTCCGTCTGCAGCAGCGCGCCGTGCAGCGCGTCCTCGCGGCCGCCGAGCAGCTTGATCGCTTCCATCGATTGGACGGAGGCGACGAGATCGATGATCGGCCCGAGCACGCCGGCCGTCTCGCAGGTATCGAGCGCGCCGCCGCGCGGCGGCTGCGGGAAGAGGCAGCGCAAGCAGGGACCGCCCGAGCCGGGACGGATCGTCATCGTCATGCCGGAGGCGCCGACGGCCGCGCCGTAGATCCAAGGCTTGCCGTGCTTTGCGCTCCACTCGTTCAGCAGGTAGCGGACCCCGAAGCTGTCCGTGCCGTCGACGACCAGGTCGGCGTCCGACAACAGCGTTTCGATATTGCCCGCATTGAGATCGACCGCGTAGGGCTTGTAAGAGACGCTGCCGTTGATCGCGGACAGCCTTCGCGCGGCAGCGACCGCCTTCGGCGTCCCTTCGGCTGCATCCGATTCATCGTAGAGCAGCTGCCGCTGCAGGTTGGTCGGCTCGACGACGTCGCGGTCGATCAGGATGAGGCGGCCGATGCCGGCACGGGCCAGATGATTGGCCGAGACGCAACCGAGCGCGCCGACGCCGACGATCGCGGCGGTCTTGGCGGACAAGGACGCCTGGCCATCGGCGCCGAAAGGAGCGAAGCGAACTTGGCGCGCGTAGCGGTCCGTGCCTCCCGCGAACGCCCCGGTCATGGCTGTTCGCCGGCGAGCGGCGCCAGCGGATCCCAAGGACCGGTCTGATGTCCTTTCCATTCGGAGCCGTCCGCGTACACTTCGCGCTTCCAGATCGGCACCGTCTGCTTCAGCCGCTCGATCGCATACCGGCTCGCCTCGTACGCGGGCGCGCGGTGGGGCGAGGAAACCGCGATGAGCACGCTCGTCTCGCCGATGCCGACCGGCCCGATGCGGTGGTGGATCGCGCACAGCGTGCCTGGCCACCGCTCGCCGATCTCGTCGCCGATCTGCCGCAGCGCCGCGAGCGCCATCGGCTCGTATGCTTCGTATTCGAGCGTGAGCGTGCGTTGACCGCCCGTGAGCTCCCGCGTCGTCCCCGCGAACAGGAGCGCGGCGCCATGGTCGGGATGATGCACGAGCGCGAGCACGTCCTCCGCCGACAGCCCCGTCGCCGATATCGCAAATGGCGAGGCGGGCGACGCGGCGGACCCGTGGACCGCGTCAAGCCCGGAACCGCCCGATACGGGCGGCAGCAGCGCGATCTCGTCTGCGTGCCCGATCTCCGCCTCGTCGGGCGAGAACGACTGATTGCGCGCGACGAACGACACCTCGATCAGGTCGGCTTGAGCCGGATGGGCGGCCGCGAGCCGCCGCTTCAACTCGCCGGCCGCGAGCCGGGCCTCGGCGAATTCCGTCTCGAGCAGGCGGGTACCGAGACGCTCCGCCAGTCCGGCGAATAAATATATTTTCCACTTATAAGTCGTCATGAATTTGCCCTGCCTTCCATACGTTTCACAAGGGTTTGCCTTGTCCAAGCATACCATAATGCTTCTGAAAATGTTATGCTATAACCATGTCAGCTAGCATAACAGGAGGAGGATTCAAGCTTCCTGGAGGAGGGTCACGCGATGACGGAACTGAAGGACCGATACGACCGCAAACATACGTACCTGCGCATCTCCGTCACGGACCGCTGCAATCTGCGATGCCTGTATTGCATGCCCGAGGAAGGCATGGAGTTCATGGATAAGGAACGCCTTCTGACCTACGATCAGATCGCCGAGGTGGTGAAGACCGCCGCGGGATTCGGCATATCCAAGCTGCGCATTACCGGAGGGGGAGCCGCTCGTCCGGCCGGGCATCGCGGGATTGATCGCGAAGCTGAAGTCGATCGAGGGCATCGAGGAGATCTCGCTTACGACGAACGGACTGCTGCTCGGGCCGCAGGCTGCCGAGCTCAAGCTCGCCGGGCTCGATCGCGTTAATATTAGCCTGGATACGCTGGACAGCGCCCGTTTTCGTTTCATCGCGCGGAGGGGAAGGCTGGACAAGGTGCTGGAGGGTATCGAGGCCGCGGCACGTGCGGGCCTTGGACCGATCAAGCTCAACTGCGTGCTGCTCAAGGGCGTAAACGAGGACGAGATCGGAACGTTTCTCCGCTTGAGCGCCGACAAGCCGCTTCACGTCCGCTTCATCGAATATATGCCGATCGGGCACGACGACGCCTGCTGGCGCGACCACTATTTGCCGCTGACGCGCGTCGCCGAAGAGGCCGACCGGCTCGGACTGGCATACGAACCGCTGCCGGAGGGTCCAGCGGGCAACGGTCCGTCCGAGAACTTCCGGATCGCGGGCGGCGCGGGTTCCTTCGGGCTGATCCATCCGGTCAGCAATCACTTCTGCGCCAACTGCAACCGGCTCCGCTTGACGGCGGAGGGCGATCTTAAGCCTTGCCTGTACTGGGTGGACGAGCTGAGCGTCCGTCCGGCGCTCGGCTCTCCCGAGGCGATGCGCGAGCTGTTCATGAAGGCGATGCGCATTAAGCCCGAGAACCATGAGATGGCGGCTCTGCTGGCCGGAGATGCCCAGTCGCATGTGCCGACGGGGCGCAGAATGTCTCAAATCGGGGGGTAGGGGGCGAGAGTTGGTGCAAAGCGGCAAGCTGATCCTGCTTCATACGAACGATATCCACAGTCACTTCGAGGAGGCCGCCAGAGCGGCCGATTATATAAAGGAAGTCCGCCGGACCGTGTCCGCAGACAGGCTGCTGCTCGTAGACTGCGGCGACCATCTGGACCGCGTGCGGATCGAGACGGAGGGGACGGACGCCGCCGTGAACCGGGCGCTGCTGACGCGGCTCGGCTACGACGCGATAACGTTCGGCAACAACGAGGGGCTGACCTATACGCCCGACCAATTAAACCGGCTATACGAGGACGCGCCGTTTCCGGTCGTTTGCGCGAACCTGAAGCTCGCCGCGACCGGGGGGCCTCCGGCATGGATGCGCCGCACGCTGACCCTTCGGAAGGCCGGGCTGACCGTCGGCCTGTTCGGACTCACGGTCCAGTTTCACGAATTTTACGAGCTGCTCGGCTGGGAAGCGTCCGATCCGCTTGAAGAAGCGGCGGCTTGCGTCGCCGAACTCCGGGCTGCCTGCGACGTCGTCGTGGCGATCTCCCATCTGGGACTTCGTCAGGACGAGCGGATGGCGGCGGCCGTGCCGGGCATCGACGTGATCCTCGGCGCCCATACGCACCATCTGCTGGAGGTGCCCCTGCGGATCGAGGGCACGGTCGTATGCGCGGCCGGCAAGTTCGGCCGCTACGTCGGCGCCGTCGAGATCGGGCGCGGCCCAGACGGGCAGGGACTTGCCATCGAGGGACGGACCGTTCCGACCGAAGGCCGGCGGGCGGATCCCGAGACGGCGGATATCGTCGACGCCGCGCTGCAGAGGGCCAGGCTGGCGATGGCCCAGCCTGTCGCGGAGCTGGCCGTCCCGCTCGCCGGAGACGCGGACGCCGAGAGCCCGCTCGGCACGCTGCTGGCGGGAGCGCTGCGCCGGAAGACCGGTGCCGAGATCGGGCTGACCAACGCAGGGCAACTGCTGGACGGACTCTCGGCCGGGCCGGTAACACGCGAGCGGATCCATGCCGTTTGTCCCTCCCCCGATCAATCCGTGCCTCATCGAACTGACCGGCGCGCAGTTGAAGCAGGCATTCGAAGAGAGTCTGCTGCCTGAATTCATCGGACTGGCGTTTCACGGCTTCGGCTTCAGGGGCAAAGTGCTGGGGCGCTTGTGCACGGACGGCGCCGAGGTGGTCTTCGATCCCGCGGCGCCGCCCTACAGCCGCGTGATCGGCGTCCGGGTGAACGGAGAGCCGCTGGACGAGGCGCGTGCTTATACGGTCGGGACGCTAGACATGTTCACGTTCGGCATCGGTTATGTCGGATTGAAGCAGGGGCGCGTCGTGCGCTATTTCCTGCCGGAGTTCATCCGCGACCTCCTCGCAGAGGCGCTGGTCGACCACCGGGCCGTGGCGGATTGCCTCCGTCCGCGATGGACGGAGCGCGCGGCCTCCGCGGCCCTTTAAGCAGCGGCTTCTCGCATATGGCTTGCAAAGCAAAACGTCCGCCGATTCGTCATCAATGACGAACGGCGGACCTATTTGTGTGGGTTTTTAAGGACTTTTGACGAATGCTGTCGACTTTTAGGAAGGAATATCTTGTCAATAGGCGTCAAATCTCTTACATTATCATAAGAGGATTCCGATGATATAGCCAGAGCCTTTTTCTGCGGACGAGCATCGCCAAGGGGGGGAGTTAAAGGAATATGCGCTTGATGCCAGTTACAGCTTGCCTCCCCGGTATGAGGCTTGGTAAGAAGATTTTCTCCGAAGATGGCATCGTGTTGCTGGCCGAAGGAGTCGAATTGACCCAGGGACTGATGAATCGCCTGAGCAGTATGGGCATTCATTACATCTATATTTCCGACCCGAGGACCGAAGGCATCGAGATTCCCGAACTCATCAGCGAGGAGACGCAGCGGCGCGCGCTGATGACCGTCAAAAACGTTTTCCGCGAAATGGCCGACAGCTCCCGGCGGGGGACCTATCCCTACGTCGGCAAAGCCGTGCGCGAGACGATGTCGACGATCCTCGACGATCTGTACAGCAACCGCGACGCCATGATCATGCTGCTGAACCTGCAGAGCGTGGATCACTATTTGTACCTTCATTCGCTCAATGTCTGCGTGTACACGTCGCTGCTCGGCATCGCCCGCGGCTATAGCAGGGACGAGCTGATGACGCTCGGACTCGGTTCGCTGCTGCACGACGTGGGCAAGTCCCGGATTCCGCTGGACGTGCTGCTGAAGCCGGGGGCGCTGTCCAAGCAGGAGTTCGAGGAGATGAAGCGCCATACCGAGCGCGGCTTCCAACTTCTCAAGGACGAGCCGAACCTGCCGCTCATCGTCGCGCATTGCGCCTTCCAGCACCACGAACGTCTCGACGGTTCGGGATATCCGCGCGGCATCCAAGGCAACGAGATCCACGACTATGCCAAATGGATCGGCATCGTGGACTCGTACGATGCGATGACGAGCCACCGGATCTACCGCAACGCCATGCTGCCTCATCAGGCGGTCGAGCTCTTGTACGCGGGCAGCGATTCGCTGTACGACACGGAGATGCTGCGCCTGTTCCGAGACAAGGTCGCCATTTACCCTGTCGGCATGACCGTGGAGCTGTCCAGCGGACAGAGCGGGGTCATCGTGGACGTGAACACCCTGACGCTGCACCGCCCGATCGTGCGGATCCTGACCAACGAGGCCGGCGAGGAGCTGAAGTCCCCGTTCGACATGGACTTGTCCAAGCACCTGTCGGTCATGATCTCCCGCGTCGTGACGAACGGCCCGGCCTTAGCCGAAGCATAACGCGCATTCGAGCCCTTGGAGCGGCCATTCTCCAAGGGCTTTCGTTTGCGTTAGCCGGCGTTTACCCGGTACAATAGCATTACATTAGACAAGACAGGGAGTATGACCGATGATTGGCTCCGCCCAAGCCGGGACGGGCGCCCCCCTTCGCGCCGCCGGCCGATCTCGCGCCGCTGTCGCCTGCGTACGATCCGTGGGATCCGATCCGTTCGCTGCAGGCGTACGGCAAGCACGCGCTCACGAGCGTTGAATTTACCGTTACACATTTATGCAATATGCGATGCGAGCATTGCGCCGTCGGCGATAGCCTGACGATGACCGAAGCCGAAGCGCTGCCGATCGATCTCATGCTTCGCAGGCTCGACGAAGTCGAGCATCTGGAGACGATCAGCCTCACCGGCGGAGAGCCCACGTTCAGCATGAGCACCGTCAACCATGTGCTGATCCCGCTGCTCAAGTATGCCCGGTCGCGCGGCGTCCGCACGCAGCTCAATTCGAACGTGACGCTGGATTACGGCCGGTACGAGCTGATCGCGCCTCATTTGGACGTCATGCATATTTCTTTCAATTATACGGAGGCCGAGGACTTTCACCGCATCGGCTTCGCGCGCACCGGGCGAGAGGTCGGGCCGAGCGCCGCGGGACGCATGTACGAGCGCATGATGGACAACGCCAGGAGGCTGGCCGACGGCGGTCTGTTCGTCTCGGCGGAGTCGATGATCAACTATCGGACGCACGGCAAAATGAAAGAAATCCACCGGCTCGTCGGCGAGATGGGCTGCCGCAGGCACGAGGTGCATCCGATGTACCCGAGCTCCTTCGCTTCCGGGCTGCCCGTCATCTCCAAGCGGCAAATGCTTGAAGCCGTCGAGGAGCTGCTCGACGCCCGGCGCCGCGATATGTGGATGCTGTTCGGCACGCTGCCGTTTTACGCCTGCGGGGACGATCCGCTGGAGCGGCGCCTCCTGAGCAGGCTGGCCGCCGAACCGAACGTCACCGTCCGCAACGATCCGGACGGGCGCAACCGCGTCAACGTGAACTTATTCAGCGGCGACGTATACGTGACCGATTTTGCGGCCGTCCCGCCGTTCGGCAACGTCAAGACCGAACGCCTGGACGACGTGTTCGGCCGTTGGCAGGAGCATCCGATGCAGCGCGGCCTCAATTGCCATTGCCCGGCCGCGGGCTGCTGCGGTCCTGAATCTTCTCGTGACCGACATGTACTATAAGGATGTCGACTTTACCCGCCGCAGCGCGATCCTTTAGACGAATCGCGCGCAAGCGGGCGCCGAGCGCCGAACGATTCGCAGTTATCGCGCCGTACGAAAGGAAGCTGAAGCTGCTTGAACACGGAATTGTTATGGGGTTCGATCTTCTGGCACGCCGCTCTCGTTCTTTTTCTCGTGCTGTTGAACGGATTTTTCGTGGCGGCCGAATTCGCGCTCGTCAAGGTGCGCCAGTCGAGGCTCACGCAGTTGACGAACGAGGGCAATGTCAGGGCGAAGTACGCGCTTAAGGTCAACCGCAAGCTGGACGTCTATCTGTCGGCCACGCAGCTCGGCATCACGCTCGCGTCGCTCGGACTCGGCTGGACGGGCGAGCCGGCTATCGCCGACCTGATCGTCATCCCGCTGCTTCACCAATACGGCGTGACGAACGAGACGACGATCCATACGATCTCGTACATTATCGCTTTCAGCGCGATTACCTTCCTACATATTGTCCTGGGGGAGCTCGCGCCGAAGTCGCTCGCGATCCAGAAGTCGGAGGGCGTATCGCTATGGCTGTCGCTTCCGCTGCTGCTCTTCTATAGGCTGTTCCTGCCGGTCATCTGGCTGCTCAACAACGCGGCGAACCTGCTGCTGCGCATGATCGGCGTCAAGCCGGCCAGCGAGCACGATGCGGCGCATACCGAGGAAGAAATCCGCATTCTCATGAACGAGAGCGCCAAGAGCGGCATCATCGACAAGGAAGAGATGACGCTGTTCGACAACGTGTTCGAGTTTTCCGAGCGGGTGGCCCGCGAGGTCATGCTGCCTCGCACGGACATGGACTGCATGTTCACCAACCTGCCGTTCGACGAGAACATGAAGCTCGCCTATCGCGTCAAGCATACCCGATATCCCGTCGGCGTCGAGGACAAAGACCAGATCATCGGATTCGTCCACATCACCGACGTGCTCACGGCCGATCCGGACGAGGAGCAGGATCTGCGCGCCTATCTGCGTCCTATCTTAAGCGTGCCGGAATCGATGGAGATCAGCCGCGTGCTCAAGCTCATGCAGCGCCACAAGTCGCAGCTCGCGATCGTCATCGACGAATACGGCGGCACGGCCGGCATGCTGACGGCGGAGATGATCCTCGAGGAGATCGTCGGAGAGCTGCAGGACGAATTCGACGACGAGCCGCCGACCGTCGAGGTGCAGGGCGACGTGTATTCGGTCGACGGCCGCATGCTGATCGAGGAGGTCGACGACCTGCTCGGCGTCGAGATCGAGGAAGAAGAGGTCGATTCGATCGGCGGCTGGCTGTTCAAGGGCCTCGACGGCAACGTCGCGGAGGGCCGCAAGATCGTCGAGCAGGGCTACGTTTTCGAGATCGCCGAAGTGGAACGTCTAAGAGTTCAGCGCGTACATATCTATCGGTATAAACAATCGGATGCGGACGAACGGACGGACCCGCCATCCGGCCTGTAGCTGACGTATACCGGCTTCGCCGCCAGGGCGACCGATCCTCGAAAGGTGTGAATGCATGCCGCTGCGCACAGTATTGCTGATGGTTTTGGGGCTAGGCTTTCTTTATTTGCTGTTTACGGTAGGCGCGCCCTTCCTGCTGGCCTTGATCGTCGTCATCTTCCTCGAACCGCTGACCAAGATATTCATGACCAATTTTAAAATGAACCGGCTCGCGGCGTCTACGGTCACGAGCACGTTGTTCACGGTCGTGCTGCTCGGGCTCATGGGACTGATCGGCATCAAGATCTTCGCCGAGCTCACCTCGTTCTGGAGCAACTTGCCGTCGTATCTGAAGAGCGCCAACGACTATATCCAGGACGCGCTCGAAAAGGCGAGCAACTCGTACAACGGACAGGGCGGCGACAATGGGCTGCCGATCAAGCTGGAGAGCTTGACGAACAATTTGACCGACTGGCTGTCGGGTCTCGCCACGTCGATTTCGAAGCCGCTCGTCGGTTTCGCGGCCGGCATCCCTCAGCTTTTTCGTCGTCCTGATCGTCTTTTTCGTCGCCGTCTATCTTTTCAGCCTGAGCTTGCCGACGATGATGGCGTCGTTCCTTTCGATTTTCGCCGAGGAGTCCAGAAGTCAGGTCGCGCAAGTCATGGAAAACCTGCGCAAGTCGATCTTCGGCTTCTTGCGCGCCCAGTTCGTGCTGAGTCTCATGACGTACGTCATCTCGTTCGTCGGGCTGCTCATCATCGGCACGGGTTACCCGCTCGCGATCGCGCTGCTCATCGTCGTCGTCGACATCCTGCCGATTCTCGGCACGGGGTCCGTGCTCGTGCCTTGGGCGGCCTATATGATGCTGACGGGAGATACATATACCGGCATCGGGCTCATCCTTCTTTTCCTTGTCATCACCGTCGTCCGACGGATCGTAGAGCCGAAGGTGCTCGGGGATGCCGTCGGCATCGGCGCGCTTCCTGCGCTCATCAGCCTGTATGTCGGATTCGAATTGGTCGGTCTCGTCGGCGTCTTCCTCGGTCCTGTCGTCGTCATCGTGTACATGGCCGCCCGCAAGGTCGGTTTGATTAATCTCAAGATCAAGCTGTAGCCGAAACTGTCCTCTCGAAACGGTTCTCTCCTATCGAAGTCTTCCGCCTATTCCGCGGAGGGCTTCTTTTTGTAGACGAGCCTATCGAAAAATATCCGTTGCTGTCGTTCAAACTGGGCGCGCAGGCGCATAGGCTATAACAGTAAGCCGTACGGTTATGCCTAAGGAGGAATTCGCGTGTACGACAACCAGTGGCGGGAGTGGCGCCCCTATGCCAGCCCCGACGATCCATGTCCGCCCGTGCCGGTAAAGAGGTATATCGTGCCGCCCAACCAGTATATTTATTTTCAACCGTCCAACCTGCCCCAATTTTCACTGGACGAAGCCCTGTGCAAAGGTACGCTGTGGCCTGCGCTATATAGCCCTTATACGTCGCGCTGCAACCGCAAAGGAGGCTGATAGGCTTGGCCGACAGAGAGCAAGTCGCGAACCGGAGTAATGAGAACGTCTATGCGCAGCATGAGCCGCAGCGAGGGGGAGAAGCTTACAAGCGGGACCTGCTGGAGATTCAAAAGGTCGACTTCGCGCTCGTAGAGCTGAATCTGTTCCTCGACACGCATCCCGCCGACATGCAGGCGCTGCAGCAATTCAATCAGCTCGCGCAGCTTCGCAAGCAGCTGATGGCTTCGTTCGAGCAAAAGTACGGGCCGCAGATGGGATTCGGCAACAGCTTCAGCCGGTATCCCTGGCAGTGGGTCGACACGCCGTGGCCTTGGCAAGTGTAGAAGAGGGGGGCGCGATATGTGGGTTTATGAAAAGAAGCTGCAGTATCCCGTCAAAGTCGGCAAATGCGATATCCGTATGGCGCGCTACTTGTCCGAGCAATACGGCGGCGCCGACGGGGAGCTCTCGGCCGCGCTTCGTTACCTCAATCAGCGTTACTCGATTCCGGACAAAGTCATCGGATTGTTGACTGACATCGGTACGGAGGAGTTCGCCCACCTTGAGATGATCGCCACGATGATCTACAAGCTCACCAAGGACGCGTCGGTGGAGCAGCTCGAAGCCGCGGGGCTCGGGCCGAATTATGCGGTTCGCGACCATGCGATGTTTTACGAGAATGCGGGAGGCGTGCCATGGACCGCTACCTACATTCAGGCGAAGGGAGATCCGCTCGCCGACTTGTACGAGGATATCGCGGCGGAGGAGAAAGCGCGGGCGACCTATCAGTGGCTGATCGACATGACGGACGACGTCGACATCCAGGACAGCCTGAAGTTTCTGCGGGAGCGGGAGATCATTCATTCGCTGCGCTTCCGCGAGGCGGTCGAGATTATCAAGGCGGATCGGGAGCAGAAGAAGGTCTATTGAGCGGTGGGGGTTGTGTAGCGACTGCGGGCGAGGGCCCTGCCTGCTTCGATCATGAGCTTAAGAATTGATTATCAACATATGCTGAACCCAATCCGATTGCCCGAATTCCGGCAATCGGATTTTTCGTTTTCCTATTCGACATATGTTGAAAAGTAAAAGATGTGCAGCCATTTTCGTCAAAATAGTTGACTGTTACGACGCTCGGGACTCGCTATAATTCAAATTACGAAGCGATAACGATTCGACTTCCGGGGAGGCGCAAGAGTTGAAGATGAAAAAATGGGCGGCAGCGGGACTGCCGCTGACGATGGCGGCTATGCTGGCGACCGCTTGCGGTGGCAATACGAATGAAAACGGGGGCCAAGCGGCGACCGGCGCTGCGGGGACGACGGCGCAAGAAAGCGCAGGCGAGAGCCAATCGGCCGCAGCCGACAAAGATCCGGTTACGCTGCGCTATCTGACCTGGGATTACTCCGACCGGACCGTGTCCACGGACGCTTGGATCGCCTCGCTGAAAGACAACATGCAGATCAAGATCGATATGCAAAACGTCCCGACCGATCAATACAATGTGACGTTAAAAACGAAATATGCCGCCACCGACTTGCCGGATCTGGTAAAGACGCACGGCATCGACAGGCAGCTGAACTTGAGCGAAAAGCTGACCATCGATCCCGACCAGTTTGTCGATCTGTCCGATCTGCCGGCGATCGCCGACTTTGTCCCTTCGGTCATCCAGGATCGCAAGTCCAATCAGGCAGGCAAGCTCTACTACGTACCGGTCTCGACGAATGCGCTGGGCGTGCTTTACAACAAGAAGACGTTCGCGGACAACGGCATCGCGATTCCGACGACGCTGGATGAATTCATCGCCATTTCCGAGAAGCTGAACAGCGCGGGCGTGACGCCGATCGCCGCGGGCTTCAAAGACTCGTGGACGACCCAGATCATCCCCTTCATCGCGTTTGGGCAGTACGTAAACGCCAAGCATCCGGAGGCCAAACAGCAACTGGCGGACGGCACGCTGACCTACGCGGATCTGAAAGAGGACGTGCTCAAAGCGCTTAACGTTCAGTTGGACTGGATCGATAAAGGGTTCTTCCAGAAAGACATTCTGGGCACCGACATTAACGTCGCCAGCCAAATGGTCGGCACAGGCAAAGCGGCCATGTTGATTAACGGCACATGGCAGCTGGGCGCGGTGCAGGCTTCGAATCCCGATGCGGAGATCGGATTCTTCCCGCTCCCGCTTAACGCGGCAGGGGAAAAGACGATTCTGCCGACGTCCGCCGACGAAGGCATCTTGATCAACGCGAAATCCAAACATCTGGAGGCCGCGAAAGAAGCGCTTAACGCCTATTTGAGCCCCGAAATCCAAACGCTCGTCATCAACGATCTGAAAGGCATTCCGACGAATACGAAAGTTCAGGTGACCGATCCCTTCGTCAAGGAGGTTCAGACGGCGATGACAGCCACGGACGTCCAGTCGGACTGGTGGGGAGGCAACGGCTACTATCAGCCGAGCGGCACCGCGTTCAGTATGGATAAATCCCTGCAGAACTTGATCGCCAAGGGAATTACGCCTGAGCAATTCATCGCCGATTATGACGCGGCGAACGCCAAGGCGCTCAAGAAGTAAACGAGGCAAGAGCAGTCCATAACCGCGGTCGGCGGCTTGCGAAGCGCCGGCCGTTGTTATTAGAAAGAAGGGAATCGCAATGATGCTGAACCGGAACAAGCAATGGAAATTCGAGCTCCGATGGTTCGTTTTCGTTCTGCCGGCGTTGGCGTTCTATCTCGTTTTTTTTCTATTGCCGACACTCAGTTCCTCTTATTATTCGCTCACGGATTGGGACGGCGTCCGTAGCCGTTTTATCGGACTCGACAATTATAAGGAACTGTTGTCGGATAAAATGATTCAGGAGTCTTTCAAAAATACGGCACTCTACACCGTCATGATCACCATTCTTCAAAATGTGCTCGGACTAGGCGCAGCGCTTGTTCTATCCAAGGCTTTTCGGGGCGTAACGGTCATCCGGATGTTAATTTTCATGCCTTATATTTTCAGCACGCTGCTCATCGGCTACGTATGGGGATTCATTTTGGAACCGAACATCGGCGCATTGAACCACCTGCTCGACGCGGCTCATCTTGGGCAGCTGAAGCTAAGCTGGCTGAGCGATCCCCGGACGGCTAGATGGATGATCATATCCGTGACGATCTGGCAATGCCTCGGCTATTCGATGGTCATCTACATCGCGGGATTGCAGGGGGTGCCGAGCGATCTGTACGAATCCGGCAGCCTGGACGGCGCCGTCGGCTTTCGGAAGTTTTGGTATATTACGTTTCCGCTGATCGCGCCGGCTTTCACGATCAATATCGTGTTATGCCTCATCGGTAACCTCCAGCTTTTCAACCAGATCTACGCGCTCACAGGGGGGAGGTCCCGGCTACGCGACGGAATCCGTGGCCACCATGATCTATCAGCTCGGGTTCGGAAACGGCATTCGGTGGGGCTACGGCTCCGCATTGTCCGTGACGCTGTTCGTCTGCATCCTTTTTATAACGCTTGTGATGGTGTCTTATTTGCGCAAGAGAGAGGTGGAAATGTGATGCAGCTGACATTTCCCCGTATTGGAGGCATTGTCGGCAAGCTCGCGTTATGGGTGTTGTCGATCGTATTCGTTTATCCGATCGCACTTGTATTCCTATCTGCGGTCAAGTCCAAAACAGAGCTTGCCAACAATCCGTTCGGATGGCCGACAGACCTTACACTCGATTCCTTTCATAAGGCTTTTCAAACGATGCACTATTTTCGTTCGTTCGCCAATACGGCGCTGATCGGCGGCATCGCCATCGCCGGCGTCGTCCTCATGGCCGCGATGGCTTCCTACGCCATCGCCCGGCGCAACAACCGGTTCTACGGATCGATCTACTATCTCTTCTTGGCCGGTATCATCATTCCGTTTCAGATGGCGATGATTCCACTGTATAAACTGCTGTTAAGCTGGCACCTCATCAACTCGTACCAAGGCGTTGTATTCGTCTATTTCGGCATGCTGGCGCCTTTTTCCGTATTCCTGCTCAGCGGCTTTATCCGATCGGTGCCCCGCGAGCTGGACGAGGCGGCTTATGTGGACGGAAGCGGGATTTATATGACGTTCTTCCGAATTATCCTCCCGCTGCTCAAGCCGGCCGTCACGACGATTACGGTTCTGGATCTGTTTACGGTTTGGAACGACTTCCTGATGCCGATGCTCTTTCTTTCGAATAACGCCAAGATGACGATCACCGTGCAGCTGTCCGCCTTCCAGGGCATGTACTTCAATGATTGGTCGCTGATTTTCGCCGGCGTATGCTTGATCGTGCTGCCGATGCTTGCCGTTTATTTGTTTGCCCAACGATTCATCATTAGCGGCATCACGGCCGGAGCGATTAAAGGCTGAAGACTGACGACGAGGGGGATTAAAAATCGCTCGACGATCCCGACACCGGTTCTATCCCATTCGGCGCCCGAAAGAGGCGTCGAATTTCGGTTTTTTTTGGATAGACTTGCGAAGCGGAGGCTTGGTACACTTGCGAGAAGCCTTAATGCTGGAGGAATCGGCATGATAAGAATGTCCTTCGCGAACAATATGAGTTTGTTCTACAAACTGTTTTACGGCATTTTGACGATTCTCGTCTTCGTATTGACGTTGTCCAGCGTTTCTTCCTATTTTTACTCACGCTCGATTTTCAGGGAGCAGGCGATCGATTCGACGGCCAGGCTGGTCAGCAACATCAACACGGGCTTCGAGGATAACCTGGACCAGATCGACCGCATCATTATGTCGATCTATTCGGAAGTCGATCACAATTCGTCGCTCAGCCTGAAGCAGATATTGACGACGCCGGGCTATAACAGCCTGAAAGATCAATTGAACGCCTTGCAGGTGATGGAGAGTTTTTTTCAACGTCTCATGAACTTGCGGAAGGACTTCAACAGCATCTATATCTATGTGTCTCCCGAAAAGCAGTTCTCTTATGCCGCCTATGGGCGGAACATGCCGGATTATTCGCCGGTAGGCGAGGACTGGTATAGCGAGACGGTCAACGCGGGCGGCAGAACGGTCATCTTCGCGCCTCACGATCCGTTCCAGCTTCAATATAATCAGAAGGTTGTTTCCTTCTCCCGCGTGCTTCGAGGTTTATCGCAAGACATGGATACGGCGAACGGCATTATTCTGATCGATTTGTCCATGGAAGCCATCGACAGCATCGTCAAAAAGGGCGGGCTTGATTCAGCTACGGGTGTACTGCTGCTGGACCGCGACGGAAAAGTCGTTTACGAAGGCGGGGCGAACATCGGTCTGGACGAACAAGCCGTTCGTAAATTAACTTCCCTGAAACCTGGCGAGCGGACATTGACGACGGAAGGGAAAAGCTACTTCGTCTCCCTTAGCACGATTGAAGCGGTGGGGTGGAAAACCGTAACGCTGACGCCTTACGCGCAGATGAACCGATTCGGCAATCGACTCTTGCTGTTCGACATCCCGCTCGGTTTAACCGCTCTGGCGATGACGGCGCTGCTGGCCTACTTGCTTTCCAGGAAGCTGTATCAGCCTCTTCAGGAGCTCAAGGCCGGCATGGCGCAGATTAAGCAAGGCAACTTCGATCACCGCCTCGAAGTGTCCTCGAACGACGAGTTCGGCAATCTGGTTTTTAGCTTCAACAAAATGACCGGCACGATCAAGGAACTGATCTTGGAGAAGTACGAAGCGACGCTTGCCAAGCGGGAAGCGGAATTCAAATATTTGCAGTCGCAGATTAATCCGCACTTCATCTACAATACGCTTCAGATCATAAGCGGCATGGCGATGCTGTACAAAACGCCGGATATTCACACGGTATCCAAAAACTTGGCCAAGATGCTTCGCTACAGCATTCGCCTGGACCGCGCGATCGTACCGGTCCGCGAAGAAATCGAGAACATCGTCTGCTATATGGACATTCAAAAATCGCGGTTCCGCGGTTATTTCGATTATGAACTGATAATCGACGAGGATACTTACGTCTGCGAGACGTTAAAGCTCGTTCTGCAGCCGGTCGTCGAGAACGCGATCGTTCACGGGCTGGAGCCCAAGGAAGAGGGGGGACGTGTCGTCGTCTCCTGCAAAGCGGCGGATAACCGCCTTCGATTCGAGATTCTCGACAGCGGCGTCGGCATGGACAGGGAACGCCTGGCGCACGTCATCGCGCGGCTAGACCGATCGGACTCGCCGGAACGCCCGACTGCCGACACGAAGTCGAACTCCATCGGTCTGGCCAACATCCACAAGCGGATTCAGATGCTTTACGGCCCGGAATACGGAGTGGCGATCGACAGCGTGAAGAACGAGTGGACCAGAGTCCGGATCGACATGCCGCTAACGGCGAATAGGGGGGGAGTGCGTCTAATGCTCAAGGTCTTGATCGTGGATGACGAGGAATGGACCCGAATCAGCATACGGGAAAGCATCGATTGGGGCGCGCTCGGGATGACGATCTGCGGCGAGGCGCGCAACGGCCAAGCGGCGCTCGAAGTGATCCGGTCGTCGCATCCGGATATCGTCATCTCCGACATCCGGATGCCGGTCATGGATGGGATTCGGCTGCTGGAGCACATCGATGCGGAATTTCCGGACATCTTCGTCATTCTGCTGAGCGGCTACGCGGAATTTGAATATGCAAGGAAGGCGATCGGGCATCGGGCGTTCGATTACTTGCTCAAGCCCATCGACGAAGACCGGCTGCGGGATACGATGAGCAAAGCGGCGGTGAAGCTGCTTGAGGCCGGGACTCGCAGAGACGAAGTGAACCGGATGAACAGGCAGTTGAACGAGATCGGCACGATCCCGCTGGAAAAATTTCTGACCCGCCTTGTCACGGGCACGGCCGGCGGCATGCGGGAAATTCGTTATGCCATGGCTAAGCACGGCGTGAAGGCGGACTGGGAATGCCTGGCTGTGTCGGCGCTTAAGGCGGATAACTTCCAGGCGGTGTCCGAGAGGCGTTACGGCAACGATGCGGACCTGACCGGCTTCGTGCTGCTCAATATCGTCAGCGAACTGCTCCAAAAAGAAGCGGGGTGGCTCGTCTATCGTTTTTACGGCAAGAACGACTTGGTCGTTCTGATAAAGGGAGCGGAAAGCGAGAACGAGGAAAACTTGACGAAGGCGGTTCGCGACAAGCTTACGGAAGTCGCGGCGGCTTTAAACGATACGATCGGCATTCGGGCGAAGGCGGGCGTTGGCGTACCCGTCTCGCTGCTGAGCGACGTCCATCATTCTTACAAGCAAGCCATGGAGGCGCTAGGCAGCGTCGGTTTTTTCGGCGTCGGCCCGGTTTTGGTTGCGCGCGAGGTCAGCGGCCGCAACGATAGCTACGTCTTTCCGGAGGATAAGGAAAAGGCGGTGCTGTATTATCTTGAGAACAGCTATACGTCGCAGATCGAGGCGTGGATCGAAGACTTCTTCGCGGATTGGGCTTCGAACGGGACCGCCCGCCCGGACGGCATCCGGCAGACGTTGCTGGAGTTGATGGTAGGCGTACGGAAGCTGCTGGCCAAATACGGCATTCAGCTGGAGGAACTGCTGGGGCAACGCAACTTGCCCGACCTGCTATGGCAGCGGCTGGACTCCCTTCGGCAGATGGAAGAGTGGCTGCAAGACAGCTTGCAAAGAATCGCCGGCGCGATCGCCGACAAGCGCAAGACCGGCTCCCGCAAAGCGATCTCCGACGTGATCGGGTTCCTTCACGCTCATTTTGTCGAGGAGATTACGCTGTATTCCGTCGCGGAGTCCTTCTATATGAATCCGGCGTATTTGTCCCGATTGTTCAAGCAAGAAGCGGGCCGGACGTTCAACGAATACTTGAGCGAGATCCGGATGACCGCGGCCGCGAATCTGCTGTCAAGCGACGAAGAGCTGAAAATCGGGGATATTGCCGCATTGACGGGGTACGAAAACGTCACCTATTTCATGAGGAAGTTCAAGGAGCATTTTGGACTGACGCCTTCCGAATATCGCAAGCAAAACGTCGGAAGCAAACCGGGCATGTAAAAAAAAGTGCAGCGAATCACGTAGAACTTGTTGAATGTTCAAAGAAACAGCCGCGTTTATAATGAAAAACGAAGCGGGCGGTTTTTTTTGAACGCGCAATTTGAAAGCGTTTTTTCAGGCGTGTTCGCCGCTTTACAATCATCGGGAAATGGAGGCGTACGAAGAGACGGGCTCCGTCGGAACCTGCCTCGCGAATGACAAAAGAATTTATTTCGAAGGAGAGAATCATTTGTGATGAGCAATGTGAAGAAGACGATCCTAAGCGTCATGATGTTCGCCGTGCTGGTCGTCGGCGTGTGCTTGTTCTCGAACGTAACATGGGCCGCATATACGCCGAGCATTGAAACGAGCCCGACTTTGCCGCAGGACGACGTCGTCGTATACACCGAGAAAGTGACGGACTTCGGTGCCGTCCCGAACAATTCGTCGTTCGATAACACGACGGCGTTTCAACAGGCAATCGACGAAGCCTATGCGAATGGCGGCGGAATCGTATACGTACCCGCGGGCCATTGGCGGTTGAACGGCACGCTCGTCCTGAAGAGAAAGGTCACGCTGCGCGGCGAATGGAGAAATCCCGACATCGCGGGCAACGAGTCGGCACAAGGGACGATCCTTGAAACGACGGCGAACCAGAACAATCCGGGCGGCGCTCCTTTCATCAAAGTCGCTTCGAACGCGACGGTTAAAAACTTAAGCATTTGGTACCCGAACCAAAGCTTCTCCAGCCCTTCAAGCTATCCGGCTGCGATGGCGGACGGCGCATTCGACGCCGATGACGACTTCCATCATGGCTTCGCAGTCGTCAACGTAACGATCTATAACGCGTATAAAGGCATTGCGACGGGCAACACCTTATACTCGCAGGAGCCGTTGATTCGGAATGTCATGATGACGGTCCTGAATACAGGCGTGCACCAGAAGAACGACTGGAACTTTGGAAATACGGAAAGCGTGCACGTGTCGACCAAGTACTGGGTCAATTCGGGGCTGGCAGGCGCGCCAAGCTCGGGAGCGAACCAGACGATTCTGCAATCGTATACGCGCGCTAACCTGACGGGCGTCGTGCTTGACGGTCATATCGACGGCATCAATCTTTACGATATCCGTGTCGAAGATGCCAATGTAGGCATCGAATGCGCAAACCGCTGGACACAAATTACCAATATTTCGCTGAACAACGTCAACACGGGCGTATATTACCACTACGCCGGCGGCCTTAACGCGGGGAACTCGCTGGTAGGGGGGACGATCAACGTCCTGCCGGGATCGAATACCTACGGCATTAAGATGACGCAGGTCGGCCAAGTGCTCATTCAAGGGATTACGATCGGCGGAACGCCGACCAACAGCGTCTACTTCGATTCCGGCACGGAAACCTTGAATCTCATGAAAATGACGTTTAACGGCTGGACCGATTCGGCTGTGAAAGTCATACAGGGAACCGCGCTGATCGAGGCGTCGTCCTTCAACGCAGGAGGAACGCACATTTCTTTGGATAGCAGGGTGAAATCGGCTTCGATTCTCGGCAATGCTTTTACAGGATCGCCTTCGATCGTGTACGCACCGTCGCCGCAAATTTATATCGATCATACGCCGCTCGGCATTCCGGACCTGCCTTCGATCGCCACCGCCTATACGATGCTGAAGGAGCGGAAACCGGCCAATCCGAACAATTTCTATAACATCACGACGTACGGCGCGGTGAGCGGGATCTCGAGCTCCAGTACCGACAATACGACCGCCATCCAGAATGCGCTGAATGCGGCATCCTCCGCGGGCGGAGGCACCGTCTTCGTGCCCGCCGGCTACTGGATGGTAAAAGGCCAGCTGACGATCCCGACCGGCGTGGAGCTCAGAGGCGTGGCGGAAGCCGCTTCGATGGGCGACAACAGAGGCTCGACCCTGTTCTCCTACGCGAACAAAAACAATGCGGGCGGTACGCCGTTCATCACGCTGAACGCCGCGAGCGGCTTGCGCGGGATCATGGTGTATTATCCCGAGATGGGAACGAGCAAATCGACGACCTATCCGTACTCGATCAAGGGGAACGGCAACAACATCTGGATTCGCGACGTCAGGCTTATCAATTCGTGGAACGGCATCGACCTGGCGAGCGTACGATCCGACAACTTCGAGTTGTCCGGCGTGTCCGGCAATGTCAGAAACGTCGGAACTTTTGTCAGTAACGGTTCGACCGGCGGCAAGATGGAGAACCAGATGCAAGCCTGGACAGGCGAAGGGGCGGAGAGCGCGGCGCTCGCTTTCCCCAACAACACCTATCGGGGCAATCTGTCGCTCGCCAGCACCGCATCGCCCTGGCTGTTCGGAAACACCTCCAATATTACCGCGCTGCAGTTGAGCGTATATTTGCCGGATACTGGGGTCGACGCACAGGCAGCGGGACTGCGGTTCGTCAATAACGGAGGCACGACGAATAACTTCACATGCATTACGTGTCAAACGGATGCTTCGTCTACTGCGCGGGTCGATGCCGGCGGCACGATCAACCTGGTCGATTTCGGGGGGACGCAGACCGGGCTGATTACCGGTTCGGCGTTCGCAGGCACGCTGAATGTGTTCGGATACCGGTATGCCGATCACGGCACGATGGTCAATATGAACGGCGGCACGCTCAATGCGTATCAATTCACCGCTTCGCCGGAAGATATCAAATTCCAATTGAACGGCGGCACATCGAATTTTTACGGCACCAATTTGACGTACCCTTCGCCGTATACGTCGTTTAATGTAGGCGCTTCGATCACGGCGGCCAAAATCGTAGGCGGAGCGGGCGCGGGAGGCATCGGCATCGCGAACGGCGCGGGATCGAAGCTGACGGCGAGCTATAATGTCGATACGAAGTATGTCAACAAGACCGCGACCGCGACGAGCTCGGTGGAAGACGCGAACTGGGGCGTTCAGGACGCCGTGGACGGCAATCCCAACTCGGTCGCCGGATCCATGGGCTGGTCCAGCAATTCGTCGCTGTCGGTGAATCATACGGAAGCGCTCACCGTGGACATAGGCAGCGTCAAATCGCTCGGCAGAGTCGATCTGTATCCGAGAAACGACGGCGCGAACACGGGATACGGCTTCCCGGTCAACTTTACGATCCAGGTATCGACGAACGGATCTGCTTGGACGACAGTCGTTACGAGAACGGGTTATGCGTTGCCGGGCAATGCGGCGCAAAGCTTTACGTTTGCTCCGCAAGCGGTCCGATACGTCAAGATTGAAGGAACGAGCCTGCGGCAGAACCCGAACGACGGCAACTTGTATCGCATGCAATTCGCCGAAGCAAGCCTGCTCGCGGTTGCCGGCGTCAGTGCGACCAGCTCTGTCGAGGATGCGAGCTGGGGCATATCGAGATTGACGGACGGCAATCTGACGAGCGCGGCCGGTTCTTACGGATGGACCAGCAGCAATAACGTCGGCACCAACCATACGGAATCCGTTACCTTGGACTTGGGGATGGCGCAGCCGATCACGACGGTGAATTTGTACCCGCGCTCGGATGGGACGAACGCAGGCTACGGCTTCCCGGTCGACTTCACGATCCAATTGTCGGCGGACGGGACGAACTGGACGACGGTCGTGACCCGTACGGCGTATCCCAAACCGAGCAGCGGAGGCGCGCAGTCTTTTGTTTTCACCGCTCAGACGGCCCGATATGTGAAAATCGAAGGGACGAGTCTGCGGCAGAATCCGAACGACGGCAATCTGTATCGAATGCAGCTCGCGGAGGCGCTCGTTTATTAATAACCGGCTGCTGGAGTTGGCCTGATTTGAAAACGGTAGCCATTTGTATCGAGAGACCGCCGGGCACCAGGCCTCCGGCGGTCTCTCGCATCAGAATGCTTTTGACGAAACGCCTCTGATTGTTACACGATTCTCAATCTCCTGCAACAGGGTGGTTGTCTATTGCGAGACGCTCCGGTATGATGGATGAAAAAAACGAGGAGCCGACTATGAAACCGTACGAATTGCCGGAAGCCATGCTGTTCGATCTGGACGGAACGCTGTTCCGCACCGAGACTCTGCTGGAGGAAGTGCACCGCCGCGTTTTCGCCACCTTGCGCGAGGAAGGTTTATACATAGCGCCCGAGCCGCCGATCGAGCGCTTGTTAGGCTCGCTCGGCATGCTGCTCGAGCATATTTGGCAAAAGGTGATGCCCGACGGCTCGCAAGCCGCGCAGGATCGCGCGAATGTACTGCTGCTGCAGTACGAGCTGGAGGAGCTGGAGAACGGGCGGGGCGATCTGTACGAAGGCGTGCCGGAAGTGCTTGGCGAGCTCAAGTCGCGCGGCGTGCGGCTGTTCGTGGCCAGCAACGGCCTGGAAGCCTACGTCAAAGAAGTGCCCCGGCTAAGAGGCATCGGCGAACTGTTCGAAGGCTTCTACAGCGCCGGCGAATACGGCACGCGCTCCAAGGTTGAGCTCGTTCGCTTGCTGCTCGCGCAAAGCGGCGCGAAGTCGGCGTGGATGGTTGGCGACCGTCACTCGGATGTCGAAGCCGGCAAAGGCAACGGCCTGTTCACGGTCGGTTGCGACTATGCCGGTTTCCGTCGCGAAGGCGAATTGGACGACGCGGACGTGCGGATCGGGCGCTTTTCCGAGCTGCTGGAATTGGTGCGCTGAAGCCGGGACGACAAAATAAGGAGTAAGCTCCGGCGGAGCTTACTCCTTATTTTGTCGAAACGATGCAGGCATCGTCTTGTTTTATGAGGCGAAGCAAAAATGAGGAAGCCAGGTTCAGAAGAACGGACCTCCGCCGATGCCGCCGATGTCGGGGGTCTCCGCAGCGAAGCCGCCGTCAACCGGCAGCACGACGCGCGCCGCGGAACTGCCCCCCCGTCTTCGTCCTGCCGGATGCGGATCCGCCGCCGGCGCCCGCGCCTCCGCCGCCGGCCCCAAGGCTGGCGGCATCGGATCTGGCCGGCATGCGGCTTTTGCCGGTGCGCGCGAGCCGCCGCTGGCGGTGAAGCCACGCCGCGTACTCAAGCGGCCGCGACAGTGCCGTCAGGTACACGTCGCGCTCGCCTGCCTGGGCGAACACCTCGCGAGAGGGCTTCGGATTGACCTCGAGCAGCCAGACGCGCCCTTCGCGGTCGATGGCCAAGTCCAGCGCGAGCTCGCAGAGCGCGCCGTACGTGCGCTCGAGATGCCGCGCCACGCCGATGCCGAGCGTCTCGGCGGTCTTGCGGATCTGGCCGATGCGCTCCTCGCTGCCGATCCATTCGCGCAGCAGCTTCTTCATGGGCACGGCCTTGCCGCCTCCGTGCAGATTGCTCGTGATGCTGCGGGGCGGCCCGACGCGTCCGGCGCAGCCTGTCACCGTCCATTCGCCTTCGCCGTTTTTCTGCACGAGCATGCGGTAATCGTGCACCCGTCCGCTCGGCAGCCGGATATGCAGCCCTTGCTGTACGATATATCGGTCTCCGTGCTTATCCCACGACCGCAGCACGCCGGCTAGCTGCTCCTTGGACACCCGCCTCGGCGTTACGATACGCCGGCCGTGATCGCGGCCCTGAACCGCGTAGGTGCCGTCCTTCATCCGTTCGACCCGCAGGATGCCGCGCCCTCCCGTGCCGTTGATCGGCTTCACGTAGACGAGCGAATGCTTGCGCAGCATCGCCTGCACGTCTTCGGCAGCGTCGTAGAACCGGGTCGAAGGCAGATGGGGCTCGAACGCGGCCACCTTGCCGAGCGTCCGGTGAACGGTCCACTTGTTGCGCAGCGGGCGGTTCAGGAACGTCAGGTGGCCGTACTTCCGCCGGAAGGCGAGCAGCCGCTGGAATCGCTGGCTGCGCTGGATGCGGCAGCGGTCGTAGATCAATTGCGGGAACCGGACCCACCTGCGCTCCCATGTCCGTGAATCCGGACTGTAGAACATCGCGAAGATGCGTTCGCCGTCGTCGTCGACGTCGTCCGGCGTGAAGACGAATACGTTGAGGCCTTGCTTGCGTCCGATCGCGGTCATGCGCGCATAGACGGACTTTTCCTCCAACATCTTGCGGTCGTTCAAATACAGGGTCAATATGCCAAGCATCGGCTGGGCCGCCACGTTCGTCACCTCGGTTCGGATTGTGCCGCATGGGCAAACGCCCCGGCTTTGCCGTTCATTGCGGCTTTACCTTCGGTCCTGGTTGCGACGCCGGTGGATATAATGGCCGTATTGGAAAATGCGCTCGAGCGATTTTTTGCGAATATGCGGCTCGTCGAACTTCATCGGCTTCGAATTCGCCTCGAAAAACCACAGATGTCCGTCCTCGTCGACCCCGAGGTCCATCGACATCTCAAACAGCCGGCTGCGCGAGGAACGCTCGATCCGGGCCGCCAGCACGAGCAAGGTCTGACGGACCTTCGCGAATACCTGCTGCGCCTTTTCCGGCCCGAACACGGCGGCGAGCAGCCGCTCCGGATCCTCGATCGTGCCGCCGCGCGGCACATGCGTGGTGATGCTCGACGAGCCCGCCATCCGCGCGCCGATGCCGGTCAGCTCCCAGGCGCCGTCCGCGTTTTTCTGCACGAGCGCGCGCAGGTCGAACGGCCGTCCGTTCACCTTCGCCAAGGAGATGCCTTGCTGGGCGATATAAGGCTCGGATTGGGTTTTCGTATGAGCGCGCACCCGCAGCCAGAGCCGGTTCAGCGTCGAGCAGTGGTACGTGCTGCTGCCTTTTTCATCCTGCACCTGCAGGCGGTAAGGCAGGTTTTTTTTCGGGCGAGATCCTGACCGTCATGATGCCGACGCCGGCCTTGCCCATGACGGGCTTCAGATACAAGAGCGGATGGCGCCGCAGCATGCCGGACAGCACCGTCTGTTCGGTCAGCCGCCTCGTCTCGGGGACGTAGCCGCGCGTCGCTTTGTACTCGCTCAGCCATTTGAACAGCGACCATTTATTGAAAAACCGCCGATTGAAAAACGCCATGTCAGGCTGGCTGGCGATTCGAGCCAGTTTTTTGCGCACCCAAGGCAGCCTCTCGTCCTCGCGAAGCGGAATACGGTTGTATACGAGGGTCGGACGCGGGAACCAGGATTTGAGCCATAGATCCTTCGAAGCGTTATAAGTGAAGCCCAGCACGCGCGGCGAGGTGAGCTTCAGATTGCGGACGGTCACGACGTAAGCCAGGAAACCTTGTTCCTCGCCGGTTTTCAGCAGATCGGCGAAGTTCTGACGGTTGCCTCGGAACAACTGCAGGTCGTCGTCGATCGTCAGGATCGCGAGCACGGGCTTCTCCTGCGCCTGCACGTTCGCGGCTCCGGGCGCCAAGGCGAGCGCGCCCGGTTCTGCTGCGGCTGGTCGTACCATCAGGACTCATCCTTCCTGCGGAATTTGCTGAGATAGAGACAGTGGTCGAGGATATATTCGAGCGAAGCTCTGCCCTGCTCCTTGAGCGCGGGATGCTTGAAGATCGAGCGGCCCGGCTTCGCGTTCGCCTCGAACATCCAGATCTCCCCGTCTTTGTCGATGCCGATATCCAGGCCGAGCTCGCCGAGCGTATGCGAATAGTTGCGTTCGATCGCTTCGGACAGCTTGACGGCCGCGTCTTTGGCATTTTGCAGCACCTCGGACGAGCGATCGCCGAACGTCCGGCTCAGCGCCTGTTCGGGCGTCATGAGCTGTCCGCCGTTTTTAACGTGGGTCGTCACGCTGCCTCGGCCCGCTTTTTTCGCGCCGATCCCGGCTACGACCCAACGGTTTTCTCCGTTTTTGTGCATGTGGAAGCGAAAGTCGATCGGGCAGTGGTCGATCTCGATGAGACGGATTCCCTGCTGCACGACATAACCGGCCAGGCGCGCGCCGTGGCGGGCCCTCAGCATGCGCATCAGGCTCGCGAAGCTGGTGAATCGAAGCAGGACGTTGCTCGTGCCTCTCCGGTAGCGAACGAAGTAACCTCGCTTCGGATGGTACGTCAATCGGTAGATGCCCATGCCGAGGCTGCCGCCCGTCGGCTTGTAGTAGAGGAAGTGATGTTTTTCGAGCAGTTCTTTGATTTTCTCTGAAGTCGGATTGTTGATCGATTCCGGAAGATGGGCGAGCGCCTCCGGATCGTTGTCCAGCAGGCTGTACACGTCGGATTTATTAAAGAAAGTCCAGTTAAAAATCGGGATGCGTCTTCGGACGAACTTTTCCCGCAGGGAGGTGATATAGCTGCCGGTCTCCGCGCGCCTGCTCGGGAGCCGGTTGTACACGACGTCAGGCAGCGGCACGACGCGGCGCACCCAACCGCCGCCGCCGTCGAGGAACCAGCCGTGCACCGTTTCCTGCTGCCAGTTGATGTCCTTGGGCGTGAACGCGAAGAAATAAGCCTTTTTCTGGCCGACCGCGAGCAGCTGCTTGACGAAGCCGGTCCGGGCGCCGAAAGGGGCGGTCTGCGAGCGGTCCCCGTCCGTCAGCACGCCGATCAGCGGCCCGAGCTGGATCTCGTCGCCATTCGCGTCGGCCAGGTAGACGTTGCCCGATTTGGGGACGCGGACGGAGCGTCTGAGCCCCGCGGACAGGAAGACGTGATGCCCCTTGCGCTTTACGGTCTTCAGGGCGGCAGGCACGACATCCCGGCCGAGCTTCACGTTGATCGTTCTGCGGCCGTCAATTTTCAGCATTTTGGCGAGCGGGCTGGACAGCCATATGACCTTCTCCGCCTGCTGCGTGAAGTGAACGTTGCACAAGGTCAAACTCATGACATACCCTCCCAGATGATACAAGCAGGATGTAACGCGCATAGGCCAAAGGGTTGTGAATCGCATCCGACATCGCCGCGTCCCCGGCTTCCGCCATGGACGCGCGTCCGGGTTTCGTGTTCGCTTCAAGGAACCAGACCCGGCCCTCGCGGTCGATGCCGTAGTCGAGGCCGAGCTCCGCGAAGCGGCCGTACAAATGCTCAAGGCGGGCGACGATGCTGTCCGAAGCTTCGCGGATGCGCTCGAGCAGCCCCGCCGCCGTTTGCTCGCCGAACAATCCGGCGAGATAAGGGCCGGGCGGCCGGGCGACGCCCCCGCCGTGAAGATTGGCCGTCACGGATTCGGGCGTCCCCGTCCTGACCGCGATCCCGGTCATTCGCCAGACGCCGCCCCCGTCCTTCTGCATGAGCGCGCGCAGATCGAAGGGCTCGCCGTCCGGACCGCGAAGCGCGAGAAGCGGCTGCATCAGGTACGGCCGGCGGCCGATCCAGGCGCGGATCTCGCGCAGCGCTTCGCGGCGGGGGAAGCCGCGCGCGCGCACCAAGCCCCCGGCGGCGTTCCGGCCGCTCAGCGTCCAACGCCCGCCCGGCGGCGCCTCGATGGCGAGCGCGCCTTTTCCTTGCGAGCCGTCCGAAGGCTTGAGGAAGGCGGAGCCGCCCCTCGCCTCGATCCAAGAGACGAGCGAAGCTATTCCCCGGTAGGCGGCGGACGGCGGCAGCAGCGGGCGAATCTCGGGGCAGCGGGACAGCGTCCGCAGCACGGCGGTCTTGCCGGGCAGGCTGCCGTTCAGCAGCCTGAAGCCGCCCGACTGCCGCATCGTTCGCAGCGCCGCGAGGCTGCGGTCCCGGGACTCGCGGCCGTCCGGCCATAGCCGGTCGTAGAGCAGGAAGGGCGCTTCCACCGTCTCCCGCCGCCAGCCGCCGGCGTCGTAGCGCCAGCCGGCGACCGCGTTCGTGCGGCTGTCCCAGGTTGCGGGATCGAAGGCATACGCGACGAGCGCATGCCGGGATGCGGCGGCCATAAGACGCCGGATGAAGTCCGCTTCGGCGAACGGCGCCGCCGTTCCCCCCGTGGACGTATTCGCTTCGTTCGCTGACCAAAATGCCGATCGGGCGCAGCTCGCGCACGTTCGCCGGGCTTTCGCTTCGCGCACGGGTGCGCCGTACGCTGTACGCCGTACGACGTTCGCCGATCGCCGTACGCCGGGCGCCGCTTCCCGCGCCGTCAGAATCCTGCAAGGTAACGGGCATATTGAATCATCATCCGCACGGACGGGCGGATTTTCCCCTCGTTTAGTGGCGTATTGTCGTTTTTAGAAGGCTTCGAATTCACTTCCAGGAGCCATACCCGCCCCGACGTATCGAGCGCCAGATCGACGCCGAGCTCGCCGAAGTGGGCGGAGATGCGTTCGTCGACGCCTTTGGAAATATCGAGCGCCGCCCTGTGCAGGCGCGCCGAAACGTCCTTGCGGGCGCCGGGCGCCATGTTCGACCTGGCGACCGCTTCCTTCACCGTGGACAGCGTGCCGCCGCGCGCGAGGTTGGAAACGTAATGCTGACTGCCCGCGATTCTGCCGACGATCGAGGTGACGACCCATTTCCCCGAAGCGTTTTTCTGCGTCAAAGCGCGGAAGTCGACGGGCCGGCCGCCGATCTCGATGAGCGTCAATCCTTGCTGGATCAAATACCGCACCGTTTTCATCTTGTCGCCGATCGCCGAGAATACCTTCATCAGGTTCGGATACACCTGCTTGCGCGTGCCCATGGGGGTCGTGAACGATGCCGTCCAGCCCTCCGGGCCCGCGCGGCTTAACCGGATGATGCCTTTGCCCAGACTGCCGCGCACCGGCTTGAGGAAGACGGACGCGTATCTGGCGCACATGCGCTTAAGCGTCGTGTAGCTCTGCAGCGAATGGGATTCGGGCAGATAGCGCAGCACCGCGGGGTCGCCTTTGAGCGCGTCGAACACTTCGGATTTGTCCAGGAATTTCTCGTTGAACACTTGGGCGCCGTAGCGCTGCTTGATGTCGATCAGAAATTGTTGGACGCTTGATTTGTTCTCGAGCTTGCGAGAGGTCAGCCGGTTGTTCACAACGTCCGGCGCCGGGAGGACGGCCTGATGCCAGCCGCCTTGATATACCCAGCCCTCTACGCCGCCGCTCCGCGAACCGATGCCGCCGGGCGTGAAGAAGTAGACGAACGCGCCCTGGCTGCGGCAGGCGTCCACCAGCTCCCGGCAAAACATCGTGATGCTGCCGAAAGGCTTGTCGGGCTGGGTCGGGTAGTCCCGGCTGACCAGCACCCCGATGACGGGACCGAGCGACAGCGTGCGGGACCCCGGCCGGTACTGAAGGCGCAGCGGCGTGCCCGAAGCGAGACCCATCCGCCTGGCCAGGGCGTGCCCGACGCGAAGCCCGTCGTAGCGGGGCACGGGGATCACGGTGACCGAATGGCGAAAGGAACCGAACTGCAGGATGAGCTGCTGCTGGGCCGGGATTTTGGCTGCCTTCATCACCGAATCCCCCCAGCATCAGGACGTCATCGGCCATTATGCCGGAGCTTACGACCTGGACGTCGACCTTTGGGGTAGGCATGTGGACGGCTCCTTCCAACGTGCTCGCAGTCCGCCCTCGAACGGCCCGTGCGGGGCCGCCTTGCGGACGCAGGCGAGAATACACCATCATATGAGGACATCTATCCTTAGGTGATTGGCCGACTCCGCCTAAAAAACGCTATACTGGGTACAAACGAACGATCGGGGATGCTTGGAGATGAGGGATTACCCGCCTCTTTGGACGCGTCACGCGAACGGGATCGTGCAGCTTCGGTTGCCGCTTCCGTTCGCGCTGAAGCAAGTCAATGCGTATTTGCTGCAGGCGGACGACGGTTGGACCGTCGTCGATCCCGGGCTGCGCACGCAGGAAGCCGAAGTCGCATGGGAAACGTTCATGGCTCAGTCGGGCATCGAGTGGCGCGACATCGCGCGGATCGTCGTGACCCACTACCATCCGGATCATTACGGCCTTGCGGGCTGGATGCAGGCGCGCACGCGCGCGGAGGTCTGGCTGTCGGAGACGGCCGTCCGTTATGCGCGGCGCCTGTGGGGGGGAGGTCGAGACCTTCTCCGCTGAACTGGTAGAAGCCTTCCGCGCGCACGGCCTTCCGGAGCAGCTGTGCGCCGGCGTGCAGGCGCATTTGGAGAGCGTCAAGCGACAGGTGCAGCCGCATCCGGTCCGAACGCGCACGATTCAGGCGGGGGACATGCTGTTATTCGGAGGGGCGCGATGGGAAGCGATCGGCGGAGAGGGACATGCGCCGGGACATCTTGCCTTTTACGATCGCGAACGTCTGATTATGCTGTGCGGCGATCAGGTGCTGCCCGACATCACGCCGAACATCGGCTGGATGGCGGGCGGGGACCCGGACCCGCTCGGCTCGTATTTAGCGAGTCTTGACCGCATGGCGGCATGCGAGGTCGTCATGGCGTATCCGGGACATCGGGAGCCGTTCGACCTTTACGGCAGGCGTGTGGCCGAACTGCGCGACCATCATGCACGGCGCCTCGCGCGCATGGCGGCGCTGGCGGCGGAGCTGGCAGTCCAAGACGAGGGGCGCCTCACGGCGTTCGCCATGTGCGAGGCGCTGTTCGGCGGGCGCATCGGCGGCAATCCGCACAACCTGCGGTTCGCGATGGCGGAGACGATCGCGCATCTGGAGCGGATGACGTTCGCGGGGACGCTTGTCCAGGACCGCGTGGACGCTCGGGCTGCCGGAACCCCGCGCATCTATTATCGGCCGGCACGCTGAGCGCCGGCCGTTCCGACGCCGCGGCGCGGCCGCAACACGGCGTCACACGGGCGACGCAAGAAAAAACGCCTCCGCGAAGCGCGCTTAGACGCTATTCGCGGAGGCGTTTTTGCTGCAAAACAGGGAGTTGCTTATTCGCTTTGAGCCTGTTCGGCGAGCGCTTCCTCGACGGCTTCGCGCTCCGCCTGCTTGCGGTGGGCGATCCGGCTGGCCGCGGACGCGGCGATGGCGCCGACGATATCGTCCAGGAACGTATGGACGTCCTTGCCGTTTTTCTCGTTAAGCTTCTTCAGCACGCCGGGCTTGAACTTGTCGACGTAGCCGAAGTTCGTGAGGCCGATGCTGCCATACACGTTGACGATGCTGAGCGCGAGCACCTCGTCGCAGCCGTAGAGGCCTTCGTCATGCCAGATCATGTTCTGAAGCGGGGGCAGCAGCTGGCCCTGCTCCGCGAGCATGTCGAGCTGAATGCCGGTCAGCACGGCGTTCTGGACTTCGCGTTTGGACAGGACCGCCTCCACGTTCGTCACGCATTCGTCGAGGGTCAGGTCTTTGAAATAATCCTTTTGCAGCAGCATGACCAATTGGCCGATCTGTTCCTTCGTGACTCCGCGCTTGCCGAGCCAGTCCATGGTCGCTTGGGCGACTTCCTTGCTATTAAGCCGGTAGTTGGCCGGATTGGACATGACGCACACCTCTTTCTTGTCTTCGCTCTCCCATGCGAGCGATCACGATCATTATATTCCTCGCCCGCGGCGGACAAACCGTACATATTTCTCCGGGGGGGCTCGTATACATAGTACTACAATACGAGGGAAGCGATAAAGCGCGGCGCCCCTGCGGGAGGAATTGGCAAAAATGATACCGATCCATTATCGCAAACCGTTGTGGAAGCTCCTGGCTGCAGGAGGACTAGCCGTCGCGGTCACCGGCTGCACCATCTCCGGCGTAGAAAAGACCGCTTCCGATCCGATCGACGCGCCGCCGGCCGTCGTCGAAAATCAGATGCTTCAGGCCGCCGACGACGCCATGGCGCCGATGGGAAGCTCCGCGATCGCGGACGGTCTGACCGTGTACTTGAAGGACAGCAGAGGCTACGTCGCGCCGATGACGCTGGACCGGTCCAAGCGGGAGAGCGCCACGGGTCAGAACGCGCCGGAGATCGAAGCGCTGGCCTGGATGACTGCGGACGCCAAGCTCGCCGGGCAGCTTCCCCCCAGGCTTCACGCCCGTGCTGCCCAAAGGGACGGTCGTCTCGAAGGTCGTTAAAAATCCCGAAGCCGGATCGGTCACCGTAGACTTCGCGAAGCCGCTGTCCGGCATCCCGGCGTCGGACGAGCGCAAGGCGCTGGAGGCGATCGTCTGGACGATGACGGAGCTGCCGGGCATCGACAAGGTGCATCTCACCGTCGCCGGCAAGGACATGACCCAATTGCCGGCTTCCGGATTGCCGGTCCCCGGCGTGCTCACGCGCAATATCGGCATCAACCTGGAGCGTTCGCCGCAGGTCAAAGTGAGCGATTCGATGGCCGTGACGCTTTATTTCTCCGCGAAGAACGAACAGGGCGACGGCTATTTTGTTCCGGTGACGCGTCTCGTCGAACGCCAGAACGACCGCGCCCGCGCCGCGCTGGGCGAGCTGATCAAGGGACCGCAGGATACGAAAAGCCTCGAAGCGGTCATGCTCGCGAATACGAAGGTGGAGGAACTTGCCCTTAAATCGGATACCGTGCAGGTCAAGCTGAAGGAGCAGGACTGGGCCGCCGGCATGACGATGCCGACCGAAATGATGGAAGGCCTGGTACTGACCTTGACCGAGGCGACCGGCGCGCCGAAGGTCGCGGTCGCCGTCAACGGCAGCACAAAGCTCACCGGAGCCGACAGTGAGACCTACGAACAGCCGGTCGAACGCCCGGCGCAGATTAACGCCTATACCGGCTGAGCCTGCTGCGCCCGCCGTGCCGACAGCAGCGTACTAGCGAATCAATCCGGATCCCTGAATCGAAACGCTGGCGCGCACGTCGAAACGTATATTCGGGTAGAGTCGCTTCCATTTCTCCCATCTGCCCTTCTCGTTGTGGTGGTCGGCCAGGTAATGCAGCCCGTAGCCGTAAGGATCGACGCCGGCGTCGCGGATCTTGTAAAGGAGCTTTTCTGCCTCCTCGGAGAAGTGCTTTCCCATTTTGCGTTCGAGCCCTCCCCAATCTTTTTCCAAAAGATCGGGAGGGCTTTGCTCAAGAAACCCTTCGATGCGGATGTTGATGACCGCGACGGGATTCTCTCCGCCGAGCAGATTGATTTTTGAAGTCGTGTGCGTCGCGGCGAGCACGATATTAATGGGCTTTTCCGGCAGCACCAGGATCGTATTGTCCACGCCGAAGGCGGTCATGTTGAATATGAGCGTCTCGTCCGGATCGAGGAAGAGGCGCATTTTTTGTTTGTCCAGCATGGCCGCGCGGTCGATTCTATAGGCGTCCCTGAATCGGCTGGCCACGGGCAGGACGGGATCGAGCCCCGTCTCGTAAATCCGGCGGTACAAATCGAACGCATAAGCCGTGACCGTGTTGGCGGCTTCCGTTCCTTCATTGCCGAAGGACAAAAACAAGGAGTTACCGGGATAACGTTCCGACTTGGGCTTCAGATTGACTACGGAATAGGCGTCGGGGTCGCCGATCATGACGTTCGAGACGCTCTGGATATCGCGGCGGCGGGACAGCCATTGTATCGAGTTGACGATGCCGTCTTTTTCGATCAGCTTGCGCCCGATGATAAACTCGCGGCAGTGACCGAATTCCAGCTCCTTGTCCACGGTCGATTTCAAATGCCGGACAGCCTCCGCGATCGAGGACGCGTCCACGGTCTGCACGACGGACATGGCGCCGCCCTCTTCGACCTTGGAGGAGGGGGAGGGCCAGTCTGAGCGTCACCCGGTAAGGCATGACCGGATTGTCCGAATAGTCGAATCCCGCCGAGACGACGAAGTACCTCTTATCGATGTCCTTCAGCTGGCAGCCGTCAAGCACGAGGAGCAGCGTCAGACACAGGCAGCGCATCAGCTTCCGGTGGCGGATCATCGGCTCGCACCGCCGCTCTGGCGGCCCGGCCGCTCGTCGATTCGCTTTACAAATCCTTTTTTCTTCATGACGAGAAATACGATCAGGAGCACGACCAATATGGATTCGACGATAAAGCGCGTGACCAGCCACATCTCGGCGGCCAAGCGGTTATAAATATCGTTGGTAAAATACGCGTAGACGAACGTCAACCCGGCCAACCCCCCCGCAGATCCACCAGTTGATGGCAGGCACGTTGACTTCGTCTGTCTGCGGCTTGTACTTTTTGAAGCAGGCTTTGAAAAACTCCATGCCCGTATGCCAAGTGTTCATGACGAACACGAGCGACAGGAACGTATAGAGCAGCAGGAACAGGTAGAGCACGCGCTGGATGAAGCCGTACTTCATCATCAGGCTGTCGGTCGTAACGCTCCAGACGTACAAATAATTGCCGACCGCCTGGGTGCCATGGAAGCCGATCGGCACGAAAAAGGAGACGAGCAAAAAAGAAGGCGCCGACGATCGGGATGGTCCATCGGAGCCTGAATTTGAGATCGCTCGGATTCAGCCGATTGAACAGCGTGATATTCATATGGCCGGAGAAAACGAACGTAGAGGCGAAAATGCAAACCATCGACGGCGGCTTGCGTATGCCCGCGTCTGCGATAAGCCGGATGGCATCCCAGTCCAGCCAGTTGCTGAACAACGCCTTGAACAGGATCCACAGGATGATCGGCGTGCTGACGATGAGCAGCACCTCGTGCGTGAATTGGACCGATCGGGACGTGCGGGACGCGGCCCACAGCGAGGCTGCCGCCATGACCGCCAAGTTCAAATAGGCGCTGGCCTCGGGATCGAAGAAAATGCCGACCGTGTTCGAATAGGAGAACAAAACGATAATGCCCGCGGTGCACCAAATCACGACGCCGACCATGTTCAGGCAGTTGGCGAGCCAGACCGGGAGGAAGAGCTTGTAGATCTCGGGCAGGCCGAGTCCGGGAAAACGTTGGAAGGCGGCGGAGGTCACGTAGCTGTAAAGCGTGCCGAAAGCGATGGCGATCGGAAACGACGACACGGCCCCGTCGAACCGGTGGCTGATCAGCACGTAAGGGACCAGCACCATGATATTCATCAGCCCGACGTAGAAGATGTGATAGTAGTAATAGCGGATCATAGGCGCGATTCCCTCCCGAACGCTTATTGGACTTTGTCGCTGGCTTTGCCTGCCTTGCTCTGGAACAGGGCGAAATAAGGCTCGCCGAAGCTTCGCATGTTGCACAGGTACACGACGAGCATGAACAAACCGACCACGACGCCAACGAGTCCCGCGAATACGGATACGATGACGAACGCGTACTTCAATATGCGGATGAAATAGCTAAAGGTGGAATTGGGAATGACAAAGTTGGAAATGGCCACGACGGACGTGACGATGATCATGATGCTGCTGACCAGGCCCGCTTGCTGGGCGGCTTGCCCCAGAATCAGACCGCCGACCGTCGCGGCCGTCGAGCCGACCGAACGGGGCAGCCGGAGGCTGGCCTCGATGAGCGCTTCGATCATGAACAGCATGAGCAGTACCTCGATGAAGGACGGATAAGGCACGGCCGCGCGGCTCCCGTCGATCGTGAAGGCGAGCTGGACCCGGAATACTTCGGGATTGTACGACACGATCGAGATATAGAGCGCCGGCAGCAAGAGCGTCAGCATCATGGAGATATAGCGCAGGCCGATGAGGAATCGGCTCATCCAGGACGGCTCGTAATGGTCGTCCATCGCGTACATGAAGTCGAAGAAGTGAACGGGCAGCAAGATGGCGAACCGGCTGCCGTCGAGCAGGACGGCGAGTTTTCCTTTATTCAGATGAATGCTGAGGCGGTCGGGCCGCTCGGTGAGCTGCGTGATCGGGAACAAGCGATACTTCGCCTGCGAGAGCTGCTTCGCCAGCTGTCCGGCGGACAGGAGCAGGCCGCTGTCCAGATTTTTTAGCCGCTTGCGCACTTCCTCCAGCGTCGTTTCGTTGCGCCTGGTGCGATCGTACAGCAAGGCGATTTTGGACTTGGACTGATTTTGCGGCTCGAAGTTTTCCACCGTCAGCTCGGGAACGTTGTACAGGTTGCGTACCAGCGTCAAATTGAGATCGAGGTTTTCGGTAAAGGCAGACTGCGGACCCTGCAGAGAGGCTTCCACTTGCGTCTGGTCGGGCTTGGTCTGCATTCTGCGAATCGCGCGGAATACGAAAACATCCCCTTCGTATTCGAGTATGATGTAGCCTTTGAGCAAGAAATCGACCCAGTGCTCTTCGGGGACGTCCTTCATAAACCCGATGCTGGTGTGCAGCATCCTGCGGAATTCGTCAGGGTCGAACCGGTAGGAGAACGGGATGATGATGCCGTCTTTAAGCTGGTCCATGTCGCACATGCCCGGAAAAAAAGCAGATTTGCATTTTGGCGTAACCGTTGTCCATCGTCTCGGCCGTAAAATCGGCAGGCGTGCCGAGTACTTCCTTGATCTTATCGAGCATGGCGGGACCTCCTTTCATTTTCCATTCCCGGTTAGGTTGCCCTGAATCCGTCGGCTCATTCGTAAGCTCGCCTTGGCGTATTGGATAAGTCCGAAGATGCTTTTGCCATTGCACTCTGGTAAAATGGGATGGATTTGTCGGGGGGACGCTTGTCCCGCCGCTTAAGCTCAAGGAGGAATGGCATTCATGAGATCGGACGGAAGAGATCGCGGCGAGCTAAGACCGATGGCCGTCGTGCTGAATCCGAACAAATACGCCGAAGGCTCGGTACAGATCGAGATGGGCGATACGAAGGTGCTCGTCACGGCCACGGTCGAGGAGCGCGTGCCGCCGTTCCTGAAAGGTCAGGGCAAAGGGTGGGTGACGGCCGAGTACGCGATGCTGCCGAGAGCGACGCATTCGCGCAATCAGCGGGAATCGGTGAAGGGCAAGCAAGTCGGGCGCACGATGGAAATCCAGCGATTGATCGGGCGCGCGCTGCGCTCCGTCGTCAACCTGGAAGCGCTTGGCGAGCGGACGATCACGCTGGACTGCGACGTGCTGCAGGCGGACGGGGGCACGCGGACCACCTCGATTACGGGCGCGTTCATCGCGCTTGCGCTTGCCGTTCACAAGCTCGCGGGCACCCATGCATTCGCGAAGTACCCGCTGACCGACTATCTGGCTTCGGTCAGCGTAGGCGTCCTGGGCGACGCCGCGCTGCTCGACCTGAACTACGCGGAGGACTCCAAGGCCAAGGTGGACATGAACGTGGTCATGACGGGCGCCGGCGCGTTCGTCGAGGTGCAGGGGACGGGCGAAGAGCAGCCGTTCACGCGGGCTGAGCTGGACGCCATGCTGGCGCTGGCGGAGTCGGGCATCGCCAGACTGATCGAGCTGCAGAAGCAGGCGCTGGGCGAAGCGGGCGCGCGAATCGGCACGGTGCGGACATGAGGCTCGCGCCGGGCGATACGCTGCTCGTCGCGACGCGCAACAAAGGCAAGACGGCCGAGTTCCGGGCGGCCTTCGAGACGCTCGGCGTGAAGGTGGCCGATCTGACCGAATTCGAGGGCGGCCGGGATATTCCGGATATCGTCGAGGACGGCGATACGTTCGAGGCGAACGCCAAGATCAAGGCAAGGACGGTCGCGCTCGCGACCGGACTGCCCGCGCTCGCGGACGATTCGGGCCTGTGCGTCGACGCGCTCGGCGGCGATCCGGGCGTCTTTTCGGCGCGATACGCCGGCGAAGGCGCTACCGATGCGGACAACAACGAGAAGCTGATCCGTGAGCTGCGCGCAGCGGGGGCTTCCGTGCCGGAAGAGATCGCGGGGGGCGCGTCGCAGGCGCTGAGCACGGCCCGCTTCGTCAGCTGCCTCGTCCTTTTCAAGCCAGACGGCGATACGCTGAGCGCGGAGGGCGCCGTCGAAGGCATCGTGACCGGCGCGCCGCGCGGCGCGGGCGGGTTCGGCTACGATCCGCTGTTCTGGCTCCCTTCGCACGGGCGGGCGATGGCGGAGCTGAGCGTCAGCGAAAAAAACGCGATCAGCCACCGCGGGCAAGCGCTGGCGAAGCTGCTTCGTCTCCTCGGGGCGCCCGGGGCGGCTCGCTGAACGGCGGGCTGCTCAAAAATGGAGAAACGAGGCTGCTCGTAGCGGGTCCCTCAACATGTTTCCGACTCGGCTTCGCCGGTGAGACGCGCAAGCACCTGCAGTTCTTCGCGCTGCTCCTCGGCCCTTGGATGGCTTGCCAACCTGCGACGGTAAAGCAGTCTCGGGGAGGACTAATTCAGCCTGCAAGGCAGTCTGCGCGTGAAAGTAGTCTTGGATAGGACTACTTTGGCCATACTGGCAGCCTGTGCGCGTAAAGTAGTCTCCGTTAGGACTAACTCAGCCTGCAAGGCAGTCTGCGCGTGAAAGTAGTCTTGAATAGGACTACTTTTGCCATACTGGCAGCCTGTGCGCGAAAATAGTCTCCGTTAAGACTAACTCAGCCTGCAAGGCAGTCTGCGCGTGAAAGTAGTCTTGGATAGGACTACTTTTGCCATACTAGAGTTGAGTCCATATAATTGTGTAAAATGGATGGCCTCTTGAAAATAAGGAGAGCCATGAAATAGAACCTCGTCTAGAATGGAGTTGTCGAGACAACATTCAAGGGAGAGGGCTATTCATGGCTCAGTATCAGATTACACTAGACGAGGCACTATTGCATCAATTGTTTATTGGACAGGCACGTGACGAGGGAGTGGCCAAGCTGCTGGAGACGGTGCTCAACCAGGTGTTGAAGGCGCAAGCAACAGATCAACTGGAGGCCGAACCTTACGAGCGTACGCAAACCCGTCAAGGCCAGCGAAACGGCAGTTATGCGCGAGGATTAACGACACGGGTAGGCAAGCTGCAGCTGGAGGTTCCGAGGTTTCGAGACGGCCAGTTCTCCACAGAGCTATTCGCCCGGTATCAACGTAGTGAGCAGGCGCTGGTGACATCCCTTATGGAGATGGTCGTGAACGGCGTCTCGACGCGGAAGGTTCAGCGGATTACAGAGGAACTTTGCGGTACAACGTTTTCGAAATCCACAGTGAGCGAGCTGTGTAAGCAGTTGGATCCGCTGGTGGAGTCTTGGCGCACGCGTTCCTTGGAGGAAAAGAGCTACCCGTTTGTCATTGTGGACGCCATGTATGTCAAAGTTAGAGAGAACGGTCGGGTGCGCTCCCGTGGCGTGTTAACCGGCTACGGCATCAACGAGCACGGTAACCGTGAGGTGCTTGGAATTTCCATCGACGATACCGAGTCCGAAGCGAGCTGGAGTGCATTCTTTGAGGGCTTGAAGCAGCGTGGACTCCATGGCGTAGACCTGGTCATCAGCGACACGCATGGCGGCCTTGTCCAAGCGATTAAGCATCACTTTCAAGGGGCGACATGGCAAAGGTGTCAGACGCATTTTACGCGAAATATTCTAGATGTCACGCCGAAGGCACTACAATCCGAAATAAAGGCGGCTCTGCGCTCGATATTCGAAGCGCAGAACCTGGAGAGCGCGAGAAGGCTGCTGGAAGAAACGCAAGAGATGTACCAGGAGAAAGCGCCAAAGGCCATGGAGACGCTGGAGCGAGGATTTGACGACGCCACAGCGGTACTGGCATACCCGGAAGAGTACCGGGTAAGAATCCGGACCTCGAACGGCATGGAGCGAGTCAACCGGGAGATCCGTCGGCGAGAATCGGTTATACAGATTTTTCCGAACCGTGAATCGGTTATCCGATTAATCGGTGCCGTGCTCATGGAGCTCGAAGAATTATGGAGCAACAAGCGCTTCATGGACATGACAAGGTACCATGCGTGGCAGAAAGAGCGTGCGAAGAATCAAAAGTAAGCAACAAAATTCGTCGACGAGGATTTTACACATAAATATGGACTTGACCCATACTAGCAGCCTGTGCGCGAAAATAGTCTCCGTTAAGACTAATTCAGCCTGCAAGGCAGTCTGCGCGTGAAAGTAGTCTTGGATAGGACTACTTTTGCCATACTGGCAGCCTGTGCGCGAAAATAGTCTCTGTTAAGACTAATTCAGCCTGCAAGGCAGTCTGCGCGTGAAAGTAGTCTTGGATAGGACTACTTCTGCCATCCTGGCTGCCTGTGCGTATCAAGTAGTCTCCGTTAGGACTACGTCGGCCGTTAACCGCCTTCGCGCGATCGCGCTTGCTGGCCGGCTATATGGCAGCCATCGATCAAAACGCAAAAGGATGGAGCAGAATCGGATTCTGCTCCATCCTTTTAGTCGTTTTATTGAGAAATTTGCTAGACAAGCCTGACTTTGTACGATCGCAGCCAGTAATCGACCTGCAGCAGGTAAGCGAACAATTGCGGGCCGCTCATGAGCTGGCCGAACCAGGGCAGGTTCGTGCTGGCATCCGCCGTCTCGGCGATTTGGCGGACCTTTTTCCCGTCGATCAGCTGCAGCAGCGGAGACGACGCGTCGTCAAGACGTTCCAGCAGGCGCGTTTTCACCGCGGACAAGTAATTCGGATTATGCGTCTTCGGATAAGGACTCTTTTTTGCGGTATAACACGTCGTGCGGCAGTACGCCTTCGAGCGACTTGCGGAGAATGCCCTTCTCCCGGTCGCCGGCCTGCTTGATTTTCCACGGGACGTTGAACACGTAATCGACCAGGCGGTGATCGCAGTAAGGCACCCGCACTTCAAGCCCTGCGGCCATGCTCATCCGGTCCTTGCGGTCCAGCAGCGTGGGCATGAACCGGGTGATGTTCAGGTACGACATGCGGCGCATGAGCCGCTGCTCCTCGTTTTCGCCGGGCAGCGCCGGCACCTCGCTCACGGCCTGCGCGTAGCGGTCGGCCACGTATTCACGCGGCCGGACCGTCTCGAGAACGCCGGGCGACAGGATGCTCTCCCGGAGATCCACGGACAGCGACCAAGGGAACGTGTTCGCTTCCAGCGCTTCCTTGCGGTGGAACCAAGGATAGCCGCCGAACACTTCGTCCGCGGCTTCGCCGGAGACGGCAACGGTCGCGCCCTTTTTAATCTCCCTGCAGAACAAGTACAAAGACGCGTCGATATCCGCCATCCCCGGGTAATCCTTGGCCCGTACCGCCGCTTCCAACGCTTCGACGAGCTCGGGCGTATCGAACGCGATCGGATGGTGGACCGTGCGCAGATGCTCGACCATCCGCTCGATCCAGGGCGCGTCGGCGTTCGGCTGGAAGGCGTGCGCCTTGAAGTGCTTGTCGTTGTCGACGTAGTCTACCGAGTATGTGTCGACGTTGCCTTGTCCCGTGCGATTGTAATAGGCGACAGCGAGGGCGGTCAAGGCGCTGGAGTCCAGCCCGCCGGACAGCAGCGTGCACACCGGCACGTCGGAGGCGAGCTGACGCTCGAGCGTATCCGCGAGCAGCTCGCCGATGCGCGCGGCCGTCGCGGCTTCATCGTCCTCGTGCTCCCGGCTCTCGAGCTGCCAGTACGTCCGGATGCGCAGGCCGTTTCGGTCGAAAGCGAGCGTCTGGCCCGGCTTCAGCTCGGACAGTCCGCGCCAGATGCCGTGGCCCGGCGTCCTCGCGGGGCCGAGCACGAACAGCTCGGCGAGTCCCTCGCCGTCGATCTCCGGCTCTATGTCCGGGTGCGCCAGCACGGCCTTCGGCTCCGAGCCGAACAGCAGACGGCCATCGTCGTGACGGTAGAAGAACGGCTTGACGCCAAGCCGGTCGCGCGCGGCGAACAGCGTCTGTTCGAGCGAATGCCAGACGGCGAACGCGAAGATGCCGTTGAGCCGCTCCACGCAGGCCGGGCCCCACTCTACGTAAGCTTGCAGCAGCACTTCCGTATCGCAGCTCGTCTTGAACGCGTAGCCGAGAGAGAGCAGCTCTCTTTTGAGCTCGGGCGCGTTGTACAATTCTCCGTTATACACGATGACGCAGTCGCGGTCCTCCGCCTCTTTCGACGGACGTACCATCGGCTGCGCGCCGTTCGCCGGATCCATGACGGACAAGCGCCGATGCCCGAACGCGCAATGGCGGGAGAGCCAAGTGCCCGAGGCGTCGGGGCCGCGCAGCTCCAGCGTTTCCGTCATGCGCTCGAGCACGTCGGCCTGTTGCGTCAAGTCCCGGTTCCAATCGATCCAGCCTGTTATTCCGCACATGGCCTATCGCAACCTCCCCCGCTGGTATCTGCCTGGCTGCCTAATGAATGGGGCAGGACCAATCAAAAGATGTGTATTCGGAATTCAGAGTAAAATGTCTGTCCTTGCGGAAAATATAAGAACGGGCGCCCGAAAGGAGAGGATGCGGCCATGTTGACGGTGAGGCACGCCGCTTTTCGAAGAGTGCTGGCGAGGGGCAGGCAATTGTACGGCGAGGTAGAGGTGCATACCGACCTTGCGCGCGCGCCGCGTCTGTTGGCTTACTTCCGCAAGGAAGACGACGGCAGGCTGCAGCTCGTCCGCGTCATGAAGGAGGACTCCTATCTCGAGCCGGGCGTCATCGGCGTCGTCGATCTTCCCGTCTATGCCGCCACCGAGGACGTGACGGAGCAGTTGTTCAGCGGACCTGACCATGCGGCGGGAGAAGACAGGCACGTCTTCGGCCGGCAGATCGTCGCGATCGGCGAAGTACGGGAGGCGCTCGAGCAGGCGCTCGTCTGACAAGCCGGTCAGCTTAAGATGCGGGAGGAGGGACTTGCATGCCTGGCAAAAGGAAGAAGAACAAAGGCAACAGCTACGCCGAGCGGGGCGAGGAATTCGCCGAAGCGGTGATTAAGGCGACGGAAGGCAACCATCCGGCGCAAAACGCGCCAGCGTCGCCCCACAACCGATAATCGGAAAGTCGTCATCGGCGTCGTGCAACTCGGCGGACCGTCGTCTCGTCTTATTTTCCAAACGGAAAAATAAGGGAGCCTGGCGATATGCGCGAGACCTCATTTAGACATACGGCAGCGCGGCGGATCGTCATCGCCGCGCTGTTCGTCATGGCGCCGGCTTGGCTGGGCGCATGCGGCGCGAAGAACGGGGCGGAGGAGGCGCGGAATGTCGCCACTGACGCAGTCATCGTCCAGGGAACGCCTACGGCAGGAAATGCGTCGGCGGTCGACCCTGCTTCGGACGAATCGATGAAAGGCGGCCCGACTGCGATAGCCAGTGCGGCGGCGTCAGCGGCCCCGACAGCAGCGGAACGCGCGGCAGCTCCCAATGCGAGCGAATCACGTACGATAACTTTTGGCGGCGCGGACGGAAAAGCGGCCGTCACGCTGCCGCTGATCGGCGTGCCGACCGAGTACGGCGTCGACGTCGAGGGATCCTCGACGTCGATTCTGCCCGTGGCGGATCTGCCCGCGCAGGCGTTCGTAGTACCGAAGGAGCTGGCTTCGAAACTCGCCGTCTATTGGATGAATCTCGGCTACGACGAGCGCGGATTCATGATGCTGGCCCCCAAGGGCTGGATGGCCAGCGGCGTCGTGGGCGCGGACGGTTCTTTCGGCTTGCACGCCGCAGATCCGGCGGACCCGGGACGATTTTTGGATACGATCGACACGGCGGGCGGCTGTCAAGGCTGCGCGATCGCCGATATCGGCGCTTACTTTCCCAAGCTGGCGAAATGGGCGGAGGAGCAGGGGTTTCCTGCCGAATCGCCGAAGGCATACCTGACCTCGAAACGAGTCGGGGACCGCATGATCGAATTTACGGAATCTCCAGGGGGAGGGGCATGGCGGATACGGCGTGCTTGGAGCGGCGTACGAAGAGCACGAGGGCGGCAGCTTGTTCCGGAGCGCCAGAACGGGTTACGCCGAATCGGATCAAGCGGTAGCCGAGACGATGATCGCTTTTTTATACATGGATGTACGGCGAACGTTGAGCGGCTTGCTTACTTCAGCGCTGTCAGGATAACCCCGACCGTAATCAGCCCGATGCCGATCCCGTTCAGCGGCGTGATTTTTTCGCCGAGGAATAGAAAAGCGAGCATCGCCGCGATGACCACGCTGAGCTTGTCGACCGGCCCGACCTGCGCGACCTTGCCGTACTTGAGGGCAAGAAAATAAAACATCCAGGATACGGCGCCAGCCACGCCGCTGAGCGCGACGAAGCCTAATGCCCGCTTATGTCCCCAGATCGTGCCCATCTCGCTCCACTTGCCCTGGACGACCACGACGCCGAGCATGAAGACGGCCATAATGACCGAGCGCACGGCAGTCGCCGCGTTCGAATCGATATTTTGCAATCCGACTTTCCCGAAGATGGCGACGAGCGCGGCGGCCGCGGCGGAAAGCAATGCATAGATCAGCCAGATTCCCATTTTGCAGAAAAACCTCCATAGACGAGTGTGTCCTTCGCAAAGCCTGCGCCGTCACCGCGGCGCGCGATCGGTGTTATAATAGTAGGAAGCGATTGAACGCTAGAACATGGCAGCATGGAGGCAGACGGCTTGGCACATTTATACTTCAAGTATGGCACAATGAACAGCGGGAAATCGATCGAGATCATCAAAGTGGCGCACAATTACGAAGAACAAGGGAAGCGCGTGCTTCTTTTACCCCGGCCATCGACACCCGTATCGGGGCCAATCTCGTCGGATCGCGAACCGGACTGACTCGCCCGGCGATCCCGGTGGACGCGGATACCGACCTGTTCGAGTGGGTCCGGCGGGAGCAAAGCGGCGACGGGCAGCGCATCTCCTGCGTGCTCGTGGACGAAGCCCAGTTTCTCAATAAGCGGCAGGTGCTGGAGCTCACGTGGATCGTCGACGAGCTCGACATTCCCGTCATGGCGTTCGGCCTCAAAAACGACTTTCGCAACGAGCTGTTCGAAGGCAGCTACAACCTGCTCGTCAACGCGGACAAGATCGAAGAGATCAAAACGATCTGCTGGCACTGCGACCGCAAGGCGACGATGGTGGTCCGGTCCGTCAATGGCGTGCCGGTGAACGAAGGCGACCAGATTATGATCGGCGGCAACGACGATTATAAGCCGGTGTGCCGGAGCTGCTATCGCAAGACGTTCCAAGGCGGACTCTGAACGCATGGTTTGGACGGAGCAAATGGAAGTCCCCGAGTCTCGTGCGCGAGGCGCGGGGATTTTTATTGTTTTGCACGAGCGGATCGACCGGAACGGGGAACGGAAGCTTCGCCGTTAGTAACAAAAAACCCGCAAAGCCTTTGATATCAAGGCTTTGCGGGTTTTGAACGATATTATCAGCAAAGTCAGTCTTGCGTAAATGAAACACGTCCCAAGAGGGATTCGAACCCCCGACCGCACGCTTAGAAGGCGTGTGCTCTATCCAGCTGAGCTATTGGGACACAGCTTGATTATATTACCACAGGGACAAGGCTTCGCTCAAGTCCCAAATTTAGAATTCTGCCGCGTGCGCGCTAGACACGCGAAGCGCCTTGCGCATATGCCGGTACGGATGGCCGTTAATGCGGATACGCTTGTCTTCCTCGAACCCGAGCCGGGCGTACAGGGCGCGCGCGTACTCTTTTCCGATATCGACGTTCAACGCGATCGCGGCGTATCCCCGCGCGGCCGCTTCCAGCTCGGCATGGCGAATGAGCGCCTTGGCGAATCCGCGGCCTTGATACGCCGGGAAAACGGCGACGGCATCGATATAATATTCGTCTTCATCGGCTTCGCGGTCCTGCACGGCGTCCCCGAATCCTTCAGCGCGAAGCCGCTCGGCGATCGGCGCGTAGAGCGCGTCCGCTTGATCGCCGCCGTAGCACAGGAAGGTGCCGGCGGGTTCGCCGCCGTCGGCGATGAGCAGCGCATGACGATCGGCGCTGAACCGGTTGCCCGGCGTCCTGTAGTATTCGGCCAGCTTTGCGAGCACGGCCGCCTCAGTACGTTCGCCTGTGAGCCTAAAGGCGATGTCTTCGATGGCCAGCAGCACGAGCCTGGCTGCCGCTGCGCCGTCGGCAAGCCTTGCGGGTCTGATTTGCATGCGCGAAGGCCCTCCATTTTCGATTTTTTTCTACGCTGAGAAATAAAAAAGCCTCTGCGGCAACAGAGACTCGTCGGTTATGCGGTTGGAGCGGGTGATGGGAATCGAACCCACGCCTCAAGCTTGGGAAGCTGGCGTTCTGCCATTGAACTACACCCGCTTAGCAGTAGTATAATAGCATAGCTTGGCCGCTCAAGGCAACGCGCGGCTTTTTTTATTTGTTTCGTCTTCGTGATATAATTCGTGAATCGGACTGGTCAAGCAAGCACTCGGACAGCGATGGAGGAAGGGGTTCGCGGCGTGTCGGACTTCACCGGGGACAATCTGGTCTTGTTTCCCAAGACCTTGGACTACTATCAGATACAATTGACGCGCATGCTCGAGACGGAGCGATACGGGGAGGCCAAAGGCCTATTGGACTTCCTGCTGAAGTGCGGAGGAGAGGCGGAGCGGCATCATACCGAGTGGCAGGCGCTGCTCGGCTGGCTGGAGGCCGCATTCCCGGAGGCGACTGCAACGGGGCTTCCCGGAGAAGAGGCGGACGGTGCGGAGGAGGAAGAAGAGGACGCGGAGTCGGTCTTGCGGCAGCGGGTACTGGACCGGGCGGCAGAGGATCCGGCGTATTTGCAGCGGCTCATTTCCATTCTTTTCGACGACGAGGATCCGGAGCAGCAGTTGCTGGCGCTGGGCCAAATGACGCATCTCCCCGGACCCGAAGCCGAAGCGGCGCTGCGGCGATGGTTGTCCGAGCGCGAGCGCCATCCGCTCGTGCAGTTCCGTGCTTTGCAGCTGCTGCGCAGGTTCGGGGCCGAGGGCACGGCGGTCGTGCTGCGGGACGGCGAGGCGCTGGCGCTCGAGATCGAAGAGACGCCGCTTTCGTTCGAGGACTTTCCGCAGGCGGTGCTCGAGGTGCCGGAACGGCTAAGCCGGATGGCGGAGGTGTCCGATCCCGCCTTGTCTTACTTCGCGGACGAGATGTGGCGCGAATGCGTGCAGGCCGCTTACGGCTCCAACGTGTTCAAGTGGATGATGGAAGCGGACGACGGGGCATCGGATCTGTGGGCCGCGGCACTTCACCAGCATCTGCAGGAGAAGCTCCACGGACAGACCGGCGACGAATCGACGCGGGAACAGTACGGCATCACGGGCGAGCTGCGATTCCGTTACGAGCAGGCGCTGCGCTGGCTGAGGGCATACGGGGCGGACACGGTCTGATCCGCGCCCGTTTTTGCCTTGAATTCGCTGCCAGTCTTGTTCTATAATAAAATGGTTTATGTCAATCGGCCGCATCGGGCGGCAAGACGTCTTCGGAGGGATTGAATATTATGCAAGCAAAATGGGAAAAAATAGAGAAGAACGTCGGCGTTCTGGAGGTCGAGATCGACGAGGCGAAGGTCGCCGAGGCGCTTGACAAAGCCTTCAAGAAGGTCGTTCAAAAGGTAAACGTACCCGGCTTCCGCAAAGGCAAAGTACCGCGCGGCATCTTCGAATCCCGCTTCGGCATCGAGAGCCTGTATCAAGACGCGATCGACATTCTGCTGCCCGGCGCATACAGCGAAGCCGTCGAACAGACGGGCATCGTGCCGGTAGACCGTCCGGACGTGGACGTCGAGCAGTTCGGCAAGGGACAGTCCTTCATTTTCAAAGCTAAAGTTACCGTTAAGCCTGAAGTGAAGCTGGGCGAGTACAAAGGCCTTGAAGCGCCTGCTGCGGATACCGAAGTCAAGGATGAAGAAATCAACGCCGAACTCGAGCGTCTGCAAAACCGCCATGCCGAGCTCGTCGTCGTCGACGAAGGCCCCGCGCAAAACGGCGACACCACGATCATCGACTTCGAAGGCTTCCTGGACGGCGAACCGTTCGAAGGCGGCAAGGGCGAGCGCTACTCGCTCGAGCTGGGCTCCGGCTCCTTCATCCCGGGCTTCGAAGAGCAAGTCGTCGGCCTGAACATCGCCGAGGACAAGGACATCAACGTTACGTTCCCGGAGAACTACCAAGCCGAGAACCTGGCCGGCAAGGACGTCGTGTTCAAGGTGAAGCTCCACGAGATCAAGCGCAAGAACCTGCCCGCCCTGGACGACGAGTTCGCGAAGGACGTCAGCGAGTTCGACACGTTCGACGAATACAAAGCGGACCTGACGAGCAAGCTGAAGGAACGCAAGGAAAAAGAAGCCGAAGCCGCCAAGGAAAACGCCTTGATCGACAAGGCCGCCGAAGGCGCCGAGCTTGAGATCCCGGAAGCGATGATCGAGTCCGAGATCGACAGCATGCTGAAGGATTTCGAGAGCCGTCTGCGCATGCAGGGCATGACGCTGGATCTGTACTATCAGTTCAGCGGCCAGGACGAAGCGGCGCTGAAGGGCCAGATGCGCGTCGACGCCGAGAAGCGCGTCCGCAACAACCTGGTGCTCGAAGCGATCGCGAACGCCGAGAACCTGGAGATTTCCGAGGACGAGCTGTCCGCCGAGCTGGACAACCTCTCCAGGATGTACAACCGTTCTGCCGACGAGCTCCGCACGATCTTCGGCTCCAACGGCTACATCGACACGCTGAACGCCGACCTCAAGGTTCGCAAAGCCGTCAAGTTCCTGCTGGAGAACAGCAAGACCGCATAATAGCCGCAAGACCGGCGCGTCGCCGGCTTCCGGTTCATAATCATGAGGCACGTGATCATCGCGTGCCTCATTTTTAACCCTACATATGCTCCGAATATGCCCGAACCGCGCGCATTTTTCGCCGACATGACATTCGGGTATGAACATGTTAGAATATTACCGAATCGCGAAGTCCATTTCAGAAAAGAGGTTGGCGCGTATGGCATTGGTCCCTATGGTCGTTGAACAGACTAACCGCGGAGAGCGGTCTTATGACATCTACTCGCGATTGCTGAAGGACAGAATCATATTTTTAGGCAGTGCGATTGATGACGATGTCGCCAATCTCATCATGGCCCAGCTGTTGTTCCTCGCCGCAGAAGACCCGGAGAAGGACATCCATCTTTATATCAATTCCCCTGGCGGTTCGGTCACGGCCGGCATGGGTATTTACGATACGATGCAGTACATCAAGCCTCCGGTGAGCACGATCTGCGTCGGCATGGCCGCGAGCATGGGGTCACTGCTGCTGACGGCGGGAGCTCCAGGCAAGCGCTTCGCGCTCCCGAACAGCGAGATCATGATTCATCAGCCGCTTGGCGGCGTGCGGGGGCAGGCTTCCGATATCAAGATTCACGCCGACTGGATCGTCAAGACCAAGGAGAAGCTGAACAAGATCTACGTGGACCGGACCGGACAGCCTTACGAGAAGATCGAGCGCGACACCGACCGCGACAACTTCATGAGCGCGGACGAAGCGCAGGCTTACGGGCTGATCGACAAGGTCATCTCTTCTCCGACCAACGTATAAGGAGTGATTCCATGTTTAAATTCAACGACGAGAAGGGCCAGCTGAAATGTTCCTTCTGCGGCAAGTCGCAGGATCAGGTTCGCAAGCTGGTAGCCGGACCGGGCGTCTATATATGCGACGAGTGTATCGAGCTGTGCACGGAAATCGTCGAAGAGGAGCTCGGACACGAAGAAGAACTCGATCTCAAGGATATTCCGAAGCCGATCGAGATACGCAATATTCTCGACCAGTACGTCATTGGCCAGGAGCAGGCCAAGAAGTCGCTGTCCGTCGCCGTGTACAACCACTACAAGCGGATCAACTCGCAAAGCAAGATCGAGGACGTCGAACTGCAGAAGAGCAACATCATGCTCGTCGGCCCTACGGGCTCGGGCAAGACGTTGCTGGCGCAGACGATGGCCAAGATTTTGAACGTGCCGTTCGCGATCGCCGACGCCACTTCCCTGACGGAAGCCGGCTACGTGGGCGAAGACGTCGAAAACATTTTGCTCAAGCTTATCCAAGCTGCGGACTATGACGTGGAAAAGGCCGAACGCGGCATTATCTACATCGACGAGATCGACAAGGTCGCCCGCAAGTCAGAGAACCCGTCGATCACCCGCGACGTTTCCGGCGAAGGCGTGCAGCAGGCGCTGCTGAAAATTCTCGAGGGTACGGTCGCATCCGTGCCTCCGCAGGGCGGACGCAAGCACCCGCATCAGGAGTTCATCCAGATCGACACGACGAACATTCTGTTCCTTTGCGGCGGCGCATTCGACGGCCTCGAGCAGATCATCAAGCGCCGGATCGGCAAAAAGGTCATCGGCTTCAGCGCGGCCCTCGAAGGCCAGAAGGAGCTTAAGCCGGGCGAATATCTATCCCTCGTACAGCCGGAGGATCTGCTGAAGTTCGGCCTGATCCCCGAATTCGTCGGGCGTCTGCCGGTCATCTCTTCGCTCGAGCCGCTCGACGAAGCCGCGCTGGTGCGCATTCTGTCCGAGCCGAAGAACGCGCTGGTCAAGCAATACCAGAAGCTGCTCGAGATGGACAACGTCAAGCTCGACTTCGAGCAAGGCGCGCTTGAAGAGATCGCCCGCGAAGCGATCAAGCGCAATACGGGCGCCCGCGGCCTGCGCGCCATCATCGAGGGCATCATGCTTGAGGTGATGTACGAAGTGCCGTCCCGCGACGACGTCAATTCCTGCGTCATTACGGAGAAGGTCGTGCGCGACAAGATCGCGCCCGAACTGACGAACAAGAAAACGAAGAAAAAAGAAGAGAGCGCTTAAGGCGCCTCTATTCCGCTCAAGTTCCACCCCGCCCCCTCGCGAACGCCGTGCGGAGGCGGGGTGGACTTATGCCTTTACGGGGTGAACTGAACCATGTATTTGCGTACGGATACCGTGCCGGTCCGCGTCGGCAACCTGACGATCGGCGGCAACAATCAAGTCGTGCTGCAGAGCATGTGCACGACGAAGACGGCGGACGTCGCGGCCACGGTGGCCGAGATCAAGCGTCTCGAGGAAGCCGGCTGCCAGATCGTCCGCGTGACGGTGAACAACAAGGAAGCGGCCGCCGCCATCAAGGAGATCAAAAAGCAGATCAGCATTCCGCTCGTCGCCGACATTCACTTCGACTACAGGCTGGCGCTGCTCGCGATCGAGAACGGCATCGACAAAGTCCGGATCAACCCGGGCAACATCGGGCGCCGGGAAAAGGTCGAGGCGGTGGTTAAGGCGTGCAAGGAGCGGGGAATCCCGATCCGGATCGGCGTCAACGCGGGCTCGCTGGAGAACCATCTGCTCGAGAAGTATGGCTATCCGACCGCGGAAGCGATGGTCGAGAGCGCCTTGTTCCACATCGGCATTCTCGAAGAACTGGATTTTCACGATATTATCGTTTCTCTTAAGGCGTCCGACGTTCCGATGGCGATCGAGGCGTATACGAAGGCGGCCCAGGTGATCAAATATCCGCTTCACCTCGGCATTACCGAAGCGGGTACGTTGTTCTCCGGCACCGTCAAGAGCGCGGCGGGTCTCGGCGTTCTGCTGAACGCCGGCATCGGCAACACGATGCGCATCTCGCTCAGCGCGGATCCGGTCGAAGAGATCAAGGTCGCGCGCGAGCTGCTCAAGACGTTCGGTCTGATCACCGACGCGCCGACGCTCATTTCTTGTCCGACATGCGGACGTCTGGACATCGATCTGTTCTCCGTGGCCAACGAGGTCGAGGAGTACTTGTCCAAGCTCAAGGTGCCGATCAAGGTATCCGTGCTCGGCTGTGCGGTCAACGGTCCGGGGGGAAGCGCGCGAGGCCGATATCGGCATTGCGGGCGCCCGCGGCGAGGGCATGCTGTTCCGTTACGGCGAGATGATCCGCAAGGTCCCCGAGGCCGAGCTCGTAGACGAGCTTAAGAAGGAAATCGACCATATCGCGGCCGTATACGCCGAGACGGGCGAAATTCCGGGCCGCAAGCAGCATGCGCCGAAGCCCGGCGTCGCGGCCGGCACCGTCTAAGTATTCGTTTGAACGCGCCGCCGCTAGCGGCATGAAGAAGAAGTCCCGCAGCCTGCGGGGCTTCTTTGCGTGTTGCCGGCAAAAGCGGCCTGGTTGACTGGTTGAATGGAGGTTTCCTGGTCGAATGGAAGGTTGTTGGGTAATAAGAGGTGCGGAACATTAAATTCGTATCGATAAGGAGGAATGCATCAACATGGCCGAAGCGACAATCAAAAGCATGGAATCCTGTATCGAAGACTGCCTCGCTTGCGTAAAAGCTTGCAATGAATGCTACGACGCATGTCTTGGGGAAACGCATATCGATAAAATGCGCGACTGTATCCGGCTCGACCGGGAATGCGCGGACCTGTGCGCATTCACGGCGCATGCGATGACGATGCGAAGCAGCTATCGCGGAGAACTCGCACTGCTGTGCGCGGAAGCGTGCCAGCGCTGCGGAGAGGCATGCGCGAAGCACGAACACGAGCATTGCAGGCGCTGCGCTGAAGCTTGCTTCAGGTGCGCCGAGTCTTGCCTGAAGCTGGCGCGCGAGCTGAGCGCGCTTTAAACGGAAGCAGCGCATGCTTAAGCCTAGACAGTTCGCGATGCGCGCACCCCTGTTAGACTGCTGGCCGCGATTTGCGCGCTGACTGCCAACCTCATCCTCGCATGACTATATCCGCCTCCAACCGGGCAATACTAAAAATTATGCTGCCAGCTTGCCGGTTGGACGGACGTGGAATCCACGACGCTAGTAGAGAGGATGAGGTTATATGGCACTGGGCACCGTTTTGATGCTCGTACAGGTTTTTTTCGCCGTCGTAATCGGGATTTACTTTTGGAATCTGCTTCGCAATCAAAAAACGAACAAGACGGCCGTCGACCGGGAGTCGCGCAAGGAGATGGACAAGCTGCGCAAGCTGAGGTCCATCTCGCTGACGAAGCCGCTATCGGAAAAGACGCGTCCTGTGTCGATGAACGATATCGTCGGACAACGCGAAGGCCTCCGCGCGCTCAAGGCCGCGCTGTGCAGCGGCAATCCGCAGCACGTCATCGTCTACGGGCCTCCCGGCGTGGGCAAGACGGCCGCGGCGCGCGTCGTGCTGGAGGAGGCCAAAAAAAATCCTTCGTCGCCGTTCAGGCTCGAAGCGAAGTTCACGGAGATCGACGCGACGACCGCCCGCTTCGACGAGCGCGGCATCGCCGATCCGCTGATCGGCTCGGTTCACGATCCGATCTATCAGGGCGCCGGCGCGATGGGCGTGGCCGGCATTCCGCAGCCTAAGCCTGGCGCGGTCACGAAGGCGCACGGCGGCATCCTGTTCATCGACGAGATCGGCGAGCTGCACCCGATCCAGATCAACAAGCTGCTTAAGGTTCTTGAGGATCGCAAAGTATTTCTCGAAAGCGCCTATTATCACGCGGAGGATCCGAATATTCCGCTCTATATCCATGATATCTTCCAGAATGGGCTGCCTGCCGACTTCAGGCTCGTCGGCGCGACGACGCGATCGCCGAGCGAGCTGCCGCCGGCGTTGCGCAGCCGTTGCATGGAGATCTACTTCCGGCCGCTGCTGCCCTCCGAGATCGGCGAGATCGCCCAGAACGCGGTTGCCAAGATCGGCCTGCCGGCCGACCCGGAAGCCGTCGAAGTCGTGAAGCATTACGCGACCAACGGCCGCGAAGCCGTGAATATGATCCAACTGGCGGCGGGGCTGGCTTTGTCGGAAAATCGCCAGCGCATCTCGGCCTCGGATCTCGAGTGGGTCGTGAACAGCAGCCAGCTGCCGCCGCGACCGGACCGCAAGGTACCCGACAAGCCCGCGGTGGGTTTCGTGAACGGCCTGGCGGTGTTCGGGCCGAGCATGGGCGCGCTGCTCGAGATCGAGGTGACGGCGATCCCGGCGATGCCGGGCAAGGGCGTCTATACGATCACGGGCGTGGTTGAGGAGGAAGAGATCGGCGGCGGGCAGCGCACGCTGCGTCGCAAGAGCATGGCGAAGGGATCGGTCGAGAACGTGCTGACGGTGCTTCGCGCCTTCGGTCTCAGGCCGGAAAATTACGACCTTCATATCAACTTCCCCGGCGGGACGCCGATCGACGGGCCGTCGGCCGGAATCGCGATGGCTGTCGCGATCGCTTCCGCGATCACGGGCCAGCCTATCGACAACAAGCTCGCGCTGACGGGGGAGATCAGCATCCACGGCCGCGTGAAGCCGGTCGGGGGCGTGCTCGCGAAGGTCGAGGCGGCTTTCCAATCCGGCGCGGACACGGTGCTCATTCCGAAAGAAAACTGGCAGGCGATTTTCGAAGGGCTGCAAGGCGTCAAAGTCGTTCCGGTCGAAACGGTGGAGGAAGTGTTCGTTCGCGTGTTCGGTCCGGCGCCGCTCCGTCTGCCGGGCGAACTTGAGACCGCGGATCGGCCGATGCCGGCCGACGGGTACACGGCGGCGGCTCCCCTATCGATCCTTCACGCCGGATCGCCCGCTTCGCCGAATCCGTCCGAGAGCGTTCGCGCTCCGCTTCACGGAGACGGCCGCCCCGCGCCGGGCTCAAGCGTTTAAACTGTTTGTTCCGACTGCCGGTACGAGCGCCGTCCTTCGGACGGCGCCGCTGTGTTTTTTGCGGCGCGCAATTTCTTTTGATACAATGACTGAAGGGTTAGCCGCCGGCTAATGGCGACCCTAACCATACCGGGCCACGCCGCTTGCGGCTAGGCTTGAGGAGGTGCCGTCCTTATGGCTTCGAACAAGACGAAGAGCCGTTCATTGCCTTTGCTCCCTCTACGCGGGCTGCTCGTCTACCCCAGCATGGTGCTGCATCTGGACGTAGGCCGCGAGAAGTCGATCAAGGCGCTCGAGCAATGCATGATCGACGACCACATGATTCTGCTATGCTCCCAGTCGGAGATCAATATCGAAGAACCGACGCAGGAGGACATTTACCGCGTCGGCACGATCGCCAAGGTCCGGCAGATGCTGAAGCTGCCGAACGGCACGATTCGCGTGCTGGTCGAAGGCGTCGTCCGCGCGGAGATTGAACAGTATTTGCCCAATGACGGCTTCTATGAAGTCGTCGCCCGGGAGCTCCCGGAGCCGGATTCGAACGATTCCGAACTGGATGCGCTCATGCGCGCGGTATTAAGCCAGTTCGAGCATTATATCAATCTCTCCAAGAAGGTCACGCCGGAGACGCTCGCCGCCGTGTCCGACATCGACGAGCCTGGCCGCCTGGCCGACGTCATCACTAGCCATCTGTCGCTTAAGATCAAGGACAAGCAGGAGATTCTCGAGACGGTCGAAGTGCGCAGCCGGCTGGAGAAGCTCCTCGACTTCCTGAACAACGAGCGCGAGGTGCTGGAGCTCGAACGCAAGATCAGCCAGCGCGTGAAGAAGCAGATGGAGAAGACGCAAAAGGAATACTATTTGCGCGAGCAGATGAAGGCGATTCAAAAGGAACTCGGCGAGAAGGAAGGCCGGGCAGGCGAAGTCGAGGAGCTGCGGAGCCAACTTGAGGAGAAGAAGCTGCCGGAGAAGATCGCCGCCAAGGTGGAAAAGGAAATCGACCGTCTCGAAAAGATGCCGGCCTCGTCCGCGGAAGGCGCCGTCATCCGTAATTATATCGAATGGCTGCTTGCCCTTCCGTGGAACCATTTCACGGAGGACCACCTGGATCTTTCGAAGGCCGAGCAGATACTGGACGAAGCGCATTCCGGCCTCGAGAAGCCGAAGGAGCGCGTGCTGGAGTATCTGGCCGTTCAGCAGCTCGTCAAGAAGCTGAAGGGACCGATCCTCTGCCTCGTCGGGCCGCCCGGCGTCGGCAAGACGTCGCTCGGCCGCTCGATCGCCGCTTCGCTCGGCCGCGAGTTCGTGCGCATCTCGCTCGGCGGCGTGCGCGACGAAGCCGAGATCCGCGGACACCGGCGCACTTACGTCGGCGCGATGCCGGGCCGCATCATTCAGGGCATGCGTACCGCAGGCTCGATGAACCCGGTATTCCTGCTCGACGAGATCGACAAGATGGCGAGCGACTTCCGCGGCGATCCGTCGTCCGCGATGCTCGAGGTGCTCGATCCGGAGCAGAACGCGACGTTCAGCGACCACTACATCGAGACGCCGTTCGACCTGTCCAACGTCATGTTCGTGACGACGGCCAACGTCGCCCACCAGATTCCGCGTCCGCTGCTCGACCGGATGGAGGTTCTCTACATTCCGGGCTATACCGAGCTGGAGAAGCTCGAGATCGCGAAGCATCACCTGCTGCCGAAGCAGAAGCGCGATCATGGTCTCGAGGAGGATCAGCTTCGGATCGACGAGGAGGTGCTGATGCAGCTCGTACGGGGTTACACGCGCGAATCGGGCGTGCGCAACCTGGAGCAGCAGCTCGCCGCGATCTGCCGCAAGGCGGCCAAGATCATCGTAGGCGATTCAGAAGTCAAGTCCGTCGTGGTAGACGCAGCGAAGCTCAAGGAGTTTCTCGGCCCGGCCAAGTTCCGCTACGGAATGGCAGAACTAGAGGACCAGATCGGAGCCGTTACGGGCCTGGCCTGGACGGAAGTGGGCGGAGACACGCTCGTCATCGAGGTGACGGTAATGCCCGGCTCGGGCAAGCTGACGCTGACCGGCAAGCTCGGCGACGTGATGAAGGAGTCGGCGCAGGCCGCGTTCAGCTACACGCGCAGCCGGTCGATCGCCCTCGGCATCGATCCGCAGTTCCATGAGAAAAACGATATTCACATTCATATTCCCGAAGGCGCGATTCCGAAGGACGGTCCGTCGGCGGGCATTACGATCGCCACGGCGTTGATCTCCGCGCTCACGAACCGGCCGGTGAACCGCGAGGTCGCTATGACGGGCGAGATCACGCTCCGCGGCCGCGTGCTGCCGATCGGCGGACTGAAGGAAAAGTCGCTCGCCGCCCACAGGGCTGGCATCAAGACGGTGCTGCTGCCGAAGGACAACGAGCGCGACCTTCGCGACATTCCGGACAGCGTGCGCAGCGAGATGACCTTTATCCCGGTGGCGCATATGGACGAAGTGCTCGAGCACGCGATGGCGACCAAGCTGAGCGACTTGCCCAGCGGGGATGAGCCGATCACGGCTGAAGTCGCGATGCCGCGCGAGGGCGATAGGGAAGAGCTTCCCCCCGATGGGGACGCATTGACGGGAGTGTACCGCTTCATATGAAGATCAAGTCCAGCGAATTTATTATCAGCGCAGTAGGACCTAAGCAATATCCCGTTGACGGCTTGCCGGAGATCGCTCTGGCAGGCCGTTCCAACGTCGGCAAGTCTTCGCTGATCAACCGCATGCTGCTCCGGCGCAATCTGGCCCGCACGAGCTCGCAGCCCGGCAAGACCCAGCAATTGAACTACTACAAGATCAATGAACAAATGTATTTCGTGGACGTGCCGGGCTACGGCTACGCCAAAGTGTCCAAGTCCGAGCGAGAGGCATGGGGCCGGATGATCGAGAACTATTTGCGTCAGCGGGAGGAGCTCAGGCTCGTGATCCAGCTGATCGATCTGCGGCATCCGCCCACCGCGCTCGATATTTCCATGTACGAGTGGCTGTCCCATTACGACATTCCGCTGTGCGTCGTCGGCACCAAAGCCGACAAGCTCTCGCGTAACCAGGTCGCGAAGCATGGGCGCATCATGCGGGAGACGCTCGGCATGCCGAAGGGCGCGCCGCTCGTTTTGTTTTCATCGGAGACCGGAGAGGGTAGAGATGATTTATGGAACATTATCGCCCACGCCGCTGATATTCCCGTTGCTTCCCCTCCTGAATCGCAGCATGAACGGCAGGAAACCGAGGATAACGGTTAATTGTACGGTTCAATGCCGGGAGGAATCGATTTTTACGGCTTTTTTCGGCTAAATCGGGTTTTCTTCGGAAGATAAGATCGAGCCGGATGTCGTATAATTAAAAAGGCAAGGAATCATCACCTTCGTGAACAAAATGGAATTGAGGAGATTTTTATGGCTAAGCGGGTAGCCACAGAGTATGTAAACGCCAGTCTGACATTGACAGAAGCCGAGATGCGAAGCTTAACCTCCCTATGCGGAACGCAGCAGCTGCGCCAGCAGATTTTCGTGCTGGAGAACGGCAACCAAGAAATGGTTCTAGAAGACGAAGCTGGCGGCGAGTCGATCCGCTTGACGTTCGAGCGTCGCGGCGGCCGTTACCGTTGCTCCTTATCCTGCAGAGTCGTCCAGCCCGGTCTTACCGACGCGCTGCGCAAGATGGTATCCTCGTTCAAGGGGGGATGCCGTCGTCAACCGTATTTATCCCGGATTTACGATGGTTTATCATTACTTAGGCGGCAAGGTCGTACGCATCGTCGAATGCAAGGGCGACGCCGTCCGCACCGTTTTCGAGCACGAGAGCGCCTTGTCTGCGATGGAGTCCCGTTACAAGCTGTGCGCGGTCGAGGAAGAGATCGCGATCGTTCGCGGCGCCGTCAACGAATTGCTCGATCTTCGCAATACGATTACGGATGCAGTCCGCATCGCGGAGATCGACGAGCGACTGAGGCATCATAGCCGATTGCTTTTCGCGCTTGAAGCTTAATCTACCTATACGAATCCCGTGAAGAACCTGCCTTCTGCAAAGGCGGGTTTTTTTATTATGGCGTCCTATGGTCTCGTCGGCTCGGAAACGGGATATTTTGCTTAAAAAAAAGAGTTGCAATTCACCCCGATAGATGTTATTTTTAGTTTCGTTGACAAAACAATAGGAACCAGGATTCACTCAGGAATGGAATGCGATTGTTTTGCAGATTCCCTCGAGAAGTGAATGACGTAGGTCCTAGCGGATGAAATCAGCTTCACATTTTATTCCTAGGAAGGGGGGAACCGAACAGTGGAATACTCTACTTTCGGACGGCACGTTGCGGTTGATACCTGGGGGGTCGATTTCGATCTTCTGAACAGCGCTGAACTTCTCCAATCGCACATGGTGGAGGCAGCCGAAGCTTGCGGAGCAACCGTTCTCTCGGTTCAAGCCAAACAATTCGAGCCGCAGGGCGCGACGGTTCTCGTCATGCTGTCGGAGAGCCATCTCTCCATTCACACGTATCCTGAGCGGGGTTTTGCCGCGATCGACTGCTACACATGCGGCGAGACGGTCGATCCGCAGCTCGCGATCGACTACATGGTTAACGTACTCAAGCCGAAGAATACCTACGCGAAGAAGCTCATTCGCGGCGTCGGCGAGATGCAGGTCGAAGAGCCTGCTATCAAACAAGCCGAACTCGTGTAAGAGTAGAAGAGCCTACAGACGATGATGATGCATGTTAGCCATGGGGCCGCGTCCCCATGGCTTTTTAAATGCGATCCGCAGTTTATAGGGCGGCAAGAATAGAATGAGGCTCCGACGACGACAATAGGAAATATGGGATTCGACCGTATGTCGCAAAATATTCATCAAATCTTCAGGGCCGGCACGCCTGGCTATGCTATAATAAGTCCTAGTTGGCGGGCGAGCCGGACGCGCTTGCTCCGCATGATCGGCATCCAGACCTCAGGAAAAGGCAGGTGAAGTCCCGTGCATCTCATAGTCGTCGGTTTGAACTACAAAACCGCACCGGTAGAAGTCCGGGAACGCTTCGCGATTCCGGACGAGGAACTGCCGCAGGCGCTGGACGCGCTGAAAGCGACGACGGGCATTTTGGAATGCGTCATCGTCGCCACCTGCAATCGCACCGAGCTGTATGCGGTCGTCGACCGCCATACGCTGTGCGGGCATTATATCCGCTCTTTTATGGAGCAGTGGTTCAACCTGCCCCGCGAGATGTTCAACCGCCACCTCTATATGTACGAGGACGATCTGGCTAATCGCCATTTGTTCCGCGTCGCTTGCGGCCTCGATTCGATGGTGATCGGCGAGACGCAGATTCTCGGACAGGTCCGGGACGCCTTCTTCCTCGCGCGCGAACGCAAGGCGACGGGTACGCTGTTCAACCGTCTGTTCCAGCAGGCGATCACGGTCGCCAAGCGCGCGCATACCGAGACGTCGATCGGCGAGAGCGCCGTATCCGTCAGCTACGCTGCGGTGGAGCTCGGCAAGCGGATTTTCGGCCGCTTCGACGACAAGAAGATTATGATCCTCGGCGCGGGCAAGATGAGCGAGCTTACCGCGCAGCATCTGACCGCCGGCGGCGCCAAGGAAGTGTATGTCGTGAACCGCACGCTCTCGCGCGCGGAAGAGCTTGCGGACAAGATGGGCGGCAAGGCGATGGCGATGGACGAAGCCCTTAGCCGGCTCGACGAGGCCGACATCGTCATCAGCAGCACCGGGGCGCAGCGGTTCGTGCTGGAGCGGGACGTCGTCGCGCGCGCGATGAAGAGCCGCAAGAAGAGACCGCTGTTCCTGATCGATATCGCGGTCCCGAGAGACATCGATCCCGCCTGCGGCGAATTGCCGGGCGTGTATCTGTACGACATCGACGATCTTGAAGGCATCGTCGAGAGCAACCTGGAGAAGCGCAGGCAGGAGACGGCTGTCATCGACGTCATGATCGACGCCGAGATGGAGTCCTACCGGCAATGGTATGCCACCCTCGGGGTCAGCCCGCTGATCCGGGGACTGCAGGAGAAGGCTGCGGCGATCCACGAGGAGACGTTGGACAGCCTGCTTCGCAAGCTGCCCGAGCTGGACGAGCGGCAAGTCAAAGTGATCCGCAAGCTGACCAAGAGCATGCTGACGCAGATGATCCACGACCCGATCCTACGGGTCAAAGAGCTGGCAGCGGAGAAGCGCAGCGAGGCATCGCTGGACTTGTTCGTGCAGCTCTTCGCGCTCGAGGAGGAAGTCGCTCGCCTCAAGAACGAGGCGAAGGAGGCGGAGAAGGCTCGCGCAGCCGGCTTAGCCGCTGCTGCCGCGCCCGACAAGCAAGCCGCCTCCGCGGAGCCTCAATCATTCCTGGCTCAGCTGGCCGGCGCGCTTCGCTGACCGGATCGCCGGCCTGGCCGGATTCGAGAGAAGCCGGAGGCGGTGCTTCATGTTAACGAACAATTGGCTGACGGACGCCATTATGTATATTTACGCCCTGAGTCTACTGTTTTTCGTGTCGGATGCCGCCTACGGCAATCGCAACGGGAAACGGATCGGCACAGGGCTGCTTGTTTTTGTCTGGGTGCTGCAGACGGGCTTTCTCGGGGATTTGCTCGTGCGCCGCTTCGCGGTTCCGGAGGTGACGCTGCACGACTACGTCTTTTTCGTTTCGTGGCTGCTCGTCTCCGCGTCGTTCGCCGTGAACCGGATCGTCCGCGCGGAGCTGCTCGTGCTGCTCGTAAACGTCGTGGGCTTCGCGGTGCTCGGCCTTAATCTGATGGAACGCTCCGGCCGGGAGATCGCTTTGGCTCCGTCGGAGGTGTCGAGGCGGCTGCTCGTCCTCCACGTAAGCCTGATTACGGTCGCATTCGCCCTTCTTACCGTTTCCGCGGTGTGCGGCGCGATGTACCTTTTTTTGAATTACAGGTTAAAAAAGAAGAAATGGGGCAGCGTGATGAATCGCATGCCGAGCTTAGAAGCGATCGACAAGTATGCGTTCCGATCCGGTCTGTTTGGCGTGCCGCTGCTGCTTCTGGCGCTGTCCACTGGCACGGCCGCGTTGCTCGTCGACGGTCACTATGCCAAGCTGCTGGACGAAAAGGTGCTTCTGTCGTTCGTCGCGGGCGCCGTTTATATTTTCTATCTGCTGCGCAGGTGGATTGGAAGGGACGATGCGGGACGCTGCGCGATATGGAATTTGGTCGGCTATGTCCTGCTCGTATTGGATTTTTTCGCGAATTCGCTCTCATCCTTTCATCATTGGTTATAAAAAGGAGAATAAGGCATGCAGCGCTATTATCCGATCATGATATCCGTAGAGCACAGCAGATGCATAGTGGTAGGCGGCGGCGCCGTCGGCGAGCGCAGGACGGGCGGTTTGCTGGAGGCGGGCGCGGACGTGGTGCTCGTCTGTCCCGAGATCGTCTCGGCCAGGCTGCGAGAGTGGAAGGAAGCCGGGGCGATCCGTCACTTGCCGAAGCCGTTCTCGCCGGACGATCTTGAGGGCGCCGCGCTTGTTATAGCGGCAACCGGTGCCGACGAATTGAACGGCTGGATCTGCGACGAGGCGAAGCGGCGCGGCATCCCGGCCAACTCCGCCTCCGACGGCTCGCGGGGGGAGCTTTATCGTGCCTGCCGTAGTCCGCAGAGGCGGGTTGCTGTTGACCGTCGGCACCTCTGGCGCCGGACCGGCTTGGTCAGCCCGCATCGCGAGCGAATTGAGAGAGCGATACGGGCCCGAATATGCCGAGCTGACACGAAGGCTGGGCATCCTGCGGCGGCGCGTGCTGGCGGAGGTCGACGAGGCGCCTGAACGGCGCAGGCTCATGAATGCGGCTGTATCGGATCGTGCAGTCGAAGCCTGGTTGTCGATGGCAGAACTGCCCGAGGCGAAGGAGCTGGTCGCGATGTTGCGCGAATGGGCGGATGCCAAGGATGCCAAGGATGCCGAGGATGCCGACTAGCAATCTCAATCGACGCCAACCGGGCGCCGTTTGGGCTCGGCGGCGGAATATGAGACAATAGGAAGTAATTTGTAGTTCATTGCAGATCTGAATAGAAATACCGGGGAGTGTTGCGGCGAATGCGCAAGATCAAGGTTGGGACTAGACAAAGCGCGCTGGCGATGACGCAGAGCGGGCAGACGATCGATGCGTTAAAGACGTTGGCTGCGAAGGCAAGGCTGCCGCTCGACTTCGAAGTCGTGCCGATCGTCACGCGGGGAGATCGGATTTTGGACGTGACTCTGTCCAAGGTCGGAGGCAAAGGCCTGTTCGTCAAAGAAATCGAAGAGGCGCTGCTCGGCGGCGAGATCGATATCGCGATCCACAGCATGAAGGATATGCCGTTCGAGCTGCCCGAAGGCCTCGTCATCGGATGCGTGCCTCCGCGCGAGGACCCGCGCGACGCGCTCGTGAATTTGACCTCAAGCACGCTGTCGGATTTGCCGCCTGGCGCCAGAATCGGCACGAGCAGTCTTCGCCGCTCCGCGCAGCTGCAATCTCGCCGCCCCGATTTTCGCATCGAGTCGCTCCGCGGCAATATCGACACCCGGCTTCGCAAACTGGAGTCCGAGGGTCTCGACGCGATCGTGCTGGCCGCAGCCGGCTTGAAGCGGATGGGGTGGAGCGACCGCATCACGGCTTATATCGAGCCCGAGGATTGCCTGCCCGCCGTCGGGCAAGGCGCGCTTGCCATTGAATGCAGGGCGTCCGACGAAGAGGTTCTGGCTTTGCTGGGGATGCTGAACGATACTGCCGCCGAGCGAGCGGTTGCCGCGGAGCGCACTTTTTTTGGGATTGCTGAACGGCGGCTGCCAGGTGCCGATCGGCGCCTATGCGACAGCTTCGTCGACGGAATCCGACGCCGTCGTCTCCATGACGGGCATGGTCGCGGCTGCGGACGGCAGACTCGTGTTGAAAGCTTCCGCTTCCGGCAGCGATCCGGCCGACGTCGGACGCCGCGTGGCGGAGGAGCTGCTGGCCAAGGGCGCGGACGTCTTGCTCGCGGAAGCGAGGGAATAACGATGACGCAGGGGAAAGTATATCTGGTTGGCGCGGGGCCGGGGGACCCGAAGCTGATCACGGTACGCGGGCTGCGCGCGCTTCAGCGCTGCGACGTCGTCGTATACGACCGCTTGGCCGGTCCTCAGCTGCTGCAGGAGACCCGGCCCGGCACGGAGCGCATCTACGTGGGCAAGCGGCCGGACCGCCACACCATGAAGCAGGAGGAAATTAACCGGCTGCTGCTTGATCTGGCGCTCTCCGGCAAGGTCGTCTGCAGGCTCAAGGGCGGCGATCCGACCGTGTTCGGGCGCGTGGGCGAAGAGGCTGAGCTGCTGCAGAAGCATGGCGTGCCCTACGAGATCGTCCCGGGCATCACGTCCGCGATCGCGGTGCCGGCCTACGCCGGCATTCCGGTGACGCACCGGGATTTCGCTTCGTCCTTTTCGATCGTGACCGGACACGAGAGCCCGGACAAGCTCGACCGCATGATCCAATGGGACAAAGTGACGAACGCCACGGGGACGCTGCTCTTTTTAATGGGCGTCGCCAAGATCGGCTATATTAGCGAGCAGTTGATTAAATTCGGCCGGCCGGCAGAGACGCCCGTGGCGCTTGTCCGATGGGGCACGCGCGCGGAGCAGGAGACGCTGACGGGGACGTTGGGCGACATCGAGCAGAAAGTGCGCGAGGCCGATTTTCAACCGCCGGCGGTTATCGTCGTCGGCGACGTCGTGCGGCAGCGCGAGAAGTTGAAGTGGATCGAGGCGAAGCCGCTGTTTGGCTGGCGCGTTCTCGTCACGCGCGCCCGGTCGCAGGCAAGCGAACTGGCGGACCGCATCGACGACCTCGGCGGGGAGCCGTACGTATTTCCCGTGATCGACACGGTCAAGCAGACGGACCCTGCCGAAGCCCAGCGCATCGGGGCGGCACTGCGCGAAGCCGAGCGCTTCGATTGGGTCATATGGACGAGCGCTGCGGGCGTCGAGTACTTTTTTTCCTGGCTGGCTGAAGCGCGCGTCGATATTCGCCGGTTTGCCGGGGCGCGCTTTGCCGCGGTCGGACCGAAGACGGCCGAGGCGCTTGCGACGCGCGGCGTCGTCGCCGACGTGATTCCTTCCCAGTTCCAGGCCGAAGGCTTGCTGGACAGCTTGGCGGACATGCTGGCGCCTGGACAGCGGGCGCTGCTGCCCAGAGGCGATCTGGCCCGCGGACTGCTGCCGGCCGAGCTCGCCAAGGCGGGCGTCGAGGCCGTGGAGTTGGATGTGTACGAAAACAGGCTGGTCGTTGAAAAGGATGATAGGATCGTCGAGATGCTGCGTGCCGGCGAAATCCATGCGGTAACGTTTACGAGTTCGTCAACGGTCGTTAACCTGCTCGAAGCGTTGCGACGGCTGGGGGCCGAGCGTCCGGCCGACCTGCTGGCAGGCTGCGCGATCGCGTGCATCGGACCGATCACCGCGCGCACGGCCGAAGAGCACGGGCTTCGCGTGACGCTGACCGCCGAACAATCGACGATCGAAGGCTTGCTGGCGGCCATGCTGAAGCATCGCGGCGCCGGCAACGAAATTCGTTAAAGAAAGGTTCTGATTCGAATGAATACATCTATCGTGCGCCACCGCCGTCTTCGTCGGACGGCCGGCATCCGCAACCTGGTCCGGGAGACGCACCTGCACGTGCACGACCTGATCATGCCGATCTTCGTCGCCCACGGCGAAAACGTCAAGACCGAGATTTCCTCGATGCCAGGCGTTTTTAACCTGTCGCTCGACCGTTTGGACGCGGAGATCGAAGAGATCGTCTCCCTGGGCATCCAAGCCGTGCTGTTGTTCGGCATACCGGGTGCTAAGGACAGCGTCGGCACTGGCGCGTACGCCGAAGACGGCATCGTTCAGCAAGCCACCCGCAAGATCAAGAAGCTGGCGCCCGATCTGGTCGTTATCGCGGATACCTGCCTGTGCGAATTCACGGATCATGGGCATTGCGGCGTCGTGCACGAGGGGGACTGCGGCGCGGTCGTGGACAACGACGAGTCGCTGTCGCTGCTGGTGCGCACGGCCGTGTCCCAAGCGCGCGCGGGCGCGGACATCATCGCGCCGTCGAACATGATGGACGGATTCGTCGGCGCGATCCGGCAGGGCCTCGACGAGGCAGGATTCGAGGACATTCCGATCATGTCGTATGCGGTCAAATATTCTTCAGCCTACTACGGCCCATTCCGCGAGGCTGCCCAGTCGGCGCCGAAGTTCGGCGACCGCAAGACGTACCAGATGGACGCCGCGAACGCGCGCGAGGCACTGAGAGAGGCCGAGACGGACGTGCGCGAGGGAGCGGATATGCTGATGGTCAAGCCGGGCCTCGCGTATTTGGACATCGTGCGGCTGCTGAAGGAGCGGTACGACCTGCCGCTCGTCGTCTACAACGTGAGCGCCGAATACGCGATGGTGAAGGCGGCGGCGATGCAAGGCTGGATCGACGAGCGCGCGATCGTGTTGGAGACGCTGACCGGCATGAAGCGCGCTGGCGCGGACTTGATCATTACGTATCATGCGAAGGATGCCGTTCGGTGGATGAACGGCCTGTAAGGCTTAAGCAGAGGGGCAGGCATTGGCGAGAATAGCGGCAACAAGTGCCGCAATCGTGCCCGCGAGACGGTCCTGGGCGGATTAACGGTGTAAAATGCCGCTATCGTGCCGGGCGAGACGGTCTTAGGCGGAATAGCGGAAAAAAGTGCCGTTATTCTGCCAGTCTCGCCAGTCGTATGCGGATTAACGGCAAAAAATGCCGCTATCTTGTCCGACGAGCAATAGCCGCTTCAGCCCCGCAGCTTGGTCAAGTTAAGCGTGTACTGGTTCAAGCCGAATACGAGCACGCCTTTTGCTTCGAGCTCGCGGAGCACCTCGGACAAGATCTGCTTGGACACGCCGGCCATTTGCGAGAGCTCGTCGTAATTGAGCGCCAGATGGATGTGGATAAAGACGCCGTCGCGCTTGCCGTGCTGGTTGGCGAGGTTGATCAGGTTCTTCAGCACGCGCGTGCGGTCGTCGAGGAAGGTCAAGTCGCTCACATGCTCGTTCGTCTGTCTGAGCCGCCGGCTTAACTCGGCGAGGATGCCCTTCGTGATATCGAAGTGCGACTCGAGCAGCCGCATGAAGTCGTCGCTCGCGATCTCCAGCAAGAGCGATGTCTCGAGCGCCCGGGCGGACGCCGAGCGCGGCAGCCCGTCAAGGAGGGCCAGCTCGCCGAAGCTGTCGCCTTCCCCCGACGACGGACAGCACCTTCTCTTCGCCGCCGGCGCTGCGCGTAAAGAGCTTGATGGATCCGTTCAATACGACGTAGAACACGTTGCCCGGATCTTTTTCCTGGAATAGGATGCTGCCGGCGGACAAGCTGCGCCGTCTCGCTATCCGGGATATGTGTTCAAGCTGGTCATCGCTCAGTTTGTCGAACAAAGACACCTTTTTAAGCCATTGAATCATGACTGAGCCTCCATTGCCGCGCATTATGATGATTCAGTTTACCATAGACTTTTCCATTCCAGATAGCAGAGGTGGACTAAAATGAGCGAAACGCGTCAAATCCGCTCGGACGCTAAGTCCAAAGCCGCATTCGAACGGGCCAAAAGATCTATTCCCGGCGGCGTTAACAGCCCGGTTCGCGCGTTCAAGTCGGTAGGCTTGACGCCAGTCGTCATCGAACGCGGCCATGGGAGCCGGATTACCGACATCGACGGTCAAAGCTATATCGACTACGTACTGTCGTGGGGGCCCTTGATTGCCGGTCATGCCCATCCGGAAGTGGTGGAAGCGATCAAGCGGACCGCCGAAAAAGGGACGAGCTTTGGCGCGCCGACCGAATTGGAGACGGAAATGGCGGAGCTTGTATGCGCCCGCGTACCGTCGATCGAGGTCGTCCGCATGGTCAACTCCGGCACCGAGGCGACGATGAGCGCCATCCGGCTCGCGCGCGGCTATACCGGCCGCAGCCGGATCCTGAAGTTCGAGGGCTCCTATCACGGCCATGCCGACAGTCTCTTGATCAAGGCGGGCTCCGGCGTGGCGACGCTCGGATTGCCCGACAGTCCCGGCGTGCCGGAGAGCATCGCGTCCCACACGATCACGGTGCCTTACAACGATCTTGCGTCGGTCAAGCTCGCATTCGAGCGGTACGGCGAAGAGATCGCGGCGGTCATCGTAGAGCCGGTCGCCGGCAATATGGGCGTCGTTCCTCCGCTCCCCGGTTTTCTGCAGGGACTGCGGGACGTGACGAAGCAATACGACAGCTTGCTCATTTTCGATGAAGTGATGACGGGTTTCCGCGTGCACCTGAACTGCGCGCAAGGCCTCTACGGAATAACGCCCGATTTGACCTGCCTGGGCAAGGTCATCGGCGGCGGTCTGCCGGTCGGCGCCTATGGCGGCAGGCGGGAACTGATGGAGCGCATGGCGCCGGTCGGGCCGATCTATCAGGCTGGCACATTGTCGGGCAACCCGCTCGCGATGTCCGCGGGGCTGGCTACGCTCAAGCTGCTCGACGAGTCCGCCTACCAGCGCCTGGAGCGGCTCGCGATGCGTCTGCAGGCCGGCCTCGCGTCCAATGCGGCCGAATACGGCATCGCGATGACGATCAACCGCGTCGGCTCGATGGTCTGCCCGTTCTTGACGGACAAGCAGGTCATCAACTTCGAGACGGCCAAGCAGTCTAACACGGAGCGTTTCCGGACGCTGTTCGGCAGAATGCTCGATCAGGGCGTCAACCTGCCGCCTTCCCAGTTCGAGGGCTGGTTCCTGTCCACCGCCCACAGCGAGGACGACATCGACGAGACGATCGCGGCCCACCGTACGGCGCTCGGCAAGTTTTAAAGCCCGACGGCGCACAAGTCCGTAGGCATGCCCACCTTTTTTAAGGCATATAGATAGAGAAGGAGTGAAGCCTGCCTCCGGGCGTTATCCGGCAGCCGGGGTTGCAGGGACTCTATGCCGAGAGGGGGGAGACCTGTCGTGACGGAATCGTCGAACGGGTTGAGATTCGATATTTATGAACGGGTACAGCTGACGAGTGACGCCTTGCCCATCGACACGCTCGAGGAAATCGAGCTGTCGCCGCACATCGAGGCGCTGGAACAGGAAGACAGCGTGCTGCTGCGGGGATATTTGCTGCTGAGCGGCACTTACCGGCCGATCGGGCAAGAAGATACGGTCGGGACGTTGGAGCATCGCATTCCGGTCGAGATTTCCTTGCCGCAGAGCCGCGTGCGTCAATTGGAAGAACTGGACGTCGAGATCGATCATTTCGACGTCGACCTGCTCACCGAGCGCTCGCTGAACGTGACCGGCGTTCTGGGATTGCGAGGCGTGCAGACGGAAGCGCGCGAGGCGCCGGTATGGCTGGAAGACGGCTTTACGGTCGCGCATGACGCGCCGGAGCGGGTGTCCGCGACCGAAGCGGAGCAGCGCGACGAGCTCAGCCAAGCCTTCTCGCTGCCGCCGCTTGGCGAATTCGCCTTCGAATCCGCCGAAGAAGCCGGGGCGAACGCGGGCTTCGGCGGGACGCCGGAAGAAGAGCGGCCTATTGTCCCGTTTTCCGCCGGCAGCCAGCCGCATTCGCCCGTTTATTCGCAGCCCGGACCGGTTTATCTGCCGCCCGCATGGACGGACCCGAACGCCGCCCAGGAAGCGTCCGCGTCGCCTGTCTGGTACGAGCAGCAGCGGGCTCGCGCAGAAGCTGAAGCGCGTGCGCGGGAAGAGGCGCTGCTTCGTCAGCAGGAGCTCGCCCAAGTGGCCGCCGAGGCGCTGGAGCGGCAGCTTGCCGAAGCGGCGAGGGCGAATGCGGAGCTGGAGGCTCGCGCCGCCGAGGAAGCGCGCGCATATGAGCTTGCCGAGCGGGAAAAAGCCGAGCGGGAAGCGCTTGAGGCGATCGCGCTGGCGGAACGCGACAAGCGGCTGGAGGAAGAGCGGGACAGGCAGGAAGAGGCCGAAGCTTGGGAGCGGCTGCTCGCCTACCAGCGTCTCGAGGAGGAGCCGGCGGAGTTCATCGCGCCAGCCGAGACCGGTCCTGCGCAGTCTGAGCCGCCAAGCTACCCGCAAGTTTACGAGACGAATATCTCCGCGCCTCCCGCATGGCCGGGCTTTGAGAACGAGGTTCCGGCTCAGGAGCAGGCGGAAGCGGCCGATTCCGACGAGGCAGCAGCCCCGCATCGCCAGCCGGAACCGGCAGGACCGAAGCTGGGCTTGTCCAGCAAAGGGGCGGGCGGGACCGAATCCGCATTCGGCGTCGGCATCCTGTCGCAGCTCGGCGATAAAGGCGCGATTCGCGAGGCCGGCTTGAAGGCGGCCGAAGAAGCGCGGTTAGCCGCGCCGCCCGAGAATACGCAGAACAGCCGCGCCACGGGAGACGAGATCGAATGGACGCGTCTGTTCCTTGCCAAGGAAGCCGGTCAATCGTTTCGCAAGGTGAAAATGGTAATCGTGCAGCGGGAAGATACCCTTGACGGCATCGCGGGCAAGTACCAGCTGCAATCCCGCGAGCTTCAGCTGTACAACCGGCTTCCCGACCCGCATCTGGCGGAAGGGCAAGTGCTCTACATCCCTTAAGCTTCGAATCGGTTCGCCCCGCGGCAGCAACGGCCGCGGGGCTTCTTCGCGTCTTCGGACCGGCACGCCGGCCGCCGCAACGGCCCGCAGGTTGACTGCATGTAGCCGTACGGGTATGATAGGAAAATAAGACATGGATAGGGATGAGTAAGCAGTCCTACCCTTCAGAGAGCGGAACCGCTGCTATGCAGCGCTGCGAGGTTCCGCAGGAAGTAAGCTGCCGAAGTCGCCCTGGAGTTTCCCGTTCGAACCGAGCACGCCGTAGAACGGGACGGCCGCAGCCGTTATCCTGCGTTCGAGAGCCGCATTTCGTCCGATAGGGAGATGCGGAATGAAGGTGGTACCACGGAAGTTCAACCTTTCGTCCTTTGCGGCGGGAGGTTTTTGCTTTTTTTCGGGATCCCGCCCCGAACCCGCATGCGCTTCGGCTTTGCCGTTCCGGACCGGCCGGGCATGACGCGAGCCGGAGGCCGATCGCCAATCGTCTGATCCACGTCCCTGGAGGTTGTGAATTCAATGAGCGACATCAATCAAAGCAAACCCCTTGAACTGCCTACCACGTACGACCCGACCGGCGCCGAGCAAAGGTGGTACGATGCCTGGCTCGAGGGCGGTTATTTCAAAGCAGGACTTAGGCCTGACGCGCCTAAATACACGATCGTCATCCCGCCGCCCAACGTGACGGGCATGCTGCATATCGGCCATGCGCTCGATTTGACGCTGCAGGACATCCTGATCCGCTTCAAGCGGATGCAGGGCTTCGACGCGCTATGGGTGCCGGGTACGGACCATGCGGGCATCGCCACGCAGACGAAGGTCGAGAGCAAGCTTCGCGAAGAAGGCCTGTCCCGCTACGATCTCGGCCGCGAGAAGTTCCTCGAGCGCGTATGGGACTGGAAGGAGCAGTACGCCGGCTCGATCCGCAAGCAGTGGTCCAAGATGGGCCTCAGCCTGGATTATTCCCGCGAGCGCTTCACGCTCGACGAAGGCTTGTCCAAAGCCGTCCGCGAGGTGTTCAAGCGCCTGTACGACAAAGGCCTGATCTACCGCGGCAAGCGTATCATCAACTGGGATCCGGCCGCCAAGACCGCGCTCTCGGACATCGAAGTCGAATACAAAGAAGTGAACGGGCATCTCTATCATCTGAAGTACCCGCTATCCGACGGCAGCGGCCATCTGACGGTCGCGACGACGCGTCCCGAGACGATGCTGGGCGATACGGCGGTAGCCGTTCATCCCGAGGACGAGCGCTACAAGCACCTGATCGGCAAGCTGCTTCGGCTGCCGATCGTCGGCCGCGAGATCCCGGTCGTCGGCGACGAATACGTCGACAAGGACTTCGGCAGCGGCGCCGTCAAGATCACGCCGGCGCATGACCCTAACGATTTCGAGGTCGGCGCCCGCCACGATCTGCCGCAGATCATCGTCATGGACGAGAGCGGGCGGATGAACGACCAGGCCGGTCCTTACGAGGGGATGGACCGTGCCGACTGCCGCAAGGCGATCGTCAAGGACCTGCAGGAGCAGGGCGTCCTGATCCGCATCGAGGACCACGTCCACCAAGTCGGCCACAGCGAGCGCAGCGGCGCCGTCGTGGAGCCTTATCTTTCGACGCAGTGGTTCGTCTCTATGAAGCCGCTCGCCGAAGCGGCGATCAACGCGCAGCGCTCGGGCAAGGGCGTCAACTTCGTGCCGGACCGCTTCGAGAAGATCTATTTGCACTGGATCGAGAACGTACGCGACTGGTGCATCTCCCGCCAGCTCTGGTGGGGACACCGCATTCCGGCCTGGTACAAGGAAGGCACGGACGAGATCTACGTCGGCACGGAGGCGCCCGAAGGGGAAGGCTGGGTGCAGGACGAAGACGTGTTGGATACGTGGTTCAGCTCGGCGCTATGGCCGTTCTCGACGCTCGGCTGGCCGGACAGTACCGAGGATCTGAAGCGTTACTATCCGACGGACGTGCTCGTCACGGGCTACGACATCATTTATTTCTGGGTCGCCCGGATGATTTTCACCGCGCTGGAGTTCACGGGAGAGTCGCCGTTCAAGGACGTGCTCATCCACGGTCTCGTTCGCGATGCCGAAGGCCGCAAGATGTCCAAGTCGCTCGGCAACGGCGTCGATCCGTTCGAGGTCATCGAGAAATACGGCGCCGACGCGATGCGCTACATGCTGTCAACGGGCAATACGCCGGGGCAGGATCTTCGCTTCCGCTGGGAGAAGGTCGAGCAGGCGCGTAACTTCGCCAACAAGATCTGGAACGCTTCGCGCTTCGCCTTGATGAACCTCGAGGGCTTCAAGGCCGAAGACATCGACCTGAGCGGCAGCCTGTCCACGGCCGATCGCTGGATTTTGCACCGGTTCCACGAGACGGCGCGAGACGTGACGCGGCTGATGGAGACGTACGAATTCGGCGAGACGGGACGTCTGCTGTACAATTTCATCTGGGACGATCTTTGCGACTGGTACATCGAGTTCGCCAAGCTCACGTTGTACGGCGAAGACGCGGCGGCGAAGGCGAGCACGCAATCGGTCATCGCTTACGTGCTGGATCGGACGTTGCGACTGCTGCATCCGTTCATGCCTTATTTGTCGGAAGAGATCTGGCAGCATCTGCCGCACGAAGCCGGCGAGACGATCACGCTGGCGGCATGGCCGTCGTACGACGCCGCCTTCGAGGCGCCGGACGCGGTCTCGGAGATGGGGCTGCTCATGGACGCGATTCGCGCCGTGCGCAACGTGCGCGCCGAGGTCGGCGTAACCCCGGGCAAAAAGGTCGAGCTGCTCGCCAAGCCGACGACGGAAGCCTCCGCGGGCATCCTGAAGCGCAACGAAGAGTATCTGCGCCGCTTCTGCAACACGTCGAGCCTGACGCTGGACGCGGGGCTCGCGGCGCCGGAGAAGGCGATGACCGCCATCGTGACGGGCGTCGAGCTATACCTGCCGATCGCCGGCCTGATCGATATCGGGCAGGAGATCGCGCGGCTGACCAAGGAGCTCGCTTCGCTCAACGCCGAGGTCGATCGCGTGGAGAAAAAGCTGGCGAACGAAGGATATATCGCGAAGGCGCCTGCCCACGTCGTCGAGCAGGAGCGCGCGAAGGGCGCCGACTACCGCGACAAGCGCGACAAGGTGCTGGCCCGGATCGAAGAGCTAAAAAACTGATGGAGGCGAGCGCAGGCATGACAACTTCGCAAGACGCGTCATCTCAGAATCATCATGACCTGGCATCCGCCGAGGACGGCGGAGACGCATCCTTTCGGACCGCCGCGGAGGCGGTCGGCTGGATCTCCGGCCTCGCGCCGGTCGTCGGCATCAAGCCGGGCCTCGAGCGGATGGAGCTGCTGCTGGAAAAGCTGAATTATCCGCACCGCCGGCTCAGATTCATCCACGTGGCGGGTACGAACGGCAAAGGCTCCGTTTGCGCCATGCTGGCCTCGGTTTTGCGGAAGAGCGGCTATGACGTCGGCCTGTTCACGTCCCCTTATCTGACGTCGTTCGCGGACCGTATCGATTACAACGGCGAGGCGATGCCCGAGGAGGTCATCGTTCGCCTTGCGAACCGCCTGAAGCCGCTCTCCGACGAGCTGGCGGATTCCGAATGGGGGGCGCTGACGGCCTTCGAGCTGACGACGGCCATGGCGATTCTCTACTACGCGACGGTCGCTTTTCCGGATTATGTCGTATGGGAAACGGGCTTGGGCGGACGCCTCGACGTGACGAACGTCGTCACGCCGGTCGTCAGCGTCATTACGAACGTCGGGCACGATCATATGGATCTGTTGGGCGATACGATCGCGGACATTGCCCGGGAAAAAGCAGGCATCGTCAAAGCCGGCGTTCCTGTCATATCGACCGTCCTGCAGCCGGAGGCTGCCGCGATCGTCAAAGAGACCGCCGCCTCGCGCAAAGCGACGCTCTATCAACTGGGCGAACAGTTTTCCTATGAGAACCGCGGTATGGAGGAAGAAGCACAATCCTTCGATTTTCGGGATTTGTTCAGAGAACTGGAAGATATCCGAATCGGGCTGGCCGGTCCGCACCAACAGGCCAATGCCGCCGCCGCGATCATGGCGATCGACGTGCTGCGGACGTACTACGCGCTCATCGTCGACGAGGAGGACCTGCGGGAAGGCCTTCGCCGGGCGGCTTGGCCGGGCAGGCTAGAACTCGTCAGCCGCGAGCCTCGCATTCTGCTTGACGGCGCGCACAATCCCGAAGGCATGGCCGCGCTCGCGGAGGCGCTCCGGCAAGGGTATCCGCGCGACAAGCTCAACGTGCTGCTGGCCATGATGCCGAACAAGAATCATGAAGACGCCTTAAGGCATATACTACCAATGGTGAGTACGCTTGTCGTTACGGAACCGGATCATCATCGCAAGATGGGGGCTGAAGCGCTGGCGGATGCCGCCCGGCGTGCGGGGCGGGATACGGGCGGCGCGGCAGCCGTCATCGTCGAACCGGATTGGCGCAAAGCGCTCGAAAAAATACAAAGCCTCGCGGCCGCCGAACCCGAGGAAAATACGTTGACGCTCGTGACGGGCACGCTCTATTTGATCGCGGACGTCCGTTCATGGCTGCTTGAACGCAAAACTTCTGACAAAGGCTGGTGAAGCGTCGTTGGCAACGGCTGAACACGTACATTTTATCGGCATCGGCGGCTACGGGATGAGCGCCATTGCCAGAGTGATGCTGGAGATGGGCTATCATGTGACCGGGTCGGACGTCGCCCGGCAGGAATTGACGGACAAACTGGCCAGCAAAGGGGCCGAGATCTACATCGGGCACGAGCCTGGCAACGTCAGGGGTGCCAATCTCGTCGTTTACTCGACGGCGCTCGCAAGGGACAACGTCGAGCGCGTGGAGGCGGAGAGCCTCAACATTCCGACGCTTCACCGCGCGCAGATGCTGGCCCGGCTGCTCAACAGCCGAACCGGCATCGCGGTGGCCGGCGCGCACGGCAAGACGACGACTTCCTCGATGATCGCGCTCGTCATGGAGCTGTCCGGTCTCGATCCCACTTATATCATCGGGGGGGGGAGATCGTGAACGTCGGCACGAACGCCAAGGCCGGCAAAGGCGAGCACGTCGTGGCCGAGGCTGACGAGAGCGACGGGTCGTTCCTTCAGTACGAGCCCGCGGTCGCCGTCGTTACGAATATCGAGGCTGACCATCTTGAGAACTACGACGGCGACTTCGGCAAGCTTAAGGCGGCTTACGTGCAATTCCTTAAGCAGGTTCGTCCCGAAGGCTGCGCCGTCGTTTGCGCGGACGACGCCAATGTCAGGGAGCTGCTACCCCAGGCGGCGGGAACGAACGTGATCACGTTCGGCATCGAGCAAGAAGCGGACTATAAAGCGGTCCATATTGAATTGGGCGACCGTCAAGCCTCGTTCGACGTCGTCAAGGGCGAGGAGACGCTTGGTCTCGTTCGTCTCTCCGTGCCCGGTCTGCATAACGTTTACAACGCCCTCGCGACGATCGTCGTTTGCCTGCACGCAGGCGTGCCTTTCGAACGGATCGCTTCGTCGATCGTGGAGTTCAGGGGCGCGAAGCGCCGATTCCAGGTGCTCGGTGACGTGAACGACATGCTCGTCATCGACGATTACGCGCATCATCCGACGGAGATCCAGGCGACGATCCTGGCGGCCAAGGCAACCGGCAAACGCATTCTGGCGGTATTCCAGCCGCAGCGGTACACGCGTACCTACTTTCTGCTGGATGCGTTCAGCCGGGCATTCGCCGAGGCGGACGAGGTGTATATTACCGATATCTACTCGCCGGCCGGCGAGAAGCGCATCGAGGGCGTCACGTCGTCGCGCCTTGTCCAGTTGATCGCAGAGAACAGCAATGCCAACGTCTCGTACGTGCCGACGCGAGAGCAGGTCCGCGACCTGCTCGCCGAGCGGGTGAAGCCCGGCGATCTCGTGCTGACGATGGGGGCTGGCGACATCTGGAAGACCGCCGACGAACTGGCCCGCATTTTGCGGGAACGGGCGGGAAAGCAATAGCAGAACCGAAGCGCAGCGGGATTTCCCCGCTGCGTTTTTTGTTGCCCGGCGGGCTTTAATACGCTCTAACCGCTCGGCTGTAAGCGAGGAAAACACCGCCGGAGCGGTCGTTTCCGATCTGGCATGGGAAGCAAGCGAGTTTTGCGCGGTTGGTATCGCGCCGGCGAAAGCGGCTTTTCAGGCGATCATATTCTCTCTCATATGCTCATAGACTAGGATTAATAGACGAAGCAGCAGGGAGAGAAGCCAAGATGCAGCCACCTTCCAGAATGACCTTTAAGTTCGACGGCAACCTTCCGAGGGAAGTCCGAAACGATAGCGCCGTCCAGCGAGATTCCGCGCTGCAGGCGTCGGCGCAAGGAAACGCGAACGCCGCCCTCGCGGATCCGGCAGCCCGAGGCTTTAAACCGCGCGGGTTTTCGGCGCAGGCGAGCAGACCGGGGCAGAGCGACGGCAGCGGATATCGCCTGCCGGGCAAAGGCGCGCATATCGGGCAAGGGCGCCCGGCGCCGGACGCGGCGTCAGGGCTACGCATGCGAGATGCCGTGTCGGAAGGCGGCGCGCCGGCGCCGATCCGCGCGCAGCAAAGCGCGTCCGCTGGCATCGGGCCTGCCGCTGGCCGGCATTCTTCCGACGGGCATATATCCGACGCGCGTCCGCCGGGCGCAAGCTCGACGCGCGAACGCCCGATTCCTCCGCAGCCGGCTAAAAGATCGGTCGATCGCGAAGCGCGATCGGGTCCTTACCAGGACGACGTCGAGGCTTTGGAGCAGATGATCCGCGGCACCGACCGGGAGAACGGCCGGCCGAGGAGCGAGAGCCGTACGCAAGCTGCGGATCTTTTGAAAACCGCGCCGGTCGGACGCGTCGCCGGTTTTCGCAAGCCGTCTTCCGTCCAGGCGCCGTCGTTGCCCGATATCCCCTACGGAGAGCTTCGCCACACCGTTGCGCGTCAGGACGATCAAGAAGGCTATTCGTCCATCGAAGTTCAAGATTCTTATGCGCCGTATAATGTTAGCGCAGCGTCAGGCACCGGTTCGTTCCCGCTGGATTCGGAGCTGTATTGGGATGCGGACGAGCACGGGATCGACGGCGGGAATACGCGCAGGTACCGCGGCGGGCCGTCTTGGATGCGGATATTCGCTTCGGTCGCGGCCGCGATCGTGACGGGAGCGATCTTTGGTTATATCGTGCTGGCACTTTTCACGGGCGAACCTATTTTGCCTTCGGGAAGCGCCGCAGATCCGGCATCCGCCGGGTTGAAGCCTGCGGCATCGGGCGCTGCGGCATCGTCCGACGGCACCAAGGCCGACCCGGGAGCCTCGGGACGGTCGTCAGCCGGCAAGCCGGACGGCACGGATCCGGCAGGCGCAGCGCAGTCGGACAAAGCGGCAGGCGCCGCAGGCGACGCCCAGGTGCCCGCCTCGGTGAGCTACCTGCTGCAGTACGGCGTCTTCCAGAGCGAAGCCAGCATGAACGAGGCCGTCCAATCGCTCACGAGCCAAGGCATCGCGGCCGCGACCGATACGACGGACGGGTACCGCGTATACGCGGGAATCGCAGACGGCAAGGCCGAGGCGGAAAAGCTGGCTGCGGCGCTGACCGACGAGGAGCTGTACGCCAAGGCGCTAGACAACCGGGCGCTCTCGCTGCCGCAGACGCCGGCGGCGGTGTCGTGGGCTGCCTATCTGGAGGAAAGCGACGCGCTCGGCCGTTTGCTCGCGGGAACGTCGGCCGAGCTGTTGACCGATGGCGGTTCATCGCCGCCAAGCACGCAGGCTGCCGCCGATATCCAAGCCGCTTTGAAACGCTGGAACGCCGCAAAGACGGACATGGCTGCGTGGTCCGGCAGCCGAAGCGAGCCTGCGGGCGCCTTGGCGGCTCAGCTCGGCGCCGCGTCCGAGCAGTGGGCCGCCTACGTCAAGGAACCGTCCGCCGCTCGCTTGCGCGCCGTGCAGACGTCGGCGATGAAAGCGGCGTTGATCGCCCGCCAGCTGCGCGAGGAGCTCGGCGAAGACGGCGACTGAGCTGCGATTTTATCTGCAAATGCAGGGAAGCTGCCTGGACCCGAAGACCTATCGCAGCCGCCGCTTCCTGCGTCATACGTATAGGCAGCCCCGTCCTAGGGGCTGTCTTTGCGTTGTCCATTGTGCGTGCCGCCGGAGCCACGTATAATAATGAAGCAAGTGTCAAAAAATGGCGGGAGACGTAGATAGCGTGAAGAAAAACGGCTGGATTTTGATTTTATTCGTATTCCTCGGCATGCTGGCCGGCGCGCTTGTCGCGGACTGGCTGAAGCGCGTTCCCGGGCTCGACTTCCTCACGCGGACGGTGAAGGTGCACTGGTCCCCTTCCGCCGATTTGCTCGTTCTCGTTTACAACATCAACTTTTCGCTGAACGTGAGCCTGCTAAGTATGGTCGGCATTGCGGCGGCAATCTGGATTTACCGGAAAATGTAATGGAATGCCCGCAGGGCAAAAGCTAATGGATGCTGAAAGGAAGATTTCCGATATGACCCAACATGCTTTGCCGGAGACGCGCGCTACGCTCGTTCTCGCTTCCACTTCGCCTCGCAGACAGCAATTGATCGGCCTGCTCGGCTTGCCCGTCGAGATTATGCCGAGCCATGCGGACGAGGATACGCCCGAGGGTTGGAGTCCCGCGCGCATCGTCGAAGAGCTCGCCCAACGCAAGGCTTCCGCCGTGCTGGAGCGGGCTTCGCGAACGCCGGGAGCGATCGTCGTCGGCAGCGACACGATCGTCGTGCTGGACGGGGACGTGCTCGGCAAACCGAAGGATCGCAAGGAGGCCGTGTCGATGCTGACGCGACTCGCGGGACGCGCGCACGAAGTGTTTACGGGTCTCTGCAGCATCGAAGCGGAGTCGGGCCGTACCGTTGTGTCGCACAGCGTCACGCGCGTGTTCATGCGGGCGCTGACCGGGGACCAGATCGCCCGGTACGTCGATTCGGGCGAGCCGATGGACAAAGCGGGCGCGTATGGCATTCAGGAGATCGGCGCGATGCTCGTCGAACGGATCGAAGGCGACTTTTTTACCGTCGTCGGACTGCCGGTTTCCATGCTGGCTTCGCAGCTCGGCGAATTCGGTCTTCAGCTTCCCTGACCGGATCGGATGAGGGATTTCGCACGGACGACGCACGACGGCCGCGACCAGGCCGCGGGGTAGCGTCCCGCCGGAAGACCTTGAGCCGATATCCGCAGCCGATGCGGTCGATAGGGAAGAGGGAACGTTCGATATGGAACAACGCGTTTATATGCTTAAGGAAATGCCGGAAGACGAGAGGCCGCGCGAACGGATGCGAAGCCGGGGCGCCGCCGCGCTCAGCCATGCCGAGCTGCTCGCCATCCTGCTGCGCACGGGCACGAAAAACGAGTCCGCGATCCACCTCGCGCAGCGCGTTTTGAACGAATGCGGCGGGCTTCGCAGGCTGGCCGAGCGCGCTTGGGACGAGCTCATACATATCAAGGGCATCGGCCCCGCCAAGGCGCTCGAGCTGCAGGCGTCGATCGAGCTCGGCAGGCGCATGGCCCGCGCGCGGCTGCCCGAGATGCCTCGCATTCAGCGTCCGCAGGACGCCTCCGAGCTGCTGATGGAGGAAATGCGGCATTTGCGAGAGGAGCGCTTCGTCTGTTTGTTTCTCGATACGAAAAACCAGGTCATCGGCATGGACACGCTCTCCGTCGGCTCCCTGAGCGCGGCCATCGTGCATCCTCGCGAGGTTTACCGCGCGGCCATCCGCCGCAGCAGCGCCTCTATCATCTGCGCGCACAACCATCCTAGCGGAGATCCGACGCCGAGCGCGGAAGATATAGCGCTCACCCGGAGGCTTGCCGAAGCCGGCCAACTGGTCGGCATCGAATTGCTCGACCATTTGGTAATCGGTGACAATCGCTTTGTAAGTTTGAAGGAGCTGGGCTCCTTGTAATATAATATACAGGATTGTCCCAACAGGAGGTTACAAAGCATGTTCGGTGGATTTACACGAGACCTGGGTATCGACCTGGGCACAGCTAACACATTGGTATACGTCAAAGGCAAAGGCATCGTCGTCAGGGAGCCCTCCGTGGTCGCCCTTCGTACCGATACAAAGAAGATCGAGGCAGTGGGCGAAGCAGCCAAGAAAATGATCGGACGGACCCCGGGCAACATCCGCGCCATCCGCCCGATGAAGGACGGCGTCATCGCCGACTTTGACACGACCGCCACGATGATCAAGTACTTTTTGAATCGCGCCCAGAAGCAGCGCTCCTTCCCTTCGCGTCATCCTAACGTGATGATTTGCGTGCCTTCCGGCATTACCGCCGTCGAGAAGCGCGCGGTCGAAGACGCCGCCAAGCAAGCCGGCGCGCGCGACGCCGTCACGATCGAAGAGCCGTTCGCGGCCGCCATCGGCGCGGATCTGCCCGTCTGGGAGCCGACCGGCAGCATGGTCGTCGACATCGGCGGCGGCACGACCGAGGTCGCGGTCATCTCGCTAGGCGGCATCGTCACGAGCCGCTCGATCCGCGTAGCAGGCGACGAGATGGACGAGTCGATCATGCAGTACATCAAGCGCCTCTACAACTTGATGATCGGCGAGCGCACGAGCGAGCAGCTCAAGATGGAGATCGGTTCGGCTATGCCGCTCGACAAGATGGAGTCGATCGAGATTCGCGGACGCGACCTGGTCACCGGCTTGCCGAAGACGCTTGCCATCACGTCCGACGAGATCACCGAGGCGCTGGCGGACACCGTGAACGCGATCGTCGACGCCGTCAAGGTGACGCTGGAGAAGTGCCCGCCCGAGCTGTCGGCGGACATCATGGACCGCGGCATCGTGCTGACGGGCGGCGGCGGCCTGCTCCGCAATCTGGACAAGCTGCTCGCCAGGGAGACCGGCATGCCGGTCATCGTCGCCGAGAATCCGCTGGATTGCGTCGCGATCGGCACCGGCAGGGCGCTCGAGAATATCCATCTGTTCAAGTCCAAGGGCTCTTCGCGCGGCCGTTAATGTGCCGGATACCGCCGTTCGGCGGCATGTCAAAAGCAGGTGATCGTTATTTTTAAATTATTCGGGACCAAACGTTTATTCATTCTCATGATCGGCTTGATCCTTTTTTATCGCCGTCATGGGGTTCACCTTGCGCCGCAGCGGCTTGACGTGGCCCGAACGCTTCGTTAACGACGCGTTCGGGACGGCGCAAAGCGCGCTGTATCGGCCGGTCGGAGCGGTCGCGGGCTTTTTCCGCGACCTCGGCCGGCTTTCCGACGTCTACAAGGAGAACGAGGAACTGCGCCGTACGGTGGCCATGTACACGCAGGATCAGATTCGGTATAACGAGATCGCGAGCACGAACGAGCGTTACAAGCAGGAGCTGGAGTTCAAGAAGAGGCAGGAGCAATTATTAACTTATAAGTACGTCATTTCGCAGGTCATCGCGAGCGGATCCAACCCGTACGACAAGACGATCAAAATCGACCAAGGTTCGCATGACGGCGTCAAGCCGAATATGGCGGTCGTCACGGTAGACGGACTCGTCGGTTTGGTCAGCAAAGTATCCGAGTTCACGTCGACCGTCATGCCGATTACCGAGCTGGACTCCACGACGCCGGACACGATCCAGATCTCCGCGACCGTATCGGGCAAGGAGCAGCAGGTATTCGGCATCGTCGATTACGACAAGGAAAACGGCGTCATGCGGATGAGCAAAATCGACGAAAACGCGAACGTGGCCGAGGGCGATACCGTCGTCACGTCCGGCAAGGGCGGCGTATTGCCGAAAGGCCTGGTCATCGGCAAAGTGCTGACCAATCAAGTCGGCGACTTCGGCCTCACGCACACGGCGACGATTCAGCCGGCCGCCAAGTTCGACCATTTGTACGAAGTATTCGTCGTCATGACGCCGGATCCGGATCAGCCATGACGAAGATCCGTATGAACCGGGCCATCGTGGCTACGCTCGTTCTGCTGCTGATCCAGACCTCGATCCTGCCGTGGCTCGTTCCGTCCGCCTGGAGCGGCCGGCTGCTGCTTCATCTTCCGTTCGTCATGACGGTTTTCGTCGCGCTGCTGGGCGGCCGTCATCGCGCTTTTTTGTTCGGCCTCGGGTTCGGTTTGGTCGAGGATATGCTGTTTTACGGCCATATGATCGGCGCGTACGCCTTCGGCATGGCGCTGATCGGTTATCTGATCGGGCTCGCCTTCGAGCGCAAGCTGAGCACGCTGGCTTTCGTTCTGCTCTTGACGGGCGTGGGCAGCGGTTTGTTGGACATGCTCGTCTATTTGATATACAAGCTGTTCTCCCTGACGCACTTAAGCGCCAGCTTCGTCTTCTACTGGCAGGTGCTGCCGACGCTGCTGCTGCACATGCTGGTTGCCTTGGCGCTCTATCTGCCGGCGCGCCGCTTTTTGGTCCGGCAAGTCGTATCGCAGTCGGAGGGAACCGAAGGGAATTGATCTTCGCGCCCGCGGCGGAGCGTAGGCAGCCATGCAGGAATTCGGGCTTTCTTGCCCGAATTGGTTAGCAGTAGGAGGGACGAGGCGTGAATGTCAAATCGTTAGTCACGATCAAAGGGGTCAAGGACGGACTTGTATTTTTGCTCGACGACGCCTGCGAGCTCGACGCGCTGATCGAAGAGCTCGAAGCCAAGCTGGAAAAGCACGAGCAGCAGCTCGCCGGACCGATCGTGCACATCCAGATCAAGCTCGGGGCCCGTCAGCTCTCCGAAGAAGACAAGGAGCGCATCCGCTCCATTATTCGCAAGCAGGGCAATTTTGTCGTTCAGTCGATCGAGAGCGATCCGCTTCCCGTAGGACCGGCTGACTACAGTTCATATAAGGTAGAAACGGTAACGGGCATGGTTCGGTCCGGGCAGACGCTCGAGCACGAAGGACATCTTCTGCTGCTTGGAGACGTCAATCCCGGAGGAGCCGTCCGGAGTACGGGCGATATTTATATTATGGGCGCGCTGCGAGGCGTGGCGCACGCCGGCTGCGCTGGCCACTCGGAGGCGATCATCGCTGCGTCGCTTATGAAACCGACGCAGCTTCGCATCGCCGAGGTGATTAGCCGGCCGCCCGACGAATGGGCCAGCGGCGAATCGTGGATGGAATACGCATATCTGAAGGATGGCGCCATGCAAATCGACAAGGTGGCGCATCTGCACCATATCCGCAATCGAGTTTTGCAGGCCAAAGGAGTGTAGAACGATGGGTGAAGCGATAGTCGTGACATCGGGCAAGGGCGGCGTCGGCAAGACGACGACATCCGCGAATGTCGGCACGGCCCTGGCGCTCATGGGCAAAAAAGGTATGCATGATCGACACCGATATCGGCCTGCGCAATCTCGACGTCGTGATGGGTCTCGAAAACCGGATCATTTATGATCTGATCGACGTGGCCGAAGGACGCTGCCGTTTGAACCAGGCGCTCGTGAAGGACAAGCGCTTCGACGAGCTGTATATGCTGCCTGCCGCGCAGACGAAGGACAAAAACGACATTTCGCCCGATCAAGTACGTAAGATCGTGGAGGAGCTCAAGCCCGACTTCGATTATGTCATTATCGACTGTCCGGCGGGGATCGAGCAGGGCTTCCGCAATGCGATCGCCGGCGCCGATCATGCCATCGTCGTGACGACGCCGGAAAATGCGGCCGTCCGCGACGCCGACCGGGTCATCGGCCTGCTTGAAAAGACGAACATCTCTCAGCCCAAGCTCGTCATCAACCGGATTCGGCCGAACCTGCTGAAGAGCGGTGACATGCTGGAGGTCGACGATATTATCCAGGTGCTGGCGATCGACTTGATCGGCATCGTGCCGGACGACGAGGACGTCATCAAGGCGGCTAACCAGGGCGAGCCGACCGTCATGAATCCGAACTCCCGCGCCGCGATGGCCTATCGCAACGTCGCGCGCCGCATTCTCGGCGAGACGGTGCCGCTTATGCATCTGGACGAAAAGGCCGGCGTATTTAAGCGCATGCGCAAGTTTCTCGGAATGGGTTGATCTGAATTGCTTAACCGACTTAAAAAAATAGATCTGATCATGCTGCTGTGCCTGTTCGGCTTCATGGCGATCAGCGCGCTGCTCGTGCGCAGCGCGACGAGTACCGATGGTGGATATTCCGGCAAGGACATTCAACAGCTTGTTTTTTACGGCTTGGGGTTCGTGTTGATTGTACTCGTCACGCTGTTCGACTATAGACTGCTGCTTAAGACCTGGTACGTATGGTACGGAATCGGTCTCGTGCTGCTTATCGCCGTTTACCTTTTTTGCGCCGCCGATCAACAATGCGAGAAGTTGGTTCGAGATCCCCGGTACTGGCGGCATGCTGTTCCAGCCGGCGGAGATTGTGAAAATTTTTCTGATTTTGGCAGTAGCTTGGCTGATGGGCAGAAGGCAAGGGGATCCCTTATCCATGCGGAAGGACGTGTTGCTGATTGCGGCTGTGTCCTTTGTTCCGTTTGTCCTGGTTATGATCCAGCCCGATTTAGGGAATGCCATGATCTACGTTTTTATTGTGCTCGGCATGCTTTGGATCGGCAACGTGCGTTACACCTACGTTCTTATCGGACTCGGCGTTGTCGTAGGCGGTCTTGTATTGTTTTACACGCTGTTCAACTCGTACAATACGGAGATCAAGAACTATCTTCAGGACCACGGCAAAAATCACTGGTACCAGCGGATCAACACCTTTATCAATCCCGAGGAAGCGTCCGCGGACGCGAGGCGGCAGACCGAATACGCCATGATCGCTATCGGGTCCGGCGGACTGGCCGGGGACGGATACATGCAGGGCGAGTCCAAAAATCGCAAATTCATTCCCTACACGTACTCGGATTCGATCTTCGTCGTCGTCGGGGAGGAATTCGGCTTCCAGGGCGCTGCGGTGCTGCTCCTTTTGTATTTCGTTTTCATATACAGGATGATCATCATCGCTTACCAATGCTTCGATATTAGAGGCTCGTTCATCATTATCGGTATCGCTTCGATGCTGGTGTTCCAGATTTTCCAGAACGTCGGGATGATGATCGGCCTGGTGCCGCTCACCGGCATCACGCTGCCTTTCGTCAGTTACGGCGGCACCTCGCTTCTGCTCAACATGCTGTCCATCGGACTCGTGTTCAGCATCCGGGCGCATCAGGAAAAATATACGCTGAACGAATAGTTTCGCCTTCGCCTCGCAACCGTCCCAAGCCGTCTTTCGCTAGACGCAGGGGCGGTTGTTTGCGTTCGGCGAGGTCTATTCCTTGTCCTCCAGCCATAAGGTGTTAGAAGTAGAGGACAAGGAGGGCTCGGCATGGCGAAGAAACCGGACAAGCGGGAGGCGGGACGGGCGGGGAGAGCCGAGGGGAACGCGGGTCCCGGAGGCGGCGCGCCGTCGGCGCCGTACGCGTACAGGCCGTATTCGCCGGAGGAGCTGGAGGCCGATCCCGAGCTGTGGTGGAAGGAACGGCAGCGTCAACTTCGGATGAGCGCCGCTTGGAGCCCGATCGTGAAGACAAGACGGCGCGCCGAATACGACGGAATGGCGGCTGGCGCCGGCCTGAAGGGTAACCTGCGCATCGGCAGCGAGAGGACGCTGGGCGATCTGCCTGTTGCGGGCGCCGGCATTCGAAACGAGCGGGATGCAGGGATCGCTCCCCTTGCTGGCGGAACGGCCGGCGCTTCTGGCGTGTTCGGAGACGGACGAACAGTAGGGGGGAACGGGAGACGGGACAGCAGGGGGAACGATGGGCGGAAATGCGAGCGCGACTGTCGGCGGAACCGCCGGCGGCGCAGGTCTATATGGAAGCGGCGCCCCGATCGCGCCCTGGTACAACGATCCGGCCGGGCCGAACGAAGGGCGCTGGCCGCCCGGCGGGAGCGATGGCGGACGGGGTACAATTGCGCGGCTGCGAAGGGGATTCGTCATGCGCGCGGCAGTCGCCCTGCTGCTGTACGGCGCGGCCTGGGGCTGGGTGAAGTGGGATTTGCCGGGCCGTGGAGAAGCCGAGGCATGGATGACGGTAGCGGTAACCCAAGACATGGATTTCTCCGCCGCCGAAGCTTGGTACGGACGCGTGTTCGGCGATTCGCCATCTTTTTTTGCCTGTCTTCCGCCGAGGTGCCAGCGATGTTGAGGAAGTGTCCGCGGCGTGGGACGGCCAAGAGACGGTGCCGCCCGTTCAGGGTCGCGTAGCGGAGACCTTTAAGCAAAACGGCAGCGGCGTGAGGATCGAAGCGGCTCCAGGCAGCACGGTTAACGCCGTCCACAGCGGCCGCGTCATCCAGGTTACGCCGTCTTCCCAAGGAGACGCGACCGTCCTCGTGCAGCACGCAGGGCGGATCGTAACCGTCTACGGGGGCGTAAGCGCGGCGTCGGTACGGGCGGATGACTGGGTCGAGGCGGGCGGCAAGCTCGGCGTGCTCGGGCAAACGGCGGACGGCGCGGGCGTACGCATCCTTTATTTCGCGATTCGTCTCGGCGACCGGCCGCTCGATCCGCAGGAAGTGATTCCTTTTGATTAGACTCGGGGGGAATCGTCTTCAGGTTCCACCCGCTCTTCGTGCTTCTTATGCTGCTCTCCGTGCTCACCGGCCGCTTCCAGGAGATGATCGCGCTTTTTTTTTATCGTTTTGCTGCACGAGCTTGCCCACCTATGGACCGCGCTTCGCTTCGGGTGGAAAGTCCGCGAGGTCAAGCTGCTGCCGTTCGGGGGCGTCGTCGAGACCGAGGAAGCGGGCTCGGTGCCGGCGCGCGAGGAAGCGCTCGTCGCCGCGGCGGGCCCTGCGTACAACGTCCTGCTGTCCCTGGCGGCTTGGGGACTTGGCCATGCCGGACTGATCGATCAGGTCTGGGCCGAGGATTTTGCCAGGGCGAGCGGCTTGATTGCCGCGTTTAACCTGCTGCCGGTGCTGCCGCTGGACGGCGGCAAGCTGCTGCAATGCTGGTTTTGCCTGCATTTCCCCTATCATCGCACCTTGATATGGAGCGCCCGCATCAGCCTATTGTTCAGTGCGGCCGTCATCCTCGGCGCTTTGTCCCCGCCGCTCTACGGCGGACTGGTGCATCTCAATTTGCTCGCGATCGGCTTGTTTTTGTTTGCCTCCAACTGGACGTACATGCGCAATCTTCCGTTCGTTTTCCTGCGCTTTCTCGTCCGCCGGGCGGAGCGCGCCTCGATCCGGATCGACGCGGGAACGCTGGCGCAGCCGATCGTCGTGTCGCGCCATCGACAGCTTTCCCACGTCGTCCGTCTGCTCATGAAGGAGCGCTATCATCTCGTTTATATGATGGATCACGGGAAAATCTCGCGCGTCCTGCCCGAGGGTCAGGTCATCGACGGCTTTTTGGGCAGCTTGCCGGAAGGGAATGCGGATTTTCGTTTTTTCATGTAAAATGGGATAAAACGGCTGTATTCCGCAGTCCCGGCAACGATCGCCGCGGGATCTGCGGGACCGTTCGCCCAGGAGGTAGGCATGAAGCAGCTCTTCGTTCACTGCACGCGTACCGTGACACAGTCCTCGCTTCTCGAAGACGGCGTGCTGACCGAATTCAGCGTCGAGCGCTCGGAAGGCACCTCCCTGGTCGGGAACATTTATTTGGGACGCGTCGTCAACGTCCTGCCCGGCATGCAGGCGGCGTTCGTCGACATCGGTCTCCCCAAAAACGCCTTCCTGTACGTGGACGACGTGCTTCATCCGCACCTGGACCGGCAGCCGAAGACCAAGCCTTCCATCGCCGAGCTTCTGAAGCCGGGCGACAGGCGCGTCGTACAGATCATGAAGGAGCCGCTAGGGGGGAAGGGCGCGCGGATCACGACGCACTATTCGCTGCCGGGCCGCTGCCTTGTCTATATGCCGCACGCCGATTATGTCGGCGTGTCCAAGAAGATCGAACAGGAGCACGAGCGCGCCAGGCTCAAGGGACTCGCGGAGGAGCTGCGAGAGGCCGGAGAGGGGCTCATCTTGCGGACCAACGCCGAAGGCGAGTCGCGGGAATCGCTTGCGCGGGATCTCGAAGGGCTTCGCAACGTTTGGCGCCACATCTCGGAGCGCGGAGCGGCGGCCGAGGCGCCGGCGGAGCTGCATCGGGACTTCGGGCTCGTGCAGCGGACGGTGAGGGACGTCTTCAAGCCCGACATGGAGGCGCTGCTCGTCGACGACGAGCGCGCTTACCGCGATGCGCGGGCTTATCTGAGGCAAGCGGCGCCGCATCTGGAACATCGCGTCAAGCTTCATGCCGAAGCGGCGACGCTATACGAGCATTTCGGGATCAAGGCGCAGATCGACCAGGCATTCCAACGGCGCGTGGCGCTGCGCAGCGGCGGGTATTTGGTCATCGACCAGACGGAGGCGTTGACCGTCATCGACGTCAATACCGGCAAGTACACGGGCGCGATCGATCTCGAGGAGACCGTCTTTCAGACGAATCTCGAGGCCGCGGCCGAGATCGCGAGATTGCTTCGCCTCCGCGACATCGGCGGCATCGTCATCGTCGACTTCATCGACATGACGGATGAAGACCACCGCAGGCGGGTGGTCGAGCGGATCGAGGAGACGATGCGGCTGGACCGGACCAAATGCCAGGTCGTCGGCTGGACGAGGCTGGGGTTGCTGGAGATTACGAGAAAAAAAACCCGCGCGGACCTGATGAGCTACTTTTACGAGACGTGCATCGCCTGCAAAGGATCGGGCAGAACGTACGTACGCTGAAGCTGGCTACAAACAGGTTGCCACGAACAGCCGCGTGTGATAGAATACTCTAGTGCGTGCAATGGGCTCCTGTCAATTGCAAGCTACAACCGCACTCCAAAGGGTATCGAAGACCGGACGTTCGCGCGCCCGGCACCCCATGAGGCGAGTCTTAGACATGAGGGAGGTGCACATATGTACGCGATTATCGAGACTGGCGGCAAGCAATACAAGGTTCAAGCCGGCGACGTCATCTTCGTGGAGAAGCTCTCCGCAGGCGAAGGCGACAGCGTGACGTTTGACAAGGTTCTGGCCGTATCCAGCGACAAGGGCTTCGTTACCGGAGCTCCGCTTCTGTCCGGCGCTAGCGTGACGGGCAAGGTTGAGAAGCACGTCAAGGGCGAGAAGATCATCGTCTTCCACTATAAACCGAAGAAGAACGAGCGCAAGAAGCAAGGCCATCGCCAACCGTACACCAAGGTGACGATCGAGAGCATCCAGGCTTAAGAGGCGCAGGATGATCAAGATCGACATTCGCCGCGACGAGCGGCAGCGGATCAAGTCCTTCGAAGTGTCCGGCCATGCGGGATACGACGATCCGGGTAAGGATATCGTATGCGCGGGCGTGTCGGCCGTCACGGTCGGTGCCGTCAACGCCATCGAACGCCTGACCGGCATCGTGCCGAAGGCTAAGGTGAAGTCGGGCTTTCTCTCCGCGGACATGCCGCCCGAGGGCGTCGATTCCGACCGCGTCCAGCTTCTGCTGGAGGGGATGGTCGTCGCGCTCGAGGACATCGCGGAGGAATACGCGAAGCACGTTCGGATCAAGCAATAATTAAGCACAGAAGGAGGTTGACACCATGTTGAAGCTCAATCTTCAGCTCTTCGCATCGAAGAAGGGCGTAGGTTCCACGAAGAACGGACGCGATAGCCAATCCAAGCGTCTGGGCGCCAAGCGCGCCGACGGCCAAGCCGTTACCGGCGGTACGATCCTCGTTCGCCAACGCGGCACGAAGATCCACCCGGGCAACAACGTCGGCATCGGCAAGGACGATACGCTGTTCGCACTTGTCGAAGGCGTCGTGAAGTTCGAGCGCTGGGGACGCGATCGCAAGAAAGTTAGCGTCTATCCGGCTCCGGTGGCGCCCGTCGCCGCCGCCCTTGAATAATCGACATCCAGAACCCCGGCCGCGCGTAGTGGCCGGGGTTTTTGCGTAGACGGACACGAATACGGCTTCTGCCATTTACAAGGCAGCCTGCGTCGGCTGTATCCAAAGCGGGGAAAAGTAATGATGCCTAGACAAAAAACCTACGGCTTAGTGCTTGCGGCTGCGACGCTCTTGATCCCGGCTTGCGCGGTCATAGCGTGGCGGGACCAGTTGTGGCCGATCGTGCTGTTTCTCGTGTGGGCGGTCGCCGCGGCCTTGGTCGCGGGCATCACCTGTCGGCGTGCCTGCAAGCGAGAGACGGACCGGCTAGCGGAACGCGCCTCGCGAGACATCGTCAAGTCGCGCCAGGACCTCGTCGGCACGCTGAGCCACCATCGTCACGACTGGATGAACGAGCTGCAAATTTTATACGGCTACCTGCGCATGCAAAAAATCGATAAAGCGATCGCGGTCGTGGACAGAATAAAAGAAGAGATGGAGCGCGACAGCCGTATATCGCGTCTCGGCAGTCCGGAGCTGTCCGCGTATCTGCTTTCCTTTCGAACGTTCTGCGATACGGTGACGCTGGATGCGCGCGTAGACGAGAGCCTCCAGGCTTCCTGCGTCGCATCGGCGGGTCCGGAGCGCGTCACCCGGACCGCGATCGGGTTGATCAACGCCTACCGGGTGCGCGTCTCGGCCGCCACGGCGGAGGAGAACAAGCTGCGCATCGCCTTTTTAGAAGCGGACGGCGAGCTGCGAATCGAGACTTCATACGAAGGCGGCTGGTCCGCGTGGAGCAGTCTGCGCGAGGACGTATCGCGGTCCCTGCCTGAAGGGACGCGGTTGTCCGCCTCGGCAGACGGGGATGGCGAAGACAGCGCCCGCAAGCTGACGGTCGTCGTGCCGTTCGAATAAATGCATTTTCAGATTGCCTGCTCATCGAAGCGGAAACGAGAGTGATCACAACATGTTTGTAGACAAGGCGAAAATATATGTCAAAGGCGGCGACGGCGGCGACGGACTCGTCGCGTTCCGCAGGGAATTGTACGTCCCGGAAGGCGGACCTGCGGGCGGGGACGGCGGGGACGGCGGCGACGTCGTGTTCCAGGTCGACGAAGGGCTCCGCACGCTCATGGACTTCAGGTACCAAAAGCACTTCAAGGCCACGCGGGGCGAAAAGGGGCGCAACAAGTCCCAGCACGGCGCCAACGCAGACGACATGATCGTCCGCGTGCCTCCGGGCACGGTCGTTTTTGACGACGACACCGGCGAGATGGTCGCCGACCTGACGCAGCACGGCCAGGCTGTGATCATCGCGAAGGGCGGCCGCGGCGGCCGCGGCAATACGCGCTTCAAGAGCTCCGTCAATACCGCGCCGGCCATCGCGGAGAACGGAGAAGAGGGCCAGGAGCGCTGGGTGACGCTGGAACTGAAGGTCATGGCGGACGTCGGCCTCGTCGGATTTCCGAGCGTCGGCAAATCTACGCTGCTGTCTGTCGTATCGGGCGCGCGTCCGAAAATCGGCGCGTATCACTTCACGACGCTGACGCCGAACCTCGGCGTCGTCGAGCTCGGCGACGACCGCAGCTTCGTCATGGCGGATTTGCCCGGCCTGATCGAAGGCGCGCATGCGGGCGTCGGGCTCGGCCACGAGTTTCTCCGGCATGTAGAGCGGACCCGCGTCATCGTGCATGTCGTGGATATGTCCGGCCTCGAGGGACGCGATCCGTTCGACGACTGGATCAAGATCAACGAGGAGCTCAAGCTCTATAACCTGAAGCTGACCGAGCGTCCGCAAATCGTGGCGGCCAACAAGATGGACATGCCCGAATCCGAAGAGAACCTGGTCGCGTTCAAGGCCAAGCTCGCGGAAGTTCGTTCCGATATCGAAGTCTACCCGATCTCCTCGCTTACGCGAGCCGGCGTGCCGGAGCTTCTGTACAAGACGGCCGAAGTGCTGGCGACTGCGCCCGATCCGGCGGAGCTGGCCGCGCAGGAAGCAAGAGAGGCCGAAGAGGCCGAAGGCGTCGTTTACAGGCTGGAACATCGCGAGGAAGTGCACGACTACACGATCTCCAGGGACAACGAGACGTTCGTCGTCGAAGGCGAATCGATCGAACGTCTCTTGAGGCGTACGCAGTTCGGCTCCTACGAAGCGGTCATGCGCTTCGCGCGCATCATGCGCAAGATCGGGCTCGACGCGGATCTACGCAAGCGCGGAGCCAAAAACGGCAGCATCATTCGGATCGGCGAGTTCGAGTTCGAGTTTTTCGAAGGCGGCGAGCAAGAGTATTTGTACGAAGACGAATAATCGCTTGGCGGCCCCTCGAACAGCGCCTGGCACGGGGCCTTATCGCCAGCCGGCATTCGCGCGGCGGGAAGATAAGGCTTTTTTTTAATGCCATTCAACTATTGCCGCCTCGCGGTCGATCGGATATAATGTCCACTATACACAAACATGCGTCTTTCCTAGGAGGACGGGGAATGGCGGAGCAGTATTACGCGGTACGCGAGGACTTGCTGCCCGAAGGCATGCGCAAGGCCGAGCAGGCGAAGGCGATGCTCCGGCGGGGCGAAGCGGCTACGATCAACGAAGCGGCAGAGCGGGCGGGCATTAGCCGCAGCGCCTTTTACAAGTACAAGGACGGCGTCTATCCGCTCGACCAGGCGGCGCGGGAATCGATCGCGACGCTGTCGATCGACCTGGAGCATCGATCGGGCATTCTGTCCAAGATGCTGGCGCTGCTCGCGGACAGCGGAGGCAACGTGCTGACGATCACGCAGTCCATCCCGCTTCAGGGATTGGCGAACGTCGTCGTCACGATCGACGCGGCGCAAATGACGGGCGGCATCGGCGAACTGGTCGAACGGCTGAAGGCGCTGGACGGCGTTCGGCGCGCGTCCGTCGTCGGACGCAGCTGACGAAGGCGGTGCAGGCCATGCGAAATAAGAGCACGCAGAGCATGAAGCGGAGGAGAAGAGCTATGAAGCCGGTAAAAGTTGGATTGATGGGTTTGGGCACCGTAGGCACCGGCGTCGTCCGGATCGTGGAAGGTCACCAGGCGGATCTGCAGAGCCAGGTCGCCTCGCCGATCGAGATTGCGAAGATTTTGGTCAAGGATGCGTCGAAGTCGCGCAGCGTGGCCATTGATCCCTCGAAGCTGACCGAGGATCCGTGGGAGCTCGTACGGGACGGGGAGATCGACATCATCGTCGAGGTCATGGGCGGCGTCGGCGCCACCAAGGAGCTGCTCCTCGAGGCGCTCGAGCGGGGCAAACATATCGTCACCGCCAACAAGGATCTGATGGCGCTGCACGGCCAGGAGATTCTGGCCAAAGCCAAGGAGAAGGGCTGCGACGTATTTTACGAAGCCAGCGTGGCCGGCGGCATCCCGATCATCCGAACGCTCATCGAAGGCTTCTCTTCGGACCGGATCACCAAGATCATGGGCATCGTCAACGGGACGACCAACTATATCCTGACCAAGATGAGCCAGGAGGGCGCGGACTATCAGGACGTCCTGAAGGAAGCGCAGGCGCTCGGCTATGCCGAGGCCGATCCGACGTCCGATGTCGAAGGCCTCGACGCCGCGCGCAAGATGACGATCCTGTCGACGCTCGGCTTCCGCGCGAACGTGGCGCTCGATGACGTGGACGTGCGCGGCATCAGCGCCGTCACGCAAGAAGACATCCGCTACGCGCACCAGCTGGGCTGCGAGATCAAGCTGCTCGGCATCGCCGAGCGCCAGGACGACTTTATTAGCGTCAGCGTACAGCCGACGCTCGTGCGCCGCAGCCACCCGATCGCCTCCGTCAACGGCGTGTTCAACGCCGTCTACGTGCACGGCGAAGCGGTGGGCGAGACGATGTTCTACGGACCCGGCGCCGGCGAGATGCCGACGGCGACGTCCATCGTGGCCGACCTCGTGGCCGTCGTCAAGAACATGAAGCTCGGCGTCAACGGACGCCAGGCATCCTTGTCTTACAAGGAAAAGAAGCTGAAAACCGACGAGCAAATCGCTTCGAAGTACTTCATGCTGCTGCACGTCGAGGACCGGGCAGGCGTATTGATGCAGATCGCCCAGGTATTCTCGAAGTTCGACGTCAGCATCGAGTCCGTCATGCAGCCCGTTCAGCCGGACCAGCAGGGCGCGCAACTCATCATATCGACGCATGCGGCCGACAAGGCTTCGATGAAGGCCGTGCAAAAGGCGTTCGAGGAACTGCCGGCGGTCAAGACGATCAAGAGCGTCTACCGCGTCGAGGGCTGAGCAAGTGGCTGCGGCAGTGAATCCGAAAGAGGGGTAAGACATACAATGACGGATAAGGCAACACGTCCCGCTGCCGACCGCGTCGTCGTCCGCGTACCCGCCAGCACCGCGAATCTAGGCCCCGGCTTCGACAGCTTGGGCATGGCGCTGTCGATTTACGCGTGGGTCGATCTGGCGCCGGCGGAGCGGACGGTCGTGACGCTGCACGGCGATCATCTCGAAGGCGTCGCCCTGGACAAGAGCAATTTGATCTACGAAGTCGCGCAGTCGGTATTCGCAAGAGCGGGGGTCGAACTGCCCGAGCTCGCGATCGGCATCCGCAGCGACATTCCGCTGACGCGCGGACTCGGCAGCAGCGCGTCGGCGATCGTCGGCGCGCTCGTGGCGGCCAATGCGCTGATCGGCGAACCGCTCTCCCAGGACGAGCTGTTCCAGATGGCGACCGCCCTTGAACGACACCCGGACAACGTGGGCGCTTCGATTTACGGCGGCATGATCGCGGCGGCCTGGGACGGGCACCGGGCCGAGGCGGTTCGGTTCGATCCGCCCGAAGCCCTGCGCTTCCTCGCGGCGATCCCGGACTTCGAGCTGGCGACCAAATCCGCCCGCGGCGTTCTGCCCCGGCAGGTGGCGCGGGAAGACGCGGTGTTCAACGTGACGCACAGCTCGCTGCTGACCGCGGCGCTCGCGACGGGCAGGCTCGACGTGCTGCGTCATGCCCTGCGCGACAAGCTGCACCAGCCTTATCGGGCGCCGCTCATCCCAGGCATGGAGCGCGTGCTGCGCGAGGCGCCCGAACACGGAGCGCTCGGCGCAGTGCTGTCGGGTGCCGGTCCGACGCTGCTCGCGCTCGCCGAAGCGGGCGCCGACGCCGAGGGGCTCGAGTCTTTCGTCGGCGAGGCGCTGGCCGAGGCGGGCGTTCAGGCGGAGCTTCGCTGGCTTAAGCCCGATCTGAACGGTCCGTCGGTCCGGCTTCTTCATGCCGGAGACGCGGACTTCGGCGCGGCGCCGGACGCCGTGCTGCCGTCCCGGGCAGGAACGGAGGTGCGGCTTTGAATCGCGTTCCGAGCGTGGCGGTGCTCCCGAAGGGGACGTTTTCCGACGAGGCGGCCCGCTATTTTTTCGCGACCGGGAGGTCGAGCTTCGCTATCATAAAATGATCGCGGACGTCTTCAAGTCGACGGCCGGCGATACGACGGACTGGAGCGTCATACCGATCGAGAATACGATCGACGGCTCCGTCAGCCTCCATACGGATTGGCTCGTGCACGAAGTGGAGCTGCCGATCCGGGCGGAGTGGGTATTCCCCGCCGTACAGAATCTGGTCGGCCGGCTGAGCGAGCTGGCCGCGGACGGCGCGGCGGCCCAGGATATGGCCAACGCCTGGGACCCCGCCAAGATCGTCAAGATTTTCAGCCATCCGGTGGCAATGGCGCAGTGCTACGAGTTCATCCGCGCGCACGTCCCGCACGCAGAGCTCGAGACGCTCTCGAGCACGGCCGAAGCGATCCGCACCGTGCACGACCATCCGGGGCGCGGTTGGGCCGCGATCGGCACGCGTACGGCTGCGGCGGATTACGGGTTGGACCTGCTGCAGGAGGCCGTGACCGACCACGACAACAACTACACGCGGTTCTTGCTCGTCGGTCATCGCGTCTATGAATCGACGGCCGCGCCAAAGCACAAGACGAGCATTCTCATCACGCTGCCCGAGGATTATCCGGGCGCGCTGCATCAAGTGCTCGCGGCGTTTTCTTGGCGGAAGATCAACCTGTCGCGAATCGAGTCGCGTCCGACGAAGAAAAAGCTCGGCAGCTATTATTTCTGGATCGATATCGAAATGTCGCTCGACACGGTGCTGCTGCCGGCGGCCATCGCGGAGATCGAGGCGATCGGCTGCCAAGTGCGCATTCTCGGCTCTTATCCCAGTTTCCCATTCGAAGGTTGAACATTTCCGGAGGTGTCCTTAGGCATGTCTGAGCAATGGATTTATTTGAACGGGCAATATGTGAAAAAAGAAGACGCCAAGATCTCGGTCTACGACCACGGGTTCCTCTACGGAGACGGTATCTTCGAAGGCATCCGCATCTACGACGGGAACATCTTCAGGTGCCGGGAGCATCTCGAGCGACTGTACGATTCGGCCAAGTCGATCATGCTGAACATCCCGCTCAGCTTGACGCAAATGGAGGACGCGCTCTGCGAGACGATCCGGCGCAACGGACTTCGGGACGGCTATATTAGGCTCATCGTCTCTCGCGGGCCGGGCAATCTCGGACTCGATCCGCTCCGCTGCCCCGAGGCGTTCGTCGTCATTATCGTGGAGCAGCTCGCGATTTACCCGGAGGAAGCCTACCGGGACGGCTTGCGTTCGGTATCGGTCAGCCCCCGGCGGAATCTGCCGGATGCGCTTAATCCGAAGATCAAGTCGCTGAACTACTTAAACAACATCCTGGTGAAAATCCAGGCGAATCTGGCGGGCGTCGGCGAAGCGATCATGCTCAACTCGCAAGGCTACGTGGCCGAGGGTTCGAGCGACAATATCTTTATCGTGAAAAGGGGCGTCGTCTATACGCCTCCGTGCTATATCGGCGCGCTTGAGGGCATCACGCGCGGGGCGATCATCGAGCTGTGCGCAAAGCTAGGAATTCCCTTGCGGGAAGAGCCTTTCACGCTGCATGACGTCTATACGGCCGACGAAGTGTTTTTCACCGGGACGGCCGCCGAAGTCATCGCCGTGCGCGAAGTGGACGGACGCATCATCGGCGAAGGCCGCGCGGGTCCGGTGACCAGCCGGCTGCTGGACGAATTCCGCAGCATCGTCACGGTCGAAGGCGTCAAAGTATTTGAATAACGTCTGTGTTGAGTCCTGCATTTCGGATATCTTCCAAACTTAAAAGGACCGTCAGGGTAACTTTTTCCTGACGGTCCTTTTAAGTATACAAGCAAAGCTAGCCGGAGCCAGGCATGCGCACGAGCCACTTCTTCCGCCATGCGGACGGGCTGTCGCCTAACTTGGCTTTAAACAAGCGGCTGAAATAATGCAAGTTCGAGAAGCCGGTCATCTCCGCGATTTCCTGAATCGGCAGGTCGGTCGTTTCGAGATAGCAGATCGCGGCGTTAAGCCGGAGCTCCTGCAGGTATTGGATCGGCGTCGAGCCGAATGCTTCCTTGAAGAGCCGGATAATGTAGGACGGCGTGAAGCTGCAGATGCGGGAGAGCTCTTCCAACGTAATCGGTTCCGCATACGAGCGCTCCATATGCCGCATGATCGTATAGATATGGCGATCGACTGTCTGAAAGCTGTCCTCCTGCGCGAGCGTCGCGGGAGAGACTCGCTGGCGACGGCATGGCCGACCAGCAAGAGCAGCTTCCGGATATCGAGCTGCAGAAGCCCGTGAGAGGTCGCATGATCCAGCGCCGCTGCTTCATAAGCGGCGATCGTCGAGCCAATGGCGGCAAGCTGGGGACCGAGCGGAACCGGCCAATCCGCGTCCGCACGGCGCGATTGATTGCCGTTCCAATGGCCCACCGTTTCAAAGTCGAGGAACGTCTCTTGCTGCATGTCGGCCTCCATGTACCAGCCCTGTACGCCTTCCGGGCCGGGCACGAGCCAATGTGGCGTATTCGCCGGAATCAGGAGCAGCACGGGCGACGTCATCGGATACGTCCGGCCCATCCATTGCAGCTCGGAGGGGCCGGTTTGCAGATACAGGATCTCGTGAAAAGGATGAATGCCTCCCGCACCGGAAGGCTGCAGCTTAAGCGTGCCGAATTCCCGAATCCGCATGCGATGACCTCCCTTTGTCGAAGACGAATACAATTTTGTGCAACCCCGCAGAATCTTCCCCTCATTCTAGCAAGGTCTTCCCGATCGAACAAGAATGAATAGTCGTCACTTTCCCCTAAATACGTTCCGGTTTTAATCCCTTAGGATGAGAGTAAGCCAATCGCAGACGGCAAAACGATTGAAAGCGCTATCCGGAAGCGGTTTCACCGGTCCCTGCAGCAGGGCTTACTCAACGCCACATCTTGTAAACGTTCAAAGGTGCGAATCAGACAAAGGGAGGCATGAAGGATGGGAAAAAAAACGGTGGGTCTACTGCTTGCCGCGATGCTGGCGGTTACGGCTTGCTCCAACAATGGAGACGGCGGCTCAAGCAATGGATCTAAAGAACAGCCGGCAGCGAACACGGGGAGCGAGAAGTCAGGTACGGGCGATGCGGGGACGACTGCGAACGAGGCGGTCACGTACAACTTCGGCCGGAATATGGACCCGAATAACGACAACGTTGCCAAGCTGGAGAAGATTACCGGCGAGACGCTGGCGAACAACCGCTGGATTCAGTTGTTTAAGGAAAAGCTCAATATCGACGTGAAGTACAAGATGCTGTCCGACAGCACCTCTTATGACCAGAAGCTGAAGCTGGCCATGGCGTCCGACGACCTGCCCGACATGTTTCAGGTCACCTCGACGTCCGACCTCAAGCAGTTGATGGAAGCGGGCGCGCTGCAGGAAATGGGTCCGCTGTACGATCAATACGGCTCCGACCTGTTGAAGAGCATTATTGAGAAGGAGACGAAGCGCGTCTTCGAGCCGGCGACGCAAGACGGCAAGATCTACGCCATTCCAATGAAAATGCCTTCGACCAACGGTTACAACCACCTGTGGATCCGCGAGGATTGGCTGACGAAGCTGGGGCTGGAGCGACCGAAGACGATGGACGACGTGCATGCGATCGCCAAAGCATTTGCGGCGCAGGACCCGGACGGCAACGGCAAAGCGGATACGCTGGGCCTCGAGATCGATAGCGACTTCCGGTACAACCTGCAGGGACTGTTCTGGGGTTACGGCGCTTATCCAAACCCGAGCAACTGGATCGAGAAGGATGGCAAGGTCGTCCGCGGCGCAGTGCAGCCGGAAATGAAAGAACCGTTGCAGCTGCTGCAGACGATGTTCAAGGAAGGGCTGCTCGATAAGGAGTTCGGCTCCAAGGACAACAACAAGGCGATGGAATCGGTCGTCGCGGGCAAGACGGGGATGTTCTACGGTCCGCACTGGATGGCGTTTACGATCGACAAGCTGCGGCAGAACGATCCGAACGCGAAGTGGATCGTCGTTCCGCTGCCGACGAAGGACGGCGGACCGGCGACGATTCCGCTGACGATCAGCACGGACGGCTACATGGTCGTGAAGAAAGGGACGAAGCATCCGGAGAACCTCGTGAAGATGTTTAACGTCTACGTCGATGCACTGTACGGCGAGAGCGCCGAGTTCGAGAAATACGGCTTCGGCGATGGCGTGGACAACATCTGGCAGATGGCGCCGGTCTACACGCTGGATCCGATGATGGACCTCGAGGTTCATAAGCAGATGAAGCAAGCGATCGCCGACGGCACGACGGACCAACTGACGGGTACGGCGAAGAGCATCTACAAGAACATCAAGGACGGCATGTGGACGATGGACATGATGTTCGGACCGAAGGATACGCCGTTCGCATTCGTCGCCGCTTCTTATCCGGACCGAATTATGTGGAACGCCTATATGGGCGCGCCGACGGCCACGGAAGTGACGCGCGGCAGCTCGATGGATGAGCTGATCGTCACGACGCTCACCAGCATCATCCAAGGCAAGACGGAGGTCGGCGCGGGCTTCGATAAGATGGTCGACGAGTGGAATAAGCTCGGCGGCACGAAGGTAACCGAAGAGGTCAACGCGGCGCTCGGCAAGTAAGGAGCCAAAGCCGCGCATGACGCTCGCAAGCGCCGCCACCTCTGGCGGCGCTTTGCACGCCGTCAAGCCGTTCGCAACCGAAGGGAGGCGGATTCATGAAAGCGGAAACGAGATCCGTTACGAAGGAGGGAAGCGGTGCCATGAGATTCGGCTACAAGACAAAACGGGAGCTCCCGCTTCATTTCATGCTGCTGCCGGGACTGATCCTGATCCTGATCTTCGCCTATGTGCCGATGGTCGGCGTCACGATTGCCTTCCAGCATTTTCTCCCGCTTAGGGGGGCTGCTCGGAAATCAGGAATGGGTAGGTTTCGACAATTTCGATTATGTATTCTCCATTCCGAACATCTGGCAGGTCGTGTGGAATACGCTGCGGATTGCCGTCCTGAAGATCGTCATGGGCATTATCGTTCCCATTACGTTCGCGCTGCTCTTGAACGAGATTCGCCTGATGCTGTTCAAACGGGTGACGCAGACGATCATCTATTTCCCTTATTTTCTGTCGTGGGTCATTCTGAGCGGCATTTTGATCGATATTCTGTCCCCGTCGTCCGGGATCGCCAACCAGTTCCTCGGCGTGTTCGGCATCAAGCCGATCTATTTCCTCGGGGAGAACAGTTGGTTCCCCTACGTGATGGTGGCGTCGGACGTGTGGAAAACGTTCGGCTTCAACACGATCGTCTATCTGGCGGCCATCACGAGCATCGATCCGTCGCTGTATGAAGCCGCCGCGGCGGACGGGGCTGGCCGGATCCGGCAGACCTGGCACGTCACGCTGCCGGGGATGCACATGATCATCGTGCTGCTCATGGTGCTCAGCCTGGGCACCGTGCTCGACGCCGGCTTCGACCAGATCTTCAACATGTACAGCCCGCAAGTGCTCCAGTCAGGCGATATTATCGACACGATGGTATACCGGATGGGCCTGCTGCAAGCGCAGTACGGACCGTCGACCGCGGTCGGCCTGCTGAAGTCCCTCGTTTCTTTCATTTTGATTACGATCTCGTATTGGATCGCGTACCGGCTGTTCAAATACCGGCTCTTCTAGGGAGGAAGCGACATGCTGACAAGACAAACCCGGGCGCAGAAGGTATTTAACGCGTTCAATTATGCGTTCATGATCGTGGTCTGCCTGCTGTGTCTCGTTCCGTTCATTCATATCCTGGCCCTGTCGCTCAGCGACAACGCAGCCGTCTCGGGCGGGCTCGTAAAGCTGTGGCCGGTCCGCTTTACGCTGGAGCCGTACCGGTACGTGCTGGACCGCGACGCCTTCTGGCGGGCGTTCGGCATCACGCTGCAGCGGACGCTGCTCGGCACGCTCCTCAACGTGATGCTCGTCATTCTGCTGGCCTACCCGCTCTCGAAGACGAAGGAGAAGCTGCGGACGCGGTCGCTTTACGTGTGGATGTTCTTCTTCACGATGCTGTTCAATGGCGGCCTGATTCCGTCTTATATCCTCATCAAGGAGCTTGGCATCATGGATACGCTGTGGGCCCTCGTGCTGCCGGGAGCGGTGACCGTGTTCAACGTGATCCTGATGCTGAATTTCTTCCGCCAGGTGCCGGAGGAGATGGAGGACGCCGCGAACATCGACGGCGCGGGCCATTGGCGCACGCTGTGGCAGATCTATGTTCCGGTATCCATGCCGGCCATCGCCACAATCACGCTGTTCTGTCTGGTCGGGCACTGGAACGCGTGGTTCGACGGTTTGATTTTCATGCGCAATGCCGACAAGTACCCGCTGCAGAGCTATCTGCAGACCATTGTGGTGGAGTTCAACTTCCAGACGATGTCGGCGACGGAGGCGGAACGGCTGGCCAAGCTGAACGACCGGTCGGTCAAAAGCGCGCAGATGCTGGTGGCCGCCGTCCCCATCCTGCTGGTGTATCCGTTCCTGCAGCGATATTTCGTCAGCGGCATCCGGCTTGGCAGCGTGAAAGGATAAGTCGGCGTATACGGGTACGGAGGCGGGACTTCACAAATATGCAAGCGGCCGAACGCCGGGACGGCGGGACGGGCGGCAGGCGCGTACCGCGGGCTGCGAATCGTGCGATATTCGCTAAATACGAAACGCTTCCCGTTCTGTAGGATAGAAGATGACGAACTTATGCGCGAGGTGGAGACATGTTGCTTAGCATAGCCGAAACGAAAGACCGCTTCCTGGCGGATGGCAGGCCCTTTTTCTATCTGGCCGATACCGTGTGGAACGCATTCACGAACGCGACGCTGGAGGAATGGGAGGACTATCTCCGCTTCCGGGCGGCGCAGGGGTTCAACGCCGTACAGATCAGTATCCTGCCGATCGTTCACGACATGTCGGGCGGCACCGACGAGCTGCGGCCGTTCGCGGCGAAGGCGGAAGGCGACGGCTGGGACTTCCACAGCCCCGATCCCGCTTACTTCGCGAAGGCCGGCCGGATGCTGGAGATGGCTCGGGCGCACGGCTTCGTGCCGGCGCTCATCGTGCTGTGGGTCAATTATGTGCGGGATACGTGGGCTGCCGGCTTTCATCCGGAGCTCGTCATGCCGGATGAGGCGCTTCCCGGCTATATCGATACGGTGGTGCGGACGCTCGGACCGAGCGAGCCGGTTTATCTGATCAGCGGCGACACGGACCTGCCGACCGAAGCGGCGTTCGGCATGTACCGGACGGCGATGGAGCTGTTGAAGAAGCGGCAGCCGGAATCGCTGATCTCGTACCATCCGAAGCCGGGCCTGGAGCTGGACGGCCGGTTGATCGGGCATCCGGACTACGACTTCTACATGTACCAGCAAGGGCATTCGCCGGAGGCGCGCGCCGTGACGGGCGCTTCGTATCATTACGGACTGCCGGTGAAGCGCCCGATCGTGAACGGGGAGCCCTATTACGAGGCGATCGGGTATTTTAACCGTTATGGTCGATTTAACGCGCCGGATATTCGCCGCTCGTTCTGGGATAGCGTGCTGTCGGGCGCCAAGGCGGGCTTCACGTACGGCGCGCACGGCGTCTGGTCGTGGCACAAGGCGGGTCAGCCGTTCACCAGCGAAGAAGCCTGGGGAACGCCGGCGGACTGGCGGACTGCGCTGCTGCTGCCGGGCGCGGGAGACGTCGCCTACGGCAAATGGCTGCTCGAATCGTTCGGCCTGTTCGATGTGGAGCCGAGTCAGCATCGGGTGTTGAAATACGCGGAGCATGTCACGATGGCGGCATCGCCGGACGACAGCGTGATCGCGGTGTATATGCCTTACGATATGGGGACTTGTATCGAGGCGGACCTGGGCGGCTATGACGTCGACCTTCTGGAGCTGGGGACGCGAAGCGTGCTGAAACCGCGCTTGCGCATTGAAGGAGGCGTCACCGAGATCGCCATGCACGGACGCAATGCCGATGCGCTGCTGCTTGCGAGGAGGCGGAACCGATGAGCGGCGAACGGGACGTCGTCCGGTCGACGTATCTCATCGAGACGCCGCATGCGCTGGGTCGTGCGGCGGAGGTGATGGCCGGCGAGCAATCGACCGGCACGTTCGTGGCCGTGCCGGGCGAGACGGACGAGGTTAAGGCTCGAAGCGCTGCCCGTATCGTCGGCATCGAGGAGCTGGAGCCGGTCCGCGAGCCGTCGCTGCCGGGGGCGAAGCCGCCCAAGGAATGGGACGGCTTGTACCGGCGCGGCAGGGTGACGCTTGAATTCCCGATGCACAACTTCGGCCCGTCCATTCCGAACCTGATGGCGACGGTAGCCGGGAACCTGTACGAGCTGCAGGAATTCTCGGGCTTGCGGCTGCTCGATCTGGAGCTGCCCGAAGCGTTTTGCAGAAGGTACCGGGGCCCGAAGTTCGGCGTAGAAGGTACGCGCCGGCTGGCCGGCGTACTGGGCCGTCCCATCATCGGCACGATCGTGAAGCCGAGCATCGGCCTTACGGTCGAAGAGCTGCGGCTGCTGGTTCGGGAGCTGGCGGACGCCGGCCTCGACTTCATCAAGGACGACGAGCTCAACGCGAGCCCGACGTTCGCGCCGATCGAGGACAAGGTGAAGGCCGTCATGGAGGAGATCGAACGGGCGGCGGATCGGACGGGCAAGAAGGTCATGTACGCCTTCAACATTACGGGCGACATCGACGAGCTGAAACGCCGTCATGACTTGGTGTGCGCGCACGGCGGCACGTGCATTATGGTCAGCATCCAGAGCATCGGTCTGGCCGGGCTTGCGCATCTGAACGGCTACAGCGAGCTGCCGATCCACGGCCATCGCAACCAGTGGGGCATGATGACGCGCAGTCCGGCGCTCGGCATGGAATTCGCGGCTTACCAGAAGCTGTGCCGGTTGGCGGGCGCGGATCATCTGCATGTGAACGCGCTGGACAGCAAGTTCTACGAAAGCAACGAATCCGTCATCCGCTCGGTTCGCGCGCTCCGGGAACCCTTTGCGGGCGGCGCGCATGCCTGCATGCCGGTCCTGTCGTCCGGCCAGTCGGCCGCGACGGCGGAACGCACGTACCGGCAACTGGGCACGTACGACCTCATGAATATCGCGGGCGGCGGCATCATGGCGCATCCGGACGGCCCGGCCGCCGGCGTGCGCAGCATGCAGCAGGCATGGGAAGCGGCGATCGCCGGCATTCCGCGCGAGACGTATGCGGAACGCCATGCGGAGCTGCGGCGGGCGCTGGAGACATTTTCCCGCAGCGGATAAGGAAGGAACGATAGAGACGATGACAAGTGAACTGCTGCTCAGCTATTATGCGGACGATTTCACCGGCTCGACGGACGTGATGGAGGCGCTGGCGCTGGGAGGCGTGCGAACGGTGCTGTTCCTTGCCCCGCCGTCCGCGGAGCTGCTCGCTACCCGGTTCCGCGGCATTCGCGCGTTCGGCATCGCCGGCGTCAGCCGCTCGATGAGCCCGGCGGAGATGGAGGCGGAGCTGGGGCCGGTGTTCGCCTATTTGCGCGCCTCCGGCACGCCCGTCGTTCATTACAAAATGTGCTCGACGTTCGATTCGTCGCCCGATATCGGCAGCATCGGCAAGGCGGCCGAGCTGGGACGCGCCGCGTTCGGCGACGCGCATCCGATCCCGCTGCTCGTTGGCGCGCCGGCGCTTGGCCGGTACACGGTGTTCGGGAATCATTTCGCCAAGGGGGGCAATACGGTACACCGGCTCGACCGGCATCCGACGATGTCCCGCCACCCGGTTACGCCGATGGACGAAGCGGACCTGCGGCTGCATCTGGCGAAGCAGACGAAGCTGACCGTCGGGCTGATGGACATTCTGGCCCTGGACGGCGACGAAGCGTCGGCGGCGGAGCGGCTGAAGCGGCTGCTGGCGGAGGAACCGGAGCTGGTGCTGTTCGACGTGCTGGACGAGGAGCGGCTGGAGCGAGCAGGAGCGCTGATCTGGCAGGAGGCGGCGGAGCGGGGCAGCCGGTTCGTCATCGGTTCGTCGGGCGTCGAATATGCGCTCTGCGCCCATTGGCGACGGACGGGTCTGACGGAGCCGGACGTCGCTCTGTTCGAGGCGCGGGGGCCCGTGAAGCAGCTGTTTGCCGTATCGGGCAGCTGCTCGCCCGTGACCGAGGCGCAGATCGGTTATGCGCTCGCGAACGGGTTCCGGGGCATTCCGGTCGACGTGGAGCGGCTGGTCGTGCCTGACGAGGCGGAGGCATACCGCGGCAAGCTGCGGGAAGAGGCGCTGGCCGTGCTCGGCGATGGCAGCAGTCCGCTGCTCTACACCGCGCTGGGGCCGGAGAACCTGCAGACGGAGCGGCTCAGAAGCAGCATGGCGCGCGCCGGGCACGCGTCGCTCGACACCGGCCGGCTGCTCGGCGAGCAGCTGGGCAAGCTGACCCGGGAGGTCGTCGGTACGGCTGGTCTGCAGCGATTTCTGGTGGCAGGCGGGGACACGTCGGGCTATGTGACGCGGGAGCTCGGCATCTACGGGCTGGAATGCCTCATGCCGATCGCCCCCGGCGGACCGCTCTGTCTGAGCCACGCGGAAAATCCGGCGTTCGACGGCAAGGAGCTGGCGCTGAAGGGCGGCCAAGTGGGCGTAGACGATTATTTCGTGCGCGTGCGGGACGGAAGGTAAAGCGGGCGCAGCTGGAAAGCGCATGGTGAATGGCGCTGCAGTGCAGGTGGATCAGCGACAACTAGCAGTTAACGGCGTAAAGGCGTTTGTTGGGCTGAACAGCCTATGCGGCGGGCGAATGACGACGGGAGGCAGGTAGCCGGCATGACGGAGCTGGATAAACGAAGCGAATCGAGGGGACGGGGAGAGGCGCAACAATCCGTTGGAGCGCCGAAGCCGCAGCAACCGGCCGAAACCTTGCTGCAGGCGGGACCGGTGGAGGCTTTGTTCGCCGACGGAGGCCTGCGGTATATCAAGCTAGACGGGGACGAGATCGTAAGAGGCGTGTATGCGGCCGTTCGGGACAAAAACTGGGGCACGGTGCCGCCCGCGTTCACTGACCTTCAGGTGGAGCGGGACGGCGCGTCGTTCCGCGTCCGCTTTACGGCGGAGCATGTCAACGACGAGATCGATTTTGTCTGGGACGGCCGGATCGAAGGCACGCCGGACGGAACGGTGACGTTTGCCATGGACGGACGCGCGCGCCGCGCTTTCCTGCGCAACCGGATCGGCTTCTGCGTGTTGCATCCGGTCACGTTGGCGGGCGAGCCCGTCACGCTCGAATCGCCGGAGGGCATGCGGACAAGCCGGTTTCCGGAGCTGATCTCGCCGGACAGTCCGTTCATCGGCTTCACGGGCATGCGGCATGGCACGGCCTGTGGAGAGCTGGAGCTGCGGTTCGAAGGCGACCGGTTCGAGACCGAGGATCAGCGCAATTGGACGGACGCGTCGTTCAAAACATTCTGCACCCCGCTCGCCATCCCGTATCCCGTTCTGGTGGAAGACGGCGAGATCGTGCGGCAGCGGGTAACGCTGCGGTTGGCCGGAACGGCCGAACAGTCAAAGAAGCAAGCGGAGAACGGCAGCGCGAAGGCGACGGTCGTCACCGTCGGCCCCGACGGGGTCGGCAGACTGCCGAAGCCGGGCGTCGGCTATGCGCCGGTACGGCCAGATCGGACGGAACGGGAGCTGGAGCTGCTGGCGGCGCTTCGTCCGGCGCATCTTCATGTTCCGCTAAAGCTGGGGGGGAGCCCGGTTGGCGGGAGTTGCTGACCGGCGCCGCGGAGAGCGCGAACTTCTGCGGGGCGGAGCTGCTGATCGAGGCGATCGCGGACGCCCGCGAAGGCAGCGATCGGACGGGGCAGCTGGAGGCGCTTGCCGAAGCGTTGAAGCCTTACGCCGTCACTGTTTGCGGCGTTACCGTATACCCCGAGGGCGAGTTCGGCACGACCCTCGCTTTGAACCGGCAGCTGGCGTCCGCATTGGCAGCGGCAGGCGTGCGGCTGCCGATCGGCGGCGGAACGCGCGGAAATTTCGCCGAATTCAACCGGGCGGAGCTTCCGCTCGAGGACATGGATTACGCCGTCTACGCGATTAATCCGCAGATTCACGCGTTCGACGACGCGTCGATTATCGAGACGTTGGAGGCGCAGCCGGCGACCGTGCGGACAGCCAAAGCGCGGGCGGGCTCGCTTCCGCTGCACGTCGGGCCGGTCACGTTCAAGCCGCGGGTGAATCCGTACGCGGCGAATGAAGTCGAAGCCGCCAAGGCGGAGCGGCGCGAGGGCTGGGAGGACGCCCGGCTGCGGACGCCGTTCGGTGCGGTTTGGACGCTCGGCTGCCTCGCGCAGTTGGGCCGGGCAGGCGCGGACCGCGTCACGCTCCACGAGGATGCCGGCGCCCTCGGCCTCATGCCGGAAGGCGGCGCCTCGGTGCATCCCGTCTACGAGCTGCTGAAGCTCGCTGAAGAGTGGGCGGGGGCCGAGCTGCTCGATGTGCGCGTCGACCGTCCGCTCGCCGCCGGCGCGCTGGCGTTGCGGCTGAACGGCCGCAGAAGGCTGATCGCGGCCAATTATACGGGCGCGGAGCTGAAGGTCCATGTAGCGGGAGGGGGAGCGGATGCGCCGGTCCGGAAGCTGACATTGGCGCCTTACGGCTTCGCCTGTCTGGACGGCGTCGACGGCGGGACCAGTCCCCTTGCTGACTGGAATTAAGCTATTAAATGACTTCAAAAGATACGATAAGAGGGGGGAAGCGAGATGGAAACTCGGACGATAGCGCTGATCGGCGCGGGGGGCAAGATGGGCTGCCGCATCGCGGACAACTTAAGGAAAGGAAGCCATCGGATCCGCTGCGTGGAGATCGGCGAGCGGGGCGTCGCGCGTCTCGCGGAGCGCGGACTCGCCGCGACGGCGCAGGATGAAGCGGTGGCGGGTGCCGACATCGTCATTCTCGCCGTGCCGGACGTGGCGATCGGAAGGATATCCGCGGGCGTCGTGCCGCAGATGCGAAGCGGCGCCATGCTGATCGTACTCGACCCGGCCGCCGCCTATCTGGACCAGCTGCCCAAGCGGGACGACGTCACGTATTTCGTGACTCACCCCTGCCACCCGCCGGTCTTCAACGACGAGACGACGGGGGGAAGCCAAGCGCGATCTGTTCGGCGGCGTGGCGGCGAAACAAGCGATTGTCTGCGCGCTGATGCAGGGGCCGGAAGCGGATTATGAAGCAGGCGAGCGCATCGCGAGGGAGATGTACGCGCCGGTCATGCGCGCCCACCGGATTACGGTGGAGCAGATGGCGGTGCTGGAGCCTGCGATGGCGGAGACGGTCGGCGCGATGATGGCGACCGTGCTCGGCGAAGCCATGGAGGAGGCTGTCTCGCGCGGCGTGCCGTACGAGGCGGCGAAGGATTTCATGCTGGGGCACATCAACATCGAGCTCGCCATCGTGTTCGAAAAGGTCAACCCGTTCTCGGACGCATGCCTCGTGGCGATCGAGTACGGACGCAAGGCGATGATCAAGGAAGGCTGGCGAGAGCTGTTCCGGCCGGAAAGCATTCGCGAGCAGATCGATATCATGCTGCATCCCGAAAAGCTGCAAGCGCTGAAAGCGGAGGGATAAGGACGGATGAATGCGTGGAAGGTCGGACTGGTCGGCACCGGCTACTGGTCGGAGAAGCATCTGAGGGCGTGGAGCCGGATTCCCGGTGTCCAAGTGACCGCGTTGTGCAACCGGAGCCGGGAGAAAATGGAGCGGCGCGCCGCCGAATTCGGCGTGTCGGCGGACGCGTTGTACACGTCGCTTGACGAGATGCTGGCTTCGGCCGACATCGATATCGTCGACATCGTGACCGGGCCGGAAACCCATCTGGCGTACGCGTCCAAAGCCGCCGCCGCGGGCAAGCACATCATGTGCCAGAAGCCGTTCGCGCCGTCGCTTGAGGAGGCGGAAGCGATCGTGGCCGCCGCTGAGGAAGGGGGCGTTCGGCTGATGGTGACGGAAAACTGGCGGTGGCTGCAGCCGTTCCGGACGATCAAGCGCGTGCTGGACGAGGGGCGGATCGGAACGGTCCGCATGGCGCGCTACGTGCACACCGACTACTACACGCCGCGCATGGCGCCGGGCGTTGCGATTCCGCAGCCTTTTTTCCGGGAGATGCCAAAGCTGCTCTTTTATGAGATGGGCGTACATTGGTTTGATACTTGGCGGTTTCTGTTCGGTACGCCCGACCGGCTGTACGCGGAAGTGCAGCGCATCAGTCCGTACATTGAAGGCGAAGACAGCGGGATCGTCGTGCTGGGGGCAGAAGGCTTCTTCGGATTGCTCGACGCCAGCTGGGCAACCCGGCAGAAGCTCGAACGGCCGCTCGGCGAAACGGTAGGCCCCGTTCACCTTGAACAGCTTGCGATCGACGGCGAACGCGGCACGCTGAAGTACGACACGTCCGGCCGTATCGCGGTCGTCTCCGCCGACGGGTCCGGGGAGGAAACGATTTTGGAGACGTCGGAACTCGATCACGAGGAAAGCCATTTCCGCCTGCAGTCGCATTTCATCGATTGTTTGAACACCGGCGAACCGTTCGAGACGAGCGGGGCGGACAATCTGATCACGCTGCGGATGGCTTTCGGCGTCTATGAGAGTGCGGCCAGCCGGATGCCGGTTGCCATTCCGACATTTCATGGGAAATAAGGACGACTTGGACGACAGAGACAAACAAAACGACGATCGGGGAACCATGCCGACACACGAGAGAGAATAACAAGCGCTGAGCGTTCGAACCGTCTGCGCATGACCGGCCGGCCGCGGGCGAACGCGGCCGGCCTTTTGGCATGCCGTGAAGGAGGAGACGGATAGGCGGACGCGGCGATGCGGTTGTCGTAGAATCGGAAGCCCCCCTTACTCTTCGCGCCATGTTTTTGTCTAATGACAGAGAGAGGGAAGCAGCGATAGAAGCTTTTGGACGAGGGGGGCGCATGGTAGAGCCTTTATTTACAGATGATTACAAAAGTGATATCATAGTAATATATATATAATATTGTGAAGGGGGAGATTCCCGGTGGCTGAAAAAAGCGCTTGGCATATGAACGGATTTTTGGCGCTACTATTGAGCCTGGCCTCGCTGGCCGGGGGGGATTGCATTGCTGGCCGTAGGCGGCGACAAGCCCGAACCGGACGGCGGGCTCATCGTATTGGGGATCGTACTGTTCGTGCTGGCCATGATCATGATGAGCTCGCTGACGATCGTTCAGCCGAACCAAGCGAAGGTAATCACGTTTTTCGGCAGCTATATCGGGACGGTATCGCGCAGCGGGCTCTGGATCGTGCTGCCTTTTACCGTAAAAAAGAGAGTATCGCGAAAGGTTCGCAACTTCACGAGCAACACGCTGAAGGTGAACGATGCCGAGGGCAATCCGATCGAGATCGGGGCCGTCGTCGTATTCCGCGTATCGGATACGGCTAAAGCGGTGTTCGATGTGGACGATTACGAGCGGTTCGTCGAACTGACCAGCGAGACGTCGATCCGACATACGGCGGCGAAGTACGCATACGACACGTTTACCGACGAGCCCAGCCAGTCGCTGCGCGGCAACTCGGACGAGGTGGCGTCGGAGCTGTCGGCGGAGCTGCAGAACAGGCTTCATGTCGCGGGCATCGAAGTGCTCGAGACCCGGCTGACCCATTTGGCTTATGCGCCCGAGATCGCCAGCGCCATGCTGCAGCGCCAGCAAGCGATCGCGATTATCGCGGCCCGGGCGAAGATCGTAGAAGGCGCCGTATTCATGGTGGACGCCGCGCTGCGGCAGCTTGTGGAAAACGGCATCGAGCTCGATGCGGAGCGTCGCGCGGCAATGATCAACAATCTGATGGTCGCGGTCGTGTCCGACCGTGCGGCGACGCCGCTCATCAACACGGGCACGCTGTACGGCTAAGGATGTCCGGCGATGTCATCCAAACCGAAGAAGGCTTACCCCCTTCGACTCGATCCCGAGATTTATGCGGCGCTCGAACGATGGGCGGCGGATGAATTCAGAAGCGTCAACGCGCATATGGAATACCTGCTGCGGGAAGCGCTGCGCAAGGCGGGCCGGCTGAAGGGCCGGCCCGCACCGCCCGGGGAAGCGGACGAATAACGACGAACAAGGCTGCCGGCGATCGCCGGTACGATCGAGAGGCGAATCGGGACTTCACGTTCCGGTTCGCCTATGTTTTTTTGCCGAAGGGATGTCAAACGCCCAGCTCCTGCATAGGATGTAAGGATTGCGCGGGGGCGGCAGCCTGCACGCGAGAGTTCAGCCACCGGGAGGGAACCGAGTGAAGATCCATATCGCCAAAAGCGGTGACACGCTGTACAACTTGGCTAAGAAATACGGCTTGTCTCTTGACGAGCTGATCGCTGCCAATACGGACATCGCGAATCCGGACGAGATCGAGGTAGGCGCCAAGATACGCATTCCGAAGCCGGGTCAAAAGCAGTACGAGATCGCCCAGGATTATACGATCCAGCAGGGCGATACGATGTGGAAACTGTCTAAAACGTACCAAGTGCCGCTCGCGGACCTGATCGCGGCCAATCCGCAGATCGTCAATCCGAGCGCGCTCCTGACCGGTCAAGTCGTCCATATTCCGAAGCTGCCCGCAGAAGGCTCGGGTACGTCCGAAGAAATGCATCATCACCATCATCATCATGGCATGCCGGAAGCGGGAACCATGCAGGCCGCAGAAGAGAAGCCCAGCACGGCGGTCATGCCAGGCGCTGCCGAAAAGCCGAACACGGCGGTCATGCCGGCCGCGACCGAGAAACCGAGCACCGCGGTCATGCCGGCCGTAACGGAGAAGCCCAGCACGGCAGTCATGCCGGCCCCGATTGAGAAGCCGAGCACGGCGCCGATCCCGCAGCCGCCCCAAGTGATGGCGCCGATCGAGGTTCAGATGCCGGCGCCGATGCCGCCTGCTCCGCCGATGCCGCCCGTTCACGAGCATTATCCTGTCTATTTGACGACTTACCAGCAGTCGACGGACCTGTTCTTGCAAATGCCTCAGCCTGCCGTAGAGGCATCCGCGGCGCCGGCCGTCTCCCCTGCAGCGAGCCATGGTTACGGCTACGGTCACATGCAGAGCGGTTCCGTTAGTCCGGCGACGGCCATGCCGTATGGTTTCGGCGATGTGAGTCCGGCCGCTGCCAAGCCAAATCATTACGGCGCCGTCAGTCCGGCGACCGCCATGCCGGCTAATTACGGCGCCGTCAGTCCCGCGACCGTCATGCCGGCTAACTACGGCGCCGTCAGTCCGGCGACCGTCATGCCGACTAGTTACGGCGCGGTAAGTCCCGCAGCTGTCCAAAGTTATAATAGTTACGGCACTGCAGTATCCCCAGCTAGCATGCAGCCCTATGCCGGCGTGCCATGCGCGGAGGGCATCGGCCCGCTCGTCGGAGGCATCCCCGCTTACCCGGGACAGATTGGCGGTCTCGAAGGCGGCATCCCCGGTCATTTGGGCGGCCTCGAAGGCGGCATTCCCGGTCATCTGGGCGGCCTCGAAGGCGGTATCCCGGGGCATCTTGGCGGTCTCGAGGGAGGTATCCCGGGGCATCTTGGCGGTCTCGAGGGAGGTATCCCGGGGGGATCTTGGCGGTCTCGAGGGAGGTATCCCGGGGCATCTGGGCGGTCTCGAGGGCGGCATCCCGGGGCATCTGGGCGGACTTGAAGGCGGCATTCCCGGTCATCTGGGCGGCCTCGGCGGCCTGCAAACCGGATGGGGCCAGCCGTGCCATCCGTGTGCGGGAACGCCGGTTTCCCCGGCTGCCGCGGTAACGCCGGTACAAATGCCCGGCTACGGCTTTCCAAGCGGCGTGATGCCGGCACAGACGTCCGTCTCTCCCGTTTCGACGGGGTTTGCGCCGAATGCCGTCTCTCCTGCGTCGACGGGCTACGGCCCGAATTCCTTCTCGCCTAACGCCTTATCGCCGGCTGCCGTCGGTCCCGCCTCGGGCTCATACGGCTATGGCTACGATCCGCGCTTTCCGCTGACGGCGAGCTACGGCGCGCAGCCGTTCGCATCCGAGTATAACCTCCCGTACCGCGACGGCTTCGGCTTCGCGCAGTACCCGCTGGCCGGCAGTGGCGCGGACGCGGCCAACAAGGACTTGGCGTTCGCGAAGGCGGAAAACGCTTCGGAGCGTTTTTCGGATGACGATCGCTACGACGAAGAGGAGGAAGCGTCAGCGGAAGCCAAGCCGAAGATCGGCGTCGCCAAGACGGCCCGTTCTGCGGCGCAGCGTCAAGGAGCAGCGGGGTCCGGCGCGGGATCGGCGAAGCGCGTGGCGTCGTCCTCGGCGGGCAAAAGCCAGGCGCGCGTCGCCTCCGCACCGAAGAACAGGAAGAGTCTTCCCTGGATCAAATGGTAAGCTTTGATGCATAACCCGACGTGCCCGGGATCACAATAGGTTTAAAACGGAAAAGAAGGGATCCCGGTGCTCGGAAATCGGATTCGCCATTGGAAGAAGCGGTTAAAGCGCAACAAGCGTCTGGCATGGTCCCTCGGCCTATGGGCTGCCGCCGTATTGACCGCGGCAGCGGCCCTGGCCGCGGTCAAGCCGCGTTTCGAGCGCGCGGATAGCCCCTCCGGCGCCATGACGGGAGCCGAGGCCGTGTGGCTCGACAAGCGCTCATCGCTCCTGTCGTTCGAGGGCCCCGACTCCGAGCGGGGGCGGGCGATCGCCGCGCTCGCCGGCCTCGAAGGCAAAGTAGAGGTCGTGCTGCAGCGCATGTACGTGTGCGGAGAGGAGATCAGGCGGCTCGGATCGTTCTCCTCGGCGGAAGCGATGGACCTGCTCAAAGCCCATCGCGAGTGGACGGCGACGCTACAGGACGCGGACAGGCTCGTCATGCGCGAGGCGGTCGACGATCTGTCGGCGTCCTGCAAGGCATCGGCAAGATTCGGCCTGGACAGCGGCGGCAACCTCTCGCTCTTCGACGGACCCGTGAAAAAGGACAAGGTCATCCGGACTTTTTTTCACATGGACGTCAAGGCGCTGGAGAGCGGATTGTCGCCCGAGGAATTGCGACGGCTGCGGGAAGGCATGCCGGTGGGCGATGGCATCGACGATTATCATCGAGTCGTGAGCCGCCTCGCCGAGTACGCCGACAAATCCGGGGACCCCGCAAGCGCCGCCGAATAGTCGTCGTCCGACTGCCGGCGAGCGGCAGCCACGAAGCGCCGGAGCTTTCGCTCGGGCGTTTTTTCATGCGCGGTTATGCTGTTCGGCTTTCTGTTCTCATACCCGTCCGCAAATGGTATAATCAAGTCGTCTGTCAGTAGAAACAGGAAGCGGGGACCCTCATGAGAGTATTGGGTATCGACCCCGGCATCGCCATCATGGGATTCGGATTCATCGACAAGATCGGACATCGTCTCGTGCCGGTGCAGTACGGGAGCATTCAGACGACGCCGGACACGGCGCAGGAAGTCAGGCTTCAGCAAATCTACGAATCTTCCTGCAAGCTGCTGGACGAATACAAGCCGGAGACCGTTGCGGTCGAAAAGCTGTTTTTCAACAAAAACGTAACGAACGCGTTTAGCGTCGGCCAAGCGAGAGGCGTGCTGATGCTCGCCGCCGCGCAGCGCGGCATTCCGATCGGCGAGTATACCCCGATGCAGGTCAAGCAGTCGGTCGTCGGCTACGGCGGCGCGGAGAAGAAGCAGGTCCAGGAGATGGTGAAGCGCCTGCTCGGTCTCGCGAGCGCGCCGAAGCCGGACGACGTGGCGGACGCGCTGGCCGTGGCGATCTGCCATGCGCACGCGAGCGGCATGAGTCATTTGATGAACGGAGCGACGCGGCGGTGATCGATTACTTAAAAGGTTATGTTGCGCATATCGAACTCGAATACGTGGTCCTCGACGTGCGGGACGTGGGATACAGGGTGTTCACGCCCAATCCGTACGGCTTGGCGCGCAGCGAAGAGCCGGTGCAGCTGTTCATTCACCACCACGTCCGCGAGGACGCGATCCAGCTGTTCGGCTTCACGACCCGGGAGGAGCAGGGTCTCTTCCGCAAGCTGCTGGAGGTATCGGGCATCGGGCCCCGCGTGGCGCTCGGCGTACTGGCTGGCGGCAGGCCGGAGTCGGTCGTGGCGGCGATCCAGCAGGAGAATCTGACGTTTCTGACGAAGCTGCCGGGCATCGGGAAAAAGACGGCGCAGCGTATGGTGCTCGACTTAAAGGATAAGCTGGGCGCTTCATACGATACAGCGGGCCTAGGTCTGCCCGCTGCGGAGCGACTATCGCTGCCGGACGACGGTCACGCGTCGTGGGCGGCGGCGAGAGAGGCGCTCGCGGGTCTCGGCTACCGGGACGCGGAGCTGGACAAGGCCTGGACGGCGCTGAAAGACCGGATCAAGGCCGAGGATTCGCCCGACGTGCTTATGAAGCTCGCGCTTCAGCAGCTATTTACCGGCTAAAGAGCGGAAAGGGGGACGCATAGGTGGATGACCGCATCGTGACCGCTCATTTGATGATGGAGGACCGGCAGGCGGAGCTGAGCCTGCGTCCGCGGTATTTGAACGAATATATCGGCCAGTCGCAGGTCAAGGACAACATGAAAATCTACATCGAGGCCGCCAAGCTGAGGCAGGAGGCGCTCGACCACGTCCTGCTGTACGGTCCGCCGGGACTCGGCAAGACGACGCTATCGAACATTATCGCCAACGAGCTCGGCGTCAGTATCCGCACGACCAGCGGGCCGGCGATCGAACGCCCCGGCGATTTGGCCGCCATTTTAACGAATCTGCAGGAAAACGACGTCTTGTTCATCGACGAGATTCACAGGCTGCATCGCACGGTCGAAGAAGTGCTGTACCCCGCGATGGAGGACTTCGCGCTGGACTTCGTCATCGGCAAGGGGCCGAGCGCGAGGTCGGTCAGACTCGACTTGCCCAAGTTTACGCTGATCGGCGCGACGACGCGCGCGGGACTGCTGTCGGCGCCGCTCCGCGACCGGTTCGGGGTCGTCAGCCGTCTCGAGTTCTACACCGAGGACGAGCTAGCCTTTATCGTATCGCGGACGAGCGATCTGCTAGGCGTGGACATCATCGGCGAAGCGTCCCGGGAGATCGCGCGCAGGGCGCGGGGCACGCCCCGTATCGCGAACCGGCTGCTCAAGCGGGTGCGCGATTACGCGCAGGTGCGCGGGGACGGCATCATCACCGAGCAGCTCGCGCACGAGTCGCTGGAGCGGCTTCAGGTCGATCCGATGGGTCTCGACGCGATCGACCACAAGCTGCTTCACGCGATGATCTCCCGTTACAAAGGCGGTCCGGTCGGCGTGGACACGATCGCCGCGTCGATCGGGGAAGAGAGCCAGACGATCGAGGACGTGTACGAGCCGTACCTGCTTCAGATCGGCTTCCTGCAGCGCACCCCGCGCGGCCGCGTGGCGACGCCCGCCGCCTATCGGCATCTCGGGCTTCCGATGCCCGAGCAGCGGGCATGAGCGCGAAGGCGGGCGGAGACAGTCTACGCGTCCTGACCGTTTATTACGACGGCGAATGCAAGCTTTGCCTGACGGCCGTGGACCGTCTGCGCCGGTCGCGCACGAGATCCGAGCTTCGGTACGTGCCGCTTCAATCGGTGCCGGCCGGCAGCTTGGGAGACGTTCGCGGCGCGCTTGACGGAGAAGCGGGGCATCTGTCCCAGATCCTCGTGAAAGACGAATCCGCCGGCAAGGTGACCGGCGGCGCCGACGCGGTCATGCTTCTGCTAAGAGACATGCCGTACCTAGCTTGGCTTGGGAGGTTAGGCGCGCTGCCGGGACTGAGGCTGCTCAGCGCCGCCGTCTATCGGCTCGTTGCGAAGTACAGGTACCGGTTGTTCGGAAAAAGCGACGCCTGCGAGGACGGCTCCTGCAGGACGATCGCCAAAGACCAAGATAGACCACACGGAGGATCGACATGACAAAATTGAATCGCCGGGTCGCGCTGGGCGCATCCGCTGCGGTCCTGCTCGCTTGGGCGGGGGCGGGCGGATCGGCGGCGAATGCCGCACTCGTGCCGGATACGATACGCGTCGCCCTGTTTTTGGACCTGGGGTCCAAGTATCAATCTACGACGCCCGTCGCGACGCTCTTATCCGCTGGCGGACTCGGACTGACCTGGGTCGGCGGACAAGGGAAGGCGGACTATCCCGCGCCGGGCGGCGCCGTCCGGTTCGCGGTCGACGCTTATCGGGCGATGGTGCTAGAGACGGAGGATTTTTCCGCCGCGCAGACGGTCCTGAAGAAGATTCAGACTTCCTCCAAGGCAGGCTTCGTGACCAAGCTTACTGAAAAAGGAAAGACGGTCTATCAAGTGTCGGAGGGCGTCTATAGCACGGCGACCGCCGCGCAGTCCGCTTTATCGAAGTGGGCTGCCGCGGCCGGCGGGCAGACGTCGCTCGCCCAGCCGTACGTGGCGGGGCCGCTCGCCGTCGAGGCCGGCCCCTACGCGAGCGCGAGCGAAGCGTTGGCGGCAGTCGCGCAGCTGGGCAATGCAGGCTTCGACGCCTTCGTGGCCGTCAAGCCTTCGGCGGAAGGGGCGGCATACGCGGTGCGCATCGGACAAGCCGCCGGCCAGGCCGAGCTGACGAAGCTCCAGGCCGCCGTCGCCGCCGCCGGATTTTCCGCCCAGCTCCCCCGCAGCGGGCGGCGCCTATGCCGTCATCCGCGACGACGTGACGTACACGGGCTCCGCGACGAACTCCGCTCCGCTGTATGCCTTGCCGGCCGCTGGCGGCGCCGCTTTACAAGCGGACGTACAGACCGACGGCAACATCCAGGTCGTAGAGCGGAGCAAAAACAAATACCGCGGCAGCATGCAGATCAGCGTGTTGAACAACAATCTCGCCGTCGTCAACGTCGTCGGACTGGAGCCGTATTTGTACTCCGTCGTCGGCGCCGAAGTCGGCTCGAGCTGGCCGGCCGAGGCCCAGAAGGCGCAGGCCGTCGCCGCCAGGTCGTACGCGCTGGCGGGCGGCGTCACCTATCAGATCGCGGACGTCGTCGACAATACTTATAGCCAGGCCTACAACGGGCTCGGGTCGGAGAACGCGAACTCCACCGCGGGCGTGCAGGCGACGGCCGGCGAAGTGATGACGTACGGCGGCAAGATCATCACCGCCATGTTCGGCGCGAGCGCGGGCGGCATGACGGCCGATCCGCTCGAATATGCCGGCAACGCGATTCCTTATTATGCGGGGGCGGTTCAAAGTCCCGACGACGGCATTCAGAAGGGCAAGCTCGACTGGTACCGCGTCGCGCTCGATACGGGCACGGTCGGTTATATCCGCAGCGACCTGCTGGCCGACAAGGGACAAAAGAACGAAGCGGGCCTCCCTATGCTCACCGCGACCGGGGACAACGTGCAGGTCCGCCCTAGCCCGCGCGTCCAGACCGACGTCCAGCCGGTCGCCTCCGTCAATGCGGGCACGCTCGTGCTGTCGCTCGGCAAGACCCCGGAGTACACGAATAACAGCTGGGTCGAAGGACCGCTGGCCGCGGATAAGCTGCTCGCGACCATCAACGCGAAGCTGTCCGACAAAAACAAGATTCAAGGCCCGCTTCGCACGCTCGAGGTGTCCGAGACCGGCGCTTCCGGACGAGCGGTCCGACTCAAGGCGAACGGCACGACCGTTCAACTGTACGGCGACAGCTGGCGAAGCGCGCTCGGCGGCGTCAAGAGCACGCTGTTCAAGATCGACGAGACCGCGCGCGCGACGATCGCCGGCGCGAACGGCGCGAGCCGGGAGGTGCCGGACGGAGCCGGATCCCTGCAGGTGCTCGGCGGCGACGGCACCGTGCGCCCGCTCGATTCGGCGGGCGGCAACGCCATTGTCCTGAACGGATCGGGCCAGGTGCGCGCGATGACCGCAACGGCTCAATTCATCGTGAAGGGGACCGGCTACGGCCACGGGCTCGGTATGTCCCAGTGGGGCGCGCTCGGGCTGGCTAATCAAGGGTATGACTACAAGAAGATCCTGCAATACTACTATAAGGATATTAAGATCGAGAAGGATGGCGCTTCATGAACGTCGGCGATTACGATTTTGAACTTCCCGAGCGGCTGATCGCGCAGACGCCGCTGTCCGACCGGGCTTCGTCCCGCTTGCTGGTCCTGCACAAGGACAGCGGGCAGGTCGAACACCGTTCGTTCAAGGATCTCGCGGACTATCTCATGCCGGGAGACACGCTTGTCCTGAACGATACGAAGGTGATTCCGGCGAGATTGTTCGGGCGCAAGGCGGATACGGGCGCGAAGGCCGAAGTGCTGCTTCTCAAGGCGCTTGGCGACGATCGCTGGGAGGCGCTCGTGCGGCCGGGCAAGAAGCTCCACAAAGGCGCCGCGCTGCATTTCGGAGAGACGGAAGATTCGGTGAAACCGTTGCTGGCCGCCGTCGTAGAAGAAGAAGGCGAAATGGGCGCGAGAACGATCCGTTTTCGGTATGACGGCATTTTTAACGAAATTCTCGATCGGCTCGGCGAGATGCCACTTCCACCGTACATCAAAGAGCGTCTGGAAGACCGGGACCGCTATCAGACGGTCTATGCGCAGAACGAAGGCTCGGCCGCCGCGCCGACTGCGGGCCTCCATTTTACGGAGGACTTCCTGCGGGAGCTTCAGGGACGGGGCATCGCCGTATGCCGCGTGACGCTGCATGTGGGGCTCGGCACGTTCCGTCCGGTATCGGTGGACAACGTGCTCGAGCACAAGATGCACGAGGAATGGTACGGCGTGGACGCGGAAAACGCAGCGATGCTGAATCGGGCCAGGCAAGCGGGCACGCGGATCGTAGCGGTAGGTACGACTTCGGCGAGGACGCTCGAGACGCTCGGACAACGGTTCGGCGACCGGCCCATCGAGGCATGCAGCGGGTGGACGGGCATTTTCATTTATCCCGGCTACGAATTCCGACTCGTCTCCGCGTTGCTCACGAACTTCCATCTGCCCAAGTCGACGCTGGTGATGCTGGTCAGCGCGCTTGCGGGCCGCGAAGCCGTACTGGCGGCTTATCGCGAAGCGGTAGCCGCCGAGTACCGGTTTTTCAGCTTCGGCGATGCGATGTTCATTACGTAGACTTTCTTCGGCGCAATAGACAAGAAGGGACCGATCGAGTACAATGCCGGCAATTACTTACGAACTGATCAAGACCTGCGCCCAGACGGGCGCAAGGCTCGGACGCGTCCACACGCCGCACGGCGTCATCGATACGCCTACCTTCATGCCGGTCGGCACGCAAGCGACCGTCAAGGGCATCAGCCCCGAGGAGCTTAAAAGCTTGAACGCGCAGATCATCCTGAGCAATACGTACCATCTGTTCGTCAGGCCGGGCCACGAGCTCGTCCGCGCGGCGGGCGGACTGCACAAGATGATGAACTGGGACCGTCCGATCCTGACGGACAGCGGCGGCTTCCAGGTGTTCTCGCTGGCGCAGATGCGCAAGATTACCGAGGAGGGCGTCACGTTCCGCTCGCATCTGAACGGCGACAAGCTGTTCCTCTCGCCCGAAGTGGCGACCTCGGTACAGAACGCGCTGGGTCCGGATATCATGATGGCGTTCGACGAGTGTCCGCCGTATCCCGCCGAGTATGCCTACGTCAAGCAATCGACGGAGCGTACGAGCCGATGGGCCGAGCGATGCCTCAAGGCGCACGCCAGGCCGCACGACCAAGGGCTGTTCGCCATCGTGCAGGGCGGCATGCACAAGGACCTGCGCGCACAGAGCGCGGCGGATTTGACTTCCCTGGATTTTCCGGGATATGCTATTGGAGGCCTTAGCGTAGGGGAATCCAAGGAAATCATGTACGAGGTGCTCGATCATACGGTACCGCTGCTTCCTTCGAACAAGCCGCGCTACCTGATGGGCGTCGGCTCGCCGGACGCGCTCGTCGAGGGCAGCATCCGCGGCGTGGACATGTTCGACTGCGTGCTCCCGACCCGGATCGCCCGCAACGGCACGCTCATGACGAGCGAAGGCCGCGTCGTCGTCAAGAACGCGAAGTACGCGGAGGACTTCGGTCCGCTCGATCCGAAGTGCGACTGCTACGCATGCAGGAACTACTCCCGGGCGTACGTCAGGCATTTGATCCGCGCCGACGAGATGTTCGGGCTGCGGCTGACGACGATCCACAACCTGCATTTCTTGGTTAATCTCATGAGTCAGGTTCGCCAGGCGATTCGCGACGACCGTCTCGGCGATTTCCGTGACGAATTTTTCGAAGCCTACGGCATGGCGACCAACGAGAGCGGATTTTGATTATTTAAAGACGAGAGGGGGAGGTATTTCCATGTGGTTAGCTGAAAATGCAAACTCAAGCGGCAACCTGCTTTATTCGCTGGCGCCGTTTCTGCTCATGTTCGTCGTTTTCTACTTCCTGCTCATCCGTCCGCAGCAGAAGAAATCGAAGAACCGCAATTCGATGCTCCGGGCGCTCGCCAAGGGCGATAAGGTGACGACGATCGGCGGGCTGCACGGCACGATCGCCGAGATCACCGACGATACGATCGTACTGAAGGTCAACGACGCGACTAAGCTTACGTTCGATCGTTCCGCGATCAACAATGTCGCGGCGCGTGCGGGCGAATCGAAAAGCCAAAAGTAATCAATAGCAATAACGAAGAAATAAAACAAGCCGCCGGGTCTCGCGACCTGGCGGCTTGTTTTATGATTCAAGAATCCGTCATACGCGTAGGCGCCAGTTTCTTGAACTCGTCCTGAATCCGGGGCTGACGCTTGCGGCGAACCGCCGGGCGATCCGCCCAAGCGCCGACTTTAAGCCCGATGGCAACCGCGCTTGCCGCAAGGACGATGCCCGCGAACATGTCGGTAGCCCAGTGTATGCCGAGGTAGAAGATGGAAAAAACGATAATAACGGCATTCGCGACGCCGAATATCGCCCAGCGCCTGCTGCCGGAGCGAAGCGCCAGAAGCGCCATCGTCACGGAGATGGACGTATGCAGGCTCGGGAAGCAGTTGTCCAAGCCGGACAGGCGGCGATACTGCGTCTCGAAGCTCGGAAAAGCGTCAAGCATCAGAAAACGGATATTCGGCGAAGCGGCCCATGCTTCGTGAACGGGAACGAACAAATAGAACGGGACGGCGACCAAGTAATTCAGCAGCAAGGCGATGCATAGCGCGTAGTAAAGTTTGTCCTTGCCGGCGCTGGCATAGAGGATCAAAGAAGCGACCATAAATCCCTGGAAAACGACCAGGTAGAAAAACGCGCAAAAGATCGTGAGCCAAGGGGATTCGAGCGCTCGCTGCAAAGTGCCCTGCCAACTGCCTTCCCAGCCTACGAGCATGCGGGTGAGATCGCGGGGGACGGGCAAGGCGGCCTCCAGGTTCAGTTCGAACTTGTTGAGCGCCATGATCAGAAGCAACGAGAGAAACAAGATCAACTTTTTGGGAGAACGATACAGCTTGGTAACGAAAGCGGCCGCCGCGGCCAAAGGCTGTCTCGCGGTGCCGTATCCTACGAGAAGCGCCACCGTGACGGCCGTCAGCGCGGATATGGTTGTCATGCTGCCGAATACGATCAACGAATTCGCTCCTTGCCGCTAGAAATGATTGTATCAGTATATCACGATTTTACTAATTCTAACGGAGGGGAGGCGTTTTATTTTACCGGTTACATGCGCCTCGCGTTTGCTCCAGCGCCGGCGTTCACGCCCAGCATGCCTCCGAAGGCGCCTGCAAGCGCAGCGATCAATCCCAGCAGTCCCATGCGGGAATCGAAGCCGATGTCCTGCGAAAGAAATCCGATGAGTACGACCGCGACCGCATAAAGCAAGCCAGCGATGGCGCCGATATACCAGCCGCGCTTGCCGGATCTTTTGGCTGCGGTGAATCCGCCGGCGAGACTGGCCGCCCCGTGAACGCCGAATACCCAGGAAAGAAGCTTCGTTTCCGGCATGGACGAGCTGTAAAGCAGGATCGAAAGCGCAAGCGTGCCGAGACCCAGCCAAATAAACGCCCAGACGAAGCCCGCGACCAGGGGGGGATGCGATGCGAATGCCGGATACGCGTACGGGAATCATATCGATGCACTCCTTTGATTTCAAGCGATTTGTACCATTGTATGGGCTTGTACCCGCGGGTAGTACTGGGGAATGCCGATAATTTCCGCGAAGCCGGACCGTATCGCGTACGTGATGCGCGGTGAGACTACAATCTCAGGCTCGACTCCGATACCTGCAAAGGGAGGAACGGCACTTGGAATTGACGGCGATCACGATCCGGACGCTGCTTATGTACTTATTCGTATTCCTCATCCTGCGATTGATGGGCAAACGCGAGATTGGCAAGCTGTCGGTGTTCGATCTCGTCATCTCGATCATGATCGCCGAGATCGCCGTCATCGCGATCGAAGCCCCGAGCCGCCCGCTTCTGTACGCGGCCGCGCCGATGGCCGTGCTCGTTGTCGTGCAACTGATCGTATCCACCATTACGTTAAAAAAACCGCCGGCTTCGTCTATGGTTCGAAGGCAAGCCTAGCGTCATCATAAGGCAAGGCGACTTGAATTGGAGAGAAATGAAAAAGCAGCGTTACAGCCTCGACGATCTGATGATGCAGCTCCGGGAAAACAGGATCGACCACATCGCGGACGTCGAGCTCGCGGTGCTCGAATCGTCAGGCAAACTGTCGGTGATCATGGCCGATAAACAAAAGCCGGAGGCGCCGCCGCCCCAAGAGGAAACGAAGCCGAAAATCAAATACGGATTGCTGCCGCTCCCCCCTGATCATGGATGGCCTCGTACAAGACGACAGCCTCGAGCGCATCGGCAAAAACCGGTTTTGGCTCAGGCAGGAGTTGCGGCGGGAAGGCGTCAAAGCGTTTAAGCAGGTCGCGTTCTGCAGCTTGGATCACAAAGGACGGCTCTATATCAATCGAAGGAATTAGCGCTTCTTATTTGAAAAAGCGACCGAAGATCGGAATGCGCGCAGCGTCATGCCTGTCGATCAGCCTCATGGCCATAAGAAGGAGCAAATAAACGACGAGCGAGAGGATCCCTGCCGCCAGAAGGTCCAGCCAGACGCCCGGCAGCCTGCCGGCGTTCCATATCCAGAGCGCGACCGCGCCCATAATCGTCATGGCGGCGCCGATCTTGAGGAAGTCGCCGGGGAGCAATCGGACGCCCGTCAACCGGACGACGCTGATCCAATGCAGCAGCGTGACAAGCGCCATGTTGGCGCCGATGGCAATGACCGCGCCGCGGATGCCGAGCTCGGGCTTCGACGCCAGCTGAACGATCAGGACCAGCTTCACCAAGGCTCCCGCGAACGTATTGAAAAGCGCCGTGCCCGGACGGTCCAGCGCCTGAAGCGCAGCCTGAAGCGGCGCCTGCATGTACAGGAACACGGCGGCGGGAGCCAGCAGGCTCAACAAGGCGCCGGGCTCGGGATCTCCGTAAATGAGCCCGCAGATCGGCCGACCGAACAATGCCATCAGGATGATAAAAGGAGCGCCGGTCACGACGGCCAGTCGCATCGATTGATGAAGGCGCTTCTGGATGGCGGGCCGGTCGCCGTGGGCGGCGGCCTCCGACAGCGACGGCACGAGCGACGTCGCCAGCGAAAAGGTGAGCGAGCCTGGCAGCAGCAGCAGCGGGATGACCATGCCTTGGAGGATGCCATACTGGGCGGTGGCCGCGGCGGTGCCGAGGCCGGCCGCGATCAAGGCGCGCGCCGTGAGGATCGACTCGAACAGGTAGGATAATGAACCGATCATCCGGCTGCCCGTAACGGGAACCGCGATCTGAAGCAGGGCGCGCGTTCGGCTCTCTTTGGCATCCGACGGCGGCGGAGGTCCGTCCATAGCGGCGGGCGCGCCTGTGTCAGAAGGCGAGCCTTCGGTTTTTCCGCGTCCGCGGGCTTCGCCCCGCAGATGAAGCCAGAGCGCCGCGAGTCCGGCCAGCTCGCCTGCGCCAGTCCCGATCATCGCGCCCGCTGCGGCCGCCTCGAGTCCCCATGGCAGGAACAAAAAGGCGAGCGTCAACGAGAGCGCGATTCGGATCACCGTCTCGACCGTCTGCGAGACAGCCGTCGGCAGCATGTCCTGCTTCCCTTGGAAGTAACCCCGCCAGATGGCGGATACGGCCACGAGCGGAATGACAGGGATAATGGCCAGGAACGCGCTGTGAACCCGCGGATCGGTCATCAGGCTGGACGAGATCCAGTCCGACAGCGCGAGGCACAGCCCGCATACGATCAAGCTGGCCGTCAGCGCGATGGTCAGCGCCGTTCGGCGGATGCGGACGGCCTCTTCCGCGTCCCCGCGGGAATCGGCGGCGGCCACGAGCTTCGCCACCGCCAGCGGCAATCCGCCGGTGATAATTGTCAGCACGACGATAAAAAAAAGGAAAAACAAGCTGGACGAGCCCTACGCCCTCGGCGCCGATCAGCCGCGGCAGCGCGATTCGGGGCACGAAGCCGAGCAATCGGTTGAGAAGACCGGCGGCGAGCAGGATCATGGCTCCCTGGATAAAGGTTTGTTTGCGCGGCGACAAGGTTCATCCCATCCTTCGCTCTTCGGTTCGTCTACCTCTCATGCATATGCGGGGGGCTGTCCGCAATCATGCCAAGCCTTGCCGGACGAACCGCGAAGAATGCGTTTTGCAGGAATTCGGCAAGCGGCGACGAAAGGTATATACGGTTGGTTTGAGTGGAACGCGAGTAGACAAGCGGGGCGGCAAGACAGCAGGCGCGAAGCTGGAAGGGAGAACTGCCGATGACGGACGAGATGCGCGTGGACGGCATGGACGAGGCGGAATTGAACCGTACGATCAGGGAGCTTTGCGAGAGCAAGGCCGAGGAGTTCCGGATGATCGGCTACGACCAGGCGACGGGGCCCGAGATTTGGGAATGCGTGAGCGACAAGTATCACAAGAAGGGAACCCCTCCGCTGCATGCGATCGTCAACGATATCCTGTCGCTGAAGGTGACGAACTTCATGAACTATATTACGCTGAGCATCTATCGAGGAGAGAAGAGACGATAGATTACCGAGGCGAATCGGGCGCGTTCCAGCTAATGGATACGGGCCCGAAGGCTCCCTTTCCGGGAGCCTTTTTTCGCACTTCTCATGACGTTTCGACAAATTGACTTCGCTTTGAGCGCGTAGGTATAATAGGAACATTGAGAATCGAAAGGGGTCGGCAATACCATATGAACCGGATGCTCGCTTTCGTGCTCGTGGTTCTCGTTTCGTTCGGCGTTATCGCGGCTACCAGCCCGTATTTACTGGACAAGACGAAGCTAGGGCTCGATTTGCAAGGCGGCTTTGAAATTTTGTACGAAGCATCCCCGCTCTCGGGAACGGGCGAAGTCACGAAGGATTCGCTAAACAAGACGGCCGAGAGCATCAAAAAAGCGGATCGACGCGCGCGGTGTCGGGGAATCCGAAGTGACGCCGGAAGGCAAGAACCGGATCCGCGTCAAGATCGCGGGTGTCGCCGACGAGGCGGAAGTCCGCAAGATGCTGCAAAAACCGGCCGTCCTTACTTTCCGCAGTGCGGATGGTTGCGCGGCTGACGCTGGATATTGCAAGGTCGAATTACAAGGCAACGAGTTCAAGGAAGGCGCCGCGAAGGTCGAGTACAACCAACTCAGAGAACCGCTAGTCGCCATCCAGGTCAAGGACAAGAAGAAGTTCGAAGAAATCTCGACGCGCCTCCTGGGCAAGCAGCTCGCGATCTATCTCGACGAGGACCTGCTGTCCGATCCGACCGTCCAGGGCGTATTCACGGATGGCACGGCCACCATCTCCGGCCAGCCGACGCCCGCCGACGCCAAGGCGCTGGCCGACACGATCAACCTCGGCGCGCTGCCGCTGAAGCTGACCGAGAAGTATACGCAAAGCGTAGGCGCGACGCTCGGCAAAAAGTCGCTTGAAGAGACGCTGCTGGCCGGCATCATCGCATCGGTCGCTATCTTCGTTTTTATGGTCGTTTTTTACCGTCTTCCCGGCGTCATCGCAGGCTTCTGCTTGCTCGTCTTCGTCTGGCTGCTGATCGGCGTATTCTGGCTGATGGGCGCGACGCTGACGCTGCCCGGCATCGCCGCGTTCGTGCTCGGCATCGGCATCGCGGTCGACTCGAACATCATCACGGCCGAACGGATCAAGGACGAGATTCGTACGGGCAAGAGCATCGCGTCGTCGCTGCGGTCCGGCAACAAGAACAGCTTTCGCACGATCATCGACGCGCATATCACGAACATTATCGCCGGCGCCGTGCTTTACTTTATCGGCCAAGGCTCGGTCAAGGGCTTCGCGGTCGTGCTGCTCGCGTCGATCATCTGCAACATCGCGACCAACATCTTCCTGCCCCGCTACTTGATGCACCTGCTCGTGAAGAGCGGCAAGTTCAACAAGGTCGGCTACTATGGCGTAAAGGAGAGTGAAATCCGTGCGCTATAAGTTTCACGACATCGACTGGATCAAATGGAGCAAGCCTTTCTTCATCGCTTCGCTCGTCATCGTGCTGATCGGCATTTTGTCTCTCTCCATCCGCGGCCTGAACTACGGCATCGATTTCCAATCGGGCACGTCCGTGGACATCGCCATTACGAAGCAAGTGAATGGCGACAACCTCAAGGCGTTTCTCGAGAAGGAAGAGCTAGGCGAGTACCACCTGACGACCGCCGCCGAACGCCTGTCGATCCGGTTCAAGGCCGCGCTGACGGAAGACCAGCAAAGCAAGCTCGAATCGGACTTCAAGTCCCAGTTCGACGACAAGGCCTCGTTCGAAAAGAACATCGTAGACGTAGAGATCGCCAAGGAGCAGCAGACGAACGCCCTGCGCGGCGTCCTGATCGCTTCGCTCGGCATCATCATTTACATCGCGATCCGCTTCGAATGGCGATACGCGATCTCGTCGGTCATCGCGCTGCTGTATGACGCGTTTATCGTTATCACGCTGTTCTCGATCTTCCATCTGGAAGTCAATCTTCCGTTTATCGTCGCCGTGCTGACGATCATCGGCTACTCGATCAACGATACCGTCGTCATTTTCGACCGGATCCGGGAGAACATGCGCTTCGCCAAGGTCAAGTCCGAAGCCGATCTCGCCAAGGTCGTCAACGACAGCATTACCCAGACGCTGACCCGCTCGATCAATACGGTCGTCACCGTCGCTTTCGCCGCCGTCTGCCTCTTCGTTTTCGGCAGCGAATCGATCAAGATGTTCTCGCTCGCCATGATCTTCGGTTTGATCAGCGGCGCCTATTCCTCCATCTTCATCGCCAGCCCGCTCTGGTTCTGGATGAAACGCAAAGCGAAGCCTGCCAAGCCCGTCAAGGCGCAGCCGGCGCCTTGATGGAATAAGGAATAGAGGTGTATCGATAAGATGACTCAAAAAAAGGACCGGCAAAACGCTGCATGGCATCAAGGTTTCCCTGCTCGGGTTGCTCGTACTGTCGGTCTTCAAGGGTCTCGCGGGTTGGTTCACGGGCAGCAAAGCGCTGATGGCGGACGCCTGCCATTCGGCCGCCGACTTCGCCGCCGCCGTCAATTCTTATCTGCGGCATCGCCGGGCCATCGCGCCCCGCGGCGCCGCCGAGCGGCAGCGCGAAGCGGTGGCGGCCGTCGTCTTCGCGGCGCTGCTGCTGCTCGCCGGTCTCGAGATGGCGATCTCCTCGCTGCGCGCGATCGCATGGGGCGAGGACCGCGCGCCCGGCTGGGGCGCCGTCATCGTCATCGCGGCCGGCATGGTCGCCCGCGAAGCGCTGATCCTGTACCGCCGCAGCTACGAGCACCGAATGGGACTGCGACCCGAAGCGTCGCGAACCGATCGCTCGGACGTGTTCGCATCGTTGACCGCGCTGGTCGGTACGGCCGGCGCCATGACCGGTCAGCTGCTGAACCTGCCCGTCCTGTACGTGCTCGATCCGGCGGCGGGACTCGTGATCGGCGTATTCGTACTCCGGATGGGGTACCGGCAGGCGGCTTCCGCCATCGGCGCGGTCGAACGCAGGCCGATGGACGAGGTGGACGCGCAGACGCTGCTTGAAGTGGTACAGCGGGTCGACGGCGTCGTCGCCGTCGACGAGCTCAGAGCGAAGGAACACGGTCATTATGTGATCATAGACGTCCTTATTCGCGTGAATCCGCGCATCTCGGTATTGGACGGTCACGATGTCGCGCAGCGCGTGCGAAGACAGCTGACCAAGCGGTTTCTGCACGTCTCGGACGCCAGCGTGCGCGTCGAGCCGTACGATCCGGGTTATCCCTACAAATCGAATCACCAAGAAGAAGAAATGCCTACTTTAATTCAATAAATCGCTGTGGACTCCGCCGCCCAAGGCGGAGTCCACAGTGCTGTAAGGCAGAAAGGAGCGATTCGAAGGTGAAATCCACCTATCGCTGGGTATTGGCGGAAGAGGACGACGAAGTGGCGGCAGCGCTGGGCGCTCAGCTGGGACTGGCGCCGCTCGTCAGCCGCCTTCTCGTATCGCGGGGCTATCGCCAGCCGGAGGATGCGGAGCGATTTTTGCATCCCGGGCTCCGCGACCTGCACGATCCCTACTTGCTGCTCGGCATGGACCGGGCGGTGGCCCGGATTCGCCAAGCGATCGAAGGCGGGGAGCGCATCCGCATATACGGCGATTACGATGCGGACGGCGTGACCTCGACGGCGCTTATGCACAGGCTGCTTAGCCGGTTCGGCGCCGACTTCGATACATACATTCCGCATCGAAGCAAGGAAGGCTACGGGCTCAATCTGCCCGCGATCGACCGGGCGGCCGAGGCGGGCGTCAAGCTCATCGTAACGGTGGACAACGGGATCAGCGCCGTAGAGCAAATCGCCTATGCGGCAACGCTCGGCATCGACGTCGTCGTTACCGATCACCACGAGCCGCCCGCCGTTTTACCGGACGCGGCGGTCGCCATCGTCAATCCGAAGCAGCCAGGTTGTCCCTATCCGTTCAAGGAGCTGACGGGCTCCGCGGTCGCGTTCAAGGTGGCGCATGCGATGCTCGGCGAACCGGATCTTGCGTTCGCGGACGTCGCGGCGATCGGCGTCGTCGCGGATTTGATGCCGCTGACGGGCGAAAACCGCGCGATCGTGAAGCTCGGACTCGAAGAGATGAACGCGCGGCCGTCGCCCGGCATCAAGGCGTTGGCGCAAATCTCCGGCGCCGAGCCGGGGCGGCTCACGAGCGGCCGCATCGCGTTCGGGCTCGCGCCGCGGCTGAACGCGGGCGGCCGGTTGGCCGAAGCGGATACGGCGCTGCGGCTGCTCATCACCGCCGATCAGCGCGAAGCCGAGCTGCTGTCCGCGGAGCTGGACATGCTGAACCAGGAGCGGCAGCAGCTGGTGGAGGACACGCTCGTCCAAGCCGATGCCGCTTGGCAGGCCATCGCGGCCGCCCATGGCGGAAGCGGCCCCGCGGTCATCGTCGTCGCAGGCGAGGGCTGGAACGCGGGCATCGCGGGACTTGTCGCCTCGAAGCTCGTCGAACGCTACTACAAGCCGACCGTCGTCTTGGCGGCAGACGCCGCCACGGGCCTGTGCAAGGGCTCGGCTCGCTCGATCGAAGGCTTCGACCTGCATGCCGCGCTCACGGCCTGCGCGGAGGAGCTGGAGCATTTTGGCGGCCACAAGGCGGCGGCCGGCATGACGATGCGCGCCGAGCGGGTCGCCGCGCTGGGCGAGAAGCTGTCCGCGCTGGCGGAAAGCTGGCTGTCGGCGGACGACTGGATTCCGCGCAAAAAGGCGGATCTCGTCTGCAGGGCATCCGAGCTGACGCTCGAGGCGGCCGAGCAGCTTCGCGCGCTTGAACCGTGCGGCATCGGCAATCCTTCGCCCCGTTTCGTGCTGCGCGGCGCGGAAGTGATCGACGCCAAGGCGATGGGCAAGGAGAGCAGGCATCTGCGCGTGGTGCTGGGGCAAGGCGGCCGCAAGCTGGAGGCCGTTTGCTTCGGCAGAGGCGCCGACTGCGGCGCCATGCTGGGCTGCGGGACGGCGAACGTGCTGGGCGAGCTGTCCGTGAACGAGTGGAACGGCAGCAAGCGCGTACAGCTCATGCTGCAGGATTGGCAGTCGGCGGCGCTGCCCGTGCACGACCGGCGCCACGAAGCCGACTGGCGCAGCGCTTTGCGGACGCTGGCTGCGGCGAACGGCGCGGCGAGCCTGCTCGCCGTCGCGGCTGGCGAAGCCGCGATGGCCGAGCTTCGTGCGGCGCACGGCGAAGACGCCGGGCTGACCGTCGCGTCATACGCCGAAGCGGCCGCTGCAGCGGCCGGCGCAAAGACGCTGCGCCTCGTGCTCATCGATCTGCCGGAGGCGAGCGATGGACTGGAGGGGCTGCGGGCGCTGCTCGCCGGCTGCGTCGTCGAGGAGATCCATCTCCTCTCGGCCGGCCGTGCATCGTCAGGCTCGCGCAGCCGATCGCCGCAGGGCGGGCGCATGCCGAGCCGGGAACAGTTCGGCGAAGTGTACGGCCTGCTGAGACGCAAAGGGAGCTGGATCGAGACGCCTGACGGATTTCTCCGCCAGGTGGCGGAACGAACCGGCCGGACGCTCGCGGACGTCGTCATGATGCAGGACGTGTTCGAGGAGCTCGGCTTCTTGCGCCGGAGCCGAGCGTCGGTCGAGATCGTCGCTCAGCCGCCGAAGCGTCAACTGGAGGAGTCCGCGAGATACCGCAAGGCGCTGCTCCGGTCGGAGGCCGAGGCGCTGGCCGGGATGTCTCCGGCCGAGCTGAGGAATTGGCTGCGGGCGCTTGCCGAAGGTAACGATGGCAAGCGGCTGAGATCAAGTGTATAATGCAAGCTGGCGAACTTGTTCTGAAGGAGCGATTTGAGAATGGATTTTAAACCATATATTCGCGTTATTCCCGATTTCCCCGTACCCGGGATCCGATTCAAGGATATTACGACCCTGCTTAACAACGGCGAGGTATACCGCGCCGCCATCGACGAACTCAAAGAACGCGTAAAGGACTGGGAGATCGATATCGTCGCCGGTCCCGAAGCGCGCGGCTTCGTCATTGGCGCGCCGCTCGCGCTGGCGCTGGGCGTCGGTTTCGTGCCGATTCGCAAGTCGGGCAAGCTTCCCGGCGAGACGGTAGAGGCCGGCTACGACCTGGAGTATGGCAAAGACACCCTGGCCGTGCACAAGGACGCGATCAAGCCCGGCCAGCGCGTGCTCATCGCGGACGATCTGCTGGCTACGGGGGGCACGATCGCGACGACGATCAAGCTCATCGAGCAGCTTGGCGGCGAGATCGTCGGCGCCTCCTTCCTGATCGAGCTGAGCTATCTCGATGGACGGGACAAGCTTAAGGGCGCGCGCCTCGAGTCGCTCGTCCAATACTAACCGAATAACGCGGCGAATCGCGGCACAGCCGCCGAGGCCGGACGTTCCGCCTGCCGGAGCGTCCGGCCTTTTTTGCGGCCTCGTTCCCTTTCCCGAGCGTTCGATTCGCTTGATCTTCAGCCGATCTTCAGCATCGCCTCAGAGGCGCTTCAGCGCCTCGAAGCATAATGGGAATACACGAATAGCGGGCAACGCAGAGGAGCGATATCGCGATGAATCAAATAAAGGGCATACGCATTCTCGCCGTAGACGACGAGCCGAACATTTTGCAATTTTTGGAATTGGGATTGATCAACGAAGGATTCGAGGTACAGACCGCACCCGACGGGATGACGGCGATCAACCTGGCCAAGAGCTTCAAACCGCATGTCGCCATCCTGGACGTGATGATGCCGGGCATGGACGGCTTCGAGGCTTGCAAGCTGCTGAAGAAAACCGAGAACGTGGCGGTCATCATGCTGACGGCCAAGGACGAGGTGGACGATCGGGTCAAGGGGCTTCTGCTGGGCGCCGACGACTATATGTCCAAGCCGTTCAGCTTCGAAGAGTTGCTGGCGCGCATTCACGCGCGGGTTCGCAACCAATTTCCGCTCATGTCCGGCCAAGCCGTATTCGGTCCGATCAGCATCGACGACCGGCGCAAGGAGATCAGCCTTAGCGGCCGGGTGCTGGAGCTGTCCCCGACCGAATACGAGCTGCTCAAATACATGGTCATCAACCATGGCATCGTGCTGAGCAAGGCGCTCATTCTCGACAAGGTCTGGGGTTACGATTTCGGAGGCGACGAAAATATCGTCGAGGTTTACATCCGCTCGCTGCGAGAGAAGCTCGGCGATAAGGAGCATCAGCTGATCCGCACGCTGCGCGGCGCGGGCTACAGGATCGATCTGCCATGAGGCGGGCGTCCGTGAGCGCCCCCCGAACGCAACTGAAGGGCTCGCTGGGTTTCCAGCTGCTGTCGCGGTCGCTGCTCGTGGTGGCAGTGTTGCTGGTGTTCATCGGATTGTTCCAGTACGTTCTCATGCGCAAGTTCACATACGAAAACAAGGCTTCCGCGCTCCGAAGCCAGATCCTGTCGCTGCCGCCGGACATCTGGCGGGATCGCCAGGGACATGGCGCCGGCGGCGTCGACCGCGCAGCGAAGTCCGGGTTCGGACTGGGCGCCGGCATACCGAAGGACGCGGACGATACGGACGACTGGAGAAACGGGGAATCTGGACAAACGGACGCATCCAGCGAGATGCGAGGCCGCTATTACGTCCCGGATGCGACCGTCGCCCTGATCGGGACCGATCTGAGCTTCACGACGCTGTCCGAATGGACGGATCAGGCGGAGCCGCCGCGGCTCTCCGACGAGACTTACCAGGCGGCCATGAACGGCGGAGAGGGCGAGCCCCAGGGCGCGGACTACCGAATCGTCAAAGACGCGGAGGGCCGGGAGCAGCTCGTGGTGCTTCGTTCGCTCGGCAAGGACGGACAAGGCTCCGGCGTCATCCAGATCAGCACGGGTACGGAAGAACTGAAGAAAACGCTCAACGGCCAGCTGCTGATGTTCGGCGGTCTCTCGCTGCTGGCGCTGTTCGCGGGGCTGCTCACGCTGCTCCCCGTGCTGCGTCGCACGCTAACGCCGCTGTCCGAACTGGTCGACAAGGTCGAACGGATCGACGCCGGCAACCTGGACGAACAATTCCCGGCCATCGCGAAGCCGGTGGAGATCGGACGGTTGTCCGCCTCCTTCAACGGCATGTTGGCGCGGCTTAACGATGCGTTCGAGACCGAGAAGGAAGCGAAGGAGCATATGCGGCAATTCGTGGCGGACGCCTCGCATGAGCTGCGAACGCCGCTGACTTCGATTCACGGCTTTCTGGAGGTGCTGCTGCGGGGCGCATCGAACAATCCCGAGCAGCTTGAGCGCGCGCTTCGCAGCATGCACGGCGAGTCGGAGCGGCTCCGCAAGCTGGTCGGGGACCTGCTGACGCTGGCGAAGCTCGATCAACGGGGCGGCGTCCATGCCGTGCGCGGCAATCTGACCGACACGCTGCGCGAGATGGAGCCGCAGCTGCGGATGCTGGCAGGCGCCCGCGAGGTCGAGTTCGCGCTGCAGGAAGGCATGTACTGCCTGTACGATCCGGATAAGATCAAGCAGGTCGTGCTCAATTTATTTCACAATGCCGTCCAGCATACCGATGCGGACGAGGGCGAGATCACGCTCTCGATCCGTCGCTTGGACGGACGCGTGCATCTCGACGTTGGCGACAATGGCTCGGGCATCGACGCCGCGCACCTGCCTTACGTATTCGACCGCTTCTACCGCAGCGACTCTTCCCGTACGCGCAAGTACGGGGGCGCCGGACTCGGCCTGTCGATCTCCAAGTCGATCGTCGACGCGCTCGGCGGCGGGATTACGGTCACGAGCGAGCCGGGCCTGGGAACCACCTTTACGATTCGATTGCTCGAAGCCTGAATTCGTCAAGCTGCCTTTCCTTCGCGGGGAGGCAGCTTTTTTTGCCAATGCTTAACGCCGTCCCGTCGCATTGGGCGCGATCGCGTCGCGGCTCATTCTATCGTGCTTCAACCTGCTTATGCCGGGTATCGTCGGAGCGGGAGCGTGTGAGGAAAGCCGCTCGCGTTTTTCCTGGGAAGAGGCTTGAAAATGGCATTTTCATCTAGCTTTCAGTCCATGTTCATCTTTAATTCACGCAAGTCTGCTAGTCTCCTCTTATCGTACATAGGAGGTCGTCTAGGATGAGGAAGAGCAGAAAGTGGATCGCCTGGATCGTGATCGTCTGCCTGATCGCGGCCGGCGGCGGAGGCTATTGGTGGTATACGTCCAAGGACACGAAGGCGGCGACGAGCGGTCCGTCCTTCACCCAATCCCGCGTGACTAAAGGGACGATCACCAAAAGCGTCTCCGGCAGCGGCGCCGTTGAAGTCAGCGAATCGGAAACGATAAAGCCGTCCGAGGCCGCGACGGTGGAGACGGTCAAGGTCGCGGAAGGCCAGGCGGTTAAAAAGGGGGCGGTGCTCGCGACTTTCGAGGGCGAGGACGTCAGTTTGTCCCTTAGCAAGTCGGAACTTAGCCTCGAGCAGCTTCAGATGCAACTGGAGCAGGCTCAGGAAAAATGGAAGTCTCTGCAAATCTCCAGCGCCGAGCAGGCCGATATCGAATCGGCCGAGATGAGCATCAAGACGATCCAGCTGAACATCAAGCAGACGCAGCTGGACATGCAGGATACGAAGGAAAAAGCGAAGGCGCCCGACCCGATCGTCGCGTCGATCGACGGCACGGTTACGGACGTGAACATCAAGGACGGCGACGCGGTGAACGGCCAGACCGAAGCGTTCACGATCGTGAACTACGACAAGCTGGACATCCAGATCTCGGCGGACGAGCTCGATATCTCGCAGCTGAAGGTCGGGCAAAGCGCGAATATTACGATGGATGCGCTCAGCGGACAGACGTTCACGGGCAAGGTGACCGGGATCGCCAAAGAAGGCACCTCCACGAACGGCGTCGCGACGTTCCCCGTCACGGTGCGGTTGGATAAGACGGACGGCGTCATGCCGGGCATGAACGGAAGCGTCGACGTCGTCATCGAGTCGAAGCAGGACGCGCTGCTCGTGCCGGTCGAGGCGGTCATGCAGATGGGCACGAAGTATTTCGTGCGCGTCCCTGCGGACGGGACCACGACGGGGCAAACGGCAGGCGGCCAGTCAGCTGGGGGTCAGACTGCAGGCGGTCAAGTTGGAGGGAGGCAGGGGGCAGGTGGGCAAGCGCCAAGCGGCGACCAGGCTGCAGGCAGCCAGGGAACCGGCGGTCAGGCAGCTAACGGTCAGGCAGCCGGCGGACAAGCGGCTGGAGGCCAGACGTCAGGCGGGCAAGCGGCAGGCGATCAAGCAGCGGGCGGCGATGTGCCTGAACTGCCGGCGGGCGCAGCGCCAGGCGGCAACGCAGCCGGCGCACAAGGCGCCAATGGCGGCGCAGGCCGTCAAGGCGGCTATGGCACGGCTGGGGGCGGCTTTACAAGGAACGGCCAAGGCCAGACGGCGGCAGGAGCGGCGAGCGCGAATTTTTCCCTCAAAGAGATTACGGTTGGCATCACGACGGATTCGCAAGTCGAGGTATTGACCGGATTGACCGAAGGCCAGACGGTGCTGATCCCCGTGACGGTATCGGCCAGCTCTGGCAATCAGCAGCAGACGGGCTTCGGCTTTGGCGGCGGCTTCGGGGGCGGCGCGTTCCCGGCGGGCGGCGGCAACTTCGGGAGCGGCAACTTCGGCGGCGCAGGCGGCAACCGTACCGGCGGCACCGGCGCCCGGACAGGCACAGGCTCGGCGGGAGGTCGATGACAACATGAGCAAGTCCGCGCCCTCTCCTCTGATCACCATGGAGGACGTATTCAAGAAGTACACGCTGGCCGGAGAGACGCTGAACGCGCTCGACGGCATTACGCTTACGGTCAATAAAGGCGACTTCATGGCGATCATCGGGCCTTCGGGCTCGGGCAAGTCGACGCTCATGAACGTGCTCGGCTGCCTCGATACGCCGACCAGCGGCAAGTATACGCTGGACGGCGCCGAGGTCGGCAAGCTGAGCGACAATAAGCTGGCGAACATTCGCAACAACAAGATCGGCTTTATCTTTCAAAGCTTTCACTTACTGCCCCGTCTTCGGGCGATCGAAAACGTCGAGCTGCCGCTTATCTATCGCGGCATGTCCGGCCGCGAACGCCGGGCGCTCGCGAAGGAGGCGCTCGAGAAAGTGGGGCTCGGCGAGCGCATGTATCACGTCCCGAACCAGCTGTCGGGCGGCCAGCAGCAGCGCGTCGCCATCGCCAGGGCGCTCGCCGGACGACCGCCGCTGCTGCTGGCGGACGAACCGACGGGCGCGCTCGACAGCAAGACGAGCCGGGACGTCATCGGTTTGCTCAAAGAGCTGAACGCCGAAGGGAACACGATCGTGCTCATCACGCACGACCCGAAGGTCGCCGAGCAGGCGCATCGCGTCGTGCGCATCCAGGACGGCAAGCTGACCGAAGAGAGGAGCGTCGCTTCATGAAGCTGAGCCAAGGCATCCGCATGGCTTGGGGGAGCGTACGCGCCCAACCGCTTCGCACGCTGCTCACCGTGCTCGGCATTCTGATCGGGGTCGCGTCGGTGACGATCATGGTCGGGATCGGCAACGGCACCTCGGAGCAAGTCAAGAGCCAGCTTCAGGGCCTCGGCACGAACATGCTGACCGTGAACGTCGTCGGCCGTGGCGCGGTTACCAGCATCAAGCCTACCGACGTGCAGTCGCTGGCGGACGTGGACAACGTCGACAGCTATGCGCCGAACATCAGCGGCAACGTGACCGCGAAGTCGGGCACGCTGACCTACTCCGCGTCCGTCAACGCGACGACGTCGGCCTTCGCCGACATTCGCGACTACGAAGTCGCGCAAGGACGCTTCATCATGGACATCGACGATTCGTTCAAGCAGAAGGTGGCCGTCGTCGGTTCCGAGGTCGCGACCGAGCTGAAGATGAGCAACCCGGTCGGCAGCAAAATTTCGCTGAACGGCATTCCGTACAAGATCGTCGGCGTCCTCGCCTCGAAAGGCAGCACGACGAACGGATCGAGCGACAACGTCGTCATCGTGCCGCTGTCCACGGCGCGCGTCGTGCTTCAGACCGACGCGATCCGCACGATCTACGTGCAGGTCGACAGCGAGAAAAACGTTGACAAGGTACAGACGGCGCTCGAGAGCAATCTCAAGTCCTTTTTCCGCAACGACGAAGACAGCTATAATGTATTCAATCAACAGGATCTGCTCGAGACGATCACGTCGGTATCGACTTCGGTGTCGACGCTGCTTACTTACGTGGCGGCCATCTCGCTGCTCGTCGGCGGCATCGGCGTCATGAACATGATGCTCGTCTCGGTCACGGAGCGCACGCGGGAGATCGGCATCCGCAAGTCGCTCGGGGCCAAGCAGCGCGACATTTTGTTTCAGTTTCTCGTAGAAGCTTCGATGATCGGTCTGCTCGGCGGCATCGCCGGGGTGGCGGTCGGCGCGAGCGGGATCCAAGTTCGTCGGCAACATGATGGGTTCTCCCGCTTCGCCTTCCGTCGATATTATGGCGATCGCGGTCGTCTTTTCGATCGGCGTCGGCGTACTGTTCGGGTTTCTGCCGGCAAGACGGGCATCCCGTCTCAATCCGGTCGAAGCGCTGCGACAATAATCGAATCGTTAGCCAGAATAGAAGGAGGCAGGCCGGTTGTCCGCGCAAATACTCGTCATCGAAGACGATCCGTACATCAGCGAGTTGATCGGCCTCTACCTGAAGCGCGAAGGCTTCGGCTACGATGTCGCGGGAGACGGGGAGGACGGCTGGGACCTGTTTTCCGCCGGGCCTCCCGATCTCGTCATTCTCGACCTCATGCTGCCCGGGCTGGACGGATGGGCCGTCTGCCGCAAGATCCGCGCCGAGCGTTCGACGCCGATCATCATCCTGACGGGCAAGGGCGAGAGCTACGACAAGCTCAAGGGCTTCGAGCTCGGCGCGGACGATTACCTCGTGAAGCCGTTCGATCCGAAGGAGCTCATGGCGCGCGTGCGCGCCGTCCTCCGGCGGACGATGCCGGGGTTCGCGCGGGAGCCGATCCGGATACCCGACCTGACGATCGACCTGGACCGCTATATCGTCGAGTGCTGCGGGTCCGAGCTTACGCTGCCGCCCAAGGAGATGGAGCTGCTTCATCTGCTCGCTTCGATTCCCGGCAGGGTTTTCACCAGGGACCAGCTTCTGGATCGGGTATGGGGCTATGAGTTCGACGGCGATCCACGCACGGTAGACGTCCACATCAAGAGAATCCGGGAGAAAATCGGCATGACGGAGCATTATCGGATCGAAACCATAAGGGGAGTAGGCTACAAATTCGAGGTGAGCGGAGCATGAGGCGGTACGGCGGCATTACCGTCAAGCTGCTGCTCGCCTTTTTTGCCGTTTTGCTCATCTCCTTCGCCATCACGATGTTCGTCTCCGACCGCTTCGTCCGGACGCAGTTGCGGGACCGCAACGACCAGATGGAAGCGCGGCAGCTCGACGTGACGGCGGCGCTCGTGAGGAGCGCGTACAGGGAGCAATGGAGCCGCGCGCAGCTGACGTCGGCGCTCCAGATGAGCGGCGGGCCGAACCGGACGATCGTGATCCTCAATAGCGCCGGGGAAGTCGTGTTGCAATCGGGCAATCCGAACGCCGGCGGGACCGTGGAGCTCGATTCGCAGGCGCTGAAGGAAACGCTGGCGGCCCGGGACAAGCGTTGGCGGCCAGGCGACGCGTCGGGCGAAGGGAAGATTCGGATCGCGGCAGGTCCGGTCGGCGGGGAGCTCACTTGGAACGCGCAGACGATCCTGGTCGTCTCGCAGGCGTTCCAGCAGGATTTCAACGTATTCAGCGGTCTGTTCCGCAACATTATGATCACGATGCTCGTGGTGTCGACGATCATGGTGCTGATCGTCTCGCGCGGCATGACGGCGAGGCTCAGGCGCATGACGCAGGCGGCCAGGGATATCGCCAAGGGCAAGTTCGATATCCGCCTGCCGGACCGCCATCGCGACGAGATCGGCGAATTGGCCGCCTCGCTTAACCATATGTCCGCCGAGCTGGGCAGTCTCGACCGGATGCGCAGAGAGTTCTCAGCCAACGTGTCGCACGACCTCCGTTCGCCGCTCACCTCGATCGGCGGCTTCGTCGAAGCGATGCTGGACGGCGCCGTGCCGCCGGACAAAGAGATGCATTACCTGGGTCTCGTCCGCGAGCAGACGCAGCGGATGAACCGGCTCGTGAACGACCTGCTCGACGTAGCTCGCATGGAGGCCGGACAGCTCGAGATATCGCCCGTGCCGTACAATCTTAGCAGCTGGATCCGCGGACTGCTCGCCCGCATGTCACCTGACGCGGGGCGCAGGGGCATCAAGCTCGAGCTGATCGGGGACGCGGAGGATCTCTGGGTCGAGGCGGATCCGGACCGGATCGACCAGGTGCTGGCGAATCTCGCGCTGAACGCGATCCAGTTTTCGCCGAACGGCCGTACGGTACAGGTCGAGGCGGTTCGCGACGGAGATCGCGCGCGTATCAGCGTGCGGGACCGCGGCGTCGGCATTCCCGGCGGGGAGCTCGATAAAATCTGGCAGCGTTTCTATAAATCCGACAAAGCCCGCTCCGCGCGAACGGGCAGCGGCCTGGGCCTCGCCATCGTTCAATTCGTACTCGAGAAGCACGGCACCGCGGCTTCCGTCGACAGCGCCGAGGGGGTGGGCACGGTGTTCACCTTCTCGCTGCCGCTGGCGGAGCAGCCGTCCAATCCGCCTTATTCCGCCCGCGAGGGCGTCTGACGGCGCTCGCGGGCTGTTGACGGTTCCCTCCGCCAAGAGGCATAATGGAGGGAATACTTCACGATTCGCGGCGGCCCGCGTTTTTTTGCGCAGGCCCGGAGCGGAAAGGAACATGGCATGGGCATGGAGCAGCTGCTTGAAAAAGCGTCGACATACATGAAGGAACAGGACTTAGAGCGCATCCGGGAGGCCTACGCGTACGCCGACGAGGCGCACCGGGGGCAGCTGCGCAAATCTGGCGAGCCGTATATTCTCCACCCGTTAGCGGTAGCGGAGATCATGGTTCAGATGCAGATGGACGTCGTCACCGTCGAAGCTGCGCTCCTGCACGACGTCGTCGAAGACACGACCGTGACGGTCGAGGACGTGCGCGGCGAATTCGGCGAGACGATCGCAGGACTCGTGGACGGGCTCACGAAGCTGGAGAAGATTCAGTTCCGGTCCAAAGAAGAACAGCAGAACGAGAATTACCGCAAGATGTTCGTCGCGATGGCGAACGACATCCGCGTCATCCTCATTAAGCTGGCGGATCGCCTGCATAATATGCGGACGCTGAAGTTCCAGTCCGAGGAGAGCCAGCGGCGCATCGCGCACGAGACGATGGAGATTTATTGTCCCATCGCGCACCGGCTCGGGATGAGCGCCATCAAGTGGGAGATGGAGGACATCGCGCTGCGATACCTCAATCCGCAGCAATATTACCGGATCGCCAACCTGATGAAGAAAAAGCGCACGGAGCGAGAGCAGTACATCTCCGAGCTCGTCGACAAGATCCGCGAGAAACTCGAGGAGATGGGGATCCAGGGAGATATCTCGGGCCGTCCCAAGCATATCTACAGCATTTACAAGAAAATGACGGAGCGCGGCAAGCAGTTCAACGAAATCTACGACCTGCTGGCGATCCGTATCCTTGTGGACAACGTCAAAGATTGCTACGCGACGCTGGGCATCATCCACACCCTATGGAAGCCGATGCCGGGCCGCTTCAAGGACTATATCGCGATGCCTAAGGCGAATATGTACCAGTCGCTCCATACGACCGTCGTGGGACCGACCGGCGAGCCGACCGAGGTCCAGATCCGGACCTGGGACATGCACCGCACGAGCGAATACGGGATCGCCGCCCACTGGGCTTACAAGGAAGGCAAGGATTCCGGCAACGTCGCGGGCAGCTTCGGCGACAAGATGAACTGGTTCCGCGAGATCATCGAGCTGCAGCAGGAGACGCGGGACGCCGCCGAATTCATGGAGTCGCTGAAGATGGATTTCTTCACCGATCTCGTATTCGTGTTCACGCCAAAAGGCGAAGTGTTCGAACTTCCGGCTGGCGCCGTGCCGCTCGACTTCGCCTACCGGATTCACACCGAGGTCGGCAACCGGACGATCGGCGCCAAGGTCAACGGCCGGATCGTCCCGCTCGACCACAAGCTCAAGACCGGCGACATCGTCGAGATCCTGACGTCCAAGCACTCGTACGGACCGAGCCAGGATTGGCTGAAGATCGCGCAGTCCTCGCACGCGCGCGCCAAGATACGGGCTTGGTTCAAGAAGGAAAAGCGCGAGGAGAACGTCGCGAAGGGCCGGGACGCGATCGAGCGAGAGCTGAAGCGCCTCGGACTGGAGCCCTCCGAGTGGATGACGGACGACAAGCTGCTTGAAGCGGCGCGCAAGTTCACGTTTAACGATACCGAGGATATGATGTCCGCGATCGGATTCAGCGGCATCACGGCCGCGCAGGTCGTCACCCGGCTGACGGAGAAGCTGCGCAGGGAAGCCGAAGAAGCGCAGCAGATCCAGCTGACCAACGAGGTCAAGGAAGTACGCGCCCCTTCGGCGGCCGCTGCCGCGAACCGGTCGCGCACGACGAGCGGCGTCCGGGTCAAAGGCGTCGACAATTTGCTCGTCCGCTTCGCGCGATGCTGCAATCCGGTGCCCGGCGACCCGATCATCGGTTATATTACGCGCGGACGGGGCGTTTCCGTCCATCGCTCCGATTGTCAGAACTTGCCGACGGCCGCCGAGGGCGAAGAAGCCGAACGCGTCATCGAGGTCGAATGGTGCGAGGAGGTCGAAGCGAGCTACAGCGTCGAGATCGAGATTCTCGGCCACGACCGCCGGGGGCTGCTCAACGAGGTGCTGCAGACGGTATCGGAGAGCAAGACCAATATCGCGGCCGTCTCGGGACGGTCGGACCGCAACAAGGTCGCGATCATGCACCTGACGATCTTGATTCGCAACAAGGAGCATCTGCAGAACGTGGTTGACAAGATCAAGCGAATCAAGGATATTTTCTCCGTGCAACGGCTCATGCAATAGGGAAGATAGACATGCAGTTAGCCATGTAAACGACCATCGCGGCGGCCGAATCGGCCGCCGTTATGCGTACGGGAGGGAGTTAGAGGATGAAAGTGGTTTTGCAGCGGGTGTCCGGGGCCCGTGTCGACATCGAAGGAAAAACGGTCGGAGAAATCGGAGCGGGACTGCTGCTCCTCGTCGGCGTCGGCCATGAAGATACCGAGCGTGACGCCGCCTGGATGGCGGAAAAGATCGCCGGCCTTCGCATTTTCGAGGACGACGGCGGGAAGATGAATTTATCGGTGAAGGAGACGGGCGGAGCGATCTTGTCCGTCTCGCAGTTCACGCTGTTCGGGGACACCCGCAAGGGGCGGCGGCCGAACTTCATGGGCGCGGCCAGGCCGGAGGCGGCCTCCGCGCTTTATGATCAATTTAACGAGATGCTGCGCGAAGCCGGATTGACCGTCGAGACCGGCTCGTTCGGGGCGATGATGGACGTGACGCTCACGAACGACGGTCCGGTGACTTTGATTCTGGATACGAAGGAATAACGTTTAAAGAGGAAGAGGCTTCGTTTGATCGGTCGCTTTTTCGATGCAAGCTGAATGGAAAAAGGAGCCGAGGGCAACACTACGTATCGTTATTCTTTTCAACCTGGAAAGGAGCCGATCGTATGCGCCAGTCTCCGAAGGAAGCGCGGATGGATCGCGCGGGCAGGACGCTGCCGGGCGCGGATCGCCGCGAAGCGCAATCGTTGATGGGCGAGGAGTTCGCGGCGGAGCTCGCGCCTCGGGATGCGTCTACGGACGGGGGCATGCGCCCTCGCCGTCCGAACCGCGGATGAGGGGCGGTCGCATCATCGTCTGCACAAGGCGAGATGAACGTGTGCGGACGCGGATCGGAATTGCATGCCCCGTTACCGTTTTCCCGCGATTGTAACAAAACTCGTAATGTGAGCTTCATCCGTCCTTAATGAATTCCGACTAATATAGTTGGTGACCCCCCTTTTTCTATACAGCAACAAACTTAAGCCCGCTCGATATCGAGCGGGCTCTTTCTTTGCTTGTTTTCTCGCTGTCCGACTACTTGGCGAACATTTGCTTCTTCAGTTCCGCGTTGCGCTTCGCGAACACGTCGTTGTGCGATGACACCATGCCGTAGGCATGCGCGTCCGGCGTAATGTACTGCTTCGCCTTGTTGACGGCGTTCGCGGCGTCCTGGAAGGCGCCCGCGATCAGGTGAAGCTTGCCGTCATGCGCCAGTATATCTCCGGCCGCGTAAAGGCCTGGCACGGACGTCTCGCTCATCGGCGTGCCGTCGATGCCCCAATCCGGCCTCATCCGGACGTCGATGTCGCTCTTGTCGAGCATATCGCTGTCTCGTTCGTAGCCGTGATTGATGATGACCTCGTCGACCTCAAGCTCGACCGTGGATTCGTCTTCTACGTTTTTCAGCATGACGCTGCAGATCGCGTCATGATTTTCCGAAGCGACGAATTTTTCGATCGCCGTGTTCAGCAGGCAGACGACGGTACCGCTGTTCAATTTCGTGATCTCGGCTTCGTGGCCTTTCAAGGTTTCCTTGCGGTAGGTTAGGTATACTTTCGACGCGATCGGTTCCAGCTCGTTGGCCCAGTCGATCGCCGAGTTGCCGCCGCCCGAGATCAGGACGATCTTGTCTTTGAAGCGGGAGAGGGACTTGACGGTATAGTGGAGGTTGGACACCTCGAACCGGTCCGCGCCGTCGATGTTGAGCTTGGTCGGCTTCAGGATGCCGCCGCCGACGGCAAGGATGACCGTTTTCGAATAGTGCTTGTCGCCAGAATCCGTGCACAGGACGAACAGACCGTCCTCGCCTTTGGAGATGGACGTCACTTTTTCCCCGAGAACGACTTCGGGGCTGAAGGTGAGGCCCTGCTGGATCAACTGCTTGATCAACTGCTCGCCGGTCACCGGCGTAAGTCCGCCGACGTCCCAGATCATTTTCTCGGGATAGACGTTGACCTTGCCTCCGAGTATCGGTTGATACTCGATAAGTTTGGTCTTCATTTCGCGCAAACCGCTATAAAATGCGGAGTACAGCCCGGCCGGGCCTCCGCCGATGATGGTGACGTCGAATACGTTCGGTTGCATAAGCGATCGATCGCTCCTTTATGGTCGCGTATTGAGCCGGGCTGCAGGCAGTCCGCAGGACTCTTTTCCTTTATCGTACCATATTCTCATGAGAATGAGAATCGTTATTGATTCATGGCGCTCATAATCTTTCCGAATTGAGGCCATTTCTTGACATGCCGGCCGGACGGAGGGTAAAATGAAACTCAATTGTATCAAGCCATGGATTCAATGACGGGAACAAGTACTCCGGACCCACTTCTCCAGAGAGGATCGCCTTCAGGCTGCGAGCGATCCGCCGATGACCGGACGAACGACATCTCCGAGAACCTCCCGCGAACGGGCGGAAGTGAGGCGACGCGCGCCGAAGCGCGAACGCCGGTATTCCGCGATCAGTAGCGAGCAGGCGTACGCCGGGCGTTAACCGGTTTGAGAGCGATCGCGATCGCTTCCGCGTCCCTTGCGGAAGAGCGCGTTCGAACGACGGGTGGTACCGCGGGAGCATATAGGAGCTCTCGTCCCGGATGGCGCAGCGATGCGCCGTCCGGGACGAGAGCTTTTTTTGACGAATTCGAGAGGGTGGTGCAGCAATGGCATTCCAAAAGCCGCCGGGCACGCAGGACTTCCTGCCGGGCGCGTCCGAGCTGTGGCAATACGTCGAGCGGACCGCGAGGGAAGTCGCCAGAAAGTACAGGTTCAGGGAGATCCGCACGCCCGTATTCGAGGCGACCGAGCTGTTCCAGCGCGGCGTGGGCGAGACGACGGACATCGTCGAGAAGGAAATGTATACGTTCGTCGACAAGGGCGACCGCAGCATGACGCTGCGTCCGGAAGGCACCGCGGGCGTCGTCCGCGCCTATGTCGAAAACAAGCTGTACGGAGAGCCCGAGCTGTCCAAGCTGTACTACATCGGACCGATGTTCCGGTACGAGCGTGCGCAAGCAGGCCGCTACCGTCAGTTCCACCAGTTCGGGGTGGAGGCGATCGGATCCGAGGATCCGGCGCTCGACGCCGAGGTCGTGGCGCTCGGCTATTCCTTTTATAAGGAAGTGGGCCTGACCGGCGTGACGGTCGACATCAATTCCGTCGGCACGCCCGAGGTGCGCGCGGCGTACCGGGAGACGCTGCTCGGCTTCCTCCGTCCGATCAAGGACACGCTGTGCAAGGACTGCCAGTCGCGCATGGAGCGCAACCCCCCTGCGCGTGCTCGACTGCAAGGTGGACCAGGACAAGTTCGAAGGCGCGCCATCGATCCTTGACAGCCTTGACGAGGCTTGCAGCGCGCACTTCGCGCTCGTGCGGCGGTACCTGGACGATATGGGCGTCCCGTATCGCGTCAATCCGCGGCTCGTGCGCGGGCTGGACTACTACACGCACACGGCGTTCGAGTACAAGGCGCAGGGCATCGGCGCGATCGACACGATCGGGGGCGGCGGGCGCTACAACGGCCTCGTCTCGCAGATCGGCGGCGAAGACCGTCCGGGCGTCGGCCTTGGCCTCGGACTCGAGCGCACCGTCATGCTGCTCGAGAGCCAGAACGCGAAGCCGGACTTCGGGCCGGCCGTCGACGTGTTCGTGATCGCGCTCGGCGAGCGCGCGGAGCGGGAGACGCCTGGCCTGCTCTACCGGCTGCGCGAAGCCGGCCTGTCGGTCGACAAGGACTACCAGGGTCGCAAGACGAAGACGCTGTTCAAGGCGGCCGACCGCATCGGCGCGCGATATGCGGCCGTCATCGGCGACGACGAGCTCGAGCGCGGCGAGGTCGGGCTGAAAAACCTAAGAACGCAGGAGCAGCGGCAAGTGCCGCTCGCCAATCTGGCCGAAGCGGTACGCGAATGGAACCAACAAGACGAAGAGGGGTTAGCGCAATGACGATGCTTAAAACATTTGACGCAGGCAAGCTGACGAAAGAACACGTGGGACAGTCCGTCGTACTGAACGGGTGGGTACAAGGCTGGCGCGACTTCGGGGGCATTCTGTTCATCGACCTCCGCGACCGCAGCGGGATCGTGCAGATCGTATTCAATCCCGAATTTTCCGGCGACGCGCTCGAGCTCGGCGGACGCGCGCGCAACGAATACGTGCTCGCGGTGAAAGGCAAAGTCGTCGAACGCGATCCCGAGACGGTGAACGCGAACCTCGCGACCGGCGAGATCGAAGTGCAAGTGACCGAAGTCGAGATCATGAACAGCGCCAAGACGCCGCCGTTCCCGATCGAGGACGGCGTCGAGGTTGACGAGTCGCTGCGACTGAAGTATCGCTACCTCGACCTGCGCCGTCCGGAGATGCAGCGTACGCTGTACCTGCGCTCCAAGGCGACCAAGGTATTCCGCGACTTCCTCGACGAGAACGGCTTCCTCGATGTCGAGACGCCGATCCTGACGCTGAGCACGCCGGAAGGCGCGCGCGACTATCTCGTGCCGAGCCGCGTGCATCCGGGCGAATTTTTCGCCCTGCCGCAGTCGCCGCAGCTGTTCAAGCAGCTGCTCATGATCGGCGGCATCGAACGCTACTACCAGGTCGCCCGCTGCTTCCGCGACGAAGATCTTCGCGCAGACCGCCAGCCGGAGTTCACGCAGGTCGACATCGAGACGTCGTTCCTGTCCCAGGACCAACTGCTCGGCATGATGGAAGAGCTGATGGCGCGCCTGTTCCGCGAGACGATCGGCGCCGAGATCGAGACGCCTTTCCAGCGTCTCACCTATCAGGACGCCATCCACAAGTACGGCTCGGACAAGCCGGACCTGCGCTTCGGGCTCGAGATCGAGGACGTCACCGATATCGTCAAGACGAGCGAAGTCAAAGTATTCGCTTCGGTCGCTGCCGGCGGCGGCGTGGTCAAGGCGCTTAACGCCAAGGGCTGCGCGAGCTGGAGCCGCAAGGAGCTCGACGACCTGCAGCCGTTCGCCGCCCGCTACGGCGGCAAGGGCATCGCCTGGATCACGGTCAAGGACGGCGAATGGAAGGGGCCGATCGTCAAGTTCTTCAAGCCTGAAGAAATAGCCGCGCTGACCGAGCGTCTGGGCGTCGAAGACGGCGACCTGCTCTGCTTCTCCGCCGACAAGCTGAAGACGGCCGCCGACGTCATGGGCAACCTGCGCCTGAAGGTCGGCCGCGATCTCGGCCTGATCGACAACAAGAAGTTCAAGTTCCTGTGGGTCGTCGACTTTCCGCTTCTCGGCTGGGACGAAGAGGGCAAGCGCTTCGTCGCCGAGCATCATCCGTTCACCCGTCCGCGCGACGAGGACGTCGCGTTGTTCGATACCGATCCGGGCGCGATCCGCGCGCAGGCGTACGATATCGTTCTTAACGGCTATGAAGTCGGCGGCGGCTCGATGCGGATTTACCGCCGCGAAGTGCAAGAGAAGATGTTCTCGGCGCTTGGCTTCACGCTCGAAGAAGCGAAGGAACGCTTCGGCTTCTTCCTCGACGCGTTCGACTACGGCACGCCGCCGCACGGCGGCATCGCGTTCGGCCTCGACCGCCTGATCATGCTGCTGACCGGCCGCACGAACCTGCGCGAGACGATCGCCTTCCCGAAGACGGCGAGCGCGACGGATCTGCTGACGGACGCGCCTTCGGGCGTCGAGCACAAGCAGCTCGAGGACCTGCACATTCGCCTTTCGGCCAAAGCCCTCGCCGCCCAAGCGAAGGCAGCCGCGCCGGCCGAGCAGTCCGAGTCCGAAGCCGGCGGCGAAGAGCCGGCTGCCGCCAAGGAATAACCGGATCTTAAGGTTAAGGGAGGAGCGATCCTATGCTGCACCAGTTCTCGCGCACGGAGCTAGCCATCGGACCCGAGGGACTCGAGACGCTTAAGGGGAGCACGGTAGCCGTGCTCGGGATCGGAGGCGTCGGCGGCATCGCCGCCGAGGCGCTCGCCCGGTCGGGCATCGGGCGCATCATCCTGATCGACAAGGACGTCGTGGACATCACCAACGTCAACCGGCAGATCCACGCGCTCACGACGACCGTCGGCCAGCCGAAGGCCGAACTGATGCGCGACCGCATCAAGCTGATCAACCCGGAATGCGATGCGATCGCGCTGAAGATGTTTTACACGGAGGAGACGTACGAGGAGCTGTTCAAGTTTCCGCTCGACTACGTGGTCGACGCTTCCGATACGATCTCTTACAAGATTCATCTGATCAAGCAATGCCTCGAGCGCCGCATTCCGGTCATCTCGAGCATGGGCGCGGCGAACAAGACGGATCCGAGCCGGTTTCAGGTCGCGGACATCTCCAAGACTTCGGTCGATCCGATTGCCCGCGTCATACGGACCAAGCTGCGCAAAGAGGGCATTAAGAAAGGCGTCAAGGTCGTCTTCTCCACGGAGGATCCGATCAAGCCGCGCGAAGACGTGACCCAGCGCATCGTGCCGGACACGGCGCCGAAGGAGATCCGCAAAGCGCAGCAGCCGCCTTCCAGCAACGCCTTCGTGCCGCCGGTCGCGGGGCTCATCATGGTGAGCGTCGTCTTCCGCGAGCTGGTAGAGGCCGGTCGAAAAAAAGAGTAAACGCACGTATGCCAGTAACCCCTGCGCGTATAAGCCAAAAGTCTTCTCCGGATGCCGCTGATTGGCGCTTCCGCAGAAGGCTTTTGCGCTTTTCGGCGGGAATTTGCGACACGGCAGACCCAATTTTCCGGCTCGCGCCCAAATTGTGCCATTGTCCCTGTCACTCCGCAGTTGTCCTTCATACACTGGATCATCCTTGTCGTATGGAGGTGTAGAGTCATGAGCAAGCAATCGTCCGCAAGCGGCAAAAGCGTACTGCTCGCATCCGGCAGCAGCAAGCCGCATCCCAAAAAGCATCGCAAGCACCCTAAAAAGTGCGGCTGCAAGCCGCACCGCAAGCATCGCGATGACCACCACAGCCACCACAGCCACGGAAGCCACCGAAGCCACCGGAGCCATCATCATTCCGGCTCTGGCGCGGCACCTGTCCGTCCCGAGCCGATCGATCCGATCGGGGGCGGCCTTGGCGGCATTGGGAGCCTTGGCGGTCTAGGCGGTCTAGGCGGCCTTGAAGGCGACCTCGGCTGGGGGAGCGGAATCCGGGCTTGGTTCGCTCGGGGGCCTCGGCGGACCCGGATCCGGCCCTGACGGAGCGCATCGCTCGTATTCGGGCTCGCATTCGCACCGCTCCGCAAGAACGGCTTCCGCGAAACGCGGCCATAAAAACCGTTAACGCATTTTAGCGTGATCGTCTCGGAGCTGCCGCAAGCCGCCATCTTTCGATGGCGGTTTTCCTTTTCGTCAGAAAATGCGCAACCCAATGGCGAACCGTCACGTTCGCCCGCCGCCCGAATAGGCTATCCATAATTCAACAGGGCGAGCGGCCCGGAGCGGAGGCGAGGCTCGTGCCCTTACCCGTCAGAATGCTGCGCGTCTCGGACCGTCATTTGGCCGAGATGGAGAACAACCTGTGGAACGGACGCTTCGTTCCCGCCGCGATGGAAGGCTGGCGCGCAGGCGCCGCGACCGTCAGCGTCCGATACAGGGGAGGACATACGCGCGCGTATCCGAAGCGTTCGTTCGAGGTCGTCTCGTCCGAAGGGACGCGCCACTACAATGCCGAGTTAGACGATCCGTCGATGATCCGCAACGCGTTGTCCTTTTGGTTTTTGGATCGCATCGGATTGCCCAGCCCTTCGGCCCGCCACGTGCTCCTAGCGCTCAACGGCGCGCCGCTCGGGGTGTATTTGGAGATCGAGTCGGTGGACGCCGATTTTTTCCGGAAAAGGGGACTGCGCGCTTCGAGCCTGTTCTATGCGGTCAACGACCGTGCGGACTTCAGGGCGTCTCCGCGAGCGTCTCTGCTGGACGGCTACGAGTACCGCTTCGGCGGACGCGGCGAGCGGGAACGGCTGCGCGGATTTATCGCCGGCCTTCACCGGCGGAGACCGCTTGCGGAGACGGCGGCCTATCTGGCGGCCCGACTCGATATCGACAATTATTTGCGCTGGCTGAGCGGCGCCGTCCTCACGGGCAATTACGACGGCTTCGACCAGAATTACGCGATCTACAGGAACCGGGCGACAGGCCGTTGGTCGATGGCGCCGTGGGATTACGAAGGGACCTGGGGACGCAATTGCTTCGGCAAATCCGTAGGCGCCGACCTGGTGGAGATCGGCGGCTACAATTCGCTGACGCGAAAACTGCTGGTCCATAAGCCTTTTAAGAAGCGTTATAAAAATTTGCTTCGGACCTTGCTCGGGACCGTCTTCACGGAGCGTTCGATCATGCCTCGCGCCGAAAAGCTGCATCGGGAGATCGCTCCGTACATTCGCGCGGAGCGGGTTGCGCGCGGCGCTTATGCGGGATTTTTCGACGAGTTGAAGACGATCCGGCAGTACATTCGCGACAGGCGCGCCGTGCTGCTCCGAGATATGAAGCTTCTGTAGCTCGTTCGTTCATTGCGGATGCAAGAACGCCAGTTCCCCTGGCGCTTCCGGTAACGCCTCCCGTCTGGTAAAATAAAGGGACGGTGAAAGGCGGGAATACGATGGATTTGTTCAGCTACGGAGAGGAAAAGCGACCGACCGCAAGGCTGTTGGCCGACCGGATGCGGCCGGAGTCGCTCGACGAATATATCGGACAGGAACATATCGTGGGACCGGGCAAGCTGCTGCGCAGAGCGATCGAAGGAGACGCGGTCGCGTCGATTTTGCTGTTCGGTCCGCCGGGGTCGGGGAAGACGACGCTCGCGCATATCATCTCGAAGCGCACGGAAGGCGACTTCGTCCGGCTCAACGCGGTGGATGCTTCCGTCAAGGACGTGCGAGAGGTCATCGAACAGGCGGAGCGCAACAAGAGCATGTACGGCCGAAAGACAATCCTGTTCTTGGACGAGGTGCATCGATTCAACAGCGCGCGGCAGGATGCCCTGCTGCCCGCCGTCGAGAAAGGCATCATCGTGTTCATCGGGGCGACCACGGAAAATCCGTATCATTCGGTCAACGGCGCCTTGTTATCCCGTTCGACATTGTTCCGGCTGGAGGCGCTGACGAAGGCGCACTCGCTGGAGGCCATGCGGCGGGCGATCGCCGATCCGGTCAAAGGACTCGGATTTATGAAGCTTCACGTCGACGAGGAGGCGTTGGATCATATCGCGTCGATGGCGAACGGCGATATCCGGCGCGCGCTGACGGCGCTCGAGCTGGCGGCTGTTACGACGCCCTCCGAGCCTGACGGCTCCGTCCGCGTGACGCTCGAGGTGGCGGAGGAGTCGATTCGCCAGCCGACGATCCAGGCGGACGAATCGACGCAGTACGACGTGCTCTCGGCTTTTCACAAGAGCGTGCGCGGGTCCAGCGACGCTGCGCTTTATTGGTTTTTGTACGCGGTCGAGCGGCTCGGCATGGATCCGATGACGTTTCTGCGTCGACTGACTGTCGCGTGCAGCGAGGATATTGGGCTGGCCAACCCGCAGGCGATGGTGCAGGCGGTCAGCGCGATGGAGGCGTATCACCGGATCGGCTGGCCCGAATCGAAGTACATCGTCGCCCAAGCGATCCTGTTCGCGGTCGAGAGCCCGAAGTCCAATGCGATCGCGGTGACGATCGGCAAGATCGAAGCCTCGTTCGAGCAGACCAAGTCGGCCGAGGTGCCGATGCATCTGCGCGACGGCCATTACGGCGGGGCCAAGAAGCTCGGGCACGTCGGCTACAAGTATCCGCACGATTTTCCGGGCCACTACGTGGAGCAGCAATATTTGCCCGATAAGCTGAAAAACAAAACGTTTTACGAAGCGACCGAGCAGGGGATGGAGGAGCGGATCCGTACGAACCAAATGCGCAGAAAGAAGGCGGAGCGTACCTAAAATCGATTGCCGTCGCGCCAATTCGGACAAGCCGACAAGCCTGAACCGCTTCCAAACGGCCGGGATTCGGGATATGAGGCCTTTAAGGGGCATTCATGCCGCATAGGAGCGGATTCAAGGCCGGACGGACCGCTTCTTCTCCCGTTTTCGGCCCGAAGCTGCGTTTGACGCGGCGACCGAACATCGACTAAGCTTAGAATATTAATCCGAACGTTAAGCCGTTGTTTTTCGTTTTTTGAATTTAAAGGAGGTGCACCTGTTCTCCGTCAGGGGGGCAGGGACAATTTGGAAGGTGACCCTTTTCCGGTTGCGGTGAATTTAATCTTAATCCTCGTTTTGGTGTTTCTGAACGGCTTTTTCGTCGCGGCCGAGTTCGCGATGGTCAAGGTCCGCGGCTCCCGCATCGATACGCTCGTGCAGGAGGGGAACGCCCGCGCGCGCTTCGCTTCGCATCTGACCTCACATCTGGACGCATATCTGTCCGCGTGCCAGCTCGGCATCACCTTGGCCTCCCTCGGTCTCGGCTGGATCGGCGAACCGGCGATCGCCGACGTGATCGAGCCGATATTCGGTGCGGCAGGACTGCCCGAATCCTGGATCCATCCGATCTCCTTCGTCATCGCGTTTACGCTGATTACCGTGCTTCATATCGTGCTCGGCGAGCTTGCGCCCAAGACGCTGGCGATCCGCCAGGCGGAGAAAATTACGCTTTGGGCCGCAGGACCGCTCATTTTTTTCGCGCGTGTCATGAATCCGTTCATTTGGCTGCTTAACGGCATGGCGGGCGGTCTGCTCCGCTTGTTCGGCATCGCGCCTGCATCGGAATCTTCTTCCGCGCATACGGAAGAAGAGATTCGCATTCTCATGAAGGAAAGTCACGAGAGCGGCCTCATCGACAAGACCGAGCTCGCGCTGATGGACAATATTTTCGACTTTGCGGATACGAACGCACGGGAGATCATGATTCCCCGTACGGAGATGGTGTGCTTGTACGCGAACCATCCGTTCGAGGCGAACAAGTCTGTCGCGCTCAAGGAGATGCATACCCGCTATCCGCTTTGCGACGACGACAAGGACGATATTATCGGTTTTATTCATATCAAGGACCTGCTTAAGCTGCCGGACAACGCCGTGCACGATATCCGCGAGCTGGTCCGTCCGATGACGACGGTGCCGGAGAGCATGCCGATCAGCACGCTCCTCAAGATGATGCAGAAGCGCAAAACCCAGATCGCGATTCTTATCGACGAATATGGCGGTACGTCAGGTCTCGTCACGCTTGAGGACATTATGGAAGAGCTGGTGGGCGAGATTCAGGATGAATTCGACGAAGAGCGTCCCGAGATGGAGCGGGTGGACGAATACACCTATTCGGTTAGCGGCCTCGTCCTGATCGACGAGATCAACGCGGAGTTCGGCCTTGATATTCCGTCGGACGACTACGATACGATCGGCGGATGGATGTACTCCCAGATCGAGATTCCGCCGCGCAAGTACCAGACGATAGAGCTCGACTCCGGTTATCGCTTTGTCGTGACCGAGATCGACAACCTTCGGGTATCGCGCATCTCGATCATTCGTCCCGAGGCGTATGAAGGCCATTCGCCGCTGCAGGCGTCGGGTTAAATGGGTTTATTAAAGGTAATCGAACCTCAAACTTATAATCGATAAGTTGGTCGCAAAGCATGCGCCGTTCGCACCCCATGAGGGTACGGGCGGCTTTTTTTTGCGTAAAGTCTCAGTTTAGAAAGGGGAAGGGGATCAGGATGGCTGAACAATCGCGAGTTGCTTCGTTGACGCCGCATGACGAAGCGTTTAAAAAATTGCTGCAGACGTTTTTCGAAGAGTTCATAGCCTTGTTTTTTCCAGCGGTTCATCAGACAATCGATTATTCGAAAGCAAAACTTTTGATGCAAGAGCAGCTGGTAGATATCGTTGGTCAGGACGCTCGTACGCTCGACTTACTTCTTGAAGCGCAGCTTGTTGAAGAGGCATTTTGCGTTCTGATTCATTTTGAGCCTCAATCTTATCGGGACGATCGTTTCGCGGAGAGAATGTTTATTTACTTTAGCCGCCTTTACGAACGTTATCGCAAAACGCACAAACGAATTATACCCATCGCAGTCTTTACTGCGGACTCGACTCGTAATGAATCCGATCTTTGAGCGGGGCAAAGAAAGATGGAAGCAGGAGGAACGCCGGGAAGTCGTCCGCAAGCTGCTGAGCAAAGGAATGACGCCGGAATCCGTAGCGAACATGCTGGATTTGCCCCTTGCAGAGGTTGATCAGCTTAACGGTGCCGATTAAAGCGTAGATATTTGATCATTTGGGCAATTGAAGCGGGCCGAAGGGACGTTATTTGAGTAAAGGAAGACCAAACGGCCATCATTCCAGGAAAATAAAGCCCCCCTAGGCCGCCATTTGCTATCTGTATTTCGCGACGTGAACATAGCTCGAACGCCACATCTTTCAATTTCACTTCATTAAGAAGATAGGTTATTGATACAAAATACCAACGAATAAGCCGCTCCCTCAGTGAGGGGCGGCTTGTTCCGTACATCTATTTATTTGTCTAATGCGGTCCTATTCTCCCGGTTTCCGCAAATGCACGATCATGAATCCCGCAGCCGCGATCAAGGCGGAGACGGCACCCGTCCGGAACACGGTGGCCAGGCCATAAGCGTCGAACAACGCGCCTCCGACCGTGCCGGCGATAAGTCCCGCGATCCCGGTCCACACGACGCTGAACAGCGCCTGGCCGGACGACCGGTAGGCATCGCTGACGATGGACTGCATATAACGGAGAGCCGTGATGTAGTAGATGCCGAAGGTCACGCTGTGCATCGCCTGCACGGCGATGAAGCCCGCCGGCTCGTGAATGACGCTAATGAGCGCAAGCCTTACCGCATACAGCAGACTTGCGATTGCGAGCAGGGGGATCTCCTTGAAGCGGTTGCCGTAGCGTGCCAGCAAAAAGAATACGGGGATCTCGCTTGCGGCCGACGCGAGCCAGGCGTACCCGATCAAGTCGTCGCTCGCTCCTAGATCGCGCATCGCCACGCCGAGGAAGCCTTCGTTCATCCGGTGAGCGATCGACACGAACGCGACGAGCAAGAAGAACATCAAGGTGTCCCCGCGCTTGATAATATCGACCAAACCGCCGAATCGGAATTTGCCGACTTTGGATTGAAAATCCGCGAGGCCTAGCGAGATGAGAAGTGACCCGCACACGGTGCCAAGGGCTAGCCATAGCGTCCAGTCGGAGCCGGTCTGCTTAAGAACGAAGCCGAATACGAGCGAGCAAACGGCAAAGCCGAGCGATCCGAACATGCGGATCGAAGCGAAGCTGCGGTTCATCGTGCTCGCCGCGAGCAATGACATGCTGTCCATCATGGCGTTAACCGGCGTCTGGAACAGGTACATGAGCGCCATGATCAGCGAGATATGCACGAATTCCTTCTGCGGCAGCAAGAGAGCGAGCGCGACGATCTGACCGAGGAAGATCAGGTTCAGCACGCGGCGCAGGCCCTGGGTCTTGTCGCTGACGATGCCGGCCAGCAGGTTGGCGAAAATCGACATCATGGGACCGACCGAGTAGACGGCGCCGATCTGCAGCTTCGTGAACCCGAGATCGTAGAAATACAAAGGGAAAAACGTCGCGATAAGCGTCTGCGTCGCGTAGTTGAAAAAGTGAAGGCTGCGCAGGACGGTGAGTTGGGAAGAAAAGAAGTTCGGTCGTTTCATCTGGTTGTATCCTCTCCCGGCAAAGCCGCTAGCGTATCTAAACTTTCGGTTTTCATGGCGCGTCTGAACAACCAATAAAGCAGTCCGAGCTCGGCGATCATGCCGCCCGATTGGGCGAGTGCGCCGAGTATGCCTGTCCAGCCGGGCAGCGATACCGTCAGCACGATGATAAGCGCCGTCGTCACGACGGCGTTGCCCGTCTGGGAACCGAACATCAGCTTCGTCTGGCCTTTGGACAGGATGATGCCGTTCAACGTGTCGAGCCACGGGAAAATCAGCACGAAGGGAATGAATCCGCGCAGCGCGATCATGCTCTCGGCGAGCAGTCTGCCGTCCACGCCGAGCAGATGCGTCAGCATCCATTCGCCCGCAGGGGTGAATGCGAACGCGGATAGCAGAACGGCCGGCGTAAAGCCGATGAGCATTACGAACCGCTTGACCTGTCCCGGATCGGTTCGATAGAACTGGAGCGCGATCTGGTGGAAGTAAGTAAAGAAGCCCAGACACAGATTGGTCAGGCTGCCGGCGACGGCGAACGATGAGATCGACAGCGTGCCGCGGTCAGTATTGCCCAGCAAGGCGTTCAAGATGGGCGGTACCCAGACGACGATGAAGGAGGAGAAGAGAAGCGGATTGTAAAATCGCAAAATCTGCCGGGGACTCCGAACTTCGCATTCGGGCGATTCGGGCGGCAACCGGCGTGCCAGATTCCTGCCCTCGAGCCAGCTGACGAACGCTTCGATCATCATGCCGAACACGAAGATGACGGCGCCCTGCGTGGAGCTGCTGACCCCGATATGCAAAATGTACTGCGCCATCAGGAACATGCCGCCGAGACGGAACACCATGCCGATGGTCAGCCAGCGCGTTCTCATTTTATAGATGATAACCCCTTGGTACAGGCAGCGAATGCCGGAGAAGATGCTGAGGAACATCAGGACGTGGTAAACCCCAACCGCCGCGTCGGCGACTTCGGGCTCGGCGCCGTAGGCGCCTGCGAACACGAGCGTACCGACCGGCGTATAGCCGATCATCGCGCCGAAAACGAGCGAAGCGCCGAAGACGATAAAGGCGACCTTCAGAATCGCCCGATATGATACGCGGTCGCGCACGAGGGCGGAGCAGGTCTCGCGGAATAGCACGGCGGGGCGTTCGCTGACCGTCAGCAAGCTCATGGCCGTCGCGTAACCGGCGATGACCAGCTCGGGGTCGGCGGCTCTGGCGAGCGTGCCGTTGATGATGACGTGCGATAAATTGATCAACACGGCGGAAACGCCGAGCGGAATGAAAAATAAAAAGAGCGTCCGGAGCGATACGCGGTCAGGATGTTCAGGCAACAAGGTCATCTCCCATTCAAGCTACTCGGATATTATAGCAGTGTTAGCGGGCAAGCGGGCCGTTTTCAATACTTTTTCACTGGATTTACCCCATGCGAAATGATAAATTATTAAATGATGCAAGGCAGGCTGAATGTGGTGATTCAAGTGTCGGCATACGATGCATGGTTGGAAGGCCAGTTCGCGCTGGACGGCCGGCTCGGTATCCCGCTGCCCCGCTTCGGCGTGCCGTGGGAAGAGATGAACGCTCTTAAGCGGGCTGGCGTCGTCGAGCGTTGGGAGTTGATCCGGGGGCGCATACCGGATGCGATCTTGGCGCGCGAAGCCGAGATTCGGCGTCTGCTCGCCGAATTGTTCGAAGAAGTGGACTTCGTCCGCTGCTGCGCGCTCAATGAAGAGATCGCCGAGGCGGCGAGCGTTATTCACGACTTGCAGATCTGGTATCGCACGCAGCAGGATCTTGAAGAAGAAAACATCAAGCGGCACGGTTAACGGACCGCGAGGATGCATGGAGGTACCGCGTGAGGGATGAACGATGGCTGGCGCGGACTTCTCCGCGCGGCCCGATCTCGCTGATGGTCCGCGTTTATAGGTACATTTTGCCCGAAGTGAAAGTCGCGTTGGACGGATGGAAGGACCGGGCGAACGCCATACCCGACCCCGAGCTACGCAAGCAGGCGCTCGCCAGCATCGCGTCCAAGAAGTTTCACTGTCAGGGAGGTGCCGTATACGCGGCGGCGAATCTCGGCAAGAGGGACGTGCTCATACCTCTCATCGTAGCGCTGCAGACGATTAGCGATTACTTGGACAATTTATGCGACAGGAGCACTTCGCTCGACCCGGCGGACTTCAGGCTGCTTCACGAGAGCATGCTGGACGCCGTGACGCCCGGGGCGTCGATCCGCAATTATTACGCGCTGCGGCAGGAACAGGACGACGGCGGCTATCTGGCCGCGCTGGTCGCGCGCTGCCAGGAATGCACGGCGTCGCTGCCGGCTTACGGCTCGGTACAGGCGCATGTGAGTGAGCTCGTCTCCTTGTACGGGGACTTGCAGGTGTACAAGCATATCGCGCACGACCGTAGGGAGCAGGCGCTGCTGTCGTGGTGGGAGCTTCATTCGAACCGCCATCCCGGTCTTCTCTGGAACGAATTCGCCGCCGCCACCGGCTCCACGCTCGGGATGTTCATGCTTTTCCTCGCCGCGAGCGAAGACGAACCGTCGCCGGGCATGGGCCGCGAGATCGCGGAGAGCTACTTTCCCTCGATCAACGGCCTCCATATCCTGCTCGATTATCTCATCGACCAAGCCGAGGACGAGCAGGGCGGCGATCTCAATTTTTGCAGCTATTACGACGATCAGCAGCAATTGAACGAGCGGCTGCTGCGCATGGTCAGGAGCGCGCGCGCCTCGGCCGACCGCTTGCCGGCGTCCGGTTTTCACCGGATGATCGTGGAAGGGCTGGTCGCGCTGTATTTGTCCGATCCGAAGGTCAAGGGACAGCGCCGCGTGCGGCAGACGGCGAAGCAGTTGATGAAGGGCAGTCCTTGGACGCGGTTGTTTTTCTGGCTCAACAGCCATCTCATACGCAAAGCGATGTAACAGCAAAGGGGAAGAAGACGATGGGAGCAGTTCAAAAAATCGCAGTATTAACGAGCGGTGGAGATTCTCAGGGGATGAACGCGGCCGTTCGGGCCGTCGTCCGCAGCGCGCTGTTCCGGGGACTTGAAGTGTACGGCGTTCAGCGCGGATACCAAGGTCTCTTGAACGAAGACCTGCGCCAGATGGACCTGCGCAGCGTCGGCGACATTATCCAGCGCGGCGGCACGATCTTGCAGACCGCGCGCTGCAAGGAATTCCTGACGCCCGAAGGCCAGCAGCGAGGTGCCGACGTGCTGCGCAAGCACGGGATCGACGGCCTGGTCGTCATCGGCGGCGACGGCTCCTACCAAGGCGCCAACAAGCTGAGCAAGCTGGGCATCAAGACGATGGGCCTGCCCGGCACGATCGACAACGACATTCCGTTCACCGACTTCACGATCGGCTTCGACACGGCGACCAGCATCGTCGTCGACGCGATCAACAAGCTGCGCGATACGATGACCTCGCACGAGCGCTCGTCGGTCGTCGAGGTCATGGGCCGTCACTGCGGCGACATCGCCCTCTATGCCGGACTTGCCAGCGGCGCCGAATCGATCCTCGTGCCGGAGGTGCCGTTCGATATTCGCGAGATTTCGCAGCGCATGCGCGAGAACTTCCAGAACGGCAAGCGCCACAGTATCGTCATCGTGGCCGAGGGCGTGTGCGGCGGCGACGAGATCGCGCGCCAGATTACCGAGCACAGCGGCATCGAGCCTCGCGTGACGGTGCTCGGCCATATTCAGCGCGGCGGCTCTCCGACGCATAACGACCGGATCCTCGCCAGCCGGCTCGGAGACTTTGCCGTCGAGCGGCTCGAAGCGGGCGATTCGGCCAAGGCATGCGGCATCGTCAAGGGCCAGCTCGTGACGACCGATATCGATACCGTCGTTTCCACCAAAAAGTCGTTCGATATGGATCTGTACAATTTGGCGATCCGTCTCGCTCAATAAACCGAATCTCAAGAAAAGACCCTCTCGGCCGGGCGCGGCCAAGAGGGTCTTTGAGATTAAAATGGCTGTAAACTTGCGGTGCGATAGGGCTAATATTGAACCCCTGACGTATAGCGGTTGGTCGCATTCCACAGGAGGTACTCGTCTACGCCGCTGTCATGCAGCGCTTTGATCTGAGCCTGCACTTCCGTCGCGCCGTATTTGATGTAATGCCCGCTGCCAAGCCAGCTGGCCGTGAAGTCCTGGATCCAGGGGCGAATGACGGGCTTGGCGTCCGCGAGGGGCGCAAGCTTTTTTGTTCGTATCGACCATCGCGCCTTTGATCGTGGCGTACGGCGCTTTGTCCGGATCCTTCTGCTTGAACCAGCCGGTGCTGTAGTGGCTCGGGTAGATCATCGGGCTGATGACGTCGACGTTCGACGAGATCTTGCCGAAGTCCTGGCCGATGCCCTCTGCGGCGGGCACGGAGGCGGCATACCCGAAGATATCGACCGATACGCGAACGCCAAGCGGTTCGAGTTGTTCCTTGGCGTATTTCACGAAGCCGGATACCACATCCGTGCGGGATTCGTCCGTTTTCGTGAACTTGAGGCTGTCCGCCTTTTTCTCGAAGCCTTCGGGGAACCGCACGTAGTCGAACTGGATCTCCTTGAAGCCGAGCTTGGCCGCTTCCTTTGCGACGGCGATATTGTAGTCCCACACTTCTTTTCGGTACGGATTGACGAAGCTGTCCTTTTTTCCGTTTTGCCACACGGTCCCGTTCGCCGTGACGAACGACAGCTCGGGATGCTTTTTCGCCAGCACCGAATCTTTGAAAACGACGATCCGGGCGATCGGATACACCTCGTGTTTCTTGAGCGTATCCATCAGGGCGCCGATATCCTTGATGAACCGCATCGGCGTACCGAGCTTCTGCAGTTCCGGATTGTCGGTCTTGTACGTGATGTAGCCGAGGTCGTCCTTGATATCGATCACCATGGCGTTCAACGCCGTTTTGTCGAGCAGGTCGAGCAAGGTCGACATTCGTTCGCCTCCTGCGCTATAGGCAGTGACGTACACGCCTTTTACCTTGGGTGCGTCGGGCTGCGGATCCGTATGCGGTACGTCCGCTTTTCCTCCGCTTGAGCCGCCGTTCGCGGGCGTCGGCGAAGGTTTAGGCGTCGGCGATGCGACGGAGCCCCCGCTTGCCTGCGATTTTTCCAAATTGCTCCATGCCACTTGCCACAAATGGCCCAAGATGTTTCCGCTTTCCGGCTTTTGCTGCGGTTGTCCCCATGCCGATTGGAGAAGCAGCATCAGCGTCAACAATACATTCATTTCACTCTCTCCCCGCTTGCTCTTCCCAACTGTAACCCGATTATAAACGAGTTCAAACAGTGGATACAGAGGTATTTTGTAGAATATTATCCTTTCGCGAAGAGGACTGCGGAACTAGATACGAGGCGGGCCTAAGATTGGGGCTGGATGATTGTGTCAACGGTTCGCCATCGCCTGCATATAGTGGTATGATCTAATGGTATGCTTCCGTCGCGCATCGTATAGCTGCGGGGCCGGCGGCTAATTTTGCCACGTCGCCTGCCTGTTTGGGATCGGGAATTCGCGTTAAAATAAAGATCTCGTTCCTCCTTCCGCGGATCGCTTAGGTCGGAGGTCGGAGCAATTGTAGCGCTTGCAAAAGGACGGCCTGCCGGAGCGCTTGACCCTCAGGGCCGATAGCTGGAGTTTGAAGGCCGTTTTGTGTTATAATGATCTGTATATTTTTTTGGCAGAGCCGTTAGTTGATGGACCGGCACCGTTAGTTGATGGCCCCATAACAGAAGGAGTATGAAACTAATTTGAGTAAATTTACGGATTTTGGTTTGGAAAGTGATGTCCTGCAAGCAATTTCCCAGCTCGGATACGAAGACGCTACGCCGATTCAGAGCCAGGCGATCCCTGTAGCCCTCAGCGGCCGCGACATGATCGGCCAGGCGCAGACGGGGACGGGCAAGACGGCCGCCTTCGGCATTCCGCTGGTCAGCAAGATCCAAGCTACCGAAGACCGCATCGTGACGTTGGTCATGACGCCGACGCGCGAACTCGCTATTCAGGTGGCCGAAGAGATCGAAAAACTCGGCCGATTCAAGGGACTTCGTTCCCTCGCGATCTACGGCGGCCAAGATATCGGACGCCAGATTCGCGGCCTGAGACGCAAACCACAGATTATTATCGGCACGCCGGGCCGTTTGCTTGACCATATCAACCGCAAGACGATCAAGCTGGAGGACGTTCAGACAGTCGTTCTTGACGAAGCCGACGAAATGCTCGACATGGGCTTTATGGAAGACATCCAATCGATTCTGAGCCTTGTACCGGCCGAGCGCCAGACGCTGCTCTTCTCCGCCACGATGCCTGCCAACATTCAGAGACTGGCCCAGCAGTTCCTTCGCACGCCCGAACATATCTCGGTTATTCCGAAGACGTCTACGACGGCCAGCTCCATCCAGCAATTTTATGTCGAAGTACAAGAGCGCATGAAGTTCGACGCGCTGTGCCGCTTGCTCGACATGGAACCGCCGGAGCTCGCGATCGTATTCGGACGCACGAAGCGCCGCGTAGCCGAGCTGTCCGAAGCGCTCATGAAGCGCGGATACGCCGCAGACGGCCTGCATGGCGACCTGTCGCAGAACCAGCGCGACGCGGTTATGCGCAAGTTCCGCGACGGCAGCATCGCCGTTCTGGTCGCGACGGACGTCGCGGCGCGCGGTCTCGACGTTTCCGGCGTCACGCACGTCATTAACTTCGACTTGCCGCAGGATCCGGAGAGCTATACGCACCGTATCGGCCGTACCGGCCGCGCGGGCAAGGAAGGCACGTCTTGGTCGTTCGTAACGTATCGCGAAATGGAGCACCTGCATTTCATCGAGCGCGTTACGCGCTTCCGCATCGCGAAGAAGGCGCTGCCGACCGTCGCCGAGGCGGTAGAAGGCAAGCAGCGCGTCATCGCCGACCGGCTCATCGAAGCCGTGAGCGCGGAGGACGCGGACCTCGATTCCTTCAAGGGCATCGCGACCGAATTGCTCGAGCGTCACGATTCCGTCGAATTGCTGTCCGCGGCCATCAAGCTCCTCGCCGGAGACAAGAACGACGTGGCCGTTGAGCTCACGCCTGAAGATCCGATTCGCTCGAAGAAGCGCAAATTCGGCGATCGCGGCGGAAGCGGCGGCGGTTACGGCGGTCAACGTCGCAGCGGTTATGGCAGCGGCGGACAAAGCGGCGGCGGCTACAGAGGCGGCAGCAGCAGCGGCGGTGGCTATAGAGGCGGCAGCGGCGGCGGTTATAGCGGCGGCCAAGGCGGCCGCAGCGGCGGCGGCAGCAGCAGCTACGGCAACCGCAAGCCTTACAGCGGCGATTCCCGGCGCGAGGACAGCTTCCGCGACGGCGGCCGTCAAGGCGGCGGACGCCGCGAAGATTCGCGCGGCAGCCGGAGCGAGGATTTCGTTAATATCTAACACCCGATTTATTTGAAGGGCAAGGTGCGCGGGCGGTGCGATCCGCATGCGCACCTTGCCGTATATCAGGAGGCGTGTCTCATGGAAATGCGCGGCATGATGGGCGGGTTTTACAAGATTTCCGAATGGATCATGCGCCTGTCCGTTACCAATGTGCTATGGGTGCTGACCTCGCTGCCGGTATGGTTCTTCCTCGTTTTCGGCGTCTTGAGAGCGTCTACAACGGACGAGCTGGTCGCCATGCTCATTCCGATGGCCGTGCTGATGCCTTTCACCTGGTTTCCGTCGACATCGGCCATGTTTTCCGTCGCCCGCAAATGGGTGATGGGAGACACGGACGTTCCGCTGCTTAAGACCTTTTTCCGCAGCTACAAGCAGAATTATCTGCAGGCGATGCTGGGCGGGGTGCTGTATTCGCTGCTGTTCGTGATCCTGATCGTCGACTATCAGGTGTATTTGAAAAAATTCGAAAATCTTGGCGTGTTGTCGATCCTGTTCCTCGCGCTGATGGTGCTTCTTCTCGTTTCGTTGTTCCAATTTTTCTCGCTGCTGTCGCATTTCCACATGAAGACGGTTCAACTGCTCAAGAATGCCGTCGTCCTGACGATCGGCAAGCCGCTGAGATCGCTTTCCACGGCGGTCGGCAGCGCTGTCATCGTTTTTATCAGCTTCAAGTACACGTTTTTAATTCCGTTTTTCATGGGTAGCCTCATCGCCGTTTTCGCCTTTTACAACTTTTATCTGACCATTCAGAAGATGCAGGCGATGGCGAACAAAGAAGAGGATCCGCTTCCGATCGAGGAATCGCCTACCCGTGACGAGGACATGCCCAAGGTTTAGCTCCGGAAGAGCGGTCCCAATTGGTTAATGAACCCAACAGGCGTGTTGACGTTTACTTTTCTCGGCGGCCTGTATATAATGGGTATCAATCCTGCCTTGCACGTTACGGCGACACATGTTTTGAACCAATGCTGTTTCCTAGGGAGCTCAACATCGCCCTGCGGATGACACGCCCCCGAAAGGGGTAGTCAGCATGCAGCGCTGCGGGCACCCACCTGCGAGAGCGGGTTCAGAAACAAGCGCGTCGGACGGCAAAGGCGGGTTTTCCGTTATTTGGCTTTAAACCCCGGGACGGGCATGGTATGATTAGCTTTAGCGCAGGTCACCCGGAGGGAGAGAGTGGAATTTGCTGAAGAGAGTACTCGTCGGATTAATACGCAGCCAAGAACACACTGGCGACAAGGCGAAGGATCCGAAGCTGAAATCCCATTACTACCGATTGTCGAAGGACAGGGCGTTCGAGGAAGTCGCTTCCGTCCTGAAGAAAATGCAGGGCTATAAGGTGCTGCACGAGGTGCCGAATATCGGAGAGCTTGTGCTTGAAAAGCGAACGATGGCCGGACGCACGATGGACATTACCATTCAGATCGTAGGCACGGGCCCAGGCAACTCCGCCGTGGACATTTATTCCGCTTCCCGAGGATCGCTTGGCGATCTCGGCGCCAACTACCGCGTGATCCAGGAGATTTACGGCGTCCTGGACAAGAAGCTATCCAATTACAAAAATTGAGGTTTTTCAAATATAGATCGAGACGCAACTCGAAGAAGCGAGGTATAGGCTGGGGCCTTGCCTCGCTTCTGTATGTCGTATGCGAATTGGCGCTTGCAGACTAGAGCAGCGCGCGAACGGCGGCTACGGCGGCGTCGTAGTCCGGATGCTCGGTCATTTCCTTGAGCACTTCGACATATACGATCTTGTCGCTGGCGTCCAGCACGAAGATCGAACGCATGTCGAGGGCGAATTCCTTGATAAGGACGCCGTAGGCCTTGCCGAAGCTGTTGTCCTTGTAGTCCGACAGCAGGACGACGCGGTCGATGCCTGCAGCGCCGCACCAGCGGGCCTGAGCGAACGGAAGATCGGCGCTGACGGTCAGCACCTGGACTTGTTCGCCAAGTTTGGCTGCTTCTTCGTTGAATCTTCTCGTTTGGGCGTCGCATACGCCTGTGTCGATGGAGGGGACGACGCTGATCAGCTTGATTTTACCCGCATAATCTTTGAGGGATACGGCCTCGACGAGGCTCTTGCTCAATTGAAAGTCAGGCGCCTGATCGCCGGCTTGAAGCTCGGGACCGATCAGCGTGATGGGATTGCCTTTGAAAGTTGCTGCTTGATTCCGTTCTTGACTCATGAAAAGTAGGCCTCCTTCGGCGAATGGACTTGACGTAACCCATTATAAATGTCGGAATTGCCGTTGTCCAATGATGAATGGCGGCCAGACGAAGGAGTGATGACCTTTGATTTTTATCCGTTACGAAAGCTTGAGGCAATATCTGCGATTGTATCCCGTCAATTCGGCGATCATTGCCGCAAATCTGGTCATGTTCATCATCATGCTGTTCAACGGCGATCCTACGCGCAGCGATACGCTGGTTAAATACGGCGCGCTAACGAACGTTCCGGGGTATGACCAGAATTGGCGATTCGTTACATCTCTTTTTTTGCATGCCGGTCTTGCTCATCTTGCGATGAACATGTTTGCGATTTTCGTTTTCGCGGCTCCTTTGGAGCGGTTGTTCGGACATGCGAAATACGCGTTTTTTTATTTGATCGCCGGCGTACTCGGTAATGTGTTCGCTGCGGCACTTTCAAAGCCGGAGTGGATCGCGGTAGGGGCTTCGACGTCCATTTACGCCTTGTATGGGGCGTACTTATTCATCGTCATTTTCCAAAGGTACGCGCTTGACCAAGGTTCCAGGTCTACGATTCTCGGCATTCTCGTCGTCGGACTCGTGATGTCCTTTATCATCCCGGGCATCGGCTATTGGGCGCACGTGGGCGGACTTCTGGCCGGGTTCATTTTGTACGGTTTGATGGGCAGCCGGTTTTTGAATCGATAAGGCATAGGGAAGGAGCTCTAATCGTGGAGCTTAGGCAATTGCAATACTTTATCCAGGTCGCGCGCCTGCAGCATGTGACCAAGGCGTCGGAGGAACTCCACGTGGCGCAGTCGGCCGTGAGCCGCCAAATTCACCGGTTGGAAGAGGAGCTCGGCGTGCGGCTGTTCATGCAGCGGGGGCGCAACGTTCAGCTGACGCCGGTCGGGCAGCTGTTCCTGAAGCGCGTGCAAGGGGTGCTGCAGGACCTGGATCGCGCAGTAAACGAGATCCACGAGTTTATGGATCCGGAGCTGGGGGGAGATCAGGCTGGGGTTCCCGCACAGTCTCGGTACGCAGCTCATTCCGCAGGTGATCGCCTGCTTCCGCAAGCTGCACCCCGGCGTCAAGTTCAGATTCCGGCAAGGCATGTATCCTTCCCTCATCCGCGACGTCGTGGAAGGAGAGATCGATCTGGCCTTCATCTCGCCGTTCCCCCGAGCGGCACGAGCAGGTGACCGGAGAAGTCGTTCTGACGGAGGATTTGTATGCGATTTTGCCCCAGAGCCATCCGCTGGCCGGGGAGGAGTCGATCCATCTGGCCGAGCTGAAGGACGATACGTTCGTTTTGTTCAGCAACGGATACTCTCTGCGGCCGCTCGTATGGGATGCTTGCCGGCTCGCGGGTTTCGTGCCGACGATCGGCTTCGAGGGAGAGGAGACCGATACGATACGCGGATTGGTCGCCGCGGGCATGGGCGTGAGCTTGCTCCCGGAGATGGCGCTCTATCAGACGGGGACGATGATGCCGGCGGTCGTGAAGGTCCGAGAGCCTCAAGTCACGCGAACGATCGGTTTGATCAGACGTTCGGGCGAGAAGCCGCAGGCGGTGGTCAAGCTGTTTCACGCCTTCTTGGTCGATTATTTCAGCGCGCATTACAAGCCGATTTGAATCTGGAGACAAAAGGAAAAGGACCGGGCGCAATCCCGGTCCTTTTCCTTTTTGCGATTCAAGTACTCATTTTGGCTCAAGCGGATCAGTCGCGGCTGCTCGTGTAGATCAGTACGAGACGAATCAGCTCGAGGAGCGACATGAGCGCTGCCGCCACGTAGGTCAGCGCAGCTGCGTTCAATACTTTGCCGACGCCGCGTTCTTCGTCTCTTGCGATAAATCCTTCGGCGACCATCACCTGGCGCGCCCGGTTGCTCGCATTGAACTCGACCGGCAGCGTCACCAGCTGGAAGGCGACCGCGGCGGAGAAGAAGATGACGCCGAGTCCGATCAGGTTCGTAGCGGCAAAGATGATGCCGGCGATGAACAGGAAAGGCGCGAGGCCCGACGCGAAGCGAACGATCGGAAACATCCGGTGGCGCAGCACGAGCGCCGGATAATGCTGCTGATGCTGGATGGCATGGCCGACCTCGTGGCAGGCGACGGATACGGCGGCGATGGAGCTCTCGTAGTATACCGGCTCCGACAGCCGAACGACCCGATGGACGGGGTCGTAGTGATCCGAGAGCGTGCCTTGCACCGGCTCGATCGGCACGTCGTGAAGTCCGTTGCGGTCGAGCATCCGGCGGGCCGCTTCGTAGCCGGTCAGGCCGGTGGACGTGCGGACTTCGGACCATTTGTTGAACGTGCCTTTGACGCGGAACTGCGCCCACAGAGACAGAAGAAATGCGGGAATGATCAAGACGTACATCCAATTGGCGTTCATATGCATCGACCTCCGTGGCGTAAATTCTGAATTGAAGCGTACGACCCGAGGCTACATAAAATTTCCCTTGTTCAGAAGAAGAAGAAGCGCTTCGATGACCGCGGCGGTCTGCGGCGTGATCGTCTTGAAGAGGCGCTTGGCTTGACCCGGCTTCAACTGCTCGAGCACCGGTTCGAGCTCCTTCACTTCCCGCTCCAGTTGAGAGAGGTGGCTCGACAGGTCGGCAATTTTGCGGTTCACCTGTTCGCTGGGCGATACGCGGCTTAAGGCCGTGAACATCTCCTTGATCTCTTCGAGGGAATACTTTTGAGCCTTCAATTGTTCAATACGTTTGATTCGGTCGAGCGTTTCATCATTATATAAGCGGTAATTGCCGTCCGAGCGCTTGGTGGCGGAGAGCAGGCCGAGGCCGGTATAGTAGTCGATGGTTCGCGGGCTGACGCCGGACAATCGGGACAGTTCTCCGATCCGGTACAAATGGCGAGGCGGTTCCGCGGCTCCGTGTCGCATGAGCTTATCCCCTTCCTGAAGATCGTTATGGGTTTATCATAACCAATCCCAAACCGTACAGTCAAACGTTATGCTTGTGACGAATTTATGCAACTCTGCTTGGAATGAATCCCTTTGATAGGAATCGTGACATCGAACTTGGTTTCCTCGCCTATTTTATGAACAGTCAACAAAACACCTCATGTAAGGTTATAGCAGCGTTCATTCACGGATTAGACGTTATAATCCCGCTTATTTCTGAACATTCGGCTTCTATTAGAGAGTATATGTCAGATATATTGAGGAAAGTCCGAACTTTTATTCGATTTTCTTATTGTCAAATCGGGATCTTCTAACTATAATGACATTAAGGCTTTCTTAAAATGTTATGAAACATTACATGTCGGGGAGTGGTCGTATTGTTGAAGAAGAGTTTGCTCGGTCTGGGCGCATTGCTGCTGTTGTTCCCAACGATGGCATTCGCGGCGGACGGTGATCCGTCTGCGGCGACGCTGAATATGGGGCTTAACGCACTGTGGATTCTAGTCGCCGCGATTTTAGTTCTGCTCATGCAAGGCGGCTTTATCCTGCTCGAGACCGGCTCCACGCGCATGAAAAATGCCGGTCACGTGGCGGGCAAAACGATCTTTACGGTAGGCCTCGCTTCTCTGGTATACTGGGCGGTAGGTTACGGCATCACGTTCGGCGGCGACGCGAGCGAGAGCCTCAACAAGTTCATGGGCATCGGCAACTTTTTCTTCGATCCGTCGATTGTGGCGGGTGAAGGCGACGCTTATCCTTCGACGATCTACTTCGTGTTCCAACTGGCATTCGCTGCGGTCTCGCTCTCGATCGCATGGGGCGGCTTCGCGGAGCGCGCCAAGCTGTCCGTGTACCTCATCTTTACGATCGTATTCGCTGCAGTCATCTATCCGATCATCGCCCACTGGATCTGGGGCGGCGGCTGGCTGGCCGCAGACGGCGCGCAGGACTACGCCGGATCCACCGTCGTTCACTTGACCGGCGCGATGGCCGCGTTTGCCGCGACCATCCTGCTCAAGCCTCGGATCGGCAAGTTCAACAAAGACGGCTCCGCTAATGAAATTCTCGGTCACAACCAAGTATTTACGTCCCTCTCCGTATTGCTGCTGTGGGTCGGCTGGTTCGGCTTTAACGCAGGCAGCGCGGTATCCGTGGGCGAAGGTTTCTTCGGTTACGTCGCCTTCACGACCCAATTGGGCGCGGCCGGCGGCGCCGTATCGGCACTGTTGATCTCCTGGCTGGTCAAGGGCAAAGCCGACATCCCGACGATGTTGAACGGCGCGCTGGCAGGCCTGGTCGCCATCACCGCTTCTTGCGCGTTCGTTGAACCGTGGGCGGCAGTCGTCATCGGTCTTATCGCAGGCGTCCTTGTCTTCGTCAGCGCTCAGTTCTTCGAAAAAGATTCGCGTCGACGATCCGATCTCCGCGATGTCCGTGCATGGCGCGGCAGGCGTATGGGGTACGCTGGCCAACGGCCTGTTCGCGACCCAGAAGCTCGTCGACCAAGTCGGCGTCGGCAAGGCCGGACTGTTCTACGGCGGCGGCGGCGAACAGCTGTGGGTGCAGTTCCTTTCCGTCGTCGTATGCGGCGCCTTCGCATTCGCTGTATCGTTTGTCGTCCTCTGGGTCATCAAGCAAGTGAGCGGACTTCGCGTCACTGAAGAGCAAGAGATCATCGGTCTCGACCTGAGCGAGCACGGCACTTACGGTTATCCGGAAGCGCTGAAGCGCGCCGGCACGAACACGACGTCCCTCTGATCGACGTTACATTAATCTTAGCATCGGCGTCCCGACAGGAGGTAGGACCGCATTGTCCCAGATGGACTTGGCACAGCGGTTGCTTGAAATAAACGGCGCGGGCACGCTGCAACAATTGCGGACGATCCGGGAGGAAGTGCAGGAGCGCGTCAGCGCGCTCCTGCGCGAAGAGTACCGGGTCGTCCCGATCGTCGAAGCGCTGAACGAGCTGCACGACGCTTTGATCCGCCGGGTATTGACGCTGGCGGAGCAGGATACGGCACGGATGGGGCTTGTCGCCCCGCCCGTGCCGTATGCCTATTTTTTATTCGGCAGCGGCGGGCGGGGAGAGCAAACGCTAGCGAGCGATCAAGACAGCGGACTCGTCTATGGCGACTGCGCCAATCCCGACGAGGCCGAGCTTGCAGCTGCTTACTTCGGCGCGCTCGGCTCCCGGATCGTCGCATCGTTGTTCGAGATCGGTTATCCGCCTTGCGAAGGCAACGTCATCGTATCGAATCCCGAATGGTGCCTCCCGATCTCGGCTTGGGAGGAAAAGGTAGACCGCTGGTTCGCGGAGCCTAGCTGGGAAAACGTTCGATACCTGCTTATTCTGGCGGATGCGCGGTTGTTGGCCGGCGACGCCGAGCTTGGCCGCAGATGGAAAGGCCGCTATATCGGCGATATGATGTCGCATGCCGACATTGCGAGGCGCATGCTCGAAAATACGCTTCGGCATAAAGTGCTGATTGGCGTGTTCGGTCAGCTTTTCGTGGAGCACTACGGGGAAAATGCGGGAAGCCTTGACGTTAAGTACGGCGCCTACATCCCGATGGTCAATATTTTTCGCCTGCTCGCCATGCGAGCCGATATTCCCGCGACGAGTACGCTCGGACGCATTCAAGCGCTCAGGGAGATTGGCGCGCTTAGCGGCGACAAGGCCGACGAGGCAGCCTGGGCATTTGAGGTCGTCCTACGTCTGCGGCTGCTCGCCTCGGATCGGGACGACAGCGGGCAGTGGGCGGGCAGCGGGAAGCTGAGATCCGCCGTGTTAGATAGGGAAGAGAAAGCTCCGCTCAAGAAGGCGCTGCGCATTTGCAGGCGGCTGCAGCGTCAGTTGGAGAAGGAGATGCAACGCCGCTTCGGCGGGAGGTGAACGGCATGAAGGAGCCCAAGAGTCCGATGGGCCGCATGTGGCATTTATACAAGACGGGCGGCATCACGCCGGCGATCGCTTCGATGCTGGGTTCTTCCAATGCGCAGCAGATGGCGTTCATCCGGCAGGTGTCGCGCGACCAACGCAAAGAATCCGCGCTCGATACGCCGTTGTCCGAGATGGAAGCTGTCGTATTCGATCTGGAGACGACCGGCTTCAATCCTTACAACGGCGACGAGATCCTGTCCGTGGGCGGGGTCTTGATCAAGGGGGGCGAGCTGGAGGCGGCCGAGCCGTTCTATCGACTCGTGAACCCGCGCCGGAAAGTTCCGCCGCATATTACCGAATTGACCGGGATCACGGACGCGATGGCGCAAGAGGCTCCCGATCTGATGCAGGGGCTACACGATTTTCTCGATTTCATCGGGAAACGGGTGTTAATCGCTCACGGCAGCGGTCACGACAAGCAGTTCTTAAATGCCGCCTTGTGGAAGACGTCCAAGGTGAATCTGTCCCATCGCGTGGTCGACACGATGATGGTCGCCAAATGGCTGGAGCCCCGGCGCAAAAGCTACGGACTCGACGAGCTTCTCGAATCTTACGGCATCGAGATCACCTATCGCCATCATGCGCTCCACGACTCGTTGATGACGGCCAAGCTTTGGTTTGCGTTCCTCGAGCTGATCCAGGCCAAGCAGGTGTCGACGCTCGGAGATCTTTACGCTTACCTGAGCAGGCATTAACGCAACGACAGCCGAAGCTCTACCCATGTACCGTCGTCGTTGGTCTTGTATGCGCGGACGGCCTCGGAAGGATGGAAACCGATGATAAGATGGCATCCGAAGCCGTCCCATCCGCGGAGATCCCTGTCGCTCGGAGCCGGCGGGCTGGCCGGATGAGAGTGGAAAAAGCCGACGACTTCCCGTCGGCTTTTTTTGCGCTGCGAAAGCGGCGGCGATCCAAGCGCACGGTTCGAAGGCGAAGGAGGCTAGGGGGTCTGCGGCAGCGTTCGGGATAAATAAAGCATCGGATACCGCCAAGACGGCAGCGTCCGATGCCCCGAGCAGAACGCCGCAGGCTTCGAGCGGAAGAGCCTCGCGACAGCCTTCGATGAGGGTGTGCAGCAGCTGTTCGGTCATTTGAACTTCGGGCGAATGGCGCATCCGGCTTCAACCTTTCTCTAGGGACACAATTATAATCAGTATGGGCCAGTCACTGGGCGGTTGCAATGCCGGAAGCCGAGGGATAGCGAGAAAGCGCCGAATCCGGTAAGATGGAAGAAGCGACCTAGGCAAAGCGAGGAGAAGGAATTGAAGCGTAACGTTATCATTGTCGTCATTTTTATCGTGGCGATCGCCGGCGTATTGGTCTATAATCTGGCAGGAAACGGAAAGGGCGCGCGCGAGGCGAATAGCGGCTCGGCGGTGTCTGAAAACGGCGGTTCGCCAACGAAGGAGGCGCCCACGGTCGGATCGTTAGCGCCTGCGCTAGAGCTGTCGTCCTTGGACGATAGCACGACCTATGCGCTAGATCCGAAGGCGCCGCAAGACAAAGTGCTGGTCATCAACTTTTGGGCTTCTTGGTGCGGGCCTTGCGATGTCGAGGCGCCTGATCTGGTGAAGCTCTACGAGGAATACAAGGGAAAAATCGAATTGTACGGCGTCAACGCGACCAAATACGATACGGTCAGAGGCGCCAAGGATTTTGTCAAAGAAAAGGCGATTCCTTTCCCTGTGCTCATGGACAAAGACGGCAAGGTAGGGGATGCATATAAAGTGTTCTCGTACCCGATTAGTTTTATCGTGGATCGCCATGGCATCGTCAGGCAACGTATCGAAGGCGCGAAAAGCCTGAAGGAATGGAAGACGCTGATCGACGAGGCAATGAAGGACGCGGCATAAGTCGTAACCATCGTACGCGACGCGAGAGAGCGCCCCTCAGGCCAATGGCCTGAGGGGCGCTCTCTTGCATACAATGGGGGAATATCAGTGGTTGATTAGGCCGAGCGCCTCTCGCGGCGCTTCGGGTGCGAAGTCGCTCTGCGCCATGCCAAGCAGCGCGTATCGGATGCTGTCGATGAGCGCTTCCCAGCTCGCTTCGATGACGTTGGAGGAGACGCCGACCGTGCTCCAGCTGTCCTTGAAGTCGGTCGATTCGATAAGCACGCGGACCTTCGCGGCCGTCGTTTCCTTTTCGTCGAGCACCCGGACCTTGTAATCGGACAGGTGGATCTCCCGAATGCCGGGGAAGTACTGGGAGAGCGCTTTGCGAAGCGCGTTGTCCAGCGCGTTGACCGGGCCGTTGCCTTCGGCGGCCGTGTACACCTGCTGGCCGCCTACATTCAGCTTGACGATCGCTTCGGTCTGCGTGCCGCCCGCCTTGGATTTTTCGACGAGAATCTTGAACGACTCGACGGAGAACACATCGACGATATCGGTGTAGGCCTCGCGAAGCAGCAGCTCCAGGGAGGCGTCGGCGCCTTCGAATTGATAGCCCTCGTGTTCAAGCTGCTTGATCCGTTCGATCACGCCTTTAGCCTTGGCGCTGTCCGTCGTCACGTCGAGCCCCATGTCCTGGGCTTTGGACAGGATGTTGCTCTGCCCGGCGAGCTCGGAGACGAGCACGCGCTGTTTGTTGCCGACGAGCTCTGGCGCGATATGCTCGTAGGTCTTCGAATCCTTCAGGATCGCAGATACGTGGATGCCGCCCTTATGGGCGAACGCTGCCGTGCCGACATAAGGCTGATTGACGGGGAGCATCACATTGGCGATCTCGCCCACGTAGCGCGCTACGGACGTCAAGGAGCGAAGCTGCTCGTCGGAGACGACCGGGTATCCGAGCTTGAGCTGCAGCGTCGGGATAATCGAACAGAGGTTGGCGTTGCCGCAGCGCTCGCCGTAGCCGTTGATCGTCCCTTGGATCTGGCGCGCGCCGGCGGCGACGGCGGCCAGCGTGTTGGCGACGGCAAGCTCGCAGTCGTTGTGCGTGTGGATGCCGATCGGCGCTTTGACCTGGGTCGTGACGCTGGACACGATCTCGGAGATCTCGCTCGGCAGCGTACCCCCATTCGTGTCGCACAGCACGATCCAGTCGGCGCCGGCTTCGCGGGCGCGCGTCAGCGCGGCCAATGCGTATTCGGGATTCGCCTTGTATCCGTCGAAGAAATGCTCCGAATCGAAAATCGCTTCGAGTCCGTGACGCTTCAGAAAAGCGATCGACTCGCCGATCATCGCCAGGTTCTCCTCAAGCGTCGTCTGCAGTGCCGTATGGACGTGGAAGTCCCAGGTCTTGCCGACCAGCGTCGCCGCCTTCGCGCCGGATTCGATCAGATTGCGCAGATTCCCGTCCTGCTCGCAGGAGCTGTTCTTGCGGCGCGTGCTGCCGAACGCCGTGATCTTGGCGTTAAGGTTAAGCTCGCGGGCGCGCTTGAAAAATTCGATGTCTTTGCTGTTGCTGCCGGGATTGCCGCCTTCAATATAGTGAATGCCCAGCGCGTCAAGCTTCAGGGCGATCTTGAGCTTATCCTCGGCGGTCAGGCTGATGCCTTCTCCCTGGGTGCCGTCGCGAAGCGTCGTATCGAAAATGCTGATGGATTGGGTCATGGATGAAGGTACCTCCCAAGAACGTGAATAGCCAGTCGGCGAATATTCTAATTATTATAACATGCGCCGGATCAATTGTAGAGGGAGGAATGCCGGCCGGACCGGGCTGCCGGGTGACCGCGGAGGCTTCGCGTATTATAATGTAAGAAGCCAAAAACGCGCGAGGAGAATGAGCGAGATGGATGGCGGGGTCCGCGAAAAGCGCGGTAGAATCATTTTGCATATGGACATGAACGCCTTTTACTGCTCGGTCCATGCGGCGGAACGACCCGATCTTTATAAAGGAAAGCCGACGGCCGTAGCGGGCAGCGTGGAGTTGCGCAAGGGGATCGTCGTCACGAGCTCCTACGAAGCGAGGGCCAAAGGCGTCAAAACGGGAATGACGGTCAGGCAGGCGGAACGGGTATGCCCCGAACTGATCCTGATCTCGCCGGACTTCGATCTTTACAGGCAATATTCCCGCGGCTTCAGACGCATCGCGGGCGCCTACACGCCGCAAATCGAATCCGTGTCGATCGACGAGTGCTTCCTCGATATTACCGGCAGCTCCCAATTCGGCACCGCGATCGAGATCGCGGAAGAGATCCGCCGAAGGGTGAAGGAGGAGCTCGGATTGCCGTGCTCCATCGGCATCGGACCGAACAAGCTGCTCGCCAAGATGGGCTCCGACATGCGCAAGCCAGACGCGGTCACCGTCGTGCGGCGGCGGGACGTGCCCATGCTGCTGTGGGGGGAAGCCCTGCCAAACGTTGTATGGAATCGGCGGCAAAACCGCGGAGAAGCTATTGAGGATGAACATTACCACGATCGGCGAGCTGGCCGCCGCCGACGAGAAGCTGCTGAAGGACAAATTCGGCGTCTACGGCGCTTGGATGAAGCGGGCCGCGCACGGGCTGGACGATGCTCCCGTCGAACCGGTCCGGGAGGCGGCCAAGTCGGTCGGTCATACGACGACGCTCCCGGCCGATCTGACCAAGCGCGAGGAGTTCCGCCGCGTCCTGCTGAATCTGGCGGATCAGACCGCGCGGCGGCTCAGGCGGGAAGGCATGATGTGCAAGGCCGTCCAGATCACGATCCGCGATCCGGACATGAAGACGATCACGCGCTCCCATACGGTCGACGTGCCGACCGAGAGCGCCGAGGACGTGTACAAGGTGGCCTGCAAGCTCATGGACGCGAACTGGCGCGAAGGAGAGCCTGTCCGTCTGCTCGGCATCACGCTGCAGAGCCTGTCCCCGAAGACCGAGACGCCTGTCCAGCTGGACCTTTTCGAATACGAGGAAACGCCGCGAAAAGAGCAGCTCGTCTCCGTGCTCGACCGGCTTCGGGATAAATTCGGCGAGAGCGCGGTGCTCACGGCCGGCATGCTGACCAATGATCCGTCAGCCTTGATTCGCAACAAGAAGATCAGGGGAACTTCCCTTCAGACCGATTTTTTGCGCGAGAAGGGAGACGGCGAATAATCCCGCTATAAGCCGGGGCTATAGCCCGGTATTCCTTATTTTTATTTGAAAGTCGCGGTCTTTTGTATTATATTTGGATTTAACCGGCGAACGTTTCCGCGTATTGCAGGCGGGATTGACTTTTTTAGGAGGCTTATCATATTATGGCTAAATTTACGTATGTCGATAAAGACACTTGTATCGCGTGCGGCGCATGCGGCGCCACTGCACCCGATATTTACGATTATGACGACGAAGGCCTGGCGGAGGTCATCTATAAGGGCGACGCCAACCGCGGCACGACCGAGATTCCAGAAGAATTGTACGACGATCTCCAAGACGCCTCCGACGGCTGCCCGACGGATTCGATTCAAATCGCCGACGAACCGTTTAATATGTAGTTCGCGATGGCTTTCGCGAATCGACGACATCGGCCTTCCCGACTGCCGCCAGGCTAGGGAAGGTTTTTTTGCGACCTTTTTTTGACAAAATTTGAACAATCTCGCGCCGGATTCAAGTATACTAGCTATGAAACGCCGATCGAACCGCAAAGGGCAGGGGAACCCGTGAGAGAGAAAATCAAAAAGATTGGCCATCGTGATGAACGTACTGCTGCTGATCGCTCTATTTTTCGCGCATAGCGAGCGATGGCTCGGCCGTCTCGACAACATGCTTTACGACTACAATATGAAGCAAGCCGCGGGCCAGCCGCCCAAGGATATCGTCGTCGTCGCGATCGACAACGATTCGCTGGCGGAGCTTGGCCGTTTTCCGTGGGATCGTGCCGTCTATGCGCCGTTCCTCGACATGCTGAACCAGCCGGGCAGCGAACCGAAGGCGATCGGCTTCGATATTACGTTCAACGAAGAGACGAACGCGGATAGCGATCAGGCGTTCGCGGACGCGCTCGCCGCTTACGACAATGTCATTCTGCCCGTCATCGGGGATACGGAGGGCGACGTGTTCGGCGAGACCGTGGCAAGGCCCGATTCCCTGCTCAAGGCCTATCGAATAGACGGTCCGCTGCCTCAGTTCGCCGAGCACGTCAAGCTGGCGAACATCAACCGGGTCGCGAGCCCCGACGGCGTCATCCGCCAGACGTGGCTCAAGATTCAGGACGAGGACGGTACTGTTTATCCGTCGCTCGCCTACATGGCGGCCGACATGGCCGGCGCGGACTTGTCCGATTACGACGGGATGACGGATCCCGGCAAAATTTTCGAAAAAAACAACGCGGTCGCCAAAAACACGATCACGATCGATTACCAGCTGAACACGGAGGACGTCACGACCGTATCGTTCAGCCGGGTGCTGAACGGCGAGATCGATCCGAGCGTCTTCAAGGATTCGGTCGTGCTGGTCGGCTTCACCGCAGTCGGCTTGTCCGACGACTCGGGACAGGACAGCGGGACGACGCCGATCGAAAAGAAGATGCAGCTCGTCTACGTACACGCCAATATCGTCAACCAGCTGCTTAGCGGCACGTCGGTAGGCTACGCGCCGGCTTGGACGATCTGGCTGGGCGGACTCGTCCTATTCCTCCTGTTTATCCTGCTGCCATGGCGCCTCAAAAACATCTACTCGATCCTGCTGTATCTTGCGGCGGCGTCCGGGCTAGTCTATGGCCAGATGCTCATGTACAACGCCTATAAGATTCAGATCGGCGTCGCGGATACGATCCTCGCGGTTACGCTCGCCTACCTGACCAACGTGTCGCTCAAGTCGTATCTAGAGAGCGCGCAGAAGCACTTCGTCACGCGCCAATTCGGCCGCTACATATCGCCCGACCTCGTCAAGCAGATCGTCTCCCAGGATATCGACATCAAGCTCGGGGGGGACTCGAAGACGATCACCGTCCTGTTCCTGGACATCCGGGGGGTTCACGCCGCTGTCCGAGAAACTGTCGCCCCCCGAGCTGGTCGATACGCTGAACACGATGTTCAATATGATCACGGAGACGACCCTCGCCAACAGGGGCACGATCGACAAGTTCATCGGGGACGCGGCCATGATCCTTTTCAACGCGCCGCTTGACGTCGAAGACCACGAACGGCTCGCCGTGAAGACGGCCTTCGAGATTCAACAGGGAATGAACGAGATCAGGCGGACGATCCGGGAAAAGTACGGCTGCGAAGTCAACGTGGGCATCGGCGTTCATACGGGCACCGTCGTCGTGGGCAATATCGGCTCTTACTTGCGCGTCGACTATACGGCGATCGGAGACAACGTGAACATCGCGGCGCGGATTGAATCGCAGACGAAGCCCGGGCAAATCATGGTGTCCGACGCCGTATACGCCAAGACAGCCGCTTATTTCCGGTTCGACGAAGGCGAGGATCGTATGTTCAAAGGCAAGTCGCTGCCGATCCGCGTCTACGAGCTGCTTGGCGTCGCCGGCGAGCCTGCTGCGGCGATTGCTGCGCCGAAGGCCGATCAGACCGCGATTTAGAGACTTTTGTCGGATTTTCCCGGGATTAAGCTTCTATAAAATAGTAGTTAACGAGTCACTAGACCGAGTAGCCTATGAAGGAGAATGAAAATGAAAGCATGGAATCGCAAAACGGTCGGCGCCGCGATGGCGCTTGCACTCAGCCTGACCGTACCCGGTGCCGCGTTCGCGGCGGATACGGGCTGGCTGCAATCGGGAGGGCTGTACGAGATTCGCACTTGGGCAGGCCAATCCGAATGGGGAAGCCAGGACGGCCCGCTCGCGGGAGCGACGCTGTTCAAGCCGCACGGGATCGCCGTTCGCGCGGACGGCAGCCTGGCCGTCTCGGATAGCGGGAACCATCTGATCCGCTTGCTCGCTTCGAACGCGCTGACTACATACGCCGGGCATTTCTCCGGCTCGGACGAAGGCGGCTTGCCGACGGGTTCCTATCACGACGACTTGGCGGATCGCGCATTGTTCGACGAACCGCTGGGCATCGCCTTCGATGCCGCGGGCAACGCCTACGTCGCGGACGCGGGCAACCATGCGATCCGCAAGATTTCTACGGACGGGAAAGTAACGACGCTGGCCGGCAGCGGCTTGGCCGGCGCGGCCGACGGGAAAGGCAGCGGGGCGACGTTCTACTCACCGTCCGATGTCGCCGTCGACGCAGCGGGCAACGTATATGTGGCGGATACGCTGAACCATACGATCCGCAAGATCGCGGCGGACGGTACCGTCACGACGCTGAACGCGCCTTCGACGCGCGTCGGCCAGTATATGCCCGGGGCGGCAGAGAGTTTCGGCGACTACGCGGACGGCCCGCTGGCGAGCGCCAAGTTCAACGAGCCTAGCGGACTGGCGCTCGACGCCAAAGGCAATCTTTACGTCAGCGATCGGGGCAATCAGCGCATTCGCTATATCGACTTTGCCGCGGGCACGGTCAGCACGGTTGCCGGAACGGCGCCGGCGCTGGGCGACGATAATCCGTATGCCGAAGGCGATTACCTGGACGGAGCGGCCGCTTCCGCGCGATTCGACGCGCCGGAAGGTCTCGCGATCGCGCCCGACGGGACGCTCATTATCGCGGACAGCCTGAACCATGTCGTGCGGCTGCTCAAGAACGGGCAGGTGACGACGCTGGCCGGCGAGGCGACGGAGCCGGGAGCCGTCGACGGCGTCCTGTACGCGGCGCAGTTCGACCATCCGACCGACGTCGCCGTGTTGGCGGACGGCAGCCTCGCGATCGCGGACGAATCGGGCAACAAAATCCGGCGGATAACGAAGTATGCGGGTGCCGCGGGACTGAAAAAAGACGGCGCGATCAAAACGCTGCTGAACGGATCGCCGCTGAAGTCGGACAAGCCGGCGTTCGTATCCGGCGGATCGACGTATTTGCCGCTGCGGGCCGTCGGCCAGGCGACGGGATTCACCGTGACTTACGACGCCAAGACGAAGTCGGGCAAGCTGACCAAAGGCGATACCGTGTATTCGGTGACGAACGGGCAGAAAAAAGTCGCTAAGAACAGCGGCGGATTAAAATCCGATCTCAAGCTCAACGCCGCTCCGGTGCTGAAGGACGGCAGCTTCTACGTGCCGGTCCGCTTTTTCGCCACGGAGGGCGATCTCGATATTCAATGGGATGGCTCCGTACAAGCCGTCATTATCCGCAGCAAAACGTTTTAAACGCAGCCTAACAGAGGACCGTCCGCAGCGCATGCCGCTGACGTACGGTCCTTTTTTAGCAGGTACGAAGGTCGGCGGCGCCCCCCCAAGGCTAATACGATCGCCCCTTCGCACCGACATTAACGATAGCGTCCGCAGCAGGGAGGGAAAATAATGTCTAACGACGACCGTCTCGAAGAGCAAATCAAACAGTTCTACGAGCTCGGGCCGGATGTGCACGATGCGCTCCCGATCAAGGATTATCTGCTTAAGCACGGGAATAACCAAATGGCCTGGTATCTGCTCGGAAAGGAGTACCTGTCCCGCGGCCAGGAAGCGAAGGCGAATTACTGCTTTGCGCAAGCCGGCCCCGTTTACGAGGCGTTCGAATCCAAGAAAAGCCCGCAGTTGAACACGGGAGAGGGCGCCGTCGGGCCGGGTAAAGATGCCAAGCCGGGCTCCGTCCGCAGGCGTCGGGCCGGATGGCTCGCGGCGGCAGCCGGGGCGGCCCTGCTCGCGCTAGGGGTATTTGTCTACGCCGAGCGGGCGGCGGCGCCGGAAAAGTCGGCGTATGCCGGCGGCGAACAGGCTGTGCCATCGGCGCAAACTGGAGGCCAGGCATCGCAAGGACAGGCTTCGCCTTCGCCGAATCAAGCAGGCGGCGGGCAAGGCGGCACGGCCGCACAGGTCGGCGGAGGCGGAGGATCGGCGAAGCCGGCCGGCCTGATGGCTGCGGCAGCCGAGCGGGACGGCGCAGGGCAGGCCATACTAGGGAATCTGCTCACCGCGCAAGATCAAGCGGGCCCTTCGTTGTTGTTCAAGTCGCCGAAGCTGGGCAACTGGATCGATTGGGTAAAGGCCGGCACGCCGATCGCGCAGGTCAATGCGCCTTCCAATAAGGCCGCGGCGAGCGTCGATTGGTACGATTCGGGCTGGTGTCCGTGCGGCACGGCACAGGACGGCAAACCGACGGCTGCGCGGATCGCGTCCTGGAAGCCGCTGCAGGAAGGCAAGCTCGTGCTGCGTTCGGCGATGATCGCCTACAAGCAACGCACGGGCAAGTGGCCGGCTTCGCCGAAAGCGTTGGCGGCGGCCTATCCGAACAATATCATGTCGGGCTGGAATGCCGAGCAAACGGCATGGTTTGGCGAGCTGTCGGCCGAGCTATCGTCCAAGGCAGCGCCGGCAGGCGCGGCGGCGGGCTGGCCGAATGAGACGGGACCGGCTGCGGGCAACGGCGCTCCTGCCGGCACGATCGCAGCGATCGCCGAGCAACCGATCGAGATCTTCATCGACAAGACGAGACATCGCTTGGCCGTCGTCAGCGGCGGCGTGCTGCTGCGCAATTACGAGGTCGGTCTCGGCGCGAAGGATACGCAGACGCCCGAAGGCAGCTTCGTTATTACGGAAAAAGTAAGAAATCCGAACGGCAGCGCTACGGGGGCGTTCGGCAGCAGAGGAATGACGCTATCGGATACGCTATATGCGATCCACGGCACGGACGAGCCGTCGAGCGTCGGCAAGGACGAGTCGCACGGCTGCGCGAGGATGAGCAAGGAAGACGTCGAGGAGCTGTTCGATCTGGTACAGATCGGCACGAAGGTAACGATAAGCAAAGGGGGGCTGCCCGTCGAACTGCGCGCGCCGGAAAAGCGCTTCAAGCTGAAGCCTGCGCAGAACGAGACCAACCCCGCCAAAAAATACGAATGGCTGAACTAGATGGGATGCCGCCGCCTAGGGATTGACGATCAGGAGAACGGCCACCACGATGACGATCACGCCGAATACGGTACCCGCGATGATGATGCCGCGCTTGTTGACCTGCTCCTTGGTCTCGGATTTGCGGTGAATCGGTGCTTGTTTTTTTTGGCGCGCTCATGGGAACCAACCTTTCCTTTATACATAATCGGCATATGCTACTATTGTAAACGCTTGATCTTTAAAACGCCAGATGAAACGGGTGCCCGCGGGGGGCGATATTCCCTTTTCTTTTGGCGCAGAAAAGGCTAAACTGATACGCGAGGGTTTTATGCGGCCGAACCGATGACGCCGCGATTTGAAAGGATGCTGAAACGTTTGTATAAGTGGGTTAAACCCCTGTTTTTCAAAATGGATCCGGAAGACGCGCACCACCTCGTGGTGGACGGCATGGGCGCCGCCTCGCGGATTCCGGGCGTGCCCGCCCTGCTGTCCGGCATATGGGGGGGTCTCCGAATCGCCGGAGCTCGCCGTCGATCTGCTTGGCTTCCGGTTCCGCCACCCGGTCGGACTCGCGGCGGGACTCGATAAAAACGCGAAGGCCGTCAAAGGCTTCGGCAGCGTCGGCTTGTCGTTTCTCGAAGTCGGGACGGTGACGCCGAAAGGCCAGCCGGGCAACGATCGCCCCCGCTTGTTCCGGCTGCCGCCGGACGAGGCGTTGATCAACCGGATGGGCTTCAACAACGAGGGCGCCGACGCCATGGCGGCTCGGCTGGCGCGGCTCGGCAAGCGCAAGATCCCCCCTGGCCGTGAACATCGGCAAGAACAAAGCGACGCCGAACGAAGACGCGGCTTCCGATTACCGGGCTTGTCTGGCCAAGCTGTATCCGTACGGCGACCTGTTCGTCGTCAATATCAGCTCGCCCAATACCCCGGACCTTCGGGCGCTGCAGCATGGCGACGAGCTTCGCGACCTGCTGGCCGCGGTTAAGGAAGAGATGGAGATCCAGGCCGCCGCGCACGGCGAGCTGCCGAAGCCGATACTCGTCAAGCTCGCGCCGGACAACGACGAGGAACAGCTTTCCTATATGGCGCAGGCCATCTTGGAGAGCGGCATCTCCGGCATCATCGCGACCAATACGACGATCGGCCGGGACGGACTCTCGCATGCGAACAAGTCCGAGACGGGCGGCTTAAGCGGACGCCCGCTCACCCAGCGTTCCACCGAAGTGATCCGTTCCCTTTACCGCATGACCGACGGCCGGCTGCCGATCGTCGGCTCGGGCGGCATTTTTACGGCACGCGACGCTTATGACAAGATCCGCGCCGGCGCATCTTTGGTGGAGGTTTACACTTCGCTCATTTACAAAGGTCCCGGGGTCGTCAAGGAGATCGCGGCAGGCTTGAAGCGCCTCCTCAAGCAGGATGGATTCAACCGGATAACCCAGGCGGTGGGCGCCGATCATAGGCGCTGAGACGGCCTGGAAGGCATCCGTTCGCAACGACACGATAGCGCGGCAATGCGGCAGGAAAGGATGCGTAGACGTATGGACGGAAGAGACTGGAGCAAGTTCCTGTTGCCCTACCAGCAGGCCGTAGAAGAGCTGAAGATCAAGCTGAAGTCGCTGCGTACCGAGTTGAAAGCCCGCGACGAATACGCGCCGATCGAGTTCGTGACCGGCAGGGTCAAGCGGATCTCGAGCATCCTGGAAAAGGCGAAGCGGCTCAGCGTCCCGATAGACCAAATCGAGACGGGCATCGAGGACATCGCGGGCATCCGCATCATGTGCCAGTTCGTGGAGGATATTCACCGGGTCGCGGACATGATCCGCATCCGCAAGGATCTGCGGCTCGTATACGAGAAGGACTATATTACGAATTATAAAGACAGCGGCTACCGGAGCTACCACATCATCGTCGAATATCCGGTGCAGACGTCGCTGGGCTCGATGCCGGTGCTGGCGGAGATTCAGATCCGCACGCTCGCCATGAATTTCTGGGCGACGATCGAGCATTCGCTGAATTACAAATACCGCGAGCAGCTGCCGGAGCATGTAAGGGAGCGCCTGCGCAAGGCGGCCGAAGCCGCGTTCGCCCTCGACCGCGAGATGTCGAGCATCCGCCAGGAGATCGTAGACGCCCAGCAGGACTTCGAAGAGAAGTCGGGCATCGTGCGCAAGGTGTTGAACGATATCCAAGGTTTGTATTTCTTCCGCCGCGTCCGCGAGGCCGCGCAGTTTCAGCTGCGGTTCAACGAGCTGTGGGAGCAGGAAGACATGTGGTCGCTGGCGGAGCTGTCGCAGGAGATCCAAGCCGCGCTCGCCCGGGCGGGCAAGAACAACAACAGTCAGTAGCATGCGGCGCGAGCCTGAATTCTCGGGACGAGGCGACTTCGTGCGACTGGCTGCGGCGGGCAGGGCAGCCGGCGGGCCGGTTGCGGCCGAGCGGGGCGTTAAGGGCGTTCGGGCCGGCTGTTGCGCGGTCCGAACGCCTCTTTTTTATTGGCGGGAAAGACGGAAATGCACTCCGGCAGGCGGAGAGAAGGAGGCGGCGATGGCGCTGCCGAAGGAATACGTGATTATGATGCGCGAGCTGCTGGGCGAGGAGGCTGAGGCCTTTCTCGCGAGCTACGGCGAACCCAAGCGGACCGCGATCAGGCTGAACGGACTGAAAAACCAGGCGGACGATCCAAGCGAAGGGTCCGATCTTGTTGAAAAGGACAAGCCGTCAGCAGGCCGGACGTTCGTCCAGGGCAGAGATCCGGTGCCATGGGCGGAAGGCGCATATTATACGGAGGAGACCGAGCGGCCTGGCAAGCATCCTTATTACTATGCCGGTCTCTATTATATTCAGGAGCCGAGCGCGATGCTGCCCGCCGAGCTGCTCGATCCGCAGCCGGGGCAGCGCGTCCTCGACTTATGCGCGGCGCCGGGCGGCAAGTCGACGCAGCTAGCCGCCAAGCTTCGCGGCACGGGGCTCCTCGTGACGAACGATCTGGCCACGGAGCGCACGAAAGCGCTGGCTGAAAACATCGAGCGGGCGGGCGTCGGCGGCGCCGTCGTCGCGAACGAGTCTCCCGCGAAGCTGGCGGCGGCGTTCGGCGCGGCGTTCGACCGGGTGCTCGTCGATGCGCCTTGCTCCGGCGAAGGCATGTTCCGCAAGGACGAGGACATGGTCCGGCAGTGGGACGCGAAGGCGCCGGCCCGATATGCGGCCATGCAGGACGAGATCATGCGAGAGGCGGCCAAGCTGGTCGCGCCGGGCGGACGTCTTGTGTACTCCACTTGCACGTTTTCTCCCGTGGAAAACGAGGGGACGATCGCGCGCTTTTTGGCCGCGCATCCGGACTTCGACGTCGTGACGACCGAATGGCCGGCCGAATGGGGCTTTGCGCCGGGAAGGCCCGAATGGCTGACGCCGGAGGAAGCGGCGGCGCTCGGCCCGGACCGCGCGGCGCGCTTGGCCGGGACGATCAGGCTCTGGCCGCATCGCGTTCGCGGCGAAGGCCATTTTGCCGCGCTCCTCGAACGGGCGGGCCCGCTAGACAGGACGGCGTCCGATACGGGGGAAGAGAGCGCCCCGGCACCGGCCGAAGTCGCGGAACGACCGAAGGCGATCGAAAAAGCGAGCGGCGGCGCATCGTTCAAGGATGCGAAGCGCGGAAAGCGAACGGCAACGGATCGCCGCGGCGGTGAAGCTGCCGGGCGCGGACGTTCGCCGGGCTCCCGCGATGGGTCGGGCGGGGATGTTGATACGATGGCGCGTTATGAGGCATTCGTGCAGGAAAGCCTGCCCGGCTGGAAACCGCCCGGCTGGATCCGGATCAAGGGCGATCACGCGTACGCGGTATCCGAGCTAGCGGGGGGACTTGAAGGGACTGCGCCTCGTGCGCGAAGGCTTGCTGCTCGGCAGGGCGACCAAGCATCGATTCGAGCCTTCCCAAGCGCTCGCCATGGGTCTCAAGCCTAACCAGGCTGCGCTATGCCTGCATCTCGCTCTAGACGACGAGGCTGCGATTCGGTATTTGAAAGGCGAAACGCTGCAGCCTGCGCCCGAAAAAGTGACAGGGTTAGGCGGAGCGCCGTCGAACTGGCGGGGATGGACGCTCGTCTGTCTGGACGGTTGCCCGCTGGGTTGGGGCCGTTGGGACGGTTCGACGCTGAAAAACGAGCTGCTGCCCGGTTGGCGGCAAGTGTAGCCGATTCCTATCCGTAAGGGATACGAAGGAGAAGACATGAAAACAAAAATGAGACTCGACAAAATGCTCGGAAATCTCGGGTACGGCACGCGAAGCGGCTTGAAAGCGCTCGTGAGGCAAGGCGCCGTGACCGTTAACGGCAACCGCGTGAAGGACCCGGGCATGCAGATCGACCCTCATGCGGACGAGGTCATGCTGGAGGGGGGAGCGGATCGTATACCGCGATACGGTGTATGTCATGCTCCACAAGCCGGCAGGCTTCGTGTCCGCTACCGAGGACAATCGCGAACGAACGGTGCTGGAGCTGCTCCCGGAAGATCTTCGCGTGTTCTCGCCTTTTCCCGTCGGTCGGCTGGACAAGGACACGGAAGGGCTCCTGCTGCTGACGAACGACGGCAAGCTGTCGCACGACCTGCTGTCTCCGCGCAAGCACGTGCCGAAGACTTACCAGGCGCTCGTAGCCGGCCTAGTCGGCTCCGAAGATATCGCGACGTTCGCCACGGGCGTGACGCTCGACGACGGCTATGTGACGCTGCCCGCCACGCTGCGCGTTCTCGCGAGTCCGGCGCACGAAGCGCATCTGGAGACCGGCAGCGCTGCAGGCATCGCTCGGGATGCGTCCTCCTTTACGATGGAGCGGGCGCTCGAGCGGCTCGATACGTTCCCCGCGCTGCGGGCGAACCGGACGAGCTGGCAGGAGGCGGTCGATGCAGGCGAGCCCCTGAGCTGGATCGAACTTACGATCGCCGAGGGCAAGTATCACCAGGTCAAGCGCATGTTCGAAGCGGTGGGCAAAAAAGGTGCTGTATTTGCGCAGGAACGAAATGGGGCCGCTTCCGCTGGACGAAACGCTGGCGCCGGGCGAGTGGCGGGAGCTGACGGAAGACGAGCTCGAGCGCTTGTGCAGCTACAAGAAGACGGAGGAACGAACGCAATGAAATACAAGCTGATCGCGCTGGACGTCGACGGCACGCTGCTGAACGACGATCATGAGTTGACGCCCAGGGTGAAACAGTCGGTAACCGCGGCGGCGGCTGCGGGCGCGGAGATCGTGCTTTGCACGGGCAGAGGCTCCGCGAGCGCGCTATCGGTATTGGCGCAGCTCGGACTGTCGGGGACGGTCATCACGCATAACGGCGCATCGATCGTGGACGGCGAGTCGCGGGACATTTTGCAGGAATTCCCGATCGGTTCGGAAGAAGCAGAACGTTACTTGGCGCTGTGCAGAGAACGCGGCATTCACTTCGACCTGAATACGGCGTTCGACATTTACGTGGAGCAACTTAACGAACAGACCGCTTCCATGTACGCGCGCATGCTGTCGGAGCCGATCTTGCGATCGCGGGAGGACCTGTTCCCCGTTCGAACCGTCAAAATTTCGATCTTCGCCCCTAAGGAAGACCTGGACGAGCTGGAGTCGCATTGGCAGGATTGGCGGCACGAGCTGCAGACGATCCGGAGCGGGGACTACTTTATCGATCTTCAGCACAGGGAGGCCTCGAAAGGAACGGCGCTTAAGCAGTGGGCGGAAAAACGGGGGATTCCGCGCGAGCGGGTGCTGGCCATCGGCAACTACTTTAACGACCTAGACATGCTGCAGTACGCGGGACATGGCGTGGCGATGGACAATTCACCTCCCGAAGTCAAAGCCGCCGCGGACGCGGTGACGGCGTCGAACAACGAGGATGGGGTCGCGCTCGTGCTTGAAGCCTGCCTGGCAGCCGCCTCGACGCCATCGCGGTAATCATCGCATTCGATCGTGCGCAAAGTGAAAAAGCCGGCCCGAGGGGGGCCGGCCTTTTGGCATTACGGAATGGCTTGGGGATTAGAAGAAGCCTGCTTTAAGGATAATGACGAGCAGGATGTAAAGCACCAGAACGAACGCAGCGGACGAACCATATGCACCTGCAACACCGGACATGCGAATTCCTCCTTTGTCATTCAATCGGGTCTCCGAGCCGGCGGCGGCAACTCGTTGCCGTTTGCCGCGTCGTCGCTCGGACTAATGTATCATATGACAAAGTCCCGGAGCGGATTGGACAGATGCCCGGGTCGCCTTCATTTTGGGCGCGGACCGGTTGGCCGGGAGCCGGCGCTCAGTTCGTTCGCAGGCCCTTGGGATAATGGTTCTTGAGCTGGCCGCCGCTCGCCTTGAACCAGCCGAGCGGATAGCCGTCCGCGCAGAGAAGACCCCATCCTTGGGCAGGCGCGCCTCCGCGCTCGCCGTGGTCGTCCAACAGCGCTTCCCCGCGCAAATAAGCCATGACCCCTTCGCTGAAGGCCGGATAATCGCGCGTCAGCGCGGCTTGGTCCGCGCGAACGGCGTGCGCCAGCGCGTGGGCAGGCTCGAATCTGCCCTTCTTGACGTCGCCCAGGTGGAGGCCGGGACGGTGCGTCCGGAGACCGCCGAGCGACTCGGCCGGAAGCGGAGAGTCTTCGGGCTGCGGATACCAATACAGCGACTCGCCGAACAGCAGCGGGACGCCTGCCACAGGCAGCGCGTATCCCGGCAGCGACTGCGCGGCGAACGACGCGTACAGCTTGAGCGCGGAGAGCGCGCCGGCGTCGGCTCGCGGCGCTCTGCCGCCTTTGGCGCGCCGCTTTTCCGGTTTGCCGGGCTCGTTCGCCGCCCCGGCCTCTTTTTCAAGCACGGCGGCGAAGTGCCCTTCGCCTTCCCCCCGGTGCGGCCACATTCGTCTCGCCGAGACGAGCTTGAACGCCGGATGACCGGCCAAAAACCAGGCGATCGTCTCCTCGTTCTCCTCGCGGTTGAACGTGCAAGTGGCGTAGACGAGCCGGCCGCCGGGCTTCAGCATGGCGGCGGCATCGGGCAAAATGTCCCGCTGCCGCGCCGCGCACATCGCCACCGCGTCCGTCGACCACTCGTCGCAGGCTTCGGGCTCCTTGCGGAACATGCCTTCGCCCGAGCAGGGCGCGTCGAGCATGATTTTGTCGAACGCCTCGTGCAGACGCCCCGCGAGCTCGCCGGGCGTCGCCTGCACGACGACGGCGTTCGCGATGCCGAGCCGCTCGACGTTCTCCGAGAGAATGCGCGCGCGTCCCGGATGGATCTCGTTGGCGACGAGCAAGCCTTCGCCCTGCAGTTTGGCGGCGATCTGCGTCGTCTTGCCGCCCGGCGCAGCCGCCAGGTCCAGCACGACGTCGCCGGGCTTCGGGTCGAGCAGCTCCGCGGCGATCATGGCGCTCGGCTCCTGAATGTAATAGAGGCCGGCATGGTGGTACGGATGCTTCCCTGGCCGGGCTTGTCCGTCGTAAGTGTAGCCCGTCCCGCACCAAGGCACGGGGGCGAGGCCGAACGCGGCCGTTAGCGACCGCAGCGCCGGATGGTCGTCCGCCGGGGAGAGCTTGGGCGCATGGAGGCGAAGCCCGTACGAACGGGGCGCCTCCATGCTGCGCAGGAACGCGCCGGTCTCCTCGCCCAGTTGGGCGGCGATTCGTTCGACATAGGATTGAGGCAGAGCTGGCATGGGAGGACTCCTTACAATTGATCGTATAACGTGACGCGATTTTTGCCCGAACGCTTGGAGCGGTACATCGCTTCGTCCGCGTTTTTCATGAGCTGCTCGGCCTTGACGCCCGGCATGGACAGCGCACAGCCGACGCTTACGGTCACGATCGTCTCCTTGGCGATGCGGGCACGGATGCGCTCGGCGACGGCCGGAGCGTCGGGAGAGGCCGTTTGGATGAAGGCGACCAGCTCTTCGCCGCCATAGCGGCCGGCGAGGCCGATGCCTTCCGTCTCCTCCCGCAGGATGGCGGCCGTCTGTTTCAGCACGATATCCGCGGCCTGGTGACCTTTGGTATCGTTAAGCTTCTTGAAGTCGTCGATATCGCAAAAAATTGCGCCGACGGCCCCTTGGCCCGCTTGCTCCAACGCTTTTTCCAGACGGGCGGTAAAAAAGCGGCGATTGTACAAGTCGGTCAATCCGTCGGTAATCGAGGAACGGTATGCGGTCTGCATCAGCTCCACGACTCGCTCGAAGAGAATCATGAACAGGACGATATAATAAAATACGGGCAAAATGGCGGCCATCAAATCGAAAACGGGCGACGCGACGCCGAAATCCCGGGTCAGAAACGCGGCGAGCTGTCCGAAAAAGGCAAAGCAGAGACTGACGGCATAACGCGCGCGCTGCCTTAGATGCGGCGCGAACATCACCGCGAAAAGGCCCGACAGCACGAGCACGTACCCGTCCTCGAGCGCCAAAAGCAGGTTCGCCCGTTCCCCGTTTCCGACGGCGCCGATCTCGGCGGCCGGGACGCCCGTCACGGACAGCAGATTGCACACCGCGATCGTGACGCCGACGGCGAGCAAGCCGTAAAACCAGGCGCGCGTGCGCGCCCGCTTCCTGTAGTATAATTCGAAGAAAGCGAAGTTAAGCGCGATGAAGGCCGCGATATAAAGCACGCCGCTCAGCTGGGGAGCCATGCGCCCTTCCAGCGCGCCCAAGGCGTCGGCGAGCGACAGTCCGTGATAAACGGCGAGCAGGGACAGCGCGAGCAGAAGCAGACGAAACGCGCTGCTGCGATTGCCGGCGATCAGCCGATAGGCCATGAACATCATCAGGCCGATGATGACGGCTGAAGCGGCGGATGAGGAAGCAAGCAGCAGCTCGCGATTGTTCCAGAAGTCTTGAACGTCCATGCGTATCCCCTTGCATCCGGTCCTTGTGTGCGCTGCGCGAGCCGTGCCGGCGACACTGGGACGCCTGCGTCTGCCCTCGCTTGCAGAAACATATGTTCCACTATATCATAATTTAGACAATACGAGATAGTAGGGCTATAAGGAGGAATCGCCGATGAATATTTTACAGGCGTTGTTTTTCCCCCCGGAGCAACCGGGCGGCGTATCTTCCATGGTGCCCTATATCGGCGAGCGTTTCCGCAAGATCGGCTGGGATATGGAGCTGTTCTCGATTCCGAAGCGAATCCGGAACAAGGGACAGGAACCGTTTGAATTCGATACGTTCGACTGGCGCCAATACGCGGGCAACCCGGTCGTCGACAAATACATGCAGACGTTGAAAGACTACGTGTGGTGGACGAAGCTCCGTCTGAAGAGCGGCTACGATCTGATCCACGCCCATCATCCCGTGGCGGCGCTGGCGCTGCGTAAGATATACCCGGACACGCCGCTGGTCATGACCGTCCACTCCAGCTTCGAACGGGAGCTGATCCTGAACGGGCGCATCGCGGCGGGCAGTGCCGAGCACCTTTTTCTCACGTCGCTCTACGGCGAGCTCGAGGCCAAGACGGACAAAATGCTGACCGTATCGCATTCGTTCGCCGCCTATATGGGCGGATATATGAAGCGGCCGGAGTTGATCGGCGTCATTCCGAACGGGTACGACGAACGCCGGTTTAAGCCGATCTCCCACGACAACGAGGTCGCCCAGATCGTCACGGTCTGCCGCCTCGTCCCGGCGAAGGGCATCGACCTGCTCATCAAAGCCTGCGCCGAGCTGCGCAAGAAGGACCGGAAGTTCGTGCTGCACATTATCGGCGACGGTCCGATCCGCCCCGAGCTGGAGTGCCTGGCGCAGGAGCAGGGCATTTACGACGAGACGATTTTTTACGGCTATATGCTTCACCCCGAGGAAATGCTGCCGTTTTTCGATATTTTCGTGCTCCCGTCGCGCGCCGAGGCGTTCGGCTCCGTATTCGCCGAAGCCGCGCTGTGCCTGCTCTCCCTGATCGGCACCGACGTCGGCGGCATCGCCGAGCAGATCGAAGACGGCGTCAACGGTTTGCTCGTCCCATGCGAAGACCCGAAGGCGCTGGCGGATGCCATCGACAAGTTCATTCTCGATCCGCACTACCGTTACGAGCTGGCTCGCGCGGCCTGGAACAAAGCCAAAAAGACGTATTCGCTGAGCCGCGTCATCCAGGAGCTGAAAAAAATTTATACCGATCTCGGTCCGCCGGCGGAAGAGACGACTTGAGGCGTCGGGCACCGGGAACGATCTTGAATTCGGAGTTGAGAGGATGCAGCCGCCATTTCGGTTCATGCATGCCGCCGACCTTCACTTGGACAGTCCGTTTCGCGGACTGTCCAAAGTTCCTTCTGCGGTCCGCGAGCGGCTTAAAAATTCGACGTTGAACGCGCTCGACAAGCTCGTCGATACGGTGCTGCGGGAAGAATTGGACTTCCTGGTACTGTCGGGCGATCTGTACGACGCGGCCGACCGGTCGCTCCGCGCCCAGCTTCGCATGCAGAAGGCGATGGGCAGGCTGGCGGAGGCGGGCGTTCAGGCATTCGTCGTGCACGGCAACCACGATCCGTCCGGCGGCAGGTCCGCCCGGCTCGATTGGCCCGCGTCGGTTCACGTGTTCGGGACGGAGGAGGTCGGCTGCCTGCCGGCTTTTACGCGCGAGGGGAAGCTGGCGGCGCACGTGTACGGCATATCCTATCGGGAGTCCGCGGTCAAGGACAATCTCGCGATGCGCTACCGGGTGCAAGAAGGCGCTCCCTTTCACCTCGCCGTGCTGCACGGCAACATCGACGGGCTGGAAGGGCATGACAACTATGCGCCCTGCAAGCTCGCGGAGCTGGCGGCGTCCGGCTTCGACTACTGGGCGTTCGGGCATATCCACGACCGGCGCGTGCTGCATGAGTATCCGCATGTCGTTTATCCAGGCAATATTCAGGGGCGAAGCATGCGTGAAACGGGGCCGAAAGGCGCGTACCGCGTGGATGTATCGGAGCAGGGGCGCGTCCGGCTTTCGTTTCGCGAGCTGTCCGAAGTCAGATGGCTCGTCCGCGAGGTGCGGATCGGCGAAGAGGACGGCGAGCAGGCGCTTCAAGACAAGCTGCTAGAGGCTGCCGAAGACGGACGCCGCGAAGCCGAAGGCAGGCCCTCGGTGCTCCGCCTGCGGCTCACGGGCAGCGGCGCGCTGCTGGAGCGATTGCTGCGGGACGGCGAGGCGGAGGAGTGGGCCGGCGAGCTGAGGAGCTGGCTCGGATCCCCCCGATGAGCGGGACGATTGGGTCTGGATCGAGCGGATCGCGGTCGAAGCCCGCGGTGTTTCGCATGCGGAGGCGAGTTCGCGCGAGGACGGATTTTTGGCCGAGCTGCTGCGGCTCTCGGCCGCGTCCGCGTCCGATCCGGTCGCCTCGCGGGCGCTGCTGCGGGAAGCGGCCGAGCCGCTGCGGCACCATCCGAAGCTGCGGCAGTGGCTGGACGGACGCGACGACGCGCAGCGGGCGGAGCTGATCGCGCGCGCGGGCGAGCTCGCGGCGGCGCTGCTGCGCGAAGGCGGCGAATGACGGGCGCGGGGCGGCTTCGGCCGGCGCCGCGCAGGATACAAGGCGGAATCCGGCAAGGAGGCGTATAGCATGTATATAGAGGAACTGCATATCGACGGCTTCGGTCCGCTGGCCGGCGTGCGGCTTCGGTTCGACGCGCGGACGACCGTCGTATGGGGGCCGAACGAAGCGGGCAAGAGCACGCTGCTTCGATTCATGCGAAGCATGCTGTACGGATTCGCGACGCGCGCGCAGCTGCCCGAGCGCGGCGAGCCCGTGGGCGGCGGCCGGCATGGCGGCCGGCTCGTCCTGCGGGACGAACAGGGCCGGCTGCGGATCCTCGAGCGGTATGCGGACGCGCCGCAGCGCAAGGGCGCGCCTGTCGCGACGCTGCGGGAGGCGGACGGCGGCGAACGGCGGCTCACGCAAGCCGAGATCGAGCGGCTGCTGCTCGGCGGCGTGTCGGAGCAGCTGTTCAGGCAGCTGTTCGCCGTCAGCCTGGACGAGCTGCACGAACTCCGCTCGCTAAAAGGCGACGAGATCGGCAATTATTTGTACCACGCGGGCATGGCGGGCGGCGCGGCATTGACATCCGCAGGCAAACGGCTGAGGGCCGAGATGGACCGGCTGTACCGCCCGAAGGGGTCCGTACAGGAGATGGGCGAACTTCTCTCGCGGATCCGGGAGCTGGAGAGCCGGCTGCGCCAAGGGCGTCAAGGGCTCGGCGCGTATCAGGAGGCGCTCGAGCGGCTTGCGGCGCTGAACGGGCGCGCGGCAGATCTGGAGCGCGCGCTGCCGCAGCTTCGCGCCAAGGCTGCGGCGGCGCGGGGGGCGCTCGACGGCCGCGAGTGGTGGCTGCGCGCATCCGCGCTCCGCGCCGAGGAAGAAGCGATCTCGGCTGCGCTGCCGGAAGAGGTCCGTTCGGCCGATCCGCTGCCGGCCGAAGCGGCCGCGGAATGGCGGCAGCTCGTCGAGCGCAGGGCGTTGGCCGGCACCGCCGCCAAGCAAGCGGCGGCTGAGCGCGGACGGCTCGAAGCGGAATATGCCGTCCTCGTATGGGACGAGCGACTTGTCGGCCGTGCGGGCGAGCTGGCGGCGATGGATCTGCGCGGCGACGCGCTTGAGGCGAGAAAGGGCGAGCTGGCCGGCCTCGAGTCGGACATGCGTCTCGCGGAGGAGGCTGCGGCCGCAGCGCTGCTACGGCTCGGGCCGGGCTGGCGGGAGACGGACGCTGCGGCCGTCGCCGCGCTCGGGGAGCGGGAGGAAGCGCGCGTCATCGGCGAGCGCCTGGCCGAAGCGGAGCGAAGGCGCGAGCTGCTCGCCGCGGAGGCGCAGCGTCTTCGCCGCCAGCTCGCGGCGTTCGACCAGGAGGCGGGGCGCCGCGTCGACCCTGCGACGGCGAACCGGCGCGGCGTTTTCCGCTTCAAGCCGAATACGCGGGACGCGCTGCTGCATGCCTGGCACCGGCTGGACGACGCGCTTCAGGCGGCGGAAGCGGCGCGGCGCGAATATGCTTGGGCAGCTTCTGCCGCGGAGGCGGCGGGGCTCTCCCCCGAACGCCTCGGCGTTGAACGCGGCCGTCCGCGAACGAGAAGGCGCGGAGAACGTGCGCGAAAGCCTTGGAGGCGGCAGACGGGCCGGGGGGCGCGGCAGAGGCGCGGGGAGGGCGAATCGCCGCGGTCTCGCGTCTCGTGCATGGGTCTCCTATGCGGTCGTGCTGCTACTCTGGGCAGGGGCCGCTGGCGCGTCGATTGCCGCCTTCGTTTCGATGGAAGGGCGAATTGCGTTCGCGGCACTCGCCGTCGCGCTCGCGCTTGGCGCGGGCGCAGCCGCCTGGTTGGGGCAAAGACGGCCAGGCGCGTCCGGCGGCGTTAATCGGGACCCTGCCGCTGCGGATGCGCTGCAGCGACGGTTGGCCGCGGCCCGGGAAGCGGAGCGGCGGGCGCGGCGGCAAGCAGGCGAGTCGCTGCGGCAGCTGCTCGGGCAGAGCGAGGCCGAAGCCGAAGCGGCGGCGGCGCTGGATCGGAAGACCGCCGGCGCGCTCGCAGACGGCGGCGGGGCGTCCGAGGCAGGCGCAGCGGGGGAGCTTCGGCTCCGGCTGCGAGACGAGGTGTACGGGGAGCTGGACCGGCTCGGAGAAGCGGAGGCCGAGCAAGGCCGGCACGCCGAACGGCAGGCGCGCAGAGAGGCGCTCGCGCGCGAGCTGGCCGGCGCGGAAGGCGAGCTGGCGGAGACGGAGGCGGCGATCCGCGCCGTCCGCGCGGACTGGTCCGCGTGGCTGGCGGCGCGCAAGCTGCCGCCCCAGCTGCAGCCGTCCGCGCTCCCCGGGCTCGGCCAGCTCGCGGAGCAGGCGCTGCAGCAGCTGCGGCAGCGGGCCAGGCTCGCGGCGCGGGCCGATGCGCTGCGGGCGGAGCGCGACGCGTTCGAGGCGGAGGCCGCCGCGCTGCTCGCCGCATGTCCGCCCGTAGCGCATAGCGGCGGCGACGCGGCGCTCGCGGTGAAGCTGCTCCACCGCGAAGCGCGGGAGCAGCAGGACAAAGCGGCCGCGGCCCGCGGTTTGGACGAGCGGCTCCGGCAGGCGGCATCGGCCGAAGCCGCCGCGCTGTCCGCGCTCGAGGCCGCGGAATCAGTGGTTGCCGTCGCCGTGCAGGCCGCGGGCGCGGGCAGCGAAGACGCGTACGCGCTGCGCCTTGAAGCGGACGAACGCCGCAGGTCGCTGCGCCGAGAGCGATCTGAAGCCGAATTGCGGCTGTCCGCCGGCCGCGGGGAGGACGAGCTGAAAGTCCTGCTTGATTTGCTGGCTGCGCATGACGAAGGCAAGCTGGCGATGCTGGCAGAAGAGGCGCGCGAAGCGGTGGTCGCCTGCGAGGCGGAGCGTGCGGAGGCGCTGGACGCGCGAGGGCGCTTGTCCGAGCAGCTCGAGCGCCTCGGGCGCGAAGCCGAGACGGAGGAGACGTCGTACGAGCTGGAGGAGCTTCAAGCCGAGCTCGAAAGGTTGGCGGAGCGTTATACGCTGCTTGCGGCGACGGCCGAACTCATCCGGCGGACGCGCGTCGCGTTCGAGGAGGAGCGCCAGCCCGCCGTGCTGCGGCAGGCTTCGGCCTACTTTGCGGAACTGACGGAAGGGAGATACACGCGCATCGCGGTGCCCGGAGACATGCCGGACCTGCTCGCGGAGACCGCGGATCGCCGGATCGTCGCCAGCGCTTTCCTGAGCCGGGGGACGCAGGAGCAGCTTTATCTGTCGCTGCGGCTCGCGCTGGCTGGCGCAGCTTCCCGCGAGCAGGCGCTGCCTTTGCTGCTGGACGACCTGTTCGTTCATTACGACGAGAACCGGCTTAAGCGGTGCGTGAACGTCTTGAACGAGCTGTCCCGAACCCGGCAGATTTTGCTGTTCACCTGCCACAGGCACGTCGCCGATGCGCTCGCGGAAGGCATGCCGGGATCGGGACTGCTGAAACTGCCGGAACTGACCGCGCGGCCGGACGGCCGGAACGGCAATTAGCCGCGGGATGCCGCGGCTAAAGAAAGAGGCCGAAAATACGATTGAATAAGCGCAGCTCGACAAACTTGGCTTAAGTAAATCCTTCGGGCGGGGCAGGCGGCGGAGCGGGCCGCACGCGGTCCCTGCCCATAAGCATGACCCAGCCGAGGCTTAGCATGCCGAAGATCGGGTACAACGTCGTCAGCAGCGGACCGAAGCCGAATTGGCCGGCCATGAAGCACAGCAGCAGCACCATAACGACGAGCGCGCTTAACGGGATTCTAACGCGTTCCTGCAGCTGCAGCGATAGGCCGTAAATATCGGCCACGAGCGTCGTGAAAATTTCCATGAAGATCAGGAACACGAAAATCCAATGAATCCACGGTCCGATCTCTCTGGCGATGCCGCCCATCGGGATGTCGAACTGTTCGATGCCAGGCATGCGGGAAGACAGCGCGAGATGGCCTGCCAACAGCATCCCGCCGATGCCGAATCCGCCGATCCAGGCGCCTCTTCGCAGAACGACGGGATCGCCGATTCGCGCGCCGAGCGGCACGAGCACGGCCTGCGACATGGAGAGGTTGAAGGCACCGTACAAAAAGGGAGACAGGATGGCGGCCCAAGGAGACAGCTCCATGGGCAGGGTCATCCAGCGATCGGCGCCGGGCCCGCGCAGCGTCTCGACGACGAGCACGGCGGTGAATACGATCATGACCGGCACGACCAGCGTATTGATCGCGAGGATCGCGCTCATGCCTTTTCGAAGCAAGAAGAAGCAGGCCGTCATCGTAATGAGGAGACCGGTCTGATAGTTCAGGTTTAGATGCTCCGAAAAAAGCGATCCGGCGCCGGCCAGCATGACCGCGTTCACGCCCAGGAGCACGAGCAGCATCAAATGGCTGATCCAGGCGCCCGCCTTCGGCCCGAAAAGATGCTTGTTCAGGTCCTCATAGGATCTGGCGCGCATCGCAGCCGCCATCAGCATCATCTTGGCGCCCAGCCAGACGAACAGCGCGGTGGATACGAGGATCATCGGAGCGGCCCAATTGCCGAACCGCGTAAAAAACTGCAGCACTTCGCGTCCGGTCGCGAACCCGGCGCCGACGACCGTGCCGATGAACGTGAACGCAACCTGCAGGCTTAAGCCCCATCGCCTCATCTCCGGCGGACCTCCCCCGACTCGTCCATGATTGTCCTTCTCTCAGTCTATGAGAGAGATGGACGCGCCATGACAAGCCTGAGGGGAAAGGGTTCAGACGAGCGACGATCCGATCAGCTTGATCGTGACCACCTCGTCCGTCACCGGATCGAGGTCCAAGCGCAATATGCCGCCCTCGACGTCGGAGGTCATCGACGAGGAGGATGGCACCGCCTTCAGCGACAGGCTGCGTGCGGCGTCGGCGGTCGGGCTGCCGACTTCGACGTTCGGCAGCCCGGAGGAGACGGAGGCCGACGAGATCTCAACATAGACGACATGCTCGGATGAATCGACCCCGATCGTCAATCCGCCGTATTCGCGGAGCTCGACCGTATGTCCCGCTTCCGTCAGCGTATAGCTGTCGCCTGCCGGGCCGCCGATCTCGGCTTCCGCGTCCGCCAGCGTCATGCCGAGCGAGATGCCGCCGAGCCTGGGGTTCTGCGAAAAGGGCTTGTCCGGCGTTCCCGCGGGAGCTCCGCCATGCGCATGAATCGTTACTTCGGGCGTCGGATTCGGGGATGCATTCGAAGCTTCGGCGGAGGGGACTAAGGTCGCCGCCGATTGAACGTCGTGCGCGCTGCCGCATGCGGCGGACAGCAGGATGACGCCGGTCGCCAGGACGCCGAGGAGCAGGTTCCGCTCTTTGCGTTGGCCATTGTACATGAGGACACCGCCTTACATTCTTTTCTATATTTAGTTGGACCCGCCGGGTGGCGATAAAGTTGCTCGACGAATCGGATTTGAGCAGTTGCGCATGGGCCTTCCGTCGCAGGCGACGGCCAATGGGGGTACAAGGGCCCACAAATATTCCGCGCGCTGCCGGTGTTGCGTGAACGCGCAGGGATATGGTATTTTATTCGGAAAAGAGTGGACGGGGAGATTGTCATGGAAATATTAAAACAACGGATTCTAGAGGAAGCGACCGTCGTGAGCGCCGGCGTCCTGAAGCTCGACTCGCTGCTCAACCACGGCGTAGATCCGGAACTGACGATGGAGCTCGGCAGGGAATTCGCCCGCCGCTTCGAGGGACGGAACATTACGAAAGTCGTGACGATCGAAGCATCGGGCATTCCGGTCGCGTTCGCGACGGCGCTCGTGATGAACGTGCCGCTCGTGTTCGCCCGGCGCAAGAAGACGCTGCTTAACGAACCGGACGCTTATTGCGAGCGCGTTCCTTCTTTTACCAAAGGCATCGTCACCGACCTGCTCGTATCGCGGCATTTGCTGAAGGCCGAGGACCGGGTGTTGTTCATCGACGATATCATCGCCAACGGGGACGCGGCGAGAGGGCTTCTGAAGATTCTCGAGCAGGCCGGCAGTTCGGTAGCGGGCATCGGGATCGTGCTCGAAAAGTCGTTTCAGGCGGGCGGCAGGACGCTGCGGGAGATGGGTTACGAGGTCGAATCGCTCGTCAAAATCTCTTCTTTGGAAGGTAACGCCATAACGTTCGAAGACTAGTCCGATTATTTTGTTAGATAATCCCAAGCCCAACCTTGAAGAGAAGTCTTCCCGTCGGGCTGCCATTTGTTCTATAATAAGGCTAAGTGCAGAGGGAGGCGAGCAGCAAATGGGAGATATGAATGTGCCGCAGCAGTTTTTCGTCGACAAGCTGGAGCAAGCCAAGATCCATTTCGAGCGCGCGCTCGACTGCAAGCATACGGAGTTCGACGACCTGTATCCTTATATGATCGAGCATCCGCAGTTTTTCTGGTACAAGCGATACGTCGCTTGGTCCGAGCTTCTCACGATCGTGAAGCTGTGCGACGAGCTGGAGATCTCCTGGACGGAGCAGTTCACGGAGCGTCAGGCCGAGTACGTACGCGGCCGCGTCATGTCGAGCAAAGTACTCGACTATTGGTACGAGACAAACGAATCGCGCGAGCATGTCGGTTGAACAACTGCAGCGTTGAATAGCGGGAGGACCCGGACGAGACGACCGTCTTGCGCGGGTCCTGTTTTTTTGTAAGCTTCGTGCATACGGACAAGGAGGCCGCCATGGCAATCAGTGACGAACAGCTTGATCGATACCGTGTAGAGGGAATCAAAGTCCGCGTCGTGCGGGACATTCTGCAGATCAACGACGTACGGGGCATCGTCGTGGCTTGGGACGAAGATTACGTGCTCATCCGCAGACCGAATCGCCGTGTCGTGAAGCTGCGGCGCAGCTATGCGATCGGGCCCGCGTCGGAGCCCAGACAGGCGCCGGTGCTGGACGGAGCGCCGTTCGAGCTCGAGGATGTCGGCGAACCGGATGATGCAAATGACTGAAAATTAGAACTTTACGGACATGCTTGACTTCGTTTCCCGGCCCGTGCTATTATGAATTTCGTGATTGCGGAACATGAGGCGCGGCGCCGTTAACGGACAAGCGTACATCGTTCCCGGCAAGATCATTTGCGGTCGTGGCGGAATTGGCAGACGCGCTGGATTCAGGTTCCAGTGGGCTAACCCCCCCGTGGAGGTTCGAGTCCTCTCGACCGCACCACCTTAACAAAGAACAGGCTCTTGAATTTGTCCTTGTGACGATTCAAGAGCTTTTTTGCATAATTGGGATTTGCCAAGGGTTGCTCATGACCTGTGCCGAATGGAAATGGTTTGAAGTTGAAAGTTGATTTGTTGAGGAAGTAATAATAAAAGGGTTGAGCAGAGAGGGGAGCTGCTCAACCCTTTTCGTTGCGAAGACGGGTATTCTCCCGTAAGAAGCTTGCGGCTTCTCTGCCAGGCGGGATAGCGGCGAAAAGTATAAAAAAGGTGTACAAAAAAAGAGTCGAAATAGAAAATGGGCAGTAGCGGGTCGAAGGGGCGATTATGTATAATCTTCTAAACAACTCGGATGGATAGCGGGGTGTGCGTGATTGATAGCATTCAAGCATCCGAACATTTTTGTCAGAATCGTCGTTCTGTTTCTCCTGCTCATCCTCCCCCCTCTATTTGCTCATGTTCATCATCAACCATACGAGCGGCAGCATTCTGCGCAAGGAAATCGCCGGCTCGATGGCTTCGCGAATCGGCTCCTATTCCGCCTTGATCGACTCCGAAATCAACCATATCGAACAGATGAAAATGGATTTGCTCAACGACGAAGACCTTCAAAAGCTAAGCACCGTTTCGATCACGCTGAACAACTACGAGAAGTTGACAGCGATCAACCGCCTGAAGATGAAACTGACGTCGTTCAAGGAATCGGCGCGTCTAATCGAAGACATTCAAGTGTACATTCCCAATATCGGGAAAACGGTGCGCGTATCCACCTATTCGGGTCCGATGAGCGAATCCGAGATGAAAATGATCCGGGATTCGAATACGCTGCGCAGTCCGAGAATCATACCGTGGGGCGAAAAGCTCATTTTGGCGCTGTTCGATCCTCCCTTTTCCGGCGCAGGAAGCAACTTCTATATGAAAATCGTGCTGTCCCGGGAGGCGATGCTGACGACGCTGCAGCAGGTCACCGCCAAAGAAGACGGAAAATTTTATATGACGGATATCGGCCGATCTTGGATGCTGTCCAATTCTGATTCCGCTGCAACTAGCGTCCCGGTGAGCTTGGAAAACTTGCTGAAGGAAACGACAGGGGTATCCGACAGCGGATTCAGAAGCTTAAAGTTGGATGGACAAGCATTTTTCGGGGTTTATCAGAGCTCGAAGTATTTGAATACGATGCTTCTTGTTGCCGCGCCGGAAAATCGGATTTTTGGCATGCTGGGACGCTACAATTTACTGCTCTGGCTGCTATCGGCCGCAACCGTCATCATCGCTATCGTGTTTTCATATCGGATGTACAAGATCATTCACAGGCCGTTGCAAGTGATGGTGCGCGCGCTGAGAAAAGTCGAGGACGGCGATCTGAACATCGTCCTAAGCCATGGCAAGCATGACGAATTCAGGTATTTGTTCGGGCAATTCAATGTGATGGTCAGCCGCCTGCGCGCGTTGATTCGCGAGGTGTACGAAGAACGGATTCACTCCCAGCAAGCACAGCTCAAACAGCTCCAGTCGCAGATTAATCCTCATTTTCTGTACAATACGATTTTCGTGCTGCACCGGATGGCGTCCTCGTACGGGCTGCCCGACTTAACGAGATTTACGGATTTTCTGGGCAAATATTTTCTGTTCCTAACCCGCACCGGCACGGATGCCGTCACGCTCGCCGAGGAGTGGAACCATGCGGTTATTTATACGGAAATCCAGAAGATTCGGTTTGCCGACCGAATCTACGTGGAGTGGCCCGAATTTCCGATGCGCCATAAGGAGCTTCGCGTTCCCCGTATGATCGTTCAACCGATTCTGGAGAACGCCTATAAGTATGGGGTGGAGAAAAAGGCCCGAGGCGGGCATCTGCGCATCTCGGCAGAGGAAGTCGAGGGAGCGGAGGGCGATGTGCGGATCGTGATCGAGGACAACGGCGAACATATGGACGACGATACGCTTAGCACGCTTAATCGCTCGCTGCTTCACAACGAGATGGGTCAGGAGATTACGGGTTTGCTAAACGTGCATCGGCGATTGCAGCTGTATTACGGCGACGGAGCCGGATTGCGGTTCGACCGAAGCGGGCTTGGCGGGTTAAAGGTGATCATCGGGATTTCGGATCGTAGACATGTGGAAATAAGATAGAGAAAGTAGAAAATGAAAAGTGGTTGCGCGCAAACCTGCAAATTATAATGACAACTGTAATAGCGGCACTTCAAATCCATAGATACGAGGAGGAAAGTTATGAAAAAGATTCGCGTGGCTTTTCTAACTTGTTTTACCGCCATTATGCTCGTTATCGCCTTGCCCTTTTCTACGTATGCGAGCCCGACCGGGTCAACCTGGACCGTTAACGTTGCGGCGCCGTACAACATTTCCACGAACTCGAAATATTCCGACAGTGCCGTGTGGGATTTCAGTTCGTTCTGGGCCACGGCAGCCGCGGACGCGATGCCGGCCAACTATTACGCCAAGAACTATCCCGAGATCAAAACCGTGCAAGTGTTTGGGGCCACCGGAGGCTGTTATACGGGATTTGCGCAGATTTGCGGACCGGCGCGCGACCCTTTTATCAATCCGGCGAATACGGCCACAATGACCGATTACGATTTCAGCGTGATTATTCATGGGCTGCGTAATATCGTGCGCCAAGGACTCAAACCTTATCTCAAAACAGGCAACGTTCCAGTTAAATACTCCACAGGGGCCACGATAGGCGCGTTCGGATTAAACGTTCGTCCGCCGGATGATTATAACGTGTACTACAATTATATCAAGGCTATGGCAACCGCCTTTGTCAATGAGTTCGGCCTCTCGGAGGTGCGCAGCTGGCGCTGGTCGGTATTGAGCGAATACGAGAACTCCGACTGGTTTCTCGCTGCGGACGGCACGGCTGCAAGCACGAAGGTCGCCTATTTCAAACTGTATGATTATACGGCCAAGGCGCTCGAGGATGTGCTTGGCGCGGGTCAAGTGAATATTGGCGCCCATGCGCAAGGGAATCTCGGGGCCTTATGGGACTATAGGGAACTGTTCGATCATGTGACAAGCGGTACAAATTATGCTACCGGCGGTACGGGCGCCCCGATCAAGTTCGCGAGCCTCTCGTTCTATGATTTAAAACCGGGCACCTTGGGCAACTTCACCTCGGCCCTAAGTACTTTGCGTTCCAAACTGGACGCAGTCGGCTTAAACGGATTGCCTGTCGGCATCGACGAAGGATGGATGCTCCAGGGGGGCGGACGGCAAAGAACTCCACCCGGGAAGCGTCTCCTGGAACTATCAGTCTGCCTTAGACGCTTTGCGATATCAGCAGATGATAGATTACAACGTGAGCTGGGCGGCCCGCTGGTATTTGAATACGGATGGTCTGTATGCAAGCGCCAATCCGATAAACTCGACACAGACCAATCTGGCTAAATTGGTCGCGAAAATGGACGGGGGTAAACTTCTTCCGGCAGCGCAGGGCGGCTTGCCTGTCGACGGAGGCGACCACGTCGGTTCTTACAGCGCTTACAATCAGACAACTTCTAAGCTCTTTATTATGATTTTTAACCGAAGCAACAATACGGCGGCAACGACGAGCGAGCCTGTCACGATTACCGTCAACAACGTGGATACGGTTAATTCGTGCATCTGCTCCCGCAAGTGGCAAATAGACGATCAGCACGCGAACTTCTGGCCGACATGGAAGGCGGATAGGGTCAGCCAAGGCATTACGTCGAGCGCCTATCTTCCTCAGATGACGACGGACACCTGGCTGATCCCGACGGACATGACGAACGCAACGTCCATTGCCTATTGGAACAGCCGTAAGTCGGTCTATAGCGCGCTCTCCAAGCTGACGCCGGCTTCAGCATCGGCCGACGTCACCGTCGGAGCGGGCAGCCTTACCGTGACGACGACAGTTCCCGCACAAGGCGTCGTGCTTTACGAGATTTGCGGCGTGGAAGTCGCTCAGTAGTGAATTCGGCATTGAAAGACATAAGGGGTTAACGAACTATGCATGGGATTCCCATGCATAGTTCATCTATATGGCTATCTTTCAAAAAGCGAGGAGAACGGCATGTACCGATTGTTGATCGTGGATGACGAACCGATTATCGTGAACGGACTCATCGATTATTTCTCCCAGTCCGATCAATGGCCGCTAGAGGTTTACGGCGTTTCTTCCGCGGAGGAAGCGCTGCAATTGCTTTTGCAGAATCGGATGGATATCGTCATTACGGATATCGGCATGCCGGAGATGAATGGCCTGGAATTGCAGAAAAGAATCGTCGCCCAATGGCCTCGCTGCAAAATTATCTTTTTTGACCGGGTACAATCAGTTCGAATTCATTCAAGAGGCGATGCGTTACAAAGGTGTCGATTACGTATTAAAAGCGGAAGGCGATGATGCTATCGTCAAAGCCGTCGAGCGGGCAATCGAGAGCATTGGCGAGGAAATGAAGCGAGACGAGCTGCTTCGGCAGGCGAACAAGCAATTGCGGCTGGCGCTTCCTTCGCTTCAGAAAGAGCTCCTGCGCAACCTTCTCCTTGCCGATAAGCTCGTCTCCCATCGGCTCTCCGAACAATTTCAGGAGCTGATGATTCCGCTGGACGCCGATCGACGAGTATTGCTGGTCATGGCAAGGGTTGATGATTACAAGCCGTCTTATAGCCTCTATGACCGCGGACTTCTGGCGTATGCGATTCAGAATGTCGTTCAAGAATATTTGCAGGGCTCCGTCGTTATGGCTTCCGTGGAAATGGAACCTTCCAGAATGCTGTGGTTCATTCAACCGGAGCAACTGGGGACAACGGCATGGGACAATTGCGTAAGCTTCGTCCGGGGTAGCCTGGAATCCGTTCAACAAACTTGCAAGGAGCTGTTGGAGACTTCGATCTCCTTCGTCGTCAGAGACGGCCCGGTTCCCTGGACAAGGATAGGTACAGTATACGAAGAATACAAGCGGATGCTTTCACAGGGACTTGGCATGGGAGCCGAGTTATTGTTGACGAATCGCGGAGTCGAGCAAGATCAGGCCCCGGCAGAATACAATGCAAGCCAATTGAATAGCAAGCTGGAGCTGATTAAGCTTCAGCTTGAAAGAGGCCATAAAGAAGCATTCGAGGCCATCTTCAGCGTCATGATGAACGAAGGAAAACAGCACGCGGACAGTCCGGGCATCCAGCAGGAAATTTACTATTCGCTCGCTACGATATTCCTGTCCTATCTAAACCAGCACTTCCAGGGAGAACCGTTGCAGCAGGTGGACCTGTTCAAGCTGACCAGAATGGAGGAGCATGCTTCGTGGGGAGCGGCCGCTGAATATTTCGAAGGACTGGCTGCGACGATTTTCTCGCACACGCATGTCGGTATGGAACGGGAAGAGCATGCGGTCGTCAACAAAATTCATCAGTACGTTCATGAACACCTGGATAAGGACGTTTCGTTAGTATGTATAGGCGACGCGATCGGCCACAACTCCAAATATTTATCCCGTTTGTATAAAAAAATAACAGGCGAGGACCTTTCCCAATATATTGCCCGAATCAAGCTTGCAAGGGCGCAAGCGCTGCTCAAAGAAACGCATATGAAAATATATGAAGTGTCCGCGGCGATCGGCTTTTTTGTCCGAGCCCTATTTCTACCGTTTTTTCCGCAAGGCAACGGGCTTTACTCCGCAAGAATACCGGGATCTGCATGGCAAAGCATAAAGAACAAGAACCGGGGCTGGTCAAGCCCACGGTTCTTGTTTTTCCCTTACTGATCCTTATCGATAGTGCTTGATGAATTCGACCGCGCTTCGGATGTCGGCTTCAGGATTGTCTCCGACTTCGCGCTCAATGGTCAAGTAGCCCTGATAGTTAATCTCTTGCAGCGCTTGAAAATACGAATCGAAATTCACGTTGCCTTTGCCCGGCGCGACTTCCGCGAATGCTTTGCCCGAAGTGATCGCTTCGACCATTTTTCCTTGATCCTGCGGCTCGTAACCAAGCAACCCGTATGCGACCCGAGGGTCGACATCTTGATAGCGGATACCGTCCTTCACATGGGTGTGAACGATATAGTCTCGCAGCAATCGCACGCCTACTGTTGGATCGTCGCCGGTAACCATCACCATGTTCGCCGGATCGAAGTTGACCGCTATTCCTTTCGTCCGAAGCGAATCCAAAAACGATTTGAGATGTTGCGCCGTTTCCGGCCCCGTCTCAATGGCAAAATAAGCGCCAAGCGCTGCCGCGCCGCTGCCCAGCTTTTCGCATGCCTGATGCATGGTCTCGTAGATCCGATTCGTCTCGTCCGGTATAACGCCGATATGCGTAGTCACGACATGGCAGCCTAGATCAACCGCCAAATCTATAATTCGTTTTGATTGTTCGATTTTCGCTTCGTTGGCAGTATGATCTTGAAAGCCGTGTCCGCCCAAATCTCCGCACAAAGCGGATACCTCCAGATTTAGGGACTGAATGAAAGCTTTCAGCTCCTTGCGCTTAGGACGGCTAATTTGGGATGGCTCCAATTCCCCGGAGACGGCATAGATTTGCACGCCTTCGACGCCGGCTTGCGAGGCTTTCAACAAGCCGTCTCGAAGCGGCAAGCGGAAGCAATCGACGACAACGCCGATTTTATTCGTCAATTTCAAGCTAGTCTCATCTCTCTTTCGCGGCTATTCATTAAAATAGACTTCTTTGCCTTGTTCCGCCGATTCATAAATACCGCATAATATTTTCATCATTTCAAGACCGTCCTCTACCGGACTCAGATTTGCCAGGCGTCCGAAGCAAGACTCTACGAAATGGTCAATCTCGCTATTGAATGCCTGGGCAACATTAAAGGCGGGAAACTGAACCTGCGGCGCTACGTTCAAGATGGTGTCATGCTTCTCCATCACGAGAATCACTTCCGGTTCGATTTCGGCCCCGCCTTTGTCGCCGTATATCCGGACTGCGATTTCCTCCTCTTTTTTTGGCATGTAGGGTGAAGCTTACATCTACAAGAAGAGAAGCCCCGTTTTCGAAGCGAATGACGGCATTCGCCAAATCTTCTACCGTCTGAGAGGCTTGATCATAATCCGAAGATTGATAGGATGACAAATATTTGACGTTGGAACGATTGCCAAGCTTTTGATAGGTGTTGCCGCTTACGGATTTCACCTTCGGACGCCCCATCAAGTACCAGCACAAATCGATGATATGCACACCCAAATCGATCAGCGGCCCTCCTCCCGAACGTTCCTTGTCGGCGAACCATCCGCCGGGATTTCCGGCCCTGCGCAAGCAGGAAGCTTTCGCGAAGTAGATTTCGCCGAGTTCCTTTTGATCGACGAATTGCTTTATCATTTGCGTATTCGTGCTGTATCGCCTTACATATCCGATCTGAAGGACCTTTCCGGTTCTGTGAACGGCGTCTACCACGCTTTCGGCTTCGGCGACCGTTTTGCACAGTGGTTTTTCTACAAGGACGTGCTTGCCGGCTTCAAGGGCAGCAATGCAAATTTCAGCGTGCATGTTGTTCCACGTGCAGATGCTGACCGCATCGATCTCGGGATCCTCAAGCAGTTTCCTGTATTCTGTGAACACTTTTTCGCGCCGTATTTATCGGCCTTCTGCCGCGCCCTTTGCTCGTCGCGGTCGCAAACCGCAATCAAAGCGACATGGTCATTTTGCGCGTAGCCATTAAAGTGGACTTCGGAAATGGAGCCTACGCCGATGATCCCCACGTTCATGATATTCCCATTCCTCATGCGGACTCTCCTCGTCATTTCATAATGTTTTTTACATCAACCGTCCTTACTGAACGTATCCTAGCACACGATATTCGGGTAATTCCATATTCTCAAACAATTGGTAGACATAAGATAGCGTGAGTGGAAAGAGGAGAGGGAGGACACGAATACAGCCCGATGGGTGATAGACAGAAGATAGTCAAAGTGGAAAACGGAAAGTAGTTGCGCAAATCCCCACTTTATATAATTGAAACTGCAAGCGGAGTAGCCGATTCGACAACCAACTCGCCAAAGGGGACATGGAAATGGCAAGAAAAATGCTAGTTACGGCAGCGTGTATGGCACTCATCGTATCGCTTTTGCTTTCGGCATGCTCTAAAAATGAAACGGCCGACAAACCTAGCGATACGCAATCGGCAACGAAAGGAGCGACGCCTACAAGCTCGAGTACGGGTTCCGGCGAAGAAGCAGCGGCGGGGGATCCGCTCGGCAAGTACGATCCGCCGATTACAATGTCCACAGTGAAGTTGATCGATGCCGGCTTGAAATTTCCAAAGGACCAAACTTATGAAGATAACGTATGGACGCGGGCGATTGCCAGCGACTTGGGCATTCACATCAAAACCGAATGGGTCGCAGACGGCTCGCAATACGACAATAAATTAAATATGTCGATTGCATCGGGATCGTTGCCGGACTTCATGAGAGTAACGAAAGAACAGTTGAAACAGCTGATCGATTCCAACAGCCTGGAAGATTTGCGGGGAGCGTACGACAAGTATGCTTCGGAGGATACGAAAAAACAGTATGACGTCGGGGACGGAATTGCCTTGAAGTCGGCCATGGTCGGCGACAAGCTGTACGCGATTCCCAATACGGCATCAAGCCTTGCCGGAGCGGGAATGCCGCTCGTCTGGATTCGTACCGATTGGTTGAAAAACCTGAATTTGCCCGCACCGAAGTCGATGCAAGATTTGTTTGAAGTTGCCAGAGCGTTTGCAAAAAACGATCCGGACCAAAATGGCAAACAGGATACGCAAGGTCTCGTTTTCATTAACTCCTCCGTGTCGGGACATGGCATCTTTAACGGATTTCATGCATACCCGTCCACCTGGATTCAAGATGGCTCCGGCAAGGTCGTGTACGGAGGCGTTCAACCGGAAGTAAAGGAAGCCCTTCGCCAACTCCAACAGCTCTACAAGGATGGAGCCATCGATCAGGAGTTCGCCGTGAAGGACTGGGGAAAAGTGAACGATATGACGACTGCCGGAGAAGCGGGGATCATATTCGGCGCGCACTGGTTTGGACAGCTGGTACACAATCTTAAAGTCAAAGATCCGAAGTCCGAATGGGAGCCGTTCCTTATCCCTTCTGACGACGATCAGCCGACCAAGATTGCGCTTGATTCGCCGGTGATCGAATATTACGTCGTCAAAAAAGGGGAACAAAAATCCGGAAGCGCTCGTAAAAATGTTCAATTTTTACTACGACCTGACCGTAGGCAAACAAGCGACACCGGACAACTATCATCGCTTCATGTATGACAAAGACGACGGCTCCATTCAGTACGCTGCTCTGGCACCGATCCACACGAACGATGCGACCGACATCGCGTTCAAAGAGATGGTAGAAGCCTTCGATACGAAGGATCCGTCTAAAGCCAAGGCGATGGATGCACAGACGATTTATAACAATGCCACTGAGGCGTTAAACGGTAAAAACAGCTTATACGGTTGGTCGCTTTATTATCCGGCATGGAAGCTGCTTTGGAAAGTGAACGATGAAAAGTTGTATGTCAACAACGCCTTCTATGGCGCGCCGACGCCAACGATGTCCGACAAGTTCGCTACATTAAACAAGCTTCAGCTTGAAACCTACACAAAAATTATTATGGGTGCCGCATCGATAGACGAGTTCGATAAGTTCGTAGAGAACTGGAACAAGCTTGGCGGAGAACAAATTACGAATGAAGTGAACGCCTGGAAACAATCCATCGAATAAAGCTTCCCGCGACCACCTTGTCCGTGGACCGGTTATCGATCCGGTCCGCGGATACGAAAGGATTCGATAGCGATTAATAAATGGAAAACGGAGTCGTCTCTTCATCTGATGATGGTGCCTGCTCTCCTTCTGTTGCTCACCTTCTGTTATGTGCCGATGTTCGGGATTATCATCGCCTTTCAGAAATTTTATCCCGGACTCGGGATCGTTCATTCGAAGTTCGTCGGTTGGGACAATTTCAAATATATGAGCGAAATCCCGTTCATCGCGCAGGTCGTGTGGAATACGATCATCATCGCCTTCATGAAGATGGCCGTCGGCATCGCGCTTCCTATTGCCGTCTCTATTCTATTGAATGAAATCCGGATGAAGCTCGTACGCACGGGCATTCAGACGCTGATTTATTTGCCGCACTTTCTGTCCTGGGTCATCTTGTCCGGCATCCTGATCGATCTTCTGTCGACGAAAGGGATGATCAATCAGTTTATCCACGCTGTTTTCGGGAGTAAGCCGATTTTTTTTCTGGGCGATAACCATTGGTTCCGTTTCGTGCTTGTTTTGTCCGATGCCTGGAAAGAAGTGGGATTCAGCACGATCGTCTATATGGCCGCCATTACAGGCATAAATCCGTCGCTATACGAATCGGCCATGCTGGACGGGGCGAATCGTTGGAAGCAGGCGATTCATATTACGATTCCAGGCATGCTGCCTATCATCGTTCTGTTGGCGACATTAAACTTGGGCAATGTTTTGAATGCGGGCTTCGATCAAGTTTTCAACTTGTATAATCCAGCCGTGTACGAGACCGGCGACATCGTCGACACGGCGATATACCGAATGGGATTGGTAGAAATGCAATACGGGCTTTCAACGGCTGTCGGGTTGTTCAAATCGGTCATTTCCTTGCTCCTGATTTCGACTTCTTATTTATTGGCGTACCGATTGGCCAATTATCGTATTTTCTGATTATGGAGATAGGAGTTTGCTTATGCATTATCGATTGAACGTACTTGAACGGAGCGCTTCACTGCTCATCTATTGTGTCTTGATTGCGCTTGCCCTGCTCTGTATTGCGCCGATTATTCACATTTTGGCCGTGTCCTTCAGTTCGGCAGGAGCAGCGGAAGCGGGGGGAGGTAACGTTCTGGCCGGTCGATTTTACTTTGCAATCGTATGACTATGTGTTCAATAAACCCCAGTTCCTGACTTCGGTTACGATCACCGTCCAGAGAGTGTTGTTGGGCGTGACGTTAAATATGTTGCTTACGATATTGGCGGCCTATCCGTTATCCAAGGAAAGAAGCTCGTTCCGTTTTCGTACTTTGTATGCCTGGATTTTCGTGTTTACCATTCTGTTCTATGGCGGGCTCATCCCTTGGTATATGACAATCCGGGCTACTGGGTTGCTTGACTCCGTATGGGCGCTCGTTCTGCCGGGCGCTGTCCCGGTTTTCAACATTGTGATTCTGCTGAATTTTTTTCGCGGCCTTCCCCGGGAGCTGGAAGAATCGGCGTTCGTGGACGGAGCACGTCACTGGACCGTATTGCTGAAAATATTCGTTCCGTTATCCATGCCGGCGCTGGCCACCCTTACGTTATTTTGTGTCGTCACGCATTGGAATTCCTGGTTCGACGGCCTCATTCTGATGAATCATCCGGAGCGCTATCCGTTATCGAGCTATTTGCAAACCGTAGTCATCGGCAAAGATCTGAATCAATTATCTCCTCAGGATGTACTGCGGCTTTCCGAAATTTCTGACAGAACATCGAAGTCCGCGCAAATTTTCGTCGGTATTTTGCCCGTACTGCTGTTGTACCCCTTCTTGCAAAAATATTTTGTCAAAGGCATCGTGCTGGGCAGCGTGAAAGGCTAGATAAATATCGCATTCTCGGCGATGCGAAGAGAAAGGACCGGATAGGAGCATGGAAAAACAGGTGAAATTGTTCAACAGAAATGAAGAGCGCATGGAAAGCTGGCTGTGGATCGAGTTGATCGGGTTCGATCAGACGGCTGCGGATTTTAATGTGGATGCGTTGCTGCATGAGATGAGTTATAAACCGGACGGCATGGGCCTCTTTCTGTATACGACCGATTTTATCAACCAGCACAACGGTTTGGAACGGGAAGAGCTGCTGCAGCCCGAGTCATGCTCGTACGCCGCTCACCCCTACAATGTGGACAGGAAAAGACAAGCGTGGTCCAACTGGCAATTGAGACAGCTGGTGGCGGAGCTGCATAAAAGACAGATCAAAGTGTATGTAAGCGTTATGGGTTACTCCCGGCTATTCTCGGATACTTCCCCGTTTCAGGAGGGCGAGCTGCTCAAAGAAAGCCCGGAAATTCGCTTCGTTTCCCGAGATGGCCAAAATCTGCACATTACGAATGTGCTTAAGCGGTTTAAAGACGGCACTTATTATGAGGATTTCTTTACCCGCAAGCTGATCGGCGTGTTGCAGGATTACGATTTTGACGGTATTCAAGTCGCGGACGGCTTGAGCAGCCCGGTGCGGCATTTGGAAAATGGCGATTATTCCGACGACATGGTCGAGCAGTTCGTGGCCGAGACGAAGGTGGAACTGCCGAGCGAATGGCTTCGCGGCTGCGACGATCATCCGGAAGCTTTCGAGCAACGGGGACGATGGATTTGGAGAAACAAGCGTAAAGAATGGGTGATGTTTCATGTGCAGCGCTGGAATGGTTTCTACAAGAAGCTGACTTCGGCCGTACATGGCATCGGCAGAGAAATATTATTCAATAACGCCTTAACGATGGAACCGGTAGAAGCATTGTATCGATATGGTTTGGATTATCGTGCGGCGGTCGAAGCGGGAGCCGATGGTTATATCGTAGAAGAGGTGTCGGCCGCCCTGTCCATTACAAGCGATAACGGTACAATCTTCAACCCGGCAACGGAATTGGAAGAGAGAATGAAGGTCAGATATCATTGCTCGGCCGTTGCGATGAATTTGAAGGCATACAATCCCGACCTCAAATATCTCTATATGACGAATGTATGGGACACCACGGAGCAATTCGATATTGTTCACCATGCGCCTACGATGTTCCAGAGGTACATTTACACGAACCTGAACCTGTACTACCAAGGGATGAACGGGCTGGAGAGATGCTGCAACGGTCCCTGGTTTTGTTTGTCGGACGGGCTGAAGAGACAGGATTGGGATTTTATCCATCAGGCATGGGATACGGGATTTGCCGCCAACATTCGAACGATACTGGGCGCAACGGTCATCTGGTCGGATCAGAAGCTTTATCCAGAGCTGGACTATTACATGGGGACGAGAAGATGGACGAGCAATCGAATCATGGGCGAGCTGACGTATGCCGGGGCACAGCTTAACCATATTGCACGAATTGAAAGCTTGGATGTGATAAGCGGAGCAATTTTTGTACCCAATTTTCATTTATTGCCGCGCCAAGAGTTAGAGCAGATATTGGCTTACCGCGGGGGGAAGCGTGATCCTGTTCGGCCAGAGGATCGAAGATTTGCCTCAAGCCGATATGGAGGTCGTCGAAGAAAGCGACGACGGCAGCGTCGCATTGTTGGCGGTCTACGGAAGCGGCAAGCAAAAGGAGAGGCGTGCTTTCTACAAAGCGTCCGAGCTCCAAGGCGACAAGCTGGATCTGATGGAGCTGGAAAAGAGCGAGTGGCCGCATCGATTGGCAAGCGAAAATTATAGCGCGGAATTCGTGAAGTCGTGCGCCGATACCATTGTGGAAATCGCGAATTGTCCTCGAATCGATGGAGGAGCGCAGCATTGCACGATCATGTCCATGGAACGGGACGACGGCAAGTTGCTGGTGTGGATAGGGAACGACAGCTTCTGGTACGCCTCGCCGGTCATCGATACGGGAAGAAAAATAAAAAGCGTCCGTATGCTGACGAAGTACTACGGTTACGAAGTCACTTGCGACGATACGCGGTTCTACGGATACGTTCCCCCCCAGAGGAATGGATTTAGCGGAAGTGGAATTCGAGTGATGCATGTACAGGAGGGCTTAAGTTGTCCGTCTTTACAGTAACAGGCAGGATGGAGACAAACCAGTTGGGCTGGGTGCTGCCGCACGAGCACGCGTTTATCGATCTGCGGAGATTCGTCTCCCCGCCGCAGTCTATTAGCGAGAAGAAACTGGCATCCGAGAAGGTGAATTTGACTAATTTCGGGGTGCTCCAGCGCAATCCGTACGCGATTTTGGACAATGCGGTCATCGACGAGGAAGACGTCGTAAAGGCTGAACTGACCGCGTTCAAGCGGGCGGGAGGAGGCGCGTTCGTCGATCTGACGCTGCGAGATATCGGCCGCGACCCGGCGCTGCTGGCGGGCGTGTCGCGCGAAGTTGGCATTCCGATCATCGCAGGGTGCGGGTATTACATTCACGCCTCCCATCCAAAGGATATGGACGACAAGACTGTGGATGATATCGCCGGGGAAATTCACCGCGACGTGTCGTACGGCATGGACGGGACGAACATTCGAGCCGGCGTAATCGGGGAGATCGGGACGAGCGCGGTTATCCATCCGAACGAGAAAAAAACGCTGATCGCGGCGGCGATGGTGCAGCAGCAGACCGGGCTCGGGCTGCATGTTCATACGGATCTGTGGGCGCGGCAGGGATTGGCGGTCATCGATCTCTTGACGGAGCACGGTGCCGCACCGGACAAAGTCTGCATTAACCATGTAGACGTCGACATCGTGCCGGATTACCTGAAGGCGTTGCTGGACCGGGGGGGCTTATATCGAGTTCGACAACTTCGGCAAGGAGTTCTATTCCGACCGGCGGCACAAAAGCGTGCTTAGAGGGCTGTTCGCGCGGGACATTGAGCGGGTGCGAACGATTCGGGAGCTAATCGGCTGCGGTTATCTTCGCCAGATCCTCGTATCCAACGATGTCTGCCTGAAAATGGGCCTGCATCGCTACGGAGGTTGGGGCTATGATCATATGCTGACGAACATCGTGCCGATGATGGAGGACGAAGGGATAACGTCGGAACAAATTCGGGAGCTGATGTGCGGCAATCCGGCGCGGTTCCTGGACAATGATCTGGCATAGGGTGCGACCGGAAAGACCGGCGATACGAAAGACGGTTCGGGAGAGATGAACATGAAAATCATAGATTGCAGCTGCGCGATCGGCTACAAAGCGTTGAATTACGAAATTGTGAATCATGAGCATTTGCTTGTTCAAGAGAAGGTGAAGCAAGCTCGCGACGCGGAGGAACTGCTGGCCGAGATGGATTTCTGCGGCATTCATAGCGCGGTGGTCAGCCATAACGCGATGGCAGACGTCGATCCGGACTACGGGAATCGGCTTGTAATAGAAGAAACGGCGAAGGCGCCGGATCGGCTTTTGCCGACCTGGACGGTATTACCGCCAATTACAGAGCACCAGTATGCGCCGGAGCGTCTGTTTCCGGCGATGAAGGAGAACGGCGTGAAGCTGCTGAGAGCGTACCCGGAACGCAACCGCTACATGCTGAACCGGGTGGCGATGGGTGAACTGCTGTCGGCCGTCTCCGAAGCGCGCATTCCGCTGTTCCTCTCCCCGAGCGAAGGTTGGGAACCCGTCTACGGCGTGCTGCAGGAGTTCCCGGATCTTACGGTCATTTTGTGCAATTACGGACTGTGGAGTCATGCCCGGCTTACTTTCCCGCTGCTGCGCAGCTACAAGAACTTCTATATCGAGACCGGAGATATGCAGACAGCGGGCGAGATTAAAGAGATTTGCGGCAAATTCGGCTCGGAGCGGCTGCTGTTCGGTTCCGAATTTCCGAGCAACGCGATCGGCGGGCCGCTCGCTTGCTTGCTCGGTTCGGGCATCAAGCAAGACGAACTGGAGAATATCGCATACAAAAATGCGGAAAGACTGCTGGGCGAGGTGAGCTTATGAGCAGAGTGCCGATGACCAATCCGTCGCTGCTGGCGCGCGAGTTCGCGGAAACCGGCAGGCTGTCGAGCCTGTCCTACATCGACATGCATACGCATATGGGACCGTTCTACGGAACGTACTTGCCGCAAGCCGATCTGGAGGCGATGATCGCGGCAATGGACCGGGAGAACATCGAATGGGTTATTTCCGCGCCGCACAGCGCTTTGTTCGATCCGATCGGACGCAATTCGGAAATTCGCGCGGCGATGGCGAAGTACCCCGACCGGATCAAAGGCTATTTTGTCGTGAATCCGCACTATATCGAAAGTCTGGAAGAGGAACTGGCAGAATACGACACGGTCGAGGGTTATGTCGGCTTCAAGGTGCTCCCGGACTATCATAAGTATCCGCTGACCGGAGAGAAATTCCGCAAAATGTACCAGTTCGCGAACGAGCGGGGGCTGCTGCTGCTATCCCACACCTGGGGCCATAGCTCGTACAATCCGCCGCAAATGATCGGAGAGCTGGCGCGTCAATATCCGAACATCAAATTTCTGATGGGACACTCCGCGCCAGGGGAGACGGACGTCGCGATCGAATTGGCGAAGGCGCTGCCCAATGTATATCTAGAGCTGTGCGACACGGGGCGGCTGAACGGCATGATCGGCAAAATGGTGCGCGAGGCCGGCTCGGAGAAGGTGCTGTTCGGGACCGATTTCCCCCTGGTACGACCCGAATTATATGCTGGGAAGCGTGCTGTTCTCCGGCATCGGCGACGACGACATCGTCAACATCATCCGGAACAACGCCGTGCGGCTCGTGTCCGGCATCAGGGGCGGGAGCAGAAGCATCATCGCATAGGAAAAGGAGCATAAATCATCATGCGTGAAATCATCGAATCGTTTGAAACCGCGAAAGGCAATGTGTTCGGCGACCTGCTGACGAAACGGGCGGATAATCGGCCGCTGAAGATCGGGCTGCTGACGCTCGGGTTTTTCGAATATTGGCGGATGTTCCCGGGCAGTCTGCACGCGAATGTCACATCGGATATGACAGAAGTATACGAAGCTCTTCAGGCGGCGCTGCCGGACGACATTGTCGTTTGGCCGGGGCTGGTCGATACGCTGGATGCAGCGGATGCTGCGGGCCGAAAGCTGGCGGAGAAAGCGGTCGACCTGATCGTCTATGTCGCCGGGACCTACTGCCCCGATTACATGGCGATTCAGGCGCTGGAGAACTTGCGCCATCTGCCGCTACTGATGTTTAACTCGCAGGGCAAGGGCGAGATCAACCTGAAGACCGATTATGAAAATATTTTGCGCAACAGCGCGTTGATCGCCAACCTGCAGCTCGCCGCGACTTTCCGCAAAATGGGCTGGTTCGGCGGATTGAAGGTGGTCGTGGGGGCGATCGGCGACGAGGATGCTTATGCGGAGATGGGGCGTTACGTGCGGGCTTACCGGGCGTATGTTCGTATGCGCAGCGTCAATATCGGCGTGATCGGTCATGTGTTCAGAGGCATGTACGATTTTGAGTACGACAAAACGATGATCAAGGGAACGCTCGGGCCGAACCTGATCTCCATTCAACTGCATCATCTGCTGGAGCGGTTTGAAGCCGCGTCCGAGCAGGAGGTAGCGGACGGCGTGACGCTGGCTCGCGAGAGCTTCAATATCGTCGGTTTGGAAGAGGACGATATTCGCAAAGCCTCGCGCTTATATGTCGCGCTGCGCGGCACGCTGGAACGGTTCCGGCTGGACGCGCTCACGCTGCTCGGGCAGCATTACGTGGAGCAGAAGACGGGAACGACGCCGTATTTGGCCAACACGCTGCTAAGCGAGGAAGGTCGTTATGTCGTCAACACCGAAGGCGACGTGCACGGCTTGATCATGATGACGCTGATGCGGGAGCTGGGCGGGCAGGTGCCGGCATTCGCCGAATGGGGCGAGTACGACGAGCGGCTGAACGCGCTGCTCATGGTACACCACGGCTATGCGAATCCGGCCTATGCTCGGGACCGGAGTACGGTGAAGGTGAATCGCTCCCCCGGAGCAATGGGGATTGCAGGGGGCCGGCTTTGGCTTCGAATATACGCTGAAACCGGGTATTGTGACGATCGGACATCTGATCATCGACGCCGAAGGGTACAAAATGCTGATCGTCCGGGGCGAAGCTTTGGACTTCGGGCACAACATCCCGTGCGAGGAGATTACCGCCGTCGTGAAATTTCCGGTGCCGATCAAAGCTTTTCTCGCGGCATTGATCAAAGAAGGCTTCGCACACCACTGTATTATCGCCTACGGAGATTTGACGGAGGAGCTGTCGCAAGTCGCCGACTTCATGGGGATTCGCAAAGTGACATATTTGTAGAGGACGAATGGAACCGAAGGGAGCGGGATGGAAAATGAAGCGGATACCGGCCGAGGAATTTCGGGCCAGAGCCGACAGGCTGAGAGCGTTGATGAGGGAGAAGGGGCTGCAGGCCTGCCTGATCTATGGGGATGAGTATCGAAAAGAAAACCTGCGTTACATGAGCAATTACTGGCCGCTGTTCGAGCGGGGCGCGGTGCTGGTGCCGTTGGTCGGCGAGCCGATCGTCATCGCCGCTCCGGAAGGGGAGCTGATGTGCCGCGAGATGACCGCTTGGCCCGACGTGCGACTGCTGCCCCAGTTCACCTGCGTGACGGTGCCGGATGAGATCGAGTACCCGCAGGCGAATTATACGAGCATGAAGGCGATTCTCACCGAGATTCACGCGGCCAATCCGCTGCATGCGATCGGCATTGCCGGCATTGACGCCATGTCCGCGCCGCTGCTGGCTTCGATCGAGGGCAGCGCGGACGGCGTGGAATGGATCGATGCAGGGGATTTGCTGTACCGGCTGCGGATGACGAAGACGGAGCATGAGATCGCCTGTCTGAAGGAGGCGGCGCGCATTGCGGACGAGGGGTACAAGGCGATGATCTTGAACGTCCGGCCGGGGATGACGGAGCTGGAGCTATCCGCGTACGCCTACATGGCCTGCACGAAGGCGGGGGCGGAGTTTGTCCCGTTCGTCGTCATGACGAGCGGCGAGCGGGTGAACACGATTATCGGCAGGCCGACCCGCAAAGTGATCCAGGACGGCGATATGATCATGACGGCGATCGCGGTGCAGTATGAAGGGTACGTCGCCACCGTCGGGTTCCCGTTCGTCGCGGGCCGGATGAGCGAGGAGCAGAAGGCGTTCATCTCGCTGCTCGTCGAGGCGGAGGATGTCGCGTTGTCGCGGCTTGCTCCCGGCAACGACATGGCCGTGCTTGTATCCGCCGTTAAATCCTATTTCGCCGACAAGGGCGTCACCGCCTACGATCTGTACCCGCCTCTTCATGGCTGCGGGCTCGCGGAAGCGGAGTCCCCGTATCCCGACGAGAACAGCCAGTCCCGGTTCGAAGTCGGCATGACGGTCAACACCGACATCAGCCTGTTCGGCCATCCGCACGGCTCTAACCGGGTGGAAGAGAGCCTCGTCGTGACCGAGAACGGCTACGAGTCGATGTCGCCGCTTGTCCGGCAGCTCAGCCGGACGTGGAAGGAACGCGGCGTCGTGGCGTTGGCTCCCGAGGACGGAGGTATGGCATGAGCGGACAAGGCGCGAAAAACTGGTATATCGTCGATGGATATTTGCCGTACAAGGGCAAGGCGGAAGAGGCGCTTTTCGAAGGGCACGAGGCAGTCATGATACTCAACTGCCAAAGCGAAGACGCCGTGGTGCGGATGGATATTTTCTACGAGGACCGCGAGCCGGATCGGGACATTCTCATCCCCGTCAAGGCGGAGCGAGTTCGCTGTATCCGTATGGACCGGGCGGATGATATCGGCGGCATCGTACTGGACAGGCAACTGCAATACTCTCTGCGGTTTCGCAGCGATAAGAACGTCATCATCCAGTATGGCAGAATGGATATCGCGCAGCCGAACTTGGCTTACATCGGCATGATGGGCTATTCGGAGTAATTGGTTTACAAATGTATCCGTTTCAAGTGATATAGCAACATCATCTTTGGATGTCGCGAAGCACTTTCGGGTACTTATTGATGAATTCCCGAGACGCCTTGTGGCACTAAGAAAATGGGGCTTGAACAGCCGAACCCTTGGTTTTATAGGCTTTGAGCGGGTTTTTGGTTCCTTGTAAGATGGTGTGGACGTATATCGTGGAACTCCACGGGCTTCATGCTCCCAACGCAATCCCAAACGTCACCAAGTGAGATTGCACATGGGTAATCGCAACTCAAATCAACTCGTGGTACAACAGGCCATAGCCGCGCTCGAAAGAATGAAGTACGAGGCTGCGCAAGAACTCGGCAACCAATTCTCCAAAGACGGCTACCATGGTGACATGTTGTCGAAGGATGCCGGCCGCATCGGAGGCAACATTACCCGCCTTCTGGTCCAAATCGCCGAGCAGCAGCTGTCCGGACAGTTCTATCAATTCGGATGCAAAAGGGATGGCAGGAAGAGCAAGGGAGATTCCCCTGCTCTTCCATTTTTGCAACTGTCCCCATTCAGTCGATGCCAGCCTCTTTCACTTTTTGATTGACTTCCTCGATCAACCGATCGAGTCCCTTCGCCCGATAGCCTTTCACAATTTCCTCCCATGCGTCTTCCACGGGTTGTTTGCTCAGCATCACCCGGATCATGTCATCGTTATCATAGATCGAAAACCCGTCTTTCGTTGGGGTGGACAAGTAGGTCAGCCGACTGTAGAAAGTTTGTTTGCGGGTCATTTTAATTGAATAGTCGAGCAGTTCTTGTTGAACCCGATGCCCTTCGGGGGAAAGGCCCGAATACGCCGGATCGAGCTTGAACATCCCGTCCCAGTCGAGCAGGATGCCCAGAGAAGACATTCCTTTGTATTTCTTGACCAAATCCTCCTCCGGATGAATTCGGGTGAGGAGCTCTCCGTTTTTTTCATAATCGACGCCCTGCAAGCCGAAGCGCCTCATTTCCAAAAATTCCGGCGTGTTCATATAGTCGAGCAACTGCATGATGCGATCCATCTTCTTGTCGTCCACTTTGGCGGAAATATAGCTTTCCGACCAGAAGGATTTGAACACGGCATGATATCGGTTGCCGTCCATCGATTTTAACGGTTTCAGCACTTTCACTTTGTCATAAAATCGGGTTTCGTCCGGGTGAAGCTTGAGCCATCGATCCTTATAAATGTTCGTATCAACAGCTTGAAGCATACCGGAGGTAATCAAGGCGGCGACTTTGCCCTGGGCGAATTTGTCGAACCCCATCTCGCCTTTCATAATCGGCAGGTCCGGGTCGATTAAGCCCGAGGTGTAGAAGTCACGCAGCATGGACAAGGAGGCCGCTGAATCTTTGGCAAAGACAGCAGGAATATATCTCCCGTCTTCCTTGATCCATTTGTAGTCGCTTCCGCTGCCATCGCTAGTCGCCGCAGGAGAACTGTACAGCCAGAACAACCCTCCGAGCAGCAAGTTGCTCACACTGGTCAGACCGGCGATGTTCTTCTTCTCGGGATCTTGAGCGACGATTGCCTTAAGCATGGCCTTGAATTCGTCCCACGTCTCGGGCTCTTTGTCGATGCCCGCTTTTCGGGCAAGATCCCACCGGTAGACGACGATTCTGTCGAGGATATTATAGTCGGTGCTGTCATAAGTCATGCGCGGAATCATATACAGCTTGCCGTCTGCTTTGAGCGATTCGATGTCCGGCAGCGATAGATACTTTTTCAGATGGGGATAGGCCGATAAATTCTCGGGCAGCGCTTTGACGACGCCTTGGGCGATCCAATTTTTATAATATCGCGAGTTCATGGCGTCGACCGCAAAAATATCCGGCAGTTGCCCCGAGGAGGCCCACATCTGAAACTGCTGCGCATAATCGACCCCCGTCATTGCAACGGGTTTGATTTTGATATTCAATTTGTCTTCCAATCGTTGAACTAAAGGGTCCGGCTCCGACAAGTTCTCGGCAAGTCCCCATAGCGCAACCGAGATCTCGATTCGATCCTGCCGAGGGGGGAGGAGCGTCAGCTTTCCCGCAGCTGGCGAGGATGAGCGTAATCAACAAATGAGCTGCCAAGGTGATTGAAAAGTGCTTTGTATTTTTCATTTTGCACCTCCGTGTTCGCTTGAGCACCATCAACCGAGCCCGGACCGGGCTTGATATTTATACTGCCTGGGAGTTTGGCTCGCATGCTTCTTGAATACCCGGATAAAGTAGAAATAATCCCGAAACCCGACGCTTTCCGCCACTTCCCGGACCGACAACTCTGTCGTAAGGAGCAGATGCTTTGCCTGTTTCAAGCGAACATTGGTCAAATATTCGGTAAAGGTCAGGTTCAATTCTCTTTTGAACAGTTGGCTTAAATAGTTTGCATTCAAGTAAAAGGCTTTGGAAATCACTTGGATGGAGATGTTGTCCCGATAATGGTCATGGATGTAGGACGTAATGGCCCTCAGGCTGGCATTTCGGATCCCATGCCCGCTGTGCGAATCGTTCGGATCATCAGGCATATCCGATAACGCTTTCAAGCTTTCGATCATTTCATCGAAGTTGGGAAACAGATGGAGTAGCTGTTCGTTACTGAACACATAATCTTCTTCTGCGCCAATACCAGGATGGGAAAAGGCATGGAAGTAGACGCTGTTATAGATTTTCAGCGCATCCCTGATCGTTAAACATTCCTTGCTTTCCTTCAGTCGCAAGACATCGAGGAGCTCCAGCACCAGCGCGGAATTTTTTTTGGCCGACGGCATCGGTCAACTGCTTAACCAATCGAGCCGCCATCGCTTCTCTTCCGGGATCGTTTCCTCGAAAATACCCTGCCCGCCCGTGAAGAAAGAAATCCCATGCTCTCACGGAAGCAAGCTCCAGGTTTTTCGTCATGCTCTTCATGTCTCGGGCTGTTGTGACAACGCCGACCCCCATCCAACAATCGGGGAAGCGGCTTGTCAGCAAACGCTCAAAGGCTTGAGGATGCGCAAACTGGACGAAAAATCCGTATTTATCGTTTCCAAGCTTGAACCCGACCCATCTATCGTTTTCCTCCAACTCCAGCGTTCCTTTCCCGAGCGCTACCAGCACATGAAATTCCCCGGCCGTCAAACCGGCTTCCGTCAGAATTTGATCAACGCGATGCTGGCTGTACTCCGTAACCCCCTCGTCCAGCAATTCCAGCAGGCTATTCTGACGCTTGAGCTTGTTTTCCTCCAGAATCGCGGCGGCGCTATGAAGCAAGACGTCGATCTCTTCGTCGTCAAACGGCTTCAAGCAGTAACCGAGTACGCCGTAATGCAAAGATTTTTTGACATACTCGAACTCCGCGTAGCCGCTGATGACGACAAACAAAATCTGTTCATCGGTTTCCTTCATTTTTTTCATCAACTCCAGGCCGGACATTCCGGGCATCCGAATGTCGGTAAAGACGATGTGGGGTTTAATCTCCGCCGCCAATTGCAGCGCTTGGTCGGCGTTATGGGCCTTTCCCGCTACTTGAAAGCCCGACTTTCTCCAATTCACCCCCGCTTCCAAGCTTTTCAGCACCAGAATTTCATCATCCACTAAAAGAACTCTGTACATCGGTGTCGCCTCCCGGGTGATTGTAATGTCCTGGCATCTTTATCGTGATGCAGGTTCCGATACCGGACTTGCTTTCGAAGGTTAAGCCGTATGCGGGGCCATAAGCCAGCTTCAGCCGATTATGCGTATTCGAAATTCCGATGCCTTCGTAACCGTCGGCCTCATCGCCGCTTCCTTGGCCGTGCAAGTCTACCGCACCCGACAATCTTTGCTGAATATAGGATAGCCGCGCTTCGTCAACGCCGATTCCGTCGTCCGCAATCCGTATAATCAGCACGCGATGCTCGTCCACTTCCCCCGGACAAGACCAGATTTCCTTTAGACGTCTTGGGCTCCAGTCCGTGAAAGATGGAGTTCTCGACGAGCGGTTGAAGGATCATTTTCATAACGGTTGTCTTTAAAGCCTCTTCGGTAAATTCGTAGGCGACTTCGAATCGCCCATCGAATCGGATCAACTGCAGAAACAAATAGGATTTTACAGCTTTCAACTCCTGCTCCAGCGTGACTACGCCTGGTCCTTTAATGCTGTAATGAAACAGCTTGCCAAGCGCCTTGGCAATATCGGCAACTTGTGGAACGCCTTTGTCCAAGGCGATTCCCTTGATGGATTCCAGCGTGTTATACAAGAAATGAGGGTTGATCTGGCTTCTCAAATAGGCGGACGCCGCTTTCTCCTTTTCGATTTCCGCTTCCAGCAGATGGGTTGTCGTTTCCACCAGCTTGGAGGTCAGACTGTCGATTTCGCTCAGCATCGAGTTGAATCTGTCGGCGACAACCGTCATTTCAACGTTTCCCTCTAATCGAAGCTTTGTTTTTAAATCCTTCAAATTGCCCGCTTTGATCGTATTGATAAATTTCACCAGTAGTTGGATCGGGTGAAGAATATTGTTGACGATCACCGAGAAGGGCAATGCCAGGAAGAGCAGCGCCATGATCAAGATCAGGATCGTTCTGGTGCGAACGGAAGAAAGCGCTGACAAAAGCGGGCCGTCGGGGACAAAACTGACCATTCGGGCTTGAATTTGATCCGAAGGGTGAACCTGAACCGTTCCTTTCGTTTTTCCGATCGTTTCTTTGAACGGCATTTGGCCCTCGGTACGGTTATCCGACTTTTGCAGAAGCGTCCTCACATCCGAGGAACGGTTGTCCGGAAAGACGGCTCCGAACCGATCGACCAGATAGAATACGACTCCGGCCGGGGTCTTGGACGCTTCCTTGTCGAAGAACATGGCATTTACGTTCACGATTACGGCGATTTCGCCGATCTGGGTGCCGTTCGTTCCGTCCGTCAGATTGTTCGAATAGATTTTTTGCGCGAAAACAAGGCAGTCAATTTTTATCTGATTATAGTAATATTTTTTCAACCCGCTGACATACATCCCATTGCTTTGAATAATGTCTTCTCTCAAGTTTTGAACGTAGTCAATGCCCCCGTTTAGACTGTATTTGGAGCCGCTTGAGCCGAGAATGACGATGTCTTCGATTCCTGTCCTGCCGGCTTTAAGGGAAATCATTTTCCGATCCACCTCTTTGGACATCTCGTAGGCGACCGTCGGATCGTTCAACACCATATACTTCTGGATCGCGGGATCGAACCCCAAGTTCAACATGATTTGACCGATCTCATCATAGCCTCGGGAGATTCCGTTCTGAAACTTGCGGACCGTTTCTTCCGCATACAGTTTGCTATCGTCGACAACGATCCGGGAAGTTTGGATATACATGGACGTGATAATCGACAACATGATCAGGAAGAAGCAACACACGGCGATCAAAATTTGCGTCTTGATCCGCATTTTTTTTGAGAAATTTCATTGCAACCCCCCGAGACGACGAGATAACGGTTTGACAAGTTCTATTATACATAAAAACTTTTTCTGCACTGGGGGTGAAGCTCCAAAAGCTAATTCCGTTCCATTTTTGCCTAACTCGGGCACATACTTTTCCGCGGACATTTTCCCTAAAATGAACTCAATGTCAACAGAAGCCGGGGAAGAGGAACGTCCCCGAAGCTTAAAAAAAGGGGCTGTTGGCAACCAATCGAGGGGGGATTAGATTCAAGATGCGGAAAACAAAAGCAATTACGGTTCTGCTGATTCTGTGTTTGGCGGCATTTGTCGTTCTTTCCGGATGCGGCGGCAACAAAAACGAGGCGAGCTCTCCGGAGCAGGCATCCGGAAACGCGTCCGAGAACGCCTCCGAAACACCGTCGGCCCAAGCTTCTCCGGAGGCTTCCAAGCTGGGGGGGAAAGTCGTTTTCTGGTCCATGTGGAGCAATACGGAACCCCAATCCAAAGTGATTACGGAAGCGATCTCCGAATTTAAAGCCGCGAATCCCGGCGTCGACGTGGAAGTCAAGTTCAACGGCCGGGAACTGTTCAAGCTGATCAAGCCGGCTCTGGAGAGCGGAGAGACGGTGGATGTTTTCGAGTACGATCCCGCAGGCGCGCTCGCCAATCTGAAGGACCACGTGCTCAAGCTGGACGACTTGCTTGAACAGCCGGCCATCGGTTCGGACGGAAAGTCCGTTAAAGATTCCCTGCTGCCGGCCTTGATGAATAATGTGAAATCGCTTTCCAAGACGGCAGGCCTGGAGGAGGGCTATTATGCCTTGCCGCAACAGCCTTACGCCGTACTGTTTTTCTACAACAAAGCGCTGTTTCAGAAAGCCGGCATTACGTCCGTACCGAAAAGCTGGGAGGAATTTCTGGCAGCATGCGAAGCGCTCAAGAAAGCCGGCGTTGAGCCGATTACATTCGACGATGCTTATCGGGATCAATTCATCGGCGGCTATTTGAGCAGCGCCATGGGGAGCGACTGGGTGAAAGCGCTCGTCACGGATAAAACCGGCGCGATGTGGAAGGATCCCATGGTTCTTCAATTTGCCAAAGACATGCAAGCGCTTCATGAAAAGGGGTACTTCTCCAAAACCATCGGTGGCAATAAATATCCTGCCGGTCAGCAGGACGTAGCGCTGGGGAAATCCGCGATGTACTTTAACGGTACCTGGCTGCCCAATGAAGTATCCGCAACGGCCGGGCCGGATTTTCAATGGGGCTCCTTCCAGTTCCCGATTATTCCGAACGGCAATGACAAGGGCGGACAGCAAGGGCTCAGCTTCGGCGCGCAGGGGATTCTGTTGAACAAAAACAGCAAAAACATTCCCGCGGCTTTCGAATTGATGAAATATTTGGTCGGCAAGAAAGCCCAGGAGGGTATGGCGGTTCAGGCCTTGGCGATTCCGGCTACCGTCGACACGCCATGGCCGAGTTCCTTGGCCGAAGCGGCTGTCGCATTCGATAAGGCCACAGTGAACATGCCGTGGGGCTTCTCGATCAACAGCGGCGCCGATTTCTCCTCCGGAAGCGTCATCCCGGTATTCATGGAGTTGGTCACAGGAAAGATCAATGCGGAACAATACGTTGCCAAGATGGAGTCGGAGGCCAAAAAGTTCTACGGAGGCAAGTAATCCGTAGCGATGGATGGAGAGGCGCTGAGTGCGGCAGTTCTTCCGAACGCTGCACCCGGCTTCTTCTTCCAATAGGATCGCAGGGGGATATTCTGGAGGTTTTCATGAAAATTCAAAAAAGGGTTATCGCGCTTTTTCTGCTGCCTGCCGTTATCATCTATCTGGGTATCTTTCTTTATCCGACCTTGCGGACTATACTGATGAGCTTCTATACGATACCGGCGCTATCGAGTCGGATCACGGAATGGAAGTTTGCCGGATTGGCCAATTATGCCGATCTTGTCCGAAGCCCCTACTTCCTGTCGTCGGTGCGGAATGTGCTTGGGATTTGGCTCATCGGCGGAGCTTTGATTTTCGGATTTGCTTTTCTGTACGCCGTCATTCTCCAATCGGGCGTTCGTTGGAAGAGCTTCTGGAGGTCGCTGATTTTTTTGCCCAATACGATTTCGGTCGTCGTGCTTTCTGTCGTTTGGCTGCACTATATTTACAACCCGAGTTACGGCCTGCTCACCACTCTATTTCATCGTCTCGGCATGACGACGCTGGCCGACATACAGTGGACGGACAACGAGCATTTATTCTACTCGATGATCGTCGCTTACTGCTTCGGATCCATCGGCTATTTTATGCTCATTCTCAGCGCGGGAATGGACCGAATACCGGTCGATTATTACGAGGCGGCTTTGCTGGAAGGAGCGAACGGCTTTCAGCGATTCTATAAAATCACTTTGCCGTTGATTCGCGAGGTTTTCCGAACCACAGTCGTTTTGTGGACGATTACGGCCAGCAATTTCTTCGCCTGGTCTGCCACTTTCGGCCAAGATGATCCGCACACTGTAACGCCGGCTTATTATATGTATCAAAAAGTATTCGGCGTCGGAAACAACGTTTATGCGCAAGACGAGTTTAATGTCGGGTCCGGTGCCAGCGTAGGCATTATGATCACATTAACCATTCTGATCGTTTCGGCTCTCCTGAATCGGATGTTCAAAGGCGAGCGGCTGGAATATTAAAGAGGTGATCCGCGAAGTGGGAATCAACAATTGGAAGAAGGAACGGCGGCTGCTGCCGGGTTATCTGATGCTTTTTGCCTGGCTGCTCTTTACCGTTGTCCTGTTTGGGTGGGCGGTCCTGGCCTCTCTAAGCACAACGAGGGAAATTTTCACGAATTCGTTGCTTCGGAGCGGCTTTCATTTCTCTAATTATATTCATTTGTTTAAAGACCAGGGGATAGGACGTTATTTTCTCAACAGCGCCATCTACACCGTTGCGGCTTGTATCGGGATTATCGTGGTTGCGGCTCCCGCCGCTTATATCATGGGAAGAGTGAGGTTTCGGGGGCGCAAGCTTGTTCAGGCGATGTTTTTATCGGCGCTGGCCATACCCGGCATCCTGATTGCCATTCCTTTGTTTTCGCTGTTCGTTGAGCTGAAGCTAACGGGGTCTCTATTCACTTTGCTTTTAATTTATATTTTCACAAGCGCACCATTCGGCGTGTTTTTGCTGTCCGGCTTTTTCTCCTCGATTCCGAAGGAATTCGAGGAATCCGCCGCGATAGACGGCTGCGGTCCGATCAAAGCGTTCATCCGGATTGTTCTGCCTGTGGCGAAGCCGGGTCTCCTTACCATGTCCATTTTCAATTTTCTCGGAGTATGGAACGAATACTTCTATGCTTTGATTTTCGCGAACAATCCAAGCACCCGCACCGTCGCCCTTGCCCTGCAATCCATCGTTTACGGTCTTGCGAATACGGGCGACTACGCAGGTATTTTTGCGGCATGCATGGTTGTCTTTTTTCCTACTTTTCTGCTGTTCCTGTTCTTATCCAACAAAATGGTTGCGGGCATCACGGTGGGATCGGTGAAAGGATAAACTATTTTAGATTGGTGTGATTGTAATGAAGGTGTACAGTTCAACGTTAACATTGGAGGGCGCTCTAATCGAGGGGGAAAATCCGCTTCCCCATTTTCGGAACAGGGAACATCATCGGATTGTCCGGGAAAACGGCAGCTTCTCGCAGGAGCAGAAGAATAAGCTCGGTTACGAGACGGGAGAGCGGTATTTGCCGTACCGAATTCAGGATAGATATCGCAGAGAGCGAAGGACAATTACCGTAAAAACGGCCGTGTTGGAAAACGACCGGTTGAAGGCGGTTTTTCTGCCGGATTACGGAGGCAGGCTATATTCGCTTCTGGACAAACAAACGGGCAGCGAGATGTTGTATCGAAATCCGGTGCTGCAGCCCGCCAATCTGGGTATTCTGAATGCTTGGTTTTCCGGAGGGATCGAATGGAATGTCGGGCAAATCGGACATGCATTCTCGACCTGCTCTCCGGTTCATACCGCTAGGCTGGTTGACGATGAGGGACATGCGTTTCTGAGAATCTATGAGTATGAACGGTGCAAAAACATTTTCTGGCACCTTGATTTTCACTTGCCGGAAGGCTCGGACAAGCTGCTTGTTTATGTGCGGATGGTAAATGACAGTTCGGCTCCCGTTCCGATGTATTACTGGAGCAATATCGCCGTGAAGGAAACGCCGCGATGCAGAGTGTTTTCCTCCACTTCGGAAGTGATTTTTTTCGATCACGGGTATAAAGGATTCGGAGCGGGCCGCTTGCCCCGTCTGCCTTCCGTTCCGAATGCCGATGCCTCGTATCCGATGAACTTCCCCTTTTCGAACGAATATTTCTTCCAAACGCCCGAATCCTGCCAGTCGCCGTGGGAAGCGGTTCTCTATGAGGACGGCACCTTGTTCTACGAACGTTCCAGCTTTCTGTTGAGGTATCGGAAAATGTTCTGCTGGGGCAGTCATTCCGGAGGCAGACGCTGGTGCGATTTCCTGGCCAGGCCGGGAGAGGGCCGGTATCTTGAGATACAAGGGGGGGCTTGCGCCGACGCAGGTCCATGGTTTGGATATGCCTCCCCATACGGAATGGGACTTCGTTCAGATTCTGGGGGTAACCGATGCCGATCCCGAACGGGCCTATGCGGAAAGCTGGGACAATGCCAGGGACTATGTGCAGGAACGCTTGGACACCAACTTGAGAGAGGAAGAAGTCGATCGGGTCTACCGCAAGCTGCAAACGCATGCTTCCAAGGATCCTGAGGTCTCGCTGCACGACGGTTCGGGTTGGGGAGCATTGGAACGATTGCGCAGAGAACAAGAAAAGGACCGACCGGTTCCCGCGGGATTTGCCTTTGCCGATCGGACCCTTGGAGTTCCGCAATATCCATGGCTCGCGCTTCTGCAGCAAGGGGCCCTTCCGGACGGTGACGTCCGCGATATTCCGGCCTCATGGATGGTTCAAGACGAATGGCTGGACAAGGTACGGGAAAGTTTGAAGCAAGAGGAAAATCAGACTTGGACCGTCTGGATGCATTACGGCGTGATGTTATATGAGAGAGGGTTGGAAGCGGAGGCTATGGAAGCGTGGGAAAGCTCGTTACAAGCGAAGCCGTCCGCTTGGGTTTACCGAAATTTGGCCCAGCTCATGATACAAAGGGACCAACCGGAGAGGGCGATGTCCTATTATGAAAGCGCTTATTCGATTGATAACGGGTTTCCGGACAAAGCGTTCGCCGAAGAATACCTTCAATTGTTAACTCAATGCAAGAAATACGAGAAAGCTTGGGTCGTCTATGAGGCCTTGCCTGCAGACTTTGCCGCTAGCGATAGAATCCGAATTATCGTTGGAGCCGCAGCTCTGGCCTTGGACAAGGAAGCGTTCCTGGATCACCTGTTTGCCGCGGAATTTGCCGTCATCCGCGAAGGGGAGACGCTCATCGTAGATCTCTGGTACCAGTACAACGCCCGAAAAATGGCTCAGGCAAGGAACATCGAGTTGACGCCAGAACTCATGGAAGAAGTCACCCGGAATTGCCCTCCGCCGAGAAATATTGATTTTCGGCTGATAGAGGCTATAACGCATTCTTGATATGATCCATAAGGAGGTTGATGGTTCATGAATCGCTTATTCCACAAACGGTTTTCCTTATTTATTGTGCAATTCCTAGTTATGGCCCTGTTCATCGGGGCTGCCGCTCCGCCTGCGTCGGCGCAATCTTACAGTCCCGTGCTCGTCGATAACGACATGGGAGGCTGGATCAATGGGTCAAACAGCGGGACCGTGACGGTTTCCGGCGGGAATTTGAATGTTACTGCGGCGAATCAAGACTTGCACGTCTATGATAATAATTCGTTAAACTTAGCCGATGGCATCTTTTCCTTCCGAATGAAGCCGGGAGAAGGCAGGGCCGGCGCCATGTTCAGATACACTTCTGAAAACAACTTCATTTGGGTCGGGTATGAATACTCCCTTGCCGGCGTCGGACATTGGAGAATTCGCGAGGCCTCCTATACCCAACCGGATGTGTTCTTTACGACAAGCGCATTGGATGCCAATACGACCTACCAAGTCAAAGTGCAGTATATCGGCAAGGAGCTTACAGTATGGCTGGACGGCAAAGAAGTGTATTCCGATACGTTGCAAGGCTTGACTACACTGGGTGCCGGAAAAATCGGATTTGTCGTCTGGGGAAGCGGAAGCGCCGCCTTCAGTCAAATGGTTCAGGAAGATATTCCTCCCCCGGCAGATCGATGGGTGAGCGCATCGGGTACCGGCACCTTGACGGAAAAGAACGGCCGGTTGAATGTAAAGGCGAACGATCAGGAGGTACACGTTACCGATAATCAACTGCCAAGCGGCAAAGACGGCGTTTACTCGTTCCGCATGCAGCCCGGAACCGGGACGGCTGGCGGGTTGATCCGATATACTTCGGAGAGCAGCTACATTTGGATCGGGTATGAATATTCCCTTAACGGGATCGGACATTGGAGAATCAGGGAGGCGGCATACGCACAACCGGACGTGTTTTTTACAACGCTCGCGCTCGATCCGGATACGTGGTATAACGTGAAAATCCGATATACAGGCAATAGAATCACGGTATGGATAAATGATAGTCAAGTCTATTCGGGAACGTTGGAAAGCTTGATCACGACGGGGCCCGGCAAAGAGGGGGTTGTCGTCTGGTCTGATGGCAATGCCAACTTCGAGCAAGCCACATTCGAGGAAATTCTGGGGTCGGATCCTTCTAGTTCCTATGAAATCAGCAACGGGTCCCTGTCGGTCCTCCTGGACAAAAAAGTTTCCGCAACCGCTGCAGTACAAGCTGAACGAATCCGACGCCGTTCTGTATGGTGCGGGTATGGAAGACAGTCCTGCCATCAACATTAACGGCATGGACTACATGGCTAGCGTTACGGACGTGACCTATGGCAGCGATTTTATGAATTATACCGTCAGTGTTCCCGACTTCAACGTGCAGATCGGCTATCGCTTTGCGTTGGAGGGTCAAGCACTCGTTCGAACGATAACGGACATTTCAGGCCCGGGAGAACCGAATGTGCAGACTGTTAGAATTACGTCTCCGATTTTGAAGGTAAAAGAGAGGCAGGCCGGAAACGGCGCCGCATGGTATGCCGATGCGCTTACGGACAGAATTGGCGGGTTGTCCACGCTGGGAACAAGCAATCAACTGACACCGTGGGCTTTCGTATATACGTCTGGGGCCGTGGGAGCCGTGTATAACAATTTGCCGGTTACTCCTTTCAAAATGGTCGTGGCCAAGGAAGCGGGACAAAAGTACGCGGCGATTTATGACAATGCCTATCCTTACCGGTTCAAGACGTTAAAGCCGGGCGTTTGGTTCGAGAGCAAAACCTACATTGGCGGAGACACGAATGCGAACGGTACCATCGATTGGCAGGATGGCGCGATTTGGGTTAGAGACCAGCTGCCGCCCATGCCAGCCGAATTGAAGGATTTTTTCCGCAATGGCGGGAACTGGAGCCAGACGCATATGGCTTTCCCCCCAATCGAACACCCCGATTCCCGAATCGACGATGCTGATGACGCAGTATTCCGTTCTTGCCGCGCAACAGAGGAAATTGTTTTATCAAACGGATGGATTGTCGCGGCAGAGCTATGAAGCGGTTGGCTGGCAATACAGGGGGCACGACTGGAATTATCCGGATTGGGCGGATCAGCAATTGAATCCCGGGCTGGGAGAACGTTCGGATTTGGACTTGGCACGCAACGAAATCATGAAATATAACGGTGACCTCTCCTTCCATGTTAATGCTGACGATATGTCGGAGCTAAGCAAATCTTATGGGACCATTCCCGATATTTTGGCCAAGGATGTCGCCGGAACACCCAAAGTGTCGCACAATGCTTTCGGATATAACGTGTGGTACATCAGTCATTTCAAAGATTTGCTGAAGGGGACGGCATTGCCCCGGATCGACGATTTTGTGGAAAAATACTGGGCCCCTCGAATTGTGTACCAGGACGTTATGCTTCCGCATACAAGCGAGGATGTCGGTTACGGAATCGACGAAGAGTGGTATGCCATGAAGCAGGAGGTGGACCAATGGCGCTCTCACGGCACTTTTACGGCAACCGAGTTTTACTCGCCGGAGAAACGGCGGAATGGCGGATTTCTGTTTAAAAGGTACGCGACATCCAGCGTGATCGATCGTTTTATTAACGCCGGCGCCACCTTCATGCAATATAACTATTTCCCTTGGGAAAGTCCTGCGGGCTATGCAGGGGAAGAATATGACAAGCTGTTCGGGAATGTCATTTCTGGTCGGGACCGCATGGGGAATTTGAACGGCGTGGACAATATGCTGGCGGATGCGCTGGTCAAGGATCATTATTTGATCAATCTTGTGAACGCTACTATGGGTAAATATACCGTTCAGGAGTACGTGAACGATGCCGACAAGTATCAGGTTCGTTGGGGGGAACGACCTGATCGCCCGTTTCGACAAGACGACCAGACAGTTTACGTTGACGCAAGGCAACGTGGTTATGGCCAAAGGCTACGACCGATTTCTCCCTTCGCCGGATGGGGACAAGAAAATCTATGCGTACAGCAGGGACGGCCGTGCAGCCACTTGGACGCTGCCCGTCAATTGGAGCGATGTTGCCGATGTCGATCTGTACGAGTTGACGGACTCCGGGAGAGCCTTCGTCGATCGGATTGCCGTCGTGAACGGGACGGTGACGTATACGTTCGGCAAAGCGACACCATACGTCATGTTGCCGGGTGGCAGCAGTGATTACATGGCGGGGGCTGTCAATCGAGCGTTGGGTCAAGTCGTGAGCGCATCCTCATCCTCCGGTACGGACATCGCCGCGAATGCCGTGGACGGCAACTTAAATACGAAATGGACGCCGACAGGGCAGGAGTCTTGGTTCGAAATCGATTTTGGAAGAGAAACAACCGCGAATCGGGCCGTTCTTTCCGAAGTTGGCAACCATATCGGATCGTACGCTATCGAATACTGGAACGGAACTGAATGGCAGGCGGCATACTCCGGGTCGGCCGTCGGGAATCAAGCGACCAACGCGTTTCCCGAATTTCGGAGCAGTAAGGTGAGGCTTCATATTCTGTCGTCTTCACAGGCGCCTTCGATTGCGGAATTCCAGCTGTATGCGGACCGCAACCTGGCGCTGGCCGCGAAGGCCTCGGCCTCTTCCAACGATAACAACGATTTCAGTTATTCCTCTTATTTGGTCGGAGAAGCCGCCGGCAACTTTACTTATCGGTACGACGTACAGGCATCGCGGGCCATGGATGGAGCGATGGGGTCCTACTGGTCGGCAAGCCGCGAATCGAACGGCGCCTGGCTTCAAGCGGAATTCAAAGACATCGTCAAGATCGACCGGGTGGTGCTGTCCGAGGAAGGGAACAACGTCTCAAGCTTCCAGCTTCAAAAATGGGACGGCAAAAGCTGGAGCACCGTTCATGAAGGGACAACGATCGGAAGCCTCCGCGAAATCGATATGAAGAAGTTTTCGGCGACCAAAATCAGGCTGTTGATCGCGGCTTCCGATGCGGATCCGAAGATCCGGGAATTCAAAATCTACGAAAAGGGAAATGCGCTCGCGGGATCTCTGATGTGGTCTCCGGATAGCCGGATATCGGCCACGAATGTGGGGGGAGACGAGCCTTCGCTTGGATTGGACCCCTGCGAACCAAGAATACACGACCGGTTATCGGGTTTATAAAGGGAACGAGCTGCTGGCCAGCTTAAGCGGGGACTTGACGACTTACGCGGTGAGCGGCCTGAATCCCGGAACCGGCTATGCCTTTAAAGTGGAGGCACTGGATAGGGCCGGTCAGTGGAGCCAGGACGGTCCGGGCATTACGGTAACCACGAAATCGGCTGTATTCCCGTCGTCACCTGGTGGGAACGTTCCTGTTCAATCAGATTCCGGCGATCTGTATCCGGTATCGGAAAGTGAATTGTCGAATGCGGCAGACGGGAAAGTTTCGCTCCCATTGCCGAAAGGGAAAAGAGGCCTTCTGCTTCCGATCCGTACCGCGGCGCTTTTGGGCGGCAGCGAGCTGATCGTTCGCGCGGAAGGAGTAACGGTCGCCATTCATCCGGATACGCTGTCTGCCCTTGCAGATCTTGCAGGAAACGGTGCGACGCCAAACGGCCATCTCGCGTTCTCCATCGAGAAGGAGACGGATCCGTTATCGGAGAGCACGGGGCAGCTTGTAACGGGGCCGAACGCCGTACTGAATGCCGGAGGCGGCATCTATCGTCTGAAGCTTGCTGTTGTGGAAGGGAGTGGAAAAGAACGGGAATTATCAAGTTTCCCGCAGCCGGTTGAGGTGGAATTCCCGTTCGATGGTTCGGCAGTAGACAAGGAGCTGGCAGGCGTCTATCGATTCGACGAAATAAACAAGCGATGGGAGTACGTCGGCGGCCGACTCCTTTCTAATCGAGATGCGATAACGGTGCAACTGAATCATTTCAGCGCGTATGCGGTTCTGGAGTACAAGAAAGCGTTTGACGATGTACCTTCCGGGCATTGGGCGCATCGTGCGCTTGCAGTTCTGGCTGCCCGGCAGATCGTCAAGGGTGTAACGGATCAGGCCTTCCAACCGCAAGGCAAAACGACTCGTGCGGAAGCCGCGGCTTTGCTCGCCAGGTTGCTCGGCTTAAAGGCAAGTCAAAAGCCGGCTTTCCGGGATATTGACGCATCCGCCTGGTACGCCGATGCGGTGGCGGCGGCCTTCGAGGCTCATCTGGTGAAGGGAGTGACGGAGACCGACTTTCAACCGGATGCCTATGTGACGCGGGAGCAATTGGCGTCCATGCTCGTCCATGCGTATCAGTATAAGAAAGGCAGCACGGAAGGGGTGGAGACGGCGGATATTTCTTTTGCGGATGAAGAGAAAATAGCGAGCTGGGCGGTCGAAGACGTTCGTTCCGCTGCCCAACTCGGGCTCATGATCGGGACCGGCGGCAACCGGTTTAACGCGGCATCGACCGCTACTCGGGCGGAAGTCGCTCAAGCCGTCTATCAGCTTTTACAGAAGCTTTAACATGACCGCAAAACGGAGAGGAGCGATTCTCTCCGTTTCGTGCGCATGCCGGCCCGAATTTATCAGCCTTGCTCCAAGTACTACCTCCGCCAGGATCGATCGAATTCCGGGATGATCGGCGACTGAGCGGAGGCGTACTTTATATTGTTCGCGATTTCGGTTATATTGGTCGATGAACTGTGACCCGTAAGAAGGACACTTTGAAAAATGTGACCCTCTTACGGGTCATTTATGTTTTAATCAAGTCAAAGACGGCCAACCGGCGCGCTTTCGGCAGCACAGTCTTAAACGGATGACTTGCTACTTGTGCCAACAAGCGGCGGTCAGTACCAGCGGCTATTACAGATGGCTGAAAGCGGAGGAGCATACGCCAAGCCAATCTGTCCTGTGTGAAGGATGGTGCAACCCGTCAGATCTTAGCAGCGTAAGTGAGCACGACGCTCGAGCTCTCCCTCGTGGAACGAACGTTAGATCGCTTCAAAAAGCCGGGTTTAAACAGTCGATATCGAGAAAAGGGAACTGTTGGGACAATGCTTCTATGGAATCGTTCTTCGGCCACCTTAAAGACGACGTTTATTTTCTGGACTGCCAAACCAATGATGAGGTGAGGGCTCGGGTTGCCGACTACATGGCTTACTACAATTCAGAACGTTATCAATGGACATTAAAGCAAATGACCCCTGACGAATACAGGAGTCATTTGCTTACAGCTTAGCCAGGCTGCTTTTTAATATCTGTCCACAAACTGGGTCACAGTTCAGAGAAATGGCCCAGCAGCTTTTTGTGCGATCGAAAACATTTGTATTTCATCTATCGAATTACTACTTCCGCAATTTGAGGGTTGTTCGTTTGTGCACCTGTGATAAAGAATCTTACTTTCTGAGTCTGAATTGGAGTGACATTGATTGCGGTGCCTGGAATGGATGTTCCCGTGAACATATCCGTCCAAGTCCCATTATTGTCGTACTGTAATTTGAATGACGTAACTTTATTGCCTACCGCTCCCACTTCATTAATCGTTATATTGCTTACCGTCTTCACTTTTCCAAAATCGTAAGCTATCCATGCTTGAGAATCTGCCATGTCAATAGAGCCTCTTGCACTATCATAATTAGGTGACCAGAACGTGTTTGCCACGCCATCGGCAGTATAGCCTGCGGTAATTGGCATCTCATACCTGATTGTGCCTGACTGTCAATCATAACACCGGAAGTCAGATTCTTAAGCACGGTAGTCCAATCGTTATTCGGAGCCGAAACATTTGTAATATATCTGTACTCCATTCCGTTAAACATGTGTGTAGTCGAGTTATAATTTGCATCCGAATTGGAGGAAGCCGTAATCGTTGCAGTCAAAGCCATATTGTTATTGCTTACGGTGGTCAATGTATCCGTAGTTATAACATAGGCACGTAAAGCATCGGTAGTAAGAGTCACGTTTCCGTTAGAAACGTTTACTGTATTCACGAATTTTCTTCCATCCGCAGTCAGTTCATAAAGATTTAACGTACTTTGATTTCTCCAACTCAAAGGAAGCCGCCATGTGTTGGTCGTTCCATTCACACTGTAAACGAATATTCTGTTCGGAACTAAAGCTTTACATTCGTTCGGAAATCCTATACAATCTATTTTATCGTCTTAAGAAAGAAATCTTGATTGAGACGCTTCATATGCGGTCGTGGCGGAATTGGCAGACGCGCTGGATTCAGGTTCCAGTGGGCTAACCCCCCCCGTGGAGGTTCGAGTCCTCTCGACCGCACCATACCTTCAATCAAACTCTTCTTCGGAGGGGTTTTTATTTTTGTTTACTTCAACGTGAAGGGGTATGGAGGGTTACCGTTTTGCCCGCCTCATTTGAATAACTGCTATCCCATCATGGAATAATTGGAGTCCTATTAGGAAGACGACAAGCTCCTGAACCGTTCATGTGACGATTCGGGAGCATTTTTGCATATCCAATCGTTGCACTCCGAAGCGCTCGGTATTAATTGGCAGCCGATGGGGAAACGCTATATCGAAGAAAGACGGGAGGCGCGCCAATGGCCGATTATTCTTCCTCGTCGATTCCCGCCCCATTCGAGATGGATCGCCCGATCTTGTCCAATCTGGAAGCGAACAGAGCGGCGCTCGGCGAAGTGCTGCACGATTGCGCCGATGCCGTCTTTCATCCTTTTAAGATGGGCGACGGCAGAGCGGCGCTCCTGATTTATCTATGCGGGCTGAGCGACAAGGCGCAGTTGGAAAAGATGGCGATGGAGCCGCTCATTCGCATGTCTTCCAATGCCGACGGCAGCCTGTCCGCTATGGCCCGCACGCTGCCGATCGCGGACCTGCATGAGGCGGCGACGATACGAGAGCTGATCGAAGGGCTTTTTTGTCGGCATGCCTTGTCTGCTGTTGGACGGACAGCCGGGCGGACTTATCCTGAACATGGCCGATTGGGAGAAACGCGGCATCGATGAACCGATGGCCGAGTCGGTCGTAAGGGGGCCGAGAGAGGGCTTCGGAGAGTCGCTCGACGTCAACATGTCGCTTATGCGAAGAAGGCTGAGGACGCCCAGCTTCAAGATGAAGACGATGACGATAGGCACGTTGACCCGTACGCGAGTCGTCGTCTGCTATATCGAATTGGTGGCCAAGGATTCGCTCGTCCAAGAGGTGCTAAGCAGGCTGTCCCGCGTCGATACCGACGGCGTCCTCGAGAGCGCGAATATCGAGGAGATGATTCAGGACTCGACGTTTTCCCCTTTCCCCAGTTGCTCTCGACCGAGCGTCCGGACGTTTGCGCAGCCTCTCTGATGGAGGGCAAAGTGATGCTGATGACGGAGGGCACGCCGTTCGCGCTGATCGCGCCGACGTCGCTGTTCGCGCTGCTGCAATCGCCGGAGGACTATTACCAGCGCTTCATGATGGGAACGGTGATCCGATGGCTGCGTTACTCGTTTTTTTTGCTGGCGCTGCTGTTTCCTTCGCTGTATGTCGCGATTCTGACGTACCACCAGGAGATGGTACCGACGACGCTGCTGCTCAGCATCGCGAAATCGCGCGAAGACATTCCTTTTCCCGCCTTGGTCGAAGCGCTGCTCATGGAGATCTCCTTCGAAGCGCTGCGCGAGGCGGGCGTACGACTGCCCAAGCAGGTCGGCTCGGCCGTCAGCATCGTCGGCGCGCTGGTCATCGGCCAAGCCGCGACGGCCGCCGGACTCGTGTCGCCGCCTATGGTCATGGTGGTGGCGCTGACCGGGATCGCTTCATTCATGATTCCGCATTATTCGGTCGGCATCTCGGTTCGGCTCCTCCGCTTTCCCGTGATGCTGCTTGCCGGATTTCTGGGACTGCTCGGCCTGATGCTGGGCGTCATTGCGCTCGTCATTCATTTAGCGTCGCTGCGTTCGTTCGGAGAGCCGTATCTCGTCTTTTTCCGAAGAGGGGCCAGGCATTCCTGGAAAGATACGCTCATTCGCGCGCCTGCATGGGCGCTAGGCGAACGGCCGGCAAGCGCGCAAAAGGCGAATGCCGACCGACAAGCCAAGCGCAACAGGCCGGCGCCTCAAAGAGAAGGCGGTTGAGTCCATGAAGTGGGCCAAGGCGTGCCGCATAATCGCGGCGAGCATGCTCCTGCCGCTGAGCGCGGGCTGTTGGGATCGGCTGGAGATCAACGATCTGGCGCTTGTCATGGCGACAGGGATCGACGAGGTCGAGGAGGGGCAAGTCAAACTGTCCGTGCAGATTTTCGTGCCGAAAAAAAGCAGGCGGCACCCCGAGCGTCGGTGGCGATCAAGCCGCCGGCGGCGGCGGCTCGCAAACGATCGTGAAGGAAGCGATGGGCATCTCGGTCGCGGACGCGGTATCGCGCTTGCAGACGACGATGTCGAGAAGGCTCACTTGGGAGCATGATGAAGTGTTCATCTTCGGGGAAAAACGGGCGGCGCACGGCATCGAGGAGGATATGGATTATTTGCTTCGATCCAGGCAGACTCGGGAGCGCGCCAATCTGTTCGTGAGCGAAGGTATGGCGATCGACGCCTTGCGGCTGAATCCGCGTCTTGAGAGAGACGTGGCGGAGACGCTGCGGGAGATGACGATCTTGCAGATCGGACCGGACGTCTCTATGTTCGAACTGCTGCGGATGATGCGAAGCGCGGGCAAATCGGCGGTATTGCCCTATATTCAAAAGCTCCCGAGTCAGCCGGGCGAGAATCCGGACAACACCGTCTCGTACATTACCGGCAGTACCGTTCTTAAAAACGGCAAAGCCGTCGGACGTCTGAATATGCGGCTCACGCGTGGGCTGCTCTGGCTGCACAATGAAACGAAGGAGGCTACGCTCACCTTCAAGCCCGAAGGGATGCCGGGCAGCGTCGCTTTGCGTATGCTCCGATCAAGAGCCGTGCTTGTCCCGTCCATTAAAGGGGATCGGTGGAGCGTGCGCGTAAAGGTCGACAACGAGGCCGTGCTGCTGCAAAATACGACCGGAGGCATCGTCACCGACGAAGCCTGGGTGCAAAAAATCGAACGGGCCGCTTCGCAAAGCATAAGGTCTCGCATCGAAGAAACGGTGGAGGCCGGCCAACGGCAGTTCAATGCGGACATCTTCGGTCTCGCCGACCTTTTCCGCAAGCATTATCCGAAGCACTGGAAAGCGGCGCGGACAAACTGGGACAGCGTCTTCAAGGAGATCCGGATCGAGATAAACGTTCATATGCACGTCAAACGTCCGGGCATGTCGAACGCGTCTGTGCCCTATTGAAAGAAGGGGGGGGGGGCATACCATGCCGATGAAGCTGGTTTATGTCGCGGGTGTTCTGCTGTTGGCCGCAGCGATGACCTGGGCGGATCGAACGCATCTAAAAAGGAAGTAAGCATCGCCGTTGGGCATACGGCGGCGTGATGGCCGCAGGGGTGATCTTGTGCGGCCTCCATCTGCTCGCGCCGCGCGTGCCCGGACCTACCGACTGGGTTCGTCCTTTGTTCGAGCCGCTGGGGAAGTGGCTGTCCCCTTAAGATCGGTTGCATATATCGCAGTAGAAGGAGTCGACGACGTATGGCGGGGAAAGTCCAAATATCCGCCGCGCAAATGGGCGCTCTGCTTTACTTGTCCACGATAGGCACCGCGTTTCTTGTCATGCCTTCGGCCGCTACGCTGATGGCCGGCAGCGATATGTGGCTGACGCCGATATTCGCCTCGCTCGGCGGGTTCATCCCGGTTTGGGCGGCGGGGCGGTTCCATCGACTATATCCGGGCAAGCATTTTTTTTGCCGTGATCGAGGCCGTTCTAGGCCGCGTTGCGGGCAGAGCGGTCGGCATTTTATTTTTGCTGTTCCATCTGCACATCGGCGGCGCCACCATACGCGATTATTCCGAGTTTATCTCGGGCAATTTTTTTCAGCGGACGCCGATTGTCGTCATTACCGCTTCCATGCTGCTGGTTTGCGCCATGGTCGTTAAGGCAGGTGCGGAGACGATCGCCCGCTGCGCGCAAATTTTTTTTGCCGGCCGTGCTGGCGCTGCTGCTGATCAATGTCGTTTTGTTAATTCCTGAAATGGATATGACGGAAATGCTGCCCATCCTCGGGAACGGTCCGTTGCCCGTCGTGAAGGGGGTTTTTGTCGTTCAAGGCTGGTTCTGCCAGTTTGTCTTGATCGCCTTTCTGCTGCCCTTTGTAGACAGTGTCAAGGGTAACCGAGCCGGTTATTGGAGCGTGGCAGCGGCGGCGGCGACGATGGTGCTGATCAACCTGACCGTGCTTTTTCTCTTCGGCATCGATGCTTCGCAGTTTTATTACCCTTTCCTGATGGCGTCCCGCTACATTCGCGTAGCGGATTTTATCGAACACGTCGAAGCGATGGTCATGGCGAGCTGGGTGCTGGGCACGTTCGTGCGAATTTCTCTTTTTTTATTATACGGCGACCGTGGGGGTGGCATATTGCACCGGGGTCAAAGCAGAAAAGCTGTTCGTTTTTCCTGTCGGTTTGCTGCTGATCGTGTCGGCATTTTGGGTCGCCCCCAGCATGCAGGCGCTGCTGACCTTTATCTCGACCTGGGGCAATATGTATATCATGACGGGATATATTGCGTTTCCTGCGTGTCTCGCCTTAATCGGGATCGTTCGAAGCGCGACGTCAAAGGGAAAGTCGAGCGCCTGACCGCAAAGGAACGAGAAAGACACGAAAAAAATAATAGCTTTACATTTTGCGCATAACCTATATAATAAAATTTTCGTCTTGAGAAGCATAGCATGATTGGGACGCTTCATATGCGGTCGTGGCGGAATTGGCAGACGCGCTGGATTCAGGTTCCAGTGGGCTAACCCCCCCGTGGAGGTTCGAGTCCTCTCGACCGCACCACTTCGATTTGAATAGCTCGTATGTCGCCCTTCGGCGCATGCGAGCTTTTTGCATTTTCACATACAAAGCGGTTTCGGTCAGTTTTTTTGAGCAGGATGTTGGATGGCATGCATTCGCCCAATGGACTACCATGAAGAGGCGGAAGTATGCGCACTGTTTGGGGAAGGGGCGTTGGGCCGGCATGAGCGTTAAGGCGACGGAAGCCTGCAAAGGCTGCACTTCAAGCGTAAAGGTCACGGAGGCGCAAATCGAGCGGCTGCTGTCCAAAATCAAATCGGGCGACCGGATCGACGACGATCGCTATAAAGCCAGGCTGGAAGCGTGCGAGAGCTGCGACGGTCTGGCTTACGGTACGACGTGCATGCACTGCGGTTGTCTCGTACGGCTGCGGGCGAGCCTGAAGGAGGGACGCTGTCCGCACCCGGAATCCCAAGTCAATCCGAAATGGCCGGCGTAGGGCGCGTATCCGGACTGAACGACGCAAGGAAAAATGAAAAGCTCCATGCGCTTTGATGCGCATGGAGCTTATTTGCCGTTAGTCACGCGGCTTGAAGCTGATCGTAGCGACCGAAGCGGCCGCCATAGGGATTACATAAGCTTGACCGTCGCGCTTGATTCCTTCCAACGGCTTCGCTTCGACCCGGTCGGGCGCCTCGAATGTATTATGCGCGCTCATGCCGTCGCCGCTTAAGACGAGACCTTCCATTTCGTATTCGCCTTCGGTTCCGCGCAGCTCGAGCCGGAGCTCGGCAGCGTCGGCGGGATGCATGTTGAAGAGGCTGACATGAACGACGCCGTCCTTCTTGGAAGCCGTCGCGCCGATATGGGGCAGCGGCTGTCCGTCCCCCCGAGCCGAAGCTGCCGAATTCCCCATGCAAGGCGAGCGCCTCGGCATCCTGATGAACGGCATACATTTTCAGCACGTGGTAGGTAGGCGTACGCAGCATACGGTCGCCTTCGGTCAGCACGACGGCCTGAAGGACGTTGACCAGCTGCGCGATGTTCGCCATCTGGACGCGATGCGCGTGCTTGTGGAAAATATGCAAATGCGCGGCGGCGACGAGCGCGTCCCGCATCGTGTTTTGCTGGTACAAAAATCCCGGATTCGTCCCCGGTTCGACATCGAACCAGGTGCCCCATTCGTCGACGATCAGGCCGACGCGCCGTTCGGGATCGTATTTATCCATGACCGTGCCGTGTCTCGTGAGCAGCTCGTCCATATGAAGCGCCTTGCGCATCGTGAGTTCCCAGTCGGACGCTTCGAATTCCGTTGCCGAGCCTTTTTCCTGCCATGTACCAGGAACCGTATAGTAGTGCAAGCTTCAGTCCGTCCATTTGCCCGGCGGCCTTCTGCATCAGCACTTCGGTCCAGCGGTAATCGTCCGAATTGGCGCCGCCGGCGATCTTATAGAGCTTATTGTCGCCGTACTGCCTGCAGTACGTTTGATACTGCCGGTACAGGTCGGCGTAGTATTCGGGCAGCATATGCCCCCCGCAGCCCCAGTTCTCGTTGCCCACGCCGAAGTACTTGAGCTTCCAAGGCTTGTCGCGTCCGTTCTGTCTGCGAAGATTGGCCAGCGGCGACTCGCCGTCGAAAGTCATGTATTCGAGCCATTCGGACATTTCTTGGACGGCGCCGCTGCCTACGTTGCCGCAAATATAAGGCTCCGCGCCGATCAGCTCGCACAGCCGGAAAAATTCGTGCGTGCCGAAATGGTTGTTTTCAACGACGCCGCCCCAATGGGTATTGATCATGCGTTTACGGGTCTCGCGCGGACCGATGCCGTCTCTCCAGTGATATTCGTCGGCGAAGCAGCCGCCCGGCCAGCGCAGTACCGGAACCTTGAGTTCGCGAAGCGCTTCGAGTACGTCGTTGCGGATGCCGTCCGTATTCGGGATCGGCGAATCCTCTCCGACCCATAATCCTTCGTAGATGCATCGTCCGAGGTGCTCGGAAAAGTGACCGTAAATATTTTTGTTGATCGTTCCTGTCGTCCAGTCCGTATGCACGATAGCTTTAAGCATGCGAATACTCCCTCCAAAGTTGCATCGATCTATACTTTGAACGCGTTTTCAGCCTTATTATAGAGGGTTGAGAAGGAGCGAACCATCCATTATAATATCCAAAAAAACTAACCGATCGTGCTATGAGGGAGGAAACGCCTTGCTGGATTTGCTGAGTTGCGGCTATCATCATGTTCATCCGGACGGGATCACGATCGATAGGCCGAGGGGCGCGGGCAATTATGCCTTCGTTTTTTTAAAAGCCGCGCCGAGGTCATCGTCCGCGGCAGATCGATGAGCGTCGAACCGGGCACCCACATCGTGTTCGGACCGGACACGCCTCATTTGTACCGGGAGCTGGAGCGTCCGTTCGCGAACGACTGGTTCCACTGCGTCGGCGACGAGATGGGAGCGCTGATGGCCGAGCTCGGTTATCCGTTGGACGAGCCGGTCAAGGCCATAGATGCCCTGCAGATCTCTAGGGGCGTCATCGAGCTGCGGCGCATTCAGAGCAACGGAGGCCGCCTGGCGGGCAGGATCCTGGACCTGGAGCTTCGCGGCTTCATGATGAAGCTGGCCAACGCGACGCAGGCGGCGCCGCTTCCGGACAAGGTCAGCGGCTATTACGGCGCCTTCGTCGACCTCAGGAGCGCGTTCTACAATGCGCCGCACGAGCGGACGTCCGTCGAAGAGCTGGCCGCGCGGGTCAACTTGAGCAAATCTTACTTTCAGCATTCGTACAAGCAGTTTTTCGGCGTGCCGGTCATGACGGACATGATCGCGGCCCGGCTTGAATACGCCAAGTATTTATTGAAAAACAGCAGGCTGTCCGTCGCCGAAATTTCCGTCTTATGCGGCTACGACAACGACACGCACTTTATGCGCCAGTTTAAAAAATACGTCCGCGTCACGCCAAAGCGATATCACGATGCTGGCGCCACGGCCGAGTAGCGGTCGTTGGGGGTAGCCCATACGCGATCCCGACCGCGGTCCAGTGCAGATCACGACTTCAGCAGGGCAGCCGTTCACGACGCAAGACGATGGGAGGCGCTCCTTGCCGCGGATACAATGAAAGAGACAGAGCCAAGGTAAAGGGAGGAATCGGGATGAACGGCAGTACGCAAGCTGAAGCGACAGCGCCAGTTCGAGGGGCTGAAGCGGGCGCGCGTTTTACGGTTCGGCAAAAGGCATGGCTTCTCTGGGAGAAAGTCGTCTGGCTCGGGATGGAATGGCGCAGCGAAGGCAAGCTCGATTACGGCATATGCAAATTGCTCATTAAACGGCATTCCGGGGAACCGATCGTTTGCGCGGACGGCACGCGGATCGAATCCGGCGACCGGATCGGCGAGCTGCATCTGGACAACCGCCTGATGCTGGAGCTGTCCGGCACGGTCGGCTCCGACCGGGCCGCGCTGAAGACCGCCCGGCTGGCTCGCGCATCGCTGAGACGAATCGCCGAGGCGATGGAGGGCGATCCGAGGCTGTCCAAGGTGAAGGGGCTGCTCGGTACGACGCTGCTTCACCGCGGTCTCGTGCACGGACTGGGCTTCGAGTGCCGGCCGATGCCTTCTCGGACGATGGAAAGATGGACGGCCGCCTATTTGCAGACGCTGCTCAGGTTCCTTCATCCCGCTGGCAGTCACCGGACGCGAGGGAGCAAAGACAAACTCGTGCCGATGCAGCTCATTCACTCGCGCCAATCGCTCAAGCTTTCGATGGGGGCTTAAAGTCCGCGGCCTCGTGAAAAGCGCGGTGAACCAAGGTCAAATTCAGCATAAACCGTAGCTTTCGGCAGCCTGACGGCGCGTACAAGCGCCGTCAGGTTTTTTGACATAAATTATTTAAATTCGACGGAAGGGAGCGCAGGAATAGTGTCGAATGTGTCGAATTATGTAGTGTTCATCTTCAGCAACTAGACCCGGTAAGCGTGGTGTAAAATGACAATAAAGAATAACCGTTTTTTCTCCAGTGCTTCCTTCGCGGCCATCGAAAAGCGGCGCCAGTTCCGGTACGCGCGCGGGTTCGTCTGGACTTACTGGTCGGTCATCGGCGCGCATTTCCTGGCCCAGCTTTTCGCGTTCCGTTTCCTCCCTTACGAGGCCGCCGCGCATGATTTTTATTTGCGCATCTTGCTCTATCCCACTTTGCTCATGTGCGGCATCACCGCCGCTGCCCATGCGATACTCGTCAAAGCCGAACGCTTCTCGTTTTTTTCCATTTTCTCGGCCGGCACGATGATCTCGATGATCATCGTTCATTTAAACATGGACGTCCGGATTATCGCGGCGGTCATGCTGCTGCCGATTTTTGCCTCAACGCTCTTCTTTCGGCTAAGCTTGACATGGATTACCACGGCGCTGCAAATCGTCGGCTTTTGCGTTCTGTATCGTTGGGATTTCTGGTTTCGCTCGTACATGAGCGATTTCGATCTGCTTGCGATCGTGCTGTTTTTCGCGCTCAGCACCGTCGCCGCAAGTTTTATCATCGTCAGCGGGCGCGACCTCGCGTTCGATCTTGAAGCGGCGATGTTCGCCCAGCAGCAGCTGCTGGTCGAAAATACGGTCATGTCTCAGCGATCCAAAACGGACGCGTTGACGAACCTGTACAATCATATGTCTTTCCACGAATTTTACGACAAGGCGATGGAATTCGCGGACAGAGGCGCGCCTTTTCACCTCGCCTTGATCGATATCGACAACTTCAAATCGATCAACGATACGTTCGGCCACCGCATGGGGGACACGATTCTGGCGACCGTCGCGCGGGTCATCAAGGATCGGATATCCCCGGCGGACATCGCGTCCCGCTACGGCGGAGAGGAGTTCGCCTTGCTGCTGTTCGAGCAGTCGTTCGAAGAGGCTTACGCGCTGGTCGACGGAATCCGGGCGGAGCTGGCCAAGTCGTACCATCCCGAATTGGACGGCAGAGCCGTGACCGTGAGCGTCGGTTTAAAGAGCTATTCGAACACGTTGACCAAGGAAAACCTGTTCGAGAAAGTGGATGCGCTGCTGTACGAAGCGAAGCGGACAGGAAAAAACAAGGTCGCGTCAGGGGCGTTGACCGTCTGATGGGGGACGGTTCAACGCCTTGGCTTTTTATTTTCAACCGTTTTTCGTTCCTCTCTGCCTGAACAGTGCGCTGCCAACGTATATCCACACAGCGAAAGTGGCTGCCGCTACGACCAAGAATGCAATGGCGAATCTCTTATAGGCAGGCGAACGATCGAAATGCGCATGCCCAAGGCGCTGCTCCGCCTGTTTCATCAGCGCGAGCTGAAGCTCGGGGTCGTTGCTCATGCCGCCCGCATTCAAGCGGAAGCCGTTCGTCTGTCCCGGCTTGTTCAGGCCGCTCTTGACGGTCAGCGTCACGTCGATGCCGCGCTTGCGGCAGATCTGCAGGAGCGGCTCGGAGAAAGCGCCGTAAGGAAAGGCGAGCACATGATTGTCTTCGCCCAGCTCTTGCTTAAGCACCGCGTTAGCCTGCTGTAAATCCGCGTCCACCCGCGCTTCATACTCGTTCTCCGTTTCTCTTCGACCTTTGTCCTTCAAATAAAGCCGGCTCGAGAGGGCCGGTTCCGGGTGCTTGCCTCGCGCGTCCGTCGGCGCGTAGTAATGAAGATTGAACGTATGGCTGAAAAAGTCGATGCCGCCGCGGTGCATTTCTTTGACCTGATCCCAATTGAGCTTCTCTACGCCATGCATTTTCGGATTGCCGACCGTATCTACGATGAGGAAGCTTGTAGCCGGCGCCCGATATTTTTCAAGCAGCGGATAAGCATATTTATAGAAAGACTCGTAGCCGTCGTCGAACGTCAACAGGACCGCATTTTCGGGCACGGGCCGGTCGTGAAGGATAAATTCACGGTATTGGCTCATCGTGATCCAATGAAAATTGTTGTCTTTCATCAGTTGAAGCTGACGCTCGAAGTTGCGAACGGACAGCGAGTGCACGTCCGTCGGGGAAGGCGAGACGTCATGATACATGAGCACGAGCACGCGGTTGCGATAATAATGCCCGTCGGGTTGCGTATCGCTTGCCTTCAAGCCGGGGTAGGGCGAGTAATCGGCATTCGCGTGTTCTCCCGAGACCGCTGCAGTGCCTGCATGGCCGTAAAATATGCGTTGAAGAAACGGAAATCGGCTGTGGTAGGCTTGAACGAAGAACAGACTAAACATTGCGACCGACAAAACCAAGACGACCGACAATGCGATAAACCGCGCTTTTAGACTCATCGTGCATCTCCTCGCGTAACCGGCAGCCTGCAATTGACTTCGGTTGATGGGTACCCGTATAAGACGATAAACCCCGCCGATAAGTTACCGGAAAAAAAGACTTTACATTTTGCTGATCGGCCTATATAATATGACTTATCGTCTTGCGAAAGAAATTGAACAAGATAGATACGCGGTCGTGGCGGAATTGGCAGACGCGCTGGATTCAGGTTCCAGTGGGCTAACCCCCCCGTGGAGGTTCGAGTCCTCTCGACCGCACCACCTTAAATTTCTAAGATCTTGAATTCGTCTCTTTAGACGGTGTTCAGGGTCTTTTTTTGCTGTTTTTTCCTCAATGACCGTAGCTTCCTTACCAGCGGATTCTGAAGGAGTTTCAAAACTCTTCAGTGCGTCCTGCAGCATTGCTCCTTCTTTTCACATTTAGATTGATACGCTGAACCGTATCATAAGCTTTTTTGGATGCCCCTGTGGTATCATGAACATGTCTATCATCCCGTTGCATCTGAGGGGAATATGCTTGTGAACATGGCCAATGACCATAAATATGAGGATGTATCTGTATTAGATGAGGCCAAGTCAGCGCTAGATGGTGAAGCAGACCGGTTGGCAAGTTTGATTTACACGCATACTTCGCGGGATGGGACCTATGCTTCACCGATCCATGGCCTGTATGTGAACCGATATTCGCAAGTAGAAGCGGCGGATGATGTTCACACCATGCTCTCGCCGGTAATCTGCATTGCAGCACAAGGGAAAAAGCGAATTACCGTAGGCAAGGATGCTTATGAGTATAGTGCTTCGCGAATGTATATTGCCCCCGTTGCCTTGCCTGTTGTGATGAAAATCATGCAGGCCAGCCCCCATGTACCGTTCTTGGGGATAGGTTTATACCTTGATCCGCAAAGGATTGCTGCGTTGCTGCCGATGGTATTTCCTAATGGTTTGCCGGAGGTTCGCAATCGCAGTGCGTGCTACGTCATCGAAGCTGATTTGGCCATGATGAACGCCGCTGCAAGATTGATGGCTTGTCTGTCTTCTCCCGATGATGCTCAAATGCTGGCTCCGTTGGTGAAAGACGAGATTTATATCCGCCTCCTCCGTAGCCCAATCGGTGTTTATGTTGCCGAGACCGTTCTGGCGGAATCGGGTATGCAGCAGGTTGCAAAAGCGATTGATTGGCTCCAGAATAACTTTTCCCAGCCGTGGAAAGTAGCGGATTTGGCGGAGTTGGTCCATATGAGCGAATCGTCGTTTCGCGAGTATTTCAGATCGGTTACTGCGATGAGCCCTCTGCAATATCAAAAAGGTGCTGCGCCTGCAAGAGGCGAGGCGTCGAATGTTATCCAGCTCCATTGACGCAACTACGGCGAGCCGGCTTGTGGGCTATTTAAGCGTTTCCCAATTTAATCGCGATTACAGCCGATTTTTTGGGTGCCCTCCAACTAGAGATATCACAAGGTGGCGTCAGGACCAGCAACAGTTGAAGTGAAACGCACACGTAAACGGCTTTTCAAATTTCCGCGGGCATAGAGCCTAGCGGATTTTTCCTTTTTAAGCGGCGGAATCTGTTGAATCAGGCAAAAACGCCGACGGAAAAGGCAAAGACCGCAGTGGTCAATCCCCTATACTTAGAGTAAACATCATACCGATAGTAAAGGGGCTTTCTGAAAATGCGTGTATTGGTTACAGGGGCGACAGGCTTCATCGGAGGGGCGGTCGTTCGCGAACTGCTGGATGCCGGTCATCAAGTGGTTGGTCTTGCCCGTTCTGAAAAAGCCGGCAAACGGCTTGCGGCATTGGGTGCCCCGGTTCAAATCGGTTCGATCGAGGATTTAGCAGGCTTGCGCAAAATGGCTGCCGCAGTAGACGGGGTCATTCATTTGGCCTACTTCCACAAGTTCTCGCATTCGGGTCTTCCAACTCGGCTTAGGGTCTTATTCGGCGGGAATCCTCGTCATATGGTGATGCGATTTATGAAGGCTGCAATTGAGACCGACAGGCGAGCCATCGAGATACTTGGCACCGCCTTACCCACCGGTGACCGGGCGCTTGTCGTCGCGATGCCTACGATGACGCTTACTCCCGGCCGTCTCGGTACGGAGGACAGCGCTGGGGATCCTCAATCCCCAGGAGGATTGCGCGTCATTTCTGAACATACCACCTTAGACTTGGCGAATCGGGGGGGTACGTTCCTCGATTGTACGCCTCCCGCCGATCGTGCACGGTGAAGGCGATAAGACGGGCTTATTCCCCAATCTGGTCAATATCGCTCGCAAGAAGGGTTTCTCCGCCTATACGGGCTCCGGAACCAACCGTTGGCCATCCGTGCATCTACTGGATGCGGCGCGCCTTTTTTAGGCTCGCCTTAGAACAAGCTCCGGCAGGGTCCCGGTTTCATGCGGTGAGCGAAGCGGGCATTCCGTTTCAAGAGATCGCCACGGCTTTGGGCCTCCATCTGAACTTGCCTGTCCAAGGCATTGGGGTTGAAGAAGCAGGTAAACATTTCGGATGGCTTGCGCCCTTCACGAAAACGGATAATCCGGCGTCCAGTGCGTTGACGCAGGAGCGTTTGGGGTGGAATCCAGTACATCCTACCCTTTTAGATGATATTCGGAAGGGGTATTATTTCTAACTTTAAACCGAAAATGGATGTTTCGTGGGAGGGGCGATTTCGTTGTTGATTTCAGTGACACGGATGCGAGTAAAGGGCATGTGGATGCTCCCGTTTTTTATTTACCATATTGTCCGGTCGACGAAGCAACTGAAAATGGCTGCCGGCTTGCTCCATTCCGACCTCACACGCGACAATTGGAGAGTAGGCTGGACGATGTCGGTTTGGGAGAACAAGGATCGCATGCTGGAATACCGCAATCATGGCAATCACGCCGAGGCCATGCGGATCGCACGCCGAATTGGCGATGAATTGGAGGCCGTCCACTGGGATGCCGAAACGATTCCGAGCTGGGAGGAAGCGAAGATCCGTTTACATCAAAAGTACGGCAGGGAACTTGACCAGAACAAGCGTTGAATTTATGCGTCCTTTTACACCCCTAGCTTCACGGTGCATCAACGGAGGAGGGTGATTCATATGGGAAATAAGATGATTCGGGCACTCGTTCTCATTCTCGCATTTTCGATTGCCGGATACGCAATTGTTCAGTATGGCGTGCTTAAAGCTAGTGATGCAGGACTTGTCTCTTTCAAATTGCAAAAGCCGAATTTTGAACTCAAACCTTGGATATATGTACTGTACATCCATATTTTTACTGCGATATTTGCCTTGATCATAGGACCCTTTCAACTATTTATGAAGCCAACGAATGCTAGGAGACGTTGGCATCGCCTTTTGGGGTATGGATATGTTTTTTCGATTACGGCTAGTGGGATCGTGAGTGTGTATTTATCCCTTTTTTGCCACAGGAGGTTGGATTGCCGGGCTTGGGTTCATGTCGCTCGATGTATTGTGGGTTGCGACGACGCTTACTGCAACGAGAAAAATTATGGCCAAAGACATCCAAGCTCATAAAGCATGGATGCTTCGCAGTTATGCGCTTACTTTTGCAGCGGTGACGCTTCGAATCTGGTTAGCGCCGCTGGCTCTTCTGTTTGGCGATTTCGAGGCGGGGTTTCGGGTTGTCGCTTGGGTTTGTTGGATTCCTAATCTGCTCGTCATAGAAGCCGTGATTTCCAGAATGAGGTTGCGGCAGCGGCAATGATTCACAACTGCCACGCCAAAACGTTTCGTAAAACCGCGCATCCATGGCGAGGTTTTATTTTGCGTACGGTGGAATGTGGTTCGTGTATGGGTCTTTAACTTGCCGTTACAGACAGCGCGGCGAACCGTATCATAAGCGACGGCGAAATTTATAAGCAGCTGGCCCTTCAACGGTTCCCGTTCCTGCAGATCGGCTCGGTCTCATCTCATCGGATTTCGACCCGGATTCGTCTTCACAGGCGAGTAGAAGTAAAAAATCTCAGCATTTATGTAAAGATCCACTATATTTTGCTACATGAGAACGCTTTAAAATGAAGCTGCGTTTTGGATTTTATATATTGACGGAGGATGAATCCATGAAGAACAAGGTATTCAACAGGTTAGTTGCAACTGTACTGTCATTGATCCTGGTGATCTCATCAATGAGTATAGGCCGAACTAGGGTGGCGCATGGGGCCGATATGCCGGCTACTCTTGAAGTCGCGCAAACCCAATTGTCAGGAGGAGAGTCGATCAACCTTTCGCAGACGGGCAATGTGGATTGGCTGCATATGAAAGGGAATGGTGTCAATAACGTCACCCAGATTAAAAAAAGCGGGTTCGAGCTCCGTTACGTTTAATGTTTATGGTTCTACAGGGTTCGAAGGCAAGACGGATAGAGGGGGGGGATGCGAATTATTTGGCATACTCTTGGAACGACGGTATGGCAGGTTATGAAACGGGCGCGAATGATACGGGTTTCATGGTTTTGTTTCCGCAGAATCGCGGTCCGGGAGATGTTACGGATACAGGCTATGATATTACGGTAGTTCCGCAACCTCAGGCTTCGACGGTCGTATTTGGAATCGGCTTATGGCAGGCGGAAGCGGACGTGAACATCTATGCCGACGGCGCGCTTTACGAGACGAAGGAGGTAAGCGCGGATGGAACTTCGCAGGCTTACAAGTACCAAATCAAAGTGCCTGCAGGGGTAACATTGAAATTGGAAGTCCGACAAACCAAAACGCTCTCCCAATGGGGAAACATGAGCTTCTCCGGACTCGCTGTCGGCATTGTGGAGGATGAAGTTACTCTCGATGTGAAACAAAACCTATTGTCCGGCGACTATGCGATGAATCTATCCCAGATCGGCGATATCGATTGGTTACATATGAAGGGCAACGGTCTCAATAACTTTACCCAAATTAAAAAAGCGGGTTCGAGCTCTATTGCCTTTAACGCGTATGGAACTGTGGATATTGAAGGGAAGATGAATAGAGGGGGGAGATGCAAATTATTTGGCATATTCCTGGAACGACGGCATGGCTGGCTATGAAACGGGCAACAATGATTCCGGTTTCATCGTCCTGTTTCCGCAGAACCGGAATGCGGGAGCGGTAACAGGTTCGGGTTACGATATTACGGTAGCTCAGCAGCCACGGGAATCAACGGTCGTATTCGGCATCGGTATGTGGCAATCGGAAGTGGACGTTAACATCTATGCGAACGGCTTACTTTATGGAACCAAGAAAGTAAGCGCGTCATCGACTGCACAGGTGTACAAGTACCAAATCAAAGCGCCTGCAGGCGTAACGTTGAAATTAGAGGTCCGACAAACCAAGACGCTTGCTCGGGATGGCAACATGAGCTTCTCCGGACTGGCTGTCAGTAGCAAGGAAGTTGCAGAGAAAATAAATTTGAAGAATGCATATACAGCAGTGAAAGATATTGTTCAAGGATTGTATACGGATGACTCGTGGCAATCGTTCGTAACCGCAAGGGACGGGGCGAAAACCATCCTGGATAAAGCGAACGCGACGCAATCGGAAGTAGACGGAGCCATATCCGCACTTTCGGCCGCCCAAACTGCCCTCGTCAGAAAAGTAACAAATATCATGATCGATTATACGGGGGCTGTAAAGGGAGAATATGAGTTCGGAAGCCCTGGCGATCAACAAGACCGTTATCAAACCTTCACGGCGAAAGAAAACTTCGATATGGAGCTAGTCCAATTTAAACTTAAGATGATAGGGACGACTCCGAGCGATCTTGTTGTACGGCTCTACAACACGACAGGGGCAGGACTCCCTACGGGTTCGCCGCTCGCGGAAGCTACGGTCAGCGAGAAATGGGTGGCCGACGGCGATTTTACGACAGCCAAGCTCCAGTATAGTCTTGTCAAAGATAAGCGTTATGCTGTCGTGCTGTCGCAAACCGCGCTAAGTCGGGATCAATACCGCTGGCTCGTCATGGCCAAAAACAACGAAACGAACGGCGAGTATTTCGGCAAATCGGTGTCGGGTGCTTTTCAACATGAAGCTTCGTTGGGTACGGGCATATTGCGAATCGTCAAAAATACGTTCGTCAATCGCAATGACTTGCAAACGCGAATCGATGAGCTTCGTCAATATAGCAGCAGGCTGTATACGATGCAGTCTTGGGCAGTATTGCAGAGAGAATTGCAGCAGGCTATCGTCGTTGCGAACAATGTCGATGCCTCGCAAGAGGTGATGGATGCAGCTCTGGAGCTGTTGAATTCCGCCGCAGGTCAATTGCAACTGTATACAAGTTTGGAGAATATAGCAGCCCAAGTGGATGATATTGGCCGTGCGATTGTAAAGGGGTATACGGAAAACTCGATTCATGCTTTGAACGATACGCTGAATGCCGTGAAAGCATTGGATGTCAATGCTTCGGATAACGATAAGATCAAAGCCTATTCGAACGTGATGAACACGCTTGCCAACCTTGAATCGGCAGGGAAATATAAATACGAAACGAACGGCGGAATGACGGCAGCCTTCGGTTTCGAAGGGGATAAAAACGCTTCGCTCGCGTTCGCGGACGGTTCGTATCAGATCGGCGGAGGCCGTCCTATGCAGCATGGCCCGGTCGCTCCCAAACAAATGGTAACGTTCGGCGTGACGGATACGAGCGATATCAAATGGTATAACGGCGAGGGGTACTTACCGGTATTCATCAGCGAATATACGAAAGACGACGTTCGCTATAAAATCGAGAACTTCGCCAATAAACATTCTGTGGATAACAAAGATTATGTCGTCGATTATTCGCGGATAACAGCGGTTAACGATTCGAATGAAACGAGGCTGCTGCCGCTCGTCTCCAACAATTTGATAGCCTTGAATGAAGCGGCACTGAATTCGTACGTGATCGAAGCCGGTCAGACGGTCGTTAGAGAGTACGCGATCGAAGCGGATAAGTACGAATACTTCGATAATAACGCAACCAGCTATACTTCATTGACAAGGGAACAAGTCGCGGCGCAAGGCTCCTTCGCCGATAACTACGATGAAATGAAAGCGTATTGGAATTCGCGACTCTCCGAGCTGGTCGATATCGAATTGCCTAATTCGGAACTCGTCAATGCTTTTAAAGCCGGTTATATCAATACAATGATTATTAAGGACAAAACGTATTTGCATGTCGGTGAGAACGGATATGCCAGATTGTTCTCCCACGACACGATCGGTATTATGGTGCAATTGATCCAGAGCGGGGATTTCCATTATGCGAAGGATTATTTGAGAAGCATTCCACTGACGGGCGGAGTCAATATCGAGATGGGTCAGGTAGACCCCGATCAATATTGGGATGCCAACTGGAAGCTGCCATGGGCTTACGCCGTCTATTTGAGCAAGACGGGAGATGCGTCCATCTTTCAGGAAACGATGACTGCGGATGACGGGTCGGTGGGGACCGTATTTGAGAAGAGAGTCAAAGTCGGCGCGAGAAGCATCGAAAGCGATCGGACGAGCGAAGGCATCATGAAAAAAACGTGGGCCATCGATAGTGAAGGGTATTGGACGACCGACGATTACTCCGCATTGATGGGACTGACTGCTTATGAATACATTACCCGCGAATTATACCGCATCCATCAAGACGAGTATTATTTGAACGAAGCGGAATGGGCTAAAGCGCAATATGACGATCTGCTTGAAAAATTCACGGCTCGGCTGCAGCAAACGATAACGGAAAAAGGCTTGAACTATATTCCGGCATCCGTAACGCAAAGCAATGATGAAAACCGCATGCAAGATTCCAGAGATGCAAACTGGGCATCCATGTACTTGTTCGGAAGATGGCTATGGGACGGTTACTTGTATGGCGCCGAACAGCCTGCAGACAATATCAATCTGACGATGCTGGACAGTACGTATGAATATGGCATCGATAGACGCTGGGATGAAGGCACGACGGACTCCGATTACAACTTCGGAGGGTATCCGCATGGATTTTATTCCAGCTCGTACAACGCAGGCTACGGCAGTTCCGCGCTGCGCGGGGAAGCGCACAGGGATATCGGGATCAAAGCGTACGAATTCATGATCGAAAAATCGATGAGCGGGCCATTCAGTTGGTGGGAAGGTATCGCGTATCCCGCAGTGAACAGCCCTTGGGCGACCACCAACGACAAGTTGAACGTCCAGAATACGCCGGGCGGCGGCGGATCGGCTCAGCACATGTGGGGGCAAGCCGTCAACTCGAAAGTGCTGATCGACTCGCTTATTGCTGAAAGAATCTACGATCAGAACCAGAAGTATGAAATTATCGTTGGACGCGGCATTCCGAAAGAATGGGTTCTTGATGCGGCGAACAATCAAAATGTAGTCGCCAAGGTAAATAACTACCCTGCGTTTCAAGGAGGGCGAGTAGGCTATAACGTTGTTCGGAACGGCAACAAACTCGTTGTTACGTTGAACGCTCAACTGGAGCATGCCAACATTGACGTCGCTAACGCGACTTTCAGCATCCAGTTGCCGAGCATGGTGAACAACATCATCGGAGTCTCGACGGGCATTGTCGATAACGCAAAAGGTACGGTAAAAGTTCCATTAAGTACGCAATCCGTAACGATTACTTTGGGCGATCTGCCCGGGCATACGGATTTGGAGCTGGATCACGCTGCGCTGGCCATCGGCTATGCGAACGGAGATTCCAATCTGTCCATAACACAGGACGTCACGTTGCCTACGGCGGGGGAGAAAGGCAGCGCGATCACTTGGTCGTCAAATAAGCCTGAAATTATCTCGAATGCGGGGAAAGTGGTACGCCCATCCGACACGACGGAGGTAACCTTAACGGCAACGCTTCGAAAAGACGGAGAAGAGCTGCAGAAGACTTTCGCGTTGAAGGTCCTGAAAAAAAGTAATAGAAAACAACAACGGCAACAACAACAACGGTAACAACAACAACGGCAACAACAACAACGGCAACAACAACAACGGCAACAACAACAACGGCAACAACAACAACGGTAACAACAACAACGGCAACAACAACAGCAATTCTGGCGGGACGAATCAGCCGAAGCTGAAGGATGTCGAGAACCACTGGGCTAAAGAGGCCATCCAGACGGCTGTAGAACGGAAAATCGTCAATGGCTATTCAGACGGCACATTCCGTCCGAATGCAATCGTCAATCGCAGCGAGTTCACGGTTATGTTGGGCCGGGCATTGAATTTCCCGACGGACGAATCTAGCCTTTCCTTCGGAGATTCGAACCGCATTCCGGCATGGGCGAAACCGTATATTGCAAAGGCGGTCGAAGCCGGGATTATTTCAGGTTATGGAGACCAGAATTTCCGCCCTGACGGCAAGATTACCCGTTTGGAATTAATTACGATGATCGTTCGGGCTCTTCATTTGAAGACGGATACGAAGGGAAAAGCACCTTTCGCGGATGCGGCACAAATTCCGCAATGGGGACAATCTTATGTAGCGGCTGCCTATGAAGCCGGTCTGATAGAAGGGAAACCGAACAATCAGTTCGCTCCGAACGATGCGGCGACAAGAGCGGAAGCGATAACGCTCGTGCTTAAGATGGTGAAGTACCTAGAATTGAATTCGAAATAAAACATTTCGGAACAGCCGGCGTCTCTTTACGGACGTCGGCTGTTCGTTATTAACAGGTAAAAATCTTCGGTTATTGTTAAATATCTTCCGTTTTAGGGGGAGGCCGGTCCTTTTATGATAGAGACAGATAAAGACAACATAGGAGGGAAACGAGTCGATGAATGCAATGCAAGGGAAAGAAGGAATGGAAAAGAGAGCAGGCGCAAAGATGAGCTACGTCACTTTAGCCGGTTCGCCTGTTTTCGTAGGATATTTGTTCGTAGCTCCTATCATCCTCTTGATGGCGTGTTGGTTTTACTATCCGCTGCTCCGTTCCTTCATCTACAGCTTTCAGGATATTAATTTCCTGAATCCATCCGCAGCCCGGTTCATAGGCTTGGATAACTATAAGGCTATCCTGCATGATCCGGATTTCTGGAACGCTTTCCGCAATTCGGCCATCCTCACGGTTATCGCGGTGCCTGTTCAAACGATGCTCGCGCTCGTTATCGCCGTGGGGCTGAATAAAGGGATTCGGATGAAAGGCTTGTTCCGAACGCTCTATTATATGCCTTACATAACGTCCACGATTGCCGTCACGACCGTATTCATGTATTTGTTCATGCAAAAGGACGGTATGGCAACCCGGTTTTTCCACTTGTTCGGATTGCAAGACGTATCTTGGTATGCCAGCGTCACTTACGCGCTGCCTTTCCTGATCATTTTAACCGTTTGGACTTACGTCGGATTTTTTGTAGTCGTCTATCTTGGCGGGCTGCAGACGATTCCCGAAGACGTATACGAATCCAGCAAGGTGGACGGCGCTAACGCTTGGCAGCAATTTTGGAAAATTACCGTGCCGATGCTGAAGCCGACGACCTTCCTCGTGTTGATGTCAGGCATCATTTACGTCATGCAGGTATTCGACCAGCCTTACGCGTTGGCCCGGAACGGCTCTCTCGGAAGTCCGGCGGGCGCCACGAGTACGATCGTCGTCTACTTCTACAGCCAGGCATTCAATTTCAATCGCGCAGGATACGGAAGCGCCGCGGCATTTATAATCTTCGCCGTTATCGTCATCGTTACCATGATTCAGAAGCGTTTCACTCGGGAGGACATATAGAGATGGAAACCGGAAAAAACAAGTGGCTGCGTTATACGTTGCTTGCGCTTTGCTCGTTCGTTTTCGTAGTGCCTTTCGGATATGCGCTTTACACCTCCTTATTAGCCAAAGCGGATATCGACAAGCTCGTTCCGATCAACCGCCTGACGCTGTCGAATTACTCCGACATTTTGTTCAACTCCGATATCCTGAGATGGTATAAGAACTCCATTATCGTTACGCTGGGCATCCTGATCGGCAATTTATTTATCAATACTACGGCTGCTTATTCGCTGGCTCGTCTTCGGTATCCGGGCAAAAGCCTTATCTTTTTCCTCATTATCGGGATGATGATGGTGCCTTATCAGGTGACGATTATCCCTATCTATTCCATGATCGTCAAGCTGGGTTGGCTTAACTCTTACGAGGGTCTCATCTTACCCTTCCTGTTTCAAGGTTTCCTGGTCTTCCTGATGCGTCAGTTTTTCCTCACCATCCCCAAGGAGCTCGAGGAAGCGGCCGAGGTTGACGGGGTGACCAAGATCGGCACGTTTTTCCGGATTATTCTCCCTCTATCGAAAGGGGCGATCGGAACGCAGATCATTTTCAGCTATACGGGCACTTGGAATTCGTTCGTGTGGCCGGTGACGCTTGTCAACGATAACCGAATGTATGTGCTGACCGTAGGCTTGAATACGTTGAAAAACCGTTATTTCGAGTGGCCGAACTTGACGATGACGGGGGTCATTCTTCTGACGATTCCGATCATCATCGTCTTTCTGATTTTCCAGCGCCATCTGGTGCAGGGCATTGCGACTACCGGGCTTAAAGGGTAACCGGGAAGAAAAGCGGGACAAGGAGAGAAAACAATATGATCGAATATTCGACCGGGCAAGGAGAATGGACCGATTGGATCGTGGCGGAGACGGCATTCGATGCGCGGAATTCGGCAAAGTTCGAAACCATTTTCGCGCAAGGCAACGGTTATATGGGCATGCGCGCATGCACCGAGGAGTCTTATCCCGGACAGACAAGAAACGGCTTTGTCGCGGGGACGTTCAACCGATTCGACGATAGTCGCTGGATCTGATATTGCAACGCAAGCCCGAGGTCAATTATACTGATTCGGACAAAGAAGCGATGGCGAACCGCAAAAACGAGCACTACAAGAAACTAATCGGCTCGATCGGCCCGCAAGCGCTGCTTGCGGGGATTGAAACGCTGCTAAAGGATATCGCCGGCGCGGGTATCGGAATCGCGCTCGCCTCGGCGAGCCGGAACGCGCCAACGATTATTGAAAGGCTGGGAATAGGGCGGTTTTTCCAAGCGATCGTCGATCCCGCTGACGTACCGCTAGGAAAACCCCACCCGGATATTTATCTCCGGGCGGCCGCCGAGCTTGGGGTTGACCCTTGGGAGTGCGTAGGCGTGGAGGATGCCGAGGCGGGCATGCAAGCGATCAAGCAAGCCGGCATGTTTGCGGTCGGAATCGGTTCCGCCGAGGTGCTGCGCGAAGCCGATTACATTGTGCCGGACAGCTATTTCCTAAATATGGACGACATTCTCAATAGCGTACATAATAATCAAAAAAAGATTGAGGACGCCTTCTTTTCAACCTACAATAGGAGCAACAAAGCGCTTTGGAATAAGCATCCTTGGGAGCACGATGAGATGAAGAGAGTCAAGGACTGGAGTATTCGACAAAAGCTGTTTTCAACCTACGTGCTCCTCATCGTCGTGCCGCTTGGTATCATTAATTTCGTTTCTTATACGTTATTCATGTCTTCATTTGAAAATAGAATCGTCAATTCTTTCAAAGATTTAAATCAACAGATTATATCCAACAGCGACACCTTTCTCAAAAACATGCTGAAAATATCGGAGAAGCCGTATTACGACCAGCAGCTTGTCGACATTCTGGCGAAGGATTATTCGATCATGGAGTACGAGATGTTCGAGCGCAGCCAAGCCTACCGGTATGTGAACGATACGTTCTTCAAGGATCTGCTCATGTTCAACGATGATATCGACTCCTTGGTCATCTATCCGCAGATGGGCAACTACGTTTACCGCAGAGGCTACGAGGTCATCTTCAATTACGATTATTCTCCGGATAATGAGGCGTGGTACAAGAGAATCATCGATAGCGGGGGGAGCTCCGGTCGTCATCGGGCTGCATACGGAGAAGCAGGTCAGTTCTCCTGCGAAAAACGTCGTATCCATAGGGAGAGTCATCGTAGATTCCAATTCCTATCGCAAGCTTGGCGTTTTCGTTATCAATATGAAAAGCGATGCGTTAAGCAGCTTGTACAAAGGGCTCAAGTTCAGCTCTGATGTCGAGCAGGTTATTGTGGACGAGAACGACACGGTACTATTCTCGACGAAAAAGAGCGAAATCGGCAATTCTTTTGATTCGGTGTTAATGCGCTATGATCCGAAGCTTTCCGCTGCTGCCCAAGGCATGGGGGGCGGAACCGGCGATTACTTTATCGTAAGCGATTCATCAGCGGTAAGCGGCTGGAAGTTCTATAGCATTATTCACAAAGGGAGTCTGTTCAGCGAAGCGAATCAAATCCGAAGACTAACCGTGTATACGCTCATTCCTTTGACTGTAACCGCTTTCTTCGCGGCCTATATTTTATCGCGGAGAATATCAACCCCTATCCTCAGCTTGAGTAGGAAAATGCAGCGGGTAGAGTTAGGGGAATTTGACGTGACAGTGGCTTCAGACAGTCGGGACGAGATCGGTCATCTGGGGCGCGCCTTTAACAAAATGACAAGGGAAATTAAATCCTTGATCGGCCAGATCAAGGACGAGGAGTATAAGAAACGCAATGCGGAACTGAATGCGTTGCAAAACCAGATCAACCCTCACTTCATGTACAACACGTTAACGATGGTCAAGTGGATGTCCCAGGCGCAAAGGGCCGATAACATCACCGAGGTGTTGGATGCCTTGATTCGAATACTGACGTTCTCTACGAGGAACACGGAAGAGTATGTCACGATCGAAGAGGAAATGACGTTCATCCGCTACTACATGCAACTGTTGCAACTGCGCTATTACCATGCGTTCGAATTCGAGTGCCGCATTTCCGACGAAGTTCTTACTTACCGGACTTTGAAGTTTATCGTACAGCCGTTCGTTGAAAACTCCGTCTTCCACGGATTCATCGAGGAATCCCGGCAGTACAAGCTAACCATCGACGTGGAACGGGTAGATAACGCGATCTTGTTCACCATTCGGGACGATGGCGTCGGCATGGAGAAAGAGAGAATGCAGCAGTTGCGCGATCATGTGGAAGAAGGCTCAAAAAAAATCAACTCTATCGGAATCTCCAACGTATTCAAGCGGATTCAGATGCACTTCGGGTCGGATTACGGGGTTGATATCTACAGCGAATGGAAATCGGGCACGACCGTTGTCATCAGGGTTCCCGTTATAGCTTCGGAACGTTCGCTAACGGAATAGGGGGCGAGGCGAATGAGGGTATTGATCGCAGATGACGAAAATTTCGTCCGAATGAATTTCAAATCGTTCATGGATTGGGAGAGACACGGGTATCAATTGATCGGCGAAGCCCGTAACGGACAGGAAGCGATCGATAAACTGGCGGAACTGAAGCCGGACATCGTATTCCTGGACATTCGGATGCCGGTTATGGACGGACTGGAAGTGCTGCGTCAATTGAATACCCGATCGGATCCGTGCAAGGTTATTATTCTAAGCAGCTATAATGAATTCGAATACGTTCGCGAAGCGATGTTGCTCGGAGCCGTCGATTATATTCACAAACCCAGCCTTTACCCCGCGCTTGTCTTCGAGACGTTGAATCGCGTACGCAGCCTCGTCGACGAGGAACGCAAGCAAACGGACCAGTTCGAGCAGTTGCGGCGTAACGAAGAGCGAAGCAAGCCGGACTTGAAGGCGTTGTTTTGCAAAGGGTGGATCGAAGGCTCCGTTAGGCACGAATGGGAAATCGAGCAGAAAACGAAGCAACTGGCAATCGATCTTAAACAGCCTAACGTCTGCTGTATGCTTTTATTCATCGATAATTACGAGGCGGTCCAGAAGCGGTACGCGAAGCCGCTCGATCATTTGGTCGGGTTCTCAGTGAACAACATCCTAAGGGAAATTTTTCGCAAGTTCGAGCAATTGGAGTTTTTTCAAGTGAGCGGCAATCAATTCGCCATCCTTAAATCGTATGCTAAGCTGCGCAGTTTGAATGACGTGTTTGAGCAGCAATGGCATTTGATCCGGACGATCCGAACGGCGCTCAAGCAATTTATGAACATCGGCGTCAGCTTTAGCGTAAGCGCATTGCACAGTCAACTGCTTAAAGTGCCGGCAGCTTACGAAGAAGCGCTTCGAGCGTCGGAAGACCTGTTCTTCGAAGGCGAATCGAGCGTTGTCTTCTATGAGAATGTACCGCGCAGAAAGAGCGCGAACAATGAACGCGGTTACGAGGACCTTGCCAAACAGATTCGAACGCAAGCGGAAGCGTCCAAATGGGATGAGGCGGATGCAAGCTTACATACCCTTTTCGATACGATCGAAAAAAAACGCGATATCGGCAAGAAGGAGACGCTGGATCTGAGCGTCAGTTTGCATTATTCGTTATTGGAAACGTGTTCGGAAGCGAATCGGGACACGAATGGAAGCGGTTTTCCCACGATCGAGGATATTATGGGAGCAGAGAACCTGGCGCTGGTCAGACAATTGTTGGCCACTGAGCTGGCTTATCTTCGGGGCAAGCGGCAGGAGACGGGAATATCGACGAATTTGAAAATCCAGAAGGTGCTTGCTTACATTCATAACTATTTCGATCACGATCTGACCTTGGAGGAGCTGGCCCATCATGTCGGTCTGAACAGCAGTTACTTGAGCCGACTGTTCAAAGAGCAGACATCGATGATGCTGATTCCTTATATCAACCAATATAGGGTGAAGAAATCGCTGGACGACTTGCTTGCCGGCAAACTCAAAACTTACGAGATTGCGGAAAAAGTAGGATTTAATAGCGCCGATAACTACTATATTGCTTTCAAAAAAGTGTATGGCCAACCTCCCAACGAGTATCGAAAATCGATATTGGAGGGGACGGGGAAGTAAAAATCTTCGATAGAATGTAAAGATTCACGATTTTTCGGTTCTCGTGAATTCCATATGATTGAAGTACGCCGAATGCAGGCGAATATATCTGACATGAGGGGTACGAAAGATGAAGAAGTCATGGTTTAGTTTGCTAAGCACCGTCCTGCTTGTAACGGTAGTCTCCGCTTGCGGAACGAACGCTAACTCGAATTCGAGTCCGAGCACGAATCGGGAATCCTCCCCCGTCGGCTTCCTCCTCGCCGTCTCCGTCTCAAGAGGAGAAGAAGGATCCTGTCGAAGTGACGATGGCTTATTGGGCCAACGCCTCCGAGCAGAAAAACTTCGAATTCATGGTCAACGGTCTAGAAAAGGAACATCCGGAAATTAAAGTCGTTATGCAGCAATATCCGACCAGCGACGAATTCTGGAAAGCCGTTCCGGCCGCAATCGCCGCAGGCGAAGGACCAGACATTATAGCCATGTCGGACGAAGGAAACTACGAGTATATCGCCAAAGGCGTTCTTGAGCCACTGGATGACTTGATCGCCCAAGCCGGATTCGATAAGAACCGAATTTCCTCCTCCCTTTACAAAGGCTGGACGGACAACGGCAAATTGTATGGCATTCCTTACGACTCGTCTACATCGATGTTGGCCATTAACAAGGCGCTGTTCGACAAATCGGGCATTATGAAGTACCCGAAAACGATGGATGAGCTGGTAACGCTCGCTAAAGCGATGACGAAAGACGGAATGAAAGGGATCGTCGGCAGCATCGATCCCTTCCATATTACGCAGTACGTACATGCGTTCGGCGGAGATTGGAATTTTGGCAAGACGATCAACTCGCCGGAAAACATCAAAGGCGTACAATTTTTCACGGATCTCTTCTTGAAAGAAAAAGTAGCGATTGCGCCGATCGAAGTAGGCGCGCCATGGGACGGCGAAGTATTCGCCAAAGAAAAAGGCGCAATGTCGACGGGCGGCCCTTGGTACGTCGGTTACCTGAAAGAAGCGAATCCGAACTTGCAATTGGTCGCATTGCCGATGCCTAAAGGCACCGTGGATGCTCAAAGCGCATACTCGCACGGCTTGTCCATCCTGAACGGAAGCAAACATAAGCTGGAAGCCATGCAGGTCGTCAAATACGCATTGCGCGACGAAGCGCAGCTGAACGCCATCGAGGCCGTCGGTTATTCTCCAGCCGTATCCTCCCTGCTGCCGAAATATCTGGAGAAGTACCCGGAACTGAAACCGGTGTTCGACAACATGGAGAAATCCGGAATGCCATTCGCGTATCCGCAAGAGACGAAGATGTTCAACGCGGATCTCGTTAAGGGTGTCGAAGAAATTATTTTCAAAGGCGGAAAGAAGTCGGTAGAAGAGCTGCTGAACGAGCTGCAAGAGAAATACGGACAAAAGTAATCGATAGCATGGAAGCTAAAGCCCGAGGGACGACACGTTGCTTTACGTGTCCCTCGGGCTTTATTTCGTTCCTATAACCCGGTTTTATAGTTGGCCCAGCTTATCAATGGTTTGTTCGGTATGCCGCCGTAGAATTCTAATTTGGCGGTTTCGACGATCTCGTCATTCGCGTATTATCGATTCCAATATACGGGGGGGTAAAATGCGATAATTGAGGGGTGCAGGGATGCTACGGGCCAAAACGGATTCCGGATCGTAAGCATTGTTGATGGGCGATTCCACCCGGACAAGCCGGTGACGCGAGCGGAGTTCATTGCGTTGATCGCCGAGCTGTTCCAATTGGAAAAGGGGGCTATAACGTCTCCGGCCAGGGATGGCGCAAAGCCGGCGGTACGTCCCACCCGAACGTTCTATGCTGCGTCGGCCGGATTTTCTTCCACGCAAGGAAGCGGCGGCTGGTTCTATCAGGCGTGGAACGGGAGCGCCTATACCAATCTGTCGACCTACAAAGCCGGTTCGGCCGTCTGGCAAAGCGCCGGAACGGATCTGCTGGTCGGCTCGAATTTTCAGCATCCCCGATACGAACGAGTCGGTGCGCAAGTGGGTTGCGCCGGCCGGCGGAACGATCGACATTGCCGGCACGGCTAAAATGTAACAATCGGGGGGCGACGGCGTCGTCGTCTCCATCAAGAAAAATGGCACGACCATCTGGGGACCGCAGACGATCGCGGGGACCGATACGGCGACCGGCGTCAGCCATAGTATAACGACGACCGTTACAGCCGGGGAGGCCATCTATTTCATCGTCAACAAGAACGGCACGAAATATTTCGATTCGACCGTTCGGGATCCGAAGATCCGGCTTTATTCCTGATCGTCCAAACGTACGGACTTGCAAATGGAACGTCCTGCAGCATCTCACATCTTAATCGACCCGCTGGAGATGCCTTCGACGAAGTTGCGCATCAATAGCGAGAACAGCAGCAGCAGCGGGACGGCCGCGATCAGGTAGGCGGCCATCATGCCGCCGTAGTCGCTCAGGCCGTAGTTGCCGGCTGCGGCTTCGAATGCGACGAGCGCCATCGTGATCGTCTGGTGAGCGCGGTCGAGCAGCAGCGAAGGCAGCAGGTAGTCGTTCCACAGGCTGGTGATATTGATGATGGCGACCGTCGTGCAGATCGGGACGGAGAGAGGCAGCACGATCGTCGAGAAGATGCGGATGTTGCCCGCGCCGTCGATGCGGGCCGCCTCGAAGATCTCGTCCGGCAGCTGCTCGAAAAACGTCTTGAGGACAAAAATGCTGAACGCCTGCCCGCCGGCGATATACGGAAGGATAAGCGCCAGGTAGCTGTCGCTTAAGCCGAGCTTTTTTGATCTGCAAATAAAGCGGAATGAGCGTCAGAAAGCCCGGAATCAGCAGAAGCCCGAATACGAGCAAAAAAAGCGTGTTTTTGAGCGGAAAGCGAAGCTTGGAAAACGCGTAGGCGCTCATGGCGGAAAAGGCGACGATGGCGACGACGCTGGCCGCGATGATGACGGACGTGTGATATAGCGACAGGCCGACTTTATCCCAGGCCGCGCCGTAATTGCTCCATAGCAGCGATTTCGGGAAGGACAGCGTGCTGGACGCGAATTCGAGCGGCGATTTGACGGAGTTTTCGACAATGAAATAAATGGGCAGCAGATTGAACACAAGCAGCAGCAGCAGCAAAAGTTGCCCCGCTCCTGGCAGGCGGAGAGCGCGCATCGTTGGACCTCCTGTCCTCAGGATTCGGATTTGACCAGCTTCATGTTGACCAGCGTCAACAGCAGGATGACGACGAACATGACCAGCGCGATCGACATGCCGTACCCGAACTCGCCGTTGACGGTCGAGACGTTGTACATATGCAGAATCGGCACGTAAGTGGAGTAGCCGGGTCCCCCGTTGGTCATGATGAGCGGCGGGATAATGTTCTGCAGGCTGCCGATCAACGTCAGGATGATGATCAGCCGCAGCTGCGGGAAGGAGGAGGGGATGTCGATCCGCCATACGCGCTTCCAGCCGGTCGCGCCTTCCAGCCTGGCGGCCTCCAGCACCTCGGTGGAGATGCTCTGCAGACCGGAGTAGAAGATGAGCAGATTAAAGGCGCTGATCCACGGGAAGCCCATCAGAATGATCGAATAAAGCGCGATATTCGGATTGCCGAGCCAAAGCTGCTGCAGCGAGCCAAGTCCGATCAGCTCCAGCAGCTGGTTGATGGCGCCGTCCCCCTGATACAAAAACCGCCACAGCAGGATGGTGACGATGCCGGGGATGACGATCGGCAGGACGAAAAGCGTGCGGTAAATATACTGCGCGCGCGCTCGCCGCAGCTGGAAGATCAGTTCAGCAACAAGAAAAGGCGGCACGACGGCCAGCACGATCGACAGGACGACCCAGATCAAGGCGTTGATCGTCGATTGGCGCAGTACCTCGTCGCCGAATAGGCGGACGAAGTTGTCCAGTCCGATATAGCGCGGCGCATTGAAGCCGTCCCAATCGGTGAAGGCGCCGATCAGCGCCTGGTAGACCGGATAATACGTGAACCAGATCAGGAAAATAAACGTCGGCAGTATAAAGGCGTATCCGGTCAGCGCGGTTTTCAGCTTGGCTTTTCCGGTCATGCGGCATTCGTCCTTTCATGGCTTCGTAGGATGAAAAAAAGGGAGCGCTGCGAAGCGGCGGCCCCCTTTTTCTTGCAGCCTCTCGGCGCCTTAGTATTTTCCGAGATCGACGCTGTTTTTCGATTGGTATTCCTTGATCGCCCCGTCCAGCTCTTTTTTTAACGTCCGCGGTCGCTTTGGCGATGTCGATATTGCCGCTCAGATAGAGGCCGAAGATCCGCTGCATGTTTTTGTTCAGGTTGGGCGAGGAGCCGCCGACGCCGATCGCCTTCAATTCATTGGAAGCCTGATTGGCGAGCTCGACCATGCTCTCCGCAGGCTTCGTATCCGGCCAGGTCGGCACGAAGGTGCCGTGCTCGTTGACGATGCGCTCCACGTTTTTCGGCGTGCCGACGAATTGGAGCCAGTCGATGACGGCGGCTTGCTTGCCGGCTTCCTTCATCGAGGCGTTGGCTTGCTTGGTCGCGACGGCGAATTGGAAGGCCGCGTTGGGACCGCCGACCGCGCCGGAGACGTCGGTGCCGGTCGTATACGGCGTGTCCGCCTGCGCCAGCACCGGGAAGTTGAAGGAGCCAAGCTCGAAGCTGACTTTGGCGTCTTTCGCGTTTTCCGGGAGCCAGCTGCCGTCGTAGAAAATCGCGGTTTTGCCGGCCAGGAAGTCGTTGCGGGCGTTGCTGCCGACGATGCCGGGCTCGGACGACAGATAGTCGGGCTTCCAGTTGTCGGTCAACGATTTGAACATCGGCCACCAGCCCATGAAGCGCGGATCGGACGTGTTCAGCATGCCTTTGGCGATGGCGACGCTCTGATCGAGCGAGGAGACGCCCGGGCTTTGATCGAAGCCGGCGATTTGCTCGAATTCCTTGGCGTAGAAGTCGGACAGGAAGTGCCGCTGGAACCAGTCGTAGTCGGGCGCTTGCGACATCGCCGTAATGCCCGCGTCCTTGAGCTTTTTTGGTCGTCTCGATCAGCTCCGGCCAGCTGCCCGGCGGCTGGGAGATGCCCGCTTTGGCGAACAGGTCCTTGTTGTAGAAAAACGCGGTGGCCACGTAGTCTCCGTTGATGTTGTAGCTCTTGCCGTCGGGAGACTTCGTCTCGCTCACGACGGTGGCGTTCATCGCTTCGCCCCAGGTGGCTTTGCCGGGAATATACGGGTTTGGCTGGCTGAAATAGGGAGTCAGGTCCTCCGCGATGCCTTTGGGGAAGGTGTTGTTCAATTCGGCCCATTGACCCCAAAATACGTCGAACAGCTCGCCGGCAGCGGCTTTGACCCGCACCGTTTGCGTGTAGTCCTTGAATTCTTCGTCGACGAATTCGATCTTGATGCCGGGATGCGCGGCTTCGTATTCGCCCGCGACTTCCTGCAGTGCCGTTTGCTGCTTCAATCCGGCGATATTTTTCGAGTTGGGCGTATACACCTGGGCGTACATCGTGATCGTGCCCTTCCAGCCGTTCGCAGCGCCGGAAGCGCCGCCGGCCGTGCCGCTAGCCGTACCGCTAGCCGTGCCGCTGGCTGCCGGAGCCGTCGAAGCGGACTGCCCGTTTTCGGCGTTGTTGCCGCCGCAAGCACTAAGCACGAGACCCAGCGCGACCAAGGCCGCGGAGCTTTTGGCGAGTTTGTTCGTAATCATGGCCATCCCCCCTCGAGATCGTTGTTTTTGAAAGCGTGCTCATTCCTGTCTTCATCTTAGTTCAGGCGTGTGCGCGCGAGTAGTGGGGGAGATTTTACTTTCGGATGAATTTTTTTTACCTTGGCGCGCTCGGTAGCCGGTGCGCTTAGAAGCCGTGCCGTCGCTTGTACTCGGTGGGGGAGTACGAGGTGTATTCCTTGAATACCCGGTAAAAATGCTTGAGGTCGGCATAGCCGATCAGCTCGCTGATCTCCTGAAGGCTGCGCTCGCTCTGCTCGATCAGCGTCTTGGCCCGCTCCATGCGGCATTCCTTGAGGAAAACGACGAAGTTCCGTCCCGTCTCGTACTTGAACCGCCGGCTGAAGTAGCTCGCGTTCATGCCGAAGCGGTCGGCGACCGACTGCAGGCTGACGCCTTCGGCCAGCGATTCCGACACGTACTGCTGGACCCGCTGCAGGAGCGGGGCGTCCTGCCCGGTGCGCTCCTGGGCGATCGTCTGGGCGAGCAGGCGCAGCAGCGTGCCGATCATGCCCATCAGCGAATCGCGCGTCACCGCCGACTCCGCCGCCTGCAGCCAGTCCTCCAGCGATTTGCCGCTGATAGCGGACAGATCCAGGTCCATCAGCCGCAGCTGCGCACCGAGCCGCAGCAAATAATGGGTCGTCATCCGGCGCAGCTCGACTGGCAGCATCAGGTCGGCGCCGGCGAGCCGTTCGAAAATCGCAAGCGCCTCCTCGCCGTTGCCAAGCAGCAGCTGCTCCAGAGACAGCTCGATCTGCTCCGCCGGACCCGAAGACAAATTCATCTTTTTGTCGGCGCGCAGCTCCGGCAGCGACAGCAGCTGTCCGCCGCCGCAGACGAGCCGGTAGGTGACGGCGAGCGAGGCGTCCCGGTACGCGCCGGATGCCGCGGCGAAGGGATACAGCCCGCTCATGCCGATGGTCGCGGCGCGGCGGAAGCTCTGCTCGATCGCCTGCTTGAGCGCCGCGGCCCGGCCGCGAGCTTCCGAGGCGAACGCCGGATCGCCGGCCGTCCGGCTCATCAGGACGACGACCTGGCCGATATGATCCTGCAGCACGCAGCTGCGAGGGTCTTCGGCGCACCACTCCTGTACGAACTTGGTCAGTGCATAGCGGAACAGCTCCTCGTCCGACGAGCGGAAGCGCTGCGGCTCGATCCAGTCGGGACTGACGGCCAGGACGATCAGATCTTGCCCTTCGCGGTCGTGCAGGGGCTGGTAACCGGCTTCGACGAGCAACTGGGCGATCTCCTGATCGTCCTGTCCGAAGAGGAAATGCTGATAATACAGCTTCTCGGCGAGCGGCGCTGCTTTTTGGAGCGAATGCCGCAGCGCGTCCAGTCTGGCCCGCTCGCCGCGCGCGTGATCGATCGCTTGCGCGATCTTGTCCAGCGTCTGGAGCAGCTCGCCGCGGTCGAGCGGCTTGGTGATGAACGCGGCGACGCCGTGGTCGATCGCCTGCTTGGCGAGCTGGAACTCCTGATAGGCGGTCAGCAAGATCCGATGGATGTGCGGCGAGTCCGCCGCGATCCGTTCGCAGCAATCGATGCCGTTCATCCCCGGCATCCGGTAGTCGAGGATGACGAGATCGGGCTGCAGCCGGACGATCTCCCGCATGGCGGTCTCGCCGTCCTCGGCTTCCCCGACAAGCTCCCACTGCGGCGCGAACCGCTGCAAAATTTTGCGGATGCCTTGACGAATTGAAGTTTCGTCATCCGCGATGATAACGCGATACATACCGTTCGACCTCGCTTTCGTTCGCAATCGGGGGCAGCAGCAGGACGACCTCCGTCCCTTGACCGGGCCGGCTGTCGATGTGCATGGCAAAGGGAGGACCGAAATACAGCTGAATACGGGCTGCAACGTTGACTAGCCCGATGCTGCCGCCGCCCTGCTGCGGCCTGAGCGTCTCCATGCCGATCAGCCGCCGCAGCTCCAGCAGCCTGTCGAGCGGCATGCCGAGCCCGTCGTCCGCGACGAGCACCTTGAGGGCGCCCGGCTCGGCGGAGATCGCGACGGACAGCTTGCCCTTGCCCTGCTTCATCTCCAGCCCGTGGTAGAACGCGTTCTCGATCAGCGGCTGCACGAGCAGCCGCGGGATATAATGCGACAGCAGCGCCTCCTCGACGCGAACCGCGATGTCGAAGCGCCCGCCGTAGCGGTTTTCCTGGATCAACAGGTAGTTCATCAGATAATCCTTCTCTTCCTGCAGCGTGATGAAGTCGCTGCCGGACCGGAGCGACGACCGGACAAGCTTGCCGAGCGCGGTGATCATGTCGACGGTGTCGTCGGCTTCGTCGAGCTCCGCCCGCATCTTGATCGTCTCCAGCGTGTTGAACAAAAAAATGCGGATTAATCTGCGATCTGAGCGCCTGCAGCTCGCTTTCCTTGCGGACGATCTCCGCCTGGTACAGATGGCGGATCGTCTCGTCCAGCCGCCGGCTCATGCGGATGATGCTGCGGATCAGCTGTCCGAGCTCGTTGCGCGGGGGGATTGTCGTATTCGATCTGGAAGTCTTCGCGCTCGACCCGCTTGATGAGCGAGATGAGCCGGTAGATGGGCTTGGTCATGCTATAGGAAATGCCCGTGGACACCGCCAGGGCGATCGCGATGCATACGATGCCGATCAGCAGCATGGAGTTGCGGACCGAGGCGATGCCGGATACGATGCGGGATACGGGAACGTAGCCCACGACGGTCCAGCCCATTTTGCCGACGGGATGCTGCACGACGATCGTTTTTCGTTTGTCCAGATCGATGATCCGCGGACCGTCGCCGCCCGCTTGAAGACCTGCGACGGACGCCAAGAGTTCGGGATTCACCGGATCGTCGGCGTATACGACCTGGCTGTCCGCGTCGAGAACGAAAAAGGAACCGTTTTTCTCGCTGTTGACCCGGCTCATGATGCGCTCGATATCCTCGAGCGTGAAGTCGACCTGAAAATACCCGGCGGTGTTCAGTATGGTAGAGGTGTAATAAATTCTGCGAATGAGGGAGAAAACCTGGAGCGGCTCGCCGTTTTGAACAAGCTGGCTGGCTTCGGGCCGGTGCAGGCTTAAGGTGGCCAATAGCGCGTCGGTGTTGTCGAAGGTTTTGTACCAGGGCATTTGCTCAATGGAAAGGCCGGGCAGCAGGTAGCTGAGACTGTAGATGCGTCTCGCGCCTTCGCCCGGCTTGCTGAAGTACGTAATATTTTCGATGCTGCCTCGCTGCGACTGCCAGAAGCTGAAGTTTTTTTCCAGCGTCAGTTTGATGTCCGCGTCGGGCGATTCCCCGGCTGCCGTCCCGGCCGTCAGCATGTCCTGCAGCTCGCGATTGTAATAGGGCATGAGCGTGAACTGCTCCAGCTCGCGGATGTACATCTCGATGTTGGACGAGGTGCTCACGGCGACCTGCTGCACGAAGTCGCTTACCTTTTTTTCCATGGCCTGGCTGTACAGACGGTAGGCGCCCAGACCGAGCACGGACATGGGAAGCACGATAAAAATGACATACGTCAGCACCAGCTTCTGCTTGAACGTCCATATTTTTTTCAAAACGTTCCCCGTCCTTTTGTGCGTGAGCCGCAAAGGCGCCGCTATTGCCTGGCGATAGTCGTATGTTAACGGGGGATCTTCCAAATTTCAATAGGCGCGAGCAATCCGTAAGACAGCAGATCGTAGTCTTCCGCCGGCGGCGGCCCTTCGAGCGGCGAGCGCTTCCAGGCGCCTGGCCAGGCTGTATTGCGCGGCTTGGAGGCGTCGAAATGCGGTCCCAGCAGGTTGCGGAAGGTGCCGCTCAGCCGGCAGTCGAGCGTGTGGACGGCGCCCGGACGCACGAGGGAGGTGAGCTCCAGCTCGTCGCCGCGCTCCAGGCCGAGCAGACCGGCTTGCTCGCCGTCCACCGTTACGGAGATCACCGAACCGTGCCAGGACGGCGCGGACATAAAGACGCGCGAGGCGTTGTCCGGCAGGGTGAACGTATGGCGGTAGCGAACGGCGTCCGAATAGAACGGGTAGCCCTGATCCCGCCAGGCGCCGAGCCCCAGCGGCTGGTTGGCCGCCAGACGCCAACCGCCCTCCGCATGCGGCGCGACCGTGAACTGTCCGAACAGATAGAGCGGCTCCAGCTCCATCCGGATCGAGAACGGACGGCCCTCCAGCCGTATCGTGTTGCGCCCCTGCCGCAGCGTCCGCGTAATATCGACGGCGCCCATATGGCGGTCCAGCCTTGACGTGCCGGCAGCCGCCTCGACCGGAATGCCGTTGACGGATATCCGGTAACAGGAAGGCCGCTCCAGCTCCATCCGCACCTGACCGATGTCTTCCGGACTGTCCATGTGGAAGTGATAGTCGGCCGCGATGCCGCTCCGTTCGTCGAAGGCCGCGTCGCGGTCCAGCAGCCGCCTTTTGAACTGGACGGCGTTGTCCCACGGATTGTTCTCGAAGCCATGATGCTCGAAGGCGAAGCGGGCCGCATGCACCGTGTGCAGCCCTGGATAGCGCTTGGTGCCGGCGTACAGGTCGCAGTGCAGAATCGGGAGCGCGTTGTCCCGCTCCGGGACGATCTCAGGCGCGGAGAGCGCGACCGGACTCCGCGTCGATTCGGCCGTTCGGCGCGGGAGCGGCTGCGGTTGCGGCGCCTCTGGCGCCGCGGCCGAGACTGCGCCAGCCGTTGCGTCCGCGCGATCCGCGTCCGTTGACGCAGCGTCCCGGGCGTCGCTCCTTTCCAACGCCGCCGGCGCCTCCTCGTAGACGCGCAGCAGCAGCGACCCCGACGCGTTCAGCGCCAGGTCGAGCGTCAGACTGCCGGCGTCGTCCGGCGACAGGTCGAGCGCCGTCGCCGAGCCGTCCAGCGGATTCCACAGCTCGGCCCGCCGGCCGCGCAGCTTCGCCGTGCCTTCGAAGCGGGTGCTTCGCGAGTTGGCGAAGAAGTAAAAGGCCGAGCCGTCTCCCAGCTCGCGGCGCAGATGCGCGATCCCGCTCGGCGCCGCCGCCTCATCGCAGGCAAGTCGAAGGCGCGGCGCGGCGAATGCCGACAGCAGCGCGAGCTGGCCGGCCGCGGACGCCGCCGGATGCCAGCCGGGAAGGCGGGCAAGCGCCGCCGCTTCCTCGCTGCGAGCGCCGTCCACCCGATCCGGAGCTCGGTCCGCGGCGATCACGGTGCCGCCGCCTTCCAGGAAGCGGCGCAGCAGCGCGACGGTCGAAGCCTTCATGTGCGTCATCGCCGCAGGTACGATGACGACCTCGTAGCGGCATTGTCCGACGCGCAGACCGGCCCCCCTCGGCGGAAGCGTGGCCCGCCATGATGTATTCGTCGCACAGATCGTAGTCCCATTGACCGTCGGACAGCGACTGCACGAGCGCCAGCATGTCGACGATGCCCTGCTGGTAGAGCGCATCGCCTTCGACCGCTTCGGCCGTCGCGACGAAGCTGGACGTCGTCGGGTTGAGCAGGGCGATCCGGTTGACCGTCCGGCCCTGGGATAGCGCATAAGAGAGCCGGCCGAAGTAGTCGTTCTGCCGCGCATATTCGTCCCACCATGGCTGGCGCCAATCGAACGATTGGGGATGGTCCCTTTTTCTCGCGCCGACGATCGTGCCGTAGGTCAGATGCTGGTTGAGGAAATTGATGCCGTGCACGTACAGCCAGTCGCCGATCCGCTTGTAATCCTCGAACGTCGAGTCCCAGCCGCCGGCGCCGTAGGCCTCGCACAGCACGCGCTCCCTGCCGAATTGGTTGGCGGCGCTGTGCGCCTCGCGCACGGTCAGCAGGGCGGCGGGATCGTTGTGCGCGCCTTGCGCACACTGCGCCTCGTTTGGCGGCATAAACGGCAAAAAGGCGGAGCCGGGGCCGGCGGCATCGGCGCGGAGAAGCTTGGTCTCCAGCATGTCGATGGCCGGCCAGTGCATGAATTCGTAGAGCGACATGACGGCAGGGGACGTGCGGTGAAACGGATGGGGCCATTGATGCTCGATATAGTGCCCCGTGTAGGCGATGCCGTTCGCTTCGCACCACTGCGAGATCGGGCGCACCGAGTTGTTCACCCACAGCTCGCGGATCGTCTCGAAATAATCGAAGCGCACTTTGGCCGCATCGACGGCGGGCGTCGTCTCGAAGGCGATCGCGGCATCGCGGAATAGAAAAGGCAAATAGTCGCGCAGGTCGTAGCCGTTGCGGCGCTCGAACTCGCCCGCGAACCAGAAGCTGAACGGCAGCGGCGAGCCGTGCTCAAACAGATTTCCCGGCGAGATCTCCGGCTCGTCGGTGAACAAAGCGGGGATCTGCGCGCCGAACCGGTCGCCGAAGCGCTCGCGGTACGCTTCATGCGTGACGGCGAGGAAGCGCGCCGTCACCTCCGGCCGCAGCAGGTCCGCATACGCGAAGCCGCCGAGCCAGTTGTTGGTCATCGGCGTGCCGAGCTCGAATACCCAGAATCGGTCGCCGTGCGTCTGCCACTGCGTCATCGGGAGCAGCGTGACGTCGCGGACGATCTCCCAGGCAGGCGACCGGTCGGGCGTCTCCCGCACGGCGAACGCTTTGATCGGGTGACCGGGGCGGTTCAGCATCGGCGAGGCGTTTGCGAGTTTGCGCGCGACTTCGTCCGCCCCGTATTCGTTGAACAGCACGGAATTCGCGAGGCAGTCGGGCAGCTCCGACGGGACATGCCCGCCCGCGAAGCCGGAGGGATACGAATTTTCGTCGTAAATGTACAGCTTGAGTCCGAGCCGGGAAGCCTCCTCCAGCGCGTCGCCCCAGCGTTCGAACCACGCGTCCGACAAATATTCGGTCACGAGGCCGGGACGGGGGTGGACGAAGGCGCCGCCGAAGCCGTGCGATGCGAGCTCGCGCAACTGGAAGCGGATCGACTCGGGCTCCATGTCGTCGTTCCATACCCAGAGCGGGGCGGGGCGGTAGATGGCGGCGGGAGCGGCGAAGCACGACAGGTGCTTGTCGGCAGGATCGGCCGAAGCGGTCATATGGGCAGATGTGGCAGATGCGACAGGCTTTCGCATGCGGACGCAACCTCCTTGGCTATGTTCCAGCCCAGTTTAACCGGCGGTTTGCCGGCTGTCTTTGCAGCCGTGCCGGGAATGAGGTGCACTTTTGACAGGCGATGCTTTATAATACGCCCATAACGGGAAGGGGCGATGCGGATGCAAACGACAGAGGGCTTACGGCCGATCAAGCTGGCGTCGATCCGGCCGATCGTACACTTCGCCGAACGCGCCGCGCATGACCGGATATTCGTCTGGGGTCCGCGCGTCAACCCCGACTGCCAGCTGCTTTTCGTGCTGTTCGGACGCGCGGAGCTGACGCTCGGCCCGCATCGCTATTCGCTGTCTCCGGGCAGCTGCGCCTTTTTACGGCAGCGGCAGTCCGCACCGCATCGAGACGGCGGCGAACGCGCCGGCGGGCTTCTACAGCATCCATTTCGACTGGGATGGCGATGCGCCGGTGTCCGTGCATCCGGCGTCGGCGATTCGCGCATGCGCCGGGCCGGAGCGGGAGGCGCCGCCCGTCGAATACCGGATCGACGCCGGCGGCGGACGTTCGCCGCTTGTACTGGCAAACGTGCTGCATGCGCCCGAGCTCGAACCGCTTTTCCGGCCGATCGTCGACGAATACCGGGAGCAGCGTCCCGGCTGCGAAGCCGCGATGCGCGGCGGCATGACCGCGCTGCTGGTCGCGCTTGTAAGGCGGCAGCTGCAGGAGCGCCCCGATCCGTCCGCGCGGCGGATCGAGCCTGCGCTTGCGGCGATCGCCCGCGAGCCCGCGCGCAGCTGGTCGAGCCGGGAGCTGGCGCAGCTGTGCGGCTACCATCCGACGTATTTTGCCGAGATTTTCAGGGAAGCGACGGGACTGAGCCCCAAGGCGTATGCGATGCGGGAGCGCATCGCGTGCGCCAAGCGGCTGCTTCTGACGGGGGAGCGGATTACCGAGATCGCGGAGTCGCTCGGCTACGGCGACGTCCATTATTTCTCGCGGAGCTTCCGAGAAGCGACGGGGCTGACCCCGTCGGCGTTCCGTCTTCGGCCCGAGCCCGAGTCCGAGTCCGTGCGCGAGCCCGAGCCCGAGCAGCAGGCGAAGGCGCGGCATGAAAAGACCGGACCGTGAAGGCCCGGCCCGGTAGTCGGAAGACGCAAAAAACTCTCACTTTGCGCGCGTGTGACGGTCTTTGGTTTAGGCGGCTTTCGATATAGCCTCTTCGGCGAATCGGAAGCCTTTTTTCACCGGTTCAGAACGTATACAAGCAACGCTTATGAGATGCGCGGCGCTGCTTTTGGAGGAAGACATGGTTGAGAAGCGGGAGATAAGTGTTGAAAAGCAGTTAATCGGCGCGCTGATCCGGACTTTGGTGGGAATAAGTGTTCAACCGCAATTATTTTGCTCAAAACCGGGTCGAAACGTTCGAATGCTAGAAATGAATTGCGTTTCGACACTTATTTGCCCAAGGATGTTGCGATCACGGGAAATAACTGCTTTTCAACCGTTATTTGAATAGCGTTGTCGTGCCATCGAACCGCTCAGCCAGACCGCTCCTGAGTGTTTGTCGCGATTAGTCGTGCATGCCAGGCGTTCGGGAGCGATTGGCTGGCCGCCGATCGCACGCGAGGCTGCTGCAAAAGACCGTCAGGTCGTGCCTCTCGGCACCTCGCGCAGCTCCCCCGTGCGAGGTGAGGCGGCGCCTGTCGGCTGTCAACCTCACGTCCTTCCCTCTTCCTTCCCTGACGGCTTTTTTGTAGCAAGAAAAATGGAGAAATCGGAAGGAAATGCGAGCGGGCGTCCGCGATTCATACCTTTTTTGCTCAGCCGTACGGCCTAAGGGACGTAGAGCGCGAATAAGAACGGTTGAGCAGTACTGTCATTTTAAATTATCATAATGATATTATCAAAATGACTATAATAATAAATGGAGGCGTTCGCCATGTTCGGAATCCGATTCGTCAAATTCCAGCCCAGCGAGTACGTGATGAAGGTACAGAACGGCAAGGTCGTCAAGGAAGGGCTAGGATTGTCCTTTTACTATTACGCGCCGGTCACGACGGCCGTGGTCATGCCGGTGTCCTCGATCGAAGCGCCGTTCATGTTCGAGGAGATTACCCGCGACTTCCAGAGCGTGACGGTTCAGGGGCAGCTGACCTTCCGGATCGCGGACTTCCGCCAAACGTCCCGCATGCTGGATTACACGTTCAATTTGCGGAAAAAAACGTATTTGTCCGACGATCCCGCCAAGCTTGGACAACGGGTCATCGGTCTGGTGAAAGTATTGGTGAAGAGACATCTCGAACGGATGCCGCTGCGCGAAGCGATTCAATCCGGCGATCGCCTGGCGGCCTCGATCGGACAGGAGTTGGACGCGAGCCCCGAGCTTGCGAAGCTCGGAATCGAAGCGATGGGCGCCGCGATATTGGCCGTGCTGCCGAACAAGGAGACGCTGCGGGCGCTGGAGGCGCAGGCGCGAGAGGAGATCTTGCGTCGAGCCGACGAGGCGTTGTACGAGCGGCGCAACGCGTCGATCGAGCAGGAGCGGATCGTAAGGGAAAACGAGCTGAGCACGGAGATCGCGGTCGAGGCCAAGAAGAAGCAAATCCGGGAGAGCCAGCTGGCGGCGGAGCGTCTCGTTCAGCAGAAGCGCAACGAGATGCAGCAGGAGCAGCTGCGGTTCGACACGGACTACGAGGAGGAGCGGAAGGCGCTGCTCGAGCTCGCTGTCGGCAACAGGCGATCGGAGGCCGACGCCAAAGCGTATGAGCTGACGGCCGTCATGCGCGCGCTTGGCGGCGCGGACAATCAAGTGCTGCAATCTCTGACGCGCGCAGGCATGAATCCGGGCCAGCTGATCGCCGTCGCCTTCCAGGACCTGGCCGGTCAGGCGGACAGAATCGGGCAGCTGAATATTTCCCCGGATCTGCTCCAGGGCCTGCTGCAAGGCGACGCGGCGAAGACGGCGGTCAGGAAGGAGCGGTGATCCATGAATGGCGCAAGCGGGATTCGACTGGTGCTGGTTAAGCGGCGTACGCGTCTGGAAGAGCTGGTGGCGCGGTATAATACCGTTCGGCAGGCGCAGTTCGTCATTGAGTCGATGGGCGAGGATTTCTCCGACTACCTGCGCGAGGATGAAGCGTACCGCAAGGCGCTCTCCCGGACACAGCAATCGCTCGGCGAAATGGGCATCGTGCAGCTGCTGGACAGGGCGCACGTTCCCAATTATTTGTTCGGTCCTTCCGATACGGTCGTGGCGCTGGGGCAGGACGGCCTGGTGGCGGGAACGCTGAAGTATCTGGACGGCCAGCCGCTGATCGGCGTCAATCCGGACCCGATGCGCTGGGACGGCGTTCTGCTGCCTTTTCAAGTGGACGATCTGCCCAAGATCGTACCGGAGACCGCTGCGGGACGTCGGAGGGTCCGCGAGGTGACGCTGGCAAAGGCGGCGCTGAACGACGGACAGTCGTTATACGCCGTGAACGACTTCTACATCGGACGGAGGACGCATGTATCGGCACGCTACCGCATCGCTTCGGGAGGCAAGGCGGAGCAGCAATCGTCGAGCGGCATCATCGTATCGACCGGCGTAGGCTCCACGGGGTGGTTGAAAAGCGTGCTGGCGGGCGCGTCGGGTATTGCTAGGCAGGCGGGCTTCGTCGGTACCGGGGAGACGATTGTCCCGGGTAGCGGGAGACATGATCGCAACACGGATGCAGACGCGGAGCGGTTGGAGTGGGAGAGCGACTGGCTTCGTTTCGCGGTCCGCGAGCCGTTCCCGAGCCGTACGACGGGAGTCGAGCTCGTGTATGGCCGCATCGAGAACGGTCAAGCGCTTGAGGTCGTATCGCAGATGCCCGAAGGCGGCGTCATCTTCAGCGACGGCGTCGAAGAGGATTACCTGGCGTTCAGGTCGGGGCTTCGGGCAACGATCGGCGTGGCGGAGAAGAAGGGGCGTTTGGTCGTGTAGGCTGCGCATGCACGATTCCCAGGGATTAACCTTTCGAACGCATTCACCGATAAAAGGGCTAAATGAATCCTTTGAGGTGAGTCGGGCATGGCGTTGTTTTTGGTCAATCATGTGCAGGCCGGCATGAAGGTCGGCATCGATATATTTTCGGACAGCGGGATCAAGCTGCTGGCGAAGGGAACGGCGATCACCGCGCAGCACATTCAAATGCTGCAGAGCCACAAGATTCGGGAGATCGACATCGACGGGGAAGCGCCGGGCGGAGAGCTCCGGGCGGACAAAGCACGTCAGCTCGACCCCGCCCGGCAGGCCAATGAGGAAAAAGCGAAGCTGCGTCAGCTGATGAAGCATATTCCGCTCTTCTCGAGTCTGGCTCCCGAGCATATCGGGCTGCTGGCCGACCGGATGGAAAAGCGGGAGCAGGACGCCCAGACGATTTTATTTCGGGAAAACGATCCGGGCGATTCGTTTTTTATCGTCCTGTCGGGCACGGTCAAGATCTACAGGACGAGTCCGGAGGGCGACGAGAAAATATTGGCCGTATTCAATGCGGGGGACAGCTTCGGCGAGCTGTCGCTGATCGACGGCAAGCCGCGTTCCGCCACGGCGCAGACGCTCGAAAATACGGAACTGGTCGTGATGTCCAGGGCGCACTTCCTGGACATGCTGAAAACCCACTTCGATCTGAATCTCGTCATCATGGCCGAGATCGTCCAGCGCATGCGCGACACGAACGATCAGGTGTCCGACCTGATGTTCTTCGATGTCAGGACGAGGGTCATCAAGAGCCTGGTCAAGCTCGCGAACCGGTTCGGCGAACGGAGCGACCATACGATCGTCGTTCAGATGCCGCTTGACCGGCACGAGCTGTCTCAAATGGCGGGCGTAAAGATCAAGGAGCTGAACGAGGTGCTGTACGACCTGGAAGACCGTCAGCTCGTGAAGATGTACGCAAACTACTTCGAGCTGAATCTCATCAAGCTGCGCTCGCTGCTTCGTTGACTCAGGCCGGAATTTAAGAAATATTTAATGTTCGTCCTCCGATTTGTTTAAATTCTTTGTCCTATTCTGTATTCCGGGAATAGGAGGGGATGTAAGAAATGAAATCGCGACTGCTGCTTCTTCTGCTCATCGCCGGATTCGTCTGCGCGGCCATCGAACACAAAGCCGATCTCGTCCGCGCGGCGGACGAGATCCTGGGCCATCCGCCCAAGACGCAGACGGAGCAATCCGGCGCGGCGGACGCCCGCTCGGCCCCGGATGCTGCGCCGGCAGGTACCGCGGCGGACGCGGCCGGGAACTCCGCCGGGCCATCCGCCGAGTTCGCGCAGGCCGAAGACGATACGACGCCGGACGAGGATGACCCGGCCGCGAACGACGGTCTGCGACTCGCCGCCGACAGCCTGCACAGCACCCATGCCATCCTCGTCCGCCTGGACGACGGACGGGTGCTGATGGACAAAAAGATGGAGGATCGCGTATACCCCGCCTCGCTTACGAAGATCATGACGGCGATTCTCGCCATCGAGCGCATCCCCGACCTGAAGAAGACCGTAAAACTCGAGCCGGACATGTTCGAGACGCTGCGGCAGCAGAACGCCTCGATGGCAGGCTTCCTGCCCGGCGAGCGGGTGAGCGCGATCGACCTGCTGTACGGCGCGATGCTCCCTTCGGGCGCGGACGCCAGCGTCGGGCTCGCGACGCGCGTCGCCGGCTCGGAGCCGAAGTTCGCGAAGCTCATGAACGGCAAGGCTAAGTCGATCGGCATGACCGACACGCACTTCGTCAACGCGACGGGACTGCACGATCCCGATCACTATACGACGGTCAAGGATCTCTCCGTATTGCTCGCCTATGCGCTCAAGAACGAGACGTTCCGCCAGGTGTTCACCGCCTCGCGCCATTTGACGGCGCCCACGGACCTGCATCCGGACGGCATCAGGCTGCGAAGCTCGATGTTTAAAGAGCTTGGGGAGTCGGGCCTCGCCGGCGAAGAGATCGCGGGCGGCAAGACGGGCTACACCGAAAAGGCGGGACTATGCCTCGCCAGCCTGGGCCGTCTGAACGGCAAAGAGTATATACTCGTCACGACCGGCGCCAAGGGAGACCGCAAAACGACGGAGGCGTACGACATCGCGGACGCGGTTCGCGTTTATAGCGAATTAGGCAACGCGCCGTGACATTCGTTACAATGGGAATTGTGAAGGAGCGCGATAGGACATGAACCCCGTCACCATATTGATCGCGGACGACGAAAAGGAAATCGCCGACCTCATCTCGCTGCATTTGCAAAAGGAAGGCTATAAGCTCCTGCTCGCGCACGACGGCAAAGAAGCGGTTCGGGCGATCGAAACGCAGGCCGTCGATCTCGCGGTGCTCGATATCATGATGCCCGAACTCGACGGGTTCGAGGTCGTGAGGCAGATCCGCGAGCGGCACCGGCTGCCCGTCCTGTTCGTGAGCGCCAAGACATCGGACTTCGACAAGATCTCGGGCCTCGTCATCGGGGCGGACGATTATATGACCAAGCCGTTTAATCCGATGGAGCTGGTCGCGCGGGTGCAAGCCTTGCTGCGGCGGTCCACGCGGCTCAATCCGGCGAGGGCGGACGAGCCCGTCACGATCGAGTCCGGCGGACTCGCGATCGTTCCGGACCAGCGGCGCGTCACCATCTACGGCGAACCGATCGAGCTGACGCCGAAGGAATTCGATATTTTGTGCCTGCTCGCGAGCCACCCCCGCAAGGTGTTCGGCGTGGAGCAGATTTTCCAGCAGGTGTGGGGCGAAGCTTACTACGAGGTCGGCAACAATACGGTCATGGTCCACATTCGGACGCTGCGCAAGAAGCTCGGCGAAGACAACAACAAGGACAAATGGATCAAGACGATCTGGGGAGTGGGATACACTTTTAATGGCTAGCGGCATCAGTTTCAGGTCCAAGATGATCCTGCTGCTCGGACTCAGCTTGCTGACGTCCTTCCTCATTACCTATCTCGTCTACCGGGTATTGCAATCCTACTATCACCGGAATGCGTATCACGGCGATTCTTTGAATGCGTTCCGCAATATTATGGGCACCATCGGCGACGTCAACGTGTTTCTGATCATATTTATCCCGCTGTCGGTGCTGTTTTTTTTCTTGTATACGAAGCCCTACGCCACGTACTTCAACCGGATATCCAGCGGCATTCACCGGCTGGCCGTCGGCGATTTCGACACGCCGGTCCGCATTTCCTCGCAGGACGAATTCCAGACCATCGCGGAGGATATCAACATGGCGAGCGACAAGCTGCGTCAGGCGATCGCGCGCGGCGACTTCGCGGAGACGAGCAAGGATCAGCTGGTGCTCAACCTCGCGCACGACCTTCGCACGCCGCTCACCTCCGTTATCGGTTATCTCAACTACATGCTGCAGGCCGAAAATCTGTCCGACGATCAGGTCCGGCATTTTACGTCGATCGCCTATACGAAATCCCAAAGGTTAGAGAAGCTGATCGACGAGCTGTTCGAGATTACGCGAATGAATTACGGCATGCTGCCGGTCAAGCGCGAGCCGATCAATCTCGGCGAGCTGCTCGTCCAACTCGGCGAAGAACTGTATCCGATTTTCGAGAAGAACGGGCTGACGCTTCGCTCGGAAGTGATCCCAGACCTGAATATCCAGGGAGACGGCGAGCTCCTCGCGCGGGTGTTCGAAAATTTGCTCAGCAACGCCGCGCGCTACGGAGCCGACGGCCGGTACATCGACGTTCGGGGCGAATGGGACGGCCAGGAGGCGGTCATACGGGTCGACAATTACGGGGATCGCATTCCCGAAGCGGAGCTGCCTCATTTATTCGAGATGTTCTTCACCGGCGACCGTGCGCGGGTGCAGCGGGAGGGCGGCACGGGCATCGGTCTTTATATTGTCAAAAACATCGTAGAGCGCCACGACGGCACGGTGGAAGCGGAGAGCGACGCGGTGTTGACGCGGTTTACGGTGCGGCTTCCAAAGGCGTAAGCGGCGGCACCGTTACGCATGAGGCAAGGCAGTCAAAGAAACTGCATTCGCAGCTCCAAGGCCTCTTTATACGCCGAAGTCCATATCCGGATACACGTACGGGTCCTTCGACGGTTCGATCTCGGTTGCGTCATCAGCTTGAAGCATGAGCACTTCGACGCCGTCGACCGTCGTCTTGGCCAGCATGCCGGAGACAGTCATCCACTTATCGTTCGCATACTTCGCCGCATCCGGCGATTCGACGACGATGCCGTACGGGATCGCGTCGGCCGCGCAGCACTGAACCGCGAACCTGCCGAGCACGAATTCACCTTCTCCGATCGAATCGTCCCGATAGACGAAGCCCGATATCGAAGCGCGCCGTCCCGTGAACGAGTCCGGAAAAAAGAAAGCGTCGTCAGCGTTTCAAGATAGCGACGGTCCGCAATCTCGATCTCGGGTTCGGCGTAGAGCGTTTTGCCGTAATCCGCATACGGCTTGGTGAGCGAATCGTGCGGGAATAACCGGTCCAGCTCTGCGTCCGATGCCGGCGGTTCGGGGGTGGCTTGATTCGGGGGCGCGACGTTGACGCCGCTCAGCTTCATGCCCTTCTGCGCGGCCATCGCGCTGCCGATCGTCGTGTCGGGCGTCAGAAAAAACAAGGCGAGCGGCAAGGCGAACAAGACGCCGGCGCGAAGCTGGCGCAGCCAGGAGCCCGCCGGCGCGTGACCGCAAGCATCCCCGCAGCCGGACGAACGTTCGCCGTCCCATGCTTTCAGCGACCGATACACGAGCGTGGCGGCGATCAAGCAGAGTCCGACCGCAGCATACTTCGTGTACGGGGTCATGCGCGGCGAGATATACAGACTAAGGCTGCCGATCGCGGACAGCCTGGCGATATAGAGTCCGATGCCGGCCAAGACGACGGCTCGTGTCAGATGACGGGCGATCAAGCTGTAATTCGGTCGCTCGTTCATGTTTATGCATCCCCTTTTTCTGGTATCAGCCTGCCGCGTTGCGAAGCCACCAGCCGGCCAGCAGCGACAGCGCGAGGACGGCCGCAGTCACGAGCAGGAGGAGACGCAGCACGAAGCGGGCTTTGAAGGCGGACAGCAGCATCAGCGTATTTTTAAAGTCGACCATCGGACCGTATACGAGGAAGGCGAGCAGCGCGCTTGCGGGAAAGACGCCGTTGAACGATGCGGCGACGAACGCGTCCGACGTCGAGCAGAGCGAGATGACATAGGCATAGCCCATCATGAGCAAATGAGAACCGAAGACGCCGCCGCCAAGCGCGAGCAGCTCTTCGCGTCCGACAAAGGTCTGGATCAGCGCGGTCAGGAACGCGCCGAGCATCAGATATTTGCCCATTTCGAAAAATTCGTCGGCCGCATGCGCGCAAAAGGAGAGAAAGCGGGACGACGGTGCGAGACTTGAAGCGCGATGGGCGTGCGCTGAGTTCGCTTGAGGATGGCTGCCTGCGTGGAGGCGGCTGTCCGCGAAAGGAGGGCCGTTTGCGGGTAGATGGCTGCCAGCCTGAGGATGACTGCCCGTGTCGGCCTTCAGCGGGTAGGCGGTCCTGCCGCTAAACCGATACAGCAGCAGGCCGACGGCAGCCGCGGCGGCGAAGCCGAGCGCGGTTCGGTACAGCGCCATCTCCGGCGCGGAGCGAAAGGCGCTGAAGGTCGCGAGTACCGTGACCGGATTGACGATAGGCGCCGCCAGGATGTAGGTCGTGCCGACATAGGCCGGCATGCCTTTGCGCAGCAGCCTGCGCACGACCGGGATCATGCCGCACTCGCACACGGGCAGTGCGATGCCGAGCAGGCAGGCGCAGAGTACGCCGAGCAGAGGATTGCGCGGGATGAGACGGGCGAGCGCCGCCTCGGATACGAACGATTGCAGCACCGACGAGACGAGGACGCCGAGCAGCATGAAGGGGAGGGCCTCCAGAAATAGGCTGACGAACACCGTTTTGACCGAGTGCCACTGATCCGCGCCGAAGACGGGCGAGTCGAACGGCCAAGACCATTGCCGCCCCGATGCTACGAAATAGAGCAGCGTCAACATCAACGACGCCGATAGCGTCAAAGTCCACTTATTAGCCGCATTCGTCACGCATTTTCACCTCGTTCAAGGAATCGCGATTGCTCCTATTAATTTATGCGAGCGTTTGTTTGAAAGAACCTGCGCTGCTAGTTTTCTAGATTAATAGTTGACGGCCGGCTGTGAGAGAGCGAATTTTTTACCTTGCGTTTTTTAAACGTAATAATTACAATATAGAAGCAAGTGGAAGCATTATACATAGCAAGTCGTTTTTTTACTCTTATTATCGTAATAATTACGAATAAAAGAAACGGGGATGGCACACATGAAAAAGAACTTGAAGAAAACGCTGGCGATATCCGCGAGCCTGGCGCTGCTGCTGGCGGCTTGCGGCAAAAGTGAACCAAATGAAGCAAACGAAGCGGGCGCCAAACTGAGCGTCGTGACGACCTTTTATCCGATGTACGAATTCAGCAGACAGGTCGCGGGCGATCTCGCGAACGTCGTCGCGTTGATCCCGGCCGGGGCGGAGCCGCACGATTGGGAGCCGAGCGCGCAGGATATGGCGAAGGTAAAGGATGCGGACGTGTTCGTCTACAACGGGATCGTCGAAGGCTGGGTCGATGCGGCGCTTTCGAGCGCGCCCAGCGACAAGCGCGTCGTCGTGCGGGCGAGCGAAGGATTGACGACGCTGGAGGGCGCGGCGGAAGAAGAGGGAGAAGAGGCGCACGAACACGGCCATGCGGAAGGCGAACATGCGGAGGATCCGCACGTATGGCTCGATCCGGGATTGGCGCAGCGGGAGGTGGCCGCCATCGAAGCGGCGTTCGGGCAGGCGGACCCGGCGAACAAGGATACGTACAAAAAGAACGCCGATGCCTATATCGCCGAGTTGAAGGCGTTGGACGAGGCTTACCGGGAAGGGCTGAACGACGTAAAGACGAAGCAGTTCGTCACGCAGCATGCGGCCTTCGGTTACCTGGCGCATGCCTACGGCCTGGAGCAGGTGCCGATCGCCGGGCTGTCGCCCGAGCAGGAGCCTTCTCCCGGCAAGATGGCCGAGATCGTGGAGTTCGCGAAGGCGCATCAGGTCAAGACGATTTTTTTCGAGACGTTAGTCGATCCCCAGGTCGCGCGTACCGTAGCGGATGAGATCGGGGCGAAGACGGACGTGCTGAATCCGCTGGAGGGCCTGACGGACGAGGAGAAGAAAGTGGGGCTCGATTATATCGGCATCATGAAAAAGAACCTCGAGGCATTGGTGAAGGCATTGAACGCGTAGAGGAAGTTTATATCGCACGGCAGCAAAAAAGGGCTGGAGCAGATTTGGAATCTGCTTCAGCCCTTTTGTTGTTTTGGCGATCCGATTGAGCGGGGGGGAGGGCGGGGCGCTCGAACCGCTGCTGTTGCCGTTTCCGCACGCACCGCCGCCCGAAAGCGCCGTTGCACGGAAAAACCGTGTAACTCCGCCAGCACCGCCGCGCTGAAGCGATGTTACACGGTAAAACCGTGTAACTCCGCCAGCACCGCCGCGCTGAAGCGATGTTACACGGAAAAACCGTGTAACTCGGCCAGAATCGCCGCGCTGAAGCGCCGTTGCACGGTAAAACCGTGTAACTCGGCCAGAACCGTCGCGCTGAAGCGCCGTTGCACGGAAAAACCGTGTAACTCGGCCAGAACCGCCGCGCTGATGCGCCGTTGCACGGAAAAACCGTGTAACTCGGTCAGCACCGCCGCGCTGAAGCGATGTTACACGGAAAAACCGTGTAACTCGGCCAGAACCGCCGCGCTGATGCGCCGTTGCACGGAAAAACCGTGTAACTCGGCCAGAACCGCCGCGCTGATGCGCCGTTGCACGGTAAAACCGTGTAACTCGGCCAGAACCGCCGCGCTGATGCGCCGTTGCACGGAAAAACCGTGTAACTCGGCCAGAACCGCCGCGCTGATGCGCCGTTGCACGGTAAAACCGTGTAACTCGGCCAGAACCGTCGCGCTGAAGCGCCGTTGCACGGAAAAACCGTGTAACTCGGCCAGAACCGCCGCGCTGATGCGCCGTTGCACGGTAAAACCGTGTAACTCGGCCAGAACCGTCGCGCTGAAGCGCCGTTGCACGGAAAAACCGTGTAACTCGGCCAGAACCGCCGCGCTGAAGCGCCGTTGCACGGAAAAACCGTGTAACTCGGCCAGAACCGTCGCGCTGAAGCGCCGTTGCACGGAAAAACCGTGTAACTCGGCCGCAACCATCGCCGTGTGCCGTTGCACATTGTCACAAGCAAGCGAGAAAAGCGCGTCTTCAGCGGCAGCGGATGCAGCAATGAGCCCTTTAGGCTCGGAAAGCGACGGTTATTCCGGACAATCCGCCCAAAAAAAGGATTGACAGATTGCCCTAGGGTAATTATTTTGTAGTTAACAACAAAAGTTTCCCAAAGGAAACAAAATTGTTGTCGTACAAGTGTTTCACGCGCAAGTGTTTGCCGCAGGAGGAACGACCAATATGGGGAGGACCGGAATGCTGACCAAACAGCTGGAAAGAGTGGTACTCGTATTTCTGTTTTTAGCGATTTTAGTCTGTGTCAACACCGCTTGCGCGAGCGGCGGAAAGCAGGCAGACGAAGGCGGCCAGACAGGCAAAATCCGGATCGTCGCGACGATCGCGCAAATCGCGGAGCCGCTCGCCGTCATCGGCGGAGACAGGGTGGCGGTCGACAGCCTGATGGGACCGGGCGTGGATCCGCATCTGTACGCGGCGACGCAAGGAGACATCAAGAAACTGCAGAGCGGCGATATCGTGTTTTACAGCGGGCTCCATCTTGAAGCGAACATGGTTAAGGTATTCGAGCAGATCGGCAAGGAGCGGCCGGTGCTGGCCATCGGGGAGACGCTGCCGAAGGAGCGGCTGCTGAAAGATCCGAAGGGCGCGACCGACCCGCACATTTGGTTCGACATCGACTTGTGGAAGCAGGCGTTAGGCGCGGCAACGGAAGAAATGAAGAAGTATTCTGCGGGCGACGCAGCGTACTTCGAGACGAATAAGATCGCCTACTTCAAGCAGCTCGACGAGTTGAAGGCGGAAGCGCTGGAAAAGCTGGAGCGCATTCCGGAGGAGCGGCGGGTGCTCGTCACCGCGCACGACGCCTTTGGTTACTTTGGGCGACTGCTCGGGCTTCAGGTCGTCGGCCTCCAGGGACTCAGCACCGAAGACGAGATCGGGCTGTCCGACATCGAGGATACGATCGACCTGCTGGTGGAGCGCGGCGTGCCTGCCGTTTTCGTAGAGAGCAGCATCAATCCCGCTTCCATCGAAGCGGTCATCGAAGGAGCGAAGAAGCGTGGTCTCCAGGTTCGGCTCGGCGGTCAACTGTATTCGGACGCGATGGGCGACGGCGGCACGGCGGAAGGCACCTACCTGGGCATGTACCGGCACAACGTGAACACGATCGGCGAGGCGCTGGCCTCGAAGGAGGGTTAATATGGCTGCAGTACTCGAGGTGACGGATCTGAATGCTTCATATCGGAAAAACGCGGTGCTGGAACGCGTGACGTTCAAGATCAAGCCGGGTACGCTGACGGCGATCGTCGGACCGAACGGCGCGGGCAAGTCTACGCTGCTCAAGACGCTGCTGGATCAGCATCCGCGGCTTTCCGGCGACGTTGCTTTTTTCGGCGAGGCCTTCCGGAGGGTCAAGCCGCGTATCGGCTACGTGCCGCAGCGCGGATCGGTGGACTGGGACTTCCCGACCGACGCGCTGGACGTCGTCACGATGGGATTGTACGGCAAGATCGGATGGCTTCGCCGCCCCGGCCGGACGCACAAAGAACAGGCGATGCGCGCGCTATCCGAGATGGGCATGGCCGATTATGCGGGGCGGCAGATCAGCCAGCTCTCCGGCAGCCAGCAGCAGCGGGTATTCCTTGCGCGGGCGCTCGCGCAGGATGCCGATCTCTACATGCTCGACGAGCCGCTGGCAGGCGTTGACGCCGTCAGGGAGCGGGTGATTATGGATACGCTGCAGCGCCTCAAGCGGCAAGGCAAGACGGTAATGGTCGTCCACCACGACCTGCAGACGGTAGAGGATTACTTCGACCGCGTCCTGTTGCTGAACCGGACCGTCGTCGCGCACGGCACGACGGCGGAAGTTTTTACGCGGGAGCGGCTCAGCGCGGCGTATGGCGGCATGCTCCGGTGGCTGGAGGGAAAATCCGGATGAACACGCTGCTCTCGCACAACGCGCAGTGGGTGCTCCTCAGCACGCTGATCCTCGGGATGGCGGCAGGGATGATAGGCAGCTTCGCGTATTGGAAGCGGCAGAGCCTTATGAGCGACGCCTTGTCGCATGCCGCGCTGCCCGGCGTCATCGTGGGGTTTGTGCTGATGGGCACCAAAAATCTGCCCGTCATGATCGCGGGCGCCGCGGCCAGCGCGCTGCTCGGGGCGCTCCTGATCGACTGGATCCGCTCGTCCACCCGCATCAAGGAGGACGCCGCGATGGGCATCGTGCTGTCCGTCTTTTTCGGTCTCGGCATCATGCTGCTGACCTTCGTGAACCGGACGGCGGGCGGCAGCCAGAGCGGCCTCGACAGCTTCATATTCGGGCAGGCGGCTTCGATGGTCGGCGACGACGTCAGGCTGATGGCAGGGACCGCCGGGGTCGTCCTGCTCGTCGCGCTGCTCGGATACAAGGAGTGGAAGTTGTTCCTGTTCGACCCTGCCTACGCGGCCGGCCTCGGGTTGTCCGTTCGCCTGATGAACGCTGTCTACCTGGCCGTGCTGGTGCTCGTCATCGTTCGTCGGCATCCAAGCAGCGGGCGTCGTGCTGATGGCGGCCCTGCTGATCATTCCCGCCGTCAGCGCCCGTTACTGGACGCATTCGTTCAAGTGGACGGTCGCGCTCGCGGCCGCGTTCGGCGGGAGCGCCGGCGCGGCGGGGACGCTGCTCAGCGCAGCGGGTGCCGGCTGGCCGACAGGGCCGTTCATCGTGCTCGCGGCGTCCGCTACTTTTATGGTATCGCTATTTTTCGGCGCGAGCAAAGGCTTGATCGTCCTCTATATCGGACAGCGAGCGAGCAGGAGGCGGTTGACGTCTCAAACGGTCGGCCCGGTCGCGGCGCGCGAGGGGGGCGGGACGATGAGCTACTCCGGCTGGATTCTCCTGACCGCTTCGCTCGTCGGCGTATCCTGCGGCTTGATCGGCGTGCTGTTTATCCTGCGCCGCATGGCGATGATGGCCGACGCAATCAGCCATACGGTGCTGCTCGGCATCGTCGTGGCCTACATGGCGACCCGCGAGCTGAGCGGCGCGCATATGCTGATCGGCGCGGTGTGCGCCGGCTTGCTGACCGCCGTGCTGGTGCAATGGTTTCAATCCCGCGGCGTACAGCAGGAGGCTTCGATCGGCATCGTATTCACGACGTTGTTCGCGGTCGGCGTCGTATTGATCGCCACGCAGGTCGGCAACGCGCACCTTGACGTGAAGCATACGCTGATGGGCGAGATTACCTTTATCCCTTGGGAAACGGCGGCGCTCCCGCTCGTCGGCGAAGTGCCGGAGGCGGTGGCGATGCTCGCGCTCGTGCTCGCGATCGCTGTCGCCGCGATCGTCGCCTTTTACAAGGAATGGAAGATCACCTCGTTCGACCCCCGCGCTTGCCGCGAGCCTGGGCATTCCCGCCGTGCTCATGCACTACGCGTTCATGTCGCTCGTGTCGGTGACGACGGTCGCATCGTTCGACGCGGTCGGCGCGATCATGGTCGTCGCGATGCTCATCACGCCGGCCTCCGCGGCTTATCTGTGGACCGACCGCCTGTCCGTGATGCTGGCGCTGGGCGCCGCGTTCGGCGCGATGTCCGCCTGGATCGGCTACGGGATCGCGACTTGGCTGGACACGTCGATCTCGGGCTCGATGGCGTTCGCGACGGGCCTTCTGTTCGCGGCGAGCTTTCTCGGATCCCCGCGGTACGGCGCGCTCTCGCGGCTCCGGAAAGGGCGTTCGGAAAGCCGCGTTCGAGCGGCATCCGACAGCGCGGACTGACGCTGCGCGACGATAAAGACGATACGGCTGAGAGATGTCAATAAAATGACGCATCTCAGCCGTTTTCTTTTATATAAATGCATTGACACCCAAAATGAACGCTCCTATAATGCTTAATATTGAGAATCATTTTCAAGTGGAACGGATTAAGGCGCGTGGAGGCGACGATTTACATTGAATGAGCATAGATGGTCTTCCGCAAAAACGATCTTCGCGACGCTCGTGCTGCTTGCCATGCTCGCCTGGTCGATCGCTCCCGTCGCTTCCGCGGCGGCCGAGCCGTCTCATGCGGACGAGGCGGCCTTGCAGGCAGGAGCGTTAGTCTCGCACTTGGATGCAGGCGATGCCGATGGCGCTGCCCAAGACCTGGCTGCGATCAAAAAGTGGTGGGCGAAAGACAAAAACGAAGTCAAGCGCCAATCGCTCGATCTGGCGCTTGAGATCGACGGGCAGATCGCGGCCCTCTCGCTCGCGATGCTGAGCGGCAAGCCGGACGAAGCATCGTCGCAGGCCGGCAATCTCAGGTTTTCGGTCGCCAATCTGCGCGACGGCGCCTTCGCCGACAACGACGGAAATAGCCGGATGACGCTGTCCGCCTACATCCTTAAGCTTCGCGAGGCCGGGGACCTGGCCAAGCGTCAGCAATGGGACGAGGCGGGATTAAGCGTCAAACAGCTGCAGCAGCAGTGGCTGTCCGTCGAAGGCGACGTGGTGAGCCAATCGCAGCGCGTTTACAACGATACCGAACGCGACCTGGTGATGCTGGACGGCTACTTGAGCAATCCGGATCAAAGAAAGCTTGCGGCGCCGATCATCGGCCGGTTGGTCGAGGGGCTGGCGCCCCTCGCCGATGCCCAATACTCGTGGTGGGACGCGGCGCTCATTCCGATCCGCGAAGGGATGGAGGGGCTGCTGGTCGTCGGCGCGCTGCTCATGTACGCCAAGCGAGCGGGCTCCAAGCCGGCAAGGCGCTGGGTCGTCGGCGGCTCCGTCACGGGACTGTTGGCCAGTATATGCGCGGGGTTCGCGGTCGTCCTGCTGCTGTCTTCGAGCGCCTTCGGGCACAACAACCTGCTGATTAACGGCTGGACGGGCGTGTGCGCCAGCGTGATGCTGCTATACGTCAGCTATTGGCTGCACCGCCATTCGGACGCCAAGCGCTTCAACCGGCTGCTCGCGCAGCGGAGCACGCGCGCGCTCTCGGGCGGGCATATGTTTTCGCTCGCGCTGCTCTCTTTTTTCGCGATCGTCCGCGAAGGGCTCGAGACGGTCATCTTCCTGATCGGCATGGCCAGCAAGATGCCCGCGACGGAGCTCGCCGCCGGCATCGCCGCCGGATTGCTGGTCCTGGCTGTCGCGGCTGCGATTATTGTCAAGGCCGGCTCGAGGCTGCCGATCCGTCCTTTCTTTCTGGGGTCCAGCGTGATCGTGTTTTATCTTTGCTTCAAATTCATGGGCTCCGGCATCCACAGCCTTCAGATGGCCGGGGTGCTGCCGTCCACGGTGAACGAAGCGCTGCCCGATTTTACGACGCTCAGCCTGTATCCTTCCTGGTACAGCACGTTGCCGCAGCTCGTTTTCCTGGCTTGCGGCTGCACCGCGGCCGTATGGTCCTTGCTGAGGAGCAGGCGCCGTCGCGCCGTTTCGCTTTCCTGAGTTTCAAAACCTTATTTTGCGCATAGCGCTAGAGGATCGGAGATCGCTATAATGATGAAGAAAACGTCCATTGGCATTGTTACTATCGCAGGCATGCTGGCCTTATCCGCGTGCAACGGCGGATCGAACAACGAAGGCGCATCCCCGTCCGCATCGTCGTCAGCTTCGTCCTCCGCTTCGTCCTCGGCGACAGCCGCCTCCCCCGTCTCGTCCTCGGCAAGCGCCGACGGATCCAGCGCGATACAGACGGGTACGGCTCAATTGCTGGATCAAACGAATCAGCTGCAGGGCCTCATCGAAAAGAAAGACGCGGAAGGCGTCAAAACCCTCGGCAAGACGATCAACGAGACCTGGCTGTCGTTCGAAAACGCCGTGCGCCAAACGTTTCCGCTCGAGTATACGGACGTTGAAAAATACGAGATGCCGATCTTTTCCGCATCGGCTTACGACAAGATCGATTTCGACGCGCTTAAGGCCAATGCGGACGGCTTGGCCGGCGCGCTGGCGAAGCTGCAAAACGCCAAGCCGTCGACGGCGAGCGCTTCCGAGCTGCTGAAGGAAGCCGTCAAAAAGTATCAGCAATACGTCGTCGACCAGACGAACAAGCTGACCGACCAGACCCAAGCCTTCGTGGATGCCGTCAAGGCAGGCAATGTCGACGCGGCCAAGGCCGAGTACGTGAAGGCGCGCGTCTATTACGAGACCATCGAACCGATCGCCGAGAGCTTCGGCGAACTGGATCCGAAGATCGACGCCCGTCTGGCCGATGTGGACGATCCAAGCGCCTGGACCGGCTTCCACGAGATCGAGAAGGCGCTTTGGGTCGACAACTCGCTGGCTGGCCAGGACAAATTCGCCGATCAGCTCATCGCCGACGTGAAGGCGCTGCAGGCCGAGGTTCAGAAGCTCGAGCTTGATCCGAAAACGGTCGTCGCCGGCGCGATGGAGCTGCTGAACGAAGCGGCGACCTCTAAGATTACCGGCGAAGAAGAGCTATATTCGCACATCGATCTCGTCGATCTTGCGGCTAACGTCGACGGCTCGAAGACGGTCTATCTGTCGATCATCCCGGCGCTGAACGAGAGCAACGTCGAACTGGCCGACAAGCTCGACCAAGCATTCCAGGAGATGGAAAAGGCGCTGTCCGGCTTTATCAAGGACGGTCAGTACGTCGCTTATACCGAACTGACGACGGATCAGATCCGCGAGATAAGCGACCGCCTCAGCGCGCTGTCCGAACTGATGTCGCAAACCGCCGCCATCCTCTAAATAACGGAGGGAGCTCGAACTTAATGATGGAACCGAACCGGACAGGCATGACGCGCAAGGATTTTCTGAAGCTGTCGGCCACCGTCGGTGCAGGAATCGCGATCGGAGCCTCCGGCATCGGCGCCATTCTTGGCATTCCCAAGCCGCAAGCGGAACGATCGAAGGCTTCGGCCCAATCGGAAGAAGACATGATCCCGCTGTACGACGACCACCAGCCGGGCATCGTCACGCCGCAGCAGACTTATTTGTACCTGGCAGCGTTCGACATTACCACCGGCAGCAAAAAAAGACCTGATCGCGATGCTCAAGGACTGGACGAGGTTCTGCGATCTCAGCGCGAAGGGCGGCACGATGAGCCTGGGCGACAACCCGCTCGTGCCGCCTACCGATACGGGCGAAACGCTCGAGCTGCCGCCCTCCAGATTGACGGTCACGCTCGGCTTCGGCCCTTCGTTTTTCATCAAAGACGGCGTCGACCGCTTCGGCATCGCTCAAACGATGCCGCTGCATCTGAAGGATATTCCCCGCATGGCGCGCGAAAATATCGATCCGGGCATCTCGGGCGGGGACGTGTGCCTGCAAATTTGCGCGGACGATCAGCAGGTCGCCTTCCACGCGGTACGCAACCTGATCCGGCTGTCGACCGGCCGCGCCTCGCTCAAGTGGATGCAGGAAGGCTTCGCCAGCGGAACGCCGGGCAAGACGCCGCGCAATTTGTTCGGCTTCAAGGACGGCACGGCGAATCAGCTGCACGACTCGGCGCAGGGCTACGACGAGGTCGTATGGGCGGGAGCCGACGAGCCCGCATGGATGCGCGGCGGGTCCTATATGGCATATCGCAAGATTCAAATGAAGCTGGAGAGCTGGGACCGAACGTCGCTCTCCGACCAGGAAGCGACGTTTGGCAGAAGCAAAGTATCGGGCGCTGCATTCGGCGCCAAGGGCGAATTCGACGCGGTCGACGCCGCCAAGCTGCCGGAGCATTCGCACGTTAGGCTGGCCAAAGATTCCAAGCAGCAGATTCACCGGCGCGCGTATTCCTATACGGATAAAGTGGACCCGCGGACAGGCAACGTCGATGCAGGATTGCTGTTCATCAGCTATCAGCGCGATCCTGACCGGCAGTTCGTGCCGATGCTCCGCATGATGCAGAACAAAGACGCTTTAAACGCCTATGTTTCTCATATCGCCAGCGCGATGTTCGCCTGCCCTTCAGGCTTGCAGCCCGGACAATATTTCGGACAGCGCATCCTTGAGAGCTAGCCCGCCATTCGGCGGGCATTTTTTTATTGGAGAGGGTTGACTCGGCCGCAAACCGTTTGTTATCTTTATTAATAGTAAAATTTACGATTAAGGAGCGAGTGGAATGCTTAACGAACGAGTCATCCCCGTCACCGTGCTCAGCGGGTACCTGGGCGCAGGGAAAACGACGGTGCTGAACCACGTCCTAAACAATCGGGACGGATTAAAGGTCGCTGTCATCGTCAACGACCTGAGCGTGGTGAATATCGACGCTGACCTCATCAGGGACGGCGGAGGCGTCTCCCGGACGGACGAGACGCTCGTCGAGATGTCGAACGGCTGCATCTGCTGCACGCTGCGCGAAGATCTGCTGCGGGAGGTAGAGCGTCTCGCGCGGCTCGAGAGATTCGACTACATCCTGATCGAGTCGACCGGCATCGGGGAGCCTTTGCCTGTCGCGCAAACCTTCAGCTATATCGACGAGTCGCTGGGCATCGACCTGACGAAGTTGTGCCGCCTGGATACGATGGTCACGGTCGTGGACGCGAACCGCTTCTGGCACGATTATTCATCCGGAGAGACGCTGCTCGAACGAAGCCAGGCTGCGGGAGATGACGATATACGGGAAGTGTCCGACCTGCTTATCGACCAGATCGAATTTTGCGACGTGCTGCTGCTCAACAAATGCGACATGTTGGACGCGGACAGTCTGGACGAGCTTGAGAAGGTGCTGCGGGCGCTGCAGCCGACGGCGCGGTTCATTCGCGCGACGGACGGCCGGGTCGAGCCGGCCGCGATCCTGAACACCGGCTTGTTCGACTTCGAGCGCGCCAGCCAGTCGGCGGGTTGGATCCGGGAGCTTGAAAAAACCCATCATACGCCGGAGACGGAGGAATACGGCATATCGACGTTCGTCTATGAACGCGGGCTTCCCTTTCACCCCGCCCGGCTGATGACATGGATGTCCGAGTGGCCGCCGGCGGTCGTTCGGGCGAAGGGGACGTTGTGGCTTGCGACCCGCCACGCCGTCGCCCATTCGTTCAGCCAGGCCGGCCCGTCCATCCAGATCGGGCCCGCCGGCTGGTGGATCGCCGCGCTTCCGGACCGGGAGCGCGAACAAGTGCTTCGCGAGGACCCTCAGTTGGCGCAAGGGTGGCACACCGAATACGGAGACCGCGTCAACCGGTTGGTGATGATCGGCATCGAGATGGACCGCCGAGCGCTTGAAGACGCGTTGGACGGCTGCCTGCTGACGAACGAGGAGCTGGATGCGGATTGGCGTCTGTTCGACGATCCGTTCCCCCCAAGCGCCGGGGGGAGCTGATTGGGCAGGACTGACGGCGCAAGTGGCCCCAGCGGCTCTGCGTTTAGGCTGACCGGGATGTCAAGTCATGGTATTATATGGTCAAACCGGCCCGGACAGGACAGGAAGGAATATCGATGCCATGACGCTTCAGCAATTGCGCTACATTATCGAGGTCGCGAACCGCGGTTCGATGAACGAAGCCGCCAAGCGCCTTTTTATATCGCAGCCCAGCCTCTCCAACGCGATCAAAGATCTGGAGGAGGAGCTTCGCATTACGATTTTCGAGCGCACGAACAAGGGGATTTCGCTTTCCAAGGCGGGCGCGGAGTTTCTCGGTTATGCGAGGCAGGTAATCGAGCAGGCAGAGCTGCTGGAAAACCGCTATCTGGGCGCGAAGCCCGCGCCGCAGCATTTCTCCGTGTCGACGCAGCACTACGCCTTCGCGGTGAATGCGTTCGTCCAGCTCGTCCTAGAGCATGGCCAAGACGAGTACGAGCTGGCGCTACGGGAGACGAAGACGCACGAGATCATCCAGGACGTCAAAAGCCAGCGCAGCGAGATCGGCATCCTGTATATCAACGAATTCAACGCCAAGGTCATCACGCGGCTGCTGCGCGATGCGAACCTGAAGTTTACGAGCCTGTTTACCGCCAAGGCGCATATTTTCGTCAGCGTGAACAATCCCCTTGCAAGGCATCCGGTCGTGACGATCGACCAGCTCGACGACTATCCGTACCTGCACTTCGAGCAGGGCGAGTACAATTCGTTTCATTTTTCCGAGGAAATTCTGAGCACGCTGTCGCATAAAAAAAGCATCAAGGTGAACGACCGGGCAACGCTTTTTAACCTGCTCATTGGCCTCAACGGCTACACGATCTCGACCGGCGTGCTGAGCGCGGACCTGAACGGCAACGAGATCATCCCGGTTCCGCTCGCGAGCGAAGAGACGCTGCATGTCGGCTGGATCAGCCATCAGAACGCGGCGCTCTCGAAGCTCGCCGTCGCCTACGTCGAAGCGCTGGAGCGGGCGATCGCAGTCGAGTGAGTCCGTATCCGCTTCGCTATTCGGTATAGCCGTAGGCTATAGCCAGCCATAGTATTTTGAAGTTACGCTATACCCGGATGCCTGTGCTATCTTTCAATTAGCAGTCAAAGCGGGCGCCGCTCCAACCGGCGCGAGTCGCTTTGCTCCATATTGGAAGGCAGAGGAGAAGGCATATGAAAAGCGGCAATCTGGGGTATCCCCGCATCGGGCAAGACCGCGAATGGAAAAAGGCGCTGGAGGCGTACTGGGCCGGCAAACTGGACGAAGCGACGCTGCACGCGACGCTGAAGGAAATCCGGTTGGACAACTTAAAGAAGCAGCGCGACCAAGGCATCGACGTCATTCCGGTCGGCGACTTCACGTACTACGACCACATCCTGGACACATCGGCCATGTTCGGCATCGTGCCCGAGCGGTTCGGCTACGCGGGCGGCGAGGTCGACCTGCCGACCTACTACGCAGTCGCGCGGGGCAGCCGGGATTCGGCCGCGAGCGAGATGACCAAGTGGTTCAACACGAACTACCACTATATCGTGCCCGAGCTTGGTGCAGGCGTCGACCCGCAGCTGACCGTCAACGGCCCGCTCGAAGCCTATCGCGAAGCCAAGGCGGAGCTTGGGATCGAAGGCCGGCCGGTCGTCGTCGGACCGTATACGTATCTGAAGCTGTCCAAGGGATATGCCCCCCGCGGAGCTCGACGGTTGGATCGATCGACTGCTGCCGCTGTATGCGCAGGTGCTGCGCGAGCTCGAAGCCGAAGGCGTCGCTTGGGTGCAGGTGGACGAGCCGATCCTGGCGACGAGCTTGACGGCGGACGACCTGTCACGCGTTCGTCGCATCTATGAAGCCTTGACGAGCGAAGCGCCGGGCATCCGGATCATGCTGCAGACGTACTTTGAATCCGTCGATGCTTACGGATTCGTCGTCTCGCTGCCGGTTCACGGCATCGGGCTCGACTTCGTCCATGACGGAGGCCGCAACCTCGCTGCGGTTCGCGAGCAGGGCTTCCCGGCCCACAAGACGCTCGGGGCAGGCCTGATCGACGGCCGCGGCATCTGGAAGGCCGACCTGCGCGGCAAATGGGCGACGCTCGCCGCGCTCCGCGGGGCCGTCTCGGCAGACCGGATCGTCGTGCAGCCGTCGTCGAGCCTGCTTCACGTGCCGGTCAGCGCGGCCCGCGAGACCGCGCTGCCGGCCGAGCTGCAAGGTGCGCTTGCCTTTGCCGACGAGAAGCTCGCAGAGCTCGTCCTCCTCGCGAAGGCCGGCAGCCAAGGCGTCGACGCGATCGCCGCCGGCCTGGGAGCGGCCGAGCGCAGCCGCGACGCGCTGCAGCGTTCCTCCGCGCGCACGAACGGGCGCGTCCGCGCGCGCATGGCATCCCTGGCGTCGGAGCCGGCGGTCCGCGCGAGCGCCTTCGAATCCCGCCGCGCGGTCCAGGATGCCAAGTGGCAGCTGCCCCCGCTGCCGACGACGACGATCGGCAGCTTCCCGCAGACGCCGGAAGTGCGCGGCGCGCGGCAGAAGTGGCGCAAGGGCGAATGGTCGCCATCGCAGTACGCGTCTTTCATTCAAGCGCAGATCCGCGAATGGATCGACATTCAGAACGAGATCGGGCTCGACGTGCTCGTGCACGGCGAATTCGAGCGCACCGATATGGTCGAGTTTTTCGGCGAGAAGCTTGCAGGGTTCGCCTTCACGGCGAAGGGCTGGGTGCAGTCCTACGGTTCGCGCTGCGTAAAACCGCCGGTGATTTACGGCGACGTCGAATTGCCTGAGCCGATGACCGTCGCCGAGACCGTCTACGCGCAATCGCTGACGTCGAAGCCCGTGAAGGGCATGCTGACCGGACCGATCACGATCCTTAACTGGTCGTTCGTTCGCGACGACAAGACGCGCGAGGAAGTCGCTTACCAGATCGCGCTGGCGCTCCGGGACGAGGTCGAGGCGCTCGAGGCCGCAGGCATCGGCATGATCCAGGTCGACGAGCCGGCGCTACGCGAGGGATTGCCGCTGAAGCGCGAGCAATGGGCGCATTATCTGGACTGGGCGGTGCGCGCATTCCGCTTGTCCACCTCGACGGTGAAGGACGAGACGCAGATTCATACGCATATGTGTTACAGCGAGTTCCACGATATCATCGAATCGATCAGCGCGCTGGACGCGGACGTCATCTCTATCGAGACTTCGCGCAGCCACGGCGAGTTGATCGGCATTTTCGAGGCGCATACGTACGACAAGGGCATCGGGCTCGGCGTCTACGATATTCATAGTCCCCGCGTGCCTTCGGCGGACGAGATGACCCAAATGATCGACCGCGCGCTTCGCGTGCTCGACCCGGGCCTTTTCTGGATCAATCCCGACTGCGGCCTCAAGACGCGCGGACGAACGGAAACGGTAGAGTCGCTGCGCAACATGGTGGAGGCAACCGAAGCCGCCCGCGAACGGTATGCGGTCAAGCAGGCTTAACGATCGCATGAACCTTGTACGAACATATCCATATGAAGATAGACGATCGGGAGCGCGCATCGCGCTCTCATTTTTTTATGCCAAACGGCTGCCGCATGCATTGACGGAACTCCCCCCCGGGTAGCTAAGATGAATCTATTCGACCGATGACGGAGGTAGTTTATGAAATACGGATGGGCGGTCGGCTTGGCCGGCAGCGTCGGCGCTTTGCTTCGGTACGAGGCCGGGCTGTGGACGCATTCCTGGTGGCAATTTACGTTTCCGCTCGCGACACTCGCGATCAATCTGACGGGATGCCTCGTGCTTGGCTGGTTTACGGCTTGGGCGACGACGCGCCCGGGCCTGCCGGAATGGCTGCGGCTCGGGATCGGTACCGGTTTGATCGGCGCGTATACGACCTTTTCGACGTTCAGCGTGGAGACGCTGACGCTGCTTCGGGATGGACAGGCCGGGGCGGCGGCGCTGTATGTAGGCGCGAGTCTCATTGGGGGGCTGCTGTTCGCATGGGCGGGCTTCAGGCTGGGCGAGCGGCGTCCGGCGGCAAGGAACGGAGAGGTGAGGGGCGCTTGACGTACGGTTACGAAGGTCTGGTGGCGCTCGGCGGATTTTTCGGCGCTTGCGCGAGATACGGCATCGGCATATGGGGAAAAAAGAGATTCCAAGCAAGACTGCCGGTCGCTACGATGCTTATCAATCTATCGGGGTCGTTTCTGCTCGGCATCGTTGCTGCTGCCGGCGGAACCGAGGTTTCCCTGCTTGTCGGGACAGGCTTCATGGGTGCCTACACGACGTTTTCCGCCTTTAACGCGGAAAATATTCAGCTATGGCGAAGCGGAGCCTGGCGAACGTTCGCGGTCTACGTGGCCGGCAGCTACGTGCTGGGTGTCGTGCTCGCGTGGGCCGGCTATGCGCTTGGGAGCCTTCTATAAGCTCGGTTGCGTCGGTTGCGACGCCGGCATGTCGTTTTTTTTATGGTGATGCACATGTGCGCTTTTCATAGATAGAATTGACGCGCGGCTTTTGCTCTTTCCGCGATTTGGCAACCCTCCAACAGCCCGGATATGATTTTTATCACATCGCGGCGTCCTGAGGGGGGTATAAAATGAAAACATGAAAAAAACGCCAATTGCCCAGCCGGTCGGCCGCGAACGCAGTCGCGATCGCCGCCGCTCACGCTGTCGCAGCGAAAGGAAGTCAGGCCATGCAGCAACATAGCGATCGTCAGCGCCTCATCGTCGTCGGCAACGGAATGGCAGGCATCAACACGGTCGAACAGATCCTGAAGCTGGCTCCCGAAGCTTACCGGATCACGGTATTCGGCAGCGAGCCTTATCCGAATTACAACCGCATCCAGCTCTCTTACGTGCTCGAGAAAAGCAAGTCGATCGACGAGATCATCCTGAACAGCCGGGAGTGGTACGCGGAAAACGGCATCGAGCTTCATACCGGAACGACGGTGACGCGAATCGATACGACGGCGAAAACGGTGACGACGGCGGATGGAACGATCACCCCCTACGACAAGCTGATTCTCGCAACCGGCTCCAAGCCGTTCATGCTCCCCGTTGCGGGCGCGGACAAGCAGGGTATCGTCGGCTTCCGGGACATCGCCGACTGCGAGACGATGCTCGAAGCGGCCGGCAAGTACCGCAAGGCGGCGGTCATCGGCGGCGGATTGCTCGGCCTTGAAGCGGCCAAAGGACTGCTCAAGCTCGGCATGGACGTCACGGTCGTGCATCTGCTCGGCGAGCTGATGGAACGCCAGCTTGATCCGACGGCTTCGCATCTGCTGCAGCAGGAGCTCGAGCTGCAGGGGCTGAAGTTCGCGATGGGGAAAAAAACGGAGGAATTCCTCGGCGAAGAGCGCGTGAACGGGATCCGGTTCGGAGATGGCTCGACGCTCGAGGCGGAGTTCGTCGTCATGGCGGTCGGCATTAAGCCGAACGTCGAGCTGGCGCGGGAGAGCGGCATCGCGACGAACCGCGGCATCGTCGTCGACGACCTGCTCCGCACGTCTGCCGAAGACGTCTACGCGGTCGGCGAGTGCAACGAGCACCGCGGCGTCAGCTACGGCCTGGTCGCGCCGCTGTTCGAGCAGGGCGCCGTGCTGGCGAAACATCTGTGCGGCGCAGACACCGCGCCTTACGCAGGATCGGTCGTATCGACCCAGTTGAAAATCTCGGGCGTCGAGGTATTCTCGGCGGGCGAGTTCATAGACGCGCCAGACCTGACGGTCGTGCGCATGCACGACGAATGGCGCCGGATTTATAAAAAGGTGCTCATCCGCGGCGGCGTTATCGTCGGCGGCGTGCTCGTCGGCGACAGCAGCCAGTCGGCGCGGCTGCAGCAGTGGATTCGCACCGGCGCGGTCATGAACGACGAATACCATGCGATCGTCATGGGAACGGCCGCCACTCCGGCCGGCGGGGGCGCGGCGGAGCTGGCCGACGAGGAGATCGTCTGCGGATGCAACGGCGTCACCAAAAAAGATGATCGTCGACGCGATCCGCGAGCGCGAGCTGACGACGGTCGACGAGATCAAGCTCGCCACGGGCGCGACGCGTTCATGCGGCGGCTGCAAGCCGGTCGTCGAGCAGATTCTGAAGCTGACGCTCGGCGACAAGTACGATTCGGCCGCGGCCAAGCAGGCGGGCATCTGCGACTGCACGCCGCTCAGCCGGGACGAGGTCGTCGCGGCAATCAAGGAGAAGGGACTCATCACGTCCAAGGAGGTCCGCTACGCCCTCGACTGGAACAACAAGGAGGGCTGCTCCAAGTGCCGTCCTGCGCTGAACTATTATCTGGGCATGATCTGGCCGCAGGAGCATGAGGACGAGAAGGACTCGCGGTTCGTCAACGAGCGGATGCACGGCAACATCCAGAAGGACGGCACGTTCGGCGTCGTGCCTCGGATGTACGGCGGCGTCACGACGCCGGAGGATCTGCGGCTCATCGCGGACGTCGCGGTGAAGTACAACGTCAAGCTCGTCAAGGTCACGGGCGGCCAGCGGCTCGACCTGCTCGGCGTCAAGCGCGAGGATCTGCCCGCCATCTGGTCGGATCTCGGGATGCCTTCGGGCTATGCGTACGCCAAGGCGCTTCGCACCGTCAAAACCTGCGTCGGCTCGCAGTTCTGCCGCTTCGGCACGAAGGATTCGATGGGCATGGGCATCGTGCTGGAGAAAAGTACGAGCGGCTCGACATGCCGGCCAAGTTCAAGATGGCGGTCAACGGCTGTCCGCGCAACTGCGCCGAGTCGTCGACGAAGGATATCGGCATCGTAGGCAACGAAGGCGCCTGGGAGATCTATGTCGGCGGCAACGGCGGCATCAAGGCCCGGCTGGCCGAGCTGCTCTGCAAGGTGAGGACAGACGAAGAGCTGATCGAGATCGTGTCGGCCTTCATGCAGTACTACCGAGAGACCGGCAAGTATTTGGAGCGCACGTCGGATTGGATCGAGCGGATCGGCCTTGAGAAGGTCAAGGCGGTCATCGTCGAGGATGCGCCGGGCCGCACGGCGCTGGCCGACCGTATGGAAGCCGCGCTAGAGCGGGTAAGAGAGCCTTGGCAGGAGATCCTCGACAATCCGAATCTCCGCGAGCGGCTGTTCGGAGAGATTCGCGTTCCGGCCGGCGGACCGAAGGAATAGGAGGGCGCGGGGATGACAAGAGAACAATTGGAAGCGGCGGGATACCGCCTGTCGGGAACCGTCGAGCAATTTCCTGAGCGCATAGGCAAGCTCGTGAGGCTAGGCGAAACGGAGATCGCCGTATTCAAGACCACGGAGGGGGGAGATTTTCGCGCTGGAAAACCGGAGCCCCGGCCCGCGCGGCGGCACGATCGTCGACGGCATCGTATCCGGCGCGGTGCTGTACGATCCGATCTGCGATTGGCGCATCGGCCTCGCGGACGGTGCCGTACAGGCGCCTGACCGCGGGCAGGTCGCCTCGTTCCCCGTCCGCATCGTAGACGGGGACGTCTATATCGGACGTCCTTAAGGCTATTTGACCGGCTGCTTCCCTTGCGTGATGGCCGGATGACCGTCCTGCTTCATAGGTATGAACGGCGGCTTGAGCCGTATGCGAGGCCCGAGTGTCCAACGGATAGATTCAAATTTCGCAATCGGCGATCGTCGCCTCCGTGGAGGAAAGTGCAGATCTTGCACTTTCCTTTCTTTGCGTTCCTGCTATGTTCTGAGTGTAGTCCAAAAAAACGATTCCAGAGGAGGCAGTATGATGTCGGTTCGATCCATTTGGGTTCGCACGCTCGGCATGGCAAGCGTGTTGGCGCTCGCGGTAGGGTTCTTGCCCCCGCCAGGCGCGAGCGCGGCGACGACGTACCACGTATCGGCAGCTTCAGGCAGTCTGACGGGCAACGGCACGACCACGCCGTTCAAGAACATCGGCCAGTGCGCCGCGGTCATGACGGGAGGCGATACGTGCGTCATCGAGTCGGGCACGTACCGGGAGACGGTCACGCCTGCGAACTCGGGCACTTCGACCGCGCCGATCCGGTACGAGGCGGCCGCCGGCGCGACGGTCGTCGTGAGCGGCACCGAGCCGCTTAGCGGGTGGAGCGTGCACAGCGGCAATATTTACGTGGCGAATTTTACCGGGACGCTCCCGTCCAACGAAAATCAGCTGTTCATTAAAAACGGCGCGACCGTCACGCCGCTTTGGGAGGCGCGTTGGCCGAATATCGGCGCCTACAACCTGTCCGAATTGAAAGATCACGCAGCGGTTGCCGAGCAGGGCCAACAAAATCAAATTACGGATAACGAACTGATCGCCACCGGCGTGAACTGGAACGGCGCCAAAATCTGGGTGCGCGGCGGCAATGCTTACCAGGGCATGACCAGCCAAGTGAACAGCTACGACGCCACGCACGGCATTCTGACTTATGCCACGATTAACGGCGATTACCCGGCTTTGTATCCGAAGACGGGCAGCACTTATTTCCTCAGCGGCATCCTCGCAGCCCTGGACGCGCCTAACGAGTGGTACGTCGACACAGCCGCCAGCAAGGTGTATTTGTGGGCGCCGGGCGGGGGAGCGCCGACGAACGTAGAAGTCAAAAAGCGCAAAACCGCCTTTAATCTGAACGGCAAAAACTACATTCAGCTGGCTGGCATCCAGACGTTCGCGGCCAACATCACGATGAACGGCTCGAACAACGACTTGCTGGACGGCGTGAAGGCCGAGTACGTATACTTCTCGAACTATTCCCAAAATACGTCGAACCAGGACCAGTTGAACGGCGGCATCGCGATCGCCGGCGACAATAACGTGATCAAGAACAGCACGATCGCTTATTCGTCCGGTACGCTGGTTAACATCGACGGCAGCAACAACCGGATCGTCAACAACTACATTCACGACGGCAGCTATATGGCCTCCTACGATCCGCTGCTCAAGCTGTCTAGCGGCACGAAAAACCTCATCAGCAGCAACAAGATGGAAAACTCCGGCCGCTATATTATCTACTGGAACAATGGCGTCGCCGAGATTTCCTACAACGACATCTCGAACGGCATGTGGCTGTCCCGGGACGGGGCCCTGATCTATGCGTGGGGCACGGATCTCGGCAACAGCAACATTCACCACAATCTGATTCACGATGCCGTTCACGATCCTGTTCAAGCTAATGAAGAGAATCAGATGCGAGTCGGGCTTTATTTCGATAACTACACCGAGAACGTCGTCGCGCACCACAACGTCATCTATAAAAACGACGTGGGCATCCAGATGAACACGCCGGGCAACTACAAGCTGATCTACAACAATACGATCGTGAACAACCCGGAAGCCAGCATCGGCTACGGCGGCGATTCGACCAGCCCCTATAAGAACGAGCTGTACGGAACGCGCGTATTCAACAATATTCTCGCCGATCCGGTATCCCTCACGGATGACGTGGCCAGGGGCTTTAACATCATTACGGGCGAAGGACTCAACTTCGCGAACGCCGCGAACGGCAATTTCCGGCTGAATATCGATTCGACGGCCGTTAACATGGGTGCGTTCATCCCGGGCATCACGGAAGGTTATATCGACGCCGCGCCGGACGCCGGGGCTTACGAGTATGGCGGAGCGGACTGGACGGCCGGGATGTCCTCGACGGCGCCTTCGTCGTACGTTCCCGTCTCGACGGCCTACATGAACCGGGTCAATAACAGCGGCTTCGAGAAAAATCTGGAGGGCTGGACGCCGTGGACGACCTCGCCGTCTACCGCTACGGCAACCGATAGCAATATCGAGAGTACGTACGTCAATTCGGACTTCCGCAAGCGCGGCGTGCGGACGCGTCTGAAGCTGGGAGCAGGCGGGGGCGTCGAGCAGCTGGTGACGGGTCTAGCTCCGAATACCAAGTATAAGTTCGTCGCGTGGGTGTACACCGATACGGGCGGTCAGCCCATTAATGTAGGCGTGCTTAATTACGGCGGCGCGGCCATCGACGTCTCGCAAGGGACGGCGAACCAGTACGTGCGCAAGGAAATCGAGTTCACGACCGGCGCGACGGATACCTCCGCGAGAGTGCGTATCTGGCGGGCGGCAGGAGCGACAGGCACGGCTTATGCGGACGACACGGGCCTGTTCGAGACGGCGGATTTTAATCCCGGCGTGTATAAGAATCAAGCGGCCGGCAAGACGACGATCACGGCGAGCGGCGCGCTCGGTTTCCCCGAACGGCTGACCGACGGGTCCAAGACGGCCTTTTCCAATATGGACGATACCGGGCCGCAATGGGTGAAAATCGATCTGGGCCGCAGCTACGAACTGGATAAGATCAACTTGCTGCATTTTTATACGCCGACGGACATCCGCACTTACCGCGACGTCGTCGTGCAGTTGTCCAACCAATCGGACTTTACGAATAAGACGACCGTCTTCAATAACGATGCCAACAACCATTCGGGCCAAGGAGCCGGGACCGATGCCGCTTATGCCGAGACCGCGGACGGCAAGGCAATCACGTTCCCGAAGACCAATGCCCGGTATATCCGCTTATGGTCGAACGGAAGCGACAAGTACGATTCGCAGCATTATACGGAAGTCGAAGCCTACGGCGTGCCGGCGGTCACGCCGACAGCGCCGCGGCAGGGCTACAAAAACGTGGCATTTAAACTGAGCGATTCTAAGATCACCTTCAGCAAAACCGTAGGGAACGTATTCAGGATCACGGACGGCGACAAAAGCGGTCCGTTCGCCAATCAGGACGGTCCGGTAGGCGGACCCTCCCACCCGGAATGGATCCAGCTCGACCTTGGGCAGAAGTATAGGCTCGATCAGGTGAAGGTCTGGCACTTTATCCCTTTTGACCGGACCTATTACGACGTCATTATTCAGTTGTCAGACGATCCTTCTTTCCCGGCATCCGCAACGACGACCGTATTCAACAACGATACCAACAATCGGTCCGGGCAGGGCGTAGGTACGGACGCGTTGTATAAGGACAACGCCAACGGCAAAACGGTTAACTTTCCGTTGACGACGGCCAGGTACGTCCGCTTGTGGGCGAACGGGAACGAGAATAACCCTTCGCAGCATTACGCGGAAGTCGAGGTTTACGGATCGCCGGATTACGGCATGGGAACTTGAATCATCCACAATATTAAGGAGAAAAGTGCAGCCTGCTGCACTTTTTTTTATGTTTACGGCTATTTATGTTGCACTATTTATTTATTAGAGTGTATTATATATAAAAAATACACACCAATAGAAGTCGGAGGCTGGGATTATGGAGAGAGAGCTGGCGCTTGAGATCGTACGGGTAACGGAGCTGGCCGCGCTGGCGTCCGCGCCATGGATGGGCAGAGGGGACAAGCATCACGCAGACGGCGCGGCGACGTCCGCCATGCGCGCGATGTTCGACTCGGTATCGGTAAGAGGCACGGTCGTGATCGGCGAAGGGGAGATGGACGAAGCTCCGATGCTGTATATCGGCGAAGCCGTCGGGAGCGCGCAAGGACCCGAGGTAGACGTCGCGGTCGATCCGCTCGAAGGCACCGAGATCGTGGCCCGCGGGCTGAACAACGCGATGTCGGTCATCGCCGTGGCCGGCAAGGGCAGCCTGCTGCATGCGCCGGACATGTATATGGAAAAGCTGGCGGTCGGGCCCGAGCTCGCAGGCAAGGTGAGCCTGTCCGACCCGCTGGAGAAGACGCTGCATACGGCGGCCGAGCATCTCGGCAAGCCCGTCCGGGAACTGACGGTCATGCTGCTCGATCGCGATCGGCACGCGCATATCGTGCGGACGCTGCGAGAGGTCGGCGTGCGCATCAAGTTCCTCTCCGACGGGGACGTCGCCGGCGCGCTGGCACCCTCTTTCCGGAAGCCGGCATCGATCTGTACGTCGGCTCGGGCGGCGCGCCCGAGGGCGTGCTGGCCGCCGCTGCGCTGCGCTGCCTGGGCGGCGAGATTCAGGGTCGTCTGATGCCGGCTGACCGGCGCGAATACGACCGCTGCCTCGAGATGGGGCTGTCCGACCCGGAGAAGGTGCTGACGATGGACGACATGGTCGGCACGGGGGATGTCATCTTCGCCGCGACCGGCGTCACGCCGGGCGAATTCATGGGCGGCGTGCGGTACTTGCCGGGCGACCGGGCGGAGACGCATTCGATCGTCATGCGGGCGAAGACGCGAACGATCCGGCATATCCGCTCGCTCCATCATCTGCCGAGCAAGCCGCTCCTGCTCGATTTGTCGGCGCGCGCCGCGGAATCGTCTCTAATGCCTAATATTGCGGCTTATTAATCAATCCTGTACACTATTCATAGCTTCGCTCCGAAAAGGCCTTGACGGAAGCCGACGGGGGCAAAGGCACAATGGGAGAAGCTCTCGCAATAGTTAGGAAAGCCGGGAGGGAGCACCAATCGAACTCACGCCAAGACAGCTTGCCATTATCGAGCGCGTGCGGAGCCATGCTCCGATCACGGGGGGATCAGATCGCCGAATCGCTGGGCATCAGCCGTCCGACCATCCGGTCGGACTTATCCGTGCTTGTGATGCTCGGGCTGATCGACGCCAAGCCGAAGGTCGGTTATTTTCCCGGTCGCCAGCTTTCTCCCGACGGCCGGGCGAGGGACCGGCTGGTCGCGCTGAAGGTGAAGGACATGATGAGCAGGCCGGTCGTCATCCAGGAGACGGCAAGCGTGAACGACGCGGTCATCTCGCTGTTCGTGGAAAATACGGGCATTCTGTCGGTGACGGACGGCGACGGCTATCTCGCGGGACTTGTCACCATCAAGGATCTGCTGAAGGTGACGCTAGGCAATCCGAATGCGGCTTCGATCCCGGTGAGCATGGTGATGACCCGTTTTCCGAGGATCGTCACGGTGACGCCGGAGGACTCGCTCTGGGACGCCGCGAAAAAGCTGCTGCACCACCAGATCGGCGGGATGCCGGTCGTGCGGCCCGCGGGCGAAGACGGCGCCGGACGCCGGACGCCGCTCGAGGTCGTGGGCAGGGTGTCCAAGACGACGATGACGCAGGCGCTGGTCGATCTGACGGAGATTACATAGAAGGCTAGGATGGAGGAGACGAGATGGCTGACCATGCGGAGCATACGATATTCGTGTGCTCGGATGCACTCGGGGATACGGCCGAAGCGGTCGCGAGAGCGACGCTGCGCCAATTCGCGACGGATAAGGCGGTCATTCGGCGCTTCGGTCATATCAAGACCGAAGACGAGGTGAAGGCCATATTGAAGGAAGCGGTCGGCGGGCGCGTGCTCATCGCCTATACGCTCGTGCAGCCCGAACTTCGGGATACGATGCGCGAAGAGGCGCTTAGGCTCGGCATTCGCGCCGTCGACGTCATGGGTCCGATGATGCAGGCGTTCATCGATACGTTTAACGATGCGCCGAAGTATCAGCCCGGATTGCTGCACGAGATGGACGAATCTTATTTTCGCAAGATCGAAGCGATCGAATTCGCCGTCAAATACGACGACGGCAAGGATCCGCGCGGCCTGCTCAAGGCGCAGGTCGTGCTCGTCGGCGTGTCGCGGACGTCCAAGACGCCGCTTAGCATCTACCTGGCGCACAAAGGCATCCGGACGGCCAATTACCCGTTGACGATCGAGGTCAAACCGCCGGAAGAGCTGTTCATGAAAGGGAAGGACCGCCTCTTGATCGGCTTGACGATGGATCCCGAGCGGCTCACGCGCATCCGTTCGGAGCGGCTTAAGGCGCTCGGCTTGCCTAGTCAAGCGCATTATGCGTCGCCGGACCGAATTCGCCAAGAGATTGAATTCGCGGGAAAGATTATGGACCGTCTGCAGTGTCCGGTCATCGACGTGACGGAGCGGGCGATCGAGGAAACGGCCGGACTCATTTTAGAGATGTTGTGAACGATTCGACCAAATGCGCGATTTAAGCTTGATAATCATTATCAGCCCTGTTATAATTCAAAAAAGAAAAGAAGGAACCGGCGAAGTTCCTTCTCCTCGAACGCATTTATAAGCTTACTTCACTTCGAAAGTACCACAGTCCGTCTCTTCGGACTTGGAAGGCTCCTTGCGGCTGTGCATCGTGACGAAAATGCTTTCCGCTTTGCAATGGTTCTCTTCTGCCCAGAAGCGGCACGAATTGACTTCGCAGCGAACGTCCTTTGCCATGTTGTTCACCCCGCTTTCGCGAGCCGAGCATCGAATAACCGAGACGGTCAAGTTGGCGCTTGACGCGGCCTCCACCTCTTTCCAATTAGGGAAGGGGTTATTTGATTTTCGGCGTGTTTTATTCTTTTATATACTACCAGAAGTGCTTGTCTGAATCAATGTATGCCACATTGATGGGAGGCCGGCTCGAGGTTGACATCGGTCGTTCGTCATGATATCTTTAATTTAAGATAAATGATATTGAGATAAAGTGAATCGGAGTGATCGAGCATGTCGGATTCTAACGCCTCGAATCGAGATATATCGCTGAAGCTGTTCGTCGTGCTGTCGAAGGCGTATCGAAGCCTTATGGACCAAGCGATGCGGGACATGCGCGAGCAAGGTCTCAGTCCCTCGGAGTTCGGCATCATGGAGGTGCTGTATGCCAAAGGGAGGACGCCGATCCAGCAGATCGCGGGCAAGATGCTGCTGACGAGCGGCACGATGACCTACAACATCGATAAGCTGGAGGACAAGGAGCTGATCCGCCGGGTGCTGAGCCGGGAAGACCGTCGGGTCGTGTTCGCGGAGCTGACGGAAAAAGGGACGGCGTTTTTCGACGACATTTTCCCCAAGCACGCCAATAAAATTCAGGGCATGATGGACGTATTGACCGAAGAAGAACAGCAAGAGGCGATTCGGCTGCTGAAGCTGCTCGGCAAGGGGGGGGGGGCGGACTAGCCGCATTTCGTTAAGGCTAAGTCAGGTCGACGAACCGCGCTGAGACTAATTTACACTTGGGGGTTGAAAACGATGGAGCTCAAGCTTAAAGGCATTCATCACGTATCGGCCATTACGGGCACGGCTGCGGGCAACGTCGATTTTTATACGAAGACGCTCGGGATGCGGCTGGTCAAAAAAGACGGTGAACCAGGACGATACGTCCGTTTATCATCTGTTTTACGGGGACGAGCGCGGGAATCCGGGCACGGAGCTGACGTTTTTTGAATTTCCCGCCGCTTGGCGAAGCCGGCCGGGGACGAGCAGCATCTCCGCGACTTCGCTGCGTGTGCCCGGCGACGCGGCGTTGGCCTATTGGCAGCATCGTTTTACGCAATTCGAGGTCGATCAGGACGAGATCGCAGAACGCGGCGGTCGCTTGACGCTTGCCTTCCGCGATCCCGAAGGTCAGCGGCTCATCCTCGTGTCCGACGAGCGCGATGCCGGCGTGGCCGGGGGCAAGCCTTGGGCAAGAGCGAAGTGCCTGCGGAATTCGGCATCGTCGGACTCGGCCCCGTACGGCTAACGGTTGTCCGCGCGGCACCTACCGAGCGAGTATTGACGGAGCTGATGGGCTATAGAAAGAAAGGGCAGTATGCTTCGGAGGCCGCAGGCCAGCCCGATATCGTCGTGTTCGAGACGGGAGAGGGCGGCAGCGGGTCGGAGGTGCACCTGGAGGAGCGCGACGATCTGCAGCAGGAGCGCCAAGGCATCGGCGCTGTGCATCACGTGGCCTTCCGCGTAGAGGACGAGGCAGAGCTGCGCGCTTGGATCGGGAAGATCTCGTCTGCGGGTCTCGTCAACTCGGGTTATGTCGACCGCTTTTATTTCAAGTCGCTCTACTTCAGAGAGCCGAACGGCATCCTGTTCGAGCTGGCGACCGACGGTCCGGGCTTCGACACCGACGAGCCGCTTGACCGGCTTGGCGAGCGGCTCGCCCTGCCGCCGTTCTTGGAACCGAAGCGCGAGCGCATTGAGGCTGGATTGAAGCCAATCTAACCCCGCGAAACCTGCATGTATAAAAAAAGGAGGAGAATCCCATGTCCATGATCCATATTTTCGAACCGGGCACAAGCCCGAACGCGCCTACGCTGCTTCTGCTTCACGGAACGGGAGGCTCGGAGCGCGATTTGGTCGGCGTCGGCCGCATGCTGAATCCGGAATCCGCGCTGCTTGGCGTGAGGGGCAACGTATCCGAACGCGGCATGGCTCGCTTTTTCCGGCGCATTGCCGAGGGCGTATTCGACGAAGCGGACCTGATCGCGCGGACGGCGGAGCTGAACGCCTTCGTCGACGAGAGCGCGGACAAGTACGGCTTCGACAGGCATAACGTCGTCGCGGTCGGCTATTCCAACGGCGCCAATATCGCGGCCAGCCTCTTGTATCATCACCAGGATGCGCTCAAAGGGGCCGTGCTCTTCCATCCGATGGTGCCGCGCAGAGGCGTCGAGCTTCCCGATCTGTCCGGCGTGCCGGTCTTCATCGGGGCGGGACGCAACGATCCGCTCTGCACGATGGCCGAGAGCGAAGAGCTCGCGGCGGCGCTTGGCGCTGCCGGCGCGGCAGTCGAGGCGCATTGGGAGAACGGCGGGCATCAGCTGTCGAGGACCGAAGTCGAAGCCGCGGCGGCTTGGCTGCGAGGCGTATGAGAACCGGGGCTCAGGCAGCGTGCGGCAAGCCGAGTGACGATCGTCTGCAGGGCGGCATGCGGCGGAAGCCGTCCATGACGATAAGGCGGTGCGCGGCAGTTGCGCCGGCAGGAGGCGAAGAATGAAGGTGAAACGGATCGTGGCGAACGTCGCCGCTTCGGATCTGTCGGCGGCCAAGCGGTTTTACGGGGAAGCGCTCGGTCTCGACGTCCTGATGGATCACGGATGGATCGCCACTTACGGATCGGCGGCCGACATGCAGGCGCAGATCAGCTTCGCGGCGGAGGGTGGTTCGGGTGCGCCCGTGCCTGACTTGTCCGTCGAAGTCGACGACGTCGACGAGGCGCTGGCGCGCATGCGGCAGGCCGGATTCGCGATCGAATACGGGCCGGCCGTCGAGCCGTGGGGCGTAAGGCGTTTCTACGTGCGGGATCCATTCGGCAGGCTCGTGAATATTCTGGCGCACCTCTGACTCGTGGCGCTATGGACGGTTTTAAGGCCATCCGCCGGGCAGTCGACATTCAATATGCGCGCCGAAAACGCGAGCGCAAGCAACGCAAAAAAAGGGACGGGCAGATCGCTCTGCTTCGTCCCTTCTTGCGTTTCGGCCTTTCGGATCAGCGGCGGCGCGGCGCGCCGGCGGAGCGGGTGGCGCCGCGGAAGCCGCCTTCGAAGTCGTCGGAGTAAACGTCCTTCGTCGTACATACGGTGACGTGATGGTAGACGGGCACGCAGTGATGGCGCCGGACGACCTCGACGGTCTGCACGACCTCGACGTGCTGTGGATGGTAATAATCCTCATATACCGTTTGCGGCGGATCGTATACGGTCTTGCTAACGCATTTTGGGCAATCCGACATGTCTGCCAACTCCTTCGCTTGGGATGTCGTACAGTATACGGGTCGGACGCCCTGTTGGACTGTTCATCCGCCTAGCGGACGATTATTCCTCGAATTCGATGCCCGATTCGGACAGGCTCGCGATGCGGGCCAGCGATTCGACGCGGTAACCGGCGTCTTGTAGCAACTTCCTTCCGGGCTGGAACGCCTTCTCGATCACAATGCCGATGCCCGCCACGGAAGCGCCGGCCTTCATCGCGATGCCTGCCATCGCCTGGGCGGCTTGTCCGTTTGCGAGAAAGTCGTCGACGATCAGCACGACGTCCGATGGCGAGAGAAACTGCCTGGAGACGGACACCTCGCTCTCCTCCTGCTTCGTGAAGGAAAACGAACGCTCGGTCCACAGGTCGTCCTTGAGCGTCAGCGATTTGCGCTTCTTGGCGAAGATGAGCGGCACACGGAGGCCGAGCGCGGTCATCAGAGCCGGCGCGATGCCGGAGGATTCGAGCGTGAGCACCTTCGTGACGCCGGCGTCCTTGAACAAGGAGGCGAACGTCTCGCCGATATCGGCCATCAGGACAGGATCGACCTGGTGGTTGAGGAAGGCGTCTACTTTAAGTACGTCGGCGCCGAGCACGCGGCCTTCCGTGCGGATTTTTGCTTTTAGCTTTTCGATGACTGGCAGCCCCTTTTGTACGGATGATCCCCATTATATAGGATGCGGCCCGACTTTTCTTATCCCATCGCGCATAATGGCTGTAATTTCCACGCAAAATGAGACAGCCGAGCGAACGATTGGAATGAAGAAGGGCAGGGATGCGAAATGAAAAAAGGATGGCGATGGAAAAAGCGACTGCTGAAAAGGGGCGGCATTCGTCTGGCGTCTGTTGCTGCTTCGGTTATTGTGGCTTTAAATGCGCTGCCCGCACCGTCGTCCGCGAGCGCGGCTGTCCCGGCCGGGCAGGACGCGCCGAAGGAACATACGGTCGCGGTCGTGATCGACGACTTCGGCAATCGGATGAAGGGGACGGCCGAAATGCTGCGATTGCCGATTCCGATCACCGCGGCGGTCATGCCGTTCCTGCCGACATCGCAAGCTGACGCGGAAGCGGCTCATGCCGCAGGCCGAGAAGTCATCGTTCATTTGCCGATGGAGCCGGTCAAAGGCAAGCCGAGCTGGCTCGGGCCAAAAGCGATATTGACCGCCTTGTCCGACGAGGAGATTCGCCTTCGCACCGAGGCCGCGATCGCCGACGTGCCGCATGCGGTCGGCATGAACAATCATATGGGCTCTCGCGCGACGGCGGACGAGCGCGTCATGCGCGTCGTGCTGCAGGTATGCAAGGAGCGCGGCTTGTTTTTCCTGGACAGCCGCACCTCTTATAAATCCGTCGTGCCGAAGCTGGCGCGCGAGATGGGCGTGCCCTTGCTGCAGAACGATTTGTTTCTTGACGATGTGTACACGGACAGGCACGTGGGAGGCCAGATCTTGCTGCTCAAGGCCCGCGTGCAAAAGCACGATCGCACGGTGGTAATCGGCCACGTGGGCCCCCCGGGGCTGATCACGTCGGGCCAGTTGGCGGCTGCGATTCCTGCCCTGCGCCAGGCGTCGGTCAGGTTCGTCAAGCTGTCGGAGCTCCTGTCGCCGTCCGCGCCCTATTCGCTGCCGGGGGCGAAGCTTCCCGGCTCGGCGTCTGTAGACGAGTCCGAGCCGGGCGCGAAAGTACCCGAAGAGAGTCCTACGAGCCGGTAGGCCGCGATGCCGTCTGCGATCGCGGTCGCGATCGCGGTCTGGCCCGCCGAGTTGGTGAGCATGTTCAGATCGCCAGGGTTGCTGATGAAGCCGGTTTCGACGATAACGCTCGGGGGGCCGGCTTTTTTCAGCACGTAAAATTGATCCCCTGCGAGCGGCGGGACGTTCGTCTTCTGCTGGATGTTCAGCCGTTCCTGGATGAGCGAGGCGAGCAGCGCGCTGCCGGCATCGAGCCGGTGGAGCACGACGGGCCCGCGGACCGATTTGCGTTTGGACCAGTTGACGTGAACGCTGATGAACGCGCCTGCGCCGATATCGCGGGCGAGTGCCTTGCGCTGGGACAGGTCGCGTTGATGACGGGAGGAGCGGAGCCAGCGGTTGTCGTCGCTGAGCGCGTAGTCGCCGGTACGATTGAGCACCGCATGCATGCCCCGGCTTCTCAAGATGAGATAAAGCTTGCGGGAGATGGCCAGATTGATGTCCTTCTCCAGGATGTTCCCGACATGCGTGCCGCCGTCGATGCCGCCGTGTCCGGCGTCGATGAGCACGTCGGCTGCGGGCAGCGTATGCCTTGCCGTCGGACTGCCTGCGAATGGCAGCGCAAGGCCCGCGTCCGTATCCTCGGCGCTGGCTGAGGGTAACGGGAGCGGGCCATGCGCTGCCGATAGGCACACTAAAGCTGCGCAAATGAGGCGTTTATAAGAGGGTATCATTCGATCGTCCGTCTCCTTCCGGCCCGGGGCGAAGATTCTGCCGTTAGCGTGGCTCGGGACGGGCAATCTCATTCATAGACCGCGCAATGGACCGGCTGAGCTTCAGGCTTCCGCTTCAAGCTTTGCCCTGCCGTCCTGGCTTAGCCAAGTTCGCTTCCAGACGCCTTGCACGATCGAGAGCGCGACGAGCGCGCCAAGCGCAATGCAGGCCATCGTGATGAAGCCGGGCGTATAAGAGCCGGTCTTGCCGTACAAGCTGCCGAGCAGCAGCGGCAGCAAGTAGCCGCCGAAGCCGCCGGCCGCGCCGACGATGCCGGTCAGCAGCCCGATGTCGGCGCCGAATCGCTGCGGGATCAATTGGAATACGGCGCCGTTGCCCGTTCCGAGACTCATCATCGCGAGGAAGAGAAGCGGGATGACGACGGCCAGCGGCGGCAGCGAAGAGATGGTAAGGAACAGGAGGCCTGCCGCTGCGTACAAGACGATCAGCATGCGGATGCCGCCGATTTTGTCGGACAAATACCCGCCTACGGGGCGGAAGAAGCTGCCCGCGATAACGCAGATCGTCGTGAAGTCGGCCGCGCGGACGGCGGACAGGCCGTACTGGGCGTTGAAGAAAATCGTCAGGTAATTGGTCAGGCCGACGAAGCCGCCGAACGTAACGCCGTACATGAGGCAAAACAGCCAGGTGTCGCGTTTTTTTAAGCACGGTCGCATATTGAGAGAGTCTTTTCGGGGCGGGCTGCGTTGGGCTTTCTTTGGCGAAAACGGTGAAGATGATAAATACGATGCCGATGGGAATTAGCGCGAGTCCGAATACGGTCTCCCAGCCGCCGAAATGCGTGGCGAGCCGATTGGCGAACAGCGTGGAGAATACCGTGCCGCTGTTGCCTGCGCCGGCGATCCCCATCGCGAGGCCTTGATATTGAGGCGGATACCACCGGCTGGCGAGCGGCAGCGCGGCGGCGAACGAAGCGCCTGCGAATCCGAGCAGAAGCGCTACGATATATAGATGGTTCAGCGAATCCACGAATTGCCAACCCCATACGAGCGGCACCATCGTCGCGAGCAGGCCGAATTGCCCCGTGCGCTTGGGGCCGATGTAGTCGGTTAGGAAGCCGAAGACGAGCCGGAGCAAGGAGCCGCCGAGGACGGGCAGCGCCACCAGATTCGCCTTTTGAATGGCCGTCATCGGATAATCGTTCATCATGATGACCGCGAGCGGCCCGATCAGCACCCAAACCATGAAGCTCATGTCGAAATACAAAAACGCGCTGAATAAAGAAGGCTTATGCCCGCTTTTCCAAAATCCTTTGTCTCTTACGATTTCCATTCGAATCCGCCTCCCATGATATACAAGATCACATATGGTTCGGGCGTGTTCACGCGCCACGGCGGGTGCCGAAAAACGAAAAGACGCACCTTGACCATGGCGAAAGTGACACCCCAGTGCGCGGTACGTCGTTGTACCGGGCGATCGGATGCTTTCGGTCACGTCATTGTGAGCCAATTTGGATTATACAGGGGCTTCAAAAGTCATGTCAATATATATAACATAATAATAATTTCCGCCGTGATCCGTGCATCGATTAGAGAATATATCTAAAGTTAAGTAATGAATATTGACATCGATTGTTTCTCCGCCTATGCTGAATAAAGATTCCGCGGCACAACGACGTGCCCGAAAACCGGCGACGAAGCCCGCCCCGATGAGGGGACGGGTTTTTTATGTTCTTTTTCAGGCATTTGCCGCGGCGCAGGAAGGGGAGTAGGCATGGCGAAGCTCAAGCTCGTGTTGGTCGGCAACGGCATGGCCGGCATTCGTTGTCTCGAAGAGATCCTCGAATTGGCGCCCGATGCCTTCGAAGTGACCGTGATCGGCAAGGAGCCGACGCCGAATTACAATCGCATTCAGCTCTCCAAGGTGCTACAGGGCGGCACTTCGCTTCAGGACATCGTCTTGAACGATTGGTCCTGGTACGCGGATCGAGGCATCCGGCTGCTGACGGGAGAGTCGGTCGTCCGCGTTCGCGCCGGCGAACGCAGGGTGGAGACGGAGTCGGGACTCCGCGTCGATTACGACAAGCTGATCTTGGCGACGGGCTCGTCCGCTTTCGTGCCGCCGCTCCCGGGCGCTGGCAAGCCCGGCGTGCTGGCGTTTCGAACGATTGAGGATTGCCGCCAAATCATGGAAGCTGCTGCCCAATATCGCAAGGCTGCCGTGCTGGGAGGCGGACTGCTCGGCCTTGAAGCGGCTCGGGGTCTCCTGAATCTGGGCATGGAGGTGGAAGTCGTCCACAACTCGCCCTTCCTGATGAACCGACAGCTCGACCGCATGTCTGCCGAACTGCTTCGTGCCGCGCTGGAAGAACAGGGCATGCGATTCAGGCTCGGCAAGACGACGACGCGCATCTTCGGGCGCAAACGCGCGGAGGGGCTTCTGTTCGCGGACGGCTCGAAGCTCGAAGCCGACCTGATCGTCCTGTCGGTCGGCATCAGCCCGAACGTCGCGTTCGCGAAGTCGAGCGGTATCGACACCAATCGCGCGGTCATCGTCAACGATTATATGGAGACGAACGTGCCGGACGTCTATGCGGTCGGCGAATGCGCCGAGCACAGAGGGATCGCCTACGGCCTCGTCGCCCCGCTCTACGAGCAGGGCAAAGTGCTGGCGCGCGTCGTCTGCGGCCTCGAGGCGGAGCCTTATGCCGGAAGCATGCCCTATGCGCAACTGAAGGTGGCGGGCATCAACGTGTTTTCCGCGGGCGTCGTGCAGGGCGGGGAAGCGAACACCGTGCTGCAGGCGTACGACGGGTTGCGCGGGACGTACAAACGGGTCACTGCTGAAAACGGGCGTATCGCGGGCGTCGTCCTGTACGGCGACACGGACGAAGGGCAAACGCTGCTAGGCCATCTGAAGCGGCGCGCCAAAGTCGAGGCGTTGGCGCGCGCGCAGTCAAGCGGATCGCCGGCCGGCGGCGCGGGCGACGTCGCCGCGGCGGCGATGGCGGATGCGGATACGGTATGCGGCTGCAATGGCGTCTGCAAAAGCGAGATCGTCCGCTCGGTGACCGAGGACGGCTCGGACACGATCGAGCTCGTCAGGGAGCGGACGAAGGCATCGAGCTCGTGCGGCGGTTGCAGCGGGATGGTCGCGGCGATCCTTCGCGCGGCGCTGGCAGGCGCGGCATCGGCCGCGCCGCCGGATCCCGCGTTGTGCGACTGTACGCCGCTCGGTCATCGCGCGCTCAGGCTCGCGCTGGCGGAGAAGGGCTTGCGCACGCCCGCGGAAGCGATGGCCGAATTGGATTGGCGGACAGCGGACGGCTGCGTCGTTTGCAAGAGCGCGCTGCGTTATTATACGCGGGATCGAATGGGGGCTTCCGGCGCGGCTCATGAATGGCATTTTTCCATACAAGTCGGGGAAGCCCTGGGCGGCAGCGGATCGAGGGGAGGGCCTTGCCGCGGGCATGGCCGCTAAGCTGTGCCGAAGGCTCGCGGACGCCGCGCTGCCCAGCCGGGTGCAGGCTGCCGTCGCCGGCTTGGCCGACGAACCGGTCGGCCTGCTCGTCCGCGATATCGGTCTCGCCCGGGCGCCGGCCGGCTGGGAGCTGTATGCCGGCGGTCATGCGGAGCGGCCCGTCAAGCAGGCGCAGCTCATCGCCGTCGAGACTTCGGCGGATACGGCGCTCGAGATGGCCGAAGCGCTGCTGCGGTGGTATCGGGCCGAGGCGGACTACGGCGAGCCGGTCTGGCGATGGCTCGAGCGCACGGGCTTGTCCGCCGCGCGCGAGCGTCTGCTTGACGCCGAGGCTCGCGAGGCGATGTTAGCGGAGGGCGTCCGCGCAGGCGCGGATTGATCCGCGATCGAAGCAAGAGATACGCGGGCGGGAGCCGAAGCCGCGCTTCCGTGCTAGAAAGAGGAGGAATCGCCATGCAAGTCATGCAAGCCATACAGGCCAGCTTCGATACCCAATGTCCGTTCTGCAGCGTTCAGTGCAAGATGCGGGTCATCGAACAGAAACATACGGACCGGCGGCCGACGTACAAAATCGAAGGATTGCCCAATGCCGCTTCCCAGGGGCGGCTTTGCATTAAAGGCATCAACGCCTATCAGCATGCACTCAGCCGGGATCGCCTGCGGATGCCGTTGCTGAAGACGGACGGCGCATTTCGCGAGATCTCCTGGGAAGCGGCGCTGGACGTTATCGCGGACCGCTTTTCGGCCATCCAATCGGAGCATGGCTCGGATGCCGTCGGCCTCTATGGCGGCGGTTCGCTGACCAACGAGTCCGCCTACGCGCTGGGCAAGTTCGCGCGGGTCGCGCTTAGGACGCGGTACGTAGATTACAACGGCCGCTTTTGCATGTCTGCGGCTGCGTCCGCGGGCGTCAAGACGTTCGGCCTTGACCGGGGGCTGACCAATCCGCTGGCCGAGGTGACGCAAGCTGAATGCATCGTACTGGCCGGCACGAACATCGCGGATTGCCAGCCGACGCTCATGCCGTACTTCGCGAAGGCCAAAGAAAACGGCGCCTTCTTCATCGTCATCGATCCGCGGACGACGAAGACGGCCGAGATGGCCGACCTTCATCTGAAAGTGAAGCCCGGCACGGACCTGGCGCTCGCGAACGGCCTCCTGAAGGTCGTCGTCGAAGAAAAGCTGACGAACCCTTCGTTCATCGCCTCGCGCACGAACGGCTTCGAGGACGTGCTGTCGTACGTGTCGTCGCTTCAGCTCGCCGACATCGCGGCGCTGACGGGCGTCGACGAAGCGGATATCCGGCGGGCGGCGCGCGCCTTCGGGCGGGCGGCCACCGGCATGGTCTTCACCGCGCGCGGCGTCGAGCAGCATCGCGACGGCCATATGGCCGTCCGGGCGTTTTTGAACCTGATCCTCGCCACCGGCAAGATCGGCAAGCCGGGCTGCGGATACGGCGCCGTGACCGGGCAGGGCAACGGGCAGGGCGGCAGGGAGCATGGGCAAAAAGCCGATCAGCTCCCCCGGCTACCGGCTTATCGAAAATCCGGTAGATCGCGCCTACGTCGCAAGCGTGTGGGGCGTCGATCCGGCCGAGCTGCCGGGCAAAGGCGTTTCCGCATACGAGATGATGGAGCTCGTGCACAAGCGGGACATCCGCGCGCTGCTCGTGATGTCTTCGAATCCCGTCGTCTCCAACCCGAACGCGGTCTTCGTCGAAGAGGGCTTGCGCAGCCTGGATTTTCTGGTCGTAGCGGACCTGTTTCTCTCGGAGACGGCGCTTATGGCCGATCTGGTGCTGCCCGCGACCGCGTTTCTCGAAAACGAGGGTACGTTGACGAACCTTGAAGGCCGCGTACTGCTTCGGGGCGGCGACCGTCCGGCGCCCGGAGAAGCCCGCCATGACTGGGTCATCCTTTCGGACATCGCGGCGCGGCTGGGCAAGGGGGACTATTTCCCGTACACGACGGCGGAACAGATCTTCGAGGAACTGCGCCTAGCGAGCAAGGGCGGACCGGCGGACTATTACGGCATCACCTACGAGCGGCTGAAGCGGGAAGGCGGCGTCTATTGGCCTTGTCCCGAGCCCGATGGTCCGGGGACGGCGAGGTTGTTCGAGCGGACATTCGCGCACCCCGACGGCAAAGCCGCATTCGCGAAGGCGGTTCACGACGTGCCCGGAGAGACGGCGGACGAAGCTTATCCGCTCGTCATGACGAACGGCAGAATGCTGTCCCACTATTTGACCGGGGTCCAGACGCGGCGCAGCCCGACGCTGCTCGCCAGGGAGCTCGAAAACGTGATGGAGATCCATCCGCGGACGGCCGAGCGTTACCGCATCGCGGACGGAGAGCTCGTGCGGGTAACCTCACGCAGGGGCAGCATGATCGTGCGCAGCCGGGTGACCGCGGACATCCGGGAGGACACCGTATTCGTGCCGATGCATTGGGGCGGCGTGCAAAATGTCAACAACGCGACTAATCCCTTGCTCGATCCTTTTTGCAAAATGCCGGACTTCAAAACCTCAGCCGTACGCATCCGGGCGCTGAACGCGGCAGATCTGGCAGCTCTCGAAGCAACGGAAGCATAAAAGGGTCCGATCGCGGGCAAACTGACTTCATCAAGCATCGCGAGGGAGGAAAGCCCGATGAGCGATACTACGGATTATTTGAAATATGTCGCGGAGCGGTCTGTCGCCTATCTGAACCTGCCTGCGGACGAACGCCGAGAGCGGCGCAAAAAGAAGCGCGAGCCCTGGCACATCCGTTGGTTCGGCCAGCTGCTGCCGCTAGGCATCCGGATTTGGTGGGCCGGTCGCAAAAAGAAGAAGAGCCTGCAGCTCGGGTCTGACGACCGGGGCCATGCGGGCTCTTTTTTGCATCCATCATTGATTTAACGATAAAAAAAGGCCGTCGCTCAGCTTCACGAGCGCATCGAGCGGAATGAAGCGCGAGCCGTTCATGTCGAGCGCGAGATCGAGCCGGCCGCCTTGCCATCGCTGGTAGCCGACGACGGATTGCGCGTACAGCATCTTGTCGCCGAGCGGCTCGGCGACGTACACGAGGCGATCCTTCGCTTTGAGTCGGGCGATCAGCCGATCCGGCCGGGGATCGAAGGGCTTGTCGCCGAGCAGCCAGGACAACCGTTCATAGGGATCGAACGTCTCGGCGGCGGCCAGCAAGCGGAGCTCGCGGGGCTTATCCGGCGCTGCGCCCGCGTCTGCGGGTATATACGGATCGCTAGCCGCAGCCGCCAGCCACTGCGCCTCGTTGTCGACGGGCAGCAGTTCTGCGGTTTTGGCGTCCAGCCAGATCGTCTCCTTCGCGAGCTTCACCTCCCAAGCTGCGGCGAAGGGATGAATATAATGCTTGACCGCGCGAAAAGCGTTCGAGGTCGCAGCCTGAATATAACCGCCCGTAGCCAGAGCCATGCGCAATGTCGTCGTATCGAACAACGGCTTGGGGCCAAGGCCGTATTCGCCCAGCCTGCAGCTGCCGTCTTCCGCTGCGTAGACGACGGCATAACCGAGGGGCGTTCCCTTGGGCCCGACGACGGTCGCGAGCCAGCCGTGCGTGCCGGGACCGAGCGCTTCGATGCGCGGCGAACCGGTTTTCCAGGCTGAGAAGCCGGGCTGGCCCGACAGCTGCGAGACGATGGCCGCGGCGCATTGGGCAGGATCGTTCGTATCCGCGGGAACCGGCGCCGCGGCCGACCGGGCTGCGGCGAAGACGCTCAGGACGGACAACAGAAGGACGAGCAGCAGCGGCCTGAAGGCGGCGGACCGGTAAGCTTTACGCATCGTATCACCTTTAATCGTCGAATTGTTCGAGCTTGTCCGTTCATTGTACCCGAGCCGTGCCGCCGATGGTGCCGGATGCTGTCCGGCGGCGCATCGGGAAGGGCTTCTATTTTTGTCGCAAGGAGGCTAATGGATGCCCGGCAGGTGGAAAAGGCCGCAGTTCATGACGGATAACGTCACTCTCGGCCGGTACTGCCAATCGATCTCGGATTCCCGCTGGGCGAGCCGTTGCGACAGGTTCTCCTTTTCCTCGTCGGTCACGGCCCGTCCGATCATCGGGTCATAGTAGGAGCGGATTCGCCGCAGCTCGTCCTGCCTTCGGTCCTCGGCTTCGGCCGCCCAAGAGAAGTCGCCCGACTTAAGCTTGCGTTCGAGCGCCTGCTCGAGCTGGCTCATCGCCTTCTTGAGCGATAGTCCGTTCGGCAGCAGGTGCACGTTGGAGGGGAGCTTCGGCGTCAACTTGCGGCCGCGGAGTCCTTCGAGAAAACGCTCTTCGATGTAGCCGGTAGCCAGCGAGATGCCCCAGCCGTACATTTCCTCGCGCTTCATGTCGCATTCGTAGTCCACTTTGAAGTTGACGCCGAGCCATGCCGTGTAAGGATTGGAGCCGAGCCGGTCCGCCCGTCCCCGCGGCGGCTCCTCGAACATGGCGACGCATCGCCCGCCGTCGCGAACGGCGCCGAAGATCTGCGCGAGCCGCCCCGATCCGAAGTACAGGTCCTCGCGCAGCACGCGTACGGGAGCGACGCCGAAGCCGAGAGGAGAGAGCCCGGATGCGGCAGCCTCTTGCGGGTCGGGAGCGGTCTGCTCCTTCTCGACTTCCCCGGCTTCGTCGTCGTCGCGCCCGAACTGCCAGCCGAACGTCAGCGTCTCCGGCGGCGTGCCCGTACGCTCCACGAAGCCCCAATAGTAGGGGCGATTCGTCAGCCGCTTGTCCGCCTCCGGCGACAGCCTGACCGTTACGCTGCCTTTCGCTTTTTCGATAATGTCGCAGCCCGTCGCCTCGAGATAGGACATCACGAATTTTTCCACCTGTCTGGCGTTCATGCGTTAGACCTCCTCCTCCACCTGCGCCTTGGTACGGAGCAGCGATTCGCCAAGGCCGTCGATACGGCTGCGAAGCTCGCCCTCGTCTTTGGCGTCCAGCATCATCTTGGCGAGGCGCTTCTCGAGCGATTCCTCGCGCTCCATCCGCTCCACGATCTCGTCCAGCTCGCCGATGACCGTCTCGAACATATTGATTTTCTCGTGCAGCAGGTGAACAATATGCTCCTCGATCGTCCCGTAGGTGCACAGGTTGTAAATCTTCACGTCCTCGGTCTGCCCGAGGCGGTGCACCCGGCCGATCCGCTGCTCGACGCGCATCGGATTCCAAGGGAGGTCGAAGTTGATGATATGGTGGCAAAACTGCAGGTTGATCCCTTCGCCGCCCGCCTCGGTCGCCACCATCACCTGCGCGCGCCTGCGAAACAAGTCCATCATCCAATCCTTTTTGCCCCGGTTCATCCCGCCGCGGTAGGGGACGGCGATCAATCCGTGCTCCTGGAAAAAGCGGAGGAGATATTCCTGCGTCTGGCGGTATTCGGTGAACACGATGACTTTGTCGCCGATCTCCTCGATGAGCTTCATCGTCGCTTCGGCCTTCGTATTCGCTTTGACGTTGCGGATGAACTCGACGAGCTCCCAGATTTTCGGACGGCGCGGCGAGTCTTCGGGCGTTTTTTTGAAAAGGTTGACGAGCGTCAGGAACACCGCGTCCCGGCTAGAGCATACTTCGCGCTGCAGCGTGACAAGCGAGAGCATGCTGGACATGTCGACGCCTTCGACGGTCGCGTTCTCGCGGACGTAACGGGTGACGGCCTCGTAAAGCGCTTGCTCCTCGGGCGACAGCCGGAGCGGGACGTTGGCGACGAAGCGCTTCGTGAACTCCACGCCGCCATCGGTGCGGCGGTTGCGGATCATGACCTGGCCGAGCGCTTCCTGAAGCTTGTCTTCGTTTTTGGCGATCCGTTTGCCGGCCACGTAGTTCGCGGAGAAGTCGCCTTCGCCGCCGAGCTGGCCCGGCTTGAGCAGCGTGATGAGGTTGTACAGCTCGTTCATGTCGTTCTGCACAGGCGTCGCCGTCAGCAGCAGGCAGTACTTTTTGCGGATGTCGCTGACGAATTGGTAATTGCCTGTCTTTTTGTTCTTGAGCTTGTGCGCCTCGTCGATGATGAGCATGTCGTACTCGGTATCGAGCAGCAGCTCGCGGTGCGGGTCGCGCTTGGCCGTATCGATCGAGGCGACGACGATCTCGTTGTTCCAGTGATACGCCTTCTTCTGCGCGATGGCCGGAATGCCGAACTTGGCGTTCAGCTCGCGTACCCACTGCAGCACAAGGGAGGCCGGCACGAGGATGAGCGCGCGCTTCACGAGCCCCCGGACGATATACTCCTTCAGGATCAATCCGGCTTCGATCGTCTTGCCGAGTCCGACCTCGTCCGCGAGGATCGCCCGGCCCCGCATCTCGTGAAGGACGCGCCGCGCCGTGTCTTCCTGATGGGGAAGCGGCGTGAGGCCCGGCAGCACGCGCATGCATTGCAGTTCATGGAAGTCCGTCACGAGCTGTGCTTCTTCGGCTTCCCACGACATCTTGTATAGGGACCAGTCGTCCCAAGGTCCGCCGCGGTCCGCTCTGCGTTCGAGCTCCTCGAAGGCGGCGCGGTCGACGTGCAGGTCGACGAGCGGATGCAGCTTGCGGGCGCTCCGCGCCGCTTCTTCCGGCGAAGCGGACGCGTTCGCCGCCCGGCCGCCGGATGGATCGGCATTCGGCTGCGCGGCAGCGGGGGACGCGCCGTCGGCCGGCGCGAGAGAAGGGGCGATGCTGACGGCTGTTTTGACTTCGGCCTCGGAACCGTGCGGATGATGGAATGGGGGGCGCAGACGCTTCTCCTCCTCTTGGGTCTATTCTTTTTAGTATGAGCAAGCGCGCGATTTTCATAACCGCTAGGCGTTACAAATAAGGCGCGTTCGGCGGCTTGCGTCGGTTCCCCGGATTTTTTGGGACCATTGTCGCAATTGACGAACGTGCCTCTCGAATATCTATATTTCGTAGCGTATAATGGGTAAAGTCGCAATATATTGTGTCCTATAAGGAGAGTGGCGAAGTGAGCGTCCAATTGAATAATGGCGGGGCGGACAAGGCCGCGGGCCGTCGTCTGGAAGGTCTGAGCGAGAAAATTTTTCTCGATCGATATGCATGGAAAAACGCGGATACGAACGCGGTCAAGGTCGGCGACACGGTGTTGGCGCTGACGAAGGACGATCCGAAGTTCCCGGCCAAGGAGGTCGGCGAGGTCGTCGCGAGGGACGGCAGGCGGGTGACCGTGCGCACGCGCGCGGGCGATCTCGTCGAGACGTCGCCGGAGAAGCTGACGCTGACGATCGAAAAGTCGCCGGAGGAAATGTGGGACCGGCTGGCCGGGGCGATGGCTTCGGTCGAAGCGCCGGAGCGGCAGGAGATCTGGCGCGAGCGGTTCCGCTGGCTGCTCGACGACTGGAAGCTCGTGCCGGGCGGCCGCATCGCCGCGGGAGCGGGCGCCAGCGACGAGCTGACGCTTTTCAACTGCTACGTCATCCCGTCGCCGAAGGACAGCCGCGGCGGCATCATGGAGACGCTGACCGAGATGACCGAGATCATGTCGCGCGGCGGCGGCGTCGGCATCAATCTGTCGTCGCTGCGCCCGCGCCGGTCGATCGTACGCGGGGTGAACGGCTCCTCGAGCGGCGCCGTGTCCTGGGGCGGCCTGTTCAGCTATACGACCGGACTGATCGAGCAGGGCGGCAGCCGGCGCGGCGCGCTCATGCTGATGATGAACGACTGGCACCCGGACGTCGTCGACTTCATCACGGTCAAGCAGACGATGGGACAGGTGACGAACGCCAACCTGTCGGTATGCGTGAGCAACGGCTTCATGAAGGCGGTCAAAGAGGACCTGGATTGGGAGCTTGTGTTCCCGGATACGTCCGACGCCGAATACGACGCGCTGTGGGACGGCGACCTGGACAAGTGGAAGTCGCTCGGCAAGCAAGTCATTCCGTACCGCACCGTCCGCGCGCGCGAGGTGTGGCGCACGATCATCGAGTCCGCCTGGAAGTCGGCCGAGCCTGGCGTCGTGTTCATGGAATACTACAATCAGATGTCGAACAGCTGGTATTTTAATCCGATCATTTGTACGAATCCTTGCGGCGAACAAGGCCTTCCCGCCTGGGGCGTCTGCAACCTGTCGGCGGTCAATCTGTCCCGCTTCTACGACGAAGCGAAGCACGACGTCGCCTGGGAAGAGCTCGGCCGGGTCGTCCGGTATTCGACGCGCTTCCTGGACAATGTCATCGACAAGACGCCTTACCACTTCGAAGAGAACGAGGCGAATCAGAAGCTCGAGCGCCGCGTCGGCCTCGGTACGATGGGTCTGGCGGAGCTGATGATCCGGCTCGAGATCCGCTATGGGAGCCCGGAGAGCCTGGAGTTCCTTGACAAGCTGTACGGCTTCATGGCGAAGGAGGCGTACTTGGCCTCCACGGAGATCGCGGCGGAGAAAGGCTCGTTCCCGGCGTTCGACGCCGAGCCGTTCCTGCAAAGCGGCTTCATGAAAAACATCGCCGAGTCGTATCCGGAAGTCGGGGCGGCGGTTCGGGAGCGCGGCATGCGCAACGTCACCGTGCTGACGCAGGCGCCGACGGGTTCGACGGGTACGATGGTCGGCACGTCGACGGGCATCGAGCCGTACTTCGCGTTCGAGTTCTACCGGCAGAGCCGGCTCGGCTACGACAAGCAGCTCGTGCCGATCGCGCAGGAATGGCAGGACGCGCATCCGGGCGAACAGCTGCCGGCATGGTTCGTGACCGCGATGGACCTGTCCGCGAAGGATCATATCCGCGCGCAGGCCGCCATCCAGCGCTGGGTCGACAGCTCGATCTCCAAGACGGCGAACTGTCCGGCCGACTTCACGGTCGAGGAGACGGCCGAGCTGTACGAGCTGGCGTTCGAGCTGGGCTGCAAGGGCGTCACGATCTACCGTGACGGCAGCCGCGACGTGCAGGTGCTAAGCACGACGAAGGATGAGAAGAAGGACGAGAAAAAAGAAGAGAGCAAGGACGAGGCCGCTCCGATCGTCGAAGCGGTAGCGGCGGTGCAAGCCGTATTGCCGGCGTCCGCGGCGCAGGCGGCGCCTGTCGAACCGGCTGTGCCGGTCGTATCGGCTGCTCCGGCTGACAAAGCTTACAAGAGCCGACCGAAAATTCTGCGCGGGGCGACGTACAAATTCAATACGCCGTTCGGCATGGCGTATATTACGGTCAACGACCTCGACGGCACGCCGGGCGAGATCTTCCTGAACGTAGGCAAGGCCGGCTCCGACGTGTTCGCGATGGCCGAGGCGCTCGGCCGCGTCTGCTCGCTGTTCCTGCGGTACGGCGACCACGGCGACAAGGTGCAGCTGCTCGTCAAGCACCTGAAGGGCATCGGCGGCTCCGGCGCCGTCGGCTTCGGTCCGAACCGCGTCGAGTCGATCGCGGACGCCGTCGCCAAAGCGCTTGAGCTGCATGCGGGCATGCTGGCCGAGGAAGCCGCGGCTTCCGAGACGTTCGATGCCGCCGCGGATAGCGTCGCGGGTTCGATCGCCGCGACCGCCATCCCGGCGCCGACGGCTTACGGTTACGGCAAGTCGGGCCACACCTCGACAGACCTGTGCCCATCCTGCGGTTCGGCATCGCTGAATAACGTAGAAGGCTGCAAGACTTGTACGAATTGCGGATATAGTAAGTGCAGTTAACCGCCGGCTGGTGAGACGGAATAAATGGACCTATACTACCGTTGTTGTCCGTCACGATTATTGCAAATACAGTCACAATAATTGAAAAAGTACGGCTAGAAAATCCACGTCTAGCAAGGGATAACTTCTTAATTACTGCAAAATGAAAACTATCTCATGTAAGAAGACGTTGTAGGCAATTGCTTACAACGTCTTCTTTTATTAAACAAGCTTGTAATTAGGATTGTTGAAGATAACTGTGGCGTGCCAAAGGTCAATATATGTTGTCAATCATTGAATGAACCCATCATAGCTACATTGCAGACGGCAAACGATGATATCTTCAAACGGATATACACCACCACCACGTACACGGTAACATGAACGTGTTGTCGATTTTTCAATCTCATATATACTGGAGATTATTGGGGGGGAAGTTTACCGTGCGAATTAAAGAACTGAAAATCAGTAACTTTAGAAATTATGATGAAGAAGTCCTAATCACACCAAAGATCGTAAATGGCATGGACATGGTTGTGCTGGTTGGAGAGAATAACGCAGGCAAAACAAGCATTCTAACAATTTTGCATTACCTGTTTAACCCTGAGCGATCGATTCGAACATTGGAATTTCAAGAAACTGATTTTTATGATTTGGACAAGCCGATTAAAGTGGAAGTTACATTCTCAGAACTTAGTGATGAACTACGGTCGCACTTCATCGGGATGGTGGACAGTGAGGAAATAGATGGCGTTGAAAAATGGTTTCTGCCTCTTGAATTCACCTGTGTTTTTGATAAAGCAACAAAAGAAAGTGAACCCGCACTGGTTTACGGAAGGCAGCCTGATCGCTCGGTAGGATTTACGGAAAAGCGACTTATCTCATTTTATTATCAAGATGCGCTAAGGGATTACCGCGCAATAAAGTCCAATAAGGGTAGTTTGTTCGGGCGTATTCTACAACAAATCGATTTATCCGCTGAAGAGCAGGTCATCTTGGACAAGTTGGGTGAAGCGGGGGACACATTAAAGGATAACAGCGACATCGGTGACTTTATCGGTGGCGTTACCGAGGTCACGCGAAGAATAATTGACCTGCCCAATGTAAGTGATCTCCTGCGCTTAACTGTTGCCGCTTCTTCGACGGTTGATATAAAGAAAAATATCCAATTGCAACTCAAACACACGGGCAGTGATCGTTATCTAAATATTGAACAACTTGGTCTTGGCTTGCAAAGTGTCCTGACTGTTAGTGTTTTTCGAGCGTTTGCAGGTATCGGCAAACTGCGTGAAGGGATTTTTGCAATCGATGAGCCTGAATCGCATTTATACCCACACTCCCAGCGGTCCATGTATCGCGAAATCATGGAACTATCCAAGGTGAGACAAGTATGGGTTGCAACGCACTCCCCGAGCTTATTGGAATGGATTAATCCGCGTCAAATTTGTTTAATTCGGAAAAAGGCAAACGGGGGGATCTATAAGTATTCAGCTCCCAAATGACTTCCCTGAACAACATATCGCTTCGTATGAGAAGCACCTTGATGTAGGAAAGGCAGATGCTTTCTTTGCAAAGGCAGTCTTACTGGTAGAAGGTCCGACAGAACTTGGATTGTTCCCTGCACTCGGTCTGGCATATACGTTTTTATCCGACGTTTACGATTTTGACAGAGTCGGTGTTTCTGTCATCAATGCAGGTGGAAAAAACAATATCAAAGCGCTCATTCAGCTCCTTGGAAACTTTAACATTCCAAGTGTGGCAGTAATTGATTACGATTCAAAAGACAAGAAACACGAAAAAGAACTTGAGCAAATCAAGGCGGTCACAGATAACCTGTATGAGTTGCCGAGACATGTTGATATGGGTGATATTGAGGGCTTTGTCTGTTTGAATGCTCCAATCGGAGAATTGGCCAGCTTTCTAGAGGAAATTTTACCAGCTGAGCGGGTCGACGACCTGATTTCGGAGATGCAAGGTATCGCTAGAACTATCGACGGGGACAGAGCAGATCAGATCAAATTTATTCGAGAAGCGGAAGCGGGACTTGCGGCTTGTATTTTGCTTGTTGAAAGTCTTCCCGACGCTGAATTTCGCGTGCGGAAAGCGCTAGCGGGAGGGTTTCGTAAGGTAAAAGGACGTACGACGGGGCGGTTGATCGGAGAACGATTCTGGATGCACTTTCCGAGTGAATTTATCGAAAAAACATTGGATCATGTAATCAAACTTGCGGGATATGAAATAATCTTTGCTGATGAGGGTACCGAAGATGAGATGTCTTAAGGATCTTAACCCCAAACAGCTAGAAGCCGTTCAATTCTTTGACAGAAACTCGATGGTGTTCGCAGGTCCTGGCACAGGCAAGACACGCGTAATCACAAGTCGGATCGCCTATATGCTTGAATCGGGAAAACTTCCCGAGGCAAGAAGAATTCTTGCGATTACGTTTACCAATAAAGCATCCAATGAAATGAAATCACGGGTGGCTGCTTTTGGGGTCGATCAAAAGCGTGTTCGAATTGGAACTTTTCATAACTTTTGTATGTGGGTTTTGAAAGCATACGGTGACAAGATTAATTTAAGCCGAGAATTTACTTTTATCTCTTCAAATCAGCAATTGCACTTACTTAAGCAAGTCGCAAAAGATGCAAATCTGATGATGAAGCCTAATGATCTTAAGAACCGTATCAGCGATCTCAAAAATTCTTCTGTGGATTTTGAGGATTATCTAAACAAAACACGATCGGGCACGCAAGAATTTCAAGTGGCTGCTGCTGATTATCAAAACCGTCTGTATGCGCACAAATTAATTGATTATGACGATGCCATTTTACACACCGCAACAATTTTTAAGTTGAAGCCAAGCATTTTAGAACTTTACCACAATGCCTTTCCGTATATTTTGGTAGATGAAATGCAAGATACCAATCGTATGCAACTTGAACTAATTCGTTTGCTTGGAGGAAATGCCAAGCATGTTATGGCTGTTGCCGATGATGATCAATCGATTTATGGTTGGAGAGGTGCGCTTCCCACGGTAATTCAAGAGTATATTGACTTACTCGCGGCAGACAAGATTATTTTGAATCAGAATTACCGATCGCCACAGAGAGTGCTGGATGTAGCGAATCGTTTGATTCAATTTAATGATGGTCGAACTGAAAAGGAATTGGTTGGTCGCCCGAATGAATTAGGCGATGACGTTATTGGCAGGTGGTTTGATACTTGGAAAGAAGAAGCGGAGTGGGTAGCGGATAAGATTGTGGAACTTCATAGTGCTGGCATGGAATATCGGCAAATGATTATTCTTTATCGAAGTCGGCACCCATCCTTGAAAGTGATTGATGAAAAGTTGTTGGAAAAGGGTATTCCATTCCAGCATTTCGGCAAGAATTTTCAAAACAAAAAACAACTTCTATCGGAGTTCATTGTGGCATCCATGAAACTTATTGCCGATCCTAATAACGAAGTTGTGCTGTCGGCTCTCATTTATGCTTTTGCGCAGCGCTTTGAATTAAATGATGATTTCGATCTATACGAGTATTATAAAAAAGATTCAGACAGATTGACGTTGGATAGATTGGCTCAAATCCATGTCGAAGATGAAATTGACGATGCCGTCCAACGAACCGCGGAGTTTTGTCTGTCTGCAAAAGACTTGAAGTCGTTCGCGAAATTATACGATGGTCTGTATAAGGCGCTTAATATCGAAGAAGATTTGGCAAAGTATGATGAGACAACTAGGCATGAAGAAAAACGTCATCTTGATCTGATGAGAGATCGGATGTCAAAGTCTGTGGCCTCAACGATTACCGATATGTTGGCTGAGATTGAATTGCAGGACGACTCCAATCATATCGATCAGCGAATGAATAAAGTTGGAGTTTCCACCTTTCATACAGCGAAAGGTCTTGAATACAAGGCGGTTTTTATTATCGCATTGGAAGACCATTTCGTGCCTGGACGCAATGGAGGACGACCTGATAAAGAACAAGAAGAACGGCGGGGGTTATATGTAGCCATCACAAGAGCAGAAAGCAAGTTGTTTATAACTCACGCAAATCAACGGACGGATTGGAATGGTCGAATTGAAGCCGTTAGACCTTCAAGGTTTATTGATGATATGAGAAAACGCGAAGTTACTGAATCATAATAAAAAAACTGGTGGATTCCCGAAAAGGAAGATCCACCAGTTTTTTTATGCTAGTTCCTCTGGTTTAATTATGACTTCTTTTTCTTTCAATTTAATCACAATTGTTCTTGTCGACTTATCTTTTACAACTACCACATTATCTTTCTCTTGTGAGGATAGACGTTTAATATTATTAGTTAGCCAATTTATTGTTGGATTATCATTAACCAAATGGTGGTACATTACGTGTGTTCTATACAAAAAAAGTGTAACTTTAAAGGCGATAAATCGATTTGTCTTATTGTTGTAAATATAATTATCATTATCTTCAATAACCCGCCTGACAGCCAATTCGGGTGTTAACTCTTCTTCTTTTAATAATGTTTTCCAAGTATGAATGATCAATATAACAAATTGATCGGAAGAAATGGAGTTGTTAAATTCCACTTCCTTATCCATTGTTTCTAAGTCAAAATCAGGACCCCATTCTTTATCCTTATCCAATTTCCTAACCCCCTTTAAAAAGAAACGAATAATATTAGGAATATATTCTGTCGTAGAAAATATGCAAGTTAATTTTGGGGAAGTTTTTTAAAAATTGAATAATTGTATAATCACAACCAACGCATGGTTCTCGTTGAGTATATAAGTACACTTCCCCGCTACTCTCTCGATTAAACCTTAACGCTAGTTCTTCCAATATCTTTGCTTCTGAATCCCTAAATCGTTCAATTGCCCCCCTCTGCCTTCATTCCCACATAAATATCCCGAGATTTATTTGCACTTACATGATCAAATTTACGAACAGTACGAAGGGGGGCGAAGACTGCTTTTATGTGGGCGTCATCAATATCTTTACTACTACCATAAACGATTTTAGAAGGCATACCCAATATATTATATTGGGCAGCAGCTAGATTTCCTTGTCTAAAGAAATTAAAAGTTTTACTTGGCAATTTTGCTTGGAGTCTGTTTACTATTGTATTAACACTGTTGCGAAGTAGGTAGCCCTTTACAGCATCATGTGGTGGGACTTTTGGTTTGATTGCTAGTAATTTTTGTCTAACAGCAAATCGCATACATATCTGCCGCCTTATCGATTAAGTATGAAAACAGTAATCTTTGAACATTAATACAAATAGAGATTCAGAATACATAATTCCGCATTTGGTTTTAGACCAAAATACATTATACCTTATACCCTTGCTATATGGTATTCTTTTCCTATAAACATAAACACATGCCTTAGTTTTTTATTGGAATAAGTTTATTATGCCAGTATGAGTGCGGCGTAAAGGAGCATTAATGAAATGGGCGGAAAAGAAGGCGCTTGGGGTTATCTTGCACAAGCAGTTGTTAGCGTAATATATTCTTTGGTTGAGGAAGAGTGGGACACTGTACAGGTTGAGCCCGATACTAAAAACGACAAGGTTGATATTGCTTGGTTTTATAAAGAACAACCTCCGCGTGTAGTTCAAGTGAAAACTTCAAAGAACAATTTTACCCTACCAGATATGAGAAGATGGCTCGAAAGTCTGATTGATGATGTTAAAGAAGCGGAAGAATATAAACTTATTTTATTAGGTACTTGTAATGACGAAACAAAAAAAAGTTATAAATCGGATTAACGAAAATAAAGCAACTAATGAGGATTTTGATGGGAAATTGGTTTTGGAAGAAAATAAGGAAAAATTAAAAATCAACTTAAAAACCAATGAACAAGACTCACTGGATTCCCAAATTTATAGATATCTCAGTAAATTTCTTTCCAATAAAAGGAAACATCCTAATAATACAGAGCTAGAAATTATGTGCAAAGCAATTGGATACCAATACATGGTTTTGTCGACGAATGGAAAAAAGGTAACTAAACAAGAATTTGAAACTCAGTTGATAACGTGGATTGATTCTTTTTTTGGGAATTTCAGAAGCAAGAAAAAGTGCACTGAAAATAGAGTTTTATCTAAAGGATAACGTACCTTATTCGTCAGAAATGAATGCAGTAAATACTAAGCTTAGAACTTCAAAATTTATAAAAAACAAAAGAAGAGATTTATTATCGCTTTATAAAGAAATAACAGAGAGAACAATTGAACAAAAGGATAGGAATGACCCAAATGATGAAGACGAAGAGATTTTTAAAAGACTTCGTATTTCCATAGGCATGAGTATGACTATATATTCTGAAATCAGCGGAAAAAGGCGTAAAGAGTTAGAATCTTTAGCCCATGAGTTATTAGAAGTCCAGATGAATGATGAGTTTTTTTTATGTAGGGAACCTAAAAGAACCAATGGTACGACCTAAACATATGTTTGGTTATTCACCTGTTGAGAGGACAGGAACTGGCGAAGAAATAGATAAGTTTAATTTATTATTAGAATTTGAAAATGAACTTGAAATACTACAATCATATACTAAAATGTTTGCATTTTTAGATTCCATTAACCTTATCCCAGTTGTCATACGCAACAATGGAACTCGACGAGATGAAGAAATTAAGGTGAAAATATACTTGCCAAAAAGCGTACGAATAGTAAAAGTTTCAGAATTTATGATTCCTGACGATAGAATTATTAAGGATTTTACGGGGTTTAAAGGGTTTATACACTATAAGTTTACTCATAGCTCTGATGGGCACATTAATTCTTATTTGCATCAACCATATGATTTATATCCTTTGCCTTTTTTTGGGATTAGAAGATGGAGGAAAACGAAATCGAGAATTATTTCCGCTTTACTTAGGTAGTTTATTCGATTTTAAATTGCATTCCCATGGAGAAAGTCAGTTGTTAGTGTTCGAATTTGATAAACTGAATCCAAAAGAAACATCAGCATTCCCTTGTTTTGTGCCAGTATGGGCAACTGAGAATTTTGAAATAACATATGAAATAACTTCGGCTCATCTTCCTTTAGAAGAACGCGGAACTTTATTATATAAGGTGAAGTCAGAATAAAAGATACTTAAAAAAGTGGGTTGCTTCGAATTAAGCACCCCACTTTTTGCTATGTTCTTTTATTGTTTAGATTGAATCAACTCATTTAAGGACTACTAGTGTTGTGGTATTATTTACCTAAGATAAAAGTACCTTGAAGTCAGGGAGTTATTATGGTGAATATCATCGAGAGTGTTATTGGTTACTTTCAAAATCGCAAAATTAAAAAAGAATGTCAACGGGTTGGTAAATATATAAATTCCTTCGAGTGGACCGTAGCATCTCTTAAAAGCATAGCAAATGACTTCAGTAAGCGCCGATCGCTAATTACCGATGATGAAATTAGCGGAGTATTGCTTAAATACAACGATTTAAAACAATACATAGACGGCAATAACGTTGCGAACGTGGACGAGCAATCGCGATCGTTTTTTATTGCACGCAGTGGTGCTATTGCATCCAAGGAATACCTTGAACTGACGAAGCGGTATCAGAAGCTTAAGGGTAACTACGTCACGGCATTAACCAACATCGAAAAAGCACACTTCGCGCAAAATCAGGTTGTTGAGCAACATACCGTACAGGCTACACAATTTCTAAAGAAGGTTAATCTATATCGTCAGGATTATTTCGTTCATTCTCGAATACAGCCCTTAAAAGAATCCTTCCTAGAATCGTTCAACTTCTTTCAAGGCAATGTCGCGGATATTAAAGATGGAAGTGTCAAAACTTTTGTTGATTACTACGACCAGCTCGATCGATACGTAGAAAGTTGGAACACGGAGTATATTCAAGATCAGTTGCTTAAGCAGCAGCAACTCTTTAACAACATCGACGGTAAGGCACTCGATCAGCAACAACGGATCGCGGTGGTGACCGACGAAGACAATAATCTTGTTCTTGCAGGCGCGGGAAGCGGCAAGACATTGACGATTTCAGGGAAAGTAAAATACCTGGTGGATGTGAAAGGGATTTCGCCGTCGGAGATCCTGCTTATTTCGTTTACGCGCAAATCTGCTAACGAAATGGCCGAGCGTATCAAAGGAAAACTTGATGTGCCTGTCGATGTTAAAACATTTCATAAATTGGGTCTAGGAATTATTGGGCAGGTAACCCGCTCAACCCCTGACGTTTTTGACGATTTACCTAAAGTGCTGGATAACTATTTTAAAGATAAAATCTTTGATGACGGCTCGCAAATCAAAAACCTGATCGAATTTTTTGGTTATTACATCAGCATTCCAAAGGATTATTCAGAGTTTAACAATCTAGGCGAGTATCATGATTATTATAAGAATATTGACTTTGAAACGCTTAAGGGCAAGGTTAACAAGACGGTCTTTGCAGAGCAAGCCGCTGGTAGATTGGCGGGGCAGAAACGGACCATTAACGGAGAAACCGTCAAAAGTTTTGAGGAAACGCTGATCGCGAACTTCCTGTTTTTAAACGGCGTCAGTTATGAGTACGAGAGAATGTATCCGTTCAATACGGCAGATGAATTCCATCGGCAATACAAACCTGATTTTTATTTGCCTGATTATGATCTGTATCTTGAGCATTTCGGAGTAGACGAACATAATCGAACACCATGGCTCAGTCCAGTTGAAGAACAGAAGTATCTTGAGGATATGGTATGGAAGAGGGGCATACACAGCGAGAAAGGCACTACGCTAATCGAAACTTACTCGCACTATAACAAGAACGGGGTTCTTCTAGAAAAGTTGAAGGAGAAGTTAATCGCCCACCAGGTCAAATTTCGCGAAGCCGATTATCAAGCCATCTTCACAAAGATTTATGACATCGAGAATCAGGACAGGTACTTCAAAGAGCTTGTGAAGCTAATCAATTCATTCCTTGGATTGTTTAAATCAAATGGATTTGGTGAGACTCATTTCACCTTGTTCTTGGAAGAGAACAAAAAGAGCGCAGCCAGCGCATTTACCAAAATGCGTACCAAGATGTTCATGGAAATGGTTCAACCGATCTTTATCCATTACCAAGAAGAGCTGAGACGTAACAAGGCGATCGACTTTAACGATATGATAAACATGGCAACTGATTATGTGAAAGCTGAAAAGATTCGATTCGATTACAAATACATCATGATCGATGAATACCAAGACATTTCTACAAGCAGATTTGAGCTGATCAAAGCTATTAAAGATCAAACGAATGCGAAAGTTATGTGTGTTGGCGATGACTGGCAGTCGATCTACCGCTTTGCGGGAAGCGACATTCAGCTCTTCACTAAATTCGGAGAGTTTTTTTGGATTTCACCAGCTGATGAAAATAGAGCGGACCTATCGTAACTCTCAGCAACTTATCGATATTGCAGGGAAGTTCGTCATGCAAAATCCAAGTCAGTTCCGCAAAGACCTTTTATCAGACAAAAGCATGTCCCAACCCATTCAGGTAATGGGGTACAAGAAAGAAGCAATCGTGGCATTAAAGCGAGCGATCGCAGACATCGCTGAGCATTCGGGTAGTTCATCTGAGATTATGCTGCTTGGCCGAAACAACTTTGACGTCAACTTTATTGATCAAGATGATGAGTTCGAAAAAAAGGTACGATAAAACTCAGGACGTCATGATGATTAAATACCGTAGATTTAGGGATTTAAAAATCACTTTCTTCACCGCGCATCGGTCGAAGGGTCTTGAAGCCGAAAATGTGATCATCATCAATGCAAAAAACAGTTTGGTCGGTTTTCCGAATAAAATTGCTGATGATCCGATCTTAGGATGGGTGTTGACTGAGCGGGACAACTTCGATTTTGCCGAGGAACGTAGGTTGTTTTATGTGGCCATTACACGAACCAAGAACCGTTGTATCATATTGGCTCCTGAGACGGGGATGTCAGTATTCGTAAAAGAGCTTATCGACAAGCATCAAGTCCCGTATTCCATGGTAACAGATGAAGAATCCATGGCTGATCATCCAAACTGCCCCCGTTGTAGAACAGGATACTTAGTGACAAGACAGGGAAACGGCGGACAGTCATTTCTCGGGTGCAGCAACTATCCTGGTTGTGAATACAGAGTAAGATATATACAAATATTGAAAGACAAAAAAGATTTGTAAAGCCTGCGGTGGATTTATGGTAGTGCGGAGTGGGAAATATGGCAAATTCTATGGTTGTACCAATTTTCCGAAATGCGGTAATAAGTATAACTTAGCCAGGTAATACCACGGAGGTGGAGCATGGGGATATATGATCAGTTTGAATGTTACGGACACTTTTATCAAATCGTGAAAGAAGGTAAGGTGATCGCATGTTGCCGTAGCCAATTAGATATTGTCGATACTCAAAGGTTAACTAATGCTTCGTCAATCGATGCATTGGCGATTATGATGAATCCTGGAACTTCTAAACCATGCGATGAAAATTATATTGAACCACAAGTAGACATTATGTCGTTTCGATTACATGGGGCTAAACCACTGGTTTCCACAATTCCAGACGATACTCAAAAGCGCCTCATGAAAATTATGAAGTATAAACAGTGGACACATATGAGGGTGATTAATCTCTCTGATATTCGACAACCCAAAAGCGCCAAGTTGCCAGGAGAGTTAAGGAAATATAAAACGCACAGCTCCAATCATGAACACAGTATCTTTTCGGATGAAAGGAAAGATGAACTTGCGGCTATTCTCGAACTGTATGAAGATAAACCAATTATCGTCGCGTGGGGATCACAGCCTTGTCTAAGTCAATATGCAAAAGCATGCCTTAAAGCGCTGGAAAATAGGGATTATTACGGCGTCAGTACGTCCAAGGTCCCGTATTTTCATCATCCTTTGACGCGCCAGTTCAGCTGGATAAATAGCCTGATTGCATTAATGGATAAGACCGTTTCAGCATTGTGATTGTCATTTTCTTAATGACATATTAAATATTAAAAGGCTACCGAGAAAAGGTAGCCTTATGCAAATATTATTCATTACTCGTTAAAATGTCCTGAAGCATTTAACCCTCCAAGCCTTCGAAGAAATCAAGACTCTTAAGCATCGTTTCAATGGTTTGTTTGTTTTTCTGATAATAGCCGCTAGATAATGACCCAGATAAACCATACTGTATCCGTTTATCGAGAATATAAGTCAACTGTATGGTCGTTGTGTTTCCTTCGTCTTGAACGAGTAAGTGCGCTTTTTTTCCATTGTTGAGTGTGAACGACTTGTAACCCGTTAGATCTGGTGCAAGTTCCTCCATGTAAAAAGATGCATAAGCCAATATTGAGCCAGCAGATTTTTCGCTAAGCTCGATCCCATCCCCGTTTGCAGGCTCTTCTCCTCTAACCCAGCTTTTTGGGTATGACAATTCAAAGCCAAAGCGAGCATTTTGGTAGGTATTCCACTTTTCAGACTTTGGCTTTGCTGTGGATGTTGCACTAGGTGTGGCAGAGGGTTCAGACATCTGAATGCTTGGGCTAGGAGTAGGCTCGATTTTTTCTGTCGGCTTACTTGACTCCGAAGGTTCATTAGTTGATATTATCGCATTAGATGCAGAAGCAACAGGAGGCTTGATATCTTCATTCTGATCCTCAGCATTCTCTGCAATTAACCAAAGGCCAATCGTCTCGTTTACTCTAAAAGTGTATCTCATGCTGCCTTTTGTGACGATCGTTTCCGCTTGTTGATCCTTAGCTGCTTTCGAAAGCTGACTGACGATTTCTTGCGCCCCAGCTGCGTCTAAAGTGGGGCTTGTAACTTGCAGGAGAGTCGTCCAAGCTGCAATTAATCCTACCGCTTGAGTTGGATCGGAAATTCCTGTTGAGATGATTATCGCATTTCGAAGGGTTTGGTCATTTTTATTGATGGTAGCAATCATCCCGACGTTATCGTTGAAGGTTTCTTGTAGTACGTCTTGAACATCACCTTGGGTGACGGAAGTGGTTATTCGGTAGTCGCTTGAGATGTTTGAGATCTGCTTATTCCATTTGCTTATAAACGTATTTGCCTTAATCCCGATTGACTTAGCGCCAACAGTCGACTCAGACATGGGAATCGCCGAAGCAGACTCTGTCGACTCGACTTGAAGCGATTTAGCTCCGCTGTGATCTCCAGCTTGATAGCCGATCCAGAACAACAAACATGCCAATACTAGACCAGCAAACGTAAACAGAACTTTTTTTAAGAATGTACATGACGATCTCCTTTTCATTTTCTTTTTTAGATTATATCTCTAAATGTTTGAAACATCTCCTGATTTTTCTTGCCGTGAGTTAGATGAATAATGAAAGATGTCTAGATGAGACCAAATTCAACAGCAGTATTTTTGTTCCATAAATAACCACTAAGTTGAAATAAGCACAGGAATAAAAATTTACGCTTGACTAGTAACATGTCCATAGCTGATTATATGCGTATGATAATGATTGTAATCACACGTGTATTGGAGGGTTAAAAGTGCAGGAGCAATTGTTAGTAGAGATAAGGGATCTGCTAAGCGATATTCTGCTCGAATTAAGGACAGCCAATCGCCAAAGTTCAAGAGCACCAATTCGTATCGAGGATGCAAATGAAAATGTCCTTCCAGGTTCCCAGGGTACTGTTTTAACCTCTAACTTGTTTAGGCGCATTGTTGATGTTTATTACAAGGAGGAACTTGAACGGATTAAATCAGGTAACTCTAAAAAATCTGCACGTCGTGTGTCAGTTGAGCTAGGTAAAACATTGGCCGACTTGTTTAACGAGCAAATGGCTCAGAAAGGCATGACATTCCAAAGAATGCCTGATGGAATGGTTATAGGTGAAGTGGAAGAAGAAAGCCGAATAGCAATTAAGCTGATTACAGACACAGGGTATTACCGCGGGGAACATTGGAATGAAATTATAGAGGATATTTTGGAAAGTTGCGAAGAAAAGTATGGAATTAAGAATGATCGAGTGTACTTTATAATCGCATCACTTCGTAATGGATTGGATCAAAGTTATATAGAAAAGTTATTGGGAGAAAAGGTACGTTCAAATGGGGAATTTTTAAAAAATCGATCATTAGTATTGAAATACATTAAGAAATTCAAAGCCACAACAACATCACTTGCTGCGCCATATGATCAGATTTACGTAATGGCTTCGGAGATGCATCCCAATGTCTTAGCGGAAGATCTTCACAAAATGACAAATGCGCAAATGCAAGAAGTATTAGATAAACTCGACGAATATGAATGGTTATCAGACTTGTCCAAATTGGTGTCTATTTTTAAAAAGGCAATATAATATAAGTACAGTGAGCCGCCAGGAACTTGGTGGCTTTTTTTTTATGTTGTGCTATTCATATCACATCAAACACATCACAGTGAACACAACATGTCATTATCTTACGGGATTCCTTGTGACGGTTTATAATTGAGAAAACACACTTTCGTGGGAGGTATAAAGATGCTATCTGAAAAAATGACGAAAAAAAGAGAAAATACTGCGTTTGTATAAGACGGGAATGAAGCAAGTTGATATCGCACGTGAACTTAGAACCTACACGAATTATGTATGTAGAGTCGTTAATGAAAATAAAGTGCATAAGGGAATTAACTAAGGAGTATTAAGCTCAGGCGAAACACATGTGAGAGTCCTCAGCTTAGCAAAGCAGCGATGCAGTGTTTGTTACTGCATCGCTGTTGTATATTTTAGATAGCTAAACTTAAAGACTTAGAACCAATTATTGCTGGACAGGAGTTGTGTGCGTATACCTGATCGTGAAGAGCGGATCGATCTGGTAAGCGAATGCAACTGCTTTACGATTGACGACAGGCAATTCGTAAACTGTCTCGGCAATTTCTACATTGTTTGAGTCTTTGCCAGTTGTCTCGTTAGCGTCGACGATCGTTCCACGGGGGGAGGATAGTGGTCACCTCAACTCTACTGCCATTTGGCATTCCAAGTCCGTCAAACGGAACGCGGATTTGCAATTCGTACGAATCAGGAGCGCCCTGCTTTGCAAGCGGAAAGATCTTGTACTCATACGTCAACTCGTACAGGTTGTTAGATCCTGCGACAGGCACGAGCGCAGACTTTTTCAGAAGTGACAGCAACAGGAGCTTGGCTGCATCATCAAGGGTAGCAGCGGGATCTCCGTTCAGTGCCTCATCACGTATATCTTCCGTCCCTGCAAGAAGTGTGTCGGCCTTGAAAGGTGTAACCTCAAGGTTCTGAAGCTTCAACAGTTCCAAAATAGCGGGGTTGGCGGTAACGCCACTTGGAACATAATACTCGTCCAATACAGGCTCGTCCGTTTTTAAAAACGTCTTAACTAGAACAGTATCAAATGCGTTCCCGTTATAGCGTGAAGTCCCATTCACCAAAATCACTACATCTTGCAGTTGAATGTTTGCCAATGAAAATCAGTCCTCTCACTTTGAGTTTGAGAACGACATTGACAAGGATACCCTACAAAGCACTCCAAGCCTATACAACACTTGTGACAGAAGGTCAAATGTTGTATGATACGGGAAGTGATAGTTTGACACAGTTGTTCCTTTGTTTTGTAGTTGCAGCTACAAAATGGTGAACGGGGCATCCTTGTCAACATCGCATAAGCGTAATTTCTTTGGGCCTTCCTTTGGAGGGTCCTTTTATTTTTCCTTGCGAACGCCCTTGAAAGGCCCAGGGCTACTGGTTTTAACATCCATGAATCGACCAGTGTTTGTGTCGCGTTTCACCCAAAGTCCGCTGGAAGTCTGCGTTTGGCTTCTGCCGCGTACAGCACCGATTCGTCCATTACCTGGTTGTCCGTTCTTTGCCATGCTTTCACCCCCGATCTGGCATATCTTGTCTTTCCTGATATTACGATAACCCATGAACAATGCGGGTGTCAACAATAAAAATTATATGAAAATAAAGTTTATAACATAAACATATTATAAAATTTTTTATGTAATTTATTGCGTTAAATCGCATGGGAAAATTTATATACCATAAGGAAAAGCTAAATAGTCAGACTATAATTAAGTGATTCAAAAATTTAAATAACAATCGAAATTACGCATGTTTTATGTTGATAGTTGACCCAATGTTTTTGAGAGAGGTTTTTTATAAATATAGGCGTTTTTCTAAATTATTGTAGCTTTATATCATAGGGAAAAGTTATAATCATAAAATGGGAACATACGTTCCTTATTTAATTAAAGAAGGAGATGTATCAAATGTTTAAGAAATTAGAATGCGTTTGTATTCATACAAACGACATTGAGAAATCACTTTCGTTTTACATATCAATGGGCTTAACAGAAAACTGGAAGATAGAACGTAACTTAGAGAATGGTTCGACTTGGACAGTGATAGGTTTGAAATTTCCTTTAAAAGATAGTTCTGAACTTGTGTTGAGTAATCACCCTGAAATTAATTTTACAGAAATCGAAATCTATGTTGAAGATGTTCGACAAGCATATGATGAGTTGAATAAGAACGAAGAAATCCAATGGATTAGGGCTCCTTTTTCAACCGAATCTGGACATATTGCCGTAATGGAAGCTCCTGATGGGAATGTATTTGTATTGGTTGGGAAGTAACCTATCAAACGTTTTTAATGTGCCAACAGTGGTGAAGTTTGGTTTCTGACAAGATGCCGATTTCGCATCTTGTTTCTTGTTAAGTTCAAGGAATCGATGTCCAATAAGTAGATTTCCAATTAGCGATTTTACATTATCAAATCGTTTTTAATGCTAAACAAATTGTTGGTGTTTGAAGTTATCGAATATATTTTTCTGATAGTCTCAATGGATGGCTTTGAGCCAGTATTTCTACTCAGGGGGGCTCTAGTACCTCGCAGATAAAATAAACCGCCCTTTTAGGGTGGTTTATATTAGGGTTGAGAATCACTATTTAAAAGTAACTTAGCTAAATTATTAAAGAAGAAAGATCTAGTTCACTTTTTCAACATCTATGTCTGAAGGACTATGTTTGCGTATAATATTGGGAAAAATATTATAGAAATTCTGATAAAATTCAATAACTTGGTAGTTTGTACAATTGTCAAATGTCTCAATACTAGTCTATACTTATTTAAAAGAAGTAAGGAAGAATATAAAATGGAAATCTACTTTCACATTGGTCGAAAGTTGAAAGAACTTAGAGAAAAGCTTGGTTACAAACAGTTAGAAGTTGCAGATAAAATTAATATGACTAGATCTTCAGTTGCGAATATTGAGCAAGGTAGACAAAAGATACAGATAGATGTTCTTTATGAATTAGCTTACTTATATGATGTCGATCCCAAAGATTTACTACCTGATTTGAGTATGATAACTAAGTATCAAGAAGTGGATGATAAAGTAAAAATACAAAACGATAAAACAAAGATGCTGAATTTAATCAATAAATTGAGGGAAGGGGAAGGAAAATGAATCTTAAAAGAGCAGAAAGAAAAGCTTACTGGCTTTTAGATGAAATGAACATCTCAGCTCCCTCAGTTCCAGTAGAAAAAATAGCAGAGGATTTGAATATAAAATTAGTGTATGAGAAGTTGGAAAAAGACTTATCTGGCTTTTTATTTAAAGATGATACATCGGAAGAAAGTTTTATTTTTATTAATGAAGGACATTCTATTAATAGAAAGAGATTTACCATAGCCCACGAACTTGGGCATTATTTATTGCATAGCGATAAACAAGACGAGGCTCATATAGATCGTGGTTTTACGATTAATTTTAGAAGTCCTCTATCTTCAAAAGCAGTGAATCCAAAAGAAATAGAAGCTAATGCCTTTGCGGCAGCCCTTTTAATGCCTGAAGAACTAATTATTGAAGAGATACAGAAAAAAATTAAAGATGGTATTGATCTTGTTGAATCCATCGAATTAAAAGAAATTGCAAAGAAGTTTGAAGTAAGTGAACAAGCATTATGTTTTAGACTGGGCAAACTAGGTTACTTATAAAAACAAAAAATACTTATCTAAAATAGAGAAGTCCATTTGGACTTCTTTTTTTGAAAGTAAAAAAATGTTAGTTGGAACTTTGGACGACACTAATTTTAAAATGGGGTTCAAAATATGTTCATCAGTAGCACTGAAGACTTAATCGATAATATCTTCACCTTACACAATTATAGAGATACTGAGTATCACGAGTTTTATAACGGCATGATTAAGAATGGTGTTGTGTACATAGCTTTGAAGCATAACGGAGAATTTTATTTCGCTCCGAGTCGCTTTGCAGGATATAAGAACAACAACGCTGATTCACACATAAATAGTTATGAAAAGGATGGAGGAGAAACTAATAGAGAAATAAGTAAATTAATGGGGAAGGAAAGAATAGACCAAGTTTTAGAAGAAGAATATAAGAAATATTGTGAAAGAAATGGAATAGTTCCAAGTAATAAGAGTCGAAGATATTGGCCTCTAATTGAAGGACCTTATCTACGCGAAAAGTCCATGGTTAAAGATATCTCTGAAATTATAAGGAATATACTCTCATTTGATAATGGGTTGTTTTCGGCGCTTGCAGATGTTTACAGCAGACTTCTTTATGCAAGTTCGACATTAGTGGTCTTAAAATATGACAAAGATTATTTCTTCGCTCCATCGACGTATGTAGCGTATATGAATTTAGACAAGATTGATTCTTTATGGACGGATACGATACAACATAAAGAAACGGATAAAGTTATTTCAAAGATCCTAGAGCAAGAGTTTATTACAAATCATCTACTCGATGCAAAGTATAAGCAGTATTTAGCGGTTAGTAAGCTTCGTGCTAATAACAAGAATTTATCGTATTGCTATTTAGACGTTGAAGAGGATTTGGGAATTACTGATATTACTATCAACTCAGTAGAGCAGACAGAAAGGGAATCAAAAATTAAAGCTCGTGTTGGACAAATCAAATATCGTTCGGCATTGATAGCGATGTGGCAAAAGTGCTCCGTTACAGGTTTTCAAAATGTTGAACTTCTTCGGGCATCGCACATAAAGCCTTGGCGAGATTGTGATAATGTAGAGCGATTAGATCCCAACAATGGGTTATTGTTAATTCCGAATTTGGATCTCCTTTTCGATAGAGGCTATATAAGCTTTGATGGCGATGGTCGAATATTAATTTCAAGTTTACTAAGTATTGATTCCCGAAGAAAAATGGGGTTGCATAGCAACATGAACGTGATACTTAACGAGCGCCAGAAAAAGTACATGATGTACCACGTAGAAGAAATTTTTAGGCCCTAGTTAAGGTTTAATATAAATTATCCCTATATGACACGGCGTATTGAAACTTCAGTGTCGGAAATAGATTAGGATAAAAATTATAATTGAGGTGATGCGAGTGTACATAAGCTACAAGAATCACAAAAGAAGCTGCCGCAGCAGTTGCAGAGCATATGAGGGATGCTAAAACAAGATATTTTCCAAAAGCCTATGATTTTCATCGTTCTTCTGAAAGCGAGTGGTGGGTCGTGTTATCTCAAGAGAAGTATCGATTCGCTAAGTTTTCGTTTTGGACGGAGAAAGAATTTATACATTGTGGGTATTATGTTGAAAAAGGATATGGCAGTGGAGAAGGAAACTCCAGTCTGCATGAACAGATGATGGATAAAAGCTGGGATTGGCATGAATTTTCTGCATCAATGATAAATGGTGAGATAGATAGTTTGTTAAAACAATTTAGCTTTCCAATTCATATAATTTTAACAGATGGCGGGTTAGGCGGAAATTTAAACCGCATAGAATTTGCATTGGAAAATGGAAAACTTAAGTTTCAAAACACTTCACATCAAATTGATACTTCATTTGAGGACCTGAAGAACTGTTCTAGTTTTATAGACATAGCAATGGTTCTCCAGAATGAAAAGTGGCAAGAGTATTGGATTAATTTTTATATCCATACCCCATTTTTACCTGACGAAAGTGGATGGGATGCAGACGACATATCCCGCAATTTTTTAATGCACTTCGAAAAGTGGATTAATAAGCCAAAGAAAAAAATTAAATAATTATGGGTCAAGACCGTAGCTGCTTAGTGACTGATGTGGTTAGTGTAATTTATTTTCCAACTGTATGGCCTTTAAAGTGGAACCGAGCATGAGCTTGGTTCCACTTCATTTTTCTTATACAGCCACCAAGATTGGGTTTATTAACTAAGACAAAAAGTTATGTCATTTTAGATACTCTCTCCAAAAGATCGAATTTTTGGAGCTTTGAAGTGAATTTAGCAAGATCATTGGGATCACTAGGCATAAATTTATACGAGACAACAACCGCAAGCATTTCTAAACAAGAATAAAGTCTATAAAAATTTATAGGCTTATAATAATCCTTATTGTACCCATGCAGAATACTGTGACGGTTCAATGTGAAATTTGACTGTGATTTATATAAATAGTTTAGTCCATATCTTTCGAAAGATATAAACATATCCATTACTTCATCAACTGTCCTCAAGATTTCATCATTAAGATAATCCTCTGGCAATATTAATTTACTTTGATGACCAATTAGCAATATCTTCTCCCGCCAAACAGACTTACCGTATTTAACTGCTGTGTCAAAGGCACTTATTGACCCGTGTTTATTAAATTGCAAATTGTGAAGTTCACAAAAATCTCTTGCGATACCTTCAATAATCGTGAGTAATAAAGTTATTGATGCAGCTAATTTCCCCAAAATAAAACATTCAATTGATTCCTCAATTAAACTTAAGTTTGTCACAAATAATGGAATTTCTTGATATGTGCTTGTCAATTGAGAAGCGAAATATCCGTTATTGTATGTTGATCTACATAATTGCTCCAAATCGGGAAACGATGTGCTTATCATCTCACCAATGATCCACATTTGTATATACGGGGGGAATAACCCAATGAAATGCTTCAAGCTCTTGACCAAGTGTACGCCTAGTGTTAGCCAATATTTCCTCAGGCGAATGTAAAGGGATGACATATTCAGATTTATCATCAATATTAATATTAATCGAATTCTGTTGTGTAGTCCTGCCCCACGTACCAATTCTAATCTTTAGACTATCCCCAAATCTTTTTTTTCATTTCCAAAATCAAATTTTCTTCGGAATAGCATTTATTCTTTAGAACTTGTTTGTAATACAGATAATAGCTATTCAACTTCTTATTATTCAATTCTTGATTCTCCATTCTCGATTGGGAGTAATTCCCTAATAAACTCATCGACTAATGATAATAATCAGATAGTATCAAACATTGTTATATCGTGGTACAATTTTCCTAAATAGCTACTGAATTGGTTAGGCACATAATCACGATTACGAAGGTGAAATCATGGCGAAACAAATTGTAAACCCATTACATAGCCGAATTGCAAATTGGAAGAACAATCTTATCGATATGAGCAAACGAAATACGTTGCTTAACTTTAAACCCAAGGCAAGCAATAGCATTAAATTTATGGATGAACCATCCATCTTATATAAGCTGCTTGTGAAGGAAGAAAATCAGTTAAATTGCGAAAAGTTGGCCACGCAGTTTTCAGCACAAATCGAAAAGCTCAAAGGCATGGCAATCGAAGAACTTGAAAAGAAAAAACGTATCTTTGAAGAAACACAAAAGTACAAGAAGATCCTTAACAAGTTAAGAATGGCTGCTAAAACCCGAATGAATGAACAAGGGATCAACATCTCATACCTTACATTCGGGCTTTTAAAAATGGAAAGAAACTCAAAGCGCCGCTACTTCAGATTATTTTTTTGCCCCTTTGCTTTTGGTGCCCACAACCATAAAAAAGAGCAAATGCTAATGACCCTTTCACCTTGACTATATTTGAAGATGATATCGTAATTAATCCGTTTCTTTCGCATATGTTGCGTGAGCAGCATGGAATTTATATGCCAGAGTTGGCTGAAGATCCTTCAGATCTTTCCGTAACAGACCTATGGATGAAAATACGTGAGCTCATTGCAAATTTGGAAGAGTGGAGCGTCGAAGAAGACGTTTATTTGTCTTTGTTCTCTTTCAACAAATTGGTTATGTATAAGGATATGGAAACCTACAAGGATCTTATTGAAAACCATCCTTTAATAAGGGAAATTGCAGGTGTTTCCGATGAAGATAGCAGAAAGCAGACGTTTGATCATACACGTGTGCCTGACGAATCATCTATGGATCGTGAGGTTCCGTCACAAGAAATTTTCAATATCCTAGATGCGGATTCAAGCCAGCAACAGGCGATTTTGGCAGCGAAGAATGGAATGAGTTTTGTTCTTCAAGGACCTCCAGGGACGGGGAAAAGCCAAACGATCTCCAATATAATCGCAGAGAACTTGGCAAGCAATAAAAAAAGTTCTTTTTGTTAGTGAAAAGATGGCTGCGCTAAATGTCGTTAAAACACGTCTTGAAAACGAGGGACTTGGGGATTTCTGTCTTGAGATGCATAGTCAAAAGGCAAACAAAAGACAGGTGCTGGATGAATTAAACCATGTATTGAATAAGCAGCCTTCTAAAAATAGAGTTCCAAATGAAGTGTATGGACAAATCAACGTAATTCGAGAAAAGCTAAATACATATGCCGAAAAAATCCATGAAATCAGGGAGCCATACGAAAAGACGGTTTTCGAAGTACACGGTATTCTCTCCAAGCTGGAGGAAGTCCCCGAATTAATGGTGGACTTTAATATAGCACCGAATACAGAGCTGGAGTCCATTTATAGGCTGCTGACCGATCTAGAGCGTTATCGGAATTCAGTTTATAAATCGGACTTTCATCCGTGGGAAGGGTTCAACGATGAAAGTTATTCTCTTGAGTTAAAATCAAAAGTAAAGATTTTCTTAACGGACTTATCCAAACAGATCGGAAATATTCTCAAATTAGCCTCCAATATTGAAGAAACCGTAGGTTTAAAAGTTAATACGCTGACCGACTTGAAGAAAACAATTGCAGTTTTAGACATGGCAATTCATTCGCCAATGCCCCCCATAGCATGGTTTGATAAAAATAATATTACACAAGTAATTGCCGACGCAAAAAAGTTATCAAGAACGCTTCTCTTATTTCCTGGATGATAAGAAGAAGCTTATGGAGCAGCTAACGGAGAATGTCCTCAATGAGGATAAATTAGAGCAAGCGTATGAGCAACTATTTATTAAGCGTGAAAAGCTCGTGTCGATTTTACCAGAAGGAAAATACTCGGAAGTATTGTTAGGGCAGAGCGAAATTATCGGAAATATTGATGGTTTTGCCACCGAAGCGGAGAAAATCACCGTCTACTTAGAAACAGCATCCCAATTGGGGATCTTTGGGCTTAACAATTTGGAAGACCTAAAACTTTTGTTGGTCTATTTATCACTCTTGAATAAGTCGGTAACCCCCACTGTTGAGTGGTTTGATGAAAATAAGTTTGAAGAAGTGCATAAACAAGCTGTGGCAATAAAGACGAAGTTCGATGAAATCGGATTAATACGGCTGAACTTGTTGTCAAAGTATAAGAGCTCTTTTATAGAAATCAACGCTGAGAAAGCTTTGGTTGAACTTGAAGTGAAAGAGGGCCTCTTGGGTTCATTTAATCGAAATCAAGATACTGTTCATAATCTCCTGTACGACCAAAAAAATCAAAGTCACGACGACCTTTAATGAACTGTTTAATAAAGTTAAGTTGTTTAACACCTACAAAACCGAGTTTGAAGAGCTTTTCGGGACTCCAATAATTAATGTTGCTTCGGTTAACAATCTGGAAACGATTGTCGGTTTAATCGCCAAGTCACCTCGCCCGCAGGAAAAATGGTTCAGCGTTCATAACTACCATGAGATTCAGTCTGCTGTACGGGAAGGCAAAGATCTATTTAGTAAATACCTTACCGAATATAATAAAGCAGTCAATGTCTTCGAAGAGGAAGTTTATGACGAGCGGATCTATGACATTTTTGACAAATGCGAAGGCAAGTATCAATCATTTACACGTATTGTTAACGGGTCATACAAAAAGGACTTGAAATGGCTTAGGGCTAACCTTAAGTCGAATGAGAAAATCGACTTTGATACATTTCATAAATATGTCCGTAACGTAAAACGCGTATTGGACTATAAGAAGGCCATCAACCAAAAAGGAAGCGACTTTAAAATGTCGCTTGGCTTGCATTATCAAGAAGTTGATACAGATTGGAATCAGATTGAACAAGCGTTAACGACCACCAGAGAAATAATTGAATGGCATCAAGGAAGAAATATTACCACATCGCTTAAAGACTTGCTGATTCGGCCTGCTGGCAGAGTAGAGCAGTTATTGACTTCTTACAATCAGCTTAAGCAAACAAGCAAAGAAATACAGCACTCAGTGAAAGTCCTCTTAACGGAGTTTCCGAATTTTATTCACCTTTTAGGTGCAAATATTGCATCCGTGAGTATCGATGAATTAAATGCTACCTTGCAAAACGAATGGGAGAAAGCTGAATCTTATTTCTTGTTTGTAGACGGTTTCGCAAATCTTCTGCATAATCCATTGAGTCTTAACGTTACTGGGTTAAAGGAAGACCTAGTGGGCTTAACCAAGTTCAATCATGAATTACGAATACTTAATGATATCCTTCAGGATAGCTCAAGTGTTCTCGGTGAGGCATTTAAAGGAGAAGGTACAGATTGGGATCGTCTTCTCGGGTTTATGGATTCCTTCAGCAACTTGTATAAATACAACGTGCGAATCAACCAGGAGTTTAAAAATCTGTTGCTCCACGGCGGTCTCACAGCTTCGATTGACGAAACGGCACTTCGAAATTGCATTAATAAATTCGAGAAGGATATGCCGCTATTCAAAGAAGCCTTGCCTAAAGTATTTTCGGGATTCGAAGGACCAGAGCAATACTGGCCCATTATTGCGTTCATTGAGCGACTTCGAGACTTCAAAGAGCAAGTAACAGAATGGCAATCCTGGTTCGCAAAAGTATCGCCGTATTTCCGTAGTTACTTGCCTTTCAATGAAACCAAAGCTTTACTCGAAAGGACAGTACAACTCAAAAAATTGCAAACGAGCTTGGATGGTCAGCTTGAGACCTTAAAAAATATTTTTGGAGATCGTTTCACTGGTTACACAACAAATTGGGAAAAGATTTTTGATGCACTGGCTTGGACTGACGAATGGCATGAATTGTTCATTGATACGGAAATGCCTGAACAAATCGTAGAATTTGTGAGTGCTGAAGGGAAGAAAGATGTTTCTGAATTAATTCATCTTATTACTGTTATGAAAGGTGAGCTAGAAAAAACAGAAGGCTTAGAAAGTAGCTTTCACCTGTATTTCACGATTTCGGTTATATTTATAACCGATTTTTCCCTAGTCTCGCTCAGCGAGTTATCAAGCTTCACGGATATTAGGCTTGGAGCCATTGATCTGTTGGAGGATTGGATACGATACCAGCGTCTTGAAAAGCATGCGGATTCGATGGGGCTAAACCGATTTATGCTTGCTATAAAGAAAGAAGAAATCGGCGATCATACTTTCAAGAATCTATTTCAAAAGCGATTCTTTAAACTTTGGCTGGATCAAATTTATATAAAGGAACCAATGCTTTACGAATTCGATGCTGACGCTATGAATACAGACGTTACAACTTTCAGGAAATTGGATCGGAACAGCAATGGGTTAAACGTGAATCGTATCAAAGAAAAACTGGAATCCAACCGAAATCATGCGATTAATGCTCTGGCTTATCGACGTGAACTTCAGATCATACAGGCTGAGATAGGAAAGAAAAAACGGCATTATCCAATTCGGAAGTTGATGAACGTAACAGCGTCATTGTTTATGGAGATTAAACCATGCCTTCTGATGAGCCCGCTCTCCGTAAGCCAGTTCTTAGATGCATCAGTTGTTCAGTTTGATGTTGTAATTTTTGACGAAGCGTCCCAGATTTTTTCCGAAGACGCGATCGGGGCAATTGTACGTGGAAAACAGGTCATTATCGTTGGTGATACAAAGCAGCTTCCTCCGACGAACTTCTTCCACAGCAGCATGATTGATGAAGACTTCGATGAAGATGAGCAGGAAGAAGAAGCTGTGTACGAAAGTATCTTAGAAGAATGCGCGCACGTTCTGCCTGCTATTAACCTACGCTGGCACTATCGAAGCAAGCATGAAACATTAATCAATTTTTCTAACCAGGCGTTTTATCACAACAACCTAATTACGTTTCCGAGTGCGGATAACGGACCCTATCTGGGAGCGGAATTAGTGCATGTGGAAGGCGGTATTTATGAACGTGGTGGGAGCAAGACAAATAAGAAAGAAGCAGAGACAATCGCCAAACTCGTCCTTGAACATTTTAGAAGCCATCCAGGACAGTCGCTGGGTGTAATTGCCTTTAGTGAAGCACAGGCGTCTGCTATTGAGGCAGAACTTGCAAACCAAAGGACTAATAACCCGATCTATGAGCGCTTCTTCCAAGAAGGTGCACAAGAGGAATTTTTCATTAAAAGTTTGGAAAACGTCCAAGGTGATGAGAGAGACGTCATTTTCTTAAGCATCGGGTACGCGAAAGCCATGGATCAATCCTTACATTATAATTTTGGACCTCTAAGCAAAGCACGGGGCGAACGGCGGTTAAATGTAGCGGTTACTCGCGCGAAGTACCACATGAAGCTTGTCAGTTCACTTATGCCATCTGACTTGTCCGATGCAAAAGTTAATGGGAATGCAGGTCTTCGTCTTCTTAAAGACTACATGCAAACGGTAATGGATGGAAAACTGCCTGTTAGTATGACACAGCATGAAGAAATGGAATTTGATTCACCTTTTGAAGAAGATGTTTTTAGAGTAATCACAGACCTGGGTTACAAGGTGAAAACTCAGGTTGGTTGCTCAGGTTATCGTATAGATCTTGCAGTGGTCGATCCATTGGACGAAGATAAGTTCGTTCTCGGTATAGAATGCGACGGTAAGGCATATCACAGTTCAAAAGTGGCCCGTGACAGAGATCGGCTTCGTCAACAAGTTCTTGAGGGGCTTGGATGGAAAATTTATCGGATATGGTCCCAAGAATGGTTCAAAAAACGGAAATTTGAAATAGAACGTCTTAAACATCGATTGGAGAGTCTTAGATATTGAATTAATTAAGTTTGAGGATTGCAAGGTGCTATTTTAGTTGAGTCAACTTTGCAAGCTTTTTCACTTATAGAACCGTTACTTTATTCAACTCAGTGATGATCACCGTTTACTTATAGTTTTAAGTCGTATTCCTTGTTGAGCAGCTAGAAGTCGCAAAAAGACTGTGACTTCTAGCTTTATCTTTAGGGGGGCAACTGAATGGATATCGCACAATATGAAGGAACTGTCGTCAATATCAACACCGAACTCAGCAAGTCCAGTGAATCCGACAGAGCAAGAACAATTGAAAAGTATAGGCGAATTGCCGAGAAGGGCGCTATGTCCTGTCCCTTTTGTAATGAAAAACTTCAACTGCGAGCGGGAGAGGTTCGTGAAATTCATTTCGCGCACTTAAAAGGCAAGTCATGCCAAGAGGCTGATGCGTATGATACCTATCGAAACCAAACGCAGCGGGAGAACAAAAAGCATTCGGTCATAAAAGAAATCATTTACACCGAACTTAAGAGTCAGGAAATCATCAAGCCTGACTTAAAAGTGGAGTACGGTTATAAAGAAAAAGCAGCAGAGAAGTGGAAGCATTATCCCGATATCTACATGAACAAGAATGGACGAGAATTCGCGATTTCTGTAATTACGAATGTACATAATATTGGTGACGAGAAAGTGGTAAAGACGATCAACAAGCGAAATCGGTATTTCGAGGAAAAGGGATTAAAGTCGATTTGGTTTGTCGAGGACAGGGAACTAGCGGATGACTACGAACATCGCGTGCTCCACTTGTGGGAAGCCGAATACGATTTGGCCATTAAAACGGAAGAAGATCAGATCTGGGATCAGCTTATTAATGATATTGTTGACGAGTTTCCTAATGAAAAACTGCTGGATCTATTTCATTACAAAGCTTACGGCCCCATGGATGTGGATGTGCGCAGTTTATATTACGTTCATTCAACAGGAGACGAGATCTCTTTCTCCGTTTATCGATTGATTTTGGATGAGAAGCAGTCGCCATATCGAGCATTCGCTGTAACCCGTGGTTACCGCATGCATATGTCTAATGCTTTAATTGTACGGGACGAAATCTTACTGAGCGATAAGCAGCGAGAAGATGCGGATCGTATTGACTTCGTGAATGAAGTTGCCAGGAAGTTGGAACAAGCCCGTGAGGTTGAGCAGGCAGCTGCCAAAGTACCCGAACTATCGTATAAAGAAGTTGCTGTCACGGCACTTCCCAAAGCCATCGAAGTAGCTGATATTGATGTACTGGAGTACATGGAGAAATTAAATCATTTAAGGATTTCGGAAAGTGAAGCGAAAACGCTATTTAAATACATGAAGAAGCATCGAAGTGATCTTGGCGATTATGGCTTAAGTTTTGCGGATGTAATGCGTACGATCAACTATGCGCTCGGAAAAATTATGGACCCAAAATCCGAATTTGGTTGGTGGATATTGAATACCTTCGGTAACTAAGTCGTCTTAAAAGGAGAGGTATATGAATTTAAACGAATTAGTGAGAATGAGGAACTTTACTCTGACCAACAAAGTAAAATTGGTACGCCATCAAGATCCCAATTATGACACAAAGTTATTACATAAAATCGGCATGCTTGAGTTTTACCAAAGCATCCAGAGTAATGATGTATTTGGTAACTGCGATTACATTCTTTCCTTCCTTGGTGAAGAGGGAAGAAAAGCGATCTTCATTGGTGCGTATCAAAAAAATTACTAGCGAAATGTACAACATTGAAAAACATGGAGCACCTCAAGGATACCCGTATATGGATATCCTAAGTCAGCCATTGTTCTATTACGAATTTCAAAAAAATTGATCTTCTGGGCGACATGATCGATCGGCTTGTCATCGATTGGTCGACCAGAGGATGGCACCAATGGATAGACTCTGGCTTGCCCAAACAAGTAATTGAAATCTTGCCCTCGGGTTACGTGAAAGAGTTTCCTGGATTCGACAACCTGATTTTAAACTATGATGAACTTGCAACGATCATTAAGAATCCCGATCCCAATCGGGTCTGGCACAATATGCTGAAATCGGTCGCGGGCGTATACTTAATCGTTGATTTGACGAACGGCAGCCAGTACGTGGGCTCTGCAAGCGGGGAAGAGGGTATCCTGGGGCGCTGGAAAACCTACGTGGATAGTCAACACGGTGGAAATGCTCGCTTAATGGAATTACTGAGCCTCGAACCCGATAGGTACAAACATTTTCAATTTTCAATTTTAAGTGCGTTGCCAAGAACGCTGACTAAAACACAAGTCATCTCCCATGAACAAAAATACAAGCAAAAGCTGGGATCTAGGGCATTCGGGCTGAATGCTAATTAATTTAGAAATTCAGATTTTAGGGCGCTGCGTAAAGCTAAGTTGAAGGGGAACGAATATATATGACCACTCACTTTGGGATAAAGCTACGAAATAAAGAAGGTGGCCATAAACTAACCATCGATAACTATATTGGCGTAAGGCCTAAGGACATTACCAGCTATTCTTTTGATGAGTTGGAGGAGAAGAAGGGGAGGATTCTGAACAAATTTGAACTTAATATGAAATACTTTGAATCCCTGTCAAGGATCGAATTTAACGATGAGCTAACTAAGTTAGTAGCCTCAGATAATTTCATTGAAATTATTGATCTTAACTCGATATATGATGTGCCTGGGTATTACATCATGGTATTAGATGATTACTGCCAAATTTATATTGGAATAGCTCACAATATTAAAAGCCGAATAATGCAGCACTGGAGGGACAAGGTACCATTAGATAACCTTGTGAACAGTTCAGATAGTGGATTGCTGCACATAGATAGTTTTAGGGCTCTGGACACTACAAGAATATATGCTTGTATCGGCTATGAAGATAACTTTTCCGAGGATCACATGGAAAATATGATACGTGAAAATCTATTCATATTTAAGTTTCCCGTAGACTATTGCCTAAATGTAGCTACTCTTTTTTTGGGGTAGTCGAGAAATACGTTTAAAAAGACTAAAGCATCTGGAGCTAAGAGATTTAAAAGTGTATGGTAAGAGCCATTTAACTCAGATGTTAGATTCGATTAATCGAAGAGCAAAAGGGAGTCATAGCAAGACCGACAGTCTACTGCATTAGTATGTACATTTGGAGGTTCCACATGCAAAATCGAGAGCTAATAACGAATGAAGATTTGGATGAAGTAATCTTGAAAAAAGAATTTGTTGAAGTTTGGGTCAATGGGGCGATCGCAGAGAAAGCCGTGTTAATTGAATCCTATACGAACGAAGCCATCAAGGTTTCGGACGGTTATTATTTAAGGGCAAATTGCACGATAATAAAGCCAGGCAAGAAAAAAGTTCTTTCGATGTTCGAGGGACGCTGAGTAGCATCCCAGTTAAGGTTGGTTTTATTGGTCTGATAGTTGTTTTAAAGTTTCAATCAGAATATTCTTTGCCTTTGAAAGCGTTTTGGGATCTTGGCGGTTTAGTACCGTTAAGATCTCTTTTATTTCTATATCCTTAGGAGTAGTCAGCTGCGGCTGTCCCGCGTAAACAAAAAAACTCGGACTCCGAGACACCGAGTACAGTTGCGATTTTACTTAACGTTTGAAGGGAAATGTTTTTCTGACCGCGTTCGATCCGCCCTATGTAGCTATAAGAGAGTCCAACCGCCTCCCCCGACTTGCTCCTGGGTCAATCCCATATGTAAACGAATCTCGCGAAGTCTTAGTCCTACCTGCTCAAGTATTTCCATGGCCACACCCCCACTTCGAGTGTAGTTTAGCCGTAACTTCGCTTGAATGAACTGATGGGAACATAAATAAAAAATGTTTACTGATAGGAACAAAGTCATATATAATAAGCATGCTCAGGTAACATTTGGATATGCGAGGTGAGATCATTAGGCAAACAGCATCTAAACAGAAAAGTCCCATATGGCGCAGCCTCGCCGACGTCATTGAACACAAGCAGATGTTCAAAGCGTTATTTTGGCTCGGGTCCCCGTTGCTCGTTTGCACCTTAATGTCCTTACTCGCCAAGGGACTGAAGTCGGAAGGGTATTTGGTTTTGCAAGGGACTTGGAAGTGGGCATTGATTTATTATCTCGTGGTGGGGCTCATCACTCGCGCAAAGAAGAACATCCCAAAAGTTAATCTCAGCGCGATAATTGGAGCCATATTAAGTATCTGGGCTGTTATCCTCATAAACGCTTGGGGACTGAAGCTGGTTCCCGCTTCATTGGTCCAAAGCGACATCGCTTTGTATCCTTGGACCTACGACGCGCTGAAGAGGTACTTATTCGGGTGGCAAGCAGTGTTTGTCCTGGCGGGAGCCGTGGTATTTCACGTGATCGGATTACATAGGAGGCCCGCTGAGAAAGAAGCCGTCTCGGCTGACAAGCGAAGCTTGGATCGCGAAGAGATCCTGGAAGCGGCGCTTGATAAGCTCGATCAAATGATTGGTCTTGAAGAAGTTAAAGCAGAAATCAAAGGCTTCATGAATCAGTTGGTCGGGCTAGCCAAACTCGCGAAAGTGGCGGTGGTCTCAAAGCCGACGCTGCACATGATTTTTTCTGGTCCACCTGGCACGGGGAAAACGGAAGTCGCGCGGATCATGGCGGATATTTTGTACGGACTCGGATTTTTGGAAACCAACACCTTGATCGAATGTGACCGATCCCAGATCATCGGCAAGTATGTTGGTCACACCGAAGAGAAAATGAACGGTCTCATTGAACATGCCATGGGCGGCGTGCTGTTTATCGATGAAGCGTACACGCTGTCCAAGGAAGGCAATGACTTTGGTCAGGAAGCGGTTGATATCCTGCTCAAAGCGATGGAAGATAAACGCGACCGATTCATGGTCATTTTGGCGGGCTACCAAGCGGACATGAACGCCCTTTTGGAGATGAACGAAGGATTCAAGTCCCGCATTCCTTATCATTTGAAATTTCGGGATTACGGCCCGAATGAACTCGCAGACCTTGCCGAGATGATGCTGAATTTGCAGGGCTACGAAACCGTTAGAGCCACGGAAATACTCCGTGAGGTCATCTGGACCAAACACAGGCGCGGTGAGATCAGCGGGAACGGCAGATGGGTCAGGCACTTGGTCGATCGCATCTTGAAAGAGCATGCGATATCCATCGCCTCCGACGACCGCGAAGCGGGTGTCATCACGAGCGAAGACATCCGCAAAGCGGCGGGAATGAATCGCTCCCGATACGAGACCGAAAACGAGCAGTTGAAGAAGGAAGCACTCCTGCAGCTTGACCAATTGATCGGTCTTGATAACATCAAAAGCGAAATCAAAGATTTCCTTTCCTTTGTGGAGGCGGAGAAGGAGCGGGAAGCGTCGGGCATATCATCCCAGAAGATGAGCATGCACATGGCCTTCACGGGCCCTCCAGGCACGGGCAAAACCACGGTGGCTCGCATCTTGGGCAAGCTTCTCAAGGCCGCGGGGATGCTCTCCACGGGGCAATTCATCGAGGCGGATCGATCGCAAATCATCGGCAAGTTCGTGGGTCACACCGAAGACAACATGAAGAAACTGCTGGATCAAGCAGACGGTGGCGTGCTGTTTATCGATGAAGCCTATTCGCTCGTGAAAGAGGGCAATGATTTTGGTTCAGAAGCGATCGCGGTTCTGATCAAAGCGATGGAGGACAGACGCGATAATCTGGTTGTCATTCTCGCGGGTTACGAAAATGAAATGAAAGAACTCATGCGAAGCAACTCGGGAATTCCTTCCCGAATTCCCTTCACGTTCCGTTTTCCTTCATACTCGGCCTCGGAGATGTCGCAAATCGTCCGATCCATTCTGGCGGAACATCAGCTGGAACTGAGTCTCCACGCGTCACATGTGCTCGATAATCTTCTGATATCGATACGGACATTTAATGGCAACGCGAGATGGGGACGTGATTTTGTCGGGAAGATTCGCATGGCTCAAGTCAGGCGAATCAAACAATCGGGCATGGCCGTTAGCCAGGAAATCACGGAACAAGATATTATCGAAGCCATCGCGAAAACGGGGTGACCAATGGCGGACTTAAAATTAACCGATGAGCCCGTACGCGCGGGGATGGTCCATTATTTCTTCAACAACCTTGCCAAGTATCTGCTAGAAATTCCGTTCAAAGTTTTTCTTTATCTGGTGAGAGAAGCGTACACGCTTGTGAAATGGCTGTTTGTCCAACTATGCCCCAAATGGCTTCAACCGATATTAGGCGTAGTTTTTTTTGTGGTTCTTGGTTCATTGGATTATGGATCTTTACGCTTACCTATCGCGGTACAGTTTTATAGATGAGCTCACGAAATCGATCGTTGAATTGGTAACCAAATAGGGGAGGATCAGATATATGAAATGCTATAAACACGAGAGCGTCGATGCGTCGGCCACCTGCCAGGAGTGCGGAAGAGCGCTTTGCAGAGAATGTTCGAGCCGTTTTTCCTTGCTCATGTGCGAAGGCTGCCTTGTACAAAACAACGAAATCGTAAAAAACAGGTTAATCAAGGGATTCGTCATGTCGGGGATTTTCTTTGCGATCGGGATCGCTTTTGGCATCATGGGAGACAGCGGGTTGTTTGCGACTTTGGTGACGGGATATGGTTTGTTCGGGGCGTATTGGTCGTACACGCTGATGAGCAAATTCATTAAAGGTGGCATGCCCATGCCGTTAATTAAGGGCGTTCTGGCGCTATTCACTGGCATCTTCGTTGCTCCCTTTAAAATTTATTGGGATGTTAGAGAACTGAAAAAGATTGAAGAGATTAAAGCAACCATTATTAGTAACGGAATTGCAGGTTAATCCGCCTATCGAAAATCCCCGCCGATTTTTGCGGGGATTTTTCTGTACAAATGGTGCAGCTTAGCAACTAGTAATCCTGTACTGTTTTTAAAATAGGGTCTGGTAAATTTTATTGTTGATTTTTGATTTAAATAACTGGCAGATTAGTGGAAAAAATTTTGTAGTTTCTATAAATTATTCGTGATAAAGTTAGATAACGAATGGTAATGGATGGATGGATGAAGGTGCTGATTCAACTAACCTAGACTAGGAGGCTCCTTAATGAGCGATATCACTACGCTTGGAAATGCTATTACAAAGTTCAAAAACAACCAATACGATAAAACAATATTAACCGCCGAAGATTTTGAAATTTTACAAGAATATGCCCCTGCTCTATTGGGGTTGTGTACCAAATTAGTTCAAGAAGGTAGCAAAGTCCAGGAAAGAGTATTTAACATTCTCGATAAAGTAACGGATAGTTTTGCAGACCAACTAAAAAAATCCAAATTTAACTCCAGAAGAAAGAAAAGAGTTGAATGCTCAAATGGAACGAATGGCTGATCGAGCTATGAAAAAAGATACGGAGTACAAACAGTGGGTGTATGGTGGACTAACAGTAGCAGTAGGAGCAGTTGTCGGATTCTGGGCAAAAAATAAATTCGGAAAACGATAGTTCAAGTGCCACCTCTAAATGGGGTGGTTTACTTTTGTTCGTAAATCAACAATGAAATTTAAATGAGCCGAAAAAAAAGAAAAGTCAATGGTGTGGGCTTGTAACTAATACAATCATGCAGAATTATGAGTCTTCTTGAATTTTTCCTGGTTTATAATGTGAATTAAATAAGCCGAACGGGTTGTGTTCTGGGGCGTAAGAGTCATTGATTCATTTGAATATAATTATAAGGAGCTGTTCGTGTGTTTTATGAAGACGATGAATACGAATTTGAACCCGATAGTAATTATTATTCAAGCGAAGAATTTGTCGATGACTACTTAAGCTTTAAAAAAAAAGAGAATAGCTATAAAGACATTAAGGGCTTTTTTTGAAGAGCGATTGTATACGCTCAGTGACATGGATTACAGTCCAGGGGGCACATATTTATCCGATTTATTAGCTTTGTTTTCAAAAAAAGGGTACTAGTATTTCGTTGATGTTTGCGAAGGATTATTTGAGGTCTCATTTTTATAGAAATGATCAGATTATTGAAGAAGGCTATGAATATGAGCAAATAATGAATAATCCCGACGTACTTAATCTTTCGAAGTTTCTTTCGAAAAATGGTGAAGAAATAATTATTGCTGAAAACGTACTTAATTATACAAAAATAATGTTTTTGAATGATAACAAGATAACCGATTACGATAGATATCAAATGAAATATAAAAATAAAAATTCTGATCCTGGTGATTCATTTGATTCAGAAGTTTTATATTGGGAAGCTGTACACGAAGGAGAAATTGACCCTACGCAAAAGAACTCTAGCATGACAGATCCACAAACATATTTTGAAGATCTAAGTGATGTTTACTCATATGACAAGTATGAAGTTCTAAGGAAATATATAAATATAATAATACAGTCGGATAATTTACCAATTTCTATGGAATCTGATATTTATTCTTCTATATCAGGATATGGTGAAAATAAACTTAATAAAATGGCTAATATTGGATACAAAAAAACTAATAAATAGAGCTTTCTTGAAATTTTCGAAGTTATATAATCTGGTTATTGATAGTAGTAGAAAAGAGCAGTTGGTACTAATCGATAAAAATAATGTTAGAGTGCTTAGATTTCACTACGGCAGTAATTTGGCAGATCCATATTTCTCAAAAAGCATTTACTTTTATGCATTGAATCAAAATGGGTTACCCTCTCGACTATATTTACGTTTTGCTCAGCGCCTTATTAAAACACTCAACTTCACTCTTGATGATCAATTATTATGTTATCTTGAAAAAAGATTTCTAAAAAATGAGAATGTAAGTCCTAATTATATGGATAAGGATCTTAGAATTTATACGCATCTTGGAAAAAGCGTTCATGGAAATCAAGCCGAACTTAGACTTGGTTTTAATTTATCTGCCTATGATAGAGAAGGAATGGGTGGGAACGGGAGTTTTAAATAGGCTGCATCAATAGATGTCTATTAGCACCACTAAAGATGTTTTAAAAGCACTTTTAAAGGTGGAGTTAATTTGGAAACTGAACACATTTACTCGGTGAATGAATTAATCCGATTACGTGAAAAAGCACAAAGAGCAATAAAAATTCAATCAAGCGAACTCGAAATCGATGGCTGGAGTAAATCGGACTATGATATCAAGGCATTACTTGACGTATTCAAACCCTTAAGAGCAAGAGAGGGTATTATCTTTAAATCCTATTTATACCGAAGCGGTTTAAATGGTAATGGAATCATCCGAGCCGTACAAGCCTCGGAAAATGATCAAGCAAGTGATTTGTTTTTGGGGAATGATTTGTTTTCTCCACCCAATCCCAAAGGATCATTTGAGAACTTAATGGATGGAATCCAAGGTGACGGTTCACCTTGGTCTTATATGTGCGCATCACTGTTTTTGCGTGAAGCCCTAGCTTTCGGTGAAATGTGGCACGGAATCAGTTGGGGGCATTTTCATATCTATGTTCCCAACATCGAGGGAGAAGAAAGCGTGATTCCTGAATATTGGGATCTAGATTGGAGAAGGGTTCCGCCTGATTTTACACCTCAAGTAACCGTTACAGAGGAAGCCGTTGTGGTGAAGTTTTACACGTTTTGTGGTGTGGGAGCATCTGGGGTATTTGAACACATCGATACATACAAAAAAAGGCTCTTATGCATTTGAGTTTCAGAATTAAAAGATCGCATTCGGAGAGGTCGGAATCATTTATTAACGAAAAGTTACTTTGCGTTAAATGAAGGAACAGAGCAGTTTTAGGCGAATTTTAGAACGATTGGGCTCATATAAAAAACATAGGTGATTAAAATATGAATATTAAAACATGAGCATTAAAGAAAAGATGTTGTTTGCCATTAATCCGACAGCTTATCTAATTTGTAAGGGTGCAGAAAAAGCAACTGAGATAGTAATGGAATTGGCTCAGAATGGAACGATTCAAGAACTGAGAGAAGAGTCCATTCGTCAGGAAATAATCGCAAAAATGCGTGCATCCCAAGCGAAGGTAGCGCAGGAGCTAATTAATATGTGCTTCGCAACAAACCGTTCGATAAGATAACGATATACAACAGTTCTGCTGTGTAAATGAAAAATCGCCTCCGAGAAATACGGAGGCGATTTTTCATTCTTCATCGTCATTCCAAGGTAGTGAGGTGAACTGTTGCAGGCAATTCTCAAGTTTTTTTAAGCGTAACCGCGCTGTTTCGGAGTCACCGCTTTTGATAATTGACTCCAAAGAGGAAAGGTGCTGGTCAAATGTTGATTTGATTGTGGTCACGGTTTCCCGAATTTCCAGCTGTGTATTTTGCCAAAACGTCGTGATCGCTTTTTGATAGTGTGCAATCACATTCTGCTTTTGGACAGCGCTTGCGGCATCCTTAGCCATTCGTTTTTTCCATCCGTCCCCGAATATGGCGGACACAAAAGCGAAGACACCAAGTGCAATCGAAATCGCGATAGTGATTGGACCGCCAATCGCCGCAACGAAGGTAGTTGCTGCTGCGCCGCCGCCGACTGAGATGCCAAGGGTACTTAACAGACCTACGCCCTTCGCAACAAGGATATAACCTCCTAGGTTACCAACCGTGCTTGCCCAAAGACCGAGCCCGCCAAGCACTGTCGCTCCTGCAAGTCCCCCTGAAAGAGCTCCTTTAAAATCGAATGGAATACTAGCAACGCCTGCGGCATGCTTGTCAATATCCTCGATTTTCTGCTCTACCGCATTAAAGAATGTAGTTAGGTCGTTCTCGAACTCAGCAAGGCTGGTTTTAAGGATCGTCTGCATTTGAGCAAAGTATAGATCCGACAAATCGCTTAAGAGATAATTTTTGGCTTGCTTTCGGTCATAGCCCTTCTTCTGGATAAGTCCCATTACAAAGTCGCTATTTATGGTCTTTTGTTCCCAAGCAGTCATTGCTGCGAGATTTTGTTTTTCCGCTTCTGAGATTTTGCATTGGAGGTCTTCTTGGAGGAGATCGATTTCGCGAAATCGTTTCTCCTTTTGTTGCATGGCTTTGTCATAACCTTCGATGGCTTGCTCTCTGCTGTGAAGCACACCGCTAACTTTTTGGATCTCATTTGTTTGATGGCTTATAACTCTATTTTTAAATGTAGCCAGCGCTTCACGAGTTTGTTTGCGTTTTAAAGCAGGTAGTTGCTTGGTGATCAGCTTGGTAAACGAGGCTTCAAACTTTTGACGAAGTGCAGGGTCATCCAGCTCGTAGCTGAAAAACCTTTTTTTTAAGCTTTGAGCCGAATTCGCGCTTTGTAAGACCAAACTGTGATTCAATGAGCTCCTCGGAGAGCAAGTTGAGCAGTGCATCCGAACGGGTAGCCAGGATCTCATCTGCGGCTTCCTCTGTTTTAGCCGTACGAGCCTGCGTGGCCAGGACAAACAGACTAGATAGCAGTGGGGCTTCTTTCGTGTCGACCGCAGGAATCGTTCGAATAATTTCTTTTAGAAGCAACATGTCCTCGTGGCGGTTTAAAAACCCGAGTGCAGGCGTCAAGAAGAGCACGACATCCGCAAGCGATTTTGTGCGTTGACTCTTAATTGTGTCTGTCTCATTCTCTGTACCAAAGCCTGGCAGATCTACAAAATCACAGGCAAGAAGCAAATCCGAATCGGTATAAATAATCGCCGAATCGACTTCCTCATAGGTGCGGTTTTGATGACGATTGCAGTATTTGTAAAGAAGGTCGAAGCTACCGAGGTGTAAGAGATGTTTTTGGCAGTATGCAGCCTGATTAACATTCTTGACGTTCCAACTCTGCTCGGCGCTTTCGGCTTTAAAGATAGCCACAGGATGTTCATCCATCCATTCTGGCTTATCATTGATGTGTCGAAGGTGAACGGTCGCCGATGTGGTTGGCGTCCATTTTTCCTCCAACACGTTTAAACCTGTCAATGCGTTGATTAGAGAGCTTTTACCCGCATCTGAAGGGCCTAACAGGGCCACGAGAGGCTTGTCCAATAATCGTTCAGTGAAATTCTCCATTTCCTCGACAAATGGCAGATCGCCTAATTTGTCGGCAGGGGAGAAGATCTTTCTCACCTCGCGGCGAAGCTTTAAAATACGTGTGCGGTCTTTGGCATACACGTCGCCTGCAACAAGAGGCTTTGGTCGCAAGAGTTGGAACTGCAAAACATCATTCGGCGTTAAGCGGTAAATCATGCATAACTTATAAAAAAAATTCGAGCGACATTGCTTCTGGGTGCTGTTCCAACCGCGAGATTAATTCTTGCCCGCAATCCATAGCTTCAGCGAGTTCTTTTTGCGTGAGTTTAAGCAGCTTCTCCCGAAGCGCTCGTAGATCAAAATTGAATTGCGGGGGTTGATTCTGATCGTCGCTCATTCGTAATTCTCCTTTGAAATAAGGTAGTAAAATTAGCTCGATCTCAGTTATACCAGATTAAATCTGGCATGTAAATACTGGATATGCAAATTTGCATATTTAAGATTCGAGTTATCTTATGTTCAGGAATAACTGAGAATCAAAAATGAAAATAAAAAAAAAGCTACCCGCCTAAAATCGGGTAGCTTTGGTTCGTCAAAAGTTTATATTCTCGGTGTCTTTTTTTGCTCCTGTCAAAATCTTACGATAATAATCGATCCAATCCTTCCCGCTTAATCTGCTCATTTCATCTAGAAACTTCTTCAGGTCTTCGGGGGATAGATTCTCATGTGCCTGATGTAGAACTCCCATGTCCCAGTGCGTATCTTCGACAGGTGCCAACCCATATTTACGACAGACATCTTTTTTCTCCGCAGCAGAGGCCGTAGTATTCAATTTGAAAGCACCTCTTCCAAGTTTAGTTACGTCATCTCGCTTATTTAGATATGTCCATACGGAGTCAGACCTGCTCTTATCGTTTAGGCCAGAAATCGTGTACATTTTCTCAATCTCTTGTTTCACTTCAGAATAGTGTGCACTTCCGCCTAAACGTTCAAGTGCTTCAATAGCAGCTTCGCCGATCTCCGAACCTTTAATGATTGGCTGCTGAATTTCTAATTTGTTGCCCGATAATTTCTCCAGTTCTCCTTGGAAGGTGGTTATTGCCATGTCGACTTGTTTGAGTTCACCTTGGAGGTTCTCCATTTGATTCCGAAGAACATTTTTTTCTTGTATTTTCTCTTCAAGCATGAATTGAAGCATTTCGATCTTCTTTTCATGATCCAAAGCGATCACTCCTCTGACTTAAAAGATAACACTATAAGTATATGATTGCAATAAAAACATATAAGTAATAATTATAAGTGAATTAAGGTTTGAATCATCTGAAACTGGAAATAAGGGAATGTGAGGTGAACTTGTATGTTGTTAAATGCTCGGCCAACAATCTTTGAAGATGAATGTTTAAGTAGTTACTTGTACCGCTTAGCGTATGCCAATGCACATGCATCGGGAAACGTTTATGCTAGAAAGCTCGGAATGACGGTTTCAAATATAAATAATAATGAATTTTCCGAGCAGGCCGTAAAGACACTTTCAGAAATGACGTGTTATCCACCACCAGAGTTAAAGAAGCATACGGCTATTCAACAAGAAAAACGGAGCAAAGAAGAAAGCCCGCTAAGACGCAGAATGAGATTTTGTCCATTGTGTCTTGGAGAAAATCGGTATCATCGATCTGCTTGGAATTTGAATTGGAATACCGTTTGCTTAAAACACGGGATCATGCTCAAGGATAAATGTGAATGCGGACGAATTACGTCGTTGCATTCAGTAATGATTAACGGGTGCTTATCATGTGGCAAAGCATTAATCCGTGAAACAGCAAAAAAAGGCTGATCCGTTCATTCTACGATTTCAGCAATTCATGTTTAGTTAATTAACGGATACGGACAACAAGCGATTGAGCGTTTTAATTTCTCTAATAACAATAAGAGGACTAAATCAAGGTTTACCAACCTATGGTGAATTTTAATGTTTGTTAATAAGCCTATGGATCTCTTCAGTTGGGATTAAAATGCCTTTGAAATTAGGGACACTTTTCAAATAAACAGTAGAAATTGATCCATCTATAATTTTTTTTTACTATCTCTGCAAATGTATGTCCCAGGGGCACAACCAAACTAAGTACAGCTTTGAGTGGCATATGTGAAGCAGGAGGCATATCGACCGAACTACTTTGATTTATTATCCTGTCCAAAAGTGCGTGTGCCTCAACTTTATTAAAATGCCAAATCTTATATCCATTAGTTTTAGGACCCCAATAAGCTGTTATTAGTCCATAGTCAAATAGCTCAACAGCTCGAACGAATTGGATACCTAGTAACTTACATAGTTGTCCCATTGAGTAGCTATTGTTTTTAATAAAGTAGTATCTTTCAACACTTGCACTTTCAATTAAAAGACTATTCGTATTTGTTCTATGAGAAGTCAAGATTCCAATATCACACAGATGATTAATAACATTAAAGTCTTTGCGCATTATTTTAATCACTTCAGTTGTCGACAAATATTTTTTTTGTGCAACATTTGATTTGATCAATCGTTTATTGAACGAATCAAATGAGAAGTTGTTAACGCATTGAGAATAACAATCGTGATATATAGAACCATCTTTAGAATCGATGATTGTTTTTAAGACTCGATATCGTCGTAAATTTCTGTTGCGGCTTTTGCCTGTCTCTTTGTTCATTTTTACGTTTATTTCTTCAATGTTTTTCAACAGATTCGTAAGGTGTTGGAACGGAACTGAAATTAGTTGATGTGATACAACTGAAACGAGGGACATCATTTGGATATCACGTTCTTCTTTCTTCGCTGAATTAAAATTAATTACAGGCTTATAAATGCCCGCTTGTTTAAAAAAAATTTCTCCTGGTAAGTTATCTATGATGCTACAAAAGGCTAAGAATAAAAAGAAATAGCCGCTTTTCTCTAGAATTCTGCCATCAGAAAGAATAACGGACTGCTGCGTGTTATCTAACAGTGTTCTCTGAATTACTCTTTGTGTTTCCATTATAATTTCACTTGGTACTCCTGCTGTCATACACGTGAAAATCTGACCACAGGAACACGAATTCTGCATTAAATTAGACATCGTAATTTTTTTTGAGCAATTGGTACAGCGATCAATCAAATAACAATTATGTGATTCACAAGCTGTAACAAAAGAAATATCCCAGTATAATCTGTGGTAAAAATTTTCTTGAAGACAAGACGGACAATACTTTGTTTTTTCTTTCTCATAAACTCGATTATCAATTAATTTATCTGTCATGTACTCACCAAAGATAACGTTATCGAACTGGTTCAGAACAAATTTATTAATATCGACACCTAAAGAATCCGTAATGGATTTGAAGTACGGAAACCAGGTACATTTTTGCCCAACATAGTTGCAATTTGTCTTATAGATTCGAGATGATTGTTCACTGATTATACTAGCCAAGTGTTTATAATAGTTGACTGTTGAATTACGAAAAAGAAACGAGTATATGCTTTCAAAAACTTCGGGATTTACTCTATTGAGAAGTCTCATTGTTGTTTCCCCCCTAATACTTCGCATCAAACAAACGTCTGGGACCTATTATACTGATTACATTAGGCACCGAGCACTATGAATCTTTTGGAAGAAACAAGTAATATAAAAAAATATATCCTTTTGTTTTGTGCAGAATTTCTGTGTGAACCACTCAAACGCAGCTCTCTACCTCACATCGACCCTTAATTTAAGACAGTGTGCATTATATTTCTTACCGTTTAAATCCGATACAAGCGAAAAGAAGTTGCATTGCTGTTCAGTGGGCAGTACAAATCGCCCGTAAGTTTCGTTAATCATCTGCCGCGACAAAAAATAGCTAGAGAAATGATCCTGCTGGAATTTATTCCAGCAGGTTTTGTTATCAGGGCGTGCATTTTCTTACAATATACGAATTGTAGGGGGGGAGTGATCAAATAAGATCCTGTGCGCAGGCGCACAGACCTTGGCATGTTATTTTATAAAGAACATTAGAAATCACGTATTTAGCGAGAAATAGAGAACGAGTGTTTGGGAATAATTATTTATTATTCTGGCTATAAAAAATAACAGAGGTGATAAATATGAGGTTAAATTTCAGGCCTCAAATTTACGAAGACGAAAGTCTCGGTGGTTATGTGCACCGACTTGCTAATGCTAACGGGTTTGACTCAGTAACGGCCTTTGCTGACGGACTTGGCATCCGTAGGCAGAAACTAGATAATCATGTTTTTACGCCTTCTGCAATAGAGATTCTCTCCGAAATGACTGATATTAGTGAATCAGAATTATTGCGTCATTCGGCTGCGGAGTATGAAAAAGTAAGCTTCATGAATGGCTTACTTAAAAACAGGTTTAGATATTGTTCACTTTGTGCAAAGGAAAAGTTATATCACAGACAATTATGGATTCTAAGGCCGTTGACGGCATGTTTAAAACATAAAGTACATTTAAACAGTAAATGCCATAACTGTGACACAAACATTTCCTTAACTAGTCTAGTGACAGGACACTGTAACAAATGCTACGCAGATTTGTTAACAGTTTCCCCTACGGTTATCGATGAACAGTTGGAGCAATACGAATTTGAAAGAAGCTTTGTAAATAAATTGAACGGCAAAAACACCGATTGTATCGGGAATTTGAGTATAGAAAAATATATGCTATTAGCGACGGGAAGTTTTCATTTGCTTGAAGGACTGGATAGTTTTTTTGGGCACAGGACAAAAAATCAGCCTATTTCACCAAAAGAGAGACTGCCGATTAGAAAATATAGAATACGGAAATTTTCACTGGATGTTTAAAAATTTCCCGCATAACTTTTTTGTGGTGCTTGAAAAGTTCAATGAAAAGCACTCTGACATTCGATATTTGCAAAAAATGAATTTTGAAAAAGTATTGATGGATAAAGCGTTTGAAAAGATAAAGCAAGCCTATTTATTCTTCTGGACAAGGAAATTGGACCATGGTGAAATCAGAAGAGACTTTTCTGTATTTAAAATGAACGAAAGATTGCTTGTGGAACGTGAATTTGTTACTCAAGATGAATTAAAGAATAAATCAAAACTAACATACCAGGCGATCAAGCGAATAGTTAAAAAAAGAACAAATTAAAGTTAACGAAAAAACATATGGGAAAATAAAAAAGAAGGGAGATTCACAAAAAAGACATTCGATAAAGCAGCAAAAATAAGATCAGGCTTCATTCCGAGGCGAGAGGCAGCCAACATGCTCGGTATCTCATTAGAATCCTTAAAAGGATTAATGGAGGCGGGATACCTAAAAATTAATTACGATTATTTTAAATATGGCCTGATCGATTCGCGACAGATCAAGGCTCTTCTTAAGAGATTTGCTGGAGAGTATGGTGCGGAGCTTTCAGATGCTGTTACCTTTGGCCATGCGTTAATCAAATATTCAGTATGCGGTTTGAAAATTGTAGACCTATTTGAATTTATAAAAAAAAGGATATTTGGTGCCATTCAATTCCATGGAAAACGGTAACCTTGCCAGCTCTGCTTACGGCAAGAAACAATTAGCACAATGCGTACAAATGCTAAAACGACAGAAGCAAAAAATGGAAGGGTATTATATGTCTGATGTGATTAGACGACTTCGTATTGGTGAAAAATCAATGATCCGTTTGATGGATATGAAAATGCTTATACCCGAAAAAATTGTTGTTCATAGGAATGGTAAAAAACATTACCTATTTTCAAAAATGCAAATTGATGCTTTTGCTAAAAACTATTGCACCATCGAAGAGGCGGCAAAAAGATTCAAGATCCCGAATTCACGAATTAGAAAGTGGTTTTATCAAGGTAGGCTCCAAGATGTAGCGCAAGGGCATTGTCGTTCGTATCTATTCAAAACAATAGAAATAAAAAAAACTAATAAATAGTCAATTAAAAGAACCGTCATAAATGGCGGTTTTATTTATTTTTTTAAGCAAAATATACTTCCCGCACGATCCAGGCCTCAAAAAAAGAATTTTTATTATTTTTTAAAAAAAAAGCAATTATTATAACATTTTCTTTATGTAATTATCAATAGTTGGGTAAAATTACCACTTGTCATAAGAACAAGTGCTCTAGTATGCTCATAAATATCAGCTTGTATTCAGCAAGAATAAACTTTTTAACCAAAATGCGCATAAAATTCCAAAATTGTGCTCATCATAAATAATAGCTGGATAATAATCCCAGAGACATAGCTGTTCCATATTAAGTCGGCTTACCGTCTGCCTGCGGAGGTAGACAATTCGAAAATGATTACCATACAAGACACTCTAGCGGTTTATCAAATTTATAAGGTCAGGTGGTTATATGCAACGAATCTATCCTGGAAAGGGTATTCGTTTCCTATTCCAAGAGCGGACTTTCGAGATATTGGAGGAATTACAGGACAAGGTCCGAGCTGCGGACAAAACCTTCGGTGGAGAGCGGATTTTTGCTCGGGAAGATTTGCTCATTTTTTTGGAAAGCGGTGAACTTAGATTTGAGGAATGGGGCCGAAACACTAAGCTTGTAGACGGCATAAGGCAAAGCACGTATGCGGACATCGATATGCTGCCTAAATCTCTTAAAGATGTAGTGGATTTTCGATTTAGAGCTATTAAGCCGATACTCAACTTCAAAGGAAGTTTAGAACCTGAATTAAAGAAGAGATCTGCTGAACTTGCAGTCATGGGCGAGAATGCTTCCTCCGCTTCATTAAGAAGATGGCTGAATTATTTTCGTGATAGCGGCGGAGATCGTAGTTCCCTTATAAGTAACGTACGGGATCGTGGTCCTCGTGGCAGTAAATTGCAGGCCGAAGTAGACACATTTATTGAACAATCGATTGATCGAATCTACAAACGGCGCGAAAAAATAACTGTTGAAACCGTGCTGGATGACGTGATTTACAAAATTGACGTTGCCAACAAGGACCCATATCGAAGGCCCGATGATCTACTTAACGTTCCCAGTGAGTCAACAATCAGACGAAGAATTCTTGAGTATGATCCATACGAAATGACTAAAGCTAAGGAAGGTTCTAAGCGAGCGTTTGAAAAATACGGTCAAGTCAATCTGAGGGAAAAGCCAAAGCGACCGCTTGAACGAGTTGAAATGGATCATACGGAGCTTGATTTCTTTGTTGTCGATGAAGAAAAGCGCGAGATCTACGGGAGACCTTATCTGACAACCGTTCTTGATTGCGCAACAGGCTATCCGCTTGGTATTTATTTGGGTTTTGAACCGCCTTCATATACTTCCGTGATGCTGGCTTTAAAGCATGCGATTTCTTCGAAAAGTTACATTAAAGAAAGATTCCCTTCGGTTCAAAATGCATGGTTGGCGCACGGAGTGCCCGATATGTTGGTCGTTGACAACGGAAAAGATTTTTTGAGCAAGCATCTGGCAGATGCGTGTATGCAATTGGGCATCGAACTTAAAAATACTCCCGTCAAAAAAGCCTTGGTATAAGGGACAAGTTGAGCGCTATTTTGGAACCATTAATCGAGGGTTGTTGCATCAAAACAAAGGTACGTCTTTTTCCAATGTTATTGAACGCAATGACTATGATCCAGAAAAAAAACGCTTGTGTAGATATCTCAAGTCTTCTTGAAATGATTCATATCTGGATTTGCGACATTTATACGCAAAAGCCTAGCAAAGGAGTAAAAGGAGTCCCCGCAAAGTTGTGGGAAGAAAAGATAAAATTATACGGCAGTCCCGCTTTGCCTTCTTCGAAGTTGGATTGGGAAATCGCGTTGATGAAAATTGGCGATGGAACAATACAGGATACAGGCATTCAGCATGATAACCTGCATTACCAATCCAAAGAGTTCGCCGAACTTCGTCGTCTTTTGCAGGCAAAGCCTAAAAAGCAGCGTAAAGTAAGATTTAAAATTGATCCCACCGACATCTCCAAAATGTATGTTTATGACGAATTCAATGACAAATACATTGAAGCTTATGTCGTTGAAAAGGAATACGCCATGGGACTCAATCAATACTCGCATAAAGTTGCTGTGAAAATGCTTCGAATGGAAGGTAAGAAAATAAACAGAGTTTCTCTTGCGTATGCCCGTAAAAAAATCGCTGAAATCATGGAAGGACAAGGTAAAAAAACCAAGATTTCAACGAGAAAGAAAATTGCTCGCATGAAAGGTGTAGGTTCCGACAAAGAAATTGTGAGGTCGCAATCCGAAACGGCTTCCTCCGCAAAACCGACGGAGAAGAAAAAACCAAAACGGTCTTCGAAGGCGAACGTGAGGCAAAACGTCGTTCAATTTCCGCAACAAGGCAACGATGACGATTGGGGTGTTTTTTCCGCAAAACGTTACTGACAAATAACTTTCTATCTCATCGCATCAATAAGTCATTTTTCACAACAATGCACTTGTTGACTTGATGTTGTCATTGATGTCAAACGACTGAGCTGGAGTTAATGTATAGACAACGATATAGGAGGATGTTCTAATGGTATGTGCGGTCGATTTAGATATTGATAACCAAATGGAAAGAATCAAAATCGTTGAGGATATTCGTATAAAGCATCCTAGATTTAACCATGCACTAAAACTGATCCAAGATTGCCATCAGCATTCAAAAATTGCCGCCGAACCCCAATGCTTATTGATAACAGCACCCTCAGGTGCAGGCAAAACCACCTTATTCAGGCAGTATGTCAAGATGCATGACAAAATAATCTATGGAAACACTCGTACAAAAAGAGTTATTCTTTCTGATGAAGTACCAAGTCCAACGAGATTGGTGGTCGTCGTGGAAAGCTTACTTGAGAAGTTGGGCGATCCATTTCCGTTAAGAGGAACACTAGGCAACAAAAGAGATCGATTAATTAAACTGATCAAAGACTGTCAAATCGAGTTGATCATGCTGGATGAATTTCAACACTTCGTCAACAGCGAGAACAACAAACTTAATTATGAAGTTGCCGAATGGTTTAAGTCTCTTGTCAACATCACCAATAAGCCGTTTGTTCTATTCGGTCTCGAAGAATCCCGTATCGTGATGGAAGTTAATGAACAGCTGGATGGTCGTTTTAGCGTTCCTTACCATCTTCATCCATTCAGCTTTAATTCACAGAGCGATAAAGAAGAATTCCGACGATTAGTTGACGCCATAAGCAAACAGTTGCCGTTTGAAGATCAGCCGACATTTGCGGAATCGGGAATGGCAACTAAACTAATGTATGCAAGCGACGGTACTATGAGACGGTTAATGAATTTGATTCGACGAGCGGCGCGGATCGCGATAGAAAGAAACCATCCGCATGTAGATGAGAATCATTTTAGCGAAGCTTTTGAACTGTTTACGCGTTTTCGCAAAGAATATAACCCGTTCCTAATTAACGATTTTGAATTTGAATGAACAACTATTTGAAGCCATCCCTAGGCTGGGGTGGTTTTTTATTATCGCTTGGAGAAAACAACGTACAATTATTTTGCAATTATCTTGGAGTAGCGGTGTAGTTTTTGCAATTATCTTGGTGAGTTTTTGCTGTAATTGTGAAAGCGGTCCTTGAGTGGCGTGGCTTTTCGGGTCTGACTTTTGCAATTATTGTGACGGACAACAACCGTGCTCTTGAACCGGGGACTGGACCTCGAGGATTCCGGCCGGCCGATGCTATTCGGCGACATCGACAGCGGCGCATGGTATGCTTCCGATGTGGCGGCTGCGTATGAGGCGGGGAATCCGATACGCTTCGCAATAGAAGCCGCTCAAGCGATATTCAATTTGTTCGTCAAATAAAAAAAGGAAGCTCGGGGTTAATGCCCGAGCTCCCGGCCTGCGGATATTCGTTCTTAACGGAACGGTATCCGCAGGCTTTTTTTTAAATGAAACAGAAATCTTAAATCTCCGCCTCGTGCCGATACGTTTTCCAGCCCATATATTTGCCCAGCGCTTCCTCCAGGGAATCCGCGACCGACGACATGCTGGACGAGACGTGATGCTCGAAGCCGTTCTCGCAAATGTATCGAAGCAGCTTCTGGAACTTCGGCACCTGAACGACGCCGTAGCCGCCGAACGTCAGCAGCGGGTCGCGGGTGAACAGTCCTTCGCCTGTATAAGCCGCGATGCCGCCGTTCAGATCGTCGGTCGTTATGCCGCAGTACGTGAACGGGCTCGCTTTGATTCGACCCTGGATCGTGCCGAGCGTATTTTCCCTGCCCACGGTGCCGGATAAAATCTCGTGATAGTCCATATGAATCTCTTCGAAAACTTCCTTCGGCAGGTTGCTGCAGTGGAAGACGACGCCTTTATCCGGATCGGCCCCGTAGTTGTTGTTCCAATCGAGCAGCGCGCTGGGCCTGCCCGACGCCTGCTGGAGCGCGTACATGCCGACCAGGCCGGTGATGTCGACCTCGCAGGCGCTCGGAATGAGACTGCTGCTGAGCATGCTCATAATCGTGCAGGGCACGATGCCGAAGTATTCCTCCATCGACGTCCAGCATTGCAGCGCCGTGCCGGCAAGGTCGTTTTCGTCCATCCACGCCTCGACGACGACGCCGAGGGAAGCCATGCGGACGAGATTTTCCTGCGGAAATCCCTTTACGTCGACATAAGCCGCGATTTCCTCCAGCTTGCGTTTGACGGCCGGATCGCTTTCTTTGCGTTTGTTCGCGCGGCCGAATACTTCGGACAGATCCAGCGTCTCGATCGTAATGCCGGAGCGTTCAAGCAGCTTCTCGCTGTAGCGGACCGTGTTAAAGGAGGCCGGACGGGCGCCGATCGAGCCGAGACGCGCATGGCGAAGCGACTTGACGACGCGGCAAGTTCCGGCGAAGCTGCGCAGATCGCGGCGGAAGCTCTCGCTCGACGGATCCACGGTATGGAGGGCAGTCAGCGTAAAAGGAATGCCGTATTGCTTGAGATTGTTGCAGACTGACATTTTCCCGCAGAAGCTGTCGCGTCGATCCTGGATGCCCATCTTGGTCATGTCGTCATTGAAGGCATGGACGAGTACGGGGACGTTCAGACCCGAATAACGGATCGTATTCGCAATCGCCTTCTCGTCGCCGAAGTTCGGCAGCGTGACGAGGATGCCGTCGATCTGGTCGCGGTGGGCTTTGAACAGATTACCGCAGGCTTTGGCGTCATCCAGCGTCATGACCGCGCCGTACTTCGTGTCCGCGATATCTAAAATAACCGCGTCTATGCCTTCTTCCTCCAGGACGCGGAGAATCTCCGTTCGTCCCGATTCGCACAGGTGGCCGGGGAAGAAGCCCCGATTGCCGACGATTACCCCAAGCTTCGTCCGATTCATATGTTTGCGCGCCATAACTCGTTCCTCCTTGGTTAGATCCCCGAAAGCGAGGATCATTCAATTCCTATCCCTGTCGGTCCGCCGGTCCGATCCATATCCCGGCTTGCTCTTCCCAGCGCCAGCCCTCCATCGATCTCCCGACGGGGAGCCGGTCCCAGCCCGAACGGATCCTTTCCTGCACGCGATCCCATGGGACGATGCCGTCCGTCGCGCCCAGCCGCTCGACGCTGCAGGCGCCGACCGCCACCGCGCCCGTCATCGCAGCTTCGGGTCCCAGCTGCAAAAGGAGACCTTGGATGAAGCCTGCGATCGTACAGTCGCCGGCACCGGTCGTTCCCGCTACGTCCGTCCGGAAGCAGGGCGCCCACAGCTCCCGACCGCTCCATGCGTCGCCGGCTAACGGCGCCAGCCGCCCGGCAAGGCCGTTCGGCAATTGCGCGGCGCTTCGCATATACAGGCCGCAAGCGCCCAGCTTGAGCGCGACGATGCCGCAGCCCATCGCCAGCAAGCTCCCGGCAAGCGTCCGGATTGTCTCCACGGATATCGATTCGCAGAGCTCGTCCCCCCGACAGCCCCGATTGCTCGTAGAGCTCGCGATTCACCATCATGAGCATCTCTTCGAGGCTTGGCATGAACACGTCTACGATGGGGAGCGCTCTCGATAATATGCCGGTCCAATCGGCCCGGTAAGCCGCCGTTCCTTTGCCGGGCATCGCCATGTCCAGAGAGACCGTCATCCCTTTCTCCCGCGCCTTCTTCAAGATGCCGGTCAGCCGATCGCCGTCGTCGTCGTACATCCGCTTCATAAGCGGCGGATAGCCGAAGTGAAAGTGACGGGCGGCAGGGACCTGGTCCCAGCCGATATCGCGCTCCGTAAACGTATCGTTGGTGCCCGGGCAATGCAGGAAGGTCCGATCGATGCCCGGCGGGTTGACGACGAACGTATAGGAGCTGGTTTCCCCGGAGACGCTGGCGATCCCCTCCGCAAGCGCAGGATGAACTTCGCGAAGGAGATTAAGCGTGAGGCTTCCGAAAATATCGTCGCTTACCTTTCCGATCAAACGGACGGGCGTTCCCAGCCGATGAAGCGCGATCCCCGTATTGGAGACGGCGCCGCCGGTGCAAAACGCCGCTTCGCCGACCTCGATCAGCGCGCCGGGCGCCAGTCGGCCGCTGTCGGATTCTCCCTGGATAAACTTCGGGATCACGTCGATCGATATATGTCCGCATACCCACACCTCCGCCGGCGCCGGCACCGGACCGTTGTTTTCCGCCATGTCTGATCTCCTTCGGTTACGGCGTCATTGCTTGACGTATTGCCGCCAGTAGGCGACCGATTCCTGATGGTCGGGGATAATGCTGAATTCCGACGACCACGCCTCGCGATGGTAAATTTCAAAAATGAGTTCCGCTTCCGTGGCCCCGGACGCTTCGAGCGCTTCGATGACCTTGTCCGCATGGATGATGCCGATATCGTTGTAAGTCTTCGTGAACGGCCAATGCCGGCTGTGTCCGGCTTCGGTCTGCTGCAGATGGACGATGGGGGACAGGCTTCCCAGCTCGCGAATCCAGCGATACGGATCCCGGTCGTTCGGATGCGGCGCATGGCCCGGGTCGAGACATAGCTTGAAGGGAACACCCGCGCCATCGTTCAGCCGGGCAAGCAGCTCCCGCGTCTCCTCGACGGTATTGGCGAACTCCCTGGGCACGGACATCGGCTCGAAGATCATGCAGGTCATGCCCAGATCCTTGCAGAACCAGCTGAGCTCCTGCCAATACTTGATGCCCTCCGCCGTTCGTTCTTCGCGGATCGCCGGGCTGTCGTAGTCCGAAAAAGTCAGAATGCCGGGATGGCCGCCCGTCATCTTGGCGCCCATCTTCGCGGAGATCGCCGCGAACTTTTTGAACCAGGCGAGCCAGGCTTGCCGCTGCTTGGCATCGGGGTGCATGAAGTGATTCACCCGCGTGAAGGAGCTGAGGAAGCTGCTCGTGATCGACAAGCCGTATTTGTCCGCATTTTCGATGATCTGTTCGGTTTGCTCCTCGACGATGTCGTCCGGCAAATAGACATTCAGCAGGTCGGCTACGAACTGCACGTATTTTAGCCCCAATTCTTCGGCGACGATGCGGGTCCAAACGTGCGGCTCGGGGTACTTGTTGTTCGCGAAGCCCATATTAATGCCAAGCTTCAAATCAAGTGTCATGCGGGTCGCTCCTCTCCTTCATTAGCAAACATGAACGTTAACATTAACGATAATGTTAACAGTAAATGAGATTGGAATCGCTGTCAATATAAAAAAGGCGTCGGCTTCGCAGGGAGGGAAGAACCCTGCGAAGCCGACGCTTCCTTATGGCTTGGCGACGCTTAAAGCAAAGATCTCGTGCTTTCCCGGACGACGAGCCGCGTATCGACGATTTCATTGTAGCGTTTGCCGGCGTTTTGTTTGTGCATTTTTTTCAGCAAAATCTCGAACGCTCTGCGGGAGGTTTTTCCTTTGGCGTTGCTGACGCTCGTGAGCGGGAAAGGAACGAACAGCCGCGATTGAATGTTGTCGAAGCCGACGACGCTGATTTGATCCGGTACGCGGATCTGGTGCTTGTTCAGCACATAAATGGCCTCCCAGGCCATCATATCGTTAAAGGCGAAAAGCGCGGTATAGGGGAGCTTGGATTTGATGACGTCGCTCATCTCGTTTTTGACGCCGCCCGCGAGATGGGACACTTCGCGGATCAGCTCCGGCTTTGCGGCAACGCCCGTTTCCGACAGCGCCCGCTTGTAGCCGGCCAGTCGCTCGCGCGAGCTCGATATCGAATGATGCGCATTCAGGAAAAGGATGTCGCGGTGTCCGAGCTCGAGCAGGTGTTTGGTTGCCAGATAGCCGCCTTTTTCGTCGTCGCTCACGACGTAATCCATTGCATCGTCGTTCAAATGGCGCCCCAACAGGACGAACGGTGTACCTGTGCGTTCCAGAAAAGCCAGATTGTTTTCGCTCCCCCTGTGAGGGGCAAATGATGATGCCGTCCACGTTTTTGGACAATGCGGACTGGATCGCCTTGCGTTCGGCGTCCTGGTCTTCGTACGCGTTCAAAATAAAAGTTGTATAATCCTGCATTCTCGCGGCTCGCTCGATCTCCTTGACGGCGATGGAAAAGTGGGGATTGGATACGTCCGCGACGATCACGGCGATCGTCTTCGTGGTGCCGGAACGAAGCGAGCTGGCCATGACGTTGCCGATATAACCGAGCTCCTCGGCTTTTTGCCGGATCAGCTTGATGGTGGCGGCGGAGATGTCGCCTTTATTTTTAAGCGCGCGAGACACCGTATTGATCGTAAATCCGGTCTGCTCGGCAATATCCTTTAAGGTCGTCGCTTTGGCCGGAGGGCGTCCTTGTTCGTCGCTCATCTCATCATTCCTTATCGCGCCTGTCGGCATTCGGTATCCTGTGATCTAAATAGTAGGGACAGGCGAACGGGTTGTCAATATGGCCGGAGGGAACTCGGATTGAACGACAAAGACCGGGCTGCGACCGCCCGGTCTTCATCATGCTTGTTTGCGCATCAGAACGTATATGCAGCGGATGGAGCTTGCGCGCATTATTTTTGCGCCGCTTGGCGGGCCAGCTCCTTGTGAACGATCGGCGCCACCTTCGTGCCGAGCAGCTCGATCGTGCGAAGCAGCTCGCGATGGGGCAAGGTGCTCACGTCCGCGTGCAGCATGAAGCGCGTCACGCCGAGGTTTCGCTGGAGCAGCACGATCTTCTCGGCGACGTACTCGGGATCGCCGACGTAGAGGGCGCCGCGCAAGCTGCGGGCGGCGTCGAACGAGTCGCGCGTATAGGGCGGCCAGCCGCGCTCTCGTCCGATCGTGTTCATCTGGGCCGCCGTCGACGGGTAGAACAAGTCCGCGGCCTTGTCGGTCGTGTCCGAGATGAAGCCGTGCGAGTGCGTCGCGATCTGCAGCTTGCTTACGTCGTGGCCGGCCTTCGCTGCCGATTCCTTGTAAAGGGCGACGAGCGGCGCGAACCGCTCCGGCATGCCGCCGATGATGGCGAACACGACCGGCAGTCCCAGCGTACCGGCGCGAACCGCCGACTCCGGGTTGCCGCCGGTGCCGATCCATACGGGCAGCGGCTCCTGGACGGCGCGCGGATAGACGCCGAGATTTTTAATCGCGGGACGATGGCCGCCGCGCCAGCTTACTTTTTCCGATTCGCGAATCGCGAGCAGCAGCTCCAGCTTTTCGTCGAACAGGCTGTCGTAGTGATTCAGGTCGTACCCGAACAGCGGGAACGATTCGATAAACGAGCCGCGGCCCGCCATAATTTCCGCCCGTCCGTTCGACAGGCCGTCCAGCGTCGAGAACGCCTGGTACACGCGGACCGGGTCGTCGGAAGACAATACGGTCACGGCGCTCGAGAGCCGGATCCGCTTGGTCGTGGCCGCTGCCGCGGCCAAAATGACGGCCGGCGCGGAGCTTGCGTAGTCCGCGCGGTGATGCTCCCCGATCGCGTAGACGTCAAGGCCGGCCTGCTCGGCCAGATTGATCTCTTCGACCGCCTGCCGCAGCCGCTCGGCGTGCGTGATGCCGCCGTCTCTCGGAGCGGCTTCGAGAAAAGTGCTGATTCCTATTTCCATTTTAGAAGTCGTTAGATCGGACATGGTGGATCGCTCCCTTCCGGATAAATCCATTATACTTTATATTATAAGGCAACTCAATATTAGTAAGTAAATAATTTGCGGGTAAGCTGACGGGAAAAGGAATGGGGGCGCATACTGGGTAATGGGATGGTGATGACGGCCTATATACTCATAAAACGGGAGGTGCTGCCATGAGACCGAAAGCTGCTTTTTGCTTGCTGTTCCTTGCCTTGATTATTATGCTTTGCGGCTGTCGCTTGGATGCACGATCTCCGCAAGAAGAGATCAAGGTCGAACGCAAGGGCGAGCTAACGCCGGACAAGTTAAACGTTGCGATCGAACGTTATTTTACGAGCTTTAATCATATCGAGGGGTGGAGTCGGTTCGCTACCGATGACTTTGTAAAACGCGTATATTTGTGGTGCTCCGGGGACGACTCCGATTCGAAAAGCATCGATGAAATGAAGCGGTTTTTAAAAGACCTCGAGCCGCGAACCTACGATCTGACCGGCTATCAAGTCGAAAGCTACAATTTGACGGGACCCGGCGCGGAGATCTTCGTAACGAGGGAGTGGGAAAACGACGAGACGGACCGGACGTCCTACTCGCTCGTCAAAATAAATAATGAATGGAAAATAGACGATCGCTATTGAGGATGAAACCGATCTCGGCGATTTTATCGTGCTTGAGCCGAGCTCTCCGGTTGGCGAAAGTGTCTACATGCAGGCTGTGCCTTGGTATGTGCCTCGATTATTGGGGGATGCAGAAGCTGCCCGACTTGACGGAATGGGAGGACGTATCGGATCAGTTCTCATAGAAAAGGCAAGCTGCCCGACCGGCAGCTTGCCGGATCGAATATGATGCGATCGGCCCGGTTAGCGCCGACGAGCCGCTAGTCGACCCGCTCTGCGGGCAGATGCGCGCAGAGGTATAAGCAGAAGGATAGACGTGACCAGGGCGGATGCCTGAAAGACGACGGATCCAAGCAAGCTATGCGAGACCGCATGCGCGAATGGCTGCCCGGAGATTTGGCCTGCTTGGATCGATGCGTTAAAAACGGTGACGAGAATCGCCAAGCCCAGCGAGGCGCCGCTCTGATGCGCCACATTTATGAGACCCGAAGCCGCGCCGGAATCGCGCGCGTCGACGTTCGAGAGCCCAAGCGCGGTGAGCGGCTGGAACATTAAGCCGGAACCGATGCCCATTATAACCATCAGGAAAAACATTTGCGGGAAATACGCCGTTTGCGCGGCGATCGTCCGGCTCATCCACAGCGTCCCGATGACCGCCAGCAGCAGGCCGGCGATCAACAATTTGCGGTTGCCGTAACGGAGAACGAGGCTTTGCATCACGAACATCATGCCGAATTGCGCCGCGGTAAACGGAAGAAAGGCTAGACCCGCTTCAAGAGAACCGAAGCCAAGCACATTTTGCAAATACTGCGGGATAAAGAAAAAGAGCGAAAAGTTGCCGCCGACCAGCAGAAACCGACCCAGATAAGCCCCGGAGCGCTGACGGCTCGCGAACAACCGCAGCGGCACGATCGGCTCGACCGCACGCTTTTCGACAAGCACGAAGACGGTCAGCGACACGATCCCGATGCCGAGCCAGATCCAAGTCTCCGCCGAACCCCAGCCTTGACCCGCGGCCTGGACAAAGCCGTAAACCAGCCCGGTCATGCCGACGACGGACGTCAGCGCGCCCCACAGATCGAACCGGCCGGTCCTCGTCTCCGATTCCGACACGTAACGCCACACCAGGTACATTAAAACGATGCCGATGGGAACATTGATAAACATCCCGACGCGCCACGATATAAAATCGGTAAAAAATCCGCCGAGCAAGAGACCGACGCCGCCGCCCGCGCCGGCTACCGCGCTGTACATCGCGATCGCCCTCGACCGCTCCTTTTCCTCCGTAAACGTGGCCGACAGCAGGGCCAGCGCAGCCGGCGTGGCCAGCGCGGCCGCAAAGCCTTGAAAAGCCCTGGAAACAAGCAACACTTCGGCAGTCGGCGCCAGACCGGCGAGCAGGGACGTCAGCGTAAAAAAGCCCGATCCCCGCGCCGAGCATCCTTCTGCGGCCCAGCAGGTCTCCGGCCCGGGCGCCGAGCAGCAGAAAACCGCCGAAGGCTAAAATATAGCTGTTCTGAACCCAAGTCAAACTGACGGTCGACATATGAAGCGAGCGGCCGATCTCCGGAATAGACGTCACCATGACGGAGGCGTCCAGCACGACAAGCAGCTGACACGCGATAATGATCGTTAAAATGATGCCTTTCGATTGCTGCATGCAGGCAAGTTCCTTTCCCCGATAAAATGTGTGTCTCTGATCCGTATTATGAATCGAATCGGCGGCGGGAAGTAGACCTTTCCTGCTTGAAAATTGCCTAAAGCTGCAATATGATACTTGAAAGAGTGAAGGAGGTCGAGCGATATGCCTGAGTCGGGATCGGATGCGGGCGGGACGTACGATAAGCCGTTATCCATTCATAAGAAGGCGTTGGACCAGCTACTGGCCTTAGCCAATCGGTTTTCGTTGGCAGAAGGCCGTACGTCGACCGTCGTGCCGTACTTCTCCATCGTGAAGCGCAGCCGGGAAACGGAGTGCATCCCGGGCGTTTTGACGCCTTCTTTTTGTCTGATCCTTCAAGGCGGGAAGAAGCTGTATCTGGGACAGGAAGTGTACCGTTATGGTGCGGGCGATTACCTGGCGTCGCTGATCGACATCCCCGCCTCCGCGCAAGTCGTGGGGGCGACGGAGCGCTCGCCTTATATCGGGCTGCGCATCGACTTTACGACGCAGGAGATCGCTTCCGTGGTGATGGACGCGGGGATCGACGCGGAATCCAGGGAGAGAGGCTTGAGCAAGGGCGCTTTTGTCGGGAAGTCGGATGCGGAGCTGCTGGACATCTTTTCGCGGCTGCTGAAGCTGCTCGACAAGCCGAACGACGCTCGTTTTCTGTCCGAGCTGCTCAAGCGGGAAATGATTTTTCATTTGCTGTCGGGCGATAACGGCCATTTGTTTTTTCAGAAGGTGCTGTTCGATCAACGGGCGGACGGCGTCGGCAAGGCGATCCAGTGGATCAAGGAAAACTACGCGCGTTCGTTCACCGTCGAGGAGCTGGCCAAATCGTGCAGCATGAGCGTCTCCGGACTGCATCACAAGTTCAAGGCGATCACGACGATCGGCCCGCTGCAATATCAGAAGCAGCTTCGCCTTCAGGAGGCGCGGCGCCTGATGCTGAGCGGGCCGGTGGGCGCGACGACGGCCGCGCTGGCCGTCGGCTACGAGAGTCCGTCGCAGTTCAATCGGGAATATCGGAGGCTGTTCGGCCTGCCGCCGCTGCAGGATATCAAGGCGATGCGCAAGTCGGCCGTCCCATGGACCGGAGCCGCTGCGGTAGATTAAAGCATCATGCGGGGGCGATCGAACTTATAACGGTTAGACCGAGGGAGGCGCTGCGCTCGATCTGCGCTCGATCAAGGCGGTAGCGACGGAGATGTTCATGCCGCCTTCGGACGGCGAATCGTCAAGCGAGGTCGCTAGCCGGACGGCGCTGCGTACCATCTTTTCTTTGTCTACGCGAACGGTCGTCAGCTCGGGCGATACGATGACCGCTTCGGCGATATCGTCGAAGCCGACGACGGAGACGTCCTCGGGAACGCGCACGCCGAGCTCAGCCAGCGATTTGATGACGCCGATCGCGATGAAGTCGCTCTCGCAGAAGATGGCGGTCGGCAGCGGCTTGCCAGCGCTTTGCATTTTTTCGATACGATCCCGGAAAACGGCTTGCGCGGCTGGAGCCATCGGGTCGACGGAAAATTCATGTTCGGACGAGACCGCGATCGACCATTCCCGCATCGCATCGTCGAAGCCTCTCCGGCGGGCGTCGAAGTTAGGAATGCGCACGTCCGAGGCGGCGTAGCCGATGGACCGATGTCCGGATCGGCACAGCCAAGTCCCGGCCTGATAGCCGCCAAGCACGTTGTTCGTGTATACGAACGGGATGGGGAGCGTCTCGAAGCAGGTGTCCAAGACGATAAGCTTATGCAGGCGCTCCGCGATGCGCGATAAGGTCTCTTTATTCAAATTGGTGCCAAGCAGAATAACGCCCCGATCCGAATGCATGTCCGCAATGGCCCGAAGATCTTCGTCGAAGCGTGCCATATCGATGGCCGAGATGAGCAGCGAAAAGCCGCCGGCGCGGGAGCCTTGCTCCAGAAAATGAATCAGCTCCCGAAAAAAAGGCTGCCGGTCATATTGAGAAGTAACGATGCCGGCGTTCGCAATGACCAAAAACAGCAGCGCAGGCGATGCTTCTTCGACAGCCGCGTCCGCGATCGTCGCTGCTTCCTGCGCTTGAACGCTCTTTCTCGGTTTATAACCCGCCTTCCCGGCAACGCTCAAAATGCGCGCTCTCGTCTCGTCCCCGATGCCCGGTTTGCCGCTAAAGGCAAGGGAGACGGCGGCTTTTGATACGCCCGCGAGTCTCGCGATATCCTCCATCTTCATGATCAAAACTCCTCGTTAAATGTTAAGTTTAGTTTAGTTTGTTTAGCTATTTGTAGCAAGGTCTTTGCAGTTGTTTAGTTTTGTTCAGTTAATTTTAGGTTTTGAGTAAGAATTCTCTACTTGAATCTAATCATTGACGCTAATCAAGCATGGTGATAGGATATTTTTAGTGGCTAGCAACTAAATTATCAACTTAACAATCGTGATTAACTTAACAAAATTACTGAACTTGGTTCGTGGAGGAATGAACATGAAATGGCAAGTGACTGAGGGCCGGACGGAGTACATGATCAATCCGCTGGGACTGGACGAGAAGGCGCCCCGCTTCTTCTGGAAGCTGCACGCGGACGAGCGAGGCGCAGCGCAATCCGCCTACCGCATTCTGGTCGCCTCGTCGTTGGAAGCGCTTGCTGGCGATGAGGGGGACATGTGGGACAGCGGCAAGGTCGCTTCCGACAGATCCGCGCACGTCGTTTACGAGGGAAAGCCGCTCCAATCGGAAGGACAATACTTTTGGAAGGTTCGCTCCTGGAACCGCGACGCTGTCGCTTCGGATTGGAGCGAAACCTTTTTCTGGACGATGGGGCTCCTCTCTCGCGACGAATGGAAAGGCTCCTGGATCGGCGCCAAGGCGCAGCCGAACGTAGAGCTCCAACCGTCGCCGTACGTCCGCAAGCCATTCCGGACGAGCGGCGAAGTTCGTCGGGCAACGGTTTACGCGACTGCGCTCGGCTTGTACGAGCTGCATATCAACGGCAGTCAGATCGGCGATCTGTTCGCGCCGGGCTTTACCGATTACGACAAGCGCGTGCAGACGCAAGCCTACGACGTGACGCCATGGCTGAAGGATGGAGACAACGTCATCGGCGCCGTGCTCGGCGACGGCTGGTACTCGGGGACCGTCGGGTTTCTGGGCAATCACGTGTATGGAGAACGTCCTTTTTTCCTCCTCCAATTGAATATCGAATACGCGGACGGCAGCCGCGAATCCGTCGAGACCGATGCCAGCTGGCGTACCTCCAAAGGACCGATCGTCTACTCCGACATGATCAAGGGAGAAACGTATGACGCGCGGCTGGAGCTGACGGGGTGGGATCAACCGGGCTACGACGATTCGGGCTGGGAGCGTCCGGACGTTCGCGCGGGCTATAACGGCCTGCTGACCGCGTCGATCGAGCCTCCGATCCGCGTGACCGAGCAGATGAAGCCGATCTCGCTCCGCAAGACGGAGCAGGGCACTTATATATACGATATGGGGCAAAACATGGTCGGGTGGACGGCGCTGCGGGTAAGCGGCGCGCGTGGAACCAAAGTGACCCTAAGCCATGCCGAGATGCTGAACCCCGACGGTTCGATCTACTTGGATAATCTGCGGGTAGCCGTTCAGCAGGAACATTACATTTTGAAAGGCGAGGGCGAAGAGCGGTACGAGCCGCACTTTACGTTCCATGGCTTCCGCTATGTCGAGCTAATTGGCTATCCGGGCGAACCGGACCTGGATACGATCGTCGGCAAAGTCGTTCATTCCGACACGCGCCCGACGGGAAGCCTGCGGACGTCCGATTCGATGGTCAACCAATTGATATCGAACATCTCCTGGGGACAGCGGGGCAACTTCCTCTCGGTGCCGACCGACTGCCCGCAGCGGGACGAACGGCTCGGATGGACCGGCGACGCCCAGATTTTCGCGCGGACGGCTTCTTACAACATGGACGTATCCCGGTTTTTCACGAAATTCATGTGGGATATGATCGATTGCCAGCAGCCGTCGGGCGCGTTCACCGACGTGGCGCCCGACGCGGGCTGGATCCGGCACAAGATGTGGAATACGAGGCTGAACTGGTTCGCGCCGGACAATGCGGGCTGGGGCGACGCGGGCGTCGTTATTCCATGGACGCTGTACCTGATGTACGGGGATATCCGAATTTTGGAGACGCACTACGGAGCGATGGTCCGCTGGGTCGAATATCTGCGGACGAACAGCAAGGGCCTGATCCGTCCCGACTACGCGAACTACGGCGACTGGCTGTCGATCGACGCGGATACGCCGAACGAGGTGCTGGCGACGGCCTACTTCGCCTATAGCGCCAAGCTGCTGAGCCGGATTGCAGGCGCGCTCGGCAAACGCGACGACGAAGAAACGTACGCGAATCTGCACCGGAACATCGCGGAAGCGTTCCGCCGGGCGTTCGTCGCAGCGGATGGCCGCATTCGCGGAGAGACGCAGACGGTGTACGTGCTTGCCCTGCAGTTCGACCTGCTGACCGAAGGGCTCCGGGAGCTGGCGATCGGCCATCTCGCCGAAAACATCGCCTCCCGCGGCGGCCGCTTGTCCACCGGGTTCCTCGGCGTCGGCTACCTGCTGCCCTCGCTGACGGACAACGGAAGGCTGGATGTCGCGTACGGCTTGCTGACGCAGGAAGAGTTCCCATCCTGGATGTACTCGATTAAGCACGGCGCGACGACGATCTGGGAACGTTGGGACGGCTGGACCGAGCATGGCGGCTTCCAGACGCCGTCGATGAACTCCTTTAACCATTACTCGCTCGGCTCCGTAGGCGAGTGGATGTATCGCTACATGGGCGGCATCGAAGCCGACCCTTCGGCGCCGGGCTTCCGCCGCGCGATCATAGCGCCTCGCCCGGGCGGCCGGATCACGGAGGTCGAAGCTTCCTACGAATCGCTATACGGCACGTACGAATCGGCCTGGACGCTGGACGCGAACGGCAACTTCAAGCTGCGCGTCACGGTGCCGGCGAACGCGTCGGCAGTCGTCCATGTGCCAGGCATCGGAATTGCCTTAGACGGGCAGCCGGCCGCGGAAGGAAAAGCGAGCTTCGAGCTTGGTTCGGGCACGTACACGTTCGTCAGCCAAATTGGAGGTTAATACGCTGCCAATTGTACCCTGGCCTCCGATTCTCTTGAAAGAGAATCGGAGGGAGTGGTATAAAGAGAAGATATTCGAGAGCAGATAAGTACAGGAAAGGGAGAATCGCCTATGGGAACGAACGCCGGTCGATGGATCATCGGGAGGGTTCGTGCCTGGTTCTCCCAGATCCGTACGACGCTGCTCTTTAGTTATTTTATCGTCATTTTATTGTGCATCGCGCTCGTCGGCACGGCATCCTTCTATATTTCCTACCAGACGATGGCCGATCGGATCGAATCGGCCGGTTCCCAGATCGTGGGCCAAATCGAGAACAACATGGACAACGACTTCCACAGCAAACGCAATCTGCTGCTTGCCCCCTACTATGACCAGAAATATATCGACGGCATCAACGCATACGCCGAGATGAGCGAACAGCAGAAGTTCCTGTTCCGCCAGAATCTCGTGAACCTGTATTTGAAAAGCTTCAACGCCACGCCGATCCGCGGCTTCAGCCGTTTTCAAATCTACTACAGCACGGGCGAGCTGCTGGGCGCTTCCGACGACTTCAAGCCGCCGTCCGAAGCGAAGATCCGCAATGCCGACTGGTTCCTGCGGACGATCGCCGCCGACGGCGGCGTGTACTTCATGGGGCGCGGCGACGGAAGCATAGATGCGGATAACACGGCTTATTCGTCGTCCATTCTGATCCGGGACTTCTCGAATCCCGAGCGATTTATCGTCGTTCGCGTCGAATACAACGACGAGCTGTTCCTGACGATCGGACAGAGCGACGACCTGTCGGCCGGCAGCCGAATCGTCGTTTTCGACCAGAACGACAAGACGGTGTATGCCTCCGGAACCTTGCCCGACCATGCGCCCGAATCCGAGCTCGTCGAGCGGGCGAACGGGCCGAAGGGCAAGTTCTGGTTCGCGAAAGGCGGCAAGAATATGCTCGCTTCCTATACCCGATCGGACTATACGAACTGGAAGATCGTGCTCGTCATGCCGCGAAGCGAAATTTTCGGTCCGCTCGACCGCATCAAGACGACCGTTCTCTATACCGCTTTGGTCGCGTTCGCGTTTACGTTTCTGTTGTCCGTTTTTTTCGGAAGAATCATTACGAAGCCGATCCTCAATTTGTACAAAACGGTAAACCGGCTGAAGCGCGGCGATTTTTCCGAACGGGTGGCGGTCGGACCGAACAACGAGATCGGGCGAATCGCCGCGAACTTCAACGCCATGCAAGACGAGCTGCAGATGCTGATCGAGACGAAGTACGTCAACCAGATCAAGCTGCAGGAGGTGGAGCTCAAGATGCTCTACTCCCAGATCAATCCTCATTTTCTCTACAATACCCTCGACAGCATCCGCGCCATGTCGGACTACTACAAGGTCGGCGAGATCGGAGAGGTCGCGCAGGCGCTCGCGGACATGTTTCGCTACAATACGAGGAACCGCGACGAGATCGTGACGCTCCAAGAGGAGCTGGAGCAGATCGACGCCTACATGAAAATTCAGGGGATTCGCTTCGACGATAAAATCGTCTACGAACAGGACATCGACGAGGCGCTTTACGGTTTTCCCTTGCTCAAGATGACCTTGCAGCCGCTCGTCGAGAACGCCGTGTTCCACGGCATCGAACGCAAGCGCGGGAAGGGGACGATCCGGATCGCCGCCCATAGCGAGCTTGAAGGCGTTCACCTCACCGTCTCGGACGACGGAGTCGGCATTTCCGACGCGCGCCTGGGCGAGCTCCGGGCGAAGCTGAACTGGCAGTTGCACCGGGAGGTATGGCCGGATTCGGCCGCCGAAGGCGGCATCGGCGTGCGCAACGTGTATACGCGATACGCGATCCGATTCGGGGAGCGCATGTCTTTTCGTATCGACAGCCAGAAAGGCGTGGGCACCCGCATCACGCTCATTCTCCCGCACGACGGGGTTTTCGCGCTCCCGCAGGCAAGGTCGGAATATTCAACATAAACGGTCGATTTCGTGAATGGGAGTCGGGAAAGCGCTTCCCTATAATCAAGTTGTAAGCGATTACGAGATGAAGGGGTTGCTCGAATGAGAAAGTCGAGAGCGTTAGCATCGGTCATGGTCCTGGCAGTAAGCGCGGCGGCGCTGGCCGCATGCGGCGGCGGCAACGGCAACAATAACGCAGGCGGCGCATCGTCACCGGCAGCAAGCGGAGCTGCCAGCGCCAAGCCGGCCAAAGACCCGGTCACGTTAACGTTCGTGATCTCGAATACGGAAGACACGACGGCGTTCACGAAGATCTTCGACGCCTACCAGCAGAAGACGGGCAATAAGGTGGAGCTTCAGGCGCTGCCGGGCGGCGATTACGACAATCTGATCAAGACGCGGTTTTCCACGCAAGACTTCCCGGATCTGTTCCTCATGCAGCCGGGGACGAAGCAATACGTGAAGCTGAGAGCGGACGAGACGCTGCACGAATGGTCGAACGAGGCCGGCGTGTGGGACAACGTGATCGATTCCATCAAGCAGGCGCAGGTGCAGGACGACAAAATTTACGGCGTTCCGTACGGGTCGACCGGCATGATGGGCGTGTTCTACAACAAGGACGTCTTCGCCAAGGCCGGCGTCAACCCGCCGACGAACTACGCGGACCTGGTCGAGATCGCGAAGAAAATCAAAGCGGCGGGCGTTACCCCGTTCTACGAGGGCGTCAAGGATGCGTGGCCGCCTCAGGTGTTCTATTACACGGGTTGGGTGACGCAGGTCGATCCGGCGATCGGCGACGAAGGCGTCGCGAAGCTCAATTCGAACGCGCTCAAGCTATCCGACATTCCGGAGCTGAAGGATCTGTTCGTGAAGCAGAAGGAACTGAAGGCGCTGGGCTTGTACCAGGACAACGTCATGTCGGGTACGTACGACGAGATGCAAAACGAGTTCGGCGAAGGCAAGGTGGGGATGACGTTCATGCTGGACGGCATCATCTCCCAGCTCGAGAAGAAGTTCGGCAAGGACTTCGTCGCGAAGAGCGTCGGCTTCTTCCCGTTCCCGTCCGCGACCGATACGGGCACGGCGATGATCACGCCTCCGAACCAGCTGATGGTGCCGGATAAGGCGAAGCATGCGGCCGAGGCGATCGAGCTCGTGAAGTTCATGCTCCAGCCGGAAAACGTCGACTTGTTCTACGCGAACAAACCGGGGATCCCGATCTTCAAGGGAGCGACCAGCGAGCTTTATCCGGTTCAAGAAGACGTGAAGAAATACATCGACGAAGGCAAATCCAAGGTCAATATCCAGAACCGCCTGACCCCTTCCTTCGTGGACTTCTCCAAGACGCTGCAAAACTTCTTCCTCGACGGCAATATCGACAAGGCGATCAAGGAATTCAGCGACAACTACCAGAAAGACGGCAAGGCGAAGGTGCTCGCAGGCTTCTAAGCCGAAGTCGTCAAAGCGGCAAAGAATGGCGGATGGGGGCGGCGCCCCCCATTCGCGACGGCCGCCGGAAGCCGAGGAGGAGACCCCATGGAGAGACGAAAATATCCGCTTTATTTTTCTTTTCCCGCACTTTCCGTATTTCTTCTGTTCTTCATCGCGCCGACCTTGATCGGCGTCTACTACAGCTTCACCGACTGGAACGTCAACGCCGATTCGATTCGATTCATCGGACTCGACAATTACAAGGCGCTGTTCGGGGAACCGAGACTCGGGAAGGCCTTGTCCAATACACTGATCTTCGCCGCCGCGGTCACGCTCCTTCAGAACGCGGTCGGCCTCGGGCTTGCGCTGCTCATGAACGAAGCGATCCGAATGCGCAACCTGTTCCGCACGATCTTCTTTATGCCGTACGTCATCGCCCCGATCGTCATCGGCTACGTGTTCCGCGCGATTTATCATCCGGAGCACGGCATCGTGAACGAGGCGCTCGGCTGGATCGGGCTCGGCTCGCTGGGCCAGGACTGGCTGAACGATCCGAAGTGGGCGCTATTCTCCATTATCCTCACGGACATCTGGCGCGTGGCCGGCTTCGCGATGGTCGTCTATCTGGCGGGCCTGCAGTTTATTCCGAAGGATCTGACCGAGAGCGCTTCGATCGACGGGGCCAGCTACTGGCGCCGCTTCCGGCACATCGTGTTCCCCCTGCTGGCCGCTTCGTTCACGGTTAACGTCCTGCTGTCCGTCATCGGCTCGATGAAGGTGTTCGAGATGGTCATGGTGCTCACCGACGGGGGGCCCGGCTACACGACGGAAGTGTTCTACACCTACATCCGCAGCACGTTCAGCATGGGTCAAATGGGGTATTCGACGGCGATCAACCTGGTGCTGTTCGTCCTCGTGACGGTCGTCGGCGTACCGGTGCTGATGGCCTTGAAGAAGCGGGAGGTGGAGATGTAATGGAACATCCGGGCCGCAAAGCGTTCGTAAGCGCCATCGTCTTCCTCGGTGCCTTGGTCATTCTGGTACCGTTCTACATGATCCTCGTCAACTCCTTTAAAGGCATCCGGGAATCCGCCCTGTTCGGGATGGGACTTCCTTCAACGTGGAATTTGGATAACTACAAGGAAGTTTTCGATAAAGGCAACATTTTGCGTGGCTTCAAAAACAGCTTCCTCATCTCGGGACTCGTCGTCGTCTGCGTGACGCTGTTCGCCTCGATGGCGGCGTTCGTCATTCAACGGCGAGACGACCGGTTCATGCGATCGGCGTATCTCACGTTCATCATGGGTCTGATCGTGCCCGTGTCGATCGTGCCGACGATCCGGCTCATGGGCGAACTGCATATCCGCGGCACGTACTTAAGCCTTGTCATGTATTACACGGCGGTATTGCTGCCGTTCGCGGTATTTCTGCTCGTCGGCTTCATGAAGCAAATACCGCGCGAGCTCGACGAGGCGGCGCTGCTGGAGGGCTGCGGTTACTTCCGGCTCTACTGGCGGATCATTCTGCCGCTGCTCGTCACCGTCCTCGTCACGGTTACGATCGTCGTCATGGTGTCGGTATGGAACGACTTCTTCGGTCCGTTCTACCTCATGACGGACAGCACCAAGTGGACGATCGTCCTGCAGATTTTCAACTTCGTCTCGTTATACAACACGAATTGGGGCATCGTGTTCGCCTTCATGGTCATCGTCATCGCTCCGATTCTGCTCGTGTACTTGCTGCTGCAGCGCTATATTATCGACGGATTGACGGCGGGTTCTGTCAAGGGCTGAAGGATCATCAGGTCAAGTGCTTAAGGATCGCCGGGTCAAGAACTGAAGGTCAGTTGGTAAAAAAACACGAATGGCCGGCGACACGATACATTCAATCGGGGGGGGGGGGCTTAACGACATGCGCAAAGTTCTCGTGGTCGACGACGAGAAGTGGATACGGCGCGGACTCATTCAGCTCATCCCGTGGGAACGCTTCGGACTTGAACTGGCTGGAGAAGCGGCGGACGGCCAGGACGCCTACGAGCTCGCGCTCGAGGTGAAGCCCGCCCTGCTGTTCCTCGACATGCGAATGCCGGGACTCGACGGCAAGCAGCTGCTCGGGAAGCTGCACGCCGAGCTGCCGGAGCTGCTGACGATCGTCGTCAGCGGCTACTCCGACTTCGAATATACGCAGGAGGCGATCCGCCACCGGGCGTTCGATTATTTGCTGAAGCCGGTAAAGAAGGAGGAGCTCGCGACCGTGCTGGAGAAGGCGGTTGCCGAGCTCGAGCGGCGGGAAGCGCAGCAAGCGGCCGCGTCCGCAGCCGGCAACGACAAGGAGGCGGGCTGGCTGCGCGAAGCGCTGACGCGGCGCGGGGGCGGCGAGACGGCGGAAGGAGAACCTGCGGCGCCGCCGGCAGGATGGGCGGAAGGAGAATGCGTCGTGTTCGTCGCCCAGGCGGACGTTTACGCCGAGGAGCGGCCCGATGCGGCGAAGACGGCGGAAGAGACGCGCGGACGGCTTGCGCAGGCGCGCGCCTTCCATCTGGGCGGCGAATGGACGTTCGCGCTGAAGCCGGGCGCCGACGGACGCGCCGAATTCGTCGGAGCGGTCGGGGCGCGGCGTTCGTTCGGCGCAGAGCTGGGCCGCGTGCTGACGGAGATCCGGGGCTTCCTGAGCGAAGCCGCCGGCGCGACGTTTAGCTTGGGCGCGGCCGTATCGCGGAGCTTGCGTCCCCTGCATTTGCAAGACGCATGCCAAGCGGCGCGGGAGGCGCTCGGCTGGCGGAAGCTCGGCGAGTCGGGAAAAGTACGGCTCGCGGGCGATAGCGAGGCGGCTTCCCAAGCGGCGCCCTCCTATCCGCACGAGGCGGAGAAAGCCTTTCTTCTCTCGCTCCAAATGGGAAGCGTGGAGACGGCAGGCGAGCTTTTCAGGCAGCTGTTCGCTCGCATCGCGACGGCCGGCACGACGGTCGAAGGGATGCAGCGAAACGCGGTGATCCTCGTCCATTCGATCGAAAAGCAGCTTCAGCTCTCGGGCTGCAGCCTGGAGAGCGTCAGCGGCCGCACCCCGCTCGCCTATTCCGAGACGATCCGGCAGCGCAACGATCCCGCCTCCGCAAGCGAGCTGTTCGAGCGGGAGATCATCCCCGCCATCCTGTCGAACGGCAGCCAGGCGGGAGGCAAGCAGGGCGAACGTCTCGTCAGGGAGATCGTGAAGCTGGTCGAAGTCCACTTCGAACAACCGCTCTCCCTGCAGCAGATCGCCGAGACGCGTTTCGTCAACGCCGATTACTTAAGCCGTTTGTTCAAGAAAACGACCGGCCATACGTTCGTCGATTACCTGACGGATTACCGGATTCATAAGGCGATCGAGCTGATGAAAATTCCCGCATACAAAAACTACGAAATCGCGAAAATGGTCGGCTATGAGGACTACCGATACTTCAGCCAGATTTTCAAAAAGAAAACGGGCAAAACGATTGGGGAGTACCGGGGCCAGGCCGAATGCGCGAGCAAATAAAAGGAGCGAACCTGCCATGACACGACGATTGATACCCGATACGCTGACGCTGGAGGAGAGGGCCGGGCACGCGCTGAACGCGATGGCCGGCATGGCCGATCCCGAATACGGCGGCATCCCGTTCTTCGCCGCGAACCTCATGAACGATCCTGCCAATCTGACGCACGGGGATTGGGACTTCGGCTCCTCCCACGGCCGCATGATCGACGGCATGATTCTGGCGCGGCATATGTCCGGCGAGACGTTCGGCGCGGAGACGGAGCAGCGCTACCGCGACAACTTCATGACCTTCTTCAAAGACGACGGATTAAGCTACCGGCAGGAAAACCCGAACTTCGGCTGGGAGCCGAACGCCAATCTGATCGACCAGCGTGCGGTCATCCTGTCGCTGACGACCTGGTACATGGCGACGGGAGACGCCAAGGTGAAGGAAGCGGCCGACCGCCACGTCGCCGCGCTGAAGCGGATCGCGATCAAAGAGCGCGAAGTATGGTATTATCCGGCTTCGGAATACAAGGAGGGCGGCTGGCCGTCCGCGAACGCGATGCTGCTGCGTCTGGCGCCCGATCCTGCGGCGTTCTGCGGCCGGCTCGTCATGCCGCTGCTGAAATACCACGAGCTGACGGGGAGCCAGGATGCGTTCGAGCTGTGCCAGTTTTTCGTCGCGCTCATCGTGGAGCGCAGCGGCGTGTTCAACAAGGACGGAAGCTTTAACGACGCGCTGGCTTACCGAAGCGGCCACTTCCACACCCGGCTCGGCACGCTCGACGCGATCGCGAGATTCGGCGCCTTCACCGGGGACGCTTCGCTGATCGCGTTCGCGGAGAAGAGCTACGCCTGGGCGCTGACGCAATGCACCGCCTTCGGCTGGACGCCGGGCGACATGAAGGAGCAGGCGTACGAGCACGAGACCTGTTCGCTCGTCGACCTGATCGCCACCGGCATTACGCTCGCGAAGAGCGGCTATACGAAGTATTGGGGCGTCGTGGAGCGCTTCATTCGCAACCACCTGACCGAATCGCAGCTGCTCGATCTCGATTGGGTGAAGGAGACGGACGACCGTTCTCACAATGTCGCCGGGCGGATCAGCTACACGAACGTGGCTGCCAGCACGCGCGGCGCGTTCGCCGGATATTCGGCGCCGAACGACTTTTGCTGCGACGTGAATCACGGGCGCGGGCATACGAACGACCTGCAAATCTGCTGCCTGGGCTCGGGCACGCGCGGCCTCTATATGGGCTGGAGCAATACGGTGACCGAGAAGGACGGCAAGGTGAGCGTCAACTTCCTTCTCAATCGCGGTTCGGTCTGGCTGGACGTCGAATCGTATTTGCCTCACGAAGGCAAAGTCGTGCTTCGCGTGAACAAGGACCTGCCGTCGCTGCAGGTTCGCATTCCGGAATGGGCGGGCTTCGCCAAGGTACGCATCGTGCGGGAACGGAACGGAGCGGTATCGGAAGGACGAGGCTCGGAGCCGAGCCGTTGGGTGAAAGAGGTGTTCCTACAGCTGAACGAAGCGTTCGCGGGGGGAAACGATCACGATTACGTTCCCGTTATCCGAGCGCACGACGGTGGAGACGGCGATCGGCCAGACATTCGTGACCGAATGGCGCGGCGACGACGTCGTCGGCATTACGCCCCGCGGCACGAAGCATCCGTTCTATTCCGGACGCAAGGTGTACGACGCGGCGCCGATGCGCGAGGGCGAGCTGCGCCGTATCGAGACTGAATTCGTATGGTGAGGGAGGGGTTCGGACGATGAAAACGGTCGTTGCCGTATACACGGGCCAAGGGTTGGCCGATCCGCTGAAAAAGGTATTCCAGGAGCTGCTGCCGGACGTCCGGCTCGTCAATATCATCGACGACAGCCTGATCGGCGACGTGGTGAAGGCGGGGCAAGTGCCGCCGGGCGTCGCCAGAAGGCTCGTGCAATATTATCACAACGGCGAAGAGCTGGGAGCGGACGTCATTTTGAACACATGCTCTTCCGTAGGCGAAGTGGCAGACGACGCGCGCAAGCTGATCGGCGTGCCGATCGTCAAGATCGACGAGGCGATGGCGGCGAAGGCCGCGGCGAGCTACGACCGGATCGCGGTGCTGGCGACGCTTCCTTCGACGCTCGAGCCGACGATGAGGCTGATCGAAAAGGAAGCGGCTGCGGCGGGGCGCGCCGTCGCGCTGGTGAACGGCCTGGCTGCGGGCGCGTTCGAAGCGCTGAACGGCGGAAGTCCGGAGGAGCACGACAGGCTCATTCTGGAGACGGCGCAGCGGGTGGCAGGCAATGCGGACGCGATCGTGCTCGCGCAAGGTTCGATGGCGCGCATGGAGAAAAAGCTGGCCGAAGCGACGGGCAAGCCGGTGCTATCGAGCCCGCGCCTGGGCGTCGAGCAAGTGCGCGAGGTGCTGGAGCGGCTCGCTCGCGCGGAGGAGTCCGCGCAATGAGCGGCGTCTGGAACGGGAAACCGGCAGGCGCTTCGGCGTCAGGGGCTCCGGCTGGCGGCACGGAGCGGGTTCTAGCGGAATACTTCGTCGAGACGCCGTGGACGCTCGCGCGCGCTGCGGAGGTGATCGCGGGCGAACAATCGACCGGGACCTTCACGGCCGTGCCGGGGGAGACGGCTGCGCTGAAGGAGCGCCACGGCGCGCGGATCGAGCAGATCGTGCCGCTGGAGGAGGCATCGGCTCCGCTGCTTCCCGGAGCGAAGCCGCCATCCGGCCATGACGGACGCTACCGGCGGGGCAAGATCTCCGTGTCTTATCCGATCGTCAACTTCGGTCCTTCGATTCCGAACCTGATGAGCGCGATCGCGGGCAACCTGTTCGAGCTGCAGGAGCTGTCCGGCTTGCGGCTGCTCGATATCGAGCTGCCCGACGCCTTTGCCCGTCGGTACCCGGGGCCGAAGTTCGGCCTTGCCGGCACCCGCAGGCTGACCGGCGTGTACGGGCGGCCCATCCTGGGCTCGATCGTCAAGCCGAGCGTCGGCTTGACGGCCAAAGAGCTGGGCAGCCTCGTCTACGAATTGGCCGTCGCCGGTCTCGATTTTATCAAAGACGACGAACTGAACGCCAACCCGCCTTACCTGCCCTTGGAACAGAAGGTCCGGGCGGTCATGGACGCGATCGGGCGCGCGGCGGACGTCACGGGCAAAAAGACGATGTACGCGTTCAACATTACCGGCGACATCGACGAGATGCGCCGCCATCACGACGTCGTCGTCGAAGCGGGCGGCAACTGCGTCATGGCGAGCGTCATGAGCATCGGCTTCGCGGGACTCGCGCACCTGAACGGCTACAGCGAAGTTCCGATCCACGCGCACCGCAATCAATGGGGCATGCTCACCCGCAGTCCGGGGCTCGGCATGGAGTTCGGCGCCTTCCAAAAGCTGTGCCGGCTGGCCGGAGCGGATCATCTTCACGTGAACGGACTGAACAGCAAGTTCTACGAGAGCAATGAATCCGTCGTGCGCTCGATTCAAGCGTGCGCGCGCCCGCTGTTCGGCGGCTACGAGACGGTGCCGGTCGTCTCTTCGGCGCAGTGGGCGGGCTCGGCTCCGCCTACGTACGAGGCGATCCGCAGCGTGGACGTGATGCACCTCGCGGGCGGCGGCATGCTCGCGCATCCGGACGGTCCCGCCGCCGGCTTCGCGAGCATGCGCCAAGGTTGGGAAGCGGCCGCGGCGGGCACCCCGCTCGAGACGTACGCGACGACCCATCCCGAGCTGGCCCGCGCGATCGAGAAATACGGAAAGGGCTGAGGCGGCATGGGCATACAGGATAGGATCGAAGAGGGAGGGGGCCGCGCCAAGCGGCCCCTGATCGGTTATTACGGGGACGACTTCACCGGGTCGACGGACGTGCTCGAGGCGCTGTTCAGACAGGGCCTGCGGACGGTACTATTCATGGATCCGCCGGACGAAGGGACAGAATCGGGCACGGCGAGGAGCGAGAGGTTTGCCGACCTTGACGCGTTCGGCATCGCCGGCGTCGGCCGTTCCCTCGCGCCGGAAGCGATGGAGCGAGAGCTGCCGCCGATCTTCGAGCGCTTGAAGCGGGCCGATCCGGCCGTCGTACACTACAAGATCTGCTCCACGTTCGATTCGTCTCCGGAAACGGGAAGCATCGGCAAGGCCGCGGAGCTTGGACGAGCCGTTTTCGGAGGGCGCTTCATTCCGGTGCTCGCCGGCGTGCCCTATCTGGGACGTTATACGGTGTTCGGCCATCACTTCGCGGCGGCGCCGGGCGGCGAGGTGTTCCGGCTCGATCGGCATCCGACGATGTCTCGGCATCCCGTCACGCCGATGGACGAATCGGACCTGCGCGTTCATCTGGCGCGACAGACTTCGCTCAAGACTTCCTTGCTGGACATCGTCGCGCTGGACGGCGACCCGACCGAGGCCGGCGAACGGCTTGAGCGGGTTCTCTCGGCAGAGCGTCCAGATCTGCTGCTGTTCGACGTGCTCGACGAGCGGCGGCTTACCGTCGCGGGACAGTTGATCTGGCAAGAGGCGCTAAAACGGGAGGGTCCGTTATTCGCCATCGGCTCCTCGGGCCTGGAGTATGCGCTCGGCGCGGCGTGGCAAGCTTCGGGCGCGGTATCGTCCGCAGCGTCGAGGGCAGTGAGGCCGGACGGGGAGGATGGGGACGGAGCGGCGGGAGCTGTCGTCGGCGTATCGAGGCCGGTCGATCGCCTGCTCGTCGTGTCGGGCAGCTGTTCGCCCGCGACCGCGAAGCAGATCGCCGAAGCCGAAGAAGACGGCTTTGCGTCGATCCGCATACCGGCGCTCGCGCTGATTCGTCCCGAGCAGGCCGATGGAGCAAGGGCGCGGCTGCTCTCGGAAGCGAAAGCGCTGTTGGATCAAGGCCGCAGCGTGATCTTGTATTCGGCCGGCGGACCGGACGATCCAAGCATCGGCGAGCTGCGGCGGGCGCTGACTGCGCAGGGGCTGAGGCCGGAAGACAGCAGCCGGCTGCTCGGCTCGGAGCTCGGCAGGCTGGCCCGTGCGCTGGCCGTCCAAGCGGGCCTGGCGCGCATTCTGGTCGCGGGGGGGCGATACGTCCGGCTACGTCACCAGGGCGCTAGGCATATATGCGCTCGAGTGCCTCCAAACGCTGGCGCCGGGCGTGCCTTTGTGCCGCGCATATGCCGACGATGCGAAGCTCGACGGACTCGAGCTGGTGCTGAAGGGCGGGCAGGTCGGCGGAGAGCGCTTTTTTGAACGCGTAAGGAAAGGCGGCGTATGAGCGGATGAACGAGCCTATTAAAGTGCCGATGAACGAGCCTTTGAATGACCGGCCAAGCGGCCGTATGAAGCAGGCGGCGTCCGGCAACCAGCCCGACTGGGCGAATCTGGCGGTGCTGGAGCGGAACGCCGAACCCCCAAGGGCCGATCTCATTCCGTACGGCGGGACAGGCGACGCGATGGCAGGCGAGCGGGAGTCTTCGCCTTATTTCCTGCTGCTGAACGGCACCTGGCGGTTCCGTTATTTCGAATCGCCGTCCGCCGTCCCCGGCGAATGCGAAGGTACCGACTACGCGGACGATAGCTGGGACTTGCTTCCGGTCCCGTCGAACTGGCAAATGCACGGTTACGGCGCGCCTCATTACTCGAGCTGTCCGTATCCTTTTCCGATCGATCCCCCCGCATGTGCCGGCGAATAACCCGGTCGGCTGCTACCGCATCGCGTTCGTCGTTCCCGATGGATGGGAGGGGCGCAACGTCCGGCTATTGTTCGAAGGCGTCGATTCGGCATTCCATGTCTGGGTGAACGGAAGCCCCATAGGTTACGGTCAAGGAAGCCACTTCACAACCGAGTTCGACGTGACGGGTGTGCTTCGTCCCGGCGCGAACCTGCTTGCGGTCCGCGTTTACCAATGGTCGGACGGGAGCTACCTGGAGAGCCAGGACAAGTGGCGTCTTAGCGGTATTTTCCGGGACGTGTACCTCTTGTCGCTGCCGGCGGTCACCGTGCTGGACGCATTCGTCAAGACCAGCTGGCGACCGGACGGAGAGACCGCTGAGCTGGACGTCTGCCTGCAAATTTCTAACCTGTCGCACGATCAGGCGAGAGGCGGCCGAATCGAAGCTTTTCTGATAGACCCCGAGGGAAACGTCGCGCTTGCTGCCGATTGGCCGTTCGCGTCATTGCTGCCGGGCGAATCCCGCGAGCTTCGGCTTCGCGAGCCCGTCGCTTCCGCCCGGCCCTGGTCGGCCGAAACGCCGAACCTGTACGTCTTATTATTGAAAGTCATTGACGTGGACGGCCGCGTCGCGGAGGTCAAACGGATCGCTGTCGGCTTCCGGGATATCCGGATCGCAGAGGGGCGCTTGCTCGTCAACGGGCGGCCGATCATCGTCAAAGGCGTCAACCGCAACGAATTCGACGCTCGCCTCGGCTACGTCACCACGAAGGAATCGATGCTCGAGGACATCCTGCTCATGAAGCGGCACCATATCAACGCTGTCCGGCTTTCCCATTATCCGAACGATCCGAGATGGCTGGACCTGTGCGACCGGTATGGCCTGTACGTCATCGACGAGACGGATCTGGAGACGCACGGATTTCATTTTGTCGGCGACGAGGGGTATTTAGCGAATCAGCCTTCGTGGAGAGAGGCCTACGTGCAGCGGGCGAGGCGATTGGTCGAGAGGGACAAGAACCATCCGTCCGTCATCGTCTGGTCGCTCGGCAACGAATCCGGCTACGGTTCGAACCATGATGCGATGGCGGAATGGGTCAGGGAGAAGGACGGGACGCGGCCGATTCACTACGAACGCGCCTACGACGCGCCGGTCGTCGATATCGTCAGCAGCATGTACCCCGCGGTCGGGACGATCGTCGAGGAAGGGCTCAAGGACGACCCCAGACCTTACTTGATGTGCGAATTCGGCCACGCGATGGGCAATTCGACCGGTAACCTGAAGGAATATTGGGACGCGATCTACGCGCATCCGCGCCTGCTCGGAGGGCTGATCTGGGAGTGGGCGGATATGGCGATCGAGGTGGCGGAGTCGGCAACCGCGGCGGATGCCGGACGCGTTGCCAAGCCGTTGGCCAGGCCATCTGCCGTATCGTCAGCCGATCCATCTGCCGTACCTTCAGCCGAGCCATCCGCGAGAACGTCGCACGAGACCGGCAAGATTTACCTGTATGGCGGGGATTTCGGCGACGAGCCGCACAGCGGATCGTTTTGCCTGGACGGGCTGCTTTTCCCGGACCGCACGCCGAAGGCGTCTTTGCTCGAATACAAGAAGGCGATCGAGCCGGTCAAGGTCGTATCCTGGAACGAAGATACGGGATCGCTCGTCTTGGAGAACCGCTACGATTTCTTGAGCCTGACGCATTTGGCGGGCGAATGGACGCTCTATCGAGAAGGAGCGGCGCTGAAGAGCGGGCAATTGCCTTTTCTCAGGACGCTGCCCGGCGAGCGCGAGTCGATTCGCCTCGCATCGAAGGCGGAGCTGCCGGCGGAATCCGGCGAGTACTGGCTGCGGGTTCGCTTTCTCCTTCGAGAGGGGACCCCGTGGGCCGAACGAGGCTTCGAGATCGCGTGGGCGGATCTGCCGCTGGGCGTCGTCAGCGCTCCTGCTTCAGACGCGCCGGTCCCGCCGCTTCCGGAGCTTCTGATCGTAAATGAGGCAGGTACTTCCGCACGGCTTGCCGTCGTGCGGGGAGAGAACGACGAGTTCGTATTCGATCTGAACCATGGGAAGCTGACGAGCTGGAAAAGCGGCGGCAGAGAGCTGCTGCTTTCCGGACCGTCCGTAAACCTCTGGCGCGCGCCGGTAGACAACGACGTGCATCTGGCGAAGGAATGGCTCGCGGCCGGTTATGATCGGCTCGCGCCGGATCTTCGTCACGCCGCGATCGAACGATTGGACGAGAGCGGCGCGATTCGCTTCCGCGCCGAGTTTGCGCTGGGAGCGAAGGGCCAGGGATCGGCGTTCTTGGCAAGCCTTACTTACACGGCGAATGGATCGGGCGAGCTGCTCGTCGAAGCGGAGCTCGAGGCGAAGCGAACCGATCTGCCGCCACTGCCCCGCTTCGGGCTGGAGCTGCGCCTGCCTCGCGAATTTGATCGGCTGACCTGGTTCGGCCGAGGTCCGCACGAGTGCTATGCCGACCGGCAAGAGAGCGGCAAGCTCGGCGTCTATGCCGGTTCGGTGGGCGAGCAATATGTGCCCTACATCAAGCCGCAGGAAAACGGGAATAAAGCGGACGTGCGCTGGGTCAGTTGCGAAGATATGAACGGCTTGGGGCTTCTGGCCGAAGCGAAGCGCGTTCCCATGAACTTCAGCGCGCATCACTATGCGACTTCCGATCTCGCGAGCGCGAAGCACAGGCATGAACTGACGCCGCTCGAAGAGACGATCGTCAAGCTGGATGCCGCGCAGAGCGGGATCGGCAATCATAGCTGCGGCTATGCCCCGACGCTGGAGAAGTATTTGCTGCCCGCGTCGGAACGCCGATTCTTTTCGGTCGCGCTGTCCGCAAAAAGGGGATAAAACATCGAACGGTCCTGGACAGCACGTCGTGTCCGGGACTGTTCTTTTTCATTGCGGCGTTCGCTGTCATCTCGACAAGCTTTTCCGGTAAGCGGCCGGCGTCCCGCCGGCGACCCGCTTGAACAGCCGGTGGAAGTGGGGCAAACTGTCGAAGCCGCATGCGGCGGCGATCTGAGCGACATTCTGATCCGTCCCGACCAGCAGCTCTTTTGCCTTGACGATGCGCTTCGCGGCGATAAAGCCGGTGACGTTCATGCCGGTCATTTGCTTGAACACCCGGCTGAAGTGCGCAGGGCTCACGGATGCCCGCTTGCTCAGCTCGCGAAGTCCGATTTCCTTTGAATAATGTTCGTCGATGAACAACAGCGTGTCCCGCATCCAAAGCGGCCCGATCGCGGGAGGGAGGCTGGCTTCGTCTCCTCCGGATACCCCGAGTTCCCGATGGACGGACAGCAGGATCCGCTGAACCAGCAAGGAAACGGCATGCCGTCCCCCGATCTCCGAAGCCCGCAGTTCATCGTCAATCTCCTGCAAGCACCGCTCGAAACCTTCCCGCAAGGCTAAGCTGCATTTCAATTCATGCCTCCGGTGCTGCCGGCTCCAGTCAAAGCACTGCATATAAGAGAACGGCTCTCCATACGACGGCGCCTGCACCAACGCGGGGTTAAAAAACAAGGCTGTCGACGTGACCGGATCTTCCGCGTCGGGGAAGGCGCGATGGATCGTGTTGGCCGGAATGAGGAACAAGCTGCCCGCGTGCATGTCATAAAAAAGTGCGATCGATAAAAAAAGGTCCCTTTGCCCCCGTGAACGTAAACCATCTCGTACCAGTCGTGCAAATGGTCGGGGAGCTCGCGCTGCTCCGTCTTGGTGTCCCTATAAACGAACGAGAAGGGAAAGGACGGCGCGACGTTAAATGGCTTGTAAATAGGCTTCATGGCGTTGGCACCTGCGCTCGGCGATTTCTTTTCAAAATATCAAAAAAAGGATATAAAATTGCAAGCAGAAGCCATTTTACATTTTAATCCGAATGCTAGAATAGACAGAGAACGGTTACAATACCTCGATTAAAGGGAGATACCCGATGAGAATCGATGCCCATCAGCATTACTGGCAGATCGAACGAGGCGATTATGGGTGGCTGACGCCTGATATCCCCGTCTTATTTAAGGATTTTTTACCGGCGGATCTGAAGCCTCGTCTGGACGCCCACCGTCTGGACGGATCGATTGTCGTTCAAGCGGCGCCGACGCCGGAGGAGACGGATTTCCTCTTGTCGCTCGCCGAGCGAGACGCGTCGATTAAAGGCGTCGTCGGATATCTGGACTTGACGGACGACCGGCATGCCGACCACTTTGCAAGATTCGATCGGCATCCGAAGTTCGTCGGCTTCCGCATCATGATCCAGGACATGCCCGACGCCGGCGTCATTCTCGCTCCGTCGTACGTCGAGGCGCTGCGGAGCTATGCGGAACGAGGCGCAGCCGTCGACCTGCTCGTGAAGTGCGATCAGCTCGATCCGCTGATCGAGCTGGTGGAGCTGGTGCCCGGGCTGCACGGCGTGATCGACCATATCGCCAAACCGCGCATCGCCGAAGGCAGGATGGAGCCATGGGCGGGCCAGATCGAGCAGTTGGCTTCGTACCCGAAAATATACTGCAAGCTGTCAGGCATGGTCACCGAAGCGGATCACGAGGGCTGGACGGCTGAACAATTTATTCCCTATGTGCGTCATGTGCTGACTTGCTTTGGGACGGACAGAGTGATGTTCGGCAGCGATTGGCCCGTCTGCTTGCTGGCGGCCGGTTACGACGAGGTGGTCGATATACTGGAACGCGCGCTGCCCGATACGTGGGGAGACGCGGAGCGGGAGAAGCTGTTCGGGTTGAACGCCAAGGCCTTTTACCGGCTGTAATTCGGGCACGCGATTTTTGACAACGGGGTGACTTGGGAAAATGAAGTATCGTCAATTGGGGAAAACAGGCCTGGACGTCTCCGTATTGAGCTTCGGCGCTTCTTCGCTCGGTTCGGTCTTCCGGGATACCGACGAGGGAGAGAGCGTCCGGACGGTGCATGCGGCGATCGATGCCGGGATCAATTATATCGACGTATCGCCCTACTACGGATTGACCAAGGCGGAGACCGTGCTGGGCAAAGCGCTGAAGGATATCCCGCGCGACAAGTACGTGCTGTCGACGAAAGCGGGCCGATACGGAGCGGATGCGTTCGATTTCTCGCATGACCGGATCGTCGCGAGCGTAGACGAGAGCCTTGCGCGGCTGAACGTAGACGAGATCGACATTTTATATTTGCACGATATCGAGTTCGTGCCGGCCGACATCATTTTCAACGAAGCGATACCGGCCCTGAAGCGGCTGAAGGAGCTTGGCAAGATCCGGTTCGGCGGCATCTGCGGTCTTCCTTTGGGGCTGTTCGAGACTTTTATACCGCGCGTCGAGGTCGATTGCATCATCTCGTACTGCCATTACGCCCTGAACGACACGAGTCTGCTCGGCTTGCTGCCGCTTCTCGAAGCCAGCCGCACGGGTCTGGTCAACGCTTCGCCGCTGTCCATGGGACTGCTCGGTACGCGCGGCACGCCGGACTGGCATCCGGCCTCTCCGCAGATCAAGGCTGCATGTCTCGAAGCTGCGCGGTATTGCGAATCCCGGGGAACGGATATCGCCAAGCTGGCGATCCAATTTTCCACGTCGAACGAACGGATCCCGACGACGCTCGTCAGTACGGCCAATCCGGCCAACATTCAGAAAAACGCAGCGTGGACAGAGGAGCCGATCGACGAAGGTCTTCTGGCCGAAGTGCTCGCGATTTTGCAGCCGGTGCACAATCGGACCTGGGTTAGCGGACGAGCCGAATACAACGTCGGGATCGGAGGCGACGATAAATGAGAGGCATCATCTGCGCGGAGATCGAACGTTTTGCGTTTGTGGACGATTTGCCTGAGCCAGTGCTTGAGCCCGGCTCCGCGATCGTTGCCTTGAAGAGAATCGGCATCTGCGGGACGGATCTGCATGCTTATAAAGGCAGGCAGCCTTTCTTTGCCTATCCGCGAATACTGGGACATGAGCTGGCCGGCGTCATCGAAGCGATCGGTCCGAACGAAAAAGGGCTTCGGATCGGCGATCGCGTCAGCGTCATTCCGTATATGCACTGCGGGATCTGCATCGCCTGCCGAGGCGGCAAGACGAACTGCTGCACGGATATGAAGGTGCTCGGCGTCCATATCGACGGCGGCATGCGGGAGCGGATCTCGGTTCCGGTCTCGCATCTGATCGCGGCGAACGACCTGACGCTCGACCAGACCGCGACGCTGGAGCCGTTCGCGATCGGCGCGCATGCGGTACGACGGTCGGGACTTGCGGCCGGGGAATCGGCGCTTGTCATCGGCGGCGGTCCGATCGGGCTGGGCGTCATGGCATTCGCGAAGGCGCGGGGCGCCAGGGTCATCGCCATGGACGTCAACGAGGATCGGCTGGCGTATTGCCGCGACTGGGCCGGCGTCGACCAAACGGTAGGGGCGCTGGCGGATCCGCTCGGCAGTCTGTTGGCGGCGAATGGCGGAGAGCTGCCAAGCGTCGTATTCGACGCGACGGGCAATGCGCAATCGATGACCGCGGCATTCGGCTATACGGCGCATGGAGGCAGATTAATATACGTCGGGTTGGTCAGTGCCGATATCCAGTTCCATGATCCCGAATTTCACAAACGAGAGCTGACGCTGATGGGGAGCCGCAACGCGACCAGAGAGGACTTCGAAAAGGTGCTTGAAGTTATCCGTGCCGGGAACATTGACGTTAACCGCTATATCACGCACCGGGCTTCGCTTGACGATATGATCGGGCAATTCGAGGATTGGCTGAAGCCTGAATCGAAGGTTATTAAGGCGATGGTCGAGCTTTGATCGAGATGTTAGTCCATAAATGCCATTGATCGGTAGACCCATGTGTCTGCCGATCTTTTTTTGTTGTTGAAATGAAACAACTATTATAATATCTACAAAAGAAAGTAAAATTTTTCTTTTTCAGGACCCTATAAATGAATCTGGAGGTTTTATGATGCTCAAAAAAGAAAAAAACACTTATCGCATCGATAATTGCCATTGCGGTAATCGTTTATTTATCGACAACGGCATTTGCAGCAATTCGATACTCCATATTGGTGAACGGTTCATTAATTAAAGGGGGAAGCCAAAGTTATTGATGGGGTTACATATGTACCTATGCGTACTGTGGTTGAAAAGTTAGGCGGAACATACCATGTCATGACGGATCAGAATAAAATCAGTATTCTGGGACAGGATCGAAGCATGTTCGGCGGCTACACGAAATCAAATCCATTGTACTCGGGTTCAGTTGCATATATAGCCATTAATAAAGGCAGCGAAAAATTCATCGCCTCGGTTTCAAGCGAAGGCATGAGTACGGGAACAGAAGCATGGAAAGATTTCAAAACATTCAAGGAACCAGCTCCAAAAGGTTACTACTATTTATTCGTTAAAGTGAATTTTAAATTGCTCTCAACGGAAGATCCGGGCTCCTCGGTTCATTTGCATTTTTATGACTTCAAATATTTGGACTCGAAAACAGGCGAATTAACTCCATCCATTCCATTGTTACTGGACGAAGTTATTTTGAGGCAGGGAGAAAGCTATGAAGATTGGATTGGATTCCTAATCCGTGAAGATGAAAAAAAATTATACAATCGGTTATTCATTTAGTAGCGATTCTAAAGATGCATTGTGGATGAAGGTTTAACGTCTAACTCGAAGAAATACGAGGAGATTACATGAAAAACATTCAAGCCGTTCTATTTGATCTGGATAATACGCTTTTGGATCGTACGCGTACTTTTCAAAATTTTACTTCCTCATTCGTTCGTACATACTTTTCCCATGATCCAAAAACGGATTCTATAGCGGCAAGAATCATTGAATTAGACCAAGACGGTTATAAGGAGAAGACTTTATTATTTACGGAATTGCTTCAAGAACTGCCGTGGTTAACCAAACCCGAGCTTAATGAATTGATGGACTACTATAGCGAGCATTATGTAAAAAATGCTTTATTGATGGAACATGCGGTAGAAACCATGAGCTATATCAGGAGAAAGTACAAGTTGGGTCTTATTACAAATGGCAGAACGGCTATTCAATATGGAAAAATCGATCGATTAGGAATTCGGGATAACTTCAACTTCATTCTCGTTTCTGAGGAGGCAGGCGTTAAGAAACCGGACAATCGAATCTTTAAAATGGCATCGGATAAGCTCGGCGTTAGCCCGGAGCAATGCCTGTATATCGGCGACCATCCCAAGAACGACATTGAAGGCGCAGGGCTGGCCGGGATGAAAACCATCTGGTTTGAAGTGAATCAACCATGGAGAGCGGAGATTACCGTTAAGCCGGAATTTAGAATTAAACATTTAATAGAATTAGAAAACATACTCAAATTGTAGAAGGGAGAGACACGATTGAAGAATCTTGCAACGAAGCTCATCCTTTCTGGCATTTTTATTATCGTTCTAAGCGGCTTAGAAAAGATCTTGATCTTTATGTCTTTTCGAGGGCAAGGCGTTATGGATTCTCATACATTGAAGAATTTGACCCCAAGCGTCATTTGGAATGTTACGCAATCGACGAAAATTTTCGGCGTCTGCATTTTAATCATAGGCATCGTTTTCTTTATGATAAAAAAACCGACATGTTCTCGATCTGTTTAAATCGCTTCGATTAAAAATCGCTTTAAGAGACGCGGAGTATGAAGCATCCAATCGCCTGGATTGAATAAGAGGACGGTGAATCCGTGATTTTCTACTTCGGTTTATTTATGTTCTTGGTCGTGGTGGGACTCGGTACGATTCATACCTGCTTGAAGAGACAGATTCAAAACGAGGAAAAGATCATTGAGCGGCTGGATATGATCCTTCTAGAGCTGAAGAAGGAACGGGACTTGCATTAGAATTCAGAAGGAGCTGCACGGTGAATATCATCGGGGAACAAACGGTCAAGCATGCGAAAACCGCTGATGCAAGGCGGTAATTTCGCACAACTTCGCACGTCGCTCGAAATGCCCAATCATTGTGCATCTTAGCGAAGCACCGACCGTGCGGCGGCACGCTTTCCTGGATGGTGCACAATGATTGGGCATGGAAGGGCTGCACGTACCTGGCTATGATGCATTTGGTTTTGATTATGCACATTTAATGCAAGGCTAGTGCATTAATTGTGCATGAGGCATCGGACTAGCCGCCCGGCGTCGCCGCCTCGGCTTACACGCGATGCAGCCTCCGATGGGCAGACGGCGTCATCCCGAGCTTGGCGCTGAATACGCGGCTTAAGTAAAAGCCGTTTTCGTAGCCGCACTGCTGTGCGATCCAGTCGAGCGGCTGCGTCGTCTCCTCCAGCAGCCGGCAGGCCCGTCCGAGCCGGAGTCCGGTCACGAACTCGGTCGGCGTTGTCCGGTATGCCGCGCGGAAGCGCCGGGTCAGCTGCACCGGGCTGATGCCGAGCGCATCCGAGAGCTTGCGCATCGCGAGCGGCTCATACGCATGCTCGAGCAGCCATTTGCGCGCTTCGACCATATCGGAACCGGGCGCGTCCGCCGCCGAACGCGCGGCCGATTCGTCGCGGCTGCGCTCGATCTCCATCAAGATCCACAAATCCTCGATCATATGCTTCATTCGGCCTAGCGCGGGCTCCTGCCGAATGGCGCCTCCGATCTCCTTCATGTACCGGTAGGTCGACATGAGGCGCTCCGCGTCATGTACCATCCACTTTCCGCCAAGCGCCGCCGATTCATCCGAATCCGGCGCAAGCGCCCAATCGAATTTGATGAAATGGAACGTCAGCGGCGACAGCGCGCGGCGATGAAAGACGATGCCGGGCGGACATACGACGATGTCGCCGAATCCGGCCTCGCCTGCATGCGCGCCGATCCGATATTCGAACCGCCCGCGCTCGACCGCGAACATCGTCCATGCCGCATCCGTGTCATGCGCCAACTGAAACTGCTTTTTTTTTGATCCAATACATGTAGGCCACCGGGCGCGACGACCAATCGTTCCTCATGCGCGGACTCTCCCGTCATTTTTGAAATATCGGATATGGTTATCGTAATAGGATGTATGTTAATTGGCAAGTGGGAGAATTAAAATGAAACAGAGGATAAACGAACGATTCGGAGGTTTGGGAGGCATATGCGGAACGAAACCGTAAAAACCGATATCGCCGTTATCGGAGGCGGACTCGCGGGCGTAAACGCGGCCATCGCGGCGGCGCGGCTCGGAAGAACCGTCGCGCTCGTCAACAACCGTCCGGTACTCGGCGGGAATTCCAGCAGCGAGGTGCGCGTCTGGGTGTGCGGGGCGACCGCGCACGGGACCCAGCGCTACGCGAGAGAGACCGGCATCATGGGCGAACTGTTCGTAGAAAATCAATTCCGCAATAAGGACGGCAACCCGTACTTCTGGGATATGGTCGTACTGGAGGCGGTACGCGCGGAGCCGAACATTCAGCTGTACCTGAATACGGACGTGCATGAGGTCGAAGCGGACGGAGAAGCGCATGATCGGACGATCCGCGCGGCGATCGGCTGGATGATGGGCTCGGAGCGCCGGATCCGCTTCGAGAGCGCGGTGTATCTCGACTGCACCGGCGACGGACTGGTCGGTTTCCTGGCGGGGGCGAAGTACCGGCTGGGACGCGAAGCCCGCGCGGAATTCGGCGAAGAATGGGCGCCCGAAGCCGCCGACGAGATCATGCTAGGCAGTACGCTGCTCTTTTATACGAAGGACGCCGGACATCCGGTCAAGTATACGCCGCCGCGGATGGCCATCGACGTGACGAAGACGACGATCCCGGAGCGGCGCATCATTCGGAGCGGGGACAACGGCTGCGCGTACTGGTGGATCGAATGGGGCGGCGAGCACGACGCCGTCCACGACAACGAGCGGATACGCGACGAGCTGTGGTCGGTCATCTACGGCATCTGGGATTATATTAAAAATTCCGGGAAGTTCGACGCGGACAACATGACGCTGGAGTGGGTCGGATCGCTGCCCGGCAAGCGCGAATACCGCCGCTTCGTCGGCGACTACGTGCTGAACCAGAACGACATCCTCGCGCAGCGGGAATTCGACGACCGCGTCGCGTTCGGCGGCTGGTCGATAGACCTGCATCCGCCGCAGGGCGTGTATGCGACCGAGTCGGGCTCGAAGCATTTGTTCCCGGACGGCATCTACCACGTCCCGTTCCGTTCGCTCTATTCGGTTAACGTGAGCAACATGCTGATGGCCGGCCGCGACATCAGCGCGTCGCACGTCGCGTTCGGCACGACGCGCGTCATGGCGACGTGCGCCGTCATCGGCGAAGCGGCCGGCACCGGTGCGGCGCTGTGCGCGGCAAAGGGCATCTCGCCGCGCGAGCTTCACGGCAGCCATCTGCGCGAGCTCCAGCAGACGCTGCTGCGCCAGGACGCATCGATCATCGGGCTGCGCAGCGACGACGAGACCGACCTGGCCCGCGGGGCTCGCGTCTTTGCCTCTAGCGAGCGCAGCCGCTTCGGCATCGAACAGCCGGCTTACGCCATCCCGCTCCATGCGGATATCGGCATCACCGTGCCGGTCGATCCGGCGCTGGACGGCATCGAGCTGCTCGTGGACGCCGACGCGCAGACGACGCTCGTCGTCGAGCTATGGGACACCGGACGCCCGGAAAATTACGTGCCCCATGCCAAGCTCGCGGAAGCGTCGGTCGCCTTGTCAGCCGGCAGCCTGCAGTGGGCGAAGCTCGGTTTGAGCTGGACGCCGGTGACGGCGTGCAACGCGTTTCTCGTCGTCAAGGCGAACGAAGCGCTCGCGCTGCATATATCGGATCGGCCGAGCTCGGGCGTGCTCGCTTATCGGAGGAGCGAGCAAACGGGCACCTCGCGGCCGAACGAAGAACATCAGCCGGGGCAGCCGCTAGTCGAGTGGAGGAAGCACGAATTCGATCATGCCGCGCCATGCATCCGCCTGACGGCTCCGACCGAAGCCTTCGCCGCGGACAAGGCGATCGACGGTTACCTTCGCCCGTACGGCGGGCCGCACCTGTGGTCGTCCGAACGGATGACGGCCGCGCGCCTGGAATGGCTGGAGCTTACATGGAGCGAGCCGGTGCCGATCCGCGAGCTTCATCTCGTTTTCAACGACGACGTCAACGACGACTTGATCAATTTGCATCACCATATTACGCCGTACGAGACGATGCCGACGCTCGTCAAGGACTACCGCGTCGAGGCGAGAGAAGGCGGCGCTTGGGCGACGATTGCGGAGGGACGGGGCAATTACAAGCGCAAAAACGTCCTTCGCCTCGATGCTCCGATACAGACGGACCGGTTGCGCATCGTCGTCGAAATGACCAATGGCAGCGAATATGCGGAGATCGTCGAAGTTCGGGTATACGCCTGAGCGGCCCCTGTAGTCGGTAATGTCGTTTTACGAAACAAATACGATAAGACGCAAAGAAGCGATTCCGCTTCGCCTAGTGAAGAGGAATCGCGTCTTTGCCGTTTTCTGCGGCCTGCAGCAACCCCTTATTGCTTGTTCTGTCAAAATGCCCACGTCGCCGCTACCCAGCCGGGTCATGTTCAAGATCGATTTGATGGTCGTCGTTTTCCGTGCGCCATTGGCGCCGATAAAACCCCGCAATGCGCGCCGTCAAACGTTAGATCCGAATGCTTGTATAAAAATGTCCTATAATAAACAAAGAATGGTCCATTGGATGCCTTGAAGACGCCTACCATAATGAGATCAAAGGAGGCGTATGGATGCTGACCGTTTATCATGCGAAAAAAGATTTCGAAGCTTCGGATTGCCGGGTCGCCGTTCTTCCCGTCGGCGCGACCGAGCAGCATGGCAGCCACCTGCCGGTCGGAACGGACACGATTTTCGCCGAACGCTATGCGAGGGAATTGGCGGCGGCGCTGGACGCCTATTTGCTGCCAGCCGTCGCGATCTCCTCGTCCATCGAGCATCGGAAGGGCAAAGGAACGGTCTATCTGAAGTCGGACACGCTCGCGCTGATGCTCCGGGACATCGCCGAGTCGCTGCGGTTTTCGGGCTTCAGCAAGCTGATCATCGCGAACTTCCACGGCGGCAACTGGATCATCAAGCCGACGGTTCGGAATTTGAACCGGGAGCTTCGGGATTTTCAGGCGATTCTGCTTTATGCCGGCGAAGTGGCCAGACCGAGATACCACGAGATTTTTAACCATGTCCAAAACGACGTGCATGCGGGGGGAGATGGAAACGTCGCTCATGCTTCACCTTCACCCGGAATATGTCGGGGACATCAAGCGAGAGCAGGATCCATCATTCGTGCCCCAGGCTTTCATGGATTACTTTGATGTCGGCGATATTACGCCCGACGGGTACTGGGGATTTCCGGAAGACGCGACCGCGGAGAAAGGGAGCAAGGTGCTGGAGCTCATGCTGCGGGAGGGGATCAAATACCTCGCAGATGTGGATCGGATCACGCAGCAGGTCAGGGCGAAGGCCGCTCGCGAGGCCGGACAATGAACCGGCTGCGAATTCGGGCGCTTTCCGAACGCGACATTCCCTTCGCGATGAACCTCAAAAATATCGCAGGTTGGAACCAGACGGAGCGGGATTGGCAGGACTATCTCTTTTTTCGATCGTGAAGGCTGTTTTCTGGCCGAATTCGACGGTCAAGCCGCTGCGACCATGACGACGATCCGCTATGGCGACCGCTTCGGCTGGATCGGCATGGTATTGGTGCATCCCGAGTTCCGGGGGAGAGGCATCGCGACGCAGCTGCTGCAGCTGGGCATTCGGCATCTGCGCGACCAAGGCGTGCGCTGCGTCAAGCTGGATGCCACGGCGATGGGAAAAAAGGTTTATGTCCCGCTCGGATTCGCGGAGGAGTACGACGTTCGCAGATATGAGCTGGAGGCATCGCCGTCCATGCGCGAGTCGATAGGCGAGGATGCGGCTGGATATCGGGGCGAGGTCCGGACGTTAACGGAAGCGGATCTGGAAGAGATCGCTGTCTACGATGCGGCGATATTCGGCGCGGATCGAAGGGCCGTCCTTGAGCGATTGCGGGCGCGGGAGCCTAAGTATGCGTTCGTAACGCGGGACGATCGCGGAATAACAGGGTATTTGATGGCCCATCAGGGATACGAGGCGGTGCAGATCGGTCCGTGGGCGGCATCCGACGATCGTGCCGCGGAGTCGCTGCTTGCGGTCTTGCTGGCCGAAGTCGGAACCGGGCGCATCTATTTCGATCTGCCTTGTCCGAACGTACAAGGTATTCAAATGGCGGAAAAAGCCGGGTTCCGAATCCAGCGCACGTTTTGCCGGATGTATCTCGGGGTCAACGCGAATCCGGGCACGCCGCATCTCGTCTACGGCACGTCCGGCGCGGAAAAAGGCTGAGGGTGCCGCGTGTCCTACGTCGGCGCTTGCCATTATTTGAGGATAGGTATCCGATCTCCGATTGATTACGATAGAGTGCGAGAGTCTATCAACGATCGGAGAGCGTGATACCTGATGCTGTTTAAACTGGCAACCGCATCCCGCAAGGCGGTTGCGTCGGCGGCGCTCGCCGGAATGCTGGCGGGATGGATGAGCGAGCCCTGGTTAACGCCGGCGGCTGCTGCCGCTTCCGTCTCCGCCTCGGGCGCGCTTCCTTTTGACGACGTGCGCGACAACTTCGCCGCCCAAGCGATATCGAACATGGCGGCCCTACATATCGTGACCGGAACGGGAGAGCGTCGGTTCGAGCCCGACAAGCCGGTCACCCGCGCTGAATTCATGACGATGCTGGACAGGCTGCTGCGCATCGAGCCCGTCGAGAGCGCGATTTCTTCCTTTTCGGACGTTCCGAAGACGGCGTGGTTTTACCGATGGGTGCAGCCCGCTGTCCAAATCGGATTGGCAAAGGGGAAGTCCGATACCTCGTTTGAGCCGAACCGCCCGGTGACGCGCGAGGAAGCGGCGGCGCTGATCGCTCGCGCCTTGAAGCAGCCGCTCTCCGCCGGCGCGGCGCCATCCGCGCCGGTCTACCGGGATCAGGCGCGTATCCAGGCTTGGTCGCTGCCCGCGGTATACCGTCTGCGGCAGCTCGGCCTCATGGGCGGAGACGACGACGGCAGCTTCCGGCCGGCATCCCCGATGACGAGACAGGAAGCTGCCGCGCTGCTCGATCGGATCTGGTCGTATCCGGGCTGGGCGGCGGAGATTCAAGCCGCGCCGGACAACCCGATTCAACTCGGCTGGCAATACGGGCAGTCGACCGCGCAGTACGAAAAGGAGGTTCAAGCCTCCGGCATCAATACGTTGTCGCCGCGCTCCTTTTTCCTCGACAAGAACGGGACGATCGCGGACGATACGGACGCCGCGCTCGTCGCTTGGGCGCACGGCAATGGCAAGCAGGTGTGGACGATGGTCGGCAATCGCTCCGACCAAGCCGCCACGCATGCGATGCTGTCCGACGCCGGACGGCGAAGCGCGTTCGCTTTACAGCTAGCCGGCTTGGTCCGGCAGTACGGTCTCGACGGGCTCAACATCGACTTCGAGAACATGGCGCCAGGCGACCGTCAGTCGTTTACCGCCTTCATCTCCGAATTGAACGACGAGCTCGACGACCTTCACGCCGTCTTGTCGGTCAACGTGTCTCCCGACTTCGGCACGGATTGGACGGACGTATTCGACTATGCGGCGCTGGGGAAGGAAGCCGATTATATCGTGCTGATGGGCTACGACGAGCATTGGGGAGGCGGCGATCCGGGCTCGGTGTCCTCGCTGCCTTGGCTTCGCGCAGGCTTGACGACGCTGCTTAAGCAGGTGTCCGCCGCCCGGGTCGTCCTGGCGCTGCCGCTGTATAACCGGGACTGGAGGAGCGAAGCCGGCATGACCGTCTCCGAGGAAATCAGCCTGCTGCAGCAGAATGCGCGGGTGACGGGGATGCGCGCCAAGGCGAGTTGGGAGGAGACGATGGGCCAGTACTACGCATATTACGGGAAGGGCGCGTCTATTCATCGCATCTGGCTGGAGGACGGACGTTCGCTGTCGTTAAAGGTCGGACTCGGCCAATCGTTCGGCGTAGCCGGATACGGCTTCTGGTATATGGGCGGAGAGAGCCTGGACGTCTGGACGAGCATGGCGAACGCCAGGCGGTTTGCCTCGTATGTTTTCGATTGAGCGGGTGTATGATCATCGACGATCGCGCCCTAGTGGATCAGGATTCGTTTGCCGTATTCCAGATGTTCGGTCACGGCGGCCGCGGCTTCGTCGGGCCGGCCTGCGACGATCAGCTCGAAGATGCGGACGTGATCCTCGTACGAAAAGCGGATGCGCGTCGTATCCTTGCGCAGGACGCGGATGGCGATCCGGTACAGCTTGTCCTGGAGGTTTTCCATCGCTTGAATGATCTCGACGTTTTCGTGGCACTTCGCGAGCTGCAGATGAAAGGCCGAATCGGCCGTCGTGAAGCCGGCATTGTCGTTTTGGTCCGTGCATTCCTTCTGCCGCGCCAGATTGTCCCTGAACCAGGCCAGCTCCTCCTCCCGCCAGGCGCGCGCCGACAGCTTGCGGACGACATGCGTCTCCAGCGCGACGCGGATGTCGTAGAAGTCGACGGCGCGCTGGATGGAAAAGTCGGCGACGAACAGCCCCTTGTTCGGGGTATAGCGGACCAGTCCGTCGCTCTCGAGCCGCTCGAGCGCCGAGCGGATCGGCGTCCGGCTCATCGAGAGCCGCTCTTCGAGCATGCGCTCGGTCATATAGTCGCCGGGCTCGAATTCATTGCCGAGGATCAGCCTTTTCAGCTCGGCGTAGGCCTTTTCTTTAAGCGTCGTTTTCATTTTTCCATTCTCCTCGCACGAAGGGTATGCTGGCTTCGAACCATTCCCGTTCCAGCTCGATCGTCCGCTCGACGCTTCCCGCGAACGGCGTCCATAGTTCAAGGATCCAATTCGGCGTCCGACCGCTCTTCCGCAACGCCTCGCGCAGCAGGGGCCAATTCAGTCGGCCCTGTCCGGCAGGCGTGCCGAGCACCGAGAAGCCCATCTGATGATCGACTCGTTTAATCTCGAAGTCTTTGATATGCAAGTTTACCGTATAATGCGCCAGCGCCCGGATGACCGTATCCGGGCCTTCGAGCGCGCCGAAGGAATTGACGGTATCGAGGCAGCATCCGAGGGAAGGCGAGTCGAAATGCTCGAAGAGCGCGACCAGTCGGTCCGTCGTATGCAGCCCGTGGTTTTCGATCGCGAGGACGATCCCCTTCGATTCATAATCGGACAGCGAAGCCTCGAGATCCCGGTAGGCCGAGCGAATATCCGGCTCGGTAATCAACGTGCGTACGATCGGGGAGCCGATCTGAACCGCGAGCTCCGCATACAGCGCCAACGATTCGGGCGCGGTGCCCCGAAGGCCGGCCTCAAGCCCGATGTCCCACTCGCGCGCGAGCCGGACGAGCTCGCCCAGCTCGGATTCGGACAGCGCGTGCAGCGGCAGATTGTCGGCGTACTGTACGACGCCGGCGCCTACATCCTTGGCCGCGGCCAGCAAATCCCGAGCCGCGAGCGGACGATTCGGCGGTTCATAACCCGGCACGCCGATCGCCCAAGTGAGCGAATAACTCCCGATTCCCCAGCTCATATGCTAGCCCCCCCGGTTTTGAAATCCATTTCCTGCCCTTTTGAAGTGTAACATGCCCGCTCTGACCCTACAATACTTTCGGTATTTTTTTTGGTATACCAATTGTATTCAAGAATGAGGCGTGTTAATCTTAGCTTGATAACGACGCGGAACGTAGGCAAACGATTCGCGATCCGGGAGGGGTATCACGTGACCAAGGTCGTCGCACTGATCGGCGCCGGCGGCAAGATGGGCTGCCGCATCGCCGATAATTTGAAGGAATCGCACTATGACATGAGGTATGTAGAGACGGGCGAGCGGGGCGCCGCGCAGCTGGCGCAGCGGGGACTCGCGCCGACACGTCAGGAGGATGCCGTACCCGAAGCGGATATCGTCGTCATGGCCGTGCCGGACGTCCGCATCGGGGCTGTATCGGCGAACATCGTCCCGCTCATGAAAAGCGGGGCGATGATGATCCTGCTGGACCCTGCCGCGGCTTATTTGAAGCAGCTGCCGGAGCGGGACGATATCGTCTACTTCGTATCTCATCCGTGCCACCCGCCGGTATTCAACGACGAGACGTCGCCGGAAGCGCGGCGCGATTACTTCGGCGGCATCAAGGCGAAGCAGGCGATCGTCTGCGCGCTCGTGCAAGGAGACGAATCGCGGTACGCGGTCGGGGAGGAGACGGCCAAGGCGATGTTCGCGCCGGTCTTCCGATCGCACCGGATCACGCTCGAGCAGATGGCGATCCTCGAGCCGACGATGGCGGAGACGGTGAGCTCGATGCTGGCGACGCTCATGCGGGAGGCGATGGACGAGGCAGTGAACCGCGGCGTGCCCTACGAAGCGGCGCGGGACTTCATGCTCGGCCACGTCAACATTCAGCTTGCCATCGTGTTCGGCGAGGCGGGCAACCCGTTCTCCGACGCCTGCAAGATCGCGATCGAGTACGGCAAGCGGTTCATGATCCAGCCGGATTGGCGCCGCCTGTTCGAGCCCTCCTCCGTCTATGAGCAGATCGACGTCATGCTCCATCCCGAGAAGCTGAATTCGGCGGGTTAGGAGAGTCGGAACATGAGCAAATGGAAGATCGGCCTCGTCGGCACGGGCTGGTGGTCGGAAAAGCATCTCGGCGCCTGGCAGCGGATCGAAGGCGTGCAGATACAAGCGCTTTGCGATCGGGATCCGGAAAGGCTGGCGGCGAAGGCCGGGCGATACGGCGTGCGCGAAGCGGATCGCTACGGCGATCTCGCGTCCATGCTGGCGAATGCGGACATCGATATCGTCGATATCGTGACCGGCCCCGACACGCATGTCGAACTGGTGCGTCAGGCGGCCGCCGCGGGCAAGCATATCCTCTGCCAGAAGCCGTTCGCGCGCAACGAGGAGGAAGCCCGGGAAATGGTCGAGCTGGCGCGCGCGGCGGGCGTACGGCTCATGGTCACGGAAAACTGGCGCTGGCTCTCTCGCTTCCGGACGATCAAAAGGCTGCTGGACGAGGGACGATGCGGCAAGCTTCATGCCATTCGTTACATTCATTCGGACTATTACACGCCTCGGATGCGGCCGGACGCATTGTTGCCGCAGCCCTTTTTCCGCGAGATGCCTCGCCTGCTGTTCTACGAGATGGGCGCGCACTGGTACGACACTTGGCGCTTTCTCTTCGGGACGCCGTCCAGGCTCTATGCCGAGACGGCGTCGGTCAGCCCGTACGTCCGCGGAGAGGACGCGGGCATCGTCGCGCTCGGCTACGACGACGGCCGATACGGCTATATGGACATGAGCTGGGCGACGAGGCAGAAGCTCGACGCGCCGCTCGGCGAAGACGTCGGGCCGGTTCATCTGGAACAGATGATCGTGGACGGAGAAGACGGGTCGATCAAGCTGTACGCGGACGGCGCGATCGGGCTCGTGCGGCGGGACGGAGGCGGCGAATCGACCGTGCTGGAGGCGCATCCGTTGGACCACGAGGAGAGCCATGTCCGGCTTCAATCGCATTTTATCCAATGCTTGGCTGACGGACTTCCGTTCGAGACGAGCGGCGAAGACAATCTGACGACGCTGCGCATGATCTTCGGCACGTACGAGAGCGCGGCCGGTCATGTCCCTGTTTACTTCAATCGAGAGGAGCGAGAAGCGACATGACGATCATCGACGTGCATGCCCACCTCGGCGAGGACTGCGTATTCGACGAGACGTTCACGGAGGAGGAGCTGCTGGACAAGCACCGGGCGCACGGGATCGGCCTGTCCATCGTTCAGCCGGCTTCCTGTCACGACATTGAGAATGTGCGGGCGCAGCACGACGCCGTCTATGCGCTCGCGGGCCGGTATCCCGGACAATTCCTCGGCATGGCCAATCCGAATCCGCATCTGAAGGATGAGACGTACGCGGAGGAGATTCGGCGATGCATCGAGGAGCTCGGCTTCGTCGGCATCAAGCTGCACACGTCGGCGCATGCGGTCCATCCGAACAGCCGCGACGGGCGCAAGGTGTTCGAACAGGGCCGCAAATGGGGCGTCCCCGTCATGGTGCATACGGGCGCGGGCATTCCGTTCGCCAATCCGGCCAATCTGATGGCGGCCGCGGAGCGGTTCCCCGACGTGAACATCGTCATGGCCCACTGCGGCATGATGATCATGGCGGGCGAGACGGCGCTCGCCATGGAGCGTCACGACAATCTGTACGCGGACATCACTTGGACGGCGGGCTTCCAGATCCGGCGCTGGGCGGAAGCGTTCGGCGCGCGCCGGTTCCTGTTCGGGTCGGATCACGCGGACAATGCCGGCGCCGAGATCGGCAAGCTGCGTACGTGCGGGCTGTCGGCGGAGGATCAGGAATGGATTTTCGGTAAAAGCGCGGAGGCGCTGTATCGCATTCAACCCGGGAGGGAAGACGCATGAGTCTGACGATCGACCCGTCGAATTCTTATTTTCTGAAGGACGGGAAAAAGTTTTTTTTACCTGGCGGATACCGTTTGGAGCGTATTTTCCAACGCCACGATGGAGGAATGGGAGACGTACCTGGACTTCCGCGCGGGCCAAGGCTTTAACGCGGTCCAGATCTCCGTCTTGCCGATCATCCACGACCGGAGCGAATCGGTCCTCGGTTTGTATCCGTTTCATGTGCGGGAGGACGGGAGCTGGGACTTCTCCCGTATCGACGAGCCGTTCTTCGAGCGGGCCGCCAAGATGACGGAGCTGGCGCGCGCCAAGGGATTCCTCCCCGTGCTCGTCGTCCTGTGGGGCGACTATGCGCCTGGCAACTGGATGAGCCGGATCACGGAAAACCGGTATGTCATGCCGCGCGAGTCGGTCGCGCCGTACGTTGGGCAGGTGTCCCGCACGTTCGGCCCGTACGAGCCGATGTACTTCATCAGCGGCGATACGAACTTCGAGACGGATGAGGCCGACGACTATTATGCCGAAGCGCTGCATGCCCTTAAACGGCTGGAGCCGAACGCGCTCATGGCGATGCATTGCGGCGGCAGCGTCGTCAACCTGACGGAGCGGCTCGAGCAGGATCCGGCGCTCGATTTTTACGCTTATCAATCCAGCCACAGCATCGACGGCCAGCACGAGACGTACGACATGGCGCTGAAGCTGAACGCCAAGCCGGTCAAGCGGCCCGTCATGAACGTGGAGCCTTGCTACGAAGGTCACGGCTACGGCGGCAAGTACGGGCGGTACGACGCGTTCATGATTCGCAGGGCGTTCTGGACGAGCGTGCTCTCGGGCGCCGCGACGGGCTTCGGCTACGGCGCGCACGGCGTCTGGTCCTGGCATCGGCGAGGTCAAGCTTTCAACAACGAAGGCTATTCGATGACGCCGTACGATTGGCGCACGTCGCTCCGGTTCGAAGGCGCGCGGGACGCCGCGTTCGGCAAGTGGCTGTTCGAGCGCTATGACTTGTTCGGCTGGCAACCAACGCAGGAGCTGCTCGCGGTCGACGAGCCCGAGATCCGCGTCGCCGCTTCGGCGGATCGCGCGGGCGTCGCGATTTATGCGCCCTACGCCAGAAGCTTGCCGCTTCGCATCGGCTCGGATCGTTACACCTGGGAGGCGTTCGATTTGCGCGAGCGATACCCGCTCGTGCCGAGCGTGCGAGTGGTAGGCGCGGAGACGCTGCTGGCGCTGCCCGAAGCGAACGCGGACGTGCTGTATATCGGAAAGCGAGCCTGATCGCTTCGCCATCGTATCTGTCTATCCATCCCCGACGAGATCCGCTTGCTTAACGGCATGCGGATTTTTTCAATGACATAGCATCACGTATCGGCGAAAGGTTCCCTTTTTGACGAGGCCGCGATCCGCAATGGCGAACCCCGCCACCGCAAGCATATCGTCGATCGGTTCGATGGAGACGACCGCTACGCGGCCTGCGATCCGGCGGGCGTGCCGGAGGATGGACAGCTGCTCCTCGGAAGTGATTTTGGAAACGTGATTGTACGGCAAATCCACGATGGCCGCATCGTAACATTCGCCCGCCTCCGCGATCGGGCCGAGGACAACCTCGCCTTGCAATCCGAAAAACGCGAGGTTTTCGCGCGCGCCGACCGCGAGCTGCGGATTGATCTCGCGGCCGACGATGTCGATGCCCATGGAGAGCGCCTCTACGAGGACGGTCCCGATGCCGCAGCAGGGATCGATGGCCTTAACGCCTTCGGGGCGCGGAACCGCGATATTGGCGAGCGCTCTTGCGAGTCTCGCGGGGAGCGCCATCGAGTAATTGCGGGGTTTGTTCATATGGGCCAGCCATACGGAACGGTTTTTCGCATAAGGGCCGAAGTACCAGCGTCCGCCCAGCGTCGCGATGCCGAATACTAGATCGGGATGGCGCATATCGGCTTTGCCTTTTATCCGCATGCCGACCTGCCGCTCGATTTCCCGGTGCTCCTCGTACGTCATTTTTTCGGCAGCCGTCAGATCGTTCGTCTTCACGAACAGCACCTTAAACGACGAATGAAGCGCAGGCATATTCGCCGCTTGAACCGAGACATCATCGACGCTGTCGCCCTCGTACAATACTTCAATGCGTTCCCGGATAAACGGACTTCGGCTGGGGTCGATGGCGGCGCTGCTTTTAAAAACCGGCCATTCCGGCTCGATGCCGAACAAGGCGCGCAGCTCCAGTCGGCACAGCGAACGCTCGTCTTCATGCGCCGCGCAAGTGTAAACGTATTGGATGGAATGCGGAGAAAGTGTCAAAGCCTAACCGCCTTTGGATGAAGTTCATGTCGCTTATTATACACGGAAGCAGGATACGGGAGGCGTTGGATGGAATAAGATGGAGACGCCGAAAAACAAAGGAGGATGACTTTGGAGCCGAACGACAGAAGCCTCCTCGCCCGATTCATGGCGCTCACGGAAGCGGAGCAGTTTCAAATCACGTCCGCGCTATCGCTGCATTTCGGGGAACCGATCGCGGTGACCGAAGCCGATTTATCGAAGAGAAATCATGACGATGTCGAGATCATTAAAAACGTAATAAGCGGCTGGATCTTGACGAAAAACAATCGACCGGATATTGCAGAAGCGCACGAAAGGCTTAAAGATACGAAGCTGCCGCATATCGTATCGTTCGGTCGCCTCGACGACGGTCATGAACCGTTTAGTGTAGGGCTGGTGCGAGCGGATATTCAGGATGCATGCCTCATTCATGAAATGCAGATCAGAGCGTTCAAGCCTTTGCTGCTAAAATACGAGGACTTCGATACGAATCCGGCCAACGAAACGGTCGAGCGAATCGTCGAACGGCTTCAACAACCTTTCACCGAATACTACCTCATCGTTCTTTCCACTCTGACTGTGGGGGCCATTCGAATCGTTAAAAAGCCAAATAATATCTACCGGGTGAGTCCGATCTTCCTCTTGCCCGAGCACCAAGGCCGGGGGATCGCGCAAATCGTATTCGAATTGATCGAGCGACAATACGCGGATGCAGCGAAGTGGGAGCTGGCTACCATCCGGCAGGAGGCGGGCCTTTGCTACCTTTACGAAAAACTGAGCTACAGGAGAACCGAGGGAAGCAAGATTATTAACGACAAGATGACGATCGTTTTTTATGAGAAGCGGATGGATAAAGCGGTTGATCAAGGGGATATCCAATGATCGATAACCAGACGGCAATTTGGTTTCTTATCGGACTATTTGGCTTCATTATCGCGGCAGCAGCTTTGTTAATCGGACATGTGAAAGTCGTGAGCTGGGTTTCGGACGATTGCGAGAAAAGAGGAAAAAGCGAAACGAATCAATATCTCTCGATTGCAGGCGTCTTTTGCTTTCCGCTTATTGGAATAGGTTTTTATTTGCTTCTTCGGTGGATCGTGCATCATTCACAACGGCATCTTAAGAGTTAGTCCGTGAGGAACGAGACTGCTTTCGCAACACGATTTAGATTGGAGCCGATCAATTTGTCATTCATCATGACCAAACAGGAAAACGCGATTAGCAAAGCGTATATTTGAAATAAAAGGATTGAATTTAGTCCGCAAGCCATCCGGCAAGCGGGATTATTTCTTTTTGCAAGCGATTACAAAACTATACAGTCAGGAAAATCGCGAAAGGCATTAATGTTCAAAATATATCGTTTCGCGGGGACGGCCCTGCGTGGAACAATGGTGGCGCACTACCATTCGAACCGCAGAGGAGGATTCAAGTAATGAGCATGAGCAAGAGCGCAGCGTCAAGAAGCTTGGTATGGCTGTTGGTCGCGGTATTGTTTGTCGGCATGGGCACGATCTCGTTCGTTCAGCGTTCGCACGCGGCGACGAACTACTACGTCAGTCCGTCGGGGAGCGATACGACCGGCACGGGGACGGCGGCGAGCCCTTGGAAGACCATCGCCTACGCGGCGGCGCATGTGCCGGCCGGCGCTGGCAACACGATCGTGCTGTCGGCGGGAACGTTTACGGAGACGCAGCCGATCCAACTGCCGGTTGGCGTCAACGTCACGGGAGCCGGCGTCTCGCAGACGACGGTATCCGCCGGTTCGCTTCCGGCCGCCAGCGGACGCACCGAGCTGTTCCTGCTGATCTCGTCGTCGCACGCGAACGGCAATCAGACGCTGAGCGGGTTCAAGATCGACGGACAATCCAAGGCGCTTGAAGCGGGCATCCACGTTGAAGGTCGCGATAACGTCATTATCCACGACGTGAACGTACAGAACACCAAGCATACGGCGATGCGGATCATCGCCAGCTGGAGCCCGACGGACACGGTGCCGCCGTCCTTCTATTTGACGGGCATCCAAGTTTACAATTGCGTGCTGACGAATGTGGCTCAGGATCTGGCCAACTGGACGTCCGGCGCCATCCTGATCGGCGGCGTGGACGGCGCGCTCCTTCATCACAATACGATCAACGAAACTGCCGGCTACGGCATCAAGTTCGAGAGCAATGGCTGGTTCAAGGGGCTGAAGGTATACGACAACACGATCAATACGAACAGCTACGATACGAAATGGGGAGCGGACGCGTCTCTCGAATTTTGGAACATTTACGACGGCAGCGAGATTTACAACAATACGCTCAACAACTGGGTGTCGCTGGTCAACCGGTTCGCGGGTACGGGGACGACGTTGACCTTCCGCGACAACACCGTGATCAACACGCGCGACGATACGCCGGTGGCGGGCATCGAGCTGGCGGCGGGCAACGCCAAGGTGTACAACAACTACCTCGAGCAGTTCCGGTGGGGCGTCGGCATGTGGCAGGAGAAGTACGTCAGCAACAACGAGATTTACAACAACGTCTTTTATAACCGCGTGCTGCCGGCCGACGCCTACAATTCCGGCATCTTTTTCGAAAATCTTAACGTCGGCTACGCCTATGACAACAACAAAATCTACAACAACTACTTCAACAAATTCGAGCAGGCCGTCTGGTACAAGATCGTCGGCAATTCGCCCATCACGAACACGAAGTTCCAGAACAATATCGTCGAAGACATGTCCTACGCGCTCATTCTGACGGCGTCGGACACGAATTATTTGTCCAATACGACGATGACCTACAATGTGCTGAACAACGTGCCGGCCGTATTGCGTCCGTTCGGCGCGGCGCCGTCCAACCTGGTGACGACGAACAATTTGACGGGAAATCCGGGGCTGAACAAGTCCGGGGCGAAGCCCGATCCGTACTTCCGTCCTTCGTCGTCGTCGAGCTTGGTCGTCAACGCCGGTACGAATGTCGGACTGCCTTACAGCGGCGCCGCGCCCGATATCGGCCGGTACGAATGGACCGGGACCGGCGGCGGCACGGATACGACGGCGCCGACCGCGCCGACCGGACTCGCTTCGCCGTCCAAGACGGACACGACGGTCAGCCTGACCTGGACGGCATCGACGGACAATGTCGGCGTGGCCGGCTATGACGTCTATCGCGGCACGACGAAGGTCAATTCGTCCCTGATCACGGGCACGAGCTACACGGTGACCGGTCTCGCCGCGTCTACCGCGTACTCGTTCACGGTCAAGGCGAAGGATGCGGCCGGCAACGAATCGGCGGCAAGCACAGCACTGTCCGTCACGACCAACGCTTCCTCCTCGGCCGGCGCAACCTACGAGGCGGAAGCGACGGCGAATACGCTGACCGGCGGCGCCTGGAGGGCGACCTGCTCGACGTGCTCGGGCGGCTATTCGGTGAACAACATCGGCAACAACGACGGCACGCTCCAGTTCAACGGCGTGGCTGCGTCTTCGTCGGGCAGCTATACGGCCAGAGTGTATTACAAAAACGGAGACGCCTCGGCAAGAACGGGGCTGATGAGCGTAAACGGCGGCACGGCGGTCACCGTGACCTTCGCGCCGACGGGCAGCTGGACGACGGTCGGCTACGTCGACGTGACGGTGAGCCTGAACGCGGGCAGCAACACGATCAAGTTCTACCATAACGCAGGATCGTACGCGCCGGACTTCGACAAGCTGACGCGGCTGTAGGATGAATTAGCGATACATGCACAGGCGTGAAAGGGGGCCGCGAGGCCTCCTTTTTTGCTTTTCCTCAATCGGAACAAACCGAGCCTCGCCACAGCTGGCATGTGCGGAAAAGTCTCAACCAGAAACAAATCAAACTTCGCCGCAGCTGGCATGTGCGGAAAAGTCTCAACCAGAAACAAATCAAACTTCGCCGCAGTTGGCATGTGCGGAAAAGTCTCAACCAGAAACAAACCGAGCCTCGCCGCAGCTGGCATGTGCGGAAAAGTCTCAACCAGAAACAAATCAAACTTCGCCGCAGTTGGCATGTGCGAAAAAGTCTCAACCAGAAACAAATCAAACTTCGCCGCAGCTGGCATGTGCGGAAAAGTCTCAACCAGAAACAAGTAGAGACTCCCCGCAGTTGGGCTGCCTAAGGAAGTCCCAATTAGGATCCAATCAAAACGCCTTCCGCGAGAGCGATCGTCGACTCCTCCGCCATTCTCCCGTCCAAGCGTGCCCACCTTCATTTTTGGTAGTCATGTGCAAGATGGATAGTCGGCAATAACCGACTGGGGCATTGACGTTCACTCCGTACAGTAGACCCTGCCTTCGCCTCGAAGCATACTGAGCCCAAGACGTCCGCAGCCCGCAAGTCAAACGGCGAACGACAGATCGCAATAAACCATTCAATGAATCGCCGGAGGTGCATCATGTCAAACGCTCCAATCGCCATTCAGCGATGGCGCCCCGCGGACGACGCGTCCGGCGGGGACCGACCGGTCAGCCGGGATAAAGAAGACTGGCTGCTGCCATGCGACGGCGAGCCGCGCCGCTACGATGGCGTCGTCGCCGTTCCCGAAGACGGCGTTCTCCTGCTCCAATGGCGCTCGCCCAGACCGCTGCGCCTATGGCTGAACGGCATACTCGTCGTCGACGAGCCGCTGTATTGGCGCTCTTTCCAGCGGGAGATCCGGGGCGCGTTCGCCGTCCCGTGCCGCAAGGGCGAAGCCGTCCTGCGCGGATTCACGGGCGAGCGGCCTTCGTTCGCGCCCTACGCCGCGGCCAACTGCCCGTCGCGCAACAGGCAGAAGGTGTTGGAGGCGGTGCGGGAAGCCCGCCCCGACATCATTCGCATGAGCGGGACCGTGTACCCGGGCATCTCCGGCTTGCCGCCGGTTCACCTCCGCTTCGACCCGGTCCAGCACCAGGCTGGCGGCATCGTCTATCAGCGCGTCGAGGCGAAGCGGCTGCAGGATCCGTTCGAGCCGCCGGGCACCGACTGCCGGTCGACGGCCGAACGGCCCACCTCGCGGCTCGAGCTGCGTTCGTCGGTCGTGCCGTACGAGACGAAGTACGAGCAACATGCGCACCCGAGCGCGTCCGCGGACATCTTGATCGTCCACGTGCCCGTCGCCGACACGGTCGATCCGCTGCCGTCCGCCCGCGGATGGGAAGAGACCGAGAAGCGCGCCGAGCCGCTGCTCGAGATCGTCCGAACGGACCAACTGACGCTGCGCGCCGCGTCCGCGGACCCGTCGGCGCCCGGCATCCGCGTGCCGCTGCCGGTGTTCGAGTCGCTCGGCCGGCTGGCGCCCGAGCGGGAGCGCCGGCAGCTGCGCTGGCCGTCCGAGCGAGAGCTGCTGGCGGCAGCCCCGGAGCCGGTGCTGCCGGCCGAATGGGCGGGGCTCGGCGAGCTGTACGCCGAAGCCTGGCGAATGCTGCTGCGGCTCGTCCGCGAGCCCGCGCCGGATAGCGGCCTGCCGGGCGGCTACATTTCCACAGGATCTAATTTTCCCGTGAACCAGTTTCTATGGGACACGGCGTTTACGGCGATCGCTGCGAAATACGGCGCGAGGGCGCTGCCCGTCCATGCGTCGCTCGACGTCCTTTACGGCACTCAGTTCGACGGGGGCTACATTCACCGCGAGCTGGACGTAAGGGACCGGCAGCCCGTGCTGTACGAGCCCGACTTCGGGCCGAATCCGCCGATTCTGTCGCTGGCGGAGTGGAGCCTGGCGATGCTCACCGGCGACGTCCTTCGCCTGAAGCGGACGTACCCCGCGCTCAAGGCGTATCACCGTTGGATCGTCCGCAACCGCCGGCAGGCGAACGGAACGTACTGGACGACGGGCCTCGCCAACGGGCTGGACAACTCGCCTTCTTACGGCAGCGGCTACCCTTGCCTCACCGCGCAAATGGCGCATGACGCGGAGCTGCTCGGGCAGATCGCCGGCTTGATCGGCCGCGACGAGGAAGCCGCGCGATGGGCGCAGGAATACGAGGCGACCAAAGAAGCGCTGAACCGGCATCTCTGGGATCCGGCTGCCAAGATTTATTCCGCTTCGCTCGACGAGGGCGGACACAATCCGAACAAGGTCGTCACCGCCTTCTGGCCGCTGCTGGCCGGTGCCGTGCCCATGGACCGGGTTCAGTCGCTCGCGCGGCACTTGACGGACCCCAAGGCGTTCTGGCGGCCGCATCCGATCCCGAGCGTCGCGGCCGACTCGCCTCACTTCGTCCCGGAAGGCGACTACTGGCGGGGGTCCGTCTGGGCGCCGACGAACTACGCCGCGATCCGCGGCTTCCAGCGGGCGGGCATGACCGACTTGGCCCGCCGCGCCGCCCTCAAGCATTTGAACGCCCTTCGCGAGGTGTACCGGGACACCGGCTCGTTCTGGGAGAACTACTGCAGCGAGCGCTTCGCCAAGGGCAGCGCCTCGGCGCCGGACTACAGCTGGACAGCGCTCGGGCCGATCGCGCTGCTGCTCGAGACGGTCATCGGACTCGAGCCCGATGCGACCGCGGGCGAGCTGAAGTGGAGCCCGCCGCCAAGGACGGCGGTTGGCGCGAGACGATATCCGCTCGGCCAGGCGACGATCGACGTGGAGCTTATCGACGAACGGGACGGTTGGCACGTACATGTCCGCACCGACAAGCCGTTCAAACTCCGCTTCGCGCTCGGCGAATCGGAGACCGTCTTCCCATGCGCGCCCGGACATCGGCGATGGCGGATCGACATGCCTGATCCTTTGCCCGATGCCGAACCGCTTCCTCGCTAACCAAGCGAAAATCCGCCGCGGCGTCCGTCCGCAAAGCCTTTGCAAGTGCGTTTTCGCAAGCAATGTGCAGTTTATACAGTCCCGCCCGCGCGTAAAGTTCAGTTCCGGCAGTATCCGCAAGCGCGGCCGCCTTCGCATAATAGGCATCAAACCGACGAGGCGATTTCGCACAACAAACCGAGGTGACCGCAGCAATGAGAAGAAGATTTTCTTTCCTGAGAGGGAAAAACGGAGAGTTAAGCGTGCTTTTCCTGCCGGGCTTTCTGTTTTTCCTCGTCATGTCCTACATTCCGATGGTCGGCATCGTCATCGCGTTCAAAGACTACAACCTGCGCAAGGGGATCTTCGGCAGCGAATGGGTGGGCTTCGACAACCTGAAGTTTTTTTTCGTCAGCGATACCGCGTGGCGGGTCACGCGAAACACCATTTTGTACAGCTTGAGTTATATTGTGCTCACGCTGGTCGTCTCTTTGGCCCTGGCGATTCTGCTGAACGAGCTGACGAGAAGGTGGATCAAGATTCACCAGACGGTCATGTTCCTGCCGTATTTTCTCTCGTGGGTGCTCGTCTCGTATATTTCGAACGCGTTTCTCGACCATCAGAACGGCTTCCTGAACGCGCTGCTGAAGAGCGTAGGGATGCAGCCGGTGGAATGGTACTTCGGCGCGGCGTACTGGCCGATCATCCTGAATCTCGTGCACTTGTGGAAAGCGGTCGGCTTCAACGTCCTGCTCTACTACGCGGGCATCATGGGGATCGACCAGAGTTACTATGAGGCGGCGAGGATCGACGGCGCGAACAAGCTGCAGATGGCGCTGAAAATCACGATCCCGCTGCTTGCGCCGCTCGTCACGATTTTGCTCATCCTGTCCATCGGGGGGGGATGTTCCGCGGAGATTTCGGCTTGCACTATTTCATTCCGAACAATACGGGGCTCATCTATTCGACGACGGACATTATCGACACCTACGTATTCCGCGCGCTCCGCACGATCGGCGACATCTCCATGTCGGCCGCGGTGGGCTTCTTCCAATCCGTCGTCGGCCTCGTGCTCGTCCTCGGCGCCAACATGGTCGTCCGCAAGCTCAACGAAGAAAACTCACTTTGGTAACCGGGAGGGGCCCGCATGTCCACGATCCAAGCAACCGCAAACGCCGGCGCCGCGCCCGAGCTGCCGGCCGCGAGGTCCAAAGCGCTCGATTCCCGTCCGATCTACCGGTGGCTGATCAACGCGCTGTTCATCGTCGTCTCGGCGTGCATCTTCGTACCGTTTCTGCTCGTCGTCGTCTCCAGCTTTTCATCGGAGGATTCGATCCTCCGCCACGGCTATCAATTCATCCCCCGAACGCTGGTCGCTCGGCGCGTACCGCCTCGTGTTCCAATCGCCCAAGATTTTGCTGCGCGCGTACGGCGTCACGATCGTCGTGACGGTCGCCGGGACCGCGGCCGGCTTGCTGCTGACGGCGATGACGGGCTGGGTGCTGTCGCGCTCGGATTACCGGTTCAACCGCCAGGCTACGTTCTACGTGTTTTTCACGATGCTGTTCGGCGGCGGTCTCGTACCGTTTTATATTTTAATGACGCAATATTTGCATCTGAAGGACAGCCTGCTCGCCGTCATTATCCCGGGGCTGCTCAGCCCTTTCCATATCATGGTCATGAAGGGCTTCATGTCGAAGATCCCGTTCGAAATGATCGAGTCCGCCAAGGTAGACGGGTCCAGCGAGATGCGCATTTTTTTCACGATGGTGCTTCCGCTGTCCACGCCGGCCCTCACCACGCTGGGACTTACGATCGCGTTCAACTATTGGAACGAGTGGTTCAACGCGATGCTGTTCATCGACAAGCCGAACCTGGCGACGCTGCAGCTGCTGCTCGTCCGGATGCTGAGCACGATCGAATATTTGACGGCCAACACCGAGTTCGTCAAGCAGCTCGGCATCGACGTCGGACAGCTGCCCAAGTATAGCGTGCGGATGGCGATGGCCATCCTGGCGGCGGGACCGATGCTCTGCATCTTTCCGTTTTTCCAGCGCTACTTCGTCTCCGGGCTCACGCTCGGCTCGCTCAAAGGCTGACCCTTCATCCGGGAATCCGCGGGGCGGGACAGGCCCAAAAAACGCTTGTTCTCGCCGCCGCCGTCCAACATAATAAAAAAGAACAGGGAGGTTGTTTGAAAATGAAAAGATGGCGTACGGGGGTGACCGCGGCATTGTCGCTCGGTCTGGTACTAAGCGGCTGCGGCAATAACGACGGAGGGAACGAGGGGTCTTCGTCCGCGCCGGCTTCGCCGTCCGCATCCGCAGGCGCGTCGTCGTCGGCCTCGCCGTCCGGCTCGGAAGCCGCGGCGCTCGAGCCCGTCAAGCTCAAGTGGTACTATGTCCAGTTCGGCATTCCGCAGGACCAGCAGGCGGTATCCGATGCCTTCAACGAGATGACCAAAAAAGCTGATCAATACGACGGTGGAGCTCGTGCCGATCGACGGCGGCGACTACGAAAACAAGATGAACACGATCGTGGCCGCGAGCGACGACTACGACCTCGTATGGACCTCCAGCTGGCTGTTCAAGTACGGAGATAACGTCAATAAGGGCGCTTTTATGGAAATTACCGACGAGATGCTGGACAAATACGCGCCGACGATCAAGGCGAGCTTCTCCCAGGTCGCCTGGAACGACGTGAAGGTCAAAGGGAAATTGTATGCGATTCCAAACTTCCAGACGTTCACGAAGACGCCGGGCTTCATCATCCAGAAGCGGTTCGTGGACAAATACAACTTCGATACGAGCAAGGTCAAGACGTACGCCGATCTCGAGCCGCTGCTCGACCAGATCAAGAAGAACGAGCCCGGCATCATTCCGTTCGGGATGGGCAAAGACCAGACGAGACTGAGCGAAGCTTACGGCATGCAGTGGCTCGGCGGCGTCGACTATCGCCTCAGCGACCCGTTGACCGCGATCGATCTGCTCCAGACCGACGAATACAAGACGCACGTGAAGCTGATGAAGAGCTGGCACGATAAAGGGTACACGAACCCGGACGCCGCCACGGTCAGCGACCTGAAACCGCTGCTCGCTTCGGGCAATGTCGCCGTCGTCCAGGACTTCACGCTCGCCCCGGGCAGCGAAGCCGGACGCAAGGCGGACTTCGGCGGTAACGAAGTCGTCTACGTGCCGATCGCCGAGCCGACGTTCACGGGCGTCACGCCGACGATGAACGCGATCAATTACAATTCGAAGCATGCGGACCGCGCGCTCATGCTGCTCGAGCTGCTTAACACGAACGCCGATCTATTCAACTTGCTCACGTTCGGCATCGAGGGCAAGCACTACACGAAGGTCGGCGACAATACGATCAAGATCATCGACAAGGGCGGCTACTCCAACAACGCCGGCTGGATTTTCGGCAACGTGACCAACGGCTACCTGCTCGAAGGCCAGCCGGCCGACACGTGGGAGCGGGTCAAGAAGCTGAACGAAGAAGCGACCGTGCCGGCGCTGAGCGGCTTCAACTTCAACAGCGAGAATGTCAAGGCCGAGATGGCGAACATGGATGCGCTGTTCAAGGAATACAGCCCGGGGCTCGAGACCGGCACGATCGATCCCGACAAATATTTGCCGATCTTCACCGAGAAAATGAAGAAGGTAGGCGCCGAGACGGTGCTAAAAGAAAAGCAAAAGCAAATCGACGAATGGGCGAAAGCGAACGGCAAAAAATAAGCGTCTTCAGAGGACCGCTTCCCGTAGGGGGCGGTCCTCTGGGGCCGTCAATATGAACGATGCGGGTGATCCGATGTCCTTGTTTCCGGCGATTCGATCCAGAAAATATTTGCAGCGGATCTGGCTGTCCGTCACCCTGCTCACCGTCGTGCTGCTCCTGACGACGGCTTTTTCGATCATGTACACCTCCGAACGGACCGTGCTGCGCGTGCAGCAGCGCGCGAACGCGAAGGTGCTCTCGCAGATCCGCTACAACGTCGCGCAGCTGAACGAGATCGTCGCCGATTCGGCGCAGACGCTATATCAGAACGGCGACGTGAAAATTTTGCGGTACGCCAAGACGGACGACGAGTTCATGTACCAGCGGATCGCGGCGCTCGATACGTTCGTCGGCACTTCGTCGTTTCTTCATTCGATCTTCGTTTACAACGGCAACATGAACCGGTTCTACATCGGCAACGGCAATATCAGAGCCCTGAAGGAGCCGTACGAAAAGAAATTTTCCGCGTTGTTGACCGATTCGCGGCGGACGCCCAAGCTGCGTCTGCTGCCGATCGACCTGAACGAACCCGGCGTCGGATTCGGCAAAGTCGATTTTTTCAGCTATATTCTGTTCGATCCCAGCACCAAAGAAGGGCTCGACGACGCCTTGATCTTGAATATTAAGTCGACATGGCTTTTCGATAATCTGGCATTGATCGCGCAGGAGGATGCCGGGCGGTCCGGCGAGGCGTACTTGATGGACGGCTCCGGCAAGATCCTCAGCGCGGGCACCGAGCTCGAACCCGACGTGTCCCGGATGGCCGAACGGCTCGGTCCGGTGGCGGCGCGGGAGGAGACGAGCGGCTACAAAGTGATCGAGACCGGCGGCTCCAAGCAGTTCGTGACTTACATGCAAGCGGGCTTGCAGGACTGGACGCTGATCTACAGCCAGCCGTATGCCGAAGTCGTCGGTCAAGTTCAGCGGCTCCGGTACACGACGCTCCTGCTCACGGTACTGTTTCTGGTGCTGGCGCTGTGCGTGGCCGTCGTCGTATCGAAGCGGCTGTATCGACCGGTCGAGCAGCTGTTCCGCTCGGTAATCTCCAATACGCCGGACGCGATGGTGCGCGAGGCCCCGATGCAGGACGAGATGACGTTCCTGTCCGGCTTGTACGATCACATGGCGGACCGGCTGAAGCGCGCGGACTCGAACTTGACGGAGAACCGTTGGATATTGAAAAGGTTCACGCTGCGCCAGCTCGTTCAGGAGAGCGCCCTTCGGACGCCGGAGCAGTGGGACAAAGAAGCGAAGGAAAACGGCCTCGCGGTCGATGCCTCCGGCGGCTATACGGTCTGCGTCGCGCGCGCCGAAGACGCTTCGTCTCTTCTGCTGCGCCAGCCTGACGATCTGCGCCTCTATCACTACGCGATCTCGAATATCGCGGAGGAGATCGTCTCGCGCGAGTTCGCGATCGAAGTCGTCGACCTGAAGCCCGATCATCTCGTCTTCCTCGTCCAGCGGAGGGAGGCCGGCTTCGATCGCCTGCCGGCGCTGCTCGAGGAAGTTCAGCTGGTCGTGAAGCAGTATTACCGCCTGACGTTCGGGGTCGCGGTCGGCGAGCCGACCGGCGATTGCCGGGAGCTGTCGGCCGCGTACGCCAAGGCGCTGAATCTTTCGCTTTACAAATGGTTTTACGGCAGAGGGGCGATACTGACGCCGGAGATGGCGCATAAGCCCGAAGGCGGCGGCGGCGACGCGACGATTCCCTCGGAGCTCGAACGCAAGCTGGCCGAAGCGATTCGCTCGGGCAATGCCGACGCCGCCGATGCGGCGATCGATCGGATCTTCGAGATCGTCGCGACGGCATCGTACGACGACTGCATCCATGCGCTCTCGTACCTGGCCATCGTCATCAAGCGGACGGTATCCGAAGCGAACGCCAACAAGCTGAAGCCGATCTCGCACGACCTGTACCGGTTCCATACGGCGGTGCTGGAGCAAGAGACGCTCGAGGACGCCAAGCATACGTTTCAACGCACGCTTCGCGAGTTATGCTCGTTCCGGCAGGAGGCGCGCGAGTCGGATTCGAACAGCTTCATGATCGAGACGATCAAGGAGATCGTCAGGGCGAATTACAAGGATCTGAACTTAAGTTTGCAGAGCGTGGCCGACCTGCTCAAGATGTCCTCGGTCTACGTCGGACGGCTGTTCAAAAAAGCGGAAGGGCTCTCGCTCGCCGATTATATTAACGAAGTCCGGCTCGAACAGACGATGCAGCTGCTCGAGAAGGGCAACTATACGGTCAATGAAATCATGGAGCAGACCGGCTTCAGCAACCAGAGCCATTTCTTCCGTTCGTTCAAAAAGAAATTCGGCACGACGCCGCGCGAATACCGACTGAAAAAGAGCTTGTCCTAGCGCTTCTCCGCGCGCGTGAAATATTGGATATGCCATTGATATCGCGTGCATGTACACCGGAAAAGAACAAAGCTATGATGCAACTTAGGATTAGAGAAGAAAGGGAGTAAGATCGCCATGACGACGTCGCTCGAGCCTGCGGTCGAAGCGCTGCTCCGCGAAGCGCAAGCTAGCCTGAAGACGGCTTGCAGCGCGGTTCTCATCTGGTCGATTCCCGGCTATTATTACGATCGCGAGGGCCATCTGACCGGCAAACGGTTGATGGAGCCCGATGCCCAGGCGGCCTATACGACCGCGCTGGCGTACCGGATCACCGGAGAGGCTGCCTACGCGGCCAAAAGCGCGGACATTCTCGACGGCTGGGCAAGCGTGAACCGGGAGATCGGCGGACACGACGGACCGCTGGTATCGGCCTACCTGGGCGTCGGTCTTATTCGCGCGGCCCTGTGGCTTGAGCCGTTCGAGGGCTGGAGTCGCGAAGCGCGGGACCGCTTCATAGGCTGGCTGAAGCAAGTTTGCCTCGGCGCATGGGTGCGCATCGAAGGTCGCAATAACTGGCGGGACTGGAGCCTGTACGCGCGACTCGCCCTTCATCGGTTAACGGGAGACGACGCCTCGTTCGCCGCGGCGACGGCAGCACTGAAGGCGCACATGGACCATGCCATTGCGGAGGACGGCTTCTTGCCGGAGGAGGCGGCCAGAGGAGCTAACGCCATGTGGTACCATTACTTCGCCCTGGCGCCGATGACGGCCGCGGCGAAGCTGGTCCTGGACGCGACCGGGGAGGATCTCTTCCGTTGGACGACGCCCGGCGGCAAAAACATCAAGCGAGCGCTCGACACGTTCCTTCGTTACGCGGACGGCCGTTCCAACGAATGGCCCTTCGGCGACGAAGAGCAGAACATGCCGGTCCCGCTCGGCGCGGATACGTGGCCCGTCGATTTGTTCGAAGCGATGGCGATTGTATATCGGGACGAAGCCTACGCGCGCTTCGCCGCGCCGCATCGGCCGGTAGCGGGGCACCGCAATGCGAGCAGCGGCTATTTCCAGTCGTATGCTTGGAATTACCCTTCGCTCTCCGTTTAGAGACCTCCACATGCAACGCGGGCAGCTTCACTCGCGAGACCGCGCGCTTGCTTCGCAGATGCACAATTCTTGTGCATGGGGGCGATTGTCCTGCCGCGAGACCGCGCTTGCTCCATGCTCTTCGTAACAACGAGAAAAACCGTTCTTTTTCAAATGGAAGGATCGCGCTTCCATTTGCGAAGAGTACGGTTTTTTTGCGCGATGTAAGTGACAGCGAAATAACTTATATCGATCAACTCTATAGTAAATATTTATTAAAGTCGGTTGGTAATAGTGTTAAAATAGATAAGGTTAATCGGACCCGTATAAAAATCGAGCAAATTTTAAGATATAAGGATGGTCATAATGAGTAACGGACAAACAGGTTCAGACGTAATCTTGATCGGCGCGGGCATCATGAGCGCGACGCTGGGCGCCATGCTGAAGGAATTGGCGCCGAACTGGAAGATCACCGTGCTGGAAAAGCTCCCGAGCGCGGGCGAAGAGAGCTCTAACGAATGGAACAACGCCGGCACGGGACATGCGGCGCTGTGCGAATTGAACTATACCGTCGAAAAGCCGGACGGCTCGATAGATATCAGCAAGGCGATCAGCATCAACGAGCAGTTCCAGGATTCCATGCAATTCTGGTCCTACCTCGTCGAGAGCAAGCTGATTCGCAATCCGCAGGACTTCATTATGGCCCTGCCTCACATGAGTCTCGTGCACGGGCAAAAAGACGTGTCGTTCCTGAAAAAACGGTACGAAGCGTTGTCCGCGAATCCGTTGTTCCAAGGCATGGAGTATACCGAGGACCCCGCCAAGCTGAAGGAATGGATCCCGTTGATCATGAAAAACCGGAGCGCGAACGAGCCGATCGCGGCCACCAAGGTCGACGCGGGCACGGACGTCAACTTCGGCGCTTTGACGCGCATGCTGTTCGAGCATCTGAAGAAAAACGGCGTCGAGATCAAGTACAAGCATAAAGTGGACGATATCAAGCGCACCCGCGGCGGCGCATGGGAATTGAAGGTTCGCGCCGATAACGGTCGCGTCGAGCGGCATGCCGCGAAATTCGTCTTCATCGGGGGCGGCGGCGGCAGCTTGCACCTGCTTCAAAAAACGGGCATCCCCGAAGGCAAGCACATCGGCGGGTTTCCGGTCAGCGGTCTGTTCATGTCCTGCAACAATCCGGACGTCATCGCCAGGCATCACGCCAAGGTATACGGCAAGGCGAAGGTCGGCGCGCCGCCGATGTCGGTACCGCACCTCGACACCCGCTTCATCGACAATAAGAAGTCGCTGCTGTTCGGACCGTTTGCCGGATTTTCGCCAAAGTTCCTGAAGACGGGCTCGATGCTCGATCTGATCACTTCGGTCAAGCCGCACAATCTCGTCACGATGATGGCGGCTGGCGCCAAAAACATGTCGCTCACCAAGTACCTGATCCAACAGGTCATGCTGTCGAAAGAACAGCGTATGGAGGAGCTGCGCGAGTTCGTGCCGGACGCGAAAAGCGAAGATTGGGACTTGGTCGTAGCCGGCCAGCGCGTCCAGGTCATCAAGGATACGGCTGCCGGCGGCAAAGGCACGCTGCAATTCGGCACCGAGGTCGTAACGGCAGCCGACGGCTCGGTCGCCGCGCTGCTTGGCGCATCCCCGGGCGCCTCGACCGCCGTCTCGGTCATGCTGAACGTCATTAAAAAGTGCTTCCCGCAGCAAATTCAAGCTTGGGAGCCGAAGTTAAAAGAAATGATCCCGTCTTACGGCGCCTCCTTGCTTAAAAATCCGGAGCTCCTCCGCGACGTTCAAGCATCGACCGCGCAATCGCTCGGTTTAAGCCCCGGTCAATCGTTTCAAAAGGCGGTCAGCCAGCCTGTTTCCTAGCCTTTATAGCCTGTTTTTTCGACAGCGAGCGTCCGGTGCGTTTTCCCCGAACGCACGCTGTTGTTTTTTATGTTTCAAAAGAATTCGAATGGGGTATAAGCATCTAAAACTATGCCTTCATGCAGTATTGGCGGCAGATGGTACAAACTTGGAGGTAAAGGCATGCATCGCGTTAACTTGGATCAAAATTCCTTTAACGGTCAAGTGTTTCAATACGCGTTCTTCGGCGTCGCGCTCATCGATCCCAAAGGACTTTTTTTAACCGTAAATCCCGCGATGGAGCGGATTTTCGGCTATAGCAAGGAAGAATTCGACGGGCGCCTGTTCGGTTGCTTCTCGCATCCCGACGACCCGATCAAATCCATCGGAGAGTTAAAAGAGGCGATGGGGGAGACCGAGCTCGAGTGGCAGATGGAGAAGCGGTTTTTCAGAAAAGACGGCGCGACGATCTGGACGTTGATGTCCGTGCGTCTGTTCCGCAATGACGAGGGTACGCCGCTTTATTATATTTTGCAGGTCATCGACATCTCGAAGCAGAAGTTATCCGAGATCCAACTGCAGGAATCGGTCGAGAGATACACGTCGCTAAAAAAATACAATCACGATGCCGTAATCTCCTTTGACCTTCAGGGGCGCGTGATCAACGGAAACGCCGTAGCCGAAAAGCTCACGGGCTATGGCATCGCGGAGGAGCTCATCGGAATGGAGCTCGCCAACATTATCGGCAAGCCGAACGTGGACCGCATATTGGCGGACGCGCTGCATGACGCCACCGTCGAGCAGGGTATCGATACGCTTGTCACCAAGGAAGGCGAGACCGTCGAAGTGATAACGAGCATCGCCCCGATTTTCGTCGGCAACCGCAATATCGGCTTCTATCTGATCTGCAAGGATATATCGGAGCAAAAGCAGCTCGTGCTGGCTAAAGAAATGGCGGAGGCCACCAACAAAGCGAAAAGCGAATTCCTGGCCATGATGAGCCATGAGATCCGCACGCCGATGAACGGGGTCATCGGGATGACCGACCTGCTGCTCGATTCGGAGCTCGACGAGGAAAGCAAGGCCTATGCCGAAATTATCCGTAAAAGCGGTGAGGCGCTGCTTGCCATTATCAACGATATTCTCGATCTGTCGAAGATCGAGGCGGGCAGGAGCGAGCTGCATGAGACGTCCTTCGATTTGAGGAAGTGCATCAAGGACAGCATGTCGGTCGTCTCGGCCAAGGCGGACGAAAAAAATCTCGAGCTGTCGTACGCCATCCATCACGACGTTCCAGATTATATTTTCGGCGATGCCGATCGATTGAAGCAAGTGCTGCTTAACTTGCTCGGCAATGCGGTGAAGTTTACGACAAGCGGCAAGGTGTCTATCGCCGTCAAAAAAATAAAAGGAAAAACGCCCCTCCTTGCGTTTACCGTGACGGATACGGGCATTGGCATCCCGCCGGACCGCCTGGAGGAGATTTTCGAGCCGTTTTCGCAGATCGACAGCTTCATGGTGCGCAAGCACGAAGGCACGGGCCTCGGACTCTCGATCAGCCGGCGCATCGTCGAGCTGATGGGCGGGGGGGATTCGCGCGGAGAGCGATGGCAAGAGCGGCTCCGCTTTCCAATTCACGATCGAACTGCACGAGTCTACCGAAGACCCATTGGCGCCCGAAGCCGCATTGACGAATGAAGCCGGCACTGCCCAAGCGAAAATATTGGTCGGCGAAGACAATCCGATTAATACGCTCGTGTTGAAAAAAATGCTGGAAAAAATGGGACATCACGTAACGGTGGCCGACGACGGCAAAGAGGTCATCGAGGCGGCGCTGCGCGAATCGTTCGACTTTATTTTCATGGATATCCATATGCCCGTCATCAACGGCTTGGACGCGGCGCGCGCGATCAAAGAGAGGTCGGCGCCAGGCAAGTGTCCGCGGATCGTCGCGGTGACCGCGAACGCGCTGAAGGGCGATCGGGAAAAATGCCTGGCAGCCGGCATGGACGATTACGTGAGCAAGCCCGTAAAGCGCGACGTGATCTCGCATATTTTGGGTCAATATATGGGTAAGGCGGTTTAAACAAGGCATCGGTAATTCGAACTTGCATGGGGGTACGCGTCCGATGATGGACGCGTACCTTTTTTTATGCGCGAAATATCGCGGTCGCATGAATAAACGCCGACAAACGCATAGGAGGCCCGAGTCCCCCACGCATATATAGAAAACGGGGCCAAATGCGGAAAACGGGGGACGATCATGCACGGGAACAACAAGATGGGCAAATATAGGCTGATGCTTAAGGATCGGGCGACGGCGAGGCATCTGCCTCCGACCGCGATCGCTTCCTTGAAGGCTGTTCGCAGGATGTTGGGGCGTTATGCGGCCGTCGATATCAAACCGAGTCATGGCACCGGCGGCTACGGCATTTTCAAAATGTCCAGGTTCAAGGGCGGGTACCAACTCAGGTACGGCACCCGAAGCCGCTCTTATCCGAAGCTGGAACAAGCTTATGCCGCTTTCAACAAGGCCAGGAGTAACAGAATATACCTGGTGCAGATGGGGATCCCGCTGCTTCGATACAAGCGCCGACCGTTCGATCTGCGCATCATGGTGCAGCGCAATCCGAAGGGAGCCTGGGAGGCGACCGGCATCGTCGGCCGGCTCGCCATGGCGAACAAGATCGTGACCAACTATCACAACGGCGGCAAGCCTATGCCGGCCGACGTCTTGCTCTCGTCTGCGGTCCCGGCGGCCAAACGCCAAGGGTACAAGGGGCGGCTACAAGGGCTTGCGCTTCGAGTCAGCCGCCATTTGAACGGTTATTTCCCTCAATTTCGCGCGTACGGCGTCGACATCGGCATCGACCGGTCGCTGAAGCCGTGGATTATCGAGGTGAATTCGCGTCCCGACAGATCCATCTTTAACGCGCTGTCCGACAAGCGCATGTATCGAAAAATCATGGCCTACAGCCGGCGGCCGAAAGCAAGAGCGCCGCTGGCGCGCAACGCCGCTCGCAACCGACGCAAGCGATAGCGGTGGCCGAATGGCTCTCGACTATTGAGATGTTTTTGACCGAAGACGTTTGTCGCGGTTTGTCCGCGCCAAGCGTCTTTTTCGCGTGGCAACCATGCCGAGCGGGCGGCGCTTAATCGTGTTATGTTAAGGAGTGAAAACGTATTCCATTTATCGAAGGGTGGAAGTGACGGATGGTAAAAGACCCGACATACGATCGCAATTGGGCCGGCAATTATGAATACAGCGCTTCTGAGACCGTTTTTCCGCAAAGCGTCGAGGAAATTCAGGAGCGGGTGGCGCGCAGCCGCCGCGCGAAGGCGCTAGGTTCGCGACATTCGTTCAACGGAATCGCCGATACGGACGGGACGATGATCTCGCTGGAGCGGCTGAACCGCGTCGTCGAACTGGACCGAACGAACGGCAGAGTGAAGGTAGAGGGCGGCATCCGGTACGGCGAATTGTGCGCTTATCTGGACGAGCGCGGGTATGCGCTGCCCAACTTGGCTTCGCTGCCGCATATTACGGTGGCAGGCGCCTGCGCGACCGCGACGCACGGCTCCGGCGATCGCAACGGCAACCTGGCGACGTCGGTGCACGCGCTGGATATCGTGACGGCGGACGGGGAGAAAATCGCGATCTCGCGCGAAGACGGAGACGGGACGCTGGCCGGGGCTGCCGTCGGACTCGGGTGTCTGGGGATCGTGACCGCGATCACGCTTGACGTCATACCGGCTTTCCGCATGAGCCAGACGGTCTACGAAGGATTGCCGCTCGCGGCGTTAGCGGATCGGCTCGACGCGATCTTCTCGGCCGGATACAGCGTCAGCTTGTTTACGGATTGGCGCGAAGCCTCGTTTAATCAGGCGTGGATCAAACGAACGGAAACGGACGGGGGGCATGACCGGGAGGAGGCGGCGTTCTTCGGCGCGGTCCGCGCGACCGAACGCAAGCATCCGGTGCCGGGACTGCCGGCTGATCCATGCAGCGAGCAGCTCGGCATCGTCGGGCCATGGTACGAGCGGCTGCCCCATTTCCGCATGGATTTCACGCCGAGCGCCGGCGAAGAGCTGCAGAGCGAATACTTCGTCCCGCGCGCCGCGGCTTACGATGCGCTGTGCGCGATCGAACGGCTGCGTCTGCGGATCGCCCCGCTGCTGTACGTCTCCGAGATCCGTACGGTCGCCGCTGACGAACTGTGGATGAGTCCCTGCTATCGCCAGGATTCGGTTGGGTTCCATTTTACATGGAAGCCCGACCAGGAGGCCGTCTACCGTCTGCTTCCGTTGATCGAGGAGGCGCTTGAACCTTACCGGGCCCGCCCGCACTGGGCCAAGGTGTTCGCCATGACGCCGGACAAGCTGCGCCTGCATTACGCCAAGCTGCCGGACTTCGAGCGGCTGGTCGCGCGGCTCGATCCGGACGGCAAATTCCGCAACGGTTATACGGAACGGTATTTGACGGGAGGCGCCGAGTCCGGCCTGCGAGATTAAGGCCTTTTAACCTTGCGATAGTGGCCGGGCGGAACGCCGTAGACTTGCTTGAACGAACGGATGAAATAGTTCGGGTCCATGCCGATCCTTCCTGCCGTATCCGATACCGAGGCGCGCGGATCCTCTTCCAGCCATACCGCGGCCTGATGGAGCCGGATGCGGCGGAGGTAAGCAAGCGGCGGTTCGCCATAGGCTTCGCGGAACAGGCGCTGGAAATGCTGGACCGAATAACCGACCGCGCTGGCGACGTTGGACATGACGAGCGGCTCGGCAAAGTGCTCGTGCAGATAATGGACGGCGCGTTCGAGCGCGGCGTCGGATTGGCGCGCTCGAGGCGGCGCGGCCGGGGCTGCCGGTCCGGCGGCGAGCGACCCGAGCAGCAGCAGCAGGTCGTAAAGGCGCGCCGACAGCAGGCGAGCGGCATCCGGGTCGGCGCGCTCCGCGAGCTGCCAGAGCGCCCGGATGCTTGCCGCCGGCGCCGCCGTTTCTTTTAGCGAAATCGCCGTTCGCAATGGCAGTCCGCAAGCCCCGGCGATGTCCGCCGCGCAAGGCCCCTCGAAACCGACGAACCCGAGGAGCCACGGCTGTCCCGGAAAAGGCTCGTAGCGATGCGCTTCGTCCGCGGGGAGCAGCAGCGCCTGGCCGGCCGCGATCGACAGACGGTTCCCGTCGGAAAATTCAAAGCGGCCCCGTCCGCCGAAGGCAATAAAGCACTGCATGACGGGAAAGCCAGCCGGACGGGCTACGGGATGCTGGGCATGCGCGCCTACGCAGTACAGGCTTGCCGGGAGTCGCTCTAGCTGGACGGAAGAGGACAACCGGAACGGGAGCTGCATCTTGATTCGCCTCCATATTCATTTTGTGCTTATTTTAACGTGCATTTTGCTAACGATTATGCCTTTTGTGCGTCTACAATCAGACTATAGTTTAGTTTTTAAACGTTAGCAATAAAAAGAAAAGCGCAAGCGCGAAGGAGAGAATCGAGATGGCGAAGCGGTATGCGCCGGTGAGCGGCAAGATCAAAGGGTTCATGCATGGCGCGGATTACAATCCGGACCAGTGGCAGCACGACCCGAAGGTGCTTGAGGAGGACATTCGGCTCATGAAGCTGGCCGGCTGCAATGTGATGGCGGTCGGCATCTTCGCCTGGGCGGCGATCGAGCCGGAAGAGGGCCGGTTCGAATTCGGCTGGCTGGATCGCGTGCTGGAGCGGTTCGAGGCCAACGGCATCTATGCCTGGCTAGCGACGCCGAGCGGCGCCCGGCCGGCTTGGATGTCGGAGCGCTATCCGGAGGTGCTGCGCGTCACCGCCCAGCGCATGCGGAACCTGCACGGACATCGGCACAACCACTGCTACAGCTCTCCCGTCTACCGGGAGAAGACGGCGATCATGAATCGCAAGCTGGCGGAGCGGTACGCCACGCATCCCGCGGTCGTCGGCTGGCATATCTCCAACGAGTACGGCGGCGATTGCCACTGCGATTATTGCCAGGAAGCGTTTCGCGAGTGGCTGCGGGCCGAATACGGCACGCTGGACGCGCTGAACGCCGCCTGGTGGACGACTTTCTGGGCGCATACGTATACGAGCTGGTCGCAGGTCGAGTCGCCGTCGCCGCGCGGCGAAAATATGGTTCACGGTCAAAATCTGGACTGGAAGCGCTTCGTTACCGCGCGGACCGTCGACTTTTGTGCCCACGAGATCGCGGCGGTGCGTCCGTACAATACGGACCTGCCCGTTACGACCAATCTGATGGAAGGCTACGAGGGGCTCGATTACCGCAAGTTCGCCGACATCCTCGACGTCGTTTCCTGGGACGCTTACCCGAAGTGGCACGGCGCGCGGGACGATATCGAAGTCGCGGCTTGGTTCGCGTACAATCACGATTTGTACCGCTCGCTCAAGGACAAGCCTTTCCTTCTCATGGAGAGCACGCCGAGCATGACCAACTGGCAGCCGATCAGCAAGCTGAAGAAGCCCGGCATGCACAAGCTGGCTTCCCTTCAGGCCGTCGCTCACGGCTCCGATTCCGTGCAGTACTTCCAATGGCGCAAAAGCCGGGGCTCGAGCGAAAAGCTGCACGGCGCGGTCGTCGACCATGCCGGGCACGAGCATACGCGCGTATTTTCCGACGTGGCGGAGCTAGGCGAGACGCTGAAGCGGATCGCGGACGTCGCGGGAACCGGCGTGAAAGCTCGCGCCGCCCTTCTGACCGACTGGGACAACCGGTGGGCGGTTAACGACTCGCAAGGGCCGCGCAATGCGGGCGTTCATTACGAAGACACCTTGATGGAGCATTACCGCGCGCTGTGGGCGCTCGGTATCCAGGTGGATATCATCGGCTCCGAGGAGGACCGGGACCTTTCCCGCTACGACCTGATCACAGCCCCGATGATGTATCTGTGCCGCGCATCCGCCGGCGAGCGCCTGGAGCGTTTCGTCGAAGCGGGCGGCACGCTCGTCGCCACCTATTGGAGCGGCGTCGTCGACGAACATGACCTGTGCCATCTCGGCGGGTTTCCGGGGCCGCTCCGCAGAACGCTCGGCATCTGGGCGGAGGAGATCGACGCGCTGTACGACGACGAGCGCAACGCGCTCGTGCCGGTGGAGGGCAATGCGCTCGGCCTTGCGGAAACGTACGAGTCGCGCGAGCTGTGCGAGCTCGTGCATCTGGAGGGCGCGACGGCGCTGGCGACGTACCGCGACGATTTCTACGCCGGACGCCCGGCGCTCACGGTGAACGCGCTTGGCAAGGGCCGCGCTTATTATCTTGCAACCAGGGCCGACGCAGCGCTTCTCGATGTGCTGTACGCCAAGCTCGCCGGGACGCTGTCGCTGCCGAGGGCCATCGAGGCGGACCTGCCGCGAGGCGTGACGGCGCATGTCCGCACGGACGGCGAATCGGACTATGTGTTCGTAGAAAATTACAGCGGCGAGAGCCGGCGCGTCAAGTTGGATGGCCGGGCCTACCGCGATGCGGAGACCGGGGAGCCGGTGACTGGCGACGAGCTGAGCCTGCCGCAGAACGGCGTGCGCGTGCTGATCCGGACGACCGAATAAAATACGAGTCGAGACCGCTTCCCTTTTGTGGGGGAAGCGGTTTTAATTTACCTTAAGAAAGCGCTATTATAAATAATGGCAATTGACGATCGTTGGTTCTATTACGGAAGCATTTATCGGCTCCTCGTACCGGTTTACACATTCAGGAGAGGATGGAGAAGGACGATATGACGGATGAGCGAAGGCTGCCGGATGTTCTCAAGGGAGCAAACGGAAACGCGATCAAGACGGTCGAGGAGTGGCGCGGCTCGAGGCGACCCGAAATTTTGGAGCTGTTCCGCACTTACGTATACGGCAGAGAGCCGGTCGGCCGGCCGGCATCCCAGGTTTTTGAGACGGTGATTACGCCGGGCACGATGAACGGCGCCGCAGTCCGCAAGCAGGTCGAGATTCGCTTCGAAGGCCAGGGAGGGACTGGGAAGGTCCGCCTGCTGCTTTTCGTCCCGAGCGAGGGAAAAGGGCCTTATCCGGCCTTCTTGTTTCTCAACAATCGGGGAGTCACGGAGATGGATCCGGAGCGGCGCGACATCTCCATGTTCTGGCCCGCTGAGCGGATCGTCGCCCGGGGATACGCGGCGGCCGCGCTCGACCTCGAGGATGCGGATCCGGACGTCGACGAAGGCCATCGCAACGGCGTGCACGGCATCTTCGACGAATACGACGGCGAACGCCCGAAGGATGCTTGGGCTACGATCGCGGCCTGGGCATGGGCGGCGCGCCGCGCGATGGATTATTTGGCGACGGACCCGGACCTGGATGCCGGCCGGATCGCCGTCGCCGGACATTCCCGGGGCGGCAAAACCGCGCTCTGGGCCGGAGCCCTGGACGAGCGCTTCGCGCTGGTCGTGAGCAACGAATCCGGCAGCACGGGAGCCGCGTTGTCGAGAGGCAAGCGCGGAGAGACGATCCAAGCGATCAATGACCGTTTTCCGCACTGGTTCAACGGCCATTATAAATCCTTCAACGGCCGGGAAGAGGCGCTTCCCGTCGACCAGCATATGCTGATCGCGGCCTTGGCCCCTCGATCCGTGTACGTAGCGAGCGCCGTCCAGGACGAGTGGGCGGATCCGGCTTCGGAGTTCGCGGCGCTCGCCGAAGCCGCACCGGTGTACCGGCTGCACGGCTACAAGGGATTGGCGGGAGCGCCGTTCCCGGCGCCGGAGTCGCCGCTGTTCGGGGAGCGGATGGGCTATCATCTGCGCAGCGGCGGCCACGACCTGACGGCATACGATTGGGAGCGGTTCATGGACTTTGCGGACGCAGGCGCGTTGAAGTGACGCGACGCTGTTCCGTTCGCTTGTCGCTGGAACCGCAAAAACGAACCTAGAGCGGAGGGAGTACCAAGCTTGGAAGCAGAAAACGCGAGAAGCGCTTAGAGAAATCATGGTCTATCATCTTCGGTGGCCTCCGCACAGGGCGGAGGCCACTTCTTTAGCCCTGCAGTCAGCTTCGCGGCTTGACCGGCGCAACGCTCGTGATCGCGTACAAGGCGTCGATCGAAATTTAGCGATCCGCACAATCTTGCATGCGCCGCACTGTCCATAACAAACGGCAGGCGATAAGATAGGAATAAGCTAACAGATGATGTTTGCAATACGGAATTCATTGGCGATCCGGATCTATTCGTTCGCCTCGGAAGGGAAAGATCCCGATGAGCCTGGAAGCGTTGAACGAGCGCGTGAAATCCGACCTTGCCTACCTGGCGTTCGGCGGGGCGACCTGGGTTCGCCCGACTCTCCATCCGGAAGGACATGTCTATGACGCGGTCATCGTCGGCGGCGGGCAGAGCGGACTGGGGATCGCCTTCGGCCTCATGCGCGAGCGGATCTATAATATTCTGATCGTCGACGAGAATCCCGAAGGCGCGGAAGGCCCATGGGAAACGTACGCCCGCATGACGACGCTTCGAACGCCCAAGCACTTGACCTCGATCGATCTTGGCATCCCGTCGCTCACTTTTCGTTCCTGGTGGGAAGCGCAGTTCGGTCCCGAGGGCTGGGAGGCGATCGACAAAATTCCGCGCGGCGATTGGATGAACTACCTGCGCTGGTATCGCCAAGCGCTTAGCCTGCCCGTCGTCAACGAGACGAAGCTGAAGCTGGTGGAACCAGCCGGAGAAGGCCTCCACCGGCTGCATCTCGAGGGTGCCGGCGCGCCTTCGCCCGCGGTGCTCGCCCGCAAGGTCGTACTTGCCACGGGCATCCAGGGCGGCGGCGAATGGCATGTGCCGCCGATGATCGCGGACAGCCTGCCGCCGCATCTCTACGCGCATACGTCCCAGCCGATCGACTTCGCGGCGCTGCGCGGCAAAAAGGTCGCCGTGCTCGGCGGCGGCGCATCCGCCTTCGACAACGCCAACTTCGCGCTAGGCGCGGGCGTCGCCGAAGCGCATGTGTTCGTGCGGCGCCAGGCGCTGCCGCGCGTCAACCCGATCCGCCAAATGGAGGGCTCGGGCATGATCGAGCGCTTCCCGGCGCTGCCGGACGCGGACAAGTACGCGGTCATATCGCACTTTTTCAAGTTTAACCAGCCGCCGACCAACGACACGTTCGAGCGCGCGAGCGCCTGGCCGGGCTTTGCGCTTCATCTCGGCGCGCCATGGCTCGCGGTGCGGCCCGAAGGGGACGGCGCGGTCGTGACGACGCCGCAGGGCGAGCATCGCTTCGACTTCCTCATCGTCAGCACCGGCCTGCTCACCGATCCAGCGCTGCGCCCCGAGCTCGCGCGCGTCGAGCGGCATATCGCCCGCTGGGGCGACAGGTACGCCGCGCCTGCCGAGCTTGCGAGCCCGCTGCTGGACGCGCACCCCTACCTGACGCCGGGCTTCGCATTCACAAGCCGCGACGAAGCGGGCAAGGCGCTGCTGCACGGGCTTTTTGCCTATAACTATTCCGCTCTGGTCAGCTGCGGCATCTCCGCGTCGGCGCTGTCCGGCATGAAGTACGGCATTCCGAGACTCGTCTCCGCGCTGGCCGACCAGCTGTTCCTTGACGACCGCGACGAGACGCTCGGTCGTTATTACGACTACGAAGTTCAAGAGTTCGTCGGCGAGTGGCCGCGCCGATCCGAAGAAGCATAGGCAAAGGCAGATCGCCGTGCGAATAACGCTTGCACTGCCGCTTGGGACACCGTTCCCGGCGGCTTTTTTTATCATTCCATCGCGTTGCATTGGCTCGATTATCCGAATCAAAAGCTGCCTCGAGCTCGGCGCCAATTCGGCCGTCGTCGGAGAAGCCATCACCTGGCTTAACGAGATCATGCGGAGATTCGTCGAAGCGATCCGTACCTGCAGCGCAGCTTAACAAGTAAAAGCGGACCCGCATGCGATGCATGAAATGCATGAAGTGGCGGGTCCGCTTTTGCTTGCGCGAAGCCGACTTCCGCGACAAGCGTTGCAGGCAGAACATCGCCATTATCGCCATTTTGAACGATATCCCCTTCCAACAGGCAACGGGCATTCCGCAGTCGTTTTAATGGTATCCCCTTCGCGCAGGAGCGCCTTCGATTAACCTAGAATGCACGTCGTTGGGACGCGCATTCGCACGGGCTGAATCCGGTTCCTGACCGAAAGGGATACCGTTTAAATACGCGTATTCGCCATGTCGCCCGCCAAGTCGCCCGAGGCAGAACCAGCGGCTTGCTCGTCGCCGCCCATCTGCATCGAAACGCGTTCGGTGGGCGCGTGCCCGAAAATATTGCGGTAGGCGCGAAAGAAAGAGGAATAGTGGCCGAAGCCTGCGTTCAGGGACGCGGCACTCGCGGTCTCGCCCTGCATCATGAGCTGCCTTGCGAGCGCGACGCGTTTATGAATGACGTAATTGCCGACGGTCGTGCCGGTCGCCTTGCGGAATATTTTGTTCAAATGATGCTTGCTCACGAAGAAGCGGGCGGACAGCTCATCCAGGGAGACGTCCTCGGCGATATGGGCGTTCAGGTAGCCGATGATCCGCTCGACGGTCTGCCTCGGACGCTCCTCGCCTTCGGCGCGATGGACCGTCCGCCTCATATGGAGAAGCTGAGACAGCAGCGCGGCGAGCCGGATGCGCAGCGACAGGTCCCGGATGTCGTCGCTCATCCCCGTACAAGACATGAGCTGCTCGAAATAATCACGCATGCCAAATCGGTCGGCATCGGTAAAATAGATGTCGTCCGGCCCATCGGCGTCGTGGAACGGCGACAACAGCAGGGCACGCTCTTCTGCAGGCAGGATGGCGGGGTCGAAGTGGACCGCGAAACGCTCGTAGGGCCGGTCGCTCTCGACCTTCACGCCGTGAAACACGTTCGGAGAAATGAGCAGCAGGCTGTGCGGCTGCGGTACGTAATCGACGCCTTCGACGAGATAGCTCGCTTCGCCTTCGACGAAGTAGAAGAGCTCGTAAAAGGGGTGGCAGTGCAGCGCGTAAGCATCGGTTCTGCGGCAGTCCAGGCCATGGTGAAAATAGACGGATTCGGTATGCAGCTGCGAAATGTTTCCCACGATTTCACCCCGTCCTTGTTGAACGCGATTCCAATACCGCTATATTCGCAATGTCAGTCGTGCTTTTCACAATGGATACGGGCTAGCGGATCACTATACTTAAAGGTATCACAAATCCGGCACGATTGACGAGGAGGAAGTCTAAACCGATGAAATTGGGCGCGCAGCTGTACACCGTCAGATCCTATCTCCAGACGGAGACGGACATTCGCAGATCGCTTGAGCGGATTGCAAAAATCGGGTATACGTCGATCCAGGTGTCGGCGATGGGCAGCATCTCTCCGGAGATGCTGAGGCGCGTGTGCGACGAGCTGGGCCTGACGATCGCGCTGACACATGTAAGCGCTGACCGTATTTTGAACGATACCGAGGCGCTCATCCGGGAGCACGATATTCTAGGTTGCAAATATATCGGTCTCGGCGCGCTTGCCGAAAAGTACCGTACGGCGGAATGGTACGAATACTTCGCCCGGGACTTCCGCAAGGCCGCGGCCGCGATCGCCGATGCCGGCAAGCTGTTCATGTATCACAACCATAACTTCGAATGGCAGAAAATCGGAGGCAAACGGCTGATCGAGCGGCTGATCGAAGACTTTTCGCCGCAAGAGATGGGCATCACGCTCGACACGTACTGGGTACAAGCCGCCGGCGCGGACGTCTGCGAGTGGATCGCGAAGCTCGCCGACCGCATCCATTGCGTCCATCTCAAGGACATGGACGTCCGGGGCATGGAGCAGGTCATGGCGCCCGTCATGGCGGGCAACATGAACTTTCCCGCGATCCTCGAAGCGATCGGGAAGGCGGGCACGACCGAATATCTGCTGGTCGAGCAGGATACGTGCGAGGGCAGTCCGTTCGACTGCCTGGAGACCAGCTATCGCAATCTCGCGGCACTCGGATATCGCTGACAGTCCATACCGAATAGAGGAGCGTTCATAATGAAGCAGCTGAAGCTTGGCATCATCGGCATGGGGAACATGGGATCCTCGCATGCGAAAAATATAGCGGCGGGCGCCGTTCCCGAAGTGTTGCTGGCGGCGGTGGCCGAGCGCGAACCGGTTCGGCTCGAGCAGGCGAAAGCGTACTTGCCTGCGCGGACCGCGCTGTTCGATTCGCCGGAGGCGCTCATGGAGAGCGGGCTTTGCGACGCGGTTTTGATCGCGACGCCGCACTACGAGCATCCGGCGCTCGCGATCAAGGCGTTCGACCGCGGCCTTCACGTGCTGTGCGAGAAGCCGGCGGGCGTATACGCCAAGCAGGTGCGGGAGATGAACGAACGGGCCGCATCGAGCGGCGTCGTGTTCGCGATGATGTTCAACCAGCGGACAAACCCGGTCTATCGCAAAATGCACGAGCTCGTGAACGGGGGCGAACTCGGCGCGATCAAGCGCGTCAATTGGATTATTACGGACTGGTACCGGACGCAGGTCTATTACGATTCGGGAAGCTGGCGGGCGACCTGGGCGGGCGAAGGGGGCGGGGGGCTGCTGAACCAGTGTCCGCACAACCTGGACCTGCTTCAGTGGATATGCGGCATGCCGAGCCGCGTGCGCGCTTTTTGCCACAACGGCAAATGGCACGATATCGAGGTCGAGGACGACGTGACCGCGTACCTCGAGTTCGAGAACGGCGCGACCGGCGTATTCGTGACGAGCACGGCGGATTGCCCGGGCACGAACCGGCTCGAGATCACGCTCGAGTGGGGCAAGCTCGTCTGCGAGCACGACAAGCTTACGCTGTATAAGCTCGACCGCAATGAGCGCGAGTTCTGCTTCGACAAGACGGTCGGCGGCTTCGAGCGGCCGTCGTCGACGGTGCGCGAGATTGAGACGCAAGGTGAAAATCCCCAGCATATGGGCGTCATCGCCGCCTTCGCGGGACGCATCCTGAACGGCACGCCGCTCACGGCGGACGGGGCGGAGGGCATTCGCAGCCTCGAGCTGTCCAACGCGATGCATCTGTCCAGCTGGCTCGAGCGCACGGTCGATATGCCGCCTAACGAGGACCTGTTCCTCGCGGAGCTGAACAAGCGCGCAGCCGCATCGCGACATAAGACGGGGAGCGGCGCAGTCTTCAGTACGGAAGGGAGCTACGGATCGTGAGCGAAGCGCAAAAAAAGCGACGGCATGAACTATGCGCCGAAGGGGAAAACCGAGTCCCGTCGTCTCGCCGGGCGAGTTCGCGTTCGCGGCGATGTCGCTCGAACATGGCCATATTTACGGCATGGCGAACGGATTGACGGAGGCCGGCGCGACGCTGAAGTGGGTGTACGACCGCGACCGGCAGAAGGCCGAGGGCTTGGCGAAGGCGTTCCCGGGCGTGAGAATCGCGGAGAGCGAATCCGAGATTTTGGACGATCCGGAGATCCGGCTCGTCGCGGCGGCGGCGGTGCCTTCCGAGCGGTGCGCGCTGGGCTTGCGCGTCATGGACGCCGGCAAGGACTACTTTACGGACAAGACGCCGTTCACCACGCTGGCGCAGCTTGCGTCCGCTCGGCAGAAGGCGGCGGAGACCGGCCGCAAGTACATGGTCTATTACAGCGAACGGATACACTCGGAAGCGGGCGTCTATGCAGGACAGCTCGTGCGGGACGGCGCGATCGGAAAGGTGCTTCAAGTGATCGGGCTCGGTCCGCATCGGCTGAACGCGCCTACGAGGCCGGAATGGTTTTTCCAAAAGGAAAAGTACGGCGGCATCCTGTGCGACATCGGCAGCCATCAGATCGAGCAATTTCTTTATTACGCCGGCTGCGCGGATGCGAAGGTGCTGCACAGCAAGGTGTCGAATTACGCGAATCCGGCATATCCGGAGCTGGAGGACTTTGGCGACGCGACGCTCGTCGGCGACAACGGGGCCACGCAGTACTTCCGCGTCGACTGGCTGACGCCGGACGGTCTCGGCACTTGGGGGGGACGGCCGAACGACGATTCTCGGCACCGAAGGCTACATCGAGCTGCGCAAATACGTCGATATCGCGCGCGACCGGTCAAGCGATCATGTGTATCTCGTCAACCGGGATGGCGAATATCACGAAGCGGTGGGGGGCAAGGTCGGCTTTCCGTTTTTCGGCGAGCTGATCCTGGATTGCATCCATCGTACCGAGCGGGCAATGACGCAGGCGCATGCTTTCAAGGCGGCGGAGCTCTGCCTGGTCGCGCAGGTCCAGGCGATTCGCGTGTGATTTTTTTATCGGCATGCGTCTTCATAAATGAAGCGGCCCTTCTCGTTAACCGGGAAAAGGACCGCTTCTTCTTTTTGCGCGGCAGTTGTTGTCAAACGGCTAAAAATCCCGGGGGGAGACAAGCAGCCCGTACGACGAATCATTTTACTTGCTCAGGCATCAACCCATCGCTCTCGCAGTCGTTTTTCTTGGTGTAGAGCCAGAGTCTCGGGTAAAGTTGATCGAATGAATAAGCTTGACAACTCGCAGTAATTCAAACTAATATTACCTCCAAACACGGATTAATAAGGAGGGAAATTCATTGAATATCGAAAATATCGAAGCCTTCGTGCATGTCCTTCACTACGGCAGTTTCAACAAAGCGGCGGAAGCGCTTTTTCTGTCGCAGCCTTCCGTAACGGCGCGGATCCAATCGCTCGAGCGCGAGCTCGATTGCCAGCTGTTCGACCGCGTCGGCAAGCAGGTGCTGCTGACGAACAAAGGCAAGCTGTTCAGGCCGTACGCGGAACAGCTGCTCGATACGTACCGCAAGGGGAAGCAGCAGGTCAGGCAGACGCAAGCCGCCAAAGAAGAGGTGCGGATCGGCTGTACCGTCTCCGCCGCCCAATATTTGCTGCCGCTCATCCTCCCCGCTTTCAGGAGACGGCACCCCGCGCTGCGGCTGAAGCTCACGACGGCGACGTCCGAGGAGATCGGCGCCCGCGTGCTGGCCAAGGAGCTGGACATCGGCTTCGTCCGCAAATTCAATCATCCCGGCCTGAATTCCGCGGTCCTGTACGAGGATCCGATCCGGCTGTACGTCCATCGCGAGCATGCCCTGGCGTCCAATCCGCAGCCGCGCATCGAGGACTTGTCCCTTGAGCCGCTCCTCTTTTTCGAATGCGGCGCGCTCGATTGGCTTCGCATTCACCGGGTGTTCGAGAGCCAGGGGCTGCTGCCGAATCTCATCTTGCAGACGGACAACGCCGAGACCGCCAAGCGTCTGCTGCTTCAACAGGAAGGCATCTGCTTTCTGCCGGGTATGAGCGTCCGCCGCGAAGAGCGCGAAGGGACGCTCGTGCCGATCGGCTTCCCGGAGACGGCGGGCATCGGCCTGATGACCAGTCTCATCAACGGACAAGGGGAAAACGAGGCGTTCGCGCGCTCGCTGAAGGAGATCGCGGGCCAGGCGCTGTCGGGCGCGGACCCCGCTTATCGGATAGTGTGATTCGCATATAGAACTTATCTATTAAAAACCGTATTGACGCGCTTCAAGCAAGCGTGTAGATTATTGAACATATAATCCTTACTAAACGGGTAAGAATTATAAACTATCAATTAACGGACGAATCGACCCGACATCCGGAGATCGTCGTGACATGCAGAAGAACACGAGAAAAGGGTGGAGGATCAATATGAAAAACAGATTATTGACGGGCGCGGCAAGCTTGGTATTAACGGCAACGGTAGCGGTGACCGCGGGTTGCGGCAACAAAAACGACAATGGCGCGGCGGCCGCAACGAATGGCGCATCGGCAACCGCTAAGGCAACGGCGTCTGCGTCGGCACCGGCCTCCGCATCGGCATCGGCCAGTACGGCCCCGGACGGCGAAGTCAAGAAGATCGTCGTCGGCACGGGCACGCAGTTCCCGAAGGTCGCGTTCCTGGACGACAAAGGGAAGCTGACGGGCTTCGACGTCGAGCTCGTGAAGAAGATCGACGAGCGTCTGCCCGGCTATGAATTCGAGCTTAAGACGATGGATTTCAGCAACCTGCTGCTGAGCCTGGAAACGAAAAAAATCGACTTCGTCGCTCACGAAATGGAAAAAAAATCCGGAGCGCGAACAAAAATACCTGTTCAACAAAGAGGCGTACGCGCATTGGCGCAACAAGATCATCGTGGCCAAGGACAACGATACGATCAAATCCCTCGACGATCTCGTCGGCAAGAAGGTGCTTACGGGCGCGACGAGCGCCGAAGCGCAAATTCTCGAGAACTACAACAAGGATCACGACAAGAAGATCAATATCGTCTATCAGAGCGGCGCGGCGAACGATACCGTCAACCAAGTCGCGACGGGCCGCGTGGACGCGATCATCGGCGCCGACTTCACGCTCTCCCTCATCGATCCCGAGAGCAAGCTGAAGACGGTCGGGGACGACCTCAGCGAAGCCGATATCCTGTTCGTCTTCCGCAAGAACGAACCGGAATCGCAGCAGCTTGCCGACGACATCGACGGCGCCATCAAGGAACTCAAGGCCGACGGCACGCTCGGCAGTCTCAGCAAAGAATGGCTGGGTCAGGACTTCACGGCCAACCTCTCCAAATAGCTTCTGAAAGGGTGAACGCCGATGGGTACATCCGTTGATGTCTCCTACGTATTCGAGTATTTTGTCCGGCTGCTGCCTTCCGTGGGGATCACGCTGAAGATCGTGGTTCTTTCGCTCTTGATCGGTTCGGCGGTCGGCATGCTCGTCGCCCTTCCCCGTCTTTACCGGATCCCCGTGCTGCAGCGGCTGTCCCAGGTGTACGTGTCTTTTTTCAGGGGCACGCCGCTGCTTATCCAGCTCTTTCTGATCTATTACGGCCTGCCCGAACTGCTGAAGCTGGTCCAAGTGGACGTCTCGCGGACGCCTGTGCTTGTTTTCGTCGTTACGGCTTACGCCCTGCATAGCGGCGCCTTCATCTCGGAGGCGATCCGCGCGGCCGTAGGCGCCGTGGACCGCGGTCAGGTCGAGGCGGGCTACGCGATCGGCATGACGGGCTTCCAGGCATTCCGCCGCGTCGTCCTGCCGCAGGCGATCGCCGTGGCGATGCCCGTGCTCGGCAATCTGGTCATCGCCAACCTGAAGGACACGTCGCTGGCGTTTTCGCTCGGCATCATGGAGCTGACGGGCAAGGCGCAAACGCTGCCGACGATATCCCAGCGTTTTTTCGAATCGTATCTGGCGCTTGCGCTGCTGTACTTCATCCTGAGCTTCGTTCTCGAAAAGCTGCTCTTCCGGCTGGAGCGGCGGCTGCTCCGCCATGAGGCGACGGACGGCGCCGCTACATCCAGGGTGCGCCGCCGCCGCATCAAAGACGGCGATGCGAACGGCAGGCTCAATCTGACCGAAGAGGGGGCGCTGCGATGAAGCTCGATCCGGCATTCATCTGGGAAGCCTTCATCAAGCTGCTGGCCGCGATCCCGACGACGCTCGAGATTACCGCCGTATCGGTCGGATGCGGCTTCGTCATCGGCATCGTCACCGCGCTGGCCCGCATTTACCGGGTACCCGTCCTTCGGGAGATCTCGTCCGCCTATGTTACGTTCATTCGCGGCACGCCGATGCTGACCCACCTGCTCATGGTCATGTTCGGCCTGCCGATCGCCATCGACGCGCTGTCCGGCGCGCTCGGGCTCTCCTTCAGCTCCGTTCAAGTCCCGATGATCGGCTTCGCGTACGTCGCGTTCTCGCTTACGGCCGGCGCATATATGTCGGAAGTCGTACGGTCGGGCCTGCTGGCCGTGAACCGCGGTCAGATCGAAGCCGCTTACGCGGTCGGCATGACGACCTGGCAGGCGCTTCGCCGGATCGTGTTCCCGCAGGCGTTCGCGTCCGCGCTGCCCAATCTGTCCAATTCATTGATCGGGATGCTGCACGGCTCCACGCTCGCCTTCACCGCGTCGGTCGTCGAGATCAACGCCAAGGCGCAGATCGTTGCGTCGACCAACTGGAAGTTTTTCGAATCGTACATCGCGGCCGCGCTGATCTTCTGGGGACTTACGATCGTCATCGAACGGTTGACGGCGCTGCTCGAGAAGCGGGTCGCCCGCTATGACAGAGGAGGGGTCGCATGATTGCCTTGAAGGAGATTCGCAAGTCGTTCGGCCGTCACGAAGTGCTGAAGGGCATCGACCTCGAGGTCGAAAAGGGCGAGGTCGTCGCCATCCTGGGACCGAGCGGCTCGGGCAAGACGACGCTGCTGCGCTGCATTAACTATCTGGAGCGTCCGGGCAGCGGGCGCATTCGAATCGGCGACGTCGCGGTCGATTGCGGCCACCCGTCCAAAAAGGAAATTCATCGCCTTCGCGGACGTTCCGCCATGGTGTTTCAGCAATATCATCTGTTCCGCCACAAGACGGCGCTGCAGAACGTCATGGAAGGGCTCGTCGTCGTGCAAAACGTGCCGAAGGAGGAGGCCAGGCAGCGGAGCGTCGAGCTGCTCGAAAAGGTAGGCCTCGGCGCCAAGTTGGACGCTTATCCGAGCCAGCTGTCCGGCGGCCAGCAGCAGCGGGTCGGCATCGCCAGGGCGCTGGCGCTCAACCCGGACGTCATCCTGTTTGACGAGCCGACGTCGGCGCTCGATCCCGAGCTGGTCGGCGAGGTGCTCGCCGTCATCCGCAAGATCGCCCGCGAGGGCATTACGATGATTATCGTCACGCACGAGATGGCGTTCGCGCAGGAGGTGGCGAGCCGCATCGTGTTCATGGACGACGGCGCCGTCATCGAGGAAGGCGCGGCGTCCGAATTTTTCCGATCGCCGCGGGAGGAGCGCACGAGACAGTTTTTGCGCCGCATGACGCCCGAGGCCGTCTATAACATCTAATTCGAACGGAGCTGGGACCTATGGCCTTATCCCTTGGCATCTTGGACCAAAGCATTGTTTTCCCCGGGCGCACGCCAGCCGAGGCGCTGCAGGGCACGATCCGGCTGGCGCAGCTCGCCGAGGAGCTCGGCTACGACCGGTACTGGGTCGCCGAGCACCACGATTCGCCTACGGTTGCCGGTTCGTCGCCGGAAGTGCTGATCTCCCATTTGCTCGCCCGCACGGCGCGCATCCGCGTCGGTTCCGGCGGCGTCATGCTGCAGCATTACAGCCCGTACAAGGTCGCCGAGAACTTCAACGTGCTCGCGACGCTGTCCCCGGGCAGGGTGGAGCTCGGCATCGGGCGCGCGCCGGGCGGTCTCCCGCGTTCGACGCGCGCGCTGCAAGGCGAAGCCGGCCAGTCCGCGGATCTGGAGAGCAAGCTCGGCGAGCTGGAGCAGTACTTGAGCGGTCCAGCGGGAGAAGCGCATCCGCTCGCCGGCGTCCAGGCGAACCCGCTGCCGGTCGCCCCGGCAGCGATCCATCTGCTCGGCACGAGCGTGTCGAGCGCCGAACTGGCGGCGAAGCGCGGGTATCCGTACGCGTTCGCGCTGTTTATCAACAACGATCCGGATACGGCCGTGCGCGCTTTCGAGACGTACCGTACGAACTTCGACTATGGCACTGGCCGCCAGCCCAGGGCGATCCTCGCCTTGTCGGTCATCGCCTCGGATACCGAGGAGGAAGCCGCCGAGCTGGCGGGCGAATTCAAAAACGTGCGCGTCACGCTGGCAAGCGGCAAAACCGTTAACGTCGGCACGCTCGAGCAGGCCGAGGAGTTCGCCCGGCAGGCCGGCGAGACGTTTACGGCGGAGGTGCGCGACGCGGACATCACCCGCGGCACCAAGGAGCAGGTGCGCGAGCGCCTGCTGGAGCTGGCCGATACGTACGGCGTGAGCGAGCTGCTGTTTACGACGATTTTGGCGGATTTCGAGAAGCGCGAGCGCTCCATCCGTTTGATCAAGGAAGCGTTCGAGGAGCTGCCGGTCGGCGTCGAGTGACCGCGGGAGGAAAGGGCGGCGACGCCTCGCACGATTGCAAGACCGCAGGAGCGAAGGAGGGACATGGGATGAGTCTAAAGGCAGAGGAGTCGCTGGCACGGCGGCTGATCGATATCCGGCGCGAGCTGCACGCCAATCCGGAGCTGTCCGGCGAAGAGTTCGAGACGACCGCGGCGATCCGCGGATGGCTCGAAAAGGAGGGCATTGGGATCGCGGACTATCCGCTGAAGACCGGTCTCGTCGCCGAGATCGGCGGCTTGCGGGAAGGCCCGATCGTCGCGCTGCGCGCGGACATCGACGCGCTGCCGATCCAGGAGGAGACGGGACTCCCGTTCGCCTCGCGCCGCCCGGGCGCGATGCATGCGTGCGGCCACGATTTTCATACGGCGGCGCTGATCGGCGCGGCCGTGCTGCTGAAGCGCCGGGAAGCGGAGCTGCCGGGCAAGGTGCGGCTGCTGTTCCAGCCGGCGGAGGAAAAGGCGAAGGGTGCCGCGCAGGTCATCGAGAGCGGCGCGCTGAAGGACGTCGCCGCGGTGTTCGGCCTGCACAACAAGCCGGACCTGCCGGTCGGCACGATCGGCATCCGGTCCGGTCCGATCATGGCCGCGGCGGACGGCTTCGCGGTCGAGGTCGACGGGAAGGGGACGCATGCCGCGGTGCCGGAGGCCGGGCGCGATCCGCTGATTACGGCGGCGCACATGCTGACGGCGCTGCAGAGCATCGTCAGCCGCAACGTCAGCTCGCTCGACAGCGCGGTCGTCAGCGTCACCCGGCTTAGCGCGGGCACGTCCTGGAACGTCATTCCGGAAAAGGCGATCTTCGACGGGACGATCCGCACCTTCGACGAAGGCGTACGCGCCGAGGTGCGCCGCCGCTTCGAGCAGGTGGTGGACGGCGTGGCGGCGGCCTTCGGCACGACGGCGCGCACGCGCTGGACCGGCGGTCCGCCGCCGGTCGTCAACGACGCGCGATGGGCCCGAACGGCAGCTAAGGCCGCAGAGCTGGCGGGACTCGCGGTCGTGGAGCCGAAGCCTTCGCCGGCAGGCGAGGACTTCGCTCTTTACCTGAAGGAAGCGCCCGGCGCCTTCGTCTTCCTCGGAACGAACGGTCCGCGCGAGTGGCATCATCCCGCCTTCGACGTCGACGAATCCGCGCTCCCGCTTGCCGCAGCCTATCTGGCATCCGTGGCCGTCGAATCGCTGGCCGAATTGTCGCCGAAGAGACGACGGGCTCCGAGCCGGTTGCGGCGCGCGCCGAAGCCGGAGCGCAGGCATGAGCGGCCCGGACGCATATGACGTCGTCGTCGTCGGCGCCGGTTCGATGGGGATGAGCGCCGGCTACCATCTGGCCGCACGCGGGCAGAAGACGCTCCTCATCGACGCGTTCGATCCGCCACACACGGGCGGTAGTCATCATGGCGAACCCCGGCTGATCCGTCACGTATACCCCGGAGGCCCGCATTATGTCAGGCTTGCGCTTCGGTCCGATGCCCTCTGGCGGGAGTTGGAGGACCGGACGGGCGAACGGCTGCTTGAGCGGTCCGGGGTGCTGAACGTAAGCGATCCGAACGCCTATGCGTTCGAGGGGGAGGTTCGCCGACGCCGATCTCGAGGGCGTTCGGTACGAATCGCTGGACGCTGCGGAGATCGAGGCCCGGTGGCCGGGATGGACCGTGCCCGCGCACTACCGCGGTCTGTATGAGCCGGATGCCGGTTATCTATACAGCGAGCGCTGTGTCGCCGCTTACCGGCGCGTGGCGCTGGCCGCAGGCGCGGAGCTGCTGACGGATACGGCCGTCCTCGGCATCGAGGCGAAGCGCGGCCTTACGGTGAAAACGAGCCGCGGCGAATTCGCGGCCGGCAAGATCGTCGTCAGCGCCGGCGCTTGGTTCAAATCGCTGGAACCGAGCGTGAAGCTGCCGGTTCGGGCTCTGCGCAAGGTCGTCGGCTGGTTCGAGGCCGACGAGCGTCTCTTCCGCGCGGGCGCTATGCCCGGCTTCACGTTCGGCGGACCTTCGGGCGGCTACTACGGCTTCCCGAGCATCGGCGGCGCCGGCGTCAAGATCGGCCGCCACGACGGCGGTCGCCCCTGGCAGCCCGGCGAACGCTTCGAACCGTTCGGCGCGTATCCCGAGGATGAAGCCGACCTGCGGGCGGCGCTCCGCGAATTCCTCCCCGGCGCCGAAGGCCGCCTGATCCATGGCGCGGCATGCAAATACGAGCTGTCCCCGGACGATCAATTCATCGTCGACGCCCATCCGGAGTTTCCAGGCGTATTGCTCGCCGGCGGCTTCTCGGGCCACGGCTTCAAGTTCGCGAGCGCGATCGGCGAGGCCCTGGCCGAGTGGACCGAATCCGGCATTCCCCCCGCAAGACCTTCTGCCGTTCTCGCTTTCCCGCTTCTCGTCGGCAACCGCAGCTTCAACCCCATAAGGAGGTCGTTTACGCATGAGCAACCATAACGCCGATATCGACGCGTTTTCGAATACTTACGATTGGCTGACGGACGCCGTCCGCGGACTGGACGTATCCGCCCTGACTTGGAAGCCGGGCCCCGGCAAATGGAGCGCGACCGAAGTGCTCGTCCATCTGGCCGACCATCTGATCGTCGTGTCCTTCCGCATCCGAGAGATCTTGTCCGGCTCTCGGGTCCGCCTGCCCGCATTCAGCCAAGACCCTTGGGTCGAAGGCCAGTACGGCAACGAGGCGGAAGTATCCGATGTGCTCGAAGGCTTCCGGTCGCTGGTCGCATACAACGCGCGCCTGCTGCATCGTCTGTCCCCCGCGGATTGGGAGAAGGAGGCCATCAACGCCAAAGGCGACCGGGTGACGCTCGCCGACGTCGTTCGAGGCTTCGCGGCGCATGCGAAGCATCATCTCGGCCAGATCGACAGGATCAAGGCCGCCGAGGCCGCCGCGAGCGGGCCGGAGACGTCGGCAACCGCGCGAGAGGGGGCTTAATCATGCCGCAACCGCTCATTCACGTCCGCGACGCCGAGGACCGCGACCGCGAAGCGATCCGGGAGGTGCTGCTCGCGGCGTACGGCCAATACGAAGGCACCATGCCCGAGGAACGCTGGATCGAATACAAAAACAATATCGCCGCTTCGGTCGACGCGCCGGGACCGTTCGCCCGCCTGGTGGCCGAGCGGGAGGGCAAAATCGTCGGCAGCGCGGTGTTGTTCGACTCCTCGATCGTCGCCTACGGCCGCGATCTGGGCATCGATTCTCCGATCATCCGCCTGATCGCCGTGAGTCCCGAAGCCCGCGGCCAAGGCGTCGCCACCGCGCTGCTCCGCGAATCCGCGATTCGCGCCAAGGCGCACGGCGGCGATACGCTGCACCTTCACACCTCCGACATCATGGCTTCCGCCGTCCGCCTTTACGAACGCCTCGGTTTCGAACGCGCCTTCGACAAAGACATTTATAACGGCGACATCCTCGTCAAAAGCTATCGGCTCCATCTGAACGACGCCGCGTTGCTGAAAATTTAAATTAAACAACCTATACTTAAGGAGGCAATACTATGAGCGCACGCAAAAAGCTGAAATTCGGCGCCATCATCCACGGCGTAGGCGGCAACATCTCGGCATGGAGACATCCGGAGATCCCGTCCGACGCGAGCGTCAGCCTTCCCTTCTACGTGCAGGCCGCCCAGAAGGCGGAAGAAGGCCTGTTCGACCTCGTCTTTATCGCGGACGGCCTTTATATCAACGAAAAGTCCATCCCCCACTTCCTGAACCGCTTCGAGCCGATTACGATTTTATCCGCGCTCGCGGCCGTCACGAAGAAGATCGGGCTCGTCGGCACGCTGTCCTCCTCCTATAGCGAGCCGTTCACGGTGGCGCGCCAGTTCGGATCGCTCGACCAGATCAGCGGCGGCCGCGCAGGCTGGAACGTCGTGACCTCTCCGCTCGAAGGCTCCGCACGCAACTACGGGAAGACGGAGCATCCGACGCATGACGAGCGCTACCAGATCGCGGAGGAGTATCTGGCCGTGACGAAAGGACTCTGGGATTCTTGGGAAGACGACGCTTTCGTGCGCGACAAGGCGTCCGGCGTGTTTTTCGATCCTTCCAAGCTGCACAGGTTGAACCATAAGGGCAAGTACTTTTCCGTGGAAGGGCCGCTGAACGTCGCTCGCTCGAAGCAAGGCCAGCCGGTCATCTTCCAGGCGGGCTCTTCGGAGAGCGGCAAAAACCTGGCGGCCAAGGAAGCCGACGCCGTCTTTACCGGGCAGGAGAATCTGCAGGAGGCAAAGGCTTTCTACAGGGACGTCAAAAGACCGCGCGGTCGCCTTCGGCCGTTCGCGCGACGACATCGTTATCCTGCCGGGCATCGGACCGATCATCGGCCGCACGCAGGAGGAGGCGGAGCGTAAATACGAGGAGATCGCCAATCTCGTATCGATCGACAAAGCGCTGGATTACCTCGGCCGGTTTTTCGAGCATCACGATTTTTCGCAGTATCCGCTCGACGAGCCGTTCCCGGATATCGGCGACCTCGGCAGCAACAGCTTCCGAAGCGGCACGGACAAGATCAAAAAGGACGCGCGCGAGCAGGGGCTCACGCTCCGCCAAGTGGCGCTTCGCGCGGCGACGCCCCGTGGCCAATTCATCGGCACGCCGGAGCGGATCGCAGACCAGATCCAGCAGTGGCACGAGGAAGAAGCCGCCGACGGCTTCATCATTCACTCGACGTTCCCGAGCGGCCTGAACGACTTCGTCGCGCATGTCGTGCCGCTCCTTCAGGAGCGCGGCATCTATCGCACGGAATATGAAGCCGACACGCTTCGCGGCAATCTCGGCGTGCCGATTCCGGCCAACCGGTATACGGCGGCGAAGGCGTCGGTTGAAGTCTAAAGTCCGGTAAATCGAGAAAAACGGAACGAAGCAGCGCGATTGCGCTGCTTCGTTCCGTTTTTTTTGGTGTGTTCAACGGGACGAGAGGCTGGTGGATACTGTGCGGAGACTACTTGGCATCGTGCTGAACCGCAATAGCCGCCACCGGACAGGTGGCGGCGCGAGGAAACGCTGATGGGAGACTACTTTCGACGCACTCGCCGACTGTTGCTGCGAAGAGAAGCTGACCGAGACTACTTGGTATGACTAGGCCGACAATTGGTGCGAAGAGACGCTGGCCGAGACCACTTTGTATGACTGGGCCGACAGTTTGTACAAAGAGACGCTGACGGAGACTTCATTCGTAACGCGGACGTGCTGATAACGCGATTCAAACCTGGTTATTGCTTGCTATAATGAGGTTAATGAGGAAAAGGGAAGTGAACGGGATGATGCGGGACGCGTTCCTGTGGCTGCGCAAACTGGGCCTCGATTTACAATCGGTCAAAACGGCGTTGGCGTGCGGCTTGTCGTGGGTGCTGGCGGAGGCGGTCATGCCGCATTCCTATCCGTACTTCGCGCCGATCGCCGCCATTCTCACGCTGCAGGTGACAGTGGCCGACTCCATCCAGAAGGGATTGTACCGGATCGTCGGCATCGTCGTCGGCATCGGGATTAGCCTGTTGGCTGGCCAATGGTTGAGCGTGAACGCATGGACGGTGGCCTTGGTCGTGCTCGCCGGTCTGTCGGTGTCGAACGCAATGCGCTTCAATGCGCAGATCGGCGCGCAGATCGGCGTATCGGCGCTGCTCGTGCTGGCCTTCGGCAATGCGAACGGCTATGCGGCCTACCGGATCCTGGAGACGCTGCTCGGCTCGGGCGTCGCCGTCGCCGTCAATCTCGCGCTCGTCCCGCGAGACACGACGCGCGAAGCGCTAAATGCGGCATCGGGTCTTGGTAAAAGGATCGCGGCGGTGCTGCGGGAATACGACGAGGCGGTACGCGGGAAACGGCGCCCGATGCAGGTGCTCGAGGAGGCGCGGGGACTGCTGCTGCTCATCCAAAGAGGCAACGAAGCGACCGCGCTCGCGAGACAGAGCTTGAAGTTCGTGCCGCTCGGACGCATGCGCCGGGAGCGGGTCGAGCGCGTCTCGGCCGTGATGGAGCGCCTGGAGCATCTGTCGGTGCAAGCGCGGGGCATCGCCCGAAGCTTGATCGAACTCGACGAAGCCGGGCTGCAGGTCCCGGGACTCGTCCCGGCGCTAGCGGCGGCGGCGGATTGCGTCGACCGCTTCGCGGACACGGTCGCGGATCCGTCGCCGGAGGCGCAGGACAAGCTGCGGGAAGCGACCGAACGGGCAAGAAGCGTACAGCTTGAGAGCCTTGGACAGAGCATGGCAGGCGCGGATCCCGAACGGCTTAAGCTGATCGGCAGCGTGTATGCGGATCTCGGGCGCATGCTGACCGAAGTGGTCCGGAAGGAGGGAAGTGGGAGCGCTTGACGAAATTAACTGTAACCATTATAATAACAGTATAGCCGAAGCCGATTCAGTGGAAAGCGCCACAGATACCGGCATGCAGGCTGATACCTAAGAACAGGCGGTGATTTGCATGCGATTTGAAATGGGAGAATGGGTGGCCGGCAGGACTAGTCAAGGTGAACTGATTCAAGGCTTCGTCAATTCGATTCTGTCGATGCAAGGCGCCGCAGGCATATACGTCACCGCTTCGGATCGCGTCGAAGCGATCGGCACGGAGATTGCGGTGCCTGTCGGCTCGCTGCGGGCGCTGCCGCAGTCGGCGAAGTACAACGAAGAGCAGCTTCGCAACCTGATCGACGTGTCGCTGGCGATCCGCGATACGGCTTGGTTCGGCGAGCTGACGGGCGAGCTCGCGAGCCTGCAGTCGACGGCAGGCGATCGCGGTCAATCCGCGACGGACGTCCCGGTCGCATGGCGCAACCGGCTCGGCCTGATCGTGCAAGAGTAAGCGCGCCGTGCGCGCGCTTAAGCGACAGACCCCCTGACCGTCCAGCAGGACGGCAGGGGGTCTGTTCGTTTGTAGCGAAGCGAAAATCAAGGCGATCAGACGCCGATGCTCGCGATGAGATTATGCAGCTTGTCGGCGGATCGATGCAGCAGCTCGCGCTCGAAGTCCGAGATCTTGATATCGATGATCTCCCGCACGCCCTGGCGGTCGACGACGCAGGGCACGCCGAGGAATACGTCCGAAACGCCGTGGTAATCGTGCAGCAGGGTGGAGACATTGAGAACTGCGCCTTCGTCCCGTAGGATCGCCGTGCAGATCCGGTCGAGCGCGAGGGCGATGGCGTAGTAGGTCGCGCCCTTAGCGCTAATGATCTGATACGCGGCGTCGCGCGTATTCGCGAACACTTCTTCCTTGTCGGCGTCGCTCAAAGACAGCTCGGCGCCCGCAACGTTGGCCAGGCTCCAGAGCGGCAGCTCGGAGTCGCCGTGCTCGCCGACGATATGGCCGTGCACGCTGCGCGGGTCGATCTTCAGCTTCTCGCCGATCAGGTAACGGAAGCGCGCGCTGTCGAGCAGCGTTCCCGAGCCGATGATCCGCTCGACCGGCCAGCCCGACTTTTTCCAAGTGATATAGCTCATGATGTCGACCGGATTCGAGGCGATGAGCAGGATGCCGCTCGTGTTGTACTTGAGCACTTCTTCGACGATGCTGTCGATAATGACGGCATTGCGCTTCAGCAAGTCGACGCGCGATTCGCCTTCACGCTGGGCGGCGCCTGCGGTGATGACGATGATGTCCGCATCCTTGCAGTCCTCGTAGCTGCCCGCCCATAGATCGCCGCCGCCGAGGAAAGGCATGCCGTGATTCATGTCGAGCGCGTCGCCGACGGCTTTTTTGTGATTGGCGTCGATGAGCACCAGCTCGTCCACCCGGTTGCGCAGCATGAGCGTGTAGGCGGTCGTCGAACCGACGGCTCCCGCGCCGATGACGACGATTCTCGTTTTTTTCATTCGAATCCTCTCCTTATACCGCTTCTATTGTTCGTCTTGCTGCGACTCTTCCATGAAAGGCTTATTGACATAATAATACATGTAAGCCATGAGCACGCCGCCCCCGATCAGATTGCCCAGCGTGACCGGGATCAAGTTGTGGAGGACGCCGCCGAGCGAGATCGTGCCCGGGTGGTGCAGCACGAGCGCGATGGCGAACGTGCACATGTTAGCGATGCTATGTTCGTAGCCCGAGATAAAAAAGCAGAAGACGAACAGCATCATCGCGAACATTTTAGCGCCGTTTTCCTTCATCGACATCGGGACGAAAAAGGCAAGACAGACAAGCCAATTGCACAGGATGCCCCGGAAAAACAGCTCGATGACCGGCGTGTTCATCTTCTTGTCCACGACGCTGAGCAGGAAGCCGTTGACGCTCGCGTCCTTGAACAGGGCGGTGGCGAAAATCATGAACGCGAACAAGCATGCGCCGATGGTATTGCCGGCATAGCTCCAGCACCACAGCTTGATCGTGTCGGACCAACGGATTTTCCGGCGGAGTGCCGTGTAGGAGTAGTAGAACGTATTGCCGGTAAACAGGTCGCCGCCGCCGTACACGATCAGGATGATCGCCGCGCCGAACGTAATCGCCGCCATCGGATACGTCAGCGGCGAGTGCTCGAGGTAAAAATAGTTCCCCGTCTTGAAGGCGACGATGACGCCGAAGCCGATGAACATGCTGGCGAGCGCCGAACGGGCGAGATAGCGGAGCTTGCTCTGCTTGAAGATTTTCATTTTTTTCTCGGCCAGCTTTTCGACCATGCGCAGGGATTCGGTTTCCATTTGATTCACCTCGCTATGCTGCTTTCCATAGATACCCAAGCCTGCTTCGATTATGCCATGACGGCGGCTGCGGGTCCATGTTTTCTTACCGGTGCGCCTAACCTGCCGATATGCGCCTGGGCCCCGAAGGTCGAACGGCCAAAGGCGAAACGCGGATTTTGTCGTTCGCCGCCATGGGCGAGCGAGGCAAAATGTGGTAAACTGATTAGCGTTCGAACAACAATCGATGGAGGTGCGCTTCGCATGATGAACGACACGCTGCACGACGCGCTGAACGAGCAGCTTAACTTTGAACTGCATTCCGCGCACGTCTACCTCGCGATGGCCGGCTACTGCTCCGCCGAGAGCTTGGACGGCTTCGCGAACTTTTTCGTCATCCAGGCCGAAGAGGAACGCTTTCACGCGTCCAAGATTTATAAGTATCTGAACGACCGCGGCAAAAAGGTCAAGCTGAAGGGCATTCCCGATCCGCAAAACGACTACGGCTCCATCCTCGAAGTATTCGAGCACGCCTACGAGCACGAGCAAGAAGTGACCCGCCGCATCTACCATCTGTCCGACCTCGCGCTGAACGATCGCGAGCACGCGACCATTCAATTTTTGAAGTGGTTCATCGACGAGCAGGTGGAAGAAGAGGCGCTGTTCGACAGCATTATCGCCAAGCTGAAGCGCATCGCCGACGACAGCAACGCGTTCTTCATGATGGACGCCGAGTTCGCGAAGCGTAGCTTCACGCCGCCGGCTGCCGAATAAGACCGCCTATCGCCTCTGCCAGACGAGAATGACGAACGACCCCGGGAGCGCATGCTGCCGGGGTCGTTTGTCGATGCGAGAGACGTTTTTTCCCGAAACTAGACGTCCGAAGCCTTGCGCCGGCGCAACGTAAATACGCAAAGCTCCGGCACGCTGCCGAGCCTGACCCGAAAGCGCGTCGTGCCGATGCCCCGGTTCACGTACAGCAAGTAAGGCCTGCGCGGGCGGCGCCGGTCGGAGACGACGTGCAAACCGGACAAATATCGTCTGCCGAGCTGCGTGCGGACAAGCGCGCCGACGATCGGAAGCTTGACTTGTCCGCCGTGGCTGTGGCCCGACAGCTGCAGGTCGATCGGATAGCGAACGAGAAAGGCCGCAACGTCTGGCTCGTGCACGAGCAGCAGGTTGAAGCCGTCCGGACGGAGCTTCGCGAGCGCGCGCGACGGGTCCGGCTTGCCAAGTACGTAGTCGTCCAGCCCCGCTACCGTCAGATGCTCGCCGTTTTCCAACCGTATTTTTTTGGTTTCGTTCAGCAGCAGTTCGAAGCCAGCCTTTTCCAGCGAAGGGTTCGTGCTGCGTTTGGTCCGCTCGTACCCGAAGTCGTGATTGCCGTAGACGGCGAACTTGCCAAGGGGAGCCTCAATGCGGGACAACAGCGGGGACAGGTCTTTTTCCCGCTCGGGATTATGCTTCCTGGCATCGAAAAGGTCGCCCGTGAACGCGACGATATCGGGCTTTTCCGCTGCGATCGTCGAGATGAGACCTTCGAGTCTCTTGACCGAATAGTTGGGTCCGATATGCGTATCGCTGAATTGTACGATCTTGATGCCGTCGAAGCCCGCGGGCAGCCACGGGGATTCGATCTCGCGCCGGGTCACGGCGAGCCTCGCCGGCTCAATGAAAAAACGTAGATGCCGCCTGCCAAGAAGAAGGCGAATAGCGCAGCCGCTGCGCCGATTAACCAGAGCCATTCCGTGTTACCCAAGACGCTTCCTCCTTCTCCCATTTTCTAAATGTATCAAAAAAAGGACCGGCAAACAAAAAAACGGCTGAAATCGGGTAAGACTAACCATAACGCGATTCGACGGAAAAGGAGGCGACGCCGCATGGGCAAGGCGATCGCGAATGGAAGGACAAGGCGGTCCGGATCGACCGAACAAACCGGATCGTCAGGACCGGCCGGACCGACAGGGCGGACGGGACAGCGCAAGCTCATGGTCAGCGCGGGTCTCAGCTGGCTGTTCGACGCGATGGACGTCGGACTGATCTCGTTCGTCGCCGCGGCGCTGGCGGCCGACTGGGATCTAGGCAAGCAGCAGCTTGGACTGTTGGCCGCGATCGGCTCGGTCGGGATGGCGGCCGGCGCCGCCGTAGCCGGCTCGATGGCGGACCGCTACGGCAGACGCACCGTGCTGCTCGCCACGCTGATCGTATTCAGCCTCGCCAGCGGTCTGTCGGCGCTCGCGGCCAGCTTCGCCATGCTATGCCTGCTCCGGTTCGCGGCCGGCTTCGGGCTTGGCGGAGAACTGCCGGTTGCTTCGACGCTCGTGTCCGAATCGGTGAGAGCCGAGGACAGGGGGCGCGCCGTCGTGCTGCTCGAGAGCTTCTGGGCGGTCGGATGGATCGCCGCCGCGCTCATCGGTTATTTCGTCATCCCGGACTACGGCTGGCGAGCCGCCTTCGTCATCGGCGCGCTCCCCTGCCTGTACGCGGTTTATTTGCGCCGGGCGGTGCAGGACGCGCCGAGGTTCCGGGAGCAGCAGCGCTCCCGCGAGCGCTTCAAGCTTCGCGAGCGGTTCGCGCAGCTGTGGGCGCCGCGTTACCGGACTTCGACCGTCGCCCTCTGGGTGCTTCGGTTCACGGTCGTCTTTTCCTATTATGGAATGTTTCTTTGGCTGCCGCAGGTCATGGTGCTCAAGGGCTTCAGCCTGGTCAAAAGCTTCGAATACGTCCTGTTCATGACGCTCGCCCAGCTGCCCGGCTACTTCAGCGCGGCGTGGCTCATCGAGAAATTGGGGCGCAAGCTCGTGCTGACGATCTATCTGATCGGAACGGCGATCTGCGCGTGGTGGTTCGGCTGGGCGACGAGCGATGCCGCGCTCATGACGGCCGGCGCTTGCCTGTCATTCTTTAATCTAGGCGCATGGGGCGCGATGTATGCCTATACGCCCGAGCTGTATCCGACGCGCATCCGGTCGACCGGCGCGGGCATGGCCGCATCGTTCGGCCGCATTGGCGGCGTGATCGGTCCTTATCTGGTCGGTTATTTGCTGGAACGCGGGACGGGCATTACCGGCGTCTTTTTTGATCTTTTGCGGCGCGATCGTCGTCGGGGTCGTCGTGCTGCTCGCATGGGGCAGGGAAACGCGCGGCGTCGATCCCGACGATGCGGCCGATACAGCCGCGAGCGCCGGGTAACGCGGGCAGCGCATTGGGGACGTCGCGCGCCGGCCTGTCCTTCGCCACCGCATTGGGCTATAATGAATCATCCATAAATGAATAGCGCAAGCGGAGGTAGATGGAAGTGTCTGGATTGCTTAACGGTCAAAATGTCATCGTCATGGGAATCGCCAACGAACGGAGCATCGGCTGGGGGATCGCCAAGTCGCTGCACGCGCAGGGCGCCCGCCTGATTTTCACGTACCGCAAGGAGAGATCGTACGAAAAGCTCGCCAAGCTGCTCGCGGAGAGCGGCATCGACCCGCTGCTGACGGTGCAGTGCGACGTGTCCGACGACGCGTCGATCGAAGCGGCGTTCGGCAGGATCGGCGCTGAAGCGGGCGTCGTGCACGGCGTCGTGCACTCGCTCGCCTTTGCGGACAAGGACGAGCTCGGCGGCGAGTACGTCGACACGTCGCGCGAAGGCTACCTGCTCGCGCAGGAATCGAGCGCCTTCTCCCTGGTCGCCGTCGCGAAGGCCGCGAAGCCGTTAATGACGGCGGGCGGCAGCATCGTTACCCAAACGTATCTGGGCGCCGAGCGCGTCATGCGCAATTACAACGTGATGGGCGTCGCCAAGGCAGCGCTTGAGGCGAGCGTCCGCTATTTGGCCGAGGATCTGGGCAAATACGGCATTCGCGTGAACGCGGTGTCCGCGGGTCCGATCCGCACGCTGGCGGCGAAGGGCGTCTCGGGCTTCAACGATATCATGAACACGGTCGAAGAAAAGGCGCCGCTTCGCCGGAACGTCGACCAGTCGGAAGTGGGAGATGCCACGATGTTCCTGATCAGCGGGCTGTCCCGCGGCATCACGGGCGAAGTGCTGCACGTCGATGCGGGTTTCCATATTATCGCCGGATAAGCTGCAAGCCGTTCTCCCGCCATATCGGGAGGACGGCTTGATTGCCTTATCATTTTTATCGTATTGACGATGTATGCTTTGCTGTACTCGAGTGCGCCTTTCCGCAACAAGCGGGTTGACGAGACGGGCATAAACATATATAGTTGTCATGACAACTAATTGAGGTGATCGTTTATGTCCAGAGAAGGTCTGGAAGGCTCGCTCGGCTTCACGACGGGACTCGTCTACCGGCGGATGTCCAATAGGCTGATGCAGCGGTTAAAACCGTACGATATTACGCCGGAGCAATGGTCGGTGCTCTATTACGCCTCGCGTTCCGAAGGCCAGATCCAACGCGAGCTCGGCGAGCGGGCGGGCAAGGATAAGCCGACGACGACGCGCATCGTGGATCATCTCGTCCGCAAAGGCTGGGTAGTCAGGCGACCGGATCATGCGGACAGGCGGGCGATCTTCATCGAGGCTACGGCGGAGGGGAGGCGGCTGATCGACGAGACGGCGCCGATCGAGGCGGCCGTGCTATCGGAAGTGACGGCGTGCTTGACGTCGGAAGAGAATGAGACGCTGCTAGATCTTCTGCATCGCGTCGGCAAGCATATCGATCAGTTAAAAGGGTAGCGAGCGCTCGCGGTTGCGCGCCGGAAGCTCTTCTGTCATCCAAGTCAATCCTGCGAAGGAGTTTTTGCAGCATGATTACAACCGAACGCACCGCCCCGCTATGGACGAAGGCTTTTATCGGCCTGACGCTGGGCTTCTTTTTTACTGTTTCTCAATTTGCAAATGCTGTTGTCGTCGCTGCCTGTCTATGTAAAAGGGGAGCTGGGCGGCGGGGATTTGACCGTCAGTCTCGTCACGGCGACGTTCGCGCTTGCCGCCATCGCCAGCCGCTTCGCGACGGCGGCGCTCATGCCGAAGCTCGGCCGCACGGCGCTGCTGTACGCCGGACTCGCGGTTGCCGCGCTGACGACGTTCCTATGCGCCTACGCCTACGCGGTCGGGTCGCTGATCGTCATTCGCGTGCTGTACGGCGTCGGCTTCGGCACGGCGAGCACGATCGTGCCGACGCTCGTGGCGCGGATCATCCCGCAGGACCGGATCGGCGAAGGCATCGGCTACTTCGGGCTGTCCACGAGTCTCGCGATGTCGCTCGGCCCGGTGATCGGCATGAATCTCATGAGCGGGCTCGGTTTCCCGGCATTGACGCTGTCCAGCGCCGCAGCGGCGGCATTGTCGGCGGGCGTGCTGCTGCTGACCGGAGCCGCGCGCGGCGAAAAAAGGGACAGCCGGGAAGCGGCGCTTCGCGCCGCTAGGGGTAATTCCGGATCCGCGACCGGGGAAAAGGCAAAAACGGATGCCCCATCCGCAGGCGCATCCCGGAACGGTATCGTTTCGCTCCTCCTCCCGGCGCTGTTGAATATGCTGCTGTCCGTAACGTACAGCGGCTTGCTCAGCTTCATCGCTCTGTTCGGCGAGAGCGTCCATATCGCCCAAGTCGGCTTGTTTTTCCTTTTTAACGCGATCACCGTCATCCTCGTCCGGCCGATCGCGGGCCGCATCTTCGACCGCAGGGGGCATGCCGCCGTCTTGATCCCTGCAGCCGCGTGCGTGCTGGCCAGCATGCTCGTGCTGTCCGGCGCGACGGGCATGCCGCAGCTCATCGCCTCGGCGCTGCTGTACGGGCTCGGCTTTGGCGCGATCCAGCCGACGCTTCAGGCTTGGATGCTGCGAAGCACGCCGCGGGAGCGCCATGGATTCGCCAACAGCATGTTCTACAACTCGACCGACCTCGGCGTCGCGATCGGGGCCGTCCTGCTAGGAGCGGTAGCCGCCCGCGCGGGATACGCCCGCATGTACGGCTATTCCGCGCTGATCATGGCGGGATTTCTCATTTTATATATCGCGATGCGATTCATCGCGGCCGCCCGGGCGTCGAAGGCAGGCGCTCAGTCGTCCGTCTAATCGTCACTGGAACAGCGACATGACGGGCGCCGCGGCGAACAATGTCACGAATGCGGTGCATACCATGGCGATGCCCGCGCAGGCGCCCGCGTCGGCGCCGTATTCGAACGCTTTCGCGATGCCTGCCGCATGCGCGGCGGTTCCGAGCAGGATACCCCGCCCGACGGAGCTGCGGATGCGCATCCAGCGGACGAGCAAGGGGCCGACGATCATGCCCGTGAGCCCCGTCGCTAGCGTGGCGACCGCGGTGATCGTCGGCACGCCGCCGAGCGCGCCCGAGACGGACAGGGCGACCGGCGTCGTCGCCGACTTGGGTGCCAGACTGTCCATGATCGGCGCCGCCAATCCGAACAGGCGGGCAAGCCCCGCGGAGACGGCGACGGCCGCGAGCCCGCCGGCGGTCACGCCCGCGGCGATGGCGCGCGCATGCTTTTTCAGCACGTGCAAATGCTTGTGCAGCGTGACGGCGAGCGAGATCGTCGCGGGACCGATCATCTCTCCGATCCAATGGGCGCCCCGGTCGAACGCGTCGTAAGAGGAGCCGCTCAACAGCAGCGCGGAGATGACGACGGCGGGGGTGACGACGAGCGGCGTCAGATACAGCTTGCGCGTCCGCGCATACAGCCGTTTCGAACAAACGTAGACAAGGACGGTAAGCGCGGGCCAAACGAGCGGCATCACGATGCCGCCTTCCCGCGGCGGGCTTTGCCCGCACGTTCGCCGGCCAATCCCGCGACCGACATGACGATGGCCGTGCTCAACAGGATCGTCGCGAGGATCTCGGCGCCGCTTTGCACGATCAGCGGCTTGTAGCGCACGATGCCGACCGTGGCGGGTACGAAGAAAAGCAGCATTTGCGCGACGAGCCAATCTGCGCCAAGCTCGATCCAGGAGAGCTTCACGATTTTCAGCTCAAGCAGCGCGAACAGCGCGAGCAGCCCCAGGATGCTGCCGGGAATCGGCGAACGGAGCGCTTCGGCCGCCATTTCCGACGCTCGGGACCATGCGGTGAAAAAGCCGACTTGAAGCGCGATTTTAACGATCTGGTTTGTTTTCATTCGTTTTGCTCCTTTTAATCACCTTAAAATAAGTATACGAATCGTCATATCATAGGTAAAATGAATATATAGAATAGAAATCATTCCAATTAACTATAGGAGAGGCGGTACAATGGATATTCGGCATCTGGCGGCCGTGGCAGAAATTGCGAAGCGGGGGGAGCTTCACGCTGGCGGCAGACGCGCTTCACATCGCGCAGCCCACGCTCAGCAAGACGGTCATTCAACTGGAGGGGGGATCTCGGCGTCCAGTTGTTCAGCCGGGAGGGCAAGCGGCCGCGGCTGACCGAAGCGGGAGAGGCGGTGCTTCGCTACGGGGAACCGATCCTCGCGCAGATGGACGCGCTGCACCGGGAGCTGACGGACCTGGCCGAGCTGCGCCAGGGTACGCTACGGCTCGGACTGCCGCCGATGGCGGGCTCCAACTTTTTTCCGGGCGTCATCGGCGAATATCGGAGACAGTACCCGGGCGTCGAGATCCGTCTGTCCGAAGCGGGCGCCAACCGGCTGGACGAAGACTTGCGGGCCGGCTTGGTGGACGTCGGCGTTCTGCTGACGCCGATCGACGCCGCGTTCTACGATTCGTTTAACGTCATCGACGATCGCATGAAGGTCGTGCTTCCCGCGGGACACCGTTTGGCGGAAAGGCCCGCGCTGGCGCTGGCGGAGCTCGCGGAGGAGGCGTTCGTGCTGTTCCGCGCGGACTTCACGTTGCACGGAAGGATCACGGCCGCATGCGAGGCGGCGGGCTTCGAGCCGAATATCGTCGCGGAGAGCTCGCAGTGGGATTTCATCGGGCAAATGGTGGGCGAAGGACTCGGCATCGCCCTGCTGCCCGCGACGATCTGCGCGCAGCTCCGCCCCGAGCGTTTGCGTACCGTAGCGTTGACGCCGCCCGGACTGCCTTGGCAGCTGGTCATGGCATGGAGGCGGGAGGGTTACCTGCCGCTTGCCGCGAAGGCTTGGATCACGCTCGCTCGCGAGCTGTTCTCGCGTTCGCCGGCGTGATTCGCGCTTGGCGGTTCGGTTTATTATTGGAGAAGATGCGATTCGGGCTGCGATGAATTGCGTTGCGTATTCGCCGCGGGCGCATGTTATAATTTTATCAAAAATTCGCCAACCGGCTCGCATTGGCAGGCGATTCACTCAGAACTTGGAGGCTCGCGGATGACATCCCCTTTGGATTACGGCATCATCTTCCAGCAAGCCAGCAATTTTTCGATCAACGGCTTTGCCGTCATTTCGGCATCCGACGATACGCTTCTCAAGCTGAATCCGGCATTGTGCGATATGCTGGGCTACCGCGAAGAGGAGCTGATCGGGGTGCCTTTTCCCGATATTACCGATCGCGATCCGAATCGTCCGTCCTTCTACCGGGCGGCGGCTGACAGATGCAAGGCGCATAGCGGCCATATGGAAGAGATCGAGAAGCGTCTTCTTCATAAACAAGGGCGCACCGTTTGGGTGCGCATGCGCTTGTCGTCCGTCAGGGACCCCGAGACCGGCGAGGCGCTGTATTTGTGCGCGGAAATGCTGGACATCACCAATCTTAAGACCGAACGGATTCCCGTCCTGGACAACCGTCACCTGTACATGCTCCTCACCCGCAATTCGCACGATCTCGTATCGATAAGCTCGCTCGAAGGCGAGCTGCTCTATATCTCGCCGTCCTGCCTGGACGTGCTCGGATACACGCCAGAAGAAATGACCCGCAAACTGAGGCAAAATTACTATCATCCGGACGATGCGCGCGAGATGAGCCAACCGGGCCAGCTATACTCGAACGATCAGTTTTTTCTTCGGCGCGTCCGCCGCAAGGACGGCCGTTATCTCTGGTTCGAAGTATGGTCCCAAGTCATTTGGGACGAGACGGAGCAGGCGGACAGGGTGTTGTCCGTCGCACGCGACGTGAGCGACCGCAAGCAATACGAGGACAAGCTGGACGAAGCGCAGCGGATCGCCAAGATGGGCACGTACGAGATCGATCTCGCCAGCGACGTCATTACGCTGTCCAAGGGGGCGAGGCGCGTCCTCGGCCTGCCGGAGAGCTTCGAATCGGGCAGCATCGATTCCGCCATGGCGAACATACCGGAGGAGGATCGTCAGCGAATCCACAGCCATCTGGATCAAGTATCCGCCGATACGCTAAAAGATTCGGTCGTCTACCGTCTTTTCCTTCCCGACGGTTCGACGCGTTTTCTCGAAGGCACCTGGGAAGTGCTTGACGTCGATTCCAAGCAACCGATGCGCCTGCTTGGCACGGTCCAGGACATTACCGAACGCAGGCAGTTCGAGCAGCGGCTGCAGGAGAGCGAGCAGCGCTACAAGTCGCTTTTCGAATACAATCAGTCCGCCGTATACTCGATGAATCTCAAGGGCGAATATTTGACGGCCAATCCGAATTTGGAAAAACTGACGGGATACACGCTCGAGGAATTGATCGGGATGTACTACGGACCGCTCGTGCCGCCCCGCTACGAGGCCAAGACTGCGCATCACTTCGCGCTGGCGGCGCGAGGCGAAGCGCAGAATTACGAGATCACGATAATCCGCAAAGACGGGCGCGAGATCGATACCAACGTGTCGAACATCCCGATCGTCGTAGACGGCGAGGTCGTCGGCGTGTACGGCATCTCGATCGATATTACCGCCCGCAAGCGCGCCGAAGAGAAGCTCATGGAAAGCGAGAGCCGGTACAGGTGTCTGTTCGACCTGAACAACACCCCCATTTGCTCCATTGATTCGACGGGCCGCTTCATCAAAATCAACCCCGCGATGGAGCAGCTGACCGGCTACGACCTGGAGGAGCTTCGCGAGCTGTCGTTCGCGCCGCTAACGTATCCGGAAGATCTGGACAAGCTGACCGAGCATGTCAATCGGGCGTTCCAAGGGAAGCCGCAGACGTACGAGGCGCGCCTCATCCGCAAGGGCGGGGACATCCTCGCGCTCAGCATCACGAACGTGCCGATCGTCGTGAACGGCGAGACGGTCGGCATATACGGCATCGCGACAGACATTACGGCTGCGAAGCAGCATACAGAGCGCGTTTACAAGCTGAACGAGGAGCATACCCGGATCTTGAACTCCGTCACCGAGGGAATCTTCGGGCTGGACGAGGAAGGGAACTTTACCTTCATCAATCAGTCGGGCGCCTTGATGCTCGGCTTGCGGGAGGATCGTCTGCCCGACGTATCCGCGCTGCGCTATCTGCTTCAGACCGGGATGGACGGGCAAAGCTACTGGGACGACGAATCCCCGTTGATTCTGGCGCTTCGGGAAGGGCGCGCGTACCATGACAAGGACGCGGTTTTTTGGAAAAGCAACGGTACGAGCTTCTTGGCGGACTATCGAATCTCGCCGACATACGAGGACGGCGTACCCAAAGGCGCCGTCGTCGTCTTCCGGGACGTGACCGGCGAAAAGGAGATCATCGAGGCGAAGGAAAGAGCGGAGAGCGCGGACCGGGCCAAGTCCGAGTTCCTGTCGGTGATGAGCCACGAGCTTCGGACGCCGATGAACGGCGTCATCGGCATGACGGGGCTGCTGCTCGATACCGAGCTGTCGGAAGAACAGCGCGGCTATGCGGAGGTCATCGGCCGGAGCGGCGAGTCGCTGATGCATATCCTGAACGAGATTCTGGACTTCAGCAAGATCGAAGCGGGCAAGCTCGTGCTTCATTATGAGCCGATCTCGGTGCGGGATACGGCCAGCGAAGCGCTTGAGCTGTTCAGGGCGCAGGCCGCGGACAAAAAAATCGAGCTCGGTCTCCGGTTCGAAGGGGATGTGCCTGAGCTGATGTTCGGCGACCCGGTACGGCTGCGGCAGGTACTCGTCAACTTGATGAGCAATGCCGTCAAGTTCACGGAGACGGGGTCGGTGTACTTGTACGTTCGGGGGATGCCGACGAGGAACAAGGAATCCATGCTAGTCGAATTCGCGGTGCAGGACACCGGGATCGGCATTCCGAAGGACAAGCAGAACATGCTGTTCCAAGCGTTCTCCCAATTGCACTCCGGCACCAATCGCAAGTATGGCGGAACCGGACTCGGGCTGTCCATCTGCAAAAAGCTGGTCGAGCTCATGGGCGGCTCGATCGGATTCGATACGATCGAGGGGCAAGGCTCGACGTTCCGGTTCACGCTGTCCTCGCAGGCGCAGCCCGAGCATGCGGATGCGGCCGCAAAGGACGGAACGCACGTTGCCGCGGATCGGACGGACGCGACGGAGGGACAAAGCGAGCCGCGCTTCGGGCCGATGCGGATTCTGGTGGCGGAGGACCACGCGGTGAACCAGCAGATCATCCGGGCCATGCTGAACAAGCTGGGCTATGAGCCGACGATCGCGGCGGACGGGCAAGCCGCGGTCACCGCGGCGATCGCGCAGCCGTTCGACCTGGTGCTGATGGACGTGCAGATGCCGGCGATGGACGGCTTGCAGGCAGCGGCGAAGATCAAGGAGCTGCTCCCTGAGCATCGTCGCCCGGTCATCGTCGCGCTGACGGCGTTCGCGCGTCAGGAAGACCGGGCGGCATGCCTGGCCGCGGGCATGAACGATTTTTTGAGCAAGCCGACCCGCCCTGCGGAAATTCAGGAGCTGCTGTTCAAATGGTCGGAGGACATTCGGGCGAGACGCTCGCGCCGCGGATAGAAGAAGGAGGAAAAGGAGCATGGCGTTCGGGGTCAAACGCGAAGAACTCGAAGCCTGGAAGCGGAGGGTGGCCGAAGGCGAGATCGCTTATTTAACGCATTATTGGTTCGAGCCCCGGTTCCCCGGCGTCAAGACGATCACGAAGGTAGGCTGCGCGGACCTGCTCAAGCTGGCCGACTGGTGCGAACGGCATGGCTTGAACCCGGCTTACATTCATGCGCGCAGACCCTTCCCGCACTTCGACCTGATCGGCGACAAGCAATCCGAGATTTTGCGGCTGGAGGGACAATGGGAGCAGTTGGCGCGCTTCGGCATGACCTGAATACAGAAAACCCGCCAAAAGCTTGCATTCTGATTCGTCTCCAATAAAAACGTCTCGCGATCCTTAAAGGACGGCGAGACGTTTTTACTTGCGATTCGTTCTAATGCGAGCCTTCCTTCTCGTTCGACCAGCCGAGCAACTCGAACAGCTTGAACAGCAGGCTCATCGCGATCGCGACGACGGTGGCGAGCGCCATGCCCGACAGCGAGAAATCGCCGGCCGTAATCTTGACGCCCGACAGCCCGGTAACGAGCACGATCGTCGTGAGGAACAGATTGACCGGCTTGCTGTAGTCGACCTTCGATTCGACGAGCATCCGCAGGCCCGAGGCGGCGATGACCCCGAACAGCAAGAGCGATACGCCGCCCATGACGGCAGGCGGAATTGCCGCGATGAGCGCGGACAGCTTGCCGAAGAAGGAGAGCACGATCGCGATGACGGCGGCGCCGCCGATGACGAAGGTGGAGTAGACGCGCGTAATGGCGAGCACGCCGATATTTTCGCCGTAGGTCGTATTGGGCGTCGATCCGGCGAAGGCGGACAGAATCGTCGAGATACCGTTGCCGAGCATCGAGCGGTTCAGGCCCGGGTCCTTGGACAGGTCCTTGCCGACGATGTTGCCGTTGACGATCAGGTGGCCGATGTGCTCGACGACGACGACGAGGGCGGCGGGCACGATCGTGAGGACGGCCGACCATTCGAACGAAGGCGCGGTAAACGTCGGCGACGCCAGCCAGCCCGCGCTTTTCACGCCGGCGAAATCGGTCAGCCCGACCAGCCCGGACAGGACGTAGCCGGCGACGATGCCGAACAGGATCGGGATGATCTTCATGAAGCCGCGAAACAGCACGGAGCCGAGGACGGTAACGAGGAGCGTGAACACGCTCACGCCGATGACGGTGCCGTCCGGCGACCAATCGGGGCCGTCCGTCGACTGCGGGATCCAGCCGGCCATGCCGGCTGCGACGGGAATAAGCTCGAGGCCGATGACGGCGACGATCGCGCCCATCGCTGCGGGCGGGAAGACGACGTCGATCCAGCTCGTGCCGGCGAACTGGACGATCAGGGCGACGACCACGAAGACGACGCCTGCCGCCAGGAATCCGCCGAGCGCCGCCGCATAGCCGTCGCCGTGATCGGCGTAGGTGCCGATGACCGCGCCGGCCGGCGCGATAAAGGCAAAGCTGGAGCCGAGGTAAGCGGGGATCTTTCCCTGGCAGATGAAAATGTACAGCAGCGTGCCGATCCCGTTCATCAATAAGCAGATGGCGGGGTCTACGCCGAGCAAATTCGGCACGAGCACCGTGGAGCCGAACATGGCGAATAGATGCTGCAGGCTGAGCATGAGGCTTTGGCCCAGCGGAGGCCGTTCGTGAATGCCGATTTCATGCCTCGTCAATGGTTGCTAACCTCCAATATGCTGCGAATATGTATAAATCCTTTGTCGATTCTATACAGTTCATTCCGTTTTGACAAGCGAAGTTTCGACATTTTCGGAAATGCCTGCGCACCGCCCGCTTCCGCGTTCGCTGCGTTCCTCATATCTTATCGGGAGACGGACGACACGCATGCGGAAGAGAGGAGCTTCGCGATGATCGACACGAGGAAAGCAAGGGAAATCAGAAGCCGCCTTGAGGCGCGAAACGAAGCGCGAAGGCATGGACGGAGCCGCCCGTTATTGCTGCGAGGGTCGGTCTGCGGCGGACGGCGCGAAGGGGCCTGCCGGAGCGGCGATCAAACGGAAGCGATTCGCGGCGTAGCCCGTGCGCTGCTGCTGTCCGCGCGCGCCATGCTGCCCTTTTACCGATCGGTCGCCACGAACGGCCGGTATGCGTATCGCTGGTCGCGCAGCGTCGTCGGGCTGCGGTTAGACGATATGAAGCGGCAGCTGCGGGAAGCCTCGCCGCTCGCCGGACGGCTAGAACAAGGTATCGGAACCAACGGCATCGGCTATTTTATCGATTTTCCGTCGCCGGGCACGCAGGATGCATACGCTACGGGCATAACGATTCCCCCCCGGGCAGCGTCCAGTTTTACTTCGTGCCAGGCGCGCACCGGGCGGTCGCGGCGGCGCTTCTGCCTTTTGTCAGCGCGCTCGCGGCGGATCGGGGGTACGCCATCGTGCTGGCGTCCGCGATGGCGCGCGGCGACCGAAGGGCCGTATCCGCGCTTGTGCGCCGCAGCGTTCGCTCGGGCGATTTGCGCGCCGTCGATGGCTCGCCCGGTTATCTCGCCCTCGATTTCAAGCCCGCCGGCTCGAAGTACGCGTACCGGAACTTGTTTTTCCGCGAAGGCTTGTGATCTAATTAGAACGTTACCCGTTATCCTATACCAACTGCGCAAGGAGCCATATACTCATGACGGTAAGATTCGGACTGGTCGGCACGAATTGGATCACGGATAGGCTGCTCTCGGCGGCGAAGGAAGCTGAAGGCTTCGAAGCGGCGGCGGTCTGCTCGCGCTCGCTGGAACGCGCGGAGGCTTATGCCGCGAAGCACGGCATCCCGCATGCTTTCGACGATATGGAGGCGATGGCGGCAAGCGGCTTGATCGATGCCGTCTACATCGCGACGCCGAACGTCTTTCATGCGGAGCAATCGATGCTTTTCATGCGTCGCGGCATCCACGTGCTCTGCGAAAAGCCGGTCGCTTCGAACGGCGCGGAAGCCCGGCGTATGATCGAGGAAGCGCGCAAGCACGGCGTGCTGCTCATGGAGGCGATGAAGCCGACGTTTATGCCGAGCTTCAAGGCCATCGGGCGGGCGCTGCCTTCGATCGGCAAGGTGCGGCGATATGTCGGCAACTACGGGCAATACTCTTCGCGCTATGACGCCTACCGCGCGGGAACGGTGCTGAACGCGTTTAATCCGTCGTTGTCGAACGGAGCCTTGATGGATCTGGGCATCTACTGCCTGTACCCGGCGATCTACTGGTTCGGCAAGCCGTTGGCCGTTAAAGCTAGCGGCGTGATGCTTGAATCCGGCGCCGACGGCGAGGGCAGCCTGCTGCTGCGGTACGCCGACATGGAGGCGGTGGCGATGTACTCCAAAATCACCAATTCGTACGCGCCGAGCGAGATCCAGGGGGAAGAGGGAAGCATCCTGATCGATCAGATCAGCCAGCCGGAGCGCGTACGCATCCGTTACCGGGACGGCCGCGAAGAGGAGCTGTCCGCGCCGCAATCCGAGCATACGATGTTATACGAGCTGCAGGAATTCGTGAACCTCGTTCGGGAGGGCAGGACGGAATCCGAGATCAATACGCACGAGCGGATGGCCGTGGTCCTCGACGTCATGGACGAGGCGAGGCGGCAGATCGGCATCGTCTATCCGGCGGATTCGCTAATTTGATGGGCATTGAGCGGTAATGGTGAAAGCGTCGGCCGAGACCGGCGCTTTTTTCGTTGTCCGGCTCCCCTATCGATGCTTCCGCCCGACCGGTATGATTTGGGCATATCGCAGCTGCCTAGGACCGATTCCAAAGCGGGCGGCTATGACTATATGCTTTTTCTCGCGCAAGCCTTTCCCTCCCGGAGAAATACCGGATGAAGCAAAAAAGACCGCCCTCTGGCGGTGTTTTTGCGTTCGGGCGCGATTGGAATGGGCAGCGGCATCGACGCTAGCTCGCGCGCGTCGCGCCGGATAGTCCCGAGCGCTCCAGCAGCCGGCGGCTGTCTTCGTTCAATCCGACGATCAGCACCGTTTTGCCGTTCTGCTCGTACTTGTCGACCGCCTTCGCGATCGCCGTGACGGCTGAGTGATCCCAAACGTGAGAGGCCGAGAAATCAATCGTGATCTTCAAAGGATCTGCCTTGTAATCAAACAAGTTCACGAAGTGGTTCACGTGCCGAAGAAGAGTTGGCCTGCGATCCGGTATACTTTGCGACCGTCCGAGTCCGAATCCGTATGCGCTTTGATCTGGGCGGAGCGCCATCCGAAATAGACGGCGCTGAGCACGACGCCCGCGAGTACGCCAAACGCGAGATTGGACGTGGCGACGACGATGCCGACGGTCACGACCATGATCAGGGCGTCGCTGCGCGGAATCTTGGCTAGTGTCGTCAGCGATCGCCAGTCGAAAGTGCCGATCGACACCATGATCATGACGCCGACGAGCGCGGCCATCGGAATCTCGCGGACGACGTCGCCCAGAACGAGGATCAAAAACAGCAGGAATACGCCCGCCACGAACGTCGAGAGCCGCGAACGACCGCCGGATTTGACGTTGATGACCGTCTGTCCGATCATGGCGCAGCCGGCCATGCCGCCGAACAAGCCGGAGACGACGTTCGCGATCCCTTGTCCGCGAACCTCGCGGTTTTTGTCGCTCTTCGTCTCCGTCAACTCGTCGACGATCGTCGCGGTCATGAGCGATTCGGTCAAGCCGACGACCGCGAGCGCGAGCGAGATCGGCACGATGCGCCAGATCGCCGCGAAGGTGAAGTCGATGTCCGGGAAATGAAAGAGCGGCAGCTTCTGCGTGATCGGCCCCATGTCGCCGACCGTCCGCAGATCGAGGCCGAGGCTGACCGACACGATCGTCATGACGATGATGGCGACGAGGGCGGAAGGCACGGCTTTGGTCAGCAGCGGGAACAAGTAAATGATCGCGAGCGTACACGCCACCATCGCGTACATCTGCCAGTTCGCGCCTTCGAAGTTCGGCAGCTGCGCCACGAAGATGATGATCGCCAGCGCGTTGACGAAGCCGGTCACGACGGAATGGGGGATAAAGGTGATGAACCGCCCGAACCGCAAAAGTCCCATGATGAATTGGATGGCGCCGGTCAGCAGCGCGGCGGCATAAATATATTCGATGCCGTACTTGGCGACGATCGGCCCCATAAGGGAAGCCATAGCGCCGGTCGCGGCGGAGATCATGCCGGGACGGCCGCCGACGATCGAGATCGTCACGGCGATGCAGAAGGAGGCGTACAAGCCGACCATCGGGTCGACGCCGGCCAAGATCGAGAAGGCGATCGCTTCCGGTATGAGCGCAAAAGCGACCGTCAACCCGGACAGAATGTCTCTGCGCGCGTTGAAGAACCAGTTGCTTTTCAATTTTTGCAACAACAAAAAAACTCCTCTCGAAGTTGAACGAATGCGCCGGGATCGTTAATGCGGTGCCGTACCGATCGCGGTCTATTCCGTTCTAAAATGTCGTTTGTATGGGGCTTTCCTCTCTCGGAAAAGCCGGGGCCGATTGTCGTCCGGTTCATTATACATGCTCCGGTTCGATTTGAATACCCTGGGCGAATGTCCTCGTCGAAGGATTGCGGTTATAATACGAGAAGCGAGTGGAAACGGAGGGAATGGGATGAAGATCGTATTCGTGAGGCACGGTCAGAGCGAATACAACCTGGAAAACCGGTTCACGGGCTGGACCGATTCGGATCTGTCCGAACAGGGGCTCAAGGAAGCCCGGCGGGCGGGACAGGTGCTGCGCGCGAACGGATTCGCCTTTGACGCCGCCTTCTCGTCGGTGCTGACGCGGGCGATTCGGACGATGGGCATCATTCTGGACGAGCTCGACCAGCTCTGGATCCCGGTCTCCAAGAGCTGGCGGCTCAACGAACGGCATTACGGCGCGCTGCAGGGCCTCAACAAAGCGGAGACGGCGGCGCGCTACGGCGCCGACCAGGTGCTGCTCTGGCGCAGGTCCGTGAGCGAGCGCCCGCCTGCGCTCGAGCGGGACGACGAAAGGTATGCGGGCGACGATCCCCGTTATAAAGACATCGACGGCGACGTTCCGCTGACGGAAAATCTGGACGACACGGCGGACCGCGTGCTCGTCTATTGGGAGAAAAAAATCTTGCCCCAGCTGTCGGCGGGGCGCAAGCTGCTGCTCTGCGCGCACGGCAACACGCTGCGGGCGCTGATCCGGTACCTGGACGATCTGCCCGAGGACGGCGTCGTCAACCTCAACATTCCGACGGCGATACCGCTCGTCTACGAGTTCGGCGACGATATGAAGCCCGTCCGGCATTACTATCTTGGCGAAGACGGACCGCTGCCGCCCGGCGAGATCCCGCACAAAATCTCGCCCGATCCTGCGCAGGATATGCCGGCGAAGGGCGAGGGGCATCACGAAGGGACATAATCGACTATTTTAACGAGCAATCGTGTCCGTATCGCGCAAAAGTACATCATTAAGCTGGGATGCTAGTGGGAAGTGCTCGTCTATCGTGCCAATGTGCATCATCCATGTTCGTCAGTGGCCGTTTTTCGCTATAATCGACGACGGATGATGCATTTTTGCGCGATATTCCCTTGAAAAATCGCCATCGGCTGACTTTCCTGCACATTTGCGCGATACGCGGCCGCGGTAGCTGGGTTTGCAAGTTTATGACAAGCGATATACGGCGAACGGGCTGCCATGCCGGAAATCGTCGCTGATCCGGTCCAGCCTGTCAAGCGTCTCCTCTGTCAGGCGAAGGGCATCCGCCTCCAGGTTGGCGCGAAGCTGCTCGGGCCGGGTCGCGCCGGCGATGACCGTGGCGACGGCGGGGCGGGCGAGCAGCCAGGCGATCGCGAGCGCCGCCGGCTGTACGCCGAGCTCGCCAGCCAGCGCGGCGACCTGCCGGCCGAGCTCGTCCGCCCGTCCGCCGAGGAACCGGCGGAACGAAGGATCCGTGTCCGCGCGCGAACCTTCCGGCGCCGCATCGCCGTATGCGCCGTATTTGCCGGTCAGAATGCCGCCCGCGAGCGGGAAGTACGGGATGAGCCCGACGCCTTGGTCGAGGCATAGCGGGATGAGCTCGGTCTCGGGCGTGCGATCGGCGAGCGAATAGCTGGCCTGCGTGCAGACGAAGCGCTCGAACCCGCGCCGCTCGCTGACGCCGAGCGCCTTCATGAGCTCCCAGGCTGCATAATTGGACGCGCCGATATAACGCACCTTGCCTGCCGCGATCAAGTCGTCCAGCGTTCGCAGCGTCTCCTCCAGCGGCGTCGCCGGATCGAACGTATGGATCTGGTATAGATCCACGTAATCCGTCTTCAGCCTCCTCAGGCTGCCCTCCAGCTCCCGTTGAAGATGGAAGCGGGACGAGCCTCTGTCGTTCGGGCCTTGGCCCATCGGCAGCCCCGCCTTGGTGGCCAATACCGCTTCGTGACGCCTTCCCGCCAGCGCCTCCCCGATGATCGTCTCCGACTGCGTCCCCGCATAGATGTTGGCCGTGTCCAGCATATTGATGCCGCTGTCCAGCGCCTCATGAACGATCCGGATCGACGTCTCCCGGTCGGACCGTTTTCCGAACGCGTTCGTGCCGAGTCCGATCGCCGATACTTGAAGCCCGCTTTGACCTAATGAACGATATTGCACCCTAAATCCTCCTTCTAATAAAACACCTCTTGATCTAAGATTGTCTCATGCTAACGACTGCCGATCAACCGAGTGACGCGACGGGCGCGCGATCCTTGCTTGTGGCCGTTTTTCACATCGGGCCGGGCGGCAAGGATTTATTTGCGCGGCTATTATGTTAAAATCAAAGCTTGAACGCGGGGCCGCGCGCTCGGCGCGCAGGCTGCATGGAGGAAAAAGGACATGGCAGGCAAATATTACGTCGTCTGGGAAGGCGGCGCGCCCGGCATCTACGATTCTTGGCCGGCGTGCCAGGCGCAAGTATCCGGACGCAAGGACGCGAAGTACAAATCATACGCGAACAAGCAAGAGGCGGAGCGGGCCTACCGGGAAGGCTGGAAAAAGCATTGGGGACAAGGCGGCGCGAAGGGGTCGTCAGCCTCCGCGTCCAAATCCGCAGGAGCGGCGCAAAAGCTGCCGCTATCGCCGGAGCAGGCCGAGCGCGAGATCGACTTCGACAGCGTCTCGGTCGACGTCGGCACGCGGGGCAATCCGGGTCCGGTCGAGTACAGGGGCGTGGATACGCGGACCGGGGACGTTTTGTTTTCGGTGGGACCGATCTCCAAGGGGACGAACAATTTGGGCGAATTTCTCGCGATCGTGCATGCGCTTGCCTATCTGAAGCGGCAGGGGAGCGCGAAGACGATTTACAGCGACTCGCGCACGGCGCTGAAGTGGCTTAGGCAAAAGGAAGTCGAGACGACACTGGCGCGGGACGCCTCGACTGCCGAGATCTGGGAGCTCGTCGACCGCGCGCTCAGCTGGCTCCGCATGAACGCATACCCGAACAAAGTGCTCAAATGGGAGACGGAGCGCTGGGGGGAAGTCAAAGCGGATTACGGCCGGAAAGGCTGACGGAATCGTCAATCGCCTGGCTAAGGGTCTAAATGATCCAGCGTGCATACAAAAAAAGGCCTTCCGCTGCAGAACCGCTCTGCGGATGGCCTTTTGTCCGTTCAGACGCTGATGCGAAGTCCCTGAAGCTGGGAGATGCCTTGGCGGATGAGGTGCTGCTTGCGCTTCGGGACGGGTAGCATATGGTTCAAAGCGGGACCGTCGCCGAAGTATACGGCATTGTCCGTCACGTAGGTGATCTTGGCGACGTTGACGTAGCAGTCCGAGGTGATCCGGACGAAAAGCGCGTCTCTCGTCAAAGCTTCCGCCTGCTCGGCCGTCATTCGTTTTTTTATCGTATAGTTGCGGCCGTGACAACAAATTTGCCCTTGGGCGCCGATGCGGAAGAAGTAGCAATCGTTTCTCGGTTCGAACTGATCGTATAAATTCATCGCTGCATCCATCTTTTCGTATCCCCCTGTCATCGAAAGTTTGGGTGGTAGCGCTTTCATTATAACGCATGGGACTTTGTCTTGGCTAGCGTTATTTTGTGAAATCGCACATGTTTTTTTGGATTTTTTCACGTTGTCGGCCGAAAGCCGGCGAGACTGCGGTTGGGGGCAGGATCGAAAGGCCGATTGCCGCCTCATTTGACCAAGCCCGCAGCGACACGGTCGAAGCGCATCGGCACGCGGTAACGTGCGGAGCGGCTGGCGAGATGTGCTATACTGGAAAAAACGACGCAAGACAGGAGCGAAAGAAAAATGAACGATTTGCGTTATCCGATCGGCAAGTTCGCATTCGATGGCGACATTTCCCCCCGAGCAGCGCAGACAGTGGATCCAGGACATCGCAGCGCTGCCTGACCTGCTGTCCGAAGCGGTCCGCGGGCTGGACGATACGCAGCTCGATACGCCATACCGGGAAGGCGGATGGAAGGTCCGGCAGGTCGTGCATCATATCGGAGACAGCCATATGAACAGCCTGACGCGGTTCAAGCTGGCGCTCACCGAAGACCGTCCGACGATCAAGCCATACGAGGAGCAGCTGTGGGCGGAGCTCGCCGACTCGCGCGATTTGCCGATCGCGCCTTCGCTCGCGCTCATCGCGGCCGTTCACGTGCGTTGGACCGCGCTGCTGGCGTCGCTCACGGACGAGCAGTTCGCCCGCGATTTCTACCATCCGGGCAGCGGGGAGACGACCCGTCTCGATCGTTGTCTCGGCATGTACGTATGGCACGGCAAGCATCATACCGCGCACATTGAACGGCTGAGAGACCGCATGGGCTGGTGAGTCCCGGCGAGGACCGATTCGACGATCGACTGAAGGACGGCGGACAAGCCCGGTCCCTCATGGGGGCGGGTTTGTTCGCGTGCCCCCAATTCGGGTAAAATGGTAACTTGAGGCGTAAATAAGGCCGGCTGCTTGGCTCGCCTAGGCGCATGCGGCACGGTTCGAATCGGACAAGGAGCGCGCAACATGGGAAGCGACTGGCTGTTTGCATTGCTGGATATGATTCTGATCAACATCGTCCTGAGCGGCGACAATGCGGTCGTCATCGCGATGGCGAGCAAAAATTTGGATCCGGCGCATCAGAAAAAAGCGATATTTTGGGGGACGTTCGGCGCGGTGGCACTCCGAATCGTGCTGACGTTCGCCGCGGTAACGCTGCTTCGGATCCCGCTGGTACAGGCGTGCGGCGGCGTGCTGCTGCTGTTCATCGCGTGGAAGCTGCTGAACGAGGATTCGCACGAAGAAGAGATCGAGGCGAAGCCCACGCTCGGCGGCGCGATCCGGACGATCGTCATCGCGGATCTCGTCATGAGCCTCGACAACGTCGTAGCCGTCGCTGGCGCGGCTCACGGCAACTTCACGCTTATCGTCATCGGACTTGCGATCAGCGTCCCGCTGATCATCTGGTGCAGTCAATTCCTGACCAAGCTGATGACGCGGTTTCCGCCGCTCGTATGGGTGGGGGCCGGCTTGCTCGGTTATTCCGCGGGCGAAATGCTGGCAGGCGATCCCTGGGTCGGCGATTATATGGACGAGGCCGCTCCGGCGCTGCCCGAGATTCTGCCGATTCTGCTTGGTGTGCTTTTTCTCGCATACGGGGCGCTGTCGTTTTGGCGCGCGCGGCGCGTTTGGCGGCACAAGCATTAATTTTAAGCTCTGCGAACACGTTTAAGGGAGACAGACGAAGATGGCCATCGATCCGAGCAGCATGCGGGAATGGGGCAAGATGCTGCTGACATACAAGTTCGCGCTCGACGAAGTCAGCACGAAGCTGAATATTTTGAACGAGGAATTGCACTTCATTCAGAACTATAACCCGATCGAGCATATGAAAACGCGCATCAAGTCGCCAGAGAGCATCCGGGACAAGCTGATCCGCAAAGGGCTCGCGGTGACGATCGACAACGCGGTGAACCATATCCGCGATATTTCGGGCATTCGGGTCATCTGCTCTTTTTCAACCGATATTTATCGCATGTACGAGATGATCAGCAAGCAGCAGGACGTTACCGTGCTCGAAGTCAAAGATTACGTGGCGAATCCGAAGCCGAACGGCTACCAGAGCCTGCACTTGATCATCCTGGTGCCGGTGTTCCTGACCGACCGGATGGAGCAGGTGCCCGTCGAGATCCAGATCCGCACGATCGCCATGGATTTTTGGGCGAGCCTCGAGCACAAGATCTATTACAAATTCAACGCGCAGGTGCCGCACGAGATCGGCCTGCAGCTGAAAGATACGGCAGACCTGATCGCTTCGCTGGACAAGCGCATGTTCGCGCTGAACGAAGAGGTGCAAAAATACCGTTTAGACGAATAGACGGGAAGAGTCGCGGGGAAGCATGACTATAATGAGGCGCCAAAAGTCCGGTCCCTGTCGAGGGGCCGGATTTTTGGCGGTTACGGCGTTTAATCCTCGCGAGAGACGTCTATCATCAAGCGTTCGACGAGCTCGTCGAAGCGCGCCAGCAGCCGTTCCTTGACGGGCGGCTCGGCGAACGCCGCCAGCAGCGCACCGCGCATGAGGTCCGCCAGCTCGTGAGGCGCGAAGCCGAAGCGCGTCGCGATCGCCTCGCATTCGCGCGTCATATCGGTGCTGGACACGGTCGGATTGTCCGTGTTGACGGTGACGTAGACGCCGGCGTCGTAGTAGCTGCGGATCGGGTAATCGTCCCACGACGCGATCGCCTTCGTCTGAACGTTGCTCGTCGGACATAGCTCGAGCGGGATGCGCCGGTCCCGGATCCAATCCAGCAGCTCGGGGTCCTCCCGCAGCCGGATGCCATGGCCGATGCGCGTCGCGCCCAGCCCCTCCACGGCTTCGCGGACATTGAAAGGGCCGGCCGCTTCGCCCGCATGAATCGTGATGGGGATGCCGGCTTCGATGGCGGCGGCGAACGTGGCGCGGAATTGGTCCGCGGGATGAGAGGCTTCGTCGCCGGCCAAATCGACCGCCACAACGCCTTGGTCCCGCCGGGCGATGGCGGCGCGGATGACGGGCAGGTTGATCGCTTCGTCCTGATGCCGCATGCAAATGACGATGAGTCGGGCGACGACGCCGTAGGCCGCCTCTCCGCGCTTAAGGCCCTCCAGCACGGCGGCGATAGCGTCGTCGGGCGTCATGCCTTCGTTCGTATGGAGCGCGGGCGCGAACCGGACTTCTATATAAAGGCAATTGCGCGCGGCCGACTGCTCGACCGTCTCTTCGGCGACGCGCGAGAGGGCGGCCGCATCCTGCAGCAGCGGGAGAACGAAGCCGAACTTTTCCAAATACGTTTTCAGGCTGTCGCAGTTCTCGTCGACCTGCATGAAGGGCAGGAGATCCTCCGGCCGGTCCGCGGGCAGCGGATAGCCGCGGCGCTCCGCCAGTTCGAGCAGCGTGGCGGGCTTCACGCATCCGTCCAGATGCAGGTGCAGATCCGCCTTCGGCAGCGCTTCGAGCCAGTTGTCCATCCCGATCTCTCCTGTCGTGTATCTTAATTGGCGCCGTCAAGGCGCTTTATCGGCATCCGCGCGCGTCAGCTTGGCATAGACCGCATCCGCGTATTGTTCGTAGGCGTCTTGCTGCGTCCAGCCGCGTTCGTTCATCATGAGCCTGTAGCGCAGCCGCTTTTCCGACAGTTCGCCCTTCAGCTTCGCCGATTGTGCCGGATCCCGGCAAGCTTCGAGCAGATCGGACAACGATACGAGATCCTTGCGGATCTGCAGTTCTTCGGGCAGCGCGCCCGCGTTTTTAAGCAGCTTGTAGGAAAGGCGAAGCTCCTCGGGCACGCCCGCCAGGTCGTCTTCGGGCAGCGGCTTTCCCTGGCCGGACAATCCGTCGAACTGTCCCGATTTTTCGGCTTCGCGTATTTTTTGCTCGGCAATGGAGACAATCCAATTCATCTGCCCACCGTCCTTTGCTTGTGTTATTATAGCATTGTATCAGGGTTAAACGGTTGATTGAAGGTTGAGACGCAAGGAATCGCTTTAAGTTTGTCAGTAAAGTTAACATAGCTGCAAGCTTTTAAACCGGAAATACCGAGCGGATTAGACAAGTTTTGTCGCCGGAGACGAATTTTCGAGTCGGATTTCAGCCTGATTCACAAAGCAAGTGCTAGGGTAAAGGGTATTTTCGATTGGGTCTGGCGTTTGTGTGATTAATGGGTTATAAAAGATTACAGGACATTCGTTCAAATCGGAATGCAAAAAAGGTTCAACGAAGGATGGTCGAACGTTGAGAGTTTATATGAATCATGACGGCGGCGGCGACGATTTCGTCGCGCTGCTCCTGCTGCTCCGCATGCCGGACGTACAGTTGACGGGCGTCTCGGTCATCGGGGCCGACGGCTATCTCGAGCCTTCCATACAAGCCAGCCGGAAGATTATCGACCGGTTCGGCGGGGAGAGGCGCGAAGGGTTGGATCTTTCACGTTCCGATTCGCGCGGCAAAAATCCGTTTCCTGCGGCCTGGCGTATCATGTCTTATTATGTTGACGCCTTCCCGATTCTAAACGAAGCGGAAGCCGTCCTGACGCCGGTCTCGGACAAGCCCGCGCATCTTCATCTCATCGATCGCGTACGCGAGGGCGAAGGGAAAACGACGCTCGTCTTCACGGGGCCGCTCACGGATCTCGCCCGCGCGCTCGACGAAGCGCCCGATATCGAAGCGCGTATCGATCGCGTCGTATGGATGGGCGGGACGTTCTTGCCGAAGGGCAACGTCGAGGAGCCGGAGCATGACGGCACGGCCGAATGGAACGCGTTCTGGGACCCCGAAGGGACGGCTCGCGTATGGGCGAGCGGGCTTCGGATTGATATGGTCGCGCTGGAGAGCACGAACCAGGTGCCGCTGACGCTTGTGGCCAGGGACGCTTGGGCCAAGCTCCGCAGGCACGAGGCGATCGACTTCGTCGGCCAGTGCTACGCCCTTGTGCCGCCGCTCATTTTCCATGCGACCAATTCGACTTACTATTTATGGGACGTGCTTACCGCGGCTTATGTCGGCAAGCCCGATCTGGTCAAGGTCAAGACGGTGAACAGCATCGTCAGAACAGACGGCGCGGCGCAGGGACGGACGGAGTTGTCGGAGAGCGGCAGGCCGGTTAACTTGATTTACGACGTCGACCGCGACGGCTTCTTCGCTTACATGACCGAACTGCTGAAGCAAGACTAATTTCGGCTACCGCGGCTCGCGGCCCCGTTTCGCCGGCTCTTACAGCGGTTCCGGAGCGGCCCTCGCGCCGTAGATGCAAATACAAGTATGAGAGACGGGGAGAGAATCAAGCATGAAAAAGAGCACGATGAAACCGCTTAGCCTGATGCTGGTCGCCATGTTGGCGATGCTGCTGGTGCTGTCCGGCTGCGGAAGCAAGAACAACAATAGCGAAGGCGGTTCGAGCGCCAGCGCCAGCGCGTCGGCTTCCGAATCCGCCAGCCCGAGCGCTTCGGCCAGCGAGTCCGCATCGCCTTCGGCTTCCGCGTCCGCCAGCGAATCCGCGGCTCCTGCCGACGGCAAGGGCAAGAAGATCGGCATGGTAACCGACCTTGGCGGCGTCAACGACAAGTCGTTTAACCAACAGGCCTGGGAATCCCTGCAGAAGATCGCGAAGGATACGGGCGCAGAGACGAAGTATCAAGAGAGCAAAAAGGACAGCGACTACATTCCGCTCCTGACGAAGTTCGTCAAAGACGGCTATGACCTGACTTGGGGCATCGGCTTCCTGTTCGCTGACGCGGCTACGACCGTCGCTTCCGCCAACCCGGAATCGAAGCTCGCGCTCATCGACACGACGCCGACCAAGGAGCTGCCGAACGTCGAGTCCGTCCTGTTCAAGGAAAACGAAGGTTCCTTCCTCGTTGGCGTCGTCGCGGGTCTCACGACGAAGACGAACAAGATCGGTTTCGTCGGCGGCATGGAGCTGCCGGTCATCAAGAAGTTCGAAGCGGGCTTCAAAGCCGGCGTCGCGGCCGTCAACCCGAACGCGACGATCGAAGTGAATTATGTCGGCGACTTCAGCAAGCCGGACCAAGGCAAGTTGGCCGCGGCCACGATGTACGACGGCGGCGCGGACATCATCTTCCACGCGGCCGGCGGCTCCGGCAACGGCGTGTTCAATGAAGCGAAGGATCGCTTCAAGGCCGGCAAAAAAGTTTGGGTCATCGGCGTCGACAAAGACCAATCGATCGAATTCGGCAACGACGTGACTTTGACTTCGATGGTCAAAAAGGTCGACGAAGCCGTATACCGCGTATCCAACGACCTGCTCGCCGGCAACTTCCACGGCGGCCAGACGGTCGAGCTCGGTCTTGCCGAAGGCGGCGTCGGTCTGCCTGTCGAAAACCCGAACGTCTCCAAGGAGATCCTCGACAAGGTCGAAGATTACAAGAACAAGATCATCAGCGGAGAAATCAAGGTTCCGACGGAATAATTCCGCGCTGCACGGAATCTCCGCAAGGGCAAGGCCGCTTTCGCGAGCCTTGTCCTTTCTTCCGTTTTAACGCTTTTGATATGGGGACAGGAGCTGATATGAGATGGAGCAAGCGGTACCGGTGGTCGAGCTTAGGGGCATCACCAAGCGGTTTCCCGGCATCGTCGCCAACGACGCCATCAGCCTGGAGCTGCGCAAGGGCGAGATCCACGCGCTGCTCGGGGAAAACGGCGCCGGCAAATCGACGCTGATGAGCATTTTATTCGGCTTGTATCAGCCTGACGAGGGCGAAATCCGCGTAAACGGCAAGCCGCAGGCGATCGACGGACCCGGCAAAGCGATCGAGCTCGGCATCGGGATGGTTCACCAGCACTTCAAATTGGTCCAGCCGTTCACGGTCGCCGAGAACATCGTGCTCGGCATCGAGCCCTCCAAGGGACTGTCCATCAACTATCGGCAGGCGAACGCAAAGGTCAAGGAGCTGTCCGAACGCTATGGGCTCATGGTCGAGCCGACGGTCAAGGTCGAGAATATCACGGTCGGCATGCAGCAGCGCGTCGAGATTTTGAAAACCCTCTATCGCGGCGCAGAAATTTTAATTTTCGACGAACCGACCGCGGTATTGACCGTGCAGGAGATTCACGAGCTGATGCAAATTTTGAAACGGCTTGCGAACGAAGGGAAATCCATCATTTTGATCACCCACAAGCTCAAGGAAATTATGGAAGTGTCCGACCGCGTGACGATCATTCGCAGAGGCAAGGTCGTCGGCACCGTGAATACGGCGGAGACCAGCGAGAGCGAGCTCGCCGAGAAAATGGTCGGCAGGCGCGTGTCGCTCGACAAGCCGAAGGAAGCTGCGAAGCCGGGCGAGATGGTACTTGAGCTGTCGGACGTCACGGTCGCGGGCGCCGATAAAGGCAAGCCAGTCGTCGACGGTGTGTCCTTTAACATTCGGGCGGGCGAGATCGTGGGCATCGCCGGCGTCGACGGGAACGGACAGCACGAGCTGGTGGAAGCGCTCACGGGCATGCGAGCGGTGCAGAGCGGCAGCATTCGGCTGAACGGCAGGGACATTACGCAGGCTTCAATCAAAAACCGGATCGAAGCGGGCATGTCGAACATTCCCGAGGATCGTCAGAAGCACGGACTCGTGCTCGATTTTAGCGTCAGCGAAAACTTAATCCTGGGATCCCCCGAGCAAGAACGGTTTTTCAAGGGCGGCTTCCTGAACAAATCCGAAATCGACCGGCACGCCGCGAAGCTGATCGAAGCTTACGACGTGCGGACGCCGGATATTCATAACAAGACGCGCTCGCTCTCCGGCGGCAACCAGCAGAAGGCGATCATCGCGCGGGAGATGGAACGCGACCCGCAGCTGCTCATCGCCGTTCAGCCGACGCGGGGGCTCGATATCGGCGCGATCTCGTTCGTACACGACCGGCTCCTGCAGGCAAGGGCCGAAGGCAAGGCCGTTCTGCTGATCTCCTACGAGCTGGACGAGCTTCACCGGCTTTCGGACCGCATCCAGGTGATCTTCGACGGCCGAATCATGGGCGAGGTCGATCCCGAAAAGGCGGCAGACGATGAGATCGGTCTCATGATGGCGGGCAAAATGCAGGCTGGCAAAGGAGCGTCGGCATGAATAAAGCGGCTGAAATCTTCAATAAACCGTCCACCTACATCCCGTTTATCGCGATCGTGCTCGGATTGCTGTGCGGCGGGATCGTCATGTGGATCGGCGGCTACGACCCGTTCGCGGCATACGGCGCGCTTTGGAAAACGGTATTCGGCACCAAATACGACTTCGGAGAGACGATCGTCGCCATCACGCCGATCCTGTTCACGGGCCTCGCCGTCGGCTTCGCCTTCCGTGCCGGCATCTTCAACATCGGCGCGGACGGCCAATACATCATCGGCATGACGGCTGCGACGTTCATCGGCCTAAAAGTGCACCTGCCCGCATTCATTCACGCCCCGCTGGCGCTGATCGTCGGCATGCTGTGCGGCGCGCTCTGGGGCGCGCTGGTCGGCTGGCTCAAGGCCTACCGCGGCGTAAACGAGGTCATCTCGGCCATCATGCTGAACTGGATCGCGCTGTATTTGTCCAACTACATTCTCCGCGATTTTCTCGTCAAAAAGGGCGAGCAAAAGACGCCGAACATCGACGATACCGCCTCGCTGTCCATCGGCTGGCTCCAGAACTTCATGGAGGGCGCGCGCATGGACTGGGGCATCTGGATCGGCCTGCTCTGCGTCGTCATCTTCTACGTGCTGCTGTGGCGCACGAAGCAGGGCTACGAGCTGCGCGCCGTCGGGCACAACGCCGATGCCGCCAAAGCCGCGGGCATCAACATCAAGGCCAGCTTCATCAAGACGATGATGATCTCGGGCGCGTTCGCAGGACTTGGCGGCGTCTTCTCGGTACTCGGCGTTTTCCACTATCAGGTCGTACAAGCCGCGTCCGCGGGCTACGGCTTCGACGGCATCGCCGTCGCGCTGCTCGGCGGCAACCATCCGATCGGCATCCTGCTCGGCGCGATCCTGTTCGGCGGACTTACCTATGGATCTGCGGGGATGAACTTCGAAGCCGACGTACCGTCGGAGATCGTACGAATCGTCATCGGCAGCATCATCTTCTTCGTCGCCTCTCACGGCCTGATCCGCACCGTGATTCAGCCGTTGTTCAAAAAACGCAAATCGCGCGAGCGGAAGGGGGGCTGACATGAATGGGAACGTTGGCTGATCTAATCAGTTCTACGCTTGTCTTTTCCGTCGCGCTCATCTTCGCCGCGCTCGGCGGCGTGTTCAGCGAACGGTCGGGCGTGTTCAACATCGGTCTCGAGGGCATGATGACCGCCGGTGCGTTCGGCGCCGCGATCGCAAGCTATTATATGGAGACGGACGGAGGCGCGACGACTTCCTCGCCTTGGGTCGGACTGATCGCGGGCGTCTTTTGCGGACTCGTATTCGCGCTGCTGCACGCCTATGCGACCGTGTCGCTCAAAGCCGATCAGACGATCGTCGGCGTCGTCATTAACATTCTCGCGGTCGCCGTCACGTTGTATCTGGTGAAAATCATCTTCGAGGGAGCGGGCGACACCGCGCAGCTCGAGCAAGTATTCGCCAAGTGGCCGATTCCGCTGCTGTCGGATATTCCGTTTCTCGGCAGAGCGTTTTTCAACAGCTACCCGACGACGTACATCGCATACATCCTCGTGCCGCTCAGTTCGTATTTGCTGTTCAGGACGCCGTTCGGACTGCGCTTGCGTTCGGTCGGCGAACATCCGGGCGCCGCGGACACGGTCGGCATCAGCGTCACCAAATACCGCTATATCGGCGTATTGATCAGCGGCGCGCTCGCGGGTCTCGGCGGCGCGACGATTACGCTCACGACTACGAGCAACTTTTCGCATAGCACGATCTCGGGCCAGGGCTTCATCGCCATCGCCGCGCTGATCTTCGGTCGCTGGAATCCGTACGGCGTATTCGGCGCCGCCTTCTTCTTCGGCATGGCGCAGGCGCTGCGGAACTTCCTGACCCGGTTCGAATTTTCCCAATCGATTCCGACCGAGTTCCTCTACATGCTGCCTTACGTGCTGACCCTGATCGTACTCGCCGGCGCGGTCGGCAAGTCGGTCCGCGGACCGGCGGCCGCCGGAGAACCATACGATCCGTCGAAGCGTTAGCCATCCCGCATTTCTTAAAGGCCGTTCGAATCCACTTGGATCCGGCGGCTTTTTTTTGTTGATCGACGCAGAAATCAGGTATAATCGGCAATAACGACCGCATGAATGATCGATTGAATTGAAGCTAGGAGCGAACACTGAATGATTAATCGCAAGGTTACTCCCTCGGAGAGCGGCAAGCGCCTGCACCGCTTTCTCCGCAACCTGCTGCCGAACGTCCCGCTCGGTCAGATCTACAAGATGATCGACTCGGGCAAGGTCCGGGTAAACGGCAAGCGCAAAAAGCAGGACTACGAGCTGGCTGCGGGCGACGAGCTGGCGATCTATATGGAAGAAGAGCAATACAAGGAAGCTTCGATCGGGCAGCAAAAGACGAAGTACGTCGGCGTCAACGCCGACATTCACGTCGTCTACGAAGACGATCAGCTGCTCGTCGCGCTGAAGCCCGCGGGCATGCTCACGCATCCGGATCAGACGGATCAGAGGGACACCCTGATCAACCGCGTGCATGCGTACTTGTACCGCAAAGGGGAGCTCGACAGCCCGATGTTCATGCCCGCGACGGCCAACAGGCTCGATCGCAATACGAGCGGTCTTGTGCTCGTCGGCAAGACGGCGGGCATGCTGCATCAGCTCAATCAGTGGATCCAGAAGCACGAGCTGCAAAAGTATTACGTGACGATCGTCGAAGGTAGGCTCGAAGGCGAAGGCGAGCTGACGGACGAGCTCGTGCGAGACGAAAAGCGCAATCGCACGCGGGTCGCGTCGGCAGCGAGCGCCGCCGACGAAAAGCGGTTGTCCGCGACGACGCGATACCGGGCGCTCTCCCAGGGCGATGGCTACAGTCTGGTCGAGATCGAGCTCGTCAGCGGACGCACGCATCAGATCCGCACGCACTTCCAGAGCATCGGCCATCCGCTGCTCGGAGACGTGAAGTACGGCGGGAAAATATTTGCGGGCATCAACCATCAGCTGCTGCACGCTTGGCGAGTCGTGCTGCCGGACGGACGCGAGTTACTCGCGCCGGCGCCTCCGATATTGAAGCGAACGGCGGACAAGCTGCGGCTCGAGGGCATCTGAAGCGATGGACGAACGCATGCTGCTGTCGCTCGTTCGAGCGGACGAGGAGATGATGTCCGCGCTGCGGGCGGCCCGCGCGTTGAACCTGCCCGACTGATGGATCGCCGCCGGGTTCGTGCGAAGCAAGTTGTGGGACGTTCTGTCCGGTTCGACTACGCGCACGCGTCTGCCCGATGTCGACGTGATCTACTTCGACGCCGCGGATACGGACGAGGCAATCGAAAAACGGCATGAGGACGAGCTTCGCTCGAGAATGCCGAACGTGCCTTGGTCCGTGAAAAACCAGGCGCGCATGCATGTCATGAACGGCCGAGCGCCTTACCGGTCTTCGCTCGACGCCGTCGCGAATTACCCGGAGACCGCGACCGCGCTCGCCTTGACGCTCGGAGCCGACGGCCTGCCCGTGCTCGGCGCGCCGCACGGCCTGGCCGACGCTGTCGCTATGCGGGTCGCGCCGACGCCGGCGTTTAAAGACGATCCGGCGCTTCGCGCGATTTTCGAACGCAGGATCGAGGCCAAGCGATGGGACCAGACTTGGCCGGCGTTAGCTTTGTGAGGTGACACGGCCGGTGCTGCTCAGCATCAATCGATGATAGCGATAGAGGCAGACATGAATGTGGCTATCGCGCAAAAGTGCATGATTGACAGCCGTCCCCTTTCGTCGTTCCCTCTATCGCGCATAAGTGCAGCATTTTTACTCAATTAGTCCCGGTTCTCGCATACAGCGATGATCCATCGTGCACTTATGTACGATAGACCGCTAAACGCCCACAAACCAGCCTCGGATGCTGCACTTTTGCACGATAGCACCAGGCAGGAGCAGGATTGTTCCCGATGAGGAACAACCAGGCACCTTTCGCGCGTGAGAGAGCGGCGAAGTTCCTGGTCAGGAACACCTCGAGTACATTTGCTCGGGAGAAGGCAGCATTGTTCCCCATGAGGAACAACCTGCGCCGTTTGCGAGTGGGACTCCAGCGATGTTCCTAAATAGGAACAACCAGCCATATTTTGTGCGCGAGAGGCCGGCATGGCTCCTGGCAATCACACGCTCAATCGCATAAGGCGCGCAAGCTGTGCGAGATAACCGGATGGGCGCGCGTCAATCGAAAAGAAGCCGTCAACGCAGTCCCAACGGACATACGGCGACGGCTTCTTTTGGCGTTAGAACAGAAACTTTTCCGGATCGGCGCCGAACCGTTGGTCCCGGTTCAGGTCGTCGATAAGCGCCATCTCGTCCGCGCTCAGCACGAAGTCGAACACGTTCGCGTTTTCCGCGATGCGCGCCGGCGTCACCGATTTCGGAATCGTCACGACGCCATGCTGGATGTCCCAGCGCAGCACGACCTGGGCCGGCGATTTGCCGTGCTTCGCGCCGATCGAACGCAATACCTCATGATCGAGGTTGCCCTGCATGAGCGGGCTCCAAGCCTCGAGCTGGATGCGGTTTTCCCGGCAATAGCCGAGCAGGTCGCGCTGGGACAGGAGCGGATGGTATTCGACTTGATTGACCATCGGGACGAGGTCGCTGTGCCGTTTCAGCTCCTCCAGGTGCCGGATGTTGAAGTTGCTGACGCCGACGGCCTTCACGCGTCCGTCCGCATACAGCTTCTCGAACGCGCGCCATGTGTCGACGAATTTGTCGGTGCCCGGCCAATGAATGAGCAGCAGATCTACCGCGTCGAGTCCGAGGCGGCCGAGCGACGCGTCATAGGCGGCCAGCGTCTTGTCGTAGCCCTGATCGTCGTTCCAAATCTTCGTCGTGACGAACAATTCCGAACGCGGGACGCCGCCTTCGCGGATCGCCTGTCCGACGCCCGCTTCGTTTTTGTAGATCGCGGCCGTATCGATGCTCCGGTAGCCGGCGTCGAGCGCGGCGCGTACGGCGGAGACGACCTGCGCGTCGTTATCCATTTTCCAGACGCCGAGTCCCAGCCAGGGCATGCGTACGCCGTTATGCAGCACGGTGCAGGATTGAAGAGAGTTCGTCATCGTAAAGTGCCTCCAGTCGAGTATGGGTGATTGGATCGTCTAAGTTGTATCGGCTTCAGATCAGCAAATCCAGCCATTCTTCCATCGTGACCGCGCCGAAGTAAAAGGCCAAGTCCACGCCTTCGAACGCGGCCGCGAGCGACTCCCGGTCGTAACGCAGCCCTTGAAGCATCTCGGTCACGTCGCCGATCTCGCCCCGCCCGAAGAAGTCGCCGTATACGGCGGCTTCCGCGATGCGTCCTTCCTGCACGTTCATTCGAATATCGAAGGTGCCGGCGGGCAGGCGCTTGCGCTGCTGAACGTTGAATGACGGCGACAGGCCGTAATTCCAATCCCAGCTTCGGTAACGCTCGTCGGCCAGCTTGCGAACCGCTTCCCAATCCGGCTCGGTCAGCCGAAGCTGCGGAATGTCGGAGGCGCCGTGGAAGATCGAGGCGAGGATTCGGCCTCTGAAGGCTTCGATCGTCATCGGCTCCGCCAGAAACTCCGAGATGTTGGCGACGCGCGCGCGGATCGACTTGGTCGCCTTCGACTCGAACTTGAGCGGATTCGGCTTCAGCGCCGCGGATACGTCCTCCATGCGGGAATCGAACAGGAGCGTGCCGTGGCAGAACATCCGTCCGCCGGTCGCGAACATCGCGTTGCCCGATATTTTGCGTTCGCCGACTTGAATGTCGTTGCGGCCCGACAGCTCGGCATCGACGCCCATGTCGCGCAGCGCCTTGACGACCGGCTCCGTGAACTTGCGGAAGTTGTGGAACGAATTGCCGTCGTCCTTGGTAATGAAGCTAAAGTTCAAATTGCCGAGATCGTGATAAACGGCACCGCCGCCGGACAGCCTGCGGACGACGTCTATGCCGTGCGCCTCGGTGTAGGCCGAATTGACTTCTTCGGCGGTGTTCTGATTTTTACCGATGATGATGGAAGGCCTGTTGACGTAAAAAAAGCAGGATCGGCTCGTCCCCGGACAGCTTGCGAAGGGCATACTCCTCGAGAGCCAGATTAAGGGCGGGATCGTTGCCTCCGCCGTTGTCGATAAAAAGCAATGCCGTCTGCCTCCCGTCGAATGTGCGTCCTCTCTATTTTATGCCATTTGAGACTTGCGGACAAACTCGCTTTGGTTCATATTGAATTCATAATTGAAGGATAGGGTAGGGATATCCTTTTGTTCAAAAGCAACAACCTAGTAATCGGGAGAGGATGACGTACATGTTAAAGCTGTTCAGACTGCTCGCGCCGTACAGGGCCCTCGTCGTCCTGGTCATGGCGCTGATCCTGCTGCAGTCGCTGTCCGAGCTGTACCTGCCGACCTTAATGGCGGACATCGTCGACGAAGGCATCGTCAAGCGCGGCGGCGATACCGCTTACATCCTGCGGATCGGCGGCTTCATGCTCGCCGTGGCGCTCGTCGGCACCGGCGTATCGATCCTGGCGAGCTATTACTCGTCGCGCATATCGGCGGGCTTCGGACGGCTCGTCCGGGGCAAGGTTTTTTCCCGCGTCGAGCAGTATTCGCTGCAGGAGTTCGACAAGATCGGCACCGCCTCGCTGATCACCCGCACGACCAACGACATCAACCAGGTACAGCAGGTGCTCATGATGATGCTGCGGATGATGGTCATGGCGCCGATGATGAGCATCGGCGGCATCATCATGGCCGTCTCCAAGGACGCCCGGCTGTCGCTCGTGCTCGTCGTGGCCGTACCGGTACTCGTTCTGACGATCGTCCTGGTCGCGCGCAAAGGCATCCCTTTGTTCAGAGTCATTCAAAAAAAGCTCGATAAGCTGAACCTCGTGCTTCGCGAGGGTCTGACGGGCATCCGCGTTATCCGATCGTTCGGACGCATCGGGCACGAGCAGGCGCGATTCGTCGAAGCGAACCGCGACCTCACGGACACCTCCGTACGGGTCAACCAGATTATGGCCGTCCTCTGGCCGCTCATGATGCTGATCATGAACTTTTCGAGCGTCGCGATCATCTGGTTCGGGGGCCTTCGGGTCAGCCACGGCCATATGGAGGTCGGGGACCTGATGGCGTTCCTCCAATACGCGATGCAAATCATGTTCTCGATGCTCATGCTGTCGATGATGTTCGTCATGGTGCCGCGCGCGTCGGCTTCGGCCGTCCGCATCAACGAGGTACTGGAAATGTCGCCCGTCGTGAACGACGCGCCGCACGCGCGTGCCGGCCGTACGGAGCTGCGAGGCGTCGTCGAGTTCGACGATGTCACGTTCAGCTATCCCGGCGCAGAGCAGCCCGCGCTTAAGAACGTCAGCTTCCGGGCGGACCCCGGCGAGGTGACCGCGATCATCGGAGGTACGGGCTCAGGCAAGTCGACCCTCGTCAATCTGATCCCTCGCTTCTACGACGTGGATTCGGGCAGCATCCGGATCGGCGGCACAGACGTGCGGGAGCGTCCTCAAACGGAGCTTCGATCGCAGATCGGCCTCGTGCCGCAGAAGGCGGTGCTCTTCACCGGATCGATCGCGGACAATATCCGTTACGGCAAAGAAGACGCGACGGACGAGGAGCTTCGCCATGCCGCTGAGATCGCGCAAGCGGCCGACTTCATCAACGGAATGGAAGGCGGCTACGGCGCGCATATCGCCCAAGGCGGCACCAACGTATCCGGCGGGCAGAAGCAGCGGCTCTCCATCGCCCGCGCGCTCGTGCGGCGGCCGGACATCTATATTTTCGACGACAGCTTCTCGGCGCTTGACTTCAAGACGGACGCGAAGCTTAGAGCCGCGCTGAAGAGCGAGACGACGGAGGCGACCGTCCTGATCGTCGCGCAGCGCGTAAGCACGGTCATGGACGCAGATCGCATCATCGTGCTCGACGACGGGGAGATCGCGGCCGTCGGCACGCACAAACAATTGCTGCAATCGAGCGAGATCTATAAAGAAATCGTGTCTTCGCAGCTGACGGAGGAGGAGATCGCATGAGCCAGCAACCAGGCGCAGGCAGAGGGGAACCCCCCGCGACAGGGCGGCGGACCGGGCGGGCCCGGCCCATTCGGCGGTCATCCGGGCGGAAGGCCGGGCATGCCGGTGCAGAAGGCCAAGGACTTCAAAGGCACGTTCCGCAGGCTGGTCGGCTATTTGAAGCCGTTCCGTTTCACGCTGATTACGGTGTTTGCCGCGGCAATCGTAAGTACGGTCTTTTCCATTCTTAGCCCGAAGATTCTCGGGCATGCGACGACGAAGTTGTTCGCGGGTATCATAGATCCGAACGCCAAGATCGACTGGCCCGGCATCGAGACGATCATCGCTTGGCTGATCGGTTTGTACGTGCTGAGCGCCGTCTTCAGCTACATCCAACAATACTTGATGGCCGGCGTCGCCCAGCGTACCGTCTACAAGCTGCGCAACGACGTCAACGAAAAGCTCGCCCGCCTGCCGCTCAAGTTTTTCGATTCGCGCACGCACGGAGAGATCCTGAGCCGCGTCGTCAACGACGTGGACAATATCAGCAACACGCTGCAGCAAAGCCTGACGCAGCTCATTACATCCGTCGTCACGATCATCGGCGTCATCGTCATGATGCTGACGATCAGTCCGCTGCTGACGCTCATCGTGCTGCTGACGCTTCCGCTCAGCTTCCTGGTCATCAAGGCGATCGCGGGCAAGTCGCAGGGCTACTTTATCGGCCAGCAAAAAAATCTCGGCGAGCTGAACGGCCACGTCGAAGAGATGTATACCGGCCACCAGATCGTCAAGGCTTACGGCCACGAACGGAAGGCGGTCGAGAAATTCGACGCCATCAACGATCGGCTGTACGACGCCGGCTGGCGCGCGCAATTCGTCTCCGGCATCATGATGCCGCTCATGAGCTTCATCGGCAACATCGGGTATGTCGCGATCAGCGTCGTAGGCGGCGTGCTCGTCACGCGCCAGGCGATCAACATCGGGGACATCCAGGCGTTCATTCAATACGCGCGGCAATTCACGATGCCGATCACCCAGACCGCGAACATCGCCAATATCATTCAATCGACGGTCGCATCGGCGGAGCGGGTGTTCGAACTGCTCGACGAGAGCGAGGAGATGCCCGAGGAGAAAAAGGAACTCGATCCCGCTCACGTCGTAGGCCACGTAGCGTTCAAACATGTGGATTTCAGCTACAAGGAAGACGTGCCGCTCATCGCGGATATGAACATCGACGTGAAGGCCGGTCAAACCGTCGCGATCGTCGGGCCGACCGGCGCGGGCAAGACGACGCTCGTCAACCTGCTCATGCGTTTCTACGAAGTGAACGGCGGGACGATTACGGTCGACGGCACCGATATTTCCAAGCTGAAGCGCGGCAACCTTCGCAGCCTGTTCGGCATGGTGCTGCAGGATACATGGCTCTTTGGCGGCACGATCCGCGACAACATCGCTTACGGCCGCGCCGGCGCGACCGAGGCGGAGGTGGTGGATGCCGCGAAGGCGGCGTTCGCGGATCACTTCATCCGCACGCTGCCCGACGGGTACGACACCGTGCTGAACGAGGAAGCCTCGAACTTGTCGCAAGGGCAAAAGCAACTGCTTACGATCGCCCGCGCCATTTTGGCCGACCCAGCGATTCTGATTCTCGACGAAGCGACGAGCAGCGTCGATACGCGGACCGAGGCGAACATTCAGACGGCGATGAACAGGCTCATGCAAGGCCGCACCAGCTTCGTCATTGCGCATCGCTTATCGACGATCCGGGAGGCCGATCTGATCCTCGTCATGAACAAGGGGACCGTGATCGAACAGGGCACGCACGAGGCGTTGCTTGCCAGCGGCGGTTTTTACGCCGACCTGTACAACAGCCAATTTTCCGGCGGCAGATTTTCGGAAGACGCGAGCTGAAGTGAAGTTTTATCCCCATTTCAGATTTTGTTCACGATCCATTCATTTGCCCGTGATACCTTGCTGATAGGACATGGGAGGAGATGGTGGGCGAATGAACAAAAAATGGACAGTGCTTGCGTGGGCGGCGTTAACGGTTGCATTGCTGGCGGGCTGCGGCTCCAAAGCCGACGATGGCGGGGCTGCGGCGATTGCGCAGGCGGCTGTCGGCGACCAGCCCGGCGCCGCCGCTGCGGGCGATCAGGCTGCGGCCGGTCAAGGCGGCGGCTTCGGCGGCATGCAGGCGATGGGAACGCTAGGGAAGATTAAGAGCGTGAACGGCAATACAATTACGATCTACAAGTCTTCGTTCCAGCCCGGACAAGGCGGCGGTCGAATGGGCGGCAACCGCCAGGGCGCCGGCCAGAACGCGGGCGACGGCGCCGCGCCAAGCGGAGACGCGCAGCCGCCGAGCGGCGATCCGCCGCAGCAAGGGGCGGATCGCCAAGCCGGCGGGCAGGCTGGACAAGGCGGGGCTGGCGGACAAGCGGGTCAGGGAGGCCAGCGGCCCGATATGGCCAACATGTTCACCGAAGAAACCGAGGATATCACGGTTACCGACGCGACGAAGATTTACAAGACGGAGATGGCGGACGGACAGCGGACGGAGACCGAGATCGCCATCGGGGATCTGAAGCCGGACGACGTCATCACGGTGACGCTGAAGGAAGGCGCGCAAGAGGCCGAATCGATCCGCCTGGGCGGCCTCGGTGGCGGCTTCGGCGGCGGTATGCGCGGCGGACAAGGTCAAGGCCAGGTGCAAGGCCGGGTGCAAGGCCAGGGTAAGACCCAAGCGGACGGACAGCAGGCTGCGACCGGCGCCTGACCGAAGCTTATATTATATGGGGCCATTCCCGTATCATTTGGACCGCATTTCCGTATCAAAACACGGAAATGCGGTTTATTTGCGTTTATTTAAGTTTATTTATGTCGCATTCCTAACTTTATCTTGGCCGATGATGGTGATAAACTGAAATTATTGGCGTTTTGAATCGCATGGGGAGAGTGGTTGGAGATGAAAAAGCTGCTTGAGGAGCTGTCCCGCGAAAAAATCGTGGCGATCATCCGGGGCATCGACGAAGCGAACGGCGACCGGACGGCGAAGGCGCTGGCTGACGGGGGAATCGTGTTCCTGGAGGTTACGCTCAATACGGACGGCGCCCTCGGGATGATCTCCCGTTTTCGCGAAGGCTATGCGGGCAAGCTTCGAATCGGCGCAGGCACGGTGCTGGATATCGGGCAAGCCAAAGAAGCGGTGGCGGCGGGCGCCGAGTATCTCATCTCGCCGAACCTGGACGAAGAGATTGTCTATTACGGCGCGGAGAACGGCATTGAGGTATGGCCGGGCACAATGACGCCGACCGAGATCGTCAAGGCGTACAAAGCGGGCGCGTCGGCAGTCAAAGTGTTCCCGTTCGCATCGCTGGGGGCAGGCTATCTCAAGGAAATCCGCGCGCCGCTCAATCACATCCCGATGATCGCGACGGGCGGCGTTAACCTGGGCAACATTCAATCCGTATTCGACGCCGGCGCGGTGGCGGTCGGCTTGGGCGGCAATCTCGTCGACAAGCGATTGATCGCCGAGGGCCGGTTCGACGAGCTGACGGCGCGCGCCCGCGCGTTCGCCGACGCCGTACGCGAAGGAGCGGGAGCATGAGCGCGAACTGGGCGGACGTCGTCACGATCGGCGAGAGCATGGTGCTGATGCAGCCCATCCATGACGGACCGCTGGCCTACGCGCCGCTTTTCACGCGCTCCGTCGCCGGCGCCGAATCGAACGTGGCGATCGGCTTGTCTCGAATGGGATTGAAGGTACGCTGGATCAGCCGTCTCGGCAAAGATCCGTTCGGGGATCTGATCTTGTCGACGCTGGCGGGCGAGGGCGTGGACACGAGCCTGGCCGAACGGGACGACAGCCATCCGACCGCGATCTATTTCAAAGAATTCAAAGGATACGGCGATCCCAACGTCTATTACTACCGCAAAGGCTCGGCGGCCAGCACGCTGACGCAGGAACATATCCGTCCCGAATGGTTCGCGAACGCGGGACATCTGCATGTGACGGGCATCACGCCCGCGCTCAGCTACGGTGCCGAGAACGCGATCCGCGCGGCGATGATCGCCGCCCGCAACGAGGGCTTGTCCGTCTCCTTCGACCCGAACCTGCGCCGCAAGCTCTGGTCCGAGGAAAAAGCGCGTCAGACGCTGCTGTCCCTGATTCCGCTTTGCGACGTGTTCATGCCGGGGCTCGAGGAGGCCGAGTTTCTGCTCGGGACGAAGAGCGAGGCCGAATACGGCGCCGACTTCTTGGGCATGGGGCCGAAGACCGTCGTGCTGAAGCTGGGCGAGCAGGGCTCCGTTGCCTTTTCCTCGCAGGCCGCCGTCATGGCGGAGCCGCATGTCGTGAAGCGCGTCGTCGATACGGTCGGCGCCGGAGATGCCTTTGCGGCGGGCTTCCTGTCCGCATGGCTGGAAAACGAGCGTCAGAGCGACAGCGCCTACCTCAAGGCCGCGCTCGATCGCGCGAACCTGCTCGGCGCGCTGGCGACGCAGTTCAAAGGCGACTGGGAGGGCTTGCCCCGCCGGGAAGAGATGCTGCGTCTCCTGGACGGCGGCCAGGAAGTGACGCGCTAAAGAGTCGCGTCCGCTATTTTGCTATTTGCCCGCAACGCGGCACGCAGCACGAAATAACGATACGCGACATCGTTATTTGCCTGAAACGCGATTCGCGGCACAAAAATAACGATACGCGACATCGTTATTAGTTCTCCAAATAGAAGGCCTCCACAACCATACGCGCGGTATCCCCAAGTCTCAGGTCTAATTGCCTGGACAGCAGGAACCCGCGTTTTTATTCGTACAGCTGCCTAAACTTGTCTGGCGGCAGCCCGGTTTTGCGCCTGAACGTGGCGACGAAGTGGCTCGTATCGCGAAAACCCGCGAACGTCGCGATTCGCGAGACGGTCTCCTGCGGACGGCCGATCAGCATCTCCTTCGCTTTGCGAATCCGCAGGTCGATGAGATAGTTGTAGGGGGACTGGCCGAACGCCCGTCTGAACAGCTCGTTCATCGTGCTGGGCGGCATGCCGAGCACCGCTCGCATGTCGGCCAAGCCCGCGTCGGGATCGGCATAGTGCCGTTCCATCCATTCGATGAGCGGACGCAGCCGCTCCGACGCGCGGTCGACCGAGTCCTGTCTGCCCGATCGGCCATGCCGCCGCAGCGTGAGCAGGAACCGATAGGCATCCGCGGACGCCTCCAGGCCGAACGGATCGTCGTCGGTCTCGGTTCGATCCAGCATCCGCTCCAAAAAATCGGCTAAGGGGGGAATCCCCTTCCCAGTGAATCGGCACCGGCTCGACCAGGCCGAGCGCGATCAGCATCGTCGCCGCCGCGGTTCCGCCGAACGTTAAATACGCCGTCTCCCACGCCTCGGAGGCTGGTTCGTAGACATGCGCCTCCTCCGTCGGGACCAGGATGCCGGAGCCGGCAGGAAGGCTGTATTTTCTGCCGCTAACGGTAAACGCGCCTTCGCCGCTTAAAGTTTGCAGCCAATGGTAAAAAGGGTAACCGGACGGACGAGCGATTTTTCCTTCCTCGAGCACGGTTCCGATCGTCTCGACGAACAAGGGGAGCTGGCCTGTCTGCCCGGAGGGGATCGCGAATCTTCTGTATGTCCGCATTTGCGCAGCACTTCCTGTTGTTTTCTTATATCGAATCGGGCAATGATTATATTTAGCGGGACATCGGACTGCGTTAAGATGAAGATATAATTATATGATAAAGGATGTGCGCGCGCATGATCAACGATAAGCTGCCGAAAATCTGGTACGGCGGAGACTACAATCCGGAGCAATGGGATGCGCAAACATGGGCCGAGGACGATCGGATGTTCAAGCTTGCCGGCATCGACGTGGCGACCGTTAACGTATTTTCCTGGGCGTTGATTCAACCTGACGAGACTACTTACGACTTCGCTTGGCTGGACGAGACGATCGACCGGCTTTACCGCAATGGCGTGTACGTCTGCCTGGCGACGGGCACGGGCGCGCATCCGGCTTGGATGGCTCGCAAATATCCGGAGGTCACGCGGGTCGACTATCAAGGCCGCAAGCGCAAATTCGGCGGACGGCACAACTCCAATCCGAACAGTCCGGTCTACCGTCGGTTCGCCAAGGCGCTCGCGGGCAAGCTCGCGGAGCGTTACAAGGACCATCCGGCCGTACTGATCTGGCATATCTCCAACGAATACGGCGGGTACGATTACAGCGAGCAGTCGGAAGCGGCTTTCCGGACGTGGCTGCAGGCGCGCTACGGCACGCTTGACGCCCTCAACAAAGCTTGGAACACCCGGTTTTGGGGACACACGTTTTACGATTGGGAAGAGATCGTGCTGCCGAACGCGCTGAGCGAGGAGTGGGACGGCAACCGGACGAACTTCCAGGGCATTTCCCTCGATTTTCGAAGATTCATGTCCGACAGCCTGCTCGAATGCTATCGGATCGAATACGACGAGATCAAGAAGCATACGCCGCATCTGCCGATTACGACGAATCTGATGGGGCTGTATCCGGAGCTGGATTACTTTAAATGGGCGCCGTACCTGGACATCATCTCGTGGGACAATTATCCGTCGCTCGATACGCCGGTCAGCCTCACCGCGATGACGCATGATCTCATGCGCGGCCTGCGGCAAGGGCAGCCGTTCATGCTCATGGAGCAGACGCCGAGCCAGCAGAACTGGCAGCCGGTCAACACGCTGAAGCGTCCCGGCGTCATGCGCCTTTGGAGCTACCAAGCGGTCGCGCGCGGCGCGGATACCGTGATGTTTTTCCAGCTTCGCCGTTCGATCGGGGCCTGCGAGAAATATCACGGCGCCGTCATCGAGCACGTCGGGCACGAGCATACGCGCGTATTCCGCGAATGCGCGGAGCTTGGCGTGGAGCTCGGCCGCCTCGGCGACAGCCTGCTCGACGCCAGGAGCGGCGCGCGCGTGGCGATATTGTTCGACTGGGAAAACCGCTGGGCGCTCGATCTGTCTAGCGGGCCGACCGTGCATCTGAAGTACGTCGACGAAGTGCACAAGTATTACGATGCCTTGTTCAAGCAGCACATCCCCGTCGACATGATCGGGGTGGAGGACGATCTTGGCGCGTACGACATCGTCATCGCTCCGGTACTCTATATGGTGAAGCCGGGCTTCGCGCAGCGGGCCGAAGCGTTCACGGCGGCCGGCGGCACGTTCGTGACGACGTTTTTCAGCGGCATCGTGAACGAGAGCGACATCGTGACGGTCGGCGGCTACCCGGGCGAGCTTCGCAAGCTGCTCGGCATATGGGCGGAGGAGATCGACGCGCTGTTCCCGGACACGACGAACGCGATCGTCGTCAAGGACGCCGGGCAAGGCCGCTTGTCGGGCAGTTACGAATGCAGAATATTGTGCGACTTGATCCATGCCGAGAGCGCGCAGGTCGTCGCCGAGTACGGCCGCGACTTTTATGCGGGCATGCCTTCCGTAACGGTGAATCGCTTCGGAGAGGGAGAGGCCTGGTACGTTGCAACGAGCCCCGAAGCCTCCTTCCTCGAGGATTTGCTCGGACAGCTGTGCGAGGATAAGGGGATTCTGCCGCTCGTCAGCGCGCCGGCCGGCGTAGAGTCGACCGTGCGCGTCAAGGGCGAAGATCGCTTCCTCTTCCTGCTGAACCACAATCCCGAGCCTGCCGTCGTCAAGTTCGACGTGAACGGCACCGAACTGCTGACCGGCGCCGACGCGCCAGGGCGCGTAGAAGTGCCCGCGCGTGGCGTGATGATCATCGCCGGCAAAGGCTGAGCGGCGGTTGGACACGTTAACGGCGAATAATGTGATTCGATCGGCGGCATGCTAACCTCGACAGGAGGTGGAAGACATGGCGGATCGTGAACAAGTCGTAGGCGTTCGCAAAAACGGCGACGGCGACATCGTGGAGCTGAAGCTGTCTTCGGGCCAAGTGGTAGGCTACAAAGAAGCGCAGCAGATGGCGAAAAACGACCAGATCGAAAACGTCAACGTTTTCCGCGGCCGCGACGGCGACGAGCATCTGCGCTCGAACCCGGACGGACGGGAAGACAACAATCTCGACAACCTGCCCGGATTCTGAGGGGGAGAGTGCTACCGAGGCGCCGCCGAAACCGCTTGACTGAAGCGGCTTCGGCGGCTTCTTTTTTCGTCGTGCTTAAAAATCTTTTAACATGTACATACAAGTGTTGATTGCATGCGCGATATTCGTTATTATGAAAGTGTAAAGGTACGTACAAGTTGAATCGCAATAATCGAGTTGATTCGCTCTTATCCAAGGAGGTAGCGTCATGCTTCAAGTGAAACCCTATACGTTTTGGTTCATTACCGGCAGCCAGCATCTGTACGGTCCGGACACGCTGGAAGAAGTGGCCGCCCACTCCCGCGAGATCGCGGAAGCGCTGACCGGGCGCGTCTTGTATCCGGTCCTGTTCAAGCCTGTCGTGACGACGCCGGAAGAGATCCGCCGCGTGCTGAACGAAGCGAACGTCGACGAGGATTGCGCCGGCGTCATCACGTGGATGCATACGTTTTCCCCGGCCAAAATGTGGATCGCGGGTCTGACGGAGCTGCGCAAGCCTTTGCTCCACCTGCATACGCAATATAACCGCGACATTCCTTGGGATTCGATCGACATGGACTTCATGAATACGAACCAAGCCGCGCACGGGGACCGCGAATACGGATTCATCGGCGCACGCCTCGGCATCGCCCGCAAGGTCGTCGTCGGCCATTGGAGCAGCGAGGATGTCCATGCCCGCGTCGGCGCATGGCAGCGCACGGCCGTCGCCTGGAACGAGAGCAAGCGGCTTAAGGTCGTCCGGTTCGGCGACAATATGCGACAAGTCGCGGTGACCGAAGGCGACAAGGTCGAAGCGCAAATCAAATTTGGCTGGTCGGTCAATACGCATGGCGTAGGCGACCTCGTTCAATACGTCAACAAGGTGACCGACGCTGAAGTCGAAGCGCTTCTCGGCGAGTACGCCGAGCGCTACGAAATCGTCGAAGCGGGCCGCTCCGACGGACCCGTGCGCGATGCGATCGCCTATCAGGCTCGCTTGGAGATCGCGATGAAGCGATTCCTGGAAGAGGGCGGCTTCACGGCATTCACGACGACGTTCGAGGATCTGCACGGTCTCGAGCAGCTGCCCGGCCTCGCCGTACAGCGCTTGATGGAGCAGGGATACGGCTTCGCCGGCGAAGGGGACTGGAAGACCGCGGCGCTTACGCGTTTGATGAAAATCATCGCGGGCGGCAAGGATACCTCTTTCATGGAGGACTACACGTACCACTTCGAGCCGAGCAACGAGCTTGTGCTGGGCGCCCATATGCTGGAGGTATGCCCGACGCTCGCGGCTTCGAAGCCCCGCATCGAGGTTCATCCGCTCGGCATCGGCGGCAAGGCCGACCCGGCGCGCATCGTTTTCGACGGCAAAGGCGGCAAGGCGCTGAACGCCTCGATCGTCGATCTGGGAACCCGATTCCGCCTGATCGTGAACGAAGTGAACGGGGTGCCGGTCGAACGCGAGATGCCGAAGCTGCCAGTCGCGCGCGTCCTATGGAAGCCGGAGCCGTCGCTCTCGGCTGGCGCGGAGGCTTGGATTCTGGCCGGCGGCGCGCATCATACCGTCTATTCGTTCGCGGTGACGACGGAACAATTGCTCGATTTTGCCGAGCTGGCAGGCATCGAGACGATCGTCATCGACGCATCGACGAACGCGAGGCAGCTTAAAAACGAGCTGCGGTTCGGCCAGGCCGCCTGGGGCCGCTGATCCGCGAGAAGGCAACCGCCGGAACCTGCGTTCCGGCGGTTTTCGTTTTTTCGCCCGCTAGATTCGTTCGTTCGCCACCCGTTCACCACCCGTTCACCATTCGTTTGCGATTCGGACAAGCGATGGACGCATTTTCGACACGCTTCGAAACAGCGAATGTCACCGAATAGACAAGAGGATGAGACAGGCCGAAGTCGAATTTTGTCTAATAGGCGAATTGACAGAATGATGGAGGCTTCGACATGAACAAAGGGATGGGAATCGTCGCGAAAATGGTCGTCGGCATTACGCTGGTGTCCGGCATCACTTATGCGACCAGCGCTTTCGTACTGCTGGAAATGAAAAAAAACGTTTGATTTCATGCCTTTTTTGGGTATTCGTTCTTTTGACGCTGGCGCTCGGCGTTTTTTGGACGGGGCTGTTCGGTTTATTCGCGGCCAGATGGCTGCTGCGTCCCCTGCTCTCGCTGACGGCCGCCGCCAAGGAGGCGGAGCAAGGCAATCTCGGCGTGCGCGTGCACGCGAGCGGAACCGGGGACGAGCTCGCGCAGCTCGGGGCGGCGTTCCAGGGCATGCTCGACCGGCTGAAGACCATTACGGGCAGCATACTGGACAATTCGGCGCAGACGGATCAGCATGCGGCCGAGCTCCAGGGCGCGATCTCGCAAGCGGCGCTTCGAATCGAGGAGATGTCGCGCCATGCCGAGCGGATCACCGAGGGCACGGAGAGGCAGTTCGCGTCCGCCGAGGCGATGCAAGCGTCGGTCGAACGGCTGGCCGACGCCGCCCGTATCGCCGACGAGAGCGCCGCGGCCGCCAAGGATAAGACCGAGCGCATGAACGGCACGGTCGCGCGGAGCGAGGCGGTCTTCAGCTCGCTCGTGTCCGGCATGGATCAACTGGCCGAGCAGAACCGCACGGCGCTCGAGATCGTGAACCGTCTGAGCGACAATGCCGACAAGATCGGATCCATCTCGAACGTCGTCGGCGACTTCGCCGAGCAGACGAACCTGCTCGCGCTCAACGCTTCGATCGAAGCGGCGAGGGCCGGCGAGGAAGGCAAAGGCTTCGCGGTCGTCGCCCAGGCCGTCATGACGCTGGCGGGACAAAGCGCTAGCGCGGTCAAGGATATTCGTCAACTGATCGCGCAGATTCAAGCCGAAGTCGGCGCATGCGTCGGGCATATCCAGCGCCAGGCCCAAGTGGCGGAGCATGAATCGGAACAGGGCAAAGCATCCGCCGAAGCATTCGGCATCGTGGCCAGGGAAGCCGCCGAAGTCGGCTCGATCGTGGAGCGGATCGCGAGCCGGATGTCCGAGCAGGCCGAGCAGGCCGGCCGGGCGCTTGGCGAAGCCCGCAGGGTGGCCGAGGTGGCAGGCGAGATTCGCGGCGGGGCCGAGCAGGTGTCCTCTTCCTCGCAGGAGCAGACGGCGGTGATGGAGGAGATCGCGGCTTCGTCCGAATCGCTCCGGGCCAAGTCGCTGACGCTCAAGGAGCAGGCCTCGTATTTTAACCGATAAGCGCATGGACGGCTGCTGCAGCCTCCCGTTCCAGTCCTTTGGATAGGACTGACGCGGGAGGTTATTTTATCGCAAATGCCGGAACTTTTTTTAGGAAAGGCGGATGAAAAGGGAGGAACATTCCTCTATAATAAACATAATACAGTTGTTGCATGTGAGGAAAAATGACAAAAATTTAACGCAATTGGCGATCCCGCCGCTTTGTCCGCCAAGGAGGGTCCGATATGACGACCGGTACGGCATCGGTATCGCAGCATGATCTGTATTTGTATAACAACGGAGAATTGTTTCGCGCTTATCGCGCATTCGGCGCGCATCCGTGCGAACGGGACGGCGAACGCGGCACGAGATTCGCCGTGTGGGCCCCGCATGCCCGCGAAGTCAGGGTGGCCGGCGACTTTAACGGCTGGCGCGGAGCGTCGCATCCCCTCGCGCCGTCGGGTTCGACCGGCGTCTGGCAGGGGTTCTTTCCCGGCATCGGCGAGGGCGCGGCTTACAAGTACGAGATCGTGGACGCAGCCGGACGCGTCTTCCTCAAATCCGACCCGTTCGCGTTCTTTTCGGAACTTCGCCCGGGAACCGCTTCCGTGGTGGCGAATTTGGATAATTATTCTTGGGGAGACCATTCGTGGCAGGAGAGGAGGAGCCGAAGCAAGCCCTACGAACGGCCGATGCTCATCTACGAGGTGCATCTGGGCTCCTGGCGAATCGACGGCCCCGAGCAATTTTGGTCCTACGAGCGGCTCGCGCACGAGCTCGTCGATTATGTCGCGGACAACGGATATACGCATATCGAGCTCCTGCCTGTCACGGAGCACCCGTTCGACCGTTCCTGGGGCTATCAGACGACCGGCTATTACTCGGCCACCAGCAGGTACGGACACCCCGACGGACTGAAAAAGCTCGTGGACCGGTGCCATGAGCGCGGAATCGGGGTACTTCTGGATTGGGTGCCCGGTCATTTTTGCAAGGACGATCACGGACTGCGCCGGTTCGACGGCCAGCCGCTCTACGAGCCCGCCGATTGGCGCGTCGCCGAAAAGCCGCTCTGGGGCACGCTGGCCTTCGATTTCGGAAGGCCCGAGGTTCAGAGCTTCCTCATCTCGAACGCGCTCTTCTGGATGGACGTGTACCATATCGACGGCATACGGGTCGACGCCGTGGCGAGCATGATCGACCTGAACTTCGACAAGCCGCCGGAAATGCACACGAGGAACAAGCGCGGCGGCGTCGACAATCTCGACGCGCTTGCCTGGATCCGCAAGCTGAACGAGGTCGTGTTCCGCTATTACCCGAACGCGCTCGTCATCGCCGAAGATTCCTCGGCTTGGCCGGGCGTCACCGCTCCCGTGTATCTGGGCGGGCTGGGGTTCAATTACAAGTGGAACATGGGTTGGATGAACGACATGCTCAAGTACATGGAGACCGAGCCTGCTCATCGATCCGGGGTGCACAATTTGGCGACCTTCTCCATGATGTATGCCTACGCCGAGAATTACGTGCTCCCGCTATCCCACGACGAAGTCGTGCACGGCAAGCGGTCGCTGCTTAACAAGATGCCCGGCGCTTACGAACAGAAGTTTTCGAATCTCCGGCTATTTTACGGCTACTGGATGACGCATCCGGGCAAAAAGCTGCTCTTCATGGGCGGCGAGTTCGGACAGTACGACGAGTGGAAGGACCTGGGCGAGCTTGACTGGCCGGTACTCCGGTACCCGCTGCACGATTCGATGCGGCGATTCACGCGGGACCTCGGTTCGTTATACCGGAACGAGGCCGCGCTGTGGGAGCAGGATCACTCGCCCGAAGGCTTCAGATGGATCGACGCGGATAATGCCGCCCAGAGCGTGCTTTCCTATATCCGGTTCGGCAAGAAAAGGAAGGCGCATCTCGTGGCCGTCTGCAATTTCTCGGCAGCCGCCTATCCGGTTTTTCGCTTGGGCGTGCCGACGGGCGCTTCATACCGTCTGGCGATGAACAGCGACGCCGTAGACTACGGCGGTTCCGGCGCGCCGATGCCCCGCAAGTTCAAAGCGGAGCGCAGCCCGATGCACGGCCAGCCCTTCAGCATGGAGATCGTACTGCCTCCGCTGACGTTCCTGCTCTTCGAGCCGGACGCGTCCGCGGAGGACTAGTCAAGCCTGGCACATTCTCAAAGAGAGCGGGGAGAGCAGGATGCATAAGAGCGAATGCATTGCCATGCTGTTGGCAGGCGGCGAAGGCCGTCGGCTCGGCGTATTGACCAAGGACCTTGCGAAGCCCGCCGTGCACTTCGGCGGCAAGTACAGAATCATCGACTTTACGCTAAGCAACTGCGTGAATTCAGGGATCGATACGGTGGGCGTCCTGACCCAATACCAACCGCTCGTACTCAATCAATACCTCGGCATCGGCAGCTCGTGGGGGCTCGACCGAAGAGGCGGCGGCATGCATGTCCTGCCGCCTTACGTCCGCTCCAAAGGCGGCACATGGTACAAAGGCACCGCTAACGCGATCTATCAGAACATGGGCTTCATCGAAGGCTACGACCCCGAGTACGTGCTTATCATTTCAGGCGATCATATCTACAAAATGGACTACGACGAACTTCTCGAATCCCACAAGCGGAATCGCGCCGACGCGACGATCGCGGTCATCACCGTGCCGTGGGCGGAGGCGAGCCGCTTCGGCATCCTGAGCGTGGACGAGGACGACCGCGTCGTCGAGTTCGCCGAAAAACCGAAGCAGCCCAATAGCAATCTTGCGTCGATGGGCGTTTATATTTTCACGTGGAAGGTTCTGAAGGAAGCGCTGATCCGCGACGAAGCGACGCAGGGCTCGTCGAACGACTTCGGCAAGGACATCATCCCGACGCTGCTCGAAGACGGCGCGCGACTGTTCACCCACCGGTTCGAAGGATACTGGAAGGACGTAGGGACGATCGATTCGCTCTGGGAGGCCAATATGGACCTGCTGGAGGATGAACCTGCGCTGAACCTCAATGACCGGTCCTGGCGCATCTATTCCGTCAACCCGAACATGCCGGCTCATTATTTGTCGCCGTCGTCAAGCGTTCAGAGCTCGCTCATCAACGAAGGCTGCGTCGTCGAAGGGACCGTCAACCGTTCGGTGCTCTTCCAGTGCGTCACCGTAGGCGAAGGCAGCTTCATCGAGGATTCGGTCATTATGCCGAACGCGAAAATCGGAAAAAACGCGCGGATCGTGCGCGCGATCGTCGGCGACGGGGCGGTCGTCGGAGACGGCTGCGTCATCGGCAGCGCGGACGCCGCAGAGATCGCCGTCGTCGGCAGCGGCGACCGCATCGAAGCCGAAGCCAAACTCGAGGAGGCGAAGTCCTGATGAAACTGCCGCTCATGGGCGTCATCAACCTGATTCACGAGACGGAGGACATGGGCCCGCTCACGAGCGCCCGCTGCCTCGCCACGGTGCCGTTCGGCGCCCGCTATCGCTTGATCGACTTCGTCCTGTCCTCGATGGTGAATTCGGGCATGAACAAGGTCGCCGTCTTCGCCCATACGAAGTACCGTTCGCTGATGGACCACCTGGGCTCGGGCAGCAACTGGGACCTGCACAGCAAGCAAAGCGGCCTGTTCGTGCTGCCTCCGTCGATGGAGGATCAGTCCGACTTCGGCAAAGGCGACCTGTACCAGTTTTACCGGCACCGGGATTACTTCGCGCGCAGTCCGCTCGAATACGTTGTCGTCGCGCGCAGCCATATGGTATGCAACATCGACTTCGCCAAGGTGCTCGAGCAGCACCGCGAACGCGGCTCGGACATTACGGTCGTATGCAAGGACTGGCCGGATGCGGTGACGGGGTTGACGCGCAAAGCGAAGCTGGACGCGGACGGCCGCATCGTCGACATGCAGGATCACTTCGGCAGGCTGGCGAGCGACGTCGTCTCGATGGAGATGTACGTTCTTCGCAAGGAGCTGCTGCTCGACCTGGTCGACACCTCGCTCGCGCAAGGCAAGGACCACTTCGTCCGGCACGCCGTCATGCCGCGGCTCGGCGAGCTGAAGGTCGACGCTTACATGCATGAAGGCTTCCTTGGGGTCGTGAACAACATTCCGTCCTATTACAAGCACAGCCTCGAGCTATTGGATCCGAGGGTGTGGAACGAGCTGTTCTTCGAACCGGGTCCGATCTTCACCAAGGTAAAAGACGAACCGCCTACCCGCTATCGCGCCGGCTCCGCGGTGACCGGCTCGCTCATCGCGAACGGCTGCGACATCGAAGGCCGCGTGGAGGGAAGCATCCTGTTTCGCGGCGTCAAGGTGCACAAGGACGCGGTCGTGCGCAATTCGATCGTCATGCAAAACGGGGTCATCGGCGAGCACGGCCTGCTGTCGAATTGCATCTTGGACAAAGAAGTGGAAATCCGCAGCGACCAACAGCTGATGGGCGCTTCCGACCTGCCGTACATCGCGCTAAAGCGCAAAATCATTTAAAATATTCGATTCTACGAGAAAAAATCCAACTCATCGGAGGTGTTCCATGAACGTTTGGTTCGTGGCGTCCGAAGGCGTCCCTCTCGTCAAGACGGGAGGGCTCGCGGACGTCATCGGGGCTCTGCCCAAGGCGCTCGGCGGTCGCGGCATCGAAGTGACCGTCGTCCTCCCCAAGTACGGGAGCATACCCGACGCTTATCTGGAAGACGCGGCTTTCAAAGGCTATTACTATATTACGATGGGATGGCGCAGGGAGTATTGCGGGCTATACGAGGTTATGGCCGACGGCGTGCGTTTTCTCTTGATCGACAACGAGTTTTACTTCAGGCGCGAGTCGCCTTACGGCTACGGTGACGACGCGGAGCGCTTCGTGTTTTTCAGCTTCGCTGCGGTCGAGGCGATGCTGCGCGAGGAGACGCTTCCCGACGTCGTGCATTGTCACGACTGGCAGACCGGTCTCGTACCGTTTCTGCTGCGCACGAGGTACGCCTATGAGCCGGCCGTACAACGCGTGCGGACGGTATTTACGATCCACAATTTGCAATATCAAGGCGTGTTCTCTCGCGAATTGCTGCAGGATCTGCTCTCCGTCGGCGACGACGCCTTTACGGGCGACAGCCTTGAATTTTACGGCGCCGCAAGCTGCATGAAGGCGGGACTGCGCTTCGCGGACAAGCTGACGACCGTCAGTCCATCTTATGCGCTCGAGATTCAGACGGCCGAATACGGAGAAAAGCTCGACGGCGTGCTGCGCCAGCGGGCGGGCGATCTGGTCGGCATTTTGAACGGTATCGACACGCAATCGTACGATTCGATGACCGATTCGGCGCTTCACGTACGATATCGGGATTCGCTCGCGAAAAAGCGGCAGAACAAGCCGGCGCTTCAGCGCGAGTTAGGACTGGCCGAGGATGCGAATGCCCCCCTCATCGGCGTCGTCTCGCGAATGGTCGGGCAAAAGGGCTTCGACTTGATTTTGGACAGCCTCCCCGCCTTGATGGACGAAGGCGCCCAGCTCGCCGTGCTCGGTTCGGGGGACCCGCACTTCGAACATCTGCTCGGCGAAGCGATTCGCCGGTACCCGGGACAGCTCGCGGTCTGGTTTGGCTTCAACGAGGGACTCGCGAGGCGGATCTACGCTTCGTCCGACATGTTCCTGATGCCCTCGCGCTTCGAACCGTGCGGCCTTAGCCAGCTCATCTCGCTGCGCTACAGGACGGTGCCGATCGTGCGGGAGACAGGCGGGCTCAAAGACACGGTCGAGCCGTTCAACGAGTTCGCCGGTACCGGCACCGGCTTCACCTTCGGCCCGGCGAGCGCGCACGACCTGATCTTTACGGTGCGCCGCGCGCTCCGTTTTTACCGGGAAGAGCCCGAAGCCTGGAAGCGCATCGTGAACAACGGCGCGAAGCGGGACTACGGTTGGGGTAGCTCGGCCAAGCAGTACGAACTACTATATAGAGAGCTCGTTAAATAGGGGACGGTCCGCGGCAAGGGCGGTCCAATAGGAGAGGGGAATGCTGGCATGGCCCGACATCTCGTGATCGGCAACGGCAAGATGCTCATCAATCTCGACGATCATTGCTTCATCCGCGATCTTTATTTCCCGTTCGTCGGCCAGCTCAACCATATCGGCGGGCAGCAATGCCGGTTCGGCATCTGGTGCAACGGCTCCTTCGTATGGCTCGACGACCCGTCTTGGCGGATCGAGCTCGGCTACATCGAAAATTCGCTCGTCACGAACGTGGTCGCCAGACATGACGGACTCGGCCTCGAGCTGTACGTCAACGACGGGATTCACCAGCGGGAGAGCATCTATATGAAGCGCGTCGTCGTTCGCAATCTGACGGGGGGAACCGAAGGACGTGCGCGTGTTTTTCCACCAGGACCTGATGATCGACGGCAACGAGGTCGGCGACACGGCGGCATACTATCCCATGAACCGTACTGTATTCCATTACAAGCGTTCCTCCTACTTCATGTTCAACGGCCGTTCCCAGACCGGCGGCATCTACCAGTTCACGACCGGCATCAAGCGATTCCATTCGGCCGAAGGGACTTGGCGCGACGCCGAGGACGGCGAGCTGATGGGCAACGCGATCGCCCAAGGCTCCGTCGACAGCACGATCAGCTTCAGGCTGGAGCTGCAGGGGAACGCCGAGAGCTCGCTTTATTACTGGATGTCCGTCGGCAGCGACCTTGAGGAGGTCAAGCGGCTCGATCAATACGTACTCGAGAGCCATCCCGAAAAGCTGCTGAGCCGCATCGTCATCTATTGGAACCACTGGCTGACGAAGGTCGGCACGCAGTATCAGTTCGGCGATCTGCCGCCGGAGGTCGTGCGGCTGTTCAAGCACAGCCTGCTCATCGTTCGTACGCAGATCGACGAGCGCGGCGCCATCTTGGCCGCCAATGATACCGACATCCTTCAATATAACCGCGACCACTACAGCTACATGTGGCCGCGCGACGGCGCGCTGATCGCGGACGCCATGTCGCTGGCCGGCTACCACGGCACGATCGCGCCGTTTTTCCACTTCTGCAACGATGCGCTCGCGCCAGAAGGCTATTTGTACCACAAGTACAATCCGGACGGCACGGTCGGCTCCAGCTGGCATCCGTACGTCGTGCACGGCCTGCCCCGGCTGCCGATCCAGGAGGACGAGACGGCGCTCGTGCTGTTCGCGCTCTGGAAGGATTACGAGCGTCACGGAGAGATCGAGCTGCCCCAGTCGCTGTATCCGAGCCTCGTGCGCAAAGCGGCGTCCTTCCTGTGCGACTATATCGAGCCTTCGCTCGGATTGCCGCTCCCGAGCTACGATCTGTGGGAGGAACGCTACGGCATCTGGACGTACACCTCGGCGTCCGTCTACGGCGGCCTGATGGGAGCCGCGTACTTCGCGGACCTGTTCGGCGATTACGAGCGCAGCGACCGCTATCGCAACGTGGCGGAGCGGATCAAGCTCGGCATGCTGACGCATTTGTGGGACGAAGAAGCCGGCCGCTTCGCGCGGGGGGCTCGCGCTGCGGGACGGCAAGTGGGAGAAGGACATGACGATCGAGAGCAGCGTATTCGGCCTGTTCGAATTCGGCGTGCTCCCGGCGAGCGACGAACGCGTCGTCCGTACGATGCATGCGATCCAGCAGGGGCTGTCGATCAAGACCGACATCGGGGGGGATCGCCCGGTACACGAACGACTATTATTTCCAACAGTCCGACGACCTGGATCGCGTACCCGGCAACCCGTGGATCATCTGTACGCTGTGGGTCGCGTACTTCCAGATCGAGACCGCGACCAGCCTGGCCGATCTCGAAGCGCCGCGCATCACGCTCGAGAAGATCGTCCGTTCGACGCTCGAGGGCGGCAACATGCCGGAGCAGATTCATCCGACCCAGGGTACGCCGCTCTCCGTGGCGCCGCTCACCTGGTCGCACGCGACCTACATTAAGACCGTATGCCTTTACGTTCGCAAACACGAGGAGCTCGCCGCAGCCGCGCTTAAGGGCAGCGCCGTATAAGGCGCGTTCAAGTAATCTCCGGCGAAGGTCGACTGCCATCCCAAGGCGGAAGCCGGCGGGATGGCTTTTTATTTTTAGCGCTTAAACGCAACTTTTCCCCGTCATTCGGTGTAAATAGGACAGTAACAAGCATTGAGAGGAGGTAACGCAACGATGAGCCGCAATCAACCGCGCGCTGCAGCCGAGCCGCTTGTCACGCCGGCATTTTTAATCCTTTGCTTCACGTCGCTGCTGTGCCTGTCCATGCTCGTCGTCAGGGAAGCGCAGGTCGGCGATGCCCGCTACCGGTTCCTGCTATGGAATTTGTTCCTGGCCTGGCTCCCGCTCGTCGTCTCGATGGCGGCCGCCGGGGCAAACCGATTGCTTGCGGGGATGCCGGCTGCGCGCGGAGCGATGCTGCTGATCCTCGGGATCGGCTGGCTGCTGCTTTATCCGAACGCGCCGTATTTGACGACCGACTTGATCCACTTGATCATGAATCCCACCTATAGCTGGCGGCAGTCTTCCGAATCGCTGCTCCTTTGGTACGATCTGATCGTCTTTTTCCTGTTCGCTTGGTGCGGCTTGCTGCTCGGCTACTTGTCGATGCGCCAATTCCATCGTCTCGTCTCCCGGTATTTAGGAGATGCGGCGGGCTGGCTGTTTATCGTGGCCGTCTCGTTCCTCGGCGGGTTCGGCGTCTATTTGGGGAGAGTCATCCGGCTGAATAGCTGGGACGTCGTATTCAGTCCGTTCAGGCTGGCGAACAGCGTTATCGGCGGCATCAACGCGAACGGCGCGATTTTGACGATTTTGTTCGGCATGCTCATCCTGATCGTTTATTTGTCGCTATACGGCCTCGGCTTCCAACGCGGGCCCGGTCAGGGCGGCGGCGTTGCCCGGGACGGGGCCGGCGGGTTATCATAGTACATAGCTACAGTTGCTCGAGTCTAGGAGGCGGAATTCATGAGTTTCTTCAAAAAGTTAACGGAGACAGTCAGCAAAGGGGTCAGCACCGCCACGGAGAAGGCCCAACAGACCGTCGAGATCACCAAGCTCCACTCGCAAATCGCGGGCAAGCGCAAGGAGATCGAGCGTCAATATAATGAAATTGGAGAAGCCGTCTTCAAGGCGTACTTAGCCGGCGACTTGTCCAAGGCGGAGAGCGAAGTCATCCCGGCCTGCCAGGTCATCGCGGACAAAGACCGCGAGATCGACGCCTTGGAGGACCGTATTCGCGAGCTGCGCAACGAAAAGGAATGCGAGTGCGGACAGCGCGTTCCGTTCCAGACCCGCTTCTGCCCGGCTTGCGGCAAGCCGTTCCCGGAGCCGGTGCCGGCGGCGCCTGCGGCCGAGATTCCGGCCGAAGACGAGTTGTCCGTGCTGCCCGAAGACGCGGCTTCCGATCGCGCGTCGCAGGCGATCGATATTTATCCGGAGGATGAGTCCGCGGACGAAGCTTGGGCTGCTAGCCGTTCCGTTCCCGCTGAGGAGCCGGCGGCGGCCGAGCCTCCGCCGCCTGCCAAGCCGACCGTGCAGGTCTGCACGGCGTGCGGATCGGAAATGCCGGAGGAAGCGAGATTTTGCCAGGATTGCGGCAATCCGATGTATCCTTGAATCCAGGTTGACGACGCATCTGGGGGTTGTAAGGCCGTCGAAGCGGCTTGCATGTCGCTTCGACGGCTTTTTTTGTGCGTGTAAGGGTTCATGCAAAATGAAGGACATGGAATGAATTGTGTTATAAAAAGTTACGCAATAGAAGGGTGAGATCATATGAAAATCAAAAAAAGTCGAAATATAAGAAGACAATTCATAATTAATGTTATAATATATAACATATCGAAGAAGGTGCATTTAAGCAAAACAACCGCGCATGGCGAGGAGGGGATCCCTATGACTCCAATGTCACGTAAAGACGCCCATCTTGATAGCAGGCCGACCCGTGTCAGCTTTCCGATCATGGAACCGAAGGAAGACTTTTTGGAAATGGCGGTCGAAGCGCGCTTGGCGCCAAATCGATCGCAGGCCGAAGATTATGGTCAATTGGTCGAACTTCAATCGGCGATCGGCCGGGTGTCCCGGCTGCTCCTGGAAGGCGGCAGCTTGGAGCAGGCGCTGGATACGATGGAAGAAGCGCTGGGCAATCCGATCGCCGTCTTCGGAAGCCGGGGAGGCGAATGGCGTTCGAGCTGCCTTCGCTTGCCTGACGCGTCTCCGTCCTTCGCGGCTGTTGCTGCGCAAGTCAGGCGCGGGGGAGAGCGGGCGTCCGTTTCCAGCTTCGTCGGCACGGATGGCGGGCGAAGGGCCTACGTGCATCGGATCGCGAAGAGCGGAGACCCCGCGACCGCGATCGCGCTGTTCGAGCACAACCGACCGGTCACCGCCCTGGACATGCTGACGCTCGCGCGTCTGTCGGCGTTCGTAGACTTGGAGATGGCCAATATCGACGCGGTGCGCGAGGTCGAAGGAAAATATCTCGAACTGTTCCTGCAGGACTGGCTGTCGGGCAAGATCGTCTCCGAACTGGACTGGACGATGCGGGCCGAGGTGTGCGGCTGCGAGATCAAGCGCCCAGGCTGGCTATACGCGGCCGTAATCGGCTGGGAGGAAGCCGGCGCCGGCGGCGATGCGCCGGACGGAACGCTAGCGGATCTATCCCGCCGGCTCAGGTCTGGCAGGCGGCTGCCCGGTAGAGAGCTGCTCTCGGCCGTCTTCGGCGGCGATCTCGTGCTGATTCTGACAGGTGACGACGGCGAAGGACGCGACTTGGCCGAGGCGGCCGGGGAAGCGTCGCTTCGGGAGCTGCTCGAAGAGCTTCGCGCGGAACTCGCCATGCCGGCCATCAGGCTGTTCGCCGGACGTCCGGTCGCTAAACCCGAGCTGCTGCCGGCGAGCCTGTCGCAGGCGAAAAGGGCGAAGCGGGTCGCGGAAGTATGCGGATTGGCCGGCGACGTCGTTTCTTACGATAACCTCGGCGTATATGCGCTGCTGTACTTGATTCCCGGAGGGGAAGAGCGCGAACAGTTTTTGCGCCGCTACATGGTCCCGTTGCAGCAGGCGGACCGTAAAGGCGGAGGCCGGCTCGCGGAGACGCTGGAAATGTTTTTCCGATGCAACGGCAACATCAAGCTGACCTCCGAGAAGCTGTATGCGCATTACAACACGATCGTCTACAGGCTGGACAAAATCCAGAGCATCCTCGGCGTATCGCTCGACGATCCTGAAGACAGGCTGCAGCTGCAGCTGTCGCTGAAGCTTGGGCAGATCTCGCCTGGCAGCTATTGACCGCCGAGGCGCCGCAGCGTCTCGAAGCGCTTATAAAACGTTCAAAAGCCTCCGGCCGCAGCGAATGCGGACCGGAGGCTTTTTACGCTATCGAATCGGGCGCGACTTCGCCGCAAGTCGATTAGAAAATGCCGGCTTTAAGGATGATGACGAGCAGTACGTACAGAACCAGCGCGAACGCTGCACCCGCCATGGCGCCGCCGCCGTATCCGCAACCTGCGCCTGCTACTGGGTATCCCATAGTAACAACCTCCCGATTAGGTTTATGTGATGAGCGATCACACAGTCATCATATGCGGAGGCCGGCGGGCGGCTTGTGCGTTCGCCCGTTTACGCCGGGAGGATCATTTAAAATCGACTTCGACGCGCGGTTGGACGCCGGGTATGCGATTGCGTATATTGACGATACGCGTCTCTGCGGTTTCCGGACCGCCATTGCCGATCCTGACGTGCGAAGCGGCCGAAATGGCGGTAATTCGAACGGTGCCGATCTCGATCGGCGCGGACGCAGACCTGAAGCTCGCGGCCGGTCCCTCGTCGGGCGGAGGGATGGGCAAGGGACGCGTAAAAAGCGAATAAGAGGCGAAAGGAAATTCGTTGTCCCTGAACGTCGCGACGCTGCGCTGTACCGCAAGCACGCGCGCGGTCAATCTTGCGCCGTCGCGGTTGTCCCCAAAATGGACGACGGACGAATCGGAAGCCGAATTGATATAGACGAGACCGATTGCCGAGACTCTGGGCGACAAGCTCATATCATAGGTTCTCTTCGGGAAGGTCCGGCAGCGGCGCCAGCGGTCCGACGATGACGGATTCCGGCGGCGTGTCGAAATACGAATACAGCGTCATGCTATGCGTATCCCCCACGAGCATCGAGGAAGAACTGGATATGCCGAGTACGCGAATCGATCCGATCCGGACCGGTTCGTTGTTTACGATCATTTGTCCGAAGTTCATTGGATTCACTGCCCTTCCGGCGGCGTTTGCGACACGCGCTTGGCCGCATAGTTTTCAAAAGCGGCGCGTACGTCTTTCCTGACTTTTCCGATCACTTCCCGTTCCCAATCCGCCAACGCTTTTTCCCCGCTTTCCTTAGGCAGCGGCGTCGTGCGCGCGTAATACTGGATTCGGGGTCCCAATTGCGCTTTTACGTCCTCCGTTACCCGCCCGATCTCGGAAGCTTCGAAAGAAATGCCGTTCTTCGCAGCGGTCGCGGCCAGATCGGCTGCGGCCTCTTGGTCGAACATCTCGCGGCCTTGTTTGAGGAGTCTCGGAATAAAAGACTCGGGTCCTTCGGACCCGGCGGCGGGCGTCTGCCAAGTGCCCGTTGCCGGAACTTCGAAGGAGTCGACGTCGCCTTTGGCGTTCGGGCTGATGCCGATATTGAGCGTGCCGTCCAGCCTGCTCACCTTCAGCTGGTCGAAGTGATACTCGACGTGAACCGGGGGCTGGCGCTGCAGGTCCTCGATTCGGGTCTGCATCTCGCCGATTCGCGACTGCGCTTCGGCATGCTGCTGGCGAAGGTTATCGATTTGCTTCTGGAATTCTTTCAATTGCTCCGCGGCCGACCCCGCCCAAGATTCGAGCTCGCGAATTCGACCTGCGCAGACTTGGCAATCGAAACCCGAATGCCCGTTCGGAAAATGCCATACCGAGTTCAATGCGATACGCCTCCTGCCGGTGAAATGCGTAACTCGCTAGCTTGGATTGGGCAACGGAGCGAGAAATAGCGGCTCCGACGCGTTGGGCTGGCTCTCGCTCAATTGCGCGGCCGGTTCGGTGAACCCTCCCGAATTATATAATTGGGAGAGCGATCGAATGCTTCCGGCGCTGCCGATCTGAAGGACGGAGGAGTTGGAGACGGCATCCACGCGCAACTGGCCGATCGATATTTGTTGATAGATCGTCCACGCCATCAGACGACGGCGCCTCCCGCCGAATTCGAATCGACTACGTCGGGATCGTTCGTATTCGTCGAGCTGATCGAGTTGGTTCTAGGCAAGTCGCCGGTAACGAAGGAACCTGCTCCCGCGAAAGTTTTGGTCGTGCTGGATGGGGAAACTTGGAGACAGTCCCCGAATTGGACGACGCCGCTGGAGCCGATGCTGATGATTTTGACAGCTCCTACGATGCTGGGCATGCGGCAACGACTCCCTTTTAAATGGTCATGTCTTAATGTATGAAGGCAGGAGCCCAGATGTTCCCGAATTCCGGCTTTCCGCACTCCCTCGCCCAGGCCCGCATAAGCTGATGATGGTTCGGAACCGGCGGAACGACTTGCAGCGAGCAAGAAGCGCTGCAACGTTTTGCCTGCGAGGGAGGGCGGAATGGATGGCATTTTTCGACGAAGGACCGCTGCCGGATTGGAGCGAGCTCCGCCGGCTGATCGGCAAGGACCTGCCGTGGGATTTGATCAAACAATGGAGGCACGAAGACGAATCGTGGCTCGACGATTATATACGGAAGCTCGGGTTCGGCAAGTCCGAAGAAAAGACGGGTAGCGTCGCGGGGGCGCGGCCCGAAGCCAACGTCACCGCGAACCCGCAAATGGAAGCTCGAAAAGAGCAAAAACGCGTCGTCGCCACGATCAAACCGCCGCCGGGCACGGACAGGAGCGCCGTTCGTCTGTACGCGGCGGCCGACAGGCTGCGCGTGTCCGGTCTGCCCGGCGACGCAACCGCGTCGCTGAAGCTGCCCTGTCTCGTCTTGCCGAAGACGGGGAGGGTCGCCTGGAAAAACGGGAAATGGGTCGTCGTATTCCGCCGAAAGCCGCCGAGGCAAGGCGAGGTCGAGCTTTTTTATCGGCGAATAAGCGCGGCAAGCGTGTTCAATCCCTTCCGAATTCGCTATAATGCAAACAGCGGCACTCGCGCGCGGGTTGCGCCGGTGCGTCATGAGGATAGGGAGGAAGCGCTTTTGGAATTAGTCGACGTATCTGAAGTTTCAGCCGGATTGTTCATCGTAGGCGTCATTTTCATTTTGTTGGTCGGGGGACTGCTCAGCATGGGCATACTCCGTTTTTTTCAGCTTAAAAAAGGACAAGGGTGGGGCTATATGATCGGATCGGCCGTCTCGCTCGTCGCCTTTATTCTGGTCGTGAACCAATGGTTTGACTGACTGCGGTCCGTTGTTCGAATTGACTTCGGCAGCGGGCTTCCGGCATGATGAAAATAACGGATGCAATCGCAAGGGAGGCGTGACGGGATGAGGAACGCATTCGTGGCGGCGATGCGGCTGCCTATCGTATTTTACCGCCGGTTCGTCTCTCCGCTCAAGCCGCCGACCTGCCGGTTCGCTCCGACCTGTTCCGCCTATGCGCTGGAGGCGATCGAGGTGCACGGACCGCTCAAGGGCGCGGGCTTGGCCGCGGCGCGCATCTGCAAATGCCACCCTTTTCACCCCGGCGGCTTCGATCCGGTCCCTCCGCCTAAGGCAAAACGCGAGGAAGGGCGGCCGTCCGCTTGACATCGCCCCTCGCGCTGCGTTATATTTTGGCCAATACAACCGTATACCGATCCGATGAAGCGATGAGTACAAAGGCAACGATCTATCTCAGAGAGCCGGGGACGCTGCGAGCCGGCATAGATCGACTTTGGAAGATGGTCCTGGAGGATTCGTGCTCGAGCGCCGCCGCCGCCGCCGCGGTCCGGCGATGAGAGTACGACGCGTTCCGGCGTTAACGGAGCTGCCGGTCGAAGGCGACCGGCGCGAATGAGCCTTCGCGCGCGCATGCGGCGGAGGGAATTTGGGTGGTACCACGTGAGCGCAGACTCTCGTCCCATGTCGGACGGGAGTCTTTTTGCGTTTTCGGCCCGATGTCTGCGCCATATCCCCCCTACAGGAGCTGAAGAAAATGACCGAAACGGGCAAAACCTTTTATATCACGACGCCGATCTACTACCCGAGCGACAAGCTGCATATCGGGCACGCTTACACGACCGTCGCCGGCGACGCCATTTCCAGGTACAAACGCCTGCGCGGCTTCGAGGTTCGCTATCTGACGGGCACGGACGAGCACGGCCAGAAAATCGAGCGCAAGGCGCAGGATGCGGGCAAGACGCCGCAGCAGTTCGTCGACGATATCGTCGTGGGCATCAAGGATTTGTGGAAGAAGCTCGAGATCTCGAACGACGACTTCATTCGCACGACCGAACCGCGGCATACGCGGGTCGTGGAGGAAATTTTCGAGAAGCTGCTGGCCAAGGGCGACATCTACAAAGGCGAGTACGAAGGCTGGTACAGCATTCCCGACGAGACGTTTTATACCGAGACGCAGCTGGTCGACGTCGTCAAGGACGAGCAGGGCAACGTCGTCGGCGGCAAGAGTCCCGACAGCGGACACCCGGTCGAGCTGGTCAAGGAAGAGTCTTACTTTTTCAAAATGAGCCATTACGTGGACCGGCTGCTCGCCCATTACGAGGCGCATCCGGGCTTCATCCAGCCCGAGTCGCGCAAGACCGAGATGATCAACAACTTCATCAAGCCCGGACTCGAGGATCTAGCGGTATCGCGGACGACCTACAATTGGGGGATCCCGGTGCGCTCCGATCCGAAGCATGTCATCTACGTTTGGATCGATGCGCTCTGCAACTACATCACGGCGCTCGGCTACGGGACGCCGGACGACGCGCTCATGCGCAAGTTCTGGCCGGCTGACGTGCACCTGATGAGCAAGGAGATCGTCCGCTTCCATACGATCTACTGGCCGATCATGCTCATGGCGCTCGACCTGCCGCTGCCGAAAAAGGTTTTTGCCCACGGCTGGCTGCTGATGAAAGACGGCAAAATGTCCAAGTCCAAAGGCAACGTGGTGGACCCGGTCAAGCTGATCGACCGCTACGGGCTCGATCCGGTCCGTTACTACCTGCTTCGCGAGGTGCCGTTCGGCTCCGACGGCACGTTCACGCCGGAGAACTTCGCCGAGCGGCTGAACTACGATCTGGCCAACGATCTGGGCAACCTGCTGAGCCGCACCGTCGCCATGATCGGCAAGTACTTCGACGGAGTCGTGCCACAGGCTGACGGCGCAACGGATTTCGATGCGGACTTGGAATCCGTGGCTGCGGCGGCCGTTCGAAAAACCGAAGAAGCGATCGAAGCGATGGAATTTTCCGTCGCGCTGACGGCGATCTGGACGCTCGTCAGCCGGACGAACAAATACATCGACGAGACGCAGCCATGGGTGCTCGCCAAGGATGAAGCCGACCGCGGCGCGCTGGCTTCGGTCATGGCCCATCTGGCGGAGAGCCTGCGCATCGTATCGATTTTGCTGCAGCCGTTCATGACCCACGCCCCCGCCCGCATCTGGGCGCAGCTCGGCATCGCCGAAGGCCGGGCGACCGCTTGGGACAGCATCGGCGCGTGGAGCGGTCTCGCGGCCGGCGCGAAGGTCGAGAAGGGCGAAGCGTTGTTCCCGCGTCTCGATCTGGAGAGCGAGGTCGCCTGGATCGTGGAGATGATGGGCGGCGGCGCCAAAACGGAAGCGACTGCGGAGAAGCCCGCGTCCGGCGCGAAGGAAGAGGTCGCGCAGCAGAACGCAAAGGCGGGCGCGAAGGAGGAGATCTCCATCGACGACTTCGCCAAAATCGAGCTGCGCGTCGCGCAAGTCACGGCATGCGAGCCGATCCCGAAGGCCGACAAGCTGCTGAAGCTGCAGCTCGATCTCGGAGGCGAGTCGCGGCAGGTCGTATCGGGCATCGCCCAATACTACAAGCCGGAGGAACTCGTCGGCGCCAAGGTGATCTGCGTCGCCAATTTGAAGCCGGTCAAGCTGCGCGGCGAATGGTCCCACGGCATGATTTTGGCGGCTTCGGAGGGCGGCCAACTGAAGCTGGCGACGGTCCCCGAAGGGATGCCGAACGGCGCTTTAGTCAAATAAAATCGGATAAAAAACCTGCGAATCTCGGCATTCGCAGGTTTTATATTTTAATTGATCGTTATTTTCAGTTATGATAGTAATAATAGATTAACGGCAACGAGGAGGAGCAATTCGTGTACAGCGTCCCGGAGCGAAGGAGAAAAATATCCATTCGGACCAAGATTCTGTTAGGCAACGTGATCGTAATGGTCTTTTTGGGCATTGCGATCGTCGCTTTGACCGTGCGGATCGCGTCCTTGCAAAACGAAGTGGAATTCATCAGCACGCACGACATTCAGGTGCACGAGACGGTCGACCAGATTCAAAAAGACATGCTGGACATGGAGACGGGGATGCGAGGCTACGTCATCAGCGGCGACGATGATTATCTGGAGCCCTACAATACGGGCAAGGCCAGATGGGAATCCGACGTCAACGCGCTGTCGGCGCTTGTGATCGACAACCCTGCGCAGCTGCGCAACCTGGATAGCATCAAGGCGAATATCCAGGAATGGACGAATACGGCGAGCGAAAACGCGATCGGCTACAAGCGAAGCGGAGATACGGCAAGCCTCGACCGGTTTTTTCAGGAGAAAATAGGGAAGTCCAAGACGGACGCGCTCCGTCAGCAACTGCAAAATTTCAAAGACACCGAGATGAATATGACGAACCAGCGGGTGGCTGATCTTAAAGAGAGAAACGCCTCCCTGATCTTTTTCCTTTATCTTCTCTGGCTGTTCGTGGCGATCATCGCGATCGCGATCGCTTGGTTCATCTCCGGCACCGTCATTAAGACGATCCGCAAGGTCAGCACGACGATCCGCCAGATCGCATCGCAGGACGGGAACCTGGACAAGCGGATCGAGATCAACACGAGAGACGAGATGATGGAGCTCGGGGACTCGACCAACGCCCTGCTGGATTCGATCGAGCGGCAAAACCTTCGCAAAGACCAGATTGCGGAGATCGCTACGCTGCTGCAGGAGCAGAACGACATCGATGCGGTCGGACGTCTGTTCATGAATCAGATGGTGCGCGTATTCGATATCCCTTACGGCGTCTTGTACGTCCGCGACCGGGCGAACCAGCTGGTCAAAAACGCTTCTTACGCGGACGGCTCCGAGAACTTCGGACGGAAGGAATTCCAGGTGGGCGAAGGACTGGTCGGGCAATGCGCGGCCGGCACTCGCACGATGATCGTCAATCAGGTACCCGACGGCTACGTGCGCATTCACTCCGGCATCGGTCAATCCGCGCCTAAGCAGATCGTCCTGCTGCCGGTTCTCTTCGAGAAAGTCGTCGTCGGCGTCCTCGAGATCGGCGCGTTCAAGTTTTTCAAAAAAGGCGGAGATCGAGCTGTTGGAACAGCTGGCGTCCATGCTGGGCGTGACGATTCAATCCGTCAAGAGCCGCATGGAGATGGAGCAGCTGTATACGGAGGCGCAAGCGGCGAACGAAGAACTCCAGGTGCAGTCCGAAGAGCTCAACGCCCAGTCGCTCGAACTGTTGTCGATGAACGACGAGCTCAAGCGCAGCTCCAACTTCAAAAGCGAATTTCTCGCCAACATGTCGCACGAACTGCGGACGCCGCTTAACAGCATGCTGATTCTGTCCCAGATGCTGGCCGAGAACCGGCACGGCCATCTAAGCGAAGACGATATCAGCTATGTCAATACGATTTACAGCGCCGGCAACGATCTGCTGAATCTGATCAACGATATTCTCGACCTGTCCAAGGTCGAGGCCGGCAAACTCGATATCGAGATGGGCAACATCGTCCTGTCGGATCTTCAACTCACGATTCAGAGCAACTTCCAGGAAGTCGCGGCCAAGAAAAAGCTGGACTTCGCGGTTCGGATCGCGCCGTCAACGCCGGCGTGGCTGGAGACAGACGGATTCCGCCTGCAGCAGATATTGAAAAACTTGCTGTCCAACGCGTTCAAGTTTACCGAAGCCGGCAAAGTCGATCTTCTTATCGGCGTGCATGCGAACAATTCCTGGGGTCAGCAGGAGATCGCGTTCACCGTCACGGACACGGGCAGGGGCATTGCGAGCGATAAGCTCGGTTTGATTTTCGAAGCCTTCACCCAAGCAGACAGCGGCACCGCCCGCAAGTACGGGGGCACCGGCCTAGGCCTTACGATCTCGGCGTCCCTCGCGAATATGCTCGGCGGCCGGATCGAGGTGCAGAGCATGGAAGGCAAGGGCAGCGAATTCACGTTGTATTTGCCGGCGCAGCGTTCGATCGGCGTGTTGGACGAGGCGGTCGCGTCGAAGCAGCTCGCGACGTCCTCCGCAGCGCTGTCCGTTGCCGATCCGGTGTCCATCGCCGTGTCCGAGATGCCGCTGAGTACCGCGGCGTTGAAGGGACGGAGCGTCCTTCTGGTCGACGACGACGCACGCAATCTGTTCGCGCTTTCGCATGTGCTGGAGTCGCTCGAGATGACATTCACGATCGCGCATGACGGTATAGAGTGTATGGACCGGCTGCGCGTCGGCGACAATTACGACTGTATACTGATGGACATCATGATGCCGGACATGGACGGATTCCAGGCGATTCGAGAGATTCGACATACGCTGCAGCTGAACACGCCGATCATCGCGGTGACGGCCAAGGCGATGAAGGAAGACCGGGACAAATGCCTGGAGGCCGGAGCGAACGCTTATATCAGCAAGCCGGTTCAGGTCCAGCAGCTCATATCCATCATGGTCGCTCAGATGAAGGTAGAAGCTTGATGCGTCGGGGCCGGTTTTCCGGCCCCGCTTTCATATCCGTAAGGAGGAACCTATGAGTCAACTGAACATCGGAATCGCTTTTGCGGGGGGGCTCGCTTCCTTTATTTCTCCTTGCTGCCTTCCATTATATCCGTCCTATCTTTCGTACATAACCGGTATATCGGTGACACGCCTCAAAACCGAATCGAGCAAAGAAATTCGCGCGAAAACGATGGCGCATACGTTCTTTTTTTATTTTGGGCTTCTCGGCAGTATTTTTCACGCTTAGCTATACGGCCAATACGTTCGCCTATACATTCCGGGAATATCAGGATTTGATCCGTCAGATCTCGGCCATCCTCATCGTATTGATGGGCTTGTTTTTGCTGGGCGTCTTCCAGCCGCAGCTTCTGCTCAAGGAGCGCAAGATGAACGTGAGTTGGCGCCCAGCCGGATATATCGGCTCATTTATTTTCGGGATCGGCTTTTCCGCCGGATGGTCTCCGTGCGTAGGGCCGATCCTTACCGCGATTTTAGCGTTGGCCGCCAGCGAACCGGGCACATGGGCAAGCATGACGGCCGCGTATTCGTTAGGCTTCGGCGTACCTTTTTTCGTACTCGCGTTTTTTATCGGGTCGGCCAGATGGATTTTGAAATATTCCGACAAGCTGATGAAAATCGGCGGCGCGCTCATGATTTTAATGGGCATCTTGCTGTTTACGGACCGGATGACCGAGATCACGATCTGGCTGAACCGGATCACGCCGGATTGGCTTTTGTTCTAAAGCATCTGGCGCGTGCTTAGGTAAAGTATTCGATTTTCGCGGTCGGGAAAGCTTCGAAGATGCGTTCGGTTATGAACATGCGCAGCGCATCGGCTTGCTCGTCGGGATAAACGTATTTATTTTGCCCCCAACGGCCCCATTTCTTTTTCCGTTTCGCCTCGTCCATTTCGAGCTTGGTTTTCGGATAGCGCTTTTCGATGACGGTCTTGGCTGTCTTCGTAAAGCGATGCTGGATCAATTCGAAGGTCAGGTCTCGCCCGGCCTCCTGCGGCAGCTCGGCAGCCAGGCGCTTCAGCAGCTCGGCGTAGCCGTCTTCCCAGCCGTCGAACCAGATAATAGGCGCGATGATGAAACCAAGCGGGTAGCCCGCTCTTGCGATTTTGCCGGCCGCCTCGATCCGTTCGGCGAACCGGGACGTGGCGGGCTCGAAGCTTCGGATGACATAATCGGCGTTGACGCTGAACCGCACCCGCGTATGCCCGCCGTGCGCGATGCCGAGCAGCGAGTCGACGTGATGGAACTTGGATACGAACCGCAATCTGCCGAGCGGCTGCTTCGCCATAAAGGCGATCGTCTCGGCTAGCGATCCGGTTATATGCTCGAGGCCGAGCGGATCCGACGTACAAGCCGCCTCGAAGCGGGTAATATCTGGACTGCGCTCGTCGATGTAGCCTTTGGCGGCCGTCAGGATGTCGTCGATATTGACGTACACGCGGATATACGGCTTCGCGCCCAGCGTCGTTTGCAGGTAGCAATAATGGCAGTGGCCCATGCAACCTGTCGCCAGCGGGATCGCATATTCGGCGGAAGGCTTGGACGTATCGAATTTCAGCGTCTTGCGGAGGCCGACGACGAGCGTTCTTTTCGCGATCTTGTACTGCTCCGTCTCGGTCTCTCCGGGCAGGTTGGTGATTCGGTTATGCGAAGTGGTCATCCTGTGCGGAATGCCTTCCCGCAGCGCCCAGTCGCGGATTCGAATGCCCATCGGATAGTTCAGCGCTTCGGGCTCGAAGTAGACGAGCTCGGGTACGAACGGCTTGGTCGTTGCGGCTTTGCGCGGTTTTTCGGTAACGCCGACGCTCATCGAACACTCGCCCCCCTTTGAATCCGTAGTATGCTTCGGCCAAGGGCGGCGGACACCGGTTAACTTCTGGATGAGAATCAAGCGGCAAGGGCGGGCGGCTTGCCCTTGCAAGTCCAGCGTTGTATGATACAAAGAGTTATTAACCGTCGGGAAAGGGGACAGTTCGGTGCCGACGCCAAGCATGGAAGATTATCTCGAACGCATCTACAGGCTGATCGACGAGAAGGGATACGCCCGCGTATCCGACATCGCCGAAGGACTGGAAGTGCACCCCTCGTCCGTGACCAAGATGATTCAGAAGCTGGACAAGGATCAATACTTGATTTACGAGAAGTATCGGGGACTTATCCTCACGAGCAAAGGAAAAAAAATCGGAAAGCGGCTCGTCGACCGGCATCATCTGCTCGAATCGTTCCTGAGCGTGATCGGCGTGCAGCATGAAAATATTTACCGCGACGTGGAAGGAATCGAGCATCATTTGAGCTGGGATTCCATCACCTGCATCGAGACGCTGGTCGAATATTTTAATCGGGACGATGCGCGCCGGGCCGAATTGATGCGCATACGCGCCGAATTGGATACCGAATAAGAGGAGAGGACGCGCGAAGCGTCCTCTTTTGCTTGCTTGAAGAGAATGGATGAACAAACGAAGATGAACCCCATCGGTCTGCGTCCCCATCCTGCCGCATAAGCTTGCTGTAACCGGGTTAATGCGGACGGAGGTAGCCTGATGCACCTGAAAATGATCAATGCGGTTTTCGAAGGCGGCGGGGTGAAGGGCATTTCGCTCGCGGGCGCGGTTCGGGCCGCGGAGTTGAACGGCTACGGGTTCAACCAGGTTGCGGGAACCTCCGCCGGGAGCATCGTGGCGGCGCTGATCGCAGCCGGGTACAGCGCATCGGAGATGAAAATGATCATCGACGGCACGCCCTTTTCCGCATTTTTGAAGCGAGCGCCCATCTTTAACGTGAAGTTGATCGGTCCCGCCGCTCGCCTGTTGATGTTCAAAGGGCTGTACAGCGGCGACACGCTCGAAACGTGGGCCGAAAAGCTGCTGGCTGCTCGCGGGATCCGAACGTTCGGGGACTTGCCCCCGGGCCGTTTGCGCATCGTCGCATCGGATATAACGAACGGCAAACTTCTCGTGCTGCCGGACGACATCGCGGATTATGGGATGGATCCCCGCGATCTGGGCGTGGCCCAGGCGATCCGCATGAGCGTGAGCATCCCTTACTTTTTCGATCCCGTCATCATACGCAGCGCTTCCGCCTACCGCCCGTTCAAACGCGACAAGCGTCAAAACAAGAGCTTGATCGCGCACGGCTCCTATGTCGTTGACGGCGGACTGCTCAGCAACTTTCCGCTTTGGCTTTTCGAAGAGCCTGATGCGAAGGAGCCCGCGCTGCCGGTGGTGGGCTTCCAAATGGTCGGCAGGCCGAATCCGAAAGGGCATCGGATCAGCGGGCCGTTCACGATGTTCTATGCCATGTTCGAAACGATGCTGAGCGCCCACGACGAGCGTTATATCGAAAAAAAACAACCGCGTGCGGACGATCAAGATCCCGACGCTCGGCGTCCGGACGACGGACTTTCATTTGTCGGAAGCGCAAAGCGAAAGCCTGTACCAATCGGGGTTAAACGCGGGCAGCGCGTTTTTCGACCTGTTCGACTACAGGACGGGGGTATGCCCGCCAGACCTGCCGAATATGCATCCGCATTCCGTCCATGCGTCAAGCGCGCCCAAAGTTCGATTCGGATCTGTCAAGCCGCCGGAACGGCCAAATAAAAAAGGATTGAGGCGGGAGCCTCAATCCTTTTTGCGCAGCGCGCCGTTAAAACGGTCGATCAATGATAGGTCGGCGGCTCGTCGTCGCGTCCCTTGCTGCCTTCGATGACGCGGAAAGGCGAGGGGCTGCGGCGCGGCTTGGCGGCGGTTTCCTTGGCTTGTTGGCGCTTTTTGCTCTGCGCCGCCGCGCGCTGATAGTCCGAGCGAGGCGTTCCTCCGCGGGCCCAGCGGTTCGGCGGAAACTTGTACAAGATCCATACGATCGCGATGAGGACGACGGGAATGATGAGCGCTTGGCCGCCGTTCAAGATGCTGGACGCGATACCGATGGCGACTAACGCCAGGAAGACGACAAACCAAGTTGGCATTCGGTTGCGTTTGCGCAATGAGCGTCCCTCCCGTTGAAGTTGAATTATACGGGCCGAATCTCGCGGTCGAGCTCCCGCATGCGATTGAACGAAGCGATGGAAACGGCTACCTGATCGTCATTCGGTTCTTTGGTCGTCAGCAATTGAAGCCAGAGTCCCGGGTACCCGAGCACACGCAGCCCCGGAATATCGCGAGCCGCGTTCGTCCAGCGAAGCACCTCGTAGGAAATGCCGATGACGACTGGGAGCAACGCGATTCGAATCCATATGCGTTCCCATATCGTGTCCCAATGGAAAATCGGGAACGAGTAAAGCACGACGCCGACGATGACCGTGAACACGAGAAAGCTGCTGCCGCAGCGATAATGAAGGCGCGTGAAACGTTGCACGTTTTCGACCGTCAGCTCGACGCCGGCTTCGTAGGCGCTGATTACCTTGTGCTCGGCGCCGTGATACTGGAACAGGCGCTTGATCAATGGCGTCTTGGATATGAACCAAAGATAAAAGAGCAAGAGCGCGATCTTGATGACGCCTTCCAACAGGTTATGCAGGATCATGCTGCTAAATACGTTTTCGAACAGAAAGCCTTCGAGCAGCGCGGGGACGGTCGTGAATACGAGCTTGCCGAAGACGAACGACAGAACGCCTACCACGGCTACCCCAAGCACCATGGACAGGCTCCATTTTTCTTTTTCCTTCGGCTTCTCGGCCGCTTCCGGCTGCGTCTCGTCCTCCGCGTACGCTTCGGCCGAGAAGTTCAAGTGCTGAGAGCCTTTGGCCGAAGACTCGACGATGCCGACGATGCCCCGGATAAAAGGGATCCGCTTCAGCACCGCGAGCGCCCGGCTCTGCTGCTGCTTGCGGGGGAACTTCAAAAAACGCGATTTCTTGGTTCTTGCGCCGCACCGCGGTCACGTGGACGTTCCGTCCGGCGAACATGACGCCTTCGATCACGGCTTGTCCCCCGTATATGGAGGTCGGTTGTTCTGCCAAACCATTCACCATCTCTCGACGAATCTCTTGAAGCTGAGGGCTTCGAGTATCTTCTTATTTTACAGGATAAGGGCCTGCAATGCTACATGGCCGGGCCGCGAAGCGACTAGCGCTCCGGCATGAAGCCCATACTATGCCGACAAGCGGAAGCTTCCGAAAGGATGGAGCGAAAAAGATGGAACAATCGCAAAACAACAGCGAGGGTACGGGAAGAACGAAGCGCCCCGCGGCTTATTGCCTGACGCTCGGCTTTTTCGCCGGATTGATCTGGGGATCGCTCCGTTGGCTGACGGTCGCGATGAATTTTACGAAGGTGCCGCAGGCTTTTTTTGGCCGATCCGTTCATCAAGCGGGAGCGCCTGGACACGATCGCATGGCATTGCGTCGGTTTGGCGCTGTTTGTCGTCATGTCCGTCGTTGCCGCTTATTTGTATTGGTTGATTCTCGGCAAGCTTCGGGGGCCGTGGCCCGGCTTGTTTTTCGGCGCCGCCTGGTGGGTGCTGTTGTTTTTCTGGATCGGACCGGCGACGGGCGCCGTGCCGTCATACAAAGAGATCGGTCTTGGCAGCGTGTTTACGGAAGGCGCCTTGTATTTGCTATGGGGCCTTTTTTATCGGCTATTCGTTCGCCTTCGAATACCACAACGAGTCCGCGCGCGAGCCGAAGCGGGCGAACGGCGAAGAGAGCGGGCGCTCAGGCGATCCCGAGCCCGCTTGACGGAAGGCTGAACGCGAGACCGCGTGTGGCGACGCCTCGGGACGTTGTGATACAATGACTGATGAATTTATCGCTGAAAATCAAGGAAGGAGTGCCGGACTTGCCCAGTATCTTGGTTCTGAACGGACCGAACCTGAATATGCTCGGCGTCAGAGAGCCGGGGGTGTACGGCACCGCCACGCTATCGGACATCGAGCGGAATCTAAGGGAGGCGGCCGAGCGCGAAGGGGCTTCTCTTTCCTTTTATCAATCGAATCACGAGGGCGGATTGCTGGACGAGATGCATGCCGCATTCGGCCGGCACGACGGCATATTGATCAATCCCGGCGCATACACCCATACGAGCATCGCGCTTCGCGACGGGATCGCGTCCGTCGGTCTCCCGACGGTCGAAGTCCACTTGTCGAACATCCATAAGCGCGAATCTTTCAGACATACGTCGATGCTCGCGCCGGTGTGCGTCGGCCAGATCGCCGGCTTCGGCGCGTACGGCTACGAGCTCGGCCTGCTCGCGCTGCTGCGGCATCTGCGGCAGTCGGCTCGCCCGTAAAGCTTATTTGGAAGAGGAGGCGCGATCGATGAGCGAAGCTAGAATCGCAAGATTAAGAGGCGAGTTGGCGAGCCTTGGCGGTGATGCCATGTTGGTGACGGGCGGACACAATCGGCGTTATCTGACGGGGTTCACCGGTACGGCGGGCGTCGTGCTGGTGACGGCCGGAGGCGCCGTGCTGTTCACGGATTTCCGCTATACGGAGCTAGCGAATGCGCAGGCCGTAGGCGTCGAAGTCGCGGAGCACCCGCCTACGGGTTATTACGATCGGGTCGCGGAGCGTCTGAGAGGCGCCGGCGTCCAGCGGCTGTTGTTCGAGGACGGCACGGTCAGCTACGCGCAATACGCGCTGCTGAAGGAGCGTCTGGCGCCGGTCGAGCTCGTGCCCGCGGGCAAGGCGCTTGAAAAGCTTCGGGCCGTGAAGGACGCAACGGAGCTTGCCGTCATACAGGAAGCCGCCGACGTCGCCGACCGGACCTTTTCGCATATTCTCGGCTACCTCAAGCCAGGCGCGAAGGAATCCGACATTGCCTTGGAGATGGAGTTCTATATGAGGAAGCTGGGCGCCTCGGGCACGTCGTTCGATACGATCGTCGCCTCGGGCGAGCGCTCCGCGATGCCGCACGGGGTGGCGAGCGACCGGATAATCGGGCCGGGCGAATTCGTCACGCTCGATTTCGGCGCATCCTACAAAGGCTACTGCTCCGATCTCACCCGGACGGTCGTCGTCGGTCCGGCGACGGAACGTCACAAAGAGATCTACGGCATCGTGCTCGAAGCCCAATTGCACGCGCTCGCGCACCTGAAGCCGGGAATTACCGGACGGGAAGGCGACGCCTTGACGAGAGATATCATCACGCGGTATGGTTATGGAGATCAATACGGCCATAGCACCGGTCACGGGATCGGACTCGAGATTCACGAGGAGCCGCGGCTCAGCTATTCGGCGCCGGATACGATTTTACTCCCGGGTCATGTCGTTACGGTCGAACCGGGTATTTACGTACCGGGCTTCGGCGGCGTACGGATCGAAGACGACGTCGTTCTGACGGATGACGGGATTAAAATACTTACGCGTTCCCCGAAGGAACTGATCGTTCTGGAATAGGGAGCCACGTTCCTACAGGAGGGAATTTAGCAGTGATTTCCGTTAACGATTTTAAGACAGGCCTTACCATTGAAGTGGACAACGATCTGTGCACCGTCATCGACTTCCAGCACGTCAAACCGGGCAAGGGCGCCGCGTTCGTCCGCTCCAAGCTCAAGAACCTGCGCAACGGCAACGTCATCGAGAAAACGTTCCGCGCCGGGGAGAACGTCGTTCGCGCCCATATCGAAAACCGCGCCGTGCAATACCTGTACAACTCCGGCAGCGAGTACACGTTCATGGACAACGAGACTTACGACCAGTTCAACCTGGACAAGAAGCAGCTCGAGTGGGAAGTCAACTTCCTGAAGGAAAACATGACGGTCAACATCACCAGCTATCAGGGCGAGATTCTCGGCATCAACCTGCCGAACAACGTCGACCTGAAGGTCGTCGAGACCGAGCCGGGCATCAAGGGCAACACGGCAACGGGTGCCACCAAGAATGCGAAGCTCGAGACGGGCCTCAACGTTCAAGTGCCGCTCTTCATCAACGAAGGCGACGTCTTGCTCATCAATACGACCGAAGGCAAGTACATCTCCCGCGCATAAATTTCGACAAAATCCTCCGCGTCCTTCCAAGGATCGGAGGATTTTTTTTCGTTTCTGGGCCGTCGGGCTTATGCTATAATATATTGCTGTATGCACAGTGTAGATGAGGAGTGGAACCGCGTTGTCCTTAATCGTGATGAAATTCGGCGGCAGTTCCGTCGGGACCACGGAGCGGATGCAGCGCGTGGCCCAGCGGATTATCGACAAAAAGCTGCAGGGCCATCGCGTCGTCGTCGTCGTGTCCGCCATGGGCGATACGACCGACGATCTGATCGACAAGTCCAAGGAATTAACCGACAATCCCCCGGCCCGGGAGTTGGATATGCTGCTGACGACCGGCGAGCAGATCTCGGTCGCGCTGCTCGCGATGACGATTCATAAGCTCGGCCATGAAGCCAGATCGTTCACGGGCTGGCAAGCCGGCATCGTGACGGAAGCGGTGCACGGAAAAGCAAGAATATCCGAGATTACGCCGACTCGGCTGCATGCCGCAGTTGACGGCGGGGCGATCGCGATCGTCGCCGGCTTCCAGGGCATGACCGAAGACGGAGAGATCACGACGCTCGGACGCGGCGGCTCCGATACGACGGCGGTCGCGCTCGCGGCGGCGATCAAAGCGGACGTGTGCGAGATTTATACCGACGTGGACGGCATTTATTCCACCGATCCCCGCGTCGTGAAGAACGCGCGCAAGCTGGACGTCATCTCGTACGACGAGATGCTGGAGCTTGCGCATCTCGGCGCGGCGGTGCTGCACCCCGCGCGGTCGAATACGCGAAGCACTACAACGTTCGTCTCGTGGTGCGTTCGAGCTTTACCCAGAATGAAGGAACGCTCGTGAGGGAGGAAGCGGCAATGGAACAAGGGGTCGTCGTAAGCGGCATCGCTTTTGATAAAAATGTAGCCCGCATCAGCATCGTAGGCGTGGCGGATATCCCGGGCGTACTGGCGAAAATCTTCGGCGCGCTGGCGGACGAGTCGATCGACGTCGACATCATCGTGCAAAGCGGCATTTCGAACGGCAAGGCGGACTTCTCGTTTACGGTCTCCTTGGCGGATCGCGCTCGGGCGCTCGGCGTCATCGAACGCGTTCGCGGAGAGGTGCCGTACGACGAGGCGACTTACGAAGAAAACCTCGTAAAAGTATCCATCGTCGGCGCCGGCATGGTGTCGAACCCTGGCGTGGCCGCCAAGATGTTCGACGTGATCTCGAGAGCGGGCGTCAGCATCAAGATGGTCAGCACGTCCGAGATCAAGTGCTCCTGCGTCATCGCGGCCGAGCCTTTGAACGAAGTCGTGCGCGCGCTTCACACCGCGTACGGTCTGGATACGGCGGATGCGGCTTTCGTCGGCGGACCGCAGGACAGACGTTAAGCTTGTCAATGATATTTTAGTTTTTTAAGCTATTATTGGATATTTATAGTCCTTTTGCTAAAATTCATTTAGCAAAGGTCCCTGCCTCCTTCCGCCCCCATGGAGGTCATACCTGTCGAATTGCGATTTGTTTTGTCGTCGGCGGTATTATCCCTTGAAGGAGGAAGCGAGCTTGAGCGAGCAGGTGCTGGAGACGATTTTGGTAGAGTTGAAAGGAATGTCCAAGCGGTTCGACGCGATCGACCGGCGACTGGATGGGATCGATCACCGGCTGGATGGCATCGACAACAGGCTGGACGGGATCGACCACCGGCTGGACGGGATGGATGCGCGGTTGGACGGCATTGACAGGCGCTTGGACGGCTTGGAGGCGACGCTGAATCAAGTGGCTGCCGCAGTCATGGACACGAATGATCGGTTATCGAAGGTGACGGACATTCAGGAAGAGCACGCGATCGCCCTCGATTCGTTGCAGACCGAGCAATCCAGGCAAGGGAAAGCGATCGAAGCGCTCGCCTTCCGCGTGCTGGAGCACGATACGGAGATTAGAGCGCTGAAGCGAGCGAAGTAGTAGCAAGACATGACAGGCCCGTCCGGGTTCGGACGGGTCTTTTTCGCGTTTTCAAATGAATCTCTCATTTTCTCGCAGAGATAGGCAAGTTGTCCGTCTCCGCCGCATAGCGTATACCACGGAGCATGAATCGAGCGAGCGAAAGGAGGTGAGAGCGGCTTGGATAAATCCGTATTCAGCATGGCGCTGCTCCGGATTTTGTCCGGGAGCATCGAATTGACGGCCGCGCTGGTCATGCTGAAGCTGAACGACGTCACCAAGGCGCTAAGCGTAAATGCGATGCTGGCGCTGGTCGGACCGTTGATTCTGATCTCCACGACGACGATCGGCCTTGTCGGCATGTCGGACAAGCTTTCTCCCGTCAAATTAGTCTGGATAGGCGCCGGAGTCGCTTGCCTGCTCATCGGCATTCTTAAAAAATAAGTGAATCGGGTCGCCCAATCTATTAACGGAAAAAGAGACTTCCCAAGCATAAAAGAGAAGCGTCCAAGCATATGCATGGAAGAGCGAAGGACAACTTGCTTACGCCGGAGAGGGGGAGGACGATTGTCGCTGCCGTTGCTGGAACTGTTCCCCGCCGGTCTGCGGGGGCGGCTGGAAAAGCTGCCGGAGACGCTGCTGCTGCAGCTCGAGGAGATTCGCGTCAGGGAAGGAAGACCGCTTGAGATCGGCTACGGAGGCGGCTCGGCATTCGTTTGTCCACAAGGGAAAGCCGTGACGGACAGCGCCGAAGCCTACCGCCCGACCCGCGAAGACTGCAGGGCGTTGCTGGAGCGCGTGACGAACCATTCGTTGTACGCGGTTGAGGAGGAGCTGAGGCGCGGATACGTAACCGTCGCCGGCGGCCATCGGATCGGCTTGGCGGGCCGCACGGTGCTCGAGGGCGGACATGTTCGCCATCTGCGGGACGTCGCGAGCTTCAATATTCGGATCGCGAGGGCCCGAGCCGGCTGCGCGGCGGGACTGCTGCCCGAGCTGCTGGATCCGATCGCGCGGACCGTGAAGCATACGCTGATCGTATCCGCGCCGCAACAAGGCAAGACGACGCTGCTTCGGGATTTGGCCCGCTCGATCAGCGCCGGGCAATGGTACCACCCCCAGGCGCAGCGCTGGGGGGGCGCAAGGTCGGCGTCGTGGACGAGCGCTCCGAGATCGCGGCTTGCGACCGAGGCGTGCCGGCGTTCGATCTCGGTCCGCGCACCGACGTGCTCGATGCTTGTCCGAAGGCGGAGGGGCTCATGATGCTGGTGCGTTCGATGTCGCCGGAAGTCGTCGTGGCCGACGAGATCGGCCGGCCGGAGGACGCCTACGCGCTCAAAGAAGCGCTACATGCGGGCGTGCGGGTCGTCGCGACCGCGCATGCGCTCGACCTGCGCGACGTATTCGCCAGGCCCGTGCTGGCGGAGCTCGCCGCCGAAGGCATGTTCGGCGCCTACGTCCTGCTGTCCCGCTCCGGCGGCGTCGTGAGGCATCGCGTCGTAGGCGCGGACGAGGCGGAGGCGGAAGCGCGCAAGTCGTCGGGCTGCCGATCCGTGCCGGTCATCCGGTCGCCGAACGGGGACGGGGTGCGCCATGCTTAAGCTGGCTGGCGCGGCGCTCATTTTGTTCGCGGGCACGATGATCGGCTTCATGCAAGCCGCGAAGTTCGCGCAGCGGCCCAAGCAGATCCGTCAGCTGCTCCATGCGCTCCAGCGGCTGGAGACGGAGATCGGCTACGGCCAGACGCCGCTGCCGGGGGCGCTCGCCCGGATCGCAGCGGCGCTGACGGCGCCGGTGTCGGCGCTGTTCGCGGAGGCTTCCGCCCGTCTCGCGTCCGGGACCGGGGAGACGGTGTCGGACTGCTGGGAACAAGCCTTCAAGGCTGGATGGCCGGCAACTTCGATGCGTCCGCCCGAGCGGGATACGATGCTGAGGCTCGGCGAGACGCTCGGCGCGAGCGGCGCGGAGGACCAGCTGAAGCATCTGAAGCTGGCGATGTATCAGCTGCAGGCGGAAGAGCAGGCGGCGCGCGACGACCAGCAGAGATACGAGAAGCTGTGCCGAAGTCTGGGAGTGCTCACGGCCGCCCTGGTCGTCATTCTCATGATGTAGTAGGGGGCCGTATTCATGAATATCGACGTGAGCACGATTTTCCAGATTGCGGGCATCGGAATCATCGTCGCGATGATTCATACCGTGCTCAAGCAGATGAACAAGGAAGACATGGCGCACTGGGTCACGGTAATCGGGTTCGTCGTCGTGCTGTTCATGGTCGTCCGGCTGCTGAACGATCTGTTCCAGGAGATCAAGACGATCTTCCTGTTCCAATAGGCGGTCGCTTATGGACATCTTGCAGATCGTCGGCATCGGATTGTTGACGGCCATCCTGATTCTCGTCATCCGCGAACAGAAGCCGATGTTCGCGTTTCTGCTGGCGACCTTTTTCGGCATCGCGGTCTTCCTCGCGCTGATCGGCAAGATCGGCGGCGTCGTCTCGATGATCGAAGAGCTGGCCGACCGTTCCGGCATCCAGTCCGTGTACCTGAAGACGATGCTCAAGATCATCGGCATCGCCTACATCGCCGAGTTCGGCGCCCAGATCGTCCGCGACGCGGGTCTCGACAGCATCGCCTCCAAGATCGAATTCGCGGGAAAAATGCTGATCCTCGTCATGGCGGTGCCGATCATCAGCATCATCATCGAGACGGTGCTCGGATTGCTGCCGGCGGGGGGAGGAGCCTAAAGATGAGTCGACCGGGATTGCTCGAGCGGCGGACAGGCTGGATTCCGTTCGCGCTTCTCATGTGCGCGATGCTGCTGTCGTTCTGGCCGCGCACGGCCGCCGCCGCCGCCGGGGACGAAGGACGTCAAGCCGCTGCCCATGCGCCTCGATCGGAGGCCGTTATCGCGCCGGACAAAGACGGCACGTACGGCACGGACCCGGGGACATTGTCCGGCGAGCTGGCGGAGTCGCAGACCGAAGAGCTAAGCCTGGGGCAAATCGAGCAATTCTGGAACAAGCTCAAAAACGATTACGGCGGATTTTTTCCGGAAGGCGAAGCCCCGACGCTGAGGGAGCTCATGTTTCCGAAAGATGGCGAAGGCTGGAGCGTCAAGGATGTCCTGCTCGCGCTGGCGAGATTTTTCCTTCACGAAGTGCTGTACAGCGGCAAGCTGATCGTCACGATCGTCCTGCTGGCCATCTTCACGATGCTGCTCGAGACGATGCAGAGCGCCTTCGAACGCCAGGCCGTCAGCCAGGTCGCTTATGCGATCGCGTACATGGTCCTGCTCATCATCGCCGTGAACAGCTTCCGGACGGGAGCCGGCTACGCGGCGGACGCGATCGCGGGGATGGTGCAGTTCATGCTGGCGATGGTGCCGCTCCTGCTGACCTTGCTGGCGAGCACGGGAGGCGTGACGACGGTCGCCGTCTTGCATCCTGTCATCGTGTTCATGGTCCACTCGATCGGCACCGTCATCCACCTCGTCGTGTTCCCGCTCTTGTTTTTCTCGGCGGTTCTGCATCTGGCCAGCACGGTGTCCGAGCGATTTAAGGTGACGCAGCTGGCCAATCTGCTCCGCACGGCCTCCGTCGGCCTTCTCGGCGCGATGCTGACCTTGTTCCTCGGCGTGCTGTCGATCCAGGGCGCTACCGGCGCGATCGCGGACGGCGTCGCGCTTCGGACGGCGAAGTTCGTCACCGGCAACTTCGTGCCCGTCGTCGGCCGCATGTTTTCGGACGCAGCGGATACCGTGCTGTCGGCGAGCCTATTGGTCAAAAACGCGGTCGGCCTCGCGGGCGTCGTCATCCTGATTTTTCTGTGCGCCTTCCCGGCCGTCAAGATTCTGACGCTGGCCTTGATCTACCGATTGTCCGCGGCGGTGCTCCAGCCGCTCGGCGACACGCCGATCGTGCAATGCCTCCAGGTCATCGGCAAAACGCTCGTCTACGTATTCGCCGCGCTCGCGTCGGTAGGCCTTATGTTTTTTCTGGCGGTGACGATCGTGCTGACGGCGGGCAACGCATCCATTTTGATGAGATGAGCCGGACGGCGTTCCGGAGGGGGAGGCGAATACCTTGATGGAAGCGCTCGGCGGCTGGCTCCGCCAAGTCGTGGCCGCGGTCCTGCTGGCCGCGCTGATCGATCTGCTGCTTCCTAACCGCACGATGCAGCGTTACGTGCGGCTGGTGGCGGGACTTTTTATCCTGCTGACGCTCGCCGGACCGCTGCTATCCTGGATTCAGGGAGACATGGACGCCAAGCTGGCCGCGGGCATCGAGTGGGCGGAGCGGGAGCCGGTAGGCGGCGAAGACGGCAGCCAGCTTGAGGCCATCATGGCGGAAGCGAAGCGGATCGGAGCCGGCAGGGACGAACAGGCTGCCCAGCTTGCCGTAGCGGGGCTCGAGGCCCGGATCAAGGCAGTCGTCGAGCAGGAAGAGGACGTCAAGGTCGATTCGGTCAAGGTTTCGGCGGAGCAGGCTGCGGACGGAACGCTGGCAGTCGAGGCAGTTCAGATTCGGCTGGTCGTTCCCGAGGCCGGGATCGCGGCGGAAGGCGGCGAGCCGATCGCCGAGGTGAAGACCGTCTCCCCCGGTCGTCGTCGACATCGAGGTCGGAACGGATACGGATGACCGGAGCCAAGAAGACGGCGTCCGTTCGGTGCCGGCTGCAGCGCAGACAGTTGAGGCAGCGGCGGACGACGGTCGGTACGGACGAATCGCGGCGCTCATCGCCGGAAGGTTCGGGATCGGGACGTCCAAGATCGAGGTCGCGGCAACGGGCGGATGACAGGAGGAGCGAGAAATATGGCCAAGTGGCTGCAGAAGCTGGAAACCTATATCGGAGGCGGGCCCGGCGGCCCCAAGCGGGTGAAGACGTTTCGCTGGCTCATCTTGATCGGGCTTGTCGGCGCCGCGCTCATTCTGGCCTCCTCGTTCATCAAGATGAAGCCCGTGACGCCCCCTGACGGGGATGGCGCCGTGCCGCCGGGCGACGGAGACAAGCCGGCGCAGCAAGAGACGTTTCTGGGAACGGGAGAAGGCAAGGACGATCCGTTCGCCGAGATCGAGACCCAGCTCGATATCCGGCTGAAGGAAATGCTGGAGAAAATCGCCGGCGTCGGCACGGCGGACGTCATGGTGACGGTCGATTCGACGGAAGAGACGGTCGTGCAGCTGAACGAAAAGAAAACCCAGCAAATTACCGACGAAACGGACAAAAACGGCGCAAGACGACATATCACCGACGTCACGCAGGACGGTCAGGTCGTGTTATACGAGGTATCGGGCGGCAAATCGCCCATCGTCGTGAAAAAAGATCAAGCCCCGGCTAAGAGGCGTGCTGATCGTGGCGAAAGGCGCGGAGAACGCGACCGTTCGCCGGATGATCTCGGAGGCGGTCGCCTCCGGATTGGACGTGCCGATCCATCGCGTTTCGGTCATGCCGCGCACCGCCAAGTAAGGAATTGCTAGGCAAGCCCAATTCCCAATTCCCAATCCCCAATACGCAGGAGGTCAAAAACAAATGAACAACAAACGGCAAACGATCTGGCTCGTCTCGATGCTCTCGCTTATGGTCATCCTTTCCGCTTATTATCTGTTCACCGAGGACGTCACGCAACCCGATCGCACGGCGCAGGAACAGAAAATGGCCACGGACGCGACCGGCGTGACCGGCGCGGCGGATGACGACGGCATCGAGATTACCTCCGTCGACGGCGCCGGCGGACTAAGCGACGAAGGCGCTGCGGCGGCGAGCGGCGGCAAGTCCGCTTCGACGGACGGCACAGCCTCGCCGGGCAAGGAAGCGTCTGCTTCGCCGGACGCTTCGGCAGTGCCGAATAAAGAGACTTCGGCTTCGCCGGATGCGTCGAAAGGAACGGACAAGGAAGCCGCCGCTTCTCCGGACGCGGGCAAGGACGGCCAATCCGCGGTATCGCCCGCGGACCAGGAAGTGCTGAAGGGCATGAACAACCTCTCCGCGCGCGAGCAGTTCGACCAGATTCAACTCGAACGCGAACAAGCGGCTTCCAAAGCTTACGAAGACTTGGATAAGATCGTCGCCGACAGCTCCAAGTCGCAGGACGAAGCCGCCGCCGCGGTCGAAGAGCAGGGCCGCATCACCGCGACCGAAGAGCGCATCGCAAGCCTGCAGGACAAACTGGTGTCCGACTACGAGAACGCGGTCGTCAAGCAAGAGGGCGACAAGTTCGAGATCATCGTGCAGGCGGACGCGCTCGACTCGAAGCAGGCGGTCAAGATCGTCAAGCTCGCGACCAAAGAGCTTAGCGTAAAGCCGGATGCCGTTTCCGTGCAGTTTATCCAATAATCCGAATTCGCGCGCCGGGCAACCGGCCAAGAGCCGGCCGGCGGGCCGGCTCTTTCCATTTCTTTCGATTATGTTATAATGAGTCCGTTATGGGTACGTACAGGCTTTGCTATTCATACGAAGACGAGATCGGGCCGTACGACGGCTCAGTATGGACGGCGGCTTGCTTTAATTGCCCTTTGAACGAGGGCGGCGAGGCCGCTTGGATTTCATACGGCAAATGAGACAGCCAAGGAGCGTAGGGCGAATATGTTCAAACTTAGCGAAATCAAAGAATTAATCAAACTCGTGGATCAAACCTCCGTGCATGAGCTCGAGATCGAAAACGAGGGCGCGAGGATCTCCATCCGCAAACCCGGACGCACGGAAGTCGTGAACGTACAGACCGCGGCTGCGGTCCCTCATACATACGTACAGGCGGCGGCTCCGGCTCCTGCCGCGGCGGCCGCGCCGTCCGAAGCGTCGCAGCCTGCGGGCCGGGACCTGTCCGGCCTGCACCAGATCGTGTCGCCGATGGTCGGCACGTTCTACCGCGCGCCGTCTCCGGACGCGCCGTCGTTCGTTAACGAAGGCGACAAGGTCCATGACAAGACGGTCGTATGCATTCTCGAAGCGATGAAGCTGATGAACCCTCTGGAAGCCGAAGTGAAGGGCGAGATCGTCGAAGTACTGGCGCAGAACGGCCAGCTCGTCGAATTCGGGCAGCCGCTGTTCCTCGTCAAACCGGAATAACGCGCGCTATTTCCGGCCCCGTACCCCGGCGGCCGGAACTACGAAGGGGGACTTGTGCTTTGAATATCCATAAGATTCTGGTGGCCAACCGGGGCGAGATCGCCGTGCGCATCATCCGCGCTTGCCGCGAGCTCGGCATCTCCACGGTGGCCGTATATTCCGAAGGAGACCGCGAGTCCCTTCACCTGAAGCTTGCGGACGAAGCCTACTGCATCGGACCGATCGCTTCCAAGGACAGCTATCTGAATCTCACGAACATCATGAGCGTCGCCACGCTTACCGAATGCGACGCGATTCACCCGGGTTACGGGTTCCTTTCCGAAAATGCCGATTTCGCGGATATCTGCGAGACGTGCAATATTGTATTTATCGGCCCTTCCGCCGAAGCGATCAGCCGGATGGGGGACAAGGCGGTCGCCAAGCAGACGATGAAGGATGCCGACGTGCCGGTCATTCCGGGCTCCGACGGGCTTGTGGAGGATATCGACGAAGCCGTTCGCGTCGCGAGGGAGATCGGTTACCCGGTCATCATCAAGGCGACCGCTGGCGGCGGGGGGCGGGGCATTCGCCTCGCCGACGACGAGGAGATGCTCGTTCGCGAGATCTCCACGGCGCAGCAAGAGGCGCAAAAAGCGTTCGGCAACTCCGGCGTATATCTGGAGAAGTATTTGACGGGCATGAAGCATGTCGAAATTCAGATCATCGCGGACAAGCACGGCAACGTCTGCCATCTCGGCGAGCGCGATTGTTCCGTGCAGCGCCGCCGCCAGAAGCTGGTGGAAGAAGCGCCATGCCCGGTCATGACGCCCGAGCTGCGCGAGCGCATGGGCCTAGCGGCCGTGCGCGCCGCTCGCGCCGTTAACTATTCGGGCGCCGGGACGATCGAGTTCCTGCTCGGACCGGACGGCAACTTCTACTTCATGGAGATGAACACCCGGATCCAGGTCGAGCATCCCGTCACCGAGCTCATCACCGGCATCGATCTGATCAAGGAAATGATCTCCATCGCCGAAGGCCGCCCGCTTAGCTTTACGCAAGAAGAGGTTCGCTTCGACGGCTGGAGCATCGAGTGCCGCATCAATGCCGAGGATCCGGATCGCGGCTTCATGCCTTCGCCGGGCCGAATCGGGTTCTACCTGCCCCCGGGCGGTCCCGGCGTGCGCGTAGACAGCGGCGCTTATCCAGGTTATATGATCTCGCCTCATTACGATTCGATGATCGCGAAGCTCATCGTGTGGGGACCGACGCGCGAAGAAGCGATCGCGAGAGCGCGCAGGGCGCTCGGCGAGTTCATGATCGAAGGCGTCAAGACGACGATTCCGTTCCATCTGAAGCTTTTGAACCATCCGATTTTCAACAAGGGCACGTTCGATATCAAGTTCCTCGAGGAGCATGACGTCGACGCGCCGTACGGCGAAGCCTAAACCTTCTAGGATCGGCCGAAGACCGGCGGGCGCGCTGCGTCCTTCTTTCGAGGCGCGTACGGAGGTTTGTCATAATTCTTGGCCTTTGCTATAGTATTAATAATGAAGGCCTGGCCGACGACAAGACGCGAGGAGGTGTACCAGCGAATGGAAACATTGGTGTCAGACTTCGAGAAAACCGACATGGGGACCATCCAGATCGCGCCGGAAGTCATCGAGATTATCGCGGGGCTGGCAACGGTCGAAGTGGAGGGCGTCGCGGGAATGAGCGGCGGCATCTCCTCGGGCATCGCCGAACTGCTGGGGCGCAAAAATTTGTCCAAAGGCGTTAAGGTAGAAGTGGGTCAAAGAGAAGCCGCGATCGACGTATCGATCATCGTCGAGTACGGCAGGCGGATCACGGAGATCGCTTCGGAAGTTCAGCACGGCGTCAAGCGCTCGATCGAGACGATGACCGGCCTGAACGTCGTCGAAGTGAATGTCCATGTCCATGACGTGCTGTTCAAGCCGGCGGACAAGATCGAAGAGGAAGATGGGCAACTGCGCGTGAGATGACGCCGGCGTCTGCCGGACACGGCAGTCGTCTCTCTTGGAATTGCGGGTGACGGCGCCTTGATGGCCTGACCTTACGAGGGAGGGCGCATCGGGCGCTTTTTCGACCATATAGGCTGTTCGGCGTTCAGGATAGGTTCATGACAGGAGGAGTCGGTTACGTGTTCAAAGTATGGGACAGGCTGCTGCTATTCATTTATTCCTTGGCGATCGTCGTCGCCTCGGCTTTTGTCGTCGCGGTAGCGCTCGGCGCTTTTTCGATGGAATGGCTGACCGAAGTCGTCGACCAGACGACCGGCGACTATCGTCCGCTGCAGATCGGCGTAATCGTAGTGGCGGCCGTACTGATTCTGATCAGCCTCCGTTTTCTCGTGCTGTCCGTCGGACGTTTGAACGCGGCGGCTCCGACGATCAACCAACGGACGGAGCACGGGGATATCCAGATCTCCATCGAGACGGTCGAGAATCTGGCGCTGAAGGCGGCGTCCCGTTCGAAGGGCGTCAAGGATCTTCGCGCTCGCGTGCGGGTTGCGGAAGCCGGATTGCATATTACGATTCGCGCTTTCGTGGACGGGGAAGGCTCGATCCCGACATTGTCCGAGGATATGCAGCGCACGGTGTCCCAGCAGATCGAAGAGACGACCGGTATTCCCGTTTCGGACGTGACCGTGTATATCGCTAACGTAACGCAGGCGCCGACGACGTTCAAAAGCCGCGTGGAATAGGGGGCCTTGCCATCCATGTGGAGAATATGGTGGGAAAATTACGGCGGCCGGACGCTGGGCGTAGCCGCCGGCATGCTTTGCGGCCTTATTTATTTAATCGTCGGATTCTGGGACATGCTGTTCTGCGCGCTGCTCGTCGGCATCGGTTTTGCCATAGGCAAGCAGCGCGACGAGCGGCGGGGCCCGCTTTTTCATTGGGGCAGACTGACGGAATGGCTGTCCGACAGGTGGCCCGGCGGACGTAGTTAAGACTTAATTCGGGAGGATTCATGAAGCGCAGATTGGCGAGAGAGATTGCGGTACAAAGCCTGTACCAGATGGAGATGAACGGCGTGTCGGCGCAAGAAGCCGTCGATGCCGTAATGGAAGAAGCGAAGGGCGACAACGAGATGGAGACGGAGGTCGCGGAGCTGGCAGCCGTCGACGGCTTTACGCGCGAGCTCGTGCTTGGCGTGAAGTCGAATCAGGATGCGTTGGACGCTCAGTTGGCGGGGTACCTGACCGGCTGGCAGGTCGATCGGCTGTCCAGGGTAGACAGGCAGATTTTAAGGCTGGCCGCCTATGAGATGAATCATCGCGAGGACGTGCCAGCCAAAGTCGCCGTAAACGAAGCGATCGAGCTGGCCAAGCACTTCGGCACGGACGAATCCGGCAAGTTCGTCAACGGCGTGCTGGGGCGGTTGATTCGCGAGCGCGGCCAAACGAAAGGCAAAGACGCCGCCGAAGAAGAAGCCGGGTCGGAACCCGCTTCCGAAGGGGAGGAACAGGCATGAGCGCGCAGATCATAGACGGCAAGCGAATCGCGGCCGAGATCCGCGAAGAGATCAAGCGGGAGACGGAATCCCTGAAGGCGAAGGACGTGCGTCCCGGACTCGCCGTCGTGCTGGTCGGGGAAGATCCGGCTTCGCAAGTATACGTCCGCAACAAAGCGAAGGCGTGCGAGGAGCTCGGCTTCTACTCCGAGGTGCATCGCTTGTCTGCGGAGACGACGCAGGAGGAGCTGCTGTCACTCATCGCGCGGCTTAATGCGCAGTCGGATATTAACGGCATCCTCGTGCAGCTGCCGCTGCCCAAGCATATCGAAGAGAAGGCGGTCATCGACGCCATCTCGGTGGAAAAAGACGTCGACGGCTTCCATCCGGTCAGCGTGGGCAATTTGCTCATCGGCGACGATGCGCTCCAGCCGTGCACGCCTTCAGGCGTCATCGAGCTGCTGAAGCGCACGGGCAACGATCCGGCGGGCAAGCATGCCGTCGTTATCGGCCGCAGCAACATTGTAGGCAAGCCGGTGTCGATCCTGCTCCTTCGGGAGCATGCGACCGTGACGATCTGCCATTCTCGCACGCCGGATTTGCCTGCGGTCGTCCGCGGCGCCGACATCGTCGTAGCCGCCGTGGGCGTGCCGAAGCTCGTCAAAGGCGACTGGGTGAAGCCGGGCTCGGTCGTGATCGACGTCGGCGTCAACCGACTGCCTGACGGCAAGCTTTGCGGCGACGTCGATTATGAAGATGTCTCGCCGGTCGCCGGCTGGATCACGCCAGTGCCGGGCGGCGTCGGACCGATGACGATCACGATGCTCATGCTGAACACGCTGAAGTCGGCGAAGGCCGCGCACGGCATCGAATAGGACGGGGGCGAGGACATGATGGACCAACCGGCCCGCGTCCTCAGCATTCGGGACGTTAACCGCTACATCAAGATGAAGCTCGAGGGAGACCCCAAGCTTCAGGATATTTGGCTGCGCGGGGAGATTTCGAATTTTACCCATCATTCTAGCGGCCATATGTATTTCACGCTGAAGGACGAGAGCGGACGCCTCAAGAGCATCATGTTCGCGTCCCACAATCAGCGCTTGCCTTTCAGGCCCAAGGACGGCATGAAGGTCATCGCGCGGGGCGGCGTGTCCGTGTACGAACGGGACGGTCAATACCAATTTTACGTGACCGCCATGCAGCCGGACGGCATCGGCAGCCTGTTCCTCGCCTACGAGCAGCTCAAGAAGAAGCTTCACGGGGAAGGGCTTTTCGACGAGGCGATCAAGCGTCCTATTCCTAAATATCCGAAATCGATCGGCATCATCACGTCCCCGACGGGAGCGGCCGTGCGGGATATCATCATCACGCTGCAGCGCAGGCATCCATCGGTGGCGATCGTGCTGTATCCGGTCTCGGTTCAGGGGACGGGGGCTGCGCCGTCGATCGTGAAGGCGATCCAGGCGATGAACCGGCTCGCCGAGACGGACGTGCTGATCGTCGGTCGCGGCGGAGGCTCGCTCGAGGAGCTGTGGGCGTTCAACGAGGAGGCGGTCGCGCGGGCGATTCGCGCGTCGGCGATTCCCGTCATCTCGGCCGTCGGCCACGAGACGGACTTCACGATCGCGGACTTCGCGGCCGATCTCAGAGCGGCTACGCCAACCGCCGCGGCGGAGCTGGCCGTGCCCCATATCGCCGAACTGCAAGAGCGGCTCGGCCATCTGGAGCAGCGGATGGCGCGCTCGCTCGGCAGCCAGCTCGGCCGCGCGCGCGAACGATACCGTCATGCCGCCAGATCGCCTTACTTTACGCAGCCTAGGCGTTCGCTGCTCGCTTCGGCCGAACGGCTCGATCGGCTTCGGGACAGGCTTGGGTACCGGACCGGCGCGCTCGCCGACCGCAGCCGGGAGCGGCTCGCGCGCCTGAACGGCCGGCTGGCCGGCTCGAGCCCGACCGAGCAGGCGCTTTACGCGCGCAAACGCAAGGAAGCCGCGGCAAAAGCATTGACCGCGGCCATGCGCGGCATCGTGCGGGACGGACGGAGCGCCTTCGGCTCCGCGATCCGTCAGCTCGACGCGCTCAGCCCGCTTAAGGTCATGGCGCGCGGGTACAGCTTGACTTATGACGAAGAAGAGAAAAAATTGCTTAGGTCCGTGCGCGATACGAAGGTCGGCGACAGACTCGTCGTGCGGCTGGCGGACGGCAAGCTGTCTTGCAGCGTATCGGCGGTGCAGGGGGGAGGCGAATACGAGTGAGTCATGAATCGGAAACGGCGCTTTCCTTCGAGCAAGCGATGGAAAGGCTCGAAGGCATCGTATCCAAGCTGGAGAGCGGAGACGTGCCGCTTGAAGCGGCGATCGAGCTCTATCAGGAAGGCATGGCGCTGTCCAGGCTGTGCGGCCAGAAGCTGGAGCAGGTGGAGCGCCGGATCGAGATGCTGATGGAGGACGGAGACGGCTTGCAGCGCAAGCCTTTCGCTCCGCAGCAGAGCGAGGCAGGCGGCAAAGGAGAGTAATCGAAAAGGTGCAGACGGAAGACATATCGGTCTATCTGGCGTCCCGAAGGACGATGGTCGAGCAGGCGCTCGAAAATGCGATACCCGGAGATTGGCGCGTGAACGAAAGGCTAAAGGAAGCCGCGATCTATTCGCTTGCCGCAGGCGGCAAGCGTCTTCGTCCGATTTTCGTGCTGGCTGCGGCGGAGGCCGTTCACGGCGACGAGAAGGCGGCGAGCCTGGCGATGCCCTTCGCCGTTGCCGTGGAAATGGTGCACACCTACTCATTGATCCACGACGATCTGCCCGCTATGGATAACGATGATTACAGGCGGGGCATCCCGACCAATCATAAAGTGTTCGGCGAGGCGACTGCGATCCTGGCCGGCGACGGCCTGCTGACGCACGCCTTTTATGTCGCGTCCGAAGCGGCGGCGATTGGCGTGCCGGCCGAGCGGACGCTGGCCGTCGTCCGCGACTTGGCCCGCCTGGCGGGGTTTCCGGGCATGGTGGGCGGACAGGCCGACGATATGGAAGGCGCGCAAGGGATCACGTCCATTGACCAGCTCGAGCATATCCACCTGCACAAGACGAGCGACCTCATCGCGTTCTCCTTGCGGGCGGGCGGGCATGCGGCCGGCGCCACCGATCGGCAACTAGAGGCGCTAGCCCGCTTCGGCACGAACGTCGGCTTGGCCTTTCAGATCCAAGACGACATCCTCGATATTACGGGCGATCAAGACAAGCTGGGCAAGCCCGTGGGCAGCGACGAGCGACAGGGCAAAGTCACATACCCCTATTTGATCGGACTCGAGCAAAGCCGCAGGCGCGTCGAAGAGCTGACGGAGCAAGCGATCTCAGCCGTCAGATCGGCGGAGCTGGCCGACAGCGGACGGCTGGAGCAGATCGCAATGCGGCTGATCTCGAGGGATAACTAATAAGCGAATGGGCAAGTTCATATCCGCCCAACGAAGCATTTCTCATCGGTCATCGGCTATCCGGGACCGAAGCGGGGATGCTTTTTTGCTTGTTTAGCGAGACGGGATGTTGGGTAAAAATGTACGATAGGTGCGCTCCGAAATCGGCGCGCAGTTTTTTTATACATAAGGATAGTCTTTAAGTAACGGTCATGACAGCGGACGGCTTGCAGATTCGTATGCAAATGGGAGGGATTAGGGGGGGCGGAGGAGTTTTTAAACGGTCAGTATGTTATAATACGTTTAGACTAAAATCGACGAATCGTGATGCGTTGACTAAATTCAACATAGCAATCGTTTTTGGAAAGCGGGGAATTCCTATTGCTGCTCGACAGCATCCATAGTCCAACCGACCTGAAGCGGCTGTCCACGTCAGAGCTTCCTCAGTTGGCCCAAGAGATCAGACAATTCCTAATTGAAAAGCTGTCCGTTACGGGCGGGCATCTGGCGCCTAACTTAGGCGTCGTCGAACTGACGCTCGCGATGCATTACTTGTACGACAGCCCGACCGACAAGTTTTTGTTCGACGTGGGTCATCAGGCTTATGTCCACAAGATGCTGACCGGACGCATGGACCGGTTCGACACGCTTCGGCAGAAGGACGGACTGTGCGGCTTCGTCAAGCGCGCGGAGAGCGAGCACGACGTCTGGGAGGCCGGCCACAGCAGCACCTCCCTGTCCGGAGCGATGGGCATGGCGCTCGCGCGCGATATGCAGGGGCGGTCCAACAAGGTGATCGCGGTCATCGGGGACGGCGCGCTCACCGGCGGTATGGCGCTCGAGGCGCTCAACCATATCGGCCATGAAAAGCGCAAGCTCACCGTCGTTCTGAACGACAACGAGATGTCGATCGCGCCTAACGTAGGCGCGCTTCACAACTATTTGGGCAAAGTCCGCAGCGACAAGACGTACCGCAAAGCGAAGGACGAGTTCGAGTGGCTGCTGCGCAAGGTGCCGGCGATCGGCGGCAAGCTCGCCAAGACGGCCGAGCGGCTCAAGGACAGCCTGAAGTATCTGGTCGTTCCTGGCATCCTGTTCGAAGAGTTCGGGCTCAAGTATCTCGGACCGGTCGACGGCCACGATACCGAAAAGCTGATCGAAGCGTTCCGCCAAGCGGATAAATGCGAAGGTCCCGTCCTTGTCCACATCCTCACCGTTAAGGGCAAGGGGTATTCCCCGGCTGAAGCGGATTCTCACAAATGGCACGGAATCACCGGTTCCTACAAGATCGAGTCCGGCCAGGTGCTGAAGCCGGTCGGCCCGCCGATGTACACCGAGGTGTTCGGCAACGCGCTGATCGAGCTCGCCGAAAAGGACGAACGGATCGTCGCGATCACGCCGGCGATGCCGGGAGGCTCCGGCTTGCTCGGCTTCGCGCAGCGATTCCCCGGCCGGATGATCGACGTCGGCATCGCGGAGCAGCATGCGGCCACGATGTCCGCCGCGCTTGCGATGGAAGGCATGAAGCCGGTTTATGCGGTCTATTCGACCTTCCTGCAGCGCGCATACGATCAGGTCGTACACGATATTTGCCGGCACAACGCCAACGTGATTTTCGCCATCGACCGCGCCGGCTTCGTCGGCGGCGACGGCGAGACGCACCAAGGGGTTTACGATATCGCTTATCTTCGTCATATCCCGAACCTCGTCTTAATGATGCCTAAGGACGAAAACGAGTTGCGCCGCATGATGGCGACGGCAGTGGCGTACGGCGACGGCCCCATCGCGATCCGCTATCCGCGCGAGCAGGGCAGAGGCGTCGCGATGGACGAGGAACTCGCGCCGATCCCGATCGGCTCATGGGAAGTCGTGAGAGACGGCGACTACGCGGCGATCCTCGCGATCGGACCGATGGTTCACGTCGCCGAAGAAGCGGCGGAGCTTTTGAAGCGCGAAGGTCTGAACGTACGCGTCGTCAACGCGCGCTTCGTCAAGCCGCTAGACGCGGCGATGCTCGCGCAGCTCGCAAAGGAGCGCCTGCCGATGCTGGTGCTCGAAGAGACGGCGGTTGCGGGCGGACTCGGCAGCGCGATCCTCGAGCATTACGCGCAGCAAGGCCTGAAGCCGACCGTACAGCTCGCGGGCGTCCCGGACCGCTTCATCGAGCATGCGACGATCAAGGAGCAGCGCGCCGAAGTCGGCCTGACCGCCGAAGAGGCGGCGAAGCACCTTCGGTCGTTCGCGCTGCTGAAGCGCCAGCGGCAGACGGCGAACTGAGGCGATGACGACGATCCCTAAGGAACGTCTCGACGTGCTGCTCGTCGAGCAAGGCTTTTTCGACAGCCGGGAAAAGGCCAAAGCGGCGATTATGGCCGGACTCGTCCTCGTCGGTACGGAGCAGGTGGATAAGGCGGGGACGAAAATTCCCCGCGACGCCGCGCTTACCGTCAAAGGCGCCGTCCATCCTTACGTGAGCCGCGGCGGCCTCAAGCTGGAAAAAGCGATTCACGAGTTCGGCATCGATTTGAAGGATGCGGTTATGTTGGATATCGGCGCGTCGACCGGCGGGTTCACGGACTGTGCCCTTCAGCACGGCGCTTCGTTCGTCTATGCGATCGACGTCGGCTACAATCAACTGGATTGGAGCCTCCGTCAGGATCCGCGAGTATGCGTGATGGAACGCTGCAATTTCAGGCATATGACGTCGGACCAACTGACGGGCCCGGCGCCTGCATTCGCGTCGATCGACGTGTCGTTCATTTCGCTGAAGCTCATCCTGCCTGCGCTGCGCCCGCTCCTTGGACCCGGAGCGGGCACCGTGGCGCTGATCAAGCCTCAGTTCGAGGCCGGACGCGAACAGGTCGGCAAGTCGGGAGTCGTAAGGGATTCTGACGTTCACCTGAACGTTCTGCGCGAAGTGTTGTCCGCGGCGAACGCGCTGGGCTTTAAGTTGAGAGGCCTGACGTATTCCCCGATTACGGGAGGCGAAGGCAACATCGAGTTTCTCGCGTATTGGCGACTGCCCGATTCATCGTCCGAACAGGCTGCCGGCGTATGGCCCGAAGGCTTGGACGGCGACAGCTTGCTCAGCCATGTCGTCGAAGAGGCGGCGGCTAAGTTCAGGCATCGCGCATAAAAGTGGACAGTCGCCGGCGCCGATTCAGACGAAGGTCCCTAGCGGCAATCGGCACCGGCCGAAAGGCCGCCGGACTACATAGGATTCCGCGTCCGCCGAAGCACGGCCGGCCGGTAGGCGCGCAAGCGCCCTCCGCACCGGTTTTTTTGCTTGCTCCCATAGAGGAAACCCGGCCCGCCGCCGCGAATGAATCAGGATGCGGAGGAGGCGGGGCGATGGCTAGGTTCGGGGACGGTCTGATTTTTGCTGCCGCGGTAGCGGCGATCCTATGGTGGGTCTGGCGCAGGTTCAGGCATTGGCTGTACGAGCCGCCGAGCTCTCGTCTGCGCAGGCTGGCCCGGGACGGAGCGCCCGACGAAGATGACGAGGCGGCGGCGCTGCTGCGCGAGCATGGTTACGAAGCGCTCTCCGGCAAGCACCGGATTCCATTAGGCGTATCGGTCGACGACGGGCCATACGAGGCGACCCGCTTGTATTTCGACTATATCGCCTCCAAGGAAGAACGCTACTACCTCGTGAAGCTGGAGCGGCCGAGGCAGCCCATGGATTGGACGGCCAGCGGGATTCGGGAACGGCTGCTCGTCTATGCGCTTTTGTTTCCCGAGTGCGAAGGCGTGATCGTCGCGGACATACGCGACAGGACCGTTAGAACGGTAAAATTCAAAATAGAGGAGGGCAAAGAATGAAAGGTCAGCGGCAAAGGAAAATTCGCGAGCTCATCGGCGCGAGCGAGATCGAGACGCAGGAAGACCTGGTGGAAGCCCTCCGCGCCCAGAGCTTTAACGTGACGCAAGCGACCGTCTCCCGCGACATTAAGGAGCTGCAGCTCATCAAAGTGCCGCTGGGCGACGGCAGATATAAATATGCCATCGCGCAGGATCAGCGCTTCAATCCGACGATGAAGCTGAAGCGGGCGATGATGGATCACTTTATCCATGCGGAAGCCGCGGAGAATCTGGTCGTCGTGAAGTGTCTGCCGGGTACGGCCGGCACGATCGCTTCGCTGCTGGACGGCATGGATTGGCCGGAGATCGTCGGTACGATCGGCGGAGACGACACGACCTTGCTCATCTGCCGCACGAAGCAGCAGGGCGAAGAGATCGTCGCCCGCATTTTGGATATTATTCGTTAAAAGCCCGGCGACCTGCGCCGGCTGGGGAGGATGAGCGCCACATGCTGCAAGAGCTGTCCATTCGCCACTTGGCGGTAATCGAAAATATTCGGGTATCGTTCAAGCGGGGCTTCGAGGTGCTGACAGGCGAGACGGGGGCCGGCAAATCGATCATCATCGATGCGCTGGGCCTCATCGCGGGAGGACGCGGGTCCGCCGAGATGATCCGCCATGGCTGCGACAAAGCCGAGATCGAGGCGGTATTCGATCTCGATCCAGCGCATCCTGTATGGGGCGTGCTCGACCGGCACGGCGTGAACGCCGATCCCCACGAAGCGTTACTGGTACGACGCGAGCTCCAGGCACAAGGAAAATCGTCCGCGCGCGTAAACGGGCAGCATGTTACGCTGACGATGCTCCGCGAAATCGGCGAGAACCTCGTCAACATTCACGGACAGCACGAGCATCAGTCGCTGCTGCGTACCGACCGCCATTTGGAGTGGCTCGATTCTTTTGCGGGAGACGTCATCGCCTCGCTCAAAACCGAGTATCAAAGCCGGTACAGGGAGTACGCGACGGTCAGCCGCGAGCGAAGGGAACTTGACGAGCTCACTCGCCAGCAGATGCAAATGCTGGACCTTTACCGTTATCAGCTCGAGGAGATCGCCGAAGCGCGACTGAAGCCGGGAGAGGACGAGTCGCTTGCCGATGAGCGCCGCAAGCTCGCGCACGCCGAGAAACTGGCCGAATCGGCGACTGAAGCTTACGACCTCCTGTACGGCAACAAGGGGCTAAGCGTCCTTTCCAAAGCCATCGCGAAGCTGGAGGATATCGTCAAGGTCGACCCGGCCAAGCTCGGGCCGCTCGTCGAACAGCTGCAGTCGGCCTATTATGCCGCCGAGGACGTCGCTTACCAGCTGCGCGATTACAAAGAAAGCATCGAATTCAATCCGGAGCGGCTGTCCGAGATCGAGACGCGAATCGATCTCCTGTTCGGGCTTCGACGCAAGTACGGCGAGAGCGTCGAGGACATCCTGCAATATTATGCCCGAATTCAGGAAGATACGCAGCGGCTTGAAAATCGCGACGAACTCCTCAAGGAGTTGAACGAACGCGAGGTGCGCTTGGAGAGCGAGCTGCGCGCGCTGGCCGAGCGGCTCGGCGCGATCCGCAGAGAAACAGCCGCGCTGCTCGCCTCGGAGATCGAGCAGGAGCTCAAAGGGCTGCAAATGGAACGAGCGGCTTTCGAGGTGCGGCTAGTGAGCACGGACAACTTGACTCCGACAGGCACGGATTCGGCCGAATTTTTATTGTCCACGAACCCAGGCGAGCCTCCGAAGCCGCTGGCCCGCATCGCGTCCGGCGGCGAGATGTCACGGGTCATGCTCGCGCTAAAAGCGATTTTTGCCCGAATCGATCAGATTCCGGTTCTGGTGTTCGACGAAGTCGATACGGGCGTCAGCGGGCGCGCGGCCCAATCCGTCGCCGATAAGCTGTCCAGGCTGGCGGCGCACTGCCAGGTGTTTTGCATTACGCATCTTCCGCAGGTCGCGTGCATGGCGGACGATCAATTCGAGATCGCCAAACGCGTCACCGACGACGGCAGAACGTCGACGCGCGTGCGGATGCTTAACGCCGACGAGCGCGTGGAAGAGCTCGCGCGCATGCTGGGCGGGGTGGAAGTCACCGATCGTACGCGCCATCACGCGCAAGAAATGTTAACGCTGGCCGATGCCCAAAAATCCCGTCAGGACGCGTAAATTCGTGTTTCAAGGAAGGTTTTCGGCAACATAAAAGGGGGGAGGCCGCGGTTACCTTATAGTTACGTCGCCGGGCAGTGTCACGGTTCGCCGGTGTAGTCTGTAGGGAAGTGGTGAGAACTTGAACGGGAAGTCCTCTTGGCGTCGCGTTTTTGGTCTATTCCTAGCGCTTATTCTAGGATTTGCCGTCTGTTCCGCACCGATGCGTCATTATGCCGCATTCCCGAATGAGCTTCGGTTATTCGAGGGACAGGACAAGCACCTTCATTATGCGATGCCGGTGCACGCGCAGGGCTCGCTATCCGATTCGACGGTCGCCGAAGTCAACGGCTCGACGAGCGCGAACCTACGGATCGACCTTAATCATCCGGTGTCCATTCATTCCAAACGCAGCGGTCAAACAGAACTCAAGCTTAAGCTATTCGGCCGAATACCGTTTAAAACCGTCAAGCTGCAGGTCGTACCGGATCTCAAAGTCATTCCCGGCGGCCAAACGATCGGCGTCAAAGTCAAATCGGCGGGCATCATGGTCGTCGGCCATCATCTCGTACAAACCGGCGATCAGTCCCGCGTATCGCCCGGAGAAGAAGCCAAGCTGCGCATGGGCGACCTGATCGTTTCGATCAACGGGGAACCGGTCAACGACGTGAAACGCGTCGCTCCGTTCGCGAAGCAAGCAGGCGCCACGGGACAGCCGCTTAAACTGGTCGTTCAGCGGGGCAAAGCGCAATTTCGAACGACGCTGACGCCGGTTTTCGACCGGGAAGACAAAGCTTGGCGCGTCGGCCTCTATATACGCGATTCCGCGGCGGGGGTCGGTACGTTGACCTTTTACGCGCCTGACCAGGGCGTATACGGCGCGCTTGGCCATGTCATTACGGATATGGACACGCAGACGCCGATCACCGTGGGCAGCGGGCAAATTCTTCAGTCGAACGTCACGTCGATCGCCAAGAGCGAAAACGGCGATCCGGGGGAGAAGCGGGCCGAATTCGTGCCGGGCAGCAAAACGCTCGGCAACGTAGAGCGCAATACGCCTTTCGGCATTTTCGGCCAGATGGGCGAGCTCCCGGGTCATGCATACCAGGCGGAACCGGTACCGGTCGCGTTCGCAGAAGAGGTCAAGGAAGGGCCGGCGGAAATATGGACGGTCGTCGGCGGCCAGAAAGTCGAGCGCTTCAAGATTGAAATCGTGCACGTGTCCCGGCAATCGTCGCCTGCGACGAAAGGGATGGTCATCCGCGTCACCGATCCGGATCTGATCAAACGCACCGGCGGTATCGTTCAAGGCATGAGCGGCAGTCCGATTCTGCAAAACGGGAAGCTGGTCGGCGCCGTCACGCACGTCTTCGTCAACGATCCGGCGTCGGGCTACGGCTGCTACATCGAATGGATGCTTCAGGATGCGGGCATTATGTTAAAGCCGGGCCAAGCAAAATCCAAGGCAGTATGACGCCTTGGATTTTCTCGTTACCTCAAACGACATTGCTTTGTCGAAAAAAACCGAAATAGATCGCCATATGACGTAAATTCTTTATTATATGTCATGCAGATAAAAAAAATAAAGAAAAAAATTACGACAAGAAGGAATTGCAAACGCTTTGTCGAATTCGGATAAGCAGGGAACGGTGAGCGTTTCTAACATCATCTTAAGCTTGTGAGGGAGGATACAACATTGCCGCGGATTGAAGTATTTCTTGCAGACGATAACCGAGAATTCACCAACCTGCTGTCCGAGTATATCGAAGAGCAGGAGGACATGACCGTCATCGGCGTGGCGTACAACGGAGAAGAGGTCATCCGTCAGCTGGAAGAAACCCGGAATATTCCGGATGTGATGATTCTGGATATTATTATGCCTCACCTGGACGGGCTCGGCGTATTGGAAAAGCTGCGGGACATGAACCTGTCCCCCCATGCCGAAGATCATTATGCTCACCGCGTTCGGCCAAGAGAACATCACACAACGCGCGGTACAGCTGGGCGCCTCCTATTATATTTTGAAGCCGTTCGACATGGACGTGCTCGCGAATCGTATTCGCCAGCTTGCAGGCACGCCGTCGCAGATTCCGGTATCCGTTTCTTCGTCAGCATCCTCTTCCTTCAGCGGAGGCTCGCGTTCGAATATCGTGCCGATCGGCAAGCCGAAAAATCTGGACGCCAATATCACGAGCATCATTCACGAAATCGGCGTGCCGGCGCATATCAAGGGCTATCAGTATCTGCGCGAGGCGATCACGATGGTCTACAATAACATCGAGATCCTGGGCGCGATTACGAAAACGCTGTATCCCGCTATTGCCGAAAAGTTCAAGACGACGCCTAGCCGCGTCGAACGCGCCATCCGGCACGCCATCGAAGTCGCATGGACGCGCGGCAACATCGACTCGATCAGCCATTTGTTCGGCTACACGATCAATATCGCCAAGTCCAAGCCGACCAACTCCGAGTTCATCGCGATGGTCGCGGACAAGCTTCGGATCGAGCACAAGGTGAGCTAGGAAACGGGGCGAAATTAAGCAAGATCGATCTGTTCGCGTTCTTCGGGAAACGCCGCTTCATCGTCGGATGCTTGCCGCCGACGATGAAAGCGGCGTTTTTTATGGTCGACACTGCTGGTATACGATGGTAAGATAGGCCTGTTGTGTCCAATTGGTGAACGCGAGAAGAATCCAGAGAAACAGGGGGGAAGGCATGATGAACAATGCGATACAAAGACGCATCGCGGATCTGGAGCAGTACCGTCCGGAACTGACCGCGGAGCCGGATCTCGACGCATTTTGGGGCGAGACGCTGAACGCTGCGAAGGACAAGCCGCTTAACGGTACGCGGCTGCTGACAAAGACGCCGCTCGACAGCATGGAAGCTTACAAAGTCGAATACGAAGGCTTCGACAGTACCCGCATTCACGGCTGGTTCATTTTGCCGAAAAACAGGCCTGCCGACGCCAAGCTCCCTTGCGTCGTTCTTTATCACGGTTACACGGGCAGCAAGGGGTACCCCGAGGATTTCGCGCAATACGCGATGTTGGGCGTCGCGGCATTCGCCGTTGACATACGCGGCCAAGGCGGGGATACGGGTAACCTGCTCGCGCAGCGGCACGGGATGACGCGCGGATGGCTGACGCAAAACATTTTGGACAAAGAAGAATGTTATTATAAAGCGATCTCGATCGATGCGCTGAAGGCGCTCGAGTGGGCCGCGGCGCAGCCGGAAGTCGACGCCGGGCGTATATGCGCGAGCGGCGGCAGCCAAGGCGGGGGGCTCGCGCTGCTTGCGGCTGCGCTGTCGGAGGTGCCTTCCATCGCCGTCGCGCACATCCCCAACATGTGCCATATGGACTTCGGCATTTTAAATTCCACCAGTTCGCTGACGGAAGCCGCCGATTTCCTGAACCGTTTCCCGGAAAAGCTCGACGAGGTGCTGCGAACGCTCAGTTACTTCGACATGATGAACCTGGCGCATCGCATTCGCATTCCGCTCCTCGTCTCCGTCGGTCTCAAGGACCCGGTCACGATGCCGGAGACGATATTCGCCGCCTACAACCGGATCGAGTCGGACAAGCGGATTGAGATTTATCCGTTCCAAGGACATGCGGTAAGCGGAGATCAAAATCGCAAGGCGCTCGAATTTATCCGTTCCCGCTTTAATTTTTAGCTGGCTTTAAGGTATCTTGTCCATAATTTGATATAGTGGATGAATAATTCGTATACACTCAAGGAGGAAAAATAGGAATGAGCGATTTGGAAAAGGACCCGAACAACCCGGTTCGAGAGAACGGCGCGTCGGACGATAATAGCGAGAAAGCGTCCTTTGAATCGGTCGATCCGGCGTTCGAACCGGTCGATCTGGACAAGGAGGGCATCGCGCCGGAAGCTGAAGTGCCGTCGGAGCCTGCGGCAAACACGCCTTCGGCATCGGGAGCCAAAGCATCGGTCATCGTTCCCTGGGTCGTCGCCGTCATCGCGGTCATCGCGCTGGCGGTCGTCCTGATCCGCCAGAACGACGACGGCGGCGGCAACCTGAAAGGCGCGGTCGGCACGCTGAACGGGAAGGACATCACCAAGTCCGAGTTTTATACGGTCATGTACGATCAGGTCGGCAAGGACCAAGCAGGCTCCATGCTCGACAACTACATGACGCTGAAGCTGATCGACGGCGAAGCCGAGAAAGCCGGCTTGACCAAAGCGGCCGCCGAAGAAGCGGTCGCCCAAGAGGTCGTCAAGATCAAGGCGCAATTTAACTTCGCCACGGACGCCGACTTCGAAAACGCGCTGTCCTCTAGCGGCACGACGCTCGAAACTTACAAGAAAAACCAGATTCTGCCGCAGGTCGAGCTTCGCGCGATTTTCGAAAAGAAGCTTGCGCCTAAGGAAGAGGATCTCAAAGCTTATTACGACGCGAACAAAGCCACCTTCGACACGCCTGAACAGGTTCGCGCCTCGCACATCCTGCTGGCGACGAAGGCGGAGGCCGAAGCGGTCCTCAAGGACCTTAAGGGAGGCGCCGACTTCGCGACGGTCGCGAAGGAAAAGTCGACCGACACAGGCTCCCAGGCGAACGGCGGCGATCTCGGTTTCTTCGGCAAAGGCGTCATGAACGAGCAATTCGAGACGGCTGCCTTCAAGCTCAAGAAAGACGAAATGAGCGGCGTCGTCGAGTCGCCGAACGGCTTCCACATTATTCTCGTCACGGACCGCAAGGAAGCCGTCACGTCGACCTACGATTCGGTCAAGGACAAGGTGAAGGCCGCGTATCTCGACGAAAAGGTGAACGAAGGCGCATCCGAATGGATCGAAACGGCTAAAAAAGAGGCAGGCTACGAAAACCTGTTGACGAAAAAAGAAGAGCCGGCCGCATCTCCGGCGTCTTCGACCGCACCTGCCGCTTCCGGGGCCGCTTCTCCATCGGCTACGTCCGCAGCGTCGCCGTCGGCCGGCGCAAGCAAATAAAAACGCATCGAGACTGCATTGCAGCCGCCGCTTTCTCTCCGGAGAAGGCGGCGGCTTTGTTTGATGCGAGGCGGACATTCGTCAAAAACGTTTGAAATCAATAATGATATTCATTATCATTGATACATGCGTATTCGGCCTTGTCTAACCGGAAGCGGCGGGGTATGCTGGTCACATCGCGTTCCGACAGCCGGAAACGAAGACGCACACCGACGGGGCGGCCGAACGGCGGCTGCTGTCGCATGGGAGGAACATGGATTTGATTCGCCGTTTTATGTCTTATTACAAACCGTATAAAGGCTTGTTTTATCTCGATTTTTGCTGCGCGATTTTAGCGGCGCTGCTGGAGCTCGGATTTCCGCTCGCGTTGAACCAAGTCGTCGATAAGCTGCTGCCAAGCAAGGATTGGGAGCCGATCCTATGGGCGTGCGGCGGCCTGCTCGCCGTCTATGTGCTCAACGCCTTCATGCAGTTCGTCGTGACTTACTGGGGTCATATGCTCGGCATCAACATCGAGACCGACATGCGCCGCAACCTGTTCGCGCATCTCCAGAAGCTTTCTTTCAAGTTTTACGACAACACGAAGACCGGTCATCTCATGTCCCGCATGTCCACCGATCTGATGGACATCGGCGAAGTCGCCCACCATGGTCCCGAGGACGTGTTCATCGCCGTCATGACGCTCGCCGGCGCGTTCGGACTCATGCTGTACATTCATCCGGGCATGGCGCTCATCACGTTCGCCACCGTTCCCGTGCTGATCGTGCTGTCGATCTACTTCAACGGCAAAATGACGGGCGCCATGAACAAGATGTTCGGCAGCATGGGGGGATTATAACGCGCGGGTCGAGGACAACATCGGAGGCATCCGCGTCGTGCAGGCGTTCGCTAACGAGGAGCACGAGATGTCGTTGTTCCGCGTCAACAACCAGCTGTTCCGCAAGGCAAAGCTGCTCGGCTACAAAATTCTCGCGCGCAGCTCGACCGCAAGCTATATGCTGATGCGGCTCGTAACGCTGATCGTCATGGTCGCGGGCGCCTGGTATGTGATTCGAGGCGAGCTTCAATACGGCGAATTTCTGGCCTTTGTTTTGCTGACTAACGTACTGTTCAGACCGATCGAGAAAATCAACGCAGTCATCGAGCTGTATCCGAAAGGGATCGCGGGATTCAAGCGCTATATCGAGCTCATGGATACCGAGCCGGATGTGTCCGATGCGGACGGCGCGATCGAAGTCGGCAAATTGGCCGGCGAAATTCGTTATCGGGACGTGTCGTTCGGCTACGAGTCGCACACCCAGGCGCTAAGCGGCATCGACCTGTCCATCAAGGCGGGCGAGACCGTCGCGTTCGTCGGTCCGTCGGGCGCGGGGAAAACGACGCTTTGCAGCTTGCTGCCGCGCTTCTACGAGGTGTCGGGCGGTTCGATCACGATCGACGGCATCGACATCCGCCGGATGAAGCTCGTTTCGCTGCGGCGTCAGATCGGCGTCGTTCAGCAGGACGTCTTCCTTTTCGCCGGCACGGTAAGGGAGAATATCGCTTACGGCAAGCTGGGGGCGACCGAGGAGGAAATCTGGACGGCGGCGCGCAGGGCGAAGCTCGAACCATTCATCCGCGCGCAGCCGCTCGGATTGGATACGGTCATCGGGGAGCGGGGCGTGAAGCTGTCCGGCGGCCAGAAGCAACGTCTCGCGATCGCCCGTATGTTTCTGAAAAATCCGCCCATCCTGATCCTGGACGAAGCCACTTCGGCGCTCGACACCGAGACCGAAGCCGCGATCCAGCAATCGCTGTCCGAGCTTTCCGAAGGCCGCACGACCCTTGTCATCGCGCACAGGCTCGCGACCGTCAAGGATGCCGACCGCATCGTCGTCGTCACCGAGGACGGCATCGCGGAGCAGGGAAGGCACGAGGAGCTCGTAGGGACCGGCGGCATTTACAGCCGTCTACACCAGGCTCAGTTCAGCGCGGTACGCTAGTCATTTAACGTTACAGTCGAGGCAGGTATTGAATCTATGGCAGCAAATTCGAACGGGGCGGGAGCGGAAGCTTCCGCGAAAAAGCTTCGCACCCGGCCCCTGGCGGCGTCCGTCATTTTGATCGGCGGCCTGGCGCTGCTCGCGTTCAGCATGGCCTTATCCATCTCGATCGGTGCCAAGGACATCGGCTTGTCCGTCGTATGGGACGCGATATGGCACTTTAATCGCGATCTGACAGACCATCAGATCGTTCGCTCGCTGCGGATGCCGCGCACGATCGCCTGCATGCTCACGGGCGCGGCGTTCGCGGTCGCAGGCTCCGTCATGCAGGGCATGACGCGCAATCCGCTGGCCGATCCCGGGCTGCTCGGGATTAACGCGGGTGCCGGCTTCATGCTGGCAATCTGTTTTGCCTTTATCCCGCATCTGCTGTTCGGCCAGCTGATCTGGATGTCGTTCGCCGGCGCTGCCGGCGCCACGGCGCTCATCTACGGTCTGGGCAGCCTGTCGCGGGGCGGGCTGACGCCGGTTCGCCTGGCGCTCGCCGGCTCCGCCGTATCGGCGCTGCTGCTCGCGCTCAGCGAAGGCATCGCCCTGAAATACCGGATCGGCCAAAACTTGGACTTCTGGCTGTTCGGCGGCGCCGCGGGCGTCCGCTGGGCGCAGGTGGACGTGATTCAGTGGTGGATCGGCGGCGGTCTGTTGGCGTCCATGTTGCTGGCGCGCTATATCACGCTGCTTAGCCTTGGCGACGAGACGGCTGCGGGTATCGGCGTAAATGTCGGTTTGATCAAGCTGATCGGCGCCGTCGTTATACTGGTCCTGGCCGGCGCTTCCGTGTCGGTCGTCGGCTTCGTCAGCTTTCTCGGGCTGATGGTACCGCACATTACCCGTTATCTCGTCGGCGTCAGCTATCGATGGATCGTTCCGTGCTCGGCGATTTTAGGAGCGCTATTGTTCGTGCTCGCCGATCTGGGCGCCAGAATGGTGCGCCCGGGGTCGGAGACGCCTGTGGGCGCGGTCATCGCCATCATTGGCGTGCCGTTCCTCCTATACCTGGCCAGACGCGAAGGGAGGGAGCTGTAATGGCCGCCAAATCGATCTACGCAGCCTCGGACACGAGGCGAAGAGCGAAGGCATGGTCCACCGTCGTCGGCTTGGCGCTGCTCGTCGTCGTCGTGTTCGTGGTCAGCATGAACACCGGATATATTCGTCTCAGTCCGCTTGACGTCGGTAAAACGCTTTTGGGCTTCGGCACGGAAAAGCAATCGCTTATTTTGTTCCAGTTCCGGTTGCCGCGCATCGTCATCTCGGTGCTGGTCGGCGCCGGCTTCGCGCTCGCCGGCTGCATCCTGCAGGGCATCACGCGCAATCCGCTCGCGGATCCCGGCCTTATCGGCGTCAACTCGGGCGCAAGCCTGATGGTCATCCTGTTCGTCGCGCTGCGCCCGTCCATCAGCGCCTCTCCGCCCTACACGCTGCCGTTCCTTGCGTTTTTCGGCGCGGCGGCGGCCGGCGCGCTCGTCTACTTCCTCGCGTACAAAAAATCGGACGGCGTCTCCGTTCTGCGTCTCGTCCTCGTCGGCATCGCGGTGCAGGCGGGCATCAGCGCGGCGATCATCGTCCTGACGCAGCGCCTTAATCCGGAGCAATACCAGTTCGCCGCGACCTGGCTCGCCGGCAGTTTGTGGGGCGTCAACTGGAAGTTCGTCCTGACGCTGCTGCCCTGGATGGCGGTGCTGATCCCGTTCGTCATGGCGAAGGCCAGGACGCTGAACGTGCTCAGCCTGGGCGATCACTTGTCCGTAGGGCTGGGCGCCCGGCTGCAGCGGGAACGTCTGCTGCTGCTCCTCGCGGCGGTCGCGCTTGCGGGCAGCTGCGTCGCCGTCGGCGGCGCGATCAGCTTCATCGGGCTGATCGGTCCGCACCTCGCCAGACGTCTCGTCGGCTCCAGGCACGAGATCCTGCTGGCCGCTTCCGCGCTGTCCGGCAGCGTGCTGCTGATCGCGGCGGATACGATCAGCCGCATTTCCGACACGCCGACAGGCATGATCGTCGCGATCATCGGCGCGCCGTATTTTATTTATTTGCTGGCGCGCGCCAGATAAAGCGCCGACACAAAAAGAAGGAGCCGCCCCTCGGTCATTTACATGACGATAGGGACGGCTCCTTCACTGCGTCTATGCCAAATCTTAAAGCTCGATCTCGATGCGGCGCTCGCCTGCAGAGCGGCGTACTTTCAGGCCGAGTCCGTCCGCCGCGGACGCTTCGCCGCCGGTCACGGCGCGAACCGCTTCGATCCCGCGCAGCTGAATCGACCAGTCGGCGGTGTCGGCGGCTTCGCCCGTAGCCGTGACCGAGATCGTGCCGCCGCTGCGCTCGGCAGTGACCGCGAGACGGACTGCGCCGTCTTCGCCGACGATATCCGCGGAGGCGGAAGCGCCGTCGCCGAGCTCGAACAGGTGCAGCGTTACGCCGGTCGTATAATCGTAGTCCGGACGGTCGTCGGTCGCGCCGACCGCGATAAGCGATCCTTCGCGGGCGTATAACGGCAGACTCATGTAATCGTAAGTCTCGCGATGCCACGAGCCGCCTTCGACGACTTCGCCGGACAGGAAGTGCGTCCATTTGCCCTTCGGCAAGTAATAGGCCGATTCGCCGTCGCTATTGAAGATCGGCGAGACGAGCAGGGAGTCGCCGAGCATGAATTGGCGATCCAGATAATCGCAGGCCGGATCCTCGCCGAACTCGAGCAGCATGGCGCGCATCATCGGCAGGCCGATGCGGCTTGACTGGGCCGCCTGGGCGAACAGGTACGGCATGAGGCTCGCCTTCAGCTTGGTAAAGCGGCGGAGCACGTCGACCGCTTCTTCGTCGAACAGCCACGGCACCCGGTAGGAGGTGCTGCCGTGCAGGCGGCTGTGGCTGGACAGCAGTCCGAAGGCGACCCAGCGTTTGTAAAGGTCCGGCGTAGCGCTTTGCTCGAAGCCGCCGATGTCGTGGCTCCAGAAGCCGAAGCCCGAGAGACCGAGCGACAGGCCGCCGCGCAGGCTTTCCGCCATCGATTCGAACGTCGCCTCGCAGTCTCCGCCCCAGTGTACCGGGAACTGCTGGCCGCCGGCCGTCGCCGAACGGGCGAACAGCGCGGCTTCGCCGCGGCCTTTTTTCTCCTCGAGCACGTCGAATACGACCTTGTTGTACAGCTGGGTATAGTAGTTATGCATCTGCTGTGGGTCAGATCCGTCGAAGTAGACGACGTCTTCCGTCGGGATCCGCTCGCCGAAGTCGGTCTTGAAGCTGTCGACGCCCATATCGACGAGCGCACGCAGCTTGTCTCCGAACCAGCGGCAGGCATCCGGATTCGTAAAGTCTACGATGCCCATGCCGTACTGCCACAGGTCGCTCTGCCAGACGCTGCCGTCCTTCCGCTTGAGCAGATAGCCTTGCGCCATGCCTTCGTCGAACAGCTTGGAGCGCTGAGCGATATACGAGTTGATCCATACGCAGATTTTGAGCCCCTTCGCCTTCAGCCGATCGAGCATGCCCTTCGGATCCGGGAAGACGCGCTCGTCCCATTCGAAGTCGCACCATTGGTACTCTTTCATCCAGAAGCAGTCGAAGTGGAAAACGGACAGCGGGAGATCGCGCTGCGCCATGCCGTCCACGAAGCTGTTCACGGTCTCCTCGTCGTAATTCGTCGTGAAAGACGTCGTCAGCCACAGTCCGAACGTCCAAGCGGGAGGAAGCGCGGGCTTGCCGGTGAGCGACGTGTAATTGGCGAGCACGTCCTTCAGCGAATCGCCGCCTACGATCATGTATTCGAGCTGTTCGCCCTGCACGCTGAACTGCGTTTTCGACACCTTTTCCGATGCGACCTCGAAAGAGACGAGCTCCGGATGGTTGACGAACACGCCGTAGCCGCGATTCGTAACGTAGAACGGCACGTTTTTATACGCTTGCTCGGAGGCCGTTCCGCCGTCCTGGTTCCAGATATCGACGCTTTGCCCGTTTTTGACGAAAGCGGAGAAGCGCTCGCCGAGTCCGTATACCGTCTCTCCGACCGCCAGATCGAGCTGCTCGCGGAAGTAATGAACGCCGTCCGCGCCCCTCACGAATCCGGTCTGGCGGAATCCGCTGCCGGTCAGCTTGCGGCCTTTATAATAATAAGTAATGCGAAGCGGATGCGCCTTCGCGATCGAGACGCTCGTATCGCCGCTGGTCAGCGTAACCCGATCCTCGTCGTCCTCGATCGTCACTGCAGCGGCTTGTTGACCGCCGGTCAACGGGAAAGCGCCCGGCGACAGCCGTTTGCGTCCCTTGTGGTGATACAACTTTACCCGAATGACGTCGGGAAGGGGGGGGAATCGAACTCGATCGTCGTGAGCGCTTCGTTCAGCGTATTGCCGCGATGCTCGAGATGGCGATGCGGCGCGAACACCGTCAGTTTGTTCGGGGCGATGTCGATGCTGTGCACCTCGTAAGGCGTCAGCACCTCGAAGCCTTCGCGGGTCAGCCAATAGCCGTTGCTGAATTTCATGAAATCGGACCTCCTGTTCGAGCGTAGGAAACCGCTCTCTTTGATTAACATAATACCGATTGATTTATCGAATTTCTTGCAATATTATGTTTAAAAATAACACGATTATGAGGCGGCTGCGAGCGCGTGGACAATAAATTGTTAAAAGAGGACCGCCGACACGGCACGCCGGGCTTCCCGGTCGGTTTCTATCAGCAAGCGCGGACGTCCCAGGAAGGCATTCTCGATTTTCATTGGCACGAAGAGATCGAATTTTTAAGGGTAACGTCCGGGCGCGCCGTGTTCCAAATCGGATTGTCCGCCTACGAAGTGTCCGCAGGAGAGGCTTTGTTCATACCCGGCGGGCTGCTGCACGGCGGATACCCGCTCGATGCGTCGGACTGCGCGTACGAAGCGCTCGTCTGCGACCTTGGCTGGCTGGACGGCGGCCCGGACGACGCGATCTCCGCGCGCTATTTGCGTCCGTTGCAGCGCGGGCGGTCCGGGCCGCCGCATCACTGGACGCCGCATACGCCTTGGGGCCAAGAGGCTATCGCATCGATCGCCGCGATTCAGAGGCTCGAGCATGCCGCCGATCCGGCCCGGGAGCTTCGGGTAAAGGCAGGCCTGCTGACTCTGTTCGCGGATCTGATCGACGCAGGTCAATGGCAATCGCGGTCGCCGGCGGACGAAGGCGAGAGCCATTCGGCAGAGCGGCTGAAGCAAACCTTGGTTTACATGGAGACGAACTTCGCGCGGAAGTTAAGCCTGCGGGAGCTGGCCGACGTGGCCGGCATGAGCGAAGGGCATTTTAGCCGCATGTTCAAAGCGTATATGCGCAGGACGCCGGTCGAATATCTGAACCGTCATCGAATCCGGTATGCGGCGGGCAGGCTGACCGCGTCCGAATCGACGATCTCCGAGGTCGCACTGGAGGCGGGGTTCGATAACTTCAGTTATTTTATCAAGCTGTTTCGCGGCATTTACGGCTGCACGCCAAGCGCCTATCGAAAGGCGGGTTCGGCGGACAAAGGACTTGCATCGCATGCCCGAGAAACAAAAAAAAGAATAGCGCCGCGATTCGCGAAGGCGCTATTCCTTTTTAATCATTTATTGACCGCCCGACTTGCTGCCGTCGCGCGGAGGACGCGGAGGGCGCTTCGCGCGGAAGCGGGGCGACACGTAGTTGTGCTTGCGGTCGCGGAAAAAAATCCAGCCGCCGATGAAGCCGACGCCGACGAGAAATAAAACGAATCCCAGCAAGAAGTGCCAAAGGTCAAAATGGGGATCGGGCAGGTTGACGTTCCCGAACTGCGCGAAATAATCGAACAAGGCGTCCTTCATCAGCAGGAAGCCGTATGCGGCGGCGAGGCCGGGCACGACGAGCAAGAGAATGGCGATCAAGCGCGAGATAACGAGCTTCAACGGTCATGTCCACCTTCCTGTTCTATGCTCTAATGATAGCGATTTATCGAGAATATGTCCATCGTAAATGAGAACGTAAAGGACGTGCGTGCAGGGGATCGTTCGCTTTTAGCAAAAAATGGCGGGAATTGGCCTTCGATCCGCCGCCGAGACGCCGAACTTTTTTTGTTGCGGCGCGAGACGCTATAATGATAGGGTCGGCGGGAATGAAGAAAGCGGCGTGCTTTTCCGAAGACGCCAAGCTCTAAATACATAATCATGCTGCTCCAAAGCCTACAGATCCGGAGGTACCTTCATGCCAATCGAAGTCGACGTCGCCATCCTGGGCGGCGGTCCCGGCGGCTATACCGCCGCCGTCCGTGCCGCTCAAGCGGGACGGAGCGTGGCTATTATTGAAAAGGACAAGCTCGGCGGAACGTGCCTGCATCGCGGCTGCATTCCGAGCAAGACGCTGCTTCGCAGCGCCGAAGTATACGCTACGGTTCGAAGCGCGGCGTCTTACGGCGTCCGCCTGGCCGAGGCCGATGGCGTCAGCGTGGACTGGAGCGCCGTCATGAACCGCAAAGACGACGTGGTCGGACAGCTTCACAAGGGCGTAGAGGCGCTGATGAAGCAAAACCGCATTCAAGTGATCCGGGGAGCCGGCCGGTTGACCGGTCCGTCGATCTTCTCGCCGCGCGGCGGCGCGATCGCCGTAGAGCTCGAGGACGGAGAGTCGGAGACCGTCGTGCCTCGTCATCTCATCTTGGCGACAGGATCGCGTCCGCGGAGACTCGAAGGGCTGCCGTATGACGGCGTTCGCGTCGTGACGAGCGACGAAGCGTTGACGTGGCCGTCGCTTCCGGCCAGCGCGATCATCGTCGGCGGCGGCGTCATCGGCGTCGAATGGGCGTCGCTGCTCGGCGACTTTGGCACGGCGGTGACGCTCGTCGAGACGGCGGACCGCCTGCTGCCCGGCGAAGACAAGGATATCTCCTCGGAGCTGGCCCGCCAGCTCGAGAGGCGAGGCGTGAAGCTGCGTCTGGGCGCGAAGCTGGACGCTTCGTCCTGCGCGTCGGCCGAGGGGGGGCGTGTCCGTCCGCATCGAGACGTCCGCAGGCGAAGCCGAGACGCTCGAGGCGCAGCGCATGCTCGTATCCGTCGGACGCGTCGGCAACGTCGACAACCTCGGCTTCGAAAATACGGACGTCAAGGCGGCCGGCGGGTTCGTGACGGTGAATCCGGCGACGCTGCAGACCGGGGAGCCGCATATTTACGCCGTCGGCGACGTCATCGGCGGCGTGCAGCTGGCGCACGCGGCCATGCACGAGGCGGAGGTCGCGGTCGCCCATATACTCGGGCAGCCGATTCCCCGCACGCCCGACCGCGACGTGCCGCGGGCGATCTACAGCCGGCCCGAGGCCGCGGCCATCGGATGGACCGAGGCGGCGGCCAAGGCGGCCGGCTTCGAGACGCGCGCGGCGAAGCTGCCGATGCGCGTCTTCGGCAAGGCGCTCGTGCACGGCGAGCCCGAAGGCTTCGCGAAGGCGGTCGTCGACCGGAAGACGGGCGATCTGCTGGGCTTCCATCTCGTCGGTCCCCACGCGACCGACCTAATCGCCGAGGCATCGCTCGCAAAGCTGCTGGATGCGGTGCCGTGGGAGATCGGCCGCGCCATTCATCCGCATCCGACGTTATCCGAAGCGATGCAGGAAGTGATGCAGGCCGTCTCCGGCTCCGCTTCGCACGGTTCATAAAGGAAGCAGCGCCAGGCTTTCGCCGCGGCGCTTCGCGCACGCGGTTTCGCCCGTTTTTCAGGCGAGGCCGTTTTGCGTTGCGGGAGCCGGCCGAAGACGCGGCGCACGCTTGAACGGGCCTCACCCGAGACGGATAACCGAACCCCGCTCCGCCCGCGGTTTCTTTTTCGATCGCGCCGCTGTATAATAGGTTCTAGGTTCAAGTATTAAGACCAGGTTATAACACTAACGACAACTTCTAAAACAAATCCTAAAACAAAAGCCGGGAGGGACGCTTCATGACCCAGAAAGGCAGCGTAGACCAACAAGCGCGGCATATCGCGCTGGGCTTGACGGACGAGCGGGCCGTCGCCATGTACGAGACGATGATGCTCGCGCGCAGGTTCGACGAGCGCGGCCAGGTGCTGCAGCGCGCCGGGAAGGTGAACTTCCACATATCGGGCATTACGCAGGAGCCGTCGCAGGTGGCGATGGGCTTTGCCATGGACCGCGACAAAGACTGGTTTCTCCCTTATTACCGCGACTACGGCCTGGTGCTGACGGTCGGCATGACCGTCAAGGAGCTGATGCTGGCGCTTTACGGCAAGGGCGAAGACCCGAACAGCGCCGGACGCCAGATGTCCGCGCACTTCGGATGCCGCAGGCTGCGCATCGCGACGGGCTCGAGCCCGGTTACGACGCAGGTGCCGCACGCGGTCGGCTTCGCGCTCGCCTCGAAGATTCGCGGCGAATCGTCCGTTGCGATCGTCTCGTTCGGCGAGGGCTCGAGCAACCAGGGCGACTTTCACGAAGGCTGCAACTTCGCGGGCGTACAGAAGCTGCCCGTCATCTTCGTCTGCGAGAACAACGGCTACGCGATCTCGGTGCCGCTGTCCAAGCAGACGGCCGGCCGCATCAGCGACCGCGCGCTCGGCTACGGCTTCCCCGGCATTCGGGTCGACGGACATGATCCGCTTGAAGTATACCGCGTGTTCCGCGAAGCGCACGAGCGGGCGCTGGCCGGCGAAGGGCCGACGCTGGTGGAGATCATGACGTACCGCGTCACGCCGCACTCGACGTCGGACAACGACATGGCCTACCGTACCAAGGAAGAGGTCGACGAAAACCGGGCCAAGGACGCGCTGCCGGCTTTCCGCGCGTATCTGGAGCAGCTCGGGCTTTGGTCGGAGGAGCGGGAGCAGGCGCTGCAGCAGCGCATCCGCAAGGAGCTCGACGAGGCGACGGCTTATGCCGAGCAAGCGCCGTACCAGTCGGCGGAGGACGCTTTCCGCTACGTGTACGCCGAAGACAACGGGGAGGTGCGCTAACGCATGCCGGTAATCGAATATATCGACGCGATCCGATTGGCCATGAAGGAAGAGATGGAGCGGGACGACAGCGTGTTCGTCCTCGGGGAGGACGTCGGTCTCAAAGGCGGCGTGTTCGGCACGACCAAGGGACTGCAGCAGCAGTTCGGCGAGGATCGGGCGATCGATACGCCGCTGGCGGAATCCGCGATCGCGGGCGTCGCGATCGGCGCCGCGATGGCGGGCATGAAGCCGATCGCCGAGATGCAGTACTCCGATTTCATGTTCCCTGCGGCCAACCAGATCATCAGCGAGGCGGCGAAGATCCGCTATCGCTCGAACAACGACTGGAGCTGTCCCGTCGTCATCCGCGCGCCGATCGGCGGCGGCGTGTTCGGCGGCCTGTACCATTCGCAGTGCACCGAATCGGTGTTTTTCGGCACCCCGGGCCTCAAGATCGTCGCGCCTGCGACCGCCTATGACGCCAAGGGTCTGCTCATCTCCGCGATTCGCGATCCGGATCCCGTCATCTTTTTCGAAAATAAAAAATGCTACCGTCTCGTAAGCGACGAAGTGCCCGAAGGCGAGTACACGGTGCCGATCGGCAAAGCGAACGTGCTGCGCGAAGGCAGCGACATCACGGTGATCAGCTACAGCATGCCGCTTCATTTTGCGATGCAGGCTGCCGAGGAGCTGTCGCGCGAGGAAGGCATCGAGGCGCATATCCTCGACCTGCGCACGATTCAGCCGCTCGACCGCGAGGGCATCCTCGAAGCGGCCGCGCGCACCGGCAAGGTACTGATCGTTCACGAGGACAACAAAACCGGCGGCATCGGCGGCGAAGTCGCCGCGATCATCGCCGAGGAGCTGCTTTACGACCTCGACGCGCCGATCCGCCGTCTGTGCGGTCCCGACGTACCGGCCATGCCGTACAATCCGGTGGGCGAAAAGCAGTTCATGCTGAACAAGGATAAGCTGAAGGCGGCCATGCTGGAGCTGGCGCGATACTAGAACCGTCACGGGAAGGAGATGAACGGAATTGAGTAAAAAGATTACCGAAATCATCATGCCGAAGCTGGCCGAATCGCTGGAAACCGCGACCGTGGACCGTTGGCTGAAAAAGCCGGGCGACTACGTCGAAATGTACGAGCCGCTCTGCGAGCTTATCACGGACAAGGTAAGCGCCGAGCTGCCGTCCATGGCCCGCGGCGTGCTGGTCAAGGTGCTGGCGGACGACGGCGAGACGGTGAACGTCGGCAGCGCGATCTGCCTGATCGAGACCGAGGAGGCCGACGCCTACGCGGAGATTCCGGGCGGCGCGCTCGCCGCAGGCCTTCAGCCGACCGACGACGCGGTGCGCGCGGCCGAACGCGAGGCGAACGACAGGCCGCCGACGCAAGGGCAGTCTTCGGTGCCGTCCGCAGCGGCCGCGGGCCAAGAAATGCGCCAGCGCTATTCCCCGGCGGTGCTGAAGCTGGCCGCCGAGCACGGCATCGATCTGGCCCGCTTGGCGGGCACCGGCATGGGCGGCCGTATCACGCGCGCCGACGTGCTGGCGGCAGCATCGCCGGGCGGCGCTGCCGGTTCGCAGCCGCAGGCGGCTCCCGCCGCGGACGCGCAGCAAGCCGCTCCGACGCCGGCTGCGCCGGCGAGCGCTAGTTCTGCGCCTTCGTCCTCGAAGCCGTTCGAGCAGATGGATCCCCCGCGTGCAGGTACGCTCGGGCGGTCTTCACCTGTCCGAATCGCCGCGCATCCCGACGATCGAGATCGAGGGTCACGAAGTGCCCGGCCGCGGCGAATATTTCATCGACGTCACCCCGATCCGCAATACGATCGCGACGCGCATGCGCCAGAGCGTGACCGAGATTCCGCATGCCTGGACGATGATCGAGGTGGACGTGACGAACCTCGTCGTGCTTCGCAGCAAGCTGAAGGACGAATTCAAGCGGACGGAAGGCATCAACCTGACGTACATGCCGTTCCTCGTCAAGGCCGCCGTCGGCGCGATCAAGGATTACCCGATCATGAATTCGGTGTGGGCGACGGACAAGATCATCGTCAAGCGCGACATCAACATGGCGCTCGCGGTCGGAACCGAGGATTCGGTCGTTACGCCGGTCATCAAAAACGCCGACCAGAAAAACATCGCCGGCATCGCGCACGAGATCGACGATCTGGCGAACCGCGCGCGTCACGGCAAGCTGAAGCTCGAGCATATGCAGGGCGGCACGTTCACGGTCAACAACACGGGCTCGTTCGGCTCGATCCTGTCCCAGCCGATCATCAACTACCCGCAGGCCGCGATCTTGACGTTCGAATCGATCGTGAAGCGCCCCGTCGTCATCAACGACATGATCGGCGTGCGTTCGATGGTCAATCTGTGCCTGTCGCTCGACCACCGTATTCTTGACGGCGTCATTTGCGGCAGGTTCCTGCAACGGGTCAAAGAAAACCTCGAGAGCTACAGTCTCGACACCAAGCTTTATTGATAAAAGGCTTGAACCGATTCGGCGAGAGGTCGCCCGCGAGCGCGCAAGGCGCGGCCGCGGGCGGCCTTTTGTCGCGGCGCATGCCCGGTTTCGTTCGTTTGCGGCCGCTTCGGGCATGCGCTACAATAGGGAGGTTAACGGGAGGCGAGATGGACATGAGCATGCTGGACACGGCCAAGCTGGGCCGGATCGAGTACGGGGAAGCGTGGGATCTTCAAAAAGCGCTGATCCGGGACATCGGGGCGGGGCAGCGCGAGGATACGCTGCTGCTGCTGGAGCATCCGCCGACCTACACGATCGGCACGGACCGTCATCCCGAGCATCTGCTGATGTCGCCGGACGAGCTTAAGCGACGGGGCATCTCGGTATTCGAGATCGACCGGGGCGGGGATATTACGTATCACGGCCCGGGACAGCTCGTCGGATATCCGCTGCTTTATTTGGACGCCGAAGGGCTTGATTTGCACAAGTATTTGCGGGATCTCGAAGAAGCGCTGATTCGCCTGCTCGCGGAGTTCGGACTCGTCGGCGGCAGGAAGCCCGCGTATACCGGCGTCTGGATCGGCGACCGCAAGGTCGCGGCGATCGGCGTCAAGTTCAATCGCGCGCGTACGAGACGCGGCTTCGTGACGAGCCACGGCTTTGCCTTTAACGTCAAGCGGGGCGTAGAGCAAGAGGGGTTCGGCGGCATCGTGCCGTGCGGCATCCAGGAATACGGGGTCACCTCGCTCGAAGCCGAGACGGGCCTAACGCTCGAGGTCGAGGAGATCGCGGAGCGGGTGCTCCCGCACTTCCGGGACGTATTCGGTTACGGGAGCTTGCGGACCGTCACTGAAGCAGCGATCCGATCGACAGCAGCACGGTAGAAGCCAGCATGGCGATCAGCATGACGTAGACGACGATTTTAAACCAACGCGCGTTGTTCATCGGAACCATCCTTTGCGGCAATATGACTTGAATGAGCATATTTCTTATTTTAACCGATTTCACGCACGCTTACGAGGAGGATCCGCATGGTCCAAAAAAGAACGGCTGATCGAAGAATTCATGGAACTGGTGCAAATCGACAGCGAGACGAAGCACGAACAGGCCATCCGCAAGGCGCTCATCGCAAAGTTCGAGGCGCTTGGCCTTTCGGTCGAGGAAGACGACGTCGCGGAAAAAATCGGCCACGGCTCGGGCAACCTGTTCGCCTGGCTGCCGGCGACGCCGGACGCCGAATCGGCGCCCGTGCTGCTGTTCACGTCGCATATGGACACCGTCGCGCCGGGGCTTGGCATCAAGCCGCGGCTGGACGACGACGGCTATATCCGCAGCGACGGCACGACGATCCTCGGCGCCGACGACAAGGCGGGTCTCGCCGCGATTTTCGAAGCGCTGCGCGTGCTGAAGGAGACGGGCGCATCGCACGGCGCCATCCAGTTCGTCATCACGGTCGGCGAAGAGTCGGGCCTGCTCGGCTCCCGCGCGATGGACGGCTCGCGTCTCAAGGCGAAGTTCGGCTATGCCCTCGATTCTAACGGCAAGGTCGGGGAGATCGCCGCCGCCGCCATCACGAACTCCCGCCAGTACATCACGATTCACGGCAAGGCGGCGCATGCCGGCGTCAATCCCGAGGACGGCATCAGCGCCATCCAGGTCGCGTCCAAGGCCGTCTCCAAGATGAAGCTCGGACGGATCGACAAAGAGACGAGCGCCAACATCGGCCGCTTCGAAGGCGGCGGCGAAGTGAACGTCGTCGTCGACAAAATCAAGATCTACGCCGAAGTGCGAAGCCGCTCGAACGAGAAGCTCCATGCGCAGGCGGAGCTGATGCGCCAGGCGGTCGCCAACGCCTGCGAAGAGACGGGCGCGACGTTCGAATTCGTGAGCGAAGTCATTTATCCCGCTTACAGCTATACCGAAGCGGACGAAGTCATCCAGATCGCGAGCGCGGCGATCCGCAGCGTCGGCCTCAGCCCAAGCCTGTTCGCGTCCGGCGGCGGCAGCGACGCCAATATGTTCAACGGCAACGGCGTGCCTACCGTCAATCTGGCGGTCGGTTACGAGGATATCCATACGACGAAGGAACGGATCAAAGCCGACGACATCGTCAAGGTGACGGAGCTTGTGCTGGCCATCGTCGAAGAAGCGCAGCGTCACTGACGCCCCGCGTCTCCATCTTTAAAAAGCCGGATCAGGCGGCGCGAGCCGCCTGATCCGGCTTTTTCGCGTTTCGGCGGCTCTTTCGGACAGAGCTCAAAAAAGTCGAGCGCCAGACCGCTTGTCGTCTTGCAAGAGGACGGCCTACTGTATCCAGGACCGGGGAGAGAAGCTGGACTGCGGGACGGATTCGTACTCGTATAAAGACGGCTGACGTACAGAACGGCCTTGAGCGAGGCGGTTAGATCGATATGTTCGATCAAGAGGCCAACGCCGTTTAAATAGCGCATTGTCAATCCGGTCATTATCCCTTAAACTGAGGATATTAAGGATAACGATTACCTTATTCGTTGCGAAGATGATATGAGATCATATCGTCTATTTTTATAACGTTTAAGGAAATCGATTACCCTCGCAAAGGAGAGTCAACGAACGATGGAAACGGTCCGTTTAACGACAGCGCAGGCGCTTGTCCGGTTCTTAAACAGTCAAATCGTCGAATTCGAGGGCGCGCGTCAGCGGCTTATCAAAGGCGTGTTCACGATCTTCGGCCACGGCAACGTGCTCGGCATCGGGCAGGCGCTCGAGGCCGAGGCGGGGGGTCTTGAGGTGTATCAGGGACGCAGCGAGCAGGGAATGGCCCACGCGGCAGTCGCTTTCGCGAAGCAGAAGCGGCGCAAGCAGATCATGGCTTGCACCGCGTCGGTCGGTCCCGGCTCGGCCAATATGGTGACGGCCGCCGCGACCGCTTCCGCCAATCAGATTCCCGTGCTGCTGCTCGTAGGCGATACGTTCGCGACCAGGCAGCCGGACCCCGTGCTTCAACAGATCGAGCAGCCATACGACCTGACGCTGACGACGAACGACGCCTTCCGCGCCGTGAGCAAATTCTGGGATCGGATCAATCGTCCGGAGCAGTTGATGTCCTCGCTGATTCACGCGATGCGCGTGCTGACGGATCAGGCGAACACGGGAGCCGTGACGATCGCGCTGCCGCAGGACGTACAGACCGAAGCGTACGACTATCCGGTCGATTTCTTCAAGGAACGCGTGCACCGGATCGGCCGCAGCGTCCCTGCCGCAGACGAGGTTGCGGCCGCCGCGGCGCTAATCAGCGCCAAGCGCAAGCCGCTCATCATCTGCGGCGGCGGCGTCCGCTATTCCGAGGCGGCCGAGGCGCTGAAGCAGTTCGCTACGCGCTTCCATATTCCGTTCGCGGAGACGCAGGCCGGCAAGAGCGCGGTCGAGAGCGACCATCCGTACAATGTCGGCGGCATCGGCGTGACCGGCAATCTCGCGGCCAACCGGCTGGCGCAGGAGGCGGATCTGATCATCGGCGTCGGCACGCGCTACACCGATTTTACGACCGCATCCAAATGGCTGTTCAGACATCCGCAAGCCGGCGTGCTCACGATCAACGTCTCGCCGTACGACGGCTACAAGCTCGACGCGGTCAAGCTGACGGCGGACGCCAAGCTGTCGCTTGAAGCGCTGGAGGTCGAATTGGCCGCAGCGGATTACCGATCCGCATACGACGGCGAGATCGCGGCCGCCAAATCGGACTGGCAGGCGGAATTGAAGCGGCTGCACGAAGCCTGCTACCGCGACGGGGAACCGTTCGTGCCGGAGGTGCCGGGCCAACTCGATGAGGTGCTTGCCGAGTTCAGCGAGCGGTTCGGGTCCGGGTTGACGCAGACGAGCGTCATCGGCGAAGTGAACCGGCTCATTGACGAAGACGCCGTCATCGTCGGCGCCTCGGGCAGTCTGCCGGGCGATCTGCAGCGGATGTGGGAGAGCCGTCGGCCGAATACGTACCACATGGAATACGGCTACTCCTGCATGGGCTACGAGATATCCGGGGCGCTCGGCGCGAAGCTCGCGGAGCCGGACAAGGAAGTGTATGCGATGACCGGCGACGGCAGCTATCTGATGCTGCATTCGGAGCTGGTGACGAGCCTGCAGGAGCGGCAGAAAATCAACGTCCTGCTGTTCGACAACGCGGCGTTCGGCTGTATCAACAATTTGCAGATGGGCAACGGCATGGGCAGCTTCGGCACGGAGTTCCGCTACCGCAATAAAGATACCGGACGTCTGGACGGCGAGCTGATGCACATCGACTTCGCGCAAAGCGCGGCGGGCTACGGCGTGAAATCGTATTCCGTTCGCACGCCTCAGCAGCTGCGCGAGGCGATCATCGATGCGAAGCGCCAGACCGTGTCCACGCTGATCGATATCAAGGTGCTGCCGAAGACGATGACGCACGACTACGATCAATGGTGGCATGTCGGGGTAGCCGAAGTATCCGGCAGCGAGGCGACCGGGCAGGCTTACGCGAGGAAGGAACAGACGCGCAAGGAAGCAAGGCCGTATTGATCGGATCACGAAGCCAAGGAGGAATCGGCATGCTGGAGAAATCGGACATCAAGCTCGCCATCGCCCCGATCGCGTGGACGAACGACGATCTGCCGGAGCTGGGCGGAGAAAATACATTTGAGCAGTGCATCAGCGAAATGGCGCTCGCCGGCTTCGCGGGCAGCGAGGTCGGCAACAAATATCCGCGCAGCCCGGAGGTGCTTCGGCGCTATCTGGCGCCGCGTGGCCTGTCGATCGCAAGCGCCTGGTTCAGCGCCTACCTCCTGACGAAGCCGCTGCAGGAGACCGTGGACGCGTTCGTCCGGCACCGCGATTTTCTCCACGCGATGGGGGCGAAAGTAATCGTCGTTTCGGAGCAGGGCCAGAGCATTCAGGGCTTGCAGGACGTCCCGGTCTTCGACGGCAAGCCTTCGTTCACCGAAGCGCAGTGGCGGTCGCTCGCGTCCGGCCTGCACAGGCTGGGCGAGCTGGCGCAGGAGAAAAGGATGGACATCGTCTATCACCATCACATGGGCACGGGCGTACAGACGGCGTACGAGATCGACAAGCTGATGGCGCTTACCGATCCGTCCCTTGTCTCGCTGCTGTTCGATACGGGCCACCTGGCCTTCTCTGGCGACGATCCGCTTGCCGTGCTGGCGAAGCACGCCGGGCGCGTGAAGCATGTGCATCTGAAGGATATTCGCCCGGCCGTGGTGGAGCAAGTGCGGCGGGAGCGGCTCAGCTTCCTGCAGGCGGTGAAGGCGGGGGCGTTCACGGTGCCGGGCGACGGCGCGTTGGACTTCCGTCCCGTGTTCGCCAAGCTGGCGGAGATGAAGTATGCGGGCTGGCTCGTCGTAGAGGCCGAACAGGACCCGGCCAAGGCGAATCCGTTCGAATACGCAGTCAAGGCACGCCGCTACATTCGCGAGCATACCGGCTTGTAACCGGCCGGATGCCGGCGAGCGGGCCGGCGGACGGCAATCGATCAAGAGGAGGAAAACAATGATTGCCAATTTGATCGTTCCTTCGCAGGCGCCGGATCAAGACGGCAAGGTGCTCGGCATCACGCCGGCGTCTGCAGGCTGGGAATATGTAGGTTTTGAAGTGTATCGGCTGCAGACCGGCCAATCGCTGACCCGGGAGACGGGAGACATGGAGGCTTGCCTCGTTCTGCTGTCCGGCAGGGCGTCGGTCGGCACGCGGCATGCCAGGTGGAACGACATCGGCGCGCGCATGAGCGTATTCGAGAAAATCCCGCCCTATTCGGTCTACGTGCCAAGCGGCGATTCGTTCGCGGTCGAGGCGCTGACCGAGCTGGAGCTGGGCGTATGTCTGGCGCCGGGAAAAGGAAGCTATCCCGCACGGCTCATCCGTCCGTCCGACGTCGGCGTCGAGCGCAGAGGCGCGGGCAACATCGAACGACTCGTTCACAACATATTGCCGGAGCGGCAGGAAGCGGACAGTCTGCTCGTCGTCGAGGTGTTCACGCCCGAAGGACACTGGTCGAGCTATCCGCCCCACAAGCACGACAAGGACAATCTGCCGCACGAGTCGTATCTGGAGGAGACGTACTATCATCGGGTCAACCCGGGGCACGGCTTTGCATTGCAGCGCGTGTACAACGACGACCGCTCCCTCGACGAGACGCTGGCCGTGAAGGACGGCGACGCGGTGCTCGTGCCGGAGGGCTATCATCCGGTGTCGGCGCCTCCCGGCTACGAGGGCTACTACTTGAACGTCATGGCCGGGCCGGTTCGGACGTGGGTGTTCCACAACGATCCGGCGCACGCCTGGATCATGCCGTCCAAGCTCGCCGAGGCTGCGGGCGGCAGCGAAGAGGGAGGAGAGCAGGAATGAACAACCTTTCGTTTCCGGCGGGCAGAGCGCTCGACTTTATCGCGCTGGGGCGCGCCTGCGTCGATCTGAACGCCAACGAGATCCATCGCCCGATGGAAGACACCGTCACGTTCACCAAGTATGTCGGCGGCTCGCCGGCCAATATCGCGATCGGGATGGCCAGACTCGGGATGTGCACAGGCTTTGTCGGCCGGGTGTCCGACGATCAGATGGGCCGCTTTATCGTCCGCTATTTCGAGCGCAACGGCATCGATACATCCGGCATGATTACGGACCGGCCGGGCAGCGTGACCGGTCTTGCCTTCACCGAGATCAAGAGCAAGGACGACTGCAGCATCCTGATGTACCGCGACCATGCGGCGGATCTGAACCTTGAGCCGCGCGACGTCGAGGAATCATATATCGCCAATGCGAAGGCGCTGCTCATCTCCGGCACGGCGCTGGCGAAAAGTCCGTCGCGGGAGGCCGTGTTCGTCGCGCTTCAGTACGCGCGCAAGCATGGCACCGTCGTCCTGTTCGATCTCGACTATCGGCCTTATACGTGGGCTTCCTCCGAGGAGACGGCCGTCTATTACAATCTGGCGGCCGCGCAATGCGACGTCATTATCGGCACGCGGGAAGAATTCGACCAAATGGAATCGTTTGAACGCCATACGGTCAAAGACGACGGCTATACGGCCGGCAAGTGGTTCGATCACCATGCGCGGATCGTCGTCATCAAGCACGGCAAGGACGGCTCGTTTGCCTTCACGAAGGAAGGCGAGCGGATCGAAGGCACGACATTTCCCGCCAATGTGGTGAAGACGTTCGGAGCGGGCGATTCCTATGCGGCGGGCTTCATACATGGCCTCATTCAGGGCTGGGACATCGCGAGGTCGATGGAATACGGCGCCGCGGGCGCCTCGATCGTCATCTCGAATCACAGCTGCTCCGATGCGATGCCGACGCTTGCGCAAGTCGAGGACTATATCGCGCTCTGCAGGAGCGGCCGGTTCGTCAGTCAATCTTAACTCAGGGAGGATCATCCATGTCTACGACAGAAGTACAGACGCTATCCAATTTGATCGGCGGCCGGTGGGTCGCTTCGACCTCCGGCAAGTCGGAGCCGGTATACAATCCGGCGACCGAAGAGATTTTGGCCCGAGTGCCGCTGTCGAACGGCGACGATGTGGATCTGGCCGTCCGAACGGCCAAGGAAGCGTTCAAGTCATGGAGCGCGACGGCGGTTCCCCGCAGAGCCCGCATTCTGTTCCGCTACCAGCAGCTGCTGGTAGAGCATCGGGAGGAGCTGGCGCGGCTCATTACGCTGGAGAACGGCAAGAGCTACAACGAAGCTTACGGCGAAGTGCAGCGCGGCATCGAATGCGTCGAATTCGCGGCAGGCGCGCCGACGCTGATGATGGGCAAGCAGCTGCCCGACATCGCTACGAACCTCGAATCGGGCATGTACCGATACCCGATCGGCGTCGTCGGCGGCATTACGCCCTTTAACTTCCCTATGATGTGCCCATGCTGGATGTTCCCGCTCGCCATCGCCTGCGGCAACGCCTTCGTCCTGAAGCCGTCGGAGCGCACGCCGCAGCTGGCCAACCGGCTCGGCGAGCTGATGAAGGATGCGGGACTGCCGGACGGCGTCCTGAATATCGTCCACGGCGCGCATGACGTCGTGAACGGCCTGCTGGAGCACAAGGACGTGAAGGCAATCTCCTTCGTCGGCTCTCAGCCGGTGGCCGAATACGTATACCGGAAGGGAACGTCCCACGACAAGCGCGTCCAGGCGCTGGCAGGGGCCAAAAACCATACGATCGTCATGCCGGACGCCGACCTGGATTATGCCGTGAACCAGGTGCTGAACGCCGCGTTCGGCTCGGCCGGCGAGCGCTGCATGGCCGCTTCGGTCGTCGTCGCCGTCGGCGAAGCGCATGCGCCGTTCCTGGCGAAGCTCAAGGCGGCGGCGGACCGGATCAAGATCGGCAACGGCCTTGAGGACGGCGTTTTCCTCGGTCCGGTTATTCGCGGCCCGCACAAGGAGCGGACGCTGGGCTACATCGAGACCGGCGAAAAGGAAGGCGCGCTGCTCGTTCGCGACGGCCGCACCGATTCGGCGGTCGGCGGGAAGGGCTACTTCGTCGGCCCGACGATCTTCGACGGCGTCACGACGGAGATGCGCATCTGGCAGGAAGAGATTTTTGCGCCGGTACTGTCGGTCGCGCAGGCCGATTCGCTGGACGAGGCGATCGCGATGGCCAACCGGTCGGAGTTCGCGAACGGCGCTTGCATCTTCACGAAGGACGGCGGCAACGTACGCAAGTTTCGCGAGGAGATCGATGCGGGCATGCTGGGCGTCAACCTGGGCGTTCCGGCGCCGATGGCGTTTTTCCCGTTCTCCGGCTGGAAAAAGTCGTTCTATGGCGATCTGCATGCCAACGGCTCGGACGGCGTCGAGTTTTACACGCGCAAAAAAATGGTGACGGCGCGCTGGTAGCGCGCGGCGGAGGGCATTAAAAATGGCATTGACGTCAATGGGGCCGATGCTTCGGGAAGCATGCCGGGACGGCTATGCGGTCGGTCATTTCAACATAAACAATCTGTCGTTCGCGCAGGCCATTCTGGAGGCGGCGGAGCAGGAGCGGTCGCCGGTCGTATGCGCCGTCAGCCCGGGTTACATTGCCCATCTGGGCGGACTGCGCACGGCGGCCGCGATCGTGCGAGCGCTCGTCGAGGAGCTGGGCATATCGGTGCCCGTCGCGCTGCATCTCGACCACGGCAGCTCTTATGAAATGTGCATGGATGCGATCAAGGCGGGCTTCTCGTCCGTCATGATCGACGCCTCCCACCATCCGCTGGCGGACAATATCCGCATCACGAGGCAGGTGTCCGAGGCGGCGCGGGCGCTCGGCGTATCGGTGGAGGCGGAGCTCGGCCGGATCGGCGGCCAGGAAGACGATCTGACGGTCGCGGAGGAGGATGCGCTGCACGCCGTGCCCGAGGAATGCGAAGCGCTCGTGCGGGAGACCGGCGTCGATTGCCTTGCGCCGGCGCTCGGCTCCGTGCACGGGCCGTACAAGGGCGAGCCGAAGCTGGGCTTTGCGCGAATGGCGGACATCCGCCGCCTGACCGGCGTTCCGCTCGTGCTGCACGGCGGCACGGGCATCCCGGAGCCCGACATTCGGCGGGCGATCTCGCTCGGCACGGCCAAGATCAATGTCAACACCGAAAATCAAATCTCGAGCACGGCGGCTATTCGCGAGATGCTCGCAGCGAACCCCGCTCTTTACGATCCGCGGCAGTATATGGACGCCGCGCGCGAAGCCGTGAAGCATACGGTGATAGACAAGATGCGCTTATTCGGCTCGTCGGGCAAAGCCTGAGTGCCTTAAGTGCCCAATAGAACAGAGACGATCAGTGGGAGGGCATCCGACAAGATGACATTACGGGTAGGCGTGATCGGGACCGGCGCGATCGGCCGGGACCATATTCGCCGCATGACGCAGGTGCTGAAGGGCGCGGCGGTCGTCGCCGTCACGGACGTCAATGCGGCGCAGGCGCAGCAGGTCGCGAACGAATTCAACCTGCAGGCGGCCGTCTATGACAACGGCCTGGATCTGATCCGCGCGCAGGAGGTGGACGCGGTCATGGTCACGTCCTGGGGCGCGACGCACGAGGAATTCGTGCTGGCGTCGATCGCGGCCGGCAAGCCGGTATTTTGCGAGAAGCCGCTGGCCGTGACGGCCGAAGGCTGCAAGCGAATCGTCGAGGCCGAGGCGGCCTTCGGCAAAATGCTGGTGCAGGTCGGATACATGCGCCGTTACGACCGGGGCTACCGCGTGCTGAAGGAGACGATCGACAGCGGCGTTATCGGACATCCGCTCATTTTGCATTGCGCGCATCGCAACGTGTCGGTGCCGGATTTTTATACGCGGGACATGTCCGTCGTCGACACGTTCATCCACGAGCTTGACGTTCACCGCTGGCTGCTGGACGACGATTATGTGTCGGTTCAGGTCGTTCGGCCCAGAAGGTCGAGTCTTTCGGGCGAACATCTGAACGATCCGCTGCTCGTCTATATGGAGACGGCGAAGGGCGTCCGGATCAACGGCGAAATTTTCGTCAACTGCAAGTACGGCTACGATATTCAGTGTCAGGTCGTCGGGGAGACGGGCATCGTCAGCCTGCCGGAGCCGATGAGCGTGACGATGCGCAGCGAGGCGAAGCTGTCGAACGCGCTGCTGACCGACTGGAAGGACCGCTTCATCGAAGCTTACGACATTGAGCTGCAGGACTGGATCGACGCGACGCTGCGCGGGGAGATGAACGGTCCGTCCGCCTGGGACGGCTACTCGGCGGCCGTCGCCGCCGATGCCTGTCTGGCGGCGAGAGATTCGGGCGACATCGTGCGCATCGACATGCCGGAGCGTCCTTCGTTTTATCGATCGAAACATTCGGAATCGGCAGCAGAAGCCATACGTTAGGCAGAAGAACGCCAGGCGGCGAGGAGGCTTGGCGTTCTTCCCATTTTGAAGGCAGTTCGCTATACTGGACACAACATGAAGAGATGAGAGCGTGCTGCGATGAAACCGACGATTTACGATATCGCCCGCGCTGCGGGCGTGTCGACGGCGACCGTATCGAAGGTCATGAACAATAAAGGCAAGATCAGCGAGAAAACGCGCAGCAAAATCAAAAGAATCATGCAGGAGCAGCGTTACGAGCCGAGCGTGATGGCTTCCGCCATGAAAGGGAAGGGCACGCGCACGATCGCCTTCATCATCCCGGATATCGACAACCCGATCTATGCCGAATATTTGAAGCGGATCGAAGCGTGCGGCCACGAGCTCGGCTATACGATCGTCATGGCGACGACGGAGCGCGATCCGGAAAAGGAGGAGCGTCATCTTTCGCTGCTTCGCAGCAAGGTGGACGGCTATATTATCGCAGCGCGGTTCAGCAATCTCGGTCTGTTGAAAGCGTTGATCGAGGACGGCGTGCCGATCGCCCTCTTTTCGCACGAACGCGACGAGCTGTCCGTCGATAGCGTGACTGTCGACGACTATTTGGGCGGCTACCGCGCAACCGAATATTTGATTGAGCTCGGTCATGCCCGCATCGGCATGGTAGGCGAGGATACGATCAGCAGCCAGGAGCGGATTCGCGGCTACAGGCAGGCGCTTCGGGACAGCGGCATCAAGACGGAGGAGAGCCTGATCCGCGTCGGCGGACATACGATCGACGGGGCCGCAGAGCAGGCAGGTCACTTGCTCGAACGAGCGGACCGCCCGACGGCGATCTTCGGCTACAACGACATCTGCGCCGTCGGCGCCATGCTGGCAGCGAGAGCGCGCGGCATCCGCATGCCAGACGAGCTGTCGGTCATCGGCTTCGACGACACGATGCTGTGCCATATCGTGGAGCCGAAGCTCTCGTCGGTATCCATGCCGACGCAGGAGATGGGCGATCAGGTGGTGAATCTGCTAATCCGCAGAATCGAGGATGCGGACATGCCGAAGCAGCGCCTCAGACTGCTGCCGGAGCTGGCGCTGCGGGGGTCGACGAGCCGTCCGGGCGGCGACGAAGCGATCGAGCGTTCGGGTCGGCCGGCAGGTCTATGACGAATAAAAGGCCCCGTTTATTCAACGCGGCCGCTCAGCATCCGGCGAGAATCGGCACGATCAGCTCGGCGAACGGATCGGGTTGCTTGCGCTTGCGGCTGTCCTGGGTCACGACGGCGACGAGCTCGGCTTCCGGTACGACGTACACGAATTGGCCGCCGAACCCGCGGGCGTAAAAATAATCGGAGGGCTGCGCGCGATTGCCGTCATCCTTGCCGGCGGAAACCTTACGCGTAGGCACGCAAGCGCCGCACCACCAATGCCAGCCGTACTCGCCTTCGTAAGGCGGACTTGCCGGAGCGAAGGGGCGAACGGCAAGGTCGGCCCATTCGCCGGGGAATAGCCGCGTACGGCCATGCATTCCCCGGTTCAGCATGAGCTCGCCGAGCTTCAGCAGGTCTGCCGGGCGCAGTCGCAGTCCGAAGCCGCCGGTATGAATCCCCTGCGGATCGGTCTCCCATTCGTACGTCTCGATGCCGAGCGTCCCGAACAGCGTCTGCTCCGCGAATCGTGCGACGGTCATTCCCGTCGCTTCCGACAAGATGCCGGACAACAGTTGCGAGACGCCGGAATTATAAGTCATTCGCGTTCCAGGCGGTTCGGAGAGCGGCTGTTCCAGCACGTGCGCGATCCAATTCGACTCGCGCGTCATGCGCGGGAAGGAATTCAACCCGCCGAATTCGTCCCACCGGAAGCCTGCGGTCATCGTCAGCAGATGCAGCAGCGTCATGTCGCGCTTGCGTATATCGGCGTCGGTTTTCAACTGAGGAAAAAAGGCGGACACCGGCGTAACCCGTGGGTCGGGCAGCAGCCCACGGCCGAGGGCGACGCAGACCAAAGCGGACAGCACGCTTTTCGTGCAGGAATTGATGATAGCCGGCACTGTCTCGAAACTGGGCTCCCGGTAATGCTCGAACAGGAGGCGTCCCTGGCGCTTGACCAGGCAGCTCCGGGGATTCAGCGACGCGATCGCCGCAGGCAGATGGCTCGTGATCGTATGCAAGGGGCGTTCACCTCGGCGTTCAATATAACCCCATTTTACCCGATGCGGTCAATCGATGCGCGCGAGGGAGGTCCGAAATCGGGCGCCGGCGCCGTTTCGTTTTTTTTCTGATAACGTGCGTTGCCGACCGAGAGCGCGACGAGCGCGCCGGCGATCATGACGATCAGCGATAAGATGAAGCCATGCGAGATCGCGCCTCCGATCGCTCCGCGCATGAAGGCGAGCAGGTCCGCGGGCAGCTGCGAAGCACCCTTGATGACCGTCTCGGGATTCGCCAGCGTGCCGGCTTGATCCGAAGGGATGTCGAACTTGGCGATCGCCTCCCGCGAGCTGTCCTTGAGGCTCGCATTGACGAGTACGGCCATGACGGAGGCGCCGATGACGCCGCCGATATTCCGCCAAAAGCCGACGACCGAGGAGGAGATGCCGATATATCGCGGATGCACGGACATCGCGACCGCGGTCTGGCCGAGGCTCATGAGCGGGCCGATGACGCCGAAGCCGAGCAGGAGCATGATGCCGATAACCTGCCAGTAAGCCATGTCGGGAGACAGGTTCATGAGCAGAACGGCCGCTACGACGCCGAGCGACATGTTGGCGAACAGCACCGTACGGAAGCGAAGGCGGGCGACGAAAAACCCGGAGACGATGGCGCCGGCGATCAACGAAGCCATCATCGGCGTCAAAATGCCGTTGGAATTGGTCTTGCCGAGAACGGCCGTCGCGTACAAGGGAAGATAGGCAATAGCGGAAAACATGATGACGCCTTGGCAGAAACAGAGCAGGCTGACGCCAAACACGAGCCGGTTTTTAAAAATGGACAAAGGAAGCACGGGTTCTTCGGCCTTGAGCTCCACGGCGACGAACGTTGCGCCGGCGATAGCGCCAAGCGCGAACAAGCCGAGAATTTGCCAGGAGCCCCAGGCATAATCCTTGCCGCCAAGCTCGAGCGCCATGAGCGCGGAGACTGTCGCTGCGACAAGCAGGAACGCGCCCCAGTAGTCGATGCGCGGCTTCTTCTCCGCCTTCGATTCGCGCAGCGAGAAGACTAAAATGAGCATCGAGGCGATGCCGATGGGCACGTTCACGTAGAAGCACCAGCGCCAGCTCATGTGCTCGGAGATCAACGTGCCGAGCTGGGGACCGGCGACGGAGGACAAGCCGAATACGGCGCCCATCACGCCTGACAGCTTCGCCGCCTGCTTCGGATCCGCGAACAGGGTGAAGATGATCGAGAAGGAAATGGGGAACACCGAGCCGGAGCCGACGCCCTGGATGACGCGAAACCAGATGAGTTGGTCGATCGACTGCGCCATCCCGCAAAGCGCGGAGCCGAGCAGGAATAAGCCGATGCCGATCAAATAAAACCGTTTGCGTCCGAACATGTCGGACAGCTTGCCGAAAATGAGCATCGTGCTGGTAGAAGCGAGCATGTAGGCGGTGAACACCCAAGATACTTTCTCAAATCCGCCGATGTTCTCGATCACCTTGTTAATGCTGGCGGACACGATCGTATTGTCCAGCGAGGCCATCAGCAGGCCTAGCGCCATGGATAACACGATGAGTCCCGTATTTTTGGATACGGTCGACATGGTTTTCGATTCTCCTTTTTCGAGATGGACAGCATGTTTTTAGGACCCACTATTGAGCGTGGACGTTTCAGGCGTCCGATCCCGTAAGTCGTTTGAGCGCCTCGCGCAGCGTTTGGGCTTTCGAGGCATTCAGGTCGATGCCGATATCGAGGCATAGCGTTTTCGACGCCGGCATGTCTTTCGCCGAAGCCGTTTTCATCCGATCAAGCTCCTCCGCGGCCGTATCCGCTTTGCGGATCTCGTCGCGAATCCAGTCGGCGAGCGTCTCTTCGTCCGAATACTCTCCGAAAAACATCCGCACGAGGAAGTCCGAGCGGTAACTGTCTTTTTCGACGGGCGCATGCAAATAGCGTTCGAACTGCGTCCTGCCGTCCCCGGTCAGCGAGTACACGTTCTTGTTGGGCCGACCCTCTTGCACGACGCTCTCCTTGACGATATAGCCCATCGCCTCCATCTTCGCGAGCGTCGGATAGATCGTCCCGAAGCTGGCATCGAAAAAAAGAGAGCGGCATCTCAAGCTTCTGCTTGATCTCGTAGCCGGATAGAGGACCTCGGTGCAGCAAGCCTAAAATGACGTCTTGGCTGTTCATGCGGCGGTTCTTCCTTTCGTATTCTGTATATATTTAACAGGGTCATTATATCGATTCGATATATATCGTGTCAATATAACAATGAAACAGGGACGAGTCGCTTGGCAGCGATTCGTCCCTGTTTTCGAGCACCGGGAGGGCTTATCCCTTTCGCTCAATGAGCTATTTTTGTCCATGTTGAGCGAAAGGGATAAGGTAGCGCAGGCGGTGTTTGTATCGATAGTGAGCGAAGGGGATGAGCCCCCCTCCGGTCCCCGGAGAAGCTTATAATCGCGGGGCCTACCTGCCCTCAGGAGCGCGACCGGATTTCCTGGCGCATGAACGCGACATAAGCGGCGGCGAACGATACGGTCGTCTCCGCGACGATCGCCACGACCTGCGGCCATACGAGCAGGAGGCTCTGGCCGAACGAGAGCGGCGCATTAATGGCAAGATACGCTTGATCCTGCGTGATAAATGGATTCAGCGTCCGCGTATCCGGCAGCATCAGCGTCGAGGCGGCTTCCTGGAACAAATAGGCGGGCGACAGCCGCGACAGCAGCATCATCCAATCCTGATGCCGGATGACGACACTGGCGGCGGCCGTCTCGGCGGGCGATGTCGCATTGCCGACGAGGCTAACGATCATGCCGTAGAAAACGAGGAAAAAAAATCCATAGCGCGATGCCGCAAAGCGCCGAGGTCGCCGCCTGGCGGAAGCGGACGGAAAACAGCAGCGACAGGTTCAGCCACAAGCCGACGTACACGACGGTGATCAACAGCATGACGACGACGCGCCAAAACTCCTCGGGCGTAGGCGGGTAGCCGATCGTGAACAGGCCCATGCCCATGACGAGGAAGCCGAGGGAGAAGATGACGACCGCGATGAGCAAGAGGCCGGCGACAAACTTGGCGTTCAGGAAGTCGTCCCGGTACAGGGGCTGGGACAGCAACCTGCTGAGCGTGCCCTTGTTGCGCTCCGTGTTGACGGAGTCGAAGCCGAGCGCGATGCCGATCAGCGGCGCCAGAAAGGACAGGAACGTCAGGAAGCCCGGCAGCGAGCCGTCGGTTTCCGTGAACATTTTCAGAAACAGAAAGCTGGAGCTGCCTTCGCCGGACGCGGCGCTCGCCGACTGTCCGGCCTTCAGCGCCGAGACGGACGCGTACAGCGAGCCGGCGCATGCCAGGACGACGATGGCAAGCAGGATGACGAACCGCCAGCTGCGGATATGATCGCCGAATTCTTTGCGGACCATAACCCAGAAGGGGGGAAGGGCCGCGGAGCGCGGACGCCGCGGGACGCCGCTCTCCTGTCCCGGCGAGCGCGGGCTTCAGCTTTTCAATGAAGTTGGCCAACGGGATTCCCTCCTTCGAAGTATCGGTGATAAATCTCGTCGAGCCCGTAGCGCAGCGGCCGCAAGCCGAGAAGCGAGGCGCCGCTGCCGACGACGACCGCGGCCAGCTCCGCGGCGATGTCGTCCGTGCCGGTTACGCGGACGGTGACGACGTCGTCCGACCGGTCCGCCGCGCTTAAGGCGTCCTTCTCCTGCAGGTCGACGGCGGTCACTCGATCGAGTCCGCGCAGCGCGGATTCGACGCCTTCGGACCAGCCGCCGACGTCCAGCTCGACGGCATAGGACGAGCTGCCGTCCAGCAGCTGCGACAAAGCGGCAAGGTCGCCTGACGCGATGAGCCGGCCGCCGACGAACAAGCCGACGCGGTCGCAAATCTGCTGGACCTGGTGCAGATGGTGCGAGGACAGCAGCACGGTCAGTCCCTCGTCGCGGCTGAGCTCACGGATCAGCGCTAATAGCTCGCGCACGCCCTCGGGGTCGATCCCGAGCGTCGGCTCGTCGAGAATGACGACTTCGGGCCGCTTGATCAGCACGTCGGCGAGGCCGAGGCGTTGGCGCATGCCTCTGGAGTAGGCGCCCGTTTTTTTGCCGGCCGCGGAGCCGAGCCCAACTTTATCCAGCAGCTCGGTCGCCCTTCGCCTGGCTTCTGCCTCGGGCACCCGATTCAGCATGGCTGTATACATCAGGTTGTCGAGACCGGTCCGATCCTCGTAGAAGCCGATGTCGTCGGGCATATATCCGACTCTGCGCTTCACCTCGATCGGATTGCGCGTGGCGTCGATGCCGCATACGGTCGCCCGCCCGCTCGTCGGCTCGGCGAGTCCGAGCATCATGAGAATGGTCGTCGTCTTGCCTGCGCCGTTCGGCCCGAGCAGTCCGAATATCTCCCCTCTGCGAATGGACAGATCCAGCTCGGATACGGCGGTGAATTCGCCGTAACGCTTGGTCAGGCGGCTAAGTTCGATTACCGTTTCGTCCATGGCTTAACGCCTCCCGTACTTGCGGAACAGCCAATAGACGCCGGCCAGCACGACGAGGATGATGAGCACGCCGATCCAGCCCCACAGCACCGAGGTTTTGACCGTCACGCGGATGGCGGCGTCCGCCGATTTTTCGGATGCCTGCGCAGTCAGCCCGACGACATAATCGCCGGACAGCGATTTGTCCGAGCTATGGATGGTGGCCGTGACGGGCACCGATTCGCCCGCTTTGATCGACGGAATCGTCTTCGGCTCGAACGTGACTTCCCAATCGGTCGGCGCGGTGTTGGTAAGGCTGACGTTGGTCAGCTCGGCGGTTCCCGTGTTCGTCACGGACAGTTCGAGCGTCCGTTTGCCGCCGGCCGTGACGTTTGCGCTAAGGACCTGGTTGCTTGTCGTCAGGCCGATGCCGTAGGTGCCCGTGATGACGGCCTCCATCGTGACGTCGGCGGAGGTGTTGCTGTTGGCGGCATGGACGGGAATTTTGTACGTTTTCGCTTCGGCTTTTTCGGATGGCGTCAGCGTCAGCGTGATCGAAGAGGTCGCGTTAGGCTCGATGTCGACGGCCGTTACGTTATTGCCGCCGGAGCTGAACCGCGCGTCCCAGCCGGCCGGCGGCTCTGCGGTCAGCGCATACTGCTGCTTGCTGGCGGTCCGGTTCGCTAGCGTCAAGTTATAAGTGAAGGTGGAATCGCTGTGGCCTTCCATGTTCGGCTGCTCGGCGCTAAGTTCCGTCTTGTAGGTGCCCTGCTCGGTCACGTTGATCTTGAGCGTCAGGCTGCCGAATGCGCCCGCGTTCAGCTGGAGCGCGTAGCTGCCTTTCGCGACTTCGAACGGCACGAGCACGCTTAACGATGCCGTCTGCGATTCGTGCGGCTTGACCGCGAATTCGGAGATTGGATGACCGCCTGCGGTCAGATCGGTTTTCCAATCCTTGGACGGTGCCGTATAGCTGAGTGCCGCGGTCTGAATGCCGTCGCCGTCGTTGATCAGGTCTACATCGTACGTGATCGATTCGCCCGGCGCCGCGGACAGGCTGACGTAAGGCGTGTACAGCTTGGCGGTTCCCGCGGCCGACGCGGGCGCGGAGAGCCCGAGTACGCCGAGCGCCATTAGCAGTGTCATCGCGAAGTTAGCCCATTTTCCGAATCCTGGTTTGAACATGATTTCAAGACCTCCCGGCAATCTGTTTTTTTTTCACCCTGAGTACGCGGGAAGGAGCGGCGCGGATTTAATTTTGAGCGGGTTTTTTACATAAAAAATCGCTTAAAGCAAGCTTAAAATCAGATAAAAATCGCGTTTTCACATTACGCGGACGGGTCTCGATCTGCTATGAATATAGTAAAAACGATGGTCGACGGAGGGAACAGCGACATGAACGGGACTTCGGCGGAGGCTGTCCTGGAGATGGCCGAATGGCTGAAAAAATGGAGGAAGGCGATCCGCGGGCGTTCGAAAAGCTGTACGAGCAGGCCGTGCCCCACCTCCTGCCGCTGGCTTGCCATCTGCTCGGAGACCGGATGGAGGCGGAGGATGCCGTTCATGACGTGCTCCTTGGCGTCATTCGAAGTCCGGGCCGATACGACGCTTCCCGCAGATCGGCGCAAGCATGGCTCGCCGTGCAGGTGAAAAGCAGATGCCTCGACCGGCTCCGCAAGCGCAGCCGGACGGTGCTGCGCGGCGAGACCGAGGACGCGTCCGCCATAAGCGCGGCGAGCGCGCAGCCGGAGACGGCGGTGCTGGCGCGCATGGAGCGCGAAGCGGTGCGCAGCGCGCTCGGCCAGCTGCCGGGCTTACAGCGCGAGGCGTTGGCGGCCGCTTACTTCACGCCGCGCAGCCACAAGGAGCTGGCCGATGCGTGGCATGTCCCGATAGGAACGGTCAAATCCCGCGTGCGCTACGGCCTGGGTCATTTGCGCAAGGCGCTCGACCGCATGGGCTGGGGAGCCGGGGAAGGAGGCGGAAGGCATGAGTGAACGATCGTGCGGCGTTTCTGAGGAACGCTGGGTCGACCTGCTCTGCGGCAGGCTGGGCGCGCGGGACGCGAAAGCGCTCCTGACGCATAAGGACGGGTGTCGCGATTGCGGCGACGTGCACGCGCAGTGGGCGGCGCTGCTAGGCGGCGAGCGCGGCCCTTCGCGGCAGCCTGCCGGGCGCGATGCGGATCGGCTTGCCGATCGGGCTTTGCCGAAGCAGAAGGCTGCGTCCGCAGTTATTGCCGCGCAGCCAAGCGACGCGTTGGCGTTGTCGGCGGGTCGGCGCCGCAGCCTGTTGCTGCGCGCAGGCGTCTATGCCTTTGCCAGGCGCGCGACGCGCGCGCTGCTTGCGGCAACGCGGCGGCCGGCGCTCGCCGCGGCTTGCGGACTTGGCGCGGCCGTTGCCATCGCGCTTCTGCTGCTTCATCCGTTTGCGCGAGATAACGCTCAGGAAGCAAGAAGCGTATTAAGCCCCGCCGGCTATGCGCGTCTGCATGAGCCGGCAGGCGTTTCGGTTCTTAGCGAACCGGATACGGTCGTATACAGAGCGGGGGAAAGCGGGCTCTCCGGGATGGCTTTCGGCCTTCCGGCTGGAGCGAAAGAGACGCTTTGGCTGAACGCGCGCACGCATGAGCTCTTTTTACTAATGGAAGGACTGCTGCCTTCGACCCGCACCGACGTCCAGGCATGGGCCAGGTTCGGCGCGACGAGCGCCAATCTCGGCGTGCTGAGCTTCCATGACAGCCGCGGGCATTTATATGCCGCTAACGTGCGCCCCGAGGAATGGGAGTCCGTGCTGCTCACGATCGAGCCCAAAGGCGGAAGCCTAATCCCGACCAAGCCCGAGACCGTGTCGATTCCGCTTCGCGAGCTGACGGAATGAACCTTCTGGAATGATCCTTCTGCAATGAGCCTTCTGCGAAGCAGGCTGTTCGACGCGCGCGTTAAGCTTGCTCGCGATTTTCCGTTCGCGCCTGACGGCGGACGAAGAGGCCGCTCGCCGCGAATGCGGCAAGAGAAAGCGCCAGACTAACCGACGCGAACAGTCCGATCGGCATATAACCGCCGAGCTGAACGTATAGCAGGCCGGCGATCCAAGCCCCGAGCGTATTCGCGCCGTTCATGGTCGCGTTGGCGAGACTCGAGATCGTGCCGCGGAGGGTAGCGTCGAGCGACGTCAGCGCGCCCATGACGATCGGGAAGAGAATGCCGAGCACGGCGAAAACGATCACGTAGCAAACGGTCGCCAGGGACAGATGCGGAAGCCGTGGCAGCAGCGCATACAACGCGATCAACAGCATCATGCCTGCGTACACCGTGCCCGCTGCGCCGAAGCGGCGGGACGCCGACGCGCTGACCGTGCTGCCGAGCATATTGCCGAGTCCGAGAAAAAGCATGGCGATGCCGATCTGTCCGACGGTCAGTCCGAAGACGTCGGACATCCACTTGCCGGCGAAGGCGAACGCGGTGCCTCCGCCAAGGTGCAGAAGCAGATACGCGGTAAACCCGCCGCGGGCCTTGGCGCTGCGAATCAGCGGTCGATATCGGCTGAATATCGCGATGCGTCCGACTGCCGCCTCAGGCTTGATGTCCGGCAGCTGCCAGTAAGCGAACGCGGCAAGCGCGAGCGACGCCGCGCCGATCGTCCAGAACGGCATCGGCCATCCGGCGGACGCGAGCCAACTGCCGATCGGCACGCCGAACGCTTGAGACGCGGCAAGACCGGCGTAGGCGACGCCCATCGTCTTGGCGATTTTGGTTGGGGGCATGACGGAGGGGATGGCGGCCCAGACTTGCGGAGCCGTGAACGCGGCGCTGATGCCGGCAGCCAGCCGGAACAAGCACATCGTCCAGAAGCTGTCGGCGAATCCGCAAAGGAACGTCGACGCGGAGAAGGCGATCAGGCCGCACGACAGAACGGTGCGCCGGTTCCAGCCGTCCGACAGCGGCCCGGCGATCAAGGCGAAGACGGCGGAGCCCAGCGTATAGGCGCCGAGCATCCAGCCGGCATGCTCGGTCTTAACGCCGAATGCGGCCTGCAGCTCGGGGAGCAGCGGCGAGATGAGGAACGTATCCGTTCCGATCATGAACATGACGAGGAAAAAGAGCAAAGCGTACTTGAACATCGATGGATCACTCCCGCGGAAAGGTTGCTTGCGGTTCCCATCATAAGTCATAATGGTGACAGTAATTGTCATGAACCCACCAAGCTCTTCAAGGGAATAGGAGGACCGTCAGATGCCCAAGTCCAAGCGATTGATGGAGCTGATGATGACCGTGAACCGCAAGCGGCGGTTCAAAGTGCAAGAGCTGGCCGATGAATTCGGCGTATCGAAGCGCACGATTTTAAGGGATTTACAGGAGCTTGGCGAGCTTGGCGTGCCGCTTTATTCAGAGGTCGGTCCCCACGGCGGATACCAGGTCGTCCGGGAGCGCGTGCTTCCGCCGATCGCTTTTACCGAAGAAGAGGCGGTGTCGATGTTTTTCGCCGTGCACGCGCTTCGCCATTACGCCTCGCTCCCCTTCGAAGCCGAATCGGCGTCGGCGCTGAACAAATTTTACCTCCATATGCCCGGCGACGTGAGGGACCGAATCGACGGCATTAAGCATCGGGTCGACTTCGTGACGCCCGCGCGCCGCGGCGATGCGCCTTGCCTCGCCGCGCTGCTCGACGCGGCCGTTAGGCAGCAGGTTCTTGCGATCGTCTACGTATCCGGGGAAGAAGAAGAGCGCGAGAGGCTGATTCAACCCGTATGCATATACGCGAACAACGGACTTTGGTACTGCACGGCCTACTGTTTTCTTCGAGCGGGATTCCGCGTGTTCCGATGCGACCGGATTCGCGAGGCCGTGCCGGACCCGGCAGGCACGTCGCCGCGCGACCTTGGCGAGATCGCGCTCAGCCGGCGAGAAGCGGCCGAACCGATTAATCCAGTCCGGCTTCGAGCAAAGCTCAGTCGTGCGGGCGTTCAGCGCTGCGAAGCCGAGCTCTGGCTCGCGCCGATGCTGGACGTGCGGGAGGACGGCAGCGGTTTGATCGATCGGGACGTTCCCGCGAGCGATCTTCCTTTTTTACGCCGACTTTTTTCTGGGCTTGGGCCGAGAGGCGACCGTCGAAGGGCCGGAGACGCTCAGAGAAGCGATTCGCGGCAAGCTGTCTGAATTGCTCGCGCGCTATAGCTAATCGGTCGGCGGCTTATAATGCCAGGCGCCATCACCTTTTTCTCGTGCTTTCGAGACGGGACGCAGGAGCGTCATCTCCGGCAGTACGTCTTTCAGGCGGGCGTTCCCGCCTTTTTTGACGTTCGAGGACGCGAATCGCGTTTTTGATCTCCCAGGCTTTGCCCGTCCACCGGATTCGCTCCGGCTCCGCGTATCGTTTCAGCATGGTATGGCCCCCTTCTTCATGCGCCGCCGGCTCTTCTTGCGATCTTGCATTTGGCCGGACGAGCCTATATGGTTGATCTATGCGCCGGCGTGCCGGCAGATGACAACAATTCGAATTGCAGGGGGCCAGAACAATGAGCGTCGAGCAGCAACATGCGGGTGGCGGCAAGCACCCTTTCTATGAGGAAACCGTATCTTCGGACAAACGATTCGAAGGAAAAATCATTTCCTTGCAAGTGGATACCGTCCGGCTGCCGGGGGGGAGGCACGGCGACGCGGGAGATCGTGAAGCACCCGGGGGCCGTCGCCGTCATCGCGGTGCACGAAGGCAAGCTGCTGGTCGTCGATCAATTCCGCAAGCCGCTCGAGCGCATGCAGGTGGAAATTCCGGCGGGCAAGCTGGATGCCGGGGAGCAGCCTGAAAAAGCGGCGATCCGCGAGCTGGAGGAGGAGACGGGTTATCGGGCGCGAAGCATTCGGTTCGTGCGGACGTTCGCGACGTCGCCGGGATTCGCCGACGAGCTGATCCATCTGTATTTCACCGACGACCTGGAAGCGGGCGAGCTGAAGCCGGACGAGGACGAGTTTTTGAACGGCGAGTCGCTGACGCCCGAGCAAGCGGACGAATATATCGCGAACGGCCGCATCTGCGACGCCAAAACGCTGATCGGCGTGCTCGTCTGGCGCCATTGGCGGCAGACGGGGGAATTCGGGGCGTGAGCGGTCTGCGTCCGTGCTTTGCGGACATGCACGTGCATATCGGCAGCAGCGGGGACGGCCGTCCGGTGAAAATCAGCGCGAGCCGCGGCCTTACCTTCCAGGCGATCGCGGAGGAGGCGTCCGAACGGAAGGGGATCGGGCTGCTCGGCGTGATCGACTGCCATTCGCCCGCGGTGCAGGCCGATATCGACCGCCTGCTGGATGCTGGCGAGATGTCGGAGGCGGCGGACGGCGGCATTCGCTACCGGGACACGGTCATCCTGCCAGGCGCGGAGATCGAAGTCCGCGAGCCGGGCTGGGGCGGCGGGCCTTATCACTTGCTCGCTTATTTGCCGTCGCTCGCCGCGATAAAGGAATGGACGGCCTGGATGTCGCCGCGGATGAAAAACGTGACATTAAGCTCGCAGCGCATCCGCGCGACCGGTCGCGCGCTCCAGCGGGAGCTGCTCGATCGGGGCGGCTTGCTCGTGCCCGCCCACGTCTTCACGCCGCATCGCGGACTGCTCGGCTGTTCGGCGGATCGCCTGTCCGATAGGCTCGATCCGGACGGCATCGCGGCGATCGAGCTCGGCCTCAGCGCGGACAGCGCGATGGCGGGCAAGCTGTCTCAGCTGGACCGCTACCCGGTGCTGACGAATTCGGATGCGCATTCCACCGGAATGATCGGTCGCGAGTGCAACGAGCTGCTCATCGGCGAGCCCTCCTTTGCCGAGTTCGCCGCAGCGCTCCGGGGACAAGACGGCAGGCGGGTGACCGCGAATCTTGGCCTGCATCCCAAGCTGGGCAAATACCATGCCAGCTATTGTCCTTCCTGCCGCTCGCCGCTGCCGGCCGGCGCAGCCGACGACGTCTGCCCCGGCTGCGGCAGTCCGCGTCTCGTGACCGGCGTCGACGCGCGGATCGCCCGGCTTGCGGACCGGGAGACGCCTGTTCAACCCGCCGGCAGGCCGCCGTACCGGCACCAAGTGCCGCTCGGCTTTTTCCCGGGCGTGGGGCCCAAGATGAGGGAGCGGCTGCTGCGGGAAGCCGGCACGGAGATGGACATCCTGCACCGGCTCGATCGGGGGCGCATCGCGGCCGTGGCGGGCGAGCGAATCGCGGACGCGATCCTGGATGCGCGCGAAGGCCGGCTGAAACTGACGGCCGGGAGCGGAGGGACTTACGGCCGTATCGGCGAATAAGCGGTCGCGAAACCGGAAGTCCGCGAATAACGGCGGCTCGGACGGCATACGTATAGGCGTTGGAACAAGCCTATGCGGCGGGAGGCGGGCGACCGGTGATACGCGGCGCGATGGACAGGCCGCTTGGCGGCAAGCTCAATCTTTATTTATTCGTCGGCGTGCTGATCGCCGTCGGGGCGGTATTCGGGGCGCTCGTCGTGAACGCGCTGTCGCTCGAACAGCAGCAGAGCCTATCGGACGAGCTAGGCGCGTATCTGGGCGGGACGTCCGCCGGCGCCGAGGCGCCGATAGACGTGTTTCGCGACCGTCTCTTTTTCCACTTGAAGTGGCTGGGATTGATCTGGTTTCTCGGCATTTCCGTCGTCGGCAGCCCTTTCGTGCTGGCATTGGACTTTTTAAAAAGGGGTGCTGATCGGGTTCGCGGTCGGATTGACCGTGCGGCATCTGGCCTGGAAGGGCGTAGCCGTGTCGCTTGCCGTCGTCGCGCCGCAAAATTTGGTTATCGTTCCCGCGCTTGCGATCGCGAGCGTGTCCGCGATCCGTTTTGCCTACTATGTCGGACGCGAGCGGCTCTTCCTTGGCAGAGGCCGGTTGCTGCCACCTTTGGCTTCGCATACGGGCACGTCCGCCGCGCTTTTCATCGTGCTCGGCATCGCCGCGATGTGGGAGGCGTTCGTGGTGCCCCACCTTATATCCAGCCTGTCCGACTGGCTGTGAAGACTGCTGCGGACGCGGATATTGGAGGATGGCGGCGCTTGCCGGCGAAGCGTGTTTGACTTCCTGAAGAGGCTCCCCCTATAATGAAACCAAGTGTGTTTTGGGGCGGAGGGGGAAGGACATGGAAGCCCGTATTGACAAAGTGAAGCAGCAGCTGCAGTCGCAGGGCTACAAGCTGACCCCGCAGCGGGAAGCGACGGTCCGGGTACTTTTGGAGAACGAAGAGGACCACCTGAGCGCCGAAGACGTTTTTATGCTCGTGAAGGACAAGGCGCCGGAGATCGGTCTCGCCACGGTATACCGTACGCTTGAACTGCTCAGCGAAATGCATATCGTGGAAAAAATGAACTTCGGGGACGGCGTCGCGCGCTACGATCTTCGCACCGATTCGAACAAGCACCATCATCATCATTTGATCTGCGTGCAGTGCGGGACGATGACCGAGATCATGGAGGATTGGCTGACGCCGCTCGAAGAACGGCTGGAGCGCGAATACGGCTTCAATGTGCTTGACCACCGCCTCGATTTTCAAGGGATTTGCGCCAAGTGCCAAGCGAAGAACGAAGCCGCGGCGAAGAGCGCCGAAGAAGCGGCGGCTTCCGGCATCTGACGAGTAACGTTCGAAGCGAAATAGCAAGCGAAATAGCAAGCGAGATATCAAGTCAGAAGCCCCGGCATCGTTCATGCCGGGGCTTTGGCTTTTATGGGGAAGATTAGAGCAGGTCGCGGATTCTGCCTTCGATTTTCTCGGGCGTATCCGTCGGGGCGTAGCGCTTAATGACCTTGCCGTCGCGGCCGACGAGGAATTTGGTGAAGTTCCATTTGATCTTTCTCGTCCCGAGCAATCCCGGCGCTTCGCGGCTCAGATGCTTGAATAGCGGGTGCGCATCCTTGCCTTTAACGTCGATCTTGGCGTACAGCGGGAAGTTTACGCCATGATTGAGCTCGCATGCCTCCGCGATCGCCTCGCCCTCCAGCGGTTCTTGGTTCGCGAATTGATTGCTCGGGAACCCGAGTACGGCAAAGCCCTCGTCCTTATATTTGTCGTACAGCTTCTGAAGGCCTTTGAACTGCGGCGCGAATCCGCACTTGGTCGCCGTGTTCACGATCAGCAGCACTTGTCCTTTGTATTCGGACAGCGGATGTGAGTTGCCTCGGGCATCGGATACTTCGATATCGTAGAGCGACATGGGAATGCCTCCTTTGTTTGATCTCGTCAAATTAAATTGTATGCAATTAAAATAAAAAGTCAAGCGATTGACACCGGACTTCGGGAAATATAATATTGGATTTGATTCGATTGCAGACAATTTAATTGTGCATCCTATAGTCGTCTTATAGGCGTGCCATCGCAGAGAGGAGAGGAGGTTCCATGTCTTCCGAAGAAGCGCTGAAGCTGGAAAATCTAACTTGCTTTGCCGTCTACGCCTGCGCCAAAGAGATCACGAGGCTATACCAGCCCGTTCTCAAGGAGCTGGGCTTGACCTATACGCAGTACATCGCGATGCTCGCCCTGTGGGAGCGGGACGCCGTCAGCGTGAAGGAGCTTGGGGAGCGCTTGTATCTCGATTCCGGCACGCTGACGCCACTGCTTAAGAAGCTCGAGGCGCAAGGCCTGCTTACCCGCGCGCGGGACGCGGGCGACGAGCGCCAACTGCTGATCCGTTTATCGGCAGCGGGGAAGGCGCTGAAGGAAAAGGCGCTGGAGGTGCCGGAAAAGGTGTTTTGCCAGTCGGGCGTGAACGTCGAGATGTTATTGAAAATACGCAGCCAAATGGGCGAGCTGATGACCGCGCTGCAGCCGGCCGGAGCCGCCGATCAGAGAGGGGAATAAACGATGTCCGTATATGAATTCAAAGCGCCTTCCATCCGGGGCGAGCAAGTCGATCTGTCCGAGTATCAAGGCAAGGTGCTCGTCATAGCCAACACCGCCAGCAAATGCGGCCTGACGCCCCAATACGAAGGCCTGCAGGCGCTCTACGAGAAATACGGCGACCAAGGGCTTGTCGTTCTGGGCTTTCCTTGCAATCAATTCGCTGAACAGGAGCCCGGCACGGAGGCGGAAGTCGAGAGTTTTTGCAAGCTGAATTACGGCGTCACTTTCCCGCTGTTCGCCAAGGCCGACGTGAACGGCGACGAGGCTCTGCCGCTGTTTAAATATTTGAAGAGCGAGACGGGCGGAGCGGATATCGCTTGGAACTTCACGAAGTTCGTCATCGACCGCGAAGGCCGCGTCGCTAAGCGCTTCGAACCGAAGGAAACGCCGGAGACGATGGCTGCGGACATCGAGTCGCTGCTTTAAGCCAGGCCTGCGTAAGCCCGAAAATCCCCCTCGCCGCTATGAAGGCGTGGGGATTTTTGGCGTCTTTGGGAAGCCTGTGGCGCAGCTTATGCGGCCTGCCTAACTCAGTTAAGGCAATTAAGGCCGGATGCGCTTGGCGCGCGCACCGCCGCCCGCGCGAGTACGGCGGGCGTGCTTCGTAAGGAGCGCCGCAGCGGCGGGCGCCACCTGCAGCAGGCCGGCGCCGACCGCCCTGCGGCCGCCCGGCAGCGGCTTGGCGGCGGCGACGAGCTTGCGCGCGATGCACGCGGCGCGGGCGGCGGGCGCAAGCGAGCGGAGCAGCGCCGCTCCGCCGGCGGCATGGGGCGAGGACATGGACGTGCCGCTCATGCGCACGTAGCCGCGGCCGGGCGCGGTGGACAGGATGTTTACGCCGGGCGCGGCCAGCGCGATCCCTTTCCCGCGGCTCGAGAACGAAGCGACGCGATTGCCCTTGGTCGTGGCCGCGATGCCCAGTACGCCGGGATACCTCGCCGGCGCGTCGATGCGCGCATTGTTCGGGCCGTCGTTGCCGGCGGAGGCCGTCATCAGGATGCCTTTGCGCCGCGCGCGGGCGACGGCTTCGCGGAGGACGCGGCTTTCTCCCGTCAAGCCGAAGCTCATATTGATGACGTCCATGCGGTTCTTGACGCACCAGTCGATGCCTTCGGCGATATCGGAGACGAAGCCGACGCCTAATTCGTCTAGCGCTTTGACGGCGTACAGCTTCACCCTCGGGGCCGCGCCGTAAATCCGCTTGGTCCCGGTTGCCGCGGCGATGCCCGCGACATGCGTGCCGTGTCCGTTATCGTCCTTGAACGATCCGCCGTCGATCGTATTGACGCCTCCGGCGATCGTCAAGTCGGGATTCGGTCCGATGCCCGTATCGATGACGGCGAGCTTCGCGCGCTGGCCCTTCGTCCGCTTCCAAACGGGGGGCGCCTCGATGCGGGCGATGTTCCAGGGTATTTTGGCGGGATCGATTCGGCACTTGGCTTTTACGCGCACGCCTCGAATCCGTCCTGAATGTACCGCCCGGCCATGTGCCTTGACGAGCCGGTCCTTCTCGATATAGGCTACGCTAGGATGGCGTCTTAACGCCTTCCAGTCGACGCCGCGGGGCGCTTCGCAGCCGATCAGGCGGCATCTCCGCACGGCTTTTACGGGACGGATGCCCGCCGCTTTCAGATGCCTTATACACTCGTCATAGCCCTTTTCGTGTTTGAGCACGATGACGCTTCTCGTCGTTCGCCCCGGCGATTTGCGCCCTGCTTTCATCTGCCGGGCAAGCTTGCGAATCGTCTCCTTCATGACAGTTGGCCCCCCCGGATCGGCTTTGCCGGCGTTATCGTACGCGAGCAGTGTACGGCCGGCGGGGGCTGATGGTGCAGCGTCCGGGTCATTGGCCCGGGCATGATCGGCCTCGCACGCACATACGGTGTTTGTAGAGAGGACGAGCGCGCACAAGGAGGAAAATAAATGGATCGATCGATCGGAAAATGGTGGGATCGCCTGCAATTTACGCTTCTGTTTTTGTCGTTGACCGTGGCCGCCCACTACGCGTACGGCTGGCTGCAAACCGCGTTGTCCCCGCTCGATCCGTACAGAGTGCCCGAGGGACGTGCCGAAAAGGTGTTCGGCGCCGACGGCACGAATGCGGGTCCTTCGTCGCAGGCAGACAGGCTCCGGCTGTTCTACTGGCTCGGCGAATAGCGGCCGAGGAAGGAATCGCGGCGCCACACGTGGAATTAAGCGGTATAGGCAAACGAGGAAGGGAATAACGGCCCATGAACCAAGACATCCAACCGTTTCTGTCTCACCTGAAGGCGACGCGGCATCTGGCAGCCAATTCGCTGGACGGATACCGCCGCGACCTGGAGGATCTATCGCGCGAGCTGCAGGCGCATCATGACATCGTCCGTACGGCGGATATCAAGCCGCATCACTTGTCCGCGTATATTCACCGGCTGAAGGAGCAAGGGCGTACGAATGCCACGATCTCTCGCAGGATCGTCTCCTTTAAAGCCTTTTTTCAGTTTGCGCTCGAGACCGGCTTGACGGCTGCCAATCCCGCGCTGCGGCTCGCACCGCCCAAAGCCGAGCGAAAATCCCCGCGGGCGCTCTCTTTATCGGACGTAGAACGGCTGCTGGAGGCGCCCGACCTCGGCGACGAGGCGGGCATTCGGGACCGCGCCATGCTCGAGACGCTGTATGCGACGGGCATGCGCGTTACCGAGCTTACGAATTTGAACGTAGAAGACGTGCGAACCGATCTCCGTCTATTGGCATGCCGCGGAACGGGCGGACGGGAACGAATGATCCCGATCAGTTCCATGTGCCGCGATTGGATGATAAAATACATGCAAGAAGCCAGGCCTAGGCTGCTGCGCGACGGGGCGGTCGAACATGCCTTGTTCGTCAGCCACCTGGGCAGCCGTATGACCAGGCAGGGCTTCTGGAAACTGATCAAGAAACACGCGGCTTCGGCCGGCGTCAGCACCGAAGTGACCCCGCATACGCTCAGACATTCCTTCGCCTATCATCTCGTCGACAACGGCGCCGACCTTCGCGCGGTTCAGGAGATGCTCGGGACATTCGGATCTGACGGCGACGCAGGTGTATCAGCCTTCCAGCAAGGCTAAGCTTAGAGACGTATACGACAGCTTTCATCCCCGCACTCGCGGCGGGCAAGACGAAGCGGAAGAGTGAGCGATTAACGGAGACGAGGGAGGACGACAAGCATGCCGTTTAAAAGAATAGCCGTCATCGTGCTCGACAGCGTCGGCATCGGCGAGCTTCCCGACGCAGCCGATTACGGAGACGCGGGCGCCCATACTTTGGGACATATCGCGTCCGGGCCGACCGGACTGTCGCTGCCTAATCTTAGGCGGCTCGGCCTCGGCAACATCGCTCAACTGGGCGAATGGCAGCCGGACGAAGCCCCCAAGGCCTATTTCGGCAAAATGGCGGAGGTCTCGGTCGGCAAAGACACGATGACCGGTCACTGGGAACTGATGGGACTGAAGATCGATAAACCGTTCCGGACGTTTCCGAACGGCTTTCCGAGAGGGTTGATCGAGGCGTTCGAGGCGGAAACCGGACGAAGCGTCATCGGCAACAAGCCGGCTTCGGGCACGGAAATTTTGGACGAGCTGGGCGCGGAGCAAATGAGGAGCGGGTCTTGGATCGTTTATACGTCGGCGGACAGCGTATTTCAGATTGCCGCGCACGAGGACGTCATCCCGCTCGAGGAGCTGTACGAAGCTTGCCGCATTGCGCGTAGGCTGACCCACAAAGACGAATATTCCGTAGGCCGTGTCATCGCCAGGCCTTTCGTGGGCAAGCCGGGCAGCTTCCAGCGCACGCCGAACCGGCATGATTATGCCGTCAAGCCACCGGAGCCGACCGTGCTGAATGCGCTCAAAAAAGGCGGGCAAGGACGTGATCGCCGTGGGCAAGATCAACGATATTTTTTGCGGGGAAGGAATCACGAAGGCGATTCCGACGAAAAGCAATCAGGACGGCATCGAGACGACGATTCGGCAATTGGAAGGTTCGTTCGAAGGTTTGCTGTTCACGAACCTCGTTGATTTCGATTCCCTTTACGGGCACCGGCGCGAAGTGGCCGGGTACGCCCGCGCGCTCGAAGCGTTCGACGCCGCCCTTCCCGCGTTGATCGAACGGCTTGGACCCGACGATCTGATCGTGATTACCGCGGACCACGGCAACGATCCCGTACATCCGGGAACCGATCATACGCGCGAATACGTGCCGATCCTTGCGTACGGTCCCTCGCTGCAACAGCCCGGCAATTTGGGCACGCTCGCGACCTACGCCGATCTTGCGGCGACGATCGCCGACAATTTCGGCGTCTCGAAGACGACGCACGGGACTAGCTTTCTGGACAAGCTGCTTTAATCATCTCAGGGACATATAAAGGAGCGTATTCCATTGGTGTATCCAACTATCCATATCATTGAAGAAGCTGCGGCCTATATCGCCGAACGCACGGATTTGCGACCGGAGATCGGACTCATCCTCGGCTCCGGGCTTGGCGTCATCGGAGACGACATGGAGCAGGCCGTGACGATTCCCTATGAGGACATTCCTCACTTCCCCGTATCGACGGTCGAAGGCCACGCGGGAGAGCTCGTCGTCGGAAGACTGCAAGGGCGTCCCGTCGCGCTGATGCGCGGACGCTTCCATATGTACGAGGGCTATGAGCCCGAGCGCACTGCGCTGCCCGTTCGCGTCATGAAAATGCTGGGGATCAAAACGCTTTTCGTAACGAATGCGGCCGGCGGGGTAAACTTGGCATACGAGCCGGGCAATCTGATGATTATTTCCGACCACCTGAACCTCACGGGACGCAATCCGCTCGTCGGTCCGAACGACAACGCCCTAGGCGTCCGCTTTCCCGACATGTCCGATGCTTATACGCGCAGATTGCGCCAGATCGCCAAGGAGACGGCTGCCGAACTCGGCATTCCGGTGCGCGAAGGCGTGTATGCGGGCCTTCTCGGACCCAATTACGAGACGCCGGCCGAGATCCGGATGCTGCGGGGCGTCGGTGCCGACGCCGTCGGCATGTCCACCGTATCCGAGGTGCTCGTCGCCCGGCATTCCGGTCTCGAGGTGATCGGCATTTCCTGTATTAGCAACATGGCGGCCGGCATTCTCGATCAGCCGCTGTCCCACGAAGAAGTCATGGAGACGACGGAACGCGTCAAACAGCAGTTTATCCAACTGGTGCTGGCTCTTTTGCCCAAGCTATAATCCGCAGGCAAACAAGTGAAGGAGGTCGCTGCGACCATGAGAGCCGTAGACATTATACGCAAAAAACGGTTCGGCGGCGAACTGACCGATAGCGAGATCGGCTTTTTGATCGCGGGCCTCGTAGACGGCACGATTCCCGATTATCAAATTTCCGCCTGGGCCATGGCCGTCTGCTACATGGGCATGACCGACAGAGAAACGGCAGCTTTGACGATGGCGATGGCAAACTCGGGGGACACCGCGGATCTGTCGCCGATCTCCGGCGTCAAAGTGGACAAGCATAGCACGGGCGGCGTCGGAGACAAGACGACGCTTATCGTGGCGCCGCTCGTCGCGGCATGCGGCGTGCCGGTCGCGAAGATGAGCGGCAGAGGGCTCGGCCATACGGGCGGCACGATCGACAAGCTCGAATCGATACCGGGGTTCCGAACGGAGCTCGGCCGAGATGATTTCTTCGCGCAGGTGGACGAGATCGGCGTCGCCGTCATCGGACAGAGCGGCAATATCGCGCCTGCCGACAAGAAGCTTTACGCCCTTCGCGACGTGACCGCCACGGTCGAGTCCATTCCCCCTGATCGCGAGCTCCGTCATGAGCAAAAAAGATCGCGGCCGGCGCGGACGCGATTTTGCTGGACGTTAAGACGGGAGACGGCGCGTTCATGAAAACGCCGGAAGACGCCGCCAAGCTCGCTTCGGCCATGGTCGCCATCGGCAGCCAGGTCGGCCGCCGCACCGTCGCGGTCATCAGCGACATGGACCAACCGCTGGGCCGTACGATCGGCAATGCGCTGGAGGTTCGCGAGGCGATCGAGGTGCTGCGAGGCGAAGGTCCCGAAGACCTAAGAGAGGTCTCGCTCGTGCTCGCCAGCCATATGCTCGTGCTCGGCGGCATTGCGGAAGACACCGATTCCGCGCGTACTCGCCTTGAGACGGCGATTTCCTCGGGCGAAGCGCTGCGCAAGTTCGCCGCCTTTGTAGCGGCGCAGGGCGGCGATCCCGGCGTCGCGGAGGATTTGTCGAGACTTCCGCAGGCGCCGCTTCGTCTGCCCGTGCAAGCCGCTAATGAAGGCTACGTCTTGGCCATCGAGGCAGAAGCTGTCGGACTGGCTGCCATGACGCTCGGCGCGGGCCGCGCGACCAAGGACGACGCGATCGACTACGCGGTCGGCATCGAACTAGCGGCCAAGCCCGGAGACTTCGTTCGCGAGGGCGACTTGCTCGCCATGCTCTACGTGCGAGCCGACGACGAGCGGTCGGCTAGCGCTATCCAAGCCGTTCGAGCCGCCTATCGGCTTGGCGCAGAGCGGGGCCCGGACAGACCGCTGCTTCACGGGATCGTACAATAATAAACGAATACGCGCCGTAATAAACTCATTCCTGTGGAATGGGTTTATTGTTTTTAGGTGGAATATTATGGATTGTGCTTCGCGAATAACGCTCGCTGATACGTTTCCGGGCTTATTCCGTTCGCTCAGCAGAATTGTTGGAAAGGCTTGACAGCACATCGCCATAAACGATAAATTAAGAACATAAGTTCTCATTTTTTGGGTGATAGTTTGATGACAATCGCATTTCCGGAAGGATCGTGCGCGTCGTGGTCGGAGGACCAATGCGTCGAGGCGCTTCGCCAGGCTCGCTGGCCTAACGGTTTTCGCTGTCCCGCTTGTCGGTACCCTTATTGTTCGGTCATTCGGACCCGCAAACATCCATTGTATGTTTGCTCCTCCTGCCGCCACCAGACGTCGGTTACTGCAGGAACTGTCATGCACGGTACGCGTACGCCCTTGCGGTACTGGTTCAGGGCTATGCAATGGATCGGTGAGGAATCGACATCGGTCGAGCTCGCCGAGATACTAGGCGTGACTTACAAGACCGCTTGGCTGATCGGACATAAGCTGAGAGACGCATTGACTTTGGAGGCTGATGAAATAAAACTGACCGGCTCCGTTGCCGTGACAGGGGGCGTATATGGATGGCGTTGCTATTCAAGTCTGATTACGGAGCCGACGGACCAGCCTATAGTGATCGGCGCTGAGATGGGCGGAGAGGACGTTCAATTCGTAAAGCTGGTTCAAATGAATCCTCGCTTGGCAGGCAAATCGCGATTGTTGACTCGATACGTTTACGACGTTTTTTCCGAGTATCATGTTGAAGCGGAATTTAAAACGGTGAAAACCTTCGCCTATCGGGGGGATGAGAAGCCTAAGGCCCTTATCCGCCGTCTTGATGCACGCCGTTTATTGGTTTGACCATACGCTTCAAGGTCTTGGACCTAAACATCTGCAGGCCTATTTGAATCATCAATCATTCGTTTTCAATTTCTCCCGCAGACGAACGCAGATGCAGGGCCATCTCTTGCGCTTGTGCAGCTGTATACGGTCCATTACTTATCGTGAATTGACGCAACAAAAGAGTGGATACATAAATGACTGCCAGGCAGCTTAATTTGACGCTTTTTGAATGGAAAGTCAAGATTTTGTTTCGCGGTAACGCTCGTATCTGTTTCTCATGGTTTTCGTTTGTGCAGGTCATTTTAATGCAGCTTTAATACTTTCGACGATTGAATCACTGCGTTTCATAGTTGAGCGAAGGGGATAAGCCTAGAAACGCGTTGAAAAGGTACAATCGGTTTACTCCAACCATATAATTCCAGTCCTATTTATTTTGCTCGGATACCCGTTCCTTCCTTGTCGATTTTAAGATACGCCCCACAACTTGGAATATGATGCAGATGCTGCGGGCACAATAGGTCTCAAGACGAATCCAGGGCGGCGACTCGGCCGGCCGGCAGGAGGGACATCATTCTTGAGCCACCAGCAACAAAAATTTCACAGACGTCCTTGGGGACGGGCATTGACGCTTAGCATCGCGGCATCGCTGCTGCTCCCCGCATCGGCATGGGCGAAGGAAAGCGCCGCTCCGCCATCCGGCGGTCCGCAAACGGACCTAGCTGCAAACGCTCGATCGGCCGTGCTCATGGATGCGGACAGCGGCACCGTCGTCTACGAAAAGAACAGCCACTCGGCATTGCCGCCGGCGAGCATTACCAAAATTATGACGATGCTGCTCGTCATGGAAGCAATCGACGACGACCGGATCAAGCTGACGGATCAGGTGTCGACCAGCGAGTATGCGGCTTCGATGGGCGGATCGCAAATTTTCCTTGAGCCGGGCGAGCAGATGACGGTGAACGACATGCTGAAGGGCGTCGCGATGGCTTCCGGGAACGACGCTTCGGTAGCGCTGGCTGAAAAGCTGGCCGGCAGCGAGGAAGAGTTCGTGAAGATGATGAACAAACGCGCCGAAGAGCTCGGCATGAAAGACACCAGATTCGCGAATTGCAACGGACTTCCGGCAGCGGGTCACGTATCGTCCGCGCATGATATCGCGGTCATGTCGAGAGAGTTGTTGAAGCATCCGGAGATCACCAAGTACACGGGAGCTTACCAGGACTATCTGCGTAAAGACAAGGAAAAGCCGTTCTGGCTCGTCAACACGAACAAGCTGGTACGCTTTTATCCAGGGGCGGACGGTTTGAAAACCGGATTTACAAGCGAAGCGAAATTCTGCTTGTCCGCTACCGCGAAGCGGGACAATCTCCGCATGATCGTCGTCGTGATGGGAGAGCCCAATACGAAGACGCGCAACGCGGAAGTTTCCAAGCTGCTGGATTACGCGTTTTCGCATTATTCGAACGTTCAGATCTATAAGGCCGGCGATGCGATCGGCAAGCTAAAGATCGAAAAGGGCGAATACCCCGAGCTGCCTCTGACGGCGAAGCATTCCTACAGCGTGCTCGTGCGCAAAGGCGAGGGCGGCAAAGATATCCGCCATGAGCTGGCTTTGCAGGACAAGGTTATGGCGCCGGTCACCGCCGGCCAGCAGGTCGGCAAACTGATCGTGTATCGGGGCAACGAGGTGCTCGCGGAGTTCCCGATCGAAGCGCCGGAGCATGTGGACAAGGCGGGTTATTGGACGCTGCTCAAGCGGTCGACGGGCAAGCTGTTTTTGGGCGGAAAATGAACGGACGCAAGGCGGCGGGGCGAATAATCGTCCCCGCTGCTTTGCGTATTTTGTCGCCTTTTCGAAGGCTTCTTCTAGTTTTGTCGGAGAGCAGGAATGCAGAAGCGATTCGTAGAAAGATATGCATCTACCATAAACTTAAGGCGCATGAGAGGAGAATCGTAATGAGTTTGCAGGTGGAACTGGAGCAACAGCGCAACGTGCTCATCGTTCGCTTGAGAGGGGAATTGGACCATCACACGGCGGATATCGTCCGCTTCAAGATGGAGGATGCGATACTGCGAGGCAGATGCGACCACGTGGTGCTCAGCCTGAGAGACCTGCAATTCATGGACAGCTCGGGACTCGGCGTCGTATTGGGACGCTACAAACTCGTGAAAGGGCGCGGCGGCCGGATGGTCGTTTGTGACGCGCACGACAACGTCAAACGGCTCTTCGAACTTTCAGGCTTGTTCAAGATTCTATCGTTCTATGACAATGAACGCTCGGCGCTGGCCGGTCTGGAGGTCGTATCATGAGCATCGACAACCATATGAAACTTTCCTTTGCCGCAAGATCGGAAAACGAAGCTTTCGCACGGGTCGCGGTCGCTGCCTTCGTGTCGCAGCTCGATCCGACGATGGAACAGATCAACGATATTAAAACGGTCGTGTCGGAGGCGGTCACCAATTCCATTATTCACGGCTATGACAACGACCCTGCGGGCATCGTTCATCTCGAAGTGGAGATCGCGGGCGATACGATCTCGATCATGATCCGCGACGAAGGCCGCGGCATCGAAGACCTCGATATCGCGCGTCAGCCGTTGTTCACTTCGAGGCCGGAGCTGGAGCGCTCGGGCATGGGCTTCACGATTATGGAAAACTTCATGGACGAATTCGAGGCGACGAGCGCGCCTCGCCAAGGGACTAGCCTGAAAATGAAGAAGCGCATCGAGTCCAAAAAAGCATTGTTCAACTAATACCGCGGCAGGGGTTGGGGGCATGGATATCGAATGGAAACGATCTTCGCCGCCGGGTTATCTTGAAGATGCGGAGGTCAAAAGGCTCATCGCGCTTAGTCAATCGGGCGATAGTTCGGCCCGCGACACGTTGGTGTCGAGCAATATCAGACTCGTCTGGTCCGTCGTGCAGCGCTTCGCCGGCCGCGGCTACGATCCGGACGACTTGTTCCAGATCGGCTGCATCGGGCTGCTGAAGTCGGTGGACAAGTTCGATCTCTCTTACGAGGTCAAATTTTCTACTTATGCGGTCCCCATGATCATCGGCGAGATTCAAAGATTCCTGAGAGACGACGGAACGCTTAAGGTCAGTCGGTCGCTCAAGGAAATGGCGGGCAAGGTAAGAAAGACGAAGGACGAGCTCTCCAAGGTACTGGGGAGGCAGCCTACCATCGGAGAGGTCGCCGAGCGTCTCGGCGTCACGCCTGAAGAAATCGTGTTCGCGCAGGAGGCCAACAAGCCGCCGACCTCGATTCACGAGACGGTATTCGAGAACGACGGCGATCCGATCACGCTGATGGACCAGATCTCGGACGACGCGCAGGAGAAGTGGTTCGACAAGCTGGCGTTGACGCAGGCCATTCAGGCTTTGTCCGAAAGAGAGCGATTGATCGTTTATTTGCGGTATTTCCGGGATCAGACGCAATCCGAGGTCGCCAGCCGCCTGGGCATCTCCCAAGTTCAGGTAAGCAGGTTAGAGAAAAAAATATTGCAGAGCATCAAGGAGCAAATCGCGCAATAATCGCGCTGATGAGTGCGAGAGCGACTTGCAAGCCAAGACCGTGCGCCCGTATGACGGGACGCGCGGTCTTTTTTTTGCCTTGGGAGCGGATGGGATGCCTGGCGTTGCTTCATACTACATGGAAACGATCGCTGGAGGTGCGGCGGTTGAAGGCTGGTATCGTGTATTTACGCTTGCGGAGGCGCGTCGACGTGCTGCCTGGCGCGGTAATCAAGCTGGGAGACATTGCTTCGATCGAGACCGATCGCCGTTATGCAGACCGCATTCGAGAGTTGATCGTCTGGAAAATGCGTCCGGAAGACGGCAATTTGTTAATGATCGACATGCTTCAGATCGTGCGGCTGATTCGTCGCTTCGACCCCGATCTCACGGTCGAAACGTTCGGAGAACCGCATGTTTTGCTCGAAACGACGCAAAGCGGCAAGGTGAAGCCGAGATATGCGCTGCTCGTCGCCGCATGGCTGCTGCTCTTTTTCGGATCGGGCATGGCGATCATGAACTTCCATGCGGACGTAGACATGCCGGTCGTCCAAAGGCGAATCATCGAGCTGCTGACGGGTCGTCCGGACCGTCACGCGTTATTGTTCGAAGTTCCGTATTCGCTCGGCGTCGGGCTCGGCATGCTCATTTTTTTCAACCGCGTCTTCCGCAAAAGGCTGAACGACGAACCGAATCCGTTGGAGGTCGAGATGTTCATGTACCAGGAAAACGTGAATCACTATGTCATCACGGAAGAGTATGCCAAAGCAAGGGCGCGGGAAGGAGAGACGGATGCGTGAGCTTGGAGGCGAAGCGCTTGTCGCGATCGTCGGCCTGTCCGGCGGCTTCGCGGTCGGGAGCGCGTTCGTCGCGCTGCTGATCGTGCTGGATCTCGTGCCGAGGCTTGTGCAGCTGACGCGTGCTTACCGCCGCTCGGCGTTGTTCGAGTCGGCGCTGCTCGCGGGCGTCATGGGATTCAACTGCGCGGACCTATTCGATTGGCGGCTGTCGCTTGGAAAAGGGTGGCTGCTCGTGCCGTCCATTTTCCAAGGCATTTTCGTCGGCATGCTGGCTGCCGCATTGACCGAGGTGCTCAATGTCATCCCGATCGTCGCCAAGCGGCTTCGGCTCGGTCCGTATCTGTTCGCGCTGCTGATCGCGATGGTGCTCGGCAAAGTGGCGGGCTCGTTGGCGGATTGGCTGCTGTTTCAACCGATGCATGAATGACAGGAGGCGCTGGCAAGCATGGACATGACGGAACATGGAAGCATGGAGCTGAAGACGGAAGGCGAACCTCGCTTGGATGCCGAATCGAAAGAGGCGGAAATACCGTCGATTCGTCCGTTGATACCGATCGGTCCGGACAGAAAAAAACGCACCGGCAAGGAGAAGTTCGTAAAGCACGACGATGAGCATAACGATAAGCGGCAGCGGCAAGCTGCCGGTGCGAAGAAAAAGGAAGATGCCATACCTGCAGAAATCGACGATTGGCTGGATAAAGTCAAGCACACGCTCGGCATGTCGGCTTCCTTCGATGTGCAAATCAGAGAAATGACATTCAGCGGACAGCGTACGGGGCTTTTGTTCTTGAGCAGCTTCGCCAAAGACACGGCGCTGACCGAAGTGTTAAAACGCCTAACCTATCTGTCCCCCGACAGTGTCGGCCATGACGCCCTAGAGAGTTTCCTGAAATACTACGTGCCGTCGATTCAAATCCGCGAGATCGATTCGTTTACTGAAATGGTGAACGATGTGCTCGTGGGAAATGCCGCTTTTTATGTGGACGGCGAGCCGCGGGCGCTGCTGATGGACGTCAGGCAATATCCGGGACGGCAGCCGGATCAGCCCGAGCTTGAAAAAGTCGTTCGGGGCAGCAAAGACGGCTTCACGGAGGCCATATTAACCAACGTCGGATTAATCCGGCGCCGGCTGCGCGATCCGAAGCTCCGCTTTGAGATTACGAAGGTAGGCGAGCGTACGCAAACGGACGTCGCGATCGTATACATCGACGACTTGGCGGATACGAAGCTCGTCGAATCGGTGCGGGACAAGATCAAATCGGTCAAGATCGACGGCATTCCGCTTGCGGACAAGCAGCTGGAAGAACTCACGGTCAAGACGGGGTGGAATCCCTTTCCGCTCGTGCGTTACTCCGAACGGCCGGATGTCGTCGCCTCTCACCTGCTCGAGGGAAGCGTGACTGTCCTTGTCGACACGTCCCCTAGCGTCATGATGCTTCCGACCACCTATTTCGACTTGATCCAGCATGCCGAAGAAAATCGGCAAAATCCCTTTATCGGAACTTATTTGCGGTGGATCCGTTTTTTCGGCCTGCTGGCTTCCATGTTTCTAATGCCGATGTGGTATATGTACGCGCAATCCCCGGAACTTCGGCCATCATGGCTGTGGTTCCTCGGCGCCGATAAAACCGGCGATCTGCCGCTCATCTTACAGTTCCTGCTGGTCGAGATCGGCGTCGACCTGATGCGGCTCGCCGCCGTTCATACGCCGACGCCGCTCGTGACGGCGATGTCGCTGGTATCCGCCATCTTGATCGGAGACATCGCCGTCAAAACCGGGCTTTTTTATCAACGAGGTCATCTTGTACATGGCGGTGGCCGCGATCGGAACCTTCGCTACGCCAAGCTACGAGCTAGGGCTGGCCAACCGAATCGTCCGGCTGGTGCTGCTAGTCGCCGTGTTCTTGTTCCAGCTGCCGGGCTTTGTAGCCGGCGCGGCGATCATGCTCATCGCCATGGTCATGATTCGTTCGTACAACACGCCTTATATGTGGCCGTTCATTCCTTTTAACGGTCCGGCGCTGTTCAACGTGTTTTTACGCAGGCCGCTGCCTAAGATCCGCATGCGACCGTCGATCTACAGACCGAAGCAAAGCGGAAAGCAACCCGCAGAATGAGGCGGGACGGCGCTTGCGCGAAGGAATGCAAATGATGCGCCAAATCCTCCATTTCCCCGGATCGCATACTGGGATATACTCAGCTTATCGCGTATAAGGGCGGTTATTGGGACTTGTCCATGCGTACGCCGCGATCGAATTCCAGTCCGAAAAGGGGAAATCATACATGTACTTTCACGGTACCAGCCGCATCAACGACAAGGGACATCTCGAGATTGGAGGCGTCGACACGCTTGATCTCGCCGCGCAGTTCGGCACGCCGCTGTACGTCGTAGACGAGGCGCTCGTGCGCCAGCGCGCCCGCGAATACGTCGAAGCTTTCAAGGCGACCGGCCTCAAGTTCCAAGTCGCTTACGCATCCAAGGCTTTCTGCGTCATGGCCATGTGCCGCGTCGCCGAAGAAGAGGGCATGAGCCTCGACGTCGTATCGGACGGCGAGCTGTATACGGCGCTGCAGGCGGGATTCCCGCCGGAGCGCATTCACTTCCATGGCAACAACAAAACGCCGGACGAGATCGAGATGGCGCTGAACGCCGGTATCGGCTGCTTTGTCGTCGACAACTTCACCGAGCTCGCGCTGCTGAACGCCATCGCCGCAGAGCGCGGCCAGAAGGTCAACATCCTGCTGCGCGTGACGCCGGGCGTCGAGGCGCATACCCACGATTACATCTCCACCGGTCAGCAGGATTCGAAGTTCGGCTTCGACATCGGCAACGGGACGGCGCTTCGCGCCGTTGAAGAGGCGCTCCGCCAAGCGCAGCTCAACCTGCTCGGCGTGCACTCGCATATCGGCTCGCAAATTTTCGAGGTCGAAGGCTTCCGCATGGCGGTCGAAAAGGTCGCCGCTTTCTCCCTCGAAGTGCGCGCGAAGCTGGACAAAACGTTTACCGTCATCAACCTGGGCGGCGGCTTCGGCATCCGCTATGTCGAAGGCGATGCCCCGTTGCCGGTAGCGACTTACGTCGAGGCGATTACGGGCGCCATCATTTCCTCGTTCACCGCAGCCGACTACCCGCTGCCGGAGATCTGGGTCGAACCGGGCCGCAGCATCGTAGGCGACGCCGGCACGACGCTGTACACGGTCGGCACGAGCAAGGACATCCCCGGCGTCCGCAAGTACATTGCCGTCGACGGCGGCATGACGGACAATCCGCGTCCCGCGCTGTACGAATCCAAGTATGAGGCGGTGCTTGCCAACCGTCCCGAAGACGAAGCGACGGAGCTTGTGTCGGTCGCGGGCAAGTGCTGCGAGAGCGGCGACATGCTCATCTGGGACCTCAAGCTGCCTGCCGTACAGTCAGGCGACGTGCTCGCTGTGTTCTGCACCGGCGCTTACAACTATGCGATGGCGAGCAACTACAACCGCATTCGCCGTCCTGCGGTCGTCTTCGTGAAGGACGGACAAGCAGACCTTGTCGTCGCGCGCGAATCGTTCGAAGATATCGCCCGCAACGATCTGCTGCCCGAACGTCTCCGGAAGCAAGCGGTTCACGGTTAAGCCCATTTTGGGAACGGCATCGGCATCGCATATTTAGCTTTGCGACGTTGGCCGCCGCTTGCGGCGGCCTTTTTCCTTTTTTCTCAAAATGTAGTATGATGGGACAAGTCAAAAACAGCGAATGAGAAGGAGCGTTGATCTTTCATGTCTAAGCAAGCTACGATCAAACTGGCCAACGGCAACGAGGTCGTCGTCGAACTGTTCGACAAGGACGCCCCGAACACGGTCGCCAACTTCGAGAAGCTGGCCAACACGGGCTTCTATAATAACCTGAGCTTCCACCGCGTCATTCCGGGCTTCGTCGCCCAGGGCGGATGCCCCAACGGCAACGGTACGGGCGGTCCCGGCTACGAGATCGACTGCGAGATCAACCCGAACAAGCATGAGCGCGGCGCTCTTGCGATGGCCCACCGCGGCAAGAATACGGGCGGCAGCCAGTTTTACATCGTCTATTCGCCGCAGCCGCACCTGGACGGCGTACACACCGTCTTCGGCAAGGTCGTCTCCGGCATGGAGCATGTCGACGCGCTGCGCGGCGGCGACAAGTTCGAGTCCATTTCGGTAACCGAGTAACTATTTATTTCAGCCGGCCCGCTCATGCAGCGGGTCTTTTTTTTCTCTCGGTCATTATTCCGTAGAGCCGCCAAGGGAAAGGATGAAAATCCTTGCTTTTTTTCATTAATGGTGCTAACATGCCTATAAATCGTTCAATCCGATTCTCGGACTCGGATATAGGTTGTCAGTCTCGACCGATGAGGATTCCGCGGATGACGAACGATTTTTGATGCTTACCTTCGGGGCGGGGTGCAATTCCCCACCGGCGGTGATCGGCATCCTTGCGATACGATCGCGAGGACAGCCGTCAGTCCGTGACCCGTATTAGCGCCCTTCATTCCGATGACGGCGCGAGGCGGTGGATCCGGTGAAAATCCGGAACCGACAGTAACAGTCTGGATGGGAGAAGGAAGCGCAGCACGGCCGAACATGTACAGAGGCAGGCAGTGCGGCAATGAATGATGCGAAATTCGATCAGCATCGATTGTGTTTGTGCTACTTTTCACAATTGATTGCGGCGGTTTTTTCGTCGTTCGTGCCGGACGACTTCTTCATGCATGCAGCAGGTCTGTTTCATGCTGTGCGACTATTCGACCCGGGGAAAGGCACTCCGGGTTTTTTTGCGTTATCGAGCAAGTCCCAAGGCAGCTATGGAGAAGGAGTGACGGGGGATGGAGCTGCTGAACGACGCGTTCTACATGCGCCTCGCGCTTCAAGCCGCGGCTGGGGCCGCAGGCCAGACGGGGATCAATCCGATGGTCGGCTGCGTCGTCGTCAAGGAAGGACGCATCGTCGGCATCGGCGCGCATTTGAAGCGCGGCGAAGCGCACGCGGAAGTTCACGCGCTCAATATGGCGGGCGCCGAAGCGTCTGGCGCGACGGCTTATGTCACGCTCGAGCCTTGCAGCCACTACGGCCGGACGCCGCCCTGCTGCGATCGGCTGATCGCGGAGGGCGTCAGCCGCGTCGTGGTGGCGACGGAGGACCCGAACCCGCTCGTCGCGGGCAGCGGCATCGCCAAGCTAAGGGCAAGCGGCATCGCTGTCGATGTCGGCCTTTTAGGCGAAGAGGCGCGAATGCTGAACGAGGCGTTTAACCACTTTATCGTCACTGGCATGCCGTTCGTGACCGTGAAGACCGCGCTTACGCTGGATGGAAGGATCGCTACGCGCACCGGACACAGCCGATGGATTACCGGTCCTTCGTCCCGCGAAGCCGTCCACACGCTTCGGCACCGCCATAACGCGATCATGGTCGGCGCGGGAACCGTGCTGGCGGACGACCCCGAGCTGACGACGCGGCTAGCGGTGCCGGGGCTTCATCCCGTCCGCGTCGTCGTCGATTCGCGGCTACGCACGCCGCCGGACGCCCGCGTGCTGAACGGCGTCGCGCCTACCGTCGTGCTAACGACGGACGAGGCCGATGAGGCGTCCGCTCGCAGGCTCGCCGAATCGGGCGCCGAGATCGTCCGTTGCGGACCGGGTCCGCGCGTCGACCTGAAGGCGGGGCTCAAGGCGCTGGGCGAACGCGGCATCGGCTCGGTGCTGGCCGAAGGCGGCGGCGTGCTGAACGGCTCGCTGCTCGAAGCCGGTCTCGTCGCCAAGATGATGCTCTTCTACGCGCCCAAGATCGTCGGCGACGGGGCGCCTTCGGGCTTCGCGTTCAACGGGCCGGAACAAATGGGAGACGCGGCGAATATCAAGATCGCGTCGATCGAGCGCTACGGGGATGACTGGTGCGTCACCGGCTATCCCGAGCGGCGCGGAGAAGGAGGTTAGCGGATGTTCACGGGTCTCATCGAAGAGGTCGGCAAACTGCAGCGAATCGAGAGCCGCGGCGAGGCGCTGCTGGTGACGGTGTCCGCGCGCAAGGTGCTGGAGGACGTGAAGCTCGGCGACAGCATCGCCGTGAACGGCGTTTGCCTGACGGTCGTCTCTTTCAACGGCAGCGGCTTCAGCGCGGACGTCATGCCGGAGACATACAGGCATACCAATCTCAAGCATCTAAAACCGGGCGAACCCGTCAATCTCGAACGGGCGATGCTCGCAGGCGGCCGTTTCGGCGGCCATATCGTTCAAGGGCATGTAGACGGCACGGCATTGATCGTGTCCCGCACGCATGAAGCGAACGCGGTCGTATTCAGGCTGCGGCCGGAGCAGCCGCATCTGCTGCGCCTTGTCGTACCGCAGGGCTCGATCACGCTGGACGGCATCAGCCTGACGGTCATCGATGCGGACCGGACGTCGGGGACGCTGGCGGTATCGATTATCCCGCACACGCTGGCGGAGACGGCGCTTGCGAACAAGCAGCCGGGCGCGTCGGTCAATGTAGAAAACGACATTTTGGGCAAATATATCGATCATCTGCTGCATGAGAGACACGGAGGCCGGCCGGCCGCGCCGGCGGCTGCAGCGGGGCTCACGGAAGCGAAGCTGAGAGAATTCGGCTTCTGACTTGGACGGTACAAGGGGGGAAACGGGCCATGGAAAACTGGACTTTCGATACGATCGAGTCGGCCTTAACGGATTTGAAGCAGGGCAAGATGGTTCTTGTCGTGGACGACGAGGACCGGGAAAATGAAGGCGACCTGATCGCGCTCGCCGAGAAGGCGACGCCCGAAGTGATCAACTTCATGATCACGAAGGCGCGCGGGCTCGTCTGCGCGCCGATCACCCAGGAACGCGCGGAGCAGCTCGAGCTCCCGCCGATGGTTAGCCACAACACCGATTATCACGGTACGGCGTTCACGGTATCGGTCGACCATATTTCCACGACGACGGGGATTTCCGCATATGAACGCGCCATGACCGTGAAGGGCTTGATCGATCCGGAGGCCAAGCCGGGCGATTTCCGCAAGCCCGGACATATTTTCCCGCTGATCGCGAAAAAGGGCGGCGTACTGCGCCGTTCCGGCCATACGGAAGCCGCGATCGACCTCGCGATTCTATGCGACTCGGCGCCGGCAGCCGTCATCTGCGAGGTCATCAAAGAAGACGGGACGATGGCGCGGCTGCCCGATTTGCAGCTTTTCGCCAAGGAACACGACCTGAAGCTGATCTCGATTCAGGAGTTGATCCGCTATCGCAACGATAAGGAAAAGCTCGTGAAGCGGGAGGTCGCCGTCCGCATGCCGACCGACTTCGGCGAGTTCGAAATGGTCGCCTACTCCAACGAGGTGGACAACAAGGAGCATGTCGCCCTCGTCAAAGGGGTCATCGACGACAGCGAGCCCGTGCTGCTGCGGGTGCATTCTGAATGCCTGACCGGCGACATCTTCCATTCGCACCGCTGCGATTGCGGCCCGCAGCTTGAAGCCGCGATGCGTCAGATCGCCCGCGAAGGACGAGGCATCCTTCTTTACATGCGCCAGGAAGGCCGCGGCATCGGCTTGCTCAATAAACTTCGCGCCTATCAGCTGCAAGAAGAAGGATTGGACACGGTCGAGGCGAATATTAAATTGGGATTCGCGCCCGACCTCCGGGATTACGGCATCGGCGCGCAGATTCTCAAAGATCTCGGCGTCCGGCGCATCCGGCTTCTGACGAACAATCCGCGCAAGGTCCGCGGTCTCGAAGGCTATGGATTGGAAATCGTGGATCGCGTGCCGATCCAAATGACCGAAAACGAAGACAACAAATCGTACTTACGGACGAAGCGTTCCAAGCTGGGTCACCTGCTCACTTTCGCAGAAGACCAAGAGCAGCCGCTAGCCACGCTGCAGACGATCGAGCAAAACGAACAGACCGGCCTTGCGCCGAAGAGAGGATGAAAAGAACATGGCATTCGTATATGAAGGCAATCTCATCTCCCAAGGATTAAAATATGGCATCGTGGTAGGCCGTTTCAACGAGTTTATCTCTTCCAAGCTGCTGAGCGGCGCGCTCGACGCGTTCAAGCGCCATGGCGCCGAGGATCACGAGGTGGAGGTCGCCTGGGTGCCGGGCGCATTCGAGATTCCGCTGATCGCGCAGAAAATGGTCGAGAGCGGCAAGTACGACGCGGTCATCACGCTCGGCGCCGTCATCCGCGGCTCCACGCCGCATTTCGATTATGTGTGCAACGAAGCCGCCAAGGGCGTCGCGGCGGTCGGACTCAAGACAGGCGTGCCGACGGTGTTCGGCGTGCTGACCGTCGACAGCATCGAGCAGGCGATCGAGCGCGCGGGCACGAAGGCCGGCAACAAGGGCTGGGAAGCCGCGGCGACGGCGATCGAGATGGCCAACCTGACGCGGGCGCTGCAAGGCTGAACGCACCGGCCGACGGCCGGAGGCTTATGAAGGCGGCGGGACGATACGCCGCCTTCGGCGCTGTCCGGGGCTTCGCTTGAACGCTGGGGAAGGGTGATTGAACATCGGCACGACCGTTTTATACAAGCTGGAAACGTTCGAAGGCCCGCTCGATCTGCTGCTTCATTTGATCGACAAAGCGGAGATCGCCATCGAAGACATCTCGATCAGCGACATTACCGATCAATACATGTCCTATCTCGAAGCGATGACGGAGCTGGAGCTGGACGTAACGAGCGAATTTCTCGTGATGGCGGCGACGCTGCTGTCGATGAAGAGCAGGCAGCTGCTGCCCAAGCCGCCGGTTACGGACGAGCCGTGGCTGACGGAAGTCGACGACTTCGGAGAGGATCCGCGCGAAGAGCTCATCCGCAAGCTGATCGAATACCGAAAATACAAGGCGATCGCCGGGCAATTGCGCGAGCACGAACTCGAGCGCAGCCTGGTGTTTACGCGCGAGCCTTACGACTTGTCGCCGTTCGAGCCGAGCGTTAAACGCAATCCGGTCGAAGGGCTTCACGTCGACGATTTGGTCCGGGCATTCCGCAAGGCGCTGAGGCGCGCAGCCGGCAGAAACCGAATTTCCGCCATCCAGCGGGACGAGATCTCCGTCAAGGATCGGATCCGCGACATCATGTCGGTGCTCAAGACGCGCGGCGGGGCGGGGGAAGCGAAGGTGATGTTCTCCCAGCTCATCGGCGATTCTCCGGTGCGCGAGGAGATCGTAGCCACCTTTCTCGCCGTGCTGGAGCTCATGAAGCGGCGCTGGGTCAGTTGCCATCAGAGCGGGCTGTTCGACGAGATCGTGCTGACGTGGACGGGAAGGGAGGCCGACGACGATGGATTATTCGACCTTGAAATCGGTACTTGAAGGGCTGCTGTTCGTCGCGGGAGAAGACGGGCTTACGAAAAAACGATCGCGGAAATCGTAGAGGTGGACGGCGACGTCGTCACGGACATCGTCAAAGATTTGCAAAAGGATCTCACCCGGCGAAAGCGGGGCATACGCATCGCGGAGATCGCGGGAACGTACCGGCTCACGACGGCGCCCGAGCATGCGGCTTATTTCGAAAAGCTCGCTTATTCGCCGGCGCGAACGCCGCTATCGCAGGCGGCGCTTGAAACGCTGTCCATCGTCGCTTATCGCCAGCCGATCACTCGCGTAGAGATCGAAGAGATCCGCGGCGTCAAAGCCGAGCGGCCGCTCCAGACGCTGGTCGCCAAAGATTTGATCGAAGAGGTCGGCCGCGCCGAACAGATCGGGCGCCCGATCCTGTACGGGACGACCAAAGCTTTTCTCGATTATTTCGGCTTATCCGGCATCGAGGACCTGCCGGATCCCGTCGTCGCGGCCGATGCCGACGAAGACATGGAGGAGCGCACGCGGATGCTGTTCGAGCGGATCGAGGGCAGGCAGCTGTCGCTCGACGACCTGGATCGCGCACTGCTCGAGGGTCTGCCTGCCGATGACGAGGAAGAAGCGCCTTCGGCGGATCGGATCCGCGCGGACGACGGCGAGGAAGAGGAAGAGGAAGAAGAGCGTTTGCCTGCCCCTGCGCCTAAGTCCGACGATTGGGAATTCTAATCTAAATGATGCGCATGAACCCATGTGCCGAGGCCATACTATCCCCATGCGAAAGGCGGGGAGCGTATGGTTTTTTGGTATTGGGCCGCGGCGGCATGCTTCCTGGCAGCCGTAGTCGCCGCCTGTCTATCTTTCGTCCGCATCCGAATCCGATATTCCCGCAGCGGCAAGCTCGACCAGCTCATCGTGATCGTGCACGCGCTGTATGGACTGTACCGTTTTAACGTAGAGATTCCTACGATCAAAATTTCGAAGACTGGCCTATCGTATCATGTAAAGGAACAGGCGGAGGCGACTGGCGCCGGGCCGACGTCATCTAAGGCGGGGAAAAGGCTGATCAATTTACGAAGTCTCCGGCGACTTAAGCTCGCCATCCGGGAGATCCTCGCGTCCGTAAGAGAATTAAAAAGGGTGGATGTTCGAAGGGCTCCGCAAAATCGAATGCACGCGCTACCGGATGGATATCCGGATCGGGACCGGCGACGCGGCGTCGACTGCCTTAGCGACGGGGCTTTGCTGGTCGATCATGGGGATCGCGACCGGCGCGCTGGACCGCTTCATCAAACTGAGAACGCATCCGCACGGTCAAGTGGAGCCCGTTTACGCCGGAATCGAGCTGTCTGTCGTATGGGAAGCGGATTTTCGAATCCGGGCGAGCGCCGTGCTCGCGCATGGGCTGAGGCTGCTCCCGCGGCTACGGTACGGTTCGGCGCTGCGCAAGGCGTACCGGGATTGGCGCGCTGTCCCGGGGCAAGCGTCCAGAACTTAAGGCGCGATCCGGCAGAAAAGAAAAAAGCGCCTACGGTATAGGGGAGCAGGTTTACATATTCCGCGCGGGGGGGCGGTTAACCTATAGCTGGCGGAAGGCTTTATTTATCCGAATGCCGCGCAGCAAACAGCATAGGAGGCGAGCGAGAGCATGTCCGAACATCCGATTCAAGGCTTGATGCAGACCGCCATGGAAAACATCAAGGAAATGGTCGACGTCAACACGATCGTCGGCGAGCCCGTTCAGACGCCGGACGGGAGCGTCATCCTGCCGATCAGCAAAGTAGGCTTCGGATTCGCGGCCGGCGGCTCCGAATTCCAGGGCATGGACGAGCATGGCAAGCGCAAGCAAGGTCAAAACCAGCAAGAAGGCGGCCATAACGCGAGCGTGCAAATGCCGTTCGGCGGCGGCAGCGGCGGAGGCGTATCGATCAGCCCGATCGCTTTTCTCGTCGTAGGCGCCCAAGGGGTCAAGGTCGTGCCGCTTGATAATCAAACGCATCTGTTTGAAAGGCTGATCGACGCGGCGCCGACCTGGGTCGACAAGCTGCAGCGCATGTTCCGCGGCGACAAGGAAGAGATGATCGAGGATCGCCGGATCGCTTCGATCCCTACGGACCCCGACCTGAACTCGCACTGAGCCCCTGCGCGCGAGCGATCGAGAAGTTCAGCGCAAGGCTTGCCCGTACCGGGTGTATGCCTTGCGCTTCTTCATGCGCCAACGCAGGGCGCGAGGGGGGCCGCATAAGCGCGGACATGCCCGCATACAATGGAGAGACGGTTGGCAGACAAGCAAGCCCGCAGGGAGGAAACCGTTAATGCAAGCTCGAACGAAAAGGCGCCGACGCTCACGCGCCATGGCGCTCGCGACGGCCGCTGCGGCCGCGTTGTCGCTGGTTATTTCGCCGGCCATTCCGTCGGCATCCGCTTCGCACAGCGTGAAGGACCGCATGCCCGCAGCGTCCGCGAAGCCGGCGCAGTCCGAGCCCGCCAAGCCGTCGACCCATGCGAAGGCGGCCGCGCTGATCGACGTGACGAGCGGCCGGCTGCTCTATAGCAGCCGCGGCGACGAGCCGATGCTGATCGCGAGCACAACCAAGATCATGACCGCGATCATCGCGATCGAGCATGGCGATCTGGACGGCATCGTGACCGTAAGCAGCCGGGCCGCCGGCAAGGAAGGCTCTTCGATCTATCTGAAGGCCGGGGAGAAAATGAAGCTGAAGGACATGCTGTACGGGCTCATGCTTCGCTCGGGCAATGACGCCGCGACGGCGATCGCCGAGCACGTCGGCGGTTCCCTGGACGGCTTCGTCTTTTTTAATGAACGCGAAAGCCGAAGAAATCGGGATGACGAACAGTCGCTTCGCCAATCCGAGCGGTCTTGATCAAAAAAGGGCACTATGCCAGCGCGAACGACATGGCGAAGCTGGCGGCTTATGCGCTGCACGACCCGACATTCAGGGAGATCGTCGGCACCAAGGTCAAGACGGCGCCGAATCCCGAAGAGGAATGGGATTATAAATGGGTCAACAAAAACAAAATGCTCCACATGTACGAAGGCGCGGACGGCGTCAAGACGGGCTATACGAAGCAGGCGTTGCGGACGCTCGTCAGCTCGGCGACGCGCAGCGGCAGGCAACTGGCCGCCGTGACGCTTAACGACGGAAACGACTGGAAAGATCATGCCAAGCTGCTGGACTACGGCTTTGCCGCTTACCGGCTGGAGCAGGTGATCGACAAAGGCGCGGCCATCCCGAATTATCCGTTCGTAGCCGCTTCTTCGATAAGCTATCCGTTCGCTGCCGGCGAGCGGGACAAGGTCCAGCTCCGACTTGATTTATACGGACCCGATACGACCGATTACAAGTTAGGCTACAGGGGTAGGCTTTCATACCGGTTAAACGGCGAGCCGATCGGCGCCGTCGAGCTGCTGCCTCAGGCGCCGACACCCGATCGACAATCGAAATAAAGGAGGCGGCCTTATGGTCAACTGGATCTGGCTGGCGATGATCGCGCTCAGCGTCGTTTTCGGAGCCGTCAACGGGCGTGTCCAGCAGGTTACCGAGGCCGCCTTTTCTGGCGCCCAGACGGGCGTCACCGTATGCTTCGGCTTGATCAGCATCCTCGTATTTTGGATGGGACTCATGAAGATCGCCGAAGTATCCGGCATCGTGCGGCGACTGTCGCTGCTGATGGCGCCTATCGTCCGCTGGCTGTTCCCGGACGTGCCGAAGGATCATCCGGCGCTCGGTTACATTTTGTCCAATATGAGCGCCAACCTGCTCGGACTCGGCAATGCGGCCACGCCGATGGGCATCCGCGCCATGCAGGAGCTTCAGAAGCTCAATCCGAATCCGTCCGTCGCGACGCCGGCCATGTGCACGCTGCTGGCGCTGAACACGGCGAGCATCACGATCGTGCCGACGACGCTGATCGCCATTCGGATGAACTTCGGCTCGGCGCATCCGGCCGATATTATCGGACCGACGCTGCTCGCGACCGCGATATCGACCGGGGCCGCCGTCGCCGCCGACCGCTGGTACCGCCGCCGACAGCGCGCCGCGCCGCCGGTTCGGCCGCCGTCCGCGGGTAAGGCCAGCCAACGGCCGGCTAGCCCGCCGGCATCGTTATAGACGCCTCTTTGCAGGTTCCGTGTGCTAGATTCCGAGGGAGAAAGGAGCGTTCGCCATGGTTGCCGCCTTGCACGCGCTCTCCGCTTGGGCGATCCCCATGTTTATCGTCCTTATCCCGCTCGTCGCCGCCTTTCGCAAGGTCCCGGTGTACGAAACGTTCGTCGACGGCGCCAAGGACGGCTTCCAGACGGCGATCGGCATCATTCCTCATCTCGTCGGCATGATGACCGCCATCAGCATGTTTCGAGCCTCCGGCGCGATGGACATGCTGATCGGCTGGGTCGCCCCGTTTTTCAGCGCGCTCGGCATTCCCGCCGAAGTGCTCCCGCTCGGCCTGCTTCGTCCGATTACGGGCGCGGGTTCCCTCGCTTTTGCGACCGACCTCATCAAAACGTACGGACCCGACTCCCTGATCGGGCGGATCGCTTCCGTCGTCCAGGGCAGCACCGACACGACCTTGTACGTCGTGACGGTTTACTTCGGCGCCGTCGGCATCCGCAACGCACGATATGCGCTCAAAGTCGGCCTGTTCTCCGATGCCGTCGGATTTTTCGCGGCCGTGTTCGCATGCTGGCTCCTTTTTTTGATCGAACCCTCCTTCAGGATTCCCCGCCCAAGTTGTGCAAATCCCGCCATGGGAGTATGATGGGGGGTGAGGTGAACCATCAGTGGAAGAACGATTGCAGAAAATACTCGCCAACGCAGGCGTCGCATCCAGACGCAAATGCGAGGAACTCATCGCGGCCGGCAAGGTGACGGTCAACGGCGAAGTGGTCAAAGCGCTCGGCGTCAAGGCCGATCCCGCCAAAGACGCCATCGCGGTGAACGGCAAAAAAATCAAATCCGAGAGCAAGCTTTATTTGCTGTTTAATAAGCCCAAAGGCGTCATAACGAGCATGCATGACGAAAAGGGCCGCACGGTCGTGACGGATTTTCTCAAGGGCGTCAAGGAACGCGTATACCCGGTCGGCCGGCTCGACTACGACACCGAGGGGCTGCTCTTGCTCACGAACGACGGCGAGCTCGCCAATCTGCTCACCCATCCGCGCCATCACGTGGCCAAGACCTACTTGGCGACCGTTGAACGGGTGCCGCACGGCGACGCGCTGGACAAGATTCAGAAGGGCATCAAGCTCGAGGACGGCATGACCGCGCCCGCCGAGATCGAATATCACGACGTCGATCCGGAAGGCAAGCAAGCGACGATCTCGATCACGATCCGCGAGGGACGCAACCGGCAGGTGAGACGGATGTTCGAAGCGATCCATCATCCGGTCATCCGGCTGAAGCGCATCTCGTTCGGCGGTCTCACCCTGGACAACCTGCAGCGCGGCAAATACCGCAAGCTGTCGGACGCCGAGGTTCAATCGCTGCGCGACGCCGCGAAAAAAGCGGAGCGAGGCGAGTAAACCTGCGGTTCCGGCACAGGACGCAACCGTGTCACGGCGTGTCACACAATGTTCAAAACCGGAGCTCCGGGCGCTTGCCTGCGAATCCGGTATTTTCGCTATAATGGAAGAAAAGACGCCGGTGGTGACAAAGTGAAGCGTTATCGCAAACCGATCCAATATATCATACTGGCCGTCGTACTGCTTGTCGGGGGATACGCGATCGGCCAGTCCTTTTTTGACGCCGAATAAAGCGCTTAAACCCGGAAGCGAAGCGCCCGCGTTCGAATTGCTCGGCCTAGACGGCCAGGCGCACAGTCTGGAATCTTATCGGGGCAAGCCGCTCGTGATCAATTTTTGGGGAACGTTTTGTCCGCCTTGCCGTAACGAGATGCCCGCGCTTCAGGCCCAATACGACAAATGGAAGGATCAGGGCGTCCAGCTGGTCGGCATCAATCTGAGCGAGGACCGCGTCAGCGTAGGCAGCTTTTTGAGATCCTACGATATCCATTTTCCCGTGCTGCTCGACAAAAACAAAAAAAACGGAACGCAAATACGGCCTGAAGGAGTATCCGACGACTTTCTTCATCTCGGCCGACGGCAAGATTCAGGATATCGTGATCGGCGGCCCGATGAGCGAGGAGACGATCGAATCCCGCATCGCGCTGCTGCTCGGCAAGGATTAGGGCTCTGACAGGAGGCAGCAAGAGTTGATACACAATACCAAGTGCGAGTGCGGTCACCAGAATCCGACGGGAACCGTGCTCTGCGAATCCTGCGGCAAGCCGCTGGTGGACGATCTTCCGCTCGATTCGCCGCTCGAGATGCGCTACGACGGCGCGGCCAGGCGCTCGCAGAAGCAGAATCCGGCGGTCATCGATCGCGTATGGAACTTCTTTTCGTCGGTCAAGATCGCCATCTGGCTCATCATTCTCACGCTGGTCGGCGCCGCGATCGGCACGATTTACCCCCAAGAGAGTACCTTTATCAATCTGGACGACCCGGCTGCATTTTACAAAGAAACGTATGGCGCTTGGGGCGCGGTGTACCAGGCATTGGGCTTGTCCCGCACGTACGAATCCTGGTGGTTCATCGGCCTGCTCGTCATGATCGGGACATCGCTCGTCATCTGTAGCTTGGACCGCGTGCTTCCGCTTTACAAAGCGCTGTCCAAGCAGCAGGTTCGCAAGCATCCGACCTTCCTGACACGCCAGCAGACCGTGCTGGAGGCCGATATCCCGGGAGATGCCGAAAAGTGGGTCGCAGACTTCGGCGCCCAGCTGAAGCGCAAGCGCTATCGCGTATGGACGGACGGCACTGCGCTGCTTGCCGAGAAAAACCGGTTCAGCCGGTGGGGGCCGTACATCAACCATATCGGATTGATCCTCTTCCTGCTGGCGGTGCTTGGCAGAAGCGTACCGGCTTGGCATATGGACCAGTACGTGAGCATCGACGAATATCAGGTCAAGCAAATCCCCGGTACGAACTATTACGTCGGCAACGACAAGTTCACCGTCGATTACTACAAGGACGAGGAGCTTCCCAAGCAGTTGAAGGGCACGCTTCGGGCCAAGCTGTACCAGACCCAGGCTACTCTTTACGCGTGCACGCAGTATTGCGATGACGACCCGCTGCACGATCCGGTGCTCAAGAAGGTCGAATCCCACGACATCGAAGTGAATTCGCCGCTCGAATACAAGGGGCTCAAGCTGTATCAGTACAATTTCGAGCAAAAGATCCGGCTCATCGAAGTCAAGCCGATGCTGCTCGATGCCAAGAGCGGGAAATCGTACGGGCCGTTCGACCTGCAAATGAACGATCCGGCGGAGAAGTCCGAGGCAGGTCCCTACACGCTGACGCTGAACGACGTGTACCCCGACTTCGGGCTCGACGAGGAAGGCCGCCCGATGACCAAGTCCCGCGACTTCAACAATCCGGCGTTCGTCTTCCGGATCACGGGACCGGATCTGGCCGAGGAGGGAGAGTTGTACATCTACTTCCCAATGCCGAGCGCCGACGACAAGGGCGTCCAGCAGCAGATCAACGACAGCTTCAAAAAGCTCGGCAGCAATTCGGGCCGTTTCAATTTCAAAGTCGGCAAAATGGAAAACGTGAAGTTCTCGCAGTACACGACTTTCCTTAACGTTCGGGTCGACAGGGCGATGCCGTACGTATGGGTTGGCGCGGCAATCTCGATGATCGGTCTCGTGATGGGCTTTTACTGGCATCACCGGCGCATCTGGCTGCGCATCGACGGCGGCAGGCTCACGCTAGGCGCGCACACGAACAAAAATACGTACGGCATTCGAAACGAAACGGCGTCGGCCCTCGCCAAATGCGGCATCGCCGTCGATCCGAAGGCGCTCGATAACAGGAGGAATTCACGTTGAACCACTGGCTTGATATCAGCAGCACCGCATTCCAGGCCGCCTTTTACCTTTACTGCGCATCGTTCATCTGCTATGCGATCGCGGTGGGCGGCAAGCGCTGGAGCAACCGCGAGCCCGAGCACCACAATCGCCGCTGGGGCCGCTTCGGCTTCGTTTTGGCGGTCGCCGGCTGGGCGTGCCACCTGACCTTCTTCTTCACCCGCTGGAAGGGCGGCGGCCATATCCCGACGAGCAATATGTACGAGTTCATGACATTCCTGGCGATGGCCATCGTCTTCGCCTTCATCATCGTGCACCTGATCTATCGCAACAACCTGCTCGGCGCGTTCGCGATCCCGCTCGTCGTCATCATTATCGCGTATGCGGCCGTGTTCCCGTCGGAAGTGCAGCCGCTCATCCCTGCGCTCAACAACTACTGGCTGAAAATTCACGTGACGACGGCCGCTACGGGCGAAGCGTTCTTCGCGGTCGGCTTCGCCGCCGCGCTCGTGAAGCTGCTGCGCGTCATCGACTTCTCGCGCACGGACAAAGCCGGCCGCCGCGAGCAGCGGTGGGTCGAGTTCGTCCTGTTTTTCATGGTCGTGATCATCGGCTTCCTCGTGTCCGTATTCGCCTTCCGCGGAGGCGGCTATGAAGCCAAGTTCCAGCAGGAGAAAGTAAGCATCGACCAGCAGGGCGTCGAGAATAGCGTTACGCAGACGGTCGAATACGGCTTGCCGCCGATCGTGGCGCCGTACAATAGCGAAAAGCTGTCCATGCAGCCGTATCTCGGCATCAAGGATCCGCTGTTCGAAGCGCCGTCGTGGATGAACGGCGTCAACGCGGGCCGCAAGCTGAATACCGTCATCTGGTCGCTGCTGTCGGGCGCGATCTTGTACGGCCTCCTGCGGCTGATCGCGCGCAAGCCGATCGCCGCCGTCATCCACCCTCATCTGTCCGACATCGATCCGGAGGATCTCGACGAGATCAGTTACCGGGCGATCGCGATCGGGTTCCCGGTATTTACGCTCGGCGCGCTCATCTTCGCGATGATCTGGGCACAGATCGCCTGGTCGAGATTCTGGGGCTGGGATCCGAAGGAAGTATGGGCGCTTATCACTTGGCTGTTCTACAGCGCCTATCTTCACCTGCGGCTCTCCAGAGGCTGGCAAGGTACCCGGTCGGCATGGCTCGCGGTCATCGGCTTTATCGTGGTGCTGTTCACTCTGATCGGCGTCAATCTCGTCATCGCCGGCCTGCATTCCTACGCGGGCGTATAACCGTTATAATGAGACAAGCGGATTTTAGTGAAGAAAGGGGCCGAGCCCTATGATGAGCGCCGGCAATCGCATATTGGTGGTGGACGACGAGGAGCGTATCCGTCGTCTGCTGCGCATGTACTTAGAAAAGGAAGGTTACGTCATCGAAGAAGCCGAGGACGGGGAGACTGCGCTAAGGCTGGCGCTGCAGGAAGAGTACGACCTGATCGTGCTCGACCTGATGCTGCCCGGCATCGACGGCATGGAGGTGTGCTCCCGCCTGCGCCAATCCAAGGCGACGCCGGTCATTATGCTGACGGCCAAGGGAGAAGAAGTGAACCGCGTCCAGGGCTTCGAAGCCGGCGCCGACGATTATGTCGTCAAGCCGTTCAGCCCGCGCGAGGTCATCTTCCGCATCAAGGCGATCTTGCGCAGATCGTCCGCGACCGCCTTTTTGTCCAAGGAGCTGAACACGAGCAATAATATCGTCTTCCCGCATCTGGTCATCGAGCATGACGCGCATCGCGTCACTGCCGGCGGGCAGGAAGTGAACCTGACGCCCAAGGAGTACGAGCTGCTGCATTATTTGGCGAGTTCGCCGGATAAAGTGTTTTCCCGCGAAGATCTGCTGAAGGATGTCTGGAACTACGACTTCTTCGGGGATTTGCGCACGGTCGATACGCATGTCAAGCGGCTGCGCGAAAAGCTGAACCGCGTCTCGACCGAAGCCGCCGCGATGATCACGACCGTATGGGGCGTCGGCTACAAGCTCGAGGTGGCGAAGTAAGCGATGGCGATCTGGAGAACCGTAGTCGGCAAGCTGTGGCTGACGATCATCCTGCTGGTCGCCGTCGTCATCTCGACGGTCGGCTTGTTCCTTCTGAAGATCGTCGACGTGACGGTCAGCGCGGACTCGCTGGCCGAGATCAAGCATCTATTCATTTATTCGGGCGCCGTAGGCTTCTTGCTTACGACGTTCTTCGCGTTTTTCCTGCTCACGAAGATTACGCAGCCGCTGCGGGAGATGAAGCAGGCGGCGAACCGGGTGGCGCAGGGCGAGTATTCGACGCGTCTCGTCGTCCGTTCGTGGGACGAGATCGGCGAGCTGGCCAACAGCTTCAACCAGATGGCCTCGGAGCTTAATACGCTGATTCGTGACATCCAGCACGAGCGGGATCAGCTCGACGGCGTTTTGCGCAGCATGAGCGACGCGGTTCTGCTGTTCGACGCGAACGGCAGGGTAAAGCTGACGAATCCGGAGGGGCAGCATCTGCTCGAAATTTGGCGCGGCCTCAAATGGGAAGACGAGGGAGAAGCGGACGAGCGGGTCACGGTGCCGGATCCGCTCCGCGACATTTATAATACGCTCATTTCCAAAGGCACGACGCACACCGGCAAGATCCACGTGCAGAGCGGCGTATGGTCGGTCGTCATGACGCCGGTTGCGTCCGGCGAAGGCAGCGGCGGCGGTGCGGTCGCGGTGCTGCGCGACGTGACCGAGGAGTTCAGGGTAGACAAGATGCGCAAGGACTTCGTCGCGAACGTGTCGCACGAGATCCGTACGCCCGTCGCGATGGTGCAAGGATATAGCGAGGCGTTGCTCGACGATATCGCTCAGACGCCAGAAGAGCGGCGCGAATTGGTGCAGGTCATTCACGACGAATCGCTGCGTATGGGCAGGCTCGTGAAGGATCTGCTCGACCTTGCCCGCCTCGAGGCCGGCTATCTGGACATGATGATGCAGGAGGTCGACGTGAACGCCCTGCTGCAGCGCGTCCATCGGAAATTTTCGGCGCTGGCGAAGGAACGTGGCATCGAGCTCATTCGTTCGGGCGAGGAAAGCGGCCTGCTTCTCCGGCGCGCCGATCCCGATCGGCTCGAGCAGGTGCTCACCAATCTGCTTGACAATGCGCTGCGCCACACGGCGTCCGGCGCTTCCGTCACTTTGGGCGCGTGCACCAAGTTCGGCGACAAAGGCGCAAGACAAATCGAGATCGTCGTCAAGGACGAAGGCGAGGGCATCCCAACAGAGGACCTTCCTTACATCTTCGAGCGCTTTTATAAGGCGGACAAGGCACGCAAGCGCGACTCCAAGGTCGGGACTGGACTGGGCCTGGCGATCGTCCGCAATTTGGTCGAGGCGCACGAAGGCACGATCCGGGTGTCGAGCGCGTTTGGAGAAGGGACTGAGTTCAAGCTGCTGCTTCCGGCAGGGGAATAGCGCCGAGAGAGACGAACTTAGGGCAGATCGATCGACATCGCGCGGTAAATTTCAAATCCAAGCTTCGGGAGACGATGGATGCATGAAACGAATGCCATTCGAGCGCCCTACGGATTATTATGACGAGCGCATCAAAGAGATCGATGAGCAGTTATGCCGGCTTCTGAAGGACCGCAAGGAAATATCGGGGGGACCATGCCGGATTCCCGCCGCTGGAATGGATCGAACAACGTTCGCGCGAATTTGGACTGTACGAGGATTTTCTCAAATCGTTGTTCGGATTGCTGATGAACGAATCGGTATTCAGGCCTGTCGTCGAGCCGGAGGGGTTCAGGAAATTTATTCCGGTCCTGTTGTCGCAGGAACTTGGCGGGGAGTTATATACCTTGGCTTCCGTTCGACAGTACGTCAATGCGAGCGCGGTTACCCTGCATATCGATGCAAGCGAGGCTTCACCGTCCTTGGAAATGCATATTCGCACCTTCTACGAGCTTAAAGTCGGCGCAGACTATGACTGCAGGAGGTCCGACGGCGGCAGTTCAGGCAGCCACCTTTTTCAGGAATATATCGTCAGCCCTGCATTGCCGGACGATCTGACCGGCGTTACGTTTCATTTTAACGCGTACGCCAAGCCATTCAAAATAGAACCGATCGAAAAGACGTTCTCGTTTACCGTCTGAAGCGAAAGACCGCCGAGGCTGTTAATATAGCCTCGACGGTCTTTTTTTCGGTTAGATGAGCTGAATTTCCTTCGCCGAGTTGAGGTCCGGCAGTTCTTCGAGCTGCGACAGCACTTCCTTCGGAACGGCTTTGTCGACGCCGAGCACCATGATCGCGGCGCCGCCGACGATTTTGCGGCCGACCTGCATCGTCGCGATATTGACGTCGTTCGTGCCGAGCAGCGTGCCGACGCGGCCGATAATACCGGGCTTGTCGTGGTGGGAGATCAGCACCAGATGACCTTGCGACTCGACGTCGACCGGATACTTGTCGATTTGCGTGATGCGCGGACCGAAGCCGTTAAGCAGCGCGCCAGCGGCGGAGCGTTCCTCGCGGCCGGTTTTTAGCGTGACCGTCACCAGGTTGGTGAAGCCTTTGGCTGCCTGGGACTTGGTGGTGACGATGTTGACTTCGCGCATCTTGGCCAAGTGCATGGCGTTGACGGCATTCACTTGATCGGAGCCAAGGTGATGCGCGAGCACGCCTTGTACGACTTGACGCGTCAATGGCTGCGTGTCGACGTCGGCCAGTTCGCCTGCATAAGAGACATTGATCTCCTTGACAGGCCCATCGGTGATTTGCGCGGCGAAGCTTCCGAGCTTGCGGGCGAGCGTGAAGTACGGCTCGAGCTTCGCAAGCAAGTCGCCGGGTACAGGGGGGCATGTTGACGGCGTTTTTGTACGGCTCGTTCCTCAAAATATGCAGCAGCTGCTCGGAAACATCGATCGCGACGTTTTCTTGCGCCTCGACCGTAGAAGCGCCAAGATGGGGGGGTGACGATGACCTTGGGGTGCTTCAGGAACGGATGGTCGGCGGCAGGCGGCTCTTCCTCGAATACGTCGAAGGCAGCGCCTGCGACGCGTCCCGCATCGATGGCTTCGATCAGCGCTTGTTCGTCGATGATGCCGCCGCGAGCGCAGTTGACGATCCGTACGCCCGGCTTAATAACCTCGAACTGCGCTTTGCCGATCATATGGCGAGTCTCGGGCGTCAACGGGGTATGGACGGTGATGAAGTCGGCTCCGCGTACGACCTCGTCGACGGTGGCCAGCGTCACGCCCAGCTTGTCTGCGCGTTCTTCGGTCAGGAAAGGATCGTAGCCGAGCACTTTCATGCCGAACGCCTTGGCGCGTGCGGCAACCTCGCTGCCGATCCGGCCCATGCCGAGCACGCCCAGCGTCTTGTTGCGAAGCTCGACGCCGACGAACGATTTGCGGTCCCATTCGCCGCCGATCGTCTTGGCGTACGCTTGCGGGATGTGGCGGGCGAGCGCCATCATCATCGCGAACGTATGCTCGCAGGTCGTGATCGTGTTGCCGTCCGGCGCGTTGATGACGACGATGCCGCGCTTGGTGGCGGCGTCGAGGTCGATATTGTCCACGCCGACGCCGGCGCGGCCAATGACCTTAAGCGATTTGCCGGCGGTCATGATCCGTTCGGTGACGCGCGTCTGGCTGCGCACGAGCAGCGCGTCGTATTCGCCGATGATGGCGACGAGTTCGTCCTCGGACAGACCGGTTTTCTTATCGATGGAAATGTCGCTTGCCTCGACGAGGAGCGAGATGCCGAGATCGCTGATCGGATCCGATACCAACACTTTAAACATAGTAATCCCCCCTGTACTACGAAGTGATGAATATATAGAAAACACCCTAAAACCCCCCGCGGCCCTACCGGACCAACAGCGTTTTGAGGGTGATCTCGTAAAAGCGGCGATTCTTATTGTAAAGCAACGCGACTTGAAAATGCAATGGAAAATGTGGAACAATCGCTGCCCATTTGACGTAATATTACGTGTCCGAAGAGAAGAAGGGCAGCAGCGGCACGAGCTCCTTGGCGTAATACCTAGATTTGAGGGATAAATAGTCCCCGCTGCGAATCGCATCCGTGCTGTTCAGCATGTCGACGATCGAACGGATCGTTTTTTGCTTCATCTTGGCGGCTTGGCCCGAATTGATGAATTGGTCGATCCTCGCGGTCAGATCCTGCGGCAGGTAATCGTATTGGGCCCGGTTCATGAACATGTACTGCGCGGCCACCGTGTTTTTGACCAGCAGCGGGAGCTTGGACCATTCCGTATTCGCAAGTACGTTCGGCAGCTCGTAAGCGTCGGGCAAGGACAAATTGACCGTGGCGCCCCACTTGAGCATCGAGTCGTAGTATTGGCTTTGCGCGAGCAGTCCGAGCCGCACCGCCTCGGTAAAGTAAGCGTCTTTGGAGACGCGCGCGAGCGCGTCTGCGGCCGAACCTTCGTTGGCATGCGCCGCGAGCTGTCCGAAGCTGCTCTCGTACAGCTTCAGGCTCTTCAAATAATTGTTTTGCGCGTTCATGAGACCTGGCGTCAGGCTCGATACCGTCGTCACTTTGGACTCGTTATACTTGCTTGCCGCCAGCTTGGCCAGCTCCTTCAGCGAGGAAGCGCGATCGACCGTATCGTCCGATTGCCAGCGCGTGCGGGCCGCGGACCATTCGGCCATCCATTCCCGATGCGGCTGAAATACGTTATGATAGAAGGATACGAGATCCTGCTGGGAATACGCATTGGGAGATTCGGCCGCTTTGGGCGCCTGGGCGCCGGCAGGCTTCGCGTAGAGCGCTTCCGTACGGTCGGTGCCGACTTTGACGCCGCTGAAGAAGGCGGCGATCGCGACGATCAAAAAAAAACAAAAAGCCCAGGGCGAAGATCAGGTCCGTTCGTGAGAGACGTTTTTCCATTTAAGACTCCTCGTGTAGATCGACATGATTAGTTTAAGTATAAGGAAATAATTAGCATACGTACATAACAAAAATTTACATCAGACGAGGTAACATGCCTAAATTCGACATTAAAAACATAAAACTAAGAAAAGTGACCGTAGACGAGCTCAGCGACAACATGCTGCTCATCAACTTGTACGCCACGCAGGCGCTTACTTTCATTATCGGATTGGCCTGGGCGTTTTTTCAGGGGCAGAATATATTGGAAATATTCCGCTTTCAAGGTTCGCCGTCGATTCTCTATTGGGCGGCCGGTTTGGCCGTGCTTGTCGTCGCGTTCGACGTCGGCATATCCAGATGGATCCCGGACGAGGCGAAGGACGACGGCGGCGTCAACGAGCGGATTTTCCGCAAACGGCCGCTGTGGCACATCGCCTTGCTGTGCGCGGTGGTCAGCATTTGCGAAGAATTGTTGTTCCGCGGCGCGATCCAGCATGCGTTCGGACCTTATTGGACGAGCATCCTTTTCGCCGCCATCCATGTCAGATACCTGCGTCACTGGATTCCGACGGGCATGGTATTCGCTATCAGCTACGGTCTCGGATGGCTTCTTGCGTACACGGGGACTATCTGGGCGCCAATATTTACTCACTTTTTAGTCGATCTCACGATGGGGATCATCATCAGGTACCGGAGGGAAGAGGAGTAATGAGCGAGGAGCGTCGTCCGACAGCATGGGATAAATACGTAGAAGCCAAGCGGCACGCGTTGTCGCCGGACGAGAAGGAAGCCGCCGATCACGAACCGCTGTCGATCGAACAGCTGGAGCTCGCGATTGCGGAAGCGGCGGCCGCTTCGGGATTGCCCGAAACCGGCATGCCGCCCAGGGCGGTCGTGCATCCTTCGGCCCGCAAAAGCTACAGCAAATGGTTTTACCGCTTGCTGCTCGCTTTGTTTTCGGGGCTCGTCGGCTTTTTGCTCTGGTGGGGATACGAGCATTATTCGACGGTGTAAAATCAAAGCGACGCCTCCGGTTCGCCCAGCGAAACGGAAAGCGTCGCTTTTTTTGTTTAAAAGCCGGTCTCGATGGCCGAAGGATCGACAAACGAATATCCTTTGCCTTCCAACGTCGTCAGCAACTGGTCCAACGCGGCTGCCGTCCAGGACAGCTCGTGCATTAAAATGTTGCTGCCCGCATGAAGCTGCTCCGTCACGTTGTCGACGATGGCCTTCGTTTTGTCTTTGATTTTCGTACCGGACATTGTCCAGTCCAAGGAACCGTTGGACCACGTCATGAACAAAAGTCCGTTGTCGGCCGCGATCTTGTGCACGTCGTCGTTCGCAGAGGCGTTGGGCGGCCGGAAGAACACGGGGCGCTTGCCGACCGTCGCTTCGACGATATCCTGGACCTTCCCGATCTGCGCCTTGATCGATTCGGCGTTTTCCTTGCCGAGCTGGATATGCTCGTAAGAATGGTTGCCGATCGTTTGGCCCCGCCGGTCGATCTCTTTAAGCAGCTCCGGATGCGCCTTGACGCGGTAGCCATTGACGAAGAAGATCGCTTTGGCATGATGCTTATCCAACGTATCGAGAATCGGCTTCAGCGTTTTTTCGTCCTTCGGACCGTCGTCGAAAGTCAGAAGCACGACTTTTGCACTGTTCGCGGATTTGTCGATCGGCACGATGTCGTAGTTTTTGTTCATTTTGTAAGTCTTCTCGGCGGACTGCGGCACTGCCGGCGCGGTCGGCGTCGGCGTGGGCGACGGCGTCGGAGATGCTGATGGAGATGCTTCGGCAGCAGGCGCTGTGGAGGACGATTCCAAAGTAGGTGCCGGCGTTGACGTAGCGGTCGGGATGGCGGCGGAAGGCGATGCCTTCCCGTCCCCGTTGCCCCCGCATGCGGACAGGGCGACGGCCAGCACGCCGACGGCGTACCAGCCTTTGGCGGTTTTCGGCATGTACATGACTTCCTTTCGGCTGAGCTGGAGCTTCTAACGATTGTACCATACCCGCCGCCCGAGGCGTCCAATCTTCTTCCTGAATTTAAGCGGGATGACGCGGTTCGCAGAGGCCAAACTAAGCGTGGATCCGCATTAGGCTTAACAGCTGTCAAAAATCGTGAAGAGGAGGCGATAGCATGAAGATGGCTACGTTCGTCATAGGCGGCATCGTGGGCGCGGCGCTGACAGTCGCGATTCGCCGCAGTCCGAAGTGGTCCGTCGCGGCCGGCATGCTCGGCCGCGAGCTTAAAAACCGCTCCTTCGGCATGAAGGAGGGCGCGCTCGGCAAAATGTTCGACATGCGCTCCGGTTCGGACCATGCCGAACGCAGAGGCGAACACGCGAGCGAGAGCTTCAAGCAAACGGCGTCTAGAAAAACCGGCGCGGACAGCCTCGGAGAGATCGCGAGCATCGTCTCCAAGGATCCCGGCGTCCGCGAAGACGTTAACGAAATTCTCGCGGAGAGCGGGCAGCACCGGATTTGAATCGCCCGCGGCGGCGTCGCGGCGTGTTCCCGGAAGGGAGGCGCCAGACGCCGTTTTTTTTATGCCAGACATGCACTCGGCCCGAAAGAGTCGCGGCAGCGGTTCATTCTATACTTAAAATTGTGGGTTTTGGCTAGTGCATTTCAAGGGTAGAAGTGATAACATATGTTAAAGCACAAAATACACACGTATCGCCTGCCGCGTCATACGCTGTTATCACCCATCGTGTGCAGAAGGGAGGATCCTGTCATGAGGATGGAGCGGCTTAGCCAAGACAAGATTAGGATTTTCCTTACCTTTGACGATCTGTCGGAACGCGGGATCCAGAAGGAAGACATGTGGCGGGAAATTCCGAAGGTTCACGAGCTCTTCAGCGAAATGATGGATCAGGCATACAGCGAGCTGGGCTTCGACGCTTCCGGGCCGCTGGCCGTCGAGGTGTTCGCGATGCCCGCGCAAGGCATGGTCGTCATCGTCACGAGGGGCAAAATGGAGAGGGATTCCGAGGCGGGCGCCGAGGAAGAGCTCGACGAAGAAGTGTACGAAATGGAAGTCACGCTTGAACAGAGCGAAGCCATCATATATCGGTTCCGGGACATCGAGGACGCGATCGGCGCCGCCAAGATGCTGAAGTCCCAGATCACGGACGAGGGTAGGATGTACAAATACCAGAACCATTGGATTTTGTGCTTCGATCCGTCCACCGGCGAAAACGCGAACGATAACGCGCTAATCGCGATTCTCGCGGAATACGGCGACGCGACCTCCGTGACGCCGGCCGTGCTTGAAGAATACGGTCAGTTGGTAATCCCGGCCCATGCCGTGCAAGTGCTGACGGAGCATTTCGCCTGAATCGGCGCTCCCAGACGGACATGCTGCATAAAAACGGCGATCGTTTTTAATGCGGCTGTCCTTTTTTTGCGCTTATGATACCAGAAGGAAAGGAGGGGATTCGCCGTGCTGATCTTCTCCGTGCTGGCTGCGGCTATCGCGCCCGGCCTCGCTTTGCTCGCCTATTTTTACTGGAAGGACCGGTACGATACGGAGCCGCTGTCGATGGTGTCCAAAATGTTCGTGACCGGGGCGCTGATCGTGCTGCCGATCATGATCGTGCAGCGGGGACTCATGATCTGGCTCGGCGAATCGCCCTTTGCGTTCTCTTTCGTCATCTCCGCCGGCGTCGAAGAGTTTTTCAAATGGTTCGTTCTTTATCATATCGTCTTCAACCATACCGAGTTCGACGAACCGTACGACGGAATCGTGTACGCGACTGCGGTCTCTCTGGGTTCGCTACGATCGAAAACGTGATGTACGCGTTCGCCGAGCCCGCCACCTTCGGCTCGCTGCTCGTCCGCGCGCTGCTGCCGGTTTCCGGACACGCGCTGTTCGGCGTCGTGATGGGGTACTTCATGGGCAAAGCGAAGTTCTCCAAGGGCAATCAAGCCCGCTTGTTCCAGTCGATGGCGTTCGTGCTGCCGATCGCTTGGCACGGCATTTACGACTTCTTGATGCAGTCGCTGCCCAGGACGTGGATGTGGATCATCGTGCCGTTCATGCTCCTGCTTTGGTTCCGCGGCATCCGGTACGTCCAAAGCGCAAACGACGTCTCGCCTTTTAGGCTCATGCATCGCGAAGAAGGCGGTTAAGGCCCCGGAATTTGGACATAATGGTATTAACAGTTCCGGGAGCGAGGGGAAACATTGAATAGCGTGCGCGTCAAAGTGACGATCAGATGCAAGTCCTGCGGGGAAAAGTTCATTTTGCGGGGCAAGCGGGAACGCGGAAAGGTCGACACCGGGTTCAGGCAGTGCGTTTGCGGCAACGCGGACCGATTCGACATCGAAGAAAACCATGCATAAAGGCGGCTCCTCATACCCACACTAACGGCAATCCGTAGTCTGGGAATGAAAGGGGCCGTTTTTTTATGTACAAACGCTTGAGCGCAGTAATGTTTCCGCTTTGCGCGCTGCTGTTCGCGGGCGCCGTTTTTTGGGGATACCAGGAGCATCAAGAGAAAAACGCGGTGCTGATCAAGGCGGAAAACCAATATCAGCGGGCTTTTCACGATTTGACGAACCATATGGGCAGTTTGCAGGATCAGCTGGGCAAGACGCTGGCGGTTAACAGCGCTTCTTATCGCATGCAGCGCAAAGGCTTGGTCAACGTATGGCGTCTTACGAGCCAGGCACAAAACGAAGTGAACCAACTTCCGCTTACATTGCTGCCGTTTAATCAGGCGGAAAACTTTTTTGACCCGCATCTCCGATTTTGCTTACCGGACGTCGGTCCGTGACCTTACGAAGGAGCCGTTGTCCGACAAAGAGACGCAAACGATGCAGTCCCTTTACGCCAAAGCGGCCGACATCAACAAGGAGCTTGGCAAAGTTCAGGATGCGGTGCTGTCCGATCATCTGCGGTGGATGGATGTCGAAGTCGCGATCGCGAGCGCCGACCAAACGGCCGACAATTCCATTATCGACGGCTTCAAGACCGTCGACAAAAAGGTGTCCTCCTACCCGGAAAACGACTGGGGACCTTCATCCGCCTCCCAGCATCTTCAGCGCGCGCACGGCAATGCCATGGGGCCGAAGATCTCCCCGGAGGAGGCTCGCCGAAACGCAAGCGAATTCCTAGGCATCGCTTCTCTGGATTCAGGACGGGAGATCATGATCTCCGAAAACGGAACCAAAACCGATCATCCGACCTATACGGCCACCGTAAGCGGGAATAAGGACGCCTCCAAGGAAGCCGGGAAGCCGCGGATCGTCATGGACTTTGCGGCAAAGGGCGGAAAGCTGCTGTGGTTCATGAACCCGCGCGTCGTCAAGACCCGGAGTTTAAACGTCGCAGCCGCCAAACAGAAGGCGATCCAATTTTTAAAAGAGAAGGGCTATCCTTCCATGGCGCCTGTCACGTACGACGAATACGATCACGTCGCGGTATTCACCTTCGTAGCCGAGAAAAACGGCGTGCTGATCTATCCCGACAAAGTGACCGTGCGGATCGCGCTGGACAACGGGGAGGCCGTCGGCCTGCAAGCGGCCGACCATGTCTATCGCGAGGCCGGCCTCGCCGTCGGAAAAGCGTCCGTCGACGAAGTCAAAGCCAAGTCGGTGCTTCATCCGAAACTTCAAGTGACCGGCCATCATCTGGCCGTCATCGAGAACGACGAAGACAAGGAAGTGTTGTGCCACGAATACACAGGCAAGATCAACGGGGCGCAATATCGCATTTACGTTAACGCGGAGACGGGCATCGAAGAAAAGGTCGAGCAGATCCCGGATTCGGCTAGAGCGATTTTGTAGCCTCCTCGGTTGAATGCGCCGGGCCGATAATCGGTCCGGCGGATTTGAATATTTTGACCGCTTGGCATCTGCCGCCGGACAAGCGATCGTGCTATAATGCAAAGGATAATACGAACTTTAGAACGATGTTCGCATGAATCCGACATTATACAGCAGTCGCATGGAGGTGCAGCGTGCTTCCCAAGATAGGTCAAATGCTCTACATTCAGCCCCATGCGGCGACGAATGACGATGGGCCGCCAGGCATGCTCAGATCGCGGGTCACGGACGCGGACGATCGGTTTTTGTACGTGGATATCCCGATAGACGAGCAGACGCGCAGGCTGCATCGGACCCAGCCCGGGGACGAACTCAAGCTTACATACTTTACGTCCGAGGGCGTCAAGCATCAGTTCGGCGCCCACGTCCATTCGATACGCAGGGAAGGCATCAGCCAGCTGGTCATTCCGAAGCCCGATCCGGATCAGATCACCAGGGAGCAGCGCAGAAGCTTCCTTCGCGTCGAGGCGCAGCTCGAGATAGCCGTCCGGCTCGGCGAAAAGCTGCGTTTTACGGCGCTGACCGACGATGTCGGCGGCGGCGGCGTATCATTCAGATGCGACCGCAAGTGGCCGATTACGCCGAACATGAAAGCAAGCTGCTGGCTGCTGTTGAGCTATAAATCGGGCGCCGTCTCGCATGCGCAATTCGAAGCCGAGATCGTCCGGATCGTGCCCGTCGAGCCGCACCACCATCTGGTCATGATGAGGTTCCAGGACATCCAGGATACCGATCAGCAGAAGATCATCCGCTATTGCTTCGAAAAGCAGCTCGAGCGTAGAAAAGATTAGGCTTAGAAGGGCAGTGGCGGCATGAACGGCGAAGGAGACCGCAGGCGTTCGGATCGCGGAAGGGCGGCGGAGCGCATCGACGGATACCTGCGCGCGGCGGTTTTGGTCGGCGCAATCTTGCTCGTAATCACGCAGCTGCTGCTGCGCGTGCCCGAGATCAGGACGCTGATCGTCCCCGGCGAACGCGCCGAAGGAATACCCTACGAAGCCGGATAGACCCGTGTCTATTCGGCTTGCTTTTTTGCATCTGAATATATGCTGTGGTATAATTTGTTCATTCGTGCGCAGGCGGTCGCCGGCTAGTTTTATGCTTAAGCAGGCGTTGCCGAACAGCTCCGTCTCCGCCTTGCCGCAGGCCGATGGACCTCCTGTCTATTCGACCGGATGCATCAATGTTTGTGCGCTCTAGGAGGCTTGTTGCTACTTCATGAATGAACGTTATCCGCACCGCATCAACATTGCGATCGACGGACCGGCCGGAGCGGGCAAGAGCACGGTCGCCAGATTGGTCGCCAGCGAGCTTCAATACGTTTACGTAGACACGGGCGCTATGTACCGCGCCGTCACCTTCGTCGCGCAGTCTCGCGGGCTTCGGTTGGACGACGAGGACGGCCTGGCATCGCTCGCGTCGGGACTGGACATCTCGCTGCTGCCCGGCGAAGGGGGGCCAGATCGTATTGGCTGACGGCAAGGACGTCACTGGCTTGATTCGCACGCGCGAGGTGACGGCTGCCGTCTCGGCGGTTTCCGCGAATGCCGCCGTCCGGTCCCGCATGTCCGAGCTTCAGCGCTTGATGGCTGCCGCCAAGGGCGTCGTCATGGACGGCCGCGACATCGGTACGCACGTTCTTCCCGACGCTGAGCTCAAGGTTTTCTTGACCGCTTCGCCCCGGGAGCGCGCGACGCGCAGATTTTTGGAGCTCGGGGAAAAGCCCGGCGTTACGCTCGATCAGCTCGAAAAAGAGATCGCTTTGCGCGACCGGATGGACAGCGAACGCGATATCGCGCCGTTGCGCCAGGCCGCGGACGCCAGGCTGATCGATTCGACGGGGCGCTCGATCGCCGAGATCGTGGACGAGATCGTATCGTTCGGCCTTGCGGCCGCGCAGGCGATCGCCGCAAGGGAGAATTGACCGATGCTTTACCGATTTGCGAGATTGCTGCTCAGAGTCCTGTTCAAGCTATTGTACCGCTTTGAAGCCATAGGTGCGGGGCGAATCCCCGCGGAGGGCGGCGTGATCCTGGCCAGCAACCATACGAGCCTTCTCGATCCGATCGCGCTCGGAATCGGCGTCGAACGCAAGGTGCACTATATGGCGAAGGCGGAGCTGTTCAATATTCCCGGCTTCGGCGCGCTGATTACGAACCTTGGCGCTTTTCCGGTAAAGCGAGGCGGCGTCAGCAAAGAGGCGATCCGTACGGCAATCGGCATACTGCGCGAAGGCAAGGTGATGGGGATTTTCCCCGAAGGAACGCGCAAGGACGTCGGTCTCATGGGCAAGCGGGGCGCGATGAGCATGGCGCTTCGCGCCGGTTCGGCTGTCGTGCCGGTAGCGCTTGTCGGTAGCTATCGTCCCTTTACGAAGATGAAAGCCGTATACGGGGCGCCGCTCGACATGGAGAAGCTTGCGGGCGACGGTTCGCCGGAAGCCCAAGAAGCCGCTACCGAGCTGCTGATGTCGAGGATCAAGGAAATGCTGAACACCGGCAAGCCCGCGCAATAATTTAATTCTTCCGGAGCATACTACGGTCGTTCGTCCTATTTTTATACTTAAGTGATTTAAACCCCGCGTCGCGGGTTTAAATAAAGTTGTGGTAGAACTGAGGAGGTTATTTCCATGTCTGAAGAAATCAATGTCCAGGAATCCGCCGCGCAGGAGCCTGTCGCTGCCGAAAATGCCGCAGAGACGGTAACGCAAGACGAGCTGGAGAACGTCGTATCGCTGAAAAAGGGCGATACCGTGAAGGGAACCATCGTTAAAATCGAAGACAACCAAGCTTACGTAAGCCTTGGATATAAATACGACGGTGTCATCCCGCTTCGCGAGCTCTCCAACGTCAACCTGGAGAATGCCTCCGACGCCGTTCAGATCGGCCAGGAAGTAGAAGCGAAGGTCGTCAGCATCAACGACGAAAAGGCAAGCCTCGTCCTCTCTAAGCGTCAAATCGACGGCGCGAAGGCATGGGATGATCTCCAAAGCAAATTCGATAACGGCGAAGCGTTCGAAGTTACGGTTGCCGACGTCGTCAAAGGCGGCCTGGTCGCTGACGTAGGCGTTCGCGGCTTTATCCCCGCTTCGATGGTCGCGCGCACCTTCGTCGAAGATTTCTCCGATTACAAGGGTCGCACGCTTCGCGTTAAAGTGAAAGAAATCGACCGCGAAAACAACAAAGTGATTCTGTCGGCCAAGGAAGTGCTCGAAGCCGAATACGAAGCGCAAAAGCAATCGGTTATGGCATCCCTGCAACCGGGTCAAGTGCTCGAGGGCACGGTTCAACGCCTGACTCCGTTCGGCGCGTTCGTCGACATCGGCGGCGTAGACGGACTGGTTCACGTTTCAGAGATCGCCTGGAACCACGTGGCGCATCCGGCCGACGTCGTCTCCGAAGGCCAAAAGGTTAACGTGAAGGTGCTGAGCGTCGACACGTCGATCGGCAAGATCAAGCTGAGCATCAAGGCAGCACAGCCGGGTCCGTGGGAATCGGTCAACGGCAAGTTCAACACCGGCGATGTCGTCACCGGCGTCGTGAAGCGTCTCGTGAGCTTCGGCGCTTTCGTCGAGATCGCGCCTGGCGTCGAAGGCCTCGTGCACATCTCCCAGATCGCGCACCGCCACGTCGCTACGCCGCACGAAGTACTGAAGGAAGGCCAAGAAGTTCAAGCGAAAATTCTGGACTTCAATCCGGCCGAGAAGCGCGTGTCGCTCTCCATCAAGGAGACCGAAGAAGCGCCTGCTCAACCCGAGCGTGCGCCGCGCGAACCAAGAGGCAGACGCGAGGAAGCGAACATCCCGGCTCCGGAAAGCATGAGCTTCACGCTTGCCGAGAAGTTCGGCGACAAGCTGAGCAAGTTCAAGTAAGTTCTAACCAAATAGGTGACAGGCGCTGCAGAAGCTTTTCTGCAGCGCCTTTTTTGCGTCTCGAAAATAATCCTTTTGCGCACGTTTAAGCTGCGCATACTAAGGAATGGAAAGGAATCCGGCTAGAGGAGGAGAAGGTCATGATTACGGCAAAGTGGCTGGCCGGCCATCACGAGCTGATCGGCGTGACGCTGGGTACGTTATTCGGTTTTTTGGCACGGGTCGTCATGCTGCGCAGCGATTACAGACAGTATCCCGCCTATCCGCACGGAAAAATCATACATCTAGCGCTCGGGCTCATCGCCGGCGCTTTAGGGGCGGTTGCCGTTCCCGCGCTGATGAGCAAGGACTATACGGCGATCACGTTTTTGTCGCTCGCGGCGCAGCAATTCAGGGAAGTGCGCAACATGGAGAGAGGGACGCTGACCGCAATCGATCATCAGGAGCTCGTCCCGCGCGGCGCGACCTATATTGAAGGCATTGCCGTCGTTTTCGAAGGGCGAAACTATTTGTCGATAGCGACTGCGCTTTTGGTGAGCTTTGCGGCAACGATATTCGGCTGGATCTGGGGCGTGCTGCTTGGTATCGTATGCATCGCGATCGTCCTGCGGTTCATGAAAGGGAAAACGATCAAGGATATCGCGCTTGTTTCATTTGCGCCGGTGAAGGCTGAAAACGCAAGCGTTACGGTCGGAACCGTCTATATGATGAATGTCGGGCTCGAATCGGACCTTGAAATCATCCGCAAACTGGCGATCGGTTTTATCCTCACGCCCGTGAGCGATGATGCGAAAGTAACGCTTTCTAACCTGGGTCTTAGGCAGGCGATCCTGCACGATTTGTCGACAAGACTCGGCGTTTATCGGGATGACGGAGAACCGTCGCTTTTGCCGATTGCGAAGCTCGATTTGGATACCGGAGCGCTTGGCGTGCTGCTGCTGCCTAGGGAACATGGGATGGAGAAGGCGCTCAAAGCGATGCGCGACGTCCCGCTGCTCGAATCGGCGGTCCGCAGACCGACGAAAGCCAACAAGACGAAGGGAGAACCCGCCCATGGCTAAAATCGTCATGCTCGTGACGACGGATCCGACCAATATATCCGAAGGTTCAGCCGCCTTGATCGCAAAGTCGGAGGAGGAGCTGCAAAACTTGACGAATATGCTGGAAAAAATACTGGACTGCGCCGCCCATAAATTGAAGGACGGCCTGTTTATGATTGTCGACCGGCATTAGCAATCGCGCCGGTGCGCGCATGCCGAGGTACCGTTAGCCAAGCCGGGGTATTTTTGTTATGATACTCTTTGTATGATTCAGAGGAATCCCTTAAGGAGTGAAAGCATGGCAAGACCTGTCATTGCCATCGTAGGACGTCCCAACGTAGGGAAGTCGACGATTTTTAATCGCATAATCGGTGACCGCCTGGCCATCGTCGAAGATAAGCCGGGCATTACGCGCGACCGAATCTATGGCACCGGAGAATGGAGCGGCCGCAGCTTCAGCGTCATCGATACCGGCGGTATCGAGATCGACGGAGAAGACGGCATGCTTCGGCTTGTCCGGATGCAGGCCGAGCTCGCGATCGAAGAGGCGGATCTCATTGTGTTCATGGCCGATGCCAAGTCGGGCGTCACGAATGCGGACGAAGAAGTCGCCCAGATTTTGTTCCGTTCGGGCAAGCCGGTCGTCGTTGCGGTGAACAAGGTGGACAACCTTCAGCGCATGGACGACATTTACGAATTTTACAGTCTGGGATTCGGCGATCCGATCGCGCTCTCAGGCTCGCACGGCATCGGAATCGGCGACCTGCTCGAGGCTTGCGTGGAGCGCCTGCCTGCCGGCGAGGATCAGGAGTACGATGACGACGTGATCAAGGTCGCCCTTATCGGACGCCCGAACGTCGGCAAGTCCTCGCTCGTGAACGCCATCCTGGGCGAGGAGCGCGTCATCGTCAGCGAGATCGCGGGCACGACGCGCGACGCGATCGATACGCCTTTCGCAAAGGACGACCAGCGCTACGTCCTGATCGACACCGCCGGCATGCGCAAGCGGGGCAAGGTGTACGAGACGACCGAGAAGTACAGCGTCATGCGGTCGATGAAAGCGATCGAGCGCGCGGACGTCGTGCTCGTCGTCATCAACGGCGAAGAAGGCATCATCGAGCAGGACAAGCATATCGCGGGATACGCGCACGAGATGGGCAAGGCTTCCGTCTTCGTCGTCAACAAGTGGGACGTCGTCGAGAAGGACGACAAGACGATGCAGCACTTTACCAATACGATCCGCGATCACTTCCTGTTCATGTCTTATGCGCCGATCGTATTTCTTTCTGCGCTGACGAAGTCCAGGCTGCACCGCCTGCTGCCCGTCATCGACCGCGTCGCCGAGCAGCACGCGATGCGCGTGCCGACGCATCTGCTGAACGACGTCGTCGCGGACGCTGTGGCGATTACGCCGCCGCCGACGGATAAAGGCCGCAGGCTGCGCGTGAACTACGCGACGCAAGTGTCCGTCAAACCGCCGACGATTCTTATTTTCGTGAACGATCCGGAATTGATGCACTTCTCGTACGAGCGTTATTTGGAAAACAAGATTCGGGCCGCGTTCGACTTCGAGGGCACGCCGCTGCGCCTCTTCACGCGTCGCAAGTCCGATCAGGAATAGGAGAGAACCGAATTGCTGCCAGCCGTCATCGCCGTCGTCGTCAGTTATTTGCTCGGCTCCGTCTCCTTCAGCATCCTGTTCGCCCGCTGGCTCCGCAAGATCGATATCCGCCAGCACGGCAGCGGCAATGCCGGCGCGACGAATACGCTTCGCGTTCTCGGTAAAGGACCGGCAATCGCCGTTTTCCTGCTGGACATCGCCAAGGGGCTCGTTGCCGTCGCTCTTGGCCAAGCGATCGCGGGGGAGCAGGGGTCCTGGCTCGCCGTCGCTTGCGGGCTGGCTTCGATCGCCGGGCACAACTGGCCGCTTTATTTCCGCTTCAAGGGCGGGAAAGGCATTGCGACGACAGTCGGCGCACTCATCTACCTGGCGCCGCTGCCTGTCGTCGCCGCGGGCGTCGTAGCCATTATCCTCATCGTTATTACGCGATACGTATCGCTCGGATCGATGGTTTTTGCCGCGCTCGTACCGATCATTCTCGGCTTGGCGGGCGAGATCGGCCCCGTTTTTTGGGGGGCGCTCGTATTAGCGCTGCTGGCGATCATACGTCACCGCAAAAATATCGTCAAGCTGATGAACGGCACCGAGAACAAAATCGGCGCCAAGAAGAAGGAGGATTCGCATGGCATCTAGCCAAGTTACCGTCCTGGTAGCGGGCAGCTGGGGCACGGCGCTGGCCTGCGTGCTCGCGGACAACGGTCACCAAGTCAAAGTATGGACGCGCGGTGCCGCCCAAGCGGAAGAGATCAACGAATCCCATACGAACCGCAAATACCTGAAAGATGCCGAGCTGCCGAAGTCGCTGCGCGCGACGACGGACATGGCCGAGGCGCTTCGCGAAGCGGACGCCGTCGTGTTCGTGGCGCCGTCTTCCGCTATGCGCGAGGTCGCGAAGGCGGCCGTGCCGCATCTCAAGCCGGGCGCGCTCGTCGTACATGCGACCAAAGGCTTTGAGACGGGCACTTTAAAACGGATGTCTCAGGTGCTCTCCGAAGAGCTGGGACGCGCCGAAGGCTCGATCGTCGTGTTGTCCGGGCCCAGCCATGCCGAAGAAGTCGTCCTGAGATTGCCGACGACGGTCGTCGTTGCCGCCAGCGACCTGGAGCAGGCGGAAGCCGCCCAGGATTTATTTATCAACGATGCCTATTTCCGCGTCTATACGAACCCCGACTACATCGGCGCAGAGACCGCCGGCGCGATCAAAAACATCATCGGCCTCGGCGCGGGTCTGTCTGACGGTCTCGGCTTCGGCGTCAACGCCAAATCCGCGCTCGTCACCCGCGGCCTGGCCGAGATCGGCCGGTTGGGGTCCGCGATGGGCGCCCATATGCTGACGTTCGCGGGTCTCGCAGGCGTAGGCGACTTGATCGCGACGTGCACGAGCAGACACAGCCGGAACTATCGCGCGGGCGAGCTGCTGGCCCAGGGACTTGGCTACGAAGAGGTCCAAGAGCGGATCGGTATGGTCGTCGAAGGCGTCCGCACGACGCTGGCGGCTTCTAAGCTCGCGGTCCAGTACGGCGTGGAGATGCCGATCACGGCGCAGCTTCACGCGGTGCTTTTTGAAGGGAAGCCTCCACTGCAAGCCGTAGAAGCGCTCATGGGAAGAGTGCGTACGCACGAGATCGAAGAGACCGTTCTTTTTAACCGTACATAGCGTGCTTGCACCTGCCTTATCCGCCTTCAAGCCCGCCCACACCGTCGTCCCCCCGTGCCTCATAGGATACAAGGCATGAGTTGCGGAGGAGGGGGAAGCATGGACAAGAAGATGTCCAAGGATGTTCTTCATTCGGTCAGCAAGAAGACGGGTAAGCCCGTATCGGAAGCGTCGCTCAAAAAAAATCGCGCAAAAGGTGTCCCCGGACATCCTGCAAAACGAAGCGCAAATCCGCCAGCTGATCAAGCAAGTTTCGAGCACGGCAGGCGTGCCGGTATCGGAAGACACGATCAAGGAGATCGTGGGCGCCGTCAAAAAAAGCGGATTGAACATCGGCAATCTCGAAGGACTCATGAAAATGATGCTCAAAAAATAAGGCCGGACCCGCTAAAGCCCTCTCCCTTGCATGGTGCATGGGAGCTGGGCTTTTTCGCATGCCCGGCGCCTTCGATCGCGCATGCACTTAAGCTGGAGAAGCATCCCATTCATTGTTTTCGCGCAATCGGGCAACCTGTAGCAGTATCAACTCAAACCGAATGCCGAAAAGGGGAGACAAACTGCCATGACGATGGATACGAGTGTCCGCGACCACTTTCTGGCCGCCGTCAGACAGCGTCGCAGCTTCTACGGCATCAGCGACGAAGCGGTCGTGCCGGACGAGCGGATCGAGGAGATCATTAAGGAAGCGGTCAAGCACACGCCGTCTTCGTTTAACTCCCAGAGCGCCAGGATCGTGCTGCTGCTGAAGCAGGAGCACAAGAAATTTTGGAACATTACGACGGAGACGCTTCGCAAAATCGTCGCCGACCCCGAGCAGTTCAAGGCGACGCAGGAGAAGATGAATGCATTCGCCGCCGGATACGGCACCGTGCTCTTTTTCGAGGATCAGACCGTTATCGAGGGCTTGCAGCAGCAATTCGCCTCCTACAAAGACAACTTCCCGAAGTGGTCGGCGCATTCTTCGGGCATGCATCAGTTCGTCGTGTGGACGGCCCTCGAGACGGAAGGCTTCGGCGCCTCCCTGCAGCACTACAATCCGCTCGTCGACGAAGAAGTCAAACGGACCTGGGGATTGCCAGACAGCTGGTCGCTGATCGCGCAAATGCCGTTCGGCAAACCGGTCGCGCAGCCGGGGGAGAAAACGTTCAAGCCGCTGGAGGAAAGAATCAAGATTTTTAAATAATAGCGAAAGGCCGCCGGAGCGAAGCAACGGCGGTTTTCGTCATTTTTGCGCGCGAAACGCGATTGTCCCCCAAGAATGTGGTATAATATGTTCCGTTTTATAGAATCGAAAACCGGCCGTTCGTGTCTTCGCGCGAGTGGTTCTCGTTATACATAAGGCTGCAGGGTTAGGGAAGGGACTGTTATCTTGCAATGGATCCGATGATGAAAATGTGGGTGTCGTTCGTCGGCATCGGACTGATGGTGCTGTCGGCGGTGCTGATCATGCTCGCCAGGGCGAAGACCAAGGGCGCGCTGCGCTTCGCGCTCTCCTTCGTCGCCTTCATCATGCTGCTCGTGGGCATGGTCTGCGGACTTATATCGATCATCTGACAACGAAGAACGAAGCCGGAGGATTTGCTATGCTGACGTTAAAAGGTAGAACGATCGAAGCGCGTATCGAGCCGCGAGTGGGCGCTACGCTGCTGGAGCTTGCGCTTGGCGCGGGCGTCGATTGGCAGTTCAATTGCTCGAGAGGGACATGCGCGCGCTGCCGCTGTCTCATTACGGAGGGCGGCGAGCAACTGGAGGAGTCGACCGACGCCGAATGGATCCGTCTCGGGCCGGAAGAGCTGGATGCGGGCTATCGCCTCGGCTGTCAGGCGCGAATCGAGACGACCGGCGGCACGATCTCGGCCGTCAACCGGACGTACTTCTAAGGAGTTGAAGACATGCCGATGGAAGTAGCGGGAGCGGGCGAGAGCATTCTGCGCGCCCTGTCCGCTTTTGCGGCGTTGACAGGGGACTGCGACGCGCGCTGGGTGGTCGGGGGCAGCGCCGGACTCGCGCTTCGGGGAGCGCGGCTTGCTTCGGCGCCGAGAGATCTGGACATTTATGCGGATGCCGCCGCGGCCGCCGCGCTTCATGAACGAGCAGCCGGTTGGGCCTCGGACGGTCCGGCATGGGACGAGACGGGAAGCTACCGTTCGTTGCTGTCCCATTACCGGTACGGCGGCGTGACAATCGAGCTTGTTGGGGATTTCGAGGTTCAAGTGCCAGGCTCCCGCTACCGGACCGAAGTCGACGCCTTTTTATATGCGCATGGGGACGATTGGATGCCGTACGACGGCGCCCGGCCGATCCGTCTTATGCCGCTCGGACATGAATTGATCTTTAACCTGCTGCGCGAGCGCCGGGACCGCGCGCTCGAAGCGGCCAGGCTGATCCGGCTGGAGCCGGAAACGCACTTGCCTGCGCTTCAGCGGCTAGCCGCGAGACAGTCGCTGTCCGGCGACATCAGGAGAGAGCTGCGGCGACTAACGGCCGCGGAGCCGGAGGAGGGCGCTGACGATGGGCGATAAAGGCGGCTGCGAAGTCGAGTTCGGACCGGAAGGGCAAGTGGCGAGCGTCAGGTCCGGCACGACATTGCTCGAAGCGTCCAGAAGGGCGAGGGCCCCGGTGCGCACGCGGTGCGGCGGCGTGGCCGGCTGCCTCATGTGCAAGGTGGACGTGCCTCCGGCTTACGGGGACGCGCTCACGCTGCCGACGGAGGCGGAGCGGCGCAAGCTCGGTCCGCTGCTTGAACAGGGCGTCCGGTTGTCATGCCAGGCTCGGGTCCGCCGCTCCCTTCGGGTGGAGGTTCCCGAGGACCCGCTCAAGGCTGCCGTTCGCAGGCAGCTTGAACGGCAGCGCTCGGACGATCTATGGTAAACGAAAAGCCGATAATGAAAGCGAACACGGGGGGGCTTTTGGATTTGAACAGGACGCAATGGATGATTAACGTCCGGCTGGCGGCTAAGCGAGCTGCGATGTTCGCAGTCGCGCTCGCGCTGCTGCCGCTGGCCGGCTGCTTGTACCCGGACGAATACACGCCTTCGAATCAGGTGTCGGCCAAAGAAGCGGTGAACGCCGTACAGGCCGCGGTCGACAGCTACCGCAAGGACACGGGGCTTTTGCCGATCGAAAATGCTTCGGAGGGGACGCCGTTATACGAGAAATTCCGTCTTGACTTCGCCAAGCTGAAGCGGATGGGATATGTGACCGACATTCCCAAGGAGGCGTTCGAGAGCGGCGGCTCCAACCAGTTTCTCATCGTCGACGAAGAGAAAGACCCCAAAGTGAAGCTGCTGGATCTGGCCGTCTACCAGGCGATCGGCGCGGTCCAGTCGAAGGTGAACGCTTACGTGCTTAAGCATAAAGGGAAGCAGCCGGTTGCGGACGAGATCTATCCGGACTTCCGCAGGGTCGATTACAACGCGCTCGGCATCGACGATCCGGCGATCCGCAGCATGTACACCGGCCGGGTGATCGAGCTCATGATCGATCCCGGCAGCGCCGTCTACGCCGATTACGGCATCGATATCGTCAAGGCTTTGGAAAAATCGCAAGCCAAGCCTAGCGAGGCGGACGATTTGCGAGCGCTGCTGGCGGACGAATCGTTTTACGTTCCCGTCAAATCGCCGATTTATCGGCTGGTCGACGGCGAACCGCGGGCTTCTCTTAAATAAGCGAAATGGCCATAACGGCCGAACCGTTCCGCTTGCGGAACGGTTTTTTTTGTTGCTTCTCCGGACATAGGCGCCCTGTTCCTGTCATAAGATCATTTGGATGAGCGAAAGGCGGGCGGGGCGCTTTAAAAATTACGACCGCTCGTCATATTCGCCGGCATGGCACATACAATGATACTAGTCCAAGTTCATGTACGAGTCCGTCGCGCTGACGGAACCGCAGGCTTCGCGATTACGAAGGGGAGGGAATCTCAGTGGAAAAAGTGGATATTTTCAAAGATATCGCCGAACGTACGGGCGGCGACATCTACCTCGGGGTCGTCGGCGCCGTCCGGACAGGCAAATCGACCTTTATCAAGCGATTCGTGGAAACGGTCGTGCTGCCGAACATCGCACATGAAGCGGATCGCGTCAGGGCGGTCGACGAACTGCCGCAGAGCGCGGCGGGCCGTACGATCATGACGACGGAGCCCAAGTTCGTGCCGAACAACGCCGTTCAGATCAAAGTCAGCGAAGGCCTCGAGGTCAACGTTCGGCTGGTCGATTGCGTCGGCTACGCGGTCGAGGGCGCCAAAGGCTACGAGGACGAAAACGGTCCTCGCATGATTACCACGCCTTGGTTCGAGGAAGCGATTCCGTTCCAGGAAGCGGCGGAAATCGGCACGCGGAAGGTGATCCAGGAGCATTCGACCCTGGGCGTCGTCGTAACGACCGACGGTACGATTGCGGAAATCCCGCGCAGCTCCTACGTCGAGGCGGAGGAGCGCGTCATTGCAGAGCTTAAGGAGGTCGGCAAGCCGTTCGTGCTGATCGTCAACTCGACGAGGCCGAAAAGCGATGAAGCGCAGGCGCTCCGCGCCGAGCTTGCCGCCAAATACGATATACCCGCCATCACGCTGAGCGTGGCGTCGATGGGCGAGGACGAGGTGCTCGGCGTACTGCGCGAGGTGCTCTACGAATTCCCCGTCCACGAAGTCAACGTCAACCTGCCGAGCTGGGTCATGGTCCTGCAGGAGCAGCACTGGCTGCGATCGAGCTACGAAAATTCGGTCCGCGACACCGTCCGCGACATTCGTCGCCTGCGCGACGTCGACCGCGTCGTCTCGCAGTTCCTCGAATACGACTTCGTCGACCGCGCCGGTCTCAGCGGTCTCAACATGGGTCAAGGCGTCGCCGAGATCGACCTGTACGCGCCGGACGAATTGTACGACCGGATCTTGCAAGAGGTCGTCGGTACGGAAATCCGCGGCAAAGACCACTTGCTGCAGCTGATGCAGGAGTTCTCCCACGCCAAGCGGGAGTACGATCGCTTCGCCGAGGCGCTCGAAATGGTGAAGACGACCGGCTACGGCATCGCGGCGCCGACGCTTGCGGAGATGCAGCTCGACGAGCCGGAGCTCATCCGGCAGGGCTCGCGATTCGGCGTCCGGCTTAAGGCGACCGCGCCTTCGATCCATTTGATCCGCGTCGACGTCGAATCGGAGTTCGCGCCGATCATCGGTACGGAAAAGCAGAGCGAGGAGCTCGTGCGCTACCTCATGCAGGACTTCGAGAAGGATCCGATCAAGATCTGGGATTCTGACATCTTCGGGCGCTCGCTGCACTCCATCGTCCGGGAGGGCATTCAAGGCAAGATCGCCATGATGCCGGACAACGCCCGCTACAAACTGCAAGAAACGCTCGGCCGTATCATCAACGAAGGCTCAGGCGGACTCATCGCCATTATCCTTTAAACGCAAAGCCCGCGCGCCGTTAAAGGCTCGCGGGTTTTTTGCGTTGCGAGGACGAAGGAGGGCGACAGGTTCTTATTTTATTCTTGTTATATCGACATCGTTCGCCTAAAATAGATTCTTGTGTATGATAGCCGATGGTCTATAAACACAAAAACCAATTGACATACTTGGTAATAAAGAATATATTATTTGACAGAATGATTTAATAGATTAGGGAGGCCATTCTAGTGAAAAAGCAATTTCGTTTTGGGACCTGGCTCGCGCTGACGTTGGCGCTTGTTCTGCTCCTGGCCGCATGCGGCAACAAAAACAACAACAATGCCGCATCCGGCGGCTCGGCATCGGCATCTCCGTCCGCTTCGGCATCCGAATCGGCGTCGCCGTCCGCATCCGACGCCGGCGGAGACGCAGATGCGCTTAAGGGCAAGAAGATCGCGCTGATCATGCGCCTGAACACGGGCACGTTTTCCGCCCAGTACGTCGACGGCGTTAAAAAGCAAGTCGAAAAGTTCGGCGGCCAGTTGACCGTCATTCCTTCCGACAACAAGCTCGACGTCATGGCGACGAACCTGGACGCCGCCGTTACCCAGAAGTACGACGGCATCCTGCTCGACCACGGCGACGCAGGCGCGCTGACCGCGGGCGTGGACAAGGCTATCGCGGCCGGCATCCCTGTCGTGGCATTCGACTCGGGCCTGACCAACGCCGGCGTCACGAGCATCGCGCAGAACGACCAGAAGATGGCCGAGCAGACGCTTGCCGCGCTCTCGAAGGATTCGGGCGGCAAGGGCAGCATCGTCAAGATTTGGGTTGCAGGCTTCCCGCCGATGGAGTCCCGCCAGATCGCCTACAAGGCATTTTTGGACGCTAACCCGGACATTAAAGAAATCGCGGCATTCGGCACCGCGGACGGCGCGCAGCTCGACGCGCAGACGAAGACCGAAGCGATCCTCAAGCAATATCCGGAAAAGGGCAGCATCACCGCCATCTGGGCGGCTTGGGACGAGTTCGCCAAGGGCGCAGCCAACGCAGTCAAGCAAGCCGGCCGCGACGAGATCAAGATTTACGGCATCGACCTGAGCGACGAAGACCTCGCGCTGATTCAAGATCCGACGAGCCCGTGGGTAGCTTCCGCGGCCGTCGATCCGGCATCGATCGGTCAAGTCCAAGTCCGTTACCTGTACCAAAAGCTGCACGGCGACGAAACGCCACCGACGGTTCAGCTCGACTCCGTATACGTAAGCCGCGACGCGCTGCCGACGGACAAGAAAGTAACGACCGCCGATCTGTCCCAATACGTGGACGGATGGGGCGCGAGCGATACGGGCAACACGGATTACCTCAAGGCGCTTGAGCAATCCGTCGGCGCCAAGTAAAATAAGGTAGACACGAGGACGGCGCGGGATTCTGACCGCGCCGTCCTGTATTGCGATCGGAGAGATATCCCGAAAGGAGGAGCGCAAATGAGCGACGCCTTATCGCTCGCGATGAAAGACATATCGAAATCGTTCGCCGGCGTCAGCGCGCTCGGCGGCGTCGACTTTACGCTGCGCCCGGGGGGAAGTGCATGCGCTGCTCGGCGCGAACGGCGCCGGCAAAAGCACGCTGATGAAAATATTGTCCGGCGCATACGAAGCTGACGGCGGCACGATCCGGATCGGAGAGCGCGAGCTGTCGATTGCGTCGCCGGCCGACGCCAAGGCGGAAGGCATTCACTGCGTCTACCAGGAGGTCGACACGTCCTTGGTACCGCATCTCAGCGTGGCCGAAAACATGATGCTAGACCGGATCGCGGCAGGCAAGGGACCGATGTGGATGAACTGGGCGGCCATCGGCCGGGAGGCGGAAGCGGTGCTTGCCCGGATCGGATCGCGTATTCCGGTCAAGCGCAGGGCGGACGAGCTTACCCTGGCGGAAAAGCAGATCGTGCTGATCGCCAGGCTCCTCGCGCAGGAGGCCAAATTCGTCATTCTCGACGAGCCTACGGCCCCGCTTAGCCTTGAAGAAGCGGACCGGCTCTTCGGCATCATGGACGAGCTGAAAAAGCAAGGCATCGGCATCGTATTTATTTCGCATCGGCTGCCCGAAGTCAAGCAGGTCAGCGACCGGATCACCGTCATGCGCGACGGCAAGGTCGTGCTGTCCGAGCCGGCATCGGCGGTGGAATCGGGCGATATCGTTCGAGCGATGCTCGGCCGCAGCTTCGAGGAGGAATATCCGAAGGCGACCTTACCGATCGGCGAGACGCTGTTCGAGGTCGAGGACATCGCGGCCGGTCATCGCGTTCGGGGCGTGAACCTCACCGTTCGCCGCGGCGAGATCGTCGCGGTCGTCGGCCTCGTCGGCGCAGGCAAGACGGAGCTGTCGAGACTGCTGTTCGGAGCGGATCCGGCAGACCGGGGCAAGGTTAAGATCGCCGGCAAGAAGGTGAGCGCCGCATCGCCGGCGGATGCCGTCCGCGCCGGGATCGCGCTCGTGCCGGAAGAGCGGCGCAAGGAAGGCATTCTGGTCGGCTCTTCGGTCCTCCATAATCTGAGTTTGCCGATTTTGAAGCAGCTGAGCGGCGCGCTCGGCTTTCTTTCCAGGCTGTCAGAGCGCAAGCACGCGGAAGGCATGGTCGGCCAGCTTGGCATCCGTACGGCCTCGACCGGCCAGCTCGTCGGCTATTTAAGCGGCGGCAACCAGCAGAAGGTCGCGATCGGCAAATGGATGGCGACGGACGCGGAAGTATTTATGTTCGACGAGCCGACCAAAGGCGTGGACGTCGGCGCGAAGCGCGACATTTTCCGCATCATCGGCGAGCTGGCCGCGGCAGGCAAGGGCATCCTGTACTTGACCTGCGAATTCGCCGAGGCGCTGGGGCTCGCGGACCGCATCCTCGTGATGTGCGACGGCGCGATCGTCAAGCAGTTCGCCCGAGGCAGCGTCACCATGGAAGAGCTTCTTTATTACGCGAGCGCAGGCAAGGAGGATCTGGCGTGAACAACCGGCTGTTGCAATTTTCGTACAAATACGGCGCGCTTATTTTTATCGGGCTCGTCATCTTGTTTTTTTCGCTGCGCAACGAATACTTTTTCACTTATTCGAATCTCGTGGACATTTTGCGGTCGATCTCGATTCTCACCTTCGTGGCGATCGGGGTGACCATCTCGCTGACGGTCGACGGCTTTGATCTGTCCGTCGGGTCCACGGTATCGCTGACGACGGTCGCCACGGCCACGATGATGATCTGGTACGAGCTGCCGCTGGCGGTCGTGCTCGTCGTGCCACTGCTCATCGGAGCCGTCGTAGGCCTGCTGAACGCCTTTCTGATCGTCAAGGTCCGGATTCCCGACCTATTGGCCACCTTGGCGGTCATGTACATCGTGAGCGGCATTCACAAGACCTACACGAAGGGGTATTCGATCTATAACAACATGCAGTTCCAGGACGGCACCAAGGCCCCTGGCGTCATGAACCCCGATTTTCTTTGGATCGGCCAAGGCAAGCTGTTCGGCGTTCCCTTCCCGGTCATATTAATGATCCTGGCGGTGATCGGGGCGCACGTGTTTCTTAAATATACGCGCTTCGGCCGCCAGACCACGATGACCGGCGGAAACGAGGAGGCCGCGCGTCTGTCCGGGGTCCGGGTTCGTCGCGTCCGCGCGTGGGCTTACGTCGCATCGGGCGTCTTCGCCGCCATCGGCGGCATTCTGTACACCGCGCGCGTCGGGTCCGGCCAGATCGACGCCGGCGCGCCTATGCTAATGGACGCCGTCGCGGCCGTTTTCGTCGGCTACTCCGTTTTCGGAGCCGGCCGCCCGAACATTATCGGGACTTTCGTAGGGGCCGTCCTGACGGGCATCCTGATCAACGGCTTGACGATGCTGCATGTCCAATATTACACGACGGATATTATTAAAGGGGCCGTCTTAGTGCTCGCGCTGACCGTCACGTTCGTGCATTTGAGCCGCCGAAGAGCGTGAATATCGGGCGCGCGCCGCTTGCCGCTTGCGGCGCCGCCGTTTTCATGTGTATAATTTTCGTTGAAACGGATAAACAGATACTACGCCAGTTGTCCGTATGGGAGGTGAATGCATTGAACAAGACCGAACTGATCGCGAAGGTTTCCGAGCTTGCCGACCTTTCCAAGAAGGACGCGACATCCGCGGTGGACGCCGTTTTCGACGTCATCTCCGAAGCGCTCCAATCCGGCGATAAAGTACAGCTCGTCGGCTTCGGCAACTTCGAGGTTCGCGAACGCTCCGCCCGCAAAGGCCGGAACCCGCAGACCGGCGACGAGATCGAGATTCCGGCAGGCAAGATCCCCGCGTTCAAGCCGGGGAAGGCGCTCAAGGACGGAATTAAATAATAAGACCTAAGCGTTTGGCGCTAGCGCTACATACCGCGTGCCGGGTACGCTGCGCACGGGAAGCCATCTTAGCCTGTATCAAGGGCGAAGATGGCTTTTTCTATTCTTTGGCGGTCCTCGCGGCCGGCTTCATATTTTGCGATAAAGCGATTTACACGCATCGACACGAATGTTAGTATTTTATCAGAATAGGTATTCAGGTGGATTTTGTAAAATAATATCTTCCAACAGTGGATGATTTTATCGTTTTATAGTATTTTAGATAAAAGGGGCTCAAAGCCAATGCATTATGTACCATTCATAGTAGGAGCCGCCATCGAATGCTTCGGCGTTTTCCTGGTCATGTTTTCCCTTTTTCGCTTCCGACTCAACAGGAGGGCCTTCATCACCGTATCGATCGTTGCGTTCATGATGAGCCAGGTTTCCTACTTTACGAGATTGAATCCGGAGACCGTGAACCTTTCGACTTATATACAATTCTTTCTCTACGTCATCATTTTATGGATTCTGTTTCGGGTCCCGATTTTCTATTCGATCATTATGAATTTCGCAGGTCTATCGCTGCTTATCGTCGTCCAAGGCGTCACGATCCTCGCACTGGGGCGGTACAACTCCATATCCGTCGAGACGATCAAGGACGACGAGGCGATCAGCGTATCGGCGCAGCTGCTCACGTTTATCTTGATGTTCGTCGTCGCTCGCATCATCAAGCGATTCAATTGGGGATTCGACTTCGTGCCGACCTCGCGCAGGCACGATTTGGAGTTCAAAGGGACCAATGCGACGTTGATTGCCGTCATCATTTCTGCGATCGTCGCGTTTATGGTGCTAGCCTACGTATTCCGCAATGAATTCGAAGATTACGTCGTTTACGCGAGTCTCGTATTCATATTAACCTTGCCGCCGTTTCTTTATATCGCTTTAAGGAAGGACAATGAGGATGCTGCGTAAATATTCGGAAGGCCTCAACTTCAGGATGACCGAAGCGGGCGTTCAGGCGCCTTCGGCGGACGTCATTGAATACGCGCTCAAGATCATCGTCAATACGGTGCTCATCGCGACGGTCACGCTTGTACTGGGCTTGGTGACCGGAGAGCCGGCAGCGACCTTGGCCGTCATCGTATCCTTTGCGATTCTCCGTCTGGCGACGGGAGGATATCACCTGCACTCGAACGTCGGCTGTATCGTCGGTTCTACGATCGTCTTGACGTTGATCCCGCATATCCACCTCTCGAATGCATGGTCGCTCGGGCTGACGATTTTTGCCTTCGCGATGGTCGCGATTTTCGCGCCTTCCAACTTCGACAAATACGCATGGATCAAGCCGAGACACTATCCGATTCTCAAGGCGATCGGGCTCGCGATCGTCGTTTCGAATCTGTGGATTCGATCCGATCTGCTCGCTTTGACCTTCGCGGTCCAGACGCTTCTGCTGCCATTTAAGGAAGGAGGTGAAGAAAAATGAAAAAACGCGCATACAGTATGGTAGGTTCCCTGCTGGTAGCTGTCGCTTCCTTGTTCGCATTTACGGGCTGCTACGTATTCCTGAACAAACCTACAATGCCGAAGGAGCTCCGCAGATGAGCAAATTGATTCCGGTTTCCATTCGCCGCGGCAAAGAGGTTGAAGTGATCGAGATTCCGCTCGAAGATGTGCTGTTCCAGTTCATCGAGAACGGAGTTATCAAGTTTCAGACATCGTACGGCGTCTTCAGCCATCTCAGCTCCCTTGAAGAATTCGACCGCTACTTATCCGGTGAAGGCTTCCGAAAAGTCGAACGCGGCTATTTGGTGCAAACGGATAAAATCCAGCGGTACGACGGAGATCTCGGGCGCGTGTTTTTTGAAGGCGGCATCAGCGCGCCGGTGTCCAGGGCCCATCACAAGGACTTGGTCGCATTCCTCCGTGAAGGTTCCGAGGCGCCTGCTTACAGATTGAATCTCAAGCCTTCCAAAGCTTAAGAGGAATGGCCGACGGCACTGCTAGATCGCCGTCGGCTACCTGGGATCGATCGCTCCAAATATTTTTTCGAACGATCGAGTTAAGCTTGCAAGCGAATCGTAGAGCATGCTATAATCACATACGTTCGCTATTATTCCGGGACGTAGCACAGTCTGGTAGCGCGCACCCTTGGGGTGGGTGAGGTCGTGGGTTCGAATCCCGCCGTTCCGACCATTACATACGTGAACAAGACTGCTTCCCGCGGCTTCGACCCGGGGAGCTGTTTTTAATTAGTAGAGCCGTTCTAATTTTGAGGCAGACAGCCGTCAAAAAGATGACAAGGAGGCAGTCGATATGGAATTACCTAACCAAGCGGATTATATCGTGGTCAAAGCCAAAGAAAGCGGCGTGAACGTGATCGGATTGACGCGCGGGCAGGATACCCGATTTCACCATACGGAGAAGCTGGACAAAGGCGAGGTTCTGATCGCTCAATTTACCGACCATACGTCCGCCATTAAGATTCGCGGCAAAGCCACGGTATTGACCAAGTACGGAATCGTCGAGACGGACAACTAAAGCATGTCTCGTAGAGCAGGCATAGCCTGCCCTTTTTATTTATACAATGGAAGGAGCGAAGACCAGGCTCGGTCACGGGAGGGATATCGATGCGTCATTGGTGGAGCGGGATTGCGCTGCTTGCGGCCGGCGTTTGCGTCATCGTGCTGCTCAGCCTGATTCAACCTGCTCGGCCTGAACGCACCCGATCGGGCGCGGAAGGGCTGTTCGTCCCGATTCGCAGCGAACGTCTCGTAGACGAGGGCGTCGCCGATCTGATCGATCCTTTGCCGCTCGCGAATGCGATTAACCGCGTCAGATGGGAGCCCGGCATCCTAAGCGTGGATCTGGCGGTCGCGCCGGGTTCGGGCGGCACCGAAGCGCTTTTAGGGGACCTATACGAGCTGTCCAGGGCTTCGTTCGAGCGCGTGAACAATGTCAGGCAGCTCTTGATACGGATCTATTTCCCTGAGGAAGATCGCAGGGTGTTGCTCGCATCGGCTGACATCAGGGCCGCGGATTGGGCGGCGTTGAACGAATCCATGCAGTCCGAAGGGGCGCGTGCTTCCCGATTTCGCTTGAACTGGACGGCGGCCGGGCGGTCCTGGCTCGCAAATTTAGCATTTTAATGAACGGTTTGCGCGTCTCATGCGGCGCGCAAACGGTTATGTTATAATTAATCAATTGAAAAAGCGACGACACCCGCGTTTTGCAACTCCGGAGGCTGAACATGACACGTAAACCAATCGCGCAATTGGCCCGCAAATATACAGAATACGATATGATCGCTAGGCATACGGACCTGCCCGAGTTCCCGGAAGGGCGCGTTCGTCTGCTTCAAGCCGTGCTTGCGGACCTGCAGGAGATGGGCGGACAGGCGGAGTTGTATCCGCTCGCGACTTCCTTGGTCCAGCTGGGCCTCGATACGCACGATCTCGTCGAAAACGAAGAGAGCGGCGCCAAAGCCCAAACGAAGCAAATGCGCGCCAGGCAGATGAAGGTACTGGCAGGCGACTATTTCAGCGGCCGTTTCTATCATTTGCTGTCCCAAGCCGGCCAGATCGAAACGGTCAAGCGGCTGAGCGAAGCGGTATGCGAAGTGAATCGGATCAAGATGTCCTTGTACGGCAAAATGAAGCAAATGCGCATGAACGCCGAAGAATACGTCAGCTACGGTTCAGCGATCCGGGGCGTTCTTTTCATGTCGTTCGGCCATCTGATGAACGGCATGTATGCCAAGCTGTGGCCCGAGCTCGTCGAACGCTTTTCCCGGTGCGAGCTGCTCCTCCAAGAACTGCTCCGGCTTCAGCGCCCGGATGAGCTGAGCGGAAGCTGGGGCGTATGGCATGTCATGGGCGAAGGCAGCGCCGAGGACCGGAGAGCGCTCGAGGAGCGGGCGGACGATCACGGCCTGCTTCGCCAGCTGATGGACAAGTATGGCGTTGCGGACAAGCTCGTCGCACAGCTGAGGCAGTCCGCCGGACAGCTCCAAGCGATGCTGCCCAAGCTTCCGTCGGACAAACTGGCGGCGGAGCTGGCGAGTTTAATCGAGCCGTTTCTACAGGGACCGGCGTGGGTGCCGGCCGCGGCGATCAAGGAGTTGGGATGACCAGAATGGATGCGAAGTCCAAGCAGAATCACGTTCATTCCGTCTTCGAGAGCATCGCGCCGAAGTACGATATGATGAACGACATTATCAGCTTCCGCCGCCACAAGGCGTGGCGGAAATTCACTATGCGCAAGATGAACGTAAAAAAACGGCGAGACTTCGCTGGATCTCTGCTGCGGCACCTGCGACTGGACCATCGCGCTGGCCGAGGCGAGCCGTACCGGACGAACCGTCGGACTGGACTTCAGCGCCGGCATGCTCGCCGTCGGCCGGGAGAAGGTCAAGCAAAAGGGCTTGGACAAACAGATCGAGCTCGTGCAGGGCAACGCCATGGAGCTTCCTTTTGCGGACAACGCGTTCGATTATGTGACGATCGGCTTCGGGCTTCGCAACGTGCCCGATTACGCCAAGGTACTTTCCGAAATGCATCGCGTCGTCAAGCCGGGCGGACAGGTCGTCTGTCTGGAGATGTCCAAGCCGGGTTGGCAGCCGTTTAAAGCCATTTATTATTTCTACTTTAAAAAGTTGATGCCCCTGCTCGGCAAGCTCGTGGCGCGCAAGTACGACCAGTACCGCTGGCTGCCCGAGTCGCTGGCCGATTTTCCCGACCTGCCGAGGCTTGCCGAGATGTTCAGAGAGGCCGGCCTGCAGGAAGTGCGCGCGTATCCGCTAGCCGGCGGCGTCGCGGCGTTGCATATGGGGAAGAAAGGGAATGAACGGGCATGATTCGGAAGTTAAAGATTTTCCTCGAAATGATTAAGTTTGAACATACGATATTCGCTTTGCCCTTCGCCTACGTCGGCACGATCCTAGGCTCCGTCACCGTTAACCGCGAGCTGCCTTCGTGGGCGCAGTGCGGTTGGATCCTGCTCGCGATGGTCGGCGCGCGGACGGCCGCGATGAGTTTGAACCGGATCATCGACAAGGCCATCGACGCGCGCAACCCGCGAACGGCGGGAAGAGCGATTCCTGCGGGCTTGCTGAAGTCGTCCGAAGCGGTGCTCTTCGTTATCGTTTCCTTCGCTCTGCTGTTCTGGGCGGCATCGCAGTTGAACCCGCTGGCGCTTAAGCTGATGCCGGTCGCGGTATTTATGACGGTCATCTATTCTTACACCAAGCGCTTCACGTGGGCCTGCCATCTTGTGCTGGGGCTCACGCTCGGACTCGCCCCGCTCGGGGGCTGGGTGGCCGTCACCGGGACGATCACATGGCCTGCAGTCGTGCTGTTCGCGGCGGTCGCCTTGTGGTCGACGGGCTTCGATATTATATACGCCTGCCAGGATGTCGACTTCGACCGCAAGGAAGGCTTGTACTCATACCCGGCGCGCTTCGGCATCGCCACGGCACTGATGACCGCCAGGGTCATGCATGTCGTCACGCTCGCCGGCTTCGTTTTGCTCCTAGCCATGACGGACCTCAGCTGGTGGTATCTGGCCGGCACCATCGTGGCGGCCGTGCTGCTTTACTATGAGCATCAGCTTGTGAAGCCTAACGATTTGAGCAAGCTGAATGCCGCTTTCTTTACGATGAACGGCGTGCTTAGCACGGTTTTGTTCGCGTTTACCTTCATTGATCTCGTGCTGGTGCACAGATGGTGAGGCAGGCGGATCGTCCTCGTCGTTGGGCGGTCGGAATTACCGGCGCGAGCGGTGCGACTTATGGCATCAGCTTGTGCCGGGAGCTGCTGAGAGCGGGTATCGATGTACACCTGGTCATCTCCGAAGCGGGATGGCGCGTGCTCAAGGAGGAGCTCGGCTGGAACGCGACCAAGCGCGCCGCTTCTGTAGCCGAGGCTTTCGCGGACATAGAAGGCGGCGAGCTGGTCTACTATCCGCCCGGCGATATTGGCGCCGCGATCGCAAGCGGGTCCTTTCGATGCGAGGGGATGGTCGTCGTCCCTTGCTCGATGGGGACGCTCTCCGCGATCGCCCACGCCAGCTCGGACAACCTGTTGACGCGGGCGGCCGACGTAACGATGAAGGAAGGGCGCCCGCTGCTGCTGGTGCCGCGTGAGACGCCGCTTAGTGCGGTGCATTTGGAAAACATGCTGAAGCTCGCTCGGATCGGCGTCCGCATCATTCCTGCGATGCCCGCGTTTTACCAAGGTCCGCAGTCGCTTGAAGATGTCGTCAGGTTCATGACCGGCAAGATCATGGACGTCATGGGACTGGATCATCATTTATACAGCAGATGGGGCGAAAGCAATGAATCTTGACCGAACGGAGCCGATCCGGATCGGCAGAATCGACTATACGAACGTATGGCCAGTGTTCCATCACTTCGAGCCCGAGCAGCTCCGCTGCGCGCCTAAGCTGGTGCGGGCAATGCCCGCCGAGCTCAACCGGCGGCTGCGCGAAGGCGCGATCGACATGGCGGCGATCTCTTCGTTCGCCTATGGCCTTAACAGCGAAGACTACGTACTGCTTCCGAATCTGTCGGTGAGCGCACGCGGTCCCGTACAGTCGATTCTGCTGTTCCTGAAGTCACCGCTCAAAAAAGGTGCTGGACGGCGGTCGGATCGCCATGACGACCACGTCGGCTACCTCGGTGAATCTATTAAAAATTTTGATGGAAAAATTTCACGGCGGCCATCCGGTATACGAATCCGCCGAACCTGACCTTGATTCGATGCTGAAGCATGCCGACGCCGCGCTTCTCATCGGCGACCACGCCATTCGGGCCTCCTGGGTAAACCATGGCTACGAGGTCGTCGACCTGTCGGACAGCTGGTATCGGTTTACGGGCATGTGGATGACCTTCGCGGTATGGGCCGTCAGACGGGAGGCCGCCGCCGAGAAGTCTGCGGACATCGGAGAGATCTACGGGGCCTTGGTCAACGCCAAGCGGCGTTCGTACGGCGACATGCGGCCTGTGATCGAGCACGCGCTTCGATCCGTCGGCGGTACCGAGGCCTATTGGAAAAGCTACTTCGACGGGCTGAACCACGATTTCGAGGCGGGACAGCGCGAAGGCTTGTCGTTGTTTTTCAAATACGCGAGAGAGCTCGGCTATATGGACAAGAATGTCGCGATCGAGGAATGGAGCTTGGCCGGACCGGTCGCGACGCCAGCGGCACCACCACAATGAACCGAAGGTGACTATATGAAGTTGATGCAGCTCTACGCTTCACTCAAATCCGATCTGCAGGCGATCGAAGACGCGCTGGCAAGCAGCGTCGCCAGCGACCTGCCGCTCCTGAACGAATCGGCGCTGCACCTGCTGAAGGCGGGAGGCAAGCGCCTGCGTCCGGTGTTCGTGCTGCTGTCGGGCAAGTTCGGCCACTATTCGCTCGACCAGCTCAAGCGCGTCGCCGTGCCGCTCGAGCTTATTCATATGGCGTCGCTCGTGCACGACGACGTGATCGACGACGCGGACACGCGCCGCGGGCAGCCGACGGTCAAGGCGAAGTGGGACAACCGCATCGCGATGTTCACCGGCGATTATCTGCACGGCAAGTCGCTCGTCATCGCGACGGAGCTCGCGCAACCTCGCATTCATCAGATTTTGTCCGGCGCGATCGTTCAGATGTGCATCGGAGAGATGGAGCAGATTCGCGACTTTTTCAACACGGAGCAGAGCGTCCGCAACTATTTGCTGCGCATTCGCCGCAAGACCGCGCTGCTCATCGCCATCAGCTGCCAGCTCGGCGCGATGGCGGCGGGCGCGCCTAAAAAAGCAGTGCGACATCTTGTACCGGTACGGCTACAACGTCGGCATGCTGTTTCAAATCACGGACGATCTGCTCGATTTGTGCGGCACGGAGAAGGCGATCGGAAAGCCGCCGGGCAGCGACCTGAGGCAGGGCAACATTACGCTGCCCGTCCTTTACGCGCTGCAGGAACCGGCGCTTCGGGACAAGCTGCTGGGCGAGATCGCCAGCATTCAGGCCGCGGGCGGGATGGCGGATTCGAGCGCGGCCGTCAAGCTCGTGCGGGGCAGCTCGGGCATTCGGCAGGCCGAGGCGCTGGCCGAGCGGTACATGGCCAAGGCGCTTAAGCTGCTTGAAGGCTTGCCGTCGATCCCCGCGCGCAAAAATTTAGCCGATATCGCGAGATTTGTGGCGCAAAGAAGCTATTAATCGGCATGATTGTGGTAAAATGATGGAAATGCCGCGGATGCGCCGGACAGGCCTTTCGTAATACAGGGGGTTGAATGATGGAACGCACGTATCTCATGGTAAAGCCTGACGGCGTCGAACGGGGGCTGATCGGGGAGATCGTCGGCCGCTTCGAGCGCAAGGGACTGAAGCTGATCGCCGCCAAGCTGATGCGGGTAACGCCAGAACTGGCCGAGCGGCATTACGCCGAACATAAGGGCAAGGTCTTTTACGACCGTCTGATTACCTTCATTACTTCCGGCCCCGTTTTCGCCATGGTATGGGAGGGCGATGAAGCCGTCGCGGCCGCCCGCCAGCTGATCGGCAAGACGAGCGGCATCGAGGCCGCTCCGGGGACGATTCGCGGAGATTACGCGATACATACGAATTACAACTTGATTCACGGCTCGGATTCGCACGACAACGCGCTTCGCGAGATCGGCATCTTTTTTTGACGAGGATGAGCTTCTCGACTACGAAAAAGTCATTCAAGTGTGGATCTAGGCAGTTTAGCCAGCGTTACGAACCGACGGGGAGCATGGGCATGAGCGAACATTCAGCGCGGATGGCGCCGGAGGACGAGGATTTCGCCAATTTTATCGCGAACGTCCGCAAGGCTACGTCCATCGATCTTTCGCAGTACAAAGAAACGCAGATGCGCAGGCGGCTTACGACGCTGCGCGTCAAAAACGGTTTTGCCGATTTTTCTTCCTATTTTAAAGCGATCATGGACGAACCGCGCCTTCGCAACGAATTTTTGGACCGCATGACGATCAACGTCTCCGAATTTTGGCGCAACCCGAATCGCTGGAACATGTTGATGGAGCGATTTCTGCCGGACATGATCAAGCGTTCGCCCAAACTTAAAGTTTGGAGCGCCGCATGCTCGACGGGAGAAGAGCCTTATACGATCGCGATGATCCTCGACCGGCTCGGGGCCCTCGGCCAAGCGACGCTGCTCGCGACCGATATCGACGAGGGCGTGCTCGCCAAAGCCAAAAACGGCATCTACCCCGAGCGCTCGATCCGGGAAGTGCCGAAAGGCATGGCGGACGTTTACTTCAAAGGCGGCGGCGACTTCTTCCAGGTCGACGACAAACTGAAGCGCGCCGTCCGGTTCCAGAAGCAAAACCTGCTTTTCGACTCGTTCCAGGACGGCTTTGACTTGATCGTCTGCCGCAACGTCATGATTTACTTTACCGAAGAAGCGAAGCAGCAGCTGTACGAGAAGTTCGCCAAGGCGCTGAAGCCGGGAGGCATCCTCTTCGTCGGCAGCACCGAGCAGATTTTCTCGCCCGGCCAATATGGGCTGGAGACGGCTGACACTTTTTCTACCGCCGCATCGTATGAAGCGGCCTCCGCTGCGCGATACTAGGAGCGATCAAGAGGCAGCGGAGGGAATCATGGACAAGCGCAAAGCGATCGAAGCCTATCGGAACGGGCTCATCACGGCGCAGGAATGCGCGCAAATCATGGGGCTAGAGCATCCGTCTCTGCTTAGCCTGGTGCCTGAAGCGGTGCAAGCTCGCCTCGCGGCGAAGGACAAAGCCGTCTCCGGCGAAGACAGGCGAGACATGGCCGGCTCCCGCGACTGAAGCAGCGTCGGGAAGGGCCGCGCCGAATCCCGGTCCGTCCGTATGGGCGGGCTCTTTTCTTGTCAAAAGCTTTAACGCTGTACTATAATAAACAAAAGTATTCGAGGTTGCCGCAAGACTCGGGGAGGAACTCACTTGACACTACGCTACTTAACCGCGGGGGGAGACGCACGGCCCGCAGCTTACCGCTATTATCGAAGGTTTGCCGAGCAATCTGGAGCTTGATTTCGAGGCGCTTAACTTCCAGCTTCAACGCAGGCAAAAGGGACACGGCCGCGGACGGCGGATGCAGATCGAGCAGGATACGGCCCAGATCGTGGGCGGCGTACGCCACGGCCGCACGACCGGCGCGCCGGTCGCGCTTATCGTCGCCAACAACGACTGGAAGCACTGGACTTCGGTCATGAACGTCGAGCCGATCGAAGGCGGCGACGAGGCCAAGCGGCGCGTGCACCGTCCGCGTCCGGGCCATGCCGACCTGAACGGCGGCATCAAGTACGAGCAGAAGGACCTTCGCAACATTTTGGAGCGTTCCAGCGCGCGGGAGACGGCTGCCAGAGTGGCCGTCGGCGCCGTCGCAAGACAGCTGCTCGCCGAATTCGGCATTCGCGTAGCCGGCCACGTCGTCTCCATCGGCGGGATCAAAGCGCCGCCGCTTCCTGCGGACATCGGCGTGGACGAACTGATCGAGCGTACGGAGTCTTCCTCCGTTCGCGTCATCGACGCCGAGACGGAGCAGCGGATGATCGAGCTGATCGATAAGACCAAGGCGGACGGGGATTCCATCGGCGGCGTCGTCGAATGCATCGTGACGGGCCTGCCGATCGGTCTCGGCAGTCACGTACAGTGGGATCGCAAGCTCGACGGTCGTATCGCCCAGGCGGTCGTTTCGATCAACGCCTTCAAAGGCGTCGAGATCGGCATCGGCTTCGAGGCGGCCGATCGTCCCGGCTCGCAGGTTCACGACGAGATTTTATATACCAATGAAAAGGGCTATCATCGGGCGAGCAACCGATTGGGCGGCTTCGAAGGCGGCATGACGAACGGCGAACCGATCGTCGTGCGCGGCGTCATGAAGCCGATCCCGACGCTGTACAAGCCGCTGAAAAGCGTTGACATCGACACGCGCGAGCCTTTTACCGCTCAGGTCGAGCGTTCGGATGCGTGCGCGGTGCCGGCGGCGAGCGTCGTGATGGAGAACGTGGTCGTCTGGGAAGTCGCCAAAGCGTTTCTTGAAAAGTTCGGCGGGGATTCCATGGAAGAAATCCGCGCGAACTACGAGAATTATATGAAGCAGACGAGGGCCTATTAAATGGCCGCCGCGGGGGGAAGTCCGCGAACTGACCGTCGATCTTGGCGAACGCTCCTATCCGATCTATATCGGGTCGGGCCTGCACGCGAAGTCCGGCGAATACTTTGAGCGGCTGGGCTTGCCTGCAGGCTCGCCGCTGCTGCTCGTCACCGACGCGTCCGTTCATGGCTTGTATGCGGACAACATCAAAAAATCGCTGCAAAAAGCGGGTTACCGGGTGACCATGTCCGTTGTGCCTTCGGGCGAATCGTCCAAGTCGCTTGCGCAGCTTGACGCGCTCGTCGCCGATGCGCTGACGGGCGGACTCGACCGCAAATCGACGGTCGTCGCGCTGGGCGGCGGCGTCGTAGGCGACCTGGCAGGTTTCCTGGCGGCCGTCTACATGCGCGGCGTTCGCTTCGTGCAGATGCCGACGACGATACTCGCGCACGACAGCAGCGTCGGCGGCAAGACCGCGGTCAACCACAGTCTCGCGAAGAACATTATCGGCGCCTTCCATCAGCCCGAAGCGGTGCTGTACGATCTGGACGCGCTCGTGAGCCTGCCTGAACGGGAGGTCCGGTCCGGCTTGTCCGAGGTGATCAAGCACGGCCTCATCTGGGACGCCTCATTCGTGGAGTGGTGCGAGCACAATGCGGAGCGACTGCTCGCGCTCGAGCCCGACGCGCTCGGATACGCGCTCTATGAAGGCTGCAAGGTCAAGTCGATCGTCGTCTCCAGGGACGAGCGGGAAAACGATCTTCGCGCGATCCTCAATCTTGGCCATACGATCGGGCATGCGCTCGAGGCTGCGGCCGGCTACGGCGAGCTGCTGCACGGCGAAGCGATCGCGATCGGAATGGTCGGCTCCGCGCGTCTTGCGGCCCGGTTCGGCTATGGAGAAGAGATCGCCGATCGAACGGAAGCGATCTTCCGCAAGTTCGGATTGCCGGTTCGCATACCTGCCCACCTTGACGCCGTCGAGATCATGAAGGCGATGCAGCACGACAAAAAGTTCAGCGAAGGCAGCATGGTATTCGTCGTGCCGACGTCGATCGGCAGCGTCGAGATTAGACGCGACGTAAGCGCAGCATGGGTAAGAGAGACCGTCGAAGGGTTGACAGAGGAGGCTTGAAGCGCATGAGCATGAGAGGCATTCGAGGCGCCATTACGGTGGACGCCAATGAAGCAGCACCTATATTAGAAGCGACGATCGAGCTGCTGGACGCGATCGTCGAAGAGAACGGTACGCGCCCCGAGGACATTTGCAGCGTATTCATCACGGTGACGCCGGATTTGGACGCGACGTTCCCGGCCAGCGCAATTCGGAGAATGGCGGGCTGGGAGCTGGTGCCGTTGATGTGTTCCGTGGAGATTCCCGTCAAAGGCGGGCTCGAGCGCTGCATACGGCTCATGGTTCACGTGAATACGGATGCGACGCAAGCGGAGATTCGCCATGTCTATCTCGGCGAAGCGGTCAAGCTTCGGCCGGATCTCTCGTCCGCCCGTTGACGCCCTCCCTCCGGCGATGCTATAGTAGAAACATTACTTGGCGCAGAACCGTCGGCCGGAGGGACGACGACTTACGCGCGGGTGAGACGAGCAGAGATGAGATGAGCGGAGCGGCCGAATACGGTTCCTTGCGGATCGTGAAGTCGGCATAGGCAGCGAGCGAACCGAGACATTCGTCCGGGCGATTGCGCGTCTACATATCCCTTATCCATGATGTCACCTCTGCGGTCGCAGAGGTGATTTTTGCGTTTTCAAGGCTCGTGATTCAATCGCCGGTATCAGAGCCGGCGCATCGGCGGGTTCGCATCGGTTGCGGATCTGGAGAGGGGAGAGACAAGAGATGGAACAGCAGCGCGGGAAAGAGCTTCAGGAGGTTATTCGGCTGTCCGCCGCCTATAATGTCATTCCGGTCGTCAGAAGGTTGATGGCGGACACGGAGACGCCGATTCGCGTCTTCCAGCAGCTCGGCCAGGGGGGGGCGCGCCTTCTTGCTCGAAAGCGTGGAGGGCGGCATCAAATGGGCGAGATATTCGTTCATCGGCACGGATCCGTTCATGGTGCTTCGGCTGAAAACAAACAAAGTGACCATCGAGCAGGGAGGACGCGAGGAGACGTTCGAGACGACGGATCCGCTGAAGCTCCTGCGAGAGCGACTCCGGGGCTATCGCAGTCCCGCGCTGCCTGACCTTCCGCCGTTTACGGGCGGCGCGATCGGATTTTTCGGTTACGACCTGCTGCAGTATTACGAGCGCAGGCTGCCGCCGCATCGCGAGGACGACCTGAACATGGACGACATGCACTTCATGTTCTGCGACCGAATCGTCGTTTTCGACCACTTCAAGCAGCAGGTGCTCGTCATCGGCAACGTGCATGTATCAGACGGCGCAACCGAAGAAGAGATCGAACGCGAATTCGATAAGGTTTCCGCAAGCATGGACGATACGATCGCGCGCATGCGTCAGCCGCTGCCGCCATCTGCGCCTGCCGTGGGTACGCCGCCCGCGGATCCCGAACTCGGGGATGTAAGGTCGAACCTGACCAAAGAGCAGTTCATCGCGAACGTGGGCCAAGCGAAGGAATACATCAGGGCGGGCGATATTTTCCAAGTCGTGCTCTCCCAGCGCTTTCACATCGAGACGGAGGTCGATCCGCTTCAAGTGTACCGGATGCTGCGGACGATGAACCCTTCGCCCTACATGTACATGCTGAAGCTGGGCGACGAGGTGATCGTAGGCGCCTCGCCCGAGCTGCTCGTCAAAGTCGACGGCGACCGCGTCGAGACCCGGCCGATCGCGGGCACGCGTCCGAGGGGCCGAACGCCCGAAGAAGACGCCGCTCTCGCCCAGGAGCTGCTCGCGGACGAGAAGGAGCGCGCGGAGCATGTCATGCTCGTCGATCTGGGCCGCAACGACCTGGGGCGCGTCTCCGAATTCGGCACCGTGCGCTGCGATTCGTACATGGAGATCGAGCGGTACTCGCACGTCATGCACATCGTGTCCAACGTCACGGGCAAGCTCGCACCGGACAAAACGTTTTTCGACGCGTTCCTGTCCTGCCTGCCGGCAGGCACCGTGTCCGGCGCGCCGAAGCTGCGCGCGATGGAGATCATCTCCGAGCTTGAGCGCGAGGCGCGGGGCGCGTACGCGGGCGCCATCGGCTACTTCGGCTTCTCCGGCAACATGGATACGTGCATCACGATCCGCACGATCGTGTTCAAGGGCGGCAAAGCCTACGTGCAAGCGGGAGCGGGGATCGTATGGGATTCCGTGCCGGAGAGCGAATATGAAGAGACGGTCAATAAGGCCAAGGGCTGCCTCAAGGCCATCCGCGCCGCGGAAGCGATGTTCCCTTCGCCTGCGAAGACGAAGCAAGGCAGGCTGATCGTCATGGCGGGCGACCGCGGCACGAACCTGGACTACGATTGATCGGCTCAAAATAAAGCTCGGGAGGGTATGACGATGACGGTAATAGACGCGAATATTACGATGCCGCAAGCGATGGCGAAGCTCGATGGCCGGCCACGATCTGCTGAAGGAAGAAGCGCATGGCGTGATGAGCCTCATCATGCGGGGCGAAGCGACGCCTGCGCAGATCGGCGCGGCGATGGTCGCGCTCCGGCTCAAAGGCGAGAGCATCGAAGAAATCACCGGCTTCGCGGAGGCGCTGCGGGACTTCGGAAGCAAGGTGGCGGCTCCTCACGAGGACCTGCTGGATACCTGCGGCACGGGCGGATCGGGCATTCATAAATTCAATATTTCCACCTCGTCGGCGATCGTCGCGGCGGCGGCGGGCGCCAGGGTCGCGAAGCACGGCAACCGCGCGATGAGCGGCAAAGCCGGCAGCGCGGACGTGCTCGAGGCGCTTGGCGTGAACATTCAGCTTACGGCGGACCAAGCCGCGTCTTGCCTGCGCGATACGGGCATCACGTTCATGTTCGCCCAGCTGTACCATCCCGCCCTGAAGCACGCTGCTGGCCCGCGCCGCGAGCTCGGCGTCCGCACGATCTTCAATATGCTCGGGCCGCTCGCGAATCCGGCAGGCGCCGATCGCCAGCTGATGGGCTTGTACGACAGGACCAAGACCGATGTCGTCGCCGCCGTGCTCGGCAGGCTTGGCTTGAAGCGGGCGATGGTCGTCGGCAGCCATGACGGACTCGACGAGATCAGCCTTTCCGCGCCGACGCAAGTGTCGGAGCTGAAGGACGGCGTCGTCACGACTTACGATATTACGCCTGAAGATCTGGGCCTTGCGACACTGCCGCTCGGGGAGCTGATCGGCGGCGACGCGGCCGAAAACGCCGTCATCGTGCGCCGCATTCTGGCCGGTGAGCGCGGCGCCTACCGCGACGTCGTTCTGGCTAACGCAGGCGCATGCATTTATGTAGCGGGCCGGGCTAACAGCCTGGCGGAGGGCGTCAAGCTCGCCGCGGAGACGATCGACTCGGGCGCAGCAAGCGCGAAGCTGGCGGAATGGATCAAGCGGACGGAGGAGCTCGGACATGTTTCTTGATCGGATCGTAGCGACGAAGAAAGAAGAAGCGGAGGCGTTGAAGTCTTCGATGAACTTGAGCGCGGCGGAGCGCGAGATCGCGAGCCTGCCCGCTTGCCTGGGCTTCGAAGCGGCGCTTCAAGCGGGCCGCCGCAACCGTCCGGTCGGATTGATCGCCGAGGTGAAGAAGGCGAGCCCGTCCAAGGGGCTCATCCGGCCGGACTTCCATCCGGTTCAGCTTGCTAAAGCCTACGAGGCAGCCGGCACGGACTGCATCTCGGTGCTGACGGACGTTCAGTATTTTCAAGGCAGCAACGATTATTTGCGCGGCGTCCGCGAAGGCGTGAACGTCCCGCTGCTGCGCAAAGACTTTACGATCGACGAGCGTCAAATCTACGAAGCGCGGCTCATCGGCGCCGACGCGATCCTGCTCATCGCGGCCATACTGGACAAGCGTCAGCTCGACGCCTATCATCGGCTCGCGCGCGACATCGGGCTGGACGTGCTCGTCGAGGTCCACGACCGTCCCGAGCTCGAGACGGTGCTCGAAGTCGGGCTCGCGACGCTCATCGGCGTCAACAACCGCAACCTGCACACGTTCGAGACCGATCTGTCGGTCACGGAGCAGCTGATCGCCCTCATGCCGCAGGGCGTCACGGCCGTCAGCGAGAGCGCGATCGCTTCTCGGGACGATATCGCGTTCGTCGGCCGGGCGGGCGCGCAAGCCGTGCTCGTCGGCGAGCACTTCATGCGGCAGCCGGACGTCGGCGCGGCGATCGAAGGTCTGCTCGGTCCTGTCGTAAAGACGGGAGCCGCAGGATGAACGGTACGGACGATAGAAATCGGACGCCGCTGACTACGGCGGATCCATCCGCGCGTCCGGCGGTAAAAATATGCGGCATCATGCAGGCCGAGACGCTGAAATCGATGGACGGCATGCCCGTCGACTATATCGGCTTCATCTTCGCGCAGAAAAGCCGGCGCTACGTGGCGCCGGAGCTGGCGGGAGAGCTGATCCGCGCGTCGCGCGAATCCAGGATGGCGGGAGGCCGGCCGCCGCTTGCCGTCGGCGTGTTCGTCGACCCGACGCTCGAGGCCCTCGAAGCCGCGCTCGCGGCCGCGGAGCTAGACGTCGTGCAGCTGCACGGCAAAGGGGAGACGCCGGATTTTTGCCGGGAGGTCGGCCGTCGCTTTAACGTAGAAGTATGGCGCGCGCTGTCCGCTGGCGGCGAAGACATAGCATCGGGCGGATTTGCGGCCGAAGGCGAAGCGGCAGATAACGGGCCCTCGCGGCTGGCAGCCTACGCCGGCGCCGTATCCGCCGTGCTGATCGACACGGCCGGCGGCGGCACGGGACGCGCCTTTCCATGGGGAACGATTCCGGCCTACGAGCGGGCGGCCGAGTCTGCCGGCATTCGTTTGTTCGTGGCGGGCGGCCTGGATCCGGACAACGTAAGGGAACTGCTGTCGGCCTATAAGCCTGACGGCGTTGACATTTCAAGCGGCGTCGAGACGAACGGCGTCAAGGACGCGACTAAAATCGCCGCATTCGCGGAAAGGGTGAAGCAGCAATCATGACGACGACTCAAGTGCCGGACACTTACGGCCGATTCGGCAGCTTCGGCGGGCGGTACGTGCCCGAGACGCTGATGAACGCGCTGTACGAGCTGGAGGAAGCATACGACCGTTACAAGGACGATCCCGATTTTCTGGCGGAAGTGCGTTATTTGCTCAAGCAATATTCGGGACGTCCGACGCCGCTGTACTACGCGGAGCGCCTCACCGAGCATCTCGGGGGAGCCAAGATCTATTTGAAGCGCGAGGACTTGAACCATACCGGCGCCCACAAGATCAACAATACGATCGGTCAAGCGGTGCTGGCGAAGCGGATGGGCAAGAAGAAGATCATCGCCGAGACGGGCGCGGGCCAGCATGGCGTCGCTTCCGCGACGGTCGCCGCGCTGCTCGGCCTCGAATGCAAGGTGTTCATGGGCGAGGAGGACACGAAGCGCCAGGCGCTGAACGTTTTCCGCATGAAGCTGCTAGGCGCCGAGGTCGTTCCCGTTACCTCGGGTACCCGCACGCTGAAGGACGCCTGCAACGAGACGCTTCGCTACTGGGTCAGCCACGTCGACGACACGTATTACATTCTCGGCTCGGTAACGGGCCCGCATCCTTACCCGATGATGGTTCGGGATTTCCAGCGCGTCATCGGCCTCGAGACGAAGGATCAGATTCTCGAAGCGGAAGGCAGGCTGCCCGACGTCATCGTCGCGGCGGTCGGCGGCGGCAGCAATGCGATGGGCATTTTCCATCCGTTCGTAGCGGATACGTCCGTACGCCTGATCGGCGTCGAAGCGGCAGGACGGGGCGTCGACACCGACAAGCACGCGGCGACGATGACCAAGGGGACGCCGGGCGTCTTCCAGGGATCGATGAGCTACGTGCTCCAGGATGAAGGCGGACAGGTGCAAGAAGCGCATTCGATCTCCGCGGGTCTCGACTATCCGGGCATCGGGCCGGAGCATGCTTACCTGAAGGACGTCAAACGCGCGGAGTACGTGCCGATCACGGACGCGGAGGCGCTTGACGCGCTCCAGCTGCTGTCCCGCAAGGAAGGCATCATCCCGGCGCTCGAATCGGCGCATGCCGTCGCGCACACGCTGAAGCTGGCGCCGACGCTGCCGAAGGACAAGACGATCGTCATCAGCCTTTCCGGGCGCGGAGACAAGGACGTTGAATCGATCATCGGATATTTGGGAGGGGATCTGCCATGAGCACGGCCACGGCGAACGCGATCGACACCGTATTTGCGGAGCTTGCCGCAAGGGGAGAGACGGCGCTCATTCCTTTCCTGACGATGGGCGATCCCGACCTTGACACCTCGGTCAAGCTGATTGCCGCCGCCGAAGCGGCCGGCGCGCATATGATCGAGCTCGGCGTGCCCTATTCGGATCCGCTGGCCGACGGTCCGGTCATCCAGCGCGCCTCCGAGCGGGCGCTCCGTCACCGGATTTCGTTGACCGACTGCATTGGCGTCGCGAGCAAGGCGCGCGCGGCAGGCGTACGGATGCCTTTCATTTTGTTCACGTACTTTAATCCGGCGCTGCAGCTCGGACTCGAGCGGTTTTTCGGCCTGCTGCAAGAGCATGGCTTCAGCGGGGTCATCATTCCCGACCTGCCACTCGAAGAGGATACTGAAGTGCGCGGGATCGCGGAGCGGACGGGCGTCCATCTCATTCCGCTCGTCGCGCCGACGTCCGAAGCGCGCGTCGAACGGATCGCTTCCAAGGCGAAAGGCTTCGTCTATTGCGTGTCGTCGCTCGGCGTGACCGGCGTGCGTTCCGATTTTCACGCGGGCATCGACCGGTTTTTGGAGACGGTCCGCCGCGCGTCCAGCGTGCCGATCTGCGTCGGCTTCGGCATCTCCTCGCGCGAGCAGGCGGAGCGATTCGCGGGCGTGGCAGATGGCGTCATCGTCGGCAGCGCGATCGTGCGCCAGGTCGAAGCGTCGCTGCCGCCGGAGGCGCTCGGCGATAACGCGCTGACGGAGGCCGGGCTGGCCGCGGTACAGGCGTTTATCGCGGATTTGAAGCCGCGCAAATCCGAGAAAGCCTAGTAGGGAAGCGAGCGGACGCCGGCAGCTATCGGGCGGATGCGTGGGAACGGAAAAGCCAGCGAGCGGTAGGCGCTCGCTTGAAAGCTTTGCATCTGTACAGCGACATAGAGATATGTCACAATAGAAGCATGTTGTTCTTGGGACGGAGCGGACAATCGCTCCGTCCTTTATGATGAAGCCAGGGAGGAAACCATCCGATGCAGCCCAAACCGAATATCGTCGATTTGCCCGTCTATCAACCCGGCAAGCCGATCGAAGAAGTAAAGCGCGAGCTTGGCCTCGACGAGGTCATCAAGCTGGCTTCCAACGAAAATCCTTTCGGCAGCTCCCCCGAAGGCGGCGGACGCGATTCGCCGCGAGCTCGAGCAAATCAGCATCTATCCGGACGGCGCGGCCGTCGAGCTGACGAACGCGATCGCGAAACGAACGGGCGTGAACGCCGATCAGATTATTTTCGGGGCCGGCTCCGACGAAATTATATTGATGATCGCGCGCGCTTACTTGCAGCCGGGAGACGAGACGGTCATGGCCGTCGAGACGTTCCCGCAGTACAAGCATAACGTCACGATCGAAAACGGCGTCAGCGTCGAAGTGCCGCTCGCCGACGGCAAGCACGATCTGCCGGCGATGCTGGCCAAAGTCAACGACAAGACGAAGATCGTATGGGTCTGCAATCCGAACAATCCGACGGGCACGATCGTGAGCGACGACGAGTTGACGGCGTTCCTCGACCAAGTGCCGGACCGCGTCCTTGTCGTGCTGGACGAGGCTTATTGCGAATACGTGGAGGATCCGTCCTATTCGGACGGATTGGCGCTGCTGAATCGCTATCCGAATCTCATCCTGCTGCGTACGTTCTCGAAGATCTATGGACTCGCCTCGCTTCGCATTGGCTACGGCATCGGGGCGCCGGGCTTGATTCGCTCGATCAACCAGGTCCGCGAGCCGTTCAACACGTCGAGATTCGGCCAGGCGGCCGCGCTCGCTTCGCTGAACGACGACGAGTTCCTCGACCGCTGCCGCACGGCTAACCGCGAAGGACTTGCGTTTCTTCGTGCCGAGTTCGACAGGCTGGGACTCGACTACTTCCCCCGCGCACGGCAACTTTATTATGGTTGACGTAAAGCGTCCTTCGCTGGAAGTATTCGACGCGCTGCTCCGCAAAGGCGTCATCATCCGGGCCGGCCAGCGCGGCTATCCGACGCGCATCCGCATCACGGTCGGGAGCGCAGAGCAGAACGCGAAGGTCGCGGAAGCGCTTGAAGCCGTTCTGCAGGAAATCGGGGTGCAAGCGTAGGGTATGATCGAAGGCAAAGCCGTTCACGAAACGTCGCAAACGACACCTAACGGAAAAGCTCTCCGGATCGCCATTTTCGGCGTCGGATTGATCGGCGGCTCGCTGGCGCTATGCTGGAAGGGCAAGCCCGGGCTTACCATCGTCGGCCATTCGGTGAACGCGGCATCGGTCGACAAATATTTGGCGCTCGGCGTCGTGGACGAAGCGACGACGTCGGTCGAAGCGGCAGCGGCCGACGCGGACGTCATCGTGCTATGCGTCCCGGTGGGCATGCTCGACGATTATTTGAAGCGGCTGTCCGAGCTGCCGCTGAAGGCGGGATGCATCATCACGGACGTCGGCAGCACGAAGGCGTCCGTCGTGAGCTATGCGGAGCGGCTGAAGCTGAGTGGCGCGGTGTTCATCGGCGGTCATCCGATGGCCGGTTCGGAGCGCTCCGGCGTCGAGGCCGCCACTCCGGATTTGTACGAAAATGCGTTTTACGTGCTGACCCCGTCGCCGGGCACGCCGCCTGAGACGATCGAGCGGCTCGAGGAGCTGCTTCGCTGGACGCGCGCCAACATCGTCAAGATCGAGGCGGGCCTCCACGACGACATCGTCGGCGCGATCAGCCATCTGCCGCATATCATCGCGGTCGCGCTGGTCAACCAGATCGCGGGATACAACGAATCCAACGATTTATATCGACGCCTGGCCGCCGGCGGATTCCGCGACATTACGCGGATCGCGTCCAGCGATCCATACATATGGCGGGACATTCTGCTAGGCAATCGCGACGTCCTGCTCAAGCTGCTCGCCGACTGGCGCGGCGAGATCGCCGCGTTCGAACGGCTGCTCGAGGATCGGGATGGCGAAGGCATCGTCGAGCGGTTCAGCGGCGCTGGCCGGTTTCGCGACAATCTGCCCGAACGGCGCAAGGGCATGATCACGTCGTTGCACGAATGCTACGTCGACGTGCCCGATCAGCCGGGCATCGTCGGACGGATCGCGACGGAACTCGGGCAGGCTCGGATCAATCTCAGCAATTTGCACATTATCGAGAGCAGAGAGGACGTGCCCGGCGTGCTGCGGCTGTCCTTCCGTCACGGCGAAGATCTCGATCGCGCCGTCGAACTTCTCCGAACGCTCCAATACTCGGTTTATTTTTAGCTTCGAACGTCGCAGGGTCCTACAGGGTCCTGCGGTTTTTATTTTTAATAAAAAATGAAAACGCTTATTGACAATATGAAAACGGATACATATAATAAAAGTACAGTATGGTTTCTCTCCACTCCTATCCTAATCCTGAATGCTTTATGCATTCGCACCGCCCGTTGTGGCGGTGTTTTTTTTTCTGCCTTTAAGTTTCACACGAGAGGAATACGAAGATAAATACATCGGATTTTAATTTGCTTGCCGCGTTTTGGTTCGTTCAAACCCAATATTGAGAAATTTTTAAGGCTAATTTAATTCTTTACGCCAGCTTACTATGATACAATGATGATATCTTATGTAAAAAAATGGGGATGCCATGAATCTTTTGGCTGCAATCGCAACTTTATGTCCGAACGCCGGTATAACGTTATACAGGCTGAAGACGTCCCCCGGAAGGTGGAGGTCGCGTTAAAATGATGACCGATTCTCAACTGATTCGGGAAATCAAGGAAGGCAACGCGGAGTTGTATTCCGAGTTGATGGCCAAGTATCAGAAGAAGATCCTGTCTTTTATTTATCATATGCTGCGCGGCGCCAAGCTCGAGATGATGGCCGAAGACCTGTGCTCCGAGACTTTTTACAAGGCTTATCGGAGTTTGCATTCGTTTCGAGAGGTTGACGCTTCGTTTTCCACCTGGCTTTATACGATTTCGCGCAATACGGTGCTGAGCGAGCTTCGCAAGCAAAAGGCGGCCCATTTGTCGCTCGACGATACGACCTACGTGCCGCTCGCTCCTTACGAGGCGGCGCCCGAGCAGACGCTGCTCCGCAACGAAAAAGTGGCGATGGTGCGCGAGGCAATCAATAACCTGCCCGAGAAGCAGCGATCCGCGCTGGTGCTAAGAGAGTATGAGGGGCTCGATTATCAGGAGATCGCGGGCATCCTCGGACAGACGGTAAGCGCGGTCAAGTCGCTGCTGTTTCGCGCCAGAGCCAGCGTGAAGATTCAATTGGAAAAGTACTTTCACGAGCCCGAGCCGGCCTTGATGAAGGTATACGAGGAGTTGAAGTCAAGATGACCCTGACGTGCGGACACGTTCAGCAGCAGATGGAAGCGTATTGGGATCTCGAAGAGGGCGATCCGCAGCGGCGCGAGATCGACGCGCACGTCGCGGGCTGCCCGGCTTGCGCTGCCGAGTTCCGGTGGTGGGAGGAGAGCGTGGCGCTCATACGCGAGGTGGCGCTTGAAGAATCCGGGTCGGTGCCCGCGCAGGCAGCCCAGGCGGTTAACGCCAGCGTGATGAGCCGAATCTACGCGGAGGACGGCTGGCTGCTGCCGCCTGCGCGCAGGGCTTACACGTTTACCGGCCCGTTCCGTCGAAGGGTCGTCACGATCGTCGCCTGTCTGCTGGCGTTATGCGGCAGCGGCATTTTGCTTACGCTTTACGACCGCATGCATGCGGACCGGACGCAGTCGGCGAGCATTATGGAAGCGGCCGGCGCGGGCGATATGCACGGAGCGCTGCAGATCGATATGCCCGTGTCCCGCATGAGCGATCCGTTCGTGCTGAATTCTTCGCCGGCGATGCCCGGTTATTGGATTATGCTGTCCGTGCTCGGCATATTGACGGCATTTCTCATCGTAAATTGGTATACGAGGTTGAAAAAAGCATGAGCGGCAGGATGAAATTAGGTTTGGTCAGACACGGCGTCACCGCTTGGAACATAGCCGGCCGGATCCAAGGCGCGACGGACATTCCGCTCAGCGCGGAGGGCGAACGTCAAGCGCTTCTGCTGGCGGACAGGCTTCGCCGGGAGCCGGCGACCTGGGACGGCATCGTCAGCAGCGACCTGATGCGCGCGAGGCGAACGGCCGAACTGATCGCGGAGCGGCTGGAGCTGCCGCTCGTCAGCGATGCCATGCTGCGCGAACGCGGCTTCGGCGAAGCGGAGGGCACGACGGAGGATGAGCGCGTGGCGCGGTGGGGCGCCGATTGGCGCGGACGGGTTCCCGGCCAGGAGTCGGATGCGCAAGTGAGAGCCAGAGGCCTGGCTTTCGTAGAGGGGTTTGCCTCGAGCCACCCGGGGCAGAGCTGGCTGGTCGTGACGCACGGGAGCTTTTTGGCACAATTGCTGCAGGCGCTCGATAGCGGCGTGGACGACAGCCGAATCGCGAATTTGTCCCTGACGATTTTGGAGCGCGAAGACGGAGGCTGGGTACCCACGCTGCACAATTGTACGGCGCACCTGGGGATGGCGTGAACTGCGTTTCGCGCGTCTTCCTGATGCCTGTCCTTGCTAGATTCGAATGGAAGAATCGACTGCTGCTCGCGTAGCGGTCGATGCGTCACGAACCCTAATTTATATGATTGAAGCCGACCGGCAGATTCCGGTCGGCTTTTTTTACGCGGGCGCCCGGTATGCCGCGTACGTTTAAATGCGGGTCATCGCGACGATACTGCTCCTATCAGCGGTTTTAGGAGGGATCCCGATGAATCTGGCGGACATGCTCAGCTATGCGGACATCGCGCAGTTGTCCGGCATCGCGGAAGTCTATCAATGCGAATGCAGCAGCCATTCCAAAAACGAGCTGATCCAATCGATCTTGAGCGCCGTGCAGCGGCGCGAAGTGCTGGCGCGGCGCGTCGAAGAGATGAGCCTCGGCGATCTCCGGTTTTTGAACTCCCTTCTTTTCGAAAAGCGGGCGGCCTACAGTCTCGAGGACTTGACGGCAAGAGCCGCGCTCGCGGCAGATCCGGCACTTCCGCAGGCGGCCGATGCCAAGCAGCAGGCACCGATCGGCGCGACCCAAACGAACGGTGCCGGCAAAGGCAGCGGCCCAGCCGCTAATCGCACGGCTTCGGGCGGCCGGAAAAAAGCAAAGCAGCCAGAGGAACCGAAAAGTCCGGCCGACGAACGAAGAAGCGCGATCGCGAGGTTCAAGCGCTACGGCTGGCTGTTCGGCGGCATCACGCAGCAGACGCGGTATTTGTTCCATGTGCCGGAGGATGTGAAGAAAAAGCTGTGCGACGCAATCGAAGACCAGTTTCGCGGGGGCATCGCGCTTCGCGACGAACCGCCGGCGTACCGCGACGAGCGTGGCATGATGGCCGGGGACCTTGTCCGAATGCTCAAGTTCGTCAGAGACCACGATACGCCACTGACCGCGGAGGGATACCTCTATAAGAGGCAGCTCCAGCAGCTGCTGGACACGTTTTCGGTGTTGGAGCAGGTGCCTGCGAAGACCGCTTTCCGCTTCGGATACGGCCGGCGCTTCAAGGAATATCCGGAACGCTTCTCCTTGCTCTACGACTATGCTTACTATTCTGGCTTGCTTCTTGAAGAGGACGGCGAGCTAAGGCTCTCGGAACGGGGGCGGGAGATGACCGACGGCAATTCGTCTTGCGATCCCGCGGATTTGTACCGGTTCTGGCTGAGACTCTACAAGCTGCCCGTACAGAATCTGCAGGCGCTGGCGCAGTGGGTCATGCGGCTATCCAGACATTCGTGGGTGACCGTCGCTTCGCTTGGCGCCACGCTGCTGCCGCTTGTGAAGCCCTACTACTACGATACGGAAAAAAACGTGTTCGAGCAACGTACCCTGGCGATGATGCTTCACCTGGGTCTGTTGAGGCTCGGAGAGACGGCAGAAGGGGAAGCGGTCGTAACGATGACGCCGCAGGGCGTCGTACTCGTCGCCGGAAGCGAGATCGGATTCGAGGATTCGCTGCCCTGGTCGTACGGAGCCGTTTAAAGCGAAGGGGATTCCTGCGCGAGTCGTGCGAGGCCTTGAAGGAGCAGGCTATGGGACGGAAGCGAAGGTCCGGCAATCACGTCGCGGCTTAGGCCGCCAAATAAGCGCGAGGCACGGTTAAACGCCGGATGCCACGCGAACGATCAGGAGGGCAACCCATGGACATTAGAATCGCATACGAGACGATGCTCGGCCTCGCGGCCGAGATGACGCTTGACGAGGCGCTGCGCAAATACCGCAAGGAGCAGTTATACGGCGAGATCGACCACGCGCTCGAAGAAGGAGATTCCGAATCGTTCCTGCGGTTGACCGAAGAGCTCAAAGCCATCCTCCATTAGGAGAGGCCCCGTTTATCAGGCAGGCTCGCCCGCGCGCCGGGGCGGGCTTTTTTGCTAGCCTGCAAATGAGTCAAAAAATGGCTTGCAAGCGCGTGTGAATCGGGTAGGATAGAGGAAGCATGCGGAAAGGAAGGAAGTCGAAGCGATGAGATTCAGCGAGTTTGACGAAGACAACTGGGGCGACCTTCAACCCTATCTGGACACCGCGCTGCTGCCCGTGACGGGATTGCTCGGCGGCGAGACGCCTCCGTCCGCGGCCGAGCTCGTCGGCGCGGCGGGAGATTGGCTCGCGCCGATCGAATCGGCGTTCAAGGGCAGGACGGTCACCTATCCGGCCAATCATTACATAGGTCCGGGCGACGAAGCTTCGCTCGACGCGCTTTGTAACAGGATCAAATCAGGCGGCTTCAAGTTCGTCGTCGTCGTGTCGGGGAAGCCCGGCTGGGACGCGACGCGCGTGCCGTCGGCGGATCTTTTCGCCGGTCCGACCGGCGAAGAGAGCGTCCCGGACGCGGACGCGCTGCGGCGAAGCGTGTCGGATATGTGGAAGCGTTCGCCGCAGGGATGAGGCAAGCCCGCGCCCCGGTCTGCATAGGATCGGGGGAACGGGGCATAACAAAAGCATGTTGGCCCTCGGTTAAATGTGACAAAATGACAACATTTTAGTTCGCGTAAAACCGAGATGTGTCCAAATCGGGAACGGGCATTCTTGACGCTCTTTGACACGTGGGATATTATAGGTATGTCCTTGTGAACAAAAGGTGAAAGTCCGTACCGGACGCGATTTTGGTGGGCAAAGGGGGTAGAAAAAATGGACCACAATCAGCAGCACGAAACCTCGCATAAGCCGATCAAGCGCAATGAAATGACAAGACGTCAATTTCTATCTTATACGCTCGGCGGAGCCACTGCATTCATGGCGGGCGGAGCAATCTTGCCGATGCTGCGCTTCGCTGTAGACCCGCTTTTGCAGAAGAAGGCTGAGACCGCTTTCGTTAAGGCAATCGAGGAGAAGGACGTGACCAAGGAGCCGAAGAGCATCGACTTCAAGGTTCACCAGGTCGACGGGTGGTACGAGAGCGACCCGAAGCTCCAAGCTTTCGTAGCGAAGGGCGACGACGGCAAGATTTTCGCGCTGTCCCCGGTGTGCAAGCACTTGGGCTGCACGATCAGCTGGAGCGGCGAAGAAGCGCCGAATCTGTATCACTGCCCTTGCCACGGTGCAAGATATACGAAAGACGGCAAAAATCTCAAGGTGGCGCCGAAGCCGCTTGACGAATACCAAGTCAAGGTCGAAAACGGCTGGGTATATCTCGGACCGCTGGAATCGAACACACGGGTATAGAAGGAGGGCGTCTCGTCCATGTTTAAAGGCATGTATAACTGGATTGACGAACGTCTCGATGTTACGCCGATGTGGAGAGATATCGCGGACCACGAGGTGCCTGAGCACGTTAACCCGGCTCATCATTTCTCCGCGTTCGTATATTGCTTCGGCGGACTGACGTTCTTTATTACCGTCATCCAGATCCTTTCGGGGATGTTTCTTACGATGTACTACGTGCCGGATATCATCAACGCGTATTACAGCGTCGACTATCTGCAGCACCAGGTCGCCTTCGGCGTGATCGTCCGGGGCATGCACCACTGGGGCGCGAGCCTCGTTATCGTCATGATGTTCCTACATACGCTTCGGGTCTTCTTTACCGGCTCCTACAAGGCGCCGCGCGAGATGAACTGGGTCGTGGGGATGCTCATTTTCTTCGTCATGCTGGGACTGGGCTTCACCGGTTACCTGCTTCCGTGGGACAACAAAGCATACTTTGCAACCAAGGTAGGCATGGAGATTGCGGGTTCGGTCCCGTGGATCGGCGGATATATCAAGGAGTTGCTGGCCGGCGGCACGATCGTCGGCGCGCAGACGCTGACTCGATTCTTCGCGATTCACGTGTTCTTCCTGCCCGGCGTGCTGCTCACGCTGCTTGCCGCACACTTCTTCATGATTCGCAAACAGGGCATTTCCGGGCCGCTGTAAGAGAGAGGAGTGGCAAGCATTGGCACATGGTAAAGGCAATTCTAACGAGAAGATCGTATTCGTAGGCGACTCGCGCATTCGCAAGCCGCACCCGGACAAGCCGGCGCCGCCGGACTACACGGCGTTTCCCGGCAAGTCCGAAGCGTTCATTCCGAACTTCCTGCTGAAGGAATGGATGGCGGGCGTCGTCGTGCTCGTAGGCTTCCTGACGCTGACGATCGCGGAGCCCGCACCGCTCGGCTATCCGGCGAACCCGCTTAACGGCGCGTTCATCCCGATGCCGGACTGGTACTTCCTTTTCATCTATCAGCTGCTGAAGTATCCGTACACGTCCGAACACTATATCGTACTCGGTACGATCGGCATCCCGGCGATCATGTTCGGCGCCCTGTTCCTCGCGCCGTTCCTCGATACGGGCAAGGAGCGCCGCTTCTATCGGCGGCCGATCGCCTCTGCGCTCATGTTCGTCACGTTGATCGCCAGCGTCTACCTGACTTGGGTATCGTGGCATCACTATACGAAGGAGCTCGAAGCGAGCGGCACGATTCCCGAGCATATCGAGCGGGAGATGAAGTCCGAGGAGCAAATCGCCGAAGGCAAGGGCCGCTTCATCTACGGCAAGGAGAAGGTGCCGGCACTGGTCGCGCCGGAGGACGAAGCGTTCTCCGTCACGATGAAGGCGCAGTGCATCGCCTGCCACGGCACCGAGCTTCAGGGTCAGGTCGGCCCGATGCTGGCGGGGATCGGCGATACGCTGAACCACGATCAGATCAAAGAGATCGTTACCAACGGTAAAGATGGCATGCCTGCCTTTAAGGGCACGCTGTCCGACGAAGAGATCGACAAGGTCGCGACTTGGCTGGCGAAGCAAAAGGCCGCAACCGAATAAGACATACGATCAAAGGGCCTGACCGGCATGGTCAGGCCCTTTTCCAGATTTTTGAGATGGCCGAGGTGCATGGATGGATCCGAACGTATTGTTGTCGCGCCGATTTCTGACGCAGAATGGGGTTATGACGCTGCTCATGATCTTTTATGTATTCGGGACGATTTACGGTTACTATTGGTATAAAAATCAGCTGGTCGATACGATGCAGACCCATCCCGCATGGCAGATACCTTTCGTGCCCGACAGTCCGACGGCGTCGCTGTTTTTCACGTTCGCTGCTTTATGGCTATGGCTATCGCCATTCGGCAAGGGCGAAAGCAAGCTTGCGAGGGGGATGAGAGGCGTCGTAGAAGCGCTTGCGGTCGTTACTTCCATAAAATATGGCGTATGGGCGACCGTGATCATCTTCGCTAGCGCCGCTTATGGGAGCCCGATCGTTTGGCAGGATTGGATGCTGATCGTTTCGCACTTGTCGATGGCGGTATGCGCCGTTCTGTACGGCAGATTTTTCTTATACGGCACGATCGCGGTCGGGATTGCGGCCTCATGGACGCTGCTTAACGATACCATCGATTACAGCTTCGGTGTCTATCCGAGCCTGCCGCAGTCGCTCGACGATCGGCTGCTCGGCGTCGCGATATTTACCTTTGCGCTGACCGTCTTCAGCGTCGGCGCAGCTGCGCTTGTATCGTTCGCGAACCAACGCGTCAGACGAACGAGCGCGTTACGGAGCGAGGTCTAAACTCGGACATCCCTTCATAGCTATTAGTGGAGGGATGTCCATGTCGACGAACGGTATTCGCATTCGCATGTCGCGCCGCGCGATCGTGGCCGCGTTATTCATTTTGTGGCTTGAAGCTTTGCTGGGCGGACAAGCCGCAGCGTCACCAAGCGCGGCGGCTCCGCGGGCTCCGGTCGATGCGTTCCGCTTGACGGCGGAGGCCTTATATAGATCCGTCAGCGCCGGCGACCCGCTCGTCGTGCTGCGAAACGTCACGCAGGCGGAAGAAGCGCTGCTTGCGGTTCCGGCGGAAAGCCTGCCTGCGCCGGAGAGCGCGGCGGCGCTCAGATCCGCTATGGAAAGGATGCGCCGGGCGGTATCGGCGCTTTCTCCGGACGCTAAAGAAGTATATGGTGCCTCGGCATCGCTCAGGTTGGCGGCGGACGCGGTATCTCCGCAGGGGCAAGGGCTATGGCTGGAGTATCGGAGATTGATGCGCGAGGATGCGGCTGCGCTACGGACCGCGATCTCTACCGCGGAGGGCAGGTCAAGTCTCGATGCGGCGGAGCGGCTCGCTTCGCTAAACGGTCATTACGGCCTCATTCGCGCGGCCGTCGTCGCCACGGGAAGGGCGGATCAAGCGGAACGCGCCGATGCCGTCCTGCGTTATGCGGGACGGATCCTGTCGGCAGCTTCGCCGGACCCGTCGCTGGCGGCCAAGCTCGCGCCGCAGATCGGGGCGGCGGTCGAAGATCTTTACCCGCCCGCTGCAGAGGCTCCAGCTTCCGGACCGCTAGCAACGGCGCCTCCGGCCGGATTTTTCTCCGCGATCGGCGCGTTTATCCTCACGGCGCTGACGTATTCAGGATGGCGCAAATACCGTGGCGAGCAGCGAAAAAAATGAATGAGCTTATTCTTCCCTGAAGCCTTCGCCGAGCACGTCGTGCACGTCGGCGATGACGATAAAAGCCTGTCTGTCGTGCTGACGGACGAGGCTTTTTAATTTGCGAACCTCGAATCGGCTGACCACGCAATAAACGGCCATTCTGGCCTCGCCCGAATAAGCGCCTACCGCGTTCATGAGGGTAACGCCGCGCTCGAGCTCGCTCGTAATTTGCTTGGCCAGCTTCTCGGGCTCCCGGCATAAGATCGTGAAGGCTTTGGCGGCATAAGCGCCTTCCTGTACGAAATCGATGACCCGCGCGGAAATAAAAACGCTGACGAGCGTATACAGCACCTTTTCCTTGGGGATGAAGATGAGCGAGGTGCCGAGGATGATGACGTCCATGAGCAAAATGAATTGGCCCATGCTGATTCCGCCTCGGCGGTTCGCGATCCGCGCGATAATATCCACCCCGCCTGTCGTGCCCCCGGAGTAGAAGACGAGTCCGAGTCCTGCGCCCAACGTCACGCCGGCATAGAGAACGACGAGGATGAAGTCCTGCTGCGTCGTAAATGGAGTTAGCCAGCCGTGATCGACCATCGCTTGCCAGAGCCATAGAAATACGGACAACGATACCGTTCCGCCGAATGTATACACCATCGCCCGGAAACCTAGCTTGCGCCAGCCGAGCCAGAAGAGAGGCAAGTTGAGAATAAGCGTCGTAAGCGAAGCGGGCAGGCCCGTCGCATAGAGCAGCAAAATGCCTACCCCTGTCACCCCGCCCTCCATCAACCGGTTCGGTACGATAAAATAGACGATCCCGAATCCGTAAATCGCGGTACCGAGCAGCAAAATGCTCCACGTTCGGACCGAAGCCCACAGCTTTTGCCGAGTCATGCGCAATACCTCCATGCGGAAATTCATTTGATTTTTGCAGACATCTTAAGCTAACATAAGAAGAAACCGATGGAAAGGACCGTACACGTGGCTGAATCCAAAATCGCGGACCTTGTTCTCGCCGAGCGGCATCTGTCAGACATTCAGCGAGACGTCGACGCCTATATTACGCAGTTCAAGGAAGGTTACTTCTCGCCGCTGGCGATGCTGGCCAGATTGACCGAAGAAGCAGGCGAACTGGCGCGGGAAGTCAATCACAAATACGGCGAAAAGCCGAAAAAGGCGGACGAGGCCGACAATTCCATCGAGATGGAGCTTGGCGACGTCCTGTTCATCGTCCTGTGCTTCGCTAACCGGGAAGGGATCGACCTCACCCGGGCCATCGAACGAGTACTGCACAAGTTCGGCACGCGCGACGCGGACAGATGGACGAAGAAGCACACGGATACCCCGTAGATACATATGCTGTATCATCCCCAATTCGAGGAGGATGGTACATGTGAAGGACGGGGAAACTTGCTTGCGCCGCGCCTACGAAGCCATCCTGGCCTCGGACTTCGAAGCCGCGGTCGATTGGTTTCGGCAGGCAGTGGAGGCGGAGCCGGACAATGCTTCCTACTATTATAAAGGCTCCATCAGTCTCGCGCGGAGCGGGAAGGTCGACTTGGCGCTCGATTACGCGCGCAGCGCCGTGCGGCTTGACCCGAGGGAGGCCGACTATCGCCTGCACCTTCGGCTGGTCGAAGGACGGCAGCTCGCCCGGCAGGCCAAGGCGCTGCTGGCGAAGCCGCAGCCTGAGCCGGATACGGCCATCGAGCTGCTGCAGGAGGCGGTCGAGCTCGATCCGCTCGACGCTGGCGCTTACTTGCTGCTTGGCATCGCGTGCAGGCTCGCGGGCGAGCTCGACCGGGCGATCGAAGCGCTGCGAACCGCCAAGGAGATGAACCCGATGATGATCGAAGCGGGCCGGCTGCTCCGGGAGACGAAGATGGAGCGCGCGAGGCGCTGGCGGCTCATTTATACCCATTATACTCAGACGAAGGAACAGGTGATCGCGGATGTCGCAGCAAATCAAAGTCGCCGTAGCCGGCGCAGCGGGAAGAATGGGGCGCGAAGTCGTCAAAATGGTGCTAGAGGATCCGACGCTCACGCTCGTAGCCGCAATCGGCCGATCCGCGTCCGGCGAGGATGCGGGTCGGCTCGTCGGCCTGCCCGATGCGGGCGTCGTTATGACCGACGATCTGGAGCGGTCGCTTCGAGACAGCCGACCGGACGTGCTCGTGGACTTCACGAACCCGAAGTCCGCGATGCCCAATACGATGACTGCGGTCAAGCTCGGCGTCAGACCCGTCGTCGGGACGACGGGTTTTACGCAGGAGCAAATGGACGAGATCGATCGCGAGTGCCGCGAACGCGGCATCGGCTGCCTGATCGCGCCGAACTTTTCGATCGGCGCCTTGTTGATGATGAAGTTCGCCGCCGAAGCGGCCAAGTATATGCCGCATGTGGAGATTATCGAGTACCACGGCGACCAAAAGCTGGACGCGCCGTCCGGCACCTCGATCAAGACCGCGGAGCGGATCGCCGAGTCGCGGCGCGAGCTGCGCCAGGGCAATCCGAACGAGGAAGAAGTCATCGAGGGGGGCCCGCGGCGGTTATTTCGGCGGCTTCCGGATACATAGCGTGCGTCTTCCGGGCGTTTTCGCCCAGCAGGAGGTCATCTTCGGCGGGCACGGCCAGACGCTCAAGATACGTCACGACAGCTACGACCGCGCGGGTTACATGCCCGGCGTCGCGACGGCCGTCAAGAAAATCGTGGACGTGACCGGACTGGTGTACGGCTTCGAACATTTGCTCGACTGACCGCTCGACAAAGCAAAGGGACATACACACCTAATTATCCCGCTCCCGGGAGAGGAGACGCGGTTCAACGATGCTGAATATCGCACTGATCGCACACGATCGCAAAAAAGACGAGATGGTGAACTTCGCCATCGCTTATGAACATGTTTTTAAGCCTCACAAGCTGTATGCGACCGGCACGACCGGCGGGCGTATCATGGAAAATACGTCGCTGCAGGTACACCGGTTCGCGTCGGGACCGCTTGGCGGCGACCAGCAGATCGGGGCGATGGTCGCGACCAACGAAATGGATTTCATTATTTTTCTTAGAGATCCGCTCATGGCTCAGCCGCACGAGCCGGACATCATCGCGCTGCTGCGTCTGTCCGACGTTCAGGGCATCCCGGTAGCGACCAATGTCGCGACGGCGGAGCTGCTGGTCAAATGTCTTGAGCGCGGGGACTTCGCGTGGCGGGAGCTCGTACACAAGTACAAGCCCGGTATCGAGTCGTGAACGACGCCGTACAGCTCGACTTGCTCGTATTCGCGGCACATCCGGACGACGCCGAGATCGGGATGGGCGGCACGATCGCCAAGGCTGCACGTGCGGGACGGCGCGTCGGCTTGTATGATTTGACCTTCGCCGAGATGTCGTCCAACGGCGATCCCGATACGCGCCAGCGGGAGGCAGCCAAGGCGAGCGAGCTGCTGGGATTGACCGTGCGGGGCAATCTCGGACTGCCCGACCGCGGACTGAAGGCCGGCTCCGAACAGGTGGACAAGCTGGTCGAAGTGATTCGCCGGCATCGTCCCCGCGTCGTGTTCGCGCCTTATTTCGAAGACCGGCATCCCGATCATACGGCTTGCAGCCGGCTTGCCGAAGAAGCGGCGTTCAACGCGAAGCTGCGTCGCTATCGGCCCGAATGGGACGCGTGGACGCCGGATGCTTTTTGTTACTATTTCATTAACGACATGCATGCGCCGCAGGTGGTCGTCGATATTACGGAGTACCAACCGATCAAGATGGACGCGCTGTCCGCTTACCGGTCTCAGTTCGCTCCGATGGAGGAGACGAAGGACTGGGTGCCGACGCCGCTCACGACGGGCTACCTGGACAACGTCGCCGCCCGCGACCGGCTGTTCGGCGCGCCTCACCGCGTCGCCTACGCCGAAGGCTTCATTTCCAAAGGTTCGCTGAAGCTGGACGGATTTTAATACGCCTATAGGCATACATCACGATCGCCGGCGGTTCCCCTGCATGGATCTTCTGCTTGGATTCCTGCATGGCAGGCCGTCGCTCACGCTCGGGAAGAAGGGACTCGCCAATGTTCAGACCGCTTAAGATCGGCATTACTTGCTATCCTTCGCTGGGCGGCTCGGGCGTCGTGGCTACCGAGCTCGGCAAGCTGCTCGCGGAGAAGGGACACGAGATTCATTTTATTACGCAAAGCATGCCTTTTCGGCTCGGAAAGTTTCAGCGCAACATTTATTATCACGAGGTGGAAGTGTCGGACTATTACGTTTTCCGATACCCCCCTTACGATCTGTCGCTCGCCAGCAAAATGCACCAGGTCGCGAAGCTGCAGGAGCTCGACCTGCTGCACGTCCACTATGCGGTGCCGCATGCGATTTGCGCGCTGCTGGCCAAGCAGATGTCAGGCGGCAAGCTGAAAATCGTCACGACGCTGCACGGGACTGACATCACGGTGCTGGCGCAGGACGAAACGCTTAAGGACATCATTCGCCTCGGCATTGGAGCCAGCGACGCGGTCACGGCCGTCAGCCGGGATCTGATCCGCGAGACGCAGGAGCTGCTCGATATCCGGACGCCGATCGAGTTAACGTACAATTTCGTGGACAAACGCGTATATTATCCGCGCGAAGTTTCCGACATGCGCAAGGATTTCGCGGAGCCGCACGAAAAAGTGCTCATGCACATTTCCAACTTCCGGCCCGTCAAGCGGACTTCGGACGTCGTGGACATCTTCGCGAAGGTGCACGCTGAGCTGCCCGCCAGGCTGCTGCTCGTCGGCGAAGGACCGGATCTGCCGAAGATCCAGTCGAAAATCCGGTCGATGGGCCTCGAACATCGCGTCCATTATCTGGGCAAGCAGGACGATGTCGCGGAGGTGCTGTCGCTCGCGGATCTCTTGCTTCTTCCTTCGGAAAAGGAAAGCTTCGGTCTCGTTGCGCTCGAGGCGATGGCCTGCGGGGTGCCTACGATCGGCTCCACAGCCGGCGGCATTCCGGAGCTGGTCGTCAGCGGGGAGACGGGTTTTCTCGCCCCGATCGGGCATACGTCCGAGATGGCGGCGCATGCCGTGCGGCTGCTTTCGGACGAGGGAATGTATGCGCAGTTTAGGGAAGCGTGCCTGATGCGCTCTCGCACGCAATTTTGCAACGATCTGATCACCGCGCAATACGAGAAAATCTATTATGACGTGCTGGGCATTCCGGCCCCCATCACCGAGCCGGCCTGCGAACCCCGCTGACGAGGGGGCGGCGATTCGCCGGAAGGCGGACCCCGGCCGATAAAGGAGGGTTCCGCCTTGATGATTTACGCAGGCGCGCAATGGGAAGCGGGAGTTGAAGTGCTTCAAGCCTTGAACCGATCGGGCTGCGAGGCTTATTTCGTCGGCGGCTGCGTCCGCGACGCCTTGCTCGGGATCGAAGCGAGCGATATCGATATCGCGACGTCGGCCGATCCCGAGGAAGTACTGCGTTTGTATCCGGATGCGCTGCCGACGGGCCTGAAGCACGGCACCGTGACGGTTCGCCGTTCGGGCTTTTTTTTTGAAGTGACGACGTTTCGCCAGGAAGCCGGCTACAGCGACGGCAGACGCCCTGACGACGTTTTCTTCGTACGGGACGTTCGCGAAGACCTCGCCCGACGCGATTTTACGATTAACGCGATGGCGGCGGGCGCCGACGGGGCGATCGTCGATCCGTTCGGCGGCATGGACGACCTGCGCGCGCGCACGCTGAGGGCGGTCGGCGAGCCGGCTCGGCGGTTCGGCGAAGACGCGCTGCGGATCGTCCGCTGCGTACGCTTCGCGGCCCGTTACGGCTTCGCCGTCGACGCGCCGACGTGGGCAGGCGTGCTAGCCTGCCGGGACAAGCTTAGGCTCGTCGCGATGGAGCGCATCGGCGCCGAGCTCGACAAGATGATGGCCGCCGGCGATCCCGGTCGCGCGGTCGCGCTGCTCCTCGCCGCTTCGCTGCCGGAGCGGTTCAAGCTGCCGCTGCCGGAGCCGTGGTTGGCGCGTCTTAGGCAGATTGAAGGAGCGGCCGGCGGAGCCGATGAAGCGCCGATCGGGATGTCGGCGACGCTGCGCAAGGGGCTCTCGCGGTATTTGCCCGAACATGCGGAGGCCGATCTGCGTTGGGCGGCGCTGTTCCTCGCAGGCACGGCGGCGCCGGAGGAAGCGGAGGAAGCCATGAAGCGGCTTCACTTCGCGGGGAAAAGAATCAGGCGGATCGGCGATCTCCTTCGCCTGCACTTGAGCTTGTTCAAGGACTCCGATCCGGAGGCGTGGCGTCGGAACTGGACGATCGGGGTGCTTGATCGGGGGACCGCCGCCGCGGCGGACTGGCAAGCGCTTTTCGATTCGCCGGGTGTCCGCGCGGCGTTCGGCGTGCCAGGCGAGCTGCGGGCGGCCGCGGCCGGATGGACGGCTGCGCTGCCCGCGGTACGGGTCGCGGACCTCGCGCTGAGGGGCGACGAGTTGGCGGAGGCCGCCGGTTCGCCTCCGGGACCCTGGATCGCGATCGCGCTGCGGGGCCTGCTCGAGCAAGTAGCTCTGGGCGAGCTGAACAATGATGCAAATTCGCTGCGCACCGCTTTTTTTGCAGGAGCATAGGGAGCGTTAAAGTCGTCTTTGCGTCTCGTCGTACATCGGAATGCGCATTTTTATAGGATGCGTATGCAACGAACCAAACGATTCGGCGTGATTCAGGATCAGTCGACGTAGTCCGGAGAGGAAGGGGAGCATTCATGGAACAATCGCAGCTGTTGACGCTGCTTGAAGGGAAGCGGGATGCGTTCGTGTCCGGCGAGGAGATCAGCCGTCTGCTTGGCGTGAGCCGAACCGCCGTCTGGAAGCAAATACGCAAGCTCGAGGCCGAGGGCTTCGCGATCGAAGCCGTGCCTCGCAAAGGCTATCGTCTGACAGGAAGGCCTTCCCGTCTGAATGCCGCAGAACTCCAGAGCAAGCTCGGGACGACGGCTTTCGGCAGGCATCTGCATATTCGCGAGGTCGTTACTTCTACGCAGGACGTACTGCGCAAGCTCGCCGAGGAGGGTGCGCCCGAAGGAACGCTCGTCATCGCCGAACGCCAGGACAACGGCCGGGGGCGCATGGGCCGCTCATGGGTGTCGCCGCCCGGACGCGGCGTGTCGATGAGCCTGCTGATGCGTCCGGACGTTCCGCTGCAGCTGGCGCCCCAGCTTACGCTTCTCGCGGCAGTCGCGCTGTGCCGAAGCCTGGGCCGCGAGACCGGCTTGCCGATCGGGATCAAATGGCCGAACGACCTGCTCGTGGACGGCCGCAAGATCAGCGGCATCCTTTTGGAGTCGGCTACCGAGGACGAGCGTTTGCGATATGTTGCGGTCGGACTCGGCATCGCGGTGAATCTGGATGCCGACGATTATCCGGAGGAGCTGCTCGCGCGCGCGGTTTCTCTGAAAATGGCGGCAGGGCGCGCGTTCGACCGCACTGCGCTGATCGCCGCCGTGCTGCTCGAATTCGAGCAGCTGTATGCCGTTTACAAAGAGCGAGGCTTCGAGCCGATCCGGATCCTTTGGGAGACCTATTCAGTGACGTTGAACCGCACGGTAGCTTTGAACGCCGGACAAGGATTTTTCGAAGGCGTGCCGAGAGGCTTGGACGAGAGCGGAGGACTGCGCGTCGAGCTGCCGGACGGCGGCGTCCGAACGATCTATTCGGCGGAGATCGGCGACGCGGCGCCGCTGCCGGACGCCAAGGGCTAGAACGGTCGTCAGCGGCGCCGATTGGAGGAATCGGGCCGTTTACGGTCCTCGCATGCTCTGTTATAATATAGCTCTCGGGCGGTATCATGACGAACCGCACTGAGAGACATGCTAACCAATGACGAGCTTTAACGAAAAGAACCGAATACCCGTGATGATTCGCGGCGGATTCTGCTCTGAGCCCAAGGGACCGAGACAGAAGGACGTGAAGCGTTCCTGCTGAATGGACACCTTCTTTGCTCATGGGCAAACGAAGGTTTTTTTGCGCGCTCGGATGGCTGGCCGCCCACAGGAGGGAGCTCAAGCGACATGAGTCAACCGTTAACGCCGCCAAAAATGAAATCGATGAAAGCCCAGGGTTCGCCGATCGCCATGGTGACCGCCTATGATTACCCTTCCGCAAGACTGGCTGAGGAAGCCGGGGTGGACGTTCTCCTCGTCGGAGACTCGCTCGGCAACGTCGTGCTCGGCTACGAGACGACCGTGCCGGTGACGCTCGAGGATATGATCTACCATACGAGAGCGGTCGTTCGGGGCGCTCCCCGTACGATGATCGTGACGGACATGCCGTTCGCGACCTACCGCGGGAGCAAGGAACAAACCCTCCGCAACGCCGCGCGGCTGATGCAGGAGGGCGGCGCTCACGCGGTGAAGCTCGAAGGCGGAGCGGAGCTCGCCGAAGAAGTCGCGCTGCTCGTATCCGCCGGCATACCCGTGATCGGCCATCTGGGGCTTACTCCCCAATCCGTGCTGCAGATCGGGGGCTACAAGGTGCAGGGCCGCGACGAGGCGGAGGCCGCGCGGCTGCTGGCCGACGCGAAGGCGCTCGAGCAAGCCGGCGCAGCGGCCGTCGTCCTCGAGCTGGTCGTCGAGCCCGCGGCTGCGGCCGTATCGCGCGCGCTGTCGATTCCGACGATCGGCATCGGCGCCGGACGGGGCTGCGACGGGCAGGTTCTCGTTTACCATGATCTTATCCGCTACGGCTCGGGCATCCGCGACAAACGGTTCGTGAAGGCCTACGCGGACGTTGGAGAGACGATACGCGGCGCCGTTTCTCAATACGTGAACGAAGTCAAGACCGGACGATTCCCGGAAGAAAACCATGCGTTCCCGATGCAGGCGCAACAAAAAAGAAACGCCGGCCACCAAACTGTACGGAGGCGAATCCCAATGACGGCAACTCTAACTTCGACGCCAGCGGTCGTCCGTACGATCGCGGAAATTCGCGCTGCGATTCGCGCCTATCGGGCGGAGGCCGGCGCGACCGCATCCGTCGGCTTCGTGCCGACGATGGGTTTTTTGCACGAAGGCCATGCGAGCTTGATCGGCAGATCCGCCCAAGACAACGGACTGACGGTGCTCAGCATTTTCGTCAATCCGCTTCAGTTCGGTCCGAACGAAGACTTCGAGCGGTACCCGCGGGACGAGGCCAGAGACCTGGACGTAGCCGCGCGCGCCGGCGCGGATATCGTCTTTATGCCCAGCGTGTCCGAGATGTACCCGACCTCGGCGGCCACGCAGATCACCGTTTCGGGCGTCACGGAACGCCTTTGCGGAGCAAGCCGGCCGGGACATTTCGACGGCGTCGGCATCGTCGTGACCAAGCTGTTCAACATCGTGCAGCCCGATCGCGCGTACTTCGGCCTGAAGGACGCCCAGCAGGTTGCCGTCGTCGAACGCATGGTCGCCGATCTTAATCAACCGGTCCAGATCGTACCGTGCCCGATCGTGCGAGAGGCGGACGGACTGGCCATGAGCTCGCGCAACGTATACCTGTCGGCCGACGAACGGCGCGAAGCGCTCGTCATCTCCCGCACGCTCGCCAAGGTGCCGGCCTGGATCGATTCGGGCATGAATGCAGCGCAATTGACTGCGGCGGTGAGGGAAGGCATCTCGTCTTCGCCGATCGCCGATATCGACTACGTCGAGACCCTAACCTATCCCGCGCTTCAGCCGCCCGCTCCGGACGCCCCGGTGTCCGTTTCGGACGGGCGGATCATCGTCGCGGCGGCGGTCCGGTTCGGACGCACGCGCCTAATCGACAATATTCTGATTTCCCTTCCGGAGGCGCAGCCATTATGATGAGACAAATGATGAAGTCCAAGCTTCACCGAGCCACGGTGACCGAAGCCAACCTGAATTACGTCGGCAGCATCACGATCGATCAAGATTTGCTGGATCTGGTCGATATTTTGCCGGACGAAAAGGTGCAAATCGTGAATAACAACAACGGCGCCCGGTTCGAGACGTATACGATTCCGGGGCCGCGCGGTTCCGGCGTCATCTGTCTGAACGGCGCCGCGGCCAGGCTCGTGCAGCCTGGAGACAAGGTAATCATTATCGCTTATGGCTACATGGAAAACGAAGAAGCGAAGCGACACAAGCCGCGGGTCGCCATATTGGACGAAGGCAACCGCGTCGTTCAAATGATGGCGCAGGAGCCTCATTCGACCGTCGTCTAAGGCGTATGAAAGGCCTCCGGCAAACGCAGAATGAGCAATACAATTCATCTGCGACTGGGGGCCTTCTTCCGTGATTCAGCCTTTTTTCTCCGCCATGAACGACGTGCTGGACGAGATGATCGAACGCTATCCGAATTCGTCGCCGGATGAAAAGTTGGCGCTGGAAGAGCAATGGAACGTGTTAAAATCGATGAGTGATGATATCATTGAGTCATGGCTCGCGCTCGAGGAAAAAATGGGCGATTACAGGCGGCGGCGCCAAGCGGGCGATGCGGGGGGGCTTGAGCGGCAAGTCCGCGGTCTCCGTGCCGCCGGCCGAATGGCCCGTTCCGTTCGTAAAAGGCCAGGGATACTTCAAGCTCCATATGTTCCGCGAATGCGCCTGCCAGTTCGAACAACTGCTGGCCCGATACGCGGAATGGTCCCTTGCGCGACTGTATCTGGCGATGAGCCGGATGCATCTCGGCGAATTCGTCGAAGCGCACCGGCACTTTCAGCTCGTGGCGGGAACGGCCGACGAGCCCAAGCTTCGAGCGATCGCCTACAATGCGATGGGCTGCGTGCAGGCGGTTCAAGCGAATTTGGCGCAGGCACAGCATTTTTTCCGCAAGGCGATGGAGCTCGACCCCGGCTTCGCGGACGCGAAGCATAATTTGGACGCCTGTCTTTGCGATGCCGGCAGCGTACAGCTCTCCTTCGGCAGCGCCGAACTGACGGCGCTGATGCCAGGCTAAGGCCTGCCTCGCGCGGCGTACTTCGCGGCGCGTCGAAGGCGAAGTGCAAGAAAGGAAGTCATTCATGAAATTCGCGGTTCTCGACTTTGAGACGACGGGAACGTCGTCCCAGCACGATGAAATCATACAAATCGGCATCGCGGTCGTGGACGACACGGGCACGGTGTCTTCCGTATATCAATCGCTCGTGAGGCCGTCCCGTCCGATTCCGGCTTTTATTACGACGCTGACGGGCATCGGGGACGCGGACGTGGCCGATGCGCCCGCGCTTGAAGACGCGGTAGCCGAAATGGTGCCGCTGCTTCACGATGCGGTGCTCGTCGCGCACAACGCCGGCTTCGACGCCGCCTTCTTGCAGGCCGCTCTGGACAAGAGCGGTTATTTGCCGTTTTCCGGCAGGGTGCTGGATACGGTCGAACTCGCAAGGCTTGTATTCCCCTTTTTGCCTTCGTACCGGCTGACGGCGATTACGCATGGTCTCGGCATCGCGCACGACCGGCCTCACCAAGCCGACAGCGACGCGCTCGCCACGGCCGAGGTGCTGACGGCATGCATCGGCAGGCTCAGGGCGCTGCCGACGCTGACGCTCGAGCGGCTGTGCGAGCTGACCGACGGAGAGCGCAGCGATCTCGGCTGGCTGCTGACGTCGCTTCGGGCGGAGCGGGATACGACATGGTTCGAAGAGCCGGAAGGCTATCAATACTATCGCCAGTTCGCCATGCGCATCGCCGACTGGACGGACGATGACGAAGGCCGCGAGGCTCAGCGCCTGCAGGCGGAGCGTTCGCTGAACGACTTGCCCTTCGAGACGTATCTCGACACCGTCGCCGATCGCATGAAGGCGCTGTTCCCGGGCTATGAGCCGAGAGAAGGACAGCGCATCATGTACGACGAGGTGCATCAGGCGCTCGCCGGCGATTCCCATCTGCTGGTCGAAGCCGGCACGGGTACGGGCAAGTCGCTCGGCTACTTGCTGCCCTCCCTGTATTATGGATTAAAAGAAAATAAAAAAATCGTCGTGACGACGCATACGATCCAGCTGCAAGAGCAGCTTCGCCAGCGGGACCTCCCGCTTCTGCAGGACGTGCTTCCCGTACCGTTCAAGGCCGCGGTATTCAAAGGGCGAAGCAACTATATGTGCCTGCGCAAGTTCGAGCAGCAGATGCAGACGCCGGCGTTCGCGCTGTCCCGCGAGGAAGCCGTGGCGCGCGGACAGCTCGCCGTATGGCTGTCGGAGACGGAGCGCGGCGAAGCCGAGGAGCTCAATCTCGGCAGCCGCTCCAAGGAAGAGTGGAATGCCGTCGCGAGCGACGCGGACTCCTGCTTGAACCGTCAGTGTCCCTGGTTTCGCAAATGCTTTTACCACCGCGCGCGCCAGGATGCGCTGAAGGCGGATCTCGTCATTACGAACCACGCCATGGTATTCACCGACATGCGCGCGGAACACCGGCTCCTTCCTGCGTACGACCGGCTCATCGTCGACGAGGCTCATCATATGGAAGAGGTGGCGAGCAATCATCTCGGGCGACGGATCGGGTACGGTGCGCTGCCTTCCGCGCTGGCCAGGCTCGCCAAGGACGCGAGGACGGGACAGCTCCCGAGCCTGATCTCGCAGCTGACCGGGACGGCGGAGAGCGCGAGCGGGACGTGGTCGGAAAAGCTGGAGGAGCTGCTGCCGCGCGTGCAGGAGCTTCGCGAATCGTGGGAACAATGGACGGACAGGCTGTACGGCCTGCTTGCATCCGGCGCGGCCGCGGACGAGACGGGCGGGCTCAGCTATCGGCTGAAGCCAGACGCGCTGCCGCGGGATTGGGAGTCGATTCGCGTCGACGGCGACAATGTGGTGCTTCGGCTTTCCGACCTCGTGCGGCCGCTCGAGAAGCTGCTGGCGGAGATCCGCGACCGAAGCGAAGACCTTGCCCTGCAAAGCCTTCTGACCGACATGAACGGGTCCGTCAAAGAGCTGTCAGGCATCCGTAGCGACGTGCAGTCGTTCGTCTCGATGTCGGAGGCGGAGTGCGTCTACTGGATCGAAGGCCATACGCAGTACAAGAGCCGCTCGCTATGGATGTATATCGTGCCGGCAGACGTGAGCGGATTGCTAAAAGACGGCTTGTTCGGTCAAAAGGAAAGCGTCGTGCTCACGTCGGCCACGCTGACCGTGGACAAGTCGTTCCAATACGTCAAGGAGCAGCTCGGCCTCGACGAAGCGGAACAGCAGGGCAGACTGCGCACGGCGCAGCTCCCTTCGCCGTTCAACTACCGGCAGCAAGCGCTGCTGCTCATTCCGCGGGACTTTCCGTCGATCAAAGGCAGGGACGGCGAAGCCGCGTTTTTGCAGGCGCTGACGACATCGCTGGCCGAGGTGGCGACCGAGACCGACGGCCGCATGCTCGTGCTGTTTACTTCGCACAAGATGCTGAAGACCGTGTACGAGCCGCTCAAATCCGCGCTAGCGCCGGCCGATATCCAAGTGCTCGGGCAAGGGATGGACGGCAGCAGCCGAAGCCGGCTCACGAGCCAGTTCATGGAGCAGCCGCGATCGGTGCTGCTCGGCACGAGCAGCTTCTGGGAAGGCGTCGACCTTCCGGGCGACGCGCTGACCTGTCTCGCGATCGTCCGGCTGCCTTTCCAGCCGCCGAACCATCCGGTGACGGAGGCCAAGAGCGAGCGCCTTACGGCGCAGCGCAAAAACCCGTTCATGAAACTGTCGCTGCCGCAAGCGGTCATCAAGTTCAAGCAGGGCTTCGGCAGACTCGTGCGGACCGCTTCCGACAAGGGCATCGTCATCTTGTACGATACGCGCGTCATCGATACGAGCTACGGCAAATACTTTTTATATTCGCTGCCCGGGCCCAAGATGGAGCATCTGCCGCTGGCGGGCTTGGTGCCACGCGTCAGGGAATGGCTGCATCCGGCTCATGCGGCAAGCGCAGAAGCCGCTTCAGACGCAGAGCGTCCGCCTTCGTCGGCGTCCGCGCCGGACGTCCCACCGCCCTCGGACGCCGCGCCGTCCCCCGGAAGCGTCCGACGGTCCGCCCGCCGGGGAGGCCGGCCAGGCGGCAACCGTACAGTCCGGCGAACCCGGCGTTCCGGCGGAGACGGCACATGAAACGGCACCGGAAACGGCCAAGGTTAAACGGACCAGAGCGAAAAAGCCGAAGCAGGCAACCGATGCGAGGGAAGGAGAAGTCTCCAGTTGAAGCAAATCAAAATTTCCGAGGCGGTCGTCAGGCGCCTTCCGATCTATCTGCGCTATTTGAACGAACTCAGCATCAGCGACGTGCAGACCGTGTCCTCGCAGGATCTCGGAGACAAGCTCGATCTGAATCCCGCCCAAATCCGCAAGGATCTCGCCTACTTCGGCGAGTTCGGACGAAAGGGCGTCGGCTACAATGTCGGGTACCTGATCGAGAAGATCCGCCATATTCTCAACCTCGACCGTCCGATCCACGTGGCGCTCGTGGGCGCGGGCAATCTGGGCCGAGCCCTTTGCAACTACAATATGTATCTCAAGGACAATATGAAGATCGTCTCGGTATTCGACGACGATCCGGCCAAAAAAGGCGTGGCGATCGGCAATTTGACCGTGAATCCGATACAGATGCTCCCGGACGAGGTGAAGGACAAGGATATCTCGATCGGGATCATCACCGTGCCGGCCAGCGAAGCGCAGAAGGTCGCGGACCGTTTCGTCGAAGCGGGGATCCGCGCGATCCTGAATTTCGCGCCGACGGTGCTGAAAATTCCCGCAGGCATTCGCATTCATCACGCGGACTTTACGAGCGACCTGCTAAGCTTGGCTTATTATATGGATCACGATTTGGATTCGGACGCGGCGGAAGACCCCGTTAACTCCGACGACGCAGAAGGAGCGGAACAATGAAACGTTGGCTGATCGAGAACGGAATTTTCGCGGAGCCGTCCGCGGAACGGCAAATTTTCGAAGGGTGGTTGTACGTCGAGGAGGGCTATATCGCCGCGTCGGGAGAGGGCGCCGCTCCGGCGGAGCTTCGCGACCAGGCGGAGGAGATCGTGAACGGCAGCGGGCTGCTGTTCATGCCGGGATTGATCAACACGCACGGACATGCGGCGATGTCGCTGCTTCGCGGATTGGCGGACGATCTCGTTCTGCAGGATTGGCTTGAAAACCATATGTGGCCGATGGAAGGTAAATTTACGGGAGAGGACGTCTACTGGGGGACGTCCCTTGCCGCGGCGGAGATGATTCTGAGCGGCACGACCACCTTCGTCGACATGTACGACCATATGGACAAAGTCGCCGAGGTCGCCGCGCAAGCCGGACTTCGGGCGACGCTCACGCGCGGCGTCATCGGCCTTTGCCCGCCAGACGTCCAGACCGCGAAGCTGAACGACGCGATCCAGTTCGCCAAAAATTGGCAGGGTGCGGAGAACGGCCGCATCCAGGTCATGATGTCCCCGCATTCGCCGTATACGTGCCCGCCCGACTACATCGAACGCATCGTAGCGGCCGCACACGAGCTGGATCTGCCGCTGCATACGCATATGTCCGAGACCGCTGCCGAGGTCGCGTTGAACGTGAAGCAATACGGCGCGCGTCCCGTCGAGCATCTGGACAAGCTCGGCCTCTTTTCCCGTCCGTCGCTTGTCGCGCATGCCGTGCATCTGAACGACGACGAGATCGCGCTGCTCGCCGAGCGCCACGTCGCCGTGTCCCATAATCCGGTCAGCAATCTGAAGCTGGCCAGCGGCGTCGCGAGAGTGCCCGATCTGCTGCGCGCCGGCGTGACCGTCTCACTCGGCACGGACGGCGCGGCGAGCAACAACAATCTCGACCTGTTCGAAGAGATCCGGCTCGCGGCATTGCTCCACAAAGGCGTATCCGGCGATCCGACGGCCGTTCCGGCTGCCGAAGCGCTGCGCATGGGCACAATCTACGGCGCCCGTTCGATCGGCCTCGGCGACGTCACCGGCAGCCTTCGTCCGGGTTTTAAGGCCGACATTACCGCCGTCTCGATCGACAAGCCGCACTTTATGCCGCGTACCGATTATATTTCCCATCTCGTCTATTCGGCCAGCGGTGCGGACGTCGCGCACGTATGGGTCGACGGCCGGCGCATATTGCGCGACCGGGAGCTGCTGACGCTCGACGTCGAACGGATCCGTTACGAAGCGCAGCGCTGCTTCGAGAGGCTGCGGGGATGACGCCGAGCCGCATCTCCGAACGGAGGCGCCTATCGGCGTGGACGGGGTGGCGTTTGACACTGATCGCCCTCGGCTTTCTCGTTTTTATCGCGGTCGTATTCGTCGTCTATATTCGAAACGCGGATGCCGGATACCGGGGCGAGGAGCGGGCCGCGGTCTCGAGGGCGAAGCAGGAAGCGGGGCTGACCGAGATCGACGCCGTTTCCAAGCATGTATGGGACGATTCGGTCTGGGTCGTAGAGGGCAAGGACGCCTCCGATACCGACTGGTTCGTGTGGCTGCGCGACGACGGCGCGGTCAAGGAGAAGGTCGCGGACGGCTACGGCGAGGACGGCATCCGAAGCCGGTTCAATGCGGATCATCCGGGCAAAAAAGATCGCGCGTTTGCTGCCCGGTTGGTTTTCGGGACAGCCGGCCTGGGAGATTCGCTATATCGACGATCCCGATACGAAAAGGCAAGCGATCGTCTTTTATTCCTTCAAGGACGGCAGCGAGCTGAGGACGTATAATTTGGTCTCCTAGAATTTTAGCCCCGCAAAAGTTCGGTTTCATACGTAATCGATTCGGCCCACGCCCTTGCGGCGCGGGTCTTTTTTTTGCAAGCAACCTATCATTTACCCCGCACGCAAATATTTGACACAACTTTTTAAGCGAGGATATATATTTAGTCTATCAGAATATGATATACTAGCTGATGTATTGTTGATGCAGCAAAGACTGGAACACATTTTATATCAAACTAAAGGAGGCCAATGCCTAAATGAAATTGCGAATCCTGCCTATAGCGACGACGGCCTTGGTATCGGCGGCTCTGTTGTTCGGCGGTTGGTTTGCTTATCGTCATTATGGCGTGGAGCAGCCGCTCGACCGCGCTGCAGCGAAGGTGCCGGGCGTCGAATCGGCCCGCTCGGACATGAATGCGGACAACGTTACGATCAAGGTGAAGCTCAGCGATTTTGCCGATTTGGCGAATGTATATAGAACGGTCAAGGAAGAAGGCGCCCGCGCGATCGGTTCGAAGAGCTTGACGCTGGTCGCTGAGAATTCGGATAATGAAGCGCTCGAGAAAATCTGGCGTTCGGCTTTGTTCGACGTCGCGCAAGCGATGGACCGCAAGGAATACACCGAAATCCGCGATGCCATGGCCAAGCTCCAGTCGCAGACGCCGGGGCTTACCGTTTCGACCGACATCGACGAGGAAAACGTTTATATCAGCCTTCGTCTTTCCGGCAGCGCCAAGTACGTGATTTTACCTCGCCAGGGCGAACAGTTGGGGGTGTGGCCGAATGCGTAATTGGAGATCCTACGGCAAAGAGATCGCGATCGGCTTTGTGCCGGTGTTTATCGTCTTTATGATTTTCGTAGGCGTACCCGCGCTACCGCTGCTGCTCGCCGCGGGGCTCGTCACCGGCCTGCTGTTCATGGCCAAGTCGCGCAGCGGCATGGCTTTCGGCGGCGCGGTGCGCAAGGGACCTTCGCGTCCGCCCGCATACTTGACGTTCGAGGATATCGGCGGGCAGGAGCAGGCCAAGCGTGAGCTCGTCGAGGCGCTCGATTTTCTCGTCCAGCGCGAGCGGATCGCCAAGCTCGGCATTCGTCCGCTGAAGGGCATCCTCCTAACGGGCCCTCCCGGAACGGGCAAGACGCTGCTGGCCAAGGCTGCGGCAAAGCACACGAATTCGGCATTCGTAGCGGCGTCGGGCAGCGAGTTCGTCGAGATGTACGTCGGCGTCGGCGCCGGCCGCATCCGCGATATCTTCCGCCAAGCGCGTTCGCTGGCCGCCAAGCAGAAGCGCGACAGCGCGATCATCTTCATCGACGAGATCGATGCGATCGGCGGCAAACGCGACGGCAGCCAGAACAAAGAGTACGACCAGACGCTGAACCAGCTGCTGACCGAGATGGACGGCATTCAAGGCGACGAGTCGGTCCGCGTGCTGATCATCGCCGCGACCAACCGCAAGGAGCTGCTGGATAACGCGCTCACCCGTCCCGGACGCTTCGACCGGCACATCCAAGTCGACATGCCGGATCGGCACGGACGGGAGCATATTCTCCGTCTGCATGCGAGGAACAAGCCGCTGGCCGAAGAGGTGTCGCTGGCGAAGATCGCCGAGGAGACGTTCGGCTTCTCCGGCGCCCAGCTCGAGAGCGTCATGAACGAAGCCGCGATCTACGCCATGCGCGAGGAGAGCGAGGTTCTTCGTCCGGCGCATCTGGCGCAGGCGATCGACAAAGTCATGATGGGCGAGCGGATGGACCGCGAGACGACGAGCGAGGAGCGGGAGCGCGTGGCGCTTCACGAGCTCGGCCATGCCATCGTCGCCGAGCGCGTACGGCCGGGCAGCGTCGCGCAGGTGTCGTTGACGCCGCGCGGCCAGGCGCTCGGTTATGTCCGTCACCATCCGCGCAAGGACAGCTACTTGTATACGAAGACCTATCTCGAGGCGCAGATCCAGATCGCGCTGGGCGGCGCGGTCGCCGAAGAGCTGCACTACGGGGGCCGGAGCACCGGCTCGCGCGGCGACTTCGACCAGGCGACCAATATCGTCAAGACGCTGATCGAGTCGGGGATGACGGATCTTGGAATCATTCATCCCGAAGCGCTGACGGCGGAGCAGTGGTCCAAGGAAAACGGAGCCATTTTGGACACGTTGACGGACGCCACCCGGAAGCTGTTGTCCGCGCATATGGAGACATTCGCGAAGCTGCTCGATATCTTGATCCGCGAAGAGACGCTGTCTGGCGACGAGCTTCGCGCGCATCTGAGCGCCGTAGCCGCCTGACCGACACCAAGAGGCCGTTCCGCTTAGCCGAGCAAGGCTGCGGGACGGCCTTGTTTTTTTGTTCTCGTTCCCGCGGATTTCTGCCGAGGGCGCCTGCATCGCCGGGGACGACAGGAAATGACCGAACCAAATAATTGTGGTAACATAATAATTTGAACCGGAAGTCATTTGTCTTCGTCCAATAATGAGGTGGTTGTTTGCAGAACTCCGACGCCAATTTCGAATACCTAAAATATATGAGCGATTCCGACGACAAAAAAAACGGTGCTCCACGAGCTGATGACCGCCTACGGCAAAGAGGTGTGGAATTTCGCCTACAGCCTGACGCGGAAATGGGACGTGGCGGACGACGTTACGCAGGACGTATTCGTCAAGGTTTTCAAAAACCTGGACACGTTCCGGAGCGACTCGTCCATACGCACCTGGCTCCTCACGATTACGCGCAATACGGTGATCGACCATCAGCGCTCGGCGTTTATCCGCCGGGTGTCGCTGACGGACTGGAGCCTCGATACCGGCCAGCGGCGCTCCGTCGAGGACGACGTCATCGAGCAGTACGCCGTGAACGACCTGTGGAAGCAAGTGCTGAAGCTGCCGGTCAAATCGCGCGAAGTGCTGATCCTATACGCGCATCATCAGCTGTCGCTGAAGGAGATCGCAGACGTGCTCGGCGTGACCGAAGGGACCGTCAAGTCGCGGATGTTTCACGCTCGTCGCAAAATCGCGAAAATGAAGGAGCGCAACGGCCATGGAACCGAATGATAAAGACCTCAAGCAGCAGCTATCGCGCGGCCCGCTCATCAAGCACGGTTTTGACGCGCGGCTGGTCGCCCGCATCGAAGAAGCGATCGAGCGTCCCGTGGGGCGCCGCCATCCGCTCCTTCGGTTCGGCTGGCACGGCGCGGGTCTCGCGGCGATGGCCATGCTGCTTCTGTTCGTAGGCTTGTGGCATTGGTCGTTCGGCTCGGGCGGCCCTGCCGGTTCGATGGATCTGCAGGGGGCCGGCCAGACCGCCGGCACGGAAGCGCCTCTATTCGCCGATGCCGACGCGGAGCTGCATTCCGCGCTTCTGCTCGGCCTTCGCGAGGACCCCAAGAGCGAGGACGGCAGCGTCGTCAGCAGCTATCGCACTCTCTTCATTGCGCCGACGGACGGTCAGTTCGAGCTTACGGCGCAGGGAGACGGCATCGTCATGCCATACGGCCAGAACTTCTGGAAGATCGAAGCCGTCATGTCTGACGCAGGCAGCCCGGCGCCCGCCCAGAAGCTGATCGCCTATCCCGTGACGGGCAAGGATGCCGCCAAGGCCGACCTCGGCGCGCTCCGCGAATCGAGCGCTGCGCCGCTGGCCGAACGGCTGCTGTTCGTGGGCAACAAGTACGTATCGATCGAGCAGAATCCGTCGGACGCCCCGAACCGCGTCTATCGATGGGTGAAGGACATGGATCAGCTGGCTGCGGGCGCCCTGCGCACTTCGTTCGAACCCGAATCGGAGCCGCATGTCTCGCTCGAAGATGCGATGAAAACCGCCGAGGCGACGGAGACGCCGGTCGCGCAAAAGGATGCGGCAGCGCCAGAACAACGAACGGAACAATGGTCGATCATCCGTCGTACGGGCAGCTGGGTAGCGGCTGCCGCCGACACGGCGGGGCAGCCCTACGCCCCCCCTCGCGAACAAGACGCTGACGGAGCTGTCGACCCCGCTGCCCGAAGCGATCAACAAGTTCGACACGCTTTATCCGACCTGGTCGCAGATTCTCGAGATCGAACCAACCGCCAAGGATGCTTTTTCGTCGCCTAACGAGGACATGCTCGTGATCGTATTGGACGGGGAACTCGTAGTTTACCCCTATCATCTGTTGGGCGGGGACCAGGATCCGCTTCGCATTCCGCTTCACTCGAACGAATCGCTCATCATGGCGCAGTGGGCGAAGGAAGACAAATACTTGGACAGCTGGAAAAAACAGCTCGCTTCGGTGCTTGTGGACGATGCGACCGCACGCAGCTTGAAGTAATGACGTCAATAAGGCTGCACTTCGCCGTCGGAGCGCGATTTGCAGTCTTGCTTTTTGCATTAACGCTTTACTATATTAACGCGTTGATATAATATAGCATCATCAAGCAAACAGGAGCTGAACGATGCTATGAAAAACCTTCATCCGTCCATCGAACCAGCCGTATCAACGATACAAGGCCCGGCTGCGCCTGGCCCGTCGCCGCGTGCGGCGCTCGCGGCCATGCAGCCTTACTTACCCGGACGTTCGATCGCTGACATCCGAGCCGAATACGGACTCGAACGGGTCGTCAAGCTGGCGTCCAACGAAAATCCGCTCGGTCCGTCCCCGCTCGCCCTACAAGCCGTCCGCGATATGCTGCCGGATATGCACCGATATCCCGACGACCGTGCAGCGTTGCTTAGAAGCAAGCTGGCGGCGAAGCTGTCTCTGGATGCCGCCCGGTTCATCGTAGCGAACGGTGCGGACGAGCTCATCACGCTCATCTGCGAAGCTTATCTCGAGCCGGGCGACCGGATCGCGACGTATTCGCCGACGTTCAGCGAATACGCCTTCGGCGGGCGTCTCATGAACGCGGAGACGATCGCAGTTCCGCTGTCCGCTTCCTTTGCGCTGCGGGCCGAGGACCTGCTGGCGGCGGTGGATGCGCGCACGAAGCTGGTCTTTGTCTGCTCGCCGAACAATCCAACCGGTACGTACATGCCGAGGACCGAACTGTCGTACCTGCTGTCTCGTTTGCCGGAAGGCTGCCTGCTTGTGCTGGACGCCGCCTACTCGCATTTTGCGGACGCGCAGGATTATGCCGACGGATTCGAGCTGCTGCGAGAGGGCGCCCGGCTCGTCGTGCTGCAGACCTTTTCCAAAGCTTTCGGGCTTGCGGGTATGCGGGCGGGATTCGCCGCAGGCCCGGCGGACGTCATCGCCCATATGCTCGCCGTCAAGGAGCCGTTCAACGTCAACGCGCTCGCCCAGGCCGCGGCGGCGGCGGCCCTGGACGACGAGGCGCACCTCGAAGCGACATTGCGTACGAACGCGGCGGGCCGCATTCGCCTGCGCGAAGGCCTCGAACGTATCGGCGTCCGGTCCGTGCCGTCGCAGTCTAATTTCGTACTTGCCGACTTCGGCGCGCGGGCGGCGTACGTATGCAGCGAATTGCTAAAGCGGGGCGTGATCGTCCGAAGCGGAGCGGGATGGGGATTGCCCGATTGGCTGCGCATATCGGTGGGTACCGCGGAGGAGATCGACCTGCTGCTCGCTTGCTTGTCCGACGTTTTACGAACCGATAAATAGACGCCTTACGAGCCGGAAGTACCGAATTTTGAAGGACGTGCGCCGCTTTCCCCTCATACCGGATGGCAAGATTGCGCGCTTGTCACATTCCCGACGCAAAACCGACGCAAACCCTTCCCGGATTCCGCGGGCCGCGTCGGTTTATGTCGGAGAGCGGGTATGTTAATATGGGAAAGTCAGGTTGGATGCAGAACGTGCAATCGGGGGAAGGGGAACGGCGGATGTTTCGGACGATCGGGGTAGTAGGGGCGGGGACGATGGGCCAGAGCATCGCGGAGATGCTCGCCGCCAAAGGGCTGGACGTTCATATGACCGACAGCTCCGGCGCGCGCCTGAAGCAGGCGCAGATCGCGCTCGAAAAAAATCTCGACCGTCAGATCGAGCGCTGGGCCATTACGCAAGCGGAGAAAAAACTCATATTGAACCGGATCCATGCCGAGCCTTCGCTAGAACATCTCGCCGAGTGCGATTTGATCATAGAGACGATCAGCGAAGATCTGGAAAGCAAGAAGTCGGTTTTCCAGCAGCTGGACGATATTATACCCGAGGGCCGCGTGCTGGCGAGCAATACGTCGACGCTCAGCCTTACCGAACTGGCCAGCGTGACCAAGCATCCCGAGCGGGTGATCGGCATGCACTTCGTATATCCGGCGTTCCGCATCGATGTCGTGGAGATCGTGCGGGGCTTGCAGACGTCGGACGACACGTACGAGCGGACGAAGGAATTCATCGAGCGGGACCTGTCCAAAAAAGGGCATCATGGTGTTCGAGTCGCCGGGCTTCGTGACGACGCGGCTCATCTGCCTGCTCATCAACGAGTCGCTGAACGTGCTTCAGGAGGGGGTGGCCTCGCCGGAGGATATCGACGCGGCGATGCGCATCGGATACCAGTTTCATTACGGCCCGCTCGAGATGGCGGATCGGTTCGGCCTGGACTCGGTATGGGCCGCGCTCGACCGGATGTTCAGGGAATACGGCGAGCTCAAGTACCGGCCGTCGATCCTGCTTAAGAAGAAGGTTCGCGCAGGCCAGCTCGGCGTGAAGACGGGACAAGGCTTCTTCAAGTATACGAAGGACGGTGAGCGCCAGCCATGAACGTGCTAGTCATCAACGCGGGAAGCTCCTCGCTGAAATACCAGCTGTACGACATGAAGACGGAAAACGTGCTCGCCAAAGGCCGCGTGGAACGGATCGGCATGGAGTCGTCGATTCTGACGCACGAGGTCGAAGGTCAGCCGGAAGTACGCGAAGTCAGCGAGATTCTGGAGCATACGACGGCCGTCCGCAAGGTGCTCGACATGCTGACGCACCGCCGCTTCGGCGTGCTGCGCAATATCGACGAGGTGCAGGCCGTCGGCCATCGGATCGTGCACGGAGGGGGAGACGTTCAGCGAGTCGGTGCTGATCGACGCGGACGTCAAGTTGGAGGTTCGCAAGCTGTTCGACCTGGCGCCGTTGCACAATCCGGCCCATATGATGGGCATCCTCGCCGTGGAGACCAACCTGCCGGACGTTCCGCAGGCGGTCGTATTCGATACGGCTTTTCATCAGACGATGCCCAAGACCTCGTACTTGTACGCGATTCCGATGGTGCTCTACCGCAAGCATCAGATCCGGCGCTACGGCTTCCACGGGACGTCGCACGATTACGTGAGCAAGCAGGCTGCCGAGTACCTGGCCAAGCCGCTTGAGGAGCTGAAGATCGTCAGCTGCCATATCGGCAACGGCGCGAGCTGCACGGCGATACTGGGCGGCAAATCGTTCGATACGAGCATGGGCATGACGCCGCTCGAGGGGCTCATGATGGGCACGCGCAGCGGCGATCTGGATCCCGCGATCGTGCCGTACGCGATGAACAAGGAAGAGCTGACGCTGTCGGAGGTCAACTCGATGCTGAACAAGCACAGCGGGCTGATCGCGATTTCCGGCATCAGCAGCGACATGCGCGAAGTCGTGCAGGCGATGAACGAAGGCAGCGAGCCTGCGAAGACCGCGTTCGAGATGTACGTCTACCGCATCCGCAAATATGTCGGCGCGTACGCGGCCGCGATGAACGGCATCGACGTACTGCTATTCACGGCCGGCGTCGGCGAAAACTCGGACGTGCTTCGCAAGGCGGTCTGCGAGGGTCTGACGTTCCTCGGCATCGAGCTCGACGACGCGCGCAACCGGGTCCGTTCCGGCGAATCGCGCAGAATCTCGACGGATGCCTCCAAGGTCGAGGTACTCGTCGTGCCGACGAACGAGGAATTGCTTATCGCGCGCGACACGTACAGGCTCGTGAAGGCGGCCGAGGAGGCTGCGGCCGATGAGTGACGCCGGCGGCATGGCGGCCAGCCTGGCCGAAGCCTACATGGACGGCGCGGCCAGCATTCCTTACGCGCTGCTGCGCGTCTACCGGATGCTGGGGCTGTCCGACACCGACTGCATGCTGCTGATCCAGGTCGTCGCCTTCAGGCAGCTGGAGCAGAACGATTTTCCGACGATGGAGCAGCTGCAGCAGCGGCTCGGGGCATCGGGCGCCGTCATCGGCGAGTCGCTGCAGAAGCTCATCCGCCGCGGCTTGATCGCGATCGACGAGATGAGCGACCCGGTGTCTGGCATCAGGGCCGAGCGCTACAATCTGGCCGGCCTCTTCCAGGCGATCGCACAACTGGTCGTGTCGGGAGAAGCCCCTGTTCGGGCTGCGGGGTCCCAGACGCCGTCCGCCATTCAGGGAGCCGCGGACTTCGCGGCCGGAGCCCGTTCGGTCCCGGAGGACGGTCCGCACGCGGAGACGGTCAGCCTGTTCGCCGTATTCGAGCGGGAGTTCGGGCGTCCGATCTCGCCGATGGAGGCGGAGACGATCGCCGGCTGGCTCGATCAAGACAAGTATGCGGAAGAATTGATCTTGTTCGCGCTCAAAGAATCGGTGTTTGCGGGCAAGCTATCTTTTCGATACATGGACAGAATATTGCTCGAATGGAGCCGCAATCGGGTCCGCAGCGTAGAGGACGCAAGGGCGCACGCCCAGCGCTTCCGTACCGGGCGCTGACCGAGGGGGCAGGCCGTTCGACCAGATGACAAGAAGGAGCATGCGACGATGGAAAAGCCGCTTTATCAAAAATTGTATTACAAAACGGGGAGGGCGCTCGTATACGGGGCGCCGGAGGGCTTCGACCTCGGCGTCGACGTCGAGACGCAGGCGGAGGGCAGATTCGACTTTGTGCTCGTGTTCGTCAAAAACACCGAGGACGTCCTGAAAACGCTGCCGAAAATCATCCCGCTGCTGCAGCCGGACGCCGTCTGCTGGATCTCGTATCCGAAGCAATCCGCCAAGGTTCAGACCGATTTGAACCGCGATCTGCTGTGGCGGATCATGGAGACCCGGACCGATTACCGCGTCGTCAGCAATGTCGCGATCGATGTCGTCTGGTCGGCGCTCCGCTTCCGCCACGTCAGCAAGATCAAGTCCACGAAGCCTTAAGGGACGGGTTTCCGATCCTTCAAGGCGGTTCCGTTTTTTTCAGTTAAGTTTTCGGACCGAGCCGCGTACATATAGGTATAAGCGGCTAGGCCGGCGACAGGAACTGAGAGGAGCGGATCGATTTGGACATTTTGGGCGAACTGCAGGTCATTCTTCCGGTTCTGTTCTGCGTGGTACTCGGCATCATCGCGATCTTCGGCGTCCGTAGCATCGGAGAGTGGAGCCACAACAACAAGCAGCCGCTGTTGTCCGTCGCCTCCCGCGTCGTCTCCAAGCGTTCGCTCGTCCATTATCGCCATCATCACGACGACGGCATCTCCCATCACCAGTCGGATACTTATTACTACGCGACGTTCGAGCTCTCGGACGGCGCCCGCATCGAATTCAAGATGAGCGGCGGCGAGTACGGCCTGCTGGCGGAGCAGGATGCCGGCATGCTGACTTATCAGGGCACGCGCTTCTACGGCTTCGAACGGGAAAAGGACAGGGGCTTGCGTCTCGTCGGCAGGTCGTGAGCGAATCTCATACAAAAAACAAGCCCGCGCTTCCGGGAAGGAAGGCGGGCTCTTTGCATGCGCGGTAGCCAATCGGTCAGCGCTTCAGCAGCGCCATCCGGTATACGTATTCGAACAGAAACTCGAACGCCTCCAGATGCTTGCGCGCTTCGAACGCGTCGCGGCCCCAGGCATAGATGCCGTGTTTGCGCAGAAGAATGCCGGGGATCCGCTTGTCCAGACGATCCTTGACCTCCGGCACGATGCGCGGAATGTCGGCGAAGTTGGAGACGATGGGCACGTCGATGACGGCTTCTTCGTCCCAGATGTTGAACGCTTTGATCAGTTCGACGCCTTCAACGGGGACGGCGCGCCGCTCCCAGAACAGCTCGGAGACGATGCTGTTGAACACGGAGTGAATATGGAAAATGGCGCCGCAGCCCGTCTGGCGGTAAATCTCGCAATGAATCAGCGTTTCCGCGGAAGGCTTGAGCCGCGTAGCCTCGATCGGCGCGCCCGACTGATCGACGAGCAAAAAGTCCTCCGGCGTCGACGCAGCCTTGTCCTTGCCGCTCGCCGTGACCGCGAATGCGAAGCTTCCCGGCTCGAAGCCGCCGACCCGCATCGACAGATTGCCGCTCGTCCCGGGGAACCAGCCCCGGGCGGCGAAGTCCGATTTGACCGCGTCCAGTTCGCGGTATACCCGCTGCTTGTCTTCAAGTAAAATGTCGCTCATCGAATTACCAATCTCCTTCATCCAAATGTCTGACGACGTCGTGGAACGTCTCGAACGGTATATGCGGAAGTCCCAGCTCGGCGCAGCGCTCGGTCAGGTGGGAGCGGGAGAACACAAGATCGACCAGCTTCGCCCCCGCAAAATCCGTCACGCTGTCTCCGATGAGAATGCGCGTATATTGTTCTTTCGGAAAACGGCGAATGACCGTTGTTTTGCACATGCCGCAATCGTTGTCGCACGCGCCGTCGCAGGCATGCGGCCACAAAATCTCGATACGCTCTCCCTCGAAGCTGCTGCCGTTGCAATAAATATGGTCGAGCGGAATCTCGAAAGGCGCGAGCATCGGATAGACGAAAAAGTCGATGCCGCCGCTCGTCACGTAAAACTCGACGCCGCTCGCCTTGCACCAATCGAGCAGCGATTGAAAGCCGGGCCGGATGCCGGCCGTAGACAGGATGTAATCGGTGATCTCCTGTCGCCGGGCGGAAGGGATCAAGGCGAACATCTCGCCGACGCCCTGGCGCACGGACTTGCGCAGCGCGACGATGTCATCGACGATCGGCCGCCAGCCGGGCGGATCGAACTGCTTCATGACGGCGACGATATTGTCGCTGAGCGTGATCGTGCCGTCGAAGTCGCAGAACAAGACGGGCGGCTTGTTGAAGGTTCGCTTGCTCAAGGGCGGCGCACCCCCCCAGCGCTCGATCGCGAGCTTCAACTGCTCGCGGTCGCCGCCGGCGGACGCATAGGCTTCAAGGTCCTGGCCGGCGAGCACGGCGTCGATCGCCTGGCGGAAGGCTTGTCCGCCGGCGGCCGCGCCGAGCGGATGGCCGTGGACGCCGCCGCCCGCATTGACGACGACGTCGCGTCCGAAGTCGTGGACGATGAGCGGTACCAGGCCGGGATGAATGCCTGCGGACGGTACCGGCAAGACTGCTTTTTGAGGCAGCGCATCGTTTACGAGTGCGTCCTGGACCGCCAGGTTCTCGGCCTTCGGCATGACGACGGAGCCGTAAGGCGAAGGGAAGAGGGACAGATCCGCGCCGGCGATCCGGATGAGGGTGCCGAGCAGGACGGACGCGGAGATTCCGTAGTGCGGCGATGGATAATAGGCACCGGCCATCGCCGGATGTGCCGCGATGGGGACGTTGACCGCCGGATCCGCAGCCAGCTCGGCCAGCGCGTCGAAGCCGTACGCCAGCACGTTGAACAGCAGGCCGTTGACGCCGGCATCGATGGCCCGCAGCGCGTTTTCGCGAAGCTTGGACGTCGGTCCCGTCAGGTTGGCGAAGTAGATCAGCTTCTGGCCGGTGACGGATTCGGCTTCGCGCGCGGCGGACATGCACGCCTCCACGCGGCGCTCCAGCGGCGTGAGCGGATTTTCGAACAAAATCTCGTCGTCCTTGATCAAGTCGACGCCGCCGAGCGCCTGCTGGAGGAACTGCTCTCGCAGGCCGGACAGGTCGTATCCGATGACGGATTTGAAAATGCTCATGAGGAGCGGACGATCGTTCACGCCTAGATATGCCCTGACGCCTTCGAGTCCGAGCTTGGGACCGGGGAAGGCGGAGAGGAACTCGCCGGACGGCTTCAGACCGGTCAGCTTGATGCGGCCGTCCATCGACAGCTTGCCGAACACGGTCACGAGCAGGGCCGGAATGTCCCGGCTGAAGTTGACGTCGGGATATTCGATCGTAATGTCGGCGTAGCGCTCGCCGGGCCTCGCGCCGTCGGGTTCATGCGTCTCGACGGAGACGACCCGCCCGAGATGCTTCTCCATTTTTTGCTTGGCCACTTCCGGCAGCTCGGTCCAACTTCCGACGGTTAGGCCGACGGCGATGCCTTCGGCTTTTTTTGGCGAAGTCCGCCTTGTCGTCGAACAGGCGATAGGACGCCTGGCTCATGTTCACGCTCATTTCGCGATACCTTCTTTCTGTTAACAGATGCTGTAGATGCTGTAGATGCTGTTGAAATGGTTGAGAATTCGCGTCCCGTAATTGGGAGGCGACATGCGGAGACGGCCCATCAACCGCCTAACGCCTCTTCGGCGATCGCGCGTCCCAGCTCGCCGGCGCGCGCCGCGCAGCGATCCATGGCGGCGGAGAACGCTTCGTCGACGCCAAGCCGCTGCAACGTTTCGATCGCCGCCTGGGTCGTGCCGTTCGGCGAAGTGACTTTGCGGCGCAGCTCGGCCGGCTGCTCCCCGGTAATCCGAACCATGTCCGCCGCGCCGCGAACCGTCTGCACGGTCAGCTCGCGCGCGGCTTCGGGGGTGAGGCCTTGTGCGACGCCTGCGGCGATCATTGCTTCCATGACGTAGTAGATGTAGGCGGGGCCGCTGCCCGACACGGCGTTTACCGCATCCATCAGACGCTCTTCGACGACCTGCGCGATGCCGACGGCGCCGAACATGTCGAGGGCGAGACGCTGCGCGTCATCCGGCAAGCCTTCGGAGAAGGCGATGCCGGTCGCGCCGAGTCCGATGCTGCTGGACGTGTTGGGCATCGTCCGCACGACGGGCTGGTCCGCGCGGGTCAGCTGGCGGATCGTATCGATCGATAGGCCGGCGATGACCGAAACGATCAGTTGCTCCGCGCGCAGCGCAGGCGCAAACGCCTTCAATGCCGCCGCGGCATCTTTTGGCTTCATGGCCAACACGATGACGTCCGCGGTGAGCAGCGCGTCTTGCCTCGCGGCTTCGCTGTCCGCGGTCAATACGCCATAGCGTCCGCGAAGCTCGGCGAGCCTTTCTGCATTCGACCGGTTGAACACCGTGATGTTGCCGGCTGGCGCAGCCCCGGTGTCCACGAGACCGCGTATAATGGCTTCTGCCATCGAACCTGCGCCATAAAAACATATTTTAGAATGGGTGAGTATGTCTTGCGTCGCATTCATCGATGTTCGTCTCCAATCCTTTATTTAACGTCATTAATGGTTAATGAACCAAATGGTTATCCGCGCGTCTGTCCGTTACCCCGGATCCGGTATTTGGTCGAGGTCAGCGCGGGCAGTCCCATCGGTCCCCGCGCATGAAGCTTCTGGGTGCTGATGCCGATCTCGGCGCCGAAGCCGAACTCGAAGCCGTCGGTGAACCGGGTAGAGGCGTTGTGATAGACGGCCGCCGCGTCGACCTCTTGCAGGAAGCGGTCGGCGTTCGCCTGATCCTCGGTCACGATGCATTCGGAATGCTTCGTGCCGAACCTGGCGATATGCGCCAGCGCTTCGTCGAGATCGCCCACGACGCGAACGTTCAATATAAAGTCGTTGTATTCGGTCGCATAGTCTTCGTCCGTCGCTTCGATCGCCCAAGATACGCGGGCTCTTGCGGCAGCATCGGCGCGCAGCTCGACGCTAGCCCGGCGAAAGCTGTCGGCCAGCCGCTCGAGATGCTTGCCCGCGAAGTCCGCGTGGATCAGCAGCGTTTCCATCGAATTGCAAACGGAAGGGCGCTGGATCTTCGCGTTCAGCGCGATTGCTTCGGCCATGTCATAGTCGGCCGTCGCGTCGACGTAGGTGTGGCAGATGCCCGCGCCGGTCTCGATGACGGGCACGGTCGCGTTTTCGACGACGTTGCGGATGAGCGCCGCGCCGCCGCGCGGAATAATGACGTCGAGGAGGCCGTTCAGCTTGAGCATCTCGTTGGCCGAAGCTCGGCTCGCGTCCTCGACGAGCTGCAGCGCGTCCTCGGGTACGGCGCTTTGGCGCAGCGAGCCGCGAAGGGCGGCGACGATGCGCTTGTTCGATTCGAGCGCCGCGGATCCGCCGCGGAGCACGACCGCATTGCCCGTTTTCAGGCATAGCCCGGCGGCGTCCACGGTCACGTTCGGCCGCGCTTCATAAATGATGCCCACGACGCCGATCGGTACGCGCAGCTGTTCGATCCGAAGGCCGTTCGGCCGTTCGAACGCGGCGATCGTCTCGCCGACCGGATCGGGCAGGGCGATGACCTCGCGCAAGCCTTGCGCGATCGCCTCTATGCGTTTGTCATCGAGCCGCAGCCGGTCGAGGAGAGACTCGGACGTGCCGCCTGCCCGTCCGCGTTCGATGTCGATGACGTTGCCGGCGATGATATCGTCCCGGTTCGCGACGAGCGCGTCCGCCATTAGAGCGAGCGCTTCGTTCTTTTGCGCCGTCGTCAGATTGTTCAAGGCCGCCGTCGCCGTACCGGCCGCGATCGCTTTGTTTCTCGCTTCGCTCATGATCCTTTCGCCTCCTTGGGTACGTATGTGGTGACCCATTCGTCTCTGTGTATGATCTCGATGCGCCCGACTTCTACGCGTCGCGCGGCTTCTTCGCTCGACAGTCCGGCCACCGCGGTGATCTGCCAGGCGTCATAATTCGATACGCCGCGCCCGAGCGTTCGGCCGCCGCTCACGACCTCGACCACGTCGCCGGGGTGGAATTCGCCCTCGACATGCGTGACGCCCGCTGGCAGCAGGCTGCGTCCGCCGTTCAGCAGCGCCGCTTCGGCGCCGGGGTCGACGAAGACGCGGCCCTGGGGGACCGACAAGAAGCCGATCCATTGCTTTTTCGCGGGCAGCGAGTGAAGGGAAGCCGCGAAGTAGGTGCCCTTCCCGCGGCCTTCGACGGCAGCGAGCAGATCGCCCGGTTCGGTCGAGCGTCCGACGAACGTCGGCACGCCGCCGCCCATGGCGATGCGCGCCGCTTCGATCTTGGACCGCATGCCGCCCGTGCCGACCGACGAGCCGGCGCCGCCCGCGATCCGGTACAGCTCCTCGGAGATGACCTCCACGCGGTCGATGCGCACGGCCGAAGCGTCCTTGCGCGGATCGGCCGTGAACAGCCCCTCAATGTCAGTCAGAATATACAGGCCGGTCGCCTTTACGAGATTCCCGACGAGCGCGGAGAGAGAATCGTTCTCCCCGAATTTGATCTCGTCCACGGCGACGGTGTCGTTTTCGTTAATGATCGGCACGACCCCTTGGCGCAGCAGCTCCTCGATCGTGCGCTGCGCGTTTTGCGCGCGCTGTCGCTGGCTGAAGTCGGGCCGCGTAAGCAAGATTTGCGCGGCGGCGATGCCGTAGGGCGCGAACGCCTCCTGATAAGCCTGCATCAGCAGCGCCTGGCCGACGGCGGCTGCCGCCTGCTTTTCGTGCACGAGCTTCGGTCTGGCCTCGTAACCGACCGCCCGGTAGCCGGCCGCGATGGCGCCCGAGCTGACGAGCAAAGTTTGCACGCCCTGACGGTGAAGGGCAGCGATCTCGGCGGCGAAGTAACCGAAGCTTTGCCGATTAAGCCCGCCGGATTCGCCCGCGAGCGAGCTGCTGCCGATCTTGACGACGATGCGACGCATCCTTACCGCTTCCTTTCCTTATGCATGATCGAGCTTTTGCGCGTAAACCGCTTAAACGCAAGCAAAAAGGCCCCCGTCCTGTTCAAAGGACGAGAGCCTGACTCCCGCGGTACCACCTTCGTTGACGCTCCCTGCCGCGAAGGCGAAGAAAACGTCCGCTTGAACGCCCGGTAACGGCAGGCTCCGTCCGGCTCTTCGCCGGCCGCTCGGGGATGGGGGAAGGAGGGCGACCGCGCAAATTCTCCCAGCCAATGGAATTTGCTCTCTGATCGGCGCGAATTTCCTTCGTTTCCCGTCATAGCGTTTAATGGAGGACGGAGGCAGCGCCATGGCTGGCGATGCCGGTTGGTTTAAGAATAGCACGGCCCTACGCCCTTGTAAAGAAAGCGAACGTCCGGCAGGCGGATCGGCTCAGCGGAACAGCCCGAGCCGTCCGATACGCGCGGCGGCTTCGCGGAGCCGTTCTTCCGACGCCAGCAATCCGAGGCGGACATAGCCTTCGCCGTGCGTGCCGAAGCCGATGCCCGGCGCGACGACGATATCGGCTTCTTCAAGCAGCAGGTTGGCGAAGGAAGCGGAATCGTGGCCCTCCGGCACCGGCAGCCAGCAGAAAAACGAGCCGTCGGGCTTCGGCGCGTGCCAGCCGTGAGAGGCAAGGGCGTCGTAAAGCGCGTCGCGGCGGCGTTCGTAGACGGAGACGAGGTCCGCCACCGCCTGCTGCGGGCCGGTCAACGCGAGCGCGGCCGCTTCCTGGATACCGCCGAAAAGGCTGCAATAGTAGTGGTCCTGAATCAGGTTGAGCAGCTCGATGATCTTGCTGTTGCCAAGCGCGAAGCCGACGCGCCAGCCGGCCATGTTGTACGTTTTGGACAGCGTATAGAACTCGATGCCGACCTCCTTGGCGCCCGGCGTCTCGAGGAAACTCACGGGTCGGCGGCCGTCGAAGCCGATCGCCCCGTAAGCGAAGTCGCTCGCCACGACGACGCCGTGCCGCTCCGCGAAGCGTACCGTGTCCGCGTAAAATTCAGGCGTCGCGACGGCAGAGGTGGGATTATTCGGATAATTGAGGAACATGAGCTTCGCGCGAGCCAGATCTTCGGCCGGAATCGCCTCGTAGTCGGGCAGGAAGCCGTTTTTCGCGAGCAGCGGCATCTGGCTCATTCTCGCGCCAGCAAGCGCGACGCCCGACCAGTAATCGGGATAGCCGGGATCGGGCACAAGACAGACGTCGCCGGGATTGAGCAGACACTGGCTGATCTCCACGAGGCCGGTCTTGCCGCCGAACAGGATCGCGACTTCGCTAACGGGATCGAGCTTGACACCGTAATCTTCTTTATAACGCTTCGCGACGGCTTCCTTCAAAAAAGGGAAATCCGCGAAACGGCGGATATTTGTGGTACAGCGGATTTTCGGCCGCTTCCTTCAGTTTATCGACGATATGCGAAGGGGTGGGCAGATCGGGATTGCCCTGGCCGAGGTTGATGACGTCGCGTCCGGTCGCGGCGCGGGCGTTCGCCCTGCCGACGAGCGCGGCGAAAAATTGCTCCGGCAGCCCGGCCATGCGGTCCGCGGGTTGTATGGAGATGGACATGAGACAGCTTCACGCTCCGTTGCTTTCATAGAGTGCTTTTCGTAAGGGTCACAAAGTTGACTATACAATCTACGTAGACCAAAGCACAAGGGGTTGAGTAGGACAATCGGAAAAGAAGGAAATGTCGCTTCTTGTCCGGCTGCCGCGAATCGGTTACGATGAGGCTACCTGAAGGCTCGGGCGCGATCTCGAGCCGTTTTAATGAAGGAGCGATCAGAAATGAACAACAAGCTGAAGCTGGCTCTCATCCAAATGGATATACATGCCGGATATCCGGACGATAATTTCGAACGCTTGGCGGCGCTGCTGGAGCGAGCGGCGGGCGAAGAGAGCAAGCCCGACGTCATCGTCGTGCCGGAAATGTGGAACACGGGCTACGAGCTGGCGCGCATTCGCGAGATTGCGGACGCGGAGGGCGCGCGCACCATCGACTTCATCTCCTCGTTCAGCCGGAAGCACGGCGTGAACGTGGTGGCGGGCTCGGTCGCGGCCAGCCGCGCCGCCCTCGGCGGGGGCGTCACCAACACCTTTTACGCTTTCGACCGCACGGGCAGCCAGATCGCGGAGTATGCCAAGATTCATCTATTCAAGCTGATGGACGAGCATCTGCATCTCGAAGCAGGCGAGCGGCCGGGGCGGTTCGAGCTCGAGGGCGTGCCGGCCGGCGCGATGATTTGCTACGACATCCGTTTTCCGGAGCTCGCGCGCAAGCTCGCGCTGGACGGCGCGAAGGTGCTGTTCGTGCCGGCGGAATGGCCGCATCCGCGCCTGCACCACTGGCGGACGCTGCTCCAGGCGCGGGCCATCGAGAACCAGATGTACGTCGTCGCCTGCAATCGCAGCGGCACGAGCGGAGAGACGCGGTTTTTCGGCCATTCGATGGTCGTGGACCCGTGGGGCGAGATCGTCGTCGAAGCGGGCGAGGAAGAGACGATCTTGCGCGCCGAGATCGATTTGTCGCTGACGGACGAGGTTCGCGGGAGAATCCCCGTCTTCGAAGACCGCAGGCCGACGCTCTATTAAGAGGATGCGCCCTCGGCTCTGGAGGGTTCCAGCTTGCGCATCGTATCCCGGAACGTCGAGATGAACGCCTCGGCCGCGTTGGACAGGTACCTGCCTTTGCGGTAGGCGATGACAAGCGTTCGCGTCGGCCGTCCCTTCAGCGACAAGTAGACCGGCTGGAGGCCGTCGTGCTCCCTGCGCGTGATCATCTGCGGGACGAAGGCGATGCCCATGCCGGCGGCGACGAGCGATTGCACCGTCTCGATATTGGTGCTCTCTACGGCGACGCGCGGATCGAAGCCCGCCTGGCGGCAGAGGCCGACCGCGATCGCGCGGAAGCCCTGGCCCTTTTTAAGCATGACGAACGCCTCGTCCGCGAGCGCGCCGACGTCCGCCTCGGCCGCGCCGTTCGCCGCCAACCGATGATCCCGGGGGACCGCGAGGCAGATCTCTTCCTCGAGGATCGGATCGTAGGCGAGGGTCGGTTCGACCAAGGGCAGCGTGAGCAGGCTGACGTCCGTGCCGCCGCTCGCGGTCAGTTGTTCGAGCGTGGCCGAAGCCTCCTCGACGAGCGCGATCTCGATGTCGGGGTAAGCCTCGCGGAACGCGGGCAGCACGTGCGGCAAGATGTGCGAGCCGGTGATCGGCAAGGTGCCGACGACGACGCGGCCTTTTCGCAGGTCGGCGATATCCTCCATCTCGCGCCGCAGCTGCTCGGTCATATCAACGATCCGCTGGGCCTTTTCTACGAATACCGTTCCGGCATGGGTCAGCTCGACGCTGTTGGTCGTCCGCTTGAACAGCAGCACGCCGAGCTCCTTCTCGAGCTTGGACAACTGCTGGCTGAGCGAAGGCTGCGCGATATGAAGCTTTTCGGCGGCGCGCGAGAAATTCCGTTCGGCGGCAATTTGAATGACGTAATGAAGCAATCTGAATTCCATGGAAGTTTCTCCTTATTCGATTGAACTATCAACTTTATAGATATTATATCTTGGAACAATGATAGAACCAATGTTATTATAGAATCATTCTAGACGAGGATATCTACACGGGGTGAATGTAAAATGAGCAAACAAACGATGTTCGAGAAAATTTGGAACAATCACGTGATTCATTCGGAAGCGGGCAAGCCTAGCATTTTGTATATCGATCTGCACCTCGTTCACGAGGTTACGTCTCCGCAGGCGTTCGAAGGCCTGCGCATGACCGGCCGCAAGGTTCGCCGTCCCGACCTGACGTTCGCGACGATGGACCACAACGTGCCGACCAAGGATCGCTTCAATATTACCGATCCGATCTCCAAGCAGCAGATCGACACGCTGACGGCCAACGCCGCCGAATTCGGCGTCAAGCTGTACGACCTGAACACGATCGACCAGGGCGTCGTTCACGTCATGGGCCCCGAGCTCGGCCTGACGCATCCGGGCAAGACGATCGTGTGCGGCGACAGCCACACCTCGACGCACGGCGCGTTCGGCGCGCTGGCGTTCGGCATCGGCACGAGCGAAGTCGAGCACGTGCTCGCGACGCAGTGCCTGCAGCAATCCAAGGCGAAGACGATGAAGGTCAACTTCATCGGCAAGCGCCCGGCCGGCATCACGGCGAAGGATCTCATCCTCGGCCTGATCGCCAAGTACGGCACCGACTTCGCGACCGGCTACGTCATCGAGTACACCGGCGAAGCGATCACGGGACTGACGATGGAAGAGCGCATGACCGTCTGCAACATGTCCATCGAGGGCGGCGCCCGCGCCGGCCTGATCGCGCCGGACGAGACGACGTTCAACTACCTGCGCGGCCGCGAATACGCGCCGCAAGGCGACGACTTCGACCGCGCCGTCGAGCAGTGGAAGGCGCTGGCGACGGACGAAGGCGCCGTCTACGACGCCGAAGTCGACCTTGACGTCGCTTCGCTCGTGCCGCAAGTCACCTGGGGCACGAGCCCGGGCATGGGCACCGGCATCACGTCGATCGTGCCTTATCCGGAGCAGCTGCCGACCGAAAACGAACGCAAAGCCGCCGAAAAGGCGCTCGAATACATGGATCTGGCGCCCGGGACCCCGATGTCGGAGATTCCGATCGACTACGTGTTCATCGGCTCCTGCACGAATGGCCGGATCGAGGATCTGCGCGCCGCTGCTTCCGTGGCCAAGGGCCATAGCGTGAGCCCGAACGTCACCGCGATCGTCGTGCCGGGTTCCGGCCGCGTCAAGATCCAGGCCGAGAAAGAAGGCCTGGACAAGATATTCACCGCCGCAGGATTCGAATGGCGCGAAGCGGGCTGCTCGATGTGCCTGGCGATGAACCCGGACGTTCTGCAGCCCGGACAGCGCTGCGCGTCGACGTCCAACCGCAACTTCGAAGGCCGTCAGGGCCGCGGCGGACGCACGCATCTCGTGTCGCCGGAGATGGCTGCGGCAGCGGCGATCAAGGGCAAGTTCACCGACGTCCGCAACTGGGAATTCAAGTCCGAAGTGACGGCTTAAGAGGGGAGACATACGCATATGCAACCATTTATCAAATCCACGGGTCTCGTCGCGCCGGTCGACCGCGTGAACGTCGATACCGACGCCATTATCCCTAAGCAATTCCTGAAGCGCATCGAGCGCAGCGGCTTCGGCCAGTACCTGTTCTTCGAATGGAGATTCGACGAGCAGGGGGCGGTTATCCCCGAGTTCAACCTGAACAAGCCGCGCTACCAAGGATCTACGGTCCTGCTGTCGCGCGCCAACTTCGGCTGCGGCTCCTCCCGCGAGCACGCGCCTTGGGCGATTCTCGACTACGGCTTCAACGTCATTATCGCGCCTTCTTACGCGGACATCTTCTACAATAACTGCTTCAAGAACAGCATTCTGCCGATCAAGCTGAGCGAGGAGCAGGTCGACGACCTGTTCAAGCGCACCGAGGCGAACGAGGGCTACAAGCTGACCGTCGACCTGGAGAACAAGGTCATCACCGACGATCAAGGGCTGAGCATCCCGTTCGAGCTCGACGAGCACCGCCGCCAATTCCTGCTTCAAGGACTGGACGATATCGGTCTCACGCTGCAGCATGCGGACGAGATCGCAGCATACGAAGCCAAAAACGAAAAGAGACTGGCGAACGTATTTTAATCGCCGATTTGGAACGCTATATGGGTCTTCTTTCCCGGGTCGACACTTTTCGGGAAAGAAGGCCTTTTTTTTCCGCTTTAACTCGCAACTTTTGACATTGCCCGGCGTCTAAATTAGGGTGGACAAGCCAAAAAAGCGCCCCTTCCGCTAGAAAGGTCTGCTTAGGACTTTTTTAGCGGAAGCGCCGCTTTTGGAACGGCCCAATCATTGACACCGAGGTGAAGCATGAGGTACTGGATTTCCCTGATTTTTGTCGTATCGATGCTGTTAACGGCCGCCGGTCTCGCTTCGGCGGCGACCGTCACGCCCCAGTTGATTCTGGACGGCGTCGTATTGACGCCGAAGGAACCGCCTGCCTTGATCGACAGCCGCGTCATGCTGCCGATCCGCACCGTAACGGAGAACCTGGGGTTCACCGTCAAGTTTGATAACGCGACCAAGACGGTCACGGTTACGAACGGGAATTCGGTCATCGCCATGACCGTCGGCAGCAAAAAAGGCGACCATCAACGGCATCGAGAGCCAGCTCGAGGCGGCGCCCATTATCAAGCAGACGACGCCCCAGACGGCCACGACGATGGTACCCCTCATCTTCGTGAAGGACAACTTCGGCGCGGATATCGTCTGGGACAACAAGACGAAGTCCGCGTTCATCTACACGTCCAAGGCCGATTCAGGCGGAACGTCGGGCGGGACGAACGGGGCAGGCGCCGGCGGAAGCGGCGACAATTCGTCCGGCGGCGGCATGATCGGCGTCGTCGACGAGGATCCGCCAGCGACGGACGGTTCCACGGGGGGGCGGCAACGGCACGGCAGGCGGAGACACGGGCACGACTGACGGAGGCACCGGCACGACGGTCGCCGACCCTAACGCGAGCCTCGCTTACATTCACGGTATCCGCTTTGAAAACGAAACCGTGATTTTAAGCTACGAGGGTACGGTCCAGCCGGTCGTCACCTCGCTCACCGGGCCGGACCGCATCGTAGTCGACGTACCCAAGTCCGATTTCGCTTCGGACTTCGGACAAAATCTCGTCGTGAACGGTACGACGGCGAAGAGCGGCGTCTATCCCGTAGCCGGGCATCCCGTGCTTACGCAGGTACGCTATTCGCTGTTCCAGAGCAACCCGAACGCCCTGCGTTTCGTGCTTGACCTGAGCAGCGCTTACGGCTACGAGGTTCAAAACGACGCCTCGGCGGGCGAACTCAAAATCAAGCTCAGCGCGGACGCGGTGCCGCCGGTTAACGAAGTGCCGCAAAACAAGGTATACACGGTCGTGCTCGACGCCGGACACGGCGGATCGGACTCCGGCGCGATCGGCGTCAGCGGAAAGTACGAGAAAAACTTCAACCTGGCCGTCATTTTAAAGGTACAAGCGCTGCTAGCGACCGATGCCCGCATCAAGATCGTGATGACGCGATCGGCGGATACGTTCCCTTCGCTTAGCGACAGGTATAACCTGGCCAACTCGGTCAAAGCCGATTTGTTCCTGTCCGTTCACGCGAACAGCAACACCAAAAATACGGTCAGCGGCACCGAAGTTTACTATACGCGCGCGGAAAGCGTTGCCTTCGCCAACGTCGTCAAACAGTACGCGACGCCGGCTACGGGATTGGCGGACCGCGGCGTCATCCAGAAGAGCTTGGCCGTCACGCGGGAGACCAAGATGCCGGCCGTGCTGTTCGAAGCCGGATATCTGTCGAACGCGACGGAAGAAAAGAAGCTGTTCACCGAGGACTTCCAAAACCGCACGGCCGCCGGCCTCGCCGCAGCGGTCAAAGCTTATCTTAATTTAGCGTGACGGCCGGCGAGTCCGGCGCGCGCGATCGGGGAGATCACACGATGTCGCTCAAACCACGTAAATGGCTATTATCCATTCTCCTGCTGGCGCTGCTTTGGTCCGGCGCCGCAGCGGTCGGTTCTGCACCGACCGCTTCCGCGGCCTCCAAGACGCCGTTCACCGACGTCGTAGCCGGCCACTGGGCGGAAAAGCATATCGCCAAGCTGGCGCTCCAAGGCTTGATCGCGGGCAAGGGCGGTAATCTGTTCGCGCCGAACGACAGCGTCAAGAGACAGGATGCGGTCATCATCGCGATTCGCTTCCTCGGCCTCGAACAGAAGGCGCTGGATTCCGGCGTTGCCGCTTTCCCGAGTACGTTTAACGTCAGCTCCTACGCCAACCTGTACGTTAGCTACGCGCTGAAGGAAGGACTGCTTAACCGATCCGAAGAGTTCGCGCTCGCCGAAGCCGAGCCCAAGGTCAATTGGGGCGAAGCGCCCGCGACGCGCGAATGGATCGCGCGGCTGCTCGTCCGCACGATCGGCAAGACGGCGGCTGCCGGCACGACTTCCTTCGCCGACAACGCCTCGATCGACAAGGATTTGGTCGGCTTCGTCAAAGCGGCCGTCGACCTGGATCTCGTGAAGGGACTTAGCGGCAATAAGTTCGCGCCCAAGGGCGTCGTGACCCGGGCGACGGCGGCGACGCTGTTCAGCCGCGCGGAAGCCGCGAAGCAGGTCGCTTACCCGAAGCAAACGACCGGCATGCTGCTCGGCGCCGACGCCAATGCCGTCACCGTGCTGCAAGCGAACGGCACGGCGACGGCCTACACCGTCGGCATGGGCACGATGTATTCTCGTCTCGACAGCGAAGCGCTCACCGCGCAAGACGCGCTTAAAGTTTACGGCACGGTAAACGTTATCGCGGCCGCGGACGGCTCGGCGGCGTACGTCGAACAAGTAAGCGATACGCCTCAGGTTAAGACGGTGCAGGGCAAGCTCGTCGTCGTGAGCGCTTCGAAGTCCGCCATTACGCTGCTTAGCGGCGAAGACGTGCAGTCGTACGCGTACGATCCGGCTCGGCTGCCGTCCGTAACGGACGCGGAGAACAACAAGGTCGCGCTTGCCGATCTGCCGGAAAACGCGGATCTCACGCTTACGATCGATACGTACACGCAATCCGGCAAGGTCCTCGCAGTCAAGACCGGCCAATCGTCCGTCGCGAAGTCCGGCACCGGCACGGTGATCGGCGTCGATACGGTCGGCCGCAAGCTCGAGATCAAGGACAACGCCACATCGATCGCGGATACGCGGGCGCTTGACGCCAACGCGGTGCTGCGAACGGTCAGCGGCGTGCCGGCGGCGATCGGCGACATCAAGGTCGGCGATACGGTCTCCTACGAGATCAAAGGCGGCCTTTATACGAAGGTGACGGTCACGAAGAGCGCCGTCGCGGCTAGCGCGACGGGGACGCTGTTCAAGATCGATACGACCGCGCAGACGATCCAATACAGAATCGCCGGCGCGAGCGACATCATCGGCAAGGAATACGTTGCCGGCGTCGCGGTCAAAATCTCGGGACTGAACGGCGCGACGCTGGCGGATCTGTATCCGGGCGACGCGGTCACGCTGACGCTGAACGCGGAAGGCAAGGTCACCGCGGTCGAGGCGACGGGACGGAGCGTTCAGGTCCAGAACGGGCTGATCGTGTCTTCTTACGATTACGACGCCAAGGTGCTCATCCTGAAGGATGCCGCAGGCAACGTCAAGACGTTCGCGCTCGGCTCCGGCGTCCGCTACGATTTGAACGGCACGACGATTTCCGCGGACGCGGGCACGGGCATGCTCTATAAAGGCCGCAAGGTCGATATCGGCTATTCGGGCAGCAACATCGTCTCCATTTCTTTCGTCGCCCAGTACAAGGGAACGGTGTTGGCAAACAACACGACGACGAAGACGCTTCAGCTTTTGCTGGACAACAACTCGACCGTGACGGTGCCTTACACTTCGCCGACCGTCGAGATATACGGACAGACCAACCGCACCTACGCGGACATCAAGGCGGGCGACAAGATCGTCGCGCTGCTCGACGGTGGCCAAAACTACGCGGTCGGGCTGCAGGTCGTGAAGACGGTTCAGTTCGAAGTCGTATCCGTCGACGCGGCCGCCGGCAAGCTCAAGGCCAAGGCTTCCGACGGCTCGGTCGCCGAATGGACGGTCGGCAGCGGCTTCGCGCTTCAGGACGCAAGCGGCAACGCGGCGCAGCTGTCCGGCTTTGCCGCCGGGACGTTGCTTAACGTAACATTGCAGGGCGCGACGCCAACGCTGGCCAAGATCGTGCCGTCGACGTTCGGGCGGGTCGTCGCGATCGATACGGCCGCAGGCACGATCGACCTTCGCGCCGGCACCGGCGCCGCCGTGAAGCAAACGGTCGGCGTGACGCCGCTCGTCGTGCGCAATGGCGTATCGTCCAACACGCTGTCCGCGATTCAGCTGGACGACCGCGTCGAGCTTCGCAAGGACGAGAACGATCGCACGATTCTGAACGTCGTGACGCCGGTCAGCAAGACGTACTGGCGCACGGACAAGACGACGAACACGTTTTATTATCAGAAAGAATCGCTGAGCGACGACAACTACTCGGTCGCGCTCTCCCCGCAAGCGTACATTCACCAAGGCGATACGCTGATCACGACCGACAGCCTGAACTTCGGCGATCCGATCAACGTATACGTCCTGCGGGGCAAGGCGATCGAGATCGTGAAGCCTTAACGAACGACTTTATCGGAATGTAATCGCTAGACGAAGGACGGCTCCGCTTATCGGCGGGGCCGTTTTTCTTGTCGAAACGCCGAACTTCCGCTACACTGAAAGTTAATGCTTTAAAGGGAAACAAGGCATGGGAGATGGAAGCAAGCGATGAATAAAACGAAGATGCGCTATATTTTGGACGAGATCGCCAAAATGTTCCCGGACGCGCACTGCGAGCTGAACCACCGCAATCCGTTCGAGCTGACGATCGCCGTGCTGCTGTCGGCGCAATGTACGGACGAGACGGTGAATCGCGTCACGGCCACGCTGTTCGAGAAATATAATAAGCCGCAGGATTACTTGAACGTTCCGCTCGAGGAGCTGGAAAACGATATTCGGCGCATTGGCCTGTTCCGCAACAAGGCGGCCAACATTCAAAAGCTGAGCCGAATCTTGATCGACAAGTACGAAGGCGAAGTGCCCGCCAGTCATGAAGGGCTGACCGAGCTGCCGGGCGTCGGGCGCAAAACCGCCAACGTGGTCATGTCCAACGCCTTTGACGTGCCCGCCATCGCGGTCGATACGCATGTCGAGCGGGTGTCCAAGCGGCTCGCCGTCGCGAAGCCGGACGACTCCGTGCTCGAGGTGGAGAAAAAGCTGATGAAGCTCGTGCCGCGGGAGGAATGGACGCTGACGCATCACCGGCTCATCTTCTTCGGGCGCTACCATTGCAAGGCGCAGAGTCCGAAATGCGAGATTTGCCCGCTGCTGGACATTTGTCCGGAAGGCAAACGCAGAATGAAGAAGGCACCGGTTACCAAGCGGGGAGGAGCAGTATCATGACGGCGGGAAAAATGGAAACCGTGACGGAAAGACCCGTCGCGGCGGAAGGCAACTTGGGTACTTATGGCGATGCGCTGCGGCGCATGTCCGAAGCCGCGGCCGATGCGGGAGACGCCACGACGGGCGGCAAGCTGGCGGAGCTCGCGGGCAAGCTGTCGCTGGACATCGCCACGTTGGCGTTCTGCGGACACTTCTCCGCAGGCAAGTCGACGCTCGTGAACGCGCTGTGCGGCGCGCAGCTGCTGCCGTCGTCGCCGATCCCGACGAGCGCGAACGTCGTCACGATCGCGAACGGCGAGCCGGCCGTCAAGGTCGAGTTCGTCGGCAAGGACGGTTCGGTCAAGGAAATTCCGGGCGTGTCCGTCGACCGGCTCGGCGATCTGGCCGTGGACGGAGAGGGCGTGTCGTCGATCGAAGTCCGTTACCCGATTCCGCTGCTCGGAGATTCCCTCGCGCTCGTCGATACGCCGGGGGTCGACTCCACGGACGGCGCGCATCGCGCCGCGACGGAGTCCGCGCTGCATCTGGCCGACGTCGTCTTTTACGTGACCGACTATAACCACGTTTTGTCCGACGTGAACTTCAGATTTCTTCGCATGCTGCATCAATGGGGCAAGCCGACGTATTTGATCGTCAACCAGATCGACAAGCATCGGGAGAGCGAAGTGCGCTTCGACGCGTTCCGGGAGGGAATGTCAAGCGCGCTGGAGGCATGGCGAATCGAGTTGGCGGGCTTGCTGTTCCTATCGATGCGCAAGCCCGATCATCCGCTGTCGCAGATGAGCGAGCTGCTGCGCGTTATCGAAGCGCTGAAGGGCGAAAAGGAGAAGCTGCTGCTCCACAGCGCGGACCGCTCGGCGCGGCATTTGGCCGGCGAGTTCAAGGAAGGGCTCCTGCAGCGTCAGGCGGAGCGGCGGGAGACGCTGCTCGCGCAGGCGGGCGGAGAGAGCGGTCTTGCCGAGCTCGCGGAACGGCGCGCTGCGCTAGCCGTAGAGCTTGAGGCGGCGCGGACGGCGGGCGAGCGACAGCTGGACGGCTTGAAGCGCGAGCTTGACCAGCTGCTGGGGAACGCCGGGCTCACGCCGGCGGAGACGCGAGAAAGGCGCGTGCCGTACTAGAGAGCCGGCAGGCGGGCTTCAAAATCGGCTGGCTCGGCAGCGCCGCCAAGACAGAAGCGGAACGGGAGCGCAGGCTCGCCGAGCTCGCGCAGGACTTCGCCGCGCAGGCGGAGGCGAACCTGCACGTCCACGTGCGGGCGATGCTGCGCCGCGAGGCCCGCGGTGCCGGGAACGGCGACGCGGCTTGGGAATCGTCGCTGGAGGCGGCCTTCCCGGCGCCGGACGCCGACTGGATCGCGTCGCTCGTCAAGCCCGGAGCGGGCGCCGGCGGCGATGCGACGCTTCAGTACGCGTCCGAGCTGAGCGCGGAATGGAAGAGAAAGGTGCGGAAAACGGCGCTCGAGCGATTCGAGGAGATCGTCGCGAGCCGGCAGCCTGAGCGCGAAGCGGCGGCCGCCGCGCTCGCAGGCTCGCTAGGCGAGCTGGGCGATAGACAAGCCGCCGCCGACCGTCTGCGGGCGCTTGACGCGGAGGCGGACGAGGCGCAGAGCCGGCTGCTCGGGATGCTGCCGATCGCGGTCGTGGCCGAGATCGCGGAACTGAAGCTGCCGGCGCCGACGCCGCTAGCGGCGCAGACGGCGTCGGCGCCGGCGCCGGCGGAAGCCGCGCCGGCCGTCAGCCTGTCGATCGCCGGCGGAGAAGCGGCGACGGATGAAGCGGCCCAGGCCGGCGAGAGCGCCTCTTACGGCGCCTCCGCCGGCACCGCGGATATGCTCGAGCGCGGCGCCGCGATGCTGGCGCCGTTCCCCCGAGCTGGCGCGGCAGCGCGAAGCGTTGGCCGCCAAGGCGGCGCAGCTGCGGGACAGCCGCTTCACGATCGCGCTGTTCGGCGCCTTCAGCGCCGGCAAGTCGTCCTTCGCCAACGCGCTCGTCGGACAGCCGGCGCTGCCCGTATCGCCCAATCCGACGACGGCGACGATCAACCGGATCGTCGCGCCGGCGGACGACGCGCCTCACGGCACGGCCCGCATCTATATGAAGGAAGCGGACGACATGCGGAGCGACCTGGCGCATTCGCTGGCTCGTCTCGGCGTCCGGGAACGCGACATCGAGGCCGCCGCGGCCCCGGCAGCGCTGTTTGCGCTTGCGGCGCGCATGTCGCCGGACGACATCCACCCGCGCGGACGGCCGCACCTGGCCTTTCTGCGCGCGGCCGCCCGCGGCTGGGAGCGCTATGGCCCGTTGCTCGGGACATCGTTTACGGCGGAGGGGGGCGGATTACCGCCGTTACGTGGCGGACGAGGAAGCCTCCTGCTTCGTCGCCTCGGCCGACCTGCACGTCGACTCGCCGCTGACGCGCAGCGGCGCGGTGCTGGTCGATACGCCCGGAGCGGATTCGATCAACGCCCGTCATACGGGCGTCGCGTTCGAGTACATTAAAAACGCGGACGCGGTCCTGTTCGTCACCTATTACAATCACGCCTTCACCGAGGCGGATCGCAGCTTCCTGCATCAGCTCGGCAGCGTCAAGGACGCCTTCGAGCTCGACAAGATGTTTTTCGTGCTGAACGCCGCGGACCTCGCATCTTCGGCCGAGGAGCTGGCGGGCGTCGCCGCGCACGTCGAGTCGCAGCTGCTGAAGCACGGCATCCGGCAGCCCCGCATTTTCCCTGTCTCCAGCCTCCTTGGCCTCGAAGCCGAGCTGGCCGGCGATGCGGCCGGACGCCGGAATTCGGGGCTGGCGGACTTCGAGGCGGCCTTCCGCAGATTCGCCGGCGAGGAGCTGGGCAGCCTGGCCCTCGCATCCGCGCGCAAGCAGCTGGATCGAATCGGCGCCCGCATCGACGGCCTGCTCGGCTCCGCGAGCGAGGATGCGGCGAGCCGCCAGGCGTCCGCGTCCGCGATGCTGGGGGCCGCCGAGGCGCTCCGGGAAGCTTGGTCGGCCGGACCGCCGGAAGCGGCCATCCAGCCGCTCGTCGAGGAGCTGGGCGAGCAGCTGTACCATATGCGCCGCAGAGTGCAGTACCGTTTCGGCGAGCACTTCATGACGGCATTCCATCCGTCCGTGCTGCAAGACGACGGCCGCGACCTTCGCAAGCTCATCGTCTCGTGCTGGCTGGACCTGAAGCGCGGCGTGGGCGAGGACCTGCAGCAGGAGCTGCGGTCAGCGGGTCTGCGCATGGAGACGGCTCTCGGCCGTCTCATCGGCCGACAGGTCGAGGACGGGATCGCGCGGGCCGGACTCGGCGGCTTCGAGACGGAGCCGCCGGCAGCGCCGTCGCTCGGCCTGCCGGTGCCGGAGCCGTTCGGATCGGGCCCGGACTGGGACGGCCGCAAGCTCTGGCAGGCGTTCCGCAGCCCGAAGCACTTTTTCGAGCGCGAGGGAAGCGCGGCGCTTAAGAACGAGGCGGAGGCGGTGCTTTTCCAGGCAGCCGACACCTGGCTCGCCGGCATTCGGCAAGCCTGGGCAGAACGGCTTGCCGCCGCGTTCGAAGGCGAGCTTCAAGCGGTCGCGGTCCGGCTCTCGTCGGAGCTGGCGGCCTACGCGGACGGCGTCAGGCGCGCGCTCGAGACGCCCGGCTTGGAAGTCGCGCTGAGACGTTTGCAGAGCGATTGGCAACATTTAAAATCGGGCGTTTAAGTCGATTTTTCACCCGCTTAGTATCCACCCATATCGGCCCTTCTCGCATCGTCACGCGATGCGGGAGGGGCCTTTGCTTGCTTTTGCTCCCGATTCCCTTGTTTTACTGCCGCATACCGGGATGTAAGGGCTTAAAAAGGATGATTTAAGAGATATCGGTCTCATTGCCATGCTTAATCGCTCTCGTACGTACTCAGCGTTTCTCCTTCCGGCATACGGCGTTTGAACGGTTGTGACAATCCTGTTACACTTCCGTGGGGATGCTCACAGGGGAGGACTGTCGCTTGGATATTTTCAAAGGCCTTAAGCAATTTTTCTGGCCGGACAAAGGTTTTCTGATAGGCTCGGTGCTCGGACTCGCCATCGCTACGGCGATCGGCCTCGTGTATCCGCTGCTCCTCAGGGCGTTGATCGACGACGTGATCAAGCCGAAGGAGTTCGACGGCATCATGGCGCTCGCGCTGCTTGCGGTCGCGCTGATCGTCGTCAAAGCCGCTTTTCAGTACGTGCACGGCTTTTGCGGGGGACGGCTCGGCAACAGGCTCGCCTACCGCATGCGCAATGCCAGCTACGACAAGCTCCAAAAACTTTCGTTTTCGTTTTACGACCAAGCAAGGACAGGCGACCTGATGTCGCGGTTGACCGCCGACATCGAAGGCATCCGCAACTTCGTCGGATTCGGCTTCGCCCAGTTGCTGAACACGCTGTTTCTGGTGCTGTTCGGCTTCGGCATGATGTTTTACGTCGACTGGACGATGGGTCTGATGACGCTTGCGATCATCCCGGTTATCGGCTATTTCGCCATCCGTTTCGAGCTGCAGATCCATCCGATTTTCCGCGCCATCCGGATCGCGATCAGCAAGCTTACGATCAGCGTGCAAGAAAACATCATGGGCGTAAGAACCGTCAAATCTTACGACAGCGCGGATCACGAGTACGGCAAGTTCGACGAAGGCAACAGCCAATACAAAGAAAACAATTTATCGATCGCCGCCGTATGGGCGACCTATTTCCCGATCATCGAATTCGTCGCCAGCTTCAGCATCGCCCTGCTTCTGCTCGTCGGCGGCTGGCGCGTCATCCATCACCATATGACGCTCGGCGATCTCGTTTCCTTGAACGGCATGCTCGGCATGATCGTCGCACCGCTGTGGACGCTGGGCTTCCAAATCAACAACTATACGATGTCCAAAGCCTCGGGAGAGCGGATGCTCGAGCTGCTGAACCGGCATGTCGACGTGCAGCCGCCGGCGCATCCCGTCCAGCCGAAGCCGAACGGAACGGGGCTCATTCGTTATCACGACGTGAATTTCCGCTATCCGAACCATGAGCACCAGCCGTCCGCGCTGACGGGCTTCGATCTGACGGCAGGGCCAGGCTCGGTCATCGGCCTGCTTGGCGGCACGGGCTCGGGCAAATCCACCGTCGTGCAGCTGCTGCTGCGGGCTTACGACGTGACGAGCGGGGCGATCGCGCTGGACGGCACTGACATCCGCCAACTCGATTTGAACGCGCTGCGCAGCCGGACCGCGATCGTGTTCCAGGAGTCTTTCCTGTTCTCGACGACGATCCGGGAAAATATAAGCTACGGCTGCGCCGAAGCAACGCAAGAGCAGATCGAGCAAGCCGCGAAGCTGGCCGACGCGCACGGCTTCATCATGGAGCTCCCGGGCGGCTACGATACGATCGTCGGGGAGCGGGGCATGGGCTTGTCCGGCGGACAGAAGCAGCGGATCGCGCTTGCCCGCGCCTTCCTGATCCGTCCGCAAGTACTCATCCTCGACGACTCGACGAGCGCGCTGGACATGGAGACGGAGCACCGCATCCAATTGGCGCTGCGTCAGGTGATGGAGGGACGGACGGTGTTCATTATCGCCCACCGCATCTCCTCGCTTCGCCACGCCGACGAGATTCTCGTTATGGATAAAGGACATGTCGTGCAGCGCGGCAGGCACGAGGAGCTGGTGCGGCTGCCGGGTCTGTACCGGGAGACGTACCGTACGCAGTACGCCGACCGGCCCGACGAACTCGGCGAAGACGCCGCAGGCGGCAGGAGGGTGAGCGGATGAGCAGGCAGTTTCAATACCAGGACGACGTCCTGATCGAGAAATCGTTCAACTGGAAGCAGATGGCCCGTCTGTTCGATTATTTGAAGCCGTATAAGGGCGCGGTGACGCGGGTCGTTTTCGTCATGATGGTTTTCGGCATGTTGACGCGCCTCGCGATCCCTTACTTAATCAGTCTCGCCATCGACAAGGTCATCGATCCCGACGGCGGAAGCGGCAGCATGGGATACTTGTCGATCGTGTTCGGCGTGATGGTGGCCATGTACGGCCTCCGCTGGTGGGCGCAAAACTATACGATCCGGCATACGAACGATATCGGGCAAAAAGTCATTTACGACCTGCGTTCGGCGCTTTTCAAGCACGTACAGACGCTGTCTTTCCGCTTTTTCGACAAGCGGCCGGCGGGCTCCGTCCTCGTGCGCATCACGAACGACGTCAACGCGCTGCAGGACCTGCTCTCCAACGGCGTCGTGAACTCGGCGATCGATATCGCGCAGCTCGCGGGCATCGTCGTCATTCTGCTCGTGCTGCAGCCGAAGCTGGCGCTGGCGGTCATGATCACCGTGCCGCTGCTCATCATCGTCTCCTCCTCGCTTCGCAAGCGCACGCGGATGGCATGGCAAACCGTGCGCATCAAGCAATCCCGGATCAACTCGCATTTGAACGAAGCGATCCAAGGCATGCGGGTGACGCAGGCGTTCGCGCAGGAAAAGGAAAACCAGCAATTTTTCGAAAAACTGAACGGCAGCAGCATTCGCTCCTGGAATACCGCGTCCGCGCTCAATCAGCTGTTCGGACCGGTGATCGAGGTCACCTCCGCGATCGGGACGCTGATCCTGCTGTTGTACGGCACGCGCCTGATTCAGCAGGACGAATTGACCGTCGGGGTGCTCGTCGCGTTCATTACGTACGTCAGCAACTTCTGGGAGCCGATCAACCGGCTCGGCCAGATGTACTCCCAGCTGCTCATCTCGATGTCTTCGGCGGAGCGGATCTTCGAGTACATGGACGAGAAGCCGATCGTCGCGGAAAAGGAAGACGCAAAGCCGCTGCCCAACGTCCTCGGTCGCGTTCAGTTCGACCATGTCGTCTTCGGCTACGATCCGGATCGCCTGGCGTTGAAGGACGTCAGCTTCGACATCAAGCCGGGCATGACGGTCGCGCTGGTTGGCCATACCGGCTCGGGCAAGAGCACGATCGTAAACCTGCTCTGCCGTTTCTACGACGTCACCGCAGGTCGCGTGCTCATCGACGGCACGGACGTCCGCGACGCGACGCTGGACAGCTTGCGCAGGCAGATCGGCATCGTCATGCAGGATACGTTTATCTTTTCCGGTTCGATCCGCGACAATATCCGATACGGCCGGCCCGACGCGACCAACGCCGAGGTCGAAGCGGCCGCGCGGTCGGTGCGCGCGCACGACTTTATCGTCAAGCTGCCGGACGGCTACGATACGCAGGTACAGGAGCGAGGTACCGCGCTGTCGATGGGACAGCGCCAGCTGCTGTCCTTCGCGCGGGCGCTGCTGGCTGACCCGCGCATTCTTATCATGGACGAGGCGACCGCCAGCATCGACACCGAGACCGAGGTCCGCATCCAGGAAGCGCTCGGCACGCTGCTCGAGCACCGCACTTCGTTTATCGTCGCTCACCGGCTGTCTACGATCCGCCACGCAGACCTTATACTCGTGCTCGACCATGGCGTCATCGTCGACCGGGGCAACCATGACGAGCTCATGCGCAGGCCGGGACATTACCGCAATCTGATCGAAGCGCAGTACCGGTTTTTGTCGGCTTAGCGGCGAATAAGGCAGCACTCCCGTCCGGGTATCGGGCGGGAGCTTTTCGCGTATGCGGGCTGGCGGGCATTGGAGAGGGCGCCGCATCGCGCCCCGATTTGAAAAACCGGTTCCGATTCGGTAAATTGAGGGAAACGGAAAAGCCGCGAAAAGCCGCTGGACGGCAACGGCGTTACGGAGAGGAGGGGGAGGCTTGAAAAGGAGAAAAGACCGGCTCTGGCCGGTATTGGGCACGGTATGCCTGCTGTGTACGGCGCTGCTGCTGCTTGGATTCGGCTGGGCGCTGAAGGATACGTGGGCGCCTTCCCCGGGGCTGGTGCTTCCTTCGCCGACGCAGGCGGCGCCGCAGCAGGGCAGCCAATGGACGAGCCTGCCGGAGATCAAGGCGATCGCGATCGGCGATTCGCTCACGCGCGGCGTCGGCGATGTCGCGGGCAAAGGCTACGTGGAGGACAGTCTCGCGCAGCTTTCCGAATCGCTGGGCAAGCCGGTCAGGCTGAACGGCAATCTCGCGGTCAGCGGTCTTGAAGCCGCCGAACTGGACGATAAGCTTGACGGCAAAGCGATGCAGGATGCGGTTGCCGGCGCCGATCTGGTCCTGCTCACGATCGGAGGCAACGATTTATTCCGCTCCTCGCAGCAAGCCGGTGGCTCGATCGCGGAAGGCGGCGGCGTCGATCCCGACCTGGCGGAGCGGCGTTTGCCGGCGACCGAGGAGCGGCTCAAGGCCGTATTTACGAAGCTTCGCGCGCTTAATCCGTCCGTTCGGATCGCCTATGTCTCGCTGTACAACCCGTTCTACGAGCTCGCGCAACTGCGGGCGCCGATCGCGTCCATTTTAGCGGACTGGAACGGATATGCAGCACATCTCGCCGAAGCCGACGGCAACATCGTCGTCGTTCCGACGGTCGATTTGTTCCAGTCGCAGTCGGCGCGGTATTTGTCATCGGACCATTTCCACCCGAACGAGGCGGGCTATGCCCGCATCGCGGTACGCGTGGCGCAGGCGCTTAATTAGTTTGAAGGGGGCAAAGGTATGCAGACGGACGTGAAGGCCCGGGACATAAGCGACAAAGCTTCGAATTCGTCTGAAACGGAACGGGAACGCGCGAATCGCGCGAATCGCTCGCGGCTTGAGCCGCCCGTGCTCTCCGTCGAGCATCTGTCGAAGTCGATTCGGGGACGCAAGATCATCGACGACATCTCCTTCGACGTTCGCGCCGGGGAGATCTACGGATTCCTGGGTCCTAACGGCTCGGGCAAGACGACGACGATCCGCATGCTCGTCGATCTGATCAAGCCGACGTCGGGACGCGTGTTCGTATGCGGCGAGGACGTGAACAAGCATCCCGAGCGGGCTCTTCGGCACGTCGGCTGCATCGTCGAAAATCCGGAAATGTACGGCTATATGACCGGCTGGGAAAATCTCGATCTGTTCGCGCGCATGCAGGAAGGCATCGGCGACACGCGCATCGAAGAGGTGGCCCGGATCGTGCGGCTGGACGCGCGCATTCACGACAAGGTCAAGACGTATTCGCTCGGCATGCGGCAGCGGCTCGGCATCGCGCAGGCGCTGCTCGGCGCGCCTAAGCTGCTCATCCTGGACGAGCCGACCAACGGACTCGACCCGAAGGGCATTAAGGAGCTGCGCGCCTTTATCGCCGAGTTGGCCGCAGAAGGGATGAGCGTGTTCGTGTCCAGCCATCTGCTGAGCGAGATTCAGCTCCTGTGCGACCGCGTCGCCATCATCGACGGCGGACGGGTAATCGCGGTGGGCGACGTGCACGAGATGATCGCCCAGGCGGAGGCGCACACGCTGTGGCTTTTCGAGGATCCCGAGGCGGGCCGGCGGCTGCTGTCGGACGATCCGCGCGTCGACGTCGCGGACCAAGACCGCGCGCTGCTGGACGAATCCGTCCTGCTTGCGCTGCCCGGTGCCATACCTACGCGAGTAAGCCAGGCCGATATTCCGGCCGTCGTCGCCCGCTGCGCGGCGGCCGGCGTCGGCGTGCTCGCGGTGCAGCGCGTCGTGCCGACGCTGGAGTCTTTATTTCTCAGTCTGACGGGGGGCGGGCGCGATGCGTCGGGATCTTGAGCTGATCCGCAACGAAACGGTCAAAGTATGGAAGAAAAAGCGGTTCGCCGTCATCGTTCTTATCTTGCTCGCGCTCGTACCGGTATTCGTGTACGCGCAGATGAAAATCGCGCAAAGCAGCCAGGGCAAGTACGAAGATTGGCGGGCGGAGCTGCGGCAGCGCATCGCCGACAACACGAACGCGCTCACGAGCGACCGGATTCCCGAGGAATGGAAAAAGTGGCGGGTCGCGCTCGTGCAGCAGCTCCAATATTACCTCGACCGGGACGTCAATCCGAACACGCCGAACGCGGTTCGATTCACCAACACATTTTTGCAAAATGCCGTTGGCTTGTTCATCCCGCTCATGGTGCTCGCCGTCGCTTCGGATATCGTCTCCTCCGAGCGGTCGGGCGGCACGATCAAGATGCTGTTGACCCGGCCCGTACGCCGCTGGCGCATTTTAGCATCCAAGCTGGTTACGCTCACGATGTACGTCTCCTTGATTCTCGTAACCACGGCCGCCGTCAGCTATCTCGTATCGGGCCTCGTCTTCGGGTACGGCGGCTGGCGCGAGCCCGTTTTCGTCGGCTTCAGGCTGAACGGCTCTGATATGGACACGACGGGCGTGCACGCGATAACGCAGGGGGCTTATATGCTCATGCAGCTCGGCCTCGTCTGGTTTTCCGCGATGACGGTAGCGGTCATCGCCTTCATGGTGTCCGTGCTCGTCCGCAGCACGGCGGCGAGTCTCGTCACGATGATGGCCGCGGTCATCTCCGGTTCGATCCTCGCCAACATGGCTTCGTCCTGGCACAGCGCCAAGTATTTGTTTAACGTCAATCTCGACCTGTCCGTATACTTGCAGGGCTCGCCGCCGCCGATCGAAGGCATGACGCTCGGATTCTCCTTGGCCGTGCTGGCCATATGGTCGCTGGCCGCGATCGGGGTATCGTTCGCCGTCTTTACGAGGCAGGACATATTGGCGTAGTGCATGGATGGATTTTCCAAATGTCCATTCCGATTGGAAGGTTTAAGTGGGTTCGGCGCCGTTCTTGTCCATGCTATTATCGGCTGGAAAGCGTCGAGCAAAAGGTGGATCAGGTTGAACTGCGCTTAGATCGAGTCGAGCACAAAGCAGACCGCATCGAGACGAAGCTGGATGCAGCATTCGAGCAAGTCGCGAAGAGCACCGAGCACGAGGTGGCGTTTAACGATCTTGCCTCAACGGTGGCCGGGCATACGACGGATATCAGGCTGCTCAAAAAAAATCGTCGTTGCCAGTTAGCGCGAGTCCGGTTACACTCTAAACGTCAGCATACATGACCGTTTCTGCATCGCGCAGGCGGTTATTTTTATTTGCGGGGCATCATTACGTTACGGACGCCTTGTGCATTTTCTGCCTTTTAGCTTAAAATGAACGGAAGGCGCGTCCCTGATGGACGCTAGAAGCAGCAAGGGGGGATCATTCGTGACCGAACAAACAGACCTGTATGCGGAGAGCGCGGCGCAGGCGGGTACGACATACGGAGCGGACGACATACAGGTGCTAGAAGGACTGACCGCCGTCCGCAAGCGGCCCGGCATGTATATCGGCAGCACTACCTCTTCGGGCTTGCATCACCTCGTTTGGGAGATCGTGGACAACGCGGTCGACGAGCATCTGGCCAAGCATTGCTCGCGGATCGACGTGACCATTCACGGCGACAACTCCGTCACCGTGCAGGACAACGGCCGCGGCATACCGACCGGCCTTCACAAGACTGGCGTGCCGACGCCGCAGGTCGTTTTTACGATTTTGCATGCAGGAGGCAAGTTCGGCGGCGGCGGCTACAAGAAGTCGGGCGGCCTGCACGGCGTCGGCGCTTCTGTCACCAACGCCTTGTCGCAGTGGCTCGAGGTCGAGATCTACCGCGAAGGCAAGACGCACCGGATGCGCTTCGAGACTTGGGTCGACAAGGACGGCAGGGAGCACGTAGGCGAGCCGGTCACGGGCCTCGAGGTGCTCGGCAATACGAACAAGACCGGCACGAAAGTGACGTTCAAGCCGGATCCGAAGGTTTTCCACGGCAATGTCTCGATTAACTACGACACGCTGTCCGAACGGTTGCAGGAGATCGCGTTCCTGAACTCCGGCCTCAAGGTGACGGTCAAGGACCAGCGCTCGGGCAAGGAGGACGTATTTCACTACGAGGGCGGCGCGAAGCAATTCGTCCAGTTCCTGAACGAGGAAAAAACGGTGCTGCACGACGTCGTGCACTTCACCGCCGAACGCGACGATATCGAAGTCGAGGTGGCGTTGCAGTACAACGACGGTTACACAGAGACGATCGCATCCTTCGTCAACGCGATTCCGACGCGCGGAGGCGGCACGCACGAGACCGGTTTCAAAACGGCCTATACGCGCGTCATGAACGAATACGCCCGCAAGATCGGCCAGCTCAAGGAGAAGGAAAAGAACCTGGAGGGCAGCGATCTGCGCGAAGGCATGATGGCCGTCATCAACATCAAGATGTCGGACGTCGAGTTCGTCGGGCAGACCAAGGACCAGCTCGGCAGCGCCTCCGCGCGGAGCGCGGTCGACGCCGTCGTGGCGGAGAAGATGGCCGTGTTCCTCGAGGAGAATCCGCAGGTCGGCCAGCAGCTTATCCGCAAGTCGGTGCAGGCGTCGAAGGCGCGCGAAGCGGCCCGCAAGGCGCGCGAGGAGATTCGCAGCGGCAAGAAACGCAGCGAGAGCGCGAGTCTCGGCGGCAAGCTGTCGCCGGCGCAGTCCAAGGATTACACGCGCAACGAGCTGTTCATCGTCGAGGGCGATTCAGCCGGCGGCTCGGCCAAGCAGGGACGGGATTCCAAGTATCAGGCGATCCTGCCGCTCAAGGGCAAGCCGATGAACCCGGAGAAGGCCAAGCTGATCGACATCCTGAAGAACGAGGAATACAAGGCGATCATCGCGGCGACGGGCGCCGGCGTCGGCCCCGAATTCGACGTCGAGGAATGCAACTATTCCAAGATCATCATCATGACCGATGCCGATACGGACGGCGCTCACATTCAAGTGCTGCTCCTGACGTTTTTCTACCGGTACATGAAGCCGCTGATCGACGCGGGCAAGGTGTTCATCGCGCAGCCGCCGCTCTACAAGCTTACGCGCAAGTCGGGGAAGCTCGAGACCGTGCGTTATGCCTGGACCGACGAACAGCTGCAGAACTATCTCAAGGAAATCGGCAAAGGCGCCGAACTGCAGCGGTACAAGGGGCTTGGGGAGATGAACCCCGAGCAGCTGTGGGAGACGACGATGAATCCGGAATCGCGCACGCTGCTTCAAGTGCAAATCGAGGACGCCGCGAAGGCGGAGCGACGCGTGTCCACGCTGATGGGCGACAAGGTCGATCCGCGCAAGCGCTGGATCATCGACAACGTCGACTTCACGGAATACGAGGAATAAGAACGGAGAGACTTTTATGAGCTTGCTCGAGAACTTCTTGCCCGCGTTTCTGGAGGAGGTCGTTGGCGACCGCTTCGGACGCTATTCCAAATATATTATTCAAGACCGCGCGATTCCCGACGTCCGCGACGGATTGAAGCCAGTTCAACGCCGGATTCTGTATGCCATGTTCGACTCAGGCAATACGCCGGACAAACCGTACCGCAAATCCGCGAAGACGGTCGGCGACGTCATGGGCAACTATCACCCGCACGGCGACTCTTCGATCTACGACGGCATGGTGCGCATGGCGCAGCCCTGGAAGATGGGTCATACGCTCGTCGACGGCCACGGCAACTGGGGCTCGATGGACGACGATCCGCCGGCGGCGATGCGGTACACCGAGGCGCGCCTGTCGCCGATCGCGATGGAGCTGCTGCGGGACATCGACAAACGCACGGTCCTTTTCAAGGACAATTTCGACAACACGACCAAGGAGCCGGTCGTGCTGCCGGCGCGTTATCCGAACCTGCTCGTCAACGGCGTCAGCGGCATTTCCTCCGGCTTCGCCACCGAGATTCCGCCGCACAACCTGCGCGAGGTCATCGACGCTTGTACCGCACTCATCGACAATCCCGACATGACGGTCGGCGACCTGATGAAAATCATGCGCGGACCGGACTTCCCGACCGGGGGCCGGATCATGGGCGAGGACGGCATTCGCGAAGCTTACGAGACCGGCAAAGGACGCATCTACGTTCGGTCCAAGACGGCGATCGAGGACATGCGGGGCGGCAAGCAGCAGATCGTCGTGACCGAGATTCCTTACCAGGTCGTCAAGTCCAAGCTCGTTAACAGCATCGACCAGCTTCGGCTGGAAAAGAAGGTCGAAGGCATCGCGGAGGTGCGCGACGAGAGCGGAAGAGCCGGCATGCGCATCGTCATCGAGCTGAAGAAGGACGCGGACGCCGAAGGCATTCTCGCCTATTTGCTCAAAAAAAACCGACCTGCAGGTCGCTTATAATTTCAACATGGTCGCCATCGTCAACAAGGCGCCGCGCCAGCTCGGCGTAAAGGCGATGCTCGAGGCCTATGTCGCGCATCAGCGCGAGGTCGTCACGCACCGCACGCAATACGATCTCGAAAAGGCGGAAGACCGGGCTCATGTGCTCGAAGGACTCGTCAAGGCCTTGAACCTGCTCGACGCCGTCATCGACACGATCAAGGCATCGAAAAACCGCCAGGACGCGCAAAACAACCTTGTCGCGAAGTTCGAATTTTCCGAACGGCAAGCCGATGCGATCTTGACGCTGCAGCTGTACCGGCTGACCAATCTGGAGATCAACTCGCTCCAGAAGGAACACGCCGAAACGATGAAAAAAATCAATCAGCTGCGCGGCATTCTGAACAATCCCAAAAAGCTGATGGGCGTCATCAAGGACGAGCTCGGCGAGATCCGCGGCAAGTTCGGCATCGATCGGAGATCCGTTATTCAGGGCGAGGTCGAAGAGCTCAAAGTCAATCTCGAAGTGACCGTTCCGGCCGAGGAAGTGCTAGTGACGCTGTCGCGCCACGGCTACGTGAAGCGCACGAGCATGCTGTCGTTCACGCGGTCCGGCGGCGATCTCGGCAGCACGGGGCTCAAGGAAGGCGACCAGCTGCGCTGGAGCCTGCAGCTGAACACGCTGGATTCGCTGCTGCTGTTCACGCAGAAGGGGATGTATTACCAGCTGCCGGTGCATCAGATCTCCGAGTTTAAGTGGAAGGAAAACGGCACCGCGATCGTCAATCTCATCGCGCTGCCGAAGGATGACCGGATCATGGCCGTCATCCCGGTAAAAGCAGGCGAGTGGAAGACGCTGGCCGACCAGGGCGAGCAGGGGCCCGCGCTCGTGTTCGTCACGAAGCGCGGCCAGGTCAAGCGCACGCTGATGGCCGAATACGCGACCAACCGCAGCGCCGCGATCGCGGCCGTAAAGGTCGCGGACGGCGACGAGGTCCGCTCTGCGTTCCGCAGCGATTCGCCGCAGGAGATCTTGCTCGTGACGGAGCAGGGGCTCAGCATCCGGATCCAAGAGGCCGATGTGAGCCTTCAGGGCCGCGTCGCCGGCGGGGTTCGCGGCATCCAGCTGCGCGAGGGCGATGCCGTCACCGACGGCCTCCACGTGTCGGGCGACGAGGGCGAGATTCTCGTCATCTCCGATTACGGTTTCGCGAAGCGCTCGCTGCTGCTCGACTATCCGCCGCAGGGTCGCGGCGGCAAGGGGATTCAGACGTTCGAGATCAAGGAAGGCAAGCGCGTGCGTCCGAATGGCACCCGCCTCGTCGCCGCGTACTACGTTAAGGACGACATCGGCATCGTGACCGTGACGGCCGGCGGCGCCTATGGCGAATTCCGTTCCGACAGCACGCCGCTCGAAGACCGGAGAGGCACCGGCAGAACCGTGGGGGCGATCGAGCGGACCGATCCGCTGGTCGAGACGTTCCTCAAGCCGCTGCCGCCGCAGACGCATTGAAGCCAAGCGGCTGGAGAAGTTAGCAACATAAGATCTGAGCAAGTCGAAAAAACCGTGCAAGCTACCATATAAATTCCGAGTTCACCAGCAAATCAGCCCCGGCCGCATGGCGACCCGGGCTGATTTTGTCTGCTTGCCTCAATCGTACGGACCGTCCTGCGGATCGTAACGGTCGATCCACTTCAGCATCATTTCCAACACGAACCAAAGGGGCACCGGCTCCGTAAGCCGGCTCAGCCACCCCGGATCATCTATAATACCGGCTTCGCGCGCCATGATGCCGATCATCCGTATGCGTTCGTCCTCCACAGCCATAGAAGACCTCTCCTTCTTTTCACTCCGCACGGCGGGCGGCCGTTGCCGCCAGCTGTCAGCATTATATGTCATAGGCTGTCGTCCCGTACCACACCTTGCGGATTTATGGCGTAAATCATTAATGCGCTTAATCTATCTTTCGACATCGGGTTTGCATATAATTAAAGGAGAAGAGATTAATCGGCATCATTTTGAAGAGGAGAGGTGATCCAGAGGTGGAACCGGCCGCAGAGTTTGTGAAGAGCTGGATGAAGCTATCAAAGGATTGGCAATCGCAGATGGAGGCGGAGATGTCCCCCCCGACTGACCGGAGGACAGCTTCAAGTGTTGGAGCTGCTGCAGGCGAACGAGCCGATGAAGCCCTCCGAGCTTCTGCCGCACCTGGAGACGACGCCGGCGGCGGTGACGACGCTGCTCGACCGCATGGAACGGAACGGACTCGTGAAGCGTACCCGAGACGAAAACGATCGCCGCATCGTGTGGATCAGCACGACCGACTTCGGCCACACCGAGCGCGAACGCGGACTTCGCATCCGCAGCGAGATCGTGAACCGCTCGCTCGACCGGCTATCCGCCCACAACCGTCAGCTGCTCGTCTATCTGATCGGCAAGGTTTCGGGCACGAGGGACAAAAAAGCTGGCCGCGTCCGGCGAAGAAGCGACTGCCATTCAGGCGACGTCCTGAATCCGAAGTAGCTGTGCATTTTGCCGCCCGGCTTGCTACAATTGAAGGGAGCAGGACAGCGTCCAGAAGGAGCATCGGTTTACGATGACGAAAAAGTACGAAAATGCCGACGGCTCTTCGAACATTAAATCGTTCGCGGAGCTGCGGCAGTGGCAGAAAGAACGCCGATCGAAAAAGAAAGACCTGTCTTTTGTCGTGTCCCGCGCAGAACCGGATACGGCCATGCTGTCCGCGAACCGCACCGAGCCGACCGTGACGTTCGTCGGACATTCGACCTTTCTCGTCCAGCTCGGGGGGACTTAATATCGTGACGGACCCCGTCTGGGCGTCGCGAATGGGCTTCGCCCCGAGACTGTCGCCTCCGGGTCTGCCGATCGAGTCGCTGCCGCCGATCGACGTCGTCGTCCTGTCCCATGCGCATTACGACCATCTTCACTTGGGCAGCCTGCGCCGTCTGCCCGGCGATTTCGTCGCGCTCGTGCCTGCCGGCTTGGCAACCTGGTTCAGGCGTAAAGGCTTCAGGCGCGTCGAAGAGCTCTCCTGGTGGTCCGAGACGCGCGTCGGAGGCGTTACGTTCGGCTTCGTGCCGGCCAAGCATTGGACGAGGCGGACGCCATGGGATACCAATACGTCGCATTGGGGCGGATGGGTGATGCGTCACGATTCCGACTGTCTGTATTTCGCCGGCGACAGCGGCTACGACGGCAGCTTTCGCGAGATCGGCGCGAAGTACGGAGACATCCGCGTCGCGCTGATCCCGATCGGGGCTTATGAACCGGAATGGTTCATGGGAGGCTCGCATATGGCGCCCGAAGAAGCGATACAAACATTTGAGGACGTGGGCGCGCGTTATTTCGTACCGATGCACTACGGATCGTTCCGGCTGGCCGACGATACGCCCAAGGAGGCGCTGGACCGGCTTAACGCCGAATGGGAACGGCGGGGGCTTCCGCCTGATAGGCTATGGACGATGGAGCACGGCGGAACGAAGCTGTGGTCCGCCTCCAGTACAAGCTTATAAAAAAACCTTATAAAAAACCGAACAACCGCCCGAGCCTTCGGCTTGGAGCGGTTGTTCGGTTTTTTTTATCGTTTATTCCGCGCTTTCCCATCGTCCGTAGATCCCGCACGGCAGCGTCAGGCCGCTTCGCGTAATCGGCAGGCCGATCTCGCCGCAATCGATCTTGCCTCCGTGACGGCGGCCGATGGACATGTGCAGCAGGTTGTGCAGCACGGTCGGCGACAGGCCGGTCGTGTAGGAGTTGACGAGCACGAACAGCGGATCGTCGGAGAGGATGCTCTTGCACTCCTCGAGGAACGGGTACAAGCTGTCCTCGAGCTTCCAGGTCTCGCCCCCGGGCCCGCGGCCGTAGGAGGGAGGATCCATGATGATGGCGTCGTACTGCTTGCCCCGGCGCTGCTCGCGCTGCACGAACTTGAACACGTCGTCCGTAATGTAGCGCACGGGCGCGGATTCGAGGCCCGATAGCGCCGCGTTTTCCTTCGCCCATTGGACCATTCCCTTGGCGGCGTCGACATGGCACACTTCGGCGCCGGCAGCAGCCGCGGCGACGGTCGCTCCGCCGGTATAGGCGAACAGATTGAGCACGCGGATCGGTCTGCCGGCTTCCTTGATTCGCTTCATCATCCAGCTCCAGTTGACCGCTTGCTCGGGGAAGAGGCCCGTGTGCTTGAAGTTGGTCGGCTTGATGTGGAAGCGGAGCGGGCCGTAGGCGATCGTCCAGCGCTCGGGCAGCTGCTTGTTGAACTGCCACTGGCCGCCGCCGGAGGAGCTGCGGAAGTAGTGGCCGTCCGGACGCTGCCAGTCGGCGGATTCCTTGGCGAGGGGCCAGATGATCTGCGGGTCGGGACGTCTTAGGATCACGTCGCCCCAGCGCTCCAGCTTGTCTCCCGCGCCGGTGTCGATGAGCTCGTAGTCTTGCCAGTCGGTTGCCATTCTCATGTTCCGTTTAACTTCCTTTACTATTCGAATTAATCGGTCAGCGCGCGTCTTGAAGCGATTGGCAATCCGTCAAGAAGCGATATCCGAAGCCGCGCACCGTGTGGATATACACCGGATTTGACGGGTCGGGTTCGATCTTTTTGCGAAGATTGCTGATATGCACCATCAGCGTCCGGGTGTCGCCCATGCTGTCCGTATGCCAGACGAGCCGGTACAGCTCGTTCATCGCGAAGATCCGGTTGGGCTGGCGCGCGAGGACGCACAACAGCTCGAATTCCTTGGCGGACAGCGGGAGCGTCTCGCCGTCCCTCCGGACCTCGAACCGGCCGGGATCGATCTCGAGGCTCCCAAACGCCATCAGGCCCTGCTGCTCTTCGGCTTGCGACCGTTCGCGCTGGCGCCTGCGGCGGATATGGGCTTGCACGCGGGCCACGAGCTGCCGCGGACTGAACGGCTTGGTAATATAATCGTCGCCGCCCTCGGAGAGGCCGAGGACGATGTCCGCATCCTCGCTCTTGCAGCTGAGAAAAAGAATCGGCACGTCCGCGCAGCCGCCTTCGCGCAGCCGCTTGCACACCTCGATGCCGTCCATGTCGCCGAGAGACACGTCCAGGATGACGAGATCCGGACTTAACGCTTCGGCGATGCGCAGCGCATCCTCTCCGCCCTCCGCGGCATGCACCGCGAAGCCTTCTTTAGTCAGGAACAACCCGATCAGTTCGGTGATCTCGCGCTCGTCGTCGACGACGAGAACGGTGCCAATCGGTTTGCTCAAGGTAATTCCCTCCCATGCCATGTCAACGTTCGACTGTACCATATTATACTGAAAGCGTTGACGCATAAGCAATGCGCGTTTACGATGAGGACAGCGTTTCAAGGCAGGAGCGAATGGAAAATGAAAGCAAAAAAAAACGAGAAGGAGACAAGGGGCGCTGCTTGTCTTCGTCTTCGTCATGACGCTGGCCGGATTGGCGGGCGGCTTCGCGTTCGGCGAAGGCGGTCCGAGCGGCAAGCCTGCCGCGCAGGACGGCATCGTAGATCTTGAAGGTTATTCATTTGATAAGAGCGGCACGGTACCGCTCGAGGGAGAATGGCGCTTTTCTTGGGGCGAGCTGCGCCAAAGGGCCGCATTCGACCGCACGATTCCCGTTCCCGGCACATGGAGCGGTCTGCCGGACGGGCAAGGCGGCCGTTTGCCGAGCCAGGGTTACGGCACGTACCGGCTTGAGCTGCGGCATCTGCCGACCGAGTCGCGCATGCTGGGCATTCGGCTTCCGAATTTATCGACGGCTTACGCCCTTTACGTCGACGGCGTCCTTGTCGGATCGAAGGGCGTGCCCGGCGAATCGAGGGCTTCGACGAAGCCATACCAGCTGCCGGACATCGTGTTTTTCCAGCCTTCCGGCCCCTCGGCGATTATCACGCTGGAGCTGGCGAATTTCCATCACCGGACAGGCGGCATCCGCAGCGCCCTCGTGCTCGGCACGCCCGAGCAGATCAAGCAGCTCGCCTTCGTGCACGAGGCCAGGGAGTTTATCGTGCTGGGCTGCCTGCTCATGATCGGCATCTACCATATCGGGCTGTACGCGCTGCGGAGAAAAGAGCTGGACAATCTGCTGTTCGCCATGCTCTGCATCTGCGTCGCGGGTCGGATGAGCGTCATCGGCGAAGGATTGCTCCCAAGGTTCGTGCCGGAAATGACGTGGACGGCGGCGGGGAGAATCGAGTACAGCTTTTTCGTGCTGAGCGCGCTTAGCGGCTTTGCGTATTTCCGCCGCGCGTACAGCAAAGAAATCACGCGCAGATGGACGTTCGTGGCGTGTACGGCTGCGGGCGCTTTGATGGCGCTCACCTGGGGGCTGCCGCTGCTCGCGTCGAGCTCGCTCATCCTATGCTATCAGGCGTTCGTAGTCGCCTTGAGCGTCGCATCGTTGTACTTGCTTATCGTGGCGCTGATACGAGGGCGAGAGGGCGCCGCCCTCTCCCTGATCGGCGTGGCCGGGCTCGTGGGCACCGTGCTCAGCGACATCTTCTTTTATAACGGTTGGTGGCGCGCGCCCGACATGGTTCCGTTCGGGCTGCTGTTTTTGGTCGTCATGAATTCCTTCCTGATCTCGCTGAGGTTTTCCAGGTCGTTCGCCAAGGCCGAAAAGCTGTCGGCGGAGCTCCGCAGATGGAACGGACAGCTCGAACAACGCATCGCGGAGCGTACGGAGGCGCTGCACGCGGCGGAGCAGTCACGAAGGCAGCTCGTCAGCAATATCTCGCATGACCTGCGGACGCCGATGACGCTTATTCAAGGGTACCTCGAGGCGCTTCGGGACGGCGTCATCTCCGATCCCGGGCAGCGGGAGGCGGTCATCGGCGCCATGCTAAAAAAAGCGGAAGGGCTGAACGAGCTGATCCGGGATTTATTCGACTTGTCCATGCTCGAGGCGCGTCAAGCCCAAATGACATACGAACTCGTCCCGCTGCCCGCGTGGCTCGAACGTCTCGCGGAGAACTACCGCATGGAAATGGTCACCAAGGGCATTGCGTTCGACTGCCGGGCAGAAGGTCCGGCCATCGAGACCGCCTGCCTGAAGATCGACGAGCGGCGAATGGACCGGGTCATATCCAACCTGATCTACAATGCCATCCAGGCGACGCCTCGCGGAGGAGAGATTCGCATCCAAGCGCGACGCGGCGAGTGGCCGTTCGAGGCGGAGATCGCGGTGCTCGACAATGGCGCGGGCCTGTTGCCCGAAGACTTGCCGAAGCTGTTCGAACGATTTTACAGAAGCGACAAGGCGAGAAATTATTCGTCCGGCGGCAGCGGACTGGGCCTCGCGATCGCGCGCGAGATCGTGGAGACGCACGGCGGCCGCATCGAGGCGCGCATCCGTCCGGAAGGGGGGAGCGCCTTCGCGATCACGCTGCCGCTAGCCATGCGAATGAATGAGGAGGAAGAGCAATGACATTAACAAACGCGCAAAAAAGAACGATCTTGATCGCGATCGCCGTGTTGGCGGCGCTGTTCGCGACGATCACGTCCTTGAGGGCCGGCGGCTATGCCGGGTGGGACGTTGCGGCTGCGGATGCGGCCTCGACCACCCGCGCGCCTGGCTGGACGAGCTTGTGGCGTACCGTGAACGATATGGGCAGGTCGGCCGTCATCGCCGCGATCACGCTGTTGTCCGCGGCCTGCTGGTGGCGGCTTCGTTCATGGAAGATCGCCGTCTCTTTCATTGGCGTCGTCCTGGCTGCCTACGTCCTGCAAATGATGCTTAAGTCCGCATTCGGATACGAGCGTCCGGACGGCGCATGGGGCATCGCGCATGACGGTTACGGATATCCGAGCGGCAACGCGACGATCGCAGCCGCGATGTACGGCTGGTGGCTGTTGCTTGGCGGGCTCGCGCTGCGCGGTCGCTTTTGGAAAAACGTCGTCCGTGCGCTCGCGATCTTTCTCATCGCGGCGACTGGCTGGAGCCGAATCTATTTCAGCGTTCACTATCTTTCGGACGTATGCGCGGGATTGTGCGTCGGCGGGCTGTGCGCGCTTGCGTCCGCTATCCTTTGCTTTTGGCGACGGACCTGACGGGTTTCTTTCGCTCGCCCTCGACGATGCCGAGTAGGAGTCCGATCGACTGCTGGCGCTGCTCCTGATCCATGGACTTGAACAGCTCGAGGATCTTGTGCTCCTGGGGTTCGGCCGGATGCTCGGGGCGCTTCGCGCCGGCGCCGCCGATGATATAGTCCAGCGAGACGTTGAAGTAATGCGCAAGCTTGATGAGCGTCTCGTAAACCGGATGGCGATTGTTGATTTCATAATGACTGTAGGCGGATCTCGTGATGCCAACCTGTCGCGCCACTTCCTCTTGGGATAGATGGCGTTCGAGGCGAAGCTGTCGAAGGCGGTCTCCCATGCTCATATCGCTTAGCTCCTTCTTGCTATATTAAGTGGACTATTTGTTTATAACTGTATGATACAAAATGTATCATGTCAAGCGTTTTCATTCGAACGCGCCGATTTCTTTTATGGGAGCCATCGGTTATAATAGTTTAGAATCATTACAATCTGCATGGCGATATACCGTCATGCGGACGAAGGGGGCAATCCCGATGACGACGTTCGACGATCAACTGATTAAAATAAATAAGCAGCTGCTGAGCAAAGGCTACAAACTGACTTCGCAGCGCGAGGCTACGGTTCGTGTGCTGCTCGAGTACGAGCAGGATCACCTCAGCGCGGAGGAAGTGTTCATGCTCGTTCGCGAAGTGCATCCGGACATTGGCCTTGCGACCGTGTACCGTACATTGGAACTTCTGGCCGAGCTGCATATCGTCGAAAAAATGAACTTCGGCGACGGCGTCGCGCGGTTCGACCTTCGGAGCGACGAGAGCGCGCATATGCATCACCATTTGATCTGCACCGTTTGCGGGCGTCTGAAGGAGATCAAGGAAGACTGGCTCGGAGAGCTGGAACAGCGTCTCGCGCGGGAATACGGTTTTCACGTGACCGATCATCGTCTTGAATTCACGGGCACTTATACAAGCTGCGGGCGGGAAGGATGCAAAAAAAGCGAGCAAAGCCGTCTCTTGAACGGCTCGCATGCCGATTCGGGATTAAGGCTTCGATTAATCGTAAATGGAAACGGCCCACGCGGGCGAAGCGACGGCTTCGGCTTTGCGGGGGCCGTTCGCGCTTTACCGCCTGTCCGATTTGCGCTTCAGCTCTCTCGCGCGGAACATCAGCCACCCGACGGCGACGATCATTAGGATGAACATCATCGTGTATGCGACAATCATGGCTGCACCTCCAGTGATGTTAATGTTTACCCTTCCAGCGCGATTATGCAGCGGTCGTCCCGGCGGCGGGGCGACGAAAATCGGCCGGGATTGGCCTAACTGTTATGCGATCGGTTACAATAGAGAGGAATTCATATCGAGGAGGAGATTCGCTAGTGAAATTCAGTCAACTGGGAAAGTCGGGCCTTAAGGTCAGCAAGCTGTGCCTCGGAACGATGAATTTCGGCGTGGACACGGACGAGAAGGAAGCGTTCAGAATGATGGACGCCGCGCTCGACGCTGGCATCAATTTCTTCGATACGGCGAATATTTACGGTTGGGGCGAAAACGCGGGCCGCACCGAGGAAATTATCGGACGCTGGTTCGCCCAAGGCGGAGGGCGCAGAGAGCGCGTCGTGCTGGCGACCAAGTTCTATGGAGACATGAGCGACCCGAGCGACGGGCCGAACGGCGAAGCGGGACTGTCCGCTTACAAGCTGCGTCGCCACCTTGAAGGTTCGCTGCGCAGGCTGCAGACCGATCATATCGAGCTGTATCAAATGCATCACGTCGATCGCAACGTATCGTGGGACGAGCTGTGGGACGCTTTTCGCATCGCGCAGTATCAGGGCAAGATCGGATACGTGGGCTCGAGCAACTTCGCGGGCCGCGATCTAGTCAAAGCCCAATACGAAGCCAAATCGAGAGGCATGCTCGGGCTCGTGTCCGAACAGCACAAGTACAGCCTGATCACGCGCCTTCCGGAGCTTGAAGTGCTGCCGGCCGCGCGCGAGCAGGGCATCGGCGTCATCGCCTGGAGTCCGCTGGACGGCGGCCTGCTGAGCGGCCGCGCGCTGAACCCGGCGCCGGGCTCGAAGCGGGCGAGCGATCAGTCGCGCGTGGACAAGTACCGTCCGCAGCTCGAAGCGTTCGCCAAGCTCGCTGCGGAGCTGGGCGAATCCGAGGCGAATCTGGCGCTCGCTTGGACGCTGGCGCATCCCGCGATGACCGCGCCGATCATCGGGCCGCGTACGATGGAGCAGCTCGAGGGGGCGCTGCGCGTCGTCGACATCGAGCTTAGCGAAGAGACGCTGAAGCGTCTGGACGAGATTTTCCCGGGACCCGGCGAAGCGCCGCGCGCCTATGCCTGGTAATTGATAGGATCAGCTTGAAGCCGTTCGCGATGGCGAACGGCTTTTCGCGATTCATTTCGGATTAAAAGTATAAAACGGAACACTTGATCGACAAATATCGATGAATTATGATGAATTGCGCCAAGAATTGGGTGTACTATGCTTCGAATCCACGTATAATGGGTAAAAGCGCGGCTCATTTTTCGCAGCGCAAGATTTGGCAGGGAGGCCACCAACATGACGCATACGCACGGATCATACGATCTCTCTCTCGTCTTGCTCTCCTATTTGATCGCCGTGCTCGCCTCGTATACGACGCTAGATCTCGCCGGCCGCATCGGCAAGGCGAGTTCAGGCTACAGAACGCTATGGATCGGCTTCAGCTCGGCGATCATGGGCATGGGCATCTGGTCGATGCACTTCGTCGGGATGCTGGCCCTGCGCCTGCCGATGACCGTCAAGTATGACGGCACGCTCGTATTCATATCCGCCGCAGCCGCGATCGCAGGCTGCTTCGTCGCGCTTAACCTGGCGGCCAAGCCCCGTTTGGGATATCGCCGTCTCTTGCTGGCGGGCGTTTTTCTCGCCTCCGGCATCTGCGCGATGCACTATACCGGCATGGACGCCATGAAGATGCAAATCGTCTATTCGCCGGCGATCGTGACGCTGTCGGTCGTCATCGCGCTTCTTGCCTCAGTCGCCGCGCTATGGCTCGCGTTCGTCTATCATCGCCAGCAGAAGCGATACGCGATTCGCAAGAAGCTGGCGAGCGGGCTGATCATGGGCGCAGCGGTCGCCGGCATGCACTATACGGGCATGAGCGCGGCCGCCTTCGAAATGGACCATTCGATGATGCATGGCAGCATGGACATGTTTTCCAACCAGCGGATGATGGCATATGGCGTCGTTATCGGCACGCTCCTGACGCTCGGCTTGTCGCTCGCAGGCATCGTCATCGCCAAGCGGTTCGCCGCCAAGCAGCTGCGGATCGAAGAGAGCCAAAATTGGTACAAAGCGATCTACGACAGCATGACCGACGGGATCATCACGCTCAGCCTCGATAGGAAAATCACGGGCCTGAATCCTTCTGCTGAACGAATCGTCGGCGTGGAGCAGTCCGCGCTGCTCGGCATGCCGCTTGAGGAGCTTCTGCGCGTCGCGGTTTCCGAACGTACCGACGAGCTGGAAAACATTCTCGCTTTGGCCAAAGACGGCAAGCGCCAGCAGTACGAGTCGACCGTCGTCAACGCCAAGGGAGAAAGGTTGAGCCTGAAAGTATCGATCGCGACCGTTCGCTCCGGCGACGGAGCCGTCGGCATGTATATGAAGCTGCGGGACGTTACGGAGGACAAATCGAAAGAAGAGCATATTCGCAAAATGGCGTACGAGGACGATCTGACGGGCTTGCCGAACCGCCGCATGTGGCAGGAGCGATTGGCCGAGACCGCGTCCGAGCTGGGCAGGAATCGCAGCTGCTTCGCCGTCATGGTGCTCGATATCGACCGGTTCAAGCTGATCAACGATTCGCTCGGTCATCAGTACGGCGACCAGTTCCTGAAGGACGTGTCGGAGCGGATCGCGCTTGCGTTAGCGGGCAGCGGCGCGGAGCTCGCGCGGCTTGGCGGAGACGAGTTCGCGATCCTCGTGATGGATGCTTGCAGCAGGGAAGAGCTGTCCTCGCTTGCCGAAGAGATCGTGCTTCAGATCCAGCGGCCCTACCCGCTGCATCACCAGGACTACTACGTGACGGCCAGCATCGGCATCGCCGTATGCCCGGAGCACGGCGAACAGCCCGACCAGCTGCTGCGGCACGCGGACCTGGCGATGTACGAGATCAAAAAGCAGGGGAAAAACGGATATCGCTTTTACCAGCCCGAGCTGAACGACAAGCTGGCCGAGAAGCTCGAGCTCGAACGCGACTTCAGGCAGGCGCTGCCTCGCAACGAGCTCGAGCTCTTTTACCAGCCGCAGGTACGTTCTTCGGACGGCGTGATGATCGGCGTGGAGGCGCTCGTACGCTGGAACCATCCCCGCAAAGGCATGATCTCTCCGGGCGTGTTCATTCCGCTCGCGGAGGAGATCGCGCTCGTCGGACCGCTTGGGGATTGGGTGCTGCGCGAGGCTTGCCGCCAGATGCGCGAGTGGCACCTGGCGGGAGGGCCGCTCGTGCCGGTATCCGTCAATCTGTCCTCGCAGCAATTTTATCAGTCCAACTTGGACGAGCACATTGCGAACATCTTGTCGGAGTCCGGACTAGAGCCGCATTATCTCGACCTGGAAATTACCGAGAGCATGATGATGGACGTGGAGGTGTCGACGGCGATCCTGAACCGGCTCAGCGCGCTCGGCGTACGCATCAGCCTGGACGATTTCGGGACGGGCTACAGCTCGCTCAGCTACCTGAAGCATTTTCCGATCCACAAGCTTAAGATCGACCGTTCCTTCATACGGGATATTACGGTGAGCGAGAGCGATCGGGCGATCGTCGCGACGATCATCTCGATGGCCGAGCATTTGAAGCTGGACATCATTGCCGAGGGGATCGAGACGAAGGAGCAGCTCGACATCCTGCGCGAACAGTCCTGCAGAGAGATTCAAGGCTACTACTTCAGCAAGCCGATTCCGGCTGGCGAGATCGAGCGGAGCTTTTTCGAGCCGCTGCGCGAAGGCAAGCTGAGGGCTTGAAGCAAACGACAGAAGGGCAGGCGGTCTACGACCGCCTGCCCTTCTTGTATAACCCGCTATTCTTCGATGACGTCCGCGAAAATTTCTTCAAGCGCTTCGTCCGCCACCATCGTGATGGACGAGGGATAGACGCGGCGTCCGTACTCGGTCAGCATATATCGAACGATCGATTCCTTGAGATTAGCTTCGACCAGGTAGCGGCTGCGCCCTTCGACCCACACTTCCGCCGTGAAGCCTTGCTCTTCGTCCCACGAGAGCTCGACTTCAACGGAAGTGACGGGTATCTGCTGCCGCTCCGACGTATGCAGGCATACGGCGTTTACGATCTCGTCCGTCGTTAGCCGCATAGCGGATTACCAGCGGCGATGGGAATCGTTCGGACCTTGCGGCTGATGCTGTCTGCGACGGCGCAAGGAATTCACGATGCCCATGATCAGGACGACGACGAAGAAGAGGGCGGCCAGATTGACGAGCAGGCCCAGGATGTCTCCGAAGAAGCCCATGCCGCCGAACATGCCGCCGAACAGCATGCCGGCGATGCCGCCGATCATGAGGCCTTTCATGAAGCTGCCTCCGCTCGTAAATCCGCGCTTAGGCGTCGTCGCGCCGGCCCCCGCCGTCGTTCCGGGACTTTTGTTCGTGCTGCTGGATACGTTGTCCTGCGCCTTGGCCGGCGTCTTGGTGTAAGAACGCTTGCTGGAGCTGAACCCCTTGCGCGCGGCGTCCGCTGCGTCGGCCGGAATGACGACGGCCGCCGTGAAGGCGAACAGCGTGAACACGAGCAACATTTTTTCCACATACGCTGCGATTCCTCCTGTGTATATGAGATGCGTTCGGTAATACGGCGAAAATCGTGCGCGGTTTCATTTTTCTGCTTTTTTTCGTATGCTTGTTGCTGACGGAAGCCGAATGGAAGGAAGGAGCGCGCAATCGCCATGATGTCATTATTCCCGATTCCCGAACCGTTCGTACATTATTTGGCACAATATCACGGCACCCGCGATTACTTCGAGTGTCACGAGATCATGGAGGAATATTGGAAGGAAAAAAAAGAAGCCGCCTATGAAGGCAGCTGGCTGGTGTTAATCCGAATCGCCGTGATGCAGTACCATGCGCGCAGGGGCAACGGCAGCGGAGCCCTGAAGCTGCTCGCGAAGGCCGATTCGGAGATCGAGCCGGACCGCATGGACGAGCTTGGCCTGGACGGCCGGCAGCTCAAGCGGATGCTGGGACAGCGAAGGGATCGCTGGATCGACGCGGACTGCGTCGTCTACGACGATTTCAATCTCCCGATCGCGGACCCCGCGCTGCTGGAGGCTGCCGTACGCAAGACCGAGACGCTCGGCGCCATATGGTTGTCCCCGGGAGTGACTGCGGATGCGAATGTCGTTCACCGTCATCTCGTTAGAGACCGGACGGAAGTCGTTGTGGCGAGAGAAGTCTCGATCCGCAGCCGGCAAAAGGAACGGAGTTCCGAAATGACCGATTAGTCGAGCAGCGAGCTTGCATCGGTCTGTGCCGACAGATAGGCATAACCGTCCGTAACAAGCTCGAGTTCGCCAGTTACCGGGTCGATGATCAGGCCGTGGACCGGTGTGCCGGGCGGCAGAAGCGGATGGTTGCGGACGATTTCGACGCTATTTTCCACGCTGCTTTTGACGTTTTCGAAGCCGGTCAGCCAGCGGGTAAAGTCGACGCCGGAGTTGTGGAGCATGCGAATCGTGTCCTGGCGGATGCCGCGCTTCATCATATGGCCGACGACGACTTTCGGATCGATGCCCGTCATGCCGCAGTCCTTGTGGCCGATGATCATGACTTCGTCGCCCTTGAGCTCGTAGAGCGCGACGATGACGCTGCGCATGATGTTGCCGAACGGCGCGGTGATGATGGCGCCCGCGTTTTTAATGATCTTGGCGTCGCCGTTGCGAATGTTGAGCGCCTTCGGGAGCAGCTCCGTCAGTCGCGTATCCATGCACGTGACGACGACGAGACGCCGGTCCGGCGCGTTGTTGTTGGTGTACTTTTCGTATTCGTTGTTGGCGACGAACTCACGGTTGTAGCTAAGTACTTCATCCAATTTGGTCATCTTGAGTGGCTCCTATCAGCGAGTATGAGTGCTTGCGGAAGTTCTCAGGTCGACGGTGCCCAGCGAATTCGTGTAAATCTGGCCGTCGCTCGACAGCTTGAAGCTGCGGTTCGCGCCGTCGTAGGAGATGCGCAGAACATCGTCGAAATAAACCGCGTGACGCGGCTCGTACCATAGCTCGATCGGCTCGCCGTCCGCGCGAAGGTCGCCGGGGGCCGGCTCGTCGACCGCCCATAAAAACGGCACGCCGTTCACGGCGCAGCCGCAGCCTTCGTTGTCCGATACCAGCTTCCAGACGCGGACCGGCGGGTCGAACTTCGCTTGCAGCGCGGCGGCCGCCTCGATCGTCCATTCGATTCTCATCGCTCTTCGCTCCTTTCGGCTAGCGTCATAAGACCGTTATGTTGATTATAGAGATCGCGGCAGGTATGATCAAGGGGGTCTGCTATTTAATTGGAAATGGAAGGGATGAGATCGGAATGAGCGAAAATGCCGCAACGAAGGATTCGGCGATCGTCCGGTTTCGTGCGCTGACGACCCAGATCAAGCATTACGAGGAGCTGCTCGGCGTCGTCTATTGGGACATGCGGACAGGGGCGCCGCGTAAGGGCATCGCCCAGCGCTCTGAGGCCGTCGGTACGCTTTCCTCGGAGATGTTCAGGCTGTCCACGTCCGCGGAGATGGGCGAATTGCTGGACGAGCTGGACGGGGCTGGCGCGGACGGCGAACTGACCGACGTCGACCGCAAGCTGATCAAAGAGACGCGCAAGGAGTATGAGCGGAACCTGAAAATTCCGCCGGAGCTTTACCGCGAATACGTCGTGCTCACTTCCCAGGCAGAGACGGAATGGGAAGAAGCCAAGGCTAAAAGCGACTTTAAAGGCTTCCTTCCCTATTTGAAGCAAATCATCGACTATAACCGCCGCTTTATCGCGCTCTGGGGCGTGAAGGGAACGCCGTACGACACGCTGCTGGACATGTATGAGCCGGGGACGACGACGGCGGACCTGGACCGCCTGTTCGGCGAGCTTCGCCATCGGCTCGTGCCGCTCGCGGCGGACATCGCGCAGCGCGGAGACAAGCCGGATACGGCATTTTTGCAGGGCAAGTTCGACAAGGCCGCGCAAAAGCGCTTCAGCCTCTATACGCTCGGACAGATGGGCTACGACTTCGAAGCGGGCAGGCTAGACGAGAGCGTGCATCCGTTCGCGACCGGCCTAAGCACCGGCGACGTTCGGATCACGACGCGATATCTGGAGGACGATCTGACGAGCGCGCTGTTCGGCACGATCCACGAGTGCGGGCATGCCTTGTACGAGCAAAACGTCGATCCCAAGCTGAACGGCACGCCGCTGTGCGGCGGCACGTCCATGGGCATACATGAATCGCAATCGCGCTTGTGGGAAAATATGATCGGACGCAGCCGCGGATTTTGGGAGCGTTATTTGCCGGAGCTCAAGAAGGAGTTCCCCGCGCAGCTCGAAGGCATCGAAGCAGAGGCGTTCTACCGCGGCATCAACGTCGTCGAGCCTTCGCTGATCCGCATCGAGGCGGACGAACTGACTTACAACCTCCATATCATGATCCGTTACGAGATCGAGAAGATGCTGTTCAATGAGGACCTTGAACCCGAACGGCTCGAAGAAGTATGGAACGCCAAGTACAAGGAAGCGCTCGGCATCGAGCCTTCGAACGCGGGCGAAGGCGTCCTTCAGGACGTCCACTGGTCGGGCGGCATGTTCGGCTACTTCCCTTCGTATTCGCTCGGCAACATGTATGCGGCGCAAATGCTGAAGACGGCGGAGCGCGAGCTGCCGACGCTTTTCGAGGATATCGCAGCAGGACGCCTGCTGCCGCTCAAGGAGTGGCTCACCGAGAAGGTGTACCGCCACGGCAAGATGCTCGAGCCGGGGGAGATCATCGAGCGGATCACCGGGGAGCCGCTGCGATCGGATTATCTGTGCGACTACCTGGAAGAGAAATATAAAGCGATCTACCGGCTTGGTTGATCATCGGTATGCGCAAAAAGGGATGAACGGGGTTATCCTGTTCATCCCTTTTTTGCGTTGCAGGACTCAAGGCGCGGACTTACTCGCCGACAGGCAATGTCGCCTTGCGATACTCGGCGGGCGGCATGCCGAAGCGATCTGAAAATACGCGCGTGAAATAGTGAACGGACTGATAACCCGTGAGGTCCGCGACTTCCTTGACGTTGAAGAGCGTCGTCTTGAGCAATCCTTCCGCGGTGAGCATTCGTTCCCGGGTGACGTAGTCCACGAGCGATTGGCCGAGCTCTTCTTTGAAAATGCGGGATAAATGGCGCGCGGATATGTTCAGGTAGCCGGACACTTCCGCGAGTCCCAGCGAGCCCGAGAGATTGTCGCGTATATAGCGCTTAGCCAGCTGGACGAGATGCGTGCGGGAGCGGGAGGATGCCTTCGCCTTCGTTGCGGGCGTTCCGTCCTGCCGCCGAACGTTCCCTGAAACGATCGAAGCAGCATCGCGCACAAGCTGTTCGTTTGCGGCTCGCCGTCAGCCTGATGCTTCAGAACATGCCGGTACAGCGCTCGCCATAGCAGCGCGGTCACGCCTTCCGGATCCGCGACGACCGGCGAAGGGCTGCCAAGCAGCTCGTCCTCATACTGCTTGGCTTCGGGCGCCGCCGCTGCGGCGACGACCTCGAAGGCGACAAAAAACAGCTTCAGGCCGGTTTGGCTGCGGATTTGGTGCCAATGCCCGGGCAGCGAAGCGAAGAGGGAGCCGTTTTCTAGTTTGTAGGTAATCTCGTCGTCCTCATATTCGCCATCGCCTTCCAGCACATAGCAAATTTCATGAAAAGAATGCCGGTGAACGGGATTGTCGTAATGCTGCCACGCGAGTCCCCAGTTGTAAATTTGAAAGTCGAAGCCGTCCCCGCCGGTGCATCTTCTGTAGTTCTCGTTCAAGATCCGGGTCACGAAAAGGAAGTTTTCTTCGGTCAACGCAGTCACCTCTTGGCGTGATTGTGCAAACGGACGTCCGGCTTTTGCAAATACAGGCGGCCGATAATTCCCTATACTGATCGCATTCTAAGCGTTTACGCCAAAGGAGGAATTTCGAGTGGATAAGCCGATTAAATCAGAAGACGTACAATTTTACAAGGATAACGGGTACTTGCTCGTCCGCGGCGTCTTTTCGTCGGCGGAGGTGGAAGAGATGCGAGGTGCCCTGAACGGCATTATCGATCGTGCCGCCAAGTCGAAGTACGACGGCAACGCAACCTGGCAGGGCGACTATCTGCCGCCTGAGGAACTGAAGAAGCTGGTGCTCAAAGGCTTCCACGACGTTCATTATCACGACGCCTCGTTCACCCGCGCAGCCATTCATCCGAACATGACGTCCGTGTTGTCGCAGCTGATCGGTCCGAACGTTCAGCTTCACCACAGCAAGATGCTGGTCAAGCCGCCCGAGAAAGGCGCCGCCTTCCCGCTGCATCAGGACACGCCTTATTTTCCGCATGCGGACCACACGATGCTCGCGGCCAGCGTCCATCTGGACGATTCGGATATGGAGAACGGCTGTCTGTGCGTCATTCCGGGCTCCCACAAACAAGGGCTGCTGCCGCATGTCGGCCGCTATTATCTGGATCATCGCGAATATCCATTATCCGCTGCGACCCCATGTCCGGCATCGGCGGGCGACGTGCTGTTTTTCAATTACTTGACGATCCACGGTTCCGACGTGAACCGCAGTACGCGCAATCGGCGCAACGTCCTGTTCCAGTACCGCGATCCGATGGACCTGCCGACCGAAGACGTTCACGTGAACTGGGGTCAGGGATTGATGGTATGCGGGGAAAATCCCATATATAAGGCTTACCAGCCCGAATACCAATTAAAATAGTACGTCGCCGACGCGTCGAACGGACGCGAATAATCGGACCTGAAGTCCTTTAAGGGGGCGGAGGGTCTGTTTTTTATGCGAAAAAAACGGGTACGATGGAGGAAACAAGCATACGCGCGACATCGGAGGAAATGGCATGGACGTTACGAAAGGGGCGCGCGCGCTTTACCGCCTAGTCGGCTTGCGCGTCATGAAAACGGCGCTCGCCACGGTAGCGGCGATCTACATCGCGATGCTGCTGCATGTGGACAATCCGCAGGCGGCTGGCGTCCTCGCCATCCTGGGCGTCGATACGACCCGCTGGCGCGGCATCATGACGGTATACGCACGATTCGCGGCTTCCCTCATCGGACTGGCCGTCGCATCGGCGGTGTTCGTCTTGGCCGGATTTTACGTGTGGACGCTGGCGCTCTATATTCTGATCGCGTTCCCGCTGCTCACGCGCTTTAAGATGAAGGAAGGCATCGTGACCGGAGCGGTCATCGTCTTCCATCTGTTCCACAGCGAGGTCGTTTCTTGGCATACGATCCGCACGGAGTTGGCGCTGCTCGCGATCGGACTCGGGTCGGCGACGGCGTTCAACCTCGCGTACATGCCGAAGCAGCGCAAGTCGCTTGAGTCGCTTCGGCAGACGACCGAGGACATGTTCGTCGCAACGCTGGGCGAATTGGCCAAATTTTTGCGCGATCCGGCGACCGTATGGAACGGCGACGAGCTGCTCCGGGCGGAGGCGGCGATCGAGGAAGGCTTGCAGGCGGCGAAGCGTTCGCAGGAAAACCGCCTCAGCCGGCAGGACGAACCGTGGCTGTCGTACTTCGCCATGCGGCGCGAGCAGCTCGACATGATCCAGCTCATGATGGAGAACATCGCCTTCGTATCGTCGAGCGTGCCGCAGTCCGAAGCGATCGCGTCGCTGCTCGACCGTCTGATCCAGGACGTGCGGTCCGAATTTTACGAGGGCAAGGCCGAACGGGCGCTGGACGCGCTGGAGCGGGAGTTCAAGGCGATGCCGCTGCCCGCGACGCGGGAGGAGTTCGAGATCCGGGCGGCGCTGCTGCATCTGTGCAGGGAGCTCCGCCGGTATTTGACCGTGGGCCGAAGAGGAAAAATGCGCAGGTCTTCATGAACAAGGACCGGCATACAATCATAGAGACGAAGCGTCCATGCAAGGATACGTTTTTGTCACTCTAGACGAATGTCCTGCATAGACTTTAATTGAATTGATTGTATGGAGGAGGTCATTGCATGACGCTCGCGGATAAACGGCTGCAGCGAAGGGAAATCATCACGAAGGCAGTCTGCGGCAAGGGCCGCAAATTCTCGACGATAACCCATTCGGTCACGCCGCCGCACCATCCCACCAGCATTCTCGGGGCATGGATCATCAATCACCAGTACGAAGCGGTTCGTTCGGGTGACGGCATCGAAGTGGTCGGGTCTTACGATATCAATATCTGGTATTCGTACGACAAAAACTCCCAGACCGACGTCGCCAAGGAGACGGTCTCGTACTCGGAGCTCGTGCCGCTCTCGTATGTAGACCCCCGTCATCGGAGCTCCACGGAAGAGGTCTCTGCGGATGCGACGCAGGAACCGAATTGCGTGGAAGCGTTGATCGGCGGAGGCGGTACTTCCGTGCTTATTCGCGTGGAGCGCGAATACGCGGTCGAGATGGTCGCGGAAACCAAAGTTTGCGTGGTCGTGGATCCGAACTACTTCGAAGACGGCAAGGACGCGGACTTTGCATTGGACGACGGCGATTACGAAGACCTCGATGCCGACCTGCTTGAAGACGATCTGTAAGCGGCCCGCCGCGGCCGATACTTATGTCTATGCAGAAGCGATGGAAGTGTCGAGGGCGGATGCCTGCTTCGTTCGGTAAAATCGTCTTGATGCCGGTAAAATCGCGCGGATCGCTCGGGCTTCGGCCCGTACGCGGTTCCGGCGGCGGTCCCGGCGCGGGGACAGGGACAGAATCAGGGAAGGGTCATCCGGTTTCGACGTACAACCGTCGGCGGGACGGCCCTTCCCGTGTTGTTCGGGGGGACGGCGATGAGTGAATCCGGCTCGAAGTACGGCATGAACGCGGCAAGATCCTTTGAAAACGGTGGTTGGGCGGCTGGCGAAGGGCACGTCAATAGCCGTCAGGCGGCGCGAGGGGCGGTATGGGTCGACGGCAAGGGCGCGGTCGGCGCGCTGCTCGCGGCGGCCGGACTGAAGCGTCTAGGCGCCGACAGCCGGCCGGGTCCTTCTGACGTGATCGTGCGCTTGTCGGGCGAAAGGACGGGCTTCGCGCGTTCGAAGGGAGCCGCGGATGCGGGACATGCCGGGACTTGGACCTGGAACGCGGCGGCCGGCGAGGTCGGTTCTCTGTCGGCCGCGGAGCTCGAACGGCGGCTCGCGCGCGAGGGTCTGGCCGCGGCGCTTCAAAGCGGCGGCGCGAACGGCGGGAGCGCAGGCTGGCGCCGGCGCGTCGGCGCGCCGGGGACGCTTAGCGCTCCGTCGCAAACGTACGTCGTCACCGTCTTCGGCCTGGAGGCGCCCATTGTCCGGCCGGAGCCGGGGGAGCATGCGTCCGGACGAGTGCTTGCCCGCCGGCTGGGCAGAGCTTCCGCTCGCGCGATCTATGCGCTCGGGCTCGAGCTCGGTACGGTGACCTGGCAGATCGACGGGGCGGGGCGCCGAGGGGGTCATCGTCGGCTTGGACATAGCGATCGGAGAACCCGACGAGGGGGGGGCGCGCAGTCTGGCCGAGGCGGCGTCCGCATTCGCGGCGCGATGGGCGGAAGAGGCGGCGGGCGGCACGCCGGAAGCGCTCATCGGCGCGGATCCGGAATTCGTCATGCTCACGGGCGCGGGAAGGGTCGTGCCGGCATCACGGTACTTCGGTCCGGGGGAGCGGACCGGCAGCGACTCGGTCGTCGTGCGGGGCGTGCAGCGATGGCCGCTTGCCGAGCTGCGGCCCAGGCCGTCGCGGGACCCCGCCGCGCTCGCGCAGCGCATCCGGCGCCTGCTTCAGGAAGCGTCCGCGCGGACGGCCGGCGCCGGACTGCGCTGGCGCGCGGGCGCCGCGCCGGTCAAGGGCTTGCCGCTGGGCGGGCACCTGCACTTCAGCGGCATTGCCCTTACGGCCGAGCGCCTGCGGGCGCTCGACAACGCGCTCGCGCTGCCGCTGCGCCTGCTCGAGCCGAACGGCGCCGGACGTCGTCGGCCGCGCTACGGCGCGCTCGGCGACGTCCGGACGAAGTCGCACGGCGGCTTCGAATACCGGACGCCGCCGAGCTGGCTCGTGTCGCCGCGGCTCGCGCTCGGCGTATTGTCGCTCGCGAAGCTGGCCGTGGAGCACTCGCGCGAGCTAAGGGGCAGCCGCCCGCTCGATGACGACGCGCTGCGCGACGCCTTCTACGAAGGGCGGCTGGCGCCGCTGCGGCGGGCGGCCGCAACGGTCCGCGGCGCGCTCGAATCGCTGCCGGCTTACGCGAGGCACGGCGAGGCGATCGGCTTTCTTTTCGACGCGATCGAGGCCGGCAAAGTATGGGACGAGAGCGAGGATATCCGGCGCAGGTGGCGGATTCTGGAGTGAAGGCATGACCTTGCATGGCTAAGTTCGTCGAAAGGATTGGCCATCGTCCGCGTCATGCAGTCCTCAAATCGTAAGCGCTTGGATTTCAAACTTGCACAGCATGCGTCTTGCCGATCGATAGGCTTTTTGCCAGTATGAAACCGAAGAGGGATTTCTATCGTGCGTAAGTACATGATCGAGCTAAGCTCTCTCTTCGCTCCGCCTATCGCGCAATCGTGCAGGATTTTCACCCGAAACGAACAGGCTCTCGCTCTTAGGGGAACGCTGCCATGCACTTTTGCGCGATAGATCGCAAAAACCCGCCATATTCGGTCTTGGATAGTGTACTTTTGCAGGGCAGCACTTGCTAGAATGCGTTTGGGCATCGCTAAAGCGGCAGGCGGCCGGCGGGCGCGCGGCCGCTTTTTTCGATGCGTGCAAAGCCTGTCGCCCCTAGTTTCTGCCAGTTTCCGTGCCGACCACGACGAACCTCGCAAAGCTTGGTATAATAGATGGATGAGTTCAGTGCGACAAATTGGAGGATTCTATGGCCGGCTATACCCCGATGATGCAGCAGTATTTGTCCGTGAAGGAAGAGGCGAAGGATGCCCTTTTGTTTTTCCGCCTGGGCGATTTCTATGAAATGTTTTTCGAAGACGCGCTTACGGCGTCCCGCGAGCTGGAGATTACGCTGACCGGCAGGGGGGCGGGGCAGGAAGAGCGCATTCCGATGTGCGGCGTCCCCCATCATTCGGCAGAAGGTTACATAGCAAGGCTGGTTGACAAAGGCTACAAGGTCGCGATTTGCGAGCAAGTGGAGGATCCCAAGGCGGCCAAGGGCGTCGTGAGGCGCGAGATCGTGCGCATCGTCACGCCCGGCACCGTGATGGAGACGAAGTCGCTCGCGAGCGGCGCGAACAACTTTATCGTCGGCGCCGCCGAGCTCGCAGGCCGATTCGGACTCGCGGCATGCGATCTGACGACCGGCGAGATGTACGTGACTTCGTTCGCAGCTTCCGCGGAGCCGGTTAAAAACGAGCTGAACGTCTATCGGCCCTCCGAGGCCGTCGGCGACGAGCGGGCGCTCGCTATTTTGGAAGAGGCGTCCCGTGCGTCGGGCAGAGCGCTGGTGACGACGGTCAGGTCGCAGGCGCAAGAGCCGGGCGAACGATTAGCCGAACAGTTCCCCGAAGAGCGGTGGGACAGGCACGAGCCGGTGAGAAAGCTGGCCGTCGCTCGCCTCGCCGAATATCTCGGCGAGACGCAAAAGCGGTCGCTTGCCCACGTGCGGGCGGTCAAAAGCTACGATCCGCAGCAATTCATGGCGCTCGACGCCTTCACGCGGCGCAACCTCGAGCTGACCGAAACGGTGCGGGACCGCGCGCGCAAGGGCTCGCTGCTGTGGCTGCTCGACCGCACGCGCACGGCGATGGGCGCGCGCCAGCTGAAGCGGTGGATCGATCAGCCGCTGCTCGACCGGGATGCGGCTGACGAGCGGCTTGACGCCGTCGAGGCGCTGCACGGCAACTGGATGCTGCGCGAGGACCTGCGCGCCGCGCTGTCGGAGATTTACGACCTGGAGCGGCTGGTCGGACGGATCGCCTACGGCACGGCCAACGCGCGCGACCTGAACGCGCTCGGGGCGTCGCTCTCGCGCATTCCGGCGCTCAAGGCCATTTGCGCGGAGCTAGGCTCCGGACCGCTATCCGCCTTGTCGCGGTCGCTCGATGCCTGCGAGGATCTGGCGCTTTCGATCGCGGACGCGATCGCGGCAGAGCCGCCGGTGTCGGTGCGCGAGGGCGGACTGATTCGGCCCGGTTTCCACGAGCGGCTTGACGAGCTTCGCGAGGCGAGCAAGAACGGGAAGACCTGGATCGCCGAGCTCGAGCGGCGGGAGCGCGAGGCGACGGGCATCAAGTCGCTTAAGATCGGCTTCAACAAAGTGTTCGGGTACTACCTCGAGGTAACGCGCGCCAATCTCGGCACGCTGCCCGAGGGCCGGTACGAGCGCAAGCAGACGCTGGCCAACGCCGAGCGCTACGTCACGCCGGAACTGAAGGAGAAGGAATCGCTCATCCTCGAGGCTGAGGAGCGTATGGTGGACCTGGAGTACGAACTGTTCGCCGCCCTGCGCGACGAGATCGCCCTTCATATCCCCAGGCTGCAGCAGCTGGCCGAACGCGTGGCGAGCCTCGATGTCCTGCAGTCGCTTGCAGAGGTCAGCGCGGAGCGGCGTTACGTCAGGCCGACCTGGAGCGAAGGCTACGATCTGAACGTATCGGGCGGCCGGCATCCCGTCGTGGAAGCCGTCACCGAAGGGAGCGCCTACATCTTGAACGACGCTTCGCTTACGCGCGAAGGCGGTCCGATCCTGCTCATCACGGGTCCGAACATGGCGGGCAAGAGCACGTATATGCGGCAGGTCGCGATGATCTGCATCATGGCCCAGATCGGCTGCTTCGTCCCTGCGGCCCGCGCCGAGCTGCCGATGGTCGACCGCATCTTCACGCGGATCGGCGCGGCCGACGATCTCGTTGGCGGGCAGAGCACGTTCATGGTGGAAATGAAAGACATCCAGATCATGACCGAACAGGCAACGGAGCGCAGCTTGGTTATCATCGACGAGCTCGGCCGAGGCACTTCTACGGACGAGGGCATGGCGATCGCCCAATCCGTCATCGAATACGTGCACGACCGGATCGGCTGCAAGGCGCTCGTCTCCACGCATTACCACGAGCTGGCCCACCTGGAAGAGACGCTCGGCGGTCTTCGCAACGGCTGCATGGCCGTCAAGGAAAGCGCGGACGGCGTCACGTTCCTTCGCAAGCTCGTGGCCGGCGCGGCGGATTCCAGCTATGGCATTTACTGCGCGCAGCTCGCCGGCTTGCCGGATTCGATCGTCCAGAGAGCGTACGGATTGCTCGAAGCCGCCGGCGCGACGCCGAGCCGAACGGAGAGCGCGCCCGACGGCGCCGTTCCTTCGCCGGCTTCGGTCCCGACGTATGCCGCGGCAGCGTCGCTGCCGGCGCAAGCGGCCCCTGCGTCTGTCGCCGAGCGCGAGCCGACCGAATTGACGGCAGCGGTCGCGGGCATCCAACAGCTGTCGATGTTCGAAGAAGCCGCTGCCGCGGCCGAAGCGAAGTCGGCGAAGGCGAGGCCGTCCGAGGCCGACAAGCTGCTCGACAAGATGCGCAAGCTCGACGTCATGCGCATGACGCCGCTGCAGGCGCTGGAATGGCTGAACGACGCGCGCAATCAACTGATCGGAAAAGGGGATTGAATTTGAGAAAACAAAAAGGAACGGCGGGCAAGCTGCTCAAGACGGCTTTGTGTCTGGCATTGTCCGTCCTATGGCTGCCGGCCGTCGCCGGCGCCGCTACCCAGGACCAAGTAAACGAAGTGCGCCAGCTGCTGGAAGAGTACCATATCAGCAAGCCTACGGACGATAAACTGAACGAGTCCGGGATCGAAGCGATGATCGGCTCGCTTGACGATCCGTACACGCAATATTTTTCCCCGGAAGAGCTGCAAAGCTTCTCCAACGCGATCAACCAGTCGTTCGTCGGCATCGGCATCGTCATGTCGCAGGACGACGGGATCACGTACCTGGAGGACGTCGTGCCGGACAGCCCGGCCTTCAAGGCCGGACTGATGCCGGGCGACGCGCTCGTCTCGATCGACGGCGCGCCGACCGCCGGCAAGTCGATCGACGCGATCCAGGTCATGGCCGCAGGCAAGGAAGGCACGACCGTTAACGTCGGCGTCAAGCGAGGGATGGTCAAGCTGCAGTTTTTGGTCTCGAGGACTTCGATGCAGCTGCCGGTCGCGACGTCGCGCCTGATGGGCGCCGGCGTCGGCTACCTGCGCTTGGATTCGTTCTCCGCAGATGCCGCCGCCAAGTTCAAAACGCAGCTGCAATTTCTTGAAGGGCAGGGAATGACTTCCCTCGTCGTCGACCTGCGCGGCAACGGTGGCGGCTACGTGGACCAGGCCCAGCAGATCGGCGCGCTGTTCGTCGCCGACGGCATCCTGGCGCACGTGGCCGACCGCGACGGCAAGGACACGCCGATCGAGCTGCACGGCGAGAAGCGCGGCTATCCCGTATATATTCTCGTCGACGGCGGCAGCGCGAGCGCGACGGAGCTGCTGTCCGGCGCGCTGCAGGAATATGGCGTCGCGAAGCTGGTCGGCACGAAGACGTACGGCAAAGGCGTCATCCAGCAGCTCATCCCCGTCGCGTCGGGCGGCACGCTCAAGGTGACCGTGCAAGAGTACAAGACACCGGGCGGCAAAAAGGTGGACAAGGTCGGACTGACGCCCGACGTGGCCGTCACGGGAAGTCTCCAGCAGCTGCTTGCGGCTTATCGGCTTGCCGGAGGCGGGGACGTCAGGCTGACCGTCGGGAGAGGCGCGCTCGTTGTCAACGGCATTCGCACGGCCGACGCCGGCTCCGTCATCAAGAAAAACGGCGTCTGGTACATTAGCTCGAAGCTGGGGGCCGTCGCCTCCGAAGCGAAGCTGAGCTACGATGCCAAAGCCCGTCAGATCGTGCTCGACAAGGCCGGAACGACGCATCGGCTTAACGCTTCGGACAGCCACGTCATCGTCAAAAACGGCGTCAGCTACATCGACGTGCGGCTGCTGTCCAAGTGGTTCGCCAATCTGACCTGGGCGGCAGTAGGCGACGGCACGGTCACGCTGTACGATTCCGCGGCTTAACGACCGCTGCCTAAAGCAAGGAAGGGGGGACGAATATGGGGATCATCATTCAGCTGGACGAGCATCTATCGAATCAGATCGCGGCGGGCGAGGTCGTCGAGCGTCCGGCTTCCGTGCTCAAGGAGCTGATCGAAAACGCGGTGGACGCCGGCGCCAAGCACGTCGACATTACCGCGGAGGAGGGCGGTCTATCGTTGATTCGGGTCGTGGACGACGGGGCGGGCATCCAATCGGACGACCTGCTCGTCGCCTTCCAGCGCCACGCAACGAGCAAGATCGCGAGCGGACGAGACCTGTTCCAGATCTCGACGCTCGGCTTCCGGGGCGAAGCCCTGCCGAGTATCGCGTCCGTCGCCAAAGTCCGCTGCCTGAGCGCCTCCGAATCGGGCGGCCTCGGCCGGCTGCTCGAGATCGAGGGCGGTACGGTCAAGCGCCACGAGGACGCGGCCTCCCCGAAAGGCACGGACATGTCCGTCAAGGAGCTTTTTTTACAACACGCCGGCCCGGCTCAAATACATGCGCACGATCCAGACGGAGCTGTCGCATTTGTCCGATGTCGTTTACAGGCAGGCGCTCGCGCGTCCGGACGTCGCGTTTACGTTCTCGCACAATGGCACCGTCCTTTTACGGACGCCGGGGAACGGCGATCTGCGGCAGGTCGTCGCCGCCATCTACGGCACGGGACCCGCCAAGGCGATGCTGGAGGTTCAGGCTGACGGCCCCGATTTTTCGCTGTCCGGCCTTACCGCCATGCCGATCGAGACGCGCGCGAGCCGAACCGCGGTGACGATCATCGTCAACGGAAGGTTTGTGCGCAGTCCGGCCGTCGTCCAGCCGCTGCTTCAGGCCTATCATACGCTGCTGCCGATCAATCGTTATCCGTTGTCCGTGCTGCACCTGCGGATGCATCCGTCTCTTCTTGACGTGAACGTTCACCCCGCCAAGCTCGAGGTCCGCTTCAGCAAAGAAACCGAGTTGCGCGCGTTCGTCGAGGCGGCCGTCAAGCAGGCGCTCGAGACCTACGCCTATATCCCTTCGGGCACGGCCGTTCGCAAGCCGAAGCCCGAGACCTGGCAGCAGGAGCAGATCCGGTTCCAGCTACCGCCTGTCGAAGCGAAACCCGCGGCGCATCAGAGCGATTCGCGTACGGACGCCGAACAAACGCAGGCAGCCCGACCGGAGGCTTCTGCGAGCAGCGAGGCAAACGGGACCGGTCCGAATTGGCCTGCAGAGGGCCGTCAGACGCTCGAATCGTCCGCATTAATAATAGATGCGGATTCAACTTTATCCGGATACGGGGAAAGAAAACGGGACAGCGCCGCCAGCCGACCGCCGTACGCTCCGCCCTCCGTTGCTCCTTCTCCCGGCCCGCGCCAGAATGCGGTTCGCGAATCGCGTCCGGCCGACGGCGGCTATGCCGCGCCGGTGCGCGATCCATGGAACGACAGGAGCAGGGGGCAGCAGCCGGGCAAGCTCCCCGATCAAGTGTGGCGGGCGGCGTTCGGCGCCGCCGCCGCGGATACGAAGCCCGAGTTTCCCGAGCTCTATTGGATCGGCCAGCTGCACGGCACGTACATCGTCGCCCAGAACGACGGCGGCTTGTACCTGATCGATCAGCATGCCGCGCACGAGCGCATCCATTACGAGATCTATTACGAGAAATTCGGCGATCCGGCGGCCGCGAGCCAGGAGCTGCTGCTCCCGGTCACGCTGTCGTTCGCGCCGGACGAGTATGCGGCCATCCGAGGCAAGCTCCCCTGGTTCGAACTCGCGGGCGTATATCTCGAAGACTTCGGGGGCAATACCTTTATCGTACGGGCCGTGCCGCACTGGCTCCCGGAAGGGGACGAGGCGGACATCGTGCGGGAGATGGCGGAGTGGATCTTGAAGGAGCGGGGCATCGATCTTCACAAGATCCGCGAGAAAGCGGCGATCCTGTGCTCCTGCAAAGCTTCGATCAAGGCCAACCAGGCGCTGACGCGCGAAGCAGGCGAGACGCTGCTTCGCAGGCTGGCCGCTTGCAAGCAGCCGTATACCTGTCCGCACGGTCGGCCCATCGTCGTCAGCTTCACGACGTACGAGCTCGAGAAAATGTTCAAGCGGGTGATGTCTTGATCGTGACGACCGCGGAAAAGCCGGACGCGGCGCTGGGCGCATACGCTCGCGGGCTGGCGGACGAGCTCGGCTGCCGCTTCGCCGACCGGCGCCGCGAGACGCTGGCAGGGCTCGCCCGCAAGTACCCGGATGCCGCCAGCGGCATCCTTGTCGCGGGGCCGCAAGGCTTGCGGTTCGCGGCGGACGGCGCGGAGCCGCTCTTCTACCATCCGAGCATGGCGCAGATCAGGGTCAAGCGGCTGCTCGAGGGCGGCGGCGACGCGCTCGTCGAAGCGTCGGGCGTGAGGCGGGGCGACGTCGTCGTCGATTGCACGGCGGGTCTCGGCGCCGACGCGCTCGTTCTGTCATACGCCGCCGGCGCGGATGGCAACGTGACGGCCATCGAAGCGTCGCGCATTCTGTTCATGATCGTTAGAGAAGGGCTGAAGTCGTACGAAAGCGGAATGCCCGAGCTCGACGAGGCCATGCGCAGGGTGAACGTGATGCATGGCGAGCACTTGCAGGCGCTGCGCGTCATGCAAGACTGCAGCGCGGACATCGTATACTTCGACCCGATGTTCGCGAAGCCCGTTCTCGGTTCGGCTTCTTTAAGACCGCTCCGGGCTTACGCGGAGGACAGGTCCCTCGCCGCGGAGGCGATCGCGGAGGCTCGGCGGGTAGCCCGCCGAGCTGTCGTGCTGAAGGACCACAAGACGAGCGGCGAATTCGAACGGCACGGGTTCCGGCGCGTACGGACTTCCTATTCGGCCGTTGACTATGGAGTGATCGGGATTCAATGACGAACAATAAGCCTCCGCTGATCGCGCTGGTCGGACCGACGGCCGTCGGCAAGACGGCGGCGAGCCTCGCGATCGCCAAGACGTTCGATTGCGAGATTATCAGCGGGGATTCAATGCAGGTATACAAGGGGATGGATATCGGGACGGCCAAGCTGCCGCTTGCCGAGCGCGAGGGCGTCCCTCACCATCTGATCGACATCAAGGATCCGGCCGAGCCTTTCTCGGCGGCGAACTTCCAGGCGGCCTGCGGGGAGGCGATCCGGGACATTCAGGGCCGCGGACGCATTCCCTTTATCGTCGGCGGCACGGGATTGTACGTCGAGTCGGTCTGCTACGGGTTCGGCTTTCAGCCGTCGGGCAGCGATCCCGCATTCCGCGCGTCGATGCAGGCGGTCGCCGATACGGATGGCGCCGAAGCGCTGCACGCGAAGCTATCGGCCGTCGATCCGGCGACCGCGGCCAGACTCCATCCGAACGACGTCCGGCGCGTCATCCGCGCGCTTGAGATTCAGAGGACGACAGGACGTCCAGCGTCGGAGCAGCTTGGCGAGGCGCGCGGAGACCGCAAGGAATCGCCCTATAACCTCGTGCTGCTCGGACTCCATATGGAACGGGCCAAGCTGTACGCGCGCATCGACCAACGGGTAGACGACATGCTGGCGCATGGACTCGAGGAGGAAGTGCGAGGGTTGCTGGCGGAAGGACTGTCCTCGTCGTCCGTTGCCATGCAGGCGCTCGGCTACAAGGAGATGGCCGCCTACCTCGAAGGCCGCATCGCGTACGAAGACGCGGTAACGATGCTCAAGCGGGATACGCGGCGATTCGCCAAGCGCCAGCTCTCCTGGTTCCGCCACATGCAGGACTTGGTTTGGATCGACGCGGACGGCGCCGCAAAAATCTCCGATCTTTATCCAATGATCTATGCTATAATAGCAGGAAAGTTAAAATGAGCTTTGAATATAATCTTACACAAGAAATTAATGGCGATGGGGGATACCGGTAATGAACAAGTCCATAAACATCCAGGATACGTTTCTGAATCAACTGCGCAAGGATAGCGTGCCCGTCACCGTTTACTTGACCAACGGCTTTCAGATTCGCGGCGTCGTCCGCGCCTTCGACAACTTCACGATCGTCATCGACAGCGACGGCCGGCAGCAGATGGTGTACAAGCATGCCATCAGCACGTTCATGCCGCAGCGCAACGTATCCCTTCAGCAGCAGGACGCCGGGGCCAACGCTTGACGCGTGCGCAGCTCCGTTAACGAAACCTTTCGCCCCCCTTCAGCGTCTAATTGAATAGCCAGGCCACAGGGCAACCCAACACTTGGGTTGTTCTTCTTTTTGAGCGGGTATGGTATAGACAGAGAAAAATCGTACTGTAAAAGGGGAGAAAGCCATTGGCTCAGTCAGCACCGAAACCGTCCCGCAGCGGGAAAGGCGGCAAGCCCCCCGCGCAAGCGCGGGCGGGGCAAAGTCGCTCTAATTTGGATCATCTGCATCGCCGTCTTGGCTGTTCTTGCCGCGGCGGTCGCGTACTTGCTCGTCATTTTGAACGGCGAACGCGTATTGTCGGCCAACCTCAACAAGCTCGATCTCGACCGTTCGACGATCGTAGCCGACGCAAACGGCAACCAAATCGCCAAAATATCGATCGCTGGCGGCAACCGCGAATACGTGCAATACAAAGATATTCCGCAAGCCGTCCGCGATGCCTTCGTCGCGGTCGAGGACAAACGGTTCTACGAGCACGGCGGCGTCGACTTGTTCGGCATCGGCCGGGCGCTCGCGAAGGACGTCGTCGCCCGCAGCATGGTCGAAGGCGCCAGCACGATCACCCAGCAGCTCGCCCGCAACCTGTTCCTGAACGCGGACAAGACGTGGTTCCGCAAAGGCACGGAGGCATCGATCGCGCTCGCGCTCGAACGGCACAAGACGAAGGAAGAGATTCTGGAGCTATACTTGAACCGGATCTACTTCGGCAACGGGCAATACGGCATCAAGACGGCGGCGAAGTTTTACTTCGGCGTCGGCGATCTCGACCAGCTGAAGACCTGGCAGATCGCCACGCTGGCCGCGATTCCGAAGGGACCGAGCATCTACAATCCTTACAAGCATCCGGACAACTCCATGGAGCGCCGCGGCGTCGTGCTGCGTCTCATGACGGATCAAGGCCTCATCACGGAGCAAGAGCGCGAGGATGCCGCGGCGATCGTCTATAAGCCTTCGATGGCGATGACGAATACGAGCAAGTTCGCCAGCTACACGGATTATGCGATCGACGAAGCGCTCGAGAAGCTGAATCTGACGGAGGAAGAGCTGCTGTCGGGCGGCTATACGATCTATACGACGATCGACACGGCTGCCCAAAGCGCGATGGAAAGCGAATTTTCCAAGGACGCCAACTTCGAAAAAAGCGAGGACGACACGCCGATCCAGGGTGCGATGGTCATCATGGACCAGCACGACGGCTCGCTCAAGGCGATGGTCGGCGGCCGAGACTACCAGAAGAGCGGGCTCAACCGGGTGGAGAGCCAGCGGCAGCCGGGTTCCTCGTTCAAGCCGATCGTCTCCTACGGACCGGCGCTCGAGACCGGGAAATTCACGCCCGATTCGACGCTGCGCGACGACAAGATCTGTTACAACAACGGCAAATATTGCCCGAAGGATTCGAACAAGAACCCTTATGTCGGGGCCATCGCGATGAAGGATGCGATCAAAGGCTCGATCAACCAGCCGGCCGTCTGGCTGCTTAACGAGATCGGCGTGTCCACTGGCGTCAAGTTCGCCGCCAAGCTCGGCATCGATCTCGACAAGGACGACCGCAACCTCGCGATCGCGCTCGGGGGGGCTGACCAAAGGCGTGACGCCTGTGCAGATGGCCCGCGCCTACGGTACGTTCGCCAACGGCGGACAACTGCAGGACGCGCACGCCGTGCTGAAGATCACCGACGCCTCCGGCAAGCCGGTTTATACGTTCAAGGCGCCGGGCGACAATCAAGTGATCAAGCCGATGACCGCGTATTACGTGACCGAGATCATGAAGGGCGTCGTCAGCGGCGGCACGGGAACGAAGGCGCAGATCGGCGGCCGGACCGTCGCCGGCAAGACCGGCACGACGCAGCTCGGGCTCAAAGGCGTCAGCTCCAGCGGCAACCGCGACGTCTGGTTCGTCGGCTATACGCCGGAATACACGGCGGCGGTCTGGATGGGCTACGACAAGACCGATACGAAGCATTATGTCAAAAAGAGCAGCGGTCAGGCCGCAGCGCTATTCTCCAAAGTTATGAAGAAGGCGCTCGAGGGCAAAGCGAAGCAATCGTTCCCCGTGCCGGATCAAGCGAAGGAGCAGCCTACTCCGACGCCGACGGAGAACGCGGCGATTACCGATCTGACCGGCGTATACGACTCCCAGCAGGTATCGGTAGCCTTGAACTGGACCGCCGTACCGGGCGACGATATCACGTACAAGATTTATCGCCAGGCGAGCGGAGAGAACGAGTTCAAGCTGCTGGTCGAGTCCGTGACGCCGTCGGCCGAGGATCTGTCGATCATGCCGGATACGACATACACGTATTACGTGAAACCGTACGATCCGAAAAACGGAACGGAGGGCGCCGAGTCGAATCGCGTCACAGTCGAGGTGACGTCCGAGCTCGAGCCGACGCCAACGCCGACGCCGACCCCAGGCGAGCCGACGGAGACGCCATCGGACGGCACGGACGTGCCGGATGAAGGAGACGGCGGCGATCAAGGCGAGCCGACGCCGGACGGCGGGCTACCGACGAACACGGAGCAGCCTTCTTCGACGCCGACAGCGACGCCTACATCAACGCCGACGCCAACGCCGACGCCTCAGGCGACGGAGTCGACAGGCCCTGTCGCCCGCGCGACAACCTCGCCGACGGTGCTGCCGACGAGTACGGCGACCGCCGACCCGAAGGTCAAAAAAAGAGAAGAAGAAAAAAGACGAAGCCGGGGCGGCAACCGATGCCGCGACCGGCACTGCGGATCAGGTCGCTCCTTAAATCCGTATCGACCCCGCTCTGCTTCAGACAAGCGCGTCCGCGCTTGTCTTTTTTTCGTTTATTGTACAAAATAGGTTCATTGCAGAGAGAGATGAAGCGGGAGGAATCGCGAGTGGAATGCAAATTGGTAACCGAGCAAAGCGAATTGGAACAATGTTTGGCCGTAAGGACGGAAGTATTCGTGCAGGAACAAGGCGTTTCGCCCGAGGAAGAGGTCGACGAATACGATGCGTCCCCCTCCGCCTGCAGACACTTTCTGGCGACGGACCACGGAAAACCCTTAGCGGCCGCCCGCTGGAAAACGTTTGAACCCGGAATAGCCAAGCTGCAGCGCATCGCCGTCAGGCTTCACTACCGCGGCCGTTCGATCGGCCGTCTGATCGTGACGGCGATGGAGCGGGATGCGGCGGAGATGGGGTACGAGCGCGCCATCCTGGACGCGCAATGCAGCGCCGAGCCTTTTTACGCGAAGCTAGGCTACGCCACGATTTCCGAGGAACCTTTCTATGACGCCGGCATTTTGCATGTCAGGATGAGCAAGGCGCTGCGGTAATTTTGCCGATTGTCGGAGATCCCGCAATAGCTTCAGTGGCGCAGGGAGGGCTTAACTGGTTCAAGAAGGCAAGTTGTGGTAAGCTTTGTGTAAACCTGATTATCGTGAACGAGAGAGGATTTATGAAACGAAAATTTTCCGACCGGGCCAATTGGCGCCGCATCTTGAAAAAAAATTATGCATGCATCCCCATGGACGAACCTTATTTCCGCGGGTTTGTGACGCTCTACCGGATTCAAGACCTGCGCGATCCGCTCTGGAAAGAGTATAACGGCAAGCGGATGTGCCTGGCGGACAAGGGATATTTGTGGACGCAGCATTATCCGCGGGGGAGCACTTCGTCGTGACGACGATGTTCGACCAGCGCGGCCAGGTCGTTCAATGGTATATCGATATTTGCAAGACGCAAGGTCTGACCGACCAGCAGGTGCCTTGGTTCGACGATCTGTATCTGGACATCGTCGTGCTCCCGACCGGAGAGACGCTATTGTTGGACGAGGACGAGCTGGAGGATGCGCTGGGCGACGGCCATATTACGCCCCGCGACTCGGCCATGGCGCATCGGACCGCGCAGCGGCTCTTGTCGCTGATTCGTCAGAAAAAGTTTCCTTATTTCGATATGAGCCTTAAACACCGCAAGCTGTTTCTCGAACGTCTCGGCTGGGAGAACGTTACGCCGTGAGCGGGGCCGCGAATCGCGAACGAAGCGCGGCCGGATCTGTCGTCCGTCTGCGCCGAAAGCGTCTTCGAGCGGCCGCCTATGTAGTGAGCGCCGGCATGCTGGCGCTTTTTCTTTGGTGCGGCAGTCTGTTTGTCGTCATCGGGCGATTCGAAGGCGAACCTGCTAAAGGGTTGCCTGCAACCTCGGACGTCGGAATCGTGCTTGGCGCGTCGTTGTGGGACAACAAGCCGAGTCCGGGCTTGCAGGAGCGTCTCGACCAAGCGATGACGCTCTACCGGGCGGACGTGTTCAGCCGCTTTATCGTCACGGGCGGACTGGACGCCGGAGGCGCCGTGCTCACCGAAGCGGAAGGCATGCGCGATTATTTGCTGCAGCGGGGCGTACCCGCTTCGGCGATTTTGATCGAGCCCAAGGCGACGAGCACGTACGAAAACCTGAAGTTTTCGAAGGCGATCATGGAGGCGCATGGGTGGCGTACCGCTGTCATCGTAACGCATCAATATCACGGGTCCAGATCGCTTGACATCGCCGAGGCGCTTGATTACGAGCGGCCGCAAGTGAGCGTGACGGATTCGAAGGTCATGAACATGGCTTATCACCGGACTCGCGAAGTGCTGGCCTACACGAAGTGGCTGCTTCAGAAGTGGCGCTGAGCTTGCAGTTGCATGATGCCTGACCGGCCCGAATAGACTGATAATGCGGCGTTCGCGCCGACTTTCGTCTGCGGGGTGTGAGCCAGTCATGAATGCTAGAGCGCAGGGCGAGCGGGATAGCGCCGCCGCGGCGAGGCCCGCCAGACAAATCAACGTGGTGCTTCGCAGCCAGGACGCGGCGCCGGCCGGTGCCGCGTCCAGTCCGGAGGCGCTCGCCGCGGGACGCGGTCTGCCATCCACAGGTCCTTGGGCCATGTGGCAGCAGGAGCTTGAGCGCATGGTCGGACTCGACAACGTCAAGGAGCTCGTCTATGAGATTTATGCGCTGCTGCAGATCGCCCAGTACCGGGGCGATGCGGGGCTTCATAGCCAGTCGCACGTATACCATATGATTTTCAGAGGCAATCCGGGTACCGGCAAGACAACCGTCGCCCGGCTGCTCGCCAAGCTTTTTCAGAGCATGGGTCTGCTGACCAAAGGTCATTTGGTCGAGGTCGAACGCGCCGACCTGGTCGGCGAGTATATCGGCCATACCGCGCAGAAGACGCGGGATCTCGTGAAAAAGGCGCTCGGCGGCGTATTGTTCGTCGACGAGGCCTATTCGCTCGCCCGGGGCGGGGAAAAGGATTTCGGCAAGGAAGCGATCGATACGCTCGTCAAGGCGATGGAGGACCATCGCAATCAGTTCGTGCTCATCCTGGCAGGTTATCCGCTCGAGATCGACATGTTCATGATGACGAACCCGGGGCTCCCGTCCCGGTTCCCGATCCAGATGGATTTTCCCGATTTTACCGTGGACCAGCTGCTGCAGATCGCCGAAGGGATGGCGAGAGAACGCGATTACGTGCTGCTGCCCCAAGCGGTCGCCAAGCTGAAGCAGAACGTGCTTCAGGAAAAAGAAGCGGCGGGACATCCGTTCAGCAACGCCCGGTACGTGCGCAATATGCTGGAACGCGCGATTCGCAACCAAGCGGTGCGGCTGCTCCAGCAATATCCGTCCGCGTCGCCGTCGAGGCAGGAGCTGGTCGGCATACGCCCGGAAGATTTGAAGCCGCTGCCCGCGGCCGGGACGCCGGCGGGACCCGCGTTCGGCTGGGGCTTCAATTAGAGCGCGGCAATGCGGGTATAGTATAAGGTGACGATTCGAAGCACTGGAGGCAGCCGATAGAGATGAAGCCTAATACTTACGATACGGGTGCCGATCGAGGCGAGCGCGCGCTGCTCGTCAGCCTGGTTACCGAAGCCGTGCGACAATCGGGCGCGGATCCGGCGCATTCGATGGACGAACTCGCGAATCTGGCGGATACCGCGGGCGTCGAAGTCGTCGGCCGCATGATGCAGAACAGGGACGTGCCGGACGCGAGATGGTTCGTCGGCAAGGGCAAAGCCCAAGAAATCAAGGCGATGATTGCCGAAGAAGCGGCGACGACGGCGATCTTCGATCAGGAGCTGTCCGGCGTGCAAGTGCGCAACCTCGAAGAAGAGCTGGACGTCAAGATCATCGACCGCACCCAGCTCATCCTCGATATTTTCGCGGGCAGAGCCAAGACGAGAGAAGGCATCCTGCAAGTCGAGCTGGCCCAACTGTCGTATCTGCTGCCGAGATTGTCCGGGCAGGGCAAAAATCTGTCCCGGCTCGGCGGCGGCATCGGGACGCGGGGACCGGGCGAGACGAAGCTCGAGACGGACCGCCGTCACATTCGAGGACGGATAACCGAGCTGAAGCGCCAGCTCGAGGGCGTGATGGCGCACCGCAAGCTGCATCGGGAACGCCGCAAAAAAAACGGCGTCGTCCAGGTCGCGCTCGTCGGCTATACGAACGCCGGGAAGTCGACGCTGCTGCGGCAGCTCACGAGCGCCGACGTATTTGCGGAGAATAAGCTTTTCGCCACGCTCGATCCGACCTCCCGCGCGCTGTCGCTGCCCAGCGGCAAGGAAGTGCTGCTCACCGATACGGTCGGCTTCATTCAGAACCTGCCGCACGATCTCGTGGCGGCGTTCCGGGCGACGCTCGAAGAGGTCAACGAAGCGGACCTGCTGCTGCATGTCGTGGACGCCTCGTCCCCGATGCGGGACCGGCAGCGGGCTGTCGTGGACGAGGTGCTGTCAGAGCTGGGCGCCGGCGGCCAGCCTTCGCTGCTCGTGTACAACAAGATCGACGAATGCCCGCCCGCGGCGATCGGACTGCTCGCGGGAGGCCCTGACGCGCTGCGCGTCAGCGCGTTCAGCGCGCGGGACATGGACTCGCTCGTGCGGCGCATCGAGGACAAGCTTCTGGGCGACGTCCGGCTGCTGTCGCTCCCCCGCGGAACGCGGCGAGTTGGCCGCGCTTGCCTACCGCGTAGGCGAAGTGCTCGAACAGGGGACGGACGAGGATCGTTTGCTGCTTAAGCTTCGCATCAATCCGGCGGACCTGGAAAAGTACGGACGGCCGCTTGAGCATTATTTTGTAGAAAACATGAATTCGGTCTAATCGTAAGCGCGAACCGGTTCGGAAATGGGAGCAAGGAATGATGAGGATGAACGACGGCAAGGACAACCTGCAATCGGAGCAGGAATGGCAGCGGCTGGCCGACCGGGCGGAGAAGCTCGCGGCCGGTCGGTTCGCGGAGACGGACCGCATCGCAGAACGGAACAACTGGAAGGTCATCCGCGCTTTTCGCAAGCATAAAGTGAGCGATTACCATTTCGCCTCATCGACGGGCTACGGCTATAACGACAGGGGACGCGAGGTGCTCGATCTCGTATACGCAGAAGTATTCGGAGCGGAGGCCGCACTGGTGCGTCCTCATTTTGCTTCGGGCACGCACACGATCTCGACGGCGCTGTTCGGCGTGCTGCGTCCGGGCGACGAGATACTGTTCGTGACCGGCGAGCCGTACGATACGCTGCGCAAGGTCGTAGGCAAGCCGGGGGACGGGATCGGCTCGCTTGCCGACTGGGGCATTAAGGCGAAGTCGATTCCGCTGCAGGCGGACGGCGGCGTTGACTTTGCCGCGGTCGCCGCTGCCGTGACGCCCCGCACGCGCGTATTCGCGATCCAGCGCTCCCGCGGCTACGAATGGCGGTCTTCGTTCACGATCGACCGGATCGCGGAAATGGTGCGCATGCTGCGGGAATTGAAGCCCGATGCCATTATTTTCGCGGACAATTGCTACGGCGAGTTTACGGAAGACCGCGAGCCGTGCGAGGTCGGCGTCGATCTGATCGCCGGCTCGCTCATTAAAAATCCGGGCGGCGGACTCGCCGCGAGCGGCGGATATATCGCGGGCAAGACGGAGCTCGTCGAGCAGGCCGCCTTCCGCATGACCGCGCCCGGCATCGGCGCGGAAGTCGGCGCCATGCTCGGCACGACGCGGTCGATTTACCAAGGGCTGTTCCTGGCGCCGCTGCTCGTCTCCCAGGCGGTTCGCGGCAGCATCTTCGCGGCGGCCGTTTTCGAGCAGCTCGGCTTCGAGACGAAGCCCGCATGGGACGAGCCCCGTACCGACCTTATCCAGGCGATCGCCTTCGGCTCGGAGGCGCCGCTGATCGCTTTCGTCCAAGCGGTGCAGCGCGCGGCCGCGGTGGACGCCCATGTCGTCCCCGAGCCGTGGGACATGCCCGGCTACGAGCATCCGGTCATTATGGCGGCGGGCACCTTCATTCAAGGCGGCAGTCTGGAGCTGTCCGCGGACGCTCCGATCCGGGAGCCTTATATCGCCTATATGCAGGGCGGCTTGACCTACGCGCACGTGAAACTGGCGGTGAGGGAAGCATGGGAGACGCTGCGGGATCGCGGCATGCTCGCAGGGATGTCAGTTCGGCGGGATCAATAACCGAGCCTGCAGACGGCCGCGTATGCTCATTGGAATTAAACCTTACATTCCTTGACACGTTTTGCGGCCCGGGGTTACAATGGAAGAGGTTGCAAATTCCGCGCCCAGATGGAAGGTTGATACGAAATGGCTGGCGACGAAATACGCAGAAATATGGCGCTGTTCCCGATTGGCATTGTCATGAAGCTGACCGATCTGACCGCCCGGCAAATACGATATTACGAACAACATGAATTGATTCAGCCCGCGCGGACTGCCGGCAATCAGCGTCTGTTCTCGTTCAACGACGTCGAGCGTCTGCTCGAGATCAAGGCGCTGATCGAAAAGGGCGTCAACATCGCCGGCATCAAACAGGTGATGAATCCCGTAGGGGAGAGCGCGGACGACGCGACGATCATCAACGAGCTTTCCGAGGTCAAGCGTCGCGAGATGACCGAATCCCAGCTTCACCGGATGCTCAAGCAGCAGATCATGTCCGGCAATAAGCGCCCGGGCCAAGTATCGCTTATTCAGGGCGAGCTGTCCCGATTTTACAAGAACAAGTAGCATTACGTAGCTATACCCACAACGACCATTCTCAGGAGGCTGTCATGAGCTACTCGCGCGAGGATATCATTCGGATCGCCAAGGAAGAAAACGTACGCTTCATCCGCTTGCAATTTACCGATCTGATGGGCATCATCAAAAACGTGGAAATTCCCGTAAGCCAGCTCCAGAAGGCGTTGGACAACAAAATGATGTTCGACGGCTCCTCCATCGAAGGCTACGTGCGGATCGAGGAGTCCGACATGTATCTATATCCGGACCTCGACACCTGGGTCGTTTTCCCGTGGGTCACGGAAGACCGCGTCGCTCGCCTGATCTGCGACATCTATATGCCGGACGGCACGCCGTTCGCCGGCGATCCGCGCGGCATTTTGAAGCGCGCGCTCGAAGAGGCCGAAGAGCTCGGCTATACGTCGTTCAACGTCGGACCGGAGCCCGAGTTTTTCCTGTTCCAGACCGACGAGAAGGGCAATCCGACGACCGAGCTCAACGACCAAGGCGGATATTTCGACCTCGCGCCGACCGATCTCGGCGAGAACTGCCGCCGCGACATCGTGCTCATGCTCGAGGAGATGGGCTTCGAGATCGAAGCCTCTCACCACGAGGTCGCTCCGGGACAGCATGAGATCGACTTCAAATACGCGGACGCCATCAAGGCGGCCGACCAGATCCAGACGTTCAAGCTCGTCGTCAAGACGATCGCGCGTAAGCACGGACTGCACGCGACGTTCATGCCGAAGCCGCTTTACGGCATGAACGGCTCGGGCATGCACTGCCATCAGTCGCTGTTCAAAGGCTCGGAGAACGCGTTCTATGACGCAAACGACCGTCTCGGACTAAGCACGGTGGCGCGTCATTATATGGCCGGCATCCTGCAGCACGCGCGGGGCATGGCCGCCATCACGAATCCGACCGTCAATTCGTTCAAACGCCTAGTTCCTGGCTACGAAGCGCCTTGTTATGTCGCCTGGTCGGCAAGCAATCGCAGCCCGATGATCCGTATTCCGGCTTCGCGCGGTCTCAGCACGCGCGTCGAAGTCCGCAACCCGGATCCGGCGGCCAATCCGTATCTGGCGCTGGCGGTCATGCTGAAGTCGGGACTCGACGGCATTCGCAACAAGACTGCGCTTCCGGCGCCGGTCGACCGCAACATTTACGTTATGAGCGACGAAGAGCGGATCGACGCCGGCATTCCGAGCCTGCCGCTCAACCTGCGCGAAGCCCTCTCCGAGATGCTGCGCGACGAGGTCGTCTGCGAAGCGCTCGGCGATCACGCGCTCACGCACTTCTATGAGATGAAGGAAATCGAATACGACATCTATCGCACCCAGGTTCACCAATGGGAGCGGGATCAGTATTTGACGACTTATTGATATTCGGCCGGAACGAAGAAGCCTCGGCGATCGCTTAGCGATGCCGAGGCTTCTTCGTGTTCAAGTTAAGCGGAATGTATATTTCTTAACGGATGCTGCGGATTAAACCGATGACTTTGCCCAAAATGCTGACGTTGTTCAAGCGCAGCGGCTCCATCGTGCTGTTCTCCGGTTGGAGGCGAATATGGTCGCGCTCCTTGTAGAACGTCTTGACCGTCGCTTCGTCCTCTTCGGTCATGGCGACGACGATATCGCCGTTCGTGGCGGTCTGCTGCTGGCGTACGATGACATAATCGCCACTGTGGATACCGGCGTCGATCATGCTGTCGCCTCTGACGGAGAGCATGAATACCGTCTGCTCGCCGACCATCTGGGCGGGAAGCGGGAAGTACTCTTCGATATTCTCCGTCGCGGTGATCGGCACGCCCGCCGTAACCTTGCCTACGAGCGGGACGGAACGGACCGACTGCGCGAACTGGATGACCGGATCCTGCTCGCCGTCCGTAATCTCGATCGCGCGCGGCTTGGTCGGATCGCGGCGAATCAGGCCTTTCTTTTCGAGACGGTCGAGATGGCCGTGCACGGTAGAACTCGATGCGAGCCCTACGGCTTCGCCGATCTCGCGCACGGACGGGGGATAGCCCTTGTCCTTCACTTCGTTCTTAATAAATTCCAATATGGCGGATTGACGGTTGGACATCTTCGACACCTCGAAGCCCTCCTACTGACTTAAAAATTCATATGACAAATTATAACACAGAACCGGAGTTCGTACAAACATTCGTTCTTAGAGAACCTGTGTTCGTAAAACGGTTGACTCAAACGTATGTTCGTGATATCCTCATATCAGAACAAACGTTTGGGGTGGATGAGATGGTACAAGTACAGCTTATCGGTTCGGATTCGTTGAAGTCCAATGATTATACATATGGGAATCGAAAGACGGGAACAGGTCGGGCATCCGGCTCTGCTGCTCGGTCCAAGAGCACGTCTTTATCGAGCGTTATTCAATCGTTGGTTACCATTAAAGGGCTTCGATTGATATTGATTCCGATCGTCGCGCTTCTGATTTACGCCGGACTGTCTATGATGAGCGCGTCCGCCGAGCCCGAATCCATTCGTCCGGCCACGGCTGCCGAAGCGACCGTGACGGTTGATAGCGGAGACACGTTGTGGTCGATTGCCGAGGATGCCAAGCCCTCCGGCATGAAGACGGTGGCCGCCGTACATCTGATCATGAAGCGCAACGGACTGACTTCATCCTCCATCTCTTCGGGTCAACGCTTGGTGCTTCCGGCCAAACTGTCAGATTCATCTCATTGAGAACAAATGTTCTGAATGCTGCTTTGTTCGCGATATGACCATTACTTGAATAATCTATCTTAACCGACCGATGCATATCGGTCTTTTTGCTTTCGCCTCGCCTTGACATTCCCTTTGCGATATTGTCAAATGAGAAGAGGCAACACGGGAGGTGACCCTATGGAATTCGACAAGCTGATCGCTCGGATTAACGAGTTGGCACATAAGCACAAGACGACCGGATTGACCGAGGAAGAGACCGTCGAGCGGCAGAAGCTGCGTCAGGTTTACTTGGATAACTTCAAGCGTAACTTCAAACAACAACTCGATCAGATCGAATGGACGGACGAACCTCCGGCAAATACGATTAAGCATTAATACGCATTCGCCATGCATCAATAATTAATGGCATTAATGTTAGGTGTGCGGCCTTATTCATGCGGCAACGCGGCAAAGCCGGCTTAATGCCGGCTTTGTCTATACATAGGAGGGTATGCAGTGTCACGTTCATGGGAACGCGCCGTACAGCGCAATTCGAAGGAAATCAACAAGCGCCGCAAAAAAAGAGGGCAAGCAGAGCTTGTCCGCGCCGGCGGCTCAGATCGACCGCTTCAAGGGGCGGAGTTTCATTATGCCGTTTACGCTCGTGCTGCTGATCGTGTTTTACATTCTGATGTTCCAGCCGTGGTCCGCCGACTTTAAGTCGAGCGCAGGCATGTTTTGGGCGACGGTCGGTTGTTACGTGCTTCTTGCCGTGTTTTACTTCCTTCGCAGGCCTTACTTGGCCGTCTCGAAGGATAGGCTGGAGACGCGCAAATTCGCGGGATACAAGACGCTTAAACCGCTAGAAGTGCGGAAGATCGTTCAGATGCCGGGCTACATCGTCATCGAACCGGTCAAAGGCGGCAACTGGGTGTTCTCCAAGCTGATGAACCGGTACCCGCTGGACGCGATGTCCGTTCGTCTCAAAGAGTTCGCAGGCCAGCATCAGATCGAGTGGGAGACGCGCGCCAAGTAAGGGAGCCAGAAGCTGGAATCTAGAATTTCTATAACATGCTTTTAAAGAATCGCGCACGGGAGAGATGGACGGGAATGAAGATTCAAGCGGTTATGTTCGATTTGGACGATACGCTGCTTTGGGATGACCGAAGCGTAAAGCAAGCTTTCGAGGCGACATGCGAGCTGGCTTCGCGGGAAGCCGGCGTTGATGCGGCAGCATTGGAAGAGGCGGTAAGACGCGAAGCGCGCGCGCTTTACGAAACGTACGATACGTTTCCTTTCACGCAGATGATCGGGATCAACCCGTTCGAGGGCTTATGGGGGGAACTTCAAGGCCGGCGAACATGAAATGTTCAGGCGGATGGAGGCGATCGTGCCGGACTACAGGCGGGAAGCTTGGACGCGCGGGCTCAAGGCACTCGGCGTAGACGATCCGGCGCTCGGCGCTAAGCTTGCGGAGGAGTTTCCGGCTCATCGCCGGAAGCTGCCGCTCGCCTACGAGGAGACGTTCGAGGTGCTTGACGCGCTCAAGAGCCGTTACAAGCTCCTTCTCCTGACGAACGGCTCGCCCGACTTGCAGGAGGAGAAGCTCGCGATGACGCCCGAGCTGATCCCCTACTTTGACGAGATCGTCATCTCCGGGCAATTCGGAGAAGGCAAGCCGTCGCCGAGATTGTTCGCGCACGCGCTTCAGCGGCTCGGACTTCAAGCCGGCGACTGCGTCATGGTCGGCGACAAACTGACGACGGACATCAAGGGCGCCAACGGCGTCGGGATGATCTCGATCTGGATCAACCGGCACGGCGTCGTTCGCAACGACGAGATCGTGCCGAGCTACGAGATCGCGAGTCTGAGCGAATTGCAGCCGCTTCTGGACAAGCTCTCCGCGGAATGACAAAGCGCCGGATCCCCGAGAAGAAGGGTTCCGGCGCTTTTTTTAATGCGAAGAATACGAATTATTTGACGAAAGCGGGATCCTCGTAAGGATGCGCGATCCAGCCCTCGGTCTCGATGAACAGGCGAACGGCGACGACCTTCTTGGACTCGGTCAGGGTGAAGAAGTGAACGCTGCCTTCCGGTACGGAGATGACGTCGCCGGCGCTCAGGATGACGTCGAAGTATCCGGTCGCTTCGTCGCCGCGGATGATGAAGATGCCTTCGCCGGCCGTGATCGCCCGTACTTCGTCTTCGGTGTGCGTGTGGATCTGCTCGAACTTCTTCAGCAGCTCTTCGATGTTCGGCGTGGACTCGGACAGGACGACGATGTCCCAAGTCTTGTAGCCGCGGCGTCCCGCCAGGTCGCGAATCTCGGCGTCGAAGGTGGACAGGATCTCGGCCTTGTCCTCGGCGCTCAGGTCGAAGTTTTCTTGCAGGCGCTCAGGCAGCTTGGCCGGATTCCAGTGTTCGTAAAGCACGCCTTGCTTGTCGAGGAAGGAACGGACGTTGTCTTCTCCTTCGATCAATTCGTTCGTATTGCGCACGCGAACTTTTGCCATTTTCAATTCCTTCTTTCCCACTATGAATTTAAGTATTTGTTGATTCAATTATAATCCTTGCCACGCTGTTTGTCGACACATCCAACCTGATCTTTTCGGGAATAAAACATTCTGCTACTATAGAAGTTAATGCTTTTACCCATGAAGTTACCCGGAAAAGGATGATACGTCTAAATATGACTTTAACCGATAAGAAAGCCCCATTGCAAGAGCAGTTGAAGAAGCGGATTCTGATCCTCGACGGCGCCATGGGCACGATGATCCAGCAGGCGAACCTGACGGCTGCGGATTTCGGAGGCGAAGAGCTCGAGGGCTGCAACGAAATGCTCGTGCTGACCCGTCCCGACGTCATCCGCGACATCCATGAGCAATATCTCGCGGCGGGATCCGACATTATCGAGACCAACACGTTCGGCTCGACGTCGGTCGTACTTGCGGAGTACGACATCCCCGAAAAGGCGAGAGAGATTAACTTGGCCGCGGCGAAGCTCGCGCGCGAAGCTTGCGACAAGTATTCGACGCCGGATAAGCCGAGATATGCCGCAGGCGCGCTCGGTCCGACGACCAAGACGCTGTCGGTAACGGGCGGCGTGACGTTCGATCAGCTTGTAGAGGATTATCGCGAGCAGACGATCGCGCTTATGGAAGGCGGCGTGGACGCGATCCTGATCGAGACTTGCCAGGACACGCTTAACGTCAAGGCGGCGAGCATCGGCGTCCGGGCGGCGTTCGGCCTCATGGGCCGCACGCTCCCGATCATGATCAGCGGTACGATCGAGCCGATGGGCACGACGCTGGCCGGTCAGAACATCGAATCGTTTTACGTCTCGCTCGAGCACTTGAACCCGGTCTCGTTCGGATTGAACTGCGCGACCGGTCCCGAGTTCATGCGGGATCATATCCGTACGTTGTCCGCGATCGCGAAGTCGGGCGTCAGCTGCTATCCGAACGCCGGTCTGCCGGACGAGAACGGGCATTACCACGAGTCGCCCGAATCGCTGGCGCGCAAGCTGCGCGCATTCGCCGAACAGGGCTGGATCAACATCGCGGGCGGCTGCTGCGGCACGACGCCGGCTCACATCAAGGCGATCGCGGACGCGATGGCCGATGTCGCGCCGCGCGTTCAGGCTGGCGAGCATCCGCCCGCGGTATCCGGCATCGAGACCGTCTATATCGAGAGCGAAAATCGTCCTTACATGGTTGGGGAACGGACGAACGTGCTCGGCTCCCGCAAGTTCAAGCGGCTCATCGCCGAGGGCAAGTACGAGGAGGCATCCGAGATCGCGCGCGCCCAGGTCAAGAGCGGCGCCCATGTCATCGATGTCTGCTTGCAGGATCCCGATCGCGACGAGACCGAGGACATGAAGAAGTTTCTCGACTTCGTCACGAAAAAGGTCAAGGCGCCACTTATGGTCGACACGACCGATCCGGCGGTTATCGACATGTCGCTGAAATACATCCAGGGCAAAACGTTAATTAACTCCATTAATCTTGAAGACGGCGAGGAGAAGTTCGAAAAGGTCGTGCCGATTCTTCACAAATACGGCGCGGCCGTCGTCGTCGGCACGATCGACGAGCGCGGACAGGCGATCACCCGGGAGGACAAGCTCGAGGTCGCCATACGCTCGCACGATTTGCTGGTGAACAAATACGGCTTGCAGGCGGAGGACCTCATTTTCGACGCCCTCGTCTTTCCCGTCGGCACCGGCGACGAGCAGTACATCGGCTCCGCCAAGGAGACGATCGAAGGCATCCGGCTCATCAAGGAGCGGCTGCCGAAGTGCCAGACGATTCTCGGCGTCAGCAACATTTCGTTCGGTCTTCCCGAGGCCGGCCGAGAGGTGCTGAACTCCGTGTTTCTGTACGAATGCACGAAGGCGGGGCTCGATTACGCGATCGTCAATACGGAAAAGCTCGAGCGCTACGCGTCCATTCCCGATCATGAACGCAGGCTCGCCGAAGAGCTTCTCTACAATACGAACGACGCGACGCTTGCCGAATTCGTAGCCGCTTTCCGTGACAAGAAGGTGGAGAAAAAGGTCAAAGCCGAGAACTTGCCGCTGGAAGAGCGTCTGGCCGGCTATGTTGTCGAAGGCAGCAAGGAAGGGCTCCACGCCGATCTCGACGAGGCGCTGGCAAAGTACGCGCCGCTCGACATCATCAACGGTCCGCTCATGGCCGGCATGTCCGAGGTCGGGCGTCTTTTTAACAACAATGAGCTGATCGTGGCCGAGGTGCTTCAAAGCGCGGAGGTTATGAAGGCGTCGGTCGCGCATCTGGAGCCCCACATGGAAAAGGCGGACTCCGCCGTGAAAGGCAAAATCATGCTGGCGACGGTCAAGGGCGACGTGCACGATATCGGCAAAAACCTCGTCGAGATCATTCTCTCGAACAATGGCTACAAGATCGTCAACCTCGGCATTAAGGTGCCGCCGGACCAACTGATTGCCGCGTACCGCGAGGAGAAGCCGGACGCGATCGGGCTGTCGGGCCTGCTCGTCAAAAGCGCGCAGCAGATGGTGCTGACCGCGCAGGACTTGAAGAGCGCCGGCATCGACGCCCCGATCCTCGTCGGCGGCGCCGCGCTGACGCGCAAGTTCACGAAGACCCGGATCGCGCCCGAGTACGACGGCGTCGTTCTGTACGCCAAGGATGCGATGGACGGCCTCGACATCGCCAACAAGCTGAGCGATCCCGCGCAGCGCGCCGCGATCGAGCAAGAGCACCGGACCGCGCTCGCCACGCTCGAACGCGAGGAGGAGAAGCCTGCGATGCCCGCGCCGACGCGCGCCCGCAGCGCAAGCGTGTCGCCGGACGCGCCCGTGTTCGCGCCGCCGGACTACGATCGCCACGTCCTGCGCGATTATCCACTCGCGCACGTGCTGCCGTACGTAAACCTGCAGATGCTGATGGGTCACCATCTCGGCCTCAAAGGCAACGTCGAGGAACTGCTCAAGGCGGGCGATGAGCGCACGACCCAGCTGAAGGACACGATCGACGGCATTATGGCCGACGCGCAGACGAACGGCTGGCTGAAGCCGCAGGCGATGTACCGCTTTTTCCCGGCGCAGGGAGACGGCAACGATATTTTGATCTACGATCCGGCCGACCGCAAGACGGTAATCAAGAAGTTTACGTTTCCGCGGCAGGCGGTGGAGCCGTACCTGTGCCTGGCGGACTTCCTGAAGCCCGTGGACAGCGGCGTGATGGACACCGTCGGCTTCCTCGTCGTGACGGCGGGCAACGGTACGCGAGAGCAGGCGGAAAAGTGGAAGGAGAGCGGCGACTATCTGCGTTCGCATGCGTTGCTGGCGACCGCGCTCGAGGTGGCTGAAGGCATGGCGGAACGGGTGCATCAGATCATGCGCGACAATTGGGGCTTCCCCGACCCGGCCGACATGACGATGAAGCAGCGCTTCGGCGCGAGGTATCAGGGCATCCGGGTGTCTTTCGGCTATCCCGCTTGTCCGGACTTGGAAGACCAAGGACCGTTGTTCGAGCTCATGAAACCGGAGGATATCGGCGTCCAGCTGACCGAGGGCTTCATGATGGAGCCGGAAGCGTCGGTATCCGCGATGGTATTCGCGCATCCGGACGCGAAGTACTTTAACGTCGACAAGGCATGAGGCATTTAATAGAGGCCGGAAAAATGGCTGTCCCGATCGAACGCGCGATCGGGGCGGCTTTTTTCCGTTGTCGCGAAAAACAGGAAATGAACGATCATTTCCCCGGAAAGCGCAGGATGCGACACTGAGTAACGCCAATCGCCCGTCCGTTAGCCTCTTTTTCGACCGGACTCCGCTGTTAGCGCTTCCTTTCGACATAATTATTACAATTGCGCGACAATTCAAACAAATGAACGCTAATATATTGCTCCTTCATTTCCCGATCGAATAGGACCGGAAAAGTTCCTCGTACATAGTCTATGAAGCCCGTTGAAGTACGAACGTACATTCTGTACAATGAAAGTTACATCTAACAAGCGAAACAAGCGAACGAAACGCAAAAGAAATGGAGCGATGCGGCATGAACCCTTTAACGGGAAAAGCGGCGACGATGGAGGAATGGCTGGAGCATCTGAAGCTGAACCGGGAGATCATGGAAAACGTGACCTACTGGCATACGCAGCCTGCCCGCCCCGCGCGGACCGCGCCCTTTCCGCCGGAGCTCGATCCGAGGCTGTCCGCGGCGCTCGGCGCGAGAGGCGTCGCATCGCTCTACACCCATCAGTCGGCCGCTTTCGAAGCTGTCCGCGCCGGCCGTCACGTCGTGACCGTCACGCCGACGGCATCCGGCAAGACGCTCTGCTACAACCTGCCGGTGCTGCAGCGGCTATTGACCGATCCGAGCGCGCGGGCGCTGTATTTGTTCCCGACGAAGGCGCTCGCCCAGGATCAAGTGGCAGAGCTTCAAGAGCTAGCCGACGCGATGAAGGTCGACATCAAAACCCATACGTACGACGGCGATACGCCGCCTACGGTCCGACAGGTTATTCGCAATGCCGGCCATATCGTCGTGACGAACCCGGATATGCTCCACTCGGCGATTCTGCCGCATCATACGAAGTGGGTCAAGCTGTTCGAAAACCTGAAATACATCGTCATCGACGAGTTGCACGCCTATCGCGGCGTGTTCGGCAGCCATGTGGCCAACGTCATCCGCAGACTGAAGCGAATTTGCCGATTTTACGGCAGCGCGCCGCAGTTTTTGTGCGCGTCCGCAACGATCGCCAATCCGCGGGAGCACGCCGAGCGGCTCATCGAGGAGTCGTTCGCGCTCGTCGACGACAACGGCGCGCCGGCCGGCGAAAAACACCTCGTCTTTTACAATCCACCCGTCGTCAACCGCCAGCTCGGCATCCGGCGTTCGAGCGTGCTGGAGTCGCAGAAGCTGGCGGCGCTGCTCCTTAGAAGCGGCATTCAGACGATCGTGTTCGCGCGAAGCCGCGTACGCGTGGAGATCTTGCTCACGTACTTGCAGGAGCTGACCAAGCGGGAGTTCGGGACCAAGTCGATTCGCGGCTATCGCGGCGGCTACCTGCCGAAGCTGCGGCGGGAGATCGAAAAGGGGCTGCGAAGCGGGGAGATTCGCGGCGTCGTCAGCACGAACGCGCTCGAGCTCGGCATCGACATCGGCCAGCTGCAAGCCTGCGTGTTGAACGGCTATCCCGGCTCCATCGCGAGCACGTGGCAGCAGTCCGGGCGGGCGGGACGCCGTCACGGCAGCTCCGTCACGTTTCTCGTGGCCAGCAGCAATCCGCTCGATCAGTACCTGATCCAGCACCCGGATTATTTTCTCGGCAGGCCGCCCGAGGAAGCGCGCATTCATCCGGACAACCTGCTTATTTTACTCGATCACATCAAGTGCGCCGCCTACGAGCTGCCGTTCGAAGCGGGCGACACGTTCGGCGGGGAGAAGCTCGTCGACCTGCTCGAATTTTTGGCGGAGGAAAAGGTGCTGCACGAGAACGCCGGACGCTGGTACTGGATGGAGCAGGCATTTCCGGCCCACGGTATCTCGCTTCGCTCCGCGGCCCAGGAGAACTTCGTCATCATCGACATGACGGAAGGGCATCGCGTGCTCGGCGAGGTCGACCGGTTCGGCGCGCCGACGCTCATCCACGAGGAAGCGATCTATCTGCACGAAGGCGTCCAATATCAGGTCGAGAAGCTGGACTATCCAGAAAAAAAAGCCTACGTGCGCGAAGTGAACGTGGACTACTTCACGGATGCGAGTCTGGCGGTCGAGCTGAAGGTGCTGCACGTGGACAAGGAGCGCGAATCGCCGGGCGGCGCCATCGTGCGGCAATACGGGGAGTTGATGGTTACGGCCAAGCCGACGATTTTCAAAAAGATGCGCTTGCGGACCCATGAGAACATCGGCTCCGGCCCGATCCACCTGCCCGAGGAGGAGCTTCATACGAGCGGGTACTGGTTTTCGTTCTCGGAAGAGGCCGCCGCCGTCCGCAGCGCGAACGACATGCAGTCCGCCCTGCTCGGGCTCGCCAACGTGCTCGTCCATCTGGCGCCGCTGCATCTGATGTGCGATCCGATGGATATCTGCGTCGTGCCCCAGGTGAAGGCCGTGCATACGAAGCAGCCGACGATTTACTTCTACGACCGGTATCCGGGCGGCATCGGCCTCAGCCAGCGCTTGTACGAAAAGCATGACGAGCTGCTCGCGGAGGCCGGGCGCCTCATCGAGGGATGCGGGTGCCTTAGCGGCTGTCCGGCCTGCGTCGGGCCGATCGAGGAGGTCGGCCTGCTCGGCAAAGACCTGGCCCTCGGGCTGCTGCAGCGAACGGCAGGTGCGGCGGGATGAGCAGCCTGCGCGACCGGCTGGACCGGCTGCGAGCCCATTCGGCTTCGTCCAAAGCGGATGAGTCGCTTGGCGGCGCGGCGGCTGAGGCGGGGAACGGAGTGTCGTCTGCGGGCGCAGTCGGATCTTCCTCGCGTTCGGGGGCTGATGCTCGAGGCAGCGCCGGACCGTCTGCCGGCAGGGAACGCACCACTAAGGATACTGAAGATAAAGGCATATCGGGAAGCGGACTCCATCCTGCGCTCGCCGCGCTTCACGTCGAGGAGGTCGCCGGCGAGTACGGCAGCTTTTTGCGCCGCCGCGCGGTCTATCCCCTCGAGCACCGGCACGGCCATTACGTGCTGTCCGAGCTCATTCACTGCGCCAGAAGACTGAAGCCGATTGCGGTTCGTCAGAACCGGAAACGAGGAACGCCTGCGGCGGACGCCCTGCCCGAGCCTATGGACATCGAAGCGCAGCGGCTTTTGTTCCTCGACACCGAGACGACGGGACTCGGCGTAGGCTCGGGCAATTTGCCGTTCATGATCGGGTTCGGATACGCCGACGGCGAAGCGGGGACATTTACGGTGGAGCAGCTGCTCATCCGGCATCCCGGGGAAGAGCGGGCGATGCTGGCTTACCTGCTGGGCAAGTTCGCAGGCGTTACGCACCTGGTTACCTACAACGGCAGGTCGTTCGATTGGCCGGTGTTGACGAGCCGCTTCGTGCTGAACGGCTGGCGGCCGAGCGGCGTCGAGCCAGGGCATCTCGATTTTCTGCATCCTTCCCGCGCCTTATGGAAAAACACGCTGCCGTCCTGCCGGCTCAGCCGCATCGAAGAAGACCGGCTCGGCATCGTGCGCGGCGAAGACGTGCCCGGCTCGCTCGCGCCGGAGCTGTACATGAAGTACCTTAGCGACGGGGACGCGTCACATCTGCGCGGCGTCTATATCCACAACGAGCGGGATATTTTGACGCTGGCCAGCCTGACCGTCCACTTCGGCGGCGTGCTCGAGGGCCGGCTTGGCGCCGAATGGGCGCTGCCCGAGGAGCCCGAGGAGCTGTTCCGCACGGCAGCCTGGCTGGCCGATCACGGCGGAGAGCAGCACGCGGAGCGGCTGTTCGCAGCGCTGATCGCGGAAGGCACGCCGGGCGGACGGTGGCTGCTGCCGGCTGCCGCGCGCCTCAAGCGGCTCGGACGGCACGACGAGGCGGCCGGCCTGTGGGAGCGGGCCGCACGCCTCGCCGAATCGCGGCTGCTGCCTTCCGCCGAAGCGCATATCGAGCTGTCGATGCATTACGAGCATCGTCGCAGGGAGCCGGGCATCGCGCTGGATTACGCATCGCGCGCGCTTGATCTGCTGCAGCGGCGAACTTCGCTCAGGCAGAGCGACCGCATGCGGGCGGAGCTCGACGCGATCAGGCACAGACTGGCGCGGCTTCGCCGCAAGATCGAAGCGACAGGCCGGCTCGGCTGAGTTTTCCGGGGCGGCCCGACGCTTCTTTCTATATGCGGATGGTTGCAGAGTACTCGACAAAAGGGTATTGTGATTCATATAAAAGCTGGCAGCATCATGAAGCGCACGACAGCGTCAAAGGAGCCGAAATCCATGTCGCAACAAACCGAGCTGCTCCGCGAAGAACGGTTCTCAGGGCGGCCGAAGGCGGTGCTGCTCGACCTCGACGGCACGCTGTACAGAGGAGAGACGCCGATCGAAGGCGCTTGCGAGTTGGTCGAGGAGCTTGAAGAAGCAGGCATCGCCTGCTGGTATTTAACGAACAATTCGACGCGCACGCCCGAGCAGGTGGCGGCGCATCTGCGCGGCTTCGGCATCCCGGCTGACGCAACGCGCGTTATTACGTCCGCGGCAGCCGCCGCGCATTACGCCAAGAAGCGCCATCCCGATGCGACCGCGTTCGTCATCGGCGAGCACGGACTTCGCAGCGCGCTCGCGGAGGCGGGCATCGCGATGCCGGACGAAGCCGAGCTGGCCGCGGGCGCTAGCGTGAACCTTGTCGTTCAAGGACTGGACCGGGATTTGAACTATGGACAGTTGACCGCGGCGCTAGGCTATTTATTGTCGGGAGCCGACTACTTGCTGACCAATCCGGATCGCAGGCTGCCCGTCGGCGACGGCTTTCTGCCCGGTGCGGGGAGCTTGGCCGCCTTGCTGGAGACTGCGAGCGACGTGACTCCGGTCGTCATCGGCAAGCCGTCCGGCATTATGATGCGGTACGCGCTGGACTTGGCGGGCATCGAAGCTTCGGAGGCCTGGGTCGTCGGGGACAACCCGCACACCGATCTTGCAGCCGGCCTCTCGGCCGGTTGTCCGACGGTGCTCGTCTTAACCGGCGTATGCGGTCGGAACGACTGGCGTCAGCGCTGCGAGCGCGCAGGCGCCATGCCGGATGCGGTATGCGAGGGTCCCGATGAAGTGCGCGCATTGATTTCCGGGATGAGGATAGCCGGCGGACCGGCAAATACATAATTTCGATACGGATTCGAAAAAAAGTTAGACGACAGCAGGCCATCCGCGCGATGGCTGGAGAAGGGATGAACGATCATGCCGGAATGGCCGGAAATGGACACCTACCGAAGATTGCTGTCGCCGCTCGTATGCGGGCAGATGATCAGGGAGGTCGTCGTGAACCGCGAGAAGACGATTAACGAATCCCCGGAATCGTTCATAGACGCGTTGAAGGGCAAGCGAATTTTGTTCGTGGAGCGAAAAGGCAAGCACCTGCTCTTCCATCTGGACGACGGCAATCGGCTGCTGCTGCATTTGATGCTCGGCGGCTGGATGTTCTTCGGACAAGACGGTCCGAAGAGCGACGATCACTATCAAGTCATCCTGACGCTGGACGACGGCAACCGGCTGTTTTTCGCAGGCTTGCGGCTCGGATTTCTTCATCGGCTCAGCGCCAAGGCGGTGCTGGAGCGTCTGCACGACTTGGGGCCGGATCCAATGGACCCGCGCCTGACCGAAGCGGCGTTCGCGACGCGGTTGAAGAAAAGGCGGGGGCGGCTTAAGCCGGTTCTAACCGATCAAAAGTTTCTCGCCGGCATCGGCAATTGCTATTCGGACGAGATCTGCTTCGACGCCATGATCCACCCGGCCTCGCAGATTTCGGCGCTGAATGAAGAGCAGATCTCCGCGCTGTACGCGTCCATGCGCAAAGTGCTGATGGAAGCGTCGTCCGGCGGCGGATATATGGAGCATCCGTTGACGGAGAAGGACGAGACGACCGGCGGATTTCTGGACAAGCTGCGGATTTACGATCGCGGCGGCGAGCCATGCCCCCCGTTCGGGAGACGAGATCGTGCTGGAAACGCTGGCGGGTCGAAAAATGTTCTACTGCCCGGCGTGCCAGAAGGAAGCCTAGCATGCCGGCCGTAGGCAGCCATGTCAGCACGCGGCGCGGACTGTACGAGGCCGCCCGCGCCGCGGCGCGCATGGGCGGCGACGCCTTCCAGTACTTCCCGTCCAACCCGCGCACGCTCTTCTCCAAGCCCGTCGACGAGGCGGACGCGTCCCGCTGCGCGGCGTACTGCAAGGAAGAGGGGATCGTCTCGCTCGGCCACTCCGCCTACGCGATCAATCCCGCCTCGACCGGCGACTCCGCCGCCCAAATGGAGCGGTGCGTGCTGGGCGATCTGGCGATCGCCGAAGCGTGCGGATCGATCGGCACGGTCATTCATTTCGGCGTCATCCGTGGCGGCGATCCCCTTCAGGGTTATCGCGACATGATCGCCTGGCTCGACCGTACGCTGGCCCGTTGGGACGGCAAGGCGAAGCTGCTGCTCGAGAATCAGGCGGGCAATCATGGCGATGCCGGCAAGACGCCGGAGGAAATGGTTCAGATTCGCTCGCTGTCCGCTTATCCGGACAAGATCGGCTTCTGCCTCGATACTTGTCATTTGTACGCCAGCGGCGAATGGAACGGCGCGGATTGGGCCGATTTTCGCAAGCGCGCCTCGAAGCTCGGCTACTGGGAGCATCTCGCAGCCGTGCATTTGAACGATTCGCGCTATCCTACGGGCTCGCGCAGGGACCGTCACGCGCCGATCGGAGAGGGCTATATCGGCGACGATAGCTTCCGGGAGCTGCTATCTTCTCCCGAGATACGCCGGGTGCCCGTCGTCATGGAGACGCCGCCGGAAGCGGACGGCACGCATGAAAAGCAGATCGCCCGCGTCCGCAAGCTGATGAGCGAGGGGGACGATTAACGTGATTAACGTTTATTTGGACGACGTTCGGCCTTGTCCGGCAGGGTTCGTGCCGGCGCGCACGGCCGAGGAATGCCTGCTGCTGCTTCGCGAATGCGAGGTGGATATCCTGTCGCTCGATTACGAGCTCGGATACGGGCATCCGAACGGCTTTGCAGTCGTCGCCGGGCTAATCGCCGCCGGCACGTTTCCGCGAGAGGTGTACGTTCACTCCTCCAGCATGATGGGCCGCGCCCAGATGGTCAGGGGACTGCGCGAAGCCGGCATTGCCGGCCTGATCGTGCACGACGGGCCGATGCCCCCGTCGGTACTCGAAGCGGCGGCCAAAGGCGCGAAGACGGGGAAGGACGAATCGCCGTGACGGAATGGGAAGCGAGGACCTGGCGGCGGGAAATCGAAGCGTCGGAAGGCGCGCTTGCGCTTTTCGTCTATACGCCGCTATGCGGCACATGCGCGCTCGCGAGACGAATGCTCGAGGTGGCCGAAGCGTCGCTGACGGACGTTCGGATCGCTTCGGCGAACATCAACCTCATGCCCGGAATGGCGGAAGCTTTTCAGATCGAGAGCGTTCCCTGCCTGCTGCTAAGGCGTCAGGACGGCGCATGGAATAAGGTATACCGGTTCGGATCGGTCGTGGAGATCAGGGCGCGGCTCGCCGAATCGTTCGGGGGAGAGGGAAAACGATCATGATCGAACTTAAAAATATCGTATGGCGCCGCGAAGAACGGGAGATCTTGCGCGGCGTCGACCTGACGGTCAAGGCGGGAGAGCGCTGGGTGCTCCTCGGCCGCAACGGCTGCGGCAAGTCCACGCTGCTCGAGATGATCACGGGCTATTTGTTCCCGACGAGCGGTACGGTCGACATTCTCGGCAACCGCTACGGACGCGTCGACGTGCGCGAGGTGCGCAAAAAGATCGGCAACATCGGGCCGTCGCTGATCGAAAAGCTCATTCCGCGCGACCCGGTCTGGGAGATCGTCGTCGGCGGGATGAACGCTTACTTGCGCATTTACGAAGAAATTTCCGAAGAAATCAAAGCGAGGGCGCTGGCGGAGCTTGACCGCGTCGGTCTCGGTTCGCGCGCCGGGCAGCCGTTCGGAACGCTGTCCCAGGGCGAACGGAAAAAGGCGCTGCTCGCCCGGACGATGATGGCAGACCCGCAGCTGCTGATCATGGACGAGCCCTGCGCCGGACTTGACCTGTTCGAGCGGGAAAAATTTCTCGATTCGCTGGAATCGCTCTCCAAGCGCGTCGAGGGTATCTTGTACGTGACGCATCATATCGAAGAGATCGTGCCTTTGTTTACGCATGTGGCGCTTATGGCCGAAGGGCGTATCATCGCTGCCGGTCCCAAGCGAGAGGTGCTGACGGCCGAGCTGCTGCGCGACGCCTACGAGGTGCCGGTCAACGTGCGTTGGGTAGAAGACAGACCTTGGATTACGGTTGAAAAGGAGGGGTAGCGTGACGGCATTCATCGGAACGAGCAACCCCGGATTCGCGCCTTTTGCGATGGAGGAATTGCGCAGGCGCTGGCCGGACGTCTCGTTGTCGGGCCTTGCGCCCGGCGAGACATTTAAACTTGCCGTCGCCGGCGCGGACGACCGCGAGCTGGTTCGCCAGCTCCGCATGGACGAGCCCGTTTTTTTGCGTCATTTGTTCCCGGTGCGGGAGGAGCTCGATATTCCGCAGCAAGCGGAGGAAGTCGCGTCAGCCCTCGTTCGCTTCGCGGGCTCGCTGGCCGGCGAAGTAAAAGGCGCCAAAGTCGCGGTCCAGGTACGCAAGTCCCAGGACAGCCCGTTCCCCTTCTCGTCCGCCGAGGCCCGCGACCTCATGGTGCCGGCGCTGCTGGAGTCGGGAGCGGAGACCGTATCCCGCGGCGCGAAGTGGATCGTGTCGGTATACGCGTCGAAGCGGAGCCTCTTTCTCGGCTTGTCCGCTCCTGCGGACAATTTGTCCGACTGGCCGGGCGGCGCCGTTCGGTTTCGCCGCGAGGAAGGACTCATCTCCCGCGCGGCCTTCAAGCTGCTCGAAGCGGAGCAGACATTCGACTTGCCTTTCGAACGTTTCACGAACGCGCTCGATCTCGGCGCGGCGCCGGGCGGCTGGGCGTCCGTGCTGTTGGAGCGCGGCCTCCGCGTGACGGCGGTCGATCCCGCGGAGATGGACGAGTCGCTGGCGGGTCATCCCAGACTTCGCCATTTGCGGCAGAACGCGGCCGATCTGTCCTTCGCGCCGGGGACGTTCGACCTGCTCGTCTGCGACATGAGCTGGGATCCGCACCATACGGCCCGGATCGTGAAGCAGCTGGCGCCGGCGCTGTCGGCGGGCGCTTCCGTCATCGTCACGTTGAAGCTGATGTACAAAAAAGCCGATGCAGACGATCGCCGACCTGCTCGGGTCTTACGAGGAGACGTTCGATATTCGAAGAGTCAAGCAACTGTTCCACAACCGGGACGAAGCGACGGTGTGGATGCGCAAGTAACGCCTTTGAGCGATGCTTCTCCGATCGAGGATCGGGATCGGCCTTCCCTCGAAGATCGCGGCATGCTATAATCGGAGCAATAAGAACGACATACGCACGGGAAAGCATCCCGCGCCGAACCGAATCCCTTTGGGGAAGCGGTTTTGCGCGGGTTTTTGTATTCCATGCGTTTGTTGCGAAGGGAGGTATGGGGCGTGAAGGGAGAAAATGCGCGGCGTCCGCTCCCCGCTTTCGAGCTGGGTCAGCTTGTATCGAACCGGTACAGAATCGTCGGCGGACTGGGCCGAGGCGGGATGGCCCGCGTGTATTTGGCGGAGGACCTGAAGCTGGGCGGGCGGCTGCTCGCGCTCAAGTTGACGCGTACGTACGACGGCGCCGAACGGTTTATCGACGAGGCCAGATTGCTGAGCGCCTTGCGCCATCCCGGCCTGCCTGAGATCGTCGATTACGAGCCGCCGGACGATCAGGGTCTTGCGCTGATCGTCATGACCTACGTTGAAGGCGAGACGCTCGCCGAGCGGATGCGAAGGCACGGAATGGCGCTGCCGTTTGCGAAGGCGCTGCGTTACTTGCTCCAGTTGGCGCGCACGCTGCAGTATTTGCATGCGCAGCGGCCGCTCGTCGTCTTCCGCGACCTGAAGCCGGCGAACGTCATGATCGACGGCCGGGACGACGCGATTCTGATCGACTTCGGCATCGCGAGAGAGTTCAAGCCTGGCGCGGCTCAGGATACGCTGATGCTCGGCACGCCGGCGTTCGCGGCGCCGGAGCAGCTGCGCGGCGAGCAAAGCGACGCCAGGACGGATCTGTACGGGCTCGGCGGCCTGGCTTATTACTTGCTTACGGGCGGCGGTTTCTTCAGCCGCACAAGCTCCGCCGGCCGGCCGCTTTGGCAGCGCGACATCCCGCCGGGTTTCGTCGCGTCCGTGGAGCGGCTGCTGTCCGAGCAGCCCGAAGACCGGCCGGACAGCGCCGCCGAAGTCGTCCGCGAATGGCAACCATTTGTCGCTTACGGGGAAGCTCTCGAGCCGGGCGTACCCATCGCGATGCCGAACGGCAGACAGTCCGCAGGCGGACTCGGCGCCGTAACCGGTCACCGCGGCAAAGCGGTTCGAATCGCGGCGGTATTGTCCGCTTACCCCGGGGCGGGAGCGACCTTCGTGGCGCGCATGCTGTCGTCGCGGCTGAATCGTCTCGGCGTCGCGCACGCCTTGACGGAGTGCCCCGGGAGCGAGCCCGAGCTTTACCGCTGGCTGGACGGCGGGCGGCGAATGCCGGATCGCGCGGTGTTCGCGGATCCGGCCGGCGCCGGGTCCGTGTCCCCGGCATGGCGGGAGGGGCATGCCGTTTATTATCCGCTTCGTCCCGAAGAGCCGCCCGGCGGCGCGCCGGCGCCGGGCTTCGCCTCTTGGCTGGACGGGACCGGCGCGCCGCTCGTCCTGCTCGACGTATCGGGCGCCTGGCAGGATGCCCGCGTGTCGGCCTGGCTCGCTGCGCATGCGGACGCCGTCTACGCGGTGGCCGACCCGCTGCCGGTCAAGTGGACGGAGCGACGGCAGCGCGGCTGCATGGAGTTGCTCGCGGCGTCGTATCGCGCCGGCGCATCCACGGGCTGGATCGCGAACCGCGACATGGACTTTTCCGGACGCGGCGAGTGGCTCCGCCTTTTCCCGGAACGGCCGAAGCTCGCGGTGCCGCATTTGCCGCCGTCGGAAGTTGCGTCTTGGCTGTGGCAGGGCGGTGCCGTCGCTTTGCCGAAGCGAGCGGCGGCCGACGCGGACGCCTTTTGCGCCCATCTGCTTCGTTGAATCGCCCGCCGGCCAGACGAATCGACGGAAAAAGCGCTATCCTTCCGAGTTGAAACCAGCGTCTTCCCGGAATGTATGCTTCATCCATTCGATCTCGCAAGGTCGTCATGGTACAATAGATGTCAGCGGATTCAGGCGTTTTTTCGCGAGATTCCGAAGAACGTGGGGACAGAGGTGGACGATCATGAGCGAACGTATTTTGATCATAGAGGACGAAGACGGCATCGCGCGCATTTTAGAGCTCGAGCTGAAGCACGAAGGCTACGAGGTGGGCCGCGCGGCCGACGGACGAACGGGACTGGAGATGGCGCTGAGCGGCGAATGGGATCTGCTCCTGCTGGACGTGATGCTTCCCGGCTTGAACGGCGTCGAGGTACTGCGCAGGTTCAGGCAGAACGACAACGCGGTGCCCGTCATCCTGCTGACGGCCCGGGACACCGTTCCTGACAAGGTCAGCGGCTTCGAGCATGGCGCCAACGACTACGTGACCAAGCCCTTCGCGATGGAAGAGCTGCTCGCTCGCGTGCGGAACCTGCTCCGGATTTTCAAGGCTTCGCGCGAAGGCGAGAGCGAAGACGCGCTCAAGATCGGCGACCTGACGATCGAGCTGATCACGCGCAAGGTGTATCGCAAGGACCACGGCATCGATTTGACCCCCCCGCGAGTTCGAGCTGCTGCTCTACTTGGCGCGGCACAAGGGCACGGAGAAGACGCGGGACGAGATTTTATCCGACGTGTGGGGGTACGAATATATCGGGGATACGAACGTCGTCGACGTTTACATCCGTTATTTGCGGCAAAAAATGGACAAGGGGTACCGGCATAAGCTGCTACATACCGTTCGCGGCGTAGGTTATATGCTCAAGGAGCCCGAAGTATGACGCTGAGGCTCCGCTTCACGCTCTTTACCGTTTTTTGGTTGATTTTTATTTTGATTTTGTACAATGTGTTCGTTTATTACTTCGTCATCAAGGTGACGACGCGCGGCGAGCTGCAGTTGCTCTCCAGCAAGGCAGATCTCGTGATGGAGACGCTGCGCAAAAACGAGATGACGGGCATCGACGACGCCGCGCTGCTGAAGGATATGTATAATGTCAACGAGATGATGCGCATCGTCACGCCGGATTCGCGGGTGGTGAATTCGGTCGGCGTAGACAAGCAGCTGCTCGCCCTGCCCAAGGCAGTCCGTACGGTGTCGCACTCGGACACCATTAAGGTGGACGGACACCGCGTGCTGACCTGGTCCGTGCCGATTTACGACAATCACCGCCTCGTCGGGCAGATCGACAGCGCGCGGTATTTGACCGCGCTTGACGGGTATCTTCAGATTCTCCTCGGCGCGCTCAGCGTGACGAGCGTCGGCGCGATCATATTTGCCATCCTCGGCACCTACTGGTTCACTTCCCGCTTGACCGGACCGATCGGGCAGATGGTCCAGACGATGCGGGAGATCGACCGGAGCGGCAAGCTCCAGCGGGTGAAAATGGGCCGCGAGGAGTCGGTGGAGCTTCAGCAGCTCATCCGCGCGTTCAACCAGATGATCGATCGGCTGGACCGGACGATCGAGCGGCAGAAGCAGTTCGTCGCGGACGCCTCGCACGAGCTGAAGACGCCGCTCACCGTCATCGGCAGCTACGCGGACATGCTCAAGCGCTGGGGCCGGGACGACGTCACGGTGCGCGACGAGGCGATCGAGGCGATCGCGCGCGAGACCGAGCGGCTCAAGAAGCTGACGCTTTCGATGCTGACGCTGGCGGAGGCGGAGCAGGACGACTGGCTGAACAAGAGCCGATTCGATATCGTCTCCATCGTCAATGACCTGTCCGGCGTGCTGCGGGCTACGTTCCTTCGCCACATTCGCGTACATGCCGGCTCGGGCACGGTTCAAATGGTCGGCGACAAGGACAAGATCCGGCAGATGATCCTGATCTTCCTGGACAACGCGATCAAGTACAGCAAGGAACCGATCGACGTACGCATCCGTTCGGAAAAAAATACGGTTCGCATCGAAGTCACGGACTACGGCATCGGCATTTCGGAAACGAGATTCCGTATCTTTTTGAACGTTTTTACCGCGTGGACGAGGCGCGGCATCGCGCGACGGGCGGCAGCGGTCTCGGGCTGTCCATCGCCAAGCGGATCATCGATCTGCACGGCGGAACGGTCGAAGTATTCAGCAAGCCCGGCAGCGGCACGACGATCGCGATCGCGCTCCCGTACAAATAAAGGCTTGTTTTGTCGCGGCTGCCCGAGGCGCGCGAAAAAGCCTTCGTCACGCCGCCGCCGGGCGGGGAAACGAAGGCTTATTATATAGGCGCGAGGCAGATGCGCTGCTAGAGTACGCGCTTCGCGGTTTTGTAATGGCTCTTCCAATAGGCGGCGCTCAAGCTCGTGATGGTGACGCCCGGTTTGCCGTAGGTATGAAGAATATTGTTGTTGCCGATGTAGACGGCGACATGTCCGATTTTGGAGCTGTTGCTGGATTCAAAGAAAACGAGATCGCCTTTTTTAAGCTCGGACTTGGCTACCGTCTTGCCCTTGGTCGCTTGCGCGCTGGAGACGCGCGGGAGCTTGACGCCGTATTTTCCGAAAATATATTGCATGAAGCTGGAGCAGTCGAACATCTGGGTCGAGCCGGATGGCGCGCCAAGGCGGTATTTCACGCCCAAATATTTTTTGCCAAACGTAATGATTTTGTCGGCTTTGACGGAATTAGGAGCGGCTGCGGCGGCTTTGGGTGCGGATGATAAAAGCGTACCGGAAACGGCAATGGCTACGCAAAGTCCCAGGCTGGCGATTTTGCGGATCATTCGGCTGGTCATATTCATGCTCATGTTGTGAGGCGATCCTCCGTCCGATGGGTGCGGCTCGCTAGGGCCTATTTGTTTAACCCAACTATAACAGATGCCAAACATCCTATGATTTTCCAAAAAAGAAAGAGCCGCATAATTATGCGGCTCTTGTCGATTTCTTAGAACGAGATGAGAATTCTCTCATGCGCGAAACGCGGTTTGCGAGCTGCCGCGCACCCGATATAATGAGGAGAAGGAAAGAGAGGGATGGAACCGATGAAAATGAGAGTTTCCGCCGTTCAGTTCGCGCTGAAGGATGTCGATAGCGTCGAGCAATGGAGCGCGCAGGTCAAACACTACGTTCGCAACGCGGCCGAATACGGCTCGCAGTTCGTGCTGTTCCCCGAGTTTATCACGACGCCGCTGCTCGGTATCGGCGAAGAGGCGAGCGGCGCTGGCCGTCCGATCGACACGCTCCCAGAATATACGGAACTCTATACGGGTTTGTTCTCTGGCCTCGCGCGGCAGTACGGCATGTACTTGTTCGCGGGAACGCACGTGACGAGGCGGGAAGAAGGTCTCCGCAATACGGCGTTTCTGTTCAAGCCGGACGGCAGTTGGCATATGCAGGACAAGCTTCATATTACGCCGTCGGAGGTGCAAGCTTGGAACGTGCAGCCCGGCGACGGCGTCGAGGTGATCGACACGCCGTTCGGCAAGATCGGCCTGCTCACTTGTTACGACATCGAATTTCCGGAGATCGTGCGGATGGTGCGCGCCAAAGGCGCGAACGTCATTTTTTGCCCGTCCTGCACCGACGACCGGCACGGCTTTCACCGGGTGCGGTACTGCTGTCATGCCAGAACCGTGGAAAATCAAATCTACGTCGTGACGACGGGAACGGTCGGCTCGCTGACCCGCGTCGACTTCATGCGCGCGAACTACGGACAGGCCGCCGTCATCGCGCCGAACGATATTCCTTTTCCGCCGGGAGGCATTCTTAGCGAAGGGGATATGAACGCGGATATGCTGATCACGGCGGATCTCGACCTGTCGCTGCTGGACGAAGTCCGCGAAGCGGGCTCCGTCACGACCTGGCGGGACCGCAGGGTCGATCTGTATACGGATTGGCAGCAGCAGTAAGAATGGAGGATCGACATGCGCAAACGCATCATCGTATCGGACGGGAGCCGGACGGCCGAGGCCGAGATTCGGCCCTATACGCGGGATGACTTCAGGGCGTTGATCGAGGTTCAAGCAGAAAGCTTCCCGCCGCCGTACCCGCCCGAATTGTGGTGGAACGAAGCGCAGCTCGAGGAGCATGTGAGACGATTTCCCGCAGGCGCGCTCTGCGTTGCCGTAGACGGCCTGATCGCAGGCTCGATGACGGCGCTCAGGCGCACGCTCGCGCACGGCGACGGGCACATCTGGGCGGAGGCGACGGATAACGGCTACATTCGCAATCACGAGCCGGACGGAGATACCCTTTATGTCGTCGATCTTTGCGTCAGGCCGGCCTATCGTTCGCTCGGACTCGGCAAATGGCTCATCCAGTCGATGCACGAGACGGTCGTTCATCTCGGCTGCCGTCGGTTGCTGAGCGGCGGACGTATGCCCGGCTATCACAATCACGCGGATCGAATGACGCCCGAGCAGTACCTGGAGGAAGTGAAGTTGGGGCGGCTTCGGGATCCGGTCGTCTCCTTCCTGATCCGGTGCGGACGGATCCCGGTCGGCGTCGCGCACGGCTACCTTGACGACGAAGAGTCGCGCGGCAACGCGGCGCTCATGGAGTGGCGCAATCCGTTTATCGTTTAGATTGCGCCGCTCGCGTACAAGCCTTCGAGACACCTTCTTGCGGGAAGGTGTTTTTTCTCGCGCGCCAGGCTGGGACTTGCGTTAAATAGCAAAAAATTCCCGAAATCCTTCAAGCCGTTCCCCCCGCGAAAAACACTAATATAGGGGAAGGCGCAGCGGCAGCGGAGCCGTATGCCCATTACGTGCAGACGCGGAGGAGACCGATTCATGAACAAAGATATTAAGCCGCCGAAGGGTCTTGCCAGCCTGGAGCGATTCGATCTGCTGCCCCTGCTGCGGGACGGCGTTCAGGTCCACTACGAAGGCAGCATCGACAAACAAGGCTACAACGCGGATTGGGACTGGCTATTGTACAAGGACGCCAACGAGTACGTGATCTTCGACGTCGACGGTCCGGGCTGCATTTACAACTTCGTGCAGCACCGGTATCCGGACAGCCCGGAGCCGACGTTTCGATTTTACTTCGACGGAGAGGCTTTGCCCCGGTTTGAAATCAGGCATTCCGAATTCGGATCGAAAGCGCCGTTCGTCGCGCCGCTCGCAGGCGCGTATCTCGGGCCGGAAGAAGGCGGTCGCGGCCCGATCCGCGTCGTGCGCAGCTTCGTGCCGATGCCGTATGCGAGTTCGTGCAAAATTACGACCGATCTTCGCTTGAAAGGCGCGAACAAAGGCGACGGCGGATGGGGACATGTCGTCTATCATTCGTACGCCGAACCCGATGACGAGCTCACTACGTTTACCGGAAACGAATCGTACGAACGCGTCCTTGGCCCGTGGTCGCGCGTCGGCGAAGATCCGAAGCCGGACATCGCGTCCGCTGCGACCGTGCGACGGGATCTGACGATATCGGCGGGGGAATCGGCCGTCGTCTTCGAGGCGCAGGGGGGCGGGCTGCATCGTCTCGATGCTGGCAGAGACGCCAGGCATCCGCGCGAACGATCTATGGATCCGAGCGACGTGGGACGGCCATGAGAGGCCCGACGTAGATTGCCCGCTCGGCGCCTTTTTCGGCAACGAGCTCGGCGTCAACGCGATCGGCGTGCTCTCTCACGGCACTCGCGCGGACGGCGTTTCGTACAACTATTTCCCGATGCCGTTCTGGCGGGGCGCAAAGGTCGAGCTCGTCAACAAGAGCGCAGAGACGCTGCGAATCGCCAGGTGGGACATCCGTTGCATGACTGAGGAAGCCTCCCTCTCGAGATACCCGGAAGGCCGCGCGGGCTACTATCGTTCCTCGTCCTACCGTGAATCCGAGGCGACGCGCGGAGCGGATGCCGTCATCGGGCGGATCGAAGGAAAAGGGCATATGGTCGCCGCGCAGGTCACGGCGCTTGCCCGCAAGCCCGGCATCGTCAGCTGCGAAGGCGACGTTCGCGTCTTCATCGACGGCATCGCGACGCCGCAGGTCGAGAGCGACGGCTCGGAGAGCTACGTCTGCTACGGCTGGGGCTTCCCGACCCCGCCGGAGACGAATCCCTCGAGCGGGTACGACGGGCTGCCGGACAACCCCTGGTCGATGGTGCGGCTGTGCGCGGGCGATTGCTATCCATTCAGGGAAAAGCTCGTGTTCGGCATCGAGTCGGGAGATTATAACAATCAATATTTGCGGCATTCGGGCATTTTGTTCTACTACGGCGTAAATTCGCCCGGCATGCTGCTCACCGACGAGCTCGACGTCGGGGACCGGGGCTCCGAGGAAGCGCACGGTTACGCGGCAATCGGCGGACGCGGCAGCTATACGCTGGAGAGCGGCTATGAGGACGGCACGCGTCGCCTGCTGAAGGATTTGGGCAGAGAGACCGAAGGCTACAGCGAGTTCACGGTCGCGATCGATCCGCGCAACGTCGGCGTCCGGCTGCGCCGCAGGTCAGACCAGATCACGGGCCGGCAGCGGGCGCGCGTATTCGTCGACGGCGAGCGCGTCGAATCTCGCAGCTGGTACTTCGCCGACCGCAACCCGTACAAGCGCTGGCTGGAGGATGAATTCGAGATTCCTTCCAGATATACGGCGGGCAAGACGGATATTACGGTGCGGCTTGTTTTCGAGCAGGAGGGCGAAAACAGAGCCTGGAACGAATTTTATTACTGGATTTACTCGCTCGTATAAAATGAAGGCTGGCGCGGTTTCGATTCGCCGGCCTTTCGTCGCTTGGGCGAAATCAAGGAAATCGTAAAATCGTTCAACCTCCGGCCGCCTTCTTCGTCTTATGATGAAAACACTCGAATCTCGATATCGTGCGTATGGCCCGGATGCTTGTCCGCGGAAAGCGAATCGGTTATAGTCGAGGTCAAACGAAGGAGAGCCGCTCGGATCGGAGGGATGCCGCGATGTACAAGGTGATGATCGTCGAGGACGAGATGCTCGTCCGCGTCGGACTTAAGAGCTCCGTCGACTGGAGCAAATACGGCATGGAGGTCGCGGCCGATCTGCCGGACGGACAGGCGGCTTGGGACTACTATGCGAAGGAAAAGCCCGATATCGTCATTACCGATATCCGGATGCCGCGGATGGACGGCATGGAGCTGATCGAACGGATCCGCGAGGCCGACAAGGAGACGCGCATCGTCGTGCTTTCCTGTCTTGAGGAGTTCGATCTGGCGCGACGGGCCATGTCGCTTGGCGTCTCCAATTATATATTGAAGCTCACGATGACCGAGGCGGAGATCGGCGGCGTCCTGGAGGGCGTGCGCCGCAGCCTGGACGAACAGCGCGCGCGCGGCCAGCCGGGCGAAGGCAAGCCGCACCCCTCCAACCTGGATCTGGTGAAGGAGAAGATGCTCAAGGATTTTCTGTTTTACAACATTTTCTCGGCCGATGAATTCGAACGCTTCGTCGTCCAGCACGGCTTGCGCCTCCAGCCGGTCCGGCTCGTCGCCTGCAAGATGGAGCTCGACCGCTTCGCGCGGATGCAGGAGAAGTTCAAGGACGAGCACGGACATCTGATCAAGATGACGCTGCTGAACGTGCTCGGGGAGATCGCGTCCGCCGCGCGCCGCGGCGAAGCGTTCTGCATCGACGACAAGCATTACCTGATTCTGTTGTCTTTCGAGGACATAGCGTCCGAGCAAGCGATCCAGCAGGAATCGCATGCGATGCTCGGCAGCATTCAGGAGGCGATCTCGACCTACTTCGGCGCGTCGGCGTCGTTCGGCGTGAGCGGCATCCGAAGCGGCTACAAAAACCTGCCGGCGCTATATGCCGATGCCGGCAAGGCGCTGAGACATAAATTTTTGACCGGCACCGGCCAGCTTCACCGCGTCGGTCAACCGCCCGATCTGGCCGGCGTGCGCGCGCGCATCGGCCGCCTTCGGGAAGCCGCGCCGCTGCGCGCGCTGCTGTCCCCGATCAAGCAGAAGGAATACGAGGCATACCTGCAGTCGCTCGAGACGTCCTTGTCCGAGGACCGCAAGACGATCGAGTCGCTTCTTTTTCATTTTCTCCAATGGGTAGGCACGAGTCTGTACAATGACGGACAAAATGAAAAGACGCTGCTCATGAACGTCACGGGACAGCTCGAGGAGGCGGATTCGCTGCCCGAGATGCTCGATTGCGTATCGGTTTTTTTCGCGGAAATCGTCGAAGAGACGCGCAACCGCCTGCATATGAGCAGCGACATCACCAAAGCGATTCAATACATCAAGCAGCACTACAAAGAAAATATCAGCCTGCAGGCCGTCGCCGATCACGTGAACCTCAGCTTCAGCTATTTGAGCTTTTTGTTCAAAAAGGAGCTGCAGATTACGTTTATCGATTACCTGAACCGGTACCGGATCGAACGGGCCAAGGAGCTGATGGCGGCTACGCAGATGAAGTCCTACGATATCGCGGTCGAGGTCGGTTTTTCGCCGGAGTATACGTACTTCAGCAAGGTTTTTAAAAAAGTGACGGGATTGAACCCGAACGATTACCGCAGGCAGCGGACGAGCGGCCAGGCGGCCGCCGAATGAAGCTGCCGCACGCCTTCCGGAGCCTTCGCTCGCAGCTCGTGCTGTCGTACATGCTCATCAGCGTGCTCGTGCTGTCCGCCGGCACGTACTATGTGTATTCCTTTATGCTGAACCAGATTCGGGCGCAAAACGAACGCCTGCTGCTTCAGCAGTTCCAACAGGTCGATCACAACGTCCACGGCGTCGTCAGCGAAGTGGATCGGCTGTCCAACCTGTTCTGGGTTGACGAGCAGATTCAGTACTTGCTCCAGAATATCTCCGACAAGCGCAACGTCGACTTCGTGAACTATCAGAACCTGCTGCAAAACCGCATCGAGACGTTTATTTTTAACTACAACTACATCCACTCGATCTACCTAACCGCGGAACAGCAGGGCGTCGTCGGCGGCAATGCGGGGCAGACGCTCGTGCAGACGGAGGAGGAGTGGGTGCGGCTTTTTTTCAAGTCCGACGCCTACTTGCGCTCCCAACGCGAATTCCCGAAGCTCATCGTGCAGGGCAACGTGAAGGAATCGTATTACAACCCTTACAAGACGGGTCCGAACGACGCCACGCTGGTCAGCATGCTGCGCGGCGTACGCAGCATTTACGAGCCGCGGACGAGCGGCACGCTGATTTTCAACATCGACGAGCGCTATCTCGCCTCCATGTACGCGTCGGATCTCAGGCCCGAGGACGGGGACATGTTCATCGCGGACAAAGACGGCGTCATCGTCTCCAGCAACAACAAGGAGAAGATCGGATCGGCCAGCCCGTTCGTGCCGCAAAAGGAGGGCGCTCCCGCTTACGGCAGCCGCGACGAAAAGGGAGGCAGCGTCCAGACGGTCTATTACAAGCTGCAGGATGCGGATTGGTACATTTTGAAGGAAGTCCCGCTCGGGCTGTACGCCGACCAGATTTACAAAATGCAGCGGGCCGTCGCGCTCTTTTTTTATCGTCAGCCTCCTCATCATGTTCGCGCTCTCTTACGTTTGGCTTCGCAAGATCATGAACCCGCTGCAGGTGCTGTCGGGCAAAATGAAGGACATGAGCCGGGGGGAGCTGGGCGTCACCTTCGACCGCGTGCCTGACAACGAGCTCGGGACGGTCATCCGGCGGTTCAACGAGATGTCGCTCAGCATCGTGGAGCTGATCGACAAAAACAACAGCATGCAGGAGCAGAAGCGGGAGACGGAGATCGAATCGCTGCAATACCAGATCAACCCGCATTTTCTGTACAACACGCTGAATATGGTCCGCTGGATGGCGAACATGAAGAAGACGGACGATATTGAACGCAGCATCGTGGCGCTGGGCAACCTGCTCCGCCCGGTATTCTCGAACAAGGATCCGATGTGCGAGCTGCGCGACGAGCTGGCCTACTTGACGCACTATATCGGCATCATCAACATGCGGTTCAACGACAGCGTCCAGTTCGACATCGACGTCGACGAGACGACGGCCTCGTGCCTCGTACCCCGTTTCATCCTGCAGCCGCTCGTGGAAAATTCGATCGCGTCCGGCCAACGGGAGGAAGAGCAAGAAATTTTTATTTCCATTCACGCCGAGTCGGACGGGGGCGAGCTGCGGATCGTCGTCAGCGATTCGGGCACCGGCATCCCGCAGGACCTGCTGGAGGAGCTCAATCGGAGATTCGAAACGGGCGAAGCTTACGAATCGGCGGGCGGCGGCAGCGGCATCGGGCTTCGCAACGTGAACAAGCGGATCCGTCTCTACTTCGGCGATCGATACGGCTTGCGGTTCGTCCCGCGCGACAAAGGGGCGGAGGTCGTCGTCCGCTTGCCTTCCCTTCAGTCCCAAAAGAAGGATTAAGCCAATGAATGATCTCGCCCATCCGGGCGGGGTCATTTGCTTTTAATGCAGGGACTTGAACGAATTTAAAAATCGTTCAACCTGCGCCGGCTGCGTTTATGCCGTTTTTTCAAGCGGATCGCGAGATCGTTCATATGAACCGGCATGCGAAGCGATTATGTTGAAAAAGTCGGGGAGCCGGCAAGCGCAACCAGGCCAACGTCGAGTAGCGGAGGTGATCGGGCGGCACGAGTTGTAAGCGGTTACCGTTCATACACACCCTTTAAAGGAGCGATTCTGAGGATGATGATCAGGAAATCCAGGTTTGGCGCGCTTGGAGCCGCAACGCTGCTGCTATCCGCCCTGCTGCCGGCCGGCGCGGGCACGGGAAGCGCCGTTGCGGAGGAAACCGCGGCGGCCGAGAGCGTCACGGTGAGCATCGATACCGGCAACGTCATCAACGACGATTTTCTCGGCGTCGGCGTGAACGTCATGCCGCTCGCGCTAATGCCGAAGTCGGCAAGCTACGGCTACGACGGGCCCGAATGGGAGATCGACAAGAAGCGGATCGGCACGATCAAGCCGAAGGTCGCGAGGCTTTGGTTCCAGGTCGATTGGGTGGAAAAGGAGAAGGGCGTCTACGACTTCGACAGCGAGGAGATGGAGGCCGTCTATCCGTACCTGGACGCGCTCAAGGCGGCGGGCACCGAGATCGAGCTCAACTTCGGGTGGAAAAACGGCGAGGAAATTCATGACTGGTTCGGCTTGCCGGGCGTCGATCCGTGGACGAGCGCGCCGGCGGACGTCGACGACTTCGCCGAATCGGCATCGAATACCCTCCAGGCGCTCATCGACGAACGCGGCTACGACAATATCAAGTATCTGACGTTTTACAACGAACCGAACGGCAGCTGGGATTTCGAGACCGGCGGCGACAAAGCGAATCAGCAGCAGTACTACGCCAACATCGTCACGAAGGTCAGCCAGCGCCTCGCGGCGGACGGCTTGCGCGACCGGATCGGCATCTGGGCGCCGGAAGAGACGAGCGCCACGGACTGGACGACCGCGTTGCATACGCTGGCGGACGCGCATATCGACGGCTACAGCTTTCACATGTACGGCGCGTCGTACGAGAGCCTGGGCGCCGAGATCGCGGCCCGCAAGGCGGCGGTCGGACCGAAGAAGGTTCAGATGACGGAGTTTGGCTGGTCGGCGGACGACGCCAGCGGCTGGAACTCGGGCTTTGCCAACTACGTCATTCGCGGCGCAAACGAAGGGCTACAATCGGCGCTCGTCTGGCAGCTGAACGGCGTCTGGAGCACCGACCCGCTCGGCGACGTCAACGGCAACTACACGATGTGGGATTCGGTCGTGCAGGGGCTGACGGCGAAGCGGACGTTCTATTCGGCCGGACTTCTCAATCGGTACGTCCCCGCGCACAGCGACGTCGTCGAGGCGCTGTCGAGCTCGCCGGACGTGCGCGCGGCCGCCTTCAAGACGGACGGCGGCGACTATGCGATCCTCGTCGAGAGCAAAGCGGGCGCGCCGAAGGACATCACGTTCGACTTCGGCGGCGCCGCGATCGGCAAGACGTTCGTAAAGCACGCGTATAGCGATGCGGTGGCCAGAGACGGCAACGCGCTGCTGCCTCCTGCTTCGGGCAGCTTTGCCGCCACGGATGCGTTCCGCGACGAGAACGTCGGCGCCGACTACAACTTCGCGATCTATACGACCGAAGCGTCGCAGACGCAGGTCGAGCTGACGCCGGTCGAAGCCAAGGTGACGGGCGGCGATACGCTGCAGCTGTCCGCGGACGTCATCGACAACGCGGGCGGCGTAAACTGGAGCGTCATCGGAGCCGGCAACGGCACGATCGACGCGAACGGCTTGTATACGGCACCCGACGTGGACACGGAGCGCCAGGTGGCGATCAAGGCGGTCAGCCAGGCGGATCCGGACGGCTACAATATCGCTAGCATCACGGTGACGCCACGGTCCATGGCGACGCGCGTAGACGCGCCCGTGCTAAGTTTGCCTTACGGCGTATACGATTCTTCGGAGGCGGTGACGGTCACGACGGGAACGCCGGGCGCCGAGATCCGCTATACGATCGACGGCAGCGCGCCGACCGCGGCTTCGCCGCTGTACGAACGGCCGGTCATTTTGAAAACGTCCACGACGCAGCTTTTCAAAGCCAGGGCCTTTAAGGCCGGACTTGAACCGTCGGGCACGACTTCGGCGTTCTACCGCATTCTCGACGTGAGCGTTGCCCCGGACGGCTATCAGTTCTGCGCTTACGAAGGCGGCGAGTGCTACTACGAAGGCGAGGGCATCGTCGCGTACGGGGCGGACGGTCTCTTCAACTACAAAGTGGCGACGAACGGCACGGATTGCACGGTCGCGGTTTTCGGCGATCCGAACCCTGGCGCGGTCAAGCGCTGCTATTACAGCGCGGATGTGCCGGACGAACTGCCGCTGGTCACGTTTTACAATGCCGGCTTCGAAAAGCCGGCGGTAGCGAGCTACCGGAACGGACCGTTCACGAACGGCTGGGTGTTCAGCGACCATACGGGCGTGCACAGCAATACGAGCGCGTTCGCGCCGCCGCCCGCGCCGCAAGGATTGCAGAGCATGTACCTGAAAACCGACGGCGGCATCGACGGAAACTTCTACCAGGAGATCAACTTCAAGCCCGGCGAATACCAGGTTTCCTTTAAAGCCGCCAACCGAACGAGCTTCGGCGGGCAGCAGACGTTCGGCGTTTACTTCGACGATGAATTGATCGGCAGCTTCGCGCCCTCGGGCTCTTACACGACGTTCCGCACCGACAGCTTTGAAACGACAGGCGGCAAGCATAAGATCAAGTTCCAGGCCACCTCGCATACGGGCGACAATACCGCCTTTATCGACGCAGTCGAGATCGGCCCGCCGAAGCCGCCGGAGCCGGCGGCGCTGCTCAACGCGGGCTTCGAATCGCCGGCGGTCACGGCGGCGAGCGGCGTGAAGGCGGGCGCCTTCGCGGACGGCTGGTCGTTCAACAACCGGTCCGGCATCCAGAAGAACGGCTCGGCGTTCGGGGCGAAGGACGCGCCGGAAGGCGTTCAGACCGCGCTGATTCAGACGAACGGGGGGACTTGCGGGCGAGATCAAGCAGACGCTCGGCTTCCCCGCGGGCCGCTATAAATTGTCCTTCCAAGCTGCGCGCCGCGGCTACGGCGGCCAGCAGAGCTTTGACGTCTATTATGACAATGCGGTTATCGGCTCCTATTCGCCGACGTCGCAGGACTTCAAGGCGTTTAAGACCGGCGGCTTCGAGGTCGCGACGACCGGCAGCCATACGATCAAGTTCGCCGCGACGACGACGACCGGGGACAATACGGCGTTCATCGACGACGTCAGGTTGATCCTGGTCGAGGAGGTCGCCGACCAGACAGCGCTCGCCAGCAAGAAGAGCGAGATTGCGTCGGAAAACCTGCAGGCGGCCAACTACACGGATGCCAGCTGGACGGCGCTGCAAAATGCGCTGGGGGCGGCTGATGTCGTGTTGGCAGACGCGTATGCGACGCAAGCCGACACGGATGCGGCTTTGTCGGCGCTGATCGCGGCGCGCGAGGGACTTGAGTCGTTCGTGCCTGCGCTCGCGAACGGCGGCTTCGAGTCGCCTGCCGTCACGAGCTACCGCGTCGGACCGATGACGTACGATTGGACCTTTAACGGACTCGCGGGCGTGCAGAAAAACGGTTCCGTATTCGGCGCGCCGACCGCGCCGGACGGAACGCAGACCGCGCTGCTCACGTCCAAAAACGGCTCGCAAGGCGAGCTGTCGCAGACGATCCGCTTCGCGGGAGGCACCTATAAGCTCGCCTTCCAGGCCGCGCGACGGGACTTCGGCGGGCAAGTCGCCTTCGACGTGTATTACGATACGACACTGCTGGCCTCCTTCTCGCCGGCGAACAAGACAGGCTTCGCGGCGTTCGAGACGCCGATTTTCGCAGGAGCCGCCGGCAATCACGCGATTCGCTTCGTCACGACGAACGCCTCGGGCGACAATACGGCGTTTTTGGACGGGATCGTCGTGCTGCAAGCCGTGCCGCCCGCGGACCGGACGCAGCTGCAGGCCAAGTATGAGGCGATTGCGGCCGAAGGCTTGAACGAAGCCGCCTATACGGCAAGCAGCTGGTCCGCGCTGCAGACGGCGCTGAACTCGGCAGCCGCGGCGCTCGCTGACGAATCTTCGACGCAGAAGCAAATCGACGCAGCGCTCTCCGTGCTGACGACGGCGCGCGAGGGTCTGGCGGCCGAACCGCCGGCGGCGGCGAAGCCGGGCGTGCCGGTGCTGTCCAGCGACAACGGCTACGACACCGGGCTGCTCGACGGGGATTACAAGATCTCGATGAACCTGTGGTACGGCGAGAACGGAACCGTCTACAAGCTGTACGAGAACGACACGCTGATCGATACGCAGCGGCTCGCGAGCGCGTCGCCGGCGGCGCAGACGGCTTATACGCAGCTCTCGGGACGCGCGGACGGCACTTACCGTTACCGGGCCGAGCTGATCAATGCCAAGGGGACGACGTCAAGCGAAACCCTTGCCGTCGTCGTCAAGGACGCGAAGCCGGGCAAGCCGGTGCTCTCCGCGAATAACTGGGACGGCGACGGCAGCTACGACGTGTCGATGAACATGTGGTGGGGAACGAACGGAGGGACGTATCGTCTGTACGAAAACGGCACGTTGATCGATACCCAGCAATTGACCGTCGGCACCCCGTCGGCGGAAGCGGCGACGACGGCGATCTCGGGCAGGACGCCAGGCAGCTATGAATACCGTGCCGAGCTGTCCAACGCGGCCGGCACGACGACTGGCGACACGCTGATCGTGCAAGTGTCGAAGTAAGTTAAGGAAAGATCATAATAACGAGACTTTAACAGCTCAAGCAAACGAGCCGCTTTGGCACGCCGGCGTACCCGGTGGCCAAGGTGGCTTTGTGCATTCACCTACCAGAGTAAGAGGTCGCTCGAACCGCGCAAACCTCGCTAACAGCCCGCGATCCGCCGAATTGGCCCGCTGTAGCGGTGAATTTCTCGCATCCTGCACGCTCGCTAAGCGCCATCCCCGCGCCGTACAGCAAAAACTGCGGCTCCAGACACCAAAACTACCTTGCCCAGGGCTGTAACCGCATGTTTGCGGTTTCAGGCTCCGAATCTACTAATCCGCCTCCATGCTTTTGTTCAACCCGCCGCAAAATCGTTCAATCCGCCCGACTGCGCGCCTCTATATATTTCAACGAGATCGAGAGATCCTTCATTCGACCCGGTTCCGAAGCCTCCTATAATGAGGACATCACAAGAGAGAGATTACTGGAGCAAAGGAGAACCGCTATGGAAATCACGACCGCGAGTCAGACCGGCAAAAAGCGGCGCTTCAAATCGAGCCACCGGCGAAAGGACGGATACAAGCTGCTGCTTGCGGCGCTGCCGTTCGTCCTGATCGCCTTCGCTTTCAGCTATGTGCCGCTGTTCGGCTGGATTTACGCCTTTTTCGACTATCACCCCGGCATCCCGCTATCCAAAACGCCATTTTCCGGACTCGACCGGTTCCGAGAGATGTTCAGCGATCCCCGGATGGGGCCAGTGCTGATGAACACGCTGGCGCTGAGCTTTCTCTCGATCCTGACCGCGCCGATCCCGATGCTGTTCGCCATCATGGTATCCGAAGTGCGCAGCGGCTGGTTCAAGCGGCTCGTGCAGACCGTCTCCACGCTGCCGCACTACATCAGCTGGATCATCGTATACGCGCTGGCGTTCAGCATGTTCAGCACGGAGGGGGGCGGTCAACACGTTCCTGATGAAACTCGGACTCGGCGGCGCGCCCGTCGACGTGCTCGGCAACTACGAACGCGTGTGGACGGTGCAGACGCTGCTGCTCCTGTGGAAATCCGTCGGTTGGAGCGCGATCATCTATCTGGCCGCCATCGTCAGCATCGACAGCGAACAGTACGACGCCGCCAAGGTCGACGGCGCGGGCAGACGGCGCACGATCTGGCACATCACGCTGCCGAGCATCATGCCGACGTTTATCGTGCTGCTGCTGCTCTCCATCAGCAACCTGCTATCCGCCGGCTTCGAGCAATACCTCGTATTCAGCAACGTGATGGTCGCGGACCGCATCGAGGTGCTCGACCTGTACGTCTACCGGCTCGGGCTGGTCACGGGCGACTACTCGTACTCGACGGCCGTAGGGATGTTCAAGTCGATCATCAGCATCGTGCTGCTGTTCACCGTCAACCTGCTGTCCAAAAAAATTCCGCGGCCAAGGGATCGTCTGACCGGAAAGGAGCTTCCTCATGAATACGCACACCGCATCCAAGCCGGCGGCCGTCGCTTCGAAGCCGGAGCGGCGAAGGCGGCCGATCGACTACAAGGATCTGACGTTCAACTTTTTCAACTATTTGATTCTGACGCTGCTCGTGCTCGGCACCATTTATCCCTTTTACTACATCTTCATCTATTCGATCAGCGATTCGATCGAAGCGCAGAAGGGCGTCACCTTCTGGCCGGCGGGCTTTTCCCTGGAGGCTTACCAGACCACGGTGAAGCTGCCGGGCATTATGGACGCCGCCATCGTCTCGCTGTCGCGGACCGTCGTCGGCACGCTCATTACCGTTTTCTGCTGCTCGTTCTTCGCCTATCTGATCACGAAGGAAGAGCTTCCTTTTCGCAAAACGATCTACCGGTTCGTCCTCGTCACGATGTACTTCAACGCGGGCTTCATTCCCTGGTACCTGACGATGAAAACGTACGGCCTGCAAAACAGCTTCCTGCTGTACGTGCTGCCGACCGCGCTGGCGGGGTTTAACGTCATCCTGATCAAGACGTTTATCGAACAGCTGCCGGCCTCGCTCGAGGAATCGGCCAAGATCGACGGCGCGGGCTACTTCAAGATCTACACGAGCATCATTTTTCCGCTGTCGATGCCGATCATCGCGACGATCGCCGTGTTCGCCGCCGTCGGGCAGTGGAATACATGGTTCGACAACTACTTTCTCGTCGAAAACCCGAAGCTGCAAACGCTTCAGCTCGTGCTCTACAACTTCCTGAATCAATCGAGCAACCTGTCCAATGCGACGACGGAGCAGCTGAACCGCGGCGACCTGGTCCGGACGCTGACGCCGCAGTCGATCCGGATGGCGATCACGATGCTCGTGACGCTGCCGATCGTGCTCGTGTACCCGATGCTGCAGCGCTATTTCGTCAAAGGCATCATGATGGGCGCGGTCAAAGGCTGACCGGGGCGCAATGCCTTCCAACCCTAAAAAGACAAGCTTGGATTATCCGGCTTTATCGCCGATAATTATAAATCTCGACCATTCATAGGAGGGTTACAATGAGAAAGAAAGCTACCCTTAAGCTGGGGGCCATGATGCTGGCGACGACTTCGCTTCTGCTGTCCGCCTGTTCCGGCGGCAACAACGGCAATAACGGCAACAGCGCTTCGCCTTCCGCGACCGCGTCGGCAAGCGCAGGCGCAAGCTCGGCCGCGGCAAGTCCCAGCGCATCGAGTGAAGCAGCCAAGGATCTGGTCACGCTCCGCGTGCTGGTCATGGAGCCGGGCACCAAATGGAACAAGTACAACGAAAGCCCGGTCGCCAAAGCGATCGCCGACAAGATCGGGGTCAAGATCGAATACGTCGAAGCCGACGAAAACAAATTCAACGTCATGCTGGCCAGCGGTGACCTGCCCGACATCGTCCGCTCTGACGTCAACAAATACCAGAAGCAGCTGATCGAAGGCAACTTGATCGTCCCGATGGACGACCTGCTCGCCGATCACGGCAAGGACATTACCGCGAACATCCCGACCGTCGTCGACTTCAGCAAGAAAAACTGGAGCAACGGCACGGGCAAGCTCTACTTCCTGCCGCCGCAAGTTCAGGCGAAGTCGGGCAAGTTCGTCCGTCCGATCACGATCGGCCCGACGATTCGCTGGGATTGGTACAAGGAAGCCGGCGCGCCCGAGGTCAAGACGATGGACGACCTGCTGAACGTCGTCGATCAGATCGTGCAGAAGCATCCGAAGACCGACGACGGCAAAAAAGTATACGGCGTCTCGATGTGGCAGGATTGGGGCCTCTGGCCGTATACGATTCCGCCGATCATTTTCACCAACATCGCCGGCGTGACGAGCGACCTGACGATGCACGAGACCGGCAGCACCAAGTTCATCAGCACGCTGACCGACGAGACGTCCAACTTCTGGACGGCGATGAAGTTCTACTTCGACGCCAACCAGCGCGGCCTGCTCGATCCGGACAGCCTGACGATGAAAAACAACGATTATATGGCCAAGGCGACTTCCGGCCAAATCGTCGTCGGACCGGCTACGTGGGCGATGGGCGACTTCAACGCGCAGCATACGAACGACGGCAAAGGCTTTATCGTCATCCCTGCGGGCAAGTACGCCTGGACGGGCGAGATTCGCCCGCTCGGCTGGCAGGACAAATCGTACAGCATCTCCAAGAGCTCCAAAAATCCGGAGAAAGCGATGGAGTTCCTGAACTACATTTATTCCTACGAAGGCGCGAGAACGATGTACAGCGGCGTCGAAGGCCAGAACTGGAACCTGACGGACGGCAAGCCGACGCTGACCGAGGATTCGCTGGCGCTCAAGGCGACGGGGGGCATTCCGCTCGAGTCGTCCGGCATGTCGCTCGACCTGAACATCATCGGCCTCGGCGGCGACGTCGCCAATCCGCAGGACGGCCAGCCGCTCAACCTGTTCAATACCGAAGAGGCGCTCGTCAAGGCCGCGACGCCGCTTGAAAAGGACTTCGCCCAGCACTATGGCGCTTCCTACTCGGGCGAAGTATTCGGCAAGCTGATCAAAGAAGGTAAGCTCGTGTCCGCTACGACCTGGATGGACAACATGAGCGAGGATCAAGTGCTGAAGGAAAACACGGTGCCGGGCGTAACGCTGACGGACGACTGGAAAAAGAAAGAGGCTTCGCTCAAGGAGCTGGCCACGCGCCAGGCGGCCAAGATCATTCTGGCGAAGGACGAAGCGGCCTACAACAAAGCGAAAGCCGAAGCGCTCGACGCCTTCAAGAAAGCGGGCGCGGACGACTTCACGAAGTTCTACAACGACGAAGTCCAAAGACTGAGAGCGGAGCACGGCCTGCAATAAAGGCCGCCGCGCGCGGCATAGCCGCCTTGACAGGGAGCCGGGGGCCGAAAGGCGCCGGCTCCCTGTTTGCTCGAAAAACGAATTCGGAAGGGAAGCGGGACGGCATGACGGAACGATACTTGGACGACGTGCAGGACGAGGCGTACCGCAAATCCTCGTTATATGGGGACGCGGCCTGCGAGGCGGAGGCGTCTTTGCCTGCGCGAAAGTCGGCTGCGGAGGTACTCGACGGCGATGGAGAAGGAGACTGCGAGATTGACGGCCACGGGCCGGAGCGCATTTCTTTGTCGGGCAGCTGGCGCATGCAAGACAGCGAGCCCGCCGACCCTGGCGATCCGGCGCCGAATACCGGCTGGTTCGGCCGGAAGGCCAAGGCAAGCCGCGGGATGGCGGAGAAATGGTACGCGCCGGGCGCAGATCGAAGCGGCTGGCGCGAGGTGACGGTGCCGACGACGGTGCAGCGCGCGCTCGTCGGGCTTGGCGAGCTCGCGGATCCGTATTGGGACACGAATACGATCGACGAGCTGGAGACTTACGGCCAGCCGAAGGAAACGCCCGTTTGGTTCCGCCGGACGCGGGCGGAGCGCAGCGACTGGTGGTTCGCTCGCAGCTTCGAGGCGCCGGCCGACTGGCGGGGGCGCCGGCTCACGATGCGATTCGAGGGGATCGATTATTCAGGGACCGTGTTCCTGAACGGCATGTCGCTCGGCCATCACGCGGGCATGTTCGGCGGCCCCGACCTCGACGTCACGCAGCTCGTCGACTTCGACGGACCGAACGAGCTGGTCGTCCGCATCGATCAAGCGCCCGAGTCTTGGAACGGCATCATGAAAGGAAGCCCTGGCTTCGGCTGGCACTACGGTCATCTGATCTCGCTCGGCATCTGGAAGGACGTATGGCTCGTGGCCGAGCCCGACGTCGCGGTCTCCCAGCCGTATGTCGTGACCCGGTCGATCGGTCCGGAAGGCGCCGTGCTGGAGATCGCATACAGCGTAGACAGCTCGCTCGAAGAGCCCGTCCCGCTCGAGGTCCAGGCCGAGATTCGTTTGCGGGCGGGCCATGCAGAGAAGGGAGACGCTGACAAGGCTGAATGCTTCAGATTTGTAAGCAACGTTGAAGCGCCGCACGGACGCAGCCGTTATAAGACCGAGGTGACGCTTCGTAACCCGTCGATATGGTGGCCTGCGGGGTACGGCGAACAGCCGCTCTACCGGTTAAAGCTTGGTGCCAAGCGTGCCGCAGCGACCGATGCGGAAGGACGGGGCCGCGCGACGGTGAATGGGGCGCCTTATAGCGGAGGGGCAGCCAACGCGATCGCCGCCGCCGGCACGGAGACGACGTTCGGCGTGCGCACGATCGAGATGGCCGCCGCACCCGGCGCCCGCCCGGAAGTCGATTACCGCTGGCAGTTCGTCGTCAACGGCGTGCCGATGTTCATCAAGGGCGCGAACTGGTGCTGGCCGGATCCGATGCTCGAGCAGCGGGAGGCGCTGTACGCGCGTCTGATCGGATTGGCGCGGTGCGGACACGTGCAGATGCTGCGCGCATGGGGCGGCGGCATCGTGGAGGAAGACGCGTTCTACCGGTTGTGCGACGAGGCGGGCATCCTGGTGTACCAGGAGTTCCCGCTATGCTGGGGACCGATGGATGCGCCGCATACCGATCTTGGCGTCCTCGACCGGCAAGTGACCCGATCGGTGAAGCGGCTGCGCAACCATCCGTCGCTCGTCATGTGGGGCGGCGGCAACGAAAACGGCGAGCACGGCGGCGCGGACGAGGCGCTGCACCTGGTCGGCCGCCGCTGCCGCGGTCTCGATCCGTACAGGCCGTTCCACCGGACCGACCCGTGGGGCGGGAGCGCGCACAATTGGAACGTGTATCATGGCGGGGAGCCCCTCGATGCGGCAACGCTTGCGATGCCGTCGGTATTTTACGGGGAATACGGCGTTCCGAGCATGCCCGCGCGGTCGAGCTGCGTCAGATTCGTGCCCGAGGAGGCGCTGTCCGCTTGGCCGCCGACGGAGGAGAGCCGGGGCTGGCTGGCGCATTTCCATCAGTTCTCGCTGAAGGACGTCATCAAAGTCATGCGTTACGGCTCGTACGGGCCGATTCGGGATTTGGACACGTATATCGCGTATTCCCAGGCGGCGCAGGGCGAATCGATTCGTTTTGCCGCTGAAATTCAGCGTGCTGGCGCGTCGGAGGGGAAGACCGGCTTTTGGTATTACAAGTTCACGGATTTGTTTCCCGGCCATTCCTGGGGCATCGTCGATTTTTACGGGACGCCTAAACTGTCCTACTATCAGGCGAAACGAGCATGCAGTCCAAGGTCGGCGTTCGCGACCTATGACCGGATCGGCGGTTGGCGGGCGGGCGAGACGTTCGTGGCGGAGCTTCACGCGGCAAACGACACGCGCGATGCGTTGCGCGGCGCGGCGGCGGACGCGACCTTGTACGATAGCGGCCTATGCGAGCTATGGTCGGGCCGCTATGACGTCGAGCTGGAGGCGAACGGCCGGGTTAAGCTGGGCCGGATCGCGTTCGCGCTGCCCGGCGAGGCCGAGCGACTGACGCCTTTTTTGCTGGCGGTAAGGCTCCAGGACGAAGATGGCGCGGCGATCTCCGATCAGTGGTACGAATTCAATGCGCAGCCGAAAACGAAAGACCTGATCGCGTTCGAGCAAGCGCATCTGCATGACGGCAACGAGTATCCGGGCGCGGCCGCCGAGGAGGCGTTCGCGCTGTACGCAGGGCTGCCGGACGCGCCGATGCGCCGTCTTCCGAAGACATCGCTTGCGCTGTCGGCCGAACGTTACGACGGGGGAGGAATCATTCGCATCCGCAATACGGGCCTCGTGCCCGCGGTTCGCGCGACGATCGAAGGTTTCCCGGTCGATTGGGACTGCTACCTCGCGGACAATGAGATCGGGCTGCGCCCCGGCGAGGAGGTAACCATTCCGTACGAAGCGCCGGAAGGGACTGCGCTTGCCGGATTGACGGTTCGCGCATGGAATGCGCCGGCTGTTCCGGCTGACTTTGCGCCGGAAGCGACAGCGGCTGAGTCGCCGAATGCTAACAACCAGGGAGGTCACGGCCATGTCTAACCAAACAAGCCGAACCGCATTCGAAAAAGCGGTTTGGATCGCCGCGCCGGTCGCCGATCATCGAACGTGGAACGAATTTGCGATCGAATTCACCGTTGTTCCGGAGTCCGGCACGCTGGAGGTGCTGTTCGGCGTTCAGTCGGAAACGCGATACAGCGGCTGCGCGCTGGATGCCGCGTCCGGCAGCGTGACGTTGTTCGCGTTTGCGGACGGGGCGCGGCAGCCGCTGGCGCAAGCCATGGCGCCAGAGCTCGCGAACCGCGCAATCTCCATTGGGGTCAGGCTTGAGCGAAGCGCGGAGGAGGTCGCCGTCTGCATAGGCGGACGCACCGTCCTCTCTGCGAGCGAATCCGGGCGCACGCCCGGCACGATCGGATTCAAGACAGAGACGGGCGGGTCTGCCGTATGCCGGGACTTGCGCGTTTACTCGCCGGACGGACGCATCCTGTACGTCAACCGGTTTTACGATCCCGCCGCGATTCAGTTCGGCGGCGGACGCATCGACGGTTCGGGGAGCGGCTTGCGGATGGACGAGAATGTCCTGGCCATCTGCGAGGCGCCCGTCGCGCCCGACAGCCCGCTGCTGCGCAAGGACTTCGCCATGCCTTCGCCCGTCGCCCGGGCGGAGCTTCGCGTATATGCCCTCGGCTGGTACGAGCTTAGCGTCAACGGCGCCAAGCCCGATTCCCGCGTGCTGACGCCCGCGAACTCGCCTTACGACCGCAGGCTGCTGTATGACGTTTACGACGTGACCGGCATGTTGAAGAAGGGGACCAATGCGATCGGCCTGTGGCTCGGCAACGGCTATAATATGAATTATTCGCGTTGGGGCTGGAAGTGGAAACGAAGCAAGGCGGTCGCTTTGGAACTGACGGCGACGCTCGAAGACGGTTCGACGCTGACGGTAGCGACTGACGAGAGCTGGTTGACCAAGCCGAGTCCGCTGCTCGCGAACGACATATACGACGGCGAGACGTTCGATGCCCGTCTCGCGCAGCCGGGATGGGATTCGCCGGGATTCGCGGCCGAAGGCTGGATATGCGCGGCGCGCGCCGAGCCGCCCGAAGGCGAGCTTGCGCGAAGCGAGCAGCCGCCGGTTCGGGCATTTGCGCCGCTGCAGCCGGTTCGCGTCCTGCGTCCGCGAGACGGCGTCGCCGTTTACGACTTCGGGCAAAATATCGCCGGCTGGGCGAGAGCGGTCGTCCGGGGACCCGCCGGATCGCGGATCGCGCTACGCTATAGCGAGCTCATCGGCGCGGACTGCGCGATCGACCCGTGGACGAACCGCAACGCGAAGGCGACCGATACCTACATTTTGGGCGGCGGCATGGAGCGGGAGACGTACGAGCCCCGTTTCACGTATCACGGCTTCCGCTATGTCGAAGCGACCGGGGATGCCGAGCTGCTGGAGCTGTTCGCGGTACCGGTGCATGCTGCCGTCGCGGAAGCCGGTGAGTTCGAATGCTCGGACGAGACGGTGACCCGTATCCAAAGCAATCTCCGATGGTCCATCCTGAACAATCTGTACAGCATCCCGACCGACTGCTGCCAGCGGGACGAGCGAACGCCGTGCCTGATGGATTCGGCCGTCGTCGAGGAAGCCGCGATTCACAACTTCGGCATGCAGTCCTATTACCGCAAATGGCTCGGCGATATTCGCCACGATGCCGGCAATCCCGACTGGAGCGGAGACAAGGTGACGCTGCCCTGGTATTTGTACATGTACTACGGAGATCGCGAGACGCTGGAGACTTCTTATCCAAGCATGTCCGCTTACGTGGATACGCTCGCCGCGAAGTGGCCTGCCGGCATCGTCGAAGAGGGCTTCGGGGACTGGTGCGCGCCGAACGACGACGGCTGGGAAAATTACTTCAATGAAGTCGCGATCGTGAATTCGGCGCTGTACTGGCGCTTCGCGCGCATCGTATCCCAAGCGGCGGACGTTTGCGGTCATGCGGACGATGCTTTGCGCTTCTCGGCGCTTGCGGACCGTCTCGTCGACGCGTTCGAGTCACGCTTCCATGGAGGCAACGGTATCTACGGCAGCGGCTCGCAGACCGCGCAGCTGATGCCGCTCACGTTCGGGATGGTGCCGCCGTCCCGCGTCGGAATGGCGGTCGAGGGGCTGATCGCCGCGATCGAGGCGAAGGGCCGGCGTTTGGACACGGGCATTTACGGCACGCGTTATTTGATGGACGTGCTCGCGGATCACGGCCATATCGATCTGGCGCTGGAGCTGCTGACGCAGCCCGAGTATCCGGGATTCGGCTTTCAGATCGCGCAGGGGGCGACGACGCTGTGGGAGCAGTGGAACGAAAAGGGCGGCATGCACTCGCACGACCACGCCATGTTCGGCGGCATCGGCGCGTCCTTTTACACGCGTCTTGGCGGCATTGAGCCGCTCTCGCCCGGCTATGAAACGATCCGCATCCGTCCGCGCGTGTCATCGCGCCTCGAATGGGTACGGACCCGGTTGAAGACGGTAAAGGGCGAGATCGTCTCCGATTGGAGGAAGGAAGGGGACGCGCTCAAACTCGAAATCGAAATTCCGGAAGGCGCGACGGCCGTGATCGTCCTGCCGGAGCTTAGCCCAGGCGCCGCTTCGGCCGCGGATGAACGCCGGACCGGTCCGGGGCGCCATGCTTTTGTCGTCGCGGCGGTCCCCGAGGTGACAGATTAAACTTTACAAGACGATTCGATTCCTTTACGCTTGATTGCAAGAGCTGGCAATCGCACGGGAAGACGGGGATGCATGCCGCCCCGTCTTCTCCTTTTTATGGCCGGATAAGGAGGAGCGAGCATGGCATTGGAATATCGCAAGATCGAATCGATCGAGGATCCGTATTTTTTCAAGATGCATGATTTGATGGGGCGCGTGTTCCCGCCGGAAGAGGTTCTGGCGTTCGAGCTGTGGCGCGAGCCGCTGCTGGATCCGACGATCCAGGTATTCGTCGCCGTGCTGGACGGCGAGGTGGTCGGCGCGACCGAATACCGGTACCGGCCCGAATTCGCCGTGGCGATGACGGATTTTACGATCGTCGGGCGCCCGGGACTCGGGATCGGCCGGTTTTTGCTCGTGCAGCGCGAGGCGCACCTGAAGCGGCTGGAGGCGGAGAGCGGCGTGCCGATGCTGGGCATGTTCGCCGAGATTTACGATCCGGCGCAGCTGGACGAAGGGGAGGCCGCCGGTCCTGTCGGTCCGATGCATCCCGCGGTCAGGCGCGAGGTGCTGTCGCATCTCGGCTTCAAGCGTCTCGATATCCCGTACGTGCACCCGTCCTGGGATCACGAGGGCAAGGCGGTAGAAGGTCTCGACCTTTGCTTCCGGCCGGCGGACGATGCGCTGACTACGCTGCCTGCATCGCTTGCGGCGGGTTTTCTGCGCTGGTATTACGCCGCGCTGCCGAACAAGCCGGAAGCCTGGGAGACGATGGTCTCGCGTCTCGAGGCGATGGACAGCGTCGAGCTGCTGCCGATCTAAGCGGGTCCGCGCAGCGCGGAGGAACCGCTGTATAAGTCTGCGACATACAGAAAGAAGGTAAGCGAGTTGTCCGCATCTCATCATCAGGACTTGATCATCAAGGTGCTGGGGAACGGAGATTCCCTGGGCACGCCTCGCGTATACTGCGAGTGCGCAGTCTGCGAGGAGGCGCGCGGCGGCGGCCTGAACGTCAGGCGACGTTCGTCCATTTGGCTGAATACGGGCGAAGAAGCGCCGCTCCTCGTCGATTGCGGGCCGGACTGGCGCCATCAGATGGAGCGGCTCGGGGCGAGGCGTGTGGAGCGAGCGTTGCTGACGCATGCGCATGTCGACCATATCGGGGGCCTTGCCGAATGGGCAGACGCCTGCCGATGGCTGGAAATGACGGCCGAGCTGTTCGCGCCCGCCGAGGTGCTGCACGACGTGGCCACCCGGTATCCGTGGATCGGCGGACGGCTTCTTCATCGGCCGCTCGAGCAGGCTGGCGACCTGTTTTACGGCAGCTGGGCGATCCGCGCCTGGAAGGTGAACCACGGCAAAAACGGCTATTCGTACGCCTACCGCTTCGACCATCCTGACGGCGGATCGTTCGCGTATTGTCCCGATTCGATCGACCTGTCGGACGAGCAGAAGGAGCCGCTGCGCGGCTTGTCGCTGCTGATTCTCGGCACGAGCTTCTACGAGGAGCCTTATCCGATGTCGACGCGTTCCCTGTACGACGTCAAGGAAGGACTGCAGCTGACCGAGGAAGTCGGAGCGCCGTCAGTCGTGTTCACGCATATGTCGCACGATATCGACGCTAGGCGGGATTATGGCTTGCCCGCATGGGCGCGCTTTGCCGCCGAAGGCATGGAACTGCGGGTGTCCGCAGCAAAAAGAGGGGTCTAGTTCAAGACTAGCCCCTCTTTTTTGTTCGCCGTGAAACCGGCAATCCTGCGCCCCGCTTAAGAATCCAAGGCTGCGATCGCTTCGGCGGCGGGGCGGCTGCCCGACGCCACTTCGCCTGCCGTCTGTCCGAACATGCCAAGCGTCATGAGGAAAAGGTCGATGACATGAAGCGCGTCGAGCTCAGGCAGTTTGTTCCCGGCGCCGACGGCCCATACGTAGCGGTAATACAGCTCCCCCGGCGTCATTCAGGCTGAAATGTCCGAGCGGGAGACGGCTGTTGACCGCCATGAGCAGCTCGGCCAGACCTGCCCGAGCTTGCGATGCGACGACAGGCGCGACGACGGTGTAAATCTGCAGCAGGCGGATATCGCCGATATCCTCGTCATCGAGCGGCACGAAAGTAAAAGTCAAATAGCGTTCGCCGCTCTCGTCGTCGGCGTCGGGCGCGGCGAGGAGGGCGGGAATCGGCACGTCCCCGGTCGGTTCGAGCAGACGGCAGGGCAGGCCGGCTTCCTCCAGCGCTTGCTGCAAAAAGCCGAGCTCCGCCAGGTCGCGCGCATTCGAATAGTTGTCCATAAGCTCACCCTCTCGATTGGTGTTTATTGCAGATTAAATGGCCAGTGGCCGCCATGGCGCCCGATCAGCGCTGTTTCATGCCACCCACGAGCAGCTCGCGCTGCTTTTCGACGTTGCCGTTCAGGCGGTACAGCTCGGCCGTCGAGACGCCGCTCGCCGAGATGAAGTTTTCGACGCGCTTGTATTGCTTGAGGATGCTCTCGTCGCCTGGGCGGTATTCAGGCAGCGCGGCGACCATCTCCAATATCAGGTTGCTGTGCTGAATTCGCTTGGCCAGCTTGGCGGAGGAAGACTTGTCCGCGTTGAAAACGGCCTTGGTGACGCTCCAGGCCCCCCGGCTTGGCGGCGCGGTCGCGGCCCATCTGCTTGACCGTACGCGCCACCTTCATCGTCGCGCCGGCGCCTCCGGCGGCCGCCTTCAGCGGGATGCCGACCTGCGCACCAACGCCCGTGAGCGTCGCGATATCGCCGGCGATGTTGGTCATCTCCAGCCCGATCTCGATCGTGCCGCGAATCTGTCGCTTGCGGTTGATGTACTTCATTTCCTTGGCAAGCTCGTAATCCTGAATATCCTTAAGCTCCTGCACCTCGTCCGGCGATGCCGCCGTTCCAAGCGCGGTCAGCTCGTCCTTGCGCTGCTTGAGCTTGGCCGGGTCGGTGCCCGCGTTCGTCGTCCACAGGTGAACGCCGCCGAGGGTGCGCTTTTTGCCCGCCGTGACGTAATCCTTGTTTTTGCCGCCGGCGCCGTAAGCGGACTTGAACTCCCGCTTGGCCGTCGTCATCTTCATGGCGGATACGGTCGCCTTGACCGCATTGTACGTCTTGATCGTAATGGAAATGCCGCTGATGGCGATGCCGACGGCCGGAATGGCAGCGGCGAGGCCGGCGGTACCCATATCCAGTATATCCTTGATCGCCTTGACGGTCTTCAGGACGCCTTGAGCCGCTTGAAGGCTGTTTTCCAACGCGTCCAGCGTGCCGGCCACCGCTTCGTCCTTGCTCAGTCCTTCGTCGCTCATGCCCTTTTTGAACATCTCGTAGATGCCCTTGACGACGCTGAACGCGCTCTTGATGGCGGCAATCGCTTCTCCGACCGAGCCAGCCCAGTCGCTGACTGCGCCCGCGTCGCCGATATCGCCCGTGCCGTGGACGACGCCCGCATCGTTAATGAGGCCCGAGCCGCTTTCGACCATCTTCGTTCCGGACGCAGCGGTGTCGATGACGCCTTCGGCGACGTCCATTTTGGATTGCTCGGGATCTTTGATCGCGCCGATCGTTTTTTTCATGGCGATGAGGCCGCTCACGCCGGACATGGCGAATTCGAGCGGATTGGTGCCGACGTCCAGGTGGCTCTTCTGGTTTTCGAGCGCTTCCTTCTGGTCCTCAGCGCCCTCGACGCCCTTCAGATTGTCGATCGCGTCTTCGAGCTGTTCGGATTTGGTGCCTGGGACGAGGGTGCCGAGCTCTTTGAGGTTATCCGCGGTCTCGACGCGTTCTTCCGTTCCTTCTTCAGCTTGGGGATTGGAACCGATGGAGGACAGCGCCGCTCCGGATTGCTGCGCCTTGATGTCGGCCAGCTTGTCGCGCGCGCCGGCGATGCCGCCTAGCGCCTTCACTTTGTCCTTGCGGATAAAGCCGTAATCGGAGCCGAACTTCGCGAGCTTCCAGCCGCCCGTCTTGTCGTACACTTCGTATACGTCCAGCTCGCCGCGATACTTGATCTTGCCGCCGACCATCGTGCTCTCGTCGACCTCGAACGACTCGCCGCCGCTGGCGTCAAGCTCCTTTTTGAAGCTGCGCAGATGCGCGCCGGCGAGCGAAGTCTGCTTCGAAGCGTTCGGAGACGGCATCGAGGCGGGAAGCTTGGCCGGATCGGTCAGCATCTGGATCAGGGCGGCGTTGCCGAGAGCGCGCTGGAGCTGCAATATGCCCGCGGGCGATTGCATGCGTTGAAGCGTCGCGGCGGCCGGCGCGGCGGACGAACGCGAGGGGACGGACTTGGCCTGCGCGGCCTGCGAGGTCGCGGGTCCCGCGGAGCGGGACGCGGCTTGAAATGAGCTCATGAACGCACGACTCCTTAGCGATGGGCGAGTGGAAAAGAAAGATTGAAGCGGCAGATCAGGGTCGATTCCGAAGTAAAAGGACGGCTTTCACGAATGCTGTACCGGCGTAAAAGGGGCGACATGCTCGGGCAGCCCGGGCGTCGGGCGGTCGGCCATCCGTTGGATCGTCGGCGCGGCTTGATCCGGCGTCGCGGCAGCGCGCTCGCCAAGATCGTCCGCTTCCTTTTCAAGGGCGGGATCGTCGTTCAGGCGCATCCCGCTCTTCAGCTGTGCGGTCGGCAGCACGCGCCCTTGGCGCTGCTGAACGACGTGGGCGAGCTCATGGCCGATGATTTTCTGGCCGCTCTGCGTGTCGGGGCTGTACTGCCCGGGCGCGAAATGGATGTCGTTGCCCTGCGCGTATGCAAGCGCGCCTACGCTCGACGCCTGCGAGGAGTTGGCGTGGACGTTGACGTTGGAAAAATCGGCGCCCATCACTTTTTCCATCTTGGCCTGGACATCGAGCGGCAGCGCGCCGGGACGCTCCTGCTTGCGCTGGGCGGGGACTTCCGACTCTTCCGGAGAAAGCTCGCCTCCGCGCATCATCTGCAGGACGGCCCGGTTGCCGACGGCCCGCTGCATCGCGAGCATCTGGATCGGCTTGCCCTGCTGCGGCTTGTCGGCTTGGCCGGTGCGGGAGGCGGCGGGCTTGCGGTTATGGGCATAAAGGCGGCTCAAGGTCGCGACCTCTTTTCCGTTCTGAGATTTGTTTTCTATTATAGCTTAAAATTTCCCGCGTAAATACGATTCGTTTGCCATAAACGGCTATTTTTTTTGTCGGATTATGGTATGATACGCGTGAATAATAACGTCTTGGCATCGCCTGACGGCGGACGGAGGGAAGCCATTGACCGCTTGGAACGACATGGCGCACGAGGGGGGCGGACGCGGACGGTAGCAGCGCGATCGCGCTGGATGAAGGTTTGTCCGCGATCGATACGCTGCATCGCTTCATGGAGTCGGCCGGCGACCGGCTGGGCTGGTCCGAGCGCACGAAGCTTCAATTGACGCTTGCCTGCGAGGAGCTTCTGACGAATATCGTGTCCTATGGGTATCCGGACGGCGGCGATCCCCGGATTCGGCTGATCGTCAAGCCGGTTGCGGGCGGCGCGAGGCTCGTTCTGGAGGACAACGCCGCGGCGTTCGATCCGCTGGCCAAAGCCGATCCCGACCTGACGCAGGACCTGGACAGCCGCCCGATCGGCGGGCTCGGCGTTTATTTCGTCAAGCGGCTGATGGACGAGCTCCGGTACGAGCGGCTCCCTACGGGCAACAGGCTGACGATGATTAAATACGAATAGACGAGGTGCGACGGATGGAATTGAAGTCAGCGGTAATGGACGGCGTCGCCGTTCTTACGATAGAAGGACGTCTCGACGGACAAAACGCATCGGAGGCCGAAGCGGCGTTCGTCGGTCTGGCCGGCGAGGGGCATACCCGGTTCGTGCTCGATTTTGCTTCGCTCCAGTATATTAGCAGCGCGGGGCTGCGGGTTGTGCTCGTGGCCGCCAAAAAAACGAAGGCGCTCCAAGGAAGTTTGATTTGCGCCGGCATGAGCGAAGCGGTACGGGAAGTGTTCGAGATGTCGGGGCTGCTCGGCATCCTCGAGACGGCGGATACGGCGGCGCAGGCGACGGCGGCGCTGGCGGCCCGATAACGGCCGGCGTCGCAAACGGCGTCCGCCGGCCGGGGGCCGACGGATGCGGAGGGGGAGAAGACGATGGACATGCTGTGGGCGGCGGTCGTCCCGGCGCTTGCGGCGGGCGGACTGGCCGGCGGCGCGGCCGTTTATTTGGCGTGCCGCTCCCGCGTGCGGCAGGCCCGTACGCTGCTCGATATCAGCTTGCAGCTGAACTCTACGCTGAGGCGCGGCGAGCAAATCGAGCTGATCGTCGAGCGGGCCAAGACGATATTGCCGGTCGAAGCGGCCTCCGTGCTGCTGCTGGACCGGGACAGGCAGGAGCTGTTTTTTGAGGTCGCCACGGGCGGCAAAGGGGATGAAGTCAAGCGCATTCGCCTGCCGGTCGGCGAAGGAATCGCGGGCCTCGTCGCGCAATCGGGCGACAGCATCGTCGTCAACGATCCGGGCGCGGACCCGCGCTGGTCGAGCCGGGTGGCGAGCGCGACGGGCTTCGAGACGCACAACCTGCTGACCGTGCCGATCGTTAAGGGCGGCCTGGTGGAGGGCGTGCTGCAGGTCGTCAACAAGCGGGGCCGCCAGCCGTTTACCGACCGCGACCGGCAACTGCTCGAAGCGGTCGCCCAGCCGATGGCGGTCGCGCTCGAGAATGCCAGGCTGTACGAACAGCTGGAGAGCTCGATGCACGCGCTGGCCGCGACGACCAAGATCAAGGATCGGCTCGAGAGCGAGCTGCAGATCGCCGGCGGCATTCAGATGAGCTTTTTGCCGCGCACGATGCCTTCGGCCCAGGAGCCGTACGACGTGTGCGCGCTGCTCAAGTCGGCCAAGGAGGTCGGCGGCGATTTTTACAACTTTTACAAGATCGACCAGAGCCGTTTGTTTTTCACGCTGGGCGACGTGTCGGACAAAGGCATACCCGCTGCGCTGTTCATGGCGGTCGCGCTGACGCTGCTCAAAGGCAAGATGAAGCCCGACCTGTCGCCGGGCGAGCTGCTGCGCATGGTCAACGATGAGCTGGCGGCGGACGATCCGATGCTGTTCGCGACGATCGTATGCGGCGTGTTCGACGCCGACACCGGCGAGACGACGCTGAGCGAGGGCGGACACTGCACGCCGTACCTCGTGCGCGCGACGGGCGAGGTGCAGCCGATCAAGCTGAGGAAAAGCCTTCCGCTCGCGGCGATGCCCGAGTCGAGCTACTACGATACGGTCGTGACGCTGGCTGAAGGCGATCGGCTCGTGTTATATACGGACGGCATTACCGAGGCCGAAAACGGTACGCAGGAGCAGTACGGCGGCGGAAGGCTGCAGCAGTTTTTGCGGATGACGCCGGGGATGTCGAGCGCCGAGGTAATCGACGCGCTGCTGATGGACGTTTTCATGTTCGCGGACGGCGCCCCGCAATCGGACGACATCGCGGTGCTGAGCCTGATGCGGCGATAAAGAAGGAGGAGCGGTCTTGAGCGGCAACGGAACATATCGGGACGGCGCGCAGCTGCTCGCGGACGAGCTGCTGCTTCTTGAGGAGGGGATGCGGACGCTGCTCGGCCCGTCGGGAGAGGATCCGTTCGCCGATCCGCTGGCCGCGCTGCGGGGACTCGTCGTAACCCCGGAGGAACTGCTGCGCGATACCCCGGAGGACGAATCGGCTTCGGCGGGTTGGCGCGCGTTTGCCGCCCGGCGGCGCGAGACGGAGGCGGACATGACGGATCGAGAGCGGCAGAGCGCCGACGAGGGGATCGCGCTGCCCCTGGCCGTCCTGTCGGACAGGCTCGGGCTGTCTCGCTGGGAGCGGCGGCTCGTCGTGCTCGCGATCGCGGGCGAATGCAGCCGGCGCTATGAAAAGTGGTTCGGCTACCTGAACGACGACGTGACGCTGAAGGCAGCGACGCCGGATCTGGCGCTGCGGCTGTTGTGCGACACGGCGGCCGAGCGCGCCGAGGCGCGGCGCTCGCTCGCGAGTCCGCGGCTGCGGCGCCTGCTGCTGGATGCCGCCGAGGAGCCGCACGCGCGGACGCCCGGCTTCCGCGATCCGCTGCGCCTCGATCCGCGCATCGTCAGCTTCGTATTGGAGGCGGAGGCGCTGGACGCGCGGCTCGACGGCATCGCACACTGCTACGGGCCGGACGACGCCGGGCTGCCCGAGCTGCCGGAGGGAGACGAGGCATGGCGGATCCTGGCGCCCCTGTCCGAAGCGGGAGAGGCGCGAGCGCACGCGCACTGGCCGATGGTGCAGCTGTGGGGGCCGGCCGGCGCCGGCAAGCGGCTGCGCGTCCGCCGGCTGGCGGACGCGCGGGGACAGGCGCTGCTCTGCGCGCAGGTCGAGCGGCTGCCGGCGGAGCCGGCCAAGCTTGCCGCCGCGCTCGCCCGGCTCGTCAGGGAAGCGCTGCTGGCTGGGGCGGCGCTTTGCTTCGCCGAAGGAGAAGGCGCGAAGGCGCCCGATCCGGCGCTCTTGGGCGTTTACGGCGATGCGCTCGAAACCTATGCGGCACACGCCCGCCAGCCGCTCGTTTGCTGGTGCAGCCGCGAACGGAGGACGCCTCACAGCCTGCCTTCGGGCGACGGGCGGATGTTCTGGCAGGCGGAGGTCGGCCTGCCGGATGCCGCGCGGCGCGAGGCGCTGTGGATGGCGTCGGCGAAGGGAGGCCGCGAAGGCATATCGGGAACGATGCCCCGCCGGTACGAGGACGGCCTGTTCGAGGCGCTCGCCGACAAATACCGGCTCTCGCCGGGCCAGACCGAACAAGCTTGGCGCCAGGCGCGTACGTTTGCCGCGGGCGCGGGACACGCATGGCCCGAGGCCGGGGAGCTGGAGGAAGCCGCGCGCGGCCAGTTCCGCCACCGGCTGTCGGAGATGGCGGAGCGGATCGCGCCCAAGCGAAGCTGGAGCGACCTGGTGCTGCCCCCGGAGCCGCTCGCGCTGCTGCGGGAGGCTTGCGGGCGATTCGCGCATCGCGGGCGCGTGCTCGAGGAGTGGGGATTCCGCGACAAGCTGCCTTACGGCACCGGGCTTCACCTGCTGCTCGCGGGGCCGCCGGGAACGGGCAAGACGATGTCCGCCGAGATCGTCGCCGGGGAGCTGGGGCTCGACATGTACCGGATCGATCTGTCCCGCATCGTGAGCAAATATATCGGCGAGACGGAGCAGCGTTTGAGAGAGCTGTTCGCCGAAGCCGAGCAGAGCGGGGCCATCTTGTTTTTCGACGAAGGCGACGCCTTGTTCGGGAAGCGCACCGAGGTCAAAGACGCCCACGACAAGTACGCCAACATGGAGGCCGCTTACCTGCTCCAGCGGATCGAGGCTTACGACGGAGTGACGATATTGGCGACGAACCTGCTGCAGAACATGGACGAGGCGCTGTTGCGGCGGATGAGCGCGGTCATCAAGTTTCCGGCACCCGACGCCGCGGACCGCGAGCGCATTTTCAGGACGCATCTGCCGCCGTCCGTGCCGACGGCGGACGATCTGGACTTGGCTTTTTTTGGCCGCCAGATTGGACGTGGCGGGCGGCCATATCAAAAATATCGTGCTCACCGCCGCCTTTTTGGCGGCAGGCGAAGATCAGCCCGTCGGGATGCCCCACTTGGTGCGCGCGTCGGCGCAGGAATTGCGGAAGATGGGAAAAATCTGGGTCAAGGATAATTTTGCTCCCTATGACGGCGATTCCGACGCAAGTTTTGGATAGCCACTGCGCGCAAATGCCGATATAATGAATTTATTGGCGAAAAATGTAGCAATCTGCTTTTCGGCCAATGTTATCATTCTATCGCCTTCGAGAGGGGTGTCATCCATCGGCTCCTATACCGCGATCGCGGAGGTCGGCGCAAGTCTGTTGAAGCTGCTCCGCGAGCAGCTGTCGCCCGATCCGATCGCCCGTCCGGACTTAATCGGCCTGGCTTCGCCGGCGGACAAAGGAGACCTTAGCTTGTCTCTATATCTCGTCGGCGTACGCGAGAGCGGGGATGCCCGGAGAAACGCGATGCAGGCGCAGGGCGGCCAGCTCCGCTATCCTCCGCTGGCGCTCGATCTTACATATCTGGTCACCGCGCATTCGGCTGCGGAGCCGCTCGCCCGAACGTTGGACGAGCATCTCATGCTGGGCAAGGCGATGCAGACGCTGTACGACAATGCCGTACTTCGGGCGCCTTATCTCGAAGGTTCGCTCGCGATGTCCGGCGAGGAGCTGCGCATCACGGCGGAGAACATGGACACGGATCAATTGGTACGGCTATGGCAGTTCGGCGATCTGCCCTACAAGCTGTCTCTCGTCTACCGGGTCGGGCCGATTCTGCTAGAGTCGACCCGCGTGAAGCCGGGACCTCGCGTCGTCGAGCGGCGCATCACGCTGCGCGACATCGGCGAGGGAGAGCCGCGATGAGCGCCGGATCGACCTTCGTTTCGCGCTGCTCGCTGGTCGTGTATCCGGTCGACGCCTGGACGGGACGGCCGCTTGCCGGAGCCGAGGTGGCGGTGCGGCTCGACGGGCTTCCTTGCAAGCCGCTGCGTACGCCGGACGGCGGCTATGCGTTCATGGACGTGCAGGCGTCCGTTTGCAGCTTGACGGTGTCCGCGCCGTTGCGGCTGACCTCGCGGAGGACCGTCGATTTGGCAGCGCTCCCGAAGCGATCGCCGGTTGTCGTCGCGCCGTTGCTGCCGGGCTCGAGGTTCCCGGCGCCGCCGGGAGCGACGGGGCTCGGCCTGCTAGTGGCCGACGCGGACGGCGGACCTCTGCCGGACGTCGGGATTTACGCTTGGGTCGAAGAAGAGAGCTGCGGCCGGGGCCGGCTGGCGGACGATCTGCCAGCCGGCTCGGACAGGCTTCGCTGCGCGCCGGAGGGCGGGCGGCTGCTGCCGGGCGATCACTTTATCCTAATGGAGCGCGGCGGGCGGGCGACGGAGCGGTGCCGCGTCGGTCCGGACACGGGGCAGCCGGGACTGCTGTCGCTAGAGAAGCCGGCCGTACGCGATTGGCGGCGCGGCGCGCTGCTGCTGCCGGCTGCCGAGGCGCTCACCGACGGCGACGGCGCCGCGACGCTCGCGCTGCGCGGCGCTTATCCGCAGCGATTCCGCGTTCACGCGGAGCTTGCGCTCGGAGGCAAGCGCACGCGCGCCGAATGGTTCGCGACCGGCGGGACGATGACTCGGCAGGACCGAATCGTATGGCCCGCCGGATGAAGGCGGCGCCATGGCGGCCGAAGCCGGCGAGTAAGGCGGCGGCCGCGCAGACAATGGGCATGACGATGCCGCGCACGCGGCTACGGCCGCGTCGCGCGGCGGCGATTGTTATAGATTTTCGTAAGGCTGCGGTCAAGCGGGCATGCTTCGGACGCCGGCAGGGAGTCGACGTTCGTTAGATTCGGGCCGGCTGACGGAGTGGCCCGTTTGTCCCGCAGCGATTAACCCACCAGCAGAGAGGAGGAACTGGCCGCTGACGGATGCCGCATCAAAGACCGACATCAGGATGCATCCGTGAGGGAGCCGGGGAGTATGGCAGATTATTTGTCGCCTGGGGTATATGTAGAGGAATTCGAGAGCGGGTCCAGACCGCTTGAGGGCGTCAGCACCAGCACGGCCGGTTTTATCGGCCTTGCCCAGCGCGGCGCGGTAGAGGGGTTGCCTTTGCTCGTGACCGGCCCCGCCGATTTCCAGCGCGCGTTCGGTTCGTACTTGTCCGAGAGCGCCTTCGGCAGTTATCGCTATTTGGCTTACGCGGTCGAACAGTTTTTCATGAACGGCGGCTCGCGCTGCTATGTCATGCGGGTAGCGCCTTCGGACGCCAAGCCTGCTACGGGCGGCGATCAGCTGGCGGACGTGCTCTCCATCTCCGCCAAGAATCCGGGCGCTTGGGGCAACCTCGTCAGCGTTTCGCTGGCGCCGGCCAGCAAGGCCAAGACGCAAATTTACGAAGTGACCGACAAGCGATACCGCGTTAAAAACGCGAACGGCTTTTATGCGGGCGACGTCGTCTCCTTCGCGGCCGGCGGCGAAGTCCAGCTGGCCCGTATCGTCAGCGTCCAGGACAACATCATCGAGCTGGCGGAGCCGCTTGACGGCGACGTCGTAGATACGGCGCTGCTGCCGACGAAGGTGCTGTCGACGAGCGAATTTACGCTGAACGTCGTGTTCGGCGACGAAGTCGAGATTTTCGAGAAGGTATCCCTCAATCCCGAAGCGCCTTCGTACGTAGACAAAGTGGCGAGCCGTTCCAACCTGGTCGACGTATCCGCGCTCGTCACTTCGACGACGGCAACGGCTCCATTCGAACAGCTGACCGGCGACGCAGAAGGCGTAGTCCAGTTCGTATTGTCGGGCGGCAGCGACGGCACCGTCGGCAACCTGTCCGCCGCCGATTTCATCGGCGAGGACCGCGGACCGGGCCGGCGCACGGGCATCCAGTCGTTCATCGACAACGACGTGGTCAGCATCATGGCCATTCCCGGCGTGACCGATCCGAACGTCCAGCTGTCGCTCGTCGCGCACTGCGAGAATCTCGGCAGCCGCTTCGCCATTCTCGACATTCCGCGCGAAAAGACGAAGGTAGCCGACGTGCTGACGCACCGCGATCTGTTCGACTCCAGCTATGCCGCGCTTTACAATCCGTGGCTGTCGGTGTTCGATCCGCTCGACAAGCGGAATATTTTCGTGCCTCCGTCGGGCACGATGGCGGGCATTTACTCGCGCTCGGATACGACGCGCGGCGTACAGAAGGCGCCTGCCAACGAAGTGCTGCGCGGCGTCGTAGGACTCGACGTTCAGTACAATACCGGCGAGCAGGACATCCTGAACCCGGCAGGCGTCAACCTGATCCGTTCGTTCACCGGACAGGGCATCCGCGTGTGGGGCGCCCGTACCGCGTCTTCCAACTCGCTTTGGAAGTATATCAACGTACGCCGCCTGTTCATTTTCCTGGAAGGCTCCATCAAAGCCGGCACGAACTGGGTCGTATTCGAACCGAACAACGATCAGTTGTGGGCCCGCGTGCAGCGCACGATCGACGCTTTCCTGACGCGCGTATGGCGCGACGGAGCGCTCGTCGGCTCGAGCCCGTCCGAAGCGTTTTTCATCGATATCGGCCGTTCTACGATGACTCAGGACGATATCGACAACGGCCGCCTCATCTGCGTCATCGGCGTCGCGCCGGTCAAGCCGGCGGAGTTCGTCATCTTCCGCATCACGCAGAAGACCGGCTCCGAATAAGGACGGCAAGCAGCATAGCGCCGTCCGCCGCCCGGAGGCGCGCATGATATTCACGGAAGGGGATACCCATGACAGGAGAACGTACAGATCCGTACCGCAATTTTAGATTCCGCGTTGAGCTCGAAGGCTTGCAGCAAGCCGGCTTCAGCGAAGTGTCGGGCTTCGACGCTTCGTTCGACGTCATCCAATACCGCGAAGGCAACGAAGTCATCACGCCGCGCAAGCTCCCGGGGTTGGCGCGTTACGGCAACATCAGCCTCAAATGGGGCGCGACCGACTCCCTGGAGCTGTGGGAATGGATCCAGGACTGCGTGAACGGCACGGTCGAACGCAAGACGGTCACGATCATCGCCATCGACGAGGAAGGTACGGACGTGGCGACCTGGCAGGTCATCGAAGCTTGGCCGGTACGCTATACCGCGCCGAACTTCAACGGCCAAGGCTCCGAAGCGGCGATCGAGCTGCTTGAGCTTGCGCATGAAGGCATGACCCGCACGCAATAACGCAAGTCCCACGCCCCTTCGGGGACGGCTGGAGAGCTGACCGGCAGGTGCGATGTATCTGTCGGCAGCTTTCCCGCATTTAAGCCGAGCGATATAGGCTTTGCACGGTCCGTGTCTATTTATGTAGGCCGGTGCGGCGCATCGCTTATGTAGCCGGTTGCCAGAAGCGCAGGTCGCGTTTTTCGACCCGCTTTTCTTGCAGTCCGCCGTTACCGCCAGATGCATGCGCGCATCCGCGGACGATGCCGTCCGCATGGCTGATCGCGAATTTGAATTTATGACTGGAGGAGCATCATGGCCTTTCAAACCGAATATGAATTCGAACTTCCCCGCGGCTACGTCGACGAAGCCGGCAATTTGCACAAACGCGGCGTCATGAGGCTGGCGACGGCCGCCGACGAGATTTTGCCCATGAGGGATCCTCGCGTCCAGCAAAATGCCAGCTATCTGACCGTCATTCTGCTCGCGCGCGTCGTGACGCGTCTCGGCGAGCTCAAGCATATCGATACAAAGGTGATCGAAAAGCTGTTTACGGCAGACTTGTCCTATCTTCAAAATATATACCGTCAGATCAACGAGCTTGAAACACCGAAATTGCAAACGGCATGTCCGAAATGCGACCACGAGTTCGAGGTGGAAGTGGATTTTTTGTCCGTAGCGGAGGGCCTCTCGTAACGTACGCCGCAGACCGGTTGTACGAAGAGGTCGGCTTTATCGCTTATTACTTCCATTGGCCGCACGACGACATCATGAACATGGAGCATCGCGAGCGAAGACGGTGGTGCGACGAGATTTCGAAAATCAACAAGAAGCTGAACGACGAGCCCGATAAAAACAATCCGTTCGACGTATTCGGCAGGAGGTGACCGGCTCTATGGGGGCGAACGGCAATACCCGCGACGTGCTCGGCAGCTTCCGCTTCGACGTCGAGCTGGACGGGATGCTGGTAGCCGGCTTCTCCGACGTACAAGGGCTCGAATCGCAGACGGAGTACGAGGAATATCGCGAAGGCGGCGTGAACGGCTATACGCACCGTTTTCCAAAAGGGACGCGTTTCGCCCAAATCGTGCTTCGTCGCGGCTTTTCCTCGTCGTCGGCGTTATGGGACTGGTACGATCAGACCGTTCGCGGCTCGGTGACGCGCAAGAGCGGCTCGATCATCTTGTACCGTCAGGACGGCGAAGAGCTGTGCCGCTGGAATTTTTTCGAGGCTTACCCGGTTAAATGGACGGGACCGGCGCTCGATGCGAGGTCGAGCGATGTCGCGATCGAATCGGTAGAGCTGGTGCATAACGGCATCAAGGCGATATTCTCCAAGAAATAGAAAAGGCGTTCGCGTCATGCGGCCGCGCCGCTCGCAGGCGTTCCGCGCGGAAGGAGGAGGAGCATGAAGCGAATCAAAGGCGGGCTTCGCCGCATTTCGGCGGCCGGCGCGAAGCCGCAGAACGGCGCTTTCGCCGCTGCGATCAAGCGCAAATACGTTTCGCTTCGCGGTCAGGCGCAGTCGACCCGGCCCGCTCTTGTTTTCCGCGCGGTTCCGACTTCGACCAAGCGTGCGCGGCCGGGCCATGCGCCGCTCGAACAGAAGCGTTCGCGTTCGGCTCCTCCTTCAGTGCAGCCGTACGGATCGCCCATGCGCAGCGAGGTCCGCACGATCGTCAAGGAACGCGTCGTCGAACGGCATACCGTCGTCGTACGCGAAGTCGAACGCCTCGTAAGAGAGCAGCGGATCGTGCGGGAGCAGGCGGTCCAAGTGCCGTATACGCCTGCGCAGCCAAGACCGGATGCCGGACGGCTCGCGCCGGCAACGGATTTGCGCGCGCATGGACGACAAGCAAACGGGATGGAAGCAAGTGTCCCCCGGCATGGCGATCAGGCGCGGCCGTCAGAAGCGGAACCGCGCGAGCAAGGTAAGCGGAAGCGATTGCCGGTGGATGGTGGACGCGAGCGCGAAATGCAGAAGCGCCGGCCGAATTCGGACATACGCGAGCAGGGACATCAATGGAAACGACCTAACGCTAAAAGCGATGAGCCCCGGCGGCAGAATCGACTGGCTGCGCCGGACAGCCGCGATCGGGAGCGGAAGGAGCGCGTAAAGGACCTGCAGGACCATGCCGAATGGGATGAGGCATTGCTTCCGCAATCGGAGCGTACGCTTCAAGACGATCCGCTGATTGCGGCTGAGAATGGCGTGCGCGAACAAAAGTCCCAGGCAGTCGATGGCAGTCGCATCGGCGAGCGGCATGCCGACAAGAATACGGAATTGTCCAAGTCGCCGCTCCATCGCGACGGGGATGCCGCTTCGAACTCCAGTGCGTCGGAACGCGATTCGCCTATACCGGGCGTTCCACATCGCGGGAGTCTTGGTACATTAAAAGCCGCTGCCGACGCAAGGCGATTGCGTGCCCGGTTTTTACAGCGGTCTTCTGCGAAAAACTTCGGCTTGCCGAATGCCGATCGCCGCAAGCCGGTTCCGGTCAAAGGAAGCATCGCGTTATCGGCGCCTGCCGTGCGCCAGCTGCTGGCCCGTCTGGCTGCCGGTCCTGCGGGATTGGACTTTTCCGTTGTCAGACAGATGACGTTGTCCACGCCGGGTTTTGTGCATGCACAGGTCCGTCGGCAGCCGCGGGGCGCTAATCCTTCTCAGGATCGAACATCGGCAGTACCTTCCCGTGCGAGCACGGGACAACCGGGTAAGCCGGCTTCTATCGAAACGGGACAGCGACGAGACGTGCAGCCTGCTCCATCCGATGACCGGCAGTCTACTGGCTTCTTGCAGGCACGCGGTCAGAGCCGGAGGAGCGAATCGGCGCCCGTTCATCACCATGAGCCCGAACGCCAGGAGACGGCAGATCAGCCTTACGTCGGCCAGAGCGACTTGCATCGTTCGTTTGCGAAGAAGAACGGATCTATCGAGGAAAACGCACGCGAGGCGTCGAAAGCTGGCGACGTCGGGAATCGCGCAGAAGCTGACCGTGACTCGAATTCCGATTTCGCTGCCGGCGATCGGCGGGTGAAAAGTGCCGGGGGGCGGGCGGTCGAGCGCCATGTGGAGACCGGGCGTCACCTGCAGGACGACGACTTTGAACAGAAACTGCCGGAATCGCAGGGACCACCTGCAGTTAAGCGAGGTGATCTCCCTGCATGGAAGGCTGATGATCACCTTCGCGATGGAAGATACGTTCACGGCAGCGGCAGGCATGAGAGCGACCGCCGTCACGAGCTGTTTCCGGGCAATCGCGAGAGCGGGGAACCGTGGATTGACGGGGGCGAGTCCAGCAAAGCTTCGTTTCCCCTGGCAGCGCAGCCAGGCTCGGAACAATCGCAAGCATCGGATTCGATGCGCGAAAATAACTTGCCAGACATGCGTATGGCGCCTGTTTCTAACGAATCTCTCTATCATGAAACGCGAATTCAAGCGCCCCCCTTCCTCGCGGCCCTTTCGACTATCGTTGTCCGCGAGAGCGATTGAGAGAGAAGAGGCGCCGCGGCTGGGCGTATTGGTGCACAGCGTCGCGCGACGGGCGTTCGTGCCGGGGGCGACGTCAACCCGATTGAATCGTGGCTACGCTTCCCGTTGGCAGTCCGCTGAGGAGGGAGCGACGGCAATTCATTCCGGCGAGACGACGGCAGGGACGGGTCATTCCGATAGAGAGAACGGGCAGAAGCTGCGTGGCCGCGAATCCATGTCGGATTCGTCGGATCCTACAACGCGCAACGTTCATGAAAAGGCTGGAGGGCAAGAGGCGAACAGCCGCCGATGGGGCGGCATCCTTGCTACGCGGCATCAGGCAAACCAAGCGAACGAGAGCAGAGAACGGGAGGCGCGTATGCACCGCGGCGCGAAGCAGCTTCTCCGATCTTCGAGGCAGCTGTCGGTCGAAGCGACGAAGCAATTAAAAAAACGATGCGAATGCGAAGCTGCCTAGCGGCCGCCAAGTGCGCATGCAGACCGCAAGCCTTCGCAGCTTGGGCCGAACCCTTTCCAAGGAAGGCGGGCGCATAAATTCGGTGCCGGCGTTGGTGCTTAAACGCAATGCGCGGTTTGGTCTTCCTGTCGAAGGGCGAACCGTGGATGTCAGGCGCATCGATAGAAAGGACTTTATTAACGGGGCTAGCCCGCCACAAACAGCTAACCGCCGTGCCGCAGCCGTTCGTGATCCGATCGGCGAAAAGGCGCTTCCGCCTGAAGGTCCAAGTTCCTCCAACCGTGCATCGGGGGGACAGGCTCGCGCAGGTAAGGCGATTGAAGCGCCGCGGCTCGTCTTCAAACTCGGTGCCGTTCGCAGCCTGTCGTCCGATCGCGCCGGTCAAGCAAAGACGAGAGCGGGGCGCTTCGCAGCGGTCGGTTCGCCGGGCGGAACGGCCGATTCGCCGAGCGAAGCAGCCGAAAAGACCAGGCGAAGTGAAGGCGCGCTCGGAATGTCCAGTTTGCGGATTTCGGATCTGTGGTCCATGCATCGAGGCCGCAGCGTTCAGGCCGGCGCCCGTCTAATAAGATCGGGGATCGAACATCTGCAGCTTATAACGAACGCGGACGGACGTAATTCGGGGATACGCGATTCGCTGAGGATTTATGGCTCAATGAGGTCCTGGAAATCCGGTACAGCCGAAAAGACGGCTGACCGAACGCAACTTTCGATTCAGCGGCAGAAGCAGAATCTTCATGATTCCATCGGCTTCACAGCCGGCGCGCGTTCATCGGAGTTGAATCGCAGTCATCCAGGAGAACTCGCGCCATCGGCCCTTATAGCACGTCTAACGATGCAAGAACGTTGGAAACAAGTCGGGCGGTTGCGTGCAAGCGGAATGCAAGGCCCGCTGCCTGCGCAACGGATTGCAGGGAACCCTGCGATTGAAACATCCGGCAATGCGCCTTCATTCACGCGGAGACAAGGCGTCAACGATGTCGGCGTCGCGAATGCTCCCGTGGGTGGCGCCATTGCTCGGCGGAGCGATCGATTGGGTCAAGATGGCGCCAGGGATTCGGCTGCAAGCCCGGCGACGGACGTACGTTCGTCGCTGGGAGCCGCGAGCCCGCGAATCGTGCATGACGAGACGAAGTCGTATCCGATTCAGCGTGAACAATCGGGTCGACAGACGACACGGGCCGGCATGCTGCATACCGCGGCGATCGCCTATCGAACGAAAAAAGATACCAAGTCTGCTTCAAGCTCGCCTTCTGCTTCAAGCTCGCTGTCTGCTTCGAGCTCGCCGGCCGCGCGATTGCTTATGAGAGACCGATCAATGCCCAACGTATCTGGCGCACGGATGCCGCTCGCAGTGCGTTCCTCGATCGCGCAGCCGGTGCGTTCCATCCGGACGGAGCAGAACCATACGCTCCAGCGGACCGTGCAGACCTCGCCGCATTCCCAATCGGTCTCGGGTCGACAGCGAGAGATTGCACGCATGCCGGCATCCGCTCGTTCGCTCGGCATGCCTGCGCTCGCTGCCTCGGCCGACGCTGCGTCCGCTCAGATGCACCGGACAGCGCCTCGGGACGTATCGCTTCCCGAGCCGGCATTGGCGGCGGCGGCAGCGCGCCAGCTGACCAGCGAACAGCAGGCTAGCCCGCCAAGCGCGCAGCCACGTCCGGCGCCGGCCGCCGAATTGCGGCTTCGCCGGGCGCAGCAAGCCGGCGCCCCAGAGGCGCAGCCTCAGCCCGCGCCTGCCGCGGACCTGGAGCTGCGCCGCGCGCCTAAGGCAAGCGCGCCTGCGCAGCAGCAGCCGACGCAGCCAGCCGCGCAAGAGCCGCCGCGGCTGAGCACCGAGCAGCTCCAGCAGGCGGTGCGCGAGATGCCGGAGCTCGATCCCGAGCGGCTCGCCGACACGGTATACACGGCGCTCATGCGCCGCATGAAGTTCGAGCAGCGCCTTAGCGGATACTGACGGAGGAATTCACGATGGCCTTGTCCAAAGCCAAAATCGTCATCATCAAGAGCAATTCGCAAGAGACGGTCGACGTGCTGTTCAATCCCGGCGAATATATGCTGCAGGCCGGCAACAGTTATTCGTGGCATGCCGTGCCCGGCCTGCAATCGCCGATCGCCCAGTTCGTGAGCGGCGAGGCGACGACGCTGACGATGGATCTTTTTTTCGACACGTACGAAAAAGGAACCGACGTCCGGGCGCATACGGCGAAGATCAGCGGGCTGCTGCAGGTCGACAGCGACTTGCACGCGCCGCCCTTGTGCAGGTTCGTGTGGGGCTCGCTCAACTTCAAGGGCGTCGCGGAGAAGGTGTCGCAGCGGTTCACGATGTTTCTAGACACCGGCATTCCGGTGCGGGCGACGCTGAACGTCACGCTGCGCGCGGTGCTGAGCATGACGGAGCAGTACCAGCAGGTGCCGCGCCAATCGGCCGACCGCACGAAGCAGAAGACGCTGAAGCAGGACGAGCAGCTGTGGATGCTCGCCGCCGAGGAGTACGAGGATCCGTCCCGGTGGCGCGCCATCGCCGAGGCCAACGGCATCGATAATCCGCGGCGTCTGCCGGCGGGACGCAAGCTAATCATCCCGAGATTGGAGTGAGGACGGTTGACGGTCAAGTTCGATACGACGACGTACGAGCTGTCGCAGCTTGAGAGCAAATACCGTTCGTTTTTCGCTCCGGCGTTCGAGATCCTCATCGACGGGCAAAATCTCGTTCGGATCGGCGCGGCCGTTCAAAGCCTGCGCGTCACGTCGAGGACCGGGATGTTTTCGGACCACTTCAGCTTCCGCATCTCCAACGCCTTCGATCCGGTCGCCCGCTCGCTTAAGTGGCTCGGTTCCCTGGTCGACGTCGGCAAGTCCATCACGATCAAGATGGGGTATACCGATCGATTCGAGACGGTTTTCGAAGGCCTCGTGACCGGCGTCGGCGTCGACTACCCGACAGGCGGGCTGCCGGTCGTGAGCGTCAAGGGCATGGACAAGTCGATGCTTATGATGCGAAGCAAGCAATCGAGCCAATGGAAGGACAAGAAGGCGAGCGACGTCGCCCGGCAGATCGCCTCGAAGTACGGGCTTACGCCCGACGTCGACGATACGATGTCGCCGATCCCGCGCATCGAGCAGCATCGGGTGAGCGATTTTCACTTTTTGCATTCCCTTGCGTTCGACAACGAACGGGACTTCATGGTCGTCGGCTCGAAGCTCTATTTTAAAAAGCGCAATCCTTCCGCTGCCGAGGTGCTCACGCTTACTTACGGCAAGAGCTTGCTGAGCTACTCCGCGGAGGTTGACATCTCCAACCAGGTGACGCAGGTCGTCGTGAGAGGCATCGATCCCGACACGTACGAGCCGATCGAGGCGAAGTCGAAGGCGGTCGGCATCATCGGTTCGAACGGCCGATCGGGCCCGAATATCATGGGCGCGCTCTCGTCCTATTTGATCGAGACGGAATTCATGGAATATACGACCGTTGCGGCCGCGCAGAAGCTGGCGGACTCGATCATGAACGACAAGGCAATGGAACTGGTGACCGGGTCGGGCACGTGCATCGGCCTCCCCCGAGATTCGAGCGGGGCGGTTCATCAAGCTGCAAAACGTCGGCCGCCAATTCAACCAGCCGATGCTGCTGAGCAACGTGACGCACGCCATCGACACGAACGGTTACGTTACCAGCTTCAACGTGGAGGGGAACGCCATATGATGGGGCAAGACTACTCGGGCTCGCGGCCCAATGCGGGCAGCGTGAACGGCGTCATGGTCGCCACCGTCACGAACAACAGCGATCCGGAGAAGCGCAATCGCGTCAAGCTCAAATTCGCGGTGCGGGAAAACGATAACGAAACCGACTGGGTGCCGATCGCTTCGCTCATGGGCGGCGGCGACCGGGGGACGATGTTCGTGCCGGAGGTCGGGGACGAGGTGCTGGTCGCATTTGAGATGGGCAGCCTCAAGCTCCCTTACGTCATCGGCAGCCTGTGGACCAAGAACGCTTTGCCGCCGGCCAAGCACGAAAAAAACGATATCCGCAAAATCCGCTCGCGCGGCGGGCACGAGATGGTTTTTCAGGATACCGACGGAGACGGCAAGATCACGCTCAAGACCGCCAAAGGCTTTAAGGTCGACATCTCCGAAAAGGAAAACAAGGTCGAGGTGGCGACGAACGACGGCGTTCAATCGGTCGTGCTGACCGGAGGCGGGACGGGGACGGTCGTCGTCAAGTCGGCCGGCGCCAAGATCACGCTCGACAAGACCGGCAAGATCACGATCGAAGCGCCGAACGCCGTCGAGATCAAAGGCACCCAGTTGAAAATCGAGGCGTCCGCGCAGCTTAGCCTGCAGGCGTCGGCAAGCATCGATATGAAGAGCGACGGCATTATCAATATCAAGGGCTCGTTGGTCAAGATCAATTAGCGCGGCCGTCCGGCGTCTGCCGACGGCGCGCGGCAGGGAGGGAAGGACATGTCCGCTTCGTTTCTAGGCAAAGGCTGGCGCTTCCCCGTCGGGGTCGACGCCACGACCGGCCGCATGCTGATGTCCGAGGGCGAGGACGATATCGCGGAAGCGATCCGCATCGTGCTCATGACGTCGCGCGGGGAACGCGTCATGCGTCCGGGCTTCGGCAGCGGGCTGTCCGGTTATGCCTTCTCCGGACTTGACGAGACGACGCTGCGTCTGCTCGAGAGCGATGCGCGCGAGGCGATCGTCGTCTGGGAGCCGCGCGTCAAGGACGTGGAGGTTCGCGCCGAGACGGATCCGTCCCAGCCCGGACGCATCAAGCTGTCCGTGGACTACGTCGTCCGATCGACGAACAACCTGTTCAACCAGGTGTACCCGTTTTATCTGGACGAAGGCACCAAATAACGTGAAAGCGCAGCGGGAGGACTGTAGGGCATGAAGCCAGATGCAACGGAGAGGACGGGCATGCGCCTGCCTCCCCCCGATCGACGGCAGCGACGTCGCGGCGTTCGCGGAGCGCTTCAGAACGATGGCGCCTCATTATACGCCGGAATGGCGGTTTTCGCCGGACGACCCTGACGCGGGTACCGCCTTGTTTTTCCTGGCGGCGGAGATGCTGGAGGAAAACGTCAAGCGCTTGAACCGCGCGCCGCTAAACAACTTCATATCCTTCCTCGAGCTGCTCGGGGTCAAGCTTCAGCCTGCTCGCGCTGCGCGCGCGACGGCCGTGTTCCGTCTGGCTGACGGCGCCTACGAGCCTGTTTACGTGCCTCAAGGGACACCGCTTACGGCCGAGGCGCCGGACGGCGGCGAAGACCTATCGTTCGAGACCGAGCACGCGCTCCTCGTGACGCCTGCCAGAATCGTCGAATGGATCAACGTGCATCCGCAGCGCGATAGGATCGTGCGCGCTTCCGGCGCTTACGAGGACGAGGCGGCGGCAGGCGCCGCGCCGGAGATCGCGGTGTTCGGCACGGAGGGAGACGACCTTCAGCGGCATGAGCTATACATCCGTCACGACGGGCTGTTCGAGCTGAACCATCCGGCGCGGCTGACGCTTTCCTGGTATAATTCCGCCAAACGGTACGCGGAGCCGGAGTTTGCCCGCGGCATGGCCGACACGGAATGGTTCGAGTGGTCCTGGTATGACGAGTCTGCGGGCGGGTGGCGGTTATTCGACCGGGTGACGAGCGTTCGCAACGAAGTAACGCTGTGGAAGACGTCCCAGGGACGCGTCGGTACTTCCGCGGTGGGCGATGAGGAAGGTCGCTGGATCCGCGCGCGGGTCAAGCCCGACCGGGACGGCCTTGCCGTGTCTCCGGCGCTTGCCGGACTGCCCGAGGTCGAACGGCTGTCGCTCCGGGGCGAGCACGATCTGGCGGCGGATCCCGAAGGCATACCGCCGGCACTGCTATATTCGGGCGATCTGGAGCTGGACGCCACGGGCTTTTTCCCGTTCGGACAGCAGTTTTTCCAATACTCGTTGTTCCATCTGGCTTGTCCGGAAGCATTCAGCAAGCACGGAAGCCGGCTGACGCTGCGGTTCGACGCCCGCTGGGACCCCTGGGAGCTGCGCATGGCGCCCGATCCCGAGGTGCGCTGGCGCATGGTCATGCGTACGGCCGATTTCGCGCGCAAGCCGCCTCAGCGTCTGTATGTCCGCCGCGTGCTATGGGAGTATTGGAACGGCGAGAGCTGGATGCGCCTGCCCGGCAGCGGCCGCTACGAGGAGCTGTTCGCGAATTTGCCCGAGGAGAATGCCGGCAGCTTCGCGCTTGAGCTCGACTGTCCGGTCGACTGGGAGCGGACGTTCGTCAACGGCACTTGGGATTGGTGGCTTCGCGTACGCGTCGCTGCCATGGATACGGTCAATCAACCGGTCGTCGAATACATGACGCCGCATCTGTCGCGCATGTCGCTGACGTACGCCTATTCCTCCGACGTCCGGCTCGCGCCGGCGCATGGCTATACGCTCAACAATGCGGAATGGACGGACAAGACCGCGCAGCTGCGCCAAGGCGGAGAACCGTTCCGGCTCTTCCAGCCGATCGATTGTCCGTCGCCGGCCGTATACTTGGGCTTCGATCGGGCGCCGCTGAAGGGGCCGATCCGGTTGTCGTTTCAACTCGGCAGACAAGTGTCCGCGGACGGAGGCGCGCCTTGGATCGAGTGGGAAGCGCTCATCCGCGACGGGCTGCGCTTCGCATGGATACCGCTCAAAGGGATGGACACGACAAACGGGTTCACCGAATCCGGGACCTTTCAATTTGCCGGGCCGCCGGGGCTGGAGCCGGTACGCCTGTTCGGCGCCGAGCGAGTGTGGCTGCGCGCGCTGAATCGCGACGGTCGGTTCGGGAACAAAGGGGTTCCGGTTCCTACGGTGCTGCGCGTCGATCGGAATTCGGTCTCCGTCGTTCAGCGGCGGACGCTGCGGGACGAATATCCCGAGCGGACGAGCGACGGCTGGCAGCTATCCGCCGCGCCGGTCGTCTCGCAAGAAGTGTGGGTCGATGAGACGGGGTTCGTGAACGAGCAGACGCTGGCCGAAATGGAAGAAGACCGTTACGAGGCGCATCGGGACAGCGAGGGGCGCCAGACGCGCGTATGGATTCGTTGGCAGGCGGTAGAGACGCTCGCCAGTTCGCTGCCGCACGATCGACATTATACGATCGACGAAGCTTCCGGCCGGCTGCGTTTTGGAGACGGCAAAGCCGGCATGGGACTTCCGCTCGCGGGCACGGACAAAGTGCGCGTGACGTACCAGGTTACCGAAGGCGCGCGCGGCAACGTGCCTGCGCGGGCGATCCGGGGACTGCTGCAGCCGCTCGCCTTCGTCGACAGCGTCGGCAATCCGTCGGCGGCCGTCGGCGGCGGCGACGCAGAATCGCTCGCGCGCGCGATGGAGCGCGGTCCGCAGCATGCCCGTCACCGCGGGCGCGCGGTATCCGCCTCAGACATGGAGTGGATCGTGCGGGAGTCGGATCCCTCGATCGCGCAGGTGCGCTGCCTGCCGGGACGGGATGCGCGCCTCCAGCGCGCGCCGGGCAAGGTCGTCGTCGTGGCGCTGCCGCTCGGCGGCCGCGAAGGCGTCGCTTTTTTCCCGGAGGTCAAAAAGAAAATCGAGGCCGCGCTTCGGGACAAGGCTTCCAATCTGCTGCTGCACGGCGGCCGGTTGACGATCATGCCGCCTGCGCTGCTTGAAATATCGGTCAAAGCCGTCGTGCGGACCGGTACCGCGGACGACATCGTACCGACCGAAGCGGCCTGTCTTAAGGCGCTGGACCGGTACCTCGATACGCGCGGCGGACAGATCGACGGGCGCGGCTGGCAAATCGGGGAGACCGTCCATGCCTCAGCGCTGTACGGCCTGCTTCAATCGGTACGGACGGTGCTCGAGGTCGAACTGCTCCATATGAGCGTCGTCGTCATCGAGCACGGCGAGGCGCGAGAGGTGCCCGAATCCGCGTTACGCGACCTGCCCCACGGCATCGTCGTATCCGGCAGTCATCAGGTGACGGCGCGGCTCGGATAATCGGCTAACGCGCGACGCAAATCCGAAGCGCAGTTTCATAAGCTTAAAAGGAGGCAAGGCGCCGATGCTGCCCAAGCTGCCGCTTGACGATCGCACATACGAGAGCATCCTGCAGGAAGCACGCCAAGGCATTCAGCGGCGCCTGCCCGAGTGGACCGACGAGAACGCGCACGACCCCGGCATGACCATGCTGGAGCTGTTCGCTTGGATCAGCGAGATGCAGCAGTTTTATTTGAGCCGGGTGCCCGATCGCAACCGTCGCAAATTCCTCGAGCTGTTAGGCGAATCTCCGCGCCAGGCGACTTCGGCGGCGGCGCTCGCTTCGTTCGACGGCATCCGGGAGACGGTGCGGCTGCCGCAAGGAACGAAGCTGCTCGCCGAGGACCAAACCTTCGAGACCGCCTCGTCCACGACGCTCAGACCGATCGCCGTCGACCGTATCGTCACGCGCACCGAACGCGAAGCCAGCGACCGCACGGCGTCCAATACGCAGGGGGATGTCGCTTTTTATGCATTCGGCGCGGATGCGAGGACCGGGAGCAGGCTCTATGTGTCGTTCGACCGGGAGCCTCCCGTCGGGGAACCGATCGAGCTGACGATTTTGCTCGCGGAAGAAGGGGCGCACGGCGGCCCGGACGCTTGGCATCCGATTCCGTACGAGGGTGTCGCGGCGTCTTGGCCTGCAGAATCGGCGGAGGCGTACGCGCCACCCGTCATCGTGCCGTCCGCGAAAGTCTCCTGGAAAGGTTATGCGCTCGACGAACAGACCGGCGCATCCGGATGGCTGCCGCTGGATACGCTCAGAGACGAGACGCTGCACTTAAGCTTCAGTGGCCGCGTCACGATCCGATTGACCGCACCGCTTCGCCCGGTCCTCGTCCACCCCGCGAACGACCGGCCGCGCTGGTGGATCTGCTGCGTGCTCGAAGAGGAAGGTTACGAGGAGCCTCCCCGCATCGACCGGATTTTGCTTCACACGGCGCTCGTCGTTCAGCGAGATACGTTGAGCGAGACGATCGATTACGACGTGCCTGAAGAAGGGGCGGTTACGCTTTCCGCGGACACTTATTTGTCGAGGTACGGATTGCTGCGCGTGCAAGTGCGGGAGCCGGACGGCAGATGGCGGGAATGGCGGGAGGTGCCGGACACCGACGTTGCCGGGCCGGAAGATCGGGTGTTTTCAGTTCGCATGCCGAGCGAAGGCGGCGCCGTCATCCTGTTCGGCGACGGAGAGCGCGGCATGCGCCCGCAAGGAGGCCTCGGGTCGGCTCGCCGCATCCATGCGGACAAGACGTTTGCGGACAAACGCTTCATCGGGCGAAGCAACGGTTTGCCGATGCAGCGGTTTACCGTTTACGATCTGGCTTGCCGCCGCAGGGAACGCTTTTTGCTTCAGGTCGGCATCCCCGGCGAGCGTGCGGGCGAATGGCTATGGGAGGATTGGGCGCCGGTCGAGAATTTCGACCGTTCAGGACCGCTCGACCGGCATTATACATTCGATCCGGATACTTGCGAGATCCGTTTCGGCAACGACGAGCGCGGCGCGATTCCGGCGGCCTGCGAGGAGCCCAATTTATGCCTGGTCGTCTGCGTGCTTGGCGGCGGAGAACGGGGCAACATCAAGCCGAACCTGTTGACCGGCTGGGTGTCGGAGGAGCAGCGGTCCTACGGCGTGACCGTGGCCAATGCAGGCTACGGCTACGGCGGCGCCGAGAGCGAGAGCGTTGGCGATTGCATCGCGCGCTTGCAGCAGCGATGGCATGAGCCTTATCGCGCCGTCACGGACGAAGACTTCGCTGCGCTCGCGAAGTCGACGCCGGGACTTCGGGTCGCCAGGGTGCACGTCATTCCCGGATATGCGCCTGGGCGCTCCGATCCGGTTCCGCATGCGGTAACGGTCGTCGCGATGCCGTACAGCCGCCAGCCGACGCCGAAGCCGAGCCGCGGATTTTTGCGGACCGTCGCCCGCCATCTGGACGAACGACGGCTGATCGGGACCGAGGTTCACGTGATCGCCCCCGAATACATTAAGGTGACCGTCCATGCCGTCATCGTCGTCGAACCGCAGTTCGCGCACGAGACGAAGCGAATCGCCGCCGTTTTGAACCAACTGCTCAGTCCTTCGGGGAGTCCCAAGTCCGCTGGCGGCTGGCCTTTCGGAAGGCCGGTTTATCGCGGCGACGTCTTCGCCGCGCTCAGCCGGATCGGCGGCGTGGCGTACGTACAGGATCTGTGGCTGGATGGCGAAGGGCGGTACGCGAGCAAAAGTCAGGGAGGCGACGTGCTGCTGCCGCCGAACGGACTCGTCTTTTCCGGCGAGCATCGAATCGAGCTGCTCAGCCGTAACCAACTGTAAAGGCCGATAGGAACCGGAGAGGAGGCGAGTAGATGGACGATGGAGCATTATATTTTTCGGTGAACAGGCCCGAGCACTGGAGCCGCCGAGGCCGGACGGAAAATCTGGACATCGGCGACGCGGTGCGGCTGCGCAGCGATGCGAGATACGGCGTGCTGGATACTGCGGCTTTCGGGGAGCTCGAGGGCGTGGGCACGGTAAGCGCTTTTGCCGTCGGCCTGTTCGGTCGTCTCATTCTGCTCGACGACGCCGGCGACCTTTGGACCTATGATAGGCACAGCCGTCATCATGAGCGGCTATTCGTTTCAAGGCACGGCCTGTTTTCCGCCTCCGCGAGGCTCGCGGCTACCGGGGACACGCTGATCGTCGCCGATCCGGACGGCGAGCGAATGCTGGCCGCGTACGACGTGAATAGCGGACAGACGCGATGGAGCCGCACGGGGGAGTGGATGGACGGCGTCTATTGCCGGCCGCTGGCTCTCTATGCCGACGCACGCGGCGTATACGTGCTCACGTTCGCCGATCCGCCTTCGGAAGAAGAGGCGGCAGCTGCGCGGTTATCCGGCAAGGCGAGGCTGCGTATTCTGAGACTCGGCTTGTCGGGCGGACTGATCGCCGCAATCGAGGACGATCGGTTTGTCCTCAAGCTGCCCGCTGACGGAGGCGAGCACGGTCAGCCCTTCTTGACCGTATCGCCGCTCGGCGACATGTACGTCTACGACAGCTTGGGCCGCGCGCTTTTCGCTTTTTCGGCCGCCGGCGAATTGTTGACCCGAATGATGCTCCCTCCGCTTTCGTTCGCGGGTTTGGCCGTCGATTCGAGCCGTCAGATTTACGTGGGCGATTCGCGCAGCATGGAGTCCGAGGGCGAGGACGACCGCTTTATTTTGCAGTTCGGGGAGTCGGGCGAACTTATCGGCAAGGTGGGCGGTTTTCGAGGGAAAGCCGACGCGATTTTAATCGACGGCAAAGACCGGATGTACATCTTGAACGGCGAACAGCAGACGCTGGCGGTGCTCGACCTGCAGCCCCAGACGCTGGCGATGCCGGGCGGAGGCGCGCTCGAAGGCTTCTGGCTCTCTTCGGCGTTCGATAGCGCGGATCGGGAGACGGTGTGGCATAAGTTTACTTTAGAAGCCGACATTCCGGACGGGACTCAGCTGCGCGTCCGTTACTTCGCGGACGACTCGGGGGTCAGGACGATCGAGGGCGGCATTTGGCGGATCGACGATTGGATCGCGAGAACCGATCTAACCGCCGCCGAAAAGCTTCGCGGACTAAGCGGATTTTGGTCGGAGCCGGTCGTCAATCCGGGCGACGCCTTATTCTTCGGGGCCAAGGGACGGTACTTGTGGATGCTGGTCGAATGGATCGGCAGCGAACGCAGTACCCCGGCGCTCAGTCGAATGCGCGTCTATTTTCCAAGGCAGACGCTGCTCTCGTACTTGCCCGCGGTCTATCAGCAGGAGTCCGGCGGACGAGGATTCCTGGAGCGTTATCTGGCGTTGTTCGGCACGCTGTTCGACGAAATGGAGGAACGCATCGACGGCATGGCCAGGCAGTTCGACCGGGAGACGGTCGGCGGCGGGCAGCTGCGATGGCTGGCTTCCTGGCTCGGGCTCGATACGAACGAGTATTGGAGCGACGACGCCATTCGGCGGCTCATTCGCGCCGCGCCCGATATGTATCGGTATCGCGGCACGCGCCGCGGCATCGAGCGGGCGATCGAGACGCTGACGGGCATGAAGCCGATCATCGTAGAACCGGCGCAATACAAGGCGCTTCGCGAACGCGGAGATTGGCGCGCGGTCGTCGACCGGCTGTACGGCAACGATCCATTCACCTTCTCTGTGCTGCTGCATCCGGACCAGGCGCGCAGCGACATGGAGAAGGTGCTGCTCCGACAGCTGGTGGAAGACATCAAGCCTGCGCATACGGAGGCGAAGCTCGAGTGGCTGCAGCCGTGGATGTATTTGGACCTGCACACGTATCTAGGCGTCAACACGGTGTTGGCCGAGCCTTCGATATTCACGCTTGGCGACGATCGCTCGATGCCTAACGACACGTTGATCGTGGACGCGAACATGAATCGCCGGCTCGACGCGCACATGCGCCTTGGGATGGATTCGGAGATGGAATGACGACAGCGGAGCCGCCGCGCGGTCCGATGATGAGGAGGGGACTTGACGGATGAGAAAAGCGAGAATGTACCCGTTCGAGCGCAATCGGTATTTTTACGGCAAGCTGCTGACGGTGCGGGACTTCGAGTCGGAGCAAAAGTATTTGAACGATAAACGCAGACTGCTCAACCGGCTGCTGTTCGGAAGCGGCGTCGTCGCAGGCATGCAAGTCGTCGCCGTCGACGATAAGACCGTAACGGTGGAAATGGGGCTGGCCATCGACTATTCGGGCCGGGAGGTCGTCATTCCTTCGCCGGTGACGCTGAAGCTGTCCATGATCGAAGGCTTTACGAACAACGAATACAAGAAAAACGTCTATTTGTACGTCGCTTACGACGAAAAGGGGCGCGAGCCCGTTCATTCCGTCGGCAACTCGTCGATCCGGGGCGAAGAGGTCAGCGAGTACAACCGCGTGTTGGAGTCCTACCGGCTGTTCGTCAAGGAGGAGGCGCCGGCCCCGGCCAGCTTTGAACATGTACGCCTGTTGGAAGATGTCGCCGTGCTGTATCAGGACGCGCATGTCCGAATCTCCCAGCGCATTCCCAAATACGTCAATCCCGGCGACGTCGTCGACGTGACGCTGGTCGTCGAAAAAACGCTGCAGACGGCCAGAGTGGCGCTCAGCTTCGACTATGAATCCGACGGCTTCGATCCGGTCGGCGGGGACGGCAGACATGTCGAGTTCATGGAGCCGGGCGACGGTCAGGATACGGAGTACCGGCTGACGTATAGCGTCAAGGCGAAGGACCGGCCGGACACCGTCGCCAAGCTGGCTTTGCCTCCGCAGTCGGTGACGTTGACGATCGGCGACCAGCGCCTACCCATTGATCATGCCGCCGTCCATCACGTGAACGTTATTTCTCAGCCGGTCATGGAGCGTATCCTGAAAACCTGGTACGAACGCTCGCTGGATCAAGCGGCCGAAGGCTCGGCCGATCAGGACCTGTGCCTCGCGAAAATCGGTTTGCTTCAGCTCGGATCTACCTACATGATCGAGCAGGTCGAGCGGGTGCCGTTCGGCGAATACGTACCGAACGCTTCCTTGCTGCAGCGGCTGTCCCATACGGATCGGGCAGGCTCGCTTCACCGCTTTTTTGCCGAGTCGCAGGCTTACGATCTCGAATACGGCGCGAAGCCGAAGCTGGACGTCCATTATCATCCGGAACGGAATACGTTCGACTTCAAGCTTGGCATTCCGCGTCCGCAAGCGATTCAAGACGAGATCGCTACGGGGACGATCGAAGTACCGCTCGAGCTGAACGCCAAGACGGGATTGAAGTTTTTCTCGCGCGGCAGGCGCAATTACGTGACGGACGAGATCAAGCACGGACTCGGCTCCGGGCAGGTGACGATCCTCGTGGGTCTGGCGCCTCAGGAAACGCTGAAGGCTTCGATTTATTACGGCGTACAGGACGTGTTCAAAGGCACGGAATACGAATCCGACGTGCCCAACGTCGACTTCGGCACCATCGTCTACCCCGAGCATGGCAGCTTCCGCATCGGCATGCGCCTCAACGGCTCGGCCGAGGCGGACAAATTGAACATTCGCTGGTGGGCGTTCAAAAAGCTGCAAGAAGGCGCGGAGGGAACAGGGGAGTCGTCTGCGGAGACGGCCCTCTATCGCGAGGCTGCGCCGGGCAAGGAATAAAACGATTCTGTAGCGCCGGCTGTATCCCAGAGCGCAGGGGTATCGGCATCTTGCGCAAAAATAACGGATCCACAGTCCGTATAATGCATAGAGCTAACGGTTGTAGGGGAGAAGCTTAAAGCGTGACGCAAACGGGAGGTAGCAGATTATAATTCTGCTTCCTCCCGTGTTTTTGTTTGCATAAAAGTATCCCCTTGTGTCAGGAACAACGATCGTACCGGACGCAAGGGGATATCATAAGAGGATTCAGTTGCAGTTAAACCTGGAAAGGACCTATGGTTAATCGCACGGGCTTGTCGTTGTTGTAGTTGAAGCTGTAAAGGTAACCGTTCCATTCGTAGGACATCGTATAGAGATTTACGTTGCTCTCGGTCTTAACGCCTTTGATCGCCGCCTTCTGCAGACGGTCGAGAAGCGACGTCATGACGTATTTGTTCCAGGTCCGGACAAGCGTGACGGCATACGCTTCCGGATTGTCGGGGTCGGACTCCAGCTTGAAGCTGAATTGGACGCCGCTGTATACGAGTTCGATTGGCGCCGCCAGCACGGAATCGGCTCCCGGGACTTCGTTCAAGCCGTCGATCGAAGGGAGGACAACCTTCGTAGCGGCCTTATCGCCCGAACTTCCGTTGGCTGCGGTGCCGCTGCCTGCAGTCGAACTGTTGGCGGCAGTTCCCGTGACCGATTTGGAAAGCGCGACGACTTTATTCGCCGTTGAGCCGGATTTGGTTCCGGCGTCTGATTCCGTACCGGAGCCCGCACTCGCAGCCGCGCCGCTATCTTTGCCGGCCCCGGTATCCGCGCCTGTTCCGGCCCCGGCGTTCGCGCCGGCGGCAGCGCCGCTCTCGCCATTGCCTGCGCCGGAAGCGGCACCGCCGCTCGCACCGGCCGCCGCGCTGCCGTCGCCGCTTCCCGTGCCTGCACCTGAAGCGGCCCCGTTGCTGCCGGTCCCGTTGCCGGATGTCGCTCCTCCGCTAGCGCTTCCGTTCGCGCCAGCAGCCGTACCGCCGCTTGCGCCGCCATTCGCGCCTGCCGCCCCGTCGTCGCCGCCCCCAACGCCTGCACCGGCCGCCGCGCCGCCGTTCGCGCCTCCAGCCGCTTCACCGCCGGTTCCCGAGCCTGCGCCGGACGCGGCTCCGCCCGTCGCATCAGGCGCCGCGGCCCCGTCACCAGCTCCTGCATCGGGCACTGCGTCCGTCTCCGCATCCGTCCCCGCCGTCGGCGCATCCGGCGTCCCAAGCTTTTCCTGCAGCGTCGCCGCAGCCATCGAGAGGAAGCCGGCCGGGTCCGCTTGCCCGGCGCTGAACAATCCTTTGTAGACGACCGTGCCGTTTGCGTCGAGCAGCGCGCCGAAGCCCTGATATTGGTCGGCGCGAAATGTGCCCTTGTAGAGCGGCGTGCCGTCCGCATTGAACGCTTCGCCTTCGCCGTCGCGTTGGCCGGCTACGAAGGAGCCGGTATATAATGCGACGCCTTGCTCGTTTAGCAGCGAGCCCGTTCCCTGATAGCGTCCGCGTTCGAAAGTTCCTTTGTATACCGGCGCGCCCGAGGCACCGTATTCGGTTCCTTCGCCGGACAGCAGCCCGTTCGCGAACACCCCTTCATATAGCAGCGCGCCGCCTTTATATTGCTTGCCGGCGCCCGCGTAGAGGCCGCCCGCGAAGGCGCCTTCGTAAACGAGCTTGCCGTCGTCGCCGTACAGCTTGCCCGCGCCTTCATACAGTCCTTTGACGAAAGCGCCGGCATAAAGCTGCTTGTCCTTGGCGGCGTAGAGCGTGCCGTCGCCTTCGTACTTGCCGGCCGCGAAGCCGCCTTCGTACAATACGCTGCCGTCCGGCGCGTAGAGCGTACCCGTGCCGTCGTACGCGTCGGCGGCGAACCCGCCGCGGTACAATAGCGTCCCGTCCGCCGCATAAGCTTCGCCGGAGCCGGCTCGCACGCCTTTGTCGAAGTCGCCGAAGTAAATCAGCTTGCCGCCGTCGCCGTACAGCTTGCCGACGCCGCTGAACTGACCGCTGGCGAGCGGTCCGGCATAGACGAGGTTGCCTGCGCCGTCCACGATTTTGGCGTTGCCGGTGTAACCCTTCTCGAGCGCGGCGGACGCTTCCATCGAGGGCGTGCGCGAAAACCACCGGTCGACGAATGCGGGCGGATTGATGAACCCGAAGTAGGCGATCGCGAGGCCGATGAGCACGATCAGCACGACGAGCTTTTTCGCAATATAATAACTGCCGATCTTCCAATAGTTGTCGAGCGACCGCAGTCCGCTTCCGAGCACGGTTCGCGCCCATTGGATGAGCCATCTGAGCAGGATTTTCGGCAGTTTCGCGGACTGCTTGAGCGGCCGCATGATTTTCCGTTGGATCGGCTTGATAAAAGGCTTAAGTATCGTCTCGATCATAATTAGGGCACCTGTATCGTGAATTGGCCTGGCGAACTAATCTGGATGACGCCGCCGAAGTTGCACATGCACTTGGAGGCGTTATTTAAGGCGGGCATGCTGCCGATCATCACGGTCGGCGATCCCGGCGCCCAGGGCGCTGCCGTAACCGGCGTGCAAGGCATCGGCGTCAGTACGCCGAACGCCGCGGCGGTCGCTGAAGCGACAGCGGGATTGGCCATCGAATTGCACACGCCGAACGGCATGATATTCACGAACGGCTTGTTGTCCATAATGTTGGCGATCGGCATGGCGGTCATCGTCCGGTTGGCCGGCAGCACATTTAATACGGAGGGGGGCAGCGCCGAACGAGCATTGCATCGTCGCTCCGCCGCACACGAGTTGTCCCACGCCCGGTTCACGCTCTCTTTTCGAAAATGGTGGAAGCTGTCAAAGCTATATTCATAGTAACTCAATTCTCGAAATCTGTCATTTTGAGTTGTAAAGGGATGAATTAAGGAAGAACTTGTAGTACGATAAAAATAGAAAGAAACATTCGTGAGCTTCTATTGAATGAGAACAGTCGCACACAAAGGCGGGCGCCGATCTTCGATGAAAAAACTTGCTGTACTGCTGTTGTTGGCTTCGCTAGCGATGTCCGGCTGGTCGGGCTTCGTGCTCGCAGAGCGCGGGGGACCGGAGCGAGGCACCGTGGAAAAAGTCGGAGAGCCTGCTTAATTTATCGCAAGCCTCTGCCGGCGGGGACGGCTCGCTTGCCGTGGTGAGCGATTCCAAGCAAAAGATCAAACGGCTGGGCGCGGACGGGACGCTCCTCGGTCAGATGTCCTATGCGGCCGCCGAACGCGGGGCGCGCGTCGACTTCAACGAAGCGGTCGCGGACGCCGACGGCCGCATTTATGCGCTGGCGACGGTGCTCGATTCGTACGGCCTCTACGTACAAAGCGAGCGCATCGTCCGTTACGACCGCAGCGGCAACGGCGGCGAGGTGCTCTACGAGCGAAAAGGGGACGGCACGAGCAAGCGGATCGGACAGATCAAAGGCTTGCAGCTATCGGGCGGCTCCCTGTATTTTTACGAGGCGGAAGCCGACCGGCTGCAGTTGAAGCGGATCGTCTTGCCGGAGGGCGCGCCGGAGAACGTGTTCGCGTTCACGCTGCCGAAGGATCGCTATTTGTCCGAGATTACGGGCACGGAGCCCGGACAAATCTACTATACGACGCGCCGGGGCAGCATTTATCAGGTATCCCCCGAAGGCGTCAGCGCCAAGCTGTATCCAACCGCGTCAAACACAAAAGCCTCGAAAAATTTCCCCGAGCTGCCGACGCTGCGGACGGACGGCTCCCTGATGTTCGTCGACCGTCTCGTGAACGCGGTGACGACGCTGGACCCGCGCGCCCCCGAACGGACCAAGACGGTGCTGGACGATGCCGCGCTGCAGCGCATCGCTCCGGGGCTGGACAGCTACGAGATGATGGACGTCAAACAGACGCCGACCGGCTTCGCGGTCGTGCTGAACGATCGGATATTGCTGCTGTCCGCCGACTTCTCGCCGGCTGGCCAAGTCTCGAAGGCCGTCTTCGACCGCAAGACGCTATGGAACCAACGCCTGCTGTGGGGCGTCTTTTGGCTCGGATTGCTGCTGCTCGTGTTTTCCGTCCGGTTTTTCCATATTCACGTGCTCGAACGGCGCACGTCTTTATTTCTCAAGCAGGTGCTTGCCACCGTGCCCGCCATCTTGATCGCGATGATTCTGCTCTCGAACTTCATATATAACAGCTTTTCCGCAAGGATGGAAACGCAGATGCAACGCGAGCTCGCGCTCCTCGCGCGCAACGGCCAGAATTTGATCGACGGCGACCGGCTCGCGCGGCTGCAGTCGCCCTCCAATTACCGCAATGAAGATTACATGGCCATTCGCGCCAAAATGAACTTCCTGTTCGAAGGCGAGGACAGCGAGCAGCGGCAAGGCTTGTACAGCACGCTGTACAAATATGAAGACGGCCAGATTTATATCGTCATGGACGACGATGACGGCGTCAATATGTTCAAGCCGTTCGAAAAGAGCGAGGAAAACGAAGCCGTGCTGAATCAAGGCGTCGTCCGAACCGGCCAATGGGAGGACGCGGAGGGCAAGTGGCTGTACGCCATCGGCCCGGTCTACGACAGCGTCGGAACAATCGTCGGCGTTTACGAGACAGGGCGCGACCTTAGCGTGCTTCACCGCGAAAACCGGAAGATTTATTACAATATTATCGAAAATATATTGATGATAACGGCAGGCCTCGTGGTGCTCGTCGTGATCGTCACGTTCGTTTTGCTGTCGCCGATCCGCAAGCTGAGACGCAGCGTCATGGCGATGGCGAACGGCGACTGGGACGTCGAGGTTAAGCTGCGCAACCGCGACGAGGTCGGAGATCTCGGCGTGCAGTTCAACCGGATGGCCCGTTACATAAAGCAGCATATTGCCGACATTACGTCGTTCAGCGAGGCGTCGTACCGGTTCGTGCCGCAGCAATTTTTCCACTCGCTCGGCAAAAAAGGGCATTCTCGACATTCGGCTCGGCGACCAGGTTCAAAAAAACATGGCGGTCATGGTCGCCAATCTGCGCGAGTTCAGGCAACTATCGAAAACGCTTAGTCCGAAAGAAAACTTCGATTTCATGAACTCGTTTCTTCGGCGCTTCGGACCGATCGTAAGGCAGGAGGACGGGCTCATCAGCAAATATTTGGGCGCGGGCTTTATGGCGCTGTTCCCTGGCTATGCGGAAGAGGCGATCCAGGCGGCGGTGGCGATCCGCCGCGAGCTGTCGGCTTACAATCAGCACCGGCGCAACTCCGGCTACGCGACGGTCGACATCGGCATCGCGATTCACAAGGGGCCGCTCATGCTCGGCATCATCGGCGAGGAGCGCCGCTGGGAGGGCAATGTCATCTCCGACGACGTCCAGCGCACGACGATACTCGAGCAGATCTCGGAGATCGTGGGCTGCTGCATCGTCGTTACGCGCGACTATTACGAGCAACTGCGGTCGCCGGAACGGTTCATGCATCGCTCGCTCGGCCGGATCAGGCTCGAGAGCAGCGACGAGGCGATGGAGCTGATCGACGTGTTCGAAGGCGACCCCGAGCAGCAGCGGGCGGCCAAAGAGCGTACGAAGGCGCTGTTCGAACGCGGTTTGGCTCTGTGCCAGGCGGGACGTTTCTACGACGCGCGCGAGACGTTCGTCGAAGTGATCAAGCAAAACCGGATGGATAGAGCCGCCAAGCTCTACTTCTACTTGTGCGACGAATATTATCAGAAGGGCGCGGGCGCCGGCTGGAACGGCACGCTAGCGGTCTGACGCGACGTTGGCGCTTGACGCCTGGCAGATCGTCAGGCCAAGCTCCGACGGAGCCGAGAAGCGGAGGTTTCAATATTGGCTATAGTTGAGTTGACCGTGCGCCGTATCGATTCGCGCGAAGCAGCGGACGCGGTCGTCGCCTTCCTGATCTCGCCGCAGGCGTTCGATGACGAGCGCCCGACGCCCGGCGAAGAGGAGCATTTCCGGACGCTGCCTTATTTGGCGCTGGAGGGCAAGACGATCTATTGGTACATGACGGACAACGCCGGCGAAGTCGTCGCCGTCACGGGCGTCGCGCCGAACGAGCAGCGCACGGGCGGTTATACCTGGGATTATCTCGTCGTGCGCAGAGATTACCGTCGCGGCGGCGCGGCCTTGCGCCTCGCGGGAGCCATGCTTGAATATTTGCGCGAGCAAGGGGCCCGGTACTTGGTGACTTACACTTGCGATTTGCCGGTTTACGCGGGCGTGAGGCGCTTGTTCGAACGTTTGGGCTTCTCGATGAACGGGCGCCTGCCGGATTATTACTTTGACGGCGAGGACCGGCTGATCTATTATCTGGATCTTCGCAAGCCCGGCCGCCCGGAGATGCAACAGTAGAAAGAAGTGACATTCATGAATATGGCGCAAGCCCTCGGCAGATTGGGCGTTCGTGCGGAGGACCGGCGCAAGCTGCGGTTGATGACCCCCGTTTTTCTAATATGCGGCATCGCCGAAGCGCTTACTTACAACGGCTTCATTACCTTGTTCAGCCAACGGTTCGGCAGCGAATATTTGCCTTACTTGTACACGGGAGAAGCCTTCCTTTTGCCGCTTGAGGCGTGGTTCATGAGCTGGCTGGCCATGAAGCTGTCCAAGCCGGCGCTGATGAAAACGATGTACGCCGTCATGACGGCGATTTTGCTTGCGGATGCGGGGGTCCTGGCAGCGCTGAAGCTGGCGGATCTGGACGCGCGCTGGTTTTACCCGGTTTTGTTTCTCACCTCGAGCTTCGTCGTGCGCCAGCAGACGGTGCTGCTGTGGAGCCTGGCGGTCGATGTATGCCCGACGCAGCAGGCGAAGCGGCTCATGCCGCTGTTTGTCTCCGGCGCGACGCTTGGCGGCGCGGTCGGGGGGGCTTGGCACGCAGATGCTCAGCCCGCTCGGCGCTGAATGGGTATACGGCATGGGTCCCTTGCTGCTGATAGCGGCTTCGTTCAACTACCGCAAGGCGATCGCCCAATATTTAGTGCCGCTAGCACTGAAGGCACAGGCCGCTGAGGACGATGAGGGCGCGTCTTCGTTCGATTACATGAAACGCACGTTCCGGTCCCCGTTCTTGCTTGGCGTCATGGGGCTTATGACGTTGATGCCCGCGCTATACTATTTGGCGGAGTTTCTGTTTCTGAATACGGCGCATGCGTCTTATCCGGACGAGCAGCAGTTCGCGCGCATGTTCGGCATCGTGTCGACGCTGCTTTTTTTGCTTGCGTTCGCCGTGCAGCTCGTCTCGGGCAAGCTCGTCGCCTGGTTCGGCGCGAGCGGGATGCTCGTGGCGATCGCGGCGGCTTACGCGGCGGCGTTCGGCTTGTCGGCCGTGCTGCTCGGGAGCGAGACGGCGGCCGTGACTGCCGCTGCCGGCGCTTATATGCTTACGAACGTATTAATTTTTTATTCGGCGGAGCCGTCCTACCAGCTGTATTACAAGACGCTGCCGATCCGGCATCGGGACGGCTACCGGTATGCGGCGCAGGGCTTGGCCTCCTTTTTCGGCATTTTGCTCGGTGCGGGGCTGCAATCGCTGCATAAAGCGGCGGGCCTTGGTTTTCCGATTTTGGCGGCGGTCGGGGCCGGCGCCGCAGTGGTGCTGACGGCGCTCGCCTGGACGGTGCGGCGACTGTATATGCGAGAGCTGGTGAGAGGCGTCCAGACGCTGGGGCTGGACGACGGGGAGCTGATGGACTCGTACCGCGAGTTTTTCAGCAATACGAAGGCGATGGGCGCCGTGCTGACGCTGCTTAGGGACGAACAGGAAGGCGTGCGGCAGATCGCCGCGGATATCGTCGGGCGCACGCAGGACGAACGATATGTGCCGGAGCTGCTCGCGCTGCTGGGCGACGATAGCCCCGGGGTGCGGACGGCAGCGCTGAGGGCGATGAAGCTGAAAGGCGCGGACCTTCAAGCGCTCGTGCGGATCGGCGCCGTGCTGGAGGACGAGGATCCGGTCGTGCGGGCGGAGGGCGTCAGGCAAATGGCGCAAATGAAGCATTTGTCTTCGCAGGCTTTTTTCTTTTTGCGGATGAAGCTGCTGGATCCGCATCCCGCGGTCGTCGCAGAGGCAGTCAAGGCGATGTATGCGCTGGAAAGCGAATCGAGCTACGAAGCTTGCTTCGAGGCGATCGAGCGGCTGCTCGGACAGGGCGGCGAACCCGCCGCCCATGTGTGCGGCGTCGTGGCGGAGCTTCGGCTGGATCGATTCGGAGAATCGGTCGAGCGGCTGCTGCAGGACGCGCATCCATCCGTTCGGCTCGCGGCGACGTCTTGCCTCGGCAAGCTCGGCGCGGCGCACGTCGTCCCGCAGCTGCTGGAGCGCCTGCCGGCGGGGGACCAAGAGCTGATGCGCGTCACGGAGCAAGCGTTGATCGATATGGGCGACCCGTCGATTAAGCCGCTGCTCGCGGCATTGCCTGGCGCGCATGCTCAGATTTGGCGCGTCGCGATCGCCGCGCTTGCCGTGCTGATGCCCGAGGATGACATTCGAGGAAGGCTGACGGACGAGGCGCTGCGCCGGATGGGCGAGCTGGACAAGGTGGCGGGGTATGCGTCCGCATTTCGCGCGGTCGGCAGGGAAGAGTTGGCCGGACTGGCGGCCCTTCGCTTCAACGGACAACGCCAGCGGGTTCTCGAAGGCGTCTGGTCTTTGCTCGTGCGGCTGACCGACGAGCAGGTCGTCGCTTCGATCAGGCGCGCGTTGGCCGATGCCGACGACGAGACGAGAAGCAGCGGGCTGGAGGTGCTCGCCGAAGGCGCCGGAGACCGGCGGCTGGCGCAACGGCTCTCCGTCGTCCTTCAAACGGACTATGACGACCGGAGACGGCTGTCCACGACGATGGAAGAGGCGCGTACAGCGCTCGAGCATGCTTCGCGATCGACTGACGATTGGTGGCCGGAGATGGCGGCGGAAGCGGGAAGGGAGCGTGGCGGTCTAGTGGAAGCGCAAGGAGCGCTCGGCAGGCTCGGTAAAGTCATTTATTTGAAAAATGTGCCTTATTTCGCGGATTTGACGCTGGAGGAGCTCGGCCTGATCGCCGGCATCGCATCGGAGCGCGTCTTCGAGGACGGCGAAGCGCTGCTGCTCCGGGGTTCGACCAGCGACGCGCTCTATGTCATCGTGGACGGCAACGTAGAATTGACGAGCGTCACTGCGGCAGGACTCGAAGCGACGCTTGGCGTGCTGGGGGCGGGCGATGTGTGCGGCGCCACGTCGGCGCTGGACGAATCGGCGTCGACGGTATCGGCTCACGCGCTGCTTGGCGACGTGCGTGCGCTCGGCTTGCAGCGCGAGGCGCTAATCCGGCTTGTCCGGCTTTACCCGGACATCGGTCTTGGTCTTCTAAGGGCGTCGCTGGCCCGCGTGCGGCTGCTTGAAGAAATGCTGATGCGGATCGACTCTTAATCTAGCCGATCCGCGAACACCGCATGAGGCATTGCGCCCGGCAGGTCCGATTGCATAGATTCAGTCTCTGCTGCGAATGACGAGCAGCGAGCCGCTGCGCAGCGAGATGAAACCTTCTTCGGCGGACAGCAAGTTGCTGACGCCCAATGACATGCCTTGGCGCAGCGTGGCGTCCTGCAGCGGATAGGCAAAGCCGGTCAACGTGACACCTGTCACCTCAGAGGTCAGCGGGAGCAGGGACACATAAGTGTAGCGTTGATCCGCCTGGAGACGGCTGCCTGCGGTCAGCAGGCGAATCTCGTTGTGCGCGTCCACGAGCAAAGCCGCGGCGCCGGCTTCGTTCGCGACGGCGAGCAGTTGAACATTGGCCAGGCTGTGGTCGAACCGGGTGCCGAGACCGCCCGCGATGACAATGTCACGGTAGCCTCGCGCCAGCGCTTCCCGAAGCGCGAGCTCGGTATCGGACCAATCTTTGTCCACCGCGTCGTACTCGGCCGTTTCCTTCGCTTCGGCGCGAATCCGTTCTAGCGCAGCCGCATCCACCGAATCGAAGTCGCCAAGCGCCAGGTGAGGCGCGATTCCGTTCTGGATGAGATAATAGGCGCCTTTGTCCGCGCCGATGAGATAGTCGCCCGGCTGAGCGAGCGCGAGGCTCCAGGGTCCTAAGCTGCCTCCCGTATAAATGACGGCGCGCCGGGTCGAAGATTGCTGTGGCAAGGGCGATTTCCTCCTGCTGGTCATTTGCGGCTCGAGCCGCGTCTTCATTCAGTATAATGGCAGAAGCGACGAGATGCGATGGATGGTCCCTTTGTTTTTGGTTCAAATTCGCCGTTGCAGCCCGCACGCGGTTGCCGATACAATAAATGAGGCGGGCTTCGCAGCACGGCGCCGCCTCGACAAGAGAAACGGCCGGGGGTTATCGTTTTGACTTTGGACGTATTTGAATGGTTCAGCATCATAGGCACCATCGCCTTCGCCGTGAGCGGCGCGATCGTCGCGATGGAGGAGCATTACGACATGCTGGGGGTGTTCGTGCTCGGACTCGTGACCGCGTTCGGCGGCGGGGTCGTTCGCAATCTGCTCATCGGCGTGCCCGTCACGACGCTCTGGAGCCAAGGTCTGCTCTTGAAGACGGCGGTATTTTCGATCGTGATCGTGTTCGTGCTCCCGACCGCATGGATTTATCATTGGAAAAGAAGCGAGGCGTTTTTCGACGCCATCGGATTGGCTGCGTTCGCGATTCAAGGCGCGCTGTACGCCGTGGAGGCGGGACTGCCCGTCAGCGCCGTCATGGTAGCCGCGATGATGACCGGCATCGGCGGGGGCATGATCCGCGATATTATGGCCGGACGCAAGCCGGTCGTCCTTCGCGACGAGATCTATGCCGTATGGGCGCTGCTCGCCGGACTGGCCGTCGGGATCGGGCCGATCCGGGCCGCCTGGGCTTTGCTTGCGCTTTTCGCCGCGACGGTGACGATGCGCATGCTGTCGGTACACTATAAGTGGCGGCTACCGCGCAGAAAGCTGCATGCTTACGGCAGCTTTGACGGAGCGTCTGCAGAAGAAGGGAAGGGAATTTAAGCATGTTTCGCGTATTGTTCGTTTGTCTGGGCAACATTTGCCGCTCGCCGATGGCCGAGGCTGTGTTCCGGGATCGGGTAGAGAAGGCAGGGCTCGCGGAATCGATCGAGATCGACTCGTGCGGCACCGGCGATTGGCACTTGGGCAAGCCGCCGCACGAGGGCACGCGCCGAATTCTGGAAGGCCAAGGCATTTCCTACGAGGGCATGCTGGCGCGCGGCATTCGGGCGGAAGACGGGGAGCGCTTCGATCTGCTCGTCGCGATGGACGAGAGCAATGTGAAGGCGATCCGCGAAGCGCTTGGGAACGAGTCGAAGGCGGAGGTCGTACGCTTCCTGTCGTTCGTACCCGACGCGCGTCTGGCGGACGTGCCGGACCCTTACTATACCGGCAATTTCGAAGAGACGTACGAATTGATCAGCGAAGCGAGCGACAGACTGCTTACACATTTGTTGGAGACCGGCAAAGTGAGCGCGGCCGCAAAATAAGAAGGTGACTGTACCTTAAAAAAAGAATGAAGAAAGCCGAGGCGCATCGTCTCGGCTTTCTTCATTCACTTGAATTTACTGTAAAACTCCTCTTCACTCATCGCGGTTTCTTGAAAAGCATTTTTGTACTTTTCGATGTTGCTCACGGCAATAATGCGTCCTTCTTTTAACTGGTAGATAAAGGGTTCGATAATTCCAAAGTAATTCGGACCGCCTGCGCCGCTTTGCGCAATCGTAAAAATGTATTCCTCACCTGCAACCAAAGTTGCTCGCAAGGGGGCTTTCTCATTTCTGTAATTTCCTCCGCCTATTGCGATCTTAATCTCATCGCCAGCCACTAAATCTCCCTTTAACACTTTAGATACGAGGACACGATAGTCTGTTCCCGGGACAACAACCTCTTGATTTTCTTTAGTCGGGTCAAATACGTCTCGTCTTAGATTTCGCGGTTCTCCTTTGCCGTCTATTACTTTTCCGGTAATAACGAGAGGCGCATTTAAGATTGCGACTTCAATATTGGTTGCTATAGCCTCATCCTGATCTGTATGCGTTCGGTTATTCATGTAAGAAAGACCATAGAACAATACTGTAGCGAGGAAGATCGCAACCAATGCAGTAAGAACCAAGCTGCGGTAACGATAGGTCATTTATTCTGTATCTCCTTTTTTTTTGGATGGGTATGGTATTTCATATGTTTTTATGGGTAAACAGAGTTTAACCCACTTACTTCGTCGGTTTGAGGATACTGATAATAGAGTATTCCAGACTGCATGACGGCTGGCGTTACTGATGAATGTCCAAGAGCTTGGAAATGTCCCAATTCATGGAGTGCTACCTTAATTTGAAGCTCATCTTTTCTATTAGGGGTATTATAGAAATACAAATTATTCAATCCCGAATCTGAACTATTGATTGTTGATCCGAAAATTAGAGTGCATGTGTAAGATGTGGTCCCCATTGTGTTGGAGTCTTCACTATATATTCCAAAGGTATTTGGTGTTGTTCCACCATAATCCAACGACATGTTCGCATTCGTTCCCTCAGCATTAAACCGCACGACTGCAGTTGCAAATATAGTTTTATAGTCGGTTGGTGTGGTGCTGATAAACTTGTATTTTATTGTGCCTGGCGATGCCCATTTGCAACTGTGAATGTCATAATTGTTGTACGCTAAAGCATACGAAGCAAATGTAAAGAAAAGCACAAACATAAAAACTGCTACGTGAACAACTTTGAAATTTTTGGCTTTAAACAACGTCAATATCCTCCTTCATGAAAATGAATGTTTTTAATTCGCATTAAGCGTTGATCGTAATGCAATGACACCTCCACATGTTTGAAATGATTCCTTAAAAATAATAAAAAAGGTAAATTGTTACGAAGAGAATTTATCACAAGAAAAAAATCGAGTTAATACATAAATGGAAAAAAATCAAAATAAATTAAAGTGGAGGATAAAGCCCATTTCACCACAAATGTGCATTCAAAAAAGGCAGTCGTTGAAGTCATGTGATCCATGACTTCAACGATTGCCTTTTTTGTTACATATGCGCCCTCGGCCCGAGGAAAGCGCCGAGCGCCTCAGGAAGCTCCTTCTGCCAAAAGCCCCATTTATGCTCGCCGTCTTTTTCCCGGTAATCGACGTAAGCGCCCTTGTCTTTGAGGATTCGCTTCGCCGCGCGGTTGAGTTCAACGAAGTTGTGCACGCCGCGCTCGGTCTCGTACGCGGTCTCCTGCAGGCCGACGGTCATCCAGGCGGACAGCCAGGGCAAATCGCCGGCTTCCTTCATCTGCGCGATTGAAGCGCCGTAATATGCGCCGGACAGCGACAGGAGGCGATTAAACAAATCCGGGCGCCGCAGGGCGATCGACATAGAGACGGTCGCTCCGAGCGAGTCGCCGGCAAGCAGACGCGCGTCCGCGGAGGAGCGGGCGGCGAACGTATTTTCAACAAAGGGAACGAGCTCATGCACCCAGAAGTTTAAATAAGCTTCGTGCCGCTCGCTTCCCGGCAAATACTCCTCGGTTCGCACCGATTTGTCGACGTCGACTGCTGCGATGATGAAAGGATCCCAGCTCTCTTCAAGAATGAGGCCGTGGGAGATCGTGGCGATTCTGCCGAAATTGAAAAAATCTTCTCCATCCTGGCAATAAACGACCGGATAGCTGAGCCACTCCTGGTACCCGGGGGGTAAATAGAAGCGGACCGCGCGTTCGCCGGCTTGCAGGTAATTGCTGGGAACCGCATGCTTGACGACGGTTCTGCGAACAGGGGTCTCGGACATTGGACATCGTTCCTTTCTCGGAGCCCGAATCGGGTATGACGGCGCCTCGGCATGGGCAAAACATAGGAATGTTCGTTGCCGCGCTTGCCATTTTAAGGACGGCCGATCGGGATTTGTATTAATGTGTTATACAACAAAATCAAAACTGTACTAGAAACATATTGCGCTTTCAACGGCGAAGAATTCAATAAATATGCCTTTTTTTGCTTTGACCAAACCACTAGGGCAGCTATATAATAATTCTATAACAGAAACCCCTCTTCCACAATTCATGACGAGGAGATGTAACGATGAGCAAAGGATCTTTGGACGCACCGGCCAAGCCGGAGCAGCAAGCAGCGCATATTGTACATTCGGAAGACGTCACGCCGCTTCAGGTATTGTCCCCCCGAAGGCGAAGTGGTCAATGCGGCAGCGATGCCGAACCTGACCGACGAGCAATTAAAGGAAGTTATGTACCGCATGGTATTCACCCGCACTTGGGACGACCGCGCGGTCAACCTCGGCCGTCAAGGCCGCCTGGGTTTCTATGCGCCGGTCTCAGGCCAGGAAGGCACGATGGTCGGCAGCGAATACGCCCTGACCAAGGAAGACTTCGTCTGCCCGGGCTATCGCGATATGCCGCAGCTCGTCTGGCATGGACTGCCGCTGTATCAGGCGTTCCTGTATTCCCGCGGTCACCAGCACGGCGGCCAGATTCCCGAAGGCGTGAACGTATTGATGCCGCAGATCATCATCGGCGCGCAGATCCTTCACGCGACCGGCGTCGCCATGGGATTCAAGCTGAAGAATGAAAAGCGCGTCGCCATTACCTACACCGGCGACGGCGGCTCCTCCGAAGGCGACTTCTACGAAGGGATGAATTTCGCAGGCTCGTTCAAGCTGCCTGTCATTTACTTCGTTCAAAACAACGGCTACGCCATCACGACGCCGTTCGCCAAGCAGACGGCCGCCCAGTCGATCGCGCACAAGGCGCTCGCAGCGGGCATTCGCGGCGTCAAGATCGACGGCATGGACGTGCTGGCGGTCATCTCCGCCGTGCAGGAAGCTGCCGAGATCGCCCGTGAAGGCGGCGGCGCGACGCTGATCGAAGCCGTCACGTACCGCTTCCGTCCGCACTCGATGTCCGACGACGCGACCAAGTACCGCACGAAGGAAGAAGAGCAGGAGTGGACGCTTCGCGATCCGCTCGTGCGCTTCGGCAAGTACCTTGAATCGAAGGGCCTGTGGTCGGAAGAGGACACGGCTCGCGTCAAGGAAGAGGCCAAGGCAGCGGTCAACGAGCATATAAAGAAGGCCGAGCAGACCGAGAAGATGACGGTCGCGGGGCTGATCGACTCGATGTTCGAGACGACGCCTCCGCATCTAGAAGAGCAAAAAGCTGATTTCTAAACGTTGCCCGCGGCAGCGCGCGGACGGATAACCGTCCGGCGCCCACGGTTCGGCCCGGCAGCAGCCGGTCCGTTCAATATACATGATACAGCCGCTATGATCGCGGCCGTCATCCTCTAGATGGGAGAGAACAAAATCCAATGGCGCAAATGAACATGATTGAAGCGATCAAGGACGCATTGCGCGTCGAACTGAAGCGCGACCCCGGCGTCCTGCTCTTCGGCGAAGACGTCGGCAAGGTCGGCGGCGTCTTCCGCGCGACGGAGGGTCTCCAAGCCGAGTTCGGCGAACAGCGCGTATTCGATACGCCGCTGGCCGAGTCCGCGATCGGCGGCCTGGCGGTCGGCCTTGCCACCCAAGGCTTCCGCCCGATCGCCGAGATTCAATTCGTAGGCTTTATTTATGAGGCGCTCGACCAGATGTTCGTACAGGCCGCGCGCCTGCGCTACCGCTCCGGCGGCCGCTACAACGCGCCGATCGTCTTCCGCACGCCGTTCGGCGGCGGCGTCAAGGCGGCCGAGCTGCATACCGATTCGCTCGAAGGCCTGGCCATCCAGACGCCGGGCATCAAGGTGGTCGTGCCTTCCAATCCCGCAGACGCCAAAGGCCTGATGATCTCCGCGATCCGCGACAACGATCCGGTCTTCTTCATGGAGCACCTGAACTTGTACCGCGCGTTCAAGGACGAGGTGCCCGAGGGCGAGTATACGGTTCCGCTCGGCAAGGCGAACGTCGTTCGCGAGGGTAAGGATATTACGATCATCGCGTACGGCCTGATGGTACACACCGCGATCAAGGCAGCCGACGAGCTCGCCAAGAACGGCGTATCCGCAGAGGTCATCGACCTGCGTACGCTCGTGCCGCTCGATATCGACACGATCGTCGCATCGATCCAGAAGACGAACCGCGCGATCGTCGTCCAAGAGGCGCAGAAGACTTCCGGCGCCGCCGCCGAGATCATCGCGCAGATCAACGAAAAAGCGATTCTCCACCTGGAGGCGCCGGTGCTTCGAGTCGCGGGTCCGGATACGGTTTATCCGTTCGCGCTCATCGAGGACGCCTGGCTGCCGACGCCTGCACGCATCGTGAAGGCCGCCAACCAAACGCTTCAGTTCTAAAGTGAAGGAGGGATAGCGCATGGCTAGATTTGAATACCGGTTCCCGGAGCTCGGCGAAGGTCTGCATGAAGGCGAGATCGTCAAAATGCACATCGCGGCCGGACAAGCCGTGACCGACGAAGATATTCTGATGGAAGTACAGAACGACAAGGCCATCATGGAAGTGCCTTGCCCGGTTAACGGCAAAGTGCTTGAAGTGTTCGGCAAAGACGGTCAGACGATGCGCGTCGGCGAAGTCGTCGCCATCATCGATGCCGAAGGCGAACTGCCCGAGCAAGCGGACGGCGGCCACGGCGCCGAGCCTTCCGGCCATAGCGGCGAAGCCGCGTCCGCCCAAGGCGGCGCAGACCTGAAGGGTCAGCCTGCCCAAGCGCCGGCTCAAGAGACCGCCGGCGAAGCCGCCAAGCCTGCCGCAGCCGCAGCGCCTGCGCCGGCCGCGAAGGATGCCGCGCTCGTGCTGGCTACGCCTAGCGTGCGCAAGTTCGCCCGCGAGAAGGGCGTCGCCATCGCGGACGTGTCCGGCACCGGCAAGAACGGCCGCATCACCCGCGAGGACGTCGCCGGCTTCGCCGAAGGCGGAGCGCCTGCGAAGAGCGAAGCCCCGTCCGCAGACGCCGCGCCTGCTGCCGCGCAAGCCGCAGCTCCTGCTGCGCGCGCCGCGCAATCCGGCCCTGGCGTCGAAGAGCGCGTGCCGTTCAAGGGCATCCGCAAGGCGATCGCGAACGCGATGGTCAAGTCCGTATACACGGCGCCGCACGTCACGTTGATGGACGAAGTCGACGTTACCGCGCTCGTTGCGCTTCGCAACCGTTCCAAGGCATTCGCCGAAAAGAAGGGCGTCAAGCTGACGTACCTGCCGTTCATCGTCAAGGCGCTGGTCGCCGCCGTGCGCGAGTTCCCGGTCATGAACGCGATGATCGACGAAGCCGCGAACGAGATCGTCTTCAAAAAGTACTACAACATCGGCATCGCAACGGACACGGACAACGGTCTGCTCGTGCCGGTCGTCTTCGACGCCGACCGCAAGAACATCTGGAATATCGCCAAGGAAATCAAGGATCTGGCGACCCGCGGCCGCGACGGCAAGCTGGGCGCAGGCGAGCTGAGAGGCAGCACGATTTCGATTACGAATATCGGATCCGCTGGCGGCCTGTTCTTCACGCCGGTCATCAATTTCCCCGAGTCCGCCATTCTGGGCGTCGGCCGCATCGATCAGAAGCCGGTCATCAAAAACGGCGAGATCGTACCCGCTTCGGTCATGGCGCTGAGCCTCAGCTTCGATCACCGCATCGTCGACGGCGCTACCGCGCAACAATTCGTTAACTACATTAAACAGCTGCTTAGCGATCCTGAGCTGCTCGTCATGGAGGTGTAATCGATGGTAGTAGGAGACGCTTCTCTGGACATCGACACATTAGTAATCGGCGCGGGTCCCGGCGGATACGTCGCGGCCATCCGCGCGGCACAGCTCGGTCAAAAGGTCATCATCGCGGACAAGGGCAAGTTCGGCGGCGTCTGTTTGAACGTCGGCTGTATTCCGTCCAAGGCGCTGATCAACTCCGCGCACCACTACGAATCGATGCTGCATGCCGAGGACTACGGCCTGTCGGCCGAGAACGTCAAGGTCGACTTCGGCAAGGTGCAGTCTTACAAGGATTCCGTCGTCAACAAGATGACGAGCGGCGTCGAGATGCTGCTCAAGGCGAACAAGGTTCAAATGTTCCAAGGCGAGGTCATGTTCATCAACGAAAACGAAGCGCGTCTGTTCAACGACCAAGAGGCGCCTCGCTATCGCTTCAAAAACTGCATCATCGCGACGGGCTCCCGCCCGATCGAGCTGAAGCCTTTCCCGTTCGGCGGACGGATCCTGTCGTCGACCGAAGCGCTGTCGCTGCCCGAAGTGCCGAAGAGCATGGTCATCATCGGCGGCGGCTACATCGGCATCGAGCTCGGCCAGATGTACGCCAAGTTCGGCACCGAGATCACGATTCTCGAGGGCGCGGACACGATCATGCCTGGCTTCGACAAGGACATGAGCAACCTCGTCGTCAAGAAGCTGAAGAAGAACAAGGTCGACATCGTCAACGGCGCGCTCGCCAAGGGCGCCGAGCAGACCGACAAGGACGTCACCGTGACGTACGAAGTCGGCGGCGAACAGAAGACCGTCACTGCGGACTACCTGCTCGTCACCGTCGGACGCCGTCCGAACACCGACGGCGAGCTGGGCCTCGACCTGATCGGCATCAAGACGACCGACCGCGGCTTGATCGAAGTCGACGAGCAATGCCGCACGAACATCAAGCACATCTTCGCCATCGGCGATATCGTGCCTGGCGCGGCGCTGGCGCACAAGGCTTCGTACGAAGCGAAGGTCGCCGCCGAAGCGATCGCGGGCCTGCCGTCGAAGGTCGACTACAAGTGCATTCCCGCCGTCGCGTTTTCCGATCCGGAATGCGCAAGCGTCGGCTACACGGAGAAGGAAGCGAAGGATAAGGGCCTGAACGTCAAGTCGAGCAAATTCCCGTTCGGCGGCAACGGACGCGCGGTCACGCTGAACGGCGCGGACGGCTTCCTGAAGCTGATCTCCGAAGTCGACACGGGCCTTGTCGTCGGCGCGCAGATCGCCGGCGTCGAAGCGTCCAACATGATCGCCGAGCTGGGTCTCGCGATCGAGATGGGCGCCACGATCGAAGACATCGCCCTTACCATCCACGCTCACCCGACGCTGGGCGAGATTACGATGGACGCGGCAGAGCTCGCGATGGGTCACCCGATCCATACGATCGCGCCTAAGAAATAAGCATTCAACGATAAAAGAGGAAAGCGCCGAGAAGTTATCGGTCGCTTTCCTCTTTTTTGCGTGACGGGCGGTCATACGACCTTTTCCAGCCAAATCTGTTTAAAATCAATCCATCCCTGCGGGCTGAAGCTGGCGCCTCTGACGGAAGGATGCATCTGCGTGCTCAAGCGGCGATGGTGGAGAAATACGAGATAGCATTCTTCGCGAAGCCGGTTCTCGATCTCGCGCATATGGCTGCGGCGCTCCTCGGCGCTGTAGGCGGCGAGCGCGCGATCGATCCGCTCGACAATCCAAGCCTTCAGCGTTGCGTTCAGATAGGCGCTGGTCATGCAGGCCTCGTGCTCGTAGAGGTCGATCTCGCAAACCTCGTCCTCGGCCAGGACGATGCCGGATACCGTGAAGTCGCCGCTTGCGACGACGGCCGGATCGACCGATTGCTTCCAATCGGCTATGAAAAGCTCGATGCGTACCCCGTACATTCCGAGACGTGCAGCGATCCAATTTCCGTCTGGTTCGTATTTCTCGTGCACGACCAGCCGCAGCGTCTCGCCGCCATAGCCGGAGGTCCGAAGCGCCTCCCGGATTTGCGATTCGCTGGCGGACTTCGCGATATACTTCAAGCTGTCCTCGGGGCGGATGCAATAGGCGGGCAGCGCGCGTTCTCCGCCGAGATCGGCCTGCATCGCCACAGGGTCGAGCATCGCGCGCACGGCTTTGCGGAAAGCGTCGTTTTGCTGCCAGCCTTGTTTGTTCGTGTTCCAGGTCAGCATCGTACATCCGTTGCAAAGCCGGGCCAGCGCCTGCCAATCCATCGCCGGGTCCAGACCGTCGTCCTCGTGTTCGGCGTCCGGCGCGCGCATGACCGAGGGCATCCCGATCGTGGACCGCTCCCGGCAATCCTCCGGCATAATGACGATATCCACGACATCCAGAAAGGGACGCCCGAGGTAGTACGCCGTATTGGCGCTGAGCTCGATCCGGTGCGGAGACAGCGTGACAAGCCGAAAAGCGCCGGTGCCGACCGGCAGCCGCCAATAGGCTTCGCCTAGGCCGCACAAGGCGAGCGGCAGGATAGAGGCCGCGGCGGCGCACAGGAAACGGTCGAAGATGCGGTTCGGCCGCGAGAGCGAGAAGCGAACGGTGCGCGGCCCAAGGGCTTCGACGCGCGACAGGCTCCGCATCATCCAGCTGTTCGGCACGCCGGGCTGGCGAAGCCGCTCGAACGTGAAGACGACGTCCTCGCTTGTCAGCTCGCGCCCGTCGTGGAAGTGCACGCCTTTTCGCAGGTAAAAGGTCCATTCCGTGCCTGTCGGATCGGAGCTCCACGCATGCGCGATGCCCGGTACGATCCGTCCGAGCGATTCGTCGAAGGTGACGAGCCGGTCGAAAATATGGTACATCAGGTGGCCGTCGAACGCGAAGTTGGCGCAGCCGGGATCGAGCGTCTGCACTTGCCGGTAGACGGGGATCCGGAGCGTGTCGCAGTCCGTGCGCCCGCGAACCGTTTCCTTTTGATAGCCAAACCTGACATTCAGCCAATCGATAAATCGCGCCTTGACGTCGGTGCCGTCGCCGAAGCTCGCGATTAGCTCGAACGACAAGCGATAATCGCCGTGCTCCGCCTTGGCCGTTACAAGGTCGAACAAAAAAAGGCTCCTTTTCCGCCTTGAAGGCGATATGGGAGCGATTGCCGCGGCCCCGGCCGGGCAGCCAGTCGATCAGGCCGTCCTCCTCGAGCTTTTTGAGCACCAGCTTGGCGTTTCGCGTCGTACAGTACAGCGTCTCGGCCAGCTCTTCCAGCGTAGCCTCAACCGGATTGCCCAAGGCGCGTCCGCCTTCGAAGCGATCGAATAGGGTCAAGTATCGTTCCGCCGTCAGCATCCCCGTTCACCCCTCCTGGTTTTGCCGCGTATCTCCTGTAAAAGAGGAAATCCATTAAATGCATTATACGCTTTTTATCCTCTTTTGGACAACGCATAATGGAGACAACGAACAAGCGAGCCGGCCGCAACGTGCGGCCAGGCGATGCGCGGAGGAGGAACCCCCCATGCTGGACATTCAATACACGCTCGAAAAGCTGGCCGAATACAGGGATCTCGGACATCGCGACGATGCGGGACGCTTCGGCGATTCGTTGTTAAACGGCGGCAGATTCAATCGCGTTCGACAATCGATTCTCGCGTTGCTCGTCGCGCTATTCGGACGATAAGGCAGCCCACTGCGGTTGCCTTTTTTTTGCGCCGGGCGCCGAAGCGCGTTTCGCGTTATCTTGCGTTATAATGTAGAGACTTTAGACATCCCGTGACGCGACGGTTCAAACCGGCGCGCAGCAGAAGAAAAGAGGAAATGGATACGATGACCGCTTCATCCAGACCGATCTCGGCGTCGAGGTCCGTGTTGACCGAGATGCTGTTTCCGGGAGACACGAATTATCATGGCACGATGTTCGGCGGCACGCTGATGCAGTATATCGACAAAATCGCGACGATCGCCGCCATGCGCCACTGCCATATGCCCGTCGTGACCGTCTCGCAGGACAGCCTCGACTTCCTCTCGCCGATCCGCGTAGGCGAGGCGTTCGAGCTCGAAGCCTGCGTCACCTGGACGCATCGCAGCTCCATGGAGATTTACTGCGTCGTTCGCGCGGAGGATTTGTTCACGGGCGAACGGCGGCTGACCGTCACCGCGTTCAGCACGTTCGTCGGGCTCGGCGCGGACGGCAAAACCTCGCCCGTACCCGCCGTCTACCCGGAGACCGAGGAAGAACGGCTGCTGCACGAGAGCGCGCCCGCCCGCTACGAGCAGCGCCAGCTGCGGCGCGGCCAGCGGTACTCGTCGACAGATGGACGGGACAAATGATACAATCGGAAATAACGTTACAATGAAAAGGTGAGACGTCTCTTGCGTAATTATTTAGACCTTTTACAGGATATTTTGGATAGCGGCACGGAGAAGGGGGACCGAACGGGCACCGGCACGATCAGCGTGTTCGGCAGGCAGCTCCGGTTCGATCTGCAGGAAGGCTTCCCGCTCGTCACGACGAAGCGGATCCATTTGAAAAGCGTCGTGCACGAGCTGCTCTGGTTCCTGAGCGGAGATACCAACATTCGTTACTTGAAGGAAAACGGCGTCTCGATTTGGGACGAATGGGCCGACGAGAACGGCGATCTCGGTCCCGTTTACGGCTCGCAGTGGCGCGCCTGGGAGACGCCGGACGGGCGTACGATCGATCAGATCGCGCAGGTCGTCGAGTCCATCAAGCGCAATCCCGAATCGCGCCGACATCTCGTCAGTGCCTGGAACGTCGCGGAGATCGACCGAATGAAGCTGCCGCCGTGCCACTTCGTTTTTCAATTTTACGTAGCCGAGGGCAAGCTCTCGTGCATGCTGACGATGCGCTCGGTCGACACGTTCCTCGGATTGCCGTTCAATATCGCCTCTTATGCGTTGCTCACCCATATGGTCGCCCAGCAATGCGGTCTCGAAGTCGGCGAGTTCGTCTGGTCCGGCGGGGACGTGCATATTTACGCCAATCATCTCGAACAGGTGAAGCTTCAGCTCACTCGCGAGCCGCTGCCATTGCCTAAGCTCGTCATCCGCCGCAAGCCGGATTCGATATTCGATTACAAATTCGAAGATTTTGAATTCGAGGGCTACGAATACCACCCCGCGATCAAGGCGCCCGTAGCGGTATAAAAGCTGACGCTGCCGGGGTTCTGTCAAAAAACAGTCGTTTTTTGGCTGATAGTCGCCGGGAGACCTCGTATGTTATGATAGTTACACTAATTCACGATAGCAGGGAGGCGGTGGCGCATGTCCGTCACTTTGATCGCCGCCGTCGCGAAGAACGGCGTCATCGGGGCGGATAACGCCCTGCCTTGGCGTCTGAAGGACGAGATGGCCTACTTCAAAGCCCAGACGATGGGCAAACCCGTGTTGATGGGGAGCAAGACGTTCCGCTCGCTGACGAAGCCGTTGGCCGGTCGGACGAATGTCCTTTTGTCCAGGTCGATGACCGAAGCGCCGGAAGGCTGCGTCATCGTCCGGTCCGTACAGGAGGCGCTTGAGCGCTACGGCGGGGAAGAGCTGATGGTAGCCGGCGGCGCCGACGTCTACGCGCAACTGCTGCCGCACGCGGACCGGATGCTGCTCTCGGAGCTTTCGGAGGACGTAGAAGGCGACGCGGTATTCCCGAGCTTTGACAGGTCGGACTGGATTCTTGCGTCCAAAAAAGTCACAAGCCGCGGACGAGCGCAATCCGATCGCCTTCGATATGTGCGTATACGAGCGCCGCGCAGCGGAAAGTGCAAACAATAGAGGGGATAATCCATTCTGATGACACGGGTCGTCAGGTAAGATGGTCTATCATATATAACGGTGCCCTGACCCTGCGGCTGTATCCGGTCAGACACGCGAATTACCGACAGATGGAGGAAATGGGATGTCGACGCCTACGGGATTTATGGAATATCAACGCGAGCTGCCAAGCGATCGCGACCCCCTTGAACGGATCAAGGACTGGAACGAGTTCCACCGCATGTTCTCCGAAGAACAGCTGCGCACCCAAGGGGCGCGCTGCATGGACTGCGGCACGCCATACTGCCATACCGGCATGGAATTGTCCGGCGGCGCTTCGGGCTGCCCGGTCAACAACCTTATTCCCGAATGGAATAACCTCATCTACCGCGGACTGTGGAGAGAGGCTTACGAGCGTCTGGCCAAGACGAACAACTTCCCCGAGTTCACGGGCCGCGTCTGTCCCGCGCCGTGCGAAGGATCTTGCACCGTCGGCCTCATCGGCGACCCGGTCACGATCAAGACGATCGAGCAAGCGATCATCGACCGCGCCTTCGAAGAGGGCTGGGTGGTGCCCCAGCCTCCGAAGCAGCGCACGGGCAAGCGCGTCGCCGTCGTCGGATCCGGACCTGCAGGCCTGGCTACGGCCGCCCAGTTGAACAAAGCGGGCCATAGCGTGACCGTATTCGAACGCGCGGACCGTCCGGGCGGCCTGCTCACCTACGGCATCCCGACGATGAAGCTCGAGAAAAATATCGTCCAGCGCCGTGTCGACCTGCTGGCCGAAGAGGGCATTCAGTTCGTTACGAACACGGAGATCGGCAAGGACATTTCCGCCAAGCAGCTGGCCGAAGAGTACGATGCGATCGTCCTGTGCGGCGGCGCGACCAAGGCGCGCGGCCTTGGCCCCGTCGAAGGCGCGAACCTCAAGGGCATCCATCAGGCGATGGATTACTTGAACGGCACGATCAAGAGCTATCTCGATTCGAACCTCGAAGATGGCAATTATATCTCGGCCAAGGACAAGCATGTCATCGTCATCGGCGGCGGCGACACGGGTACGGACTGCGTCGCGACGGCGCTGCGTCACGGCTGCACGAGCGTCTCTCAGTTCGGCACGCATGCCAAGGCGCCGCTGACGCGCGACCAGATCAACAACCCGTGGCCGGAATACCCGAACGTCTACACGCTCGATTACGCGCATGAAGAGGCGAAGGTGCTGTACGGCGAAGACCCGCGCGCGTTCTCCGTGCTGACGAAAAAGTTCGTCGGCGACGAAGACGGCAACGTCAAGGAGCTGCACACCGTGCAAATCCGCCGCTATATCGACGAATCGGGCCGCAAAGTGTACGAAGAGATTCCCGGTACGGAAAAAGTATGGCCGGCCGATCTCGTCCTCGTGGCCGTCGGCTTCGAAGGGCCGGAGTCGATCCTCGTCGAGCAGCTCGGCTTGGAGACGGACCGCAGAACGAACGTGAAGGCCGCTTACGGCAAGTATAAGACGAGCGTCGACAAGGTATTCGCGGCTGGCGACATGCGCCGCGGCCAAAGCCTTATCGTATGGGCGATCAACGAAGGCCGCGAGGCTGCCCGCGAGGTCGACCGTTATCTGATGGGTTCGACGATGCTGCCTTAAGGATAGACCAGCCAGCGATTAGATCATATCAGGGTCGCACCCGAGCCGTCTTCGAAACGAAGCCGGCGGGTGACGACCCTTTATTGCGAACGGAGGAAATGCGATGTTTCGATACGGCGAGGATATGCCGAAGGAGCTCAAGTTTACAGAATTCGAAGCGAACGTCGAACGGCGCGACGCGCAGTGGATCGATGCGGAGCTTCGGCTTCGCTTGGACGCGTCTACGCCGCTGCCGGACGACGTCATCGATCTGACGGCGCTTGTCGTCTGCACGCATGCCGGTCATCCGATCCAGATCGAGGCGCTTGACGAAGGCATCGACTGCGAATATCAGTTTACGATGTTCGAGAAGGAGCAGATCGAACGTTATATGAGGAGCGACGAGGTGCAGTCGCGTATTGCGGAAGCTGCGCGCGGGGCACGGGGCTAAACGGTGAACGGCGGGCCGCATGGTGGGTCTACCTGGCGGGTCGCTTGATGTAGAGCGGGCGATGAGGCGGGCTGCGAGGCTGAATCGCTAGCCAGATCGCTTTTTCAGGTCGCGTTCCTATGCTAAACTATGGAAAAGCAGTCGATATGAAAAGCTTCGAGCGGAGGGGGGCGCGGCCGGATATGGCAGGCGAAGCCTTGTTGACGCCGGGAGACGTGTCGGTCATCCGCCGATACGTTCGAACCAAATATGCGCCGATGCCCGCGACGAATCAGGCGGAGATCGTCGCCGACGCGATCGTGCGTACGATTCGGCGGCGGCTGCCCGAATGGCCTGAAGCGCTTAGAGCCGACGTGGCCGACAGGCTCGTGGCGTCTTGCGTCGTTGGCGAGCAGCGTGAGGTGTATCCGCAGGACGTGCTGCGCGTATGCGGGGATTTGACGCTTGCGGACGAGGCGCATGCGGCCAGCCTGCTTCGATGGTTGAACGAACGAACGGCCGCGGCATGGACGCTCGAGCGGATCGCGCGACGAACCGAAAAGGGGCTGGTGCTGAAGCCCGATTTGGCGGCCGAGCTCGATTCTGAGTCCAACGCAAATGATAGCGCTTCATCACTTGAAGCGGCGCATGGCGGCACTGCCGGCCTTGACAATGCATCAACGACACTTGGCGCAGACGGCATTGTCGTGGCCGCCAGCGTAGTCCATTCAGCCGCCGATGTCAACAGGATGCCAAGATCCGGATGGCTGGCGCCAGCCGCCCTGCGTCCGCTTGTTCTCGCGGCAGTGCTGATGCTTGCCGCCGCTGGCGTGCTTTTAACGTCGATTCAGCGCAGCGACAGCGAGGCGGAGTCGCCTCGACCCGAATCGGCCGCAAATCCGGCAGCGCAGCAAACCGTCCGCCAAGCCGCCGGCACGGCTCCGTTTGCTTATTTGCCGTTCGATGCGGAGGCGGTGAAGTCCTATCTGAAGGGCCGGGACTCGATGCTGGCCGAACGCCCTTACTTCGAGGCGATCGTCGAGAGCGCCCGCCAGCATGGCATCGATCCGTTGCTTCTGTTTGCGGTTGCCGGCCAAGAGCAAGGCTTCGTCCCGAAGTCCGCCAAAAAAGCGAAGCAAATCGCGAACAATCCGTTTAACGTCTTCAACAGCTGGGAGACGTACAATACGGACATCGGCGATTCGTCGGGCATAGCCGCGAAGCTCCTCGCGAAGCTGGCAGCCGGCATTCCCGAAGGCGAAGAACCGTTCGCCTGGATGAATCGGACCTATGCGGAGGACCCGCTTTGGTCGGACGGCGTCCGCGCCATTTACGCCAAGCTTCAATCGATTGGACGAGAGCAAGGGGAGTGAGTTTCGTGACGGATCGCGCGCTTTTAAAAAAGGGACTGACCGTCATCGCGTCGTGCCGCGAGCGGGCAGGCGATATTTGGGAGGCGCATTTCGGCGCGGCGGCGATCGCCGCTTATTTTTTTATCGCCGAAAATCGGCTCGACGACGATGTCGCGAGGAAAATCGCGGAGCAAGCCGATCGGATGGTGTCCGAACATCTTGGCGATCGTTTCACCTTCGTTCAGGATCTCGGCCAAGCGGGAAATAAGCCGAAGCGCAGCGCAAGCGATGACGAGCGCGCGATCGTGGAGGCGCTGGAAGAAACGATCGACGGCTTGCACGGGGTCGGTCACAATGCGATCTACGCGGCGGCGAGCTTGAAGGCGATTCGGGAATTGGGCGGTTGGGACGAAGCGGCGGACGTCGATGCAATCTCGCAGCTGATTCGATCTTTCAAGGGGGGAGATTCCGGGGCGCTCTTGGATCGGCTACAAGACGTCCGAGGTCAAGGCGCTGACGCCGCCGGAGGAAGACGGACCCGCATACATCGAAGACGGAGCGGCGCTATCGCGCGCCATGCTAAGAGAGCTGGCCGCCTTCGGGACCATCTATCGGGCGGAAGCCCATCACGACCTGATCGGCCATATGCTGACCTTTTCGCATGCGCTCGTCACGCTCGAGGAGCTGGGCTATCCGGCATTGTTCAGAAGAGGGCTACTGCCGCTGTACAAGCTCGTTCATGTACTGCGCGCAAGCCGGGACCTGCAGCCCGGCGAACCGATCCGACTCTCTTCGCCGGTCGACCGCGAGCCGCTCGCGCTAGCACGGCCGTCTTCCTCGCTGCCGACCGAGTCCGCTTTTTGGGATCGGGAACGGAGCGGGGACGAATGGGATTTTGGACATGCGTTCAAGTTCCCTTACAGCTTTTATCATCATGCCGCCCGCGCCGGCGGCGCGGACGCCGCGGCCTTCGATCGGTTCAAGCGCATCATCGGGACGTGAGCGCGGGTCGGGGTCAGCCTTGCGTCAAATAAGCGTCGATCGCGGACGGCACCTGGCGAAGCGAGGATAATGTGAGGAACGCGCCGCTCGGCTTGGCGTCTGCGATCGGCAGCACGTTGTAGTCCCATTCGCGCTCCTGCTTCAAATAAATGGCATGCAGGCCGCAGGACAGCGCGGGCAGCACGTCCGTGCGCACCGAATTGCCCACCATCCAGGTGCGGTCGATCCGCAGCTTGCCTGCGCGCAAAATCTCCTTCAATGCTTCGACGTTTTTGTGCAATCGGATATAGATGCGGTCTCGAAAGTAACGCTCGAGGCCGGCGGCTTCGATCTTGCGCTTCTGGATGGCCGGATCTCCGCCCGTATATAAATGAAGCTGATGGCCGGCGGCCGCGAGCGATTCGAGCGTCTCGTTCATGAACGGATAAGGCTCGGTCTCCTGCTCGAACACGCTAAGGCCAAGCTTCCACAGAAGCGCCTCCTCGTCGGCGGATTCGGAGCGTCCGTGCAGGGCGCTATAATGGCGGTACGTATCGACGAACGATTGAGGGAAATGCTCGCTGCTGAAGCCGACGATCTGCACGCCGGCGATGTCGATCTCGCTGTGCTTGGCGAGCACGGCCTGCTTGGTCAGGCCGAACGGCGCGAACCAGGTCGTCATCAAGTCCGCGAACTGCTCTTGCACGAAATGAAAATATTTGTTGCAATGGATCAGCGTGTCGTCCAGGTCGAACAGGATGTTCTGCTTCATATCCGTGGCTCCTTCGTCTGCTTGCCGCTCCGGCCGCTCGCCAATCGGACGGCGGACATGAATTTATTATGTCTAACCGGACGGTGTTTGTAAATGTGCCGGGCGGGCAACCTAATCGTACGGTGTGCCCCTAACCGCATCTTAATGCATCCCATGGAGGTGAGTCGGATATGCCGCCCTATCAAGGACCTAAAGCGGGAGCGAAGAGCATTACGGCCGGAGGACGCGGAAAAAGCCAGACGACGAAGCTGGACAAGATGTCCCGCCTGCCGCCCAGCTTGAACGGTATCGACAAAAACCTGCCTTAAACGTAAGCGTGCCAGCGTGCCGGGGCATGACGCCCCGGTACGGTCGCGCGTGCAGGGTCACGCGTACTTCTCGATCTTGGACTTCAGATCGCGCTTGATGAAGGCGAGCCGTTGACGCACATAAAAGTCGTAGCTGCCCCCCGCTTAACTCGCGGGGGGTTCATCGTATTGCCGCTGTCATTGTCCACGATCACGAGACGGCCGCTGTCGTAAAATTTGAAAGTCAGATCTCGTGACGGCCGGGATCCCCTTGAAGGCTCCAAGTAGCGGAGGTGTTCGCAGTTCTCCATCCATCATCCCACCTTTGACTGGAATAGATAGAACACATGTTCTTGTTTATAGTATACCAAACGTTTGTTCGTATGGAAAGCCGTTCCGTAAAGAATTACACTAGAAAAAACGGCAGGAATGAAAGTCAGGGGGGCAATCGGACGGGAATGATACATATCATCGGTCTCACGCGCAAGCTGCCGACAGGCAAAAAGGTACTCGACGGCATCCACGGGCATCTGGAGCCGGGCAAGCTGTATGCGGTCGTAGGGGCGAGCGGCAGCGGCAAATCGATGCTGCTGCGGTGCCTCGGTCTCAAGGAGCCTTGGACGAGCGGGGAGCTGCGCATCGACGGCAAGGACGCGATTGCCGGCGGCGCGTTCGCCAGACTGCGGTTGAAGCGCAAAATCGCTTATCTGGAACAGAAGGCGCTGATGTACGAGAAAAAGACGGCGCTCAAAAACGTCATTATCGGCGCGGTCGGCCAGGTGTCGTGGTTCCGGCGGATGACCGGCATGGTCAGAAGCGACGACTACATGGACGCCATGGAGACGCTGGAGAACGTCGGCTTGATCGACAGGGCGCACCAGCCGGCGGAGAAGCTCAGCGGCGGCGAACGCCAGCGCGTGGCGATCGCCCGCGCGATCGCGCACGGCGCCGAAGTGCTGCTCGCGGACGAGCCCGTGACCGGACTCGATCCTCATTCGCAGGAGAGCATCATGGGCATGCTGAAGCAGCAGGCGATCGATAAGAACATGATCATTGTCGTAGCGCTGCATCGCTTGGAGCTCGCCGAGAAATTCGCGGACGAAATATGGGGCTTGCATGACGGCAGAGCGGTGTTGACCGTACGGGGAAGACGGCTTACGGCAGCCGAAAAGCACCAAATCTCCTAAGCCGTCCTCCCGTCGCGGGGTCCATCTGTCTTGCGGATGCGGCGATTACGGTTGAAGCGGCGCTTCCGGTTCGCCATCCGGCGCCTTCGCCGGGCGGATTTGGGAGCGCTCTTTGCGGCTTTTCCATGCGCTTTCTTTTCTGCGTTTCGACGTGGTCATTTTCATCAGCTCCCATCCCGGGCGTGGACGGCCCGCCGAATTTAGCATGGCAAGGACGAATGCCCCTTATCCATCCCCGGCATGCCGGGGGTTCGGTTAGGGCTTACTGACAACTCTACGCTCAAGGAGGTTCGCGCGATGTCGAATTCAACAGCTTTGCCCGCGACACTCGAACGGTCCTACCCGTTATTGTCGGTGAACGTAGGCGCGGCGCGAGAGGCGCAGTTCAAAGGCAAGCCTGCAAAGTCGGGAATTGATAAGGAAAGGGCGCTAAGCGCCGTTACCGTCCATCACGAGGGGCTGGCGGGCGACGAGCAGGCGGATAACGTGAACCACGGCGGTCCGGACAAGGCGGTGTGCGCCTATCCGTACCGTCATTATGCCTTTTGGGAAGAGAAGCTGGGCAGGTCGCTCGAATTCGGCGCTTTCGGCGAAAACTTCACGATCGACGAAATCGACGAAAACGAGGTTTGCGTCGGCGATGTATTCAAGATCGGCGATTTGACGCTCCAGATCAGCCAGCCGCGCGTGCCTTGCTGGAAGCTTGCGATGAAGTGGGGCGCCGACGATCTGCCGGCGATGGTGCGGGATACGGGGAAAACCGGCTTTTATTTCCGCGTACTGTCGCCTGGCTCGGTCGAACCGGGCGAGCTCGTCCTCGTCTCGCGCGATCCCGCCGGCGTTACGGTCGAAGAAGCGAATGCGGTCATGCATCGGGGAAAAGAAAACCGGGAAGGCATAGAGCGGCTGCTTGCGGTCGACGCGCTGGCGGACAGCTGGAGGGAGACGTTGACGGCGAGACTGTCGCGTCTCTCGCAGTCCTGATGCCGGGCATTTACGCGGGCCGCACCGTTATCGTGACGGGCGCCGCCGGCGGCATCGGGCGCCACCTGTCGCGGGCGTATGCCGAGTCCGGCGCTTCGGTCGCGCTTAGCGACGCGCCCGGCACGGACGGGGGGGCGCTGGCCGCGCATTTGGCGGGCGAGGGCCGCTCCGCGATGTTTATCGCGGCCGACCTGACCGAGGCCGAAGCGGCCGCGCAGATCGTAGCTCGCGCGATGGCTTGGACGGGACGCGTGGACGTACTCGTACACAATGCGGGCATCGGCATCTGGAAGTCGCCGCTCGAGCTGACGCTCGAGGAATGGGACCGCGTCATGAATATTAATCTTCGAGGCGCGTTCCTGTGCGGCCGCGAAGCGGCCAAAGCGATGAAGCTGGCTGGCGGCGGCGCCATCGTCAACATCGCATCGACGCGCGCGCTGCAATCCGAGCCGAACTCGGAAGCGTATGCGGCTTCCAAGGGCGGCATCCTGGCGCTCACGCACGCGCTCGCGCTGTCGCTCGGACCGGACGGCATCGCGGTGAACGCGATCAGCCCGGGATGGATCGAGACCGGCGACTATGACGCCTTGCGGCCTGCCGATCACAAGCAGCATCCCGCCGGCCGGGTCGGCAAGCCGTCGGACGTGGTCAAGGCCTGCTTCTACTTGACCGACCCCGAGGGCGGCTTCGTCACGGGGACGAATCTCGTCGTGGACGGCGGCATGACCCGGAAGATGAACTATGAGCCGTAAGGAACGCCCGCTACGAACGTCGAAAAAATATTTAACGGCCTTAAAGGTTCGCGATATAAATCGCTCGTGAAGGAGACGACGGTCTCCGTTTCCGGAATGACGAACAGAAATTGGCCGCCATAGCCCATCGCGTAATAAATGTGCGGCTTCAGCGGCTCGCGGCCGCCGCCGGTGAACGTCCACCAGTGATAGCCGTACGAGCCGAGCCAATCGTAAGTATGATGCCTGGGGGCGGTCGATTCGGCGATCCAATCCTCGGGCACGATTCGCCGACCGCCGAAGCGGCCGCGGGACAACATGAGTTGGCCCAGCTTGAACAGGTCGCCGCCGCGCAGCGCCAGTCCGAAGCCGCCGATCGACACGCCTTGCGGATCCGTATGCCACTGCCAGGCGTCGATGCCGAGCGGCCCGAACAGATGTCGCGCGGCGTAGGCCTCGGCGGTCATGCCGGTATCCCGCTGCAGGACGAGGCTAAGCAGATGCGAGCAGCCGGAGTTGTACGACATCGCGTCGCCCGGGCGGGATTTCGTCCGTCTTCCCAGGATGAAGGCGACCCAGTCGTCCGATTCGCACATCGGATTGGGACGTCCGCCCCAGGCGCCCCACTCCGGCCAGTCCATGCCGGCCGTCATTGACAGCAGATGATGCAGGCGAATTCGCCCGAGCGGAGCCGAGATCCGGGCAGACAGCCGGCGAGCGGCGTGCCGAGCGAAGGGAATTCGCCCCGCGCGAGCGCGATGCCGACGAGCAGCGAGAGCACGCTTTTCGTCACCGAATTGACCTTGTGAACCCGTTCGGCCGAACGCGCATTGCGTGCGTAATCCAGCGTCCGCGCGGCTCGCCCGCTGCCGATCTGTACGCGGCACGTATCGATTTTGCACGCCTCGGCCGCGCGCTGCAGCCCTTCAAGATCGATCGTCCTGCTCCTCGTCGTCGTCAACGTCATCGCGATCGCCTCCTTATGTCGGCCTATTATACCCGGCGCCGGCATGTCTGAAGCGAATTTATGATATAATGTACAGCAATGCGCTCAAGGTTTTTCTGCCGCTACTAGGGGGGGACTGGCTACAATGGAAAGGCGTTTTGTCATCGAGGCGGTCATGATCGCCATATATGGTCAGCTGCTTCTGCCGAAACGGCCTGTGGAATACCGGATTCCGTATTCGACAGTGATGGAATTGTACGATATGAAGGATAGCGACGAGCCCGTCATGCCCGATCCGGACGACGACCGTCACGTCAAGGGCAAGATCGGGGAGATGATCGCGTACTTCGAAGATCCTTTCAATAAAAAAGAAGCTCGAGCGCTCGCTGCTCGCGCCGTGGCGGGAGAGTCCGCCGCTGCCGATCAACGACAAGGTGACCCTCGTCGTCGTCAACGCGGCCGAGAACATGCAGTACGGCGAGCTGCTCGACCCGATCGAGACGGAGATCGTGCTGACGTCGCTTCGCGCGCAGAGTCCGATCCTGACCGACCATATCGAATTCCAGGACAAAGTCGTCCAGAACGCGATCCCGGTCCAGGTGTTCGATATCGACGATTACGAATTCGCGGTGGAGGAGAGCCCGGCTCCGACCGAATTCAACCCTTGAGAGCTGCCGGCTGACGCCGGCGGCTCTCGTTGTTGTTCGGGGGGAACGGTATGATAGAATGAGGGCGTTCCCATTATCTTCAAGGAGGCTATTATGATGCTCGTGACGACTACGCCCAATGTGGAAGGATACAGGATCACGTCCTATTTCGGACTGGTGAACGGAGAGACGATCATGGGCGCGAACATCTTCCGCGACTTCATGGCTTCGATCACCGACGTCGTCGGCGGCAGGTCCGGCTCCTATGAAAACAAGCTGAAGCAGGCCCGCGACATCGCGGTCTCCGAGATGGTCGAGCAAGCGAGGCGGATGGGCGCCAACGCGATCGTAGGCGTCGATGTCGACTACGAGGTCGTGCGGGAAGGGATGCTCATGGTAGCGGTCAGCGGCACCGCCGTGACCGTCGAAGTTTAATCGTCGTTGACTGAATCTTGGCGAATCTTCTTCTATTAAAATAAAGGGAGGCTGAAGCATGCTGTATCGCAAGTTGGGATCGACCGATCTGAAAATATCCGCGGTAGGCGTCGGTACGTGGCAGTTCGGAGGGGAGTGGGGCAGGAACTACGAGCAGCACGAGGCGGACGCTATTTTGGGCAGGGCCGCCGAGCTCGGCATCAACCTGATCGATACCGCCGAATGCTACGGCGATCATCTGTCCGAGTCGTTGATCGGACCGGCCATCCGCGGCCGCCGCTCCGATTGGGTGCTCGCGACGAAGTTCGGACATCATTTCCATGGGCCCTTCAGCCGGACGGACGACTACGATCCGCAGGATGTCGTGCGACAGCTGGACGCCTCCCTGAAGGCGCTTCAGACCGATTATATCGATCTCTATCAATTTCATTCGGGACCCGATGCCGCGTTCGATACGGACGGGCTCTGGGAGGCGCTCGGCCGGCAGGTCGAAGCGGGCAAGATCCGGCATCTCGGCATTTCGATCGGATCGAACCGCAACGTCTATCAGACGTCCAAAGCGAAGGCGGTCGGCGCGCAAGCGATCCAGGTCGTCTACAACCGGCTCGACCGCGCGCCGGAAGAGGAAGTATTTCCGTCCTGCGAGGCGCAGGGACTTGGCGTGCTCGCCCGCGTGCCGCTCGCCAGCGGCTTCCTGAGCGGCAAGTACAAGCCGGGCGCGACGTTCCCGAGCGACGACGTTCGCTCGCGGCGCGACCGGGAGGAGGCCGACCTGCTGCTTCGCGAAGCGGAGGGAATCAAGCGCACGGAGGTGCCCGAGGGCGTCGACATGGCTTCCTGGGCGCTGGCGTGGTGCCTGCGCCATCCGGCCGTCACCGCCGTCATCCCCGGCTGCAAGGACGTCGCCCAGGTCGAAGCCAACGCGGCGGCCGTCGCGCTGGTACAGGCCGGCCATCCGCAAGACGCCTGATCGCGCGACTGCTCGCCCGCATTCGGGATCCCGGCGAATAGAAGCGGCGCTTACAAGCAAATACTGGGGGGGAAACCCAAGAAGGCGGTGCCTCCCATGTGCCAAAGATTTTCGCTTGCCGCGGATTTGTCCGAGCTCACCGAACGTTACCGGATCGATCAAGTCGTCGGACCGTACAGGCCCAGATACAATGTCGCCCCGACCCAAAATGCCGCGGTCATCGTCGAGGAGCGGCGCGAGCGCAAGCTCGAGTCGCTGCGCTGGGGCCTCATGCCTTACTGGTCCCGCGACGCCGTCAATGCGGACGGTCCGGGCATCGGCGACCGGCCGATCTTCAAGCGGATGACGAACAAGCAGCGCTGCGTCATCCCCGTCAGCGGCTTTTACGGCTGGGAGACGAAGGGCAAAGCCCGCCAGCCGATCCACTTCGTGCTCAAGGGGCGCGGGACGTTCGCGGTCCCCGGTTTTTACGAAGTGTGGCCGCGCGTCGAAGGCGGCGACATTCGCGCGTATACGATGCTGACGACGCTATCCAACGAGATGGTCGGACCGTATTCGGACCGCATGCCCGCCATTTTGGACGACGAAGGCATCGACGAATGGCTGAACGAGACGAATACGGAATATCGGGGCGTATTGGGCAGTATCCGCGGGATCGCGGCGGACGAGATGATGATGTACCCGGTCGGCGCTTACGTGAACGAGCGGGAGCGCGAGACGCCGGAATGCGTCGAACCGATTCGCAACTTTTACTCCGCGATCCGGGAGTAGCATAACGAACGTCCTAGAGGCCCTCCGCGCAGCCGCGACGGAGGGTCGATTCATTTTGTCGGGGGAGGAACCGCGATGCGCGCGCAAGCGAACGACTATGGCGATAAGCCGATACAAGTATATGTGTTATCCGGATATCTGGGGAGCGGCAAGACGACCGTGCTGCAAAAACTGCTGGAGGGCTCCAAGGCGAAAGGCTGGCGGACGGCGGTGCTCATGAACGAAGCGGGAGACGTCAATCTCGACGGCGAGCTGCTGGCGAAAGACGTGCCCATGGCCGAGCTGCTCGGTGGCTGCATCTGCTGCTCGGTCAAAAACGATCTCGGCGTCTCCTTGCTGCAGCTCGCCCGGGATCATCGTCCGGACGTCATCTGGATCGAGTCCACAGGCGTGGCGCAGCCGCTCGAGATGATGGACGCCGTGACGGAGGTGTCCATGTACGCGAAGCTCGAGCTGCGCGGGTTGATCACCGTCGTCGACGCCAGGCATCTGCTCGACCGGCTGCGGCTCGGCGCCGGCAAGACGCTTCGGCTCATGCGGGAGCAGATCCGCGGGGCTTCGCTGCTGCTGCTGAGCAAGACGGATCTCGTCGGCCCCGGAGAAGCGGAGGAGGTGCGCGCGCAGTTGCGCGAATGGAATCCGTCTGCGGCGATCGAGGACATAGTCAAGGGGGAGACAGGGACGGATCTATTGACGATGCTGCCCGGAGCCGTCGGCGTCGGGGGCAGCCGTCAGGACCGCCAAGGCCTCGAAAACGGCCATCACGATCACGACCGGCACAATCAAGTCCATCGCGCTCACGGTAATCACGATCACGGTAATCACGATCACGAATCGCCGCGCCTGCACGATCATGTGCATGTGCTGACGCATTATCCGTCCGCACCGTTCCGAAGCGATAGCTTCGAGCGCTTTCTGCGCGAGCTGCCGTCATCGGTATACCGAGCCAAGGGGATCGTTACGTTTACGGATACGGCCGCGCGTTACTTGTTCCAGTTCGCCTACCGGGAATCCGACTTCATGCCGCTCGCAGCTCAAAATCCGGCGCGCGACGTGGTCGTCCTCATCGGCGAGGACTTCAACGAGGCGGACATGCGCAAGCGGCTTGTTCGACTGGAGACAATGCGAGAGTAAGCGGGCTTGCCGCTGCACATAAACCGGACCGGCACAGGGAAACTTAAGCCGGGAAGGGAGGCTCCGGCAAATGAGGGGATTCGAAGCAGGCCGCCTGTCGGTCATCACCAGCTTGATTTTATCCGTGGGACTGGTCAATCACGTCATTATATTGCCGATCGTGTTGGGGACGGCCGGCCGGGACGCATGGATATCCGTGCTGCTGGCCGGCGCTCTGATGCTGATCCTGCTCCTGCCTGTGGCCGCGGTGCTGCGCGATCTGGGACTGCAGCCTTTTTCCGCATGGCTGATGGAAAAGGGCGGAGCCTTCTCGCGGGTGCTCATCTTAACCGTCGTCGTCGGCTACTTGCTGCTGGAGGCGATCATTACGACCGTCGACGTGCTGACCTGGACCAACAGTACGTACCTGCCCGAGACGCCGCCGCTCGTCACCGCCACGGTTTTCGTGCTCCTCTGCGTCGCAGCCGTGCTGGTCGGCATGCAGGCGATCGTCTACATGTCTTGTATCGCTCTCCCGGTCGTTACGGCTCTGGGCATATTCGTTGCGTCCGGCAATTCGGACCGCAAGGACTATAGCCAACTGCTTCCCTTAATGGAGAATGGCTTCGGACCGGTTTTAAGGGGGGCGCTCGTATCCTGCAGCGGGCTGACGGAAATGATATTGTTCATACTGCTGCAAATGTATGCCAACAAGCCTTTTCGTCGGGTTCATCTGTATGCCACCGGCCTTTTCGTCATTGTGCTGTCTGTCGGCCCGACCATAGCCGCCATTTGCGAATTCGGCGTATTCGAGTCCAGCAGCATGCGTTTTCCCGCTTTTTCGCAGTGGCGCATATTGAGTGTCGGCCGCTATATCGAGCATCTCGATTTTTTTGCCATCTACCAATGGATCAGCGGGGCGCTCATTCGCATCTCGCTTGCGCTTAGCCTCCTGCTTGAGCTGTCCGGCATTCAGAAGCGCAAGGGCAAACTGATCGCCTTGATTATCATCGGAATCGCCATGATCGGCCTGACCGTCTATCCTTTCGGAGACAACAATCAATATATTTTCTATAAGGCGATCCGGCCGTTTGTGTTTGCGGTGCAGATCTCTCTTCTGTTCTACGTATGGGTGCTGGCGCTTCGCAAGCGCGGAGGGAGGGGCGAGCTGAATGCAAACCGGGCTTGAATGGCTGGACGACGAGATCGCCGGCTGCGCGGACGTGAACGTCGAGAAGCTGTCGGCCGGAAAGCGGCAGGCCTCGCTCGTGTCGGCGACGGGCATGATCGACAATGCCATTTATAAAGACCGGCTGCTGCCCACCGTGGGAGAATGGCTGACGGGAACGAACCTTGCCAAAGGCCTTCCCGGCGCGTTTGCTTTAGCCGCTTCGGGCGACGAAGAACGCGCGAGCATCCTGGCGCGGCTGTTCTCCGGCAGCGTGCTGATCGTGAGCGACGGGAGGGTGCTTGTCTATCCGATTCCCCGCCAGTCGGAACGCTCGCCCGAAGAATCCTCTTCCGAGATTTCGGTAAAAGGGCCGCGCGACGGCTTCGTCGAGAGCTTGTCGATAAACCGAACGCTGGTGCGCAGGCGATTGAAGTCGACGGATTTGAAAATCGAGTCGTTCAGTGTCGGTACGGACAGCCGAACGGAAATCAACCTGCTTTATCTAAAATCAACCGCAAGCCGCTCGCTGATCGAAGAAGCGCGCAAACGAATCGGGAAACTGTCGCCCGACATCGTGGTAGGCTCCGGACAGGTCGAGGAAATGCTCTCCGACAGGTCCCGGGCGCTGTTTCCCCTCGTTAACTATACGGGCCGGCCGGATTATATCGTCGAGTGCCTGGGGCTCGGCCGAATCGCCATCATCGTGGACGGTCTTCCACTCGTCTACACGGCGCCGACCAATATGTTCGAGCTGCTCAAGTCTCCGGAGGACGTTCACAACTCGTATTATTTCGTGAGCATGGAGCGGCTGCTTCGCCTGGTCGGCTTGTTCATCACGCTAACGATGCCAGGATTCTGGGTCGCGGTGTCGACGTTTAACGTCGATCAGATTCCGTTCCCGCTCATGGCGACGATCGTCGTCTCGCGGATCGGCCTGCCGATCTCGACCGCGATCGAGATGTTTCTCATGCTGTTCATGTTCGAGCTGTTCCGCGAAGCAGGCGTCCGGCTGCCGAGGGCCGTAGGTCAGACCGTCGCGGTCGTCGGCGGCATAATCGTCGGGGATGCGGCGATCCGGGCGGGGCTTACTTCGCCTACGATGCTCGTCGTCAGCGCGGTGACGTACGTCACCTCGTTCACGCTCGTCAACCAGACGCTGCTCGGCTCCGTGAACCTGCTTCGCTTTGTCGTGCTGCTGTGTTCGACCGCGCTCGGCATGTTCGGCTTTTTTTATCGGCGTATTTTCGATATTGCTATACATGGTGTCGTTGCGTTCTTTCGGAGAACCGTACTTGAAGCCGGCGGCCCCTTACGAAGCGAGGCGCGCGCGTGGAGCCTTTCTCAAATTCCCGTATGCCGATCGAAGGAGCAAGGGGAGCCCCAAACGCGGCGGATGAGGAGGTGAGTGCGATGCATGTGGCGATGCGAATACTGACGCTTGCCATCATGACCGTCGTCCTGACGGCGTGCTGGGATCAGCGCTCGATTCAGGAGACCAGTTATATTACGAGCTTGGGAATCGATTATGATGAAAAGGAGGAGCAGTATTCCATATACGGGACGCTCATTACGATGTCCGACGTCGCCAAGACAGAAGGAGCCAGCGGCAGGGCGTTCCCCTCCTACATCGGGCACGGGGAAGGCGAGTCCCCCCCAGCTTGCGCTTAAGGCCATGTATCGAAGCTCGCAGCTCAGGCCGTCTCTCGATCATCTCATGACGGTCATCGTCAAGGAGAACGCGCTGGCGCGAATTCCCGACATTTTGGACAGCTTCAACAGAAGCCGAACCGTGCGTTACAACATTTCTATGGCCGCGACATCCGAGCCTCTCGAAGAACTGCTGGCTTCCGATACCTTTTTTTAATTCGCCGATGTATACGTTTTTGTACACCCGACACGTTCGCGGTCCGGCTGTGCCCGCCGTTGAGATGGTGAGTCTGCAAGCGTTCGTTCGCCAATTTTACGAAAAAAGCCATACGACGCTGCTGCCGGTTCTCAAACTGGACCGCACCAGTTGGAAGCAAGGGGGAAAATCCAAAAATTATATTTATTTCGATGGGGCGCATGCGATTGTCGGCCAAAAAAAAGCATGCTGCGCTCGGAGAGCCGCTCATACAAGGCGTGAAATGGTTCCATTCGGATCAAAAAAGGCGCTTTTTTTGGAGGTCAGGAACGACGAAGGCAAATTCGTAGCCATTTTCGCCGCGACGACCGGCAAAGGGCGTTTGACCTATGATCGTCGCCGCGGCAAAGACGGGACTTTTAAGGCCGTCGTTTCCGTAAAAGCTTATATTTATGAGCTGCATGAAAAGGCCCGCGAGCTGGAGCTGGAAGCTTGGGCCGAAAAAGGCATACGGGAGAAACTTCAGCAATCGTTAGCTACAGGGCGCGCTCGCCGAATCGACCTGATCGGTTTGGAGGACGACCTGTACCGGCACCATCCGGCGACGTGGAAAAAGCTGAAAAAGGCCGGAACAGAAGTAACGGCGATTCCGATCGATGTCGACGTAGACGTCAAGGTGACTAATTCGGGGAAGCATAAGCTTTAAACGGAGATGTCCTCGCGAACAAACAAGAAAAAGCCGTCCCTTGCGGAGGGACGGCTCGAAGAAAGGATACGCGATTAAAGGACGCGGCGAGCGGTCGTGTAGTTATTTTTCCACCAGCCCGAGTTGATGCTCGAGATCGTGACGCCCGGTTTGCCATACGTGTGCATCACCTTGCCATTGCCGATGTAGATGCCGACATGGTGGATCGGGGAGTAAAAGAACACGAGATCGCCCGGCTTCAGGTTAGCCTTGGATACGTACCTGCCGGCCTTGGACTGCGCCTTAGACTCGCGCGGCAGAGACACGCCGTACTTGCGATACAAATATTGCGTGAACGACGAGCAGTCGAAGGAGCTCGTGTTGCCGGTTTTCGCGCCGAACTTATATCGAACGCCCATGTATTTTTTGCCGAGGGCGATGAGGCTGGATGCTTTAGAACTAGCCGTGACGGTCGCTTCCGCAGCGCTGACCGGCTTCGCCGGCAAAGCCGCTGTCGCGCCTCCGAACAGGATGGTCAATGCGACGGCCGACGCCATCAATTTTTTAAAGCTATTGGATGCTGCCATGGATGCGATTCCTCCAATGATGTTGTAGTCGTGATGCGCTTGCTGCTAGAATCAATATATCAGATTGAAACTTCCCTCCATTTTCCTCTAAGCGGCGGAAAGCTGATGCGTGGCGGTTTGCGCGGCAATATGAAAAACAGCTAAGAAAATATTAATGCTAGACAACTGGACAAACGCCGAAAATACGCTGTTTTTTGCAAAATTGGTTTTGACACCGTTAAAATGGGGCAAGTAGCCGCGGCGGAAACGCGCGAAGGCCCGACACAAAGGAGAATCGGCATGAACGTAACCATTACCGAAGCGACAATGACGAAGGATGAAGTCGAAGGATATGTAGGAAAAGTGGTGTTCGAGGTCGAGGGCCACGATGCGGCTTACGAGATGGCGCTGCAGAGCGACAAAGGCAGAGAGTGGAGCTATTCGCTTTTTTTCGCGGGCAAGTCGGGAAGCGAGGAGCAGATAGACGCGGTAGACGCAGAGATCGAGTCGAACGACGAGCTTTACGAACGGTTGATCGATGCCGCCGTCGACGCGATGGCTTAGAGGCGCCTTTTTCTGTTATATAGAAGCAAAGGGGGACGCTGAACGGCGGCTCCTACGAGATTCCGGAAGACCTTGACGCCGTTCGTTTGGTCGGAGGCGCTGCGGCTGATCGCCGTGACGCGGATCTAGACGGTCTCCTATAATTTTACTTGGCTAACGATATGCGATATATTAGAGGGCAGACCTGTACAGTCAGCTTGCATATGCCCCTAATAAAGACATCGGTCCCTTCCCGCGCGGGAAGAGACCGATTTTTGTCGTTGGCGTTGACCGCGGCTATCTGCAGCCCGATTGAATTACTTGACGATCAGTACAGGCGCCTTGGCATGCTGCATGACATTGTGGCTAACGCTGCCGAGCACGAACTCGCGGATGCCGCCAAGCCCGCGGCTGCCGAGCACGATAAGGTCGGCGCCATTTTCGCCGGCATAATCGAGAATCGTGTTCGCCGGATCGCCGTCGATCAGCTTGAACGTCGCATTGACGGTACCGGGTACGAGCGCCTTCGCTTCGTCGAGCACCTTGAACGAGTGGTCCATGTATTGCTGAGACCAATCCGCCGGAAGGGTGACCATGAAGTCGCCGTTGTTGACGAGCGGCACCTGATAGACATGCAGCACCGTCAGCGCGGCGCCGTAGCTCTCCGCCAACGCGGAGGCATGGGAGATCGCCTTGCGCGACAGATTCGAACCGTCGAATGCGACCAAAATGTTGTTATAGCTCATTGAAATGCCTCCTCGCCGAATTATGTAACTTGCATAGACCATGTATCTTCCTTTATTTAACCATACCTAATCAGCGGTAATCAATTTGAAGGGGGGATGCGATCCGTGTCGGAAGACCAACGATTCCGTGAAGAAACGGTGAAGCTGAAGCATACGAAGGAAGCGATCAGAGATCAGATCGCGGGCATCGGGCCGCGGTACACCGGCAACGATTATACCGAGCAGACGCTGGACGCCATCCGCCAGGAACGCAAGATCCGGCTCGCGGCGTCCGAAAAGGAGCCGTACTTCGGCAGGCTCGATTTCCGCGAAGAAGGCAAAGGCGAGCCGCTGCCGCTGTACATCGGCAAGTCGGGCGTCGGCGAAGAGAACGGGCACCGCCTGCTCGTCGTAGATTGGCGGGCGCCGGTATCGAGCCTGTTCTACGCATTCTCGGGCGGCGATCCGGAGGTCGCCTATGACTCGCCCGAAGGACCGGTGTCCGGCACCGTCCATCTGAAGCGCAATCTGCTCGTTCGGGAAGGCGACCTGCAGCGCGTCGTCGACAGTTATGCCGAGGGCGGCGAGCAGGGCGGCGCGGCTGGCGACGAATTCTTGCTCCATAAGCTCGGCGAGAGCAAGGACAACAAGCTCCGGGATATCGTATCGACGATCCAGCAGGAGCAGGACGCGATCATCCGTACCGAGAAAAACAAAGCCGTGTTCATCCAGGGCGTGGCGGGAAGCGGAAAGACGACCGTCGCGCTGCACCGCCTCGCCTACCTGCTGTATCGCTATCAGGACCGCGTTCGCGCCGACCGCATGATGATCCTCGCGCCAAGCAAAATGTTCCTGAATTACATCTCCGGCGTCCTGCCGGAGCTTGGGGTCGGGGATATCGGCCAGCAGACGTTCGAGGACTGGGCGCTCGAGCAAATCGGCGAGGACCTGCGGCTGCGGGATCCGGCGGAGGAGCTGGCCCGCTGGTTCGAGGGCGACGCCGCGGGCGGCCGACGCGAAGATGCGCCGGCGAAGCGCAAGGGCAGCCTCGACTTTCTGGCGGATATCGACGAGGCGATCGCGGAGCTCGCGCGGACGCTGGTTCCGGACGAGCCGTTTTCGCCGGACGATAGGCGCATGCTGACGGCGGAGCAGGTTCGCGCCTGGTTCGCGGAGGAAAATCCGCTCGATCCGCTCATGAAGAAGCGGGAACGGGTGCTAAACCGGATCAAGCGCTGGATGGAGATCGAGCTCGGCAAAACCAAGTGGAACGACGCCGAGGTGCGAAAAAAGGCGAACGCCCGCTGGAAGGCGTACGCGGGAAAGCTGCCGCAGCATACGGCTTCCTCTTTTTACAAGGCCGGCGGCTGGCATTCGGATGACGCGGAAGCCGCGGCCGGAGGCAAGAGCGGCTCAGGCGTTTCTTCGAAAGCGAAGGGCAAGGGCAAAAGCAAGGCGTCCGCCGTTTTCGCGAGAGAAGACTTGGCTGCGCTCGTGCATATCCATCTGAAGCTGCTTGGACCGACCTCGCCCGCCTACGACCATATCGTGATCGACGAAGCGCAGGATTATTCGCCCGCGCAGCTGCAAGTGCTCAGGCAGCACCAGCGGATCACCTCGATGACGGTGCTCGGCGACCTGCAGCAAGGCATCCATGACTATGCGGGCATTACGGACTGGGACGAGCTCAAGCGTTTGTTCCCTTCGGCCGAAACCTCGTATTACGAGCTGGACCGGAGCTACCGTTCGACGCTCGAGATCATCGAATTCGCCAACCGGATCCTGAAGGGAATGGGCGGCGGCGTCAAGCCGGCGCGGCCCGTCTTTCGCAGCGGGCAGCCGGTGGAGGTCCGGCGGACCGCGCAGTCGCCGGACTGCGGCGCGATTGCCGCGGTCGTCGAGGAATGGCAAGCGGAGCCGGAGCTGCAGAGCATCGCGGTGCTGGGCCGAACGGCGGCGGCTTGCGCGCGCATTCACGCCGAACTGACGGCTCGCGGCATTCGGGCTTCGCTGCTCGAAGCGAAGCATCAGAATTACGAAGGCGGGGTCACGGTCGCTCCGGTGTACTTGTCCAAGGGCCTCGAATTCGATGCCGTCCTGATCCCTGACGCCGGCGCGACGGACTACAAGGCGGACGACGCCAAGCTCCTCTATGTCGGATGTACGCGCGCGCTGCACAGGCTCAAGCTGCTGTTTGCGGATGCGCCGACGCCGCTCATCGCCGATTCGGACCATGAGACTGGGGAGGCGGGCCGATGAGAAGAGGGGGGCTTGCGGGCTGTCGTTACGTTTACGCTCATTATCGCCGCTTACCTCGGACTGAACTTTTTTATCGGCTGGAACGCGCAGGCATGGCTGAGCAGCTGGCTGCCCGGTTTTCCGGACGGCTTGCTGTGGACCGTGCTCGCCGTGGCCGCGCTCGGTTATTTAATCGGACGTTTTCGATTTCTGCCGAAGCCGGCGGGACGCGGACTCAAAGTGTTCGGCGCTTACTATATCGGGCTGTTCGAGTATGCCGTGCTGCTGCTGCCCCTCGCGGATCTGGCGGCGTGGCTGTGCTACGAGGCGGGAGCGGATTATATCCAGACGGTAGAAGCGACAGGCTTTATCGTCGCCGCGCTTCTAATGCTTTTCTTCGCTTGGGGCACGTGGAACGCCTGGACGCCGATCGTGCGCAAGTACGAGTTCGACGTCGCGAAGGATGCCGGAGGCCGGCAGCGATTGGACATCGTGCTCGTAAGCGACTTGCACTTGGGCAACATCGTCGGCAACCGCCACCTGGACCGTCTGCTTCCGCGGGTGGAGGAGATTAAGCCGGATCTCATCCTGCTGGCAGGCGACGTGCTCGACGACGTGATCGAACCGTTCGTGCGCAACCGCATGGCCGAGCGCCTCGGCCGGCTCTCGGCGCCGCTCGGCGTCTACGCCGTGCTTGGCAATCACGAATATTACGGCGGACATATCGAGGAGTACGTCGGACGCATGGCGGCGCTCGGCATTCCCGTGCTGCGCGACGAGCGCGCGACGCCGGGCGGCATCGTGAACGTCGTCGGGCGCAAGGACAAGACGGCGGAATCGATGGATCCGGACGGCCGCAAGCCGGTGGCGGAGCTGCTCCAAGGTCTCGATTCCACGCTGCCGATCGTGCTGATGGACCATCAGCCTTACGGCTACGCGGCCGCCGCGGAGGCCGGCGTCGACATTCTCGTGTCCGGACATACGCACCGGGGCCAGTTCGCGCCCAACCACTGGATCACGCGCCGTCTGTTCGAGCTGGACTGGGGTTATTTGCGCAAAGGGAGGCTGCACGCCGTCGTTTCGTCCGGCTACGGCACTTGGGGGCCTCCGGTCCGTCTGGCAAGCCGCAGCGAGATCGTGCATTTGTCCGTTACTTTCAGCGGAGGAGCGTGAAAAAAGATGGAATGTCCGTATTGCCAGGCTGAGCTCGAGCGTGCCGTCGGGAGATGCCCGGGCTGCAGACGCAAGCTGTATGAGGTGACCGAAGAGGACTTCGACGATATCGCTGTAAATCCGGACGGCTTGATGGCCGATGAGGCGACTTCGAGGATTGCGGAGGACGAGGAGCCAGCCGACATGCGCGAAGTCGCGGCGATGATCGAGGATCGCTTCGTCTGCGGCAAATGCGGCCATCGCGGCGGCGCAGCCAAAGAAGTCGCGATGACCGGCCCTGGACTTAGCAAGCTGCTTGACATTCAGCATCATCACTATCTTTTCGTGTCCTGCGAACGCTGCGGCTCCGTCGAGATTTTCGATCCGGAGATGCTGCTCGGCCGCAAGCCAGGCGGTCTTGGCACCGTGCTCGATACGCTTTTCGGCAATTGATCGCTGTCCAAGCGTGGGTCGGCGAGTTCACAAATCCCGATTTGAAGGGACTGTTCGCGAGGCCGGTTTTGCTTTAAAATGTGAACCAAGCATCATTTTTCCTCATTGATCCATTCGATCCGAAGGAGCCTGACCATGTCACGTAAGCTTCTGCTGTTGTTCGCGGCGCTCTTGCTGCTCGTTCCGTCCGTTGGCGAAGCGGCCAACTGGGACACGCCGTTTGTCGTGTATTACGACAATTTGTACAAGATTACGAATGAATCCGTACCCGCCGACCGCCTGGGCATGAAGCTGGGCAAGACCTCCGCTTATGCCGAGACCGAAGGCGCTTACAAGGGGAACTTCTCCAACGCGCTGCCGATGGGCACCGTGTTCAAGGGGATCTTGGGCATCGACGTGCAGGATGCGATCGCCATCGATTCGGGCGGCGGCGCGTATGTCAAAGCCGTCTATCAAGAATCTTACGCGGACAGCAAGCTGAACGGCACGAGAGAAGCGCTGGCCCGGCTGGACTGGCTGTGGTCGCTCCTCATCGCCGCGGCCGCGATCGCCGCCTTCGTCATCTGGCGGCGCAGATCGAAGCATACCGCCGGGCAACGCCGGTGATCGTATGGATCAACGGCGCCTTCGGCGCAGGCAAGACGACGGCCGCCTACGAGCTGCACCGCAGGCTTCCGGGCTCATTCGTCTTCGATCCCGAAGAGGCCGGCTTTTACATCCGGGCGAAGCTGCCGAAGCCTCTTCGCGGCGACGACTTCCAGGACTATCCGATGTGGCGGTCGATCAATCGCGATATGCTGGCCTACTTGGCTGCAAAGCACACGGGGCCGATCATCGTGCCGATGACGGTCGTAAACGAGGGCTACTTGGACGAGCTGGTCGGCGCGCTGCGCGGCTCGGGCATCCGGGTCGACCACTACGCGCTGACGGCATCGCGCGAGACATTGCTGCGTCGCCTTCGCAGCCGGTGGGAGAGCGAGCGCTCCTGGGCGGCCAGACAGATCGACCGGTGTCTGGCCAGCTTGTCGAAACCGGCGTTCGAAGTGCACATTCAGACGGATGGCATGCATGCGGATCAGGTCGTCGCCCGCATCGCCGCGCTGTCCGGGCTCGCGCTCGCGCCGGACCCCCCGCGGTCCGATTAAGCGGAGATGGGACCGGTTGCGAACGAAAGCCGGGCATATTAGGTTTGGAAGATAGCAGGCAACGTAGGCAACAGGCGTCGCGGAGATTTCTCCGCGGCGCTTGTTTGCGATGATCTAAAGTTAGATGAGGATACGCTGTGTCATAAAAAAGTCGGGGATGAGCCCGGCAGGAAAGGCGACCTTACAGTTGCCGGACCGAACGCCTCACGATCAGCTCAGCGGGCAGCACGACCTTGCGCCGGCCGGGCGACGGCTCGTCGCGCGATTGGATCCGGTCGAGCAGCATTTGCATGCCCAGATGTCCGAACTGATAGGCCTGCTGGGAGATGACCGTGAGAAAAGGGTCCATCTCGGCGTAGGAGGCCAGCTCGTCGAAGCAGACGAGCGACACGTCTTCGGGCACGCGAAGTCCGCGCGACCGAAGCGATCGCATAAGCTCGACCGCCAGGACGTTATTGCCGGCGACGAAGGCGGTGGGGAGGGGGATCATGCGGTCGAGCCACGCCTCTATGCCCGTCAGGTCGCTGCGAGGTCCGAAGCTCGTCTCCAGCACGAGCGCTTCGTCGTAGGCCAGGTCGTTCAGTTTGAGCGCTTCCCGATAGCCCTCGAGCCGCTCCCGGGCGCTCGAGATCGTGCGCGAGCCGTTGATCAGCGCGATGCGGCGATGGCCGCCTTCGACCAGCTGCTTAACCAGCTGGCGCGCGCCTTCCTTGCTGTCGCCGAGCACGACGTCGCTGTCCATGCCCGGCACCTCGCGGTCGAGCAGCACGAAGGGCACGCGGTGTCGCCTCAGCATTTCCAGATGCGGGAGGGAAGCATCGCCCGCGGGGGCGATCAGCACCCCGTCCGCCCGCGTTTTCAGGACGGCGTCGATATAGTCTTTTTCCTTATCCAGATCCTCGTCCGTATTGCCGAAAAGCAGCCGGTAGCCGTGCTTTTTTAGCCGCATCCTCCGCACCGCGCGCAAGCGTCGTATAAAAAAGGGTTCGTAATGTCGGTGATCATGAGAAACAGCAGCCGCGTCTCCTGCAAAACGAGGCTGCGCGCCATCTGGTTCGGCACGTATCCGAGCTCTTCCATGACGCGTTTGACCTTCGTCCGCGTTATCTCGCTGATTCGCCCGGTGTTATTGATAACTCTAGATACCGTCATCGCCGAGACGCCGGCTTTTTCCGCGATATCGTAGATGGTGACCATGCGCGTCCAATCCTTTCATAAACCCGCCTTATGCTTAATATCTATCTTACAAAAGCAATGGATTGACAGCAAGACGTTTCGTTGTTAATTTAGAGTTATCGATAACATATTAATCGCTTTCAAGGAGGCATCATTGATGACTGACAACGCTTATAGGTACCAAAGCGGTTTTCCCAAGATCGGCATTCGGCCGACGATCGACGGCCGGCGGAAGGGCGTGCGCGAATCGCTCGAAGACCAGACGATGAACATGGCCAAGGCCGTGGCCGAGCTGCTGAGCAGCGCGCTGCGGTACCCGAACGGCGAGCCGGTCGAGTGCGTGATCTCCGATACGTGCATCGGCGGCGTCGCGGAAGCTGCGGCTTCCGCTGACAAATTCGCCAAGGCCGGCGTCGGCGTCTCGCTCACCGTCACGCCTTGCTGGTGCTACGGCACCGAGACGATGGACATGGACCCGACGCTGCCGAAGGCGGTGTGGGGCTTCAACGGCACGGAACGTCCAGGCGCCGTTTATTTGGCCGCCGTGCTGTCCGGTTATGCGCAAAAGGGGCTGCCGGCGTTTGGCATCTACGGCGAGCAGGTGCAGGATTCGGGCGACACGACCGTTCCCGAGGACGTCCAAGAAAAGCTGATCGGCTTCGCCCGCGCGGGTCTTGCGGTCGCGATCATGCGCGGCAAATCGTATTTGTCGATGGGCTCGGTGTCCATGGGTATCGCGGGCTCGATCGTGAACGACGGACTGTTTCAGGAATACCTCGGCATGCGCACGGAGTACGTCGACATGTCCGAGTTCGTGCGTCGCATCGAAGAGGAGATCTATGATCCGGCCGAGTTCGAGAAGGCGCTCGCGTGGGTGAAGGAAAACTGCAAGGAGGGGCCCGACAACAATCCGGAGCGACTGCAGAAGAGCCGCGCGGACAAGGACAAGGATTGGGAGACGGTCGTCAAGATGACGCAGATCGCCCGCGACCTCATGATCGGCAACCCGCGCCTGGCCGAGCTCGGCTTCGGCGAAGAAGCGATGGGCCACAACGCGATCGTTTCCGGCTTCCAGGGACAGCGCGCCTGGACCGACCATTTTCCGAACGGAGACTTCCTGGAGACGATCCTCAACTCTTCGTTCGACTGGAACGGCATCCGCGCGCCTTATATCGTCGCCACCGAGAACGACAGCTTGAACGGCATCCCGATGCTGATGGGCTACCTGCTCACCAATACGGCGCAAATTTTCGCCGACGTACGGACGTACTGGGGCGCCGATTCGGTCGAGAGAGTTACCGGTCACAAATTGACGGGCGCGGCCGCGGGCGGCCTGCTTCATCTCATCAACTCCGGTTCAGCGACGATGGACGGCACCGGCGAACAATCGAGGGACGGCAAGCCGGCGATGAAGCCGTTCTGGGACATCTCCGCCGAAGAAGCGCAAAAATGTCTCGACGCGACGAGCTGGCGGCCGGCGTCCGCGGAATATTTCCGGGGGGGCGGCTATTCGTCGGATTTCCTGACGAAGGGCGGCATGCCGATGACGATGTCCCGATTGAACTATGTCAAGGGCATCGGCCCGACGCTGCAGATCGCAGAGGGCTATTCGGTGGACCTGCCGCCGGAAGTGCACGACGCGCTCGACAAGCGTACGGATCCGACCTGGCCGACGACCTGGTTCGCGCCGATCGTGACGGGCAAGGGCGCATTCCGCACCGTATACGACGTCATGGACAACTGGGGCGCGAACCACGGCTCGATCAGCTACGGCCATATCGGCGCCGACCTGATCACGCTCGCCTCGATGCTTCGCATTCCGGTCAGCATGCACAACGTCGCCGAAGAACGCGTCTTCCGTCCACGCGCGTGGGGCCTGTTCGGCACGGACGGCATCGAAGGCGCAGACTTCAGAGCGTGCGCGAACTTCGGTCCGCTATACAAATAAAAGGCAAATAAAACGAAGCCGTCCGTACCGGGCGGCCTTCGTCCGATTTATCCTTTCGTCCCATCCTGCCCATTCATATTACCCATTGGAGGTCAATCACGCATGAGCGCCACGGAAATTCGCAATGAGCTGTGCAAGTACGCGCGCAAAACGGTATCGAACAAATTGGTCGTCGGACCCGGCGGCAATCTGAGCGCCCGTCACGAGGGCAAGATGTACCTGTCTCCGAGCGGGTTCGCGCTGGACGAAATCGCGCCCGAGCAGTGGGTGGAGGTAGACATCGAGAGCGGCGACATTACCGACATCGGCTTGCGGCCTTCGTCGGAGGTGCTGATGCACTTGTACGCCTACCGGGCCAACCCGTCGATCGGGGCGATCGTGCATACGCATCCGCCGTATTGCATCGCCTTTACGCTGGTCGAACAGGAGTTGCCCGTGATGTTCCCCGACCAGGCCGCACTCGTCGGCACGACGACGTACGTCCCGTACGTGCTGCCCACGACCGATCGCCTGGCCGACGCCGTCGTCGCCAAAGTGAACGACTACAGCACGATTCTGCTCGGCAATCACGGCCTCGTCACGACGGGACGCAATCTTCGCGAAGCTTACTACCGTACCGAGGTCGTCGAGGAGAGCGCAAAGATCTGGCTCATCGCGAGCGCCATCAAGACGCCTAAGGCATTGACGGACGCCGAGTACAAAGAGATCGCGTCGCTGGAGAGCGAGGCGTACCGGATCGAGCTGCTGCAAAAAATGAAATAAGCGGAGGAACGGGTCATGAGCGAGACAACGGCTGCAAGCGGCGCGCCGCGGCACGCGACCGCGCTGGCATTCGATATGGGCGCGAGCTCGGGCCGCGCCTATGTAGGCGAGCTTGCCCGGGAAGCGGACGGCACCCGCAGGCTTAAGGTGGCCGAGATGCACCGCTTCGAAAACGAAGCCGTGCGCGTAGGCATGCATCTGCATTGGGACATCCTGCGTCTGCTGCAGGAGATCAAGCGAGGCATCCGCAAGACGTTCCAGACCGGCTATGCGCCGCGGACGGTCGGCATCGATACGTGGGGCGTCGACTTCGGCCTGATCGACGAAGGCGGCGAGCTCCTGGGCAATCCGTATCATTACCGCGATTCGCAGACGGAGGGGCTCATCGAGGAGCTGAGCGAGCGATTCGGCGCGGACGCGCTGTTCGCGTCGAGCGGGCTTCAGTTCATGCCTTTCAATACGATCTATCAGCTCTATGCGATGAGCCGGGCCGGTTCGGCGAAGCTCGCCGCGGCGAAGACGCTGCTGTTGACGCCGGATTTGCTGACTTATTTGTTAACCGGCGTGCCGGCCTGCGAGTTCACGATGGCGACGACGACGCAACTGTTCGATCCGCGCACGCGCAGCTGGAACGCGGAGCTGATGCGCGAGCTCGGCATTCCCGAGACGATGTTTCTGGACCCCGTCGCGCCCGGCACCCGGATCGGGACGCTGTCGGACGAGGTGTTGGAGGAGCTGCGGATTCCTCCGGTCGAAGCGGTGGCGGTCGGCTCCCACGATACGGCATCCGCCATCGCTGCCGTGCCCGCGGGAGACGAGCCGTTCGCTTATCTCGTTTGCGGCACCTGGTCGCTGCTCGGAACGGAGCTTAACGAGCCGGTTCTGAAGCCGGAGACGCTGGCGCTGTCCTTTTCCAATGAAGGAGGCGTCGGCGGCACGTATCAGCTCCTTAAAAACATCATGGGCTTGTGGATCCTGCAGGAGTGCAAGCGGGAGTGGGACGACAGCGGAATACCCATCGGCTATCCGGAGCTCGTAGGACTCGCTGAAGCGGCCGAGCCGCTGCGGAGCCTGATCGACCCGGACGACGCCCGCTTTTACGGGCCGTCCGATATGACTTCCAAAATCCGCGCTTTCTGCCGGGAGACCGGCCAGCCTGAGCCGCGGGACCAAGGCGAATTTGCCCGATGCATCCTCGAGAGCCTCGCGCTTCGCTACAGGCAGGCGCTCGAACAGGCAGAGTCGCTCACCGGACGAACGTTTGCCGGACTCCACATGGTGGGCGGCGGCATTCAGAACAAGCTGCTCTGCCGGCTCTCGGCCGGCGCCATCGGCCGGCCGGTCTTCGCGGGGCCCGCGGAGGCCAGCGCGATCGGCAACTTGCTGCTGCAATTCGTCGCGCAGGGCGAGATTGCCGGTCTTCCGGAAGCTAGGCGTCTCGTGTCGGATTCATTTCAAGTCGATACATTCGAGCCCGCCGACGGCGAGGCATGGGTAGCGGCGTATACCCGGTTTAAGGCACTCTGTCCCGGCGCTTAAACGAATCGCGCTGCATCTTTTCGCATCTTTCGCAATTCGCCAATGACCGATAAAAAAGGCAAAAACCCGTCCCCATTTCAATGGGGAAAACGGGTTTTTTTGTGCGATTGCAATATGAAAATCGACATTAAACGACATAAATGTTTATTTTTCTTCGTCGATTTATTCAATTTCTACAGAAATTTGTTAAGTTTTTTTTAATTACGCACCGATATGATAATTGTAAATGCACTTTATAAAGAGCCGGACGTGCGGCGGGAGGCAGTCAACCTATGAGATGGACGGTCGGCAAAAAAATGGTGGGGGCGTTTAGCGCCATACTCGTCGCGCTCGTGGCGCTGGGCTTTATCAGCTTGGCCAATATGAGCAAAATGAACGAACAATCGCAGGAGATCGGCAACGATTGGCTAAGCGGCGTAGAAGCGATGAGCAACATCAAAATCGACCTTCAAGAGATCACGAACTTATATTACCAATCGCTGATCGCCACCGACGCAGCGGCCAAAAAAGAAGGCGATCGATCAGATGGCCGCTTTGTTCCCGGAGATCGAAAAAGGCGTAAACGGTTATAAAGGTTCGGTATCGGACGAAGAGGACAAGAAGCTTTACGCGGCGCTGAAGCAGGATTGGGCGCAGTTCAAGACAAGCTATTCGGCATCGGCGCAAAGTTCGGGAGACGCTAACAAGGGGAAATCGGCTTCCGAAGCATTCATTGCGCTCGATCAGGACGTCGACAAGCTGATTGCCTTTAATCACGAGGGTGCGGCGAGCAGCGTGAAGGACAATGACGACTTGTTCCACAGCAGCGCATCGCTCGTCTTCTATCTCGGGATTGCGATTGTTCTGCTCGCGATCGCGCTCTCCTGGCTGTTGATCCGCAACATTACGGTGCCGCTGAAACAGACGACCGATGCGCTGAGCCGAGTGGCCGCGGGCGATCTTCAAATCTCGTTTTTCGAGACGAAACGAAGCGACGAGTTCGGCACGCTGCTCATGAGGCTGAACGATACGGTCGCCAAGCTCCGCGACTCCGTCCGTCGGATGCAGGACAGCGCTTCGGTGCTCGCGACTTCGTCGATCCAGCTTTCCGGCGGCTCCGAGCAGAACAAGGGCGCTTCCGTACAGATCGCGGAGTCCGTATCCTTGATCGCCTCCAATTCGGAAAGTCAGGCGAAGACGGCAGCGGAGTGCGACCGCGTCATGGAAGAGATGGCCGAAGGCGTTGGCAGAATCGCCGAGACGACCTCCGACGTCGCGGAGCTGTCCGCAGGCGCCGCTACTGCGGCTACGACGGGGACGGACCGGATCGTCAACGTGACGGAGCGCATGGCATCGCTCGAACAAACCGTCGGTCTTGCCGGCAAGCAAATCACGAGCCTCGTCGCCAAGTCCCATCAGATCGGCGAGGTCACGGGAATCATTGGCGAGATCGCTTCGCGTACCAACCTGCTCGCGCTTAACGCCGCCATCGAAGCGGCGCGCGCAGGCGAACACGGAGCAGGCTTCGCGGTCGTCGCGGGCGAAGTGCGCAAGCTCGCCACCCAGACCAACGAATCGGTCGGAAACGTGTATGCGCTCATCACCGAGGTGCGCGAGCAAGTCGAATCGATGTCCGCGCTCATGAGCACGAGCATCGCGGAGGTTCAAGCCGGCAGCACGGCGGTGAACGAGGCGGCCGTCGCCTTTAAGCAAATCGCGAGCGCGTCGTACGAAGTGTCCTCCCGCGTGCAGGAAGCGGCAGCCGCCGCCGAACAGCTGGCCGCGAGCTCGGAGGAGGTATCCGCGTCGGTATCCAACATCGGACATATGGCGTCCATGACCGCTTCGATGACGCAGGAAGCGGCTGCATCGGCGGAGGAGCAGCTCGCGTTCAGCGAGGAGCTGTCCTCGTCTTCCAGGACGCTGTCCGGCATCGCGGCAGAGCTCAAGCAAGCCGTGAGCGCGTTCAAGCTATAAGTTATTTGCCAGGGAGAAGCTGCCGTCGCGCAAAAGTGCGACGGCAGCTTTTTGATGTCTTATGCCTTAAGATTGCGATCCGCTTTGGGAGAGCGGAAGCTCGACCGTCACGCGCGTGCCGGCGACGAGCCGGTTACCGATCGACACCTCGCCGTGATGCAGATGCACGATACGCTGAACGATCGAGAGACCGAGGCCGCTGCCGCCGGCCGCCCGGTTGCGCGATTTATCCGCCTTGTAAAACCGTTCGAATAAACGGGGGAGATGCTCGGGCGGCACGCCCGGTCCCGTATCTTCGACATGTACGACCGCGCTGCCGCCGGTTACGGTGAGCGAGAGGCCGAGCGCGCCGCCTTCGGGCGTAAACTTGATCGCGTTGTGCAGCAGGTTCACCCATACCTGGCGCAGCAGTTCTTCATCGGCCTCCAGCTCGCACTCGCAGAGGCGGATGTCAAGCTCCAGCCGTTTGGCCTGCCATTGGGGCTCGGCGGCGAGCACGACCTGTCGCAGCTGCCTGTCCAGCTTGTACGCGCGGGGCTGATAGGGCGGGCGCTTGGACTCGAGCGTCGTGAGCTTGAGGAGGTTGTCGCTGAGGCGGGACAGGCGCTCGCTCTCGGCTTCGATAATGTCCAGGTAATGCTTGCGCTGCGTCTCCGAGAGCCGGTCCGACTTGAGCGCCTGCGCGAAGCCTTTGATCGACGTGAGCGGCGATTGGATCTCATGGGAGACGTTGGCGACGAATTGCTGCCGCATATCTTCGATTTGCCCGAGATCCGCAGCCATCTGCTTGAAGTTTTTGACGACCTCGTAGTATTGACCCGCATACCTCGGATTGACCTCTAGGTTTACGTTGAAGTCGCCTTTGCCCATTCGGGACATCGCGTCGGTCAGCGCGTTCACGAGCTGCATCGCCCTGGCTTCGGGCCTGAATAAATACCGGATGACCACGATCGACAGGCCGAACAGGAAAAAAGTCAGGATCAGCGTCAAATACTCGCGCAGCGTGCCGGGCATCGGCAAGAGACCGCCAAGAGCCCGAAGCAAAAAATGCGCTGCCGTCCAGAGGATGGAGTAGCAGGACAGGAAAACGGAGACGCCGGTCAGAAAATGCAAGGGAGGCGGCAGCCGTTCGAACCATGCCCGCGTCCCGCCGGCCGCAAGCGCTTCGCTTCTGCGCTGTTCGCGCATGCGGGTCTCGAATTCTTTTTTGCAGCTTGCGATATTCCTTATGGCTCTGCGCGAAATTGCGCCATAATCGGAACAACCTCGATCCGCCGATGTTCAAGCGAGCACCTCCAGCCGGTAGCCAAGCCCCCGGATCGTCGTGATCCGGAAGCCGCAATCGTCCGGGAACCGCTCCCGCAGCCGCTTGATATGCACGTCTACCGTGCGCTCGTCGCCTTCATAGTCGAAGCCCCAAATCTGCTCGATGAGCTGGTCGCGGGAGAAGGTCTGACCCGGGTGGCTCGCCAGCTTGAACAGCAGCTCGAACTCCTTGAGCGGCAGCGTGAGCGGCTGTCCGTCCAACTGCAGCTCGAACGTCTGCCGGTTCATGAGCACGCGGCCGATCTGCGTCTGATGGGACACCGCGATCTTGTATCTGCGCATGAGCGCCTTGACGCGGACGACCAGCTCCGCAGGCTCGAACGGTTTCACCATGTAGTCGTCCGTACCGAGCTGAAAGCCCTTGACCTTCTGAGCGGTCTCGCCCATCGCGGTCAGCATGAGTACGGGCAGCTCGTAATGCGTCCGGAGCTCGCGGCACAGCTCCCAGCCGTCCATGTTCGGCATCATGATGTCCAGCACGACCAAATCGAACGGCGATTCGGCCAGCGAGTCCAGCGCTTCTTTGCCGTCCGTCGCTTCCTGAATCTCGAATCCCTCGGCCGCCAGGAAGTGACCGAGCAGCTCGCGGATATGCGGATCATCGTCTACAATAAGAATGCGCGCCATCAGTATCGGCCACCTTTTGAATTCGAATTGGAGGCGTGCGCAGGCTGCGTCGCCTTAGGTATAGAAGGTATTTTGACGCTCGTTTGTGAACTGAATATGAATCCTATTATGCTACAAGATCGCTTTTCGGAGAAAGGGGAAGGGAGATGGCTTCGAACGGTAAGGGAATGCGCGGTAGATTCGCGCCAACGCCGTCGGGCAGACTGCACCTGGGCAATGCGCTGACGGCGCTGCTGGCCTGGCTGCAGATTCGCTCGGCGGGCGGGGAGATCGTCCTTCGGCTGGAGGACCTGGACCGCCAGCGATGCAAGCCCGAGCTCGCGGCGCAACTGCCGGGAGAGCTCCGATGGCTCGGTGTCGACTGGGACGAAGGTCCGGACGTCGGGGGGCCACACGTCCCTTATGAGCAAAGCGAACGGACTGCGTTGTACGAAAGCGTGCTGGACGAGCTTCAGCGGCAGGGACGCTTGTATCCTTGCTATTGCAGCCGCGCCGACCTGCAGGCCGCGGCCAGCGCGCCGCATGGCCTCGACGCCGAAGGGCCGGCGTATCCGGGCACCTGCCGCGAGCTGACCGCCGCAGAGCGCGCGGAGCGGGCGCTGCGCAAGACGCCGTCGCTGCGGTTCGCGATGGATGCGGGCGCTGCATACCGGTTCGAGGACGGCATTGCAGGAGAGACGGCATTCCCGGGAGCGAGCGGCGGCGACTTCGTCGTGCGGCGCGCGGACGGCATCGTGGCGTATCAGCTCGCCGTCGTCGCGGATGATATCGACATGCAGATTACGGACGTGCTCCGCGGCTGGGATCTGCTCGATTCGACGCCCAGGCAGCTGGCGCTTTACGAAGCATTGGGCTGTCCGCCGCCGCGCTTCGCGCATTCGCCGCTGCTGCTCGGCGCGGACGGCAGCCGGCTGTCCAAGCGTCACGGTTCGGTGTCGCTGCAGGAGCTTCGGGAACAGTTCGGCGTGCGTGCGGAGCGGCTTGTCGGATTTTTAGCTTGGCTCGCCGGCTTGCACGATCGCATCGAAGCGGCGAAGCCGGTCGAACTGATCGCAGCCTTCGATCTCTCGAGCGTCCGCAGGCAGACGGTGACGCTCCCGAATAACTGGATTGAACTGCTGACCGGCAAGAAAATAGGGACCGAATTTTAAATAGAAGGAGACATGCTTACGATGCCTCACATTATCGGGAAGCGCGTGCGCCTGCGCGAATATCGCCACGAGGATCTCGTACCGATCCGCCAATGGGTGAACGATGAAGCCATTACGGGTTTTCTGTCGGATATTTTTCTATTTCCTCACGGCCTGGAATCGACGGAGGGTTTTCTCGCCGACATGATGGATCCTCGGCCGGACAGCCGCGGCTTCGTCATCGCGGAGGCGGATACGGAGCTGTATATCGGGCAGATCGGGCTGGATGCGATCGAATGGAAAAACCGTTGCGGACGGATCGGCATCGTGATCGGCGCGCCGGAGCGCTGCGGGCAAGGGTTGGGGACGGAGGCGATGCGTCTGCTGTGCGGGTATGCCTTTAAGGAGTTAAACCTGAATCGGCTGGAACTGGAAGTGTACGACTTCAACGAACGGGCGTACCGCAGTTATTTGAAGTGCGGATTCGTCGAAGAGGGGGAGGCTGCGAGAGAAGCTGTATCGCAACGGTCGATATGCGGACGTGATCCAAATGGGATTATTGAGGTCGGAATGGACTGAATGAAAAGCATTCATAAAATATATTATGTAAACTAATTGCGAAAAATCCTTCTTTATGCACCATTCGTGCTTATGTTCGCATCAAGGGGGCCTTTAAATTAATGACGTTAAATAAGTTAGTATATGCTGCAAGGGGGGGCGATACTAGAAGACCCTCTTTAGGGAATTTTTAGCGGACGGATGCAACTCCTAATCTTCTAAAGCGTCTAATGAAGAGATTCATAGATCGCTTGGTAGAAAAGGAGCTTACCGATGAAATTGCCTAAACCCGTTCAAAAATGGCTGCCGGCCGTCCTGGCGTCGGCTATTTTGCTGCCGCTCGGCGCACAAGACGCAACGGCGGCCGTCGCTGCCCCTGCGGTCACGATCGTGCTCGACGACGTGAAGTTCCCCGTTCCCGTGCCGCCGATCAACAGCAAGGGGACGATCCTGTTGCCTTTCCGCAAAATTGCCGAAGCGCTCGACGTTAACGCGGTATGGTTACCCGCGACCAAATCGGTCGTCGCCAAGGGCAAAGACGCTGGGGGGCAAGCGGTCGAAGTGCATCTGACGCTCGGCCAGAAATCGGCATCTATTAATGGCGTTAAATTTACGTTGAATGCGGCGCCTGTCATGTCTCACGATTCGGTACTCGTGCCGCTTGCATTTTTTAGTCAGGCCTTCGGCGCCAATGTGACATGGGACGGGCCGGCGAAAATAGTACGCGTCGTTTCGCCGCAGCGCGAGATGCGGCTGCTTGGCTTTTATGCTGTCGCGGCTTATAGTCAGCTGGCGCTAACGAAGGATATGAACGACGTTGCTTTCGGTTGGAGCCAGGTCGATTACAATGGCGAGATCACCTTAGTCGACACGACCGGCGACCGATGGTATTGGCCGCAAGCCGCCGGCGACGATACGCCGGAATCGATCGTCGGGCAGGTCAATGCGAACGGCGCCGGCAGCTACCTGGCCGTGCTGGGCAAGGACGGCAAGGGACAGCTCATGAAGATGCTGACGGACAAGACGCTGCGTGACGCTTCGATCGAACGCCTGCATACCCTTGTGAAGGACAATGCGTTCGGCGGCATCATGCTCGACTTCGAAGGGCTCGGCTGGCGTGACGATCCGGCGATGGCCCAATCGGCGCTGAATGCCTACGTCAAGCAGCTCGTCGCAGCCGTCAAGCCGGACGGCATCAAGGTGTCGCTCGCGGTACCTCCGCTGAACGGCGAATACAAAGGATACGATTATGCGGCGCTGGCCAAAATGGCCGACGAGCTTGTCATCATGGCTTACGATTACGGCGACAACAAAAAGCCGCAACCGAACGCGAAAGTCGACGAGGCGATCAGCAAGGCGATCGCGACGGGCGCGCCGAAGTCTAAGCTCTTGTTGGCGATTAATTTGGACGCGGAAAACGAGACGACGGTCGACGACAAGCTCGGCCTCGCGAAGCGCTACGGCCTGGGCGGCGCCGCTTTCTGGAGATTGGGGATTTTCACCGAGGCAGAGAGGACCGCCATTGGCCGTTCGGCGACGAAGATCGGAGGATAGGCATGCCTTTTGAAGCATTATTAAACCGCTATGATCCCGGGAGACGTTGGACCGTATCCGAAGGAGAGAGCGGCTGGAACAACACGACGCGGATCGCGGAGAGCGATCGCGGCGACAAACGCGTGCTTCGCATCTATGAGACGCACAAAGACGCGGAGAAGATCGCTTTCGAGCACGACGTGCTGCTGAAGCTCAGCGAGGCGGCACTGCCGTTCGCCATACCCCGTCCGCTCGCGCTCCCGGACGGCGCTACTTACGCGACGTTGTCAGACAGTACGGGGCGGTATGCGGCATTGTTTACCTATACGGACGGCATTCGTCCGAACGGAATGGATCCCGTCGTCGCAGAATCGATCGGTACTGCCGTCGGACGCTTGTCGCTTGCGCTGCGTGAGCTTATGCCGACGGCCGCTCCCGCCTATTTGCCCTGCTACGAGCTCGAGCGGACGCATCCGTCTTGTCCGGGCAGCGTCATCGCGGCTTTCTGCGAGGCGCCGCCGGCTGCGTTTCACGACTTGCGGGACTCGCTTCTGCGGATCGGCGAGACTATGCGCGCCTTTCAAGCGGCGCTGCAGAAGGTACGCAGCCTGCCGCATCAGCTCGTGCACGGCGATATTAACGATTCCAACTTGCTGGTGAGCATGCATGACCGTACGCAGATCGCGGCCATACTGGACTTTGAGTTTTGCACGACGGAGCTGCGCGCGATGGAGCCGGCGGTTGCGCTGGCCGGATTAATCGGCGAAGCGGGGGGACCTTCGCGCGGCCGCCGCCTTTTTTGAAGGGCTTCGGCGACATCGCTCCCTTGAACGGGGAAGAGATCGATGCATTGCCTTTGCTCATGCGGCTGCGCCGGCTGGATGTATTCGTTCACTTTCTCGGGCGTTATTTGAGCGGAGTGGACGACGCGGCGGTGCTCCGTGAACAGACGATGGAGACGGCAGCCGGGTTAGCCTTGGTGGATCGGCTTGAAGCCGAGATCCGGTCGATGTGCAGAGAGACGAAGACAAAGAATGCGAGCGGATAAAATGGCTATCGCACAAGTGACGATCGTGCCGATCGGCACGGGATCGACGAGCGTGAGCGCATATGTCGCCGAAGTCGAGCGCGTCCTGCGCATGGCGCCTGAGCGGATCAAACACGAGATGACGCCGATGAGCACGATCATCGAAGGCGAGCTCGAGGACGTGCTCGCTGTCGTCAGGCGAATGCACGAGACGCCGTTCAACCATGGCGCCCGGCGCGTGTCGACGTCGATCACGATCGACGACCGCAGGGACAAGCAGGGGACGATGGCGCAAAAAATGGAGGCCGTGGCGGACAAGCTGAGGCAGCAGACGGAATAAAAAAACGGGACGATTCGAGATCGTCCCGTTTTGGCCAAGCGTTTTTTTTAAGATTCCTGGCTGCGGCGCTTGTCGATCGCTTCCTCCATCGTTTTGTCCGTCAGATGAGCGTAAATCTGCGTCGTCTCCGGCGAGGCGTGGCCGAGCTGCTCCTGCGTCTTGTACAGATCGTTCGACAAATAATAGTCGGTCGCGAACGAATGCCGAAGCTTATGGACGGACAGATAAGGCTTGCCGAATCGCTTCGCGTACTTGATCACCATCTCTTGGACCGCTCGCTTGGTCATGCGCGAGCCTTCCTTCTTGCCGTTCGCCAGGGCAAGAAAGAGGGCTTTTTCCCGTTTGGGCGCATGATAGCGAATTTCGCGCTGCTGCAGGTAAGACTCAAGGTTAGACAGAGCGTCTTGACGGAAAAAAACGGGCGTTTTAAACGTATCGTCGTTGCTGCCTTTCCGGTAGACGTAGAGCAGTTTCTTTTTTAAGATCAAGATCGTCCAGGTTCAAATTCACCAGCTCCGATACGCGGAGGCCCGAATTCAAGACGAGGCTCACGATGCAGGCATCGCGCGTATGGTTCAACTCGTGTGCGTATAGGGCCTGCTTGTTGTCAGCCACATCCGCTGCATAGTGCTCGTTGATATAAGCGATAAATTCGGAGATTTCCTCTTCTTGAAGCAGCTTGCCTTCCAGCTTGGCGGCCGTATCCTTCGGTTTGTGCGTTCGCTTGATCGACACCTTGGCCATCACGTTGCGCTTCAGCAGCGGGTAGAAGTCGTCATCCTCCGCGATCTGGCTGAGATAGTGGAATAACGAGCGAAGGGAGGAGAGCTTGCGGGAGATCGTCGTCCGCGTGTTGGCGTGCTCGCGCCGGGTCGACAGCTCCATCCGGAAGCTGTCGATCTCGTCCATCTTCAGCTTTTCCAGCGCTTCGATCGGTATGTCGGACATCTTCTCCGCCGTGGTCAATCCTTCGCGCATCAGCCAGTTAAAAAAACGTTTCATAATCTCTCACGTACTCCAGCAGGGACGAAGGGGAGAGGTCCGGCAGCTTATAGTTAATAAACTTTTCGACGTACCAGGGCATGCTGGGCACGCGCTGATCCAATTGCTCGCGGTCTTTTGCTTTTTGCAGGTTCATAAGGTTTGCGCTCCATGCGGTTGATTTAGGGTTATTATACCAGACGGGCGGGTCACATTGGGCATCGAGGTTTTTATAAAGGCGTCGTAAATTATATTATGTAAACAAAATATGTTTAACTGCAACGAAAGCAGTTAAAAGGGGAGGGGGAGACCAATCAACATTTAACGACAATAAAATATTGAATTCGACAAATTAACGCTCTAAATCCTCGCAAACGAGATCCTTAATGCCTCTCCGAATGATCTCGCAACGCAGCATTTGAACAAATTCCGCATCCAATCCAAGCGATCTAGCCTCGAAGTAACTGCTGGCCAGATGGTCGTCCTGGAGATGCGCCAAAATGAACCTCATTTGGGGAATGACTTTTCCGGAAGGGGTCTTCACGAGTTCAGCCGCTTCCTTGAAGCGGAGCGTTTCCAATTGAACTTCTTCTGCGATATTCAATATTTCATGGCGATTAAGCCGTACCCGAATCATCTGCTCCTGCAGCACGGTCTGAACCGCGAGGGAGACGTACCACGCATCGTCGCTTTCCTTAAGCACCTTCATCGTAATCACCTGCAAACCTCGTTTACTTTTAGTATGAATGGAATAGAAATCTTTTGAATGCTATGCGCTTATATGTTAAAGTTTACCTGTAATTTATTGGTGTTGTCAGTGCAATTTGCGTGCGTGAAGATGCACCCATTTTTGCATAGTCTTGCATTCGGTTTGCAAAATAAAAAAGCGTACAACGTGAATTGTACGCTTCGCTTATTCTTTTTTTAGTACCAACCGGTTTCGGACTGGCTATCATTTGGATTCAGCAATGTTCTACGTAGGATTCGAACTTCTTTGGTTGTTAGTTTAAGTTGGGAGGAATCTGAACTTAATGCAGCTTCACGTTTTTCCTGGCTCATACCTTTAAGAGATTTTACTTTGGAAGCGATTTCTGACGAAGGCACTGTAATAATCAAATTGACTCCTCCTAGTGGATAATATTAACTTTTTCAATATAGCACATTTTGTAGAAAAAGAGGTTGTTTTAATGAAAAATATGACCGTTAAAATTGGTGTTGTGCTCCTATTGACTGTTCAAGTTTGGTTTTGTGTGACTATGTTTAGATATCCTTATTTAGATATAGATATTTCAAATAAAAATGGCGAATGGGTAGTCCAAGCG
>NZ_JAPDHZ010000002.1:0-37767 GCF_029525555.1 Cohnella ginsengisoli | reverse complement strand
GTCAAGCCAAGCGTGTATTAACTGAAAACGCATTGGTCGGATACTTTCTGCCTTGCAAACTGGCCGTGTATGTGGAGAACGGCACGACCAAGATCGGCATGCCAAAGCCGACGGCGGTGATTGGGCTTGTGGAGAACGACGCCTTGATGAACATAGCCTCTGATATCGAAAAGCGTTTGACCGCTTGCGTGGATAAGAGCATCTAAGTCATAGCTTACGAGGGCGCTGTCCCAAAAGCCCTTCTAAAGTTGAAACAAGAGGCTGAAATGAAGCCGAATTAGTAAAACGGGACGAAGCAGAGGTATTTTCCTGCTTCGTCCCGTTTACGTTTTTGGTCTACGGCTACTTTCTTGAGCAAATTATGGGCAAGAAACGATGATGGCGCACAAGCGACTTCTATCACGAAGCAACAGAGCATCTGAAGCAAAGGGCAGGAACGGTGACCGACAGGGACAGGACTGGGTCTTCCGATCGCTCATTCTAAGGATGTCATTTTCTCCAGGAGGCAGCAATCGACTTAATGCGGCGGTAGGCAGAACGGTCTTTCAGCTTTGCGAACAGCGTATGGGACGGATAATCGAAATTGACCTCGATTAACCAGACTTTCCCTGACCGATCGATTCCGTAATCGATACCGATCTGTCTGGAATACTTATAGCGGTCGAATCGGTTGCAGATCCTATAACTTAGCTTTTTTTAGCATCTCCATCTTAGCGGCATGGCTCTTTTGCCCCGCCTGACGAAGAGCCTCAGGCACGGACAATACGTATCCATTGCCTCGCCTAACGTTGGTAATCACGCTTCCTGCGCCTGCTACCTTAGCCAGCATCCCGATATAGGTCCAGCGGCTTCGATGACGCATCATCATGACGCGAATGTCGAACGATCTTCCTCCTGCTTTAGCGAGCGGAATCGCTTTTTGAACGACGTGAATCGGCTTTTTCCGAAGCTTGAGCTTGCGATGCAGCGCATTGGGGGAAGGTAATTCGGTCGCCTTTCCGCTAACCTTGACATACTTATAGCGGCCGGAATCCGTCTTCCAGGCTTTGATGATACCGGCGCCTTGATGTTCGTAATTCGGCTTGATATAGACGGATCCATATTTGTTCAAGTAGCTTCGGAGGCTCATCTTGCCATAGACAGCCGTTGGCGGCATATGGCTGCGGACAAGATTGTCTTTGTAATAAAAACGGTGAAGCTCCCATTTGCCCATCGGTTCACTTCTCCTCGAGGTTCGTCGCTCTTCTTCATTATATGGGCATCTGCGGGACCGGGTTGGGCATTTTCCGAATCGGGCTCGTCGCCGTAAGGGCTTCGGATTTTCAGAAATATGGGCCGGGTCGGATGTCCCCAATCGCTTTAGCGCACATATGATATTCCTACTTGGCAAAAAATTCTGGATAACTGTGGCTAATCGGAGGAGGAAATGAACAACAAACGGCTTGCTTTCTTTTTTGTCAATTGGCGTGTTTATCGTCCTTTTATGCGTTTGGATATTGGTTTCGGACAGCGGATTCGTTCCGCTCTTATTTTTGCCCTCTCCAAGCTCCGTGTGGCAAGCCTTTGTTTCTGATGCTTTTGGCCAGGGCTACCACGGGTCAAGTCTTTGGAATCATCTGGGCACGAGTCTCGCTCGAATTCTCATTGCCTTTCTGTGCTGCGTCCTGACGGCGGTGCCGATCGGACTATTATGCGGGAGATGGCATTCGATTCGCGCTATTGTCGCTCCGCTTGTTCATTTTTACCGGCCATTACCGCCATTGGCCTACTATACGCTTTTAATTTTATGGTTTGGAATCGGGGAGATGTCGAAGATCATGCTTTTATTTCTTGCTGGCTTCGCTCCGATTTTTATCGCTTGCGTGTCCGCCGTCGAAAGCTTAGATCCCGCCAAAATGCTGGTTGCTCGGATCTTAGGCGCATCGGGCTGGAAGCTTTTCCGATACGTCATTTTCCCTTCCACGCTTCCGGATATCTTTGTTGGCATGCGAACTTCTTTAGGGTTCATCTACACGACGCTTGTCGCAGCGGAGATGGTGGCGGCGGAATCGGGTGTCGGATGGATGGTGCTGGATGCCAGCAAATTTTTGAAGAGCGATCATGTCTTTGTCGGGATTCTGGCGATGGGATTGACCGGGTTGGTTCTCGAAGGTTGTTTCCGGTGTCTGGAACGTCTGTTCGTACCTTGGAAAGGCAAAGCCGAGTAATCGAGGAGGAGTGGTACAATTGAAATTTATACGCCTTGTCGGAATCGTTCTGCTTGCCGCCATGATGGGGCTAATAGCGGGTGCGGGGACCCGGGCAGTAAATCGAAGGAAATCCGTATCGGGTTTCAGACCATTCCGAACACAGAAGCCGTGGCAAAAGGCGCAGGATGGCACGAAAAAGCCCTGAGCGGATGGAAGGTAAAATGGGTTCCATTTGACTCCGGACGCGACGTAAACAACGCCTTGGCGTCTGACAGCATTGACATCGGATTGGTGGGGTCCACATTAGTTTCGACCGGTTTGTCAAAAGGGATCGATTATGAAGTGATATGGCTTGCAGACGTGATCGGGGACAATGAAGCCTTGGTCGTCAAAGACACAAGCGGCATTCAGGAGATAGGGGACTTGGTCGGAAAAACGATTGCCGTTACTTTTGGCTCTACCACGCAATATTCCTTGCTGGGCGCCTTGCAGGCTTCGCAAATCGATTCAGGCAAGGTTCATATCATAGATATGAAGCCGGCCGATATGCTGGCTGCCTGGAATCGGGGAGATATCGACGGCGGTTACGTCTGGCAGCCGACCTTGCAGCAAATGCAGCAAAACGGGGGACATGTGCTGATCACAAGCGGGCAACTGGCACATAAAGGCATCGTTACCGCAGACGTAATCGTTGTTCGCAAGTCCTTTGCAGAAAGTCATCCCGAGCAAGTCAAAACCTATCTCGCTTCGCTGAATAAAGCCGTGACGTTATTTCGAAGTCATCCCGATGAAGCTGCCGCAGTCGTAGCCAAAGAATTTGGGATTTCGCATGAAGAAGCCTTAGAGATGATGAAAGAATTGATTTGGCTTTCAGCCGATGAGCAGTTGACCTCCGATTATTTAGGAACGCCCGATCATCAGGGGGAACTTTGGGAAAGTGCTGGAGGATACGGCGCATTTCCTGAAGGAGCAAAACCTGATCGACCAGGTGCCTTCTCAAAAGGTATTCCAGGATGCCGTTTCTTCTCGTTTATTGCAAGAAGCTGTACGCGGAGCCGGGGAGAAGTCATGAAGGTTCTTGAATTGAAGCATATTTCGCTTGCGTATGAACAAGGCAAGAAAACATTTTGTGCCTTGCAAGACATAAATTTGACGATAGACGAGGGGGGGAGTTCGTAACCATCGTTGGACCGTCAGGCTGTGGAAAAAGCAGTTTGCTGGGAATATTCGCAGGAACCTTAACGCCAACGAACGGAGAAGCGCTCTTTCTTGGCCGAAGAATCGAAGGACCCAGTTTAGAGCGCGGAATCATGATGCAGCAGGCCACATTATTTCCTTGGTTGACCGCGATGGACAATGTGGCGTTTGGCTTAAAGATGCAAGGGATCTTAAAGCCAGAGAGAAACAGACGAACGCAAGATGCACTCAGAAGCGTTGGTTTGGAATCCTCGGTTCGACGATATCCTTATGAACTTTCAGGCGGAATGAAACAACGTGTATCATTGGCGCGAACGCTAGTGACCAACCCGAAGATCGTTTTCATGGATGAGCCGCTGGCTTCAGTAGATGCCTTCACTAAACGCCGAATGCATGATTTATTTGTAAAATTGTGGAAAGATACCGGAAAAACATTCGTTATGGTGACGCATGATGTTGATGAGGCTATTCGATTAGGAACAAAATTGATCGTTATGGGAGCCCATCCAGGCCGACTGATTGCTCAATACAATATTCGCGACGATAGTTGCGGCCGCGAATCGATGGAATATGAACGCGAGCACGAACGATTGGCGGAAGTTGTATTTGAATTGCTGAAAAATGAATGAGAATAGTATAGATCGGAAGCAGCTAGATTTGAAATTTAAGCGACAACGAAATCCTTTGATCAAAAGCAATTCGTCTTTTCACGAATTGCTTTTCATTTTGATCACCAAACGATACATAAATGAATGAACAATAAGTTGCAATCTTCGAATAATGTTGCGAGATAATTTATAAGAACTATAGAAAGGTCTCTGAATAAAACGTTTAGCCTTCCAAATGAGATAGTTTTGTTCCTTCATGAAATGTCCATCAACTGCGATGAGCCACTCGTCATCTTTTGTTTGGAGATGATCTACATGATGCATTCCATCCTTACGCCAGTTCCCTTCTTGGTCGGATCCAGTTAGCGAGCATCGCTCTATGATTTCCTCTGCATACTCGTACTCATTCAGCTTTTTGATACGAGCGGCTCTAACCATCTTTCCGTACGATGGAACTCCATCTTGCGTAAATCGGTAGAGTTCGCCTTCATGAAAAATAACTTTCCCAGCTGGCCGAGAGATGTGCAAATCGTTTCTAATAATCGGACTACATGGATGTTCATCCCACTCCCCGTCTATGCGGTTAGAGTAAAACAAATGAAGATTTCTTCCATCTTTGCTACCAACGAACATCCACCATATTTGGTTATAATTAAAAAGAGTCGGGTCCACAAATGGACCCGATAGCAGCTGTTTTTGCTTCTCCCAGTTATATGGGAATTGAATGGATTTATACAAAAATACGCCATCTGCATTCGATGACTCTGGTATCATATAATATTCATTTTCGTAAGAAAATACGAAGGGATAGGATAGGTGAAAATTTTCTTTAAGGACAACTTGGTCATAGATCCATTCTTCCCCGTTCGTGCTAATAGCAACTGCGATTTCACCGCGTTCAGATTGCTTATTCATCACTTCAAAAAAAAAGATAATACTTCAATCCATCCGAGACCATGAAAGGATCAGCAACAAACTCAGCATCAACATCAGTGATATCAGTGCTCCGAAGAGTAGGATAGGTAAAATCAAACGCGTTAGCTCGCTTTGGAAAGATCGTATCGCTTTTTAAGATCTTGATCGACCAAACTGCAAGCTCTATCCTTTTGTTAAGATTCAAAAATGTGCCTCCTCTGAAGAACGGTATAGCACAAAGTATAAAGTTCTTCAGGGTACAATTCAACTATAGATGAAATTATATTTACTTTAAAAAGGCTTCTTCATTATTTACGAAAAAATGAACGAAGCCAATCGGCCAGTAAGTCTCCCTTTTTTGTAATAAATTTCATCCTTCACTTTATTGTTTATAGCGCTCCATATTTCAAGTTCGGTTTCGCTTAGGTTGTGCACTTGGCTTTGCTCATCATCAATAAATTGAGCGAAATAGTCCAATGGAACCCCATAGAGTTTTGAAATGTTTGTCATGACTTCAAATGAGGCCGATTTCCTTTGCCCTTTTTCAAGTAGACTCATATATTGTAGTGTAATCCCTGCCGTAAATGCCGCTTCCTCTAAGGTTAATCCCTTTTCTTTACGCAAACGCCTTAATTCTTGACCTAGTCGCTGACTCATTTGTATCCTCCTGCCGACAGGATTCGTTTTAAATTGAATACATAGTACCAGCTAATTACTGCCTCTAAAAACGTGACCCAAAATTCCTCAAGCAGGAGGGGAGACTTTTTTGTATTTTCTTAACTCACAATGAATCCATTCATGCACAAGTGTATCTAGTTGATCCGGATAATCGAGTTTGTGATTAATAACAATTAAATGTCGGATCGGGTAATATACTCCTTTTAAGGAGCCTAAATCCATCAACAGGATCTGTAAATTATATCTTGTACTTATGAGAGAAATGAGCTGTCTAACGTGTGATTCGTTAACTTGCATTCTTCTCGAATGGCATACTTTAACAACTATTAGATAAGCCAAAAAAGCGGACAGGACAACCGGATAATTAAAATAATTAAATACAGCTAAATAAGGAAAGATGACACCAATTTCGAACCAAGTCGGTATGAAGGTTGAAACTACTGGCGATGTTGTCAGTTTGCCGGACTCAAGTGATGAGAAGAAATACGCGAGCACCCAATTCACCACAAAAAGTAGAAATAATGTTTCAAGGCGGGTGATGTAAGAGTGAGATGTCCAATTGTAAAAGAAATTACCCAAAACAATCGTAATTAAGCTAATTGACAAGGACGGCAGTAGATCATACCATAGGCTTAATCTTCTTTTTTAACCAAATTATCAAAGCATCAGGCACGAGGTAGAAGAAACTATATAAAATCGAATGTTTAGCAAAAATAATGAGGCCTATTACAATAATGAAATAGGGTAGCCAGATCTTGTTGAATATGTGCATGTAGAGCCGTTCAATGATCGCTATGGATATCAAGAATAAGACTAATTGCCAGTTAAACTTGTCTGGAAAAGTGATGAATTGTGAAACAATCACAAACGCAATCGCTGGAAATATCAATAAGTATATTTTGGATCTCAGAATTTTTGCCTTATTCATGTTTACCTCTTGGTATAGGGTTTCTTTTTCTAATCTTATCTTAATTTCTGCGTTTTTCATAGGAATTATCTTGAGGGTCTTATATTTACACAAAACCCGTATTTTATACATATGTCTATAGATTGAACTGAGCCCATCAAGCAAAAAATATCTTCAATCATAAACCCGGAATCTTCTCCCGCCCGCTCCTCGACAACCGCACGGCCCTCCGAGAAGTCGTGAGCCAAATCGAATTGGGGTTTGATCTTTATCTTGCCATTTTTATCGATATAACCATATTTCCCGTTTTGCTCAATTACGAATAATGGCTCTGTTCCGTTTGGCGTAACCCCCTATAAAGAACTCGGGGCTGACTATCTGGAACGCTTCAGACAAGAACGTGAAAAGCGACGTGAGGCTGAGATCATCCGCCAACTTCAAGCAAAAGGCTTTACCGTCTCTCGTCCAGCCTAATTCTTCCTCCAGATCCTTCGAGCAAAGATTCATTTTCATAAAAAAAGCAAGCTGTCGAGGCAACCTGCAAAATGTAGTTTTTAAACTATCGTTCTCCGTTTGCTGAATAACGGGCAAGCGCTTTAAAGTCTTCAATTACCAGTTAACCGAAGTGCCACAGCTATCAAAAAAGAATGCAAATGCCAAGATTGCCGCCGAGGAACGAATCACATCTAAACGCCCCCACATTCGAACTAGCAACTTCCAATTTCTTGGTGGTGCATCGGGTTGCCAGTCGAGCGCGCCCTTGTTAATAGGAAGAGTGCCGATAAGTGTAATTAACAAAAGGGAAATCAAGGCAAGAACTCCCGCCAACCAAAAGCCGAAAACAGGCTCAGTCCTAACACCCGTAATTAGTGCGACAATCCCTAACACGATTGTCGGTAAAATAATGGCGGGCACCAGTACTCGCAGTCTCAGTATTAGTGCTTGACGGGCTTTAATATGTGATTGCTCGTCCAGAATTGCCAAGGACACATGCACACCGTAGCGAATCACGAACTCTTCGCCGGCCAGGATGCCAGCGAAAAACAGACTAACGAACTCAATAATGGTCTGATACATATCAACTAATCCCTCTTCGCATCCATTGGAATATAAGATTTTAGAACGTATTAGAATTTATTGGAATGTAACTAAACTCAATCCCTTCATAAGGTAAAGTATCAGGGAATTATTAATTGAATGTGAACAGGGGAATACGGCTTTCCACCAAGGTCTTTGCATAGCCTCCATCAATTTTAAAAAAAATGCCTTGGAACTAATAATTTAAACGAGTCGAAGTCCAGCCTGGAGTATTTGATTATCTTATCCCTGACAATGTCTTTAGATTTGTGTCATTAGAATACAATGTCCCTGCATTTGTGCATCTTGTTACAACATAAAGATTAAGACACAAAAATAAAAAAAGCTTGATTTCTCAAGCTTTTCGGAAAGCTATGTCCCCGCTTTTGTGTCCTTAGACATTGGTTATCGAACCTGAGCTGTTTGAAATGCTTCAATGTACGCTTCACTTAGACCATAGTCGTACGCCGAATCGATAAAATTGATTCCGACGTCGAGTATGGCATTCAGGATCCGTTCCGCCTCGCCGTCCGTTACAGGTCTGCCGCTCCAAATTCGCGGCCGCGGATTTCCATCGCTCCGAAGCCAAGCATCGTTACATCGTGTCCCGTTCGTCCAAATTTCTTTAAACGCATATTTATTCAAACCCCTTCCTATTCAGGTAGTATTCGAATCGTACTCCTTCATAAACGTGCCAAAGTTATAGCGCGGCGAAAATCCGAGCTCTTGCCGTTCTTTGGATAGGTCGGTCACTTGAATTTGCTGCGGAATGCGGAACCCTTGCTTTGTTATAAAATCCTTTGATCCAGGATAGGCCTTCTCCCAAACTTCGAGAGGAAATTCTGAATATACCCGTACATCCTGTTCGTCAAAAGGATCTTGACGTACGATATGGTAAGCACCGAATGGCGTTTTGCAAGATACCGCGCATTCGACGGCTTGTATGATGTCCCTTCGGTCTACCCCGCCGTGCAGCATTCTCTCGCCATAATGAAAAATGTCGCGGTAAGGCGTAAAGTCAGCTGGTCGGAGCATGATGATCTCAATCCCGTGATTTTCGTGATAAAATTGGCATAATTGCTCGCCGATTTTTTTCGTATAGGAATAGAACGATGAACCGTAAATAGACATGCTCGACAACCACACGACGCGACGAACGCGGTTTCGAACGGCGGCTTGGAACATATGAAAGGTTCCGGTGACGTTCAAATCGTAGAATTCTTGCTCGGTGCGTTGTCCTAGATGAACGCCGTGAAAGGCGGGGGTATGAATAATTACCTCTACCCCTTCAGTTGCCTCCAACAAGGAGTTGGGTTCACGGACGTCGGCTGACCAAAACGGATGCGGCGAATTGATAGGCACGGCGTCCGAGAGCCGAATTCGATGATTGGCGGACAAAACCTCTGCTGCGCCTGTGCCTACGCTCCCAGAAGCTCCGGTAATGAGAATGTTCAATGCTGTTCCTCCTACTCGGTTACTTCCATGATGAGTTGCAAATCTTCCTCGGTAAATAGCGGTCTGACGGATGCCGAGGCGTTTAATTGTACTTGCTCGGGGTTTTTGGCTCCGGGTATGGCAGTCGATACGGCAAAAAAAGGTTTGGCGAATTGAAAAGTTCAATTTTCGGCATCAGTTCGAAAGCGCTAACTGATACTTTGCGTCACCTTGAGAATCGTAACATTCTGATTCGTGAGGCTCATGCAATCATTCCCCCCGACGGTTGAGTATCATTTGACCGTAAAGGGACAAGCGCTTCACAAGATTATTCACGAAATGAAGACTTGGGGCAAAGAATGGGCTTAAATACGATTACCGACTTTATATGTTACCCATTATTCAGGGAATGTCATTTGGCAGAGCGGCATGAACTCAATTAAAAAACGCACTATTTATTCGAACAGTCGAAAAAACAGGGCTACTCCCCCACCGGAAGGGCCCCTGTTTTTTTCTTCTTTAATAGCTGTGAAACTTACGATCGGGGCTCCACATATTAAGCGGCTTTCTTTTTCTTGAATTTCGTCATTGGCTGTCCTGCGGAAGCTCAGAAGGCACAATCAGATTACGGATCTCCAGTCCGATCTCATCTCTCTTTTTTTAGATTTCTTAAGAAATCCACGAAGCCAACTTTAGGCTGCCAACCGATTACGTTTTTAGCTTCCGATAGGTCATGCTGTTCTACCTCATTTGGCAGCGAGATCTCGTATTTTTCGAGCAATGCCATCGCACCGGGCACTTGTCGCTCGCACCATTCGGGACCTAGCCGGGCAAAGTCGACGACAACCTGCTCCGGCATTCCATGGTCGGTATGCACGATCGTCCCAAAAAGCTTAAACGCTTTCTTATTTGCTGCAGTTAGCGCCTTAACGGTCGCGGAAGCGATGTCCCGACGGTCTACGCCGTTCCGCAGAAGACGAGCGCCGAACTCGAGATACGGGCGTGGGATGAATTCATGATATCGAAGCATCGCGATGGACGCCCCCGTCATCTCATGGTAGGCCCTGCAAAGATCTTCGCCAATCACCTTGCTGACTCCATATACGGAGCCCCAGCCGTAAGCCATCGACGAGGCGTAAACGATCGACCGGATCCCCTCTTGCCGGCAAGCCTCTAGTACGTTGAAGGTGCCGTCGACGTTGACGGCGAAGATCGTGTCGTCGCTAACTGGCGGTTGATGCGCGCAATGCCATGCGGCAAGATGAATGACCCCATCCATTCCGTGGACCGCATGACGTACGTCCGAGGCCGTTCGCGTATCACATCGTACGAATTCGGCGTCTCCGAACTCCATTGTCCCCGTCCGAACGACGTCCGCCATGCGAACGTTATGGCCCGCCTGAAGCAGCGCGCGGCTCACCGCTTGACCGCCGTTGCCGAATGCTCCCGTTACAAGCACGTTCATTCCGACAAGCCTCCTCTTCATTTCCGCATTTTAAATTTGCTAGATCCGCATCCAAGCATTTCCATCGATAGCCCATGCCCCCAAATCCGATCTTGAATACTTCGATAGGGTTACTTTTGTACACGGAAAATCCGATCTTGGAGGGCAACAACATGGTGATCACTCATTCCCCGCTATCCCTTATTGCCAAATGCCTCAGTACATTTGAATTGAATTAAGCTATCCCCCCCCCTGTTAGCTTAACGCCACCTCCGCTGTCAATCTACCCATGTGGCAGATGTCGCGTTCGAGGCAGGATATAAGAGCCCTTCCCAATTCAGCCGGGAATATGCTCGCTTGTTCGGATTCTCCTGCGGGTGATATCAAGCGGTTTAGCTAAAAGAATCGAGATGCTTTCAATTAACAACATGAAACCCACACCTCAATTTTACGCCGTCACTTATGGTACGGTTCATAGTAGCAGCTATTGCGCAAAATCAAAAAGGCACCCGAGGAGGTGCCTTTTCAAATAACATTATTGGTGCTCGAGGATATGCAAAATAGTACACTTTTGGCTCGTAGAGCATGGCCAGAAACTGCAATGCTTGAAGTTATTTCTGACTGCAAGTCATTCCCCCCAACCGGCCATCTATCGCCCCTAGAGGCACCAAGCCATGTCCGTAAAGGAATCTCGGATTTTTTGGCCAAGGTAACTTCATCACTACACTTACTTTAAGTCAGTATCTTCAAGGAACAGAAGGAGCGAAAACTCGCCCCTTCTATTTCCCGCATATATTTAGGTTGCCGAACTGGACGGTACGTTCTCTCTTCTACGGGATAGCCATTTTCTCATAGGAGAGATTCTGCGAATAATGCGAGCATTGCGCAACAAGCAGCGTTTAAGGTAGCAGCTTCTTTTTTACACGGCTGAAAGCACGACGTCGTCGATGAAGTCTGTATTGTCTCCAGTCGTCGTACCGACGAAGCTAATCGAATGGGTGCCCGCCGTTGCCGTGAAATTGCTCGTCGTGAGGGCCGCGAACGTACCCGTCGAAGGCGTATAAGTGCCGATCAAGGTCGAATCGAACATGACCTTGAAGGTTTGCGTACCGCCGTAACTCGTTCGTTTCGCCGCCTTAAAGGTGACTTTATACGTACCCGCCGCCAGACTGACGAGCTGGGACATCGTTCCGCTATTCTGAACGAAAGCAGTCTGCACCCCCAGCGGAGCGGCCGAAGCGCCGAAGTCGCCGCCGTTGCGCTGAATGCCCGCATCGCCCGTAAACGTCCAAGTCGCGCCTAATGGCCTGTAAGCGAAGTTCGTGGTGGTCGGCGATTCAAAGCTTCCGTTCGACACGACGCCGGGGCTCGGGGTTTGCTCAGTCAGTTTAATTCCGATAACCGATTCGTACGGCGTCCAAAAAGGATAGGGTCGCGTTCCCGCTCGCGTTCGTCGTGAACGAGGTCGTGAAGCTTACCGCCGTTCCGTTCTGCCACAGGCTCGCCTCGTAAGCCGCGGCTACATACGACGTGTTCGCTTTTAATCCGTTAAAATTAAAGTTCAGGTTATCCCCGCCCGAGGTGGACGTATTGACGACCCAAGCGACCGGATTCCCGCTCGCGTTGGTCGCGCCGCCCGCCACGATCGTCGATGCTCCGTTGACCCAAGAGCTGCCTCTCAAGGTGAAAGCGCCGGCCCCGAGTCCCAATTGTTTGGCCAATACGCGATAGGTGTTCATCTTCGGCGTCAGGCTTCCGTTCGAATAGATCGAATAGAAATCCGGATGCGTCGTTTGCTTGTTGAAAGCAAAGTAGCCGGTTCCCGCAGCGTTGTTCCATATCATATCGTTCAATCTTTGGGCGACGTAAGGAATGGCATGAATCGAATCATTGTTCATCGAAGAGCCGATGTATTGCCAATCCCAATTCCATTCGGTGATATAGATCGGCATATTGGAGACGCCGTTCGCGGCGGCCACGTTCCTTAAAGCCTGAATATTCGGCTCGCCGTTAGGGACCATCTGATATTGGTGATAGGACAGGAAGTTGACGTTCGGCTTAATGTTCGCGTCCTGAAGCAAGGCATTCGCCCAGCTCGTGTCCGTCGTCGACAACGAAGGCCCGCCGATCGGGATCGTGGCGTTGACGCTGCGGACCGCGTTGGCCGCATGCGTGTAGATCGCCTTGTAAGCCGCCAAGCTGTTGGCGTAACCGCTATTCGAAATATCGAGGAATTGGGCGAGATCCGGTTCGTTCCAAACCTCGATGAAATCGATCTTCCCTTGGAATCGCTGCGTAATTTTCTTAATGATGTCCTCGTAGACGGTCCAGTTCTTCGGAACGCCGTTATTCGCGTTGTTAGAAGACAACCAACCCACGTTATAGGACAAGATGATCATGGTCTTGAGCCCTTTGTTATGGTAGGTGTCCACCCACCCGTACTGGCTCCAATCCCAATTATTCGGGTCGTCCACGCCGCCCGAGACGGACATGTCAGCCAAATATTGCGCGACGGTCGTATTCGGCAGAATTTGCGATAAATAAACGTCGCGGCGGGCGAAGCTAATGCCTACGGAGCGAAGGGAATCCACGTCGGATGCGCCGTCGAGCTGGTTGATCGCGCCTCCGAAGACATTCGGGCTGCGTTGACCCTGGCTCTGATTGAATTGAATCGTCGCGGACGTCGCCGCGAAGCCGACCTGCGGAAAGGATAAAAGAATCGTCATGGTCATGATCGCAATTAGAGCCAGCGAGATCCGCTTATTCCCATTCACACCCTTGAACAAACTGTTCTTCACTTGAGCCTGGTTCATTGAATTCACTCCTTCGTTTTATGAAAGCGATTTCAATATAAGGCGACTTGCTCGATCATCGTCACCTCCTTTCCATTAATTTACTTGGGTTACGGACGAGCTGACCAGCTCACTCGATATTTGCCGGACCCCAGAACGATTCGGTTGTCCTCTGTTTCGTAGTCGACGCCTTCGAACAGAGGCTGCCCGCTTTCGAAGAGCGAGATCGGCTCCCGCAAGCGTTCCGGCAGCTCGATGACGATCGACCCGTTTGCCGGAACGACAGCCTCCAGCATCAATAAATCCCCGTCCCGCTTCCAGCCGGCGGCATACGTTCCTCTGATCGTCGAGATCTTCGCCTTGGCGCATGCGAGCTTCGAAGTAACCGGCGGCTTTACGACCATTCGCGCGAAAGCGACGGATTGTTCGCACATGCGCAAGCCCGCCAAATGCTCGAACATCCAGGCACTGATGCTCCCGAACATCGGATGGTTGCGGGATTCCAGCCCGTCCCATCTCTCCCAGAGGGTCGTAGCGCCGTTTTTGATCATATAGCCGTATCCGGGATATTCGTCTCGGACGGCCAGCGCGATCGCGGTATCCGTCTCGCCCCAATCGGCCAGCGCGTCGAACAGCAGACCGGTTCCGAAAATGCCCGTATCAACGCAGCCCCCGAGCGCCTCCGAGTACCGCCTCAGCAGCCGGCTTCGGATGGCCGGCTCCCGTTCGGGCGGAACGCAGCCGAGCGCGTAAGCGAAAAGATCCGCTCCCTGTCTGCCGATCGAATAGCGACTACGCTCCGGGTCCAGAAATCGCGCATTAAACGCCAAGCAAATGTCGGCGTATCTTGCCTCGTAGCGTCGCTGATCGTCTCCCCTACCCAGCACTTGCGCAATGCGTCCGAGCAATTGCGTGACGTAAGCGTGAAAATAAGTGTTCACGACGCGTTCTGGCAGTTCGATGGAACCGGGGATGCACCAATCGCCCAGGCACCAGCTCCCCGGCTCCTCTCTCTCGACGATGCATCCGTCATCCGTGCAGCCTTGCAAATAGTCGACCCATCTCTTCATGCCCTCGTAGTGATCCCGAAGCAGGCTCAAATCGCCGTAAGCCCGGTAAACGAGCCAAGGCACGATGACATAGGCGCTTCCCCAGCCCGGTCCGCCTCCGCCTCCGTTAAAGGGAGCGGTATGGGGAACGAAGCCAGTCTGGACGTTCTGCGCGTCGCCGATGTCTTGAACCCACTTCCGGTAAAAGGAGGCCATTCCGAAGTTATAGATGGCGGCCTTGGCCGTAATGTGGCCGTCCCCGGTGTATCCTAATCGCTCGCGATGCGGGCAATCGCTCGGAACGCCGCCGTGCAGATTGCTCAGCTGGGACCAACGGTACAAATGCTGAATGCGGTTAAGCGTCTCGTCCGAGCATTCGAAGGAACCGATGGCATCCACCGAAGCGTGGACGATAACGCCGATCGCGGCGTCGTCCGCCGGCTCGCCGGGAAAGCCCGATATTTCAACGTAACGAAACCCGTGCCAGACGAATCTTGGCTCGTAATCTTCAATGGCGTCGCCCCTCGAAATATAGACGTCATGCTGAATTTGGTCCGTTCCGCCCGCGCTCGTAAAGTCGAGCGTGCCGTCCGGGTGCAGCTTTTCCGCAAACCTGAGGGTAAAGCGGGAGCCGCCGGGCGTCGATCTCACCCGCAATCTGACCCATCCCGAGAAGTTTTGACCCATGTCGTAGACGTAACGCCCGTCTCCAAGCTGCGTTCGGCTTATCGGCCGAATCGTGCCCATGACTTTATCCGCAGGAGACTGCTGCGCCCTTAACACGCCGCTAGGCGCCGTCATGATTCGTACCGGTTGCCAATCCGATTCGTCGAAGTCCGATTCGCTCCATCCTTCGATCTCGCGTCTGGCGTCATAAACCTCGCCCACAAAAACGTTATCGAACAGGATCGGCCCGCACGCGCAGCGCCAGCTGCCGTCGCTTACGAAACGCTCAGTGATGCCATCTGCGTATTTAATATTCAATTGGAGAAGGAAACGGGGATTTCCGTAAGACATTCGGCCTTCGACCGTACGCGCGGTTTGATTGTAAAATCCGTTGCCTAACATCGCGCCGAAACGATGCTTCCCCACCGTCAAATCGGCAGTGATGTCGTAGGCAACGTAATAGACCGATTTTTTTCCGTTATCATTATAAGGATAAAGCAATCCTTCGATCGTTCGATCGTCGTAGTCGCTCCAGTTGGGATCGAGAACATGATCGCCGACTTTGCTGCCGTCCAAGTAGAGCTCCCCCGTATCCCAGGCAAGCGAAGTAAACGACGGCGCGCTCGCACGGCTTGCCGACCGAGAACGTTCCGCAGAATAGCGGAGAGCCCGCGATATCCGGCGCGCCGATCCATTGTCCAGACCAATCCTCTTTTTGCAGTAGCCCGGTATGAAAGTAGGCCGTTTCGCTGGGCTCCCCCCTCGCGATCCGTTTCGTCCCAGGCGACGACGCGCCAGTAATATCGCGTATCGCTCTCCAACCGATTTCCCTCGTAAACGACATGATAGCTTTTATTCGACATGACTTTGCCCGAATCCCAGTGCAATTCGCGCTCCGCATTCAGCTTCCCCGGATCGTCGGCAACCGTGACCCGATACGCGGTTTGCGACCGATTGCGACCGTCGGCGCTTAATTGCCAGCTGAAGCAAGGCGATTCCGTCTGAATCGCTACGGGGTTCGGCAAGTATTCGCAAAGCAGATGGACCGAAAGAATTTTAATCGCCTCCTCCTAGCAATGAGCATCCGATCTTTCCTGCTATCCTTTGACTCCCGAGAAGGCCACGCCTTTCTCGATATACTTCTGCGCGAAGACGAAAATCACGAGCAAAGGAATCATCGAAATAAACGAGCTGGCCATAATCATGTTCTGTTGAACGTTGCTCTGATTTTGCAGATCGTTCAGCGCGACGGTAAACGTCCAATACTTAGGCAGGTTGTTAACGACAAGCGGCCAGACGAATTCGTTCCATACCGGGATGAACGTCAGCACGCTGACGGCCGCGAAGATCGGCACGGATAGCGGAACGACGATCTGAAGGAACGTGCGAAATTCGGAGGCCCCGTCGACCCTCGCCGCTTGCAAGAGCTCCTTCGAGATTTGATCGAAGAAGCCTTTGAACAGGAAGATAATAATGCCCCAGGCGGAATGAGGCAGAATGATCGCCCAAAGCGAATTGACCAGATTCAAATCCTTCATGAGCAAATACAGCGGCAATAGCAGCGAAATATCCGGTATCATAATCGTCGCCAGAAAAAAACATAATCCAAAAGAACTGCCACTTTTTGTTCGTGATCAGATGAGCGAGCGTATAACCGGCCAATCCCCCCGAGTAACAGCTGTATCGCCACCGAGGACAGCGTCACGATCGCGCTGTTGATGAAATATTTCGTGAATCCAAGCGGACCGGCCGCATTCATCGCGATCTTGTTCACCGAAATAAAGCTGTCGAATAGGCGGATCCAGGCTTGTTTCTCCTCGATCGTCGCGACTTTTCCCTGAACGATCTCCGAAGAACCGTAAAAATCCGCGAACCGCGACGAAAGCTCGCTCTCCGCCACGCCCTTCCTGTCCGAAACGTCGCCTCCTCCGTCCCCGTACCAAGTAAACTTGGACAGCTTTTTCTCGCGAATCATCGGAAGCTTGCGATCCATCAACTGATCGGTAAACAACGTGGAAGGAACGATCGAGGGCTGTCCGGCCCGAAACGAGGACGAAGCCATAAAGGCTTGGAAGATCATCTTGCCGTCCCGGATGCCGGTAATTCTGACTTCGCCGATATTCTCCCGTATATTCTTCATCCAGGGAAACCAGGTCGCTTCCATGGCATCCTTTTCGTAATCCGCCCGCTCCATCGGCCCAAGTCCCGAATAATCGAGCGTGACCCGGATCGATTGGGGAATCTGAGGGATCCACTTGGGCGGATAGGCGTCGATATCCTTATCCGATTTGAACGCCGAAGAAACCATCCATAGCACGGGAACAAGGGAAAAAACCGTAAAGAGAATCGTCACCGCGTAAGCCGTAAAGGTAAGAGACCGCTGCCCTTTCTCCGCCATGCGCGTTCGTTTCATATCGCTCAATCCTTTTCAGCGGAGATTTTATTTTGCAGGACGGTCAATAAAGCGATCACGAAGAACATGAACAAGGACATGGCGCCCGAAATCCCGAAGCGCGATTGCTGGAAGGCCGTGTTCACGACCAGCATCGATACGACGGTCGTGCTTCCCGCAGGGCCGCCTTGCGTCATGACGTAAATATTGTCGTAAGCCAGCAGGACGCCGGACATGAAGGCGATGAACTGGATCACGATTATGAAGCGGATGTTCGGCAGCAGCATCGTCCACATTCTTCTCCAAGGACTGGCTCCGTCTACTTTCGCCGCTTCCAAGATTTCCGTCGGAATCGATTTGATCGCCGAATAATAGAGCAGAAGCGAGATGCCGTTGCCGGCGAACACCGCGGGCAATACGATGGCCAGCTTCGTTATATTCAAGTCGTTGAGCCACATGTACGGGCCAAGGCCGAAAAATTGGAGCCAATAATTCAGCAAACCGTAATCGGGGTTGTACATCCATTTCCAGACGAGTACGCCCGCGACCGCCGGCATGATCGTCGGCAATTGGTACATGAAGCGAAAGAACGCGTTCGCCTTGCGAATATCGCTGAGCAGCAGCGCTTGCACGATCGGAATCCAGAAGGTTAGACCCAGATAAAGCGCGAAAAACACGAACGTGTTGGATACGGCCTGCCAGAAGGTCGACGAGGAAAGAAACTCCGTATAATTGGCCAGGCCGATGAACTTCCCGGGCGGATTGACGATGCTGTAGCGAAAGAAACTGACGCGGACCATGCTTAACAGCGGATAGTATTTAAACAACAAATAGCAGAGCACGGACGGTAACAGAAACAAGACGGGCATCCAACGGATGTTCGTTATTCTCGTCATAAGGTTCGTTCACCCCTGGAATAGCATCGGGATTCCCTCTTCGAGAGAATCCCGATCTCTTTTATTTTTTTTACTTCCTCGTTATACTTATCGATGACTTCCTTCTGCGCGAGATCCTGCGCCGTCTGCAGCACGGCCTTCAGATCGGTATTCTCGTTCAAGAGCGCCTGTTGGATCGGCTTGACGATATAAGGGCTGAGGCGCGCTTTAAGGAAATATTCCAGATGCGTGTCTTTCGCAGCCGATTGAACGCCGCTCACGACCTCCGCCGGCAGGCCGTCGACGAAATCCGTCACGTCGACGTCGGTCCGAACGGAGAGCAGGTTCGGGAACATGCCGTTGTCCTTGTTGTATTGCAGCACCGATTCGAGGTACGCTTTCGATGTAATATAGGTCGCGTACGTAAAGGCCGCCTGCTGCTTTTCGGGAGAAGACTTCGGATTGAGGATCCAGTAGCTTCCGCCGACTTGCGAAGGCGCTTTGCCGGAAGGACCGACCGGCAAGGCAGAGAAGCCGATGTTGTTCAGGTCCATGCCTTTGGCTACGAGGCCCCCGATCCAGTCGGATCCCGCGATCATCGAAGCCGCGCGTCCCGTATAGAAGTCCTTCTGGTTATCGTCCAAGCTCTGTACGACATTCTTTTGCGTCGCTTTATACTTGAATTTCAAGTCTTTGTAGTATTGCAGCGCTTGGATCGTCGCGTCGGACGTGAACGTCAATTTGGCCGTGCCGTCCGGCTGCTTCTCGGTCAGATCGCCGCCCGCTTGCCATACGTAGTACTCGAAGAACCAATCCGCCCAATCCATGCCGAGAATCGCGTAGCCGTATGTCCCCTTGGAGGCGTCCGTCATCTTCTGCGCGGCCGCTCCGAACGAGTCCCAGTCCTTCAAGGACGCAGCCGGATCGAGTCCCGCGTCGGCGAACATTTGCTTGTTGTACAACAGTCCCGTGACGTACATGTCGTTCGGAACGCCGTAAATTTTGCCGTCTACCGTCGCGGCGTTCAGGGACGAAGGCAGATAGCCGTCCTTGCCTTCGAAGCCGTTCCAAAGATCGGTAATGTCTGCCGCAATGCCTTGCGCGATGTAAGATTCCATGTCCGGATACGGGTTCTTGTACAGATCGGGCTGCTCCCCGCCGGCTACCGCGGTCATGAATTGCTCGCGTTCTTTCTCTTTGGTCTGCTCGACGTGAATGACCTTGATATTCGGGTACTTCGCTTCGAAAGCGGCGAAAGCCTCTTCCTTGAAGGCCTTGTCTGCCGCGTCGGCGCTCGGTTTATCCCACACGACGATCTCTACGGGTTCCGCTTGCGCGGAAGCGCCCGGAGATTCGGAGGCCGATGCGGCGGCGCTGCTCTCAGGGGCGGCGTTCGTACTCGGAGACGCGTTTCCAGACGCGTTGCCGTTACCGTTGTTCCCTCCGCATGCGGCGGTCGTCAAAGCGATCGACAGCAATAACACGGATGCGGCGGACATGCGAATCTTCTTTTTCATTCTAGCCAGCTTCCCCCCTCGTGTACGTTTCGTCTTGCTTGTTTAAATTATAGGTCCGCCGATTCGCAGGTTTAAGCGAATATCTTAACGTGTTATTCCGATTCGATATGAAATTTTTAAGTTGAATGCAAGCGTTCCCGGTATTGCTTGGGCGTCTCGCCATAACACTTGCGAAAGACGCTTCCGAAGTAGGCAGCGTCTTCGATGCCGACTCTTTCCCCGATTTGATGGATTTTTAAATCCGTGTCGCTTAGCAGCTCGGCGGCCATCTTCATTCGCAGCGAGGTTAAATATTCGATGAAGCTTTCGCCGTATTTTTCTTTGAACCGTTTGGAGAAGTAATTCGGATGAATGGAAAACCGCTCGCCGATGGACTGCAGGGATAAAGGCTCGGCGAAGTGATGATCGATATACGCCCGCACGACCTCCATCACCTCTTTCCCCGACCGGTCTCCGCTTCTGGCAAGAACGCCGATCACGTTCGAAGCCAATCCGATCATCCGTTCTTCGATTTCGCCGATTCGCGTGATCTGCTGCAGCCAGCGCAGCATGTCGTCCAACTCGCCGATCGTCCATTCCGCGTCTACGGCATTGGCAAGCAAATATTTATTGAACAGCAGATAAAGATCGACGCAAAACCATTCGATTTGCACGAAAACGGAATTCGGATCCTGCGCGATCGCGCCCAGGCGCCGTTTGGTCCATCGAATGATTTGATCCGCATCCAGACGATCCAGCCATTCCGCGAGCAGTTTGCCGTCCTCGCTGCCGATGATGGATTGCCTGTTTGCCTTATAGGGGAGCTGCGCGGTCCAATGCGACACCCGGTTGCCGCCATGGAGCACCGCGTTCCGTGCCGATTGCTTCGCTTCGCGGTAAATCTCCTGGATGCGGTCAAGCTTATCCGCGAACGGACCGATCCCGACCACCGCGTTGATTTTCAAATACTTGCGAACGCCGTAAGCGACCGTGTCGGCCGCGGAAAGAACGATTGATCGATCTTGACCCGCTTTGAGACCGAACACATATATGAATTCGCAGCGGTTCAGCGAACTATGAACGAGAAAGCCCGCGATGCCTACGGACTTGAACCCTTCCGTTACGATGTTTTTTTAGCGAGAACCAAATCAGTTCCTCTTCGTCCTCCGCGAACGAATAATGGGGTAATTTTAAAGGTTCCACCTGCAGGACGACCGATGAAAAAGAAACGCAGCCGACGGATAGTTCGTCCAACAAAGGATCCGCGAGGTTCGTTTCCTCTTCGTTTAATAGCCTCGTGAGCGTTTGGCTTCGCGCCGCTTCCTGCCCCGTCTCCGCTTGATGCTGCAGCTTTAAAAACATGTTGTCGCGGTGGTTCTCCGCCTGCAGCCGTTCGATCAAGCCGTTCAGGGACTCGTACAGTTCTTCGTCCTCCACCGGTTTTAAGAGATAATGGCTTACGCCGTAGCCAATCGCCTGCTTGGCGTATTCGAAATCGTCGAATCCGCTGAGAATGATATATTCCATCCGCGGATACAAGGTCTTGGCTATGCGAATGAACTCCAGGCCGTTCATTTCCGGCATCTGGATATCCGTCAAGACGATATCCGGCTTCGCCGATCGAACCAGTTCCAGCCCCGCTACGCCATCGTCGGCCTCGCCCGCGAATATGAGCGGCAATCCCGTCTGCCGAATTTTATGGATGACGCCCTGGCGTATGATCGGCTCGTCGTCAAGAACGATGTATCTCATCCTTCGTTCCCTCCTTTGTTCACCTGTTTCCTTAACGTCAATATAAACGTCGTTCCGTACGCGCTGCTGCTTTCGAAAGAAACGCCGCAATCGTCGCCATATAGCAGCCTGATCCTCGCTTGAACGTTTAGCAAGCCGATGGAAGAACGGTTTTCGACCGACTCCCCGTGTTTAGTCGTCCCGGCTAATCTAGTGCGGAGCCATTCCTGTCTTTCCGTATCGATCGGCATGCCGTTGTTCCAAATTTTCACCTGCACGCGATCTCCGTCTTCCATTGTCGCTTCGATTCTGACGATTCCGGAATGACGGCTTCGGCTTACGCCATGGAGAATGCTGTTCTCCACGATCGGCTGCAGAAGCATCTTCGGAATCGGCGCTTGCTCCAGCCCCGGTTCGACGTAAATCAAATAATCGAATTTCTCTTCGAACCGAATCTTCTGGATCGACAAATACAACCGGATTTGTTGAATTTCCGCCTCCATCGTCGAGATATTTTCGCCGCTGATGTTGTAACGAAACATTTTGGCAAGCGATCTGCTGATAAACGATATTCTGGCATCCCCGTCGATGGCGGATAAGCTATCGATGATGCCGAGCGTATTATAAAGAAAATGAGGATTGATCTGGGATTGCAAGCTTTTGATTTCCGCGTTTTTCTTTATGATTTCAGATTCGTATACCTTCAAAATAAGACGATTGATTTCCTTGGCCATTCGGTTGAACGACGACGTGATGTACCCTAATTCGTCATAGCTTCTAACCGGGAGGATCACCTCGTAATTTCCGACTTCGATCGCCTTCATGCCTTTGCTTAATTCTTTAAGAGGCGTAATCGTCCGAGAGTAGAACAATCCGGCTAACAGCATAGAGAAAAGCAAGCTTAACGATCCGAATAAGAGGGTACTCTTCGTGAAATCGTTTACCGGTTTAATGAGCAGCTTAACCGGCATCATCGTCACGAGCATCCAGTCGGAACGCTCCAATTTCTCGTAAAGGACCAAAGCCGAGCCGAAATCCCTTCTTGAATAGAAGTGTCCGCCTTTCGCTTTCTTGACGGACTTCAGATCATCGGGACTGAGCAGGGATTCGCCTCTTTCCGCCGGAACGAGGGAATGCACGATGGTACCGTCGGTTGCCTTGACAATATAAGTACGATTAGACTGGTCTCCTTCTACTTTCCTGAACCATTGATCTAACGAATGGAAAGATAGATTGTACATCATGACTCCGATGATCGGACCCGGAGAAGTGAGCGAGATACTTCGAATGGCTTGCGCGAAAGTAAGCGTCTGCTCCATCTGATCTGCATTTAATCCGTATATCGTCGATGGAACCCATACGCCTTTGCCGCTCGCTTCGATGGCGATGCGGGCAATGCGCGCCTTCTCTTCCGGCAGCATATCCGGAATCGCGTTTCCGGCTCTGAGAGAAAATCCGTTTAGCTGGTCGACGGTAATCGACCAAACGATGGGGTTGTCGTTCACGTAAATCGTAAAATCGCCCGTGTATTTGCTCAGCGCGTCCGGGTTGCTGCCCATGCTTTGGACGAACTTCTGAAATTCAAAATCCCTGAAGTTGCTCCAGGCGAAGCCGCGAACATTTTCCAAATAGGAATTAAGCGCGACCGCGGATTGCTGCATCGCTCTTTCGCTTGTCTCGACGGCCTGCCTCTTTAAATCCCCCCGCCGTGCGGGAATAAAAATTCGCCACGAGCGCCGACACCGTGAGCACGATAATGAGAAAGGACGTCAGCATCATTTTTCGGTACATGGATCTGCCAAAATAGCGGAAAATAAACAACGCAACCAGAGATCGTCACCATCCCTAATAGAACTTGCTCTCTTTGCTACATCTTACAACAAATCTCGGTTCTTTTTTTTCAAACGTTCATCCGCCGGAATATGAAATTATGAAGGAAAGGATATGAAATTCATAAGGTCCGCTATATCCTGATAAGTGCAATAAAACCGACCGCTCAAGCTCTTTAAGGAAGAGCGCGGACGGTCGGTTTCATTCGCGGTTGTAAAATTTCATGTTTACATTATTGTGTTGGCTCCATGCGCGAGATCTCAGATTCATCGTTCGCGCTGCTTGCCGATGGTCTTCCGGTAACGGGCCAATCCCAACATATAGAACCCGTACGCGACGAACCCGAGCGCCGCTGCGCCGAGCAACCATCGGCCGTGCGGCTGCAGCGCGAGCTCGGCGAGCGCCTCGTCCAAGCCTTTCGTTTCTTCAGGATCGGAAAAAACGGCGGTGCGTACGAGAAAATAACCGATGAGGCCGAATACGACGCCTCTGGCACATAGACCGAACTTCGCCGCAGCCACGAGATATCGGTACATGGCAGGTTTTATTTCGTTCAATTTAAATGAATCCGTGAAGGAGTTGCGTATCGCTTTGACGATCTCAATAATCCCGTATATGGCAAAGCCGAGTCCGGCTGCAGCAATAAACGAAGCACCAAGCGGCTGCTGCAGAATTACGGCTGTCAACGTCTGTTCGCTGTTTTCCGAAGAAGGCCTGCCCCCGAAGCTCGTTTTCGCTGCATGATAGGTGATTACCGCATAGAAGATTCCCCCGCCAAAACGAGAGGCGCGTACAAGGATTCCTTTTCCGTTCCCTCCCTCGCCGTCCGGATCCGCGAAGGCTTGCACGAACCGCCACGCCGAGAATCCAGCCAGTCCGACGGCAAGAATGAGCAGCAGAATGCCGCCTAACGGCTGCGCGCCAATCGTCTCGATTGCGCCCTTCGTATCCGACGTTTCCTTTCGATGCCCAATCGCAGTCATCATTGCCAATGCCCCGATCATGATATAAACAGTCCCTTTTGCCAAGTAGCCCGCTCTGGCGAACTTATCGATCGCAGGCACCGCTTCGTGAAGCGCCTTTCGTGACATCGTTCGAGTCGAATCATTTATATGCAGGTTCTGCTCGTCTTTTTCCGTTTTAAGGCCGCTCATCGTTCGGCGAAGATTGTAGCCTTCGCCTTCCCTCCCCTCTGCTTATGCGTCGAACCTGATTACCCAACCTTCCAAACCGGCAAAACATGACATGCTTTTGCGATGGTGCGACGCGGCATAAATTCATCCATAAATCGGGAATTTCTTGTATCGCTACAACAAAAAAATCCGCGTTAAACGCGGATCAAATACGATATAAGGTCTAGTCGTCTGCATCCAGATGACTGACTTTTGTATAGCCTAAATTATGTCTTTTTAATCTTCATTACTCTCCCCCCACCCAACTGATCAGAGGCCGATTTAATCTTTCTGCACTGGTGGTAAGGGCAATAAATTTCTCGCCTCCATCGAGATCCCTTTCGGTCACCATTTCTGAATCTTCATCTTGAAGTACCATTTGCCCGTTGTGTCGAGATAACCGTTATCCGTCTTCGTCACGGCCCATGCGACATGATTTTGATACGGATGGATCTCCGTGAATTGGAACGGCGTCAGCACTTTGCCCGTCCGCTGGATGACCGCCCATAGACCGTTTTTCTTGACGCTTGCCAAGCCTTCCTGAAAAGGAGAAGCGTCCTCGTACTGCGCCGCTATGACCAGCTTGCCGGACTGGGCGGCATAGCCCCATTTGCCATTCAATTTGACGGGCGCCAATCCGGCGCTCGAAAAGCTTTTCGCATCCTCGTACCGAGGCTTGATCTTCCACGCGCCCGACTTGTCGATGTAGCCCCACTTGCCGTTCTGCTTGACGGGTGCCATCTGCATCGCAGCGAAGGCGCCGGCAGCGGCATATTGGGTTTTGACAATGAATCTGCCTGTCGAATCGATAAAGCCCCATTTGCCGTTCGTCTGCACGGCGGCCAATCCGTTCTCGAATCGCTGAGCGGCTGCGAATTGCGGCTTGATCTTCATTTTTCCGTCCAGCCCGAGATAACCCCACTTGCCGTTCGCCAAGACAGGAGCAAGGCCATTGGCGAATGAATCGACATTGGCGTAGCGGTCCTGATTCAACGGCTTGCCGTCCGTTCGGATAAAATGCCAGCCATCCTGGCGCTTGACGCCGGCCCTGTCCTGGTGGAAGTCCTTCACGATCAGAAAATTGTCCGAAAACGCCGGCTTGCCGTCTGTCTTAATGAAAGTCCACAGATTGTTGGATGCTCGCTGTACCGCAGCCTTACCCTCCGAGAACGGCTTGACGCGCAGATAAAGCTGGTTGTCCTTAATGATGTTCCCCTTTTCGTCCAAAAATGTCCAGGTACCCGGATCTCTCGGAATAGGAAGCGCGTAGTTGACAGTCGGAACCGTGAAGGGCACCGGCGTAGGAGGCAGAATGTCGGCGGCCGCATTCGAGATCTCCCCGTTCCGGTTGCTGCCCCACTCGTAGAGCGTGCCGTCCTTCTTAAGCGCAACGATAACCTCTTCACCGCTCGTAATGTCGATGACCTGATCGATGCCGTTCAACAGAATCGGCTTTGGCGTAACCTTTTTCGTGCCGTCGCCGATCTGTCCATAGTCGTTCCTGCCCCAAGCCCAGACTTGGCCATCCGTCGTGAGTGCATGCGTCTTGGACACCTTGACGATGTTCTTTAGGCTAGGAAGCCGCTCCGGCTCGGGAAGGTAGGCGTATTCCGTAGACCCCGTTCCCAAGCTGCCTTCGTAGTTGATACCCCACTTGGCGACCGTGCCGTCCTGCAGGATCGCGATTTCGTCCGACAGCGATTGCACGCGGCTCAAACCCTCGAATCTCACGGGCTCGGCCGCAGGCGCCTCCTTGCATACGCCGTCGCATTTGAGCGCGGCTCCCCATCTCCATACGTTGCCGTCGGAAGTGACGGCATAGCCTTCGTTAAACGCCGCGTAAATGGCCGTGACCCGAGGCAGAGATTGGATCTGCACCGGTTGCGATTCCTGCGCGCTGAAGCGCCCGATGCCCAATTGTCCCTTATCGTTTGCCCCCCATCCCCAGACAGTGCCGTCCTCTTTTAAGGCCAACGTATAGTACGCGCTGTCCGCAATGGCCTTAACATGGTCAATACCTTGCACCTGCATCGGTTTAGCCGTAAAATCGAGCTTGTCCGGATCTACGCCCAGCGCGCCGGCAGCGTTCGAGCCCCATTTCCAGACCGTGCCGTCCTTTTTGACGGCGGTCGAATGTCCGTACCCGGCGGAGATGAGCTTCACGTCGTCGATCCCCTTTATCTTCGCGGGCACGACCAGATAGCTCTGATCCGCTTCGCCGAGCTGATTCCCGATGTTCGTGCCCCATCCCCATACATTGCCGTCGGTGTCCAGCGCCAGAAAGTGATAATACTCTCCCGCTACGTCGGTAAATATAGGCTTCGACTCGTTTGTATCGGCATCAGCCGCATGTTGAGCGCACGCCGCGGACAGCAGGATGCCGAGCAGGAGAATCATGAGTCTAGCGATTGTATGCCTTAATCGAAGCGACATGCCGAGACCCCCCTAGCACAGTAATTTATCATGCATATAACCATATATTCCCCCATCGCTTATGCGATGAAGCCCCGACAATCGTATGATGCAGGGGTAATCGGGAATCGTAATGATCCCTCCGACATCCAGCTAGCGGCATGATTATACTAGTCAAAACAATAAAACGCCTCCACGCGGAAGGCGCTTAATCTTTCTGTCTATAGACGTTCTGCGGTCAGAAATTAAAGCTTCATTTCCGTAACGTATTCTGCCAGGAAGCCTGATCGGCTCAGAACCGCAAAGGACAGCGGCTTCAAGCGAACGGGATGCTTGCTGCCCGATATTTCGACTATGCCCTGATTTTCGGTTTCCAACAGGTTATATAAAATGACCTTCTCGCAATTCTTCAGCCATACCAACCCGATATGGCTCCCCCTCAGCGACGCGCGGGAAGTCACTCGCCTCTTGACCGATCCGCGCTTGAAGCAGCGATACTTCCGCTATGTCAGGCTTTGAAGTCGCTACTTGATCCCAGCAAACAAGATTGGAAGCCGTAGCCATTAACGCTTCGATAATCGCTTTATTTTTTAACGCGGCCTTTTGGTCAAAAATCACTTGATTATAGAGTGGCAGCTTCGCTTGCCATTGCGGGGTTAATTCATAATCGCCGAAAAACAAGAGCAACTCCCCGTCACCATCGCACTGATCCGCACGCAAGGGTTTGACCGGCAATCCCGCCAACACTGGCAAACTGGTCGGGATAATGGGCTCTGCGTAAGCGCCATGTGTCCCGTAAGCGAGATGAACCGGATAGGTTCTTTCCCCGTCTGCGCACGCTTTGTCAAACGCTCGCAATACCGGAAGCGCATTTGCAATCGCTTTCCAATAGCTGTCATCCATCGCCCATGTGCCGCTCATGAAGAGGATATTTTCAAGCCCTGCTGCAATCGCCAGCTTCGCTTTATAGACCAAGTTATGCGCCTTTAAGGACCGGGGAGGAAAAATCGTCGTTTCGCTATAAGCGAATGGCTTGTCGATAAAGTTCAGGTGGTACGCGATGCCGAGCATTTCTTCGCCTTTCGCGTACGGATTGGCGAATTTTCGATCATTGAATTGATGTTCCCCGACCCGGAACAGCGTGTTCGGTATTTGTTCCCGAATCGCGGGAATATCGATTCCGTGCCGTTCGTCGCCAAAATGCATGACCATGATCCCGGGCTGCACGCCCTCCATTTCCGTGGCCTTCATGACAGCCGTAACTTTGTCGCATTGAAAGGCAACCCAATCCTTCATTAAGGCCAGATCCAGTTTGTCGGCCAATCGCGCCCTCAAGGTTTCCCTTGTCTCCTGACGGCGGTAAATCGCGTTGAATTCCGTCACGCATGCATCGCAATAGCAGCCCTCGATGCTGTCATTTAAGTTGCCGATGCGGAGATCGTCATCGAGAAACACTTCTTTAAAGCCTGCATCGCAGAGCAGCTTCGCCGCTTTCCCGTTGTCCTCGATTAGAAAAGTATCGATCGCTCCGCAGAAATAGGCGGTTTCCCCTCTTTTATCGATCCGATAGTGCCAATGCGCGGGGATTGTCAGCTTTGAATCGGGGTCGTCCGGATTAAGAGAATTGCCCGGGTGCCCGACTGGGATCGTCAACGCCCCTACTTCAAGTCCGTTTTGCTCCGCAAATGCCTTCGCTTGCTTAAGTTCTTCAAGGTCGATCATGTCTCCGGAGAGAAAACCGGCAATCCAAATTTTCTCGATCCCGGCCTTCTTCATATTGGCAACCAACGCATCCCGCGTGGATAATTCCAGCAGCGGTTCATGGGCCATGCTGTAATGCATCTTCATCATGCGTTTCCCCTTATCGTTCTCGACTTTGCGTGACAGGTCACCTGTTCAAGTCATACTCGTCTGGATTATGCAAGTAATGCCGTGAGCTTCATTTCATATAGTGTAATGCGAAGCAACAGCTTGGAAAACATGTCTGATTTTAATTATAGTGAGACGATCCTATCCATTTGCGACACCCTTCTCCGGTTCTGTTCGATTGCCTCATTCCTCAATTATAAGGTTGGTGCAGATATCACTGAGACTCTAAGGAAAAAGCACACTTCCGGAAGGTTGCTTCCAAAAGTGTGCTTTTCGTTTAGCTATAGCCCAGCCTCAAGGCGTCACCCGCAGCGAATCCACCAGCATATACGAGCCTGTCTTTTTGACGGCCTTGATCGTATGGGAGCCGCCGGCCAATCCGCTTACGCTGTAGATCGACTGGTTGGCAAGGCGTGTCGCGTTATATGTGTTCGCCGTCGTCTGCAGCACATTGTCGATATAGATGTCGACGTTGCCCTGATCCGACGCCTTCTCTCCAAGAAGCTCGATCCCCGTTCCGTTAAACGTGTATTGCATGTAGTCGTTGTTGGCAGCCGTAAAATGCACGTCGTCGTTATAATCCCCATAACCGCGGCTGGCGTTCAGCGACCAGGAGCCGGAGTACGTAATGCCGGGTTCCGTATTATTCAGCTGAATACGGCTGCTGAGGACATTGAGTTTGTCGAGCAGCATGTACGTGCCCGATTTTTTCACGGCTTTGAGGGTATGGGCCCCGCTCGTCAAGCCGCGGATGCTGTAGATGGTCTGCTGCGCGAGCCGCGTCGCGTTGTAGGTGCTCACCGTCTGCTTGAAGACGCCGTCGATATAGACGTCGATGTTTCCTTGCGACGAATCTTTCTCGGTAACGAGATCGATCCCCGTGCCATTGAAGGCGTATTGGAAATAATCATTGTTCGTCATCGTATAGTGGACGTCGTCATTGTAATCGCCGAAGCCGCGTGCGGTGCTGGCCGACCAGGAACCGGAATACGTGAGGCCCGCATCCGTATCGTTCACTTCGATCGGCGAAGCCACGTTGAACGAGAGCTTGTCGAGCAGCATGAACGTACCGGTCTTTTTCACCGCCTTCAACGTATGAACGCCGTTAGAGAGCCCTGAAGCGCTATATACTTTCTGCTGCGTCTGCCGCGTCGCATTGTAAGTGTTAACCGTCTGCTTCAGCACGCCGTCGATGTAGATGTCGATATTCCCCTGTGAAGAATCCTTCTCGGTATACAGATCGATGCCGGTTCCGTTGAACGAAAATTCGAAATAGTCTCCGTTCGTTTGCGTATAGTGGACGTCGTCCTTGAAATCGCCGAGCCCGCGATTCCAGCTCCGCTGCCAGCTTCCCGTATAGGAGATGCCCGTGTCGTCGTCGTTTACGACGTTAGCGCCGCCGTTCGTGACGACCCGCAGCATTCGGGAAGCGTGCGGTGCGAGGTTTACGGCGCTGTAGCCCGTCGCGAACTTGCCGAGATCGGTATGGGTCCACAGATCGCGGACTGTTGCGGAACCGTATAGGCCAATGTCGCTCCAATTCGCCGTTACCGTAGCCGAAGCGCTGCCGAGGTTAAACAGGGCGACCGTATAGCTGCCATCTCCGTTGTTCGCGTACCATACCTGCTGGTTGGTCGCGGTCGATACCGGATGCGCCGGGCGCCCCGCCTGATTGACCGCGATTACCTCGTCATTCGTCAACAGTCCGATGCCGAAGCTGTCCAGATTGGTCAAGTCGTTACCCGTATAAAGCTGCGCCGAGGACATCGACCAAAATGTCATCGCCGTGCGGCGTTCGTCCTGGGTCAGGCCGTCCATCGCCCCGTTGCCGACGTTCAAGGAGTCGAAGTCATTCCAACCGCCCGGCCTCGCATCGCGCCACCACACTTCCGCGTCGGGAAATAGGCGTGCGATGTTGTTCCACTCGGTCAGCTTCACGCCGGGCTGATAAGCTTCGACGTCCCAATCGACGCGCCAGCCGTTGGCGTATTGCTTCCAGTAATCGACGTAGTTATGGTCGAGCGCCCACGAGAGCTCGAACCAGATGCCGTGCGACGCAAGGGCGGTTGCCCACGCCTTCACGTCGCCGCGCGCGTCGATCGACGTATCGTTATGGCCGGAGCCCGGCGTCACGCTGTCGAACTTCACGAAATCGATGCCCCAGGACGCGATCAGATCGGCAATGGAGTTGACGTAACTTTGGGCGCAGGGATTCGAGAAGTTGATTTTGTATCCAATGTTCCAGTAGTCCGCCGTCGTAAGCGGCTGGACGGCGATATCCTGCATATGGCAGGAGGTCGTGCCGTAAATCGGCAGATTGGCATTGTAAGCGTCCTTGGACAGCCCCGGAATCAGATAGATGCCGATCTTCTGCCCGTTGTTGTGCACGTAGTCGATGACGTCCTGGAAGCCGTTAGGGTAAAGCGACGTGCTCGGGATCGGCCGGCCGTAACCGTCCATGCTTCCGTTCCAACCCGCATCGATATTGATGTATTCGTAGCCATGCGATTGCAGCGTGGCATGCATGGCATCCGACTGCGCCTTGATCTGGGCTGCCGTGATAAAGGGATTGCTGCCCGAATAAACCTGCATACTGTAGCTGCTCCAGCCCATGTACGGCTTCTGGCCCATTCCATTGATGGCGGCGCTGGCGACTTGCGCATGCGGAATCGTGACACCCGCTTGCGTCGCCAGAATGGCAACGGCCAGCAAAAGGATGCGAAGCTTGATGAAAGGTTTGAACATGAAGAATATCATCTCCCTTTGATTTTGGATCGTGAAGCCACGAACCGACCGCCGAAGGGCGCGTTGACTCCCCCTGTGGCCGCCATGCAGCTGCATACCGTTTGCTCCGCCGCATCCCCCCCTTTGCTAGTCAGACCGAATCTCAAGCGAATCATAAACGATTCACAACATAGTTGATAGCGCTTACATTTGACGGGTTAGATTCATTATCCAAGCATTATGGCGGTAAAAAAAAGGTACAATTGCGCCGTTCGGCGTACCGTTTCGCCGGTTTTCTGTTCGATCGGAGCCGAAGGCATGCGCGAGTTTGTTCGACACGTACGCTTTAAAAAAATGCGCCGCAGAGATTCCTCTCTGCGGCGCATTCGATCTTAAATTCAGTGCCGTGGCGCGAAAACCATGTTAACGCTTATCATTTACCGCTCGTCAGCTGCTGGGCCGCCAAAGCGATAAACATAAAGTGCGAAGAACCGCCTCCCAATACGTACTCCACCTGTTGCCACAAATAAGGGAACACCAGCAACTCGGGGAAGTCGGGTCGGATCAGCGCAGTACCTGAAATGACGCCGCCGGGAATATAGGACCAATCGGCGCGGTTGAGTCCGTATCCTACCGTTGCCGAAGCGGCGCCTACGCCCGACGCAAACGACATTGTATTGGATCCCGGATGACAGCCCAAAACAAAGTTAAGGGCATTAAATATCAATTCGGGATCGAAAATGTCGGGATACGCCCGATGCAGGAAATAGTACTCGTATCCCTGCTGCTGGATCCCCCACCCGCTCCCCAGATATGCGGGCGATACGGGATTCCGTAAGGCGTCTCGGCACTTTGGCGCTCAAACTGCTCTTTCAAGGCCGGCAAGGCATCGCAAAACTTTTGCGTGAATCCGGCGTCATTCATCGCCTTTTCGGCGCGAGCGATAAACCAGCCCACCTTGGCGATCGATTCGACGATAAAGTCGGCTTCCGACAATAAGTGGTTTTTATATTCGTCTTCTCCGGTCGTCACGAACAATTCGGCGGCGGCATGAACCTTGGCCGTCCTGGCGTGGCCGCTTCCATCCGTGATCTGAAATAGCTTGGCGGCGGCTTCCAAGGCCTGCTGACTTAAAACAGGATTAAAATCGATCAAGGCGCGCGAAGCGGCTGCGAGATGAGCGGCAGTCGTCAATTCCCGAGGCGGATTGTCTTCGGTGAACACCCACCGTTCCGAATCCATGCTCGCGCTGTCGCCAAGATGAACGTATTGTCGGAGATCGTTCTCGATAATCCCCCGGTAAAGCCGCCCTAATGCGCGATAGCCGCCCACGACGGACAGGACGCCGTGCTCGATTTGCTGCAATATATCGTTTTTGCCGTCAGGCTGATGGATTTCGACGATTCGCTTGTCCTGATCGATCGTGGTCGCATCATAATCAACGTTAAAGGACTCATACGCGAGGGCCAACGTATAGAATTCGCCGGACTGCGACTCGATCCGCAGGTCAAAATCGCCGGCATCGTGCCAGCCGCCCACGTTCAGACCCGGCACGAAGTCGCCCGGCTTGTAGTCGGTCAGCGTGGACGAACCTTGTTCATAGCCGTCAAAGTGATTCAAATTGACGGGAGCCATCCGGGCGTCATGTTCATGGCAATCGCCATGCCAGACGCGGTATTTCTCGCTTACCCGCATATGGCACATCTGGACGGGAAGAAAATATTCCAGCACAGGCTGCCAGACACCCCGTTCGTATACGTCGCTGGCGATCCGGAAAATGGACGACGCCGACGATCCGTATTGAACTTTGTACAGCCCTTCCTCCCTGATATTCGTAAAATCGAATTTTAAGTAGCGATAGCGAAGAAATAGCCCCCATTCTTCTCCCCCCGCAGAGAAAACCTCTTTTTCTCCGGTTTCCGTGATTTTGAAAAGCGATAGCTTTTCGCGTTTGCTTTCGCGTTTATCGAGCTCGATGATGGCCGTCTTCGTTTGGCCGGGATGATACCCGACCTGCGAGGTTTGAACGACTGCCGGAGAGAGCCAGCCCTCCACCACATGTGGGGTAATGATCCACTCAATGGCATGAGCTGTGGCTCCTGCAGGCACTTCGCTGCTGATGACGAACCAGCCATTGTTATGGTTCATGCGCCCGTCGTATAGCTTGAGCGCCGTCCCTTTGCTTTCGATGGTAAAGCGGTTGTAAGGGTCTTCTGGCCGCACCGTAAAACGTTTTCCGACGGCATACGGCTGAGCGATAAGATCGTCGGCAATCATTGGGTTGTACCCCTTATTGTCCCCCGTTAGAAGTTGAATGTCCGCTTTTGCATCGGGCTCGCCGAAGTTTCCGGGATGCGCATGATTGGACGGCAGTTGCTTAACCGGACCGTTAGGCTGCTCAGGGAAAATGCCGGATTTGTTGTCCATGATCCATGGCTTACCAAACAATTCGCCGGGGAAAAGCTCGAGGTTAAAGCAGATTTTGCCGACGAATGAATCCGGGATCGGTCTGTCCAAATCGACGGTCACTTTGACCGACGAGCCTTCTCCTTGGACGATAACGTTGTAATTAAACTCGAAGTCCGGATAGAACATCGGATTAAAGCCTTTTAAGTGCTTCGATTTGTCGGGAAAACTGAGCGAAGTGGTAATCGTATTCGCTTCTTCATTCAATTCGCGCGCGCCCTGCTTGGGTACCGGCTGCCATTGACCCGGCGTCTGCTCGAACCGGATATCGCCGTTCGTAGCGACGCGATTGCCGTGCATAAGGATGCTTACGCCGGACTGATGCCCTTCCGGATAAATATCGTCGAACGCCATTACGTTCACGCCTTGGTTTTCAAAATAGCCGGAGGCAAGATTTAAGTTAAACCCCTTGTTCTCTGAGGCGGCGGGGCCGTTTACTTTTTCCATGAAGTCGACTCCTTTTATGGATTTCTGACATTGATGATAATATAGCCATGCCCTCATGCATAGGTAATTAACGGGAAAAGCGAAGGAAACGTAAAAAAAGACCGCTTTTGACGGCGGTTTTCATTTGCGATATCGCTTGCTTATTGCGAGCCGCCGCTTAATAATGGATCGCGCCTACATACTGCGTCCAACCCTAGAGAACGTAAGGGTCGCTTTCCGAAGCTCTCGAATCCCTCGGTTAATTATAAAGCTGATGCCGTTGTTTATAAAAGCGAGGTTACGTTCTTCGCTTCCGGAAAGCGGCTATTCGGTCCTTTTATTAAGCTTCCGCCTTGATTTTTGAGATGCATGTCGAAGTAATCCAGCATATAGGCATTGATGACGGCGTTCGCTCTTTCGGGCGAGATCTTTCCTGTAACGCCTATCCACTTGAATATCGGAGAAACGAACTGCACGTCGGTAAAATTCAAATGCTCCGTATGGTCGATATAGAGGAATTGCCCCCTGCGGCAACCGTTTCGCGCATCCGTTCAAGCTCTAGCTTTTTGTCTACCGTTACTTGATCCATCCACGCTCTTGCGTTGCCCATCTGCTTAAGCTCTTCATCCGTATAAACATGGTTTTCCTTCACCATCTTTAATCTTTTGATTCGCTTGCCGAGTTCATGAACAAAAACGGCTTATGCAGACCTTCTCTGTCACGCAGGCCGTAGAGCCCTCCATCCAAGTCTATCCCAACCGAGATTCGCGGATCTTAAGAAGCGTCATAGGCGGTCGCTCCGCCGATGAAGTGGCCGAACGTCCCGACATGACCGAGATCAATCCGCCCTTTAAGATCGCTTGGAATCTGTCCCGATTGAATCAGCTCGAATTGATCCAGCGCAAACGCCACATCCTCGGTTAAAACTTTTCCCAGCTTGTCGCGATTACCGCTTTCCGTCTTGTAATCATGGTCGGGAGAAAATAAGTCGTTCGTCGTGCTGGTCGTGATGCGACCGTCCGGAAACTCGGTTGCAAAAGTATTGTAGCTATGGTGATCGCTGCCACGACATAGCCGTGACTCGCGAGAGTTCGGCTTGCGACGTGTGAAGGAATCTGGAGGAGCCGAAGCCTGGATTCGCAAGGATCAGCGGGTATGAAGGCAGTGCCGAAGAGACTTCGGCCCCCCGAATATGCATGACTGGATACGTATTTGAGGTGTTGAAGGTTAAAACCGGGAAGGCCATAGTTCGCGGCCATATAACGTAATATCCGGGGATCGGGAATCAAGGGAGCATGCTTGCCGGTGCCGGCATCTTAAATACAGGAAAAGCATACATGAGACCCGCTATTACGCCCAGCATGATGGCTATTGCGGTATAAGCAATGCCCGAGATGAATCGCGGGACCTTTGAGACGCCTTTTTTTTAAAAGCGATAACCTGAAACGGCTAAAAAAAACGATCGTTAGGCAGTAGGGAAAAATGAGCTGAATTCTGAAGCCTTCCACCGTCCAGTGAACGACCAGTAAGAGCGTGGAGATCCCGCTTGCAACGAACACTGGCGTTCTGCGCCATCCTTTTTTTGAATGGGACGGTTAATCCAAATAAGCCGAAGTTTGACAATAGAAGCAAAAATTCAAACAGCCTCATTTCGACTCTCCTTTAAAAATTACGATTATCGTTTGTTTCAATATTTTCCTGCCAATCAGACCTATGCCATCGATTTGCCTTACATCAATCTTGCAATTTTGTAAGGCACAAAAAAAGCCGCAGCATATGCGGCTCTTTTAAACCTTTACGTTTTGATTTGATGCTATTAATCTAAGGCCCGATGCCGTAAAAAAAGGTGCATTCCAACTTTCTGCTAAGCGATGAAACTGATTAAATTGTCGTCGGGGTCCTTCACGATCGCATATCGCTCGCCCCACGGCGTATCCCGTGGCTCGAGGTAGCCTTTATGTCCAAGCGAGGTCAACTGACGGTACGCGTCGTCCAGCGCTTCTCGGCTGGAGAACTGAAAAGCAAGCTCTGTCCGATAGCCGACCGGCTTGTCCCAGCCTTCAAAAACGCGCTTAACCGATTCCACCAAGTCGAAGGCAAACACGATTCCGTCTTGCTCGACATCGACATGATGCGCTTCGTCGGCGTTGTCCGGGATCGCCAGCCCCAGTTTACGATAAAAATCCAACGCCCTCTTCATCTGCGCCACGTAAATCCCGACTCGCTTCAGCTTTACCGTCATGCTTTGCAGCTCCCCTCGTCTTGCTTCTTTTCACCCCCATTGTAGCAATTGTCCCGCATCGCAAAATAGTAAAAAACGGACTTCCTCACTCCCGCTTAGTCAGGCGTTTCAGCGGCAGCCCGTAATATCGCATAAAAGCGCCGGCGAAGTGCGACTGATCGTAGTATCCGTGTTGAAGCGCCAGATCCGTCAAGCTGGAATAATCTCCGCTGTACAACTCCTCCAAAACGCTTTGAAAGCGGACGATACCGAGCATTTCCTTTGGGCTGAGTCCCAACTCCCGGTCAAACGCCCTTCGAAGATGCCTCTCGCTGAAGTTCACTTTATCCGCCAAATCCGTTACGGAAAGATTGCCTTTGCAATCGTATATATACTGCATGCTCTGGTACACCAAAGTGGGTGCCGGCGAATCGTCCGCAGCCAGTATTCGGTCCAATTGCCGCTCGACGACCGCGATCCTGTCCGGAACCGATTGAGCAGTCAGCAGCTGTTCGACCCAATCCAGCGCCTCTTGTCCCCAGAGCTCCTCCATAAACACGCGGCTGGCCGTCAATGCCGATAAGGGAGTCTTGAGGATCGTGCGGGCCGACTCCGAATACAGCCGGATGCCCCATACCGAGCGTACTTCGGTAAATCGCAAAACTTCGACTTGCGTCGTTAACCCTACGACGTATGCGGCCTGCCGGCTTGATGAAGCCCGTAGATCCACGACAATATCGACGCAGCCGTCGGGAATGACGCGATGTCCCTGATTGCCCGATACCGGCTGGAAATCCACCGTCCAATAGGACGCGACATGCGACGCCAGGCGGCGATTCGGCGCAAATTCCCGAAACTGGTGCGAGTGGCGATGCTGCTTCGGCTGCAATTGGGGAGCATGCAAGGGTCGATAAGGATGCATCATCTGCGATTTTTCCTCCTATTAATCCCTCTACACAGCATCTGCTCGTAGATGACAAAGGAGGCCCCGAAAATATCGGAGCCTCTTCGTTAATCGAAAGAACATGAGCTGCCGGAGTCCGAACCGCTGCTTCCCGCGTTCGATCCCCCCGATAGAAGACTTTGAATGAACGGTAGTCGTCCGAATCATTTCCGATTGAACGGGGATCGTCGTATCCTTCTGGCGATCGCCGCTTCTTACTAATGACCTGATCAGAAAAGAAGCGATGAAACAGA
>NZ_JAPDHZ010000006.1 GCF_029525555.1 Cohnella ginsengisoli | reverse complement strand
GCTACCCAGCGATGCTCCTGGCGGAACAACTGGTACACCAGCGGTGCGTCCATCCCGGTCCTCTCGTACGAAAGGAGACAGCACCTCTCGAATTTCCTGACGCCCGAATACAGAGGGGGCCCGAACTGTCTCACGACGTTCTGAACCCAGCTCGCGTACCGCTTTAATGGGCGAACAGCCCAACCCTTGGGACCTACTTCAGCCCCAGGATGCGATGAGCCGACATCGAGGTGCCAAACCTCCCCGTCGATGTGGACTCTTGGGGGAGATAAGCCTGTTATCCCCAGGGTAGCTTTTATCCGTTGAGCGATGGCCCTTCCATTCGGTACCACCGGATCACTAAGCCCGACTTTTGTCCCTGCTCGACTTGTAGGTCTCGCAGTCAAGCTCCCTTATGCCTTTGCACTCTTCGAATGATTTCCAACCATTCTGAGGGAACCTTGGGGCGCCTCCGTTACGCTTTAGGAGGCGACCGCCCCAGTCAAACTGTCCGCCTGACACGGTCCCTTCACCGGATTCACGGTGACAGGTTAGAACCTAGATACGATCAGGGTGGTATCCCAACGGCGCCTCCATTGAAGCTTGCGCTCAGGCTTCTTAGGCTCCCACCTATCCTGTACAGACCGTACCCAAGTTCAATATCAAGCTACAGTAAAGCTCCATGGGGTCTTTCCGTCACGTCGCGGGTAACCTGCATCTTCACAGGTACTAAAATTTCACCGGATCTCTCGTTGAGACAGCGCCCAAGTCGTTACGCCATTCGTGCGGGTCAGAATTTACCTGACAAGGAATTTCGCTACCTTAGGACCGTTATAGTTACGGCCGCCGTTTACTGGGGCTTCGGTTCACAGCTTCGGGTTGCCCCTAACCGCTCCCCCTTAACCTTCCAGCACCGGGCAGGCGTCAGCCCGTATACTTCGCCTTACGGCTTCGCACAGACCTGTGTTTTTGCTAAACAGTCGCTTGGGCCTATTCACTGCGGCCCCCTCGGGCTATTCACCCTACCGAGGCACCCCTTCTCCCGAAGTTACGGGGTCATTTTGCCGAGTTCCTTAACGAGAGTTCTTCCGCGCGCCTTAGAATTCTCTTCTCGCCTACCTGTGTCGGTTTGCGGTACGGGCACCTTCTCCTGGCTAGAGGCTTTTCTCGGCAGCGTGAGCACGGAACCTTCGGTACTGTAATTTTCCCTCCCCATCACAGCTCAAGGTATCAGTGTGCGGATTTGCCTACACACACCCCTCACTGCTTGGACGAGCTATTCCATCAGCTCGCGTTCTTGCCCTCCTGCGTCCCCCCATCGCTCGTAACGGATTACGGTGGTACAGGAATTTCAACCTGTTGTCCTTCGACTACGCCTTTCGGCCTCGCCTTAGGTCCCGACTTACCCTGAGCGGACGAACCTTCCTCAGGAACCCTTAGGCTTTCGGCGGACAGGATTCTCACCTGTCTTTTCGTTACTCATACCGGCATTCTCACTTGAATGCAGTCCACCGATCCTCTCGGTCCGACTTCAACCCGCATTCAACGCTCCCCTACCCAAGTACCTAAAAGGTACATGCCATAGCTTCGGTGGTGTGTTTAGCCCCGTTACATTTTCGGCGCAGAGTCACTCGACCAGTGAGCTATTACGCACTCTTTAAATGGTGGCTGCTTCTAAGCCAACATCCTGGTTGTCTTCGCAACTCCACATCCTTTCCCACTTAACACACACTTGGGGACCTTAGCTGATGATCTGGGCTCTTTCCCTCTTGACGACGGATCTTAGCACTCGCCGTCTGACTCCCGAGCATACATCCATGGCATTCGGAGTTTGACTGGACTTGGTAACCCTTGGCGGGCCCCGCACCCAATCAGTGCTCTACCTCCATGATGCTAAATCTCGAGGCTAGCCCTAAAGCTATTTCGGGGAGAACCAGCTATCTCCGAGTTCGATTGGAATTTCTCCCCTACCCCCACGTCATCCCAGAGCTTTTCAACGCTCACGAGTTCGGGCCTCCAGTAAGTGTTACCTCACCTTCACCCTGCACAGGGGTAGATCACCCGGTTTCGGGTCTACGACTACGTACTAAAGCGCCCTATTCAGACTCGCTTTCGCTGCGGCTCCGTCTCTCCGACTTAACCTCGCACGTAAACGTAACTCGCCGGTTCATTCTACAAAAGGCACGCCATCACCCCTAGATCGGGCTCTGACTTCTTGTAAGCGCACGGTTTCAGGTTCTTTTTTCACTCCGCTCCCGCGGTGCTTTTCACCTTTCCCTCACGGTACTGCTTCACTATCGGTCGCCAGGGAGTATTTAGCCTTGGCAGATGGTCCTGCCGGATTCCCACGGGGTTTCTCGTGTCCCGCGGTACTCGGGATCCGTCTCGGAGGGGATAGACTTTCGGCTACAGGGCTTTTACCTTCTATGCCGGACCTTTCCAGATCTCTTCGCCTAACCTATCCCTTTGTAACTCCATGTGAGACGTCCCACAACCCCTGAGAGCAAGCTCTCAGGTTTGGGCTAATCCGCTTTCGCTCGCCGCTACTGACGGAATCACTCTTGTTTTCTTCTCCTCCAGGTACTTAGATGTTTCAGTTCCCTGGGTGTGCCTCCTTATGAGCTATGGATTCACTCATAGGTGACTGGGCATGACCCCAGCCGGGTTTCCCCATTCGGACATCCCCGGATCAAAGCCTGCTTACGGCTCCCCGAGGCAATTTCGCTGTTCGCCGCGTCCTTCTTAGGCTCCTGGCGCCTAGGCATCCTCCGTGCGCCCTTAATAGCTTAACCTGTCGGCTAAACCACACAAGGCAATGCATGAGAATTTCTAATTTGCGCATTTTCGTTTCGCTATCCGGTTTTCAAGGTGCAAACGAGCGATCGAAGATCGTCTCGTCCGTGCCGCAAGAGGCAGCGTTTCGCTAGAAACGCGTTCGTGCGGTACGCACTGAAGGATTTCTCCTTCAAAACTGAACTCGAGCGTTAAAACCACGGACTTCGTATTGCCCCGAAGGGCTCCTTAGAAAGGAGGTGATCCAGCCGCACCTTCCGATACGGCTACCTTGTTACGACTTCACCCCAATCATCTACCCCACCTTCGACGGCTGGCTCCCTTGCGGGTTACCCCACCGGCTTCGGGTGTTGTAAACTCTCGTGGTGTGACGGGCGGTGTGTACAAGACCCGGGAACGTATTCACCGCGGCATGCTGATCCGCGATTACTAGCAATTCCGACTTCATGCAGGCGAGTTGCAGCCTGCAATCCGAACTGAGACCGGCTTTGGTAGGATTGGCTCCGTCTCGCGACTTCGCAGCCCGTTGTACCGGCCATTGTAGTACGTGTGTAGCCCAGGTCATAAGGGGCATGATGATTTGACGTCATCCCCGCCTTCCTCCGGTTTGTCACCGGCAGTCGATCTAGAGTGCCCACCCAAAGTGCTGGCAACTAAATCCAAGGGTTGCGCTCGTTGCGGGACTTAACCCAACATCTCACGACACGAGCTGACGACAACCATGCACCACCTGTCTCCTCTGTCCCGAAGGAAAGGTCTATCTCTAGACCGGTCAGAGGGATGTCAAGACCTGGTAAGGTTCTTCGCGTTGCTTCGAATTAAACCACATACTCCACTGCTTGTGCGGGTCCCCGTCAATTCCTTTGAGTTTCAGTCTTGCGACCGTACTCCCCAGGCGGAGTGCTTAATGTGTTAACTTCGGCACCGAGGGGTGGACCCCCCCCAACACCTAGCACTCATCGTTTACGGCGTGGACTACCAGGGTATCTAATCCTGTTTGCTCCCCACGCTTTCGCGCCTCAGCGTCAGTTACAGTCCAGAGAGCCGCCTTCGCCACTGGTGTTCCTCCACATCTCTACGCATTTCACCGCTACACGTGGAATTCCGCTCTCCTCTTCTGCACTCAAGTCTCCCAGTTTCCAGTGCATCACGGGGTTGAGCCCCGCACTTAGACACCAGACTTAAAAGACCGCCTGCGCGCGCTTTACGCCCAATAATTCCGGACAACGCTTGCCCCCTACGTATTACCGCGGCTGCTGGCACGTAGTTAGCCGGGGCTTTCTTCTCAGGTACCGTCATCGAATGAGTAGTTACCTCATCCTTATTCTTCCCTGGCAACAGAGCTTTACGACCCGAAAGCCTTCCTCACTCACGCGGCGTTGCTCCATCAGGCTTGCGCCCATTGTGGAAGATTCCCTACTGCTGCCTCCCGTAGGAGTCTGGGCCGTGTCTCAGTCCCAGTGTGGCCGTTCACCCTCTCAGGTCGGCTACGCATCGTCGCCTTGGTGAGCCGTTACCCCACCAACTAGCTAATGCGCCGCAGGCCCATCCCAAAGCCACAGCTTGCACCGTGTTTCTCAACCCAGTCATGCGACCAAGTTGCCTATCCGGTCTTAGCATTCGTTTCCGAATGTTATCCCGGTCTTTGGGGCAGGTTGCCTACGTGTTACTCACCCGTCCGCCGCTAACTCAGTTTGTAGCAAGCTACAAACTGAATCCGCTCGACTTGCATGTATTAGGCACGCCGCCAGCGTTCGTCCTGAGCCAGGATCAAACTCTCCATAAAGGTAAGCTTGACTTGCTCATTTCATTGCTGGTATAACTTTTGCCTCAGCCCCGAAAGGCTTCAGCGTCCGTTTGTTTTAACGCTCGATGTTCAGTTTTCAAGGAGCAATCTCGTTACTGTTCGCCGGCCTTCGCACTCGCAAGTTCTCCGAGCCGACAGCAGTTAACTTTATCAGGTTCGTTCGGGCATGTCAACTTCTTTTTTTCGAAGCTGTTTTTCTCAAGCTCGCTTCGGCCTGTCCCCTCGAAGGGGCGAGTACTAATATACCAAGCCAAGAGAAGAAAAGCAACTGTAAATACTTGTATCTTGATTTGTGCATTGACTTCTAAATGCCGACGGGTTAACTTGGAATTGAAGTAGAATTGAAGGAGGCTCTCTCATGAAGGAAGTCCCCATGCCCTATATTAAGTCCAACCAGACCGGCATCGTCTTGTTTGTCGTCCTCTCCTTCCTCTTCGCTCCCTTGTGGCTGCTGGCCATACTGTGGCTGATCGAAGTCGCCGGTCTCGCGACTGGTGGCAGATACAACCTCTTTATAAGAGTCGCGAAGCCTTGGCTGAAAACGGCAGGCAAAGAAACGCAAGCAAGAGAGCTAGCCCGGTTCAACAATACGCTTGCAGTTCTCTTCCTGAGCTTGGCCGTCCTCAGCTTCTCGCTGGGCTGGACCATCGCCGGGTATGCATTCGCCGTCATGCTGCTGGCCGCCGCGGGCGCCGCCCTGCTCGGCTATTGCGTCGGCTGCACGATTTACTTTCAGTACAAGCAATTTCTCGCAAGACGACGTATCCGGCATTCCTAAAACGCAAAGGCCGACGCCCTTCCGAAGCATTCGGAAGGGCGTCGGCCTTTTATTTGTGCAAAGCGGTGATGAACGCGTTCAGGCAATCAGTCACTCGCCCGGCGCCTCCATGCCCAGCAGCGCGAGCAGCTCCCGTTCGTCTTCCAATACGGGCACGCCGAGATCCCGCGCTTTGGCCAGCTTGCTGCCGGCGCTCTCGCCTGCGATGACCAGGTCGGTCTTCTTGGAGACGCTGCCGGACACCTTGGCGCCGAGCGCCTCCAGAAGCCTTGAAGCGTCGTCGCGCGTGAGCAGGCTGAGCGTACCGGTGAGGACGACCGTCTTGCCGAACAGCGGATGGCTCGCATCCGCCGCCTGCGCCGCCGGGCGGTCAGCCTCGGCCTTCACGCCCGCGGCGCGCATGCGGGCGATGCTCTGTTGCATGAGCGGGTCGCGGAAGAAGCCCGCGATGCTCTCGGCCACGATGCCGCCGATATCGGGCAGCGTGACGAGTTCTTCGGCCTCCGCTGCCATCAGCCGGTCGAGGTCGCCGTAATGGTCTGCGAGCGTGCGCGCGGTCGCCTTGCCCGTGTTCGGGATGCCGAGCGCGTTCAAGAAGGCGGCCAGCTCGCGGGATTTGGACTTTTCGACGGAGGCCAGCAGGTTGTTCGCTTTCTTTTCCCCGAAGCGCTCCAGCTTGACCAGATCGTCGAACTGCAGCTCGTACAGATCCGCGGGGTCGCGAACGTCGAGCGCCTCGAGGAGCTGCCCGGCGGTCTTGCCACTGAAGGTCTCGATGTCCATGCAGTCGCGGGAAGCGAAATGCGTAATGCGACCCACGATCTGCGGCCGGCAGCCGAGCCGATTCGGGCAGAATAAATGTGCGCCCCGAAGCTCCAACGGCGTGCCGCATGCAGGACATACCTCCGGTACGGCGATCTCGAGTCCCGGCTCCTCGTCCGCCTTGCCGAGAATCTCGGGGATGACATCGTTGGAACGCCGGATAAACACGCGCGTCCCGAGCGCATGCGTCAGGTTCTTCCGCGCGATGTCGCCGATATTGTTCAGCGTGCAGTTCTGTACCGTCACGCCTGCGAGCTCGACGGCTTCGACGCGCGCGAGCGGCGTTACCTTGCCCGTGCGGCCGACTTCCCAGGAGACGGACTCCAGCACGGTCGTCGTCTCCTCCGCCTCGAACTTGAAGGCCACCGCCCAACGCGGAAACTTGTCCGTATAGCCGAGCGCTTCGCGCGTGCGCAGGTCCGTCACCTTCACGACGGCCCCGTCGATCAGATAGTCGAGCTCGTGCCGGAACACGACGATCGCGTTCAGCTCCTCGGCGACCTCTTCAATATTGTCGTAGTAGCGCTCGAAGTTATTGACCGGCAAGCCGTTGTCGCGGAGGAAGGCCAATATCTCGCGATGGTTCGCGAACGAGACGCCGGCGGCGTCCGAGAAGCCGACATTATAGAAGAAGGCATCCAGCTTGCGCGAGGCGGTGACGGCCGGATTCAGGTTGCGGAGCGCGCCGGCGGCGCCGTTGCGGGCATTCTTAAGCGGCTCCGCCGCGGTACGGTTGTAGGCTTCGAGCACGGATAGACGCATGATGCCTTCGCCCTGGATCTCGATGGGGCCGCCTTTATAAGGAATCGACAGCGGGATCGAGCGAATCGTTTTCACCTGCGCCAGAATGCCCTCGCCGACGGCGCCGTTGCCGCGGGTGGCCGCTTGAACGAGCTCGCCGTTCGCATAGGTCAAGTTGAGCGTCAGGCCGTCGAACTTCTGCTCGATGACGTATTCGGGCGGCGGCAAAGGCGCGTCCGGATGACGCGCGTTGTAATCCGACACCAGCTTGTTTACGCGCTGCGCCCACGTCTTGAGATCGTCGACGTTCTGCGCCTTGTCCAAGCTCCACAGCCGCGCCATGTGGCGATGGGGCTCGAAGCCCTTCAAGATCTCCCCGCCCACGCGGTGGGTCGGCGAATCGGGGAGCGCGGTCCCGGTCTCTTTTTCCAAGGCAACCAGTTCGTCATACAGCAGGTCGTACTCCCGATCGCTGATGGAAGGATTGTCTTCGGTATAGTAACGCCGGACGTGGACATTCAGTTCGTCAACCAGCTGTCTCATCCGCTGCAGTGGCTCCGTCATGGCTATTCGGCCTCTTTCGCGACCCCGGCTCGCCGGGTTGATGGTGGTGCGGATTTGATTCAAGCCCCCCGAATATCGTGTAAAAAGGTACAACCGAGGCAAAACGGGAGGGTTAAAACATGGATAATCAAACGGATAAATATTACGATAGCCAAGAGAGGCATTCGTCTGTTCGGGAGACGTATTACGTCTCGGTATCGGCCGGTACGATAACGAAAGAAGAAAACCATACGACCGATCAACTCAGCTTGTTTGCGACGGACAGGGAGATCGACCAACTGATGGCCCTGCTCGCCAAGCGGTCGCAGACGGACGATCTGACATCCTTGCGCGGCATCATTCCCTACAAGTCCGCGGATCATGATCCGGCCACGGACAAGTACAACGAGCAGATGCTGGACATCTACCGCACGATCTTCAGGATCGGCACGGAGGAGACGCGGAGACATCTGATTCATATGGACATTCTCAACGTCCTGAAGGATCCCGATACCCATCTGCCTGGCTATCACTGAGTTTTATGTACGGGAAAGCCGCTGCGCCCATAAGGCGCGGCGGCTTTTTTGCCGCTCGCGGCCAAAATCAGATCTTGGTGACGGGCGCGAAGGCCGCGAGCAGGCGCTTGAGCCCTACCGGCGCGGGGAAAGCGATATTAAGCTCCGTATCGCTCCCGCTCCCCCTTTACCGCGACGACCGTGCCCACGCCCCACTTGGCATGCTGCACCTTGTCGCCCGCCGCGACGGAAAGGCCTTGGCCGCCGCCCGCCGCCGGCTGCGGAGCCGCAGCCGGACGGGCGCCTACGCCGTAGCTCGCCGGCGGCTGCCCAATCGGCCTCGCCGCCCCGGGAGCGCCCCCCGCCTGCGGACGGCTTCCGAAACCGCCGCCCGCGGCTCCGCCGAATCCGCCAGCCTGCGGCCGCGCGCCAAAGCCCGGCTGCGTCCCACCGCCGCCGAAGCCACCGCCCGGACCGCGCCCTCCGCCGATGCGCGAGCCGAATCCGCCGAACGAGCCGCCGATGCGCCCGCCCCTCATTTCCACCGATTCCTTCAGATTGTCGGGAATCTCCTCCAGGAAACGCGACGGCGCATTGGCCGCCGTCCGCCCATACAGCAAACGACTCTGCGCGCAGGTGAGGTACAGCTTCTTCTCCGCCCGCGTGATGCCGACGTAAGCGAGCCGCCGCTCCTCCTCCATCTCGTCGTTGTCCATGAAAGCCCGGCTGCCGGGGAAAATCCCCTCTTCCATGCCGACGATGAACACGACCGGGAACTCCAGCCCTTTGGCGCTATGCATCGTCATGAGCACGACCGCGTCGCCCTTTTCCTTGTCGTCCTCGTCGTCTCCCATCGAATCGATGTCCGCGATCAGCGCGAGATCCGTCAGGAACGCGACTAGCGACTTGTCCTCGTTGCGGTTCTCGAACTCCTGGGTGACGGACAGGAACTCCTCGATGTTCTCCAGGCGCGCCTGCGACTCGATCGTATTCTCCCGCTGCAGCTCCATGCGATAGCCGGACAGCTCCAGCATTTTCTCCGTCAATTCGGTCACGGACAGGTATTCGACCATGGCGGTCAGGTTCGCGATCAGGGCGCTGAACTCGGAGAGTGCCGCCTTGGCGCGCGCCTGAATGTCCAAATGGTAAAGGCCGTCGCCAAGCAAGCCTTCGCCCTGGCTGATCAGTTTGTAGATCGAGATGCCCTGGCGCTGCGCCTCCTCCTGCACCTTCCCCATCGTCGTATCGCCAAGCGCGCGCTTGGGAACGTTGATGATGCGGTTCAAGCTGATATCGTCGTCCGGGTTGGAGATGAGCCGCAGATACGCCAGAATGTCCTTGATTTCCTTGCGGTCGTAGAACTTGGTGCCGCCCACGATCTGATACGGAATCTCGGATTTGATCAGAATTTCTTCCATCACCCGGGACATGGCGTTCGTGCGGTAAAGAATGGCGTGATGGTCGTAACGACGGCCGTTCTGCCTGTTTTTGCGGATCTCGCCCGCAACGAAGTATCCTTCTCCGTGCTCCGAATCGCCTTGGTAGACCGTGATCTTGTCCCCGCCGGCGCTGTCGGTCCACAGATTTTTGGGCTTGCGTCCCATGTTGTTCTTGATGACTTGGTTGGCAGCTTCCAAAATGTTGGAGGTCGAGCGGTAATTCTGCTCCAGCAGAATCGTACGCGCTTCGGGATAGTCGGCCTCGAAGTTGAGAATGTTCGTAATGTCCGCGCCCCGCCAACGATAAATCGACTGGTCGCTGTCGCCCACGACGCAGATGTTGTGGTGCTTGGCGGCGAGCATTTTACAGATCATGTACTGTGCCTTATTCGTATCCTGATACTCGTCTACGTGGATATACCGGAACTTGTTCTGGTAAAACTCGAGCACTTCGGGCACTTCGCGGAACAACTGGATCGTGAGCAAAATGAGGTCGTCGAAGTCGAGCGAGTTGTTCGCCTTCAGACGGCGCTGATACTGCGTGTACACCTTGGCCGCGATCGTTTGGAAATAATCGCCTGCGCGCGCTTCGTATTGTTCCGGCGACAGCAGCTCGTTTTTGGCGCCGCTGATCATCGCCTGCACCGCTTTGGGCTCGAACTTCTTGGTGTCGACGTTCTGCTCCTTCATGACGCCTCGGATCACGGACAATTGGTCCGCCGAATCCAGGATGCTGAAGTTGGAGCCGAAACCGATCCGCTCGATGTCCCGCCGCAAAATGCGCACGCTCATCGAGTGGAACGTGCTCACCCATACGTCTCGACCGCTTGCGCCGATGAGCTTGGAAACGCGGTCCTGCATCTCGCGCGCCGCCTTATTGGTAAAAGTGATCGCGAGAATGCTCCAGGGCGCCGCGATGCGCTTGGCAATCAGGTAAGCGATGCGGTGCGTGAGCACGCGCGTCTTGCCGCTGCCCGCGCCGGCCATGATGAGCAGCGGTCCGTCGGTGGCGACGGCAGCTTCTCGTTGCTTGGGATTCAGCCGGTTCACGGCTTCGTCGATATTGAACGTCGTCCCCGACGACGGTTGTGCCGGTTCAAAAAACATAATGATAACGCTCCTTTGCTTGTAGCTTATAGAAGGCGTCTATCCGCCGCGCGGGACGTCTCAGGCAGGGCCTCCCGCGACGATCTCGCGCTTCGCGGCGTCGACCGTCGCAAGCGCCGCGTTCAGATCGCTGTAGATGACATTGCCCACGACGACCGTATGCGCCGACGCCGCGGCAACCCTCGCCTGCTCGGGGGTGGCGATGCCTCCGCCGTAGAACAGCCGCGCCTGCGTGAGTTGGTCTCGAACTTTGCGGACCAGCTCCATATCCCCAAACGCGCCGCTGTATTCCAGGTATAGCACGGGAACGCGCCAGAGCCGGTCGGCCAACTGACCGTAGGCCAGCACTTCGTCCGCGGTGAGCGCCGTCCGCGCTTCGGTCACTTGGGCGGCGGTGCACTCGCCGTTCAGGATCAAGTAAGCCTGAGCTGCCGTGAGTTCCCAAGGCATGAACGCGCCGTACTCGGCCAGCGCCTCGACCTGCCTGCCGACCAACCATTCCATGCGCTTCGCGTTGAGCACCATCGGCACGAAGTAGCCGTCGAAGCCCGGCACGGCGCTGTCGGCGCCGGTCAGCTCCAGGGCGCAAGGCACTTCGAAGCGGCGGATCCGGGCCATGAGCTCCACCGTGTTGTCGTAAGTAATGCCGCTCGAACCGCCCACCAGGATGCCGTCCGTGCCGGACAAGCAGACCCGCTCCAGCGCCTCGTCGGAAATCGCGCGGTCCGGGTCCAGCTTGAATACGTGCCGCCACGCGGCATACCTATCCGAAAATGCGATCATGCGTTCCTCCACGGCGTTTACCCCTAGTCTACAGGAAATCGGGGCAAGGGGGGAAGGCGAACGGCGGGGATTTCAGTACGCAAAATACTGGAGTAGGGGGGGGAGTGCGACATTCCTGGGGTATCCAGGCTCGAAGCTGCCGAGTTATGCGATACCGCCGTACAACTCGCGACTTCAAACGCTCCAAGCTGCCGAGTTATGCGATACCGCTGCACAACTCGCTATTTCAACGCTCCAAGCTTCCGAGTTATGCGACGCCGCCGTGCAACTCGCATCTTCGGCACTCCACGCCCCCAAGTTAAGCGATACTACCGCACAACATCCCTTTTCAGTCACTAATCAACCTGTACCCTCTCCTGCCCTAGGAGCAACTACCTTCTCAGCAGCGTCCAACCCTTGTCTGTCAATTTGTACTGGTGGTTCCGCCGTTCGCTTCCGCCGGCCAAATCGACCCAGCTTTCCGCCAGCATCGCCCGAAGCACCTTTCGAGTCTTGTCGCGCTTGAGTTGCAGCCAAGATTGGGCATCCTGCGGTTTGAACGCCTTGCCGTTGGATGCATTCTTCACGATCTCCCGCGCATAAATCGATGCTTGCATCATCATATCTCCGGCACCGCCGTACTTCCCCAACAATTCATACAGCATCCGGCGGCACATTTCCGGCTTCTTGTCCATTTCGTCCCGGCTGAACGGGATGTGCTTGTATCCCATCATCACGAACGATCGCATCCTTAAGCGCCCGAAAGAGAAACGGTCGCGCGTCATCAGCTCGACATGAGCGACAAAACCGTCGCATTCGAACACGATGCCGAGTGGCTCGTAGTAAATGTCCGCGTAGAGCTTGACTCCTTCGCGCCAACGATCTCGTATTCCAAATGAAAGCCTTCTAGCGAGCCGAATACGGGCAGCAAAATATCGGTCAACAGCTTGATCGTGCCGCTCAGGTCGCGGTTCAGCATCGCAAGCCGCTGCCCGGCAGCGGACTTTCTTTGCTTTTCGATAAAAGCTTGGACGATCTCCGCAGCGGTGCCATTCTTATCATTTGTCATGAAAATTCTCCCTCCTAAGGGTCGATTGACAACAAAAAAAGCCGCCATTCCCGGAGGAATAGCGGCGTGTGCTTCACGCAGTTTTAACTAAGCTTGCTCTCCAGATAAGCCTTGAACGCAGCGCCAAGATCCGGACGCTGAAGCGCGAAGTCGACGATCGTCTTCAAGTACCCCAGCTTCTCGCCAGTGTCATAGCGATCGCCTTCGAAGGCATAGGCGTACACCGATTCTTGCTGCAGCAGGCGGAAGATGGCGTCCGTCAGCTGGATCTCGCCGCCCGCGCCGGTGTCCTGCGTCTCGAGCAGGCCGAAAATGGCTGGCGTCAATATGTACCGTCCCATGATGGCAATATTAGAAGGGGCGCGATCCGTCGCAGGCTTTTCCACGACGCCCCGGACCTGAACGATATCTTGGGTCAGGTCGGCCCCCTCGGTCGGATCGACGATGCCGTAGCGGGAGATCTCATCGTCAGGTACGCGCTTGACGGCCAGCACGCTGCTCTGGACCTTGTCGTAGACGTCCATCATCTGCTTCAAGCACGGCGTCTCGGAACGGACGATATCGTCTCCGAGCAGGACGGCGAACGGCTCGTCGCCGATGAAGTTGCGCGCGCACCAGATCGCATGGCCGAGCCCCTTCGCTTCTTTTTGCCGAATGTAGTGAATATCGATGAGTTCCGAAGCATGCTGCACCTCGGAGAGCAGGTCGAGCTTGCCCTTCTGGCGCAGATTTTCTTCAAGCTCGTAATAGCTGTCAAAATGGTCCTCGATGGCCCGCTTGCCCTTGCCGGTCACGATGATAATATCCTCGATGCCGGAAGCGACCGCTTCTTCGACGATATATTGAATGCCGGGCTTGTCGATAATCGGCAGCATCTCTTTGGGCATCGCCTTCGTCGCGGGGAGAAAGCGAGTGCCGAGTCCCGCTGCGGGGATAATAGCCTTGCGGACCTTCATGAGACAGGCATCCTCTCTATTTATGCGTGCCGTCCTTGATACGCCGGAATTGCTGGCGGCGCGGCCGGCAGACGCCCGACTCCGATGCATACGACGCCTTGCGCGTTAAGCGCGTGCGCATCCAGGCAGTTGCGTCCATCTAATATTATAGGCCTGCTCATCCAGCTTTTGTAGTCTTCTGGCGATATTTTGCGAATCTCGGGCCATTCTGTCACGACGATCGCGGCGTCCGCGCCCCGCAGCGCCTCTTCGGCGGAGCCGTACAGCCCGACGCCGGCGGGAAGCTGCCGCTTCATCGCGACGTCGACGGCAGGATCATAAGCGGCCAGCCCGATACCCGGGTATCGCTTCTTCAGCTCGGCGATCAGGCGCAGCGATGGCGCTTCCCGCAAATCGGCGGTGCCGGGCTTGAAGGCCAGCCCGAGCAGCGTTACGCGCCGACGCGACAAACCGCTGAGCGCCGCTTCAAGCTTGCGCGCCATGCGCTGCGGCAGAACGGCGTTGGCGCGGATGGCGGCGGAAGCGACCGTCTGCGGCGCGCCTGCCTCGCTCGCGAGCCGGACGAGCGCGCGCGCGTCCTTCGGGAGGCAGGAGCCTCCGAAGCCAAGGCCAGCGCCCAAAAAGTGCGGCCCGATGCGCGGATCCAGCCCAAGGATATGGGCGATGTCCGGGTAGTCGGCGCCGGTCTGCTCCGAAAGCGCGGCCATCTCGTTGGCGTAGGAGATCTTGATCGCCAGCGCCGCATTGGACGCGAGCTTCGCGAGCTCCGCGCTTCGCCGATCCGTGTGCACGACGGTCGTGGATAATCTCCTGTACAGTCGATCCATGATTTCGGCCGCCTCGTGCGTCGCCGAACCGATGACAACGCGCGACGGTTCGAAGAAATCCCGTACCGCGAAGCCCTCACGCAAAAACTCGGGCACGGACACGACGTCAACGCCGTACTCGGCCGGGAGCCTCGCCCGAATGCGCGCTTCCAGCCGCTCGGCCGTACCGACGGGCACCGTGCTCTTCACGGCGATCAGCCTGCGCGCGCCGTCCGTCCGGGGCCCGAGCAAGTCCGCAGCTTCCCAAAGCTGGGCCAGCAGGATCTCCCCGTCGTCCGTCGCGGGCGTTCCGACCGCGAGGAATACGACCTCGGCCTCGCCGATCGCGGGTGAGGCGCCGACGCCGAAAGCGAGCCGTCCCGCGTCTTGTCCCCGCTTTGCCAGTTCGGCAAGACCAGGCTCCCAGCAAGGCAGCCTGCCGCTCGAGATTCGTTCTATTTTATCGCCGTCCGAATCGCTGCAGTATACCTGGTGTCCCAAATCCGCGAATCCGGCCGCCGTCGTCAATCCGACGATGCCCGCTCCCACAACCGCGATTTTCATAAAGGTCCCTCCTTGGATTCCGTTGCCGTCCGTTTATTGTAGCAACGGGACCGCAAGCCTGAATGCGCTTCAGGTTAACGGAATGTAAAATCCATCCTGCGCTAACAGTTCCGGCGTCAAAAACCGACATGCACTTGATCTTACGTTCGGCTGCGTTTATGCCACAAAAAAAAGCCGCTCCATCCCGAAGGATGAAGCAGCTTGTGCTGCTGGATTTCTTCTGCTTCGTTTGCCCCGCGCGCCTGCTTACTTAACCAACTGCCCGCGCGTCACGCCGAGCTGGTTGATCGCCTTCAGCTTTTTCCACACCTCGGTGCCGCCGATACGGCCCTGCATGGCGGCACGGTACAGCGACAGCACTTCGCGCACCTTGGCCGCGTCCTCTTCGAGGAATTCGACCCGGTCAGGACGGCACGCCAAGCTCCTGGAACGTCGTCAGATACTCCGCGCCTGATTGCTCGATGGCATTGTACACCGTGTTGCGGCAGCCCTCGTCGACGCGAACGGGGTGAGAGAATCCGATCCGGTCGCGCAGCGAAGCGCGGGACTCCTCGCAGGGACGTCCGCAGTTCGTGAAGTTCGTCCCTTCGCTCATGAACGTGCAGTAAACGCAATGCTCCGTGTGGAACATCGGCAAATGCTGGTGGATAACGAGCTCAAGCCGCGACGTATCCGACAGGCGCAGCATGTCCACCATCTGCTGGACGTTCAGGTCGTAAGAAGGCGTCACCCAATCGAGACCGGCCTCGCGGAACAGCTCGACCGTCTTGTGGTTCGCCACGTTCAGCGAGAAGTCCCCGATGAGCGTCGGGTGCTTGGCGCCCGGATTTTCCATGCGTTCCTTCAGGTAAAAATAGAGCGCTCCCGTGTTCCGTACGAGCACCGCGTCCGGCGCGAGCTTCAGGATGTTGCGGTGGTAGCCGTTTTCGCCGGGCATATGGATGCGCGGCGTCGCCAGCGCGATCGGCTTGCCCGCCGCGCGGCAGACCGCGATCGCGTCGGGAAATTGCTTGATGAACTCGAAATCCGCGTAAATCATCGCGGCGTCCGTCTCCACAGCGGCCTGCACCTGTTCGAGCGTCCGGCACAGGACGGTCAATCGTCCGCCGCCTGTCTCGAGCACGGACGGCGCCGGGTGAGGCGCGTCGCCGTAGGCGTCGACGGCGCGCTTGACATAAACCGGCGGGCGGTCGCGCAGCGGCTCGAGCTGCAGCACCGCTTCGCGGCGGATGCGGTTCAGCTCGCTTTTGGGCACGATGACGTCGCCTTCGAGCGCCACGGTCAGCTCGCCGAGATGATAGAGCGAGCCGCCGAGGCGGCCGAGCTGCTCCTCGAGTACTTCCCGGCCGAGCGGCCGGTTCATCGCGCGCTCGAGCGGCATGTCGGACTGGACGACGACGGTCGTATTTTTCTGCGCGTCGGTCCAGATCGTGCGCAGCGGCTCGCCCTCGCGCCCGGATACGGTCACGGATACCGGGAACGTGCGATACGGCTTGTCCGTCTCGAACGTCGTCCGCAGGCGGCGGTCGAGCGCCGGGTCGCTGGTCTTCCAGATCCGGTCGCCGACGTGGAGCTTGGTCAGGTCGACGTCGTTCCTGCCCATGACGATCTCGATCTCGCCGCCCTGCGCGACCTCGCCCTCGATCTTGGCCTTGCCCCGGCGCAGATCGTAGACGCGGCCGCCCTCTTCCTTCTTGGTCGGATCGCCGGCATCGAAGACCAGACCGTCGCCGCGCTTGAGCGGCGCTTCGAGCAGACAGACCACGCTGTCGCGGGTCAGCCGCTCCACGCGTCCAAGATACACGCCCCGGCTTTTCGGGAAGGTGCCTTCGACGAGCTGCTTGTTGTTCGTACCGTCGAGGAAGCCGTGCGTAAAGCCGCGCGAGAAGCTCTGCTGCAGCTCGCGGACCTCCTCTGCCGACGGTCTCGCGTCCTGGCCGGCGAAGTATTTGTCGATGGCGCTGCGATACTTGCTCACGACATTGGCCACGTACTCGGGGCTCTTGAGCCGGCCCTCGATCTTGAACGACGTGACGCCAGCCTCGATCAGCTCCGGCATGATGTCGATCGCGGCCAGGTCCTTGGGCGACAGCAAATAGGCGATGTTGCCCATCGGCTTGTGCTCGCCGTCGACCATCAGGTCGTACGGCAGGCGGCAGGCCTGCGCGCATTCGCCGCGGTTCGCGGAGCGGCCGCCCCACATCTCGCTCGTCAGGCATTGTCCCGAGTAGGACACGCACAACGCGCCGTGCACGAACACTTCCATCGGCAGCTTCGCCTGCTCGCCGATCTTGGCGATCTGCTTGAGGTTGTTCTCGCGCCCGAGCACGACCCGCTCCATGCCGAACGGCTTGGTGAACTCGACAGCCTCCGGCGAAGTGATCGTCATCTGCGTCGAACCGTGAATCGGAAAGTCCGGCGAGATCTCGCGGATCAGCTTGACGAGGCCGAGATCCTGCACGATCACCGCGTCCACGCCGGCGTCGATGCACGCTTCGACGAGCTCCTGCGCGTTGCGAAGCTCATCCTCGAATACAAGGATGTTGAACGTCAGGAAGCCTTTGACGCCATACCTGTGAAGGAAAGCCATGATTTCCGGCAGCTCGTCCATCTTGAAGTTGTTCGCGCGCGCCCGCGCATTGAATTTTTCCACGCCGAAAAAGACCGCGTCCGCCCCGTTCGCGACGGCAGCCCGCATGCATTCCCAGTCTCCGGCGGGAGCCAACAGCTCTATATCTTCACGCCGCACCGCGGCTTGATCGCTCATGTATGCCTAACCTCCATGCCGTCTCGAGACGGCGTTCTCTCTATCAGTATAGCAAAGCAAGCCGCGGGGACCAAAGGAAAATGGCGGCTGTGACGCAAAAAAAGCGGCCGGCTCCGCTTTAAACGGAGTCGGCCGCCTTTTTTCGGCGTCGTTTAGAATCAGTTGTTAAACTTGAACGACTTTAACGCCTCTTCAATGCGTTTCAGGTTAAAATCGGTCGCATTCGCATCGCTCACCACGGCTTGAATCAGATAGATGCCGCCGTTTTTCTCCAGCAGATACGATGTAACCTTGCCGCCTGCGGTAGAGACGACGTTCGGTACCAGCGTAAACTTGACTGCAGATTCGCCGGCGAACTTTTCGTCCGTACGGCTGTCAACCTTCCAAATGCCGGTAGAGGTATATGTCTTCTCCAACATCTCAGGGTACCCTTGCATAGTAGAACCTTTTTCCATAGCAATCGCCAACTGTATGCCTGCAGTACTGAACGTGACTGCGTCCCGCTCCATGTCCATGCCCGATTGGGTCCATTCTTCCGGAACGGTCACGCTGTAGCCGTACTTTTTGCTGGTTTTCGTTACGGTTTTGTTTTGATCGATATCATCTTCGGAGTCCGGTACTTGACCGAAGGTCTTCTCGACTTTGGCGAAATCTACCTTCATGCTCTTTTGCAATATGCCGAGAATGTCGCCTCGATTCGATTCGCCATCTCTATCGTAGGTGTACCCCGTATCGTACTTGTAAGCGCCCTTGACCGCGAAAATCTCGTAGTAGTCCGCCCATGTCGTGCCGTCCTGCGTGAAGGAGAACTTCACGAGCTTCGCGGGAATGCCGTTCCATACGATGTCCGAGACGACGGTCGGTTCCTTATACTTGTCGGCCACGCGATTGTTGAACGTTTCGGTCTGACGCTTCACCCACGCATCCAACGTATCTCCGGCTTTAAGCGACGTAATCTCAAAGGTAATCGAAGCGTCGCCATTATAGTAGCTGACCCCGTCCTCGTACCCTTCCTCCCACTCTGGGGGGAAGCTGGATCGTAAGGCCATAGTCCGCGTCCTCGTAAGTGACCACTCCGTCTTTGACCTTGCTCAGATCCTTCAGCGCCGCGTTCTTGACATCGTACTGAGGCGCGAAGCTATCGAGAAGCGGCTTGTTGGCCGCCAGCTCGGACGCAGCCTTGGCCGACTTGCCGAACATGAGGATATAGAAACGGTCGTTCGCTTGAATGCCTCTGTATTCGTAGTAAAAGCCATCTGAACTTTTGGTCACCATGCTCTGGAAGGTGCCCGACGGCAGCGTAATTTCCTTGACGTTCAGCACCGTCTCGTCGTCAACGTAACCCTCTAGATAGTCTCGTTGGTCCTTCGCGCTGAGCGGCTCCTTCGCTTCTTCGACGGAGATGGACAAATAGTAGTTTTTCTTCACGTCCTGGAAGGAAATGAAATCGCCGGTGCCCGACTGATAGCTCTGCGCCAGCCCCGTCGGATAGTTCATCGACCACTTGAAGTAGCTGTCGCCGATCTTGGACTTACCGGCATCGGTATCGATGCCGACTTGGCCGCCCGCCGCCGCCGCGCGCGGACCTTTAATGACGATCTCCTTGGTCGACGCCGTAAACGCGATCTTGGCGCCGAGCAGCTCGGCTGCGCGCAGCGGCACCATCATGACGCCCTTGACGGCGACCGGCGCCGCAGGCAGCGTCTTTTGCACGCCGTTGACGTAGGCGGTCTTGCTGCCCGCCGCGATGACGACTTTCAGGCTGGCGCTATGCGTCAACGTCATTTTTTTTGTTGTCGGTCAGTTGCAGCTGCGCGCCGATGCCTTTGGTCAGTACGCTCAGTGGGATAAAGGTGACGCCGTTCTTCTGGAAAGGCGGCTGTACGGTAGAGGCGACGCCGTCTACCGTCATCTGTCCGCTGCCCAGCTTGAGCTTGATGACGACCTCGGTCGTCGCGGCGGCCGAGCTTGAAGCGGCGAAGGCCGCCGTTCCGGAGGAGATGGCGAGCGCCAGGACGAGCAGGAAGGACAAGAACATTTTAGGATGGAAGATGACTCTCGAATTAGACATTAGTTAATCTAGGCTCCTTTTTTATTGAGACAAGCTCTTGGCTAAAACGACTTGGCGGGACACGAGGTCTCCGTCCGCCAGCACCGTGACGGCGATCTTGCCGCCCGGCAAATACGACTTCAGCAGCTCGCTCAGCTCCACGAGCGTAGCGATCTGCTTGCCCCCGACCGCGTAGATCTGGTCGCCTACCTTAAATCCTGCAGCCTGCGCTTCCGCGGAGACGACCGCAGTGACGGTCATCGGCTCCTCGGTCGGCAGGCCGACGACGGCGGACCAGCTTTCCTCAAGCTCCAAACCCAAGGAAGGACGCATGACTTTGCCGTATTTGGCGAACTGGTTCAGCACGTACTGCACCGTATCCGCCGGAATGGCGAAGCCCATGCTGTCGATATCGACGTCGACGAACTTCATGGAGTTGATGCCGACGACCTCGCCCTTCATGTTCACGAGCGGACCGCCGCTGTTGCCCGGATTGATGGCCGCGTCCGTCTGCAGGAGGTTGTAGTCGTCGGATATGGAGCGGTTCAGCCCGCTGATGACGCCTACCGTGGCCGTATTGCGCAGCGAGAACGAGACCGGGGTGCCGATCGCGATCGCAGGCTCGCCGACCGTAACCTTAAGCGGAGACGCGGCGAACTTCGCAGGCTTAAGACCGCTGGCCTTGATCTGAACGAGCGCCAAATCGCTGGTTACGTCTATCTGCTTGCGCGTGCCTTCATACTCCTTGCCGTCCGCGGTAACGACGACGATCCGCGTCATGTCCTGCACGACGTGAGCGTTGGTCACGATCAACCCGTCCGCTTTGATGATGACGCCCGTCCCGTGCGCCAACGCGAAGCGGCCGCCGTTCGCATCCGGCTTGCCGATGATGGCGACGACGCTCGGCGCCACTTGCTTGATGACCGACGGCACGTCCGCTGGCGTGTACTTGTACGTCTGGCTCGCCTTGTCGTACGTCCCGGTGCCGCCTAACGCGGCGGTCAGGGACGTTGCTTTGACATAGGCCTCGCCGTTGATGACCTTGACCGGCAGGCTGACCGCGCCCGACGTTGGCGCTGCAGCCGTCGCCGAACCGGCCATCAGCAGCCCGAACGAAAAAAAACGCGGCACCGATCGCCGCTTTACCGTTTAACTTTTTAAACAACCCGCTCCCCAACTGCCTCTCGTTAGTAAATAATGACCTTTTTACCATATCAGAATCCAGTCCAAGGCGATATCGGAGATTATGTCGATTCATGTCGAAAATATAAAAAAAGAGAACCGGGCTCGCACGCCGGCTCTCTTGTCTTAGTTATAAGGTTGATTCGCAGCCGAACGTTACCAGCCGCTGACCATCTTCACGTCCGCGATCAGGAAAACGATCAAGGAAACAGCCGCGAATCCGATGGCAAAAATGTTCTTGTTCGGGCGCTGTCTCACCAGGCGAACGAGCCCTGCTACGATCAGAACCGTGATGATAACCATGAAAATGTCGAATACCGCGAACGTACTTGCGGATTCAGCCGCATTTTCCGCGAGAAACATGGGTTGTCCTCCCTTATCTCATAACTTTCCCAGTATCCTCTATGTTAGCCATAAGGCACCCTTGTTGCAAGTCTGAATTTGCCGCCGTAACAACTTTGTCACAAAAGGCGCGAAAGCGCTAACGTTCAAGCTGCGCTTCATGCATGCGGCGGGCTCCAACCTGAACATCATTTATCGTCCTGGGCTATGGCAAGCGCTGCAAACCGTCTTGGAACTATAAAATGTCCAGCTACGCCAACATTTATAACCGGCGCCCTAAATTCGACTCGCGGTGTACCGGGTTGACACGCTCGCCTGCCGGTACTACGCTCAAATCAACCCTAAATCGAGGAGGCCATGCGTCCATGCGCGAACGTCCGAATTCAAACGAATACACGCCCTATCAAGGCCAGTACGTCTCGCTTGTCCCCGAAGGCGATCTGATCGAGATCCTCGAGTCGCAAAAGACGCGCACGCTCGGACTTCTATCCGGACTTACGGAGGAAGAGGCGAACAGCCGGTATAAGCCCGGCAAGTGGTCGCTCAAGCAGGTCTTCGGCCATATCAGCGACAACGAGCGCATTCAGAGCTACCGGCTGCTCCGCATCGCCCGCGGCGACCGGACGAACCTCCCCGGCTACGAGCAGGACGAGCTCGTGCCGAACGGGCCGTTCGAGGACTGGAGCCTGTCGCAGCTCGCCGAGGATTACCGGACGGTCCGGGAGGCGACGCTGACGCTGCTGCGCGGGCTCAGAGCCTCGGATTGGACGCGGATCGGCAACGCGAACGGCCATCCCGTCAGCGTGCGGGCGCTAGCCTGCATCAACGGCGGCCATGAGCTTCATCACCTGCGGATCGTCGAGGAAAAGTACCTCAAAGCGAAGTAATCCGCTCGTCAGTCCCACGCGAAAAGCGGGCGCCTCTCCGCCGGGAGGACGCCCGCTTTTTATCATTCGGCAGCCAGAGCTAGACATGACGGTCGACTTGATGCCCGATCGCCTCGCTGCTCCGTTGGACGGCATCCCGCACGCGAAGCTCCCGGCGGAGCATGCGGATCTCTTCCGTCAGCCGCTCGAGCTTGCGCGAAGTCCCGGAGGAATCGACCGCGCGGCGAACGGCCAGCACGAGGACAAGCCAGCCTGCCGCTCCGGCGAGCATGGCGACGACAATGACGAGCAGTGCGCTGATTTCGATGGCGAGGTCCCCCTTCGACGGATTGGTACTCCCGACATTATAGAGCGAACCGCCTCGATTATCTACCATTTGCAGCCTTTTCTGCTTGCGGCGCCCATTTGCCGTTTACCCAAGTGATAAGGAACGAGATGCCGCCCAGGCCGAGCAGAACGAGCGCCTTGAGCAAGGTCTCCTCCCCTTGCAGATCGACGATCATCGCTTTGAGCGCCACGACGACGAGGACCGCGGAGCCGAACCAGCGGAATAACGGCTCGCGACGGTACGCGCCCCAAAAGAACAGCAGCAAGGCGTACGCGCCCCAAGCAAGCGACAAGGCCAGCCGAAGCAGCGTCGTCTCTCCGGTTCCCCAGTCGTAGGCTTCGAACAGCCCCGTGATCTGTACGGTCAGCAAGCCGCCGATGACGAGATGAGCGCCGACGGCAAGCGCATTCGACACAAGCGCGCGGTCCGAGCCGTCCATGCCGACGGCCTGCCGCTTCGTCGCGTAGTAGAAGCCCATCGCGGCCAGCAGCATCCAGGACAGAGCGCCCCAGTTCAGAAAGGGAACGTAGACGCCGAACCAGTCGCCGCGAGGCGTATCCCAGGTCGTCGAAAACCAATAGACGCCGACGATGAACCAGATCGACATGGAGAGCGTCTCCGGCAGCCAATGCTTGCGCTTCTGCATGCGACCCGCCGCCGCGAGGACGATCGCGACGCCCGCCCAGAGATAGACGTTCAGCATCGGCTTTACGGCGAGCCCGCTCCCGAGCTGATGAAGCGCGACCAGCCCCAAGAGCGCTCCGGCCAGGCCGTGGGTCGTGCGTGCGGCCCGATTGCCTCGACACGAAGGCGGCGGCCGCGATGAACAGCAGGCCGATGAAGGCCAGCGTATAGCCGTCGTCCAACTCTCCTTGCAGGATGATCAGCGCCCATACGCCGAACAAGATGCCGTTCGCTAGACTCAGGTACATATTTAACCCGTCGAAGCAGCGGCCCAGACGCATGCTGGCGATCAAGCATCCGAGATGGTAGAACAGGAAGGCGGCCAGCGCGTATCGGATCGGCATATTCTTCCAGCCATCCAGCGACGGGTCAAACCAGAAGAAGTAGATCGCGTAAAGCGCCCAGGTGCCGGCAAAAGCGACGGGCCGCAGTTCGCTCCAGCCTTTCGCGATGCTCATCGCGAAAAAGGCTGCGTTCAACACGAGCAAGTAAAGGAACAGCGCGAAGACTTGGTCGGTCTCGGGGAGCATCAGCATCGGCGACAGCAGGCCGCCGGCCAGCGCGATATGCATGAGCAGGCGGGAGCCGAACCGCCAGGCGTAAGCCACGGCCAATGCGGTGACGGCGATCATGCCGAGCAGCACGGTCATGGGCGCCCACAGCGCGTAGGCGATGCCGGCGAAGGCAACGGTGGCGTAAAGGACGCAGGCGCCGAGACCGATCCCGATTTCGCCTGCCACAGCCCCTCTCGGCTTGGTCGCGATACGCGCGCCCGCCAAGGCAAAGCCGATGCCGGCCAGCAGCCCGACGCCGATCTTCATCGGATCGGTGATCCATCCGCGGTCGACCGTATAGCGGAAAAGCGTGATAAAAGCGGTCAATACGAGCGCAACGCCTAGCAGAGATGTCCAATGCTTGCGCAAATGGTCGGTCATGACGGCGAATCCTCCTTGGGTGATCGAATGGGACTTGAAAAGAAGCGATCGGCCAGTTTGACGAGACCGAGCAGGAGCAGGCAGAGCGCAAGGGCGACGGCCTCGAGCTCCAGCAGGTACCAGGGCCACGGACCGAGCAGATCGAGCAGCGACGCCGAAGGCGGCTTTCGGGCGAGGAACATGAAGTTGGTTCCGGCCAGCATGTCTGCGATCGCGGCGGGCACCGCAAGCGCCTGGAGCCAGCCGAAGGCGCGCAGAGCGGATCGCAGCGTCGGGCGATAACCTTCTACAATCGTCATGTACAGATTGGAAACGACGATGAGGATATGCCCAAGGAAGAAGTGCGCGAAGCCGAACGTCGGAAACGGAGCCGTCAGGTCGGGCGTCGCCAGCGCTTGGGCCGCGCCTAGGATGCCGAGGAAAAACGTTGCCTCGTACAGCCGCCGGCTGCCGGTCAGCATCATAATCGCGGTCAGCCAGATCATGAGGCTGCACAGCTCGAACGGCAGCGCATAGATGTCCCAATTCCTCGTAACCGCGCGATCGGCCAGCATCGCCAGCTCGACGGCGGCAGACGCCGCAGCCAGGGCGATACGGGCTCGCTTCGAGCCCCGCAGCCTTCGCCGCTGGGCGCACATAGCCGCGACGATCAGCGCCAGCAGTCCGAGCGCCGCCCAATGCGGCGCTCCGTACGGTTCGAACGTCATACGCGCTCCCCCCTCTCTCACCCTCATTTTAGAAAATCAGGGCAAAAAAAAATAGTACCAACTTTACGTGGTACCATCTTGTCGCTTCCGCGAACCGTTTATTCCCGGGAGTCCGGGGGGCGCCCCGATTCTTCCTTCGGCTTGAACAACCCCATGTCCCTAGCCTGCCTGGCCGCCTCTTTGGAGCCGGGGACGCCGAGCTTGCGGAGGATGTGATTGATATGGTTTTTGACCGTGCGGATCGAGATGAACTGCCTGTCCGCGATCTGCGACTGCGAATAGCCGCGGTCGACCATCTCGAGCAGCTGAAGCTCCGCGGGGGTGATCAAGTCCTGCATCTTCTTGACCTCGAACTCCCGCTCCAACGCCTTGAGGCGCTTGAACTCCTCCCGCATTCGCGACGCGGCCGCCGGACTGATCGGCGCCTCGCGCCGGGCGGCGCCCCGGATCGCCTCGGGCAGGCCCTCGAAGTCCGTCTTCAGCTGATAGTCGATGGCGCCCGCCTGGAAAGAGCGCAGGATAAGGTCTTTCTCCTCCATCGACGTCAGCATGATGACGCGCGCGCCGGCGGCGACGGCGACCTCCTCCGCCAGCGCGATGCCCTCGGGCAAGCCGTGCAGCATGATATCCATGAGTACGACATCAGGCGCCAGTGAATCCTCCGCCCCTTCCGTCCGCGCTAACGCGCCGCGAACCTGGTCGGGGTCGCCGCTCGCCAGCTTCACCTGTAGATCCGGCTCCTCGTTCAGGTAGGAGACGAGTCCCCTGCGCCAATCCTCGTCGTCTTCCACGATCCATATCTTAATGGCTTGCATCCAGCCCCGCCTCCTTTGGGTTCGGCGCCGGGGACGGCGTCGAATGATCCAGGCGCGCCCGCACGCTCCGAATCGGCAATGTCAAATAGACGCTCGTACCTTGACCGCTCTTGCTCCGGATCGCGAGCGACCCCCCCCGTGCTTGCGCATGACCTGGTAGGCGTATGGCAAACCCAAACCGAAGTTCGTCCCGCCGCCCTTTGTCGTATAGAAGGGCTCCAGCGCATGGGCGCGTTGGCTCCGCGTCATGCCGGGACCGGTGTCCGCGACCTCCACCACGAGCTCGCGCCTTCCTTCGGACAGCTTCACCGTCAGCGCCCCGCCGCGTCCCTTGATCGCCTCGGCGGCATTGGCGACGATGTTGTTCAGCGCCTCGCCCAGCTGCGCCGCATCCACCTCCGCCCGCCACTCTCGCGCCGGCAGCAGGAGCTGCGTCCGGATCCCGTCGAGCTGCGGCTCCAGCGCGGCGAGCGTATCGCGAAGCAGCTCGCCCAGGCGGACGCTCGTCCGCCGCAGCTCCAGATCGCCGGTGCGCCGGTGGACGCGGGCGATCATCTCCTGCATGTGCAGCGAGGCGGACAGCATCGTCTCGATATCGCGCAGCAGCTCGGGCTGGTTGGTCTTTTCCGCATATCGCTTCGTCTTCTCTCCGAACAAACGCAGCTTGCCCGCGTCGTTTTTCATGGCGTGGTTCAGGATGGCCGTGCCGGCGTTGACGGCTCTCCACGTCGTGTCCAACCTGCGGCGGTCGACCAACAGCCGGATGCCCATAAATCCGTAGCTGAACAGTCCGATCAGAAATACGGCGACCGCCAGCGACGCCACCCATGCGTTGTATACCCACATGCGCAGCATGCCGAGGCTGGGCAGCACGTAGCTCATGACCATGAGAAACAAGACAGGAGGAACGACGGCGAGGCAGACGATCCAGTAGGTCGGGGAGAGCGGTGAGCGCCGGGGCCTCAGCAGCAAAATATGCGCCGCGCCATAAAGGATGTACGGCGCAGCCCACCATACGACGACCTCGAAGGAGATCGGATAGCGCTCGGTATACCCCGGCGTCAGCAGCAGGCAGAGCGCGATCGGCGCCAGGAGCGCGATGGGCAGCGCGCGCCGAAGCGCGGGATGCATCCGCACGGGACGGAACGCCAGCGCGAACAACAAAAAGGCATAGGGGACGCCGTAGTAGGAGGTGACGGAGGCTGCGGCTTGCAGACGATAGAGCGGCTGCTCCCAACGGTCGCGAACCGCGCCGTCCGCCAGCGCCGGTATGATATTCAAGTCGAGGACGGCGGCAAGCGCGCCCGTCCCGGCGAAGAACGACACCGCGGCGAGCCGCCGGGATGCGGAAGAGCCCGAGCCCGCGGCCAGGAGAAACAGCGCCACCGCCCATAAAACCGGCCATACGAACAACATCCTTGCGTCCTCCTTCTCCTTAATGGCCGAGCCGTTCGGCGCCTTTCTCGAGCAGCCTTGCGGCCAGCTGCGTCCGGTTGCGCAGCCCGTACTTGGACAGCATGGCGTTCACATGCTTCTTGACGGCGGCTTCGCTCATGTAAAGGGAGGCGCCGATCTGCGCGTTCGTCTCGCCCATGACGAGGCGCCGGGCGACTTCGCGCTCGCGCGGCGTGAGCGGTTCGGACGGCATGAGCCGTTCAACTGTCGCAAGCCGCTTGAGCGGCGCGAGCGGTTCGGACGGCGAATCCGCGGCCGATCTGGCGGGCGGCGCCTCGTCGGCCGGCGATTCGCCCACGGCTTCGTCATCCCAGGCGCCCGTGCGGCGCAGGAACGCCCGCATGCCGTCGCCGCGCGTATCGAGCTCGTAGGTCGCAGCCATCTCGCCAAGCTCATAGTCCGCATGCGCGGCTTCCGGCACCTCGATAAAACCCAGGCTGCGCTTGCTCAGCCGATAATACGGATGCGGGGGCGGAGACTCGACCAGCAGCGCTCCTGCCGCGGCCAGCTCGAGCAGCGGCTGCAGCATGGCGCTCCTCAGATCTTCGCGCTCCCGGTTTTCGGCGTCCATCGCATAGACGTACCACCTCGCCTGATGCGTTCCCTGAACGCTTACGTTACCGTCTTCGCGGCCGATGACGATGCGCTCCGCCATGCCGACGAACAGGCCGTTCTCCACGACTCCCGGAATGAGGTTCAGCGTCTTTTCGAGCGCCTCTGCGTCCTCGATGACACCGAAGCTGCAGTCGGCGATGTAGTTGCCGTTGTCAGTCACGAACGGCTCGTCCCCTTCAGTCAGGCGAAGCACGGGATGACCGCCTAACGCCTCGAGGCGTCCCATCGTCAGCTTGAAGCCGAACTGCACGATCTCCACCGGCAGCGGAAACTGGCCAATTGTCTTCACTTCCTTAGAAGCGTCGGCGACAATGACGAGACGCTTGCTATGCGACGCGATGATCTTCTCTCGCAGAAGCGCCCCGCCACCGCCTTTTATCAGGTTAAGGTCGTCATCCGCTTCGTCCGCCCCGTCGATCGTCAAATCGATCCCGCCCGGCGGGATGCCTTCCAATGGAACCAACGGTATCCCCAGCGAGAGCGCCAGCTCTTCGGATCGAATCGACGTCGGCACCGCCGTAATCTTCAGACCTTCCTTAACGCGCCTTCCGATATCCATAATCGCCCAATACGCGGTGGATCCTGTTCCCAATCCCACCAGCATTCCGTTCTCGACCAGCTTGACTGCCTCTTCGCCCGCCTGGCGTTTTGGATCGATTGCCATATGTCTCACCTTTCCCGCTCTCCTGACTTTTACAATCGGATATACGCATTATAGCAATTAACCTTACCCTTTTCCCATGCTACGAATATGTAAAAAAGAGCAGCGGAGCGCCGGCAGCTTCGTAAGCTCCCTTGCTCCGCTGCTCTTCGGCAACGCGAGTCATTGTCCTTGATCGTAAAGGTCGCGTCGATCTAATCTTAAACCTCGACCGTGGCCAACGCAGCTTGGGTGCGTGCCCGATCCCGTTCCAGCACGGGACCAAGATACTTGCCCGTGTAGGACTTCGCATTGTTCGATAGCTGCTCCGGCGTGCCGACGCCGACGATCGTGCCGCCGCCGCTGCCGCCTTCCGGCCCGAGGTCGACCAGATAGTCCGCCGTCTTAATGACGTCCAAGTTGTGCTCGATGACTAGCACGCTTTCACCCGAATCGACCAGGCGCTGCAGCACCTGGAGCAGTCGGTCGATATCGTGGGCGTGAAGACCTGTCGTCGGCTCGTCGAGAATGTACAGCGTCTTGCCCGTGCTCCGGCGGTGAAGCTCGGCCGCGAGCTTGACGCGCTGCGCCTCGCCCCCGGACATCGTCGTCGACGGCTGACCGATCGTCATGTACCCGAGTCCGACGTCGAGCAGCGTCTGGAGCTTGCGATGAATGCGCGGGATGTTTTGGAAGAACTCCGTCGCATGCTCGATCGTCATCTCCAACACTTCCGCAATGTTCTTGCCCTTGTACTTGACCTCTAGCGTCTCGCGGTTATAGCGCTTGCCCTTGCATATTTCGCAGGGTACGTAAACGTCCGGCAGGAAGTGCATCTCGATCTTGATGATGCCGTCGCCTTTGCACGCCTCGCAGCGGCCGCCCTTGACGTTAAAGCTGAAGCGTCCCTTCTTGTAGCCCCGCACCTTGGCTTCGTTCGTGATCGCAAATACGTCGCGAATGTCGTCGAACACCCCGGTATACGTCGCCGGGTTGGAGCGCGGCGTGCGTCCGATCGGCGATTGGTCGATGTCGATGACCTTCTCCAGATGCTCCAGTCCGAGGAACTCCTTGTACTGGCCGGGACGCACCTTCGCTTTGTTCAGGTCGCGGGCCAGCGTTTTGTACAGGATCTCGTTGACCAGCGTCGACTTACCTGATCCCGATACGCCCGTCACGGCCGTAAACACGCCGAGGGGGGAACTTCGCGCTCAGGTTTTTAAGATTGTTCTCCGTCGCGCCCTTCACTTCGATCCAGCGGCCGTCGGGCTTGCGCCTTGCGAATGGCACAGGGATGAACTGGCGACCGCTTAGATAAGCGCCCGTTAGCGACTTGTCGTCGCGCATGACCTCTTCAGGCGTGCCTTGCGCGACGACCGTGCCGCCGTGAATGCCAGCGCCCGGCCCGATATCGATCAGGTAATCGGCCGCCATCATCGTGTCCTCGTCGTGCTCGACGACGATGAGCGTATTGCCAAGATCGCGCATGTGCTCCAGCGTCTTGATCAGCCGGTCGTTGTCCCGCTGGTGCAGGCCGATGCTCGGCTCGTCCAAGATGTACAGGACGCCCATCAAGCTCGAACCGATCTGCGTAGCCAACCGGATGCGCTGGGCCTCCCCGCCCGACAGCGTGCCCGCCGCGCGGGAGAGCGTCAGGTAATCCAGACCGACATTGACCAAGAACCCCAGACGGCTGCTAATCTCCTTCAAAATCAGGTTGGAGATTTGCGTGTCCTTGGCATTCAGCTCAAGCGCCTCGAAAAAGTTCATTGCGTCGCCGATCGACAGCGCCGTGACGTATGCCACGTTCTGGCTGCCGACCGTGACAGCCAGCGCTTCCTTTTTCAGACGCTTCCCTTTACAGCCCTCGCAGGGCTTGGCACCCATATACTCCTCGATAAACTCGCGGATGCCGTCCGATGCCGTCTCCCGATAGCGGCGCTCCAGGTTAGGCACGACGCCTTCGAACTGGACCATCGCATCCCGCGTATAGCCGAACTCGTTTTGATATTTGAACCGGATCTTCTCCGGACCCGTACCGTACAAGAGCAATTTCATCTGCTTGTCCGTGAGTTCGGATACCGGCACCTTCGTCGGGATCTTGTAATGACTGCACACCGCAGCGAGGAACTGCGGATAATAGGTCGACGTGCTCCCCGCCCAAGCGGAAAAAGCTCCCTGCTCGATGCTCTTGCTCTTGTCGTGGAGCAGCAGGTCGGGATCGACGACCATCTTCACGCCGAGCCCGTCGCAATCCGGACAAGCGCCGAAAGGCGAGTTAAAGGAGAAAAGCCGCGGCTCCAGCTCGCCCATCGAAAACCCGCACACGGGGCAAGCCAGATGAGAATTGAACATCAGCTCTTCCTTGTCGATGATGTCCACGATGATCTGTCCGCCTGACAGCTTAAGCCCTGTCTCGAGCGAGTCCGCCAGACGCGTCGCGACGTCTTCCTTCACGACGATCCGGTCGATGACGACCTCGATCGAGTGTTTCTTGTTCTTCTCCAGCTCGATCGGTTCGGACAGATCCATGATCTCGCCATTCACGCGTACGCGAACAAAGCCTTGCTTCTGAATATCGGCCAATAGCTTCGTATGTTCGCCCTTGCGGCCCGACACGATCGGTGCCAGAATCTGCAAGCGCGTACGCTCTGGGTACTCCATGATCCGGTCGACCATCTGCTCGACCGTCTGCGACGTAATCTCGATGCCGTGCTCCGGGCAATGCGGCTTCCCGATGCGCGCATACAGAAGACGCAGATAATCGTAAATCTCGGTCACGGTGCCGACGGTCGACCGCGGATTGCGGCTGGTCGTCTTCTGGTCGATCGAGATGGCCGGCGAGAGCCCTTCGATCGAGTCGACGTCCGGCTTGTCCATTTGCCCCAGGAACTGGCGCGCATACGCGGAAAGCGACTCCACGTACCGACGCTGCCCCTCGGCATATATCGTATCGAACGCGAGCGAGGACTTGCCCGAACCGCTAAGACCGGTCAGCACGACGAACTTGTCGCGCGGAATGGTCACATCGATATTTTTCAGATTGTGGGCGCGGGCGCCCTTAATGACGATCTGATCGCTTCCCAAAACGTACAGCCTCCTGTCGTTAACGGCCTGGGCTCGCTCTCCGCGCCGCCTCCGTTCACGTTCCATCACATAAGAATATGTGTTCTCATCTCATTATACTTGCCGATGAACTGGTTCGCAAATGGAAATCCCACCAAGGCACGGCGTTCTTGGAGAGCGCTGCTCATTTGGTCCTTACACCGATTCGGCCGCCCCCCGACCCAAACAGCTCTCTTTTCGGACCATTTCAACGTTATCCCCTTCGATCAGGCAATCGTTGTTCTAACTAAACAGCAACAGCTCATACGCTTCCCCAGGAGTCCACCCAGCACAGCAAACTAATCCATCGTTCCTCCCTCCCTTTTATAACGCTATCCCTCTCGATCAGGTCGCCGACAACACTTACCACTCTCAGATTCACAAATTAGCAATCCAAGAATCCAGGTCAGCGCTTAAAGAAGATACAACAAGGGCAATCTTTCAACTTGAACCGTTGTTAAGAAACCTGGAATCCGCTCATTTGCTGCTTAAAGTTAGCTAATTTCGTCCATCTAACAGATCGAACAGTTCTCCTTTTGTTTACTAGTCCGCGAAGCGTCACGGTCCGAGTCATGCCGCATAAAGATAAAAGCGTGCCGAAGCCATCCGAACGTGCGTTGATACGAAAACAATATTCATCAAGATAAGCCTGCAGATGCTTGGGGCCGATTCCGCCGAACGTTCTGGCCAGCCAACCGATAACCCCGCGCCAAATCAAACCGAGCTCCGTTACTCCCTCGCGATCGCTTTGTCTAACGATTTCGATGTTTTGGACTTCGGATTTTACATCCGTCACATGGCGCCACAGGAAAGTGCCATAGGACTCCACACCATATAAACGCCGTCTAAATTCAGCATGCGGCACTCGTTTAATCTTAACTTCTGCAACCTCGCCGGATTCCGGATCGATTGAAGCACCTACGATTGCCGGTTGATCTCGTTGATCGGGCGGATCAAAAACCCCGCTCATGACCGGACGCGCATAAAAATCGCCGTATAATCGCAGTTCTCCTCTTAATGGCCTCGATTCGTCCCACAATTGAATGGCATGCCTAAGCTTATGGTTGATAAGCCAAGCCGTCTTGTAGGTCACTTGAATAACCTCTGCCAACAGCGTAGCGGAGATCCCCTTTTGCATCAAATATAAAGCGCTGAACCACTTTACGAGCGGCGTGCGCGTCCCCTCCATGATCGTCCCTGCAGTCAGCGAGGTTTGATGGTGGCAGGCGCGGCACTCGTAGAGCCTCTTGCTTCGGGAAGCGATGCGGTAACATGCGGATTCGTCGCAACGGGGACAGCGAAAGCCGCTGGGCCACTTGGCCTGGAACAAAGCCAGTTCACAGGCTTCCTCCTGAAAGGTCGGCATCTGCTCGTAAGTTGAACGCAAAAAAGGTCATCCTCCAATTCACCAAAAGGGAACATTTGTTCTTATTTTATCATATGGATCCATTTGTTTAAAGCGTCATTTTGTAACCTGATCTTTGGGATATCTGATCTTTGGGATATATGTATTACAACTGCATCTCCAGCGCCATTCCTGAGTGAAGGGGATATCGTTGAAACGTATTCAAGTCATCACGCTCCCTGTCCGAAAGGGATATCGTTGAAACGCGAAAAGTCATTATAACGCCTCGTAGCTGCCTAGTTCAGCCTAGTGCCTACAAATCAAAAAATCCTTGCCAGGATTAGAGATCCCGGCAAGGATTGCGCAGCTAGCTTTATAGACTTGCCTTGAGTTCCATCAGCGCGTCGCGAAGCTCAGCAGCGCGTTCGAATTGGAGGTTCTTGGCGGCGTCCTTCATCTCGGCCTCCAGGCGGTTGATGACGGACTGACGGTCCTTCTTGGACAGTTTGTCGACGTCCTCGAGACCGGTCAGATAAGCGCTCTTCTGTTCGGCGACCTTCGTCGCCTCGATGACGTCGCGCACTTTTTTTGCGGATGGTCTGCGGGGTGATGCCATGCTTCTCGTTGTACGCCGTTTGGATCGCGCGGCGGCGTTCGGTCTCTCCGATCGCCTTGGCCATCGAATCCGTGATTTTGTCCCCGTACATGATGACCCTGCCTTCGCTATTGCGCGCGGCCCGGCCGATCGTCTGGATCAGCGAACGTTCGGCGCGCAGAAAGCCTTCTTTATCGGCGTCGAGGATGGCGACCAACGTGACTTCGGGCAAATCCAGCCCCTCCCGCAGGAGGTTGATGCCGACCAGCACGTCGAACGTGCCGATCCGCAGGTCGCGCAGAATCGACATCCGCTCCAGCGTCTTGATGTCGGAGTGCAAATAGCGAACCTTGATGCCGACTTCCTTCATGTAGTCGGTTAGATCCTCCGACATCTTCTTGGTGAGCGTCGTCACGAGCACGCGCTCGTCGCGTTCGATGCGAGTTCGAATCTCCCCCTAGCAGATCGTCGATCTGTCCCTTGGTCGGACGCACCTCGATGATCGGATCGACGAGCCCAGTCGGACGGATGATCTGCTGCACCATGGTCGGGCAGTTCTCGAGCTCGTAAGGGCCGGGCGTCGCCGATACGTAGACGAGCTGCTTGGCTTTGCCCTCAAACTCTTCGAAGCGCAGCGGACGGTTGTCTTTCGCCGAAGGGAGCCGGAAGCCGTGGTCGACGAGCACCGTCTTGCGTGCCTGGTCGCCGTTGTACATGGCCCGTACCTGCGGAAGCGTGACGTGGGACTCGTCAATGACGATAAGGTAGTCGTCCGGGAAGAAGTCCATCAACGTATACGGCGTGGCTCCTCGCTCGCGGAACGTGAGCGGGCCCGAGTAGTTCTCGATGCCGGAGCAGAACCCCATCTCCGCCATCATCTCGAGGTCGTAACGCGTGCGCTGCTCCAGACGCTGCGCTTCAAGCAGCTTGCCTTGCTCGCGCAGTTCGGCGAGGCGCTCTTCGAGTTCGCGCTCGATGTTGACCAGCGCGACCTTCATCTTCTCTTCTGCGGTCACGAAGTGAGACGCCGGGAAGATCGAGACATGCTCGCGCGAGCCGATGATCTCGCCCGTGAGGACGTCGATCTCGGTGATCCGCTCGATCTCGTCGCCGAACATCTCCACCCGGATGGCGCGGTCGCCGACCGATACCGGGAAGATCTCGACGACGTCGCCGCGTACGCGAAACGTCCCGCGCGTGAAGTTCATATCGTTGCGCTGATATTGGATGTCGACCAGCTTGTGCAGGATCGCGTTGCGCGATTTCTCCATCCCCACGCGCAAGCTCAGACGAAGGTCCCGGTACTCCTCCGGAGAACCGAGACCGTAAATGCACGATACGCTCGCGACGATAATGACGTCGCGACGCTCGAAGAGCGCCGAGGTCGCGGAGTGGCGGAGCTTGTCGATCTCGTCGTTGATGCTGGAGTCCTTCTCAATATAAGTGTCCGAGGACGGGATATACGCCTCCGGTTGATAGTAATCGTAATAGCTGACGAAGTACTCGACGGCATTTTCCGGAAAAAACTCCTTGAATTCGCTGCACAGCTGCGCCGCCAGCGTCTTATTGTGCGCGATGACCAGCGTGGGCTTGTTCACCTTGGCGATCGTCTGCGCGACCGTGAACGTCTTGCCCGTCCCCGTCGCGCCGAGCAGCGTCTGATGCCGCTTTCCCTCATTAATGCCGGCGACCAGCTGACGGATCGCTTCCGGCTGGTCTCCTTGCGGTTCGTATTCCGATTGCAGCTTGAATCCGGACGGTACTGCCATGTCTAAGCCCACCTCCGCGTCTTGTAGACCAAAGTCCTATATCGTACCCTGCTTCATCCGACCGATAAACAGGATATCCCTTCCAGCGAGTCCGAATATGTGTTCTCATTCATTATATCGGGTTCCCGGAAACCAGTCAAAGGAGTGAAGCTGCATGAAGCAGCGCATGGATCAGACGACGTCATGGGGCATATTGGCGGCCCTTGCCGCGTTGATAGGCGGATTTTTATGGGAAGGCGGGCATTGGGAGGGGCTCGTGGAGAAAACGGCGCTGCTGATCGTATTCGGAGGCACGTTCGCAGCCGTCGCCATCAGCTTTCCGGCATCCCGGCTCCGCCAGATTCCAGAATCGTTGAAGACGGCCTTCAGGCCAGGCGCACTGGAGACGGCTTCCCGCATCGACGAGCTCGTCGAACTGGCCACGATCGCTCGCCGCGAAGGCGTGCTATCCCTCGAAAACAAACTCGTGGAGCACCCTGACCCTTTTATCCAAAGCGGTCTGCAAATTGTCGTCGACGGCACCGATCCCGAGCTCAGCAGGCAAATCCTCGAGTTCGAGATCGATGCCATCGAGCAGCGGATGGAAAATCAGGCGAAAATATTCGAATCTGCCGGCGGGTATGCGCCGACGATGGGCATCATCGGCACCGTTATGGGCTTGATCCACGTGCTAAGCAATCTTGCGGATCCCGGCTCGCTCGGGCCTGCGATTGCGGTCGCGTTTACCGCCACGCTTTACGGGGTTGCCTCCGCGAACATTCTCTACCTGCCCATCGCGTCCAAGATACGCATCCGCGCGACGGAGACGGTGCAGTTCACGGAAATGATGCTGGAAGGCATCCTCGCGATTCAAGCCGGCGAGAATCCGGCGCTCATCCGCAAGAAGCTGACTGCCTTCATGCATACGGAGTCGCTGTCGTTCGACCGGAAAAAGGAGGAGAGCGAAGATGGCGCGCAAACGGAGCAGACGCAGCCGAAGCGCGCATGAGAACCATGACCGCTGGCTGATCACATATGCGGACCTGATTACTTTGCTGCTGATCTTTTTTTATCATTATGTACGCGATGAGCCAGATCGATATCAAGAAATACGATACGCTGGCGAAGTCGCTCCAGCTGGAGTTCAACCGGGCGGACAGCATCATCGAGATGGGCACCGGCATTCAAGGCAGCGACGACGTGTCCAAGCACCCGGATCCCGCGCCATCCGCATCAGCGTCCCCTAGTCCTTCCGCGGACGCGAACGCCTCGCTTGACGCGGAGATTGCCAGAAGACGGGAACAGGCGTTGCAGGACTTGCTAAAGGTCATCGAGACATACGTAAAGGAAAATAAGCTGCAGCAGGAAGTCTTTGTCGGAGACACGCCGCAGGGCATCTCGATTCGCCTTTCCGACAAATTCCTGTTCGATCTCGGCAAGGCCGATCTTAAACCGGATGCAAGGCCCGCCTTGGACAAGCTGTCGAGTTTATTTACGAAGTTGGACACGACGATCTCCATCCAGGGCCATACGGATAATCTTCCGATTCAGCCGGGATCTGCGTTTCAGGACAACTGGGGCTTGTCGTCGGGCCGCGCGCTGTCCGTCCTCCGGTACTTCGTCGATACGCGCAAGCTGCCGGAAAAAATATTTGAAATCGCCGGCTACGCGGATACGCGTCCCGTCGCCGCGAACGATACCGAGGCTAACCGTCAAAAAAACCGGCGCGTAGAGATTCTCGTGGTGCGGCAGCCGGAAGGATCCGTCCAGTTAGCGGCCAAACATTAAAAACGCGAAAGCCTCCTTCAGCGAATGCTGCGGAGGCTTCTGTTTTTTCGAAGCTATCGTTCGAATCCCATCTAGGCAAACGCTAGCGCGACTGCGACGATAATGGCGGCCGCGATGCCCACGTATAGCAGCATGCGGTTTCTTGCAGCGCGGCGCACGATTGGCGGGCTCACCTGTTGCAGGATCCAGCTTTTCACTTGCGCCAAGTCCTCTTTGCTGGATAGACTTCGTGCGGGAATGAGGCTCACGCCCTTCTGGCCCACGTACAGGACGATCATACGGCGACCGATCGTAAACCGCCGAACGTCCTTCCAGGCGACCTGCCCTTGCGCGGACGGCGTGCGATAACGGAAGCCGGACTCGTCAAACTCGTACTGCCGTTGCTCTGTCACAAAACGCCTTTTTTATCGCTTGCACCGCTCTAAGATAAGAGGACGCCGGGATGAACAGCCCGAAGGCCAGCAGCAGCCATTGGAGGAAATGAAAATGATCCGCCGCCCCCCATCCTTCCTTCATAACCGCGAGCGCCATGTAAATGAAATTCGCCCCGCATACGAGCATAAAGAAAACAAAGCCGGGACTGCTGTAAAAATGCCGCGTATTCAACGCGACGAGGTCTCTCTCCGTCGTATCGAATTGCGCCTGAACGATTTTAGACATAACTTCCTCCCGCATCAACCTGCTGCGCTTGCGCGCTTGTTGGTTTCATTATAACAACATTTTATCGAACGAACTGAAAATAAAGCTTATAATGAAAGCAAACGACATCGAACGGAGGCTGAATATGGGATTGTTCGACTTCATCAAGGGCCAGTTCATCGAGGTCATCGAATGGCTGGACGATACCAGTTCGATGGTATACCGCTTTCCCGTCTACGACAACGCCATTAAGATGGGCGCGAAGCTCGTCGTGCGCGAATCGCAAGCTGCCGTCTTCGTCAACGAAGGCCAGATCGCCGACGTTTTCGGTCCGGGCACTTACACGCTGAGCACGCAGAACATGCCGGTGCTTACAGCGCTGAAGTCTTGGAAATACGGCTTCAACTCGCCCTTCAAAGCCGATGTGTTCTTCGTGAGTACGCGCAATTTCACGCAGCTGAAGTGGGGCACGACAAATCCAGTCATCATGCGCGACGCGGAGTTCGGAATGGTACGCTTACGGGGTTTCGGAAACTACGCACTCAAGGTGAACGACCCCGCGCTGTTCTTGAAGGAGATCTTCGGGACGCAGCAGGACTTTTCGGCGGAAAACGTGGCAGGCTACCTCAAGTCTGTCATCGTCTCCGGCGTGAGCGATTTGCTGGGCGAGTCGAAGATTCCGGTCATCGACCTGGCCGCTTCGTACGACGAGCTGAGCCGTGCCGCAGCAGACAAGCTCCAATCGCACTTCATGGCGATGGGCCTCTGGCTGACCGCCCTCACGATCGAGAACATCTCGCTGCCCGAGGAGGTCGAGAAGACGATCGACCGCAGGTCGTCGATGAATATCGCGGGTAACCTCGATCAGTACATGAAGTATCAGACGGCCGAAGCGCTACGCGAGGCGGCGAACAACCCGGCCGACGGTTCGGCGGGCACGGGTATCGGCTTGGGTGCAGGTATGGCCATGGGCCAGGCGATGAGCCAAATGATGCGGCAAAACGAGCAGCAGAACGCGGCGAATGCCGGCGGAGGCTCAGGCGCAGGTGCAGGTCCAGGTCCAGGTTCAGGTGCAGGAACTACCGCTCCTGGCAGCGGGGCCGCCGCAAGCGAACGTGCCGCGCAAGTCGGCGGCGTCGCCTCGGACGGCGGCGGCACGGCGCCGGCGAAAAGTTCTGTTCGGAGTGCGGGCAACCGCTCGCGCCTAACGCGAAGTTTTGCTCCAACTGCGGAACGAAGGTGTAGAACGGAATGGCGAAAGACGCGAACGAAGCGATGGAAGCCATACAGTTTCCCTGCGCGAGCTGCGGCGGAGCGATGCTGTTCGACGCGGACAGCCAGCAGCTGAAGTGCCAATATTGCGGCAGGTTGCAAGCGATCGACTCGGACACCGCGCTTCCGCAGGAGCATGCGCTTGACGACGGCATGCAACAAGAAGCGGATACGGACTGGGGCTTAGCGCAGCAGACGATCAAATGCGAGACCTGCGGCGGGGAAAGTCTGATACCTGCCTTGCAGACGGCCACCTTGTGCCCGTTTTGCGGCTCGCCGAAGGTGCTGCCTCAGCCCGCTGCAGCGAATATAAGGCCCGAATCGCTCATCCCGTTTCAAGTCGACAAAGACGACGCGACGGCCGCCTTCCGGGCATGGAAAAAGAAACGCTGGTTTCTTCCCGGCGCCTTCAAACGGGAAAATACGAGCGCTCGCTTGTCCGGTATCTATATTCCGTATTGGACGTACGATGCGGACACCTCTTCCGCGTACACCGCCGAACGCGGCGATCATCACTATCGGACCGTGACCAGGACGCGCGTCGTGAACGGGAAAACGGAGACCTATACCGAGCAGGAGCGCTACACGGTCTGGCATCGGGTGAGCGGAGATTACGACCGATTCTTCAACGATGTGTTGGTCCCAGCCTCCGGCCAATACGACGCCAAGCTGCTGGAGCGCCTGGGCAACTTCGAGCTTGGCGGACTGCTCGGCTATAAGCCCGATTATTTGAGCGGCTACATCGCCGAGCGCTATTCCGTCAACCGTTCGCAGGGTTGGGAGGAAGCGCGGGAGCGAATCGACGACGCGCTGCGCGGCGATATTCGCGCCGAGATCGGCGGAGACGAGGTGCGCTCGTTGAACGTCGATACCGACTACTTCAACCGCACGTTCAAGCATCTCTTGCTGCCGGTCTGGAACGCCAGCTACAACTACAAATCCAAGCCCTACCGATTCATGGTCAACGGCCAGACCGGCCTCGTCTCCGGCACCGCGCCGCGCAGCGCTTGGAAAATTACGTTTTTCGCGCTGGCGTGCCTGGCAGTCGTCGGGGCGATCGTGCTGTGGTATGCAAGTACCCAGCAAACACCCCAATAAATAAATACCGCCCTGCCTGGGAGCAGGGCGGTATTTATTCTCCGATTAACTTCAAGCCCACCGCGGCTGCAATAACAAGCGCAAGGAAAAACAGCCTAGAAGCCTGTCGAGATTCGCCGTAAAAAATCATACCGAGCACGGTCGCGCCAACCGATCCGATGCCCGTCCACACCGCGTAAGCCGTACCCATCGAGATATCCTGCATCGCGGCCGTCAGCAGGCTGAAGCTGAACAAGAAGCTCACGCAGATGATAATAAGTCCCCATGCGTCCCTGCGGCTGCTCCAGCGATTTAAACCGACCGCCCCCGCTACTTCGAACAGGCCCGCGCAAACTAAATATATCCAAGCCATTAGTTCGTCCCCCCTGCCTCAACATCCGATTTTGACTTAGGACCGGAGGTCGCTTTTAAGCCGACGATGCCGACGATCATGAGCGCGACAAGCGCTAGCTTAGCCGCATTGAGTGCGCCTTCGAAAAAGACGGCTTCCCCGATCACCGTCCCTGCGGCGCCGATCCCCGTGAATGCAGCGTAGGCCGTACCGATCGGCAGTACGCGCGTCACTTCCATTAGGCTCCAAAATGAAAAAGCTAATGCGACTGCCGTAAGCAGCCATTCCCACCAATTCGAAGCGTGCTTCAAGCCCGACACCCAGCCCACTTCCGTCACGCCGGCTGCGATCAGCAACGTCCAGTATTTTGTCATCGTCGATCCCCTCTCCTTGTGCCAAGATGCAAAAAAAGCCCGAAAGCATCGGCATGCACGGTGCACGGCGCGAATGTCGCGCCTGACCTTGCATTCTGATACTCCCGGGCTTTTGTCCCTCCGTGACGCCTGCCGCATTCGGCAGCGCGCGCCCTCCCTTGGACCAGACAGCCGGCCGAAGCCGTCCCGGAACCCTAGAGGACGAATCCCATCCATATTAACGAACAACAGATGGACTGTCAAATTTGATTTTCAAAAAAATGCTGAACGTATGCTGGGCCAGCTCTTTACTTGCGCCGCCCGCTGCGCGGAGGCAGGCCTTCAGGCACGGTCTTTGGAGCCACGGTCTTTGGAGCCACGGTCAGATTAGCTTCGTAGGCCTTCTCTGCTGCCTCATCACGTTCACCTGTCGTCTCCGTAACCGGCGCACCGGCTGTCAAAGCAAGCACGCCCTTCCCCGATCCCCCCGGTTTTCTCGGGCTGCGGTCCGCTCTCCAATGCTGCGGCCTCTTCAGAACCGCCGAAATTTCTGCGAGCGCCCTCTCCGCGCAGTCTCGCGCCGGCTAACCGCAATCCTTGTCTCAACGAGGACGATCGCGGTGCCGCGACATATTCAGCATCCTCATCCGGCGCAAGAATCAGCCCAAGCTGATGGTGCTCTCCGGCGTACCTTGCCCGCTGAGCAAACTTCACGTTTCCGTCGCGATTGAGCACCTCTAGCTTCGTAAACGCCGGCTGAAGCTGCAACGCCGCGTGAAGCTCTTCCTTGCTTCGTACCCGAACGCCGTTGGCCTTGCTTACCGTTTCGCCCGCGATTAAGCCCATCTCGAACGCCGGCGTGCCGGGAAGGACGGCGAGGATGACGACGCCTCTGCCGTCTTGCACGTAGACGGGGTGATGCCCCCCGCTCGCGCAATCTTCCCCAAAAAAAGCAGACCTTCGTGCAAAATGAAAGCCGCCAATCCGGCCACGATCGTAAGCGGTCCCCAAAACGCTGCGCCGGCTGCAAGCGCCGCAATCGCCAGCCCGTAAACCAAGAGGCCGCCAGCCATTTCCTTCGCCTTGGTTTCGGGCCAACGCGTCGCCGTCCGGTCCGTAAATCCGATCAGCACCGGGAAAGCCGCTAACGTCCAACCGGCTACGGTCATCGCAGGACCGCCGTCCATGCCGAACAACGGCGTCCACGTCAGCGCCAGCCCATTGTTACTAGTCGCTGGCACAAGCCATAGAAGCGGCACGGGCCAGAGACCGGACAGCGAATAGGCGCCGATCGGTTTGCCGCGTTTGCCTTCGAGGAACAACGGGGTAGCATAACGCGAGCCCTGCAGCCGCACGAGAAGCGCTTCCGCAATATGCAGCAAGCCGGCCAAGAACAGCAGTGACGGACCATCTATATCGTTCACCGCTTGCCAGACCCGGTTAATCGCAGCGTCTCCATCGGGTATGCCCGTCCATGACAGGACTGTCTGAACAACGGTAAGCGCGCCGGCCGCGTAAGCGAGACAAACGTATCGCAGCTTGAATAAGGCGAGCACGAACGTCGCAGCCCAGACGCACACGAGCGTAGAGGCCGTCAACTGTGCGCCAGCGGCAAACCCGAGCGCGGACAATGCAAAGCCCGCGACGAAACCCGCGACGATACGAGCCGCTGTCATCGGCAGCGTTCCTCGCAGCCTGACATGGAACAATCTGCGTTGCAGTACGTTGCTCTGGCGCGAATGCCACCAGACCATCGCGAGCGCTATATAAAGAAAAGGCGATAGGAACAGGACGCCGATACTCTCGCCCGCCAACCGCAACCAATCGATCGTCAGATCCAAGACGAATCCCGCCTTTCGTTTTCGTAATCCGGTATGTATGCCGACCATACGTATTCGACAGACGGAAGTTTAAATCCTGCCGGTCTTCCTTTTCGAGATTTACAAATAATGGAACAACCTTGTCATCATGCGCTGTTTTTTCCGTTTTAACGATATCCCCTTCGCGCAGGTAAAGCGTTGACCGGAGGCGCCAATGCGCGTCTACTGCCTCTTTATATGATCGCTTAAGCATCCTGGACGAAGGGGATAGAACGTGGAGGTCACCGGTACCGCATGATAAACTTTTAATCTGACTGAAGGGGATACCGTTTAAAGACTGAACTTCGGTTCGTTGCGGGAATCCAAGCCTCCTGTTCGAAGGGGATACCGTTCAAATGTCTTGATCAACACACTTTTACGTATCCCATCATTCCTGATGAAGAGGGATGCCGTTCTAACATCACGCCCCCCTTGTCTCTTGCTAATCATCCCCCCGCCTGTTCGAAAGGGATACCGTACAAACGCCCGAAAATGCAACAGCCGCCCCGGGCTGCCCACTGGAAGGGTAGGCGGCACCTTGAGACGGCTGAGCCGAGGCTGTTATTTATTTGAGATACGGCGCGGGATTGACCGGCGTGCCGTCTTTGCGAACCTCGAAGTGCAGATGGTAGCCGGTAGCGGTACCGGTCATGCCGACGAGACCGATCTTTTCGCCGCGCTTGACGGTCTCGCCCTTTTCCACGAGGATCCCGCCCGGCTTCAAGTGGCCGTATAGCGTCCAGAGGCCGCCGCCATGGTTGATGATGATACAGTTGCCGTAGCCGCTCCACGACTGGGCGACGATGACGGTGCCCGATTCCGCCGCGTAGACCGCCGTTCCTTCCGGTACGGCCATGTCCATGCCCGTGTGAAGCTTGTTTCTCTGTCCGGTCACGGGATGCGTCCGGTAGCCGAACGGCGAGGACAGACGGTATTCCCGCTTCAGCGGAAGTCCCAACTTACCGCCGGTATAGTAAGTTTTCAGCTGCTTTTTCTGCTCCAACAGCTTCGAGTACTTTTTGCCGAACTCCATCAACGCGGCTTCGGCTTCTTCGCTGATGTCCTCGGTTTCTTCGATCTTTTGATTGATGCTCGCTACGAGCACTTCTTTTTCTTTTTCCTGGTCCTGAAGCTCGGCCTTTTTGTCGGCCATGTCGCTGTACAGCTTTTTGACCGAAGTCAGGTCTAATTCGACCTGCGCCTTCTTGTCGGCGACAAGCGCTTTGTAGCTCTCGGTCTGCGACAGCACTTCTTTATCCTGCTCCATGATGGATTGCAGCGACTGAAACCGGCCGACGAAGTCAGAGAAGCTCTTGGAGCTCAGCAGCACGTCGAGATAAGAGACGGAGCCGTTCATGTATATAAGCCGGATGCGGTCCCTAAGCTGCTCGTCCCGGCTCTGCCTGGAGGCTTCGGCGGACTCGAGCTCGGACGTCGTCTTGAGCAGCTTGGCTTCAGCGGCGTCGATCTTGGCCTGCGTCGCGTCGAGCTGATCCGACGTCTGCTGAATCTGCTTGAGCAGCGTAAACATGTCCGTCTTGACAAGCGCCTTTTTTATTCGTCAGGTCCTCGCTCCGACGCTCGGCTTCCTTTTTATTTTCTGCGGCGGCGTTCATTTGGGCTTGGATCTCCTTGAGCTGCCGCTCGATCTTCTGCATCTGCGTCTCGGCGTGGCTCTCGTACGGCCGAACGAGGAATACGACGCCCAGCAGCATGACCAATACCGCGATCAATCTTCTATTCACCCATGTTCTCCTCCATCATCTGAGCATGAACGGCAAGAGCTACACCTTCAAATGCTTGCGAACGGAAACGACGCTGCCCCAGACGCCGATCAACGTGCCGAGCGCGACGAGCGTGCCGCCGACGAGCCAGCCGACTTTGTTCATGTCGACGACCTCGATCATCATGAGGCCCATGTTGTAATGCGTCGACGCGATCAATTGGGAATACCCGTATAGCAGCAGCGCCGTCGTAATGCCGGAGCCCGCAAGTCCGATGACGATTCCTTCGATAAAAAACGGCCAGCGGATAAAATTATTCGTGGCGCCGACAAGCTTCATGATGCCGATCTCTCTGCGGCGCGCCAGAATCGTCATCTTGATCGTCGTGGAGATGAGGAACATCGCCATGACCGCAAGTCCGGCGACGACGACGAGACCGACGTTGCGCACGGCGTTCGTGATGCGGAACAGCTTTTCGACGTAGCCTTGTCCGTACTTGACGCTAATGATCGGCTTGTCCGCGTCCGTCTCATTAAACGCCAGAATCTGCTTGGCGACGTAAGACACCTGCTGGGCGTCGAACAGTTCGACCTCGAACGAATCCGGGAGCGGATTCGAGTCCTTATAGCCGTCGAGCGCGCCCTTTACGTCCTCGTCCAGGTCCTCGCGGAGCTTCTCGAGCCCCTCTTCCTTGGAGACGAAAGTCACTTGTTTGACCTCCGCGATGTTGCCGATACGCGTCTTCAGCTCGTCGATCTTGGATTGTCCGATCTCCGACTCGAGGTAAACGTTGACTTGAACCTGGCTGTCGAATTGGTCGGCCCACTGGTTCACGTTGAGCGCGAGGAGCATGAACACGCCCAGCACGAACAGCGACACGACGATCGATCCGATCGAAGCGAACGACATCCAGCCGTTGCGGAAGACGTTCTTGACACCTTCGCGGATGTGGCGCACGAGGGTGCTAAACTTCATAGCCGTAATCCCCTCTCTGCTGGTCCCGCACGATGGTGCCCCGTTCGATCGCGATGACCCGCTTGCGGAGGGTGTTGACGATTTCTTTGTTGTGGGTAGCCATGACGATGGTGGTGCCGCGGAAATTGATCTCTTCGAGCAGCTTCATGATCCCCCACGAGGTCTCGGGATCGAGGTTGCCGGTAGGTTCGTCCGCCACGATGACTGAGGGACTGTTGACGATGGCTCTGGCGATCGCGACGCGTTGCTGCTCGCCGCCGGACAGCTGGGCGGGCAGGCTGCTCGCTTTGTGCTTAAGCCCCACGAGCTCCAGCACTTCCATCGTGCGGCGGCGAATCTGCCGCTTCGGCGATTCGACGACCTCCATCGCGAAGGCGACGTTTTCGTAAACGGATAGTTTGGGGAGCAGGCGGAAATCTTGGAATACGACGCCGATATTGCGGCGAACGTAAGGAATCTTGCGTTGCTTCAGCTTGCCTATATTGAATCCGTTGACGGACAGCTGGCCCTTGGTCGGCACTTCCTCGCGATAGATCAGCTTCATGAACGTCGACTTGCCGGCGCCCGACGGGCCGACGACGTAGACGAACTCGTTGCGGTCGATCACGATGTTTATGCCTTGCAGGGCGGGCGTGCCGTCCGGATAGGTCTTCCATATGTCGTGCATTTCGATCACGCGATCACATCCTGTTTCTTTGTTGAACAGCCGGTGCATATATACGTTCCGGGAGACGCTTCCCGTGAAAAGGCTAAAGTTCCGCAGACTAATGGTACTTCGACATCTTGCCGGCAAATCCTTTATTTGTCGAGCTTTATCTGGCCGCCAGACGCGTATTCGCGCCTCTTTCGGCATGCGTTTTTGTCGTTTTTCGTTATTTTGAGAAATTTTTAATCTGGAGGGAATCCTAAGCACACGTGCGCTCGACGGAAGGAGGAATGCCGAAAAATGGACAAACGAACCGTTCGGATTGCGGCCGCCGCGCTCGCGCTTGCTGTCGGCATGACCGCCGGGACGACGGCAACCGGGCATGCGGAGGCCGCTGGCTACACGCTGCTGTCAGCCTTTAAAGCCGGCGATGCGCGAATCGCCGCCGTTGAAGCGGCCGTCCTTGGAGCGAATGCCGAGGATACGGCCGTAGAGTTGGCGACAAAGCGCGCCGAAAGGCAGTCCCGCTCGCTGCCCCACGGCGTCGTGATAGGCGGCTTGAATCTTGGCGGCATGCGCGCGAATACCGCGATCGCCACGGTGCGGACGCGGATCGGAGCCGCGTTGGACGGGCGTGTGAGGCTGATTACCGGGCCTGCGGAAGCCTCCCCTGCTCAAAAATCGTCCGAGGCTGCGCCGACTTGGCGCGAGCTTGGACTCCAGCTGAACGCGGAGGAAGCCATACGGGCAATCGCGCGATATCGCGACGCAGGATGGCTGAATCGCCGTGCGGCCGGGCGGGCGATCGCGAAGCGCTTTTCGATCGAAACCGTCTGGGACGAGGAGACGTTCGCGGAAAAAGCGGAAGCGATGTGGGGAGCGCTCGCGGAAAAGCAGCCGATCGACTCGGTTCGTTCGATCGACGCATTCGATCGAGTCGTCTATTCGCCCGAAACGCCCGGCGAGACGCTGGACATCCCTTCGCTGCTGGCTGCTTTTAAAAAGCATGCCCCCCCATGCATTGAGCAAGACGCCGGCTTCCGCCGGCGGGCCGCTGCTGATCGAGTTTCGTCTGCCTGTCGTTCAAGTGAAGCCTGAGATTACGACGGCTTCGCTGCAGGCACAAGGGATCGCGCGCAAGATCGCGGAGTTTTCGACCTCATTCGCGGCGAGCGGCGAAGGCCGCATCCATAACGTCAAGGCTACTGCCGACGCTTTGGACGGCACGATGCTCCTGCCGGGCGAGACGTTCGATTACGGCGCCGTCGTCGCCAAGGCACGGCGGGATTACGGCTACCGGGCGGCTCCTGTCATCCTGAAGGGCAAGCTCGTTCCGGGCATCGGCGGCGGCATCTGCCAGGTGTCCAGCACGCTTTACAATGCGGTTCTTCGCGCCTCGGGTCTCCAGATCGTCGAGCGGCGCAACCACTCGCTCCCCCGTGAATTATTTGCCGCAAGGCATGGACGCGACTTTCGCGGAGGGGGTCGATTAACTTCCGGTTTCGCAACGACACGGGTAAACGGCTGTTAATCAGGGCCTCGGTTCGAGATAAAAGGCTGACGGTCAAGCTGTTCGGCACGATGGCCGACAACGTGAGGTATGAGCTTGAAACGGTGCGCGTAAAGGATCTTCCGCCCCGCACCGTGTACAGACAAGACGCGGGCATCCCGGTCGGCCTGTCGCGTCTGGTGCAGGCAGGCAAATCAGGCGCGGTCGTGGATACGTACCGCTTGAAGTACGTGGAAGGCCGGCTGGCCGCGCGCAGCAAGCTGAACCGCTCGATCTATCGCGCGCAGGACGCGATCTTCGCGGTGAATCCCGCGGACGCGCGCGCGGGGCGCCCGGAGACGCCGCCTTCGCCGCAAGGACGGACGCCGGCAGAGCCGATATGAGGGAATGGCTAAAAGCCGCCGGAACTTCGGCGGCTTGGATATTCGATTTACTTGGTCGCCCAGGAAGACAGGCGACACTCGCTTGGCTGGCGTTCCGGCTCCACGCCGCAGGAATAAGCCAGCCGGTTGGTCAGGTCGACGAGCGTGAGACGGCAGCCATGCTTCGCGCCCGTGTCGATCCCGATGCGGTCGCGGCCCAGCCAGAGCTCGCCTGCCGGCGCGCCGAGCTTGAAGGTCGGCGTATGGCCGAAGACGACCGTATAAGGAAGCGGGCCGCCGTCCGCCCAGAACTCGCCGCGGATCTCGGTCAGATCCGCGGCGCTTTGCTTGTCTGGCGGCAATCCCGGACGGATGCCGGCATGGGCGAACAGGAAGCCCTCCTCCTGCCAATACAGGGGCGTGTCGCTGAGAAACTTCAGCTCCTCCGCATCCGCAGGCAGACCTTCTCCGCGCGTGGAGGCATCAAGCAGCCACCGCTCCATATTGCCGAGCACGGCGCGCGCGCCCTCTCGGACCAGCGCCATCGCTTCCCTGAGCGCGGGCCAGCTCTCCCGCTCCCGGTTGATGAAGTCGCCCAGCAGGTACAGGCGATCCCTGCCCGGCGCGTATTCGGCCATGCGCAACAGGGATCGCATCTCTGTCGCATGGCCGTGTATATCCGAGATGACAAGTATGCGGGTCATGTAAGTCCTTCTACCTTTCGCTGCCGGCAGTCGCCGGGTACAAGTAGGTCTCATCGACGGGAAAACGCAGCCAACCGCGCGTGCCCGCCTTCAGAGGCTCATGATGAAATAAGGAAAGCATGTCGCCGGTCCCTGTCTCCGCCAGCACGCGCCAGCGATTGCCTTCGAAGGCGCTGTGCGCGATGCGGGCGGCCAGCCGGTTAAAGGCCGGCGCCGCGAAGAATCCGGCCTCGCGGGAGTCGGCAATCCCGGCCTCCGCCCCCGCGGCGACCTCCGCGCCCGGGTCGGAAGCCCTGGCGTCCTCGGTCTCCCAGGCGGCCGCATCCGGCCGGAACAGCGCGATGGCCGGTTCCGCGGGACCGCGTGCGCTCCAATCTGACGCCGTCCGGCCGGCGACGAAGGCGCCGTCCAGACGGATGGCAGGCGCCGCCCCGCCTTCGGCGATCGGCCCCGCGAGCCGGTTGCCCGCGCCGAGCAGCGAAGCGACCGACGCCGTCGCGGGCCGGCGATAGCAGGCCTCGGGGCGGTCGATCTGGTCGATGCCGCCGCTGCGCATGATGACGAGCCGGTCCGCCATCGCGAACGCCTCTTCGGGATCGTGCGTCACATGGAACACGGTCGTCCCCAGCTTGCGCAGTAGGTAAGACAGCTCCGTCCGCATCTCGATGCGAAGCCGCATGTCGAGATTGGACATCGGCTCGTCGAGCAGCAGCAGGTCGGGCTGCGTCGCCAAGGCGCGCGCGATCGCCACGCGCTGCTGCTGGCCGCCGGACAGCTGAGCGGGCAGGCGCTCGGCGAACGGCTCCAAATGCAGAAGACGCAGCAGCTCCCCGACCTTGGCTCGAATGTCCGCGGACGACGCTTTCTTTCTTTTTAACCCGTACGAAATATTATCGAGAATGCTCATATGCGGCCACAAGGCATAATCCTGGAACACCATGTTGATGTTCCGCTTCTCGGGAGGCACGAGCTTCGAAGCGGTGGACACGGCTTCGCCGCGCAGCCTCACCTCGCCCCCGTCGGGCTGCTGCAGGCCGGCGATGAGCTGAAGCAGCGTGGACTTGCCGCAGCCGGACGGTCCGAGCACGCTGATGATCTGCCCGCGGGAGACGCTGAAGTCGATGCCCCGAAGCGCAGGCTGGCCCGCGTAAGACTTGTGGAGCTCACGGATCTCTAAGATTGGATTCAATGGCTTGGCCTCCTTGCTTCCTTCGGTTTGAACAATCGCTCCAGGATGAGGATCAGTCCGACGACGGCCGTACCTCCGGTTAAGGTCGCGGCGGCGGCGTAGCCGAAGTTCAGGTCTTCGAACGCTTTGTTAATGACGACGGGCAATGTCATGAAGTTAGGCGGGAACAGAATCGAAGTCATCGCCAGGTCGAAAACGCTCGCCCCGAACGCCGCCAGCGCGGCGGAGAGCAGCGCGCCGCGCAGCAGCGGCAGCAGGATCGTCCGCACTCTGCGCGAAAACGAAGCGCCCTGCATTTGCGCCGCCGACAGCAGTCCCTGCGGCACCTTGGCCATCGCGCCCGTCACGATCCGGGTGATGACGGGAATGGCGCCCGCGACGCCGGCCAACACGAGAATGGCCGGCTTGCCGTAGAGCAGCAGCCCGATGCGCTCGAGCCAGGCCTGGTTCCAGATGAAGATGTAGCCGATGCCGAGCACGACGCCAGGAACCGCCAGCGAGACGAGCGAGATGACGTCGATCGCCCGTTTCAGCTTAAACTTCGAATAGGTCAGCACGTAGGCGACGAGCAGGCCGACGAACAGGCCGACGATGGCGGCGAACGCCGCGATCGAGAGCGAATGAAGCAGCGCGTCCGTCAGTTGCCCGCCGTCCGCGAACAGCTCCCGGTAGTGGTCCAGCGTGAACGCCGAGCCGCCGGATTTGCCCGGACGGGTAATCGACGTCAGCAGATTGGCGCCTAGGGGAATGCCTACCGCGATCGCCAGGAGGATGAGGTTGCCGCCCGCCAGCAGCCAAGCACCCTTATGCGGCCGTTCGGCCTCGGCCCGCGTCGCCCGGCCGCCGAGGAAGTCGAAGCGCGCCCGGCGCAGCGCCCAGAACTGCACGCTCATCGCCAGCGCGATCAGCACCACGAGATAAAAGGACAGCACCCCGGCCATATCGAACCGGATGGGCGAGGTGTAGAGCGCCGAGTAGATCGAATAAGGCAGCGTCGGAAAGCGGAATACGGCCGCGATGGAAGCCGGCAGGCCGAAATCGCCTACGGTGTCCATGAAGACAAGCAGCGCTCCCGAGCAATAGGCGGGCAGCAGCAGCGGCGCCTCGATCGTCCGCCAGACGGTCCAGGCGCTGCCGCCGTTCAAGCGGCCTGCTTCGCCCAGGCGGTCCATCTTCCATTCCAGCGCGGAATAGACGGCCAGATAAGCGAACGGAAACTTGCTTAAAGACATGACCGTAATCAGGCCCGCGGGCGTAAAGACCGCGTCGTGGACCCAATGCCAGCCGAACCAGGACGCGGCGAGTCCGTCCGACGAAGCGAACATGACCCAGCCTTGCGCGAGGATGAAGGACGGCGTCACGATCAGCAGCCATACCGCGCCGTCGAGCAGCCGCGCCCCCGGGAACGACCATCGGGACCGCGCCGTAGCGAGCGCCGCGCCGATCGCCGTGCCGATCGCCGTCGTGCCAAGGCCGAGGACTAGCGTGTTTTTGAGCGACAAATACCACAGCGGACGGCGGAACATCTCGCCTAGCAGAGAGAGGTCGCCGATCTGGCGGCTCCCGAAGAAAAAGCCCGGCAGCAGCACCTGAAGGACGACCGCGGCAAGCGGCAGCATGATCAACAAAACAAGAAGGGCCAGCACCAGCCAGCCCGTCCTGCTTCCGTGAGCGAAAATCGTAAAGCGCATTTTTATTTCACCGAGCGATCGGCGAACCATTGCTTGATTTCGGCTTCATGCTCTGCCGCCCACGCTGCTTCCGCCACGACGAGCTTGGCGTTCGGATTGCGGTCCGCCTTCGCCGTAACGCCCGTCACGCTTGGCTCGAAGTAGCTCTCGTCGCCTTGGTCGATCAGCGCTTGCTGCGTTTTGGGATCGAGCAAGAATTCGACGAACGCCTTCGCCGCGTCTTGATGCTCGCTGTTCTTTTGGATCGCCGCTACGCGTACCGAAGCCGGCGCGCCTTCTTCCGGCCAGACGATCTCGATCGGCTCGCCGTCGTTCTTGAGCGTGTACGCGTTGCTCTCCTGAAGCGCCGCGACCTTGATCTCGCCGCCCGTGAGCGCCTTGGCGACGTTCGGGTTTTTTCGGATACACGTGCGCGCCGTTTTTCAACACGCCGTCAAAGTAGGATTTGCCGCCTTCGATTCCTTTGTCCTGGAAGAACCAAGACACGAACGGGTAAGCGGGAGCGGCTACCGCGGGGTCTGCCATGCCGACGGTGCCTTTGTATTTCGCGTCTGCGAGATCCGCCCAGCTCTTCGGCGCGTCGGCCGCGCTGAACGACTTCGTGTTGTAGACGATGACGCCGGCGGCATGCGCGCCGGTCGGGTAATACGCTTTGTTCGCAGGGACGAACGTCTTGGCAAAGCCCGTCAAGTCCGCTGCGGCGGCCGGTTCCCAGCCTTCCAGCAGTTGCCCCGCTTTACCCAGACCCTCGATCGACGGCATCGCGTCCATCCAGACGACGTCCCAGTGGGGATTGCCCTTCTCGGCTTCAATGCGGGACATGATCTCCGCGCCGTTGCCGCTGACGATGTTGAGCTTGTACCCGGTTTGGGCTTCGAACATCGGCTTGACGATATCGTCGAAGTCGTTGAGGTAAACCGTCAGCGTCTCGCCGTTGCCGGCTGGCGTCGATGCGCTTACGCTTTCGGACGGCGATGCTTCCGCGCTCGCAGATGGAGATGCCGCTGCGGACGACGGCGCGGCAGATTCCGAAGCCGTGGCAGCCGCTGCGCCCGCGTTATTGTTGTTCGCGTTGCCGCATCCGGCTGCGGTCAAAGACAGGCCGATCAGCGCCATTGCTGCGAGCTTGCGGTGCTGCATGAGATTCATTTTTCGATATCCCCCTCGTAATCGTTCGTGATAACTTCACTTTAAGGGGGGTTTGTCAGCATGACGTAAAGCGGATAACAAATCGAAGTTAAATATCGTCTATGTATATTGATAAAATCATAGATAGAATCTATATTTGCAGGAGCAGGCATCCGACGAACAAAGAGGGCGAGCGTTCCGTGAATCCCCAACAGCTTCGAATTTTCATGCAAGCCGCGGACGGCCGCAGCCTCACGGAGGTCGCCTCCGCGCTCGGCTTAAAGCAGCCCACCGTCACCTTTCACATGCAAAAGCTCGAGCAATCTGCCGGCATCTCGTTGTTCCGCAAGCAGGCCGGCCGCGTGCGCCTCACCGATGCGGGCGAAGCGCTGCTCCCTTATGCCGCCAAGATCTCGGCGCTGCTGGACGAAGCCTCGCAGTTGATGACCGACTACCGCGAGCAAGGCCGCGGCAAGTTGAAGATCGGGGCCAGCTATACGCCGGCCACCTACTTCCTGCCCGCTTATCTGGCGGAATTCCAGATGCAGTATCCGCTGGCGCTGCCGACGCTGACCGTCAAGCAGGCCGGAGACGCGCTCGCGCTCCTTGAGAGCTTCGAAGTGGACGTCGCCGTCGTCTCCTTGTCCGAGGAGCCCTACCCCGGGCTCAACGTCATCCCGCTCAGCGAAGACCCGCTGACGCTGGCGTTCGCGCCTTTTCATCCGTTGGCCGCGGGGGGAGATCGGGATCGAGGACCTACAGGGCCAGCCGTTCCTCGTGCACGAAGGCGGCTCGACCTCGCGCAGGCTGTCCGAACGATGGGCGGCGGAGAACGGCTTGAACTGGCAAATCCGCATGGAGCTCGGCGCGATCGAGACGATCAAGGAAGCGGTCAAGCACGGCATGGGGATCGGCATTCTGCCGCGGCGCAGCGCGCGCCGGGAGGAGCTGTCCGGCGAGCTCGTGCTGCGGGAGCTGCCCGGCAAGGTCAGCGTCCGCCGGATCTGTCTTGCCTATCGCGAAGAGGATGAACCGGTCCGCCAGGCGGCGGCTTTTATCGATTTTATGCGGGGGGAAGCTGGGGGTATAGGGAGCTCGCTCCCCGGCGAGACGCCAAAAGCGTCCGAAGGCGACCGGTCAAGCCGGAACGCACCTCGAAGCGGCCGGTGCCTGCAGTAGAAATAAAAAATCGCCCCGCAAGCTCGCTAGAGCTGGCGGAGCGATAAAAGCGTCGCATCAGAAGGCTGCATTCGACAGAAAGCTAGATCAGTCCGGACTGCTTCAGCAATCTTTGAATCATCGTCGCCGCTTCGGCTCTCGTGACCGTCGCTTGGGGCGCCAGCAGCTTATCGCTTCTCCCGCCCACGAGGCCAGCGTTGAGGCAAGCGGCGATGCTGTCCGCCGCCCAATCGGAGACTGCTCGCCCGTCCGCATAGGACTGAAGCGTTCCCGCTACGGCTGTGCCCGCCTGGACCGGAGCCAGCCCGGTGATCGACATCGCTCTGGCGAGCAGTGTCATCGCCTGCTCCCGGCTCATCTTGTCATTCGGCCGGAAAGATCCGTCTTCGAAGCCTTCGATGAGGCCGTACGTTTGGACCGCGCCGATCGCGCCCGCGAACCAGTCGGACGGCCGAACATCGGTGTAGGCAGACGCTCCTGCCTCAAGACGAAGACCGAGGCCTCTCGCGAGTATGGCGGCGAACTCCGCGCGCGTCACGTCCCGATCGGGATCGAAGACGCCGCCGTCGCCTTCGACGATCATCCGCGCACCCAGATCTTCGACCGCCTGCTTCGCCCAGTGGTTCGCGACATCGGCGAACGATAGCGGATGCCAGACGACAGCGTACAAGCTGTTCGTCAAACTGTTTATTTTCGCAAAATATTTTCCGTCTGCGACAACGAGCTTCGTCGGAACGTGACGCAGCGTACCATCCTTCTCCAGTACGACCGCCGTGGTCAACCGCTCGGCGTCTGCCTGGCCGGGCAGCGCGATCGTACGCGTTACGTATTTGCCGAACGTTGTCACTTCAACGGAATGTTCCCCATACGCCGCACTTACTTTAAATGCGATCGGGGAAGCGATAATCGATAAGTTGTCCTTTTTCGCCGCAGCCGACATCGCCTCCAGCTCATCCGCGGTCGGCTTGGCAATCTCGATCCTCAGCATGACGCCGGACAAATCCTCCGGTGCGCCGAGCTGCCGGGCAAGCCGGCTCAGATCGATCTGCGCGGCAGGCAGCGTATAGGAAGCCTGTCCGGCTTGAACGACCAGCACGGCCGCATGATCGATGAGGCTTTGGACCATCCTTCCGTTCAGCTCTGCACGATTCACGTCGGAGTCGCCCGGCATGGGAAGCGTGATGACGGCTCCCGCTCCCTCGGCGGCGAGCTTGTCGGCCAGCAGCCGCTCGTCCACCGTCAAGGTAAGCACCGATCGGCCGCCTGCAGCCGTCTCGCTCGCTTGGCCGATGTTTTCGGTACGTCCGTTAATCAGAATAAGGATCGGCCGGGTCGACACATTCGAGAAGACCGGCTCCCAGGGCGAAACCGCGCTCGAAGGCTCGGAAGCCTCGCTGCTGCCCGCGGCATTGATCGCCTTGACCGTAAACGTATAGCTCACGCCGTTGGTCAATCCGGTCATGACGATCGGACTGCCCGTTCCGACCGCGACGATATTCCCCGGATTGGCCGTCACTTCGTATCCCGTAATCGGCGCGCCGCCATCCTCCTCGGGAGGCGTGAACGTAATCGTCGCCTGCCCGTTGCCGGCGACGGCCGCGACATCCTTCGGCGCATCGGGCGCTCTCGGAAGCGTGACGATCCGCGTGGGCTCGCTGACAGTACCGTTAATGCGCTGAACCCCGTAATAGGACCTGCCAGGCGTCAGACCGTCATACCGGACCGATCCGTCGTCCAGCATGTCCGGCTCGGCTTCAACCGCCATATTCGTCTCATAATCGTACAAGATCACGGTTGCGCCGGGATAAACCTTGCGAATATCGACATAACCGACGCCGGCTGCGGCCGTCGGCGTGCGCAGACTTGCGTTCACGAAAACGGAGTTTTCGCTTTCCTCTCCGCCAACCGTCTGCGTGACGTAGTACTGAACGTGATTCGGCACGACATTTTCAAACGTATAGGTCGCCCCGGCCACGCTGGTCGCCGTCGCCACAGGCGCTCCGCCAGTGGACAAATACAGCTTCAAAGTCGCTCCGGACGTGTAGTCGCTCGCCTTCACGCTCTCTTCAAGCCCTTGCGCCGTCGGCGCGGCCGGAATCGCCGGCTGCACGGTCGCATACGACGAACCAAGGCTAAGGACGCCGTTGATCTCTTGGACCGCATAGTAAGACTTGCGCGCCTCGAGTCCCTCATACTTCAGCGTACCGTCGCCCGGGTCCGTCGGCGCTGCCGTAACGGCTGCGTTGGAATCCGCCTCGTACAACGTCACGGCTGCCCCGGGATAAATGTTGCCGACGGTTACATAACCGACGCCTGCCGTCGCTGTCGGCATACGCAAGCTCGCTCCGACGAAGCTCGAATTCAGGCTCTCCTCGCCTGCGACCGTCTGCGTGACGTAGTAGCCGCTGCTGTTCGGCTCCACATTTTCGAACGTATACGTCGTTGCCGTCACGCTCGGCGCCATCTCCACCGGCGTCGCGCTTGTGGACAAATACAGCTTCAAGGTCGCTCCGGACGTGTAGTCGCTCGCCTTCACGCTCTCTTCAAGCCCTTGCGCCGTCGGCGCGGCCGGAATCGCCGGCTGCACGGTCGCATACGACGAACCAAGGCTAAGGACGCCGTTGATCTGCTGGACCGCATAGTAGGACTTGCGCGCTTCCAGTCCCTCATACTTCAGCGTGCCGTCCCCCAGGTCTGTCGGCGTTGCCGAGACCGCCTGGCCGGACCCCGCCTCGTACAGCGTCACCTCCGCGCCGGAATAAATATTTCCAACCCTCACATAACCGTCGCCTGCCGTCGCCGTCGGCGTCCGCAGACTAGCGCCGACGAAGCTCGAATTCAGGCTCTCCTCGCCTGCGACCGTCTGCGTGACGTAGTAGCCGCTGCTGTTCGGCTCCACATTTTCGAACGTATACGTCGTTGCCGTCACGCTCGGCGCCGTCGCCACCGGCGTCGCGCTTGTGGATAAATACAGCTTCAAGGTCGCTCCGGACGTGTAGTCGCTCGCCTTCACGCTCTCTTCAAGCCCTTGCGCCGTCGGCGCGGCCGGAATCGCCGGCTGCACGGTCGCATACGACGAACCAAGGCTAAGGACGCCGTTGATCTGCTGGACCGCATAGTAGGACTTGCGCGCTTCCAGTCCCTCATACTTCAACGTGCCGCCGCCCAGGTCCGTCGGCGTTGCCGAGACCGCTTGGCCGGACGCCGCCTCGTACAGCGTCACGTCCGCGCCGGAATAAATATTTCCGACCGTGACATAACCGATTCCCGCCGTCGCTGTCGGCGTCCGCAGACTGACGCCGACGAAGCTCGAATTCACGCTCTCCTGGCCTGCGACCGTCTGCGTGACATAATAGCCGTCGCTGTTCGGCTCCACATTTTCGAACGTATACGACGGCGACGTCACGTTCGGCACTGTGGCGGCCGGCGTTCCGCTTGTAGACAAATATAGCTTCAAGGTCGCGCCCGACGTATAATCGCTCGCCCGCACGCTCTCCTCCAGCCCTTGCGCCGTCGGCGCGGCCGGACTGGCGGCAAAAGCGAGATGACCGAGCCCGAGACTGCCCGTCAGCAGCGATACGACCGCCAGCACAGACAGCCACGCCAACCTCCATCGACGCCTCGGGGTTCCAATTGCGGCTGTTGCGTATAAACTTGAATCTCTCATTGCATTTCTCCCTTCCCTTTATTCAACCGTGTTTTTCAGAAAATCATATTTCGGTTAAATTTTCATGACTAAATCTTGTAATTCGACGTCAGTCGACATTTCCCTTTACGATTGGTCCTATTGCCAGATACAGTCCCGTCCGAAGTCACCGTTTTGTCTAAACTTCCCGAATCCTTCGGCCTCGGATCGACTCGTCGTTCCGCCGCCGCGCGCAAAAAAAACCTCCCGCCACTCTGTTTGAAGTGGATGGGAGGCTTAGGGTTAAGCACGCTCGATACGGCTCATCGGCTCTTCGCGTCGTATTCCTCGGTCCAGGCCTGCGTCTGCGCCAGCGCGGCTTCCGCCCGCCCGATCGCTTCGCTCACCTGGTTCGCGGCGGTGCCGCCGTAAACGTTGCGCGCGGCGACGACCGTCTCCGGCTTCAGCGTTTCGTAGATGCGATCGTCGAACAGCTCGGAGAACTGCTTGAACTCGTCCAGCGTCAGGTCGAGCAGGAACTTGTTCTGCTGGATGCAGTACAGCACCGTCTTGCCGATGACCTCGTGCGCCTGGCGGAACGGCAGCCCTTTGTTCACGAGGAAGTCGGCGATGTCGGTCGCGTTGGAAAAGTCCTGGTCGACGGCGCGGCGCATCTTGTCCTTGCGCACCTTCATCGTCGCGATCATCGGCGCGAACAGCTGGAGCGCGCCCTGCAGCGTCTTGACGGTGTCGAACATGCCTTCCTTGTCTTCCTGCATGTCCTTGTTGTACGCGAGCGGCAGCGACTTCAGCACGGTCAACAGACCGACGAGGTTGCCGTACACGCGCCCCGTTTTGCCGCGAACGAGCTCGGGCACGTCGGGGTTTTTCTTCTGCGGCATGATGCTCGAGCCGGTACAGAATGCGTCGTCGAGCTCCACGAACTGGAACTCCGTGCTCGACCAAAGAATCAGTTCCTCGCTCAGACGCGACAGATGCGTCATGATGAGCGAAGCGCCCGCCAGGAACTCGACGATAAAGTCGCGGTCGCTGACGGCGTCGAGGCTGTTCTCGTAGACGCGGCCGAAATTCAGCAGCTCCGCCGTGTACAGGCGGTCGATCGCGAACGTCGTGCCCGCGAGCGCGCCCGCGCCGAGCGGCAGCGCGTCGATGCGCTTGTAGCTGTCCTGCAGGCGCTCGATGTCGCGGCCGAACATGGACACGTACGCCATCAGATGATGGGCGAACAGGATCGGCTGCGCGCGCTGCAGGTGCGTGTAGCCCGGCACGATCGTATCGAGGTTGGCCTTGGCTTGGCCGATCAGCGCTTCCTGCAGCTTGGACAGCAGGCCGACGAATTCGACGACGCGCTTGCGCAGGTACAGGTGCATGTCGGTCGCGACCTGGTCGTTGCGGCTGCGGCCGGTGTGCAGCTTGCCGCCGACGGGACCGATCTCCTCGATGAGCGCCTTCTCGATGTTCATATGGATGTCTTCATCGGCGATCAGGAACGCCTGCTCCCCGCTGCGGATGCGCTGCTGCACCTTCAGCAAGCCCGCCTTGATCGTCTCGACATCCTCTTGCGGCAGGATGCCGCAGCGTCCCAGCATCGTCACGTGCGCGAGACTGCCCTGGATATCCTCCTCGGCCAACTCTTTGTCGAACGTGATCGACGCCGTATATTCTTCTACCAGCTGGTCGGTCTTCTTCGTAAACCGGCCGCCCCACAGCTTGCTCATGACGCTAGTTAGCCCCTCTCTATTCGGCAAATAAGGATGCGCGACAGCGTTATTCGCTCGCCATCCGGCGAATCGGACAAATAACGTTACGCGACATCCTTATCCGCTCAACATGCCGGATTTTACGCAAAATAACGATCTGCGGCATCCTTATCCAATCCCCACGCCGGACTATCGAGCAAATAACGATATACGGCATCGCTATTTGCCGGCGATCGGAGGATTTCGAGCGAATAAGGATACACGGCATCCTTATTCATCTCTCTGCCACCGTCGGCTGCTTAAACGCCTGAAGCGCCGTTCACGCCGGACGATACTTTGAGACGCAGCGCGTTCAGGCGGATGAAGCCGGTCGCGTCGCCCTGGTCGTACGCCTGGGTCGGGTCGGCTTCCATCGTGGCGATGTGCGGGTTATACAGGCTGACCGGGCTCTTGAGGCCGGCGGCCAGAATGTTGCCCTTGTACAGCTTGAGGCGCACGGTGCCGGTGACGTTCTTCTGGCTCTCGTTCACGAGCGCTTGAATCGCCAGACGCTCCGGCGCGAACCAGAAGCCGTTGTACACGAGCGTGCTGTACTTCGAGATGAGCGAGTCGCGCAGGTGCATGACGTCGCGGTCCATCGTCAGCGACTCCATCTTGCGGTGCGCGGTGAACAGGATGCTGCCGCCCGGGGTCTCGTACACGCCACGGGACTTCATGCCGACGAAACGGTTCTCGACCATGTCGACACGGCCAATGCCGTGCTTGCCGCCCAGTTCGTTGAGCTTGTTCATCACTTCGAGCGGGGACAGCTTCTCGCCGTTGACGGCGACGACATTGCCCGCTTCGAAGTCGAGCTCGACGTACTCGGCTTGGTCCGGTGCCTTCTCCGGCGACACGCTCAGCACGTACATGTCCTGCACGTCATCCGCGCTGGAGTCGAACCACGGATCCTCGAGCATGCCGCTCTCGAAGGAGATGTGCAGCAGGTTGCGGTCCATCGAGTACGGCTTGGCGGCGGACGCCTGCACGTTGATGCCGTGCTTCTCGGCGTAGGCGATCATCTCGGCGCGGCCCGGAAACGCCTCGCGGAAAGCCTCGTCGCGCCACGGCGCGATGACCTTGATGTCGGGGGCGAGCGCGGCCGCGGTCAGCTCGAAGCGGACCTGGTCGTTGCCCTTGCCGGTAGCGCCGTGCGCGATGGCGGTGGCGCCTTCGGCGCGGGCGATCTCGACCATGCGCTTCGCGATGAGCGGGCGCGCGATCGAGGTGCCGAGCAGGTATTGGCCTTCATAGAGCGCGCCGGCCTGGAACATCGGGTAGATGAAGTCTTTGGCGAACTCGTCCTGCAGGTCGTCGATGTATACCTTGGAGGCGCCGGTCTTGATCGCTTTTTCCTCCAGGCCGTCCAACTCTTCCTTCTGGCCGATGTCGGCCGTGAAGGTGATGATCTCTGCGTCGTACGTTTCCTTCAGCCACGTGAGGATGACGGAGGTATCCAGGCCGCCGGAGTAGGCGAGCACGATTTTTTCTTTTGCCATGATGGGAATGAACGCTCCTCTATTGAAAAATGGATGCGACGGTCGACGAAACGGCAGAATCCGGCAAGCTGCGGCTCAGTCGCCGCGCCCCGGTTCGCCGCCTCGCGAGCCGGCGCGGATCGGATGCTACATGATCGCGGCCATGACGGCCTTCTGCGCGTGCAGGCGGTTTTCCGCCTCGTCGAAGATGATGGAGTGCGGGCCGTCTATGACGCCCTCGCTCACTTCCTCGCCGCGGTGCGCCGGCAGGCAGTGCATGAACAGGTAGTCGGACTTGGCATGCTTGGCCAGTTCCTCGTTGACCTGGTAGTTTTTGAACGCGCGCTCGCGCTCCTGCTGCTCAGCTTCGAAGCCCATACTCGCCCACACGTCCGTGTAGATGATGTCGGCGCCTTCGACCGCCTCGCGCGCATCGCGCACGATGTCGACCCGGGCGCCGGATTGGGCCGCGTACTCGCGCGCCAGCTTCACTTGCTCCGCATCCGGCTCGTAGCCTTCCGGCGACGCGCTGGCAAAGTGAATGCCCAGCTTGCTTGCGCCGATCATAAGCGAATGCACCATGTTGTTGCCGTCGCCGATGTAGGCGACCTTGAGGCCTTCCAGCTTGCCCTTGTGCTCGAGGATCGTCTGATAATCGGCGAGCGCCTGGCATGGATGCGACTGGTCGGACAGGGCGTTGATGACCGGGATGGTTGCGCCGCGCGCCAACTCGACCACGTTGCGGTGGCCGAACGTACGGATGATGATGCCGTCAAGATAACGCGACAGCGTCTGCGCCGTATCGCGAATCGTCTCGCCGCGGCCCATCTGGATGTCGTTTTTGCTCAGGAACAGGCCGTGGCCGCCGAGCTGGAACATGCCGACCTCGAACGATACGCGCGTGCGGGTGGACGATTTTTCGAAAATCATGCCGAGCGTCTTGCCCTTGAGGGGCTGGTACACTTCCCCCGCTCTTCTGCTTGCGCTTGAGCTCGATGGCGAGGTCGATCAGATAACGGATCTCGTCAGGCTGGTAATCGACGAGCCCCAGGAAATCCCGCCCCTTGAGGCCTTGGGCGAGTTCTTCGGCGTTGGCAGCCGGGTTAGGCATGGCGATACCTCCTTGGTATGAAAAGGGGCACACAGACCCCGCGTTAGTGATAGTGTCGGCGAAACGCCGGCCGGACGCGATCGAGCGAGCAGCCGGCCAAGGCGCGATTAGTTCGAGGCCTTCGCGGCAGCCGCTTCGGTCAGGACGGCTGCGATCAGCTCGACCGCGCGGTCGATGTCCTCGCGCGACACGAGCAGGCTCGGCAGCAGGCGGATGACCGTCGGTCCCGCCGAGACGACGAGCAGGCCGCGCTTGTGCAGCTCGCTGATCCAGTCGGCGACCGGCTCGGTGCACTGGATGCCGATGAGCAGGCCGCGGCCGCGGATCTCGGTGACGACCGGCAAATCCAACAGCTTTTCGCTCAGCTTGGCAATCAAGTACTCGCCCGATGCGGCCGCGCGTGCCGGCGCGTCCTGCTTCAGGATCGATTCGACCGTGGCGGCCACGACCGTCGAGGCGATCGGCGTGCCGCCGAACGTCGTCGCATGCGAGCCGGCCGTGAAGGCAGGGATGAGCTTCTCCTTGCCGAGCATGGCGCCGACCGGGAAGCCGCTGCCGATGCCCTTGGCCAGTGTAAAGATATCAGGCTCTACGTCATAGTGCTGATGCGCGAACAGCTTGCCGGTACGGCCCATGCCCGTCTGGACTTCGTCCAGGATGAGCAGCAGGCCGTGTCGGTCGCACAGCTCGCGGACGCCGCGCAGAAACTCGGGCTCGACGACGATAACGCCGCCCTCGGCCTGCACGAGCTCGAGCATGATCGCGGCCGTGCGGTCCGTGATCGCCGCCTCCAGCGCCGGCAGATCGTGCAGCGGCACGTGGACGAAGCCCTCGGGCAGCGGCAGAAAGCCTTCCTTGACCTTGTCCTGACCGGTCGCGGTCAACGTCGCCAGCGTGCGGCCGTGGAACGACTGCGTAAACGTGATCACTTCGTAGCGATCGTTGCCCAGCACCTTCTGGTGATAGCGGCGGGCCAGCTTGATCGCGGCCTCGTTCGCCTCGGCGCCGCTGTTGCAGAAGAACACGGCGTCGGCGCAGCTGTTGTCGGTCAGAAGCTTGGCGGCTTTTTCCTGATACGGGTTCACGAAAAGGTTGGACGCATGCCACAGCTCCCCGAGCTGCGCCACGAGCGCATCCTTCACCTCGTCCGGCACATGGCCGAGGTTGGTGACGGCCAGGCCGCCCATAAAGTCGAGATACTCCTTGCCTTGATCGTCCCACAGGCGGCTGCCTTTGCCCTTGACGATGGCGATCGGATAGCGTGCGTAGGTCGGGAACAAGCTGCTCATGTTTTCCACTCCTTCGTTGGTTCGGTTATTCGCGTACGATGCGGGTCCCGAGGTTGCCTTCGTTAACCGCCCGGCTCAGCACCCGCGGCGCCGCGCCGTCGACGATCAGCACCTCGCGCACGTCGCCGGTCAGGCAGGCCATCGCGGCCCGCACCTTCGGGATCATGCCGCCGTAGATCTCGCCGCTCGCGATCATCTCTTCGATCTGCGCGAAAGTGACCTGCGGCAGCACCTGCTTCTCGCCGTCCGCCGTCCGCATGATGCCCGGCACGTCGGTCACGACGATCATCGTGGCGACGCCCAGATGCGAGGCGACGGCGCCTGCGGCGGTATCCGCGTTGATGTTGTAACGCTGGCCGGCCGCGTCGATGCCGATTGGCGCGATGACGGGCAGGTAGCCGAGCGCCACGATGCCCTGGATCAGCTCGGCATTGACGCCGGTCACGTCGCCGACAAGGCCGACGACGTCCGCGTTGGCTACGGGCCTGGCCTCGATCAGCCGCCCGTCGGTGCCCGACAGGCCGAGCGCCTTCGCGCCGCTCTGCTGCAGCCGCCGCACGATCTGCTTGTTGATGCGGCCGGCGAGCACCATCTCGACGACCTCGAGCGTCGGCTCGTCGGTCACGCGCAGGCCGCCTTCGAAGCGGCTCTCGATGCCAAGCTGGCCGAGCGTCTCGTTGATCGCCGGGCCGCCGCCGTGCACGATGACCGGCTGCGCCCCGCTCTCCTGCAGGTCGCGCAGATCCTCGAAGAACGCGTCCGGCAGCGCGGCGAGCGTGCTGCCGCCGCATTTCATTACGAATGCCATGGTTGCGCCCGCCTCCCTCTAAGTCCGGTAAGCGGCGTTGATCCGCACGTAATCATAAGTCAGGTCGCAGCCCCAAGCGAGCGCCTGCCCGCTGCCCATATGCAGGTCGACGCGGATCGCGACCGTGTCGCCCTTCAGGTAGACCAGCGCGGCGTCCTCGTCGAACGCGATCGGACGGGACTGCTCGAGCACGAGAATGTCGCCGAGCCGCACGTCGACCGTGTTCACGTTGAGCGGCACGCCTGCGCGCCCCGCCGCCGCGATGATGCGGCCCCAGTTGGCGTCCGCGCCGAAGGCCGCCGACTTCACCAGGCTCGAGCCGATGATCGTCTTGGCGATCGCCTGGGCGTCCGCGTCGCTCGCGGCACCCGCTACGGTCGTCTCGATCAGCTTGGTCGCGCCTTCGCCGTCGCGCGCGATCGCCTTGGCCAGCTCCTCGCACACATAACGCAGCCCTTCGGCGAACGCCGCCCAGTCCGGATGCGCGGACGTCAGCTCAGCATTGCCCGCAAGGCCGTTGGCCATCGCCACGAGCATGTCGTTGGTGCTGGTGTCGCCGTCGACGGTGATCATGTTAAACGTCAGGTTCGTGATGTCGCGCAGCAGCGTCTGCAGCGCTGCGGAGCCGATGGCGGCATCCGTCGTGACAAAGCCGAGCATCGTCGCCATATTCGGATGGATCATGCCGGAGCCCTTGGCTGCTCCGGCGATGGTGACCTCTGCGCCGTCTACGACAATGCGGACACACGCAGTCTTCTTGACCAGGTCGGTCGTCAGAATCGCCTGGCAAAAGTCGTCGGAGCCCGCCGCGTCGCCCTTCAGCCGTTCAGGGAGCCGTTCGATGCCCGCGCTGACGCGGTCCATCTTGAGCGGCTCGCCGATGACGCCGGTCGAGGCGACGGCGACCTGATGCTTCGCCACGCCGAGCGCCTCGGCGATCTGCGCGCGCATCGCGTACGCGTCGGCTTCGCCTTGGGCGCCGGTGCAGGCGTTGGCGTTGCCGCTATTGACGAGCACTGCGGTCAGCAGGCCTTCTTCCGCCAGGCTCTCGCGCGTCACCTGCAGCGGTGCCGCCTGAAATAAATTGGTCGTATACACCGCCGCAGCCGATGCCGGCACCTCGCTGACGATCGCGCCGAGATCGTGACGCTCCGTTTTTTTCAGCCCGCAGTGCAGTCCGCCCGCCTTGAAGCCCTTGGGCGTCGTCACGCCGCCGTCCGGCACGATGAGATAGCTCTTCCCCATGTCGCTCCCGTTCCCCCCGTCCGTTATGGATAGACCGGCAGGAACGTCAGACCCGTCGTCTCGTCCCAGCCCATCATCAAGTTCAAATTCTGAATCGCCTGGCCCGACGCGCCCTTGACGAGGTTGTCGATGACGGAGATGACCGTCAGGCGCTTCGTCCGCTCGTCGACGAGCACGCCGATGTCGCAGTAGTTCGAGCCGTACACTTCCTTGGTCGATGGATACGTCCCCTCGGGACGCACGCGCACGAAGGGCCGACCCTCGTAAAACTGATTGTACAGCTCGCGGAAATCGGCCGTCGTGCGGCTCTTGTCCGTGAGGCTCGCGTACATCGTGCTCATGATCCCGCGCGTCATCGGCACGAGATGCGTCGTGAACGACACGGTCACCGGTGCCCCCGCTGCGCGCGCCAGCGTCTGCTCGATCTCCGGCGTGTGCTGGTGCTGGTGGACTTTGTACGCCTTGAAGTTCTCGTTGACCTCGGAAAAATGGGCAGCCATGCTGAGGCCCCGGCCCGAGCCGGACACGCCGGTCTTGGCATCGACGATGATGCTGTCCGGATCGATCCAGCCGGCTTTGACCGCCGGATACAGGCCAAGCGTCGTCGCCGTCGGGAAGCAGCCCGGATTGGTGACGAAGTCCGCGCCGCGAACTTCATCGCCGAACAGCTCGCTCATGCCGAATACCGCGCGCTCGAGTTCGTCCTGCTGCGGCGCTTCTTTTTTGTACCACTGGGCGTAGCTGTCCCGATTCTTCAGCCGGAAGTCGCCGGACAGGTCGATGACCTTGAGCCCCGCCGCGAGAAACTGGCTCGCCAGCTTCGTGCTGACGCCATGCGGCGTCGCGAAGAAGACGACGTCGGCCTTGCCCGCGATCAGCTCGGGATCGACGGCGTCCAGGATGTCCGTGCGAATCTCCGTCAGATGCGGATAACCGGCCGCGAACGGCTCGCCCGCGTTGGACGAAGAGATGACCGACGTGACAGTCACGTAAGGATGGGCGGCCAGCAGCCGGATCAGTTCGACGCCGCCGTAGCCGGTGGAGCCGACGATGGCCGCGCGCACTTGAGATGGCGCCGTGGATGACGATGAGGATGATGGCATTTACATACACTCCTTGCTGTATAAAGGAATGGGACGCGCTATCGCGATAGGTGCGCGCGCCCGCCGTTCATGGCAAACTATTCCCATTGTACCGGATCGCGGTGGGGATGTCTAAAACAATTCAAGCCCCGTCGCCGCGTCCCGGCTATGTAAGTGCAGCTGCGCGGTCGGCGCTGCGGGACGCGACGGACGGCGGCTTGGCGGCACGCAGGGTCCGGTTGTCGATGTGTATCATTATACATTCGAATGATTATTTATTCAATGGAAGAATCGGCCGGATTGTAACGTTATTTTTGATGGAATGATCAATGATTCTCATGAATGGGGCGGCTTAGGGTTTGCAATGGCCGTTTAGGACAGAAGGATGCCGAAGGCGGAAATGCCCTTGCCCCCGGCGCGTAGATTGCCGGCGCCCTGGTTCGCCGGTGCATTGGTTCGCCGTAGCCGACACCCTTAGGGCTTGCGGTTGTTTCTCTCGTCGCCGGGTCTCGGCCCTTTCGGCGCCCATGGTACATTCGGCATGTCGGATACGTTCGGCTTCGCAGGCGGATGCGGTTCGTGAAATCCTTCGCCCAGCACCTCCGCCGCGTTCGTGATGATAACGAAGGCGCCAGGATCGGCATCCTGCACGAGCAACTTTAGCCGTGTCACTTCGTTCTGGCCGACGACGGTCATAAGCACGGGACGCTGCTGGCCGGTGTAGCCGCCCTCGCCCTGCAGCTTGGTAAGGCCGCGGTCCAGGTCGATGAGCACGGCCTGCGACACCTTGTCGGGCTGCGTCGTCACGATGAAGGCGGCCTTCGACGTCTGCAGCCCCGTCTGCACGACGTCGATCGTCTTGCTCGTGACGAACAGGCCGATGAGGGCGTAGAGCGCGTTTTCGGGCGCGATGAGGATGCCGGCCGAGAGGATGACGAGGCCGTCGAGCGTGGCGACCGCGAGTCCGAGGCGCAGGCCGGTGAAGCGGTGCAGGATCTGCGCGGCCGTGTCGAGGCCGCCGGTAGATGCCTGGCCGCGGAAGACGAGGCCGAGGCCCAGCCCGACGCCAAGCCCGCCATAGATGGCGGCGAGCAGCGGGTTGTGCGTCGGCGGCGCCCAGTGCGCGGTGAGCAGCACGAACAGCGGCAGCACGACGGAGCCGACGGCGGTCTTGATGCCGAAGCGGCCGCCGAAGACGGCGAGGCCCGCGAGGAAGAGCGGGATGTTGAGCGTCCACTGCGTGTAGGCGGGCTTAATATCGGCCAGGTAGTTGACGATGACCGAGATGCCGGAGACACCGCCGGAGGCGATGTTGTTCGGCAGGAAGAACAGGTTGAAGCTGACCGCAATCAGGAAGGAGCCGACGAGCAGCAGCGCCATCGACACGGCATTGCGGTAAAGCGGCGAGCGCGGCTTGCGGCGGCGCTTGTTCGGCCTGGGCTCGGGAGGAAGCGGAAGCTCCGCGCGATTCGCTTCGTTTGCATTTTCCATCGTAGGAAGCCCACTTTCTTTTATTTTGAGCACGTAGTTACATACAAAAAAGGGCAAGCCCCTTCACTCGGGCCGGCGCGATAGGTTTACTTCGAACGGATGCCGACATCGCTTCCCGTTGAGGGGAGCAGTGCCGGCGATCGAAAGAAACGTTTCCTCGCGTTGCCATTAGTGTCGGAACTTGCCGCATGCTTTATTCGAACTTGAGCGACGCCGATTATTCGGCCGCAGCCGCCGGATCCGTCTTGATCTGGCTGCGCAGATAACCGTCGATGAACGGATCGATATCGCCGTCCATAACCGCCTGCACGTTGCCCGTCTCTACGCTGGTACGATGATCCTTCACCATGCTGTAAGGGTGGAATACGTACGAGCGGATCTGGCTGCCCCAGGCGATGTCGAGCTGCTCGCCGCGGATGGCGGCCAGTTCGGCCTGCTGCTCCTGAATCTTCTTTTCGTACAGCTTGGATTGCAGCATCTTCATCGCGCGGTCGCGATTCGAGATCTGCGAGCGTTCGGTCTGGCAGGCAACGACGATGCCGGTCGGCAAGTGCGTGAGTCGGATCGCCGAGTCGGTCTTGTTGATGTGCTGGCCGCCGGCGCCGCTCGCCCGGTAGGTATCGACGCGCAGATCCTCGGGTCGAATCTCGATCGTGATGTCGTCCGGAATCTCCGGCACGACGTCGCAGGACACGAACGACGTATGGCGTCTGCCCGATGCGTCGAACGGCGAAATGCGCACGAGCCGGTGCACGCCCTTCTCGGCCTTCAGGTAGCCGTAGGCATTGTAGCCGCGGACCATAATGGTGACGCTCTTGATTCCCGCTTCGTCCCCCGGCAGATAGTCGAGCAGCTCCACTTTGAAGCCCCTCTTTTCCGCCCAGCGCGTGTACATCCGGTACAGCATCGAAGCCCAGTCCTGGGACTCCGTGCCGCCCGCGCCCGGGTGCAGCTCGAGGATCGCATGGGACTTGTCGTACGGCTGGTTGAGCAGCAGCTGCAGCTCGAAGTCGTCGACCTTCTTGGACAGCGCTTTGACGCTGCCCACCCACTCGGCCTCCAGGTCCGCGTCCGACTCCTCCTCCAGCATCGCTTGCATCGCTTCGAGGTCCTCCTGCTCGGCCGCTAACGTCGTATACTGCTCCACGACGCCTTTGACCGCATTCAGCTCGGAGATGACGCCCTGCGCCTTTTCATTGTCGTCCCAGAAGTCGGGCGCGCTCATTTTCTCCTCGAAGTTCGCGATCATTTCCTGCTTGAGATCTAAGTCAAAGAGACCCCCCTAAGATACGTGAGTCGCTTCGCGGATTCGCGAAGGTCTTGCTTGGCTGTGTAATCGTTGACGGCCATTTAAATCACCTCATCGTAGAATGCGGCCCGGCTTGCGGTCCGAAGTTGCTTTCTTTATCTTCGCTGTCCCTGTAAATTCAACAATCGCAGCCGCTCGCCCGACATGCAAGAGCGATGCTCACCGGACGCGGCCCGGTTAGGCCGCCCGGCGGAGCACCGCTCCCGTGCCTTCGATCAGTCTATGCGACCGTGGCACATTTTGTATTTCTTGCCGCTGCCGCAAGGGCAAGGGTCGTTCCGGCCGACGCGCTGCTCCGGCGAACGGGCAGGACGCTTCGGTCCGGCTTCGGCCTTGGTATCGACGGCTTGGCCTTCGGCGACGGCTTCGCGCTTCACGTTGCTCTCGACCTGCGCCTTCATGATGTAGAGCGTCACTTCTTCTTCGATCCGCTCGATCATGGACAGGAACATGTTGTGGCCTTCGAACTGATACTCGCGAAGCGGATCGTTGCCGCCGTAGGCGCGCAGATGGATACCTTGACGCAGCTGGTCCATCGCGTCGATATGGTCCATCCACTTGCTGTCGACCGCGCGGAGGACGACGACCTTTTCGAACTCGCGCATCGTCTCTTCGCCGATCATCTCTTCGCGCTCGCCGTACAGCTGCTCGATGCGCGCCATGAGGAGCTCGACGATCTCTTCCTTTTCCTTGCCCCACAGGTCGTCTTTGTTCACGCGGTCTTCCGGCAGGAAGTTGGCGTGCGCGTAGCCTGCGAGACCCTCGAGATCCCAATCTTCCGGCACGTCGTCGCCCGGGCAGTGCTTGTCCACCGCGCGCTCGACGACCGACTTGATCATCGGCATGACGACGTCGCGAATCTTCTCCGCGCCGAGGATCTGGCGACGGTCGCCGTAGATCTTCTCGCGCTGGAGGTTGATGACGTCGTCGTACTGCAGGACGACGCGGCGGGCGTCGAAGTTGCTGCCTTCGACGCGCTTCTGCGCCGACTCGATCGCGCGGGTGATGAGACGGCTCTCGATCGGAGACTCCTCGTCGAAGCCCAGACGCTCCATCATGCCCATGATGTTGTCCGCGCCGAAGCGCCGCATGAGCTCGTCCTCCATCGACAGGTAGAACTGCGAGGAGCCCGGGTCGCCTTGACGGCCTGCGCGGCCGCGCAGCTGGTTGTCGATCCGGCGGCTCTCATGCCGCTCGGTGCCGATGATGTGCAGGCCGCCAAGATCCGGCACGCCTTCGCCGAGCAGGATGTCCGTACCGCGTCCGGCCATGTTCGTGGCGATCGTAACCGTGCCGCGCTGGCCCGCGCTCGCGATAATCTCGGCTTCCTCGGCGTGGTACTTGGCGTTCAGCACCTGGTGCTTGATGCCTTTCTTTTTCAGCATTTCCGACACGCGCTCCGAGTTCTCGATCGATACCGTACCGACCAGTACCGGTTGGCCGGTCTGGTGACGCTTCACGATCTCCTCGACGACGGCGCGGAACTTGCTGTTCTCCGTCTTGTAGACGACGTCCGGAACGTCCTTGCGGATGTTGGTACGGTTCGTCGGGATCTGCACGACCTCGAGTCCGTAGATCCGCTTGAACTCCTCTTCCTCCGTCTTCGCCGTACCGGTCATGCCGGCCAGCTTGCGGTACATCCGGAAGTAGTTCTGGAACGTGATCGTCGCGAGCGTCATGCTCTCGTTCTGGACGTCCAGGCCTTCCTTCGCCTCGATCGCCTGGTGCAGCCCGTCGCTATATCGGCGGCCCGCCATCAAGCGGCCCGTGAACTCGTCGACGATGACGACTTCCTCGTCCTGCACGACGTAGTCCACGTCGCGCTTCATGATGAAGCGAGCGCGCAGCGCCTGATTCACGTGGTGGTTGATCAGCACGTGCTCGTGCGCGAACAGGTTCTCGATATCGAACGCCTGCTCCACCTTCGTCACGCCGGTCTCCGTCAACGCGATGCTGCGCATTTTCACGTCGATCGTAAAGTCCTCGGTCTCGGACAGACGGCTCGCCACGCGGTCCGCTTGATAATACATCTGCGTCGACTTCTGCGCTTGGCCGGAGATGATCAGCGGCGTGCGCGCTTCGTCGATCAGGATGGAGTCGACTTCGTCGATGATGGCGTAATATAACGGACGCTGAACCATTTGCTCCTTGTACAGCACCATGTTATCGCGGAGGTAGTCGAAGCCGAACTCGTTGTTCGTGCCGTACGTGATGTCGCATGCATAGGCGGCCTGCTTTTCCTCATGGGAAAGACCGTGCAGGTTACAGCCGACCGTCAGGCCCAGAAACTCATAGACTTGTCCCATGAGCTGGCTGTCCCGTTGGGCCAAGTAATCGTTGACCGTGACCACGTGCACGCCCTTGCCGGCGAGCGCGTTCAAATATACCGCAAGCGTACCGACGAGCGTCTTACCTTCGCCGGTCTTCATCTCCGCGATCTTGCCGCTGTGGAGTACCATACCGCCCATCAGTTGCACGTCGAAGTGACGCATCTTCAGCACGCGAAGCGCCGCCTCGCGAACGACCGCGAACGCCTCGGGCAAAATATCGTCCAATTCGAAATTTTCTTTATTCAGGCGATTGCGGAACTCGTCCGTCTTGGCACGCAGCTGTTCGTCGCTCAGCCCTTTAATCGAAGACTCCAGCTCGTTGATCTCGTCGACCGTCTTGGACAGCCGCTTCACTTCGCGCTCATTGGCGTCTCCGAATATCTTCTTCACTATTCCGAGCATATGATACCCCTTCCCCTTATGCGGGATGACCGTATCTATTTATTTTAGCAGTTAAGCGGAAGGGGGGCAAGGAAAGCGGCGTTTGCTCAACCTTTGACGGATGAAGGAAGATGGAGATAGCATAACGCGGTAAACAAAGGCCTGTCGAAAACGTCCGGCGCGCGCTTGAAACGCAGATGAGATCCGATTTCCGCGTTGTTCCAGTGCGCTTTGCGTTCAAGCATCCGCTTTAGCAGCTTGGCATCCAATTGAACCGCCAGGCACGGCTCCGCGATATCTCGAATTGGAATACGAGAAACCTCTCCTTCGGTTAACGGCACGTGGAAAACTCCGTCCTCGTCGCCTACGTCCATATACACGTTCCAATCGTGCAGCCTTGGACGAATTCCGCGCGTCGCCATTTGTCCAATCATATGGCGTTGCGCCTCCTGGAGGTTCAATAGCAGCTCATCGCTCGAGCATGGAGCATCCGAATCGTAAATATAACTTTTGCCGCTTAGTTCTCTTTCAATGTAAGCAAGCTTGTCGGTCATTGAAATCGGCCGGTAAGGAGAGGAAGCGCTGCCGTCCTCTAAATCGAACCACTCCCCGGAATTCAACAGCACCATCTCGGACGTAATTCCCCGCGCGCTTCGCTCAGAAGCGAACAATGATTCTAAATCCTCAAGCTCAGGTACGCCCCTGAAGCGATTTAAATGCCACAGCCTGCCACCCAGCGTATACTGCCCCGCAAATGGCAGAAAATAAGCCGGACGCAGCGCCTCAAGATAATCGGAGCATTGCCGAATGAATTGGCGCTTCTTCTGCTCGCCTTTTTGCATAAGCGCTTCTTCATCCTGATGTTCAAAGCACTGCGGATAAGGTCCCGCCCCGGCATAACCGACGAGCAAAAAATCCACCTTTCCGTAATGATTCACCATATATTTGCAGGCCGATGCCGTTAATCCGTACGGACAATCATTCGTATTGACGACGACTTTCCCGCCTCCATGGAAAATCGCCAGCGTATCAAGCGCGTACGTGACCCTGTCCGGTTCGGGCTGGCACGCAAAAAGAATGTCCGCATAGCGCCGGATCGCAGAAATCTGCCCCAAGCACTTCAATAGAGAAGTCGTCGGCTAAACGATAAGGGCGATGGCCCTGCAGCTCGATAATTTGCTCGAAGCCGCACTGTTTGAGAATTCGATGTACAAAACGGTCCTTGTAATTGGCGATCAGTACCGGAATATGGTCGGGCAATCGGCGAAGCGTTTCCGGGTCCAAGTGATCGGGATGCACGTGGGAGATATAAATATAATCCACGTCCGAAAAATCTTCGGGCGTTATCTCTAGCGGGGGGTAGTGATACCAGCTGCCGTAATAGATGCCATCCGTCAGCCACGGATCGCATAGTACGCGAACGCCTTCATGCTCCACGAGCACCGAAGCGCTTTTAAGATATTGAACCTTCAAATGACGCCGCCCCGCCTTCCCTGCAGTAGGGCCGCCTATCTAAAAGCCCTCTCTCCGTATATCGGAAAAGAGGGCTGGGTTTTTGATTTAAAATGATCGTTTAAGAGAGTCAGACAGCCGATTCAATCAAGCCATAAGTACCGTCGTCCCGGCGGTACACGACGTTCGTCTCCTTGGTCTCCGCGTTCGCGAAAACGAAGAAATTATGGCCGATCAGGTTCATCTCGAGTATCGCGTCTTCGATGGCCATGGGCGGAGATAAGAAGCGCTTCGTGCGTACCACTTCGAACTTCTCGTCCTCGTCTTCGCGCACGAGCGTCGCCGTCGCGTTGGAGCTTGCGCCCTCTTCCTTGAAGACGCCTTTTGCTCCCGCAGTCTGACGAATCTTGCGATTCACTTTCGTTTTGTGTTTGCGAATTTGGCGTTCAAGTTTGTCGACGACCAAGTCGATCGACGCGTACATATCGTTGCTTTTTTCTTCTGCCCGGAGCAGCAACCCCTGGAGCGGAAGGGTGACCTCGACGGCATTGCTGCCCTTTGTCACGCTAAGCGTCACGTTGCCGTCGGTTTGGGGAGGCGCTTCAAAATACCGTTCCAGCCTGGCAAGCTTCTTCTCGACGTAATCCCGAAGAGCCGGTGTGACTTCCATGCGCTGACCACGAATATTATATTTCATATGCTGCATCCTCCTTTGCTGACTTCATTTTAACATACCCCCGCCGTTGAATTCAAAGCAATCCACAGATTCTTTCGAATTTTCTGTTAACTTTGAAAACAATCGTGAAAACGCTGTAAAACAGAGAAAAACCTCGGATCTCTCCGAGGCGGGGTGGCCTTCAATCGTGAATAGGACCATTGCTTTTTCTATAGGCAGGTGCTCGAAAGCGCCTCGAATTAGATTTTGATAACGTTTGCCGCTTGCGGGCCTCTAGCGCCTTGTACGATGTCAAATTCGACCGGCTGGCCTTCTTCGAGCGCCTTGTAGCCGTCCATTTGGATTGCGGAGAAGTGAACGAATACGTCGCCGCCTTGCTCAGCTTCGATGAAGCCGTAACCTTTCTCTGCGTTGAACCATTTCACTTTACCTTGCATGTACATAACATTCCCTTCATCATCAATTCGATTGACATAGGCGATTTGGCCTGGCCCTCTCCCCCGAATATACCATCATGGAAAGTTTTGTGTCAATGGGTTTCGTGAAAGCGGATACACGCCTATCTAGTTACTTTACTATCACAGCGCTTCCGGCAGCATCAGTTAGAGGAACGATTGTAATGGCGTATTCAGAGCAGAATTTGTCTACAGCCTCTTTGACTCCCCCTAAAAAAGGCTATAATTATAATCATGAATCATTATATATCCGCCTTTTGTTAATCTAGGATAGAAGTATTTTAATCCTTCATAAGTTGGTTTAAAAAGATCTACATCCAAGCTAACAAATGCAAAGCCTTCATCGATAGTGCCAATGGATTCCGGAAAGAAGCCTTGCTTAATAATGCAATTTTGTTTAAATTTCATTTTGTTTAGCACTAATTGGACTGATGTATTTGATAATTTAGAATAAGATATTCCATTTTCCAGTAAATCATCATCACTAATATAGCCTTGTTCTTTATCAAAACTTAAATCATTAGAATTAAATCCTTCAAAAGTATCAAATAAATATAAACTCCTATCCGGAAATAGTTCGTTAATCAAGCTTGAAAAGTCTCCTTGATAAACTCCCAATTCTGCAACCGCACCAGCTATTTTTCGTGTATTAATTTCATGGGCTAGTAGTTCCAACATTGATCCTCTAACAAAGTCAGTAATGCTAAAGCGTGATTTCTCAATTGCTCGTTGTCGTCCCAAACTTTCCATATCTCTAATTATAAGCGTCTCTGTATTGGCATTTATAAAAACTGACTCTAGCACTTTTTTGCCTTGATTTAGTCTGGTAACTCCTTCACTTAAATTCGTTTCGACAATAATGCGTCCTGGTTCTATCGACAGTTCTATTAACTGTTTATATATTTCGTTCTTATATTGACTTGCAATAACAATATAATCAAACTTAATTTCCCTTAAATCTTTAACTCCTCTCACTTCAACGCCATTAATTTTTTTTCCAATCTTATCTGCATTGTTATCGATTAATGAGACCAGTTCTACTTCTTCAAAATTGAAAAACTTATACAAATTCGAAAAATAAGCACCTGTACCAAAACATATAATCTTGATCATGACAAGCTCTCCTATACTTTAGAGAATATAACAATAATCGGATAAATGCAGATATCCCATTTCAGATAAAAAAATCCTCTGCCTCCTCTTTCCCAATCGATGAAGCCACGAAAACAAAGGGCCGATCTTCTTTTGGAAGCTGAGTTGGTTTGAGAATTTTATAGTCCATTAACGTACCGGACTTAAAACTGTCGACAAAACCCTGAAAGTTTAAATTAGGAAGAACATCTCTAAGCGCTTCATAAGCAATTTGGCCGCCACTCCCAGCCCCCCAAATTAAGCAAGACCTTTTGGCAACGTCACTTTCTATTAAAGACTTAAATTTAAATAACGCCTTTTCATAAAAGTATTGCCTTTGCTTAGACTCTACATTCGATTTAGAATTGCTTCTCATTCGATAGTTTAAAAGTCTAACTGGTATGTTAGCCATGTTGTATCCTTGCTTTAAGGCCATCATCCACAATGCCCAATCTTCTGTAACCTTATAGTCGGGATAGCCTCCAACACCTAGGATAAAGCGTTTGGTAAACATGACGGACGGATGACAAAATGGGCATTTATCAAAAATTGTCTTATCGATTACATCGTTACTCAAAGGGATATTAAAATATTGCTCAGTTCGCTGTCTGCTTAATGAGTCAATATCGCCGATTGCAGTAATGTAAGTTCCTAATACATCAATAGCCGGATCGGATAACATACAGTCTAATTGAATCTCAATACGATTCGGCTCAGATACATCATCAGCATCCATTCTAGCTATGAAGCTCCCAGCTGCTAATTTAATGCCTTCATTTAAGGAACTGACTAGGCCTTTGTTTTCTCTTGAAATCAATCTGATTCTTTTATCCCCAGCAGCGAAAGCTTTTAAAATTTTTAAAGAGTTATCTGTAGAACCGTCATTCACGGCAATAATTTCAATTTTTTTTGTAGCTTTGATTTATGATGCTTTCCATTGCTTCTGCTAAATACTCTTCAGCATTAAAAACAGGAATTACTATAGAAACCAAGTCATCCATTCTTGTTCACCTTTAAAATTAGATTTCGCTGATTAATGAGATAAGCTCAGAATATCTTTTTAAACTAGCATATTCAGAGAAGTTTTCTTTTACTAATTGTTTATTTTTATCTGATAGAATATTTTTCTTTTTATCAATTTCTACAATTCGAATATCATTAGACTCTTCCTCTAAATAAAATCCGTTTTCATTTTTAATTACCTCTTTGTTGCCACCAACATATGAAAGTAGCGGGATATTACTATGCGCCATAGCTTCAATCGTAGCAAAATCAAAAATAGAATTACGATGTAACATCAAATAATAATCCGTACAATTGAATAAGTGCAATATATCTTCATGATTTACTTTATCTCTAATCCAAATCACTTTATTGCTTAATCCAAATCTATCAATATTATCGGCTAATGCTTCTTTCATGACGCCATCTCCGACAATTACCCAGATAAAGTCTTCAGTTCCTAAAGTAATTTCTCGAAGAACTTTTGGAATTCTTTCGACACCTTTCGCTTCATTAAGAGTGGCTACTGTTATAAATTTATACGCATACTTTTTTTATCTTATTCGCTAGCAACTCTATACCTTGAGACGGAGCTATATCTTCCTTTCGGTCGTAGCCATTATAGAGCACATGTAATGTTTTATTCTCAAGCAAAGGGATAAAGTCAGGTTCTGTCTTTATTAACTCCTCGTACGCCCCGTTGGAAGGAAATCCAAAATGAATATATTTGGTAAGGCTTTTTTGATGAATGTAATTAAGGATTTTTCTCATTTCCTCATTCTGATAACCATTCATTGCTTTAAATTCATTGTACCTGCTGCCCTGGCAGTGATGAATTTGAGTAACTTTTTTAAAGCTAGGAAATAGTTCCGAAAACGCGTATAGGGTATTTTCATCATGGAAAACGAAGGCATCTTGCGCAGAAAATTCATACTCGGTATGGAATCTTTTTAAAATTTGAGTTATTTTCTTAAATTCAACAACCTTATGAAAAACCTGATCCGTATTCAAAAAAGGGGTAGTCATCGAAAAAGCGCGGCTCTTTCTCAAGCGTTTTATTTTCAGTCTTATTGTATAGTTCCGCTTTCCTTGGACTCATCAATAAATTTCCACAAAGCATAAATAGATTGTCTACTAGCTTATATTCCTCGTTCGCATGAAATAGTTTATACATCACAGTAACGGGACCACCAATGCCTGGTTGGTAATAATAATCACTAATCATAAATACTCTTTGTTTAGAAGAATCAAATTCTAATTTAGATTCGTAGCGGCGAACATTCAAATTTTCTTTTGGTACGATATGAAATGACCTATTAAACGACTCTTGAATATTACTCACCACATCGGAACTTTCGCCGCTGTACTTGGAAACTATAAACACATCATAAAGATCATAAACGATATATATATTAACAAAGTTAAGCTGAAGCAATTGCTCCACAATTTGCTTGTAGTACGTAGAAGTAATGTATATAGGCACGTCTTTAGCAATTGCTGGGTCTTTTGGAGACTTGATTTCTTTTTCGAAAAACTTCGTCCCCCACTTTTTTTGAATCATTATCCAAGAAGAATAAAATATTGTATTCGTTTTTAAGTTGTTTAAAGGCCTCTTCACCGAGCCTGGAAGCTCCAAATAATATGATATTCTCCAAACCTCTCACCTCGTCTTAAGAATCACCAAACGTATATATAATCCTTTTTAAACACTTTTCCTAAGCTGTCCAGAATTGCTGCAGCATCCGCCCTTCCTGGAGTTGTTGCAATTACTATATATTCATATTCAATAGCAGGTAGACTTGTATGATCTCCATAAACAGGTCTTTCTAATATATTCTTGCCCCACTTTTTAAAGTCACGATCAATAAATCCAACAACGTTAAATCCCTTGTCAATTAACTTCTCAGCTATTCTTTCTCCGCCTTTTGAAGCTCCCCATATCAAAACTAAAGAAGTCTTCTTTAAAAACTGATTTGCTAAAAGATTTGATTTAATTAATGCATCTAAATCCCTTTGCTTTTCCTTGTGAACCATAGAAATTTGATTAGTATGAATTCGATATTTAAGAACTATTTCGGGGACCTTTTCTATCGTTCCTAAGTTTGCAAGCCTTAGAAAAAGATCATAGTCTTCTGCGCCATTAAATTCCTCCCGGTATCCTCCTACTTCTGTAAAGCTCTTTTTTACGAATCACCACTGAAGGATGGTTAATGCAGTTACCGATAAATAATTGCTTTTTTTATATCTTCAGAGTGGGAATGTTGGTTGTACCAATCGCTAAACTGATTGATCTCGACAGTATGCGCTGAATCTCCAATAACTTCAATTTTTCCGCCAACAATCACACACTCTGAATGTTTTCTCAAGAATTCGAGTTGTAGCTCAAGGCGATTTGATATTGCTATATCATCTGAATCCATTCGAGCTATATATTCTCCTCTTGAAATGGCAATAGCTGAATTTAGGGAGTAAGAAATCCCCTTATTCGTCTCATTTGTTATTAGAAAAATCCTTTTATCCTTGCTCTGGGCGTCTAAAAGTATTTGTGAGGTCAGATCATTAGAACCGTCGTCGACAATTATAAATTCAAAGTTAGAATAAGATTGGCTTAAAATACTGTTAATCGATTCCTCCACGTACTGCTGACCATTATAAACCGCCATTACAACGGAGACATCTGGATTATTCGTCATAAATTCCCTCCGTATCAACCCACCTCATCTATGCGCTTAAATGATTTTTAATCCCACCTGATGGCCTCGTTTCGTGTAACCAATAAATTCGTAATTTAAGTTATTTTCAGTCGCCAACTCTTGAAATGCCTTATACTCGCCTTGTCTCCAATTCGGGTAATTAAAAAACTCATCAAAAACAATAACAGTCCCTTTAACGATTCTTTCTTTAAGCAAATCAAATATTGTCTTGGTCGATGAATATAAGTCACAATCGACGTGTATAAATGCACATTGTTCATCTCTCTCCAACTTAAAAGCAGGAAGGCTCTCATCAAACCAGCCTTTAATTAATTTAACATTGGGATTCACTTCTGGTAGAGCGCTAACTGAAAAAGCACCCTCCTCAAAACCAGGAATCCAACCCTCGGGAAGTCCTTCAAACGAATCGAATCCATGTATTATTTCATTTCTTTTAATTTCAGAAATATAGTTAATAGATTCCCCTTTATACACACCGAACTCTAAGTAGAGTCCTTTGATTGTTACATGCTCAAGTGCAGCCTTTAACAAATCCATGCGTCCCCAATATTGCTTTGCCGAAAACATATTCTCCAAGACAAATGTCGCAGTCTCTTTTAGTGCAATTTTTTGCATTTGCAAACCAATATCTTTGTATTCCTTCTGGTGCGTTTCTTGAGCAAATTTTTCAAAGGCGCGCTCAAATCCATAGGGAATATAACCATCAAGAGCAACCTCGTAATTTAAAGCACCTCTACCAAAGTTATTTAGTTGCTCTTTTACTTCCTCTTGATTTGACGTGACTGCAACTATAATAAACGAATCAATTGTATTCATTGTTTTCAAGAGTTCAGGAGATATAATTTCTGTCTTGTGAATGTCACTTCCCCATTTTTGAGGGTCATTATCAAAAACACCTTCAACTAAAATACCAAGCTTGTTCAAAGTTTGAACTGTCAATCTCCCGCCAAGCCCCGCTCCAAATATATAAATATTTTTATCTTTAAGAAATAAGTATCGATTAAGACAATATTCTTGTATGGTTTTCTCAATCATATTAAACTCTCCCTAACTATGATTTCAAAATAATTTGAACCATATTAAGAACATCTGTAACATCAAAATTATTCATTTGTGGAAATAGCGGCAATGTTATTGCAGTCTCGTAATATAGATCAGCATTGTGATTTACCGTATCTCCATATCCCAACATCAAATAATAAGGCTGCTTGTAAACCGGAATATAATGAACATTCACACCGATATTTTCCGAGCGCAACTTTTCGAAAATTTCTCTTCGAGATTTTATGAACTTTTGAGGATCGATTCGAATTACATACAAATGCCAACTTGAGTCCGCGTCCGGATGCTGATACGGAACGATCACGCCAGGCATCTCGCTGAACGCTTCCGTATACGTCCGTGCAATACTTCTCCGCAGCTCGACGAACTTGTCTAGCTTACCAAGCTGAGACAGCCCAAGCGCCGCTTGCATATCTGTCATTCGATAGTTGAAGCCTAACGCATGCATCTCGTAGTACCATGGTCCATCGTTCTGCTCCATTTGCGCAGGATCGCGCGTCATGCCATGGTTGCGGAAGAGTTGGAGTTTATGATAATACTCTTCGTTGTCCGTGACGATCATGCCGCCCTCGCCGCTGGTGATATGCTTGACGGGGTGGAAGCTGAACATCGTCATGTCTGCAATGGAGCCTACCTTGCGCCCTTTATACGAAGCGCCTAGGGAGTGTGCAGCATCCTCGATGACGATAAGTCCGTGACGATCGGCGATATCCATAATGCGATCCAACTCGGCGGGTTGGCCGGTGAAGTCGACTGGAATGATAGCCTTCGTATTGGGGGTGATAGCCGCCTCTATGCAGTCAGGATCGATATTGTACGTATCCATCTTAATATCCGCGAATACCGGCGTGCCGCCCATATACAAGACGCAATTGCTGCTCGCGAGAAAGGTGATCGGCGACGTGATGACCTCGTCTCCAGGACCGATTCCTGCCGCGAAGCAGGCAGCATGAAGTGCGGCCGTGCCGTTCGTAAACGCTACGGCGAATCGAGCGCCGACATAATCGGCAATGCCCCGCTCGAATTCTGCGATCATAGGCCCTTGCGTCAAAAAGTCGCTGTCTAGTACTCGCATGACTGCTGCCTTGTCTTCATCATCGAGCCACTGTCTTCCATAAGGCAACATCGTCGATCTAATCTGTCCGTTTCCCTCGCGATTGCCAGAGCCACTCATTAGCCGAGCCCCCCGGAAGAGATCCATTCGCTCGTGCGCCGGATCCCCTCTTCAAGCGAGACGGCCGGTTCCCAACCTAGCATTTCCTTTGCCTTGGCCGAATTGCACAGAAGTTTCTGAATTTCGCTTTGAGGATGGATATGCTCCACGTGCCGGATTCGGCTCGGATCTCCGACGATCAATTGCGCCAGGTCGTTAACCGAGATATCACGTCCCAGTCCGGCGTTTACGATTTGTCCGTTCACGCGGTCGCTATACCCGGCTTCGACGACAAATCGGGCGCAATCCTCGACGTACAGCAAATCGCGCGTCTGGGTGCCTTCGCCGTAAATGGAGAGGGTTTTTCCATCCAACGCGTTTTTAATGAAAATGGCCACGACGCCGCCTTCGCCACCCGTTTTCTGAAAGGGGCCATACGTATTGAACGGACGAATGACGACCGTGGGCAGCTCGTAGGCATGATAATAGGACAATACCATATTTTCCGCGGCGATCTTGGCTCCCGCATAGGGAGAGGCGGGCTTGGTGGGATGCGATTCCGCAATGCCCGAATCGTCGTGACAGCGATCATAAACCATGCAGGTGCTCATAAAGACAACCTTGGTTCCGCTGCGCTTGCAGCGTTCGAGCAAATAAAAGGTACCGACCGTGTCATTCAAGAAAGTCGTCTTCGGATCGTCGATGGAGTCCTGAACGTTGATCGAAGCACCCAAGTGATAGCAAATATCAAAAGCCGAAGCTTCGAACAATTGATCCAGCAAATCTCCGTCTTTAAGATCGCCGACGACAACGTCCTTTAATCCTGCATGCTCTCTAAATGCCTCTAAGTTCGCCAAACTGCCATTGGACAGATCGTCCAGCACCCATACGTCATGGCCGTCTTCAAGCAACTTGCCGACGACCCAGCGCCCGATGAATCCTGCACCGCCGGTTACTAACAACTTCATGTCGGCGATTCGCCCCCTTCTCTGCCACGATAGACTAGTCAAATACTATAATAGATCGAACGAGACCGGCGTCCCTTTCTTAACTGCATGTTTGACCGGTCGACCTAGCAACTGATCCAAATACTTCGGCGGCAATCCATGTCCGGGACGAATGGACCGGATATTGTCTTTCGTCATAATATCGCCTTCCTTTAAGTCCTGGCCGACATACAACGAGCGACGATGCTTCATCGAGGCCGACTCGGCCGCTATCGCTCCGTATTGAATGCGTCCGAGACTGCGCCAGGCCTGTTCGGTTTCACGCACGAGACTCGCCATCTCCGCCGGTTCCATCGAAAAATCGGAATCGACGCCGCCCTCGGCTCTCGAGATGGTCAGATGCTTTTCGATAACGGTGCCGCCCAACGCTACGCTCGCTACGCCGACGCCGATTCCCATCGTATGATCCGACAGCCCGATCTCGCATCCGAACAACTCGCGCATGTGCGGAATCGTCAGCAGGTTCGAATCATCCGCCGTCGAAGGGTAGGAGCTCGTGCACTTCAAAAGTACGAGATCGCGGCACCCCGCCTCTCTAGCCGCACGAACCGTCTCGTCAAGCTCAGCTACGGTAGCCATCCCTGTCGAGACGATCAACGGCTTGCCCGTTGCGGCCGCCTTGCGGATCAACGGCAGGTCCGTATTCTCGAACGAGGCGATCTTGTAGCACGGAACGTCCAAGCTCTCTAAGAAGTCTACGGCCGACTCATCGAACGGCGTACTGAAGCCAACGATTCCAAGCTCTTTGCACTTGTCGAAGATGGCTTGATGCCACTCCCATGGCGTGTATGCCTGTTGATAGAGCGAGTACAGCGAGCTGCCTTGCCATAGATTCTGCGGATCGTCGATGAAGAACTCGCCCGTATTAATGTCCAAGGTCATCGTATCCGCTGTGTAGGTCTGAATCTTTAAGGCTTGCACGCCCGCAGCCGCAGCCGCTTCCACGATCTCGAGCGCTTTATCCAATGATTGATTATGGTTGCCGGACATCTCGGCGATGATAAAAGGCGGATGATCCTGCCCGATTTGATAATTTCCGACTCTGATGCTCATGAACGAATCCCTCTCTCCTGCCCGGTGACAAATGCCTCGAGTCGTTGTTCCAACCCATCCAAGGTGTCAATTGTGAAGTCTGCCTCATAAGCATACGGTTTAAGCACTTCGCGATGAGAGCCTCTCAAGATCCGCACCGTTCGAAATCCCAGCGGTTTGATACCCACGAAGTCTTTGGCCGGATTATCTCCGATATAAACGATATCGGCAGGAGAGGCTTGCTCCAGTAGTGTTATCTTGTGGAAACAGTAAGGCGATGGCTTCTCGTTATGCAGCCCGTAGCGGCGAGAGATGTAGCTGCGGCGGATAAGCGGCGATTCATAAAGACCGAGTGCGCGGAGTTTCGCAAGCTGCACCAGCTTGTTGCCGTCGGTCACGATATATACGGGCTTCCCTGCATCGTATAGTCTTTTAAGGCAAGCGCGCGCATCCGGACTGAGCTCGATCTCGGGAACATGCCCGCGATAAACGGATAAGCATGCGTTAACGCTTTTTCTCGTCAGTAAACCGTATGAGGCGAGAACGTCGTCAAACACTTGACCCCTGCCGTATGCAATCAGCGAAGCGCGCATACGCGTCTCGCATTCGATCGCGTCTATATTCTCCGTGTCGGCTAGATACGAAGAGACCGCCCTGAATCCGCTGTGCACATAAGTCATCTCATCATAAAGCGTATCGTCTAAATCGAACACATAAGCTCTCATTGAATAAGATCCTCGGGATAGCGGATAAGCGTCTTGTCGGTCGCAGCTCTCATATAGGGGAAATCATCTAGGTCCGCCCCGGATGCTTCGAGCAAAAACCAGTACAGACTGTCCAGGCCCAATTCGCAGCTCAGACGAGAAGCGCCGCCCCACCGTGAATTGCACTCGATGATGCGGCATTCGCCTGGCCCCGTCCGAATCGCTTGAAATACGGCATGCCCGTAGAGACCGAGTCGCTCGGCAAAAGATGCGAAGAGGGTTTCGAGTCCCTCGTCCCTGAACGATTCAGTCACCTGAGATTCACCGTTCACGACGACCCGCCGGCGTCTCAGTACGACACCCTTGCAGCGTCCCGCGCGCGTCACGTAGACGTCGACGCTAATCTCTGGCCCCTCTATGAAAGGTTGGAAGATCGGATGCTCCAGGGCCATTGCATGGCGCTGGGCACTTCCGCGGTCGAGTCCGAGTCCAACGCTTCGCGAGCCAGCGCCGTACCGTTCCTTCACGACATAGCGATTGTTCTCGCCCTCGTCCAGCTTGGCGGCAGCGGGGATGACCGGGAACCCCAATCGTGCGCCGGCTTCCGCGAATGCCAGCTTATCCAGACATACTCGAACCGTCTCCGGATTGGAAACCATCACTTCGATTCCAGCCGCCCGCAAAGCCTGAGAATGTCCGGCATAGTAGGACAATTCGCCGTCCCGCGTCGGAATGATGCGACTGACGCCGCGTTCGAAGCATCCTTCAATCAATTCGGTCAAGCTTAAATTATCCAGTCTGGGCATCCGCCAGAACGCATCGGTGAACCGGCTACCTAAACAATCTCCGTCAACGTCGCCACCGATTACGGCCCAGCCCCTTTGACCTTCAATCCGATCCAGCGCGGTCCTCACGCCGCGAATCAGCGATATTTTGCGGGAAACGCTCGAAATAAGAACGGAACGCCCGGCGCACAAGCTTGTATTTTGTTCCTGCCGATCCGCATTCGCTGCGTTCCGGTAATGGTCTACAAGTTCCGGCAGTACATCCTCAAGCTGACGTTGAGGTCGCCAGCCCGTCCATCGCTCGAACAAAGACATGTCCGCCTCGGACGCCTCGTAAGGGATATCGCTCTCGCCTTCGATAGCGTGCATATCCGGAAAGTGCGTTGCCAGCGCCTGCACAAGCTCATCCACCCGGCGAGCACGGCCATTACCCAGATTCACGACGCCTGTCGCTTCGCTAAGGGCTAGCCTGTATAGCCCCTCCGCCACATCGTCGGCATAAATATAATCGAACATTCCCTCTTTGCGGTAGACTTGAATCGTCTCTCCACGCAGAAGCGCCTTTACCCATCTCGACACGATATCGCGGGAGTTTTTTCCGTATACGCGATAAATTCTCGCGCTGACGGTTTTTAGTCTCTCCTGTGAGAATCGCTGGATAAACGCCAATTCCTTCTCATGCATGAGTTTCGCCATTCCACATAGGTTGCGTGGGGACATGCGGTCAATCTCTCTAAGCGCCGTCGGCACTGCTGCCGGAACCTCGAACTGGTACATATCAGGATCATAGATCAGGTAACTAGACGCAAAGACGACCCGCTCCAGCGAAGGCAAATCCTTCATCAGATGGATCAGATGATGGCTTAGCCTTACATTGTGCCGGTCATTTTCCTCCCAGAATTCGTAGGACTCCGTCGATCGTTCAAACGTAGCTGCCAAGTGGAAGAAGGCATTCGGAGAAAAGGCTTCGATCTCCGCCCGCGTCAGTTCGTTGAGATCCCCTTGGCGATAAAGCACCGAAGCCGGAAGCCAAGAAGGCCGGGGCTTCAAATCCCCGACCCATACCGTAGCCCCCGCCGCGACAAGCCTGCGCACTAAACTGGTCCCGATCACGCCAGCGCCTCCGCTTACGAATATACGCTTATCCTTATACATTTTGCTTCTCCTCCCGCAAACAGCCATGCATTAAAGAGTCGACGTGCGCCCCTCCGATTTTCACGTGGCCCCTCAGCCGGCCCTCCGGCAGAAAACCGCACCGCTCTAATACGCCGACGTGGACCGGGCGAATATCGAAAGTCTCGGTATACAATCGGTATAAGCGCAATTCGTCGAAAGCGATCGACTTCATCAAAGCCAAAAAGTGCCCAAAGTCTTCGCCATACCGTTTAGAATCCGACTCGAAACTGCGCGAGGTTTCGACAAGATAAGAGATCTCGGCGCGTCCGTGGCCCCAATCGATATTGGTCAACCCGCCGTATCCGATCAGCGCTTCGTTTTGAAAGTAACTAAAGAGCATGATTCGCGGCTCACAATCTGCAAAACTAGGCTCCACCACGCGCTCAAAGTACGCTCTTTGGTCCTCGTCGGTTAACGGCTTGGTCTGCCTCAACACGTCGATCTGTTCGTTGCGCCACGTCTTGATCCTATACATGTCTTGCAGACGAATCGGCGTCACGCTATATCCGTCAAGCGCGAACCTTGCTTGGCTTAAATGTCGGTAATTCATGCGGCGCCCTCGTTTCGCTGAATTCGCAAGCTATACCACTGGCTTCTGCTCGACATGCGCATTGATCGCAGAGATTTCTGGATGTGCGAGCAGATAGTCCACGATTTCTGTCGAGGTCATATCAATCCTGGCGCCAAAGTGCCCCGCGACCGCTCGCAGCATGTCGTAATCCTCATTCGTATCCAGCGTAATTCGCAACTCGGGATGACGAAGATGCGCCGGTATGGACACATAGACTGCTTTGAAAAGATCCGGGAATTCGTAGGCGTAATACGCTACATGCTCTCTGTGCCTGTCCTCGCGACCATGAGCGTCCATGTACTTAAGCGCCTGATAGGAAACTAGCTGCGGCTCTAAACCTCGGGGCAAAGGACCTTCCAAACGAATAATATCGCAAGGCTCGGCGCGCGCCGCCCGAACCATCGCGGTACCTAGCTCATAATCGATAAAGGGACAGTCTCCTGTAACGCGCATCACGTAATCCGGATCATACGGTGCCGCAGCTTTCATATATCGGGATAGTACGTCGTCCTCGGAGCCGCGAAAGCAGGTCACCCCTCGCTCCGCGCACCAAACTTCAACCGCATCGTCTTGCGGCAAATTCGACGTCGCGACGACAACGTCCAAGAGACCTTCGATCCTTCGGCAACGACCCACAACATAGTCGAGATTCAACATCTCTCCAAGAGACATTAGTATCTTGCCAGGGAGTCTCGATGAGCCCATCCTCGCTTGAATGATCAAGATTGTCTTCAACGATTCGTCCCCCATTTAATAGTTAGAAGCGTTCTTCGAACACTTTCAAGGCTTTAGACACGACAGCATCCATATCGTAATAGGTATACTCCGCTAAGCGGCCGAGGAAGACTACCCGATCCAGTTCACGAGCCAACCTGCGATACTCCGCATACAGATCGCCATTTTCAGGATTCGGCACCGGGTAATAAGGGACTTCTCTCCCCGGCGTATGCCGCTCATACGGCTGAGGAAACTCCTTCACGATCGTCGTATACCGGCTATCGCGCTGTCCGGTCAGATGATTGAACTCCGTAATCCGGGTGAAGTCGTAATCGTTCGGATAATTGATCGTCCCCGTCGGTTGATACGACGCCTGATCCAACGTCTCGAATTGAAAGCGAAGCGATCGATATGGTAGTTCTCCGAGCCGATAATCGAAAAATTCGTCGATCTTGCCTGTGAAGATCACCTTGCCGGCGAACGGTTGTCCGAACACGCGAATAAGGCCGCTGTCCGGATCGACCTCGAGAATCTCCTTGTAATCCGTATTCAGCATCAGCTTAATATTCGGATGGCTCAGCATGCGCTCGAACAACCTCGTGTAGCCATCCTTCGGCATGCCTTGATAGCGATCCTGGAAATAGCGGTTGTCTCGGGAGACATACACGGGCACGCGCCCCGTAACATGCGGGTTCAGCTCTTCCGGGCTCACGCCCCACTGCTTCATCGTGTAATGTAGGAAGATCTTCTCGTATACGAACTCAGCGAGCCACTTGAGCTCTTCATCGTCGGACTCCCGCAATCGGAGGATCGGAACTTTCGTGTTGTAGCCGAATACGTTTACCAGTTTACGCTCAAGACTATCCGCTAGCTCGTCCGGAAGAAGCGCGTGCAGCGAATTCAGATTGAACGGGATCGGGACAAGCTGCCCGTCGATGGAGCCCAGTACTTCATGATGATAAATCCTCCACTCGGTGAAACGGGATAGATAGTCCCACACATGCTTCAGCTTCGTATGGAAAATATGGGGGCCGTACTGGTGAATAAGAACGCCCTTCTCGTCGAACCGATCATATGCATTGCCTGCGATATGCGTACGCTTTTCAATGATAAGTACCTTTTGGCCACGTTCGTTTGCCAGGCGCTCTGCCATGACGGCACCTGCGAAGCCGGCGCCGACGATAATCGTATCAAACATGTCGACTCTCTCCATTCCGTGTCTTGATTCGCCATAGAATGACGGGCAGTACGACCAACCATCCAATGGCGAGCAACCCTGTCAGTATCCAGGAAATGGTTTTGAACAGTGTATTTTTCAAAACGTTCGCGACGATTTCTAGGCGCGATAACTCACCGATTTCGGATACGAGATTGCACATCCACCGTGTTTTCCCTGCCAAGCTGAGTGCGTAAAACAAGACATTTGAAAACCCGAGACCGGATAAATTGCCGACGGGAACGACAATGGCGTGAAACTTTCTTCCTTTAAGCGCAGGAACGCGCCGCCAAAACGAGAATCCTTTTTTTGTACGGATAGCTGTAAATTCGATCAATATCGCCATATTTCTCCGCAAGCTTAACCCCGTGCTCATGAGTGAGAATAGACAGTCGGCTATTCGGGAACTTCTCCTTAATCTTCGGCAGATTGTTATCCAACTGCTGAAAACCGACGGAACGAACGATTAAGACCTCTTGCATAAATTGTCCCCCTCCCGTCAGCTAGCGATAAAACGTAAAATTGAGATTGAGGGGAACGCGCAGTCTTGACGCCACTTCGTCTCGAACGGCTTTGCGTTTCCCCTTAATACGCCCGATGTCCGCGACCGCCGACCACATTGCCTTTAGATAAATGGTCGTGCGTTGCTCCATGGAGTAATAAAGACACATTCTGCACAACTGGATCGTTAGCGAAAAAGCCATTCGCAGCGGATAGTTCTTCCAAAGCAACCAGAACGCATTACGCGTATAATAAAAAAGGCGCTCGCCATGAGCTCCGGTTGACCGGCGAAAACTTGTGATAGGCAACGACGTCGGCAAAAAAGGCGATCTCATAACCTGCATCATGAATACGGATCGCAGTATCGAGCTCATTGTTGTATAAAAAAAATTCGGCTGGGTAATATCCGGCCTGCTCAAAGACCGATTTGCGCACCCCGGCACCGGCTCCGTTGAACGACATCAGGTAATCTCCGGAAGACGCCGTAGCGACTGACGGCAGCTCATCATCCCGCGTCGGATCGAAGGACGCATAGTTGCGAACGTCGAACGCGACGACCGCCAATTGTTGATTCGCTTCGAACTTGTCCACCATCCGGCCGATCGCATGCTTGGCCGGGAACGAATCATCGTCTATGATGACGATGAATTCGCCATTAGCTTTTTCAAACCCTCGGTTATAAGCAGCAATACCCAAATTCTCCGGCATGCGCAATAGAGAAACCTCCGGAAAAGCTGCAGCTACCATCTCCGGAGTGCCATCGGTCGATGCATTATCAACCACGATAATCTCAAGCGGTTGATATGCCTGCTCCCGCAATCGCATCAGACTCTCCCGCACATCGTCCGAGCGATTCCAAGCCAGCATCACGACGGATACAAGTGGCCGATCAGAATTGCCCATCATTCTCCACCCTTTAAATTATTGCGAAGCAATTGCAGCTTGCGTGTTAGGAAGGGAAGGAAGATCGCTTTTTGTCTTAGCAAGTCAGCATCGTAGCCGGCAAGCCTTCTTTTGTCGGCCTCCGAGAATACGGTATTGCAATAAGAGTCGACGATAAGCGCAACATTCATGTCCGCTGGACAATCCCGGATATCCATCACATGCGCGACGGGCTTAACGATGAACGCCGCTTCTAAATGGTCGGCGGAAGACTCACTCTCGATCTCTACTTTTTCCTTCTCGTTTTTGAATTCCTCCATGAGACGGGCGCCCTCATAGCGCTCAGGCCGGACGTAGACATGCATGCCGGTTCGAGCGATCAAAAAATTCACCGCGCTGCGGATCACGCTTATCTCCGCATCGTCCAGTACGATCAGTTTAAGTTCATGCGACAAAGTTTCTAAAAAAAGCCGGCTCGGGGATAACCTCTCGTTTGAGAATCCTTCCTTCGCCTGCTTGGCCGCGCACAAGCCCTAAAGCGTCGTCGAAGGCATGAAGTAGCGCCTCCACCACGCTCCCCTGACCTTTCAGCGTGCTGAAAAAAAACAGCTTGATAAAGCTCTTGAAATAACGCTTCTGCCAACGCCTCAATTCTCGCTTCAGATAAATTGGCTGCGAAAAAGTGAATCCGATTCCGCCAAAAATAATAGGTCGGAAAAGTTGTCGTCGTGTTCGCGGCCCCCATCTTGTGCCACACCCTCGACACGCCGCATACTGCTACCCGGTATCCGGCAAGCTTCATGCGGTGGCCCCATTCGATGTCATCCCAATAAATAAAAAAAGAGATTGTCCATGAGACCGCATCGCTCGATCGCCTCGGCCCGCACCATAACGGAACATGCCGGCACGTAGTCGCAGTCCAGCAGCTCCGGGAGCGCCTCATGGTCCAGAACGCCTTTGTTGATCGGTCTGACATTAAACCGCTCCCAATCAACGAACGAACCATACTCCTGTAATCGCTCGGGTTCCTTGTGCATATACAGCTTGGAACCTAGCATTCCGAGCGTGCGGTCGGCTTCCATTCTCTCGTAAAGTTCAGATATGGCTAACGGATCAACGACGACGTCATTATCCAGCAGATGAATATAGGGGTACCCAGCCTTCAATGCCTCTACGATACCTGCATTAAAGCCTCCAGAACCGCCAATGTTTACCGCTAATTGAATCAGCTTGATTCGCTGGCCTTGTCCGCCATACATTCGCTCTACGGCTTCAGGCGCCCCATCTGACGAGGCGTTATCGACGACGATAATATCGAATAGGTCGCCGTTCGGGTCAGCCACCAGAAGCGATTCCAAGCACGCTAGAAGATCATCCTTTTTTATTCCAACTACAGATGACAACTGCGATCTGCGGAGTTACGGCCACGTCTTCTTTCCCCTTACCTTCTCAAATATTTAGAGTCATGCTTGCTCCAGGAGCTTTTCCCGAATCAACCAAAAACGCAGGGTATCCGCATCAATGATCTCGTCCGTCCTATAGTTGTCGATCACGGAACCGACTTGCCCATAATCGACAGCTTCGCTTTTATGAATGGAGGGCAGAATATACATCTCCGGCGTTTCGATAGCGGTCGACATTTCTTCGTCGCTCATCAGCTCTTCGTATCTCTTTTCTCCCGGGCGGATACCGATGTATTCGATATCGACTTGTTCTGTCATTCGATGACGCTTTTTAGTTTCATCGATCACAACCTGGGCTAGATCCGAGATCTTTACTACCGGCATCTTGAGGACAAAGACTTCGCCGCCCTTGGCCAGTTCATTAGAACGAAGAATCAAATCGACTGCTTGGGTCGGCGTCATCATATAACGGATCATTTCGGGATCGGTAATGGTTATTTTTTTTATCTTCCAGCACCTGGCGTATAAACAATGGAATGACAGAACCTCTCGAACCCATTACATTCCCGAAGCGCACGGAAGATAGAATCGTTGGCTTTGGTCCCTTTTGATATTCAGCAGCAGAGATGAGGCGTTCCGCCATCAACTTAGTCGCGCCATACGTATTCGTTGGCGAGATCGCCTTGTCGGTGCTAGTGAAAAGCACTTTTTTCACGCCTGTTTGTATGGCCGCTTGGATGACATTTTGCGTCCCGATGACATTGGTCTGCACAGCCTCAAACGGATTATACTCGCAAAAGGGTACGTGCTTCATCGCAGCCAAGTGGAAAACATAATCAATGTCTTCCATCGCCCTAAGCAGGCGCTGTTGGTCACGAACATCGCCGATCAAAAATCGAAGCTGCTTGCTATGTTCCCGAAATTGAATACTCATGTTGTATTGCTTATATTCGTCGCGGCTAAAAATCCGAATAACCGCCGGATTTTCTTCAAGTAGCCGGCTGGTCAAGTGGCATCCGATCGTACCGGTACCGCCTATAATCAGGATTTTCTTGTTAGCATACATCACTGCGTCACTCCTGATCCCGTGCGCTCGAGCCGCGAATCGATTCGCCTTGCGGCTTCAGCAATGATTTGTTCAAAAACTGGGATTTTACCTTGCATTGCTACAACTAAGGGTTCAAGAACCTGTTTAAATAATTTCGCTTTACGAATCGTGTTCTTTTCTTCAGCTATATCGGATACGTGTCTGTCAAAGGCATTAATTTCTGCCTTTAATCCAAACATGAAAAGGGTATGGAATACAATGCTCTTAACGACCGGTTCCCATTCCTCCTCAATTCCGACCATCAGATTTAGACACTTCAACGGATTGCTGCGGCTTAGTTCAGATAGCTTCGTTAACGACTTCTGGATCCTATCCAGCCGTTGCTTCGTTAACTTCAACATGCCAAGCATTTCATTTATTCTGTCAATGGACTGGTTTATTCGAAGCTCCGGATAGGAGAATAGATGCTGTTGCATTAATTCTTTAAAAAATGTTGTCTCTAACTTGTTGGCTTGCAATTTTTCTTCAATTTGATTCAGCGGCATAAAACCAGCATGCTGAATTTGAGCCCCTAAACTCGAAGTGTTCGTAAAACGTACATTTGAATGCTTGCTCAACAAATCCTCAATATCCCGAAGCGTTAACAACATACTTTCCGTGGTTTGATTTTTGCCACCTTGCACATTGTCGACTTGAATGTCTGCACTTTGACGGATCCGGGCAGCGTATCCAGGATCAACGTGCTTGGCGCCAGATGCGTATACGACCTCTGTCGGATAAGATAAATCTTGCCCTGCAAAAACAATATGTTCGCATCCCATAAAAATTGCAGCTTGAATCGCCGTCCCCGTGACGGAATGAGTTGAAGCGAACACAGCCTCATCCTGAGTTACTGCCATAAGCACCTGAGTAATCATATCGTTGGCTAGAAAGGAATGAATGGTATTTTTCGTTCTATTCTCGACGATGTGATGTTGAACTTGAGGCGTATATAGAATCGGTATATCATCAAGTTTCAAATGCGAAAATGCATGGTAGTTGGGCATACCACCGTCAATCGTTACTATTAAATGCGGCTCGACTCCGTAGTGCATGAGAGATTGAATACTGGTGCCTGCAGCAATAATAAATGCATGATGCTTCATTCTCTTAAGCACTTCAATGTCTTCTTCCAGGGAAGGACCAGCTCCAACGATAATTGCCGGATAACCTTTCAATTGTCCTTGCAGACCATTCAGCGAAGGCGTCGAGAGGTTCACCGCCAGATTGTAAAAAATGTTGCGCACCCAGTCCAGTCCAGCATTCTGAAGCAGCGACTGAGAATATGCGTAATTTAGAACTGCTTCTTTGGCAATTTGGTTGAATGAATTCCGCGCTTCTAAATCCAGACGATCATAGACAGGTAGCGCCAAAGTTGCCGTTTCTCCCTTCATTACGCGAAGAAAGCGGTAAAAAAATTGATTGATTGTGTTCTTATCATTTCCTATTGCCAACCCGCGTACTTGAAGGCCAGAAAACAAACTACCAAGGTCTACCACATGAAGAGCGGATAAAAAAAACATTCATATCCGGCTCAAAGATATAGTAATGACATCCCTGTTTCCTGCTGGCTAATGCCGCAAGATGGTAACCAAATCCCATTCCGTACAAAATGACATTGTTTTTATCTCCGATGTCATTTGCAACTGTCTCGCTCCACTTACTCGCTTCGAATTGCGGATCATATTCGCTATAATAGTGGACTGAATGTCCATCATTAACTTGAACATTTAAATTAGCCGATCCGTTCGCAGCATAACAAACTCGGTATGACGTGCTCATCGCCGCTTGCGATACGCTAGCAAATACGAACGGAAACCGCTCCTCGAGGTAAGCCAAGTTGTCCCTAAAACGTGCGGATTGAACGCTCTCCTCTTCCCCAAGCATTTGAGATAAGCGTTCGAATAAAGGTACGAGCTCGTGCTTAAATGCATCTCCCGCTCCTACATAATTCTCTTCGTCCATGCTGCGATTCATGACTCCAAACTGCACTTCAAGCTGGGACGAAAACGCAGACAAATCCGACGTAGAAGCCGGAAGGAAAAAACTATTTTCTTCTATTTGTCCTTCAAGACTCCTTAGAGACTTGTACAAGTCATCGATTGCCTGAACGACCTCACCGAGCTCTTCCCACGTGTGCTGATTAGGTGAGCTATATAATTGATCCGCGAGATCTTTCGTCGCATCGATAAGACGTGGCAAAAATCGCCGAATTTCGTCAATAGCTTCCGTTAAATGCTGGTCATGCTGTCCGTTCATATGAATTCCCCCCATCGCTCTCACTATTGATTATATCGGCTATTTTCTTATTTTCATAAGAAAAACCGCCAGGAAAAAAGCACCTCCTAGCGGTTCATTATTGCGGCTTTCTATTTGCGTTTGTCGAAAAAAAACGAATTGACCGGCGCCTGTGCTTCATACTTGCTTTTTTTGCAGACGAGAATTCTGGATTTGCTCTAACCCTCTAGAAGCTTCGTCGCGAAGTTCAACCATCCGGTCAATGATCATGTCATGACGCATTTGGATCATTTTTATCTTGGTGCGGTCCTCATCCGTGACAACTCGTCCTTGCAATTCTTGAATGACCTCTTCTCGCAGTGCGACTAAGTTTTCTAACCCTTCGGAAGTGGCCTCTTCAATTTGCATAGATAATCGCTCAGTGAGAACTAACAGAACATCTAACTTGTTCATTTTAAGCACTTCCGCCTTGTATTGCACCTTGCTCCGCTGCAGCCAGCTTAGCAGTTTGCCTCCAAGCTTCTCTTAGATCATTAAGGTGTTCTGTCACTTCATCCGCGTATTTGGCATCTTTTTTTAATATTAGCCTGGATCAGGTTATGAAGAAAGTATTCATAAAGGTTGGCGAGGTTTTTGGATACCTCGAAATCAAAATTAAGTGACGCTGTTAATTCATGGATAACCGATTGCGCTTTTTTCAAATTTAAGTTTGCCGTACTATAATCCTTGGCGCGAATAGCCTCGGCACTCGCTTTTGTGTATCTAATAGCGCCATCATACAACATAAGCACTAATTGAATGGGCGTAGACGTTTGAACAGAAGATTGCTGATAAGTTTGGTAAGGCGATTTTAACAAAGGAATTTCCCCCTTAGTTCATGAAGCTGGATAGACTGGATGACTGAGTATTCATTTTGTTAATCGCCGTTTCCATCGCTGTGAATTTCTTATAATACTGCGTTTCTTTATCGTTCAGGCGTGCAGCCAGATCGGTTTCTCGGTTTTTCATGGATCGAATCGTATCGCTTAGCAAAGAGTTTTCAATAAAGTCGGCGGTCGTATCGGAGCTTGTTGTGAGCGTTCCCGCCTTCTCAGAGATCTGCTTCAATGCATCCATTGTAAATTTTGTTAGTTTTTGAAATATACCCACGCCCGACATCTCAGCCGTCACTTTCGTTCCCGTCGGAGCCGCCTTTGTGAACATATCGATAATTTTCTGCGGATCAGCCTCAATGGCTTCTTTTAGCTTGCTCTCGTCTTGTATAACGAGCTTGCCTTGCGTCGTATAGTCGCCGGTAGTTATCCCAATGGACGTCAAATTCGTTTTGGTCTGGTAATCTGCCATCGTGGCGATTCGCATCTGGCTGACAAGACCACTTAATATACTATCGTTTTTTAACAAGCCGCTATGTGCTTTTTCTTCCCATAACGTAATTTGGCTTTCTTTCATCCCGCTTTTTTTCGTCTTCCGTTAACGGCATAAAGTCCCGATATGTTTTTTCTCCAAGCTTGCCGTTGATCGCACCGATCAGGGTATTATAGTCATTAATAAAAGACTTGATTGTGTTTAAAATGGTCGTGGTATCCGTCTTAACGGATACTGTCGTGGGATCGCTCGAGCTCGTCTGATTCCGCACTGTAAAATTAATCCCGTTCATGTCGAACGTATTGGATGCCTGCTCGTAGGCGATGCCGTTGATCGTTGCCTTCGCGTTTGCCCCCGATGTCTTGGCCTCGGCAAACTTGACGGTGTTATCCATCGTGATGAAGCCCGATCCTGTGTTTTTGCTAACGATTGAAAATTGCCCGGTGGCATTGTTGTAACTAGCCGTAGCGTTTGTCGACTTGTCGGCATTGATCTTCGCGGCCAGCGTCGCAAGCGTATCTGTACTCGTATCAACAGTGACTGACGTCGTGCCGGAAGGCTGCGTTATCGTTATCGTATTGCTGGAGAATCCTAGCTGAGCCAATGTCTTGCCTGTCGTATCTACGCTATCCGGCGCTGTAGGCGTGTAGGAGTAAACGGTATAAGCCGATTTGGCCACCGCATCTACAGATATATTTAATGTACCGGAAGCTGAACTCGAGGTAGAGTTGACCGTGATCGCATTGGTATTGCCCGTCACATCGCTAGTCTTGGCACCGATGCTGGCTGACAGCGAATAATTGGCCAATTTGTTGTTGCGGAAATCGACAATTTTAGCGTTAATATCGCGATACGCTTCTTGTTGCCACTCAATCTTGGTGCGCTTCTTCACAATCGTGTCTAGTGATGTACGCTCGGCTTTCATTAACTTAGTTACGATGCTATCGATATCAAGCCCAGAAGCAAGGCCGCTCATTCTCGTCACCATTAGGTAAACCTCCTTTAAACCTTCTCATCGATCAATATGCCGTTAATCTCCATAAACTTGGCCACCAGGTCCAACGTTTTCTCAGGAGGGATCTCGCGGATTAACTCACCGGTTTCTTTGTTCATGACTTTAATGACGACCGTCTTCGTTTCTTTATGCATAGACATCTCTAGGGAGGTGTTGGGGCCTTGTAGGGCCGTTAAAATCTTGTCAAGCTTTTTAATGACCTGCTCGTCTCCTGCCGTGACATGTTCGCCCGACAACGAAGCTTTCTGCAACGCTTCTACGGTCGTAACGCTGTTCAAATCGGCACTCGGCACGCCGCCTAGCGTAGAGACCATACTTTTGTCAAAGTAGCTTGCTTGGGAACCGGAACCTGCAGAAGAAATATTCATAGACACCCATCCACCCCGCACTTAGAAATGTTTCTATTCCATTTATCGGAATGATTTCTCCTTATCATTAGCTATAACAACAAAAAAAAGAAGCCTTAGCAAAGCTAAGGCTTCTAGAAAAACGAGAATTAACGAAGCAGGGACAGAACGCCTTGCGGCTGCGAGTTGGCTTGCGCCAGCATCGCTTGGGAAGCTTGAAGCAGGATGTTGTTCTTCGTGAGGTTAACCATTTCCTTCGCCATGTCCGTATCGCGGATACGGGATTCAGCGGCGGTCAGGTTTTCTACCGTCGTGCCCAGGTTGTTGGACGTGTACTCAAGACGGTTTTGCTTCGCACCCAGCTTAGCGCGCTCGGTGGACGTGTTCTTGATCGCGTCTTCGATGTTCGTCAGCGTGGAAGAGCTCGTCAGACCCGTGATGCCGGTCGTGGAGACGGAATCGATCGAGATCGTTACACCGGAAGTATCGCTGATTTGGATCGTCGCGCCGGACGTGATGTTGATGCCGTTGAACTTCGTTTCGGAGAAAATCTTGTCGATTTGCTCGCCCAGTTGGTTCAGCTCTTGGTCGATGTTAGCCTTGTCGCCGGAGGAGTACGTGCCGTTCAGCTTTTGAACGTTCAGTTCCTTCATGCGGGACAGCATGGAGCTAACTTCGTTCATCGCGCCTTCAGCCGTTTGAACATAGGACACGCCGTCTTGGACGTTGCGTTGCGCTTGCTCAAGACCGCGGATTTGACCGCGCATTTTTTCGGATACGGCCAGGCCGGCTGCGTCGTCGGCAGCGCGGTTGATGCGGAGACCGGAAGACAGCTTCTCCATGTTCTTGCCAGCAGCATCGGTGTTCAGACCCATGTTGCGGTGCGTGTTCAGTGCGGTAATGTTGTGGTTAATACGCATGATAAAATTCCTCCCTGAATGTTGGTTTGCCGCTTCCTTGCGGCTTGCCGGGGATTAGGTCGTACGCCCCAACCCCGTCATGCTATTTTTATCGGCAGCATCCGGCACCGGTTTAATAGTAAATCTGATTATTTTTGCGATTTTTTTTTGAAGAACGTCGGACAAGCCCGCGAAGTCTAGTCCCTGCGGCAAACCGACAGACTCCTTGTTGCTCTCCTTCACCGAAGTCAGCAGTTCAGAGCGCAGAATCTGTACGTCCCGCGGCGCTGCAATGCCCAGCTTGATCGTGTCTCCTTCGACCTCGAGGATCGTGAGCTCGATCCCTTCACCGATCAGAATGGACTGTCCCTTTTTTCGAGATAGGACGAGCATCGGTCATTCTCCTTTCGCGGCGCCCGCAGCGGCCGGGAATAGCCGATGGCGCGTGGAGTAGGAGCTTTGACCTAGGATAATCTGTTTGCCGAGCTGTTTTTTCGTATTGAATACAAGCGGTGCCGTCAAGTTCGCCGTCGCATCTTTAAGACCCTGTCTCGTGTTAAGTATGACGCGTACGGATACGTCGTTTTGGCCTTCTAATGCCAACTCTCGCATCATGGCATCCGACAGATCGAATTCATAATCGGAGAAAAAGGCGAAGGGGTCCGCCAATACGAAAACCAAATCAGGTTGATCCGCCGATTGTAAATAATTGAAGGATGGATTCCCCTCGACGTTCACAAGAATGAACCTTCGGCTCTCTTCGAACCCCGGAAGACCTTCCTCAAAAAGATACAAACTTTTCTCCTCTACTTCGATGTCGCCAAAATTAGCCGTCTGAACGATCATCTATCGCTGCCTCCGCTTCGCAAATAAAAGTAGAAAGAACGGCAAGCGCATCATAAATGCCGCCTGCCGCTCCCATCATATCATATTTAAGCCATTATATTGATCGACGGCGCCGTGACCGTGACGTTCGGATATTGCTGCATGTAGACGTTGACCGATCCGCGCCGGTATTCGATCTCGGGCTTCGACGGCCGTATATCGACGTTTTTAGAGCCTGGAATGAATTCCATGTTCAGATCTCTCGGCGTGTAGCTGATCTTCGTATTGTCCGGCGCCGCGAAACCGAAGACCTGCAGATCCGGCGCCCCCTCCAGATACTCGTCCAGCGCCTGGCTGGCGATGACATTGCCTTTGATCCGAAGGTCGCCCGCTTCGTTGCCTTCCGCGACGATGCGTTCGAGGTTCTGACGCGCGACCTGCTGGTATTGCGAATAGATTCGCTGCCAGAACGCCTCGGGCTTGCCGCCAGTCAAGGCATTATCGGTAAGCGTCTTATCGATGACCAGCGTGCCCGAACCATTGTCCGCGGTAAAGGCCGGAGGCGTCGTTTCGATCTGCATGGCGGCCGGGCGCGTGCGAATATCATACTGCCCGGGCTCCGTCGAGATGCCGATCCGCCCGGCCTGCGATCGAATCGATATCTGCGGCAAAGGCATCATGCGTTATCCCCCCCACAGGTCCCATTAGCCCAAGAAGTCCACCAACGATGGTTTAATAATCTTAGCGCCGACGGACAGCGATGCCTGATAAACGCTCTCGTTCACTTTTGCTTTAATCAAGAGGTCTTCCATATCCGCGTCCTCCGTCTTGGACTGAAGATCCTGGAGGTTGACGTTCAAGTCCTGGAGGCGGTTCTGGAGCAAGTCCAGACGGTTGACGCGCGCACCGACTTGCGCTTGCGCAGTCAACACCTTATCCATACGAGAATCCAGAAGGCCTAGTTGCGCGGATACGCCGGCTTGATCCCCCGCACGAAGCTTGGCCGAGATTTGATCCAATACGTTAAAGACGTTGTCGTCCTCATACTGCGGAGAAGAGACCGTCGAAGACGCCGAATTCGGCGGATAGCCGAACACGTCGCTGCCGCTTAGATTCACCGTCAGTTGGATTCCGGCATTAACGATATAATCGAGCTTGCCAGCGTCGGTAACGACCGATGCTGCGTCCGCGTTGTCAGCATACGGCTTCGTATCCGTATACTGTCCGTTGAAGACGTACTTGCCCTTCAGTTGGCTGTTCGCGATATCCTTGAGCTGCGCTTTAAGCTGATCGACCTCGTCGGCAATGTTGTCGAGCGCAACCTGCGGATTGGTCCCGTTGGAGCCCTGTACGCTAAGATCCTTAACCCGTTTCAGCACGTCGTTCACCTGAGACAGCATCGTGTCGTTAAAATCGAGCCAGGAAGATGCCGCATCGACATTGGTCTGATAGGCCTCGTTAACGGACAAATCGGACCGGTACCGAAGCGCGTACGTGATGCCTACGGGATCGTCCGAGGGACGATTGATGTTGCGACCGGTCGAGAGCTTCTCGGACAGACCGGAGGATTGATTCAAGTTCGAATTGATATTGCGCAGTAGCTGCGCCGTGATGGTACCTTGAGTCACGCGACCCAACATGGGATTAACCTCGCTCTCCTAGTGGTGAATTAGCGTCCGACTACGCCGGTTCCGTTAATAATCTTGTCCAGCGTCTCGTCGATCGTCGTCATGAAGCGGGCGGCAGCGCTGTAGGCATGCTGGAACTTAATCAGGTTCGCCATTTCTTCGTCAAGGGAAACGCCGCTGACGGCCTGCCTGCGTGCATCGACCTGGTCGACGACCGCTTGCGTGTTGGTCGTCTGCCGCTGCGCCTCTTGGGATTGAATGCCGAGCTGCCCGATGATGGAGCTGTACATATCATTGACGGTCCCCGTGCCGGTCATGGCATCCGGATTGACCGAGGTAAAGTTTATTTTGGTATCGTTAAACTGGGCCATGAGCAAGGCCAGGTTCTTGTTGCCCTTGACGACGGATTCCGTGCCGCCGCTCGTCGCGGTTCGCATCGAAGCCGCGATATTGTTCGCGTCGTTTTGAATATCCTTGTTGACCATGATATTGCCGGCCGTGAGCGGCGAGCCGTCGGTCGAGACGAAGAAAGCGCCCGCCGCTTTCAGCGGGTCCTGGTTCGTGTAACCTAGCTGATGAAGACCGTTCAGTCCCTTCACGGTTACCGGCAAATCGGAAGCAAGCGTGCGGTTCGTGCCGGAGTACGTCACGCCATTCAGCACCGTGCCTTCTGGCAACACGGATCCCGCCGGCAGCGTCACAGAAATCTCGCCGTTCGCAAGACCGTTCACGAGCGTATCCAATTGACTCTGGAAGTTCGTCACGTATTGATCCCGCGACATGATCATTCCGTAAAGCTCGCCGCCGGTCAGATCGGAGCCGAACGCGCCGATCACGTCCGCGGTCTCCAGCGTCGCCGGATTGCCGTTGTCCACGAGCACCTGTCCGCCCATCGATACTTGATAGCCGTCCGCGGTCTCGGTGACCGACACGTTCGCCATCTTCGACAGTTCGTCCACCAGGACGTCGCGCTGGTCGCGAAGGTCGTTCGCGTTATCTCCGAAGGCTTCGATGCGCTTGATCTGCGTGTTCAAATCCGCGATCGTCTTCAGGGAAGTGTTCATCTGGGACACCTTCGTCCCAATATTGGTCGTCAGGTCGCTCTTCAGATCGTCGAACTGCCGGCTCATCTGATTGATGGCATCCGTGAGAGCCAGCGCATTCTCGCGTACAAGTTTGCGAGCCGTTAAGTCTTCCGGATTTTCGCTTAGGTCCTGCCAAGAATTAAAGAAGTTGTCCAACACGGAGCGAAGGCCCGAATCCGTCGGCTCGTTCATGATCGTCTCCAGCTTCTGGAGCGTATCCTGGCGAATCGACCAGCTGCCATTGTTTTGGTTTTCATTGCGGAACTGATTGTCCAGGTAGCTCTCGCGAATGCGCGTAATCGAAGAGAACTCGACGCCCGTGCCGAGCTGTCCCGGCGAAGTCGAGTGCGTAAGACCCGGCGCCTCGATCGGCCGGGAAGCTACCATGTTGACCGTCTGGCGGGAGTAGCCCGTCGTATTGGCGTTGGCTACGTTCTGCCCCGTCGTCTGCAGCGCGGCCTGCTGCGTAAATAAGCTGCGCTTGGCCGTCTCTATGGCGTGGAAGGTTGATCTCAAAGCGATTCATCCCCTATCTCGGTTGTATAAATGCGCGAACTAGGCGCGCGTATCGAACGATCTCCGGGACGCTCCGCCTACATATCCTTGACCTGCCGATGTCGGCGCGTACGTGATCTCCTGCTCGGGAGGCCCCGCGATCAAGTCCAATTCGTACCGGATGAGCTCAAGGGATTGCTGGATCAGCAACTGATTGCGCTCGTTGATCACCTTCAGCTCGTTGTGTCGCTCCTTCAGCTTGGCCGCTAGCGCGCGAAGCTCCGTCTTATGATCGGCCCTCGGCACCGCTTGAATGAGATCGGACAGCCTGCTGCCCGGCCGTGCCGTTAGTCCGATCTCTTTCCAACTGCCCGCAGCCGAACTGCCCATTTCCCGAAAGCTGTCCTCCAGGCGGGCGATGAGCCGAGTCTCCTTCGCGGTGAGCGCCATTAAAGCGTCCACGTCGTTCTGCACGACGATCGTCACCTTGTCCCGGGCGAGCTGAAGCAATTCGTCATGGATGTCGATCAAGCTATTCAGCGCGATCAGCAAGCCTTGAAAACTCAAGGGGATTCACCTCATTCTTGGGGTGGGATGGGCCGGAAGAACGGCAGCATCTTCTCTGCCAGCTTCGAAGTGTCGACATGGTAGGTGCCGGTGGAAACTTCTTGCTTCAGACTCTCGATCCGCTCCGCCCGCTCGGCGCTCTGAGCGCCTTGGGCGCCCAATAGTTCCTTCGCTTCTTCGGAGATCTGCACTTGGTCCTTGCGCTTGGGCCCCGTCTGGCTGCCTGGGCGCACTTCGTTGTTATTCTGATAGGCTCTATAGGCGCCTATACGCTGCGTATCGTTGATTTTCATATTAGACTCACCTCGGCGACTTAAAATATCAGCCCGAATAAATAAAAGACCGATAAACCTTTACAGGTATTATCGGCTACACCCTGTATGAAGTTAATAGAACGTCATGCCTAATTCCGATCGTTAAACCGGTCCTTGATTCGATACGTATTCTCGGATCCTGTCGAATCGGCGCCTTCGCCCTGTTTTCTGGCGCTGGTCGCGCTTCGGATCTCCGCCTGCAAGCGGCTATGGCAGCTCGCGCACATGCCGCCTTCGCGGATGGGAGTGCCGCACATTTCGCAGGGATAGTGCATGTTAACGGCGTTTTTGAGCGAGATGCGACCTTCGCGGATGTACTTGGTAATCTGCTTGATGCTGACGCCGGTCGCTTCCGACAGTTCGTTGATCGTGGTGCCTTTGTTTTTTTTCAAATAGTCCAGGCAGCTCTCGTATTGCTTTTCGCCCTTGGCGAAGCATTCGTTGCATACCTCTCTAATATGGCGAGGGAACAGCTTCCCGCAGCTTGGGCAATTCGCTAGATTCATAAGCCAACCTCCGTCCCCGATCCGAGGATCGACAGCATTCGATATCGTCCTTTTATTGTAATGGATGCGGACTGGTCGTGTATACTTTTTATTGAAATTCGTGCGTACGTCCCATCAACTCCTGGACCAGGCGATCCCGTAAACTTGGGCACCGGGCACGGCCTGAAGAACTGCGCGCGCGCAATCGTTCATCGTACTCCCCGTCGTGTAAATATCGTCCGCGATCAGAATCCGAAGCGGCCCGCTTGGTGAACGCGCTGCGGCAAATCCGTCCGCTGGCGCGAATAACCCGCGCATGTCCGCGATGCGCCCCTGACGCGCCTTGCCGCTCTGCTTCTCGGTATCGCGCGTCCGCTTCAGCAAGGGGCGATACGGAATCCCGTACCAAGCGGCCATCGCGGCGGCCATGCGCTCAGCCTGATTAAATCCGCGTTCCTCGAGCCTGCCCGGCGCGAGCGGAACGGCGGTGATCAGATCGAAGGCGCCCCCAAAGTCATTCCTCAATTGTTCCATGGCGCAGGATAGCATAGCAGCCATGACCTCGGTATACCGTTCTGCTCCCCTATACTTGTAATCGGCGAGCCAGTCTCTCATCTCGTCCCGATATTGCACCGAGCACCGCACGCCATTGAAGTAGGTCAGCTTGCGACGCAAGCAATCGAAGCAGCGGCCTGGCCTGCCGCACACGGGACACATCGGCGCCCATATCCAGGGAATGCGGGTCCGGCAAGCGCCGCATAGCCGGTTCAAAAGCAATCTCGCCTCCGGCTGTCGAACCGGCATAGGGGTCAAAGACGGCTCCCCGCGCACCTCGCGCAGACATACGGGGCATTGCTGAAGGACGGGATGGAGCAGCTCGTAGACGGCCCGGAGCAAGCCCCGCATCATCGGTCGCCCCCGCGACGGCCCGGGTTAAACGTCGAATGGCGGCCGCCTCCCAAACGAATGGGCCTGTCCCCATGCGACCTCTCGATCAAATAACCCCCTTTTCGCGCGAGCCGATTCATCGCGGTTATCTGCCTGATTGCGCCAGTTAGCGCCCGGGTTCGATGCGCGGCGCAGAAACAGACCCTACCGTCCGGATCGTCCACCGAGCGGCCGGCGCGCCCGGCCATCTGAACGAGCGCCGCCTCGTCGAACAGCTTGGCGTGGGCGTCAAGGATGAAGACGTCGCTGCGCGGAACGGTCACGCCGCGTTCGAGGATCGTCGTCGTCACGAGCAAACGCAGCTCGCGCTCCCGAAAGGCCGTCACTTTATCCCGTCGCCCGTCGTCTTGCGAAGAAGTGCCGTCGATGCAGGCCGCAGATATGCCCCAGCGCTGCGCCTGGCGGCGGAAGAGCGCGACCAGCACCTCGATCTGCTTGATGTAAGGCACGAAGATAAAGACTTGAGCGCCGCGCGCAAGGGATGATTCGATGCGGGCGTATAGCGCCGCCGCTTGTTTATCGGCGATGCGATTGTTTAAGCCTTGCACATTTTTTGCGCGGCTAGTCGCGCCGCCGCTCCAACGCTTCAGCGGCGCCATGACGAGGACGTGCGGCACGGGCAGCGGGTGCCGATGGTATCGAACGGGTACTTTAGCGCAAGGCAAACGGCCGAAGCGAACGGCACGGCGCATGGCCGAAGGCGGCGTCGCGCTCAGCAGTACGGTCGCGCCGTCCGGTTTGCGGGCGGCGGCAGCCGCATAGTGAAGCATGGGGTCGCCGTGGTAGGGAAACGCATCAAGCTCGTCGATCAGCACGAGGTCGAAGGCTTGCCCGAAGCGCATGAGCTGATGCGTGGTCGCCAGCGTCAAGTCGGCCTGCTGCCACCGGTCCCCGCTGCCGCCATACAGCACTGCCATGCTCCGGCCCGGAAACGCCGTCGCCAGCCGCGGCGCCAGCTCGAGCACGACGTCCCGGCGCGGCGTAGCGAGCAAGGCCCGGCCGCCGGCGCTGAGCACAGCGTCCAGCAGCGGAAAGATCATTTCGGTCTTACCCGCTCCGGTAACGGCCCACAATAAAAAAGGAACGCGGTCGAATGGCCAACGGATCGCCATGCGGCGTCTCGAGATCGGTTGCATCGTCAGCGGAAAGTTGCCGCCGATGCAGCGGCCCGCAGCCAAGTCTTAGCAGCGCTCGCAAGTAACTCATCGATTGGTGCGGGACTGCGGAAGGAACGTGCCCGCGAGGGGGAAACAGAGCGCCCTGGAGCCGCGGAAGCTAGCCCGCCGGCAATACCGACGCGGCCGGGCGCGGCCCGTTCCACCCCGAGCCCCGGTTCTCGCCCCGCCAGCAGGAAGCGCACCGCCTGCTCCGAGGCGGCCCGCTGCGCCGGGCTGAGGCCCCAGCGCGCGCAGACGTCCGCCGCGGACGGCCCTGCGGCGGACGCAGTCGCCCCGAGCGGCGAAGCCGCCGGCGCCGGACCGCGCACGAGCAGCCCGCACGCGCGGCTGCGGCCGAGCGCCAGGCACGCCTCGCAGACGGCGCAGGCGGCGCTGCCGCAAGAGGCGCACGCGGTGCGCCTCAGCGCGGCTTCGCCGCTGCCGCATCGCCGGCAGCGCATGCGCCGTGCCCGCGGCAGAGCGCCTGGCGCGACAGCCGCGCCAAGCCGCAAAGCCCCGAGCAGCGCGCCCAGCTGCAGCAGGCCCGGCAAGCCGGCGCCCGGCGCGATGCCGGGCGCCCGATCGGCGAGCATCGCCGCTGCCTCCGCCTGAAGCAGCGAGCGCCCCTCCAACAGCGGCAATAGCGAACGCACCCGCATGGCTTGAAGCTTGGCAGCGGCCGCCCCCATCCCTCGCCCCTCGCGCGACACACGCTCCTGCAATATTTCGCAGCCTTCTTCGGCTCCGTCAGACGCTTCGTTCGCTTTGTTTGCCCCGCTCCCTTTTAATCGCCCGAGCCTCCATCCGCTCCGCTTCGCAAATTCACCGCGTCCTTCCGCCCAATCGTCAAACATTTGCAGCAGCAAAACCCGCACCTCTGCCGTCTCCAACTCCCGCCTTCTATTCAACTTCGCCTGCAATTGTCCGCAAGCCGCCTCCGCCTCTCCCAACGGCATCAACCGCTCCAATCTGACGATTGCCCCGCCAGCCCACCCTAGGTCCATGGCCGGCGTTCCCCAACCTTCCGCGATCCCCGCCCGATACGCAGGGTCGAGCCAGAAACCTTCATCCGTATCCCAATCGACCGTGAACCTCGCCTGCCATCCGGTTTGCAACCGCACCGCATATACCGTCGCCCTCATTTCGCGCCCCCCTCGACTTTTTTTCAAACGCAAAAAAAGCACACCGCTTCAGCCCCTTCGGCCGTTAGCGAGTGTGCTTCACCCATTTAATTGCTATTTTGTTTCATACATCATTACTTAGCTCGCGCCATTCACAACGAATCACCGAGCCATACCCTTCATCACTTTTATTGTAATCGATCGGAAAAGGATGTCAATTCCGAACGCCCATCGTCATCCCTATTCTCCTGACCTTGCGCCTGTATAGGTCCCATTCCTAGCCCCTGTCCCCCGCCAAAGCCGCTGCCGCAGCCCCCGCCGCCGCTCTCTCCGTCAACGCTTTCGCTTCGCGGCAGCTCCATCCATACGGCGTTCGGCCCGTTCCACGCTTCCGCGTACGCCGTCTTCGTCTCTTCCCAACGCCTGCGCCCCGTCGCGCCGTCTTCGCCCGTCTCCGGCAGTTGGCGGATCAGGCTCACGCCCGCCTCCGTGCGTACGAGCATTTCCACGATCGACGCGGTGCCGTCCTCCGCCTCCGGTTCGAGCAGCACGGTAATGCCGATATCCGTCCCCGACAGGCTGCCTTGATAACGGAGCGAGCGGATCACCCACTCGATCTGATCCTCATGATTGCCCGCGACGATGACGTAGTGCCGCTTGGCGACCGGTCTGCGCCAGTGCCGCAGCAGACGATAGGCGCAAGCCGCGGCGACCGCGTAGCAACCGGCGATCCACAGCAGCAATCCGATCATGGGAGCCACCTCCTTGGCGTGAACTTGGCGGCCCCCGTCTCCACGTTGCCAGAGACAATCCTTTATCTTGCGAAAAGGCCGCGCCGCTATGCGACACTATATGCCGCGCAGCGCTTGGCGGTTCCGTGGTCCGCAGCCGCGCAGTTAGAGATCGGACCCACTGCTCAGAAGCCTGCCGCGCGGGCGCACACGAAAAGAGCCTCCGCATCTGCGGCAAGCGCAGCATGTAAAGGCTCTCTCCATAAATTTTATACCGGGTTCAGCACCAGATCCTCGTCCTCGTCCCGGTTGAACGCCTCGCGGTCGAACTCCCCTTCTGCATTCGCCACGAGCAGCGAGGTGACGGTCGTGCCCGTCGCGTTGACGGCGGTACGGCCCATGTCGATCAGCGCCTCGACGCCGGCGACGATGCCGATGCCTTCGAGCGGCAGGCCAAGCGCGGTCAGCACGACGGTGGTGGAGATGACCGCCGGTCCCGGCACGCCCGCCACCCCAATCGAGGAGATGACGCTGACGAGCACGAGCACGATATAGTCCGTTCCCGTCAGGTCGATGCCATACACCTGCGCCGTGAACACCGCCACGATCGCAGGCCAGATGCCGCCGCAACCGTTGAAGTTGACCGAGGCGCCGAGCGGCGCGACGAAGCTCGCAATCTTCTCGGACACGTGCAGGCGCTTGGTGATGACCTCCAGGTTCACCGGCAGCACGGCGAAGCTGCTCCGCGTCGTGAAGGCGACGGTGATCGTCGGATAGATTTTCTTAAAGAAACGGATCGGATTGACCCGCGCCACGAGCAGCACGAGCCCGCCGAACACGAGCACGAAATGAATGATGAGCGCTACGTAGGAAGTGACGATGACGCTTCCGAGCTCTTGCAACGTTTCCCAGCCGTACTTGGCCGTGATGCCCGCGATGAGCGCGAATACGCCGTAGGGAGTCAGGCGGATGATGAACTTGACGACCTGATGCAGCACCTGCGTCAGCGAAGCGATCAGCTCACGCACCGGACGGACGGCCTCCGCGTTCCGCGAACCGACCTTGATGATCGCGACGGCGATAAACAGCGCGAAAATGAGCACCGGCACGACCTTGCCGTTAGCCGCTTCAAGCACGGGGTTGGACGGTACCAGATCGAGGATGACCTGCGAAAACGTCGGAATCTCGCGCGCCTCGAAGCCTTCCGGCAACGCCTGCTGGATGCCCTTGCCCGGGTTGAACAGCAGCGCGATCGCCAGCCCGATAATCGAAGCCACGCCGGTCGTGCCAAGGAACCAGGCAAATGTCTTGAAGCCGATCTTGCGCAAATATTCGAGACTGGTCAATGAGGCGATGCTGTTCAGTACCAGGACGAACACGAGCGGGATGACGAGCATCTTGATCAGGCTGACGTAGATGCTGCCGAACGTGACGATCGCCTTGGTGTCCAGGTCCAGATTCTGCAGCAGGATACCCGCGAGCAGTCCTAGCACCAAGCCCGTGATGACGCGGACGCCAAAGCCTATTCGCTTTTTGGCCAGGAAATACAAAATGAAAAATACGAAAATCGAGACGACGAAACTGTACCAATTCGTCTCGATAGCGGATAGCAGATTGTTGTCTACGTTGTTCATAAGGTTGATATCATCTCTTCCCGATTAGTTTCATTCTCAGGAGCGATTCGACGACCGACCGCATCTCGTCTTCCATCATCGTGCCGAGCTTCCGGTAGGCGATCCGCCCTTCCTTGTCCACGAACACGGAGACGGGAATCGAGGTTACGCGATAGGACCGGGCCACGCTTTTGTCCGAATCGAGCAGCGCTTGGAAAGGGTAACCCCCTTGGGCCATGTACGCAGCGACCTTGTCGCGGTCCTCACCCATATCGACGGCAACGATCGCCAGATCCGCGCCTTCGAACGACTGGTAAATACGCTTCATGGCGGGCATTTCTTTTTTTGCACCATTTGCACCAGGTCGTCCAGAAGTTCAGATAGACGGCCTTGCCCCGCAGATCCCGCAGCGACACGGCATTCCCGTCCAGGTCCTTTAGGGTAAAGTCCGGCGCCGCCTCCAGTTGCCGCTCTTCCGTTAACTGCTTTTCCGTCAGGCGTTCGTTCCCCTGCCCATCGAGAAACGTTTGCCGCTCCTGCCTGACCTGCGCGTAGCCGTCGTCCTCGCCGTAGCTGCCCGAGATATACAGGGCGACGGCAAAAAGGACGAGCAACGCGCCGAGGATCGTCAGTTTATTTTTCATCGCAAAGCCGCTCCTCGCGCATCCGCATCAACACGGGCGGAATGGACGGCCAAAGGCCGCCCATTCCAGCTCCGCGCTATTTAGTTTCGTTAACCGATCACTTGGAGAGCAGATTGAACAGGACTTGCGCGACCTGCGCGCGCGTCGATGCGCCCGCAGGATCGAGCTTGCCGCCATTGCCCGAAACGACGCCGCTCTCGACGAGTGCCTTGAATGCATCCTGGGCATAGCTTGCGATCTGGCCCGCATCCGAGAATCCGGACACCGTCGCGCCCGACCGGGCAGCCGGGAGCTCGCCGAGCACGTTCAGCGTACGGTAAAGCAGCGTGAACAGCTCTTGCCGGGAGATCTGGCTATCCGGCGCGAAGTTGCCGCCTGCGCCTGTAGCGATGCCCAGACGCTTGGCTGCCGCAAGGTAGCCGGTATAATACGCATCGCCGGCATCCGCAAAATTGTCGGCTGCGCCGGCTTCCGGCGCGATGCCGTATGCCTTGAACAGCAGCGTCACGAATTGGCCTCTCGACACGGTCGCGCCGGGGCTGTAGTGCTCGGCGTCCGTGCCGGTCGTGATGCCGCGCGCCGCCAGGAATCCGACAGCGTCGCCGTACCAGGAGGAAGCCGCGACGTCCGCGAAGCTCACCGGATTGTAGCCGACGATGTACTGCGAGAAGTGCGTGGTCGTGAACTTCACTTCTTTGGCGGACGCGTCGAACTTCCCGCGTACCGTTTCTAACTCGCCTGTCGTCTCGTTCACGTAGTAGACGACGATCGCGTTCGCGGATTCGCCGCTCTCCAGCGTGTACGGCAGGCTGATATTCACCTTGCCGCCGCCGAAGACGGATACGTTACCGCCGCCCGCGATGACCGCCAGGTCGTAAACCGGACGATCGCCGAGCACCTGCTTGCCTTCCTCGGTCAGCTCTGACTTGGTGATTTGGATGCCGATGTCGCCCGTGCCTTCGGCAGCGCCGATGCTGGCGAACGCCTTCGCGTCAAACGCAATCGTGCCAAAGCCCGCATAGTTGATCTTCACCTCGGCCTGGGTTGCGCCGGCGAGCGCCTTCACCGCGTCGCGCGGCAGGGTCAGCAGCCCCGACTTGGTGTCCGCTTTCGCTTCGATGTTCAGTTCGATGACTGCTGCCTTGCCTTCCGACTCGGCTTTTTTTAGCGCTATCGACCAATCCCGAGACCTCGCTGGCAGTGATGGACGCGGAGGTCAGGCCGTTCGACGCATCGAACTTGGAAACGAGCTTGGCCGATACGACGATCTTGCCGTCCTCCGCGCCAGATCCTGCCGGCGGAGTCGTCGGCGTAGGCGTCGGCGTCGTAGAGCTGACCGGCGGGACATAAGGAGCCACATACCCAGGTACCGTTACTTCGACGTCAGCACTGGCGTAGAAACCAGGCTTGGCGGCGACGCGCACATGATACTTGCCTGCCGCCAGGCCCGTGATCGTAGAGCCCGTCACTGGCGTATAGGCATTTGCGCCGTGCGCCTTGTATTCCAGATCAGCCGTGACGCCCGTAATTTGACCGTCATTGTTCGCCGAACTCGTCGGCGCTACGCCTTGCAGTCCTGTCGGCGCGTCTTGGGTCTGCTTGGACGGCACGACGACGTCGACGGACGGTCCGACTGCGAGCTTGTCGGTGGCCGCATATCTCAGCGTGTAGGTGCCCGGCTCAAGACCGGTCAAAATTCCGTTCGTGCCATTGCCTTCAATCTTCGTATAGACGGCATTCTCGACGGACGCACCCTTGTATTCCAGGCCTTCCGTAATGCCCGTGATTTGTCCGTCCTTCAGGTTCGGCCCGCTGGGCGCGACGCCCGCGAGACCCGCCGGCGCAGACTGCTGGCCGTACTTCGGCACGGTCACGAGCGTGTCCGGGCTGGCGTTAATGCCGTCCTTCGCTTTGTTGCGGACAAGGTAATCGCCATAGACGAGTCCAGTGATCGAAGGTGTCGTCGCAGCCAGATAAGCGTCCGCGCCGACCTTCTTATACTCCTGACCAGCTGCCGTGCCTATGATCGAACCGCCGTATACGTCGTTCGCTACCGACGTCGCGATCCCCTTCAAGCCTTGGGGAGCTTCCAGCTGCAGCGGCGTCGTGTTCTGCGGCACCGCGATGCGGACCGGTTGGCCCGGCTTGTAGGCGATCTTGTCGTAGCTCTTCGTCGTCGAGTTTTTCTTTTGCGCGCCGAAGATCGATGCATAACGAACGTCATACTCGCCGGGCGCAAGGCGCCAGATGGAAGAGCCTGTGACGGGCGTATATTCGGTGTCGGAAGCCTTCTTGTACTCCAGCGCCTTCCCGCCTACCCCGTCGATGCGTCCGTCCGTGCCGCCGAACTGGGAGGGCTCGACGCCGACGAGACCGGTCGGCAGCGACTCCGTGCGGGACAGCACGCTGTTCAGCGCTTCGATATAATTGGCATAGGACTTGGTCGCGTCCGCGTCTTTCTTGGACGTATCGCCCCAACCGTACATGAGCTCGATATGGCCCAGGATCGGCGCAGCTTTGCCGTCTGCGTCCTTGTTGTCCTTGTTGTAAGTGAAGAAGTAAGGCACTTGCAGACGAATGGCTTCTACTTTGGCGCCATTGCCGTCCGTATACGAGATGTTGGAGGCCGCTCTCGTTTCGTATTCCGCACGCAGATTGGTCAGATATTGCTTAGCCAGATCGACGTACAGATAAGCATAAGCGTTCTTGCTGTCGCGGATCATGAGCTTGTCGTTTTCGTGATAATTGGCGTCCGGCTTCGTGACGTCCAAGCCTGCGTCGATGCGCGGGTCAAAGAAATAGACTTTGTCCACGCCATACTTTTTCGCATACTCGTTCACGTATTTAACCGCCGCTTGCGTATTCGGGCACCAGGAACCGCCGAAGAGCAGTACATAGTCGCCCTCGCTCCTGAGAATGCCAAGCAGCTCGTCATACGTCACGTGTTCCAGCACGAGGTCCTTGTCGGACTCGTCGAAGATCGGGGCAGCTGTCGGTGCGTAAAATGGACCGTTATGATTAAAGCCCGGCGCGATCAAATCGTACGCGCTGATCGTGCTGTACGCGTTCGCTTTGCCGAATACGCTTCGGATCTGCGCCTTGTAGGCGTCGATCTTGGATGCATCCGCAATGCCGCCCGTTTGGAAGTCCGCTGCGACCGCGGCGCTTTTGAAGCCTGCGACGACCGATCCGCCGCCGTTGTCTTTGTTGTATACGAAGACATATGTTTGATTTTGCACGTTCGCCGCATCCGCCGCGCCCGTCAGATAAGTATTGATAAGATCCGTATACTTGTAGGCAAAAGCATTGGTGCTGTTCGCGATGTCCAGATCGTCCTTGCCGTCGAGGCGGGTGTCGAAGTTGTAGACCTTCGCGATCCCCTTTTCCTTGGCGACTTGGTTGATATATGCGATCTGAGCCTGCGTGGACGGATTGGCCGCGCCGCCGAAGACGACGGCATACGTGCCGGGCGTTTTGAAGATTTGCGCGATATCCTCGTAGGTCGTCGTTTGGAACACATGCGATTCATTTTTCAAGGACGGGTAAACGTCGCTAAAATAATCGTAATGGCCGGCGTTGCTGCCGCTTGACGCGACGACGCCTTCCGGCGCTTGTTCGGCGGCGTGAGCCGCCAGTGCCGGGATCGCCACGAAGACAGCTAGCAGCAGCGCCATTATCCGTTGAGCTCTTAATTTCAATTTCAATCCGAACGCCTCGTTTCTGTATCTTCTGAAGTGAAGTAGTAGGGTCGATGCGGCTTACGGGCAAATCTCTTCTTCCGGCGGGCAAATCTCGTCGGAAGAGGAAGACGAGCCGGACGAGGAGCTCGAGGAAGAGGCGGCAGTCGTCGCGGACGCTTTAGGCGCTTCTACCTTTTTCACGAACGTCGTCGCCTTCGCAGGCGCGGCATCCGCAGGCTTTTCCACCGCGGCGGACGCTTGCGGAGCTGCCGTCGGCTCGGGCGCCTTGGTCGCTTGCGCATTCGATGCCACGGAAGGCTTCGCGGTAGGCGCCGGCGTCGCTTTAGGCGCTGCCGTCGGCTGCGCGGATTTCTCGACTTGCGTTTGCACGGACGCCGTCTTCACGACGGCTGCGGCCGTCTTATCGTTCGACACGGCCGGCGTCGCTTGCTCTGCTTTGGACTCGCCAGACGCCTTCGTCGGCTCAGATTCGTTCTTCGACTTCAAGTCCGCCGCTTGGACGTTCGCGCCTTCATTGGATACGGTCGCTGCTGGTGCGGCTTGGCTGGCGGCTTCCGCTGGCGCGGCAGCGTCGTTTGCGGGCGCTGCCTCGCTCGCGGGCGTTGCCGAAGCTTCAGGCGCAGCCGCTTGCTGTTCGGCAGCCGGCGCAGCGGCTTCCGCTGCCGGCGCTGCAGCCTGTTGCTCTGGCGACGCCGTCGCTTGCGTTGCAGCCGTCTGCTGTTCCGGCGCGGCTGCGGCGGCCTCCGTCTTTTGATTGGCCGATATGGCCGCGTAGGTCAGTCCGCCGAATACGACGGTAGCGGCGACCACGGAGATCGCCAGTTTGGAAAGCGCGAGTTTCTTCATTTCTAAATCATCCTCCCCAAGATGTTTGCGCTTAACGGATACAAAAAAAGATCCAACCGAAGCGCTTACAAGCGCTCCAGTTGAATCTCCGGCTGTCCAGTCGATTCAGTCTCTTTTCCTATTCCGCATCGCCTTTGTTTACATTGCATTCATATTATATCCATAATCCCGACCTGTCAACTAGTAATTATAAGAGATTCATCGTTCATGCACGATATTTGTCGCATATCCCCAACTACAATTCGTAGTGAAAGCATGTCGCTTCGTCGCTATATCGCATCTACGCAACAAAGACGCCACCCGCATGATCTCCCGATCATCGGATGGCGCCAGTCCCATGCATATGTATGATTCCTGCTGTTGCGATCGTGCGATACGGCTTTACAGCGTCACCCAGCCGAACTTGATCGAGTTGATGACGGCTTGCGTGCGGTCGTCGACTTCCATCTTCTGCAGGATGCTGCTGACGTGGTTCTTGACCGTCTTCTCGCTGATGAACAGGCTCTCGCCAATGTTCTTGTTGCTCTTGCCTTCCGCCATGAGGCGAAGCACTTCGGCTTCGCGGCGCGTGAGCGGATTGTTGCCCTTCGGCACGAACTTCGTGATCGTCTCGCGGCTCGCGGCCGCGCCGGACGCAGCGCCGATCTCGTCCAGATACGTCATGCGGCGCAGCTGGTTGATGAGCTTGCCGGTGACCTTCGGGTGAATGTAAGCATGGCCGTTCGCGACCGTGCGGATCGCTTCGACGAGCGATTCGGCTTCCATGTCCTTTAGCAGGTAGCCGGTAGCTCCCTTGCGCAGCGTCTCGAACACGTAGCTCTCGTCGTCGTGGATGGACAGGATGATGACCTTGATCTCGGGGAAAATGTCGCGCAGCTTCTCCGTCGCAATGACGCCGTTCTCCGTTGGCATGTTAATGTCCAGCAGGACGACGTCCGGCTTTTGCCGATTGCAGAACTCCAGCACCTGGATGCCGTCCCCGCATTCGCCGATGACCTCCAGGTCGGGCTCCATGTTCAAGATGCGCTTGAGTCCCTCGCGGAACAGTTGGTGGTCGTCGGCAAGGAGGACTTGAATCTTGCGGCCCGAGGCGATGTTCGAATTCTTACTCTCCATTAATGTCCAACTCCTTCCGCATATCGGCTTTAATCGGTACTTGTATGGTAATCGTGGTGCCCTGTCCGATGGCTGAATCGAAGACGATATCCCCCCATCAGCAGATCCACGCGCTCCTTCATGCCCATGAGTCCGAACTTGGCATTCTTCTTCGCCTGCGCTTCCGCCAGATCGGTGTGAAAACCTTTGCCGTTATCCTTGATGACCATCCGGATCGTATCTTCCAGATAGACGATGTCAAGCGACATGTACGACGCCTCGGCATGCTTGAAGGCATTGTTGAACGCCTCTTGCACGAGCCTGAACATCGCGGCTTCCAGCGCGGTCGAGATTCGCTTTTCCCGCCCGCTCGTCTCGAAGACAGAACGGATGGAAGTGCGCTCCTCGAAATCCTGCACGAATTTGCGAAGCGTAGGGACAAGACCCAGATCGTCGAGCGCCATCGGCCGAAGGTTGAATATGATTTTGCGAATCTCCCCCCAATCCCGAGCGTATTTGCGATTTTAAATCGACCAATTCGCTGCGCACAAGCTCCAAATCCTTCGTATCCAGCATCCTCTCTGCAATTTCGGTCCGCAGCACCAGATTCGCGAGCGACTGGGCCGGACCGTCGTGAATCTCCCGGGCCATGCGCCTGCGCTCTTCTTCCTGGGCGAGGATAATCTTCAGACCGATAAGCTGGCGATTCTTCGCGGACTCGAGGATACGGGTGACCTGGTTCAGATCGCCCGAGAAATAATCCAGCACGACGTTCATCTGCGAGCCGATCATCTCCGCGCGCTCGATGGAGAGCTCCACGTTGCGGACACGGCTCTGCAAATCGTCCCGGCGCGCCTTCAAATAATTCTCTTTTTCCCGATACACGGTCAGATCCAGTTGTAGCTGAGTGGCCTTCTCGTAGGCGGATTTGATGTCTTTCTCCGAGAATCGTACGAAATCCCTGCTCACCTCGGTGAGCCGGATGCGCGATAGCTTATAATCTCGTTCGAGGGCGTCGACCTTGTCGATCGTATCGGAGGTCTCCCTGAGGACGTTCTCCAATTCCTTGCCGAGCGATACAAGCTCGCGTCTCGCCGCTTCACAGATCTCGAATACTTGCATCTTGCTGTCTTCCATGACGCGCATCGCGTTCTGTATAACCCGGTCAATCTGTTCCACCCGATAGTCCAATCGAGCAACTCCCCTCCGCGCCCTACTCCGGACCGTCCCGCGTCGCACGCTTTCAGCCCCGGCGGGCTTGAATGGAGACAAGGTATGCCTCCATCATATCATATTTGCGCGCGACGTGGACGGGCCTACTAGGTCTAGCAGCGCAAGATTAGCGAATTGTAATCGTCTTGGTCTTCTGGTCCCACCCGACCTTCCGTCCGAGCTCCGTGGAAACGACGCGCACGGGCACGAGCACTCTCCCGCTGCGCAGGATCGGCGTCGCCGCGGCCGTCGCGCGGATGCCGGTATTGAGCAAGTCCGGCTTGCCGACCCATAGCTCGACAAGCTTGCCGCCGCCGGTAACGGTCGCCTTCTGCGCCGCTTGGTCCCAGCCGATATCCGCGCCGAGCGCGTCCGATACGAAGCGGAGCGGCAGGTAGGTCGTGCCGTTCAGCAGCAGCGGCGCGATGTCGAGCGCCACGCTCTTGCCGTCTACCGCAGCGGACTTTTGACCCAGCTTGAGCACGATATCCGACTGGGCGTCATCGTCGACGGCCGCCGGGTATTGAAGCGACAGATTGTCAAAAGCGACCGAGCCCGTCAGCGCTCGTTCGTCCTGACCTTCTGCCAGATTGACGACGTAGAGCTTGGTCAGCGTCGCGGGATAAGTCAGGCCGCTGCCCGCCAGATCGACGCGAACCTGCTTCCAGCCGCTCCAGTTGACCATCTTGGCGATGTCCACGCGCGCCAGCTTGCCGTCCGCGCCCTTGAACTCGGCGCGCAGCCAGTTGTTGGAGCCGTCGCCATAGACGTCCAGCGTCAACGCGCTCGGACTGCCCGTGATCGCCAGGCCCGCGCTGCCGTTCGGCAAGGCGTAGGCGAAGCGGTCGCCGGTGCCGGCCGTGAAATCGTAGGTCAGCTGCAGCGCCTTCGACGTCTCGCGGCCCGGCAGTCCCGTCACGATCGCAGCCGTGCCGGCCGTCTCGGCCGGGAGCTTGTCGAACGTCACCGGATAGGTCGCGGTCTCAAACGTCTCGAAGCTCTTCTCCGCTCCCGCGCTCAGCGCGAACGCCGTCGAGAAGCCGTCGTACCTGGCGATCGCGTAGCCGGTCTTCGTCCCGTCGCCGACCGCGCCGATCGTGATGACGCCGCCGCTCGCGGCCGCCGTGAAGCCCTTGAACTCCCACTTCGCCGAATCCGCCGGCACCTCGAGCGTGCGTCCGTCCGCGAGGGTCGCCGACAGCTTGACCGCAATCTTCGCGCCCGGCTCGAGCACGGTCGTGTTCGGCGTCGCCTTCAGCTGATTGATCTGCGAGCCGCCGATTACCTCGATGCCGACCTTGTCAGTCGCCGCGCCCGCCTTCACCGTCAGTTCCCCCGGTGCCCGCCTTCGACGCGGTCAGCACGCCGTTACCGAAGGCGCCAAGCCCGCCGCTCACGCTCCAGCTTGGGGTCAAACCGGCGGCATCGATCGGGTTGTAGTACGTGTCGTAGGCCTTGAGCGAATATGTCGCCTGCTGGCCGATGAACAGCGTCTTCGGCCCGCTCGCCGCGATCCCCTTCGTCTCGCCTGCCGGCGCGGTCGTGAACACGCCGATGCCGTTGGCCACCGCCCGCTGCGTCGTGCCGAAGTAGGTCGGATGCGCCAGCGTCGTGGCCGTCTCGCCGAGCGGACGCGTAATCATCGTCGTCGAACCGCCGCCGTCGAGATTAACCGCCTTCCACACGCCGAGCGCCGTCAGAATCTTCTGGAATTCCGTCAGCGTCACGCCGTCATGCGAGCCGTACTCCTCGACGGTCACGAGGTACGCCGTCTTGCCGTCCTGCGAATACGCGACCGCCGTGCGCGCCCGGTCCGCGGAGCCGCTGACGCCGCTGACGTCCCGGCTGAACGCCGACGCCTTGCCGCCGTCCATGAGCAGCGTGTGCCCGCTCACGATCATCTGAAAGTCGCTCTCGCCGTACGTCTTGCCGCTCGTCTGCGACACGAGATTGTACGCGCTCGTCACCTGCGTGCCGACCGGCAGGCTGTTCAGGATGAAGTTCCCCGAATCCTTGCCCTTGTGCCCGCGGAGGATGTAGCCGTTCGCCGGGATCGGCGTCTGGATCTGCACCCCGTCGCCGATCTCCGTCACGACGCCGTCCACGACCAGCGCTTCCATCGGCGTCGTGCCGCTGTTGGCCGGCCGACTGCCCGCCGTCCAGGCGTTCGTGTACATGTACAGCGCGTTGACATGGCTCGCCGTCTTATCCGGATATGTCGTGTACGAAGAGTTGTTCAGCCCAGATAGCGCGAACTTCGTCCCGTCCGCCGCCTGCACGCTGCCCGAGAACGCGAATCGATCGATGATCGGCGTCTTGTCCTTCGTCAGCGCAAAAGCGTACATCCCCTGCAGCTTCGTCGGCGCGACCAGCAGCTGTCCCGAGCGCAGCTCCGCCCCGAGCGGCGCGCCCTCGCTCGATGAGCCCGTGTTGAAAACGTCCCCGTTCACCCCGGCTACCGCGCCGGTCGCCTTAGTCATCGCCCCGACCGACTGGCCGGTCGTGACGCTGCCGTTTTTCCCGCTGAGCGCGTTCATCTGCACGTACGGATTCGACAAGTCGATCTGCAGCACATGAACGAGCTCCGTTCCCTTCTTCGTATCCGACGGCACCCAGCTATAGTTGATCTGCTTCACGCCGGACGTCACGATTGCCTCGTCGGACTTCACCAGCTTGTACGTGACCGCAGCCGTCGCCGCCGAAGCGACGCCCGGTTGCCACTGCGCGAGCGGCGCCCAGCCGGTGCCCGCGAACGAAGCGACGACGAGCGTTCCCGCCAACATTGGTATACTTACGACTCTAGCAGCTCTCAGAATGTTAAACTTCGATTCAGGCATTAGTTGCAATACGCTCCCATGTTGTCATAAATTTGCGCGGGGCGGCACGGCAGCCGATTCCTACCAAACTCCCAATACTTCCCCTCTATTAGTAGACTCCGTAAACTACAAAAAGTTACATATGATAAGAGAATTATATAAATTTCGCGCGCACGGAAAATAAAAATGATCCCTGCCGGCAGAGGCCGGAGGGATCGCGATTTGCGATTTTCAGATGAGCTGCATCTTCTCTTGCTCCGATTTTTCATAGCCGTTCGGATTTTGGCTTTGCCAACGCCAAGCGTCCGCGCACATTTCCGCAAGGCCTCTGGTCGCTAGCCATCCCAGTTTATCTCGCGCCTTGGACGGATCCGCATAGCAAACGGCGATATCGCCCGGCCTTCGATCGACCACCGTATAGGGAATGTCCCGTTCGGATTCGATTCGGAACGCATGAATCATTTCCAGCACGCTATAGCCTCTGCCCGTTCCGAGATTATAGGCTTCCGCGCCGGTCGTCGACTTCACGCGCTCGATCGCCTTCAGGTGGCCGTTGGCCAGGTCCATGACATGAATGTAATCGCGCACGCCGGTACCGTCATGCGTCGGATAGTCACCGCCGAAGACATAAAGCTTGTCCAGTTTACCGACCGCTACCTGTGTAATATAAGGAGTAAGATTGTTCGGTTTGCCGTTCGGGTGTTCGCCGATCAGGCCGCTAGGATGCGCGCCTACCGGGTTGAAGTACCGCAGCAGCGCGATGCTCCATGCCGGATCGGAGATAAAGAGATCCCTGAGCATTTCCTCGATCATCCATTTCGAACGCCCATAGGGATTCGACGCCGCCAACGGGAAGTCTTCCGATATCGCTCCGGCATCCGTCGGCGCGTACACCGTAGCGGAGGAACTGAACACCAGACGCTTGACGTCGTGCTTCTGCATGACTTGGCAAAGATTGATCGTGCTAATCAAGTTATTCTCATAATATTTCAGAGGAATCGCTACCGATTCGCCCACGGCTTTGGAGCCGGCGAAGTGGACGACAGCCTCGATCTCGTGTGCCTCGAAGACCTGCTCCAGCTTCGACAGTTCGAGCAGATCGATAGGGTAGAAAGGAAACTCGCGCTTCGTAATCTGCCGGACTCTTGCTAGGGATTCCTCGCTACTGTTGGACAGATTATCTACGACGACGACATCGTACCCAGCGTTTAAAAGCTCGACGCAGGTGTGACTGCCGATATACCCTGCTCCGCCTGTAACTAAGATTGCCATTATATGCCCCCCCCGCCTTTTCCAATCGTCTCCTACTAGTATACGACGGCGCTTCATTTGACGATAGACCTCGTTTGAGCCAGGCACTGCTTTAGCTCGAAAAAACAACATCCCCCCTCTCATAAGAGAGAAGGATGTTGTTTTAAAGTTGGATGGATAAGGGCAGCGCCATTTAAGCTTGCGGCTTAAAGTTGAGCGCGCGGTAGATAATGACGGCAGCTTCGGCGCGCGTCGCATTGTTGTTCGGCAGGAACTTGCCGTTAGCGCCAATGATGATGTCGCTAGCTGCAGCCCATGCTACGCTCGAACGGAACGCGGAGCCGATCTTGTTGGCATCCTTGAATACGGACAGCGCCGCTTCGGCATTGTCGATATCCTTCAGGCCTTGCGTCGCCTTCAGCGCACGAGCGATCATCGTAGCCATCTCGGCGCGCGTGATCGTCGCGTTCGGCGCGAACGTCGAAGCCGTCTTGCCGTTGATGATGCCTTGCTCGGCGGCTACCGCGATGTACGGAGCAGCCCAGTGCGATGCCGGTACGTCGGAGAACTTGGACGACGTCGCCAGCGTATTGTCAAGGTTGAGCGCCGTGATCAGGATCTTGGCGAATTCAGCGCGCGTGATCTTGTCCTGCGGAGCGAAGATCCCGGCGGACTTGCCTTCGATCGCGCCCTTAGCCGCTACGACTTGGATCTGACGACCAGCCCAGCTTTGGACTTTGGCGATATCGTTGAACGATACTTTGTTCTCGAATACGAAGTACTTCGAGAAGCTGTAGCGCGGCTCTACGATGAAGTCTCCGTCGAGCGTACCGCCTTGGGTCGACACCTTGCCGTCAGCTTCGACGCGGCCCGTGGTGAGCAGCTCCTTGTCTACGCCCGTCAGGTTCTTCAGCGGCAGACGCAGCTTGATCGGCTTGTTGAACTGCTCGACAGCCTTGCCGCCGACTTGAAGATCGAAGCCGTAAACGTCGGAGGCTACGGATTTGCCGTATACGCCCGAAGTGACGGAGGATGCAGCGTCGCCGGATTCGATCGTGACGCCGAGGGTAACGGCTTCAGTGAAGGTGCCTACAGGCAGCGTAGCGCTCAGCGCGCCGATCTTGATGGCAACGCCGTCAGCCTTGACGTCGTTTGCCAGCGTCCACAGTTCTTGCGGAAGCGACACGGACGCGCCCGATTGGGTGATCGCGCCAAGGTTGATCGTGATGTCGCCGATGTTGAGGCCGTCAGCGGTACCTACTGCGTCAGCAAGGGCTTTCTTCGCGTCAGCGACAGCCGAGATCAGCTTCGTGATGTCTGCTGCGGACAGCGTCAGCGTGGCTTTTCCGTTGACGTTTTGAACCTTGGAAGAGAGGTCAAGCGTCAGAATCTTCGCTACGACTTCGTTCGCCTTAGCGACGGCTTGAGCGATCAGCTTGTCCTTTTCTTCGCCGGTAGCTGCCGCGATCTTGGACTTGAGGGCTGCCAGATCTTGAACCAGCTGGGCAACGGATGGATCCGTGACGACTGCGGAGCCGCCGCCACCGCCACCAACATAATCCGGAATGCCGGTGATGTGGTTGGCTTGAATATAAGCTTTAAATAGCTCGCTGATCGCTTTGTCGAATACATCAGTACCGACTGCATTGCGGAAATTCTCAATGAGCGACTCGAAATCGGCCTTGTTTACTTCATTCCTCACCAAATATTTACTGACATCGGAACCATTCGCCAGCGCCTGCTCAAATGCCTTGCCCAGCAAAGCTTTAACAATAGCGTAATCAGACGTATAGTCTTGATCGGTCAGACCGTTCAGTTGGGTAACCGTCATGCCGCTCAGCTGACCATATACGGAGTCCTGCACGCTGTATACGGTGCCTTGAACACTTTCGTATACGGATCCATGAACGCTAGGCGTACCGAAAAGGAAGTCGTTAAAGTCGGCAATCTCCAGAGTAGTCGCTGCTTTAATTTTACCTTCGACGCTCGAGCTGGTGATGCTAAACGCATCAGCATCTTGTCCGAAGATGAACTTAAGATAAGCGGCGATAAGCGTGTCGAATGCATTACGATCGGGGGGAAGATTTATCACCCAGGTTCAGCTTGCCGACCAACTGGCCGCCAATATCATACACGCTCTTCTCAACGGATTGTTCAGCAGGAGTGCCTGTATAAACCGTGTATGTAACACTAGCGACACTATTATTGTTCTTGCCCTTCGGATAAACAACGCCCGCCACACTTGGCGCATATACAGCCTTGTTAACCGTCAGCTGGTCGTGGATCTCTTTCGCCATCGCCTCATATGCATCAAAATTGTTACCGGCCGCATATGCGACGCTAATACCCAATTTCTCTGCCAGACCCTTGTTGCTCAGCGGCAACCCTGCTAGCGCAGTGAAGGCCAAGCTAGCGGCGATCGTGCCCGCTACGACTTTTTTCTTCAGTACCAAACGTCTCACCTCTACTTGTTTTGTTAAATACATTAAATTTTGATACTCTCTAGTATTTTATCGAATACTTGGGAACCAGGTCAACTTTGTATACGGTTAATTTTCCCTAAAGATATAAACGTTGGTATTTTAGGCCGTCTAGTAGGAGCCGATTGACCCTAGCATACTTCATATTTTCCGCTTAATGGGTGCGTTTAAGAAAAATTAATATCAATAATTACCCATCTATCACATTTTCGACACATTAAATAAGCGTTATCTCTATGTAAAGATAGAATTGGAAGTTTAACCTCACTTAACATCGCATAAACATACCGGCCAAATAGAAAAGGGATAAAGCGAAAGTCGCTTCATCCCTTTTCAACTACTTTGCTATTCTCTTGCGCTACAACAACTCCACGTACTCCAGGAACCGCTTCACGATAATCGCCGCTTGCGCGCGGGTGGCGTTGTCCTTCGGCTTCAGCTGGGTCGCCGTTACGCCCTTGATCAGCCCTGTCTTGACTGCTGCTACGACGGCGTCCTTCGCCCAGCTGCTAACGCTCGTACGGTCTTTATAAGCGTTAATCTCCGAGCCCGTCACGGTTGGCATGACTCCGACGTATGACATCGCGCGCAGCATCATCGTCGCCATCTCCTCGCGTGTGATCGTCGCGTTCGGCCGGAAGCGGCCATCGGCCCCACCCTGCACGATGCTCGCTTTGGCCGCCGCGCCAATGTATGCAGCGGATGTGCCGCCGCTCCCCACATCGGAGAATTTGGCCGCCGAAGCCGAGCTCCCATTCAATCCCAGGCCGCGCACGATAAATTCTGCAAACTCGGCGCGCGTAATTTTGCGTTCGGGCGCGAAGGCCGAATTTGTGCTCCCTTTTACAATGAACTTCGATGCCAGCGCCCCGACGTCAGGTCCCGCCCAATGCTTCGTCATATCGCTGAATAGCGTGACAGGCTTCGCGACGACGGCATAGACGCTATTGCTTTTGCGCATGAAGTCCACGCGCAGTGTCGATCCGCTAACTGTAGCCTTAGTCGGCACATAGACAATCTCGCCGGAGTCGCCGTCCAGTCGGACGACCGCCGCATCGGATGCGCTCGCGCTAGTAGTCGGCAGCAAAAACGACCGGGTCACGTACGTGCTATATTCGTCGATCGCTCGCGCGGATCCGCCGACTTCGATCGAAGCCGAGAAGTCCGCTGCGGGAGACTGCATTTGGACGCCCTTGGCGTTCAGCGCCGATGCCAACGATGTATTCGATAGTTTTTCAATTTTGAGCAACAGATAGGCACTTGTCATGTCGCCGCCGCTCGCCTGAACTTCCTTGCTGAAGTTCACGGCTTTAAGCGGCAAGCTGAACAAGAGGTCTCCATAATCCAGCCTGAACACGGCGGCAGAATTTTGCGAGACTGCGCCAGCGAGCGCCATGACCGGGATGGCGACGATCGCGCCGGCCTCGCTCTGCGGTACGCTGAACGTAAGTTGGGGCACGCTGACGGTGCCGGCATTAAGCGCCGTGCCAAGTGCCGTATAGGCCAACGTTACTTTATCTCTATCCAGGTTGTACCGCCCTGCGGTCTTGCCGGAAGGCGTGGTGCCCGAAGTTTTCGATGCCACGGTCTGACTAAGCAGCAGACCGCCCGCACCATCCAGCGACAGGTAATCTGGAAGTCCGGCTGCCGCGGACGTCTGATTGGTCGCCGCCCTGTCGGCAAATGCGGCTACCGCTTGACCCGAGGCATCCTTCAGCGCGTTGCCGGCTGGCGAATAGCTCACGCTAACCGCCTTGCCCGCGATTGCCGGCGCCGTGAGCGTCAATATAACCTGCGCACCGCTGACGGTAATATTGCTGATGCCGAACAGCCCCCCCGTCCGCGTTTTTCACCGTATATTGAGCCACGTAAGGAATAATCGAGGCGTTAAGCGCGCCCGAATATTGAAGCGTCAGCTTCGTCCCGTCAATGGAGATGCTTGATAATGTAGCTGCCGCCGTCGAGCCCGCAGTCACCGAGTACCCGGTGAACAATGCAGCCTGATTGCCCGCCAGATCCTTGATCGGCGTAGCTCCCGGGATGTAGGTAACTGTAACGGTCTGATTCGGAATCACCGTGGACGACAAGGTCAGCGTGACCGTATTGTTAGCGACCGCTACGCCGGTGATTTCCGCGGCCGATCCGCCGACCAGCACGGAGAAGCTCGACTTCTGCGGAACGGAGGACGATAGGAGCCCCTCGTTGTACGACAGGACGACCGATGTACCTAGCACCGTCACGCCGGAAAGCGCCGGCGGCGTCGTATCGTTCGCATTTTGCACATAAAAGTCCGTGAATCCCGCCGCATCGTTCCCGGATAAATCCGTAAGCTTGTAGCTGCCCGGCGAATAGCTCACCGACACGGAATGGCTGCTCGCGATCGTACTGTACAGAATGATCGTCACGTTCGCGCCGTTCGAGGAGATCGACGATATGCTCTGCGCAGTTCCGTTCACCTTCACGGTGAATTGACTAGCAGCGGACGCAGACACTGGAGCAAGCGACTTGTTAAACGTTAAGGTCACTACGCTGCCGGACACCACGCCGCTCGACGGACGCGGCAGCGTCGTATCGGCCGTATTCGCAACATTCGTGGCATTAAAGGCAGCTGCGGCATTGCCCGACAGGTCCTTAAGCGTGATAGCGCCGAGCGTGTAAGAGACCTTCACCTTCTGTCCGACGGCCACGCCTGACTGCAGCGTCAAGCGCACTTGCGTTCCTTTGACCGTGATTGAATTGACCTGACGGGGGACATCGTTCACGGTCACATAATAATTGGACGCAAACGGAATCGAGGACTCGTCCAACGCTTCTCCGTAGGTTAGCAGCACGACAGCCGCCCCATCCATTGTCGCGCTTGCGAGCCCAGGAGCCGTAGTATCCGTCCCGATCGTCTGGAATGTCCAACGGTAGTCGTTCAGAATGCCGGGATACGCATTGCCCGCCAGATCGGCGATCGCATTCGCAGGCACGTTGACGACATAGCGGGAAGCTACGGCGAAAGGTGTGTCCGGCGTCAGCGTGACGATCCGGGGATCCGCACCGTCAACCGCGATGGCGAGCGGAATTTTGACGGACGTGCCGCCGTTAGCGAGGTTCGCACTGGCCGTGACCGTTGAGGAAGCCAGTCTTACCGGCTCGCTGAAGGTCATCCGCAGGACCGCATTCGTACGCACGCTATTGAGCAGCGGAGCCGGATCCGTGGCAATCAACTCGGGCGGCGTCGTATCCGAAGCTACGCGGAACCGCCAAGTGGTGAGATCCGAAGTGCCGATGCCCGCGAAATAGTTGCCCGAAAGGTCCGCGAATGCCATGGTGCCGATCTGCACGGCATAGCTGACGTTCGGCGAGAAGGACGCGCATGGCTTGATCGCGATTACGGAAGTGCCGCCTCCCGTGATCGAGGGCGCCGTCACCGGTATCGAACAAAATACCGCGTTCGTGTCGGCATTGCGAATGACGACATTGCCGGAGCCGGGGACGACAGGCTCGCTGAACTGAATACTCAGGCTGCCCGCAATATCGGTCGTCGACCCGCCGGAAGCGGGAGCAAATGAGGATACCGTCGGTCGCGTCGAATCTACGGAGGCCAACGTGGAGAAATTCCAACCTGTCGGATCTACGATTCCTTCATACGCTTCTCCGCTCGATGTCAACAGCACGCCTGGGTCGATTAATACATAATAAGAGGTATTGCGCACGAGCGCTGCGTTCATTGCAATGTTAACGTTAGCGCCGCTAAAGGTAATGCGCGAAGAGTTGGCGGGAATCGTTTCCACCGTCTCGTTGTTCGATACCTTTTTTGACCGTAATATTCCCTGTCGCTCCCGCCTTCATCCCCGTCTGGAATTGAAGCTGAAGCGTAATCGGAGCGTCGCCGTTCACGGCGGCGGCGCCGCGTGCAGGATAGATGAACTGCGGCGCCGCTACAGCGGAAGCCGTAGTCGAAAACGACCATATGTATGGACCGGAGATGCCGGCGAATTTGTTGCCGACGGCATCGACGAATGCGCCATTGTCGATGAGCACGTCGTATTGCGTACTGGCGGCAAGCCGCGTCGGGGGCTGGACGCGAATAACGTTCGTCCCCGATCCCGTGACGGCGGAGGACAGCACGGAAATAACCTGCGCGTCCTGCGTATCCCGTCGCACGATCTGGATACTGCCGGATGCGGCTTGAACGGGCTCGTTAAAAGTAATCGACAGCGCACCGGTCGCTGACATCGCATCGCCCGACGAAGGGGCGAAGGCGCTGACCGCGGGCGGTGTCGTATCGGCGGCTATGACATGGAAGTTCCAGGCCGTCGCATCCGTAATGCCGCCGAAATAGCCGCTGCTCCCGACGAGCGAGCCAGGCGTGATTTGAACGTAATAGTCCAAGCCGGCCTGAAGAGCTCCGGGTGCGGGCAAAATATTGAGCTGATTGTTGGGGCTGATCGAAAGACGTGTCATGTCCGTCGCTATGTCATAGCTGCCCACAGTGTTGTTCGACGCAACCTCTTTGATCAATACGGTACCAGCCGTACCACGGGAGATGGCTTCGTCGAAAGTGACGGAGAGCTGCGCGTTGGCCGGAACGACCGGATTGTTGTCCGCGGGCTGAAGCGTTACCGCTGCGGGGCCGCCGTTCGCAGCCGATGCGCCTAGCGCGCCAAGCGATTGTGACAGGATCGTCATCAGCAAAAGAAAGGGGACGAGACGAAAACGAAGTTGAAGACGCTGCAATTGCGATTCCTCCAGATCCTAAGGACATACTGTACTCTTTATGTCGGCTCCGGGGACAGGGAAATTTAGGGGATAAGCAAAAACCGCCTCTGCCGGATCAAATCCGTAGAGGCGGTCGACGATGATGGAGAAGATGAAATTAAGCCCAAGCGCCGGCCTTCAGCAGCTCCACCTTGTCGGTGCGCTCCCAAGGAACGTCGATGTCCGTGCGGCCAAAGTGGCCGTAGGCTGCCGTCTGCTTGTAGATCGGGCGGCGCAGGTCGAGCATCTTGATGATGCCGGCCGGACGCAGGTCGAAGTTTTCGCGGATCAGCTCGACGAGCTTTTCTTCGGCGATCTTGCCCGTGCCGTAGGTATCGACGTTGATGGAGACCGGATTCGCTACGCCGATCGCGTAAGCGAGCTGGATCTCGCACTTGTCGGCAAGGCCTGCCGCGACGATATTCTTCGCCACATAGCGAGCTGCGTAAGCAGCCGAGCGGTCGACCTTCGTCGGATCCTTGCCGGAGAATGCGCCGCCGCCGTGGCGAGCGTAGCCGCCGTACGTGTCGACGATGATCTTGCGGCCGGTGAGGCCGGCATCGCCTTGCGGTCCGCCGATGACGAAGCGGCCGGTCGGGTTGATGTAGAACTTGGTCTCGCCGTCGAGCCATTCTTCAGGCACGACAGGCAGGATGACATGCTTCTTGATATCCGCTTGGATCTGATCCAGCGTGATCTCTTCGGCATGCTGCGTAGAGATGACGATCGTATCTACGCGGACAGGCTTGCCGTCGATGTACTCGATCGTGACTTGCGTTTTGCCGTCCGGACGAAGATAACCGAGCGTCTCGTTCTTGCGCACTTCGGACAGGCGGCGCGACAGGCGGTGCGCGAGCGCGATCGGCAGCGGCATGAGCTCAGGCGTCTCGTTGGTCGCGAAGCCGAACATCAAGCCTTGGTCGCCGGCGCCGATGTCGGCGTTCTCGACGAGCACGTCCTTGCCGTCGCGGCTCTCGATCGCTGCGTTAACACCTTGCGCGATGTCGGCCGACTGCTCGTTGAGCGACGTCAGAACAGCGCAGGTGGTGGAGTCAAAACCGTATTTAGCGCGGGTATAGCCGATCTCGCGGATCGTCTTGCGGGCGATCGACGAGATGTCGATGAAGTCCGCGGAGCTGGAGATCTCGCCGATAACAAGTACAAGTCCTGTAGCGACGGATACTTCGCAAGCGACACGCGCATTCGGATCAGCTGCCAGAAATGCATCAAGCACCGCGTCAGAAATTTGATCGCAAATTTTGTCCGGATGGCCTTCCGTGACCGATTCGGACGTGAAGAGATGCCGGCCCTTAATCGTCGACAATATCTTCAACCTCCCCCTACACAAAAAATGAACCTTTTCCGGTAGGAAAAGGTTGTTAGACAGACCTTCTGATTAATGATACCGGAATTGTCGAGGGGTGTCAATGAGCGGAAAATACGGTCGAGCCCTTTGTCAACCGTTTATTATCCAGGCGTTAAATCAACGATTGCTGCGCCTGTTGAATCAGCCTTTTGGTGACGCCGCCGCCGACCGCTCCCGCTTCACGCGAAGTCAGGTTGCCCAAGTATTGCGAGCCGCCACCGCCTGCAGAGAATGCGCCTAGCTCGCCGGCAAATTCCGTATCGCCTGCCCCTGCTGCTCCGCTGTATTGACCGAAGTCCACGCCAAGTTCCGATGCGATCTCGTACTTCATTGCATCCAGCGCCTTCGCGCTCTCCGGCACCAGCTTGCGATTGCGTCTGTTAGCCATTTCGTCATGCACCTCCATTGAATTTGACAGTCCTAGTATGACCAGGTCTGCTTCGCCGGAGGCGTATGAGTTAATGGGTGAGGGGGAAAATAAAGGCGACTTAAAAAAGGAAACTACGTTCAGTTGTCCAATTCAGACAGGAATTCTCGGAGCGCTTCTCTCCAAGGCCTCAAATCCGAAAAACCATTTTGGCGAATAGCCGAATGGTCCAAAACTGAATAAGCAGGACGCGGAGCGGGACGCGGAAATTCGGATGTCGTGCAAGGCGTGAGCGTCGATTGAATGCCGCGCTCCTCAAAAATGGCTTGAGCAAACTCAAACCAACTACAAGCTCCTGCATTGGTCGTATGATATATTCCGTACGCCTCTGTCTCAACTAAGTTCAGCAAAAACAAAGTGAGGTCCCTCGTATACGTAGGCGAACCTATCTGATCGCTGACCACCTTGAGCGAATCACGATCCTGCGCGAGCTTCAACATGGTTTTCACGAAATTATTGCCGTGCTTGCCGTATACCCACGAAGTACGAACAATAAAAAAAGGTTGGGCAAATTGATTGAAGCAAAAGCTCCCCCGCCCGCTTCGACTTCCCATAAACAGATTGTGGATTTGTATTGTCGTATTCGTTGTATGGATGGCTGCCTTGCCCGTCAAAAACATAATCCGTGCTAACGTAACAAAGCTTCACGTTCGCCTCACGGGCGGCGATCGCGAGATTCCGCGTACCTAGCGCGTTAACTCGATAAGCTTCATCCACTTCAGTTTCAGCTTGATCAACCGCTGTGTATGCCCCCGCATGGATAACCGCCGAAGGCGCATATTGGGCAATGGTTTGCTTGCATTGAGCAAGATCCGTTACATCAAGGGCTACACGATCCAGGCCCACGATTTCATATCGCTCATCTTCAGTACGCATAAGCTCCTGGCCCAATTGCCCTTTCGCTCCGGTGACCAACAATTTCTTTCGATTCACCTGCACATTCTACTCCCCCCAGCCGCGAGCGGTACTGGGTATCGTAGTACTGTTGATAAGCTCCTGTACGCACTTGATTCATCCAATCCTGATTGTCCAGGTACCATCGTATCGTCTTGCGAATGCCTGATTCATAATCGTATTTCGGACTCCAACCGAGTTCCGTCCGAATCTTACTTGCATCAATGGCATATCGGCGATCATGTCCCAAACGGTCTTGGACATACTGAACCAACGAATCCGGCTTGCCGAGTTCCTCTAGAATCGTTTTTACGACATGGATATTCGTGCGCTCATTGTTGCCGCCGATGTTATAAACCTCACCGCTGATACCTTTTCGGATAACCAAGTCAATGGCGCTGCAGTGGTCCTCGACATACAGCCAATCTCGTACGTTTAATCCATCTCCGTATACCGGCAACGCCTTGTCATCCAAAGCATTCTGAATCATCAACGGAATTAGCTTCTCTGGGAATTGATAAGGACCATAATTATTTGAACATCTTGTGATATTAACGTTCAAACCGAAGGTTTCATGGTAAGCCCGAACCATCAGGTCAGATCCGGCTTTGCTTGCCGAATAGGGGCTATTCGGAGCCAAAGGCGTCTGTTCCGTGAAAAGCCCTGTGTCGCCAAGCGTACCATATACTTCATCGGTCGATACGTGAACAAATTTACCCACATTGTAGTGCTTGGCTAAATCGAGAAGCGTTTGAGTACCGAGCACATTTGTATGCACGAATGCCCCGGGATCAAGTATACTTCGATCCACGTGGGATTCGGCTGCAAAATGAACGACGACATCGACGCCTCGTTCGAACAATGGCTCCAAGATTTCGCGATTCGTAATATCCGACCTATGGAATTCATAATTAGGGTTGTTTTCAATCTCGGTGAGGCTCTCAAGATTCCCAGCATAGGTCAATGCATCTACGTTTATAACATAATCCTCAAGATGTTTATTTAAGTAGTAGTGAATAAAGTTGCTTCCAATGAACCCAGCGCCACCAGTGACCAACAATCTCACGTGAAATCACCCTTCAAAAGTAAAATTTATTTCTGCTTCAGCAAAAGTAGGATTCTTAGTATCCTTTTCCGATAATATGGGCGACTGTGTTGGCCAATCAATATTAAGAATGGGGTCATTCCATGCAATTCCTCGATCATCACTTGGCGAATATTCTTCGTCAACTTTGTATATCACTTCTGTATTCGGGACCAATGTACAAAAGCCATGAGCAAATCCCTTTGGAACCAGAAGTTGGCGTTTATTTGCAGCCGAAAGGATAAACCCTTTCCACAGACCAAATGTAGGCGAGCCGCTGCGAATATCAATCACTACATCAAATATTGCCCCCGATACTACGCGCACCAGTTTGGTTTGCGCTTTCGGACTCAATTGGTAGTGCAACCCCCTCAGAACGCCCGCATCCGCAGATAGGGAGTGGTTATCTTGAACAAACTCAACATTGATTGCTTGCTCGGCAAATTTTTGTTTATTGTATGATTCCATAAAAAAATCCCCGATTATCGCCAAATACAATAGGTTCTATAAGTTTAACTCCTGTTAGAGCAGTCTCCTTTACCCTCATGTTTTGATCTACTCCAATCGTCAATTACTTTTTTGGGCGTTCCGAACCCCTCACCGAATTCAATATTCTTCGCTAGTTCATTCGCATGCGTTAAGGATGCATGCGTACCTGCGTCTGTCCACCAACCATTTAGGATGTCAAAGCTAAGCTCTCCAGTTGCAATATAAGCGTTGTTAACATCCGTGATCTCTAACTCTCCGCGTAAGGACGGCTTAAGCGACTTTATGATCTCGAACACTCTGGCATCAAACATATATATTCCCGTGACTGCAAAGTTGCTCTTAGGGTTTTGCGGTTTTTCTTCAATTGCAACAATACGGTTCCCTTCCAACTGTGGAACACCATAACGCTTGGCATCCGGAACCTGCTTGATAAGAATCTTCGCACCTATTCCACGCTCACTGAATGTTGCCACATATGGCGCTATACTGTCAGAGAACACATTATCCCCTAGTATAACGATCATCGGTTCATGGTTCACGAAGCTCTCTGCAAGCCCAAGCGCTTGAGCAATCCCGCCTGCTTCGTCTTGAACTTTGTATGTAAACGTAACGCCCATTTCCCGTCCGCTTCCAAGGAGGTTTACGACGTCTCCCATGTGTTCTTTGCCTGTAACGATAAGTATATCCTCTATTTCAGATTCCTTTAGTTTCGCTACTGCATGAAAAATCATAGGATATTTGCCGACTGGAAGCAAATGTTTATTTGTCACTTTGGTGAGGGGGGAACAAACGAGACCCAGTACCTCCAGCAAGAATGATGCCTTTCATAATTTTCACTCCATTCATTAACAGTAAGCCCTATTACTATAATATCGACATTTTGCTACAATGTAAGTGAGAATCGGCTATAATCAATATCGATGGTTTGCTATGAAATTACATGAAGTTAGGATGACTTGCAATGTTTTCCACGTTTCTCCGAAATCGTTTCTTCCTATTATTATTAGCGCTCAAGATTATATTTCTTGCCTTGTTTTCTTCCGATTATAAAGATCGGCTTTTTTGTTCCCTTCGTCCAACTTTTTTTTAAAGTCTACCTGGAATCCATGGGAATATTATTACGTTCATAGCTTACCCAATCCATTTCCATACCCTTCGTTAATGCTCTTTATTTTAACTCCGTTTCAGTTCATAGCCAACTTGCTGCCTGAAAACTATTATCTGGACAATTTAATCTTTAAGCTGCCTTTATTAGCCGCAGATTTAGTCGTTTTTTTCATTCTAACTAAACTGTTCCCCGCAAGATCGAAAGAAGTACTAGCTCTATATTTCGCTTCTCCTATTATTTTCTATGCAAGCTATGTGCATTCACAACTTGATATGATTCCGACCGCACTTATACTTCTTGCTTTATATTTTGTTATTAAAGAGAAGCCTTTCGTTTCTTCTATTATATTCGGTTTGGCGCTCTCCACGAAATTTCATGTTGCTGCCGCTCTGCCTCTGATTTTGATTTATCTTTGGAAGAAGAAGGTCAACCCTCTTACTTATTTATTAGTTTCTATTTTTACATTCGGAATATTACTTTTGCCTTATATCAATTCAATTGAATTTTTCAACTTTGTTTTTAAAAACAAAGAACAACAACAAGTGCTATCTGTTAATTTCCCTATCGAAAACCTTCATATCTATTTAGCGGTTCTGGTCGTTGTACTCATCTATATTCGATTTTTAATGTATAGCAAAGTAAATAAAGATCTGTTGTTTAGCTATATTGGTCTCCTGTTTGCGTGTTTTTTAGTCTTTGTCCCTCCAATGCCTGGTTGGTATATGTGGATCATACCTTTTCTTTTCACTTACTTTATTAATGCTTTCCAGTTTAACAATGAGCGTATTTTTATTCTTGATGCTGTTTTTTCTCTTTCTTACTTACTATACTTCATCTTTTTCCACCGGACCGATTTAAATGACATCCTTATTGGCGGGACTCCGCTTCATCTGAAAATAAATTCGACTGATCTTAAAAATGTGTCATATACAATCTTAGCTGGCTGCCTAATTACGGTTGTCTACTACTTGTATAATCATGGCGTACGAAGCAATTCCATTTACAAAAATTCACAGCAAGCGTTCACGATCGGTATAGGCGGAGACAGCGGCGTCGGAAAGAGTACGCTTTTAGAGGATATTAAATTACTGTTGAATGACAAGAAGATGCTAGAAATCGAAGGAGACGGCGATCATAAATGGGAACGCGGTGATTCCAACTGGGAAGAGTACACACACTTGAATCCTAAAGCCAATCATCTGCACCGTCAGTCGGAACATCTGTCCTCGTTAAAGAGGGGAGGAACGATTGAGCGGATAGTTTATGATCATGTGACTGGCAAGTTCACCTCCCCCTATCCTTACGAAGTCTAATGATTTCATAGTGTTATCCGGCCTACACCCCTTTTATCTGCCGAAGATGCGCAAAAATATTGATCTTAAAATATATTTAGAGACGGACGAAAACCTTCGCCGGCATTGGAAAATCATCCGAGATTTTAAAAAAGAGAGGCTACACGAAAGAACAGGTTATCAGGCAGATTAACAGTCGAATGCCGGATGCCCAGAAGTATATCTATCCGCAAAAAAACATATGCCGATTTGGTTATCACCTATTTCACAGACGAAACCTATGAAATGGGCAATGATCAATTCGATCCACGGCTACTGGTGAAGTTTACTCTGGATTCAAATATCGACTTGGATCCCTTGATTAATATTTTATTGTCACGCGGAATATCCGGCGTAGTTCATGATTACTCCGAGGATCTTCAATCTCAGTATTTAATATTGAAAGAACCTTTCAACATGCTGGATTTTATGGCCATAACGAATACTTTGGTTCAAAACAGAGAGGAGCTCATCTCCGAACATGCAGCATTCCGCGATGGAATACGGGGTATGGTTCAAATGATGATTCTTATTATGATTGCTGACAAGATGAAGGAGGAGCCTCTTGAAAGTTGAAGGCATTTTAATTGACTTTGACAACACACTCTATGACTATGAGCGTTGTCACCAGTACGCGTTGACTGCCGTCTATCATAATCATTTTTCTAAATTGGATTGGGACTTCGAGTCCTTTGTGTTGCAGTACAACCAGGCGAAGCGTCCCCTTCATGCGACGCTGCATGGCCAAGCAGCCTCTCATAACCGGCTATTATATTTCCAACGTCTTATTGAAGGCTTTTCCAAACCTCAAGAACATTCCTATTCATTGGCTTTGGAATGCTACCACGACTATTGGTCGGACTTCGTTCAACGCATTGAACTGTTCGAGGATGTCATCCCATGGCTTAAGGCTATGAGAAAACGTGGCTTAAAGATCGTAATGGTAACCGATCTAACCGCGGATGTTCAATTTCTCAAGCTCAAGCAATTAAATCTTGAACTTCTACTGGATTTCGTGGTTACAAGTGAAGAGGCCGGCTGCGAGAAACCTCATCCATTCATTTTCGAGCTTGCGCTAAGAAAAAGCGGGCTACAGCCCGACCAAGTGTGCATGATCGGAGACTCCTTCGATAAGGACGTTATGGGAGCAGTCAATCTAGGCATTCCTGCCTTTTGGCTCAACCAAACTCACAAGACGAAATCCTTGCCGCCTCAAGTCATCGAAATTCAAAACTTCAAAGAAATGTGGGATTACCTTCATGAATGAGCTAAAGCAATTAATTCAAATGTCTAAATATGCGGGAGAGCGACTAGATCTTATTCAGGCCGGCGGAGGAAATTCATCCGTTAAATTTGAAGATGGTACTATGGCGATTAAAGCATCGGGTTTCTTATTGTCGGACTTAAGCGAGAATCGCGGATATTCGATCGTCAATAATCAGTTGGTAACTTCCATCATGGAAAGCCCTCAGATCGTTGCCTCAGAAGATAAGAAATCAAAAGAGAGTATATCCAATACCCTACTTAAAGATACGATTCTCACCCCTGATTTTAGGCCTTCCATCGAGACTTATCTTCATGCGCTGCTTGCTAAGTATACTTTGCACACACACCCGATAGCGGTTAATGCTCTTACAGCCTTGCCTGATTGGGAAGAGAGACTGCTTAATATTTTTGGCCCGGACATCCTGTTGGTCGAATATGATACTCCTGGCATTGAGCTAGCGCTTAGACTGAAGAAACGCTACGAAGTTTATATGCAAACGCACAGTATTAAACCATCCATCGTCTTTCTACAAAATCACGGTTTAATCGCAAGTTCGGATTCATTTGAGGATATCCAAAAAATCACAGAGGAAGTCACGGAACGCTTGGAGCACTATCTTGGAACATCCTTTGCACGATATCGTAACGTGAACAAAGTATCTAAAGCAGTCAATCGTATTCATGGCAGTGATCGCATCGCTTACTTATCAGAGGATCGGATCATCCAAGAAATGCTTGCCTCCCCATCCCCTTTGTTGAGTCATACGCCCTATTTTCCGGACGGCCTTGTTTTCTTAGGGTATAAGGTCGTTCAGACCGATTGGGATGAGCTTGATCATAAAATAGAGTTATATATTCAGAAGTACATGGAAGAGCCAAAAGCAATTGTGATCGAAGGCTCTATGTATCTGATTGCCGCTAATGTCCGAAAAGCAAAAGAAATGGAGGATGTTCTTAAATTGCATTTACTCGCTATTCAGTTGTCACCAGGCATTGTCCATACATTACCGCTTGATGAGCTTAAATACTTGGGAAATTGGGAAGCAGAAAAGTTCAGACAAAAACAGTAGTCATTTAGGAGGAACTAACGCATGCATATCGTTATACCTATGTCCGGATTTGGCAATCGATTTTTAAAAGCTGGTTATACGATACCAAAGTCCTTAATTGAAATTGACGGAATACCTATGATTGAGCACGTTGTCCGTATGTTTCCAGGGGAGTCCAAGTTTACTTTTATCTGCAATGAAGATCATTTAAAATCGACATCGATGAGGGACATCCTGGAACGCATTGCACCCAAAGGGAATATCATCACAATCCCCCCCCATAAAAAAGGGCCCTGTATTTGCCGTCTCCTATGCTTATAATTTTATTGATGATGAAGAAGAAATTATCGTTAACTACTGCGATTTTTCCTGTTACTGGGACTATCCGGGTTTTCTCGAGCATACGCGAGGACGTCAAGCAGATGGGGCAGTTCCTGCCTATAAGGGTTTTCATCCACATATGCTTGGAACTACGAATTATGCCTTTATGCGCGATGACAACCAGTGGATGTTAGAGATCAAAGAAAAAGAACCCTTCACGGATAATCGTATGAATGAATATGCCTCGATGGGCACTTATTACTTCAAAAAGGGATCATATGTTAAAAAGTATTTCCCTAAGCTCGTGGATCTCGATATTAACCTTGGCGGCGAGTATTATGTTAGTCTGATTTACAATCTGCTTGTTCAGGACGGCCTGCGAGTATCCATTTTTGAAATTCAACACATGCTCCAATGGGGTACTCCTGCAGACGTAGCGGAGTACAATGAGTGGTCTCATTACTTTTCAAATATAATCAAGCAAAATGAAAACTATGTATCGAGCCATAAAGGTTACAATTTGATTCCGCTCGCTGGAGCGGGCAGCCGGTTCGTCAAAGAAGGTTATACGGATCCTAAGCCGCTGATTGAAGTATCTGGCAAGCCGATGGTTGTACAAGCTGCCAGCAGTTTACCTTCAGGAGCAAAGAATATTTTTGTCTGTCTGGAAGATCACTTGGAACGGTATCCGTTGGAACAGCATATTAGAGAATCCTATCCCGATGCACGCATTCTGTCACTAAGCCATATTACCGAGGGACAAGCATCTACATGTGTCGCAGGTTTGGAAGGCGAGGATCTTGGACTGCCTGTTGTAATCGGCGCCTGCGACAACGGCATGATTTACAATCATCAGTTATTTGTGCAGTATATGTCCGATGACACTATCGATGCAATGGCTTGGACGTTCCGTGATCATGTCTCCAGCATTAATAATCCTCAGATGTATGGCTGGATCGATGTTGACGCAGCTGGAAGCGTGAAGCGCGTCAGCGTAAAAGTTCCGATTAGCGACAATCCCGGCCGGGATCACGCAGTTGTAGGTGCATTCTGCTTTAAAAAAGGCACAATACCTGGTTGACGCATTAGAACGAATGAAGGAGAAAAACATTCGCGTAAATGGCGAATTCTATGTCGACTCCACTCTGAATGAATTGGTAGAGATGGGCCTGAACGTAAAGGTTATTGAGACCGACGATTATATTTGCTGGGGAACGCCGAACGACTATCGAACGTTCGTTTATTGGCAGAGCTTTTTCCATAAGTGCGATTGGCATCCATACAATTTGTTTGCCGATCCGACAGTCGCTAAAGATAAGGCTGAGGCGCTTAATGATCAGTATTTCCGATTCTCTCAAGAAAACCCTGTCTGATGCTAAAAAAAACAGGCGCTTCGATTTATAATAGTCGGTTGTTTATCCGTGCTTGTGGATACCATTGTCTATTTTCTACTTAAAGAATTTATAGCTCCTAGTATTGCCAAAGCCATATCCTTTATCTGTGGGACGATCGTCGCTTATCTGCTAAACAAAAAATGGACTTTTGAAGAGACTACTCATAAATCTTCAAAGATTTTTAAGTTTATGGCCTTATATCTCTGCACGCTAGGTGCCAATATCGCCGTCAACCACTTATCTTTGCAAATAGTGAGGGAGGCTTATTTATTGGCCTTCCTGGCCGCCACAGGCACAAGCACAACTCTCAATTTTATCGGACAGAAATGGTGGGTGTTTAAGAAGTCATGAAGCTCTCGATCGTTGTCCCTTGTTATAATGAAGAGAAAAACATCCCTTTGATACTTGAACGATTTGCAAACTTTATAAATCGGGATGATATCGAGGTAATTCTCGTCAATAATGGCTCGGTTGATAACAGCCAACAGGTTCTTGAAACGCTGATTCCTCACTATTCATTTGCTCACACTGTACGGGTTGAGAAGAATCAAGGATATGGATTTGGAATCTTATCTGGACTAGCCGCAACACGTGGCGAATTTATTGGATGGACGCATGCGGATATGCAGACTGATCCGGCAGATTTACTTAAAGCCCTCCACATTATAGAGGCATCCGTCAACCCTGAACGGGTATATGTAAAGGGAAACCGGAAGAACCGGCCTTTATTTGATCAGATATTCACATCTGGCATGAGCCTTTTTGAAACCATTTATATGGGCAAATCGCTTCATGATATTAATGCGCAGCCAAATGTCTTTCATCGCACATTCTTTGAGTCTTGGGAAAATCCCCCCCCACGATTTCTCCTTAGATCTTTATGCACTCTATATGGCTCGCAAAAATGGGATTCACGTGTCACGCTTCGATGTGATATTTCCAGAGCGCATACATGGACAATCCAGTTGGAATACCGGATTAGCGAGTAAATGGAAGTTTGTAAAAAAGAACCTTGCAATACAGCTTTAAATTGAAGGGAGAGCTGAAACGTGGAGTATATCGCGCATCGAATTAATACCGTAGCAGAGCTAAAGATGGTACCTCATGAATACGGAGTCGAGCTTGATCTGAGGGATTATGGTGACCGGCTGATTCTTCAACACGATCCTTTTACTGACGGAGAGGATTTTGAAGAATATCTGAAGCACTATCAGCATGGAACGATGATCTTGAATATAAAAAAGTGAACGAATTGAGTGGAAGGTACTAGAACTGATCAAAAAGTATAATATTAAGAAATACTTCTTTCTGGACTGCTCATTCCCCATGATCGTCCAATTAACTAACCATGGAGAGTCCAATATTGCACTTCGATTTTCTGAATATGAAGCGGCAGATACGATCATGAATATGCAAGGTAAAGTAAAATGGATTTGGGTGGATTGCTTTACGCGGCCTCCAATGGACCAAGAAACTTATTTAGTACTTAAAAATAGAGGCTTTAACTTCTGCTTGGTATCTCCAGAGCTTCAAGGTAGAGTCGAGGATATTCAAGCTTACAAACAACACTATAAAGAGAATAAGATTAGTTTTGACTCAATATGTACGAAGAGTATAAACGTAAGGACGTGGGAGCAATCTATCGAATAAAATAATATAACCCGTAAAAAAGAGCGCCACACACTCCTTTTACGGGTTTTAGTTTATTTTATTTCAATACTTTAACGGGAATATCGAGATACCCCCCACCAGCGAGATAAAACCAAGATACTCCTTCTTGAACTAAAGAAAGTCTGAGTAAATAATGGCCAGATTTCTGGGGAAGCTTAATAATCATATTGCTCTCAGTCGATTGATTTGGATAAACATTTTCACTAAGAGCTGTTCGAATCCCATCTTCAAGCAACTTATCTCCAGTTTGGTTCATCCAATGATATGAAAGATTTACTTGTCCTTTACCAACTGGCTCCCCCCCCTCCAAACCTCATTTCCTGTATTTTTAACCTGTACTTTTAGTTCCACATCATTTTTACCCGCGTACCAAGTAGGAATAACAAAGGACGGTATTTGTCCTAACACCTTTATCTCACTATTAAAATTTGTTAGATTCTCAACTGGCTTATCCTGAATTTTCGGATCTGCCTTGAAACCGACATATTGCCATGTAGTTGCTTCCACAACATTGTTTTTTAGCATAAAAATTGAACTAGGAACCACTATCAAGCTCATCAACGCTATCAATACAATTTTATACCATCTATTAAAATCATTAAATAACGTCACAAACAAAACGCCCAAAACAACCAACACCTTTAAATAGTTTCCGAATATATCTGTAGCACCCATTCCTAAATGCCAGAGTAATACTATATAAGCTAATACAGAGTACCAAATAACATTTTTTCTAGCAGCCATGTAGGAAAGAAACGTAGCAAAAACTAGGAAGCAGATGGCAACCAAATGAATAAATACTTCCTTATTATTGCCCGCACTATAACTTTTAGCGGTATTAACCAACCACCCTTTCCCAAACCAACTTGTCATACCATGGGCTTGAGAGGAAGGGGTTTGCCCGAAGTGAATGGTCACATAAGCGTACCAAACAATTAACAGAATTCCTGGAATTGCAAACTTAATAGAAGACAGTTTAAATTTTTGAAGCACTTCGAGTTTTCCGAAGAAAGCAAGAATAAATACTACAGCCGCAAATACTGCATATCCTTCACGATTTAACAAGAGCAAACTTGCTGCGAGAACGTATAAGTTATACCTTTTTTCAAGTATAAGTATCAAACTAATTATAAATAGCGAATCTGCAGAAGCATCTGTGAGACCATGAAGTAGGGTATTTATTGAGTTTATAGAGAGCCCCCAAAACAGACTATAATACGGACTAATTCCTTTCTTAATAAGAAAACTTGATAAAATGTAAATTGCTAAACCCATAAGTAAGATTTGGACGAGATGAAACACCAATGGAGGTGTATAACTATAGTATCCTAGCAATTTAGATAATAAATTGGCCAACAATGGTACAGTAATTCGTTGATAGCGATATGATGGACTATCAATATGAGCAGGTACATCAGTATTTCCGAGCAGGTCATTAGAGATATTATAATAAAATTGTCCATCCCAACCTACTTGAGTTACTGGATACATCCCAATTGCTTTAGAGACTTCAGGAACACCAAAGGTCGCACCCGGCAAAAGCGAACCCCACATATGACCATTAAAGCTACGTTGATTATTTACAATAAGAACCCACAAGGTAAAAACCATAACGAAAAGCGAGAGAATCCAAGGAACACTTTTTGAAGTTAATAGCTTAGACTTCACTGCTATCAGCTCCTCCTTTTTTCTCAATAAACTCGGAGAAGTTTTTTGCTACATTCTCTCTGAACTCCATAGAATAATCCATTATATCTTTTGAGCTTAGTACAAAATTATCAATATAATCAAAATAAAATCTTGGTTCACCTGTAAATGCGCGGTTTTCCCTTATTGCTAAAACAGCTTGTAAGTAGGCATCTGAAGTGTTCTTAACCGAATGATGATTTACTATAGTGTTAATTGCGTTTTTACCCATCTCAGTCACCATGTTTTTGTCCGTCAAAAATAATACCATTGCATTAAATAAATCTTCACCTTCATCTTTTTCCGACTCACATCTAATCTTAATCGTGCAATCGTCCGGAAATTCAGAGAAAGAACCTATATTACTTACTATTGCAGGTTTCCCATAGCCCAATATTCTCAGAAGACTTGCAGAGGTTTCTCCTTGTGTTGGATAACGAAGATTTATGCATACATCGGATAATTTAATATAGTCTTTAAAGACCTCCAAATCGACGAAGCCGACTAACTTACATTCATCTTGCAACTTATATTTTTTTACCAACTGCTCTATTTCATCGTAGCCCTGCTCTTTCTCACCAACAATTAAATATGCAAAATTTTTATATCCATTATTTTTTAGCTTATTCAATACATGAAGTACAGCAGATATTCTCTTAACCTTTGTCACATAACCAAATGAAGCAAATATAAAAATATCTGGCTTAACGTTATATTTATTGCGTAGATCTAACTTATCCGTCTCGCTGATCACCTTTATATCATTTGTAAACAATGGAGCATACTGAACAAATGCACTTTCTTTCGTTTGAATAATTCCATCATAAGCGACTTTTGAATGGACTATCATACCTTTTGAAGAATCAATTAGTCTCTTGTTTAAAGGATATTGCAGGGTTTTATCAGTACCCCACATCAAACCGCTTTTACCTTGAGAAGCATTTCTCGCTAGGTAGACCCCTTCGTCTCCATAATTATAGTACATCTCATGAAGATAGCTCTCCCAATCGCCTTTTCCTACAGTAAGATTGATTATAAAATCGTGGATTGAATAATCATGTAACACTACAATGCCTGGATACTTTAATGCACATGCATATATATGTTCATGAAAATTTACATTGTTGCCAATATGATAAATCACTTCATCATATGTAGAGTATTCGCTTTTCGTAAAACTTGAAATTGAATTCACTCTAAAGTTTTGTTTTATGAACGATGAATCAGGCCAAAACCCTTCCACGAACAAGTCTATATCTGCAAACTCAAGCAGTTCTTTAAGCAACTCCTCGCTATAATCGGAGATTCCAGAACGTTGAGGATTCAGTGGCGATAAATAAGCAATCTTCATGAAAAATCCCTCACTTTAAACTCTTGGTGAGCTCTTCAATTACAAAATCCCAATTTATATCAGATACGATTTCATGACCATTTTGCCCGTATTGCTTTAATAGGGATTGATTATTTAACAACTTATTCATCTCAGTGCCTATTTCTTTAGGATCTGGGTTTAAAACCAACCCACTTTTATTATGTTTAACGAACTCTAAGACACCACCGGAATCGTTTGTTGTTACAACGGGTTTAGAACTTTTGAACGCCTCAATTGTAATATATCCATAGTCCTCATCTTTTGGGGCAAAATAAATCAGACTTGAATGGGCATAGTAATCGATTAACTCTTCATCGCTGATATAACCAAGGAATTGTACTCGTTGACTTTGCCCCTCTTTTTCAACAAGCTTTCGTAGATTCTCTTCATCTTTACCCTTGCCGGCAATCAGAAGCTTATATTTCTTATCTACATATTTTAACGATTTAATAAGTAGCTCATTCCGTTTCATCGGATCAAGTCTACCCGCCGAAAAATGTAATCCTGGCTTTCAGCAGATTTATATTTTCCTTCGTGTTTTGTAGGAGGATATAAGACTTCACTTTCAATTTGATTATACTTTAGAAGTCGGTCTTTAACGTTTTGAGAAATTGCAAACAACTGATTGGCCTGAGAGAGAAACTTATTATCAATGTCTCTAACATGATTAATAATTTTCAAGTCGTCACTTGTTTGACTAAACTCAGAATAAGAAGTCCCCAACAACTCATAAATACTTCTATGCTGATGAAACAACCAAACTACTTTATTCGGATGCTTGACGATATATGAGGGGTACTTTGTACAAATTACCATGTCTATTTTTTCGCCATTACTTTCTGTCAAATCCATCATACTCCAGATAAACGCTTCATTGATCAACCGTTCTTTTGGGTACCATTTAAAGGGAATATTTATGATTTCGCTATCAAAATTTCTTAATCTTAATTGCTTATTTAACTCTTCGACTAATACTTCGGCTCCTCCATAATTAAAAGGAACTTGAACAGCACAAATGGCAATTTTCTTTTTTCTCATTTATTATATGGCCTCCTGCCAACAGACTTTATTCCTTTGGCAATTCTTCTCGATTTAACAATACGAGAGTGATTTATCTTTAATAAACTAGCCATTTCTTTTTGCAGCCGTTCGTTTTCTTTAGTCAGCCGTTCCACTTGGTATATTAAATGTTTGTTTTCACTATCGCTAGCCATCAACCGCGAAATCATTTCATTTTGTACATTTACCATTTCATTAATTGAACGGGTGACTGAGCCATTAAATTCTCGTTGTTGTATTAATGGAATGTATATAATACCATACAAAATTTTTCGTATCGTTTTCTTAGCAATCACAATATATTTACCTAAATATCTTCTATGAGAAGTAAATATTTCAACCGTAGGTATATTCCACAATAGGTTGTTCTGTTTAAGTAGAGCATCAAATCGACCTGAGATTGAATATCGGTCAGAATAGGTTTCTTCTTGACCCGGCAAAGCAAGCTCTCTCATTTTTTTATTTATACGATTTAAAAAGTCCTTTTCCACCGGATCATCCTCTTTCCAATTTCCAAGCATGTTTAAGTTTTACAATCCCAACATCTTCCGATAAACTCGATACTTTAAGGGCTGTCCCCTCTTCGAAAACGTCATAAACATAACCGCTTTCATTTAATATTGACGCTGAAATTAAATAGGTGTTTGCTACCAAGTCTAGTGATGGAATATAAAACTGAATTGAGCCTATTTCATCACTAACAATCTCAGCTATATTTAAATGATCTATTAGAGTGCTCGTGCTATAGCAAGTAATTCCCTCCAAGTTAGATATTGTCAAACTAAATATGGGATTATTTACTTTTGTTATTGCTCGGTAATTAATTTTAATACAAGCTGTATCTCCTGACATAAAGGAAATTTTTTCCTCTCCGATCTCATTTGTTAACCTGACGTTCATAATCTTTATTTTATTATCAGTAATTAAGGGTGAGTCTAAGCCAATCTTAGACGATTCTTCTTCTTGACTAGAGTGTTTTTCTCCAAGGAGCCGCTTATTCTCCTCTTCACCTAGAAACTCTAAATATTTATCAATTGTATCTTTAGGTTTTCCATCGCTTACGATCTTACTATCGTGAATCCAGATAACTCTATCGCATAAACGTTTCATAGCACCTAAGTCATGAGAAACAAATACTATTGTAGTACCCTTGGTTTTAAGCTTGATCAATTGCTCCATACATTTTTGCTGAAAGGCAGAATCACCAACCGCAAGAACTTCATCAATTAATAATACGTCTGGTTCAACCATAATAGCTACAGAGAAAGCTAACCGCATGTACATACCAGATGAATAGGTTCGCACAGGATTATCAATAAAATCGTCTAACTCTGAAAAGCTTAAAATATCATTAAACTTTTCCTTTATTTCCTTTTTTAGTCAGTCCTAGTATTGCAGCATTCATAAAAACATTTTCTCTACCCGTGAATTCCGGTTGGAATCCCGCTCCTAGTTCAAGAAGACTTGAAATTTTTCCCTTCACTTGAATTTCACCTTGGTCCGGGTAAAGAATACCGGTTAAAAGTTTTAACAATGTGCTTTTTCCCGATCCATTTCTTCCTAGCAAACCAACTGTTTGTCCTTTGATAATATTTAACGAAACATTATGGAGTGCTGTAAATGTTTCTACTTTATTTTTGCGTCCTAGGATTCTCTCTTTGAGCGTAAATGCTCTATCCTTATATAATTTAAATGTCTTTGTTACAGTTCTAACTTCTATTGCATCCATAACTTCGACCCCTTAGATAACTTCTGCAAATTTTCGGCTTAAACGTTGAAACAGCATTAGTGAAATGAAAAACATTATGAATGAGACCAATAGTCCTATTCCCAGTTCAAAAATGGGAGGAGTTTGGTTATAATACAAAAGGTCTTGAAAACTCGTAATGATAATTGTCATCGGATTTGCATTAAAAATATACTCTAGTTCTTTAGGGATCATACTCTCTGGAAAAACAATTGGAGTTAAATAAAACCAGACCATTACAAGAATCCCTACAATATGCTCTAGATCGCGAAAATATACGTGCAAGGCAGAAATCACAAATGTTAAGGATGTAGTAAATAAAAACATAATAAGAAGAATGATAGGGAATAAAAACAAAGGCCATCCCATGCTAATTTTGCTAAACAATAAAATGACAACTAATACAATGAGGCTAAAAAAGTAATTAAGAACCCCCCCAATCACTACAGATAATGGGAGAAGTTCCTTAGGGAAATAAATTTTTTTTGATTAAACCGGCATTTCTAACAATAACTCCAGCTCCGGCTACTATTGACTGGCTTAAGATATTCCATGTAATTAATCCGATGAATAAAAATGCGGTGTAGTTTTCCATTTCAATTCGTACGACATATTTAAAAACTATGGAATACACAATAAGCATTAATACCGGGTTCAGTAGAGTCCACAAGAAACCTAAAAAAAGAACCCTTATATCTTGTACGTAAGTCTGTAAGGACCAGACTTTCAAGCATCTGTCGATAGGCATAAATCTCTTGGATCTTTTTAACCATTTCTAATAAACTCCTTTGAAGACCGTACTACATCTCTCCAATAATTCAGTACATCTAACAATGACTGTTTTAAAGTATATTTATTGGTCCATCCAATCGCTTCTCTAATTTTAGTAGAATCACCGACGTATCTTGGAATATCAATAGGTCTAAGCAACGCTTGATCAGAAACAATTCGAATTTCTTTATTTGCGCTCATAGATACATAAGATTCCAATATGGTTTTAATTGAGGTTGGAGTTCCAGAGCAAACGTTGTATGTTTGCCCCGCTTCTCCCTCTTTAGCTAATGCTTCATACGCTGCAACAATATCGCGAACATCGGAAAAGTCCCGTTCGGATTCAAGGTTACCAACTTTAATAATTGGATCGCTAGTCGCCAACTCAATATTAGCAACTTGCTTGGCTAAATCCGATGCAACAAAGCCTAGTCGCTGACCGGGACCAATATGGTTAAACGGACGTGTATGAATAATCTGTAAGTCATATACTTCAAAATAATGCCTTGCAAGCATACCTAGCGATACTTTAGAAAGCCCATAAGGGTTCTTTGGATTTAATACTGAAGTTTCTTTTATAGGAATACTAGCATCGATTTTTCCGTACTCTTCAGAAGAACCTATTGTAACAACTCTAACGCGCCCTCCTACACTGCTCTTCCTAATAGCTTCAAACAGATGGATGGAATTAACAGCATTGGCCTGAAAGACCTCGGCTGGCGAGTTCCAAGACTCACGCACGGAACTGAACCCTGCGAGATGATAGACTTGATCAGGGCTTATCAAATCAATATACCTTAAAAGGGTATCTTCATCTTCAGGATTCACTGAGAGTTGTTGATCGATAGGTAGCATAGTTAAGGTAGATGATGATCCCGGTCGTCCAATCCTATATACTTCATAACCAAGTCGGGTTAGATGTTCAACTAAATATGTTCCAACAAACCCGCTTGCCCCAGTCACCAATGCTTTCAATTTACTCACCGCTTTTTCTACTTAAATTAAGACTTTGCTGAATCTACTATTGCGCTGCAGATCACTTTCGACCATCATCTCTACTAACTCCGAAAACCCTACTTCGAGTTGCCATCCAAGTCTCATTTTTGCTTTAGAGCAGTTCCCAAGCAAAAGATCCACTTCGGCAGGACGTACGAACTTCGGATCCACGACGACATAATCACGCCAGTTCAATCCAACATGGCCAAATGCAATCTCAACAAGCTCCTGTACACTGTGCAGTTCGCCAGTCGAGATGACATAGTCATCGGCCTTGTCCTGTTGAAGCATCAGCCACATCGCTTTAACATAATCTCCGGCGAAGCCCCAATCGCGTTGCGCGTCCAAATTGCCCATACGAAGCTCTTTTTGGAGTCCAAGTTTAATGCGAGCAGCTGCATTTGTTACCTTACGGGTAACAAACTCAACGCCGCGGCGAGGAGATTCATGATTAAAGAGAATGCCCGAGCATGCATACATATTATAGCTTTCGCGGTAGTTGACGGTTATCCAATGACCATATACCTTAGCTACGCCATAAGGGCTACGTGGATAGAAAGGCGTCGTCTCGCGCTGCGGAGTCTCTACAACCTTACCGAACATCTCGCTGCTCGATGCTTGATAGAAACGAGCATCAGGCTTAACCATCCGTACGGCCTCGAGGATATTGGTAACGCCAATCCCGGTTTGCAGGCCCGTCAGAACTGGCTGATCCCACGAAGTACCCACGAATGATTGAGCAGCAAGATTATAAACCTCATCCGGTTGAGAGATGTTGACCGCATTAATTAAAGATCCTAGATCAAGCAGATCTCCTTCTACAAATTCAATTTCATCCTGAATATGCTCGATATTTTCGAGTATGGGAATACTCGTCCTGCGGCGCAGTCCGTATACTTTATATCCTTTTTCAAGTAATAACTCCGCCAGATAAGAACCGTCTTGTCCTGTAATCCCTGTGATTAATGCCTTTTTGTTCATCTTGTATTCTCCTCTGTTTTAGTAATCTGCGATTTCTTTCTTACAAATACTGTTCTCGTTTTTGCGTACGGAGCTCTTTAAGCAGCTTTTTCACTTCTTGTGCCTTATCTTTCGTACATATAAGCGTAACATCTTCTGTATCCACAACAATTAGATCTTCGATTCCCAATGTAGCGATCAACTTACCATCATTACTTTCAATAATACAATTTTTCGTGTCGATATTCAGTATATTTCCGCGAATTACATTACCATTATCGTCACGATCATCGATCCGGTCTAACGCCGTCCAACTGCCCACATCATCCCAACCTAGTTGGCAAGGGACAACATAAATGTGATCAGCTTTTTCCATAATTCCATAATCAATAGATTGATCCGGCATCTCCAAAAACTTTTGCTTAATCGTGTCACTTTCCCATGGCGTTCCTAGAGCAGGCTGAATGTCCTTTAAAAGGACGTCCATATCTGGCATGAATTGTTGAATCCTCTTACGTATGGTTTTGGACTTCCATATAAAGATTCCGCTATTCCAATAAAAGTTACCCTCTTCGATATACTTCTGAGCTATCTCCAGGTTCGGCTTCTCCACAAACTGATTTACCTTGTACACCGGTGTATTGAAGCTGTCCCACATTTCATCTGTACGCTCAATATAACCGTAACCGGTTTCCGGCCCCGTTGGTGAAACGCCAAGTGTTACGATATTCTCCTGCTGTTGCGCAACATGAACTGCTGTTTCAAGGATATTAATAAACTCACTTTCGTCCTTGATAATATGGTCAGATGGCAGAACAATCATCGTACTATCAGGATAACGCTCTTCAACGATTAAAGAGGCCAATCCAACACAAGGAGCGGTGTTACGCCCAATTGGCTCAATAATAATATTGTTAGTGGGCAATTTGGGAATCTGCGCTCCAATTAGTTCAGCATACGATTCGTTCGTAACGATGAAGATTTGTTTGATATCCATCAGTTTTTCCAGCCGAGCTACAGTCTGCTGGATCATGGACTTATTGCCTGCTATGTTGAGAAATTGCTTAGGCAGGTTTGTTCGACTTTTCGGCCAAAAACGTTCCCCTTTGCCGCCTGCCATTATTACGCTGGTGACCGTCATCGCGGACCTCCGACAATATTGTTAATTTCTTGAAGCCTCGCTACAATCAGTCTACCGACTGCGCTTGGTGAAAACTCCGACCGAATATGCTCTTGGCCTTTTAATGCGATTTGTGCGCGATATGCTTGATCTTCATAAAGCTTTCTCATATAGCGGGCCGCATGATCAATACTGGGGTCTGCCCAAACTTGCCCTCGTTGATAGGGGCCATAGTCGCGTTCTAGCTCTATTAGCTTATAATCCACTAGGCATGAATTGTCTTCAGTCATAAAGTCAATGTTTGCCGACCAGTTCGTCCCAATTGCCGGTTTACCCAAATACATAGCTTCTGCAAGTCCCAGTCCGAATCCTTCACTCCTGTGCAAGGATACAAAGGAGTCTGCAGCGTTAATCAGTGCATTTGTATCGTTTCTGCTAAGTATTTCTGTTATAAAGTAAATGTTCTTGTAATCGCTAAGTTCGCTCTTCAGACTTTGTAGGTCCTCTTTATTTGAACTTGCATTGTTAACTTTAATGATTAATCCAATATTCATGTCATCTGGCGCAAAAGCGTGTTGAAACGCCTTTATAGCGGCCATTGGATTCTTTCTTTCCTGAAAGCTGTTCATATCGTACATGGTAAGAAACAGAAAAGGATCGACAGGAAGCTTAAAGTAAGAACGCTGGCGGGGTTCAACGATTTTCACTTCAATGCCATGAGGAATAATTTTAACAGGTATCGGGCTTTTGACTGATATTGAGTCTGCAACAAATTTTGTCGGCGCCCAAATCTCGTGAGCAAACTTGAAACCGTCAAGCCATTCATCAGGAAATATAGGTAGCTCCCAATGCCAATAGCCGATATTGTAGCGACCATTAAATAGAGAAGGACCGTATTTTGTATAAACCTCGACCATTTGTTCCGCATTGACATGAAGAATGTTGAGGTTAAATCGAGGTAGTTCGGATTCCTTGTGCGCCCAACTGTTATCCGCTACTCTAGCTGTACTTGCGCCGCCGAAGTTTATAATGTCAAATGGTACATCGGTAGTCGATATCGCCCGTGCTGCTAAACGACATGACTCTCCGATTCCCATCTCGGCCCGAGCGTAACCTATAAGATTAATCCCATCGACGACGAATGGATCATTAAACTTTGCGGCATTAACATTCACGTTTTCCAGGGAGAAGGCCTTGTCTAAGACCCTCTTTTTTAACTTTTTCCTGGCCCCCTGTGGAATGAGCGGAAATATAACCTTCTTGCAAGCTATTGCAGTTCTATACACCCATGTATAAAACAACTGCTTCAATGACTACACCACCATAATTGCAATTCGTTTTCCTTCAATGTTTAAATTAAAATATTATATCACAATAGCAAGCTCATTTTACGAGAATCAACTAATCTTGAATTAAATCCCTACTTAAGCAGATAAGAGCCCCTCACCAACACCGTCAATCCATTTTTCTGCTTCGGATCCGGTTCAATACCCCTTCCATCCCGCGGAAACAGAATCAAATGGTTGGTAGCGACACTCATATCCGAGGCAATATCGGAACCTGCTGTAAGGTCCGATAAACCGTTTGTATCCGAACTATAAGCGACAGCTTTTCCAGTTCGTACGACCACTTCCCCGCCCGCGCCCACCATAAGCTTAGCGCCGAATGGCACAGTCACGACCTCGAGCTTTGGAGCTGCAGCTGGGTCAGCGCCGGCATCCCCGCCCGAAGCGCCTCCATTCTTTAGCTCCGTGATCTTCTGATCCACATAACTCTTCGTCACGATCGGATCGTCTGCGAGACCAGGCGTCGTCTGCTGAACGTCAGCATAGGCAGATTGGTACCAATTCACGCCGCCGGCAACGACGGCTGCAGCGACCAGTATGCCGAAGATCTTCGTATATCGATTCATGATGACCATCCCTTCACGCTCAATGATTGCTGACCGATTGCGCTTCAGCCTTGAAGATGACGGCTTCGCGAACGATCTGCGACTTGTCGTAATTCAGCCAGAAGTCAGGGTGCATGCTGAACTTGCGCCTAATTCTGACGGGGAGTTTCTTATAAGAAACGCCAAATCGGTAGCCCACGTATTTGGCACCTGCTTCTGCGATCCATCGCGGGATCCAAGTCCAATTTCCCTGTTTCCATAGTCGCCCCAGCTGCTCTGATACTAGCCGGCCGCCTTCTTTTTCTGCACGAGCATATTGGAAGATCCATTCGTTCATCCGCATGGATACGCCGATATCGAAGTTGCGCTTGAACTGCTTCTTCAAACTATAATCGTGAGAATGAATGACGCTGGCACGCGGGTTGTAGACGACAGCATAGCCATTGGTTATGCATTTCGCTGCAATCATCATGTCCTCGTTCAAGATGATCGGAGCCGGGAACCCTCCGAGCTGCAGAAAAACATCTCTTCGAATAGCCGAACAAACATTGGTGAAAAAGAACAGCTTAATGCCGAAGCGATCGAGATCCGCAAGCGTCTTATGGATATATAGCTCGGGATAGTTAATATCGCGCGTCATCCGTTCAAGTACATTGGATTCCGCCCTAGCGATCTGTCTACCGCAAACGGCCGCTACCTTCGTATCGGCAAAGGGCGCTACAATCTCCTCGATGAAGCGATCATGCTGCGGCACTGCATCCTGGGTCATATAAACGAGCACGTCGCCAGTCGTCTTCTGAGCGGCCAGATTCCGCGTGCCTCCATGATCAAAGTCCTTACGCTCTACCGACATCACTTTAGCGCCAAGTCTCTTTGCCATCAGCAGCGTCCCATCATCCGATCTGGAATCGACGACGAGAATCTCGTGCGGTCGCAGCGTTTGCTCCTGCAGCTTGCCTATGAGGTTAACAAGATACTTTTCTGCGTTTAACGTCGGCAGGATAACCGATACCTTCAACGTTATCCCTCCTTTCTATTTGAGCTGATCTAGTTGAGTAGCTTCGTTCGCGTCGGCTGCAATAAGTTTGTCATAAAGCGCTTGGTCGTCTTGTCCTTGCTTCCGAAGTGCTGCCAGGTAGTATCGCGCGATCTTGCGATTTGCTTCTACAGTCAAGTCTTCTTGCAAGGCAGGCTTTAAAATATCCGCTGCTTGCTGATAGTCGTTTGCAACGAAGGTGACTTCGCCAGCCGCCATCCTCACCGTGCTCGAGACGACGAACGTTCTCGCTAGTTCAACCGTCGCCGGCAGTCCTTTGACAACACGTTCCTGTTCGACGGTTTTATCGTACTGAGCCAGTATTTGTTCGGCAGTCTCTTTAGCCCCTGCTTGATCACCCGCCTGACTCTGCTGCTCCCACTTTCCTAGCAAAGTCGAGACTAAGCGATCATAGAAAGATTGTTCAAATGGGTATTGCTTAACCGCCTTTTGCATAATTTGAATGGCCACATCTTGATTGCCTCTCACCATCTGAATCGTATAATCAAGATCAATACCGGGACGATAGTAGGGCTCTGTCTTCACGAGCTTTTCTAAATACTTCTCCGCTTCTTGCAGGTAACTCTCATCCTTCGATTGGTCATACGCTTGATAGTTCCAACTCGTCAACTGCTGGAGCAGTACAGGCTGCCCAGACGTTATTTTAAGCCCTTGTTTGAGCGGATTGACGATATCGGCGAATGGTTTCTGCATCGCATACGCTTCGTTGGCGTTGTCGATTTGACTGGAGCTATACAATCGAAGGCTGGCAATCAGGAGAAGCGCAATTCCCACGACGCCAAGCGCAGCTCCACTCAGTTGCTTCAACTGTTTCGCTTGCTTCTTCGCCCAGTGCTTAACCGGTGATTGCGCGCCGCTCAGGATGCCTAGGCACATAAAGACGAGAATGTCGTAGAAGAGATAACTCATTTCAAAATCGATCGAAGCATGCAATAGAATCGTAATGGGCACGACAAAATAAAACAGGTACTTATTGCGCAGCTCCTCGGACATTCGCCTGTACTTGATAATAAAGGTAATTATGGAGTATACAATGAGGCCAAGTATGACGATCGTGCCAATCAGACCGACTTCAACGAGCAATTGCGTAATAAAGCTGTGCGTCTGCGCGCTGAGGTAGGGATAGGATTGATATTTTTCATAGGAAGCTTCCCATGCACCGCTACCTCCGCCGAATAACGGATACTCCTTCCACAGTTGGATCGCGTTCTTATACATTCTTAGACGCTCGTAAACGCTATGTGTTTCAAAATTTACGCCCTCAATTCGGTTTCTTAGAACAGGAGGCAGCAATTTGACTAGCGTATCGGACAATACGGCGAGCGCGCCCAAAATAAACAGAACGATAAGTCCAAGCGGCAGCCAGATCCCGGCGCGATTCGACGTTTTCGTCTCGACTTTGGATTGAAGCTGAGGTTCTATGTATCTCTCTATCGCATAGGTTATTGCACCCATGACAAGAGAAGCAACAACTAGAATTGCCCAATATCCGATCGAGTCCCCAGAAAAGATAGAGACCGTATCATAAGGTTGCTTGGCGTTTAAAGCCGTTTGGATGCCGCTGACGACTTCGATTCCGCGATCCGCTAATTTGGAGTATATAAGGAGAGAGATCCCCATTCCGATGACAGAATAGAGAATCAGCTTAATTTGCAGCTTCAGCCGAAGCATGGCCAGCGTGACGATCGCGATGATCGGAAGCACGACCAGCGCGCCACGCGACAGCGTCAGCAAAAAGGAAACGCACACGGGGACCAGCATGGTTCCATGCAGAATCTGAAGTCCTTTACGCGGCGTACGATTAATCTCCAGCAGCATGACGATCCACATAATGAGCAGCAGCACGGCATAAGCATTGGCGTATTGAAAGACGGACGTAATCCGAATGCCATCCTGCGGCGTCAGGGAATCCAGCATATAAGCATTGCCGAACATCGTCAGAAAGCCGTATGCAACCAGCAGATATCCAAACACTAAAAATACAAGCGGAAACCGATCCGTCAAATGATTGGACCGGGACCAAAACGTGCCTGCTACATAAAACAAGAATAATGCAAGATGAATTAAGATACCGATCTTCGCCATATACGGAGAGAAGGCATCAAATGAACTGATCAGATAGACGATCGGTATCAGAAGCGCGACCGCGCCGATGATCAAATTGCTGCGCGTCCATTCAAACGAATCTGCGCTAATTTGCACAATGAGCCACAACGTGACGAAAGCCGATACAATTAGCGTCAAGAAAGTTGGACTCTCGAATTGATATTGATTGGGACTATGAAGGCCAAAGCCGAGGAAGATTCCGTTTTTGAACATCGCGATAAACAAAATGAACGCGATCCATCCCCAGGCAAACCATTCTCTAAATCCCGACTTCTCTTGACGCTTCAACGCTGCCACTCCTCATCAATACGCGCCTGTGCCTTTGATCACCACAGGAATCGTTTTTAGCAATATCTTCATTTCAAGCGCAAAGCTCCACCGCTCGATATACTGAATGTCCAAATCGATCCATGCTTCGAAGTCCAGATCGCTCCTGCCGCTCACTTGCCACAATCCCGTCATCCCGGGCAAAACGTCCATCCTTCGCCAATGATAGTTTGTGTATTGCGCCACTTCGTCTGGCAAGGGCGGCCTTGGCCCAATAAGACTCATATCTCCGCGTAGTACGTTCCATAGCTGAGGCAACTCATCTAGTGAGTACTTTCGAAGCCATCGGCCTGAACGCGTTACGCGAGGATCGGCTTTCAGCTTAAATGCAGGCCCCCCCGCTAACGGCATTTTCCTTGTCCAAATTTTCTCTCAAACGCTCCGCATCCACTCGCATAGAACGGAATTTGATCATCGAAAAGGGCACACCGTTCTTGCCCACCCTCACTTGTTTGAAGAAGACAGGCCCCTTTGAATCTAACTTCGTCCATAATCCTAGTCCAAAGAATAGGGGGGATAGCAGGATTAAAAGCAGCGAGCTGATAAGGATATCGAACAATCGCTTTAACAACACATTGATTCCTCTTAACGGTGTCTTCACAATCTCCATGTAGGGTTGATTGGAATCCGTATGGAAGGCAAAGACGGTAGACATGCGATCAAACATCTCCGGGATGATCCGAATATCCACATTATACTTATAGATCGTATGGAGAATGGACTCGATGACCCTTCTCTCGGAAGGGATCGTAATATACACGACGTCGACATGTTGATTCTGAAGGATCGATTCCAACTCGGTCGTTTTGCCGATGACATCGGATCCAATCTTATAATCATCCAAGTATCCGATTATTTTATATTTACTGCGCTTCTCGGCTTCCAGCGTGCTTACAAGCTCGTTACCCACTTTGCCGGCTCCGACGATAAGAACGCGATCCTGCAGGAGGCCCTTCTCGTTCAGCATGCGAATCGCGTATTTATAAGCTGCGCGTAGCATAACACCTTCGACAAGCATTAACACTGCGAACGTAACAAGCGTGACGCGTGAATAGATGAATGTCGTTTTCAATAGAAACGTGATGCCGATGGACATTAAAAAAGCATAGCTAGTTGCTTTAGCGGAAAAGAACAGGTCTTCCGTTAAGCTACGCTCGCCATTGCCTGCAAACAAAAAACCTTGGGATCGCATAAATCCATGGATAAGCAGCATCATTCCGAGAAAAAGCAAGTATTTGTCAAATACATGAACTTCCTTGGACCAAACAATTGGATTCAACGAGTCTACCAACGGATAGTCAGGTAGAACCTTCAAGTACATGAGAAAGTAAAAGGTCAAAATGTATACACTATATTCGCAAAGATAGTATAGCACGTACGTAATTCTTCTGAATTTATCGAGCCTGATCCGCTGCTTAGATGCATTGCCTACCGCCTTAAACTGCATTTGCGCTAAAGACTTTGCGTTTGCAAACCGGTTGATATCCAATATCGTTCACCAACATTCAGGTATAGATATCTCTATTTTATCACATTTTCCGACATTCAGGTGGAATTCATCTTCCAGTTTTGTGAATAAAAAAACTGCCGGTATTGTATAAATACCGACAGTTTCTCGTTTGTAGCCATTATTAGTTATTTGTATCGGCAGTCCAATCGTTTGTATAAAACCAGTACTCGATAGAACGCTCTGCAACGAGTTTTTTTGGCGCCTTGCACGACCTCGTACAACCGAAGTCTATACTTGAGCGTTCCGTCGTAACCCGTGTTTGGATTCGCCTTTTTAATAATCAGCTCTTGATTCGTACCGGCCTTGAGCGTTGGTGTCGTGCCATCTCCCTCGATCGTCAAATCTTGCGAGAGATAGTTCGTGACCTTGCCGTCGGATGGATTAATGCCGTCTACTTCGAGTACAAGCTTGCGATCGGTCGGGTACAAGTTGTAGGATGTATCCTTATCCAAGTTGTAGTCTAACGTGAGCTGGATGTCATCGCCGAGCAAGGTCGGGAAGAACTTATTGATCGTAAATTTGTATGGCAGCAGGCTAATATCCTTAAACGTGCTATATAGACGCTGTTCTTGCGGCAAGCTATAGCTGACTGCATTAATGAAACCATCGGCGGCCGTCTTCGAATCCGTATACTTCGTATCGGATACGCCTTCGCCTACGATCAACTTAAGATTGTTGGTGTCATAGTTCTGAGGCACCGAGGCCGTGAACGTAAGCAGCGCTTTGTTCGAAGCATTCACTTGACCTTCGGCCATCGTCGCGGTTGCAGGGAATAGGTCCCCGTTGTCGCTCTTAAACAATCCAACCAAGCGGACGGGGTCTATTGTACGTTTTTCCGCGCTAGTAAGCGTCATTTGAACCGAAAAAATCTTATTCGTGGTCGTATTGAAAACATTGACATTGTTCAAGGCTGCAGTCATCTTGCTGCCTTCGCGATCAATGTTCATGATCTTGTCTACAGCATAGAACGGGATCTGCGCCAAGTAGGAGGTTCCCATCAATTCGCCAAGTTTGTTTGTCGTTTTCTCATCGACTTGATTGTTTAAAATCAGTTTAGCTTTTGCGAAATTAAAATTAGACGGGAGCTTGGCGTATACATCCAGATCAACATAACTGCCTGCATTCAAACCGAATTGATTGTTTACTGCGATAGTTTTAAAGTCCAGCTTGGTCTTATCATCCAGATAGAAATAGCCAGTCAACGCCGGAATCGAGACGGCTGTCGCTGATTTATTCGTTAACCGAATCCTTGCAGACAACACATCCTGGCTGTTCCATGGTTCTCTAAGCAGCGAGGTCAGCTTATATTGATAGGTACCTTCCGTATTCGTATACGTGAAGTTATCGGTAGTGGTAGATGTCGTCGGCGTGCCGTTGCTAAAGTAAAGATTGTAGGTTCCGACGGGCAGATTAACTGCGGTTTCTCCGCCATTATCTCGAAGGATCATTAACTTCCAGCCGGTTTTCGCGAGCGTGGCAGGCACGGTTGCCGTTATTTTAAATTCTTTGCGCGTCAGAGGCTGAATATTCAGATCCTCTGTAATCGAAGGTGTCGCTTCATACATAATGCCACTGGCTGTTACTAGATAATATTTATATTTACTAAGCGTTACGGCTTTTTTCCCGATATTGTTATAAACATAATTGACGGTAATGAGTTGGTCTTCGTCCCCTGAAGCTGCTATCGTAGATGAAGTTACTTTTGAGTTCAATGTCGTCGTAGCAAAATATAGCGATTTGTATGAGCCTGCAGCTACGACATTATTAAAGTTTTTAGGAAAAGTAAACTTACCGACACCTTGCTCATAACCCGCAACGCTGAAGTTAAACTTTACCACCTTGAAGATGAGATCGGATAATTTCGTTGATTCTCCGACTGTCGCATATAAAGTAACCATGATTTTAGAGTTTGGAGCGACTCTATTGAGTTTCGCATCAGCAGCCGACGTCTTGATCGAATAGGTGCTGCCTGATGAATTAGCTAATCTAAACCAATAATTCGAGAGATCTAAGGATGCTGAGCTGCCGTTGTAGATACTTAGCGTAAATGCAGCAATCTGCCCCCCCATCGACCGGGGATAACCCTACATCCACCAAATTGATATAGCTCTTGCTATTCAAAAATATAGGCTTCACGACTTGCGAAACAGCCGTTATTTTTGAAGCTGTCGTGCTTGTACTGGACGCTGCATAAGCCGACATAGGTGCTGCAGCCAACATCATTGCGGTTAAACCAACGAGAACTTTAAACTTTTTGCTAGATCCGTTCATCCGGCGATCCTCCCTAAACTCAGTTGCATTTATTATAGCGCTCGTACATGAATATTACGTGAACCCGGCTTAACCTACTACTATAGACGACGGATCTAGTCAAAAAGTTGTGAGGACAGAAAAAAAGAGCAAGCCCGAAGGCTTGCTCTTTTCTCTAAAGAGATATTACTTGTTCAGCGTGATGTCAGCAATCGTATTGCCATTCAGGTCCTTAGCATCGGTGCTAGCGATCTTAACGGCAATCGTTTGAGACGCAGTGAACTTGCTGGACTTCGTCGTAATTACCACAGTGTTGTTGACAGCTTGAATGGATTCAATGTCAGCCTTCGAAACATCAACACCATTGATGGATACAGTAACACCAGTAGTTACTGCGCCTGGGTCCAGAACTTCGCTCGTGGCAACAGTCAGAACCTTGTCGGAAGTAAGCGTAACGGATTGAGCGACAGGCTTAACATTTTCCTTCAGCGGGATCGAGGTAGAAATACCCGTGTCGGACAGTGTATTGCCGCTCTTGTCGACGATGTTTACAACCTTCAGCGTACGATAGCCATTTACCGGAATCGTTCCAGCAGGCAGCGTAATGATAACCGTCTTAGCATCGTTCAGGAACTTCAGCGTGGAGCCAGTCGGAAGAGCAACGTCGTTGATCAGGAACTTGGAAACGTCCAGAGCAGCGGTCGTCAATTCAGCGTTGAACACGATTTTCAGCGTACCAGGAGCCGTTTCCGTCCAGGAATCAACCTTCACGCTGCCACTAGTGCCGGTAGAAGCAGTAACTTCTACGCTAACATTCGTATTAGCGATCTTGTTGGAGGAATCATCATAAACCTTAGTCTCAGGAAGAGTGATGTTGTACTTGCCAGCCACCAGCTTACCTGCAGAATTAAGAACAGCATACGATGTTCCGGTGTTTCCAGTCACTTCAAGTTTCAAGTAAGACTTTTCCGTGTCGTTCGTCTGAGGGTTAGTATCTCTATCGAGATCATAACCAACCGAAGCATTAACAGTCAGACTACCAGTAGAGTAAATGCTGTTCGCATCAGTGAGGTTATAAGCGATAGCAGCTGCATTTCCAATAACTTGAGTAATCGGCTCATCGAACTTGACATAGATGCTGTTGCCTTCGTAGAACACCGATTGAACTACAGGAGCAGTCGTGTCCTTGGAAATCGTTACCGCTTGCGTGTAATCAGCGCCATTCAGACCAGCAAGATCCTTGTAGCCGGAGACACGTACGGAAAGATTCAAGAAGTTAGCGCTCTTCGCCGTCAGCCAGGAAGAAGCATTATACGTTACCGTATAAGTAGCTGAATCATAGCTAGTAGCAGCGATAGGCGACAGACCAGTCACGCCTTCAGCATAGATCGAGCTAACAACAGAAGTGTCGATAGCTTCGCTGAACTTAACCTTTACATTGGCGCCGCTAACCGTAACAGCCGTTACAGTCGGCGAAGTCGTATCAGTAGGAGGCGTCAGCGTCGTGTTGTAGTCGAACACCTTGCCAGCAACGTCCTTACCGCTGATCAGGTAGAAGGCATAAGAAGTGCCAAGGTTCAGCGGGGAAATCGTCACAGCAGTAACGTCTTGTTGCGTATCCTTAGTCAGCGTGTAAACAATGTTCGTAGCGGAAGTCGGAGCATCACCGATTTGAATGCCATTGATCGACAGCGTGCCCAGATTGCGGAGCGGTTCGCTGAATTCGATCTTAGCGGACTTACCGATGTAGGAAACATTCTTAACCGTAGGAGCAACCGTATCTGCAAGCAGAACAGCTTGCTTGTAAGCCTTCAAAGATTGACCGGAAGCGGACTTCAGATCGGAGCTAACAGCGAATTGAGCATAACGGTCCAGCGTAAATGCCGGGTCAAACGTCAACGTGACAGTTTGCTTGTCGCTGCTCAGTGCAATGTCAGCTTGAACCGGGTGTGTAGCAGTGTCCAGCGTATAGTACGCGCTGTTCTTGAAGCCGCCCGTGAGGGAACCTTCAGCTACTGCCTTGTTGAACTTAACAGCAATTTGCTTGCCATTCAGAACGGTTACGGATTCTACCGTAAAGCCATCGATGACAACTTCCTTCGTTACTGCAACAGATCCCTTAGTGCCGTCGTATGCAACGACAGTCAGCTTGTAAGTGCCCGGTACTTGCTTAGCAGTCGTAAACGTGAAGGTCTTGTCGTCCTTCAGCGTAGCAGCAACTTCAGCGGCAGTGCCCAGAGCAACCTTAACACTGTCAGCCTTACCAACAACCTTGCCCGTTACCGTGATCGTGTCGTCGGAGTTAACCGTCGTTACCACGTCGCTCAGAACCGGAAGGGCCTTGAGTTGGTATACAGCATAAGCCAGGTCGATGGTTTGAGCGCGAGTAGCGTTAGCCTTGTAGTTCGTAGGAACAGTCAGGCCGGCGTTGATCGCAGCTTGGATGTACGGGCCAGCCCAAGCGGACGAACCAGCAACAACAGCGCCGTCAACCGGCTTGATGCCAGCGAGGATAACGGCAACCTTAGCCACTTGCTCAACAGTAACGTTCAGCTTAGGGCCAAACTTGCCAGCGCCGATACCGTTAACCAGACCAGCGTCGGAAGCGGATTGGATAGCCGTGAAGTACCAGTCTTTAACCTTAACGTCAGCGAAAGAAGACGCGGAGTTGACCAGCTTCAGACCGCCAACGCTTGCCACGATCGTAGCGAACTCAGCGCGAGTCAGCGTGGAATCCAGACGCGGATTGCCGCTTGGATCACCCTTCAGAACGCCTTGATCAACGAACCATTGATACTTTTGAGCTGTAGTCAGCTCAGTTGTAGCGGCAGATGCCATAGAGGCAAACATGCCGAATACCATAGCCAGAGCTATGAGAAGAGACAAACTTTTCTTCATAACCTTTTTTTCTCCTCCTCGGAAAGGACTCTGTAATGTTTGTGTAGAAGATTTGTAGCTCGATTCTCTCATCGGTGTGTCACCCCCTCTCCGGAGTTGAGCGTTGTCTATAATTGATGTCTGCACCATGTCTATGGAAGTAGAAGCATGTCGCAGAAACTCGTAAACAAGCAGAAAATGGCCAGGGTAATAATGCCACTTTGATCATTATACATGCGAGCAAACCTAGCGTAAAGAGAATTCTTGGAAATGCTAGCATGCCATATGACTTAAGTCCCTCTTGAATGTCACATGATGTTAGACGCGGTTCGTTATGAAAAGTTGCGTTTGAATCCAATTTTTTTTGATCTAATTTTTTCCGGAATTGTCCTGACTACTTTTACACGGAATCAGGGGCTTCCAATCATGCTCGTCTTGCACGCTCAACCTTCTATGTATGACTTAATACTTCCATAGTATAGCCTACCGTTGCCGACGTCGTCATTGCCAAAAGTTTTCCTCTTGCGCACAATTCTATGAAAAATGAGAACGGGAGCCCCCGCCACAGCGGTGACTCCCGACCTGAACATTAAAGCTTCTTAAGCTTCTTCATGACGCGCTGCGCGATGACCGCCGCGTCCGCGCGGGAGAGATTGGAATCAGGTTCGTAGCGGAACGTCGGTTTGCCGCCGGAGACCGTGTTGGCGATGCCCGATATGAATCCGGCCTTGTTTACAGCCAGGATCGAGCTGACCGCATAGGTGTCTGTAGTCGAGGCGTCAGTGAAGATCTTCTGGAGCGAAACCAGATCTTTTTCCGGATCGGCGTTGCTCTTGACCAGGTTAAGCGCGCGCGCGATCATGACGGCCGCTTCGCCACGGGTCAGATTGTCGTTCGGCATAAACAGTCGTGGAGACTTGCCTCTAATATAACCCTTCTTGACCGCCGTCTCGACAAATCGATAGTTCCAATACGGCTGATCCGGATAATCGAAAGGCTGCACATCGTCAAACGTCATATTGTTCGGATCGTACTGAAGCGGAATCCCCATCATCTTAACGAGCATTTGCGCGAATTCGCCGCGCGTGATGTTTTCGTAGACGCCGAAGGAATTTCCATCCTTATTGTTCATGACGCCGTGAGAGAATATCGACTCTAACGCAAGCCTTGCGTACTTGTGACCGATAATATCACTAAAGCTGTACCGCAATCCCATGACCGTGTAATAGCCAAAGCCATCAAATGGCGCCGTAACGGTTTTGTTAGACGTATTGACAACGCCGCCGATATTTTCCCACCCATTGTTCGTGTAGCGCCAAACACTCAGGTTCTGACCATACACGTTGGCGATGTTGGCGTCATACTTCAATGTAATGGTACCGCGTTGCGAAGGCTCCAGCCACTTGGACGTGTCGTAAACGCGGCCGTAGAACATATTCGCCGGCTGGTAAGGCTGCATTGCCTTTACCATGGTATATTCGCCGCTGGTTGTCGACGCCGTGGCATCAAAGTAGCCCGCGTCGATCCAGAACAGCTTGGAAGCATAAGCAAAATTCGTTTTTGGCGTCAAACGGTCGACTGCATACGAGTCCACCGGCACATCCTTGATCGTACCGTCGAGCGCATTGCCGGCCAGATCCGTCTCGCCAACTGCATTGTACTTCTTCACCGTCCGTCCATCTGTCCGGTCAGCGATGCCAAAATAAATCTGTTGAGAGTTGAACAGATCAACCGTTTTGACATCCTGCCCGGGGCTTGTATTCGCTTGGCGCAGGAAAGTATTCTTCGGGAACGACATTTGGAGCTCGCCGCTGAAAATATTGACCTTGCCGGAAGCAGATACGTTCGCTTTGTATTGTGCAGCTACCGAATTGTCCGCTGCGTAGGTTACATCAAAAGATCCGTTTACCTTTTGCGTACCTGTGACGACCGTAAATTTAATCGTGTTCTTGCCTGCCTTCAGGTTAGGCATCTCGTAACGGAAAATATCGCCTTCGCCTTTAGTCATCTCGACCTTGCCGATAAGCACCTGATTCGCACCTTCCGCCTTAATGCTAATTGGCAAGAAGTTGGCGTTAATGACCGCCTCGTTCGGCAGCTTCGGAGAGAGGACAAGATACGGTGAGTAATCCCGTATGATCGTGATCGTCTGCGATACGGTAACAGTGCCTTTTCGCAGGATGACCGTGAAGGTGATCTTGCCGGAAGTCGGCAGTTTGATCTCCGACAGACGGATCTGGTATTCGGTTTCTCCCGACTGCAAGGTATATTGCGTGCTCGGCAAAACATTAGGTTTCATATCGACAAATGGTTTGATGCTATCTACTGGCGTCGCAGGATCGATCAGATCAAGCCTCGAAGGCGTAGCTGTGTCGAATCCACCAGTTGCCACTGACTTCCCATCAATCAGCATATCAATACCGTCGAAGTCCTTGACTTTGAAGAGCAGATCTAGCGACTTTTCCGTCGTCGTGTATTCGTTGTCGTCCGTGATCGCAAACTTCACGTCCGGATCGGAGAATTTACGCTTAGGCAGTGCCGGATCGTCATTGTTCGGCGGCAGGACGTAAGGTATCGGACGAATGCTTGTGATTGCAGGCTCATCATTGGAAAATAAATAAATCGTATAAGAAGTAGAAACAGGGACACCGCTTGCCGTACCCGAGAACGTGATTGTATTCGCACCTGCTACAAGCGAGATCGGCGTTGGCGTCGAATTTCCGGGAACAAATGTGAACTTGCCGGAACTTACAACGATGTTGCTGGCGCTCTGTTTTAACGGTACGGTTCTACCGTTAAGCGTGACTTGAAGCGAGTCAAGCTCGGCAGCAGAGTTCAAATTGAAGTTAGGAAGACTGCCTACAATACTATAGTTCTGAAAGTCCGTTGGATTCGTGAACGTCATGCCGGTGTACAGGTTGGCGATTTGAATCGCCGGCGCCGGATTGTAAGTAATGGTGCGCGTAAGCGAGTATATCGTCGCCAAAGAACTGTCCTTGATCATGAAGGTCAACTTTAATTGACCAGCCGGCAAGCTGCGAATGATTACGACAGGTTTGCCTGCAGCGTCATAATAGCTGTTTTTGACGATATCAGATTGAGCCGTAACATTGTCGGTACCGCGTTCGACTTTGACATCGACGGTATTTGCGCCGAGATTTTGTGTATCCAGCAGCAGATAAAGCGGAAGCTGCGATACGATTGCATTGTTAGAAAAGTTGGCGGTTGAAGCGGCCGTAACTGTAGTCCCCGAAGTAGGCAACACTGCATTGTACATCTGTTTGACACCGGCGATACTTGGCGAATTGGACAGCAGCATTTTGAAAGGAAGCGTATCTGTCAGCGTGGGACTGGGACCGATAATACGCAAATAATAATCGCCATTCGTAGGCACGGTAAAAGTACCAGTTGTCGTGAAGTTATAAATGACATATCCGGTGGTCGTATTGACAAGCGAGTACGTACTGCCGGATACGGAAGTGGCAGCGGCATCTCCAGTTCTCCACAACTCCACAGTAACATTGCCCGCCGGCACAGTCGTACCGGTATAAGGAATGACAACTGTCCCGGATACATTAGCGCCAGTAGTGATCGCGGTGGTGAGAGTAGGCTCGCCGCCGATGTCCTGCGAACCGATCTTGACGCCATAAGCCGTTAATGAGCCATTATAGTAAACCAAGTTCCTTTTTAACTCGTACGTTTTAGTTGCGTTTTTAGCAACGATCGTCAAGGTATTCAAGCCGTGGCTCAGTGCGATGCCAGACAGCACGTAACTCGAACCAGCTCCGCCGAACATCTGCGTGCCGTTGATTGTCACTTCTGTAGCATTAGGGGCCTTCAAGGAAATGGTGGCAGTCGGGCTGGTCACGAGAAGCGAGTTGCCCTCTGGTAGTACGGTGCCGTCGATCAGCTTGATGTCCGAGATGACCGGCACGTTCGTAAAGTTCACGTAAGCAGTGCCGTCTACAATATTCCCGGCCGTGTTCGTCCCGGTAACCGTAATGCGATTCAGACCGTCGTAGATCGTGATACCGGTAAAACGGAAGGAATTCGATCCGGTAATGATCGGCTTTGTCGACCCAACCGAAGATTCGGCGACCTTCGTCGTCGAACCGTTTATGATCAGCTTTTCGATCTTATAGTTAATGGTCGTAGAGGAAACGCCGCTGAACGTGCCCGCAATGTCGATGACATTGCTGTTCACCTCTGAAGGCGCCTGATCGGAAGTGCTGTAATCGTCGAATTGGAAATAAGCCGAGGCCGCGTTAGCAGGTGCCGCGGGCGTCAATGGCAGGAGCGTCGCGACGAGCGCCAGCGTCAGCATCCATGCGATAAACCGTGTGTTCAGAAGTTTCAAAGGAAAAATCCTCCTTGTGCGGGTCGTTAGTTATAGGGACGTCGGAAAACGGGATAAAGGAACGAACACCACCCAACTTGCCTCGGAAGACAGTTATCGTACTGTTGTTATCGGAAGCTCGAGGTCAATTGTTTAGGCATTTCCTCCATAATAAGACTCCGTACCCAGTTCCGCCGCAAGGGAATGTTTGGAATCTACTGTTGAAGGTACATTTAAGGATCGTGAAAAACTAAAATAGCTCTGCTCCGCGAGTGCGGAACAGAGCCGTGAATTCTAAGGTTACTTGGAGCGTGTACCCGCAGTCTCCTTCACACGCATGCGCGCGAGGAAGTTCAGGATCGGGCGCTTCGACTTGTCCACGATGCCGATGAGCTCGGCGCCGATCTGCAGCAGGACGAGCAGCACGCAGATGACGACGAAGGTCAGCCAGTTGCCGACGCCCGAGTTCGAGAAGACCGACTGGAGCACGGCGCATGCGCCGAAGAACGCAGCCACGCCATAGATGATGAGTACCGTCTTCCGGTGGCTGAAACCCAGTTGCTGCAGACAGTGATGGAGATGTCCTTTGTCCGGTTCGAAGATCGGCTTCTTCTGCACGCGGCGGCGGATGATCGCGAAGAACGTATCCGACAGCGGCACGCCGATCAGCAGCAGCGGCGTCACGAACGAGACGACGGTGATCTGCTTGAACCCGAGCATCGACAGCATCGCGAGCGCAAAGCCGAGGAACAAAGCGCCCGAATCTCCCATGAAGATCTTGGCGGGGTGGAAGTTGAAGAACAGGAATCCGATAATGCCGCCCAGCAGCACCGCGCACAGAATGACGACGGTACCTTGGCCCATCAGGGCGGACATGACGAGGATGGAGCTGATCGCGATGCCGGACACGCCGGCCGCGAGGCCGTCGAGCCCGTCGATCAGATTGATCGCGTTGGTGACGCCGACGATCCAGAAGATCGTGAGCGGGATGCTGATCCATTCGGTCAGCGACTGGCTATCCGCGCCGAAAGGTATATTAACGAAGTCCATTCGAATATCGAAGCCGAAAACGACGACGCATGCCGCAGCGATCTGCACGAGCAGCTTGAGCTTGGCGGACAGCTGAAACCTGTCGTCCAGCGCGCCCAGCAGCACGATGAGCGAACCGCCCGTTAGTAGCGCGCCGATGAGACGCTTGTCGTGAGCGCTGAACCAGTGCTCGGGAATGAGCGGCAGCAAGAGAAGAATAATGACCGTAAACGAAGCGTAGAAGGACAGACCTCCGAGCCGTGGCATGATCCGCGTGTGCACTTTGCGATGATTCGGTTTGTCGATCGCGCCGACGAGAAACGCGAACTTCTTAACAAGCGGCGTCAACACCAGCGCAAGCGCGAGCGATAGCACAAATCCGGTGATCCCGATTCCAACCATCCAGCCTGTCGGCATTTTTACATCTCCTTTAGCTTATGTACCGGAATGAATTATACGCTCCGGCACGGGAATGAACAAGCCAATAATTTCGCCGAATTCCGGCAAAAAAGGCCGTTTTCCTTCACTCAAGCTCGTTTTCATGCATTTTCATTTCGTTTGCAAAAGGTTATCGCCGTCTCGGGCCACTTTGATCGCGAATTGGGGAAGTACCATCATTCGCCTGATCCGCGTCGGCTCCCGAAGCAGCCGGTAGAACCACTCAAGCCTCAGCTTGATAAACAGCGCAGGCGCGCGCTTCGTCTTGCCGGCGAGTACGTCGAAGCTGCCGCCGACGCCCATCATGACGGGCACGCCGAGCGCGGCCTGATGCTTCGCGAGCCATGGCTCTTGGTTATCCATCGAGCGGGCGACGAACAGCAGGTCGGGCTTCGAATCGCGAATGGCGGCTACGACCGCTTCATCGTCTCTGTCGGTAAAATACCCGTTGCGAACGCCTGCGAATCGAACGCCGGGATAGAGCGAAGCCAGCTTGGCATGGGCCGCATCCACGACTTCCTGCGAGGCGCCGAGCAAATAGACGCTCCAATGGCGGCGATCTCCCTCGCGCATCAGCTCGTGCAGCAGATCGTATCCGGCCACGCGTTCGGCTACGGGCTGGCGGACGCGCCGCGCCGCCCACACGACGCCCGTACCGTCGGGGACGACGAGCTCGGCGGTCGCCAGCGCCCGGCGGAATACCGGATTTTGCAGCGACTTCATGACCATCTCCGGATTGCCGGTGACGATGCGATGGCTCTTGCCGGACACGACCGCCCCGATGAGATAATCGACCGTTTGGGACATATTCATTTTAGAAAAAGGGATGCCGTAAATCGATACGGTCGGAAAGCTGCGTGCATCCGCGGTCTGAGACATGGTTATCTCCCTCTAAGTTCCAGGCAGGCTTCGACGATTCGCTGCGCCGGTAAGGCCGCTTCTTCCTTCAGTCGCCGGATGGCGCTGTAATGGTCGATGCGCCACTGTGCCGGATCTTCTATGAATTGGACGGCCTTGGCCGCAAAATGTTGTACATCGATCGCGTCGACGGTGCCGATGGGCCGGTCGCCGAGGCGATGCAGAAACTGGTCGATCTTCGGATCGTAGGAAAGGCCGAGCAGCGGCACTTCGCGGTTCGCGGCATAGATGAGCGAGTGGAGCCGCATGCCGACCAGCAGGTCGCAGCGGTCGATCTCGCGAAGCATCTCCTGCGGCGCATCGTGCGCGGGCGCGATCTCCGCCATGACGGTGGCATCGCCCAGCCGCTCGATCACGTAGCGCGACGCATCCTCGTCCGCGCCCTCGTGAAAGGGCAAAAACCGCAGCCGCACCGGACGCTGCCGCGCCAGCGCGGCCAGCGCCGCGGCGATCCGGTCCAGATCGGACCGGTCGCCGCGCCAGAACCGCACGGACACGCCGACCAGCGGCGGCCTGTCCGTGCCGCCCCCGCGCGCCGCGCCTGCGCCTTCGGCAGGAGCGGCATCGCGTTCTCCGGCGCCCGCAGCGGCAGCGCCGGCCAACCCCGAGCCCCGCGCGCCATCGGCCGCTCGAGGCCCATCGCCCGCGGCGCCCGCAGCGGCGGCGCCGGCCAACCCCGAGCCCCACGCGCCACCGGCCGCGCCGGGCTCACCGCTCGCCGCGCTCCGGCCTTCGGCCGCGCGGCCCCCATCGCCCGCCGCTCCGCCTGCAGCGGCGCCGCGCACCTCCGCCCCGCCGGCCGACGGCGGCAGCGGCAGCCCCATGACCGGGTCCGGCACGACCGCGACCCGATCCTCCGGAACGCCGAAGCCGGCCAGCAGCGCGGCCGATTCGGCGTCCCGCACCGACACGTACGACGCCTTGCGCATCGCCCGCGCGATGAACGGCCCGAACATCCGGCGCTTCACCGGCCCGATGCCCTGGGCATACACAAATGTCGGCTTGCGCGCCCAGCGCGCCATCTCCAGGATGCCCAGATAATACGGGATCGACCCGAGGCCGGTCGCATCCTGGAGCAGGCTGCCGCCGCCGCTGATCACGCCGTCGCTGGCGGCGATCGCTTCGCGCACCTCGCGCAGCTTCATGCGCGGCACCGACCAGACGCCGTACTGCCGGGCCGTCCAGGCCGGATCCCCGGACAGCACGATCGGCTCGACGAATACACCTTGGTCTTCGCCGGCCTGCTCGAGCGCGTTCAGGATGCTGAGCAGCACCGCTTCGTCTCCGCTGTTGCGGAAGCCGTAGTAGCCGGACAGCACCAGCCGCAGCTTCCGGTCCGTTTTTGCCATACCCATTATGCCATGCACCGCCTATGTTTGCCTTAAATTCAGATGAAAGAGGCGCGCCGCCCTGCCTTACCTTCAATATCGATCTCTTAGCGGCCGCATTCCTCTTTACCCGATTTCCGCGCCATGCAGAACTTGCTCACTTCAAGCCAGCTGCTTTCTCCAAACCGCCCACAGACGCTCGAGCACCTGCCAGACGACGATCAGCACGAGTCCGATCAGGAAACCGATGCCGAGTCCTAGCAGATCCCGTGTCGCGGACAGCACGGCTGGCGTATGAATGTGCGCGAACGTGTCGACCATCGACAGCTGTCCGATCGTGGCGGCGACGATGAGCACGAGCGGCCACTTCGGATAGCGAAGCGACAGGAACAGGCCCAGCAGCATGAGCGGGTGGCCCATCGCGAATTCCTTGAATCTCGGACGCACGTGGAAAGTCGTCTCGAGGAACGTGCGCAGCTTCATCTCGATGCCGGATGCGGAACCGCCGTTTCCAGTACGCGTCAGATAATAATAGCCTGCCGCCAGGATGAACACGCCTGCGATGACCCAGAACACCTTGATCGGCATGACCAGCAGCTGCCGGAGGTTGCCCCAGAATCCGTTCGCGGAGCCATAAAAGAATACGTAGAGCGCCACCAGCGCGATCGGCGCGAGATGGAGCAGGCTGACGCCGCGGAACTGCTGCAGCACGAGTTCGTACGTAATGTCGTTGAGCAGCGCGATGACGAACGGGATGGCGATGACGGACAGAATCGCCGTACGAATATAGAGCAAGATCGCGGAGCCTATCCGGCGACCGGCGGACATACGGAAGTTTTCGGGGCGATTCCTTCTCGCCCGAAGCAGGCGAACCAGCGTCACGACGGACACCGTCGGCGCCGCGATCGCGACGAACAGCGCCAGCGCCTGCGTAAGCAGCGACGAATCGAGCGCGAGCACGCCCGCTCCGCCGATGAAGCCGAGGATCGTAACCGGCAGGAGCAGCGGCGGCAGGAACAGTCCGATCATGATCGCGATCAGCGAGACCGCGCCCGCGATCGCCAGACCGCGCCAGACCGTCTCGGCCGGTGCTTTGTGAACCTTAAAAGCATGCGCTTCGCCCGTCACGAAGCCGAAGTCTCGCATACGCTCGATCGCGCCGTCGTCTCCGGAGAGCGCAGTGACGATCGTCTTGTCGATCGGGTGGGTCACGACCGCCTTCTTGTCGTCGCGCGCCGGCGCGGCGTTCAGGTAGATCATACGGATGTTGCGGTCCTTCACGGCCAGCACGAGACGGTCCTTCAGCGTCTCGGGGCTGATCACCATCATCTCGCCCTCGGACACCGAATGCAGGCGGACCGCGTTGTAGTCGAGCTTCTGGGCAAGCGCGCCCATGCCGAGCTGCGGCGCCTTCAGGTTCTCGATGACCGCGGTACCGAACCCGCCGTCCTTGAGCTGCTTGGCGAAGTCGTCCAGGCTGCGTTGATCCGCCTGGTTGTTGTATCCCGTCACTGCTTCGCCGTCGAAAATAATGCGCGTAGCGCCGACCGCTTTGAACTTGGCCAGCCAGTCGGACACGCGAGCGGCGTTGTACGGCTGAGTACGATCGGAAATACGCGGTACGACCATCAGCCCCGCATCGTGGATCGCCTGCATGGAGAGCGGGTTCGGTTCCATCGGACGCAGCTTGGCGTCATCGGGTCCGACCCCGAGGATGATGCCGTCGCGGCCCTTCGCGGACCAAGACTCGACGCTCACCCCGGCCTGGTTGAACGCGTCTTCCACGATCGGCTTGATCGCGGGCTCGGTATCCGGCTTGTTGAACATGACGTATGTACGATTGTCGCCCGGCACGCTAAGCTCGCCAACCAACTGCGCGGCTTGCTGAGCCGTATACACCATTACGTCCCCGGTCAGGCTCAGCTCGTCCAGATTGCTTTCGAACACCGCCATTCCATTGACGCCGGCATCCTTCAGCTTTTTTAAGCTGCTCCTGGGCAAACGCCTTCGGATCCGCCTGCGTAGCCGCGATCGTCAAGATGTCCTTGTAGTCCACGATGATTTCCACTTTGTTCGCAGAGTGCTCGGTCTGCACGCGCGCATAAGCGACGGGCAGCGAGCCCAGCACGCCAATCAGCACGACCCACCAGAGCCACTTCGCCAATCTGCGATTCCATTGATCCAGCCATACAGGCACCGCTTCCACTCCCTTTTATCCTCATCGGCGACGGCGCGCTTCGCTTACGAACGCTTCGCGCGGACGCCGAAGGTTACCCATTGCCGCGAGTTTCGCGAATTAAATGTAGTATTGCAGTTATCCCGGCAATGAATGCCGAAAGCGCAACATTTTCCTGCCGCCTTGCTGAAGCCAAGCCTTCCCGTTTCTGACGCGCATGCCATATAGACGAAGTCGCAGCCTGGCAAGTTACGAGCCGTTTTCTTCTGCATCGTCAATAGCCATCATTTCCCGCGCAATACCGCGACAAGAAGCGACACCGTCCGAGTATGCGAATCCCATTGCGCTTGCCTTCAAGGCAAATCGGAGTCCGTCCGGCACGAGTCAGAGCCAACGACTCACTCACCAGCCAGGTCACCAGCATCAGTCAACGAATCAAAAACCAGCCAATCAGCCGGCAATCAGCTCCCAGCCAGCCGGACGGCAAGCCAGCCGGACGTTACTTGCCACTGTCGCGCTCCCCGCCGGCCCGCCCAAGCGCACAAGCGCCCGCAAGCCGTGCGGAGCGCAGGCGGCTGCGGGCTAGATTGTGGCCGAAAGGCGCGGACCTCGCTTAGCTAAGCGCGTCTACGCGCGCCATGACCGCGCCGACCAGCGCGTCCAGCGCGGCGTTGGCGCCGCCAAGGTCGTCGCCGCGAACGGCGAAGTACACTTTGATCTTCGGTTCTGTGCCCGAAGGACGAAGGCAGAACCAAGAGCCGTCCGCGCGCAGAAACTTCAGCACGTTCTCCTTCGGCAAGCCGTCCAGTCCCAGCTCGTAGTCGAGCACCTGGTCCACCTTGATGCCGCCCACCTCGGCAGGCGGATTCGTGCGCCAGTCCGCCATGATCGCGGCGATTTGGGCGACGCCGTCCTTGCCTTTGAGCGTGCGTGATTCCAGCTTTTCCAGATACGTGCCGTACTTCGCGTACAGCTCCAGCAGCACGTCGTACAGCGTCTTGCCTTGCGTCTTGTAGAAGGCGGCCGCCTCGCAGATGAGCAGCGACGCGACGACCGCGTCCTTGTCACGCGCATACGTGCCGGCGAGATAGCCGTAGCTCTCCTCGTAGCCGAAGAGGAACGCATGCTCTCCCGTGGATTCGAACTCGGTCATTTTCTCCCCGATGTACTTGAAGCCGGTGAGCGTGTTGATGACCGCGCTGCCGTACGAGCGCGCGATATCGGCGCCCATCTCGCTCGTGACGATCGTCTTAATGACGGCGCCATTGGCCGGCAGGCGTCCCTTGGCCTGCAGATTGGAGAGCAGGTAGTGCACCATCAGCGCGCCGGACTGGTTGCCGGACAGCACGACGTATTCGCCCTTGTCGTTCTTGACGACGGCGCCCATGCGATCGCAGTCCGGATCCGTGCCGATGATGATGTCCGCGCCCACTTCGTCCGCGAGCTTGATCGCGAGCGTAAACGCTTCGTGCTCCTCCGGGTTCGGGGACTTGACCGTCGAGAACATGCCGTTCGGCTGCTCCTGCTCGGGTACCACGTGTACGTTGGTAAAGCCCGCGGCAGCCAGCACCCAGCGCACGGGCATGTTGCCCGCGCCGTGCAGCGGCGTATAGACGACGGAGAGCGCCGATCCCGCGCCGCTTTTCAGCACCTCGGGATGAACGGATTGAGCGGCGACCGTATGTACGAACCGATTGTCTTCATTTTCGCCCAGCCATACGATCAGGCCCTGCGCTTCGCCTTCGGCCTGACTCATACGCTTGACGTCATCGAACGCGTCGACTTCGCGAATCGCGGCGATGACCTGCTCCGCCTGATGGGGCACGAGCTGGCAGCCGTCCTGGCCGTAGACCTTGTACCCGTTGTACTCGGGCGGGTTGTGGCTGGCCGTCACGACGACGCCGCCTGCGGCCTTCAGATCCCGGACCGCGAACGACAGCTGAGGCGTCGGGCGCAAGGAGCGGAACAAATAAGCCTTGATCCCGTTTGCCGCCAGCACTTGTGCCGTCTCGAGCGTGAAGATATCGGAATTATTGCGGGAATCGTGCGCGATCACGACGGAGGGGGACTCGAAGTTGCGCAGCAAATAATTGGCGAAGCCCTGCGTCGCGCGGCCGATCATATACCGGTTCATCCGGTTTGTGCCCGCGCCCATCACGCCGCGAAGGCCGCCGGTGCCGAACTCAAGCTCGCGGTAAAAACGGTCGTCGATCTCCGCGGGTTTGTCCCCGATCGAGCGCAGCTCCTCCTTGGTCGAGTCGTCTACCTTCGGATTGTTGAGCCAGGATTCATACACTTCGTTCGCAGCAATGGTCATCAATTTCTCATCCTTCCGTCTTTGGTCTCTTTATCTATACCCAGGCGCCGCGCTCTCCGTCACAGCGAGAGCCCGGCGCGCCGGGGCCGTACGTTCATCTCTCCTTCGCCGGATCGGTCAGCGCGAACATCAGCACGCCTTCGGCGACGACCTTGCCGTCCACCTTGGCGGATGCCTGTCCTTTGCCGACGGGTCCCTTCAGCCGGATAATCTCGACCTCGAGCGTCAGCGTGTCCCCTGGCGTCACCTGTCCCCGCCAGCGGAACTCGTCCACGCCGGCGAACAAGCCGATCTTCCCCTTGTTTTCCTCGAGTCCGAGGATCGCGGTGGCGCCGACTTGCGCGAGCGCCTCCAGGATCAGGACGCCCGGCATGACCGGGAATCCAGGGAAGTGCCCGGCAAAATACGGTTCGTTCATCGTCACGTTTTTGAGTCCGACCGCGCGTTTGCCCGGCTCGAGCTCGAGGATTCGGTCGATGAGCAGGAACGGCTGGCGATGCGGAATGATTTCCTGAATTTGATTGATGTCGAGCATGAACAGTACTCCCTCCGATTGTACGGCGACCAAGGAATAACAGCGAGGCCCGGCGCCCATACTATGTATAATCCTTCCGCGTCCTGCAGCCGCGAAGGTTGAATATAAGAGGGCTTGCCTCCCGTGCCGATCGCTTCCCGCGCGGCCCTGCGGCAAGTCCTTTTGTCATCCTTCAGGTCGGCTGCGTCCGCTTAAGCGGACTTCGTCTCGCCATTCAGTTCTTTAAATGAAGTAAAGTAAACGAAGGAAGTCGCGAACGACAGGCCGACGGCAACCCAGAGCGCAACGACGCCTCCCGGCTGATCGAGAATCAGCAGCACGATGGCAAGGTAATAAATCACGGTCGTCAACTTGCCGAACGAATTCGCGGGCACCGTCCGCTTGCCCCGGAAGTGAAAGTACGTGCCTGTCGCGATCATCCCCACCTCGCGGAACGCCATCGCGCCCGCAGCGGACCAGGGAATCTCTCCGTGCGCCAGCAGCGCGCCGACGACGGCGAGCATCATGAGCTTGTCCGCGAGCGGATCGAGCATAATGCCGACTTGCGTCACGAGGCCGCTGCGCCTGGCGATATAGCCGTCCAGCATGTCGGTAATCCCGGCTCCGAACACCACGATCAACGCCCATATAGGGTGTCCGTCCAAATAAAGCGCCAGAAAGACGGGGATCAGGACAAAGCGGGACATCGTCAACAGATTCGGCACATTCACGCCGGAGCCTCCATTTCCGCCATCGGCTCCGCGATCGCGATCGCAAGACCGTTGTCAGCTTTTATTATACCGCCAGTCCCGCGTCGGGTAAAATCCCGTTCGATTGTCACGGGTCAATGATACCATATGTATCGCAAATACGCATAAAAAAAACTCCCCTTGCCATAAGACGGGGAGCCTCCTTGTCGTCCATTCCATACCGGCGCCTGCGCCTGGGCACGCCTGTCTTTCCAATCCAAACGGCTGCGCTAACGGCTGCCCTCGAAAATGAGATCGTACATGTGCTTCCAGGTATTCCAGTCGAACACGTCCGACCATTCCTGCTTGCCGAGCACTACGTATCCGATACCAAGCCCGGCCAGGAGCGCCACGATGCACAGTAACGGGATGAACACAATCTTGACGCTGGTCCAAACGATCAGCATCATGAGCCGTCCTGCGGATCGCTGCTTCTTGTCCGTCGGACGCTTCGTCGCTGACACGGTAGATCCTCCTTCAGAATAAAGAAGCTCGAAAAATGCTTTGCGTTCGAGTCAATTTATTCTAAGCTTTGGGTCGGAATTGCGCAAGCGGACCGGCAGCGGGGCACGCTAAAGCGCCGGCCCGCCGCCGGTCGTCAAGCCGCGTCAGGCGCGGAGATTGGCTGCCATCTGGGACATCTGGTCGCCGGAGCTGAGCGCCCTCGCGCTGAGCTGGTAGGCGCGCTGGACGTTGACGAGATCAGCCATTTCGTCCACCAGGCTGACGTTGGACTCCTCGAGGAAGCCCTGGCGAATCGCGACGCCGCCCGCCTCGTCGGGCCTGGCGACGACGTTCGCTACGACGTCCGCTACGTTCACGTCGGAAGGCACGCCGTACAGGTTGTCCGCGACCGCTTGCAGCAGCTCGGGCTTGTTGACCTCGACCAGCCGCAGGGTGCCCAGCTCGATCGACTCGTTGCCGTCGGAAGAACGGGCGGTCAGCTTGCCGTCGGCGCCTACGATCATCTCATAGTTGTTCGGCACGCGCACGAACGTATCCTGGCCGTTCGTATTCACGGCGACGACGGGATAGCCCTCGGCCGTCGTGAGCAGGCTGTCGCCCTGGGCCGTCGGCGACAGCTGGAAGGCGCCTTGTCTCGTGAAGGCGCGCGCGCTGTCGAGCGTGCCGCCCGAGCGCACTTCGAACAAGGCGTTGCCGGCGATCGCGAGATCGGTCAGGCTGTCGGTCTGCTGCATGGCGCCCTGGGTCATGTCGATCTGTTGGCCGACGACGCGCGCGCCCCAGCCTTGCGTGAAGCCCAGCGGCGACCGGCGGCCCGGCAGCTCGAACGATTTTTCGTGCGGCTGGATGTTCGTGAGGATGTCCTCGAACACCGTGCTCTTGCGCTTGTAGCCCTTCGTATTGGCGTTGGCGATATTGTCGGCGAGTACGTCCAGCTTCTGTTGGAGAGCGCCCATGGACGCGGCTGCGCTGACGATGGAGTTGTTCATCTCGATTCCCCTTCGCTTTTATTATACTTTGCCGACGTCGTTGACCGCTTTGTCCAGGCTGCGGTCATAGTATTGGACGATCTTCTGGTTCGCCTCGTAAGCGCGCAGCGCGCTCATCATGTCGACCATCGACTGCGAGGCGTCCACGTTGGAGCGCTCGAGGTAACCCTGCTTGATCTCTACGCGCTCGCCCGCCTGCACCTGACGCAGCCCGTTCGCGTCGCCCGCGTATACGTACTTGCCGTCGCCCTGGCGTACGAGCTGGTTCGGGTCGTTCACCTCGGTGAGCAAGAGCGCCGGGTTGCCGGCCAGCGGCTGCTGGGTCTCCTTGTCGATCAGGCGTCCGTCGGACGTGACCTGTACGTTGTCCCAAGTGCCGTCCACGCGAATCGCCTGTCCGTCCACGCCGAGCACTTGCATCCCGTCGGGAGTAACCAACGTGCCGTCTGCCGTCGTGCGGAATCCGCCGTCGCGGGTGTACCGGCGCTCGCCGTCCGCGTTCTGCACGGTGAACAGCGCCTGCGGCTGGTAGGTGACGTTGCCGTTCGCGTCCACGAACTTGCCGGAGTCGTCGAAGGCTTGTCCGTCGACGAGGATGTCCGACACGAGCGCCAGGTCCTGGCTGCGTCCCGTCTCGTTCAGGTCGCCCTGGCTCAGGTTGATGAGGCTCTCCTCGGCGAATACGCCCGTATTCAATTTGCCGATCGTGCCCTTCGTGTCGTCCGGGCTGCCCATCAGCGAGATGAGCATCTCGGGAAATGCCCGGTTCACCGAATTAACGCCCTTGTAGCCGGGCGTATTCAAGTTGGCCACGTTGTTCGTCACCGTATCGTGCCTGCGCTGCTCCGCGATCATCCCGGCAGCCGCCGTATACAATCCTCTGATCATGTTGCGTTGTTCCCTCCCGTTGTAAGAAAGCTACTTGCGGCGCGCCATCTTGTCGAGGTGGTCGAGCATGATGCCCGTTCCCTTGACGACGCAGTGCATCGGGTCTTCTGCGATCAGCACGGGCACTTTGAGCTCGTCCGCCAGCAGGGCGTCGAGCCCGTCCAGCAGCGCGCCGCCGCCCGTTAAAATGACGCCGCGGTCAATGATGTCGGCCGACAGCTCCGGCGGCGTCCGCTCCAGCACGGCCTTGGCGGAAGCGACGATGGACGATACGGGCTCCCATAGCGCCTCGCGGACCTCGTCCGCGTGAATCGTCACGGTGAGCGGCAATCCCGAGACCATGTCCCGGCCCCGAATATCCATTTCTTCCTTCCGGCCGCCGGTATAGACGGTGCCGATCTTGATCTTGATGTCTTCGCTTGTCCGCTCGCCGATGAGCAGCTTGTATTTATTTTTGATATACCGCATGATGGCGGCATCGAATTTGTCTCCGGCAACCTTGAGCGACGAGGCGGTCACGACATCCCCCCATGGACAGTACCGCGACGTCGGTCGTGCCGCCGCCGATGTCCACGACCATATTGCCGCTTGGCTGGAAGATATCCATGCCGGCGCCGATCGCGGCCGCCTTGGGCTCTTCCTCCAGAAAGACTTCCTTCGCTCCGCTACGCTCCGCGGCCTCGCGGATCGCTTTTTGCTCGACCGAGGTGATGTTGGTGGGCGCGCAGATCAGGATGCGCGGACGCCCGTACCAGCTGCGGCCTCCGACCCGCTGAATGAACGCCTTCAGCATCATGTCCGTAACTTCGAAGTCGGCGATGACGCCGTCCTTCAGCGGGCGGATCGCGATGATATTGCCGGGGTGCGGCCGACCATCCGGCGCGCATCCTCCCCGACGGCCAGCACCCTGCGGGTGTCGTTCTCTATCGCGACAACGGAAGGCTCGTCGAGCACGACGCCCTTGCCTTTAATGTGGATGGAGACGTTCGCCGTGCCCAAGTCGATTCCGATGTCTTTGCTGAACATATGAAAAACAAGCCTCCAACGCATAGATATTCCTTTAAGTATTCGCCATGATTTCTAAAAATCCTCTAACATTTCTAACGATATGACAAAATTTACGCTTTTGCGACCGCGAATACTTCCCGCTTCTTGATCGTCGTCTTTTTTGTACTTGATCTTGGTCGCCTCCCCGCCCCGCAGATGCCGGATCGACTTGTGGTACTCGAGGATGTGCTTGACCTGATCGGCCAGGTCCGGATTGATCTCCGGCAGACGCTCGGTCAGATCTTTGTGCACCGTGCTCTTGGAGACGCCGAATTCCTTGGCGATGGTACGAACCGTATTGCGCGTCTCCACGATGCTGCGGCCGATCTTGATGGTCCGTTCTTTGATGTAATCGTGCACGCTCCCGCCTCCCTGCTCTGATTGATTGGTACAGTATATGAGGGGGACGTTCACTTATTCTTTGTAACCAAGCCTGACAAGCCTATAAAGTCCGCAGAGGGCGGGGCTTATGGGTCAAATGGACTTCTATGGCGTCCTAATAAACGCAAAAAAAGACGAGCCCAAAGGCCCGTCCAGCGTAATCCATAGCTTGGGTCGCCGCCCGCTCATCCCTTGACCTGCACGGCGCGGGATACGTAGATGCGAGCGTTTTCATGGAGATCGATCTCGTACGGAGACGGCACGCGGCCGTCAGCCTCGCGTACGACCAGTACGACCGGCTTGTGCGCCGGCCGCCCCTCCGTATCCTTGACGATCGCCGTCTGTCCGCTGCTGAGGACCACGGCCATGCCCGTCGGGAAGATCGTGAGGTTTTTGAGGAACGAACGTACGATGCCGATGCCGAACTCGTAATTGCCGGCGGCGAACATATATTCCATCGCCTCGCATGGCGGATAAGGATCGCGGTAATGGCGCGGCGAGAGGAGCGCGTCGAACACGTCGGCCAGGCCGACGATCTGCGCCATGTCCGGGATCTTGTCCTGCGCGATTCCGTACGGATAGCCGTCTCCCCGATAGCGCTCGTGGTGCAGCAGCGCGCACTTGGCCGCCGCATCGGGAACCTCCCGCATGCGCCCGAGCGCATGGTAACCGAGTGTCGTATGCTGCTTGACCGCCGCCATCTCCGCGTCCGTGAGCCTGCGCTTGGCTTGGAGCAGCTCGGGCGAGATCCGCGTCATGCCGACGTCGAATAGCAGTGCGCCGATGCCTAGCTCGTACTGGGCATTCGCGTCCATCCCGCTAGACGCGCCGATCACCCCCGACATGAGCGATACCTGCAGCGCGTGCTCGAATAGCGATTCATCGGTTTGTCTCAGCACGCTGAGCTCCTCGGCCACCGCCCGATGGCTAACCGCAGAGAGCAGGCGCTCCCGGTACCCCCGCTTGAAGTTCTCAAGCTCTGCGTGAGGCAGGGCGAGCCTGCTGAAGTTTTCTTCCGTCTCCAAAAAGCGGATCAGGCTATGATGCGTCTCCTGAAGCTGGACCGGATCGGCGCGCAGCAGCTCGATCTCGGTCAGGTCGCGAACCTTCTCGTCGGGCCGAACCTTCATGCGGGAAGCGATGAGCGCTTCGGCCGCCGCGCCGCGCTTGCCAAGGGCGACCGACTGAAAACCGAGGAGCTGCAATCTATCTATGTATTGCGCCGTCAGCTCCGTGCCGGCTTCGAGCATGACCAATCCGTTTTTACCGTATACCGGCCTGTCCAACACGTCGCCGGGGTGAAGTTCGTCTACAGTCACGAGCTTCATCTATCACGCGTCCTCTCTCAAGTCGATAGATCTTCCGTAGTATCAATTATGGTACTATCGTAACACAAATACCATCATTTGGTCAGCTACTAAATTGTAAAAATAGACAGGGTTGCCCTTGCGCGTCTCCGCGCGCCGGGACAACCCTGTCTTAGGAACCAGATTATTGTTGATCTTCGATCAGCGAAGCCGGATCGACGGTCTGGCTGTTGCTCTTGACCGCGAAGTGGACGTGGACGCCTTCGTCCTTCTCCACTTCGCTGACGCCCGCCGTGCCGAGCACGTCGCCTTGCTTGACCGAATCTCCCACCTTGACCTTGAGCTCGGCCAAGCTTTGGTAGACGGTGACGAGACCGTTCGGATGCTTGATATTAATCTCGTAACCGTTTTGCGGCGTCTGCTCCGCTACCGTCACTTCGCCGCTCATGGCCGCCTTGACGTCGAACGCCTTGCCGTCTTTGCTCGCGAGATCGATGGCCGTATGCGGCGTGAACGAGTTGTCATGCTGCACCATGGCGGCCGCCTGCTCTTCTTCCGTGCCGTTCTCGTTGAAGTACGGCATGGACACGGACATCGCGTCCCGGTTGGTCACAGGCCAGGCGAGCGTCTCGCCGTTTGCCGCGACGGGCAGCGCATCCGGATCCTCGGCGGTTGGACCGCCCGCCCCGACATCCTGTTGGACGCTGGCGGAGCTCGCTTCGTCCTTCGGCTTGCCGCTCGTTCCCGAGCTGGCGTTCAGCCAGAGGATCGTTACGATGATTGCCGCTGCGGCCATGTACATGGCGGGGAATACCCACCGCTTGGCGAAAAACCTTTTTGTTGCCGAAGGCCTGGACGACGCGCTGACGACACTTCTCGTACTGCTTGGTTCGATCTTGCCGTTTGGTTTGTTTGAATCACTCATTTTTTATCACCTCAGTAACAGAGTGTTGCCAGGTGATAGTTTTTTAAACCTGCCTTTTTGCAAGATTAAGGGATTTATAGCTTAGCAGTCTCGGCGCGCGCGGACTGAAGCGCGGTCAGCGTCTTCAATTGGACGCCCGTATAGTAGTGAAGCACGATATCCGCGGCGGTCGCGCCGGTCTTCGCCATGCCTTCGGCGCCCCACTGGCTCATGCCGACGCCGTGCCCGCTGCCGTACGTCGTTATCGTAGCCTTCCCTTTCTCGATCTTCCAATCGAAGGCGGCGGACCGCAGCCCTAGCAGTCTGCGAACCTCGGTTCCCGACATCGTCTTGCCGCCGACGGTCGCCGTGCTCACCCGCTTCCCTTCCGTCCAACCGTTAATGACGGCCGCCGGCCGTTTGCCGAGGCCCGTCAGCGCGGCGAGCGACTTGACGCCAAGCTTGCGGTAGAATTCGCTGAGCTTCATCTCTACGGTTTCCTCGGCGCGGGGCGAATCTTCGCGGTCCCACGGGCTGCTCACCGATACCAGGTAAGGCAGATCGGCATGGAAAACGTCCTTGGCGTTTTCCGTAAACCCGTTGCTGCTGGCAAAGTAAAGAGATTCAATGGGCACGCCTTCGTAAACCATGACGATCCCCCGCGTCCGCCGCACCGCTTCGTCCACCGCCGTCCACGCCTTCGGATCCGTCTCTTTAAGCTTGTCCATCTCCGCCTTGGATCGATAGACTTGATGCGTCACCGTGTCCGTCACGTCCGCGCCGCGAACGGGAACGCCCGACCGGTCCTCGTTCCACAGGCGGCGGATCAAATACGTGCGCGCCGCGATCGCCTGCGCCTCCAGCGCGGCCGGCGCGAAGTCCGTCGGCATCTCCGCCGCCACGACGCCCTTCACGTACGTCTCCAATCCGGCGCGTTCGATCCGTTTGTCGTCCGACAGATAGACCCGAACGACGAGGGTGCTGTCTTTTAACTCGGCCTGAAGCCCCCCGAGCGGCGTCTAAAGCAGACAACGCCCCGCCAGCCTTATCTGATATTTTTGGCGGTTCCGACGCTTCGGCATCGGCTTTTCCATCAGAAGCCTTACCGTCCTTAACGGACGATTGGGCAGGCACGCCGCCGCGATTCGTCCTCTCTTTCGCCGAAGTTGCGCCGTTCGTGACAACCGCCGGGCTTTCTTCAATGACCGGAACGGGATTCCTTTCGCTTGCGTGCCGTTCCGCCCATGACCAGCTCGCGATCAATGCGCCTGTGCCAAAAGCCAAAATGAGCCACAAGCCCGCCGATTGCACGCTTCCTCCTTTACCTCGCTTGAATAAGCCATTCCGCTTGCCCCCGCGGTTTTCACGATGTTCCGAATGCGCCTCTTTGTTAGGTTCGGCTTGTCCATTCCGATTTCGCATGCCTCCAACTTCCTCTCTTCGTTGTCCTTTTCCTCGCACGCTACCAATCTATGAACGGTGCCGAGCCGATAGAACAAGATCAAGAGAGCGCAAAAAAAGCCTCCGCGCCAAGAACCGGATGAAACGCTCGGTCCAAGGCGCGAAGGCGCGGGATAATAAGTGCATTTAAAAGGAAATCAAGCCAGCGTCGGCTGCACGCGCAGCATGGCCACGCTGTCCGAGGCGATACGCTCTTCGGATGCCGTCTGAAGCGACCTCCGTACGGCGAACGGCTCTGCCGGCGCGGATGCCGATGCGGCAACTGCTGGTGCTGCCGGCGCCGGGATTTCTTCGCCGTCGCCCAGGCGGCTGATATCCGCGCCGAGCGCGGCCAGCTTGCCGACGATGTCCATGTAGCCGCGGTCGATGTGATGCGTGCCCGTCACTTCGGTAACGCCTTCGGCGGCGAGTCCCACGCAGATCAGCGCGGCTCCCGCGCGAAGATCCGTTGCGCAGACCGGCGCGCCCGAGAGCGGCTTGCCGCCCGAGATGACGGCGGCGCGGCCTTCGATCTTAATGTCGGCCCCCATTTTCGCCATCTCTTCGACGTGCATGAAGCGGTTCTCGAACACCGTCTCCGTCACGATGCTCGTGCCCGGACTCGCGAGCAGCAGCGCCATGAACTGCGCCTGCATGTCGGTCGGGAAGCCCGGATAAGGCAGCGTCTTGACGTCGACGGCCTTGAGCGGGCGATTCGCGAAGACGCGAATGCCGCTGTCATCCGACTCGATGCCGACGCCCATCTCCTCGAGCTTGGCGACGACCGGACCCAGATGATCGCGAATCGCGCCTTCGATATACACATCGCCGCCGGAGATGGCCGCTGCGATCATGTACGTGCCTGCTTCTACCCGATCCGGAATCACGGTATGGCGAACACCTTTAAGACGCTCTACGCCCTCGATGCGGATGATACCCGTGCCCGCGCCGCGCACCTTCGCGCCCATGGCATTCAGGAAGTTGGCGAGATCGACGATCTCCGGTTCCTTAGCGGCGTTCTCGATGGTCGTGACGCCGTCCGCGGTAGCGGCGGCCATCATGATGTTCTCGGTGGCGCCGACGCTGGCTACGTCCAGGTAGATGCGCGCGCCGCGCAGCCGGCCGTCAACCTTCGCCTCGACCGAACCTTGGCCGAAGCCGATCTCGGCGCCCATCGCCTCGAAGCCCTTGAGGTGCTGGTCGATCGGGCGCGTCCCGATCGCGCAGCCGCCCGGCAGCGAGATCTTCACCTTGCCTTCGCGGGCCAGCAGCGGTCCCATCACGAGGAACGACGCTCTCATCTTGCGGACGAGTTCGTACGGCGCTTCGTGCGAGATCAGCCTGTGGGCACGCAGCGTAACGCGGGATTCGTGACGAAGCGCCTGCACGCCGAGAGCCGACAGCACTTCCAGAATGTTGTACACATCGTCCAAGGCGGGTACGTCATCGATGACGCAAGACCCTTCCTCCGCCAGAAGAGTGGCGGCAAGGATCGGCAGGACGGAATTTTTGGCGCCGTGCACGCGGACAGTCCCATTTAGGGGACGGCCGCCGCGGACGATGATTTTGCTCATGGGTGGTTCCCTCCGCGGGTGTAGAATCATTTTTGGAGTCCGTGCTTTCACCGAGGCCGGCTCCAAAAAACCCAAATTTCATCATACCACCGTCCGTCGGCTCGGTACAAGCGGCATCTTTTTACAAATTCGAAACGATGCGTCGTCAAAATTCGACTTCGGACGACTTGTTTCTGCTTTATTACCCATTGTGAACATTTTGATTCGACGTTATGCGGAAAAAACATCGCTACGACGAATTGAACAGATTCTTCAGCGCGGAAGCCCAATTCCAGTAATCCAGCACGAATCCGGCCAACAGGCGTCCCGCGATGATCGCCAGGAAGAGCTGCGCGAGCCGCGCCCTCGGACTCTTGGGATGGCGGAAAAATTGCTCCCACTTGATCTCCTGTAGCACGACCCACGCCACGGCGATAAATCCAAGCGTGATAAAAATGGAGAACAAGCTGTCCCAGCCCATCGAATAGTAAATCGAATCCATTCGCCGAAAACGCTCCTTATGACCGCAATTGCAATTCGGTTCAATCGGCGTTCATGACGCCGAAGCGATAGTACGCGGAGCGATCCGCGCGATCGGCCGTGATCCGGGCATAATAAGTGCCGGCGGCCAGCTTTTGCAGGACGTTCAGGGAAGCGCTCTTCGCCTTGCTCGACCATTGGCCTAGGAGCTTCAGTTCCTTGTTGTACACGGTCAGCTTGAACGTCGAGCCTTCCGGTATGCCGTCCAACTTCCATTGATAGCGTCCGCCCGGCGCCTTGAACCTGAACCAGTCCTCATCTCCCTTGGACGATATAAGCCCTTTGAGGATGCTTGCCGCTCCGGGATTGAGCGCGGCGGACGTCAGCGGACCGCCGTTCGGCTCGCCCAAATCCGCGTACGTAGTAATGTATTCCAGTCGGACCGTATAGGTCCCTGTCACGGGTGGGGCTCCGTCGGCGGCCGCGTTGCTGACCCCTATGTAATATCTGCCTGCCGGCGCATTCTTCATCGAAGCCGTCTCCGGCAATCCGTCGCCGTTCGTGTCCGTGCGAACCACGGCTTGCCCGTCCCGCTGCAGCGTAATCGCAGGGTCGATGCGCGTCGTGTCCGTCTCGACGGTCACCTTCAAGGTGCCGGATTGAGGAAGCTTGACCGTCGTCCAGTCCTCGTCGTCCTCACGATCGAACGTTCCGCTCCAGGTCTGCGTTCGAGGCTCGATCGCGTACGCGGAATCCCGGTCGAAACCAGGCTCCGTCCGATCGGGCAGCATCTTGAAGCCAGAGGTGAGGCGGTAGGGCAGCGGCGACGAACGCGACGAGCCGTCCGTCCGCAGGTAGTATTTGCCCTTGGATACCTTCCAAGTCGTCGCTCCCCCCGCTCGTGCCGTAGGCGGAGATCGAATTGGCGGCGCCAGATCGGTATAGCGACAATTTAACCGCAGCAGGCCCGATGTCAAACAGGTTCGTCTGCATCCGTACGGACAAGATGCCGTCTTCGTGTGCCTCGATCGCGTACCAGTCCGTATCGAGGGACCCGCTCCATGCCGCATAGACCTCCGTGCCCGGGGGAAAAGGCGAAGCCGACCGCTGCGCGCCGTTCGGCTCGCGCCAGTCCGCTGCGAACGCGGCCGACAGAGCGCGGTCCGCGCGAACGAGACCGTAGCCCGTCGCGTCGTCCCGGCCCTTGGCGTCGATATCCTCGGCCGTGCGGCGAAGCGTCTCTCGAAGGAATGCAGGCTTCCAATCCGGGTGCGCAGCCCGCAGCATCGCGACCGCGGCCGCGACCTGCGGCGCCGCCATCGACGTCCCTTCCATGGCGAGGCGTCCGCCGCCCAGCGCGAGCGTATCGACCTGCCACGATCCGGACAGATCCACCTCGGGTCCTCCCGTCGAGTTGATCTGTCCTTGCCCAGCCTCCGCGCCAGCGACAGCGATCACGGTCGGGTAAGCGGCCGGGTACTGCACGGCTGCGCGCTCGCCAAAATCGGCCGCGTCGTTGCCCGTTGCGGCGACGAGCAGCACGCCCTTCGATTCGGCCAACTCGATGACGCTGCGCATGCCGGGAGCGTCCCTGCGCAGACCCAGAGACAGCACGACGATGTCCGCGCCGTGCTCGATCGCATACCGGATACCGCCCGACAAATGAGATTCGTCGCCCTCGCCCTTGTCGTCCAACGCTTTAACCGGCATCAGCTTCATCTTCCATGCAGCCTGCGCGTTCGCGCCCTTCGCGGCTTCCGCCGCCGCGACGATGACGCCCGCCACCGCCGTGCCATGACCGTTGTCGTCCTGCGGGGGCTTGGCATCGTCGAGCAGATTGACGCCGTCGGTCAAATACGGCTGAAGCGCCGCGTTCTTCAGATCGATCCCCGTGTCGACGATGGCGATCGTACCGGTCACGTCTCGTCGAAGCAGCTTCCAAGCGGCTGCGATGCCCGTCTCTTGTAAGAACGAAGCGTCGGACAACGCCGAAATGGCGACCGGCTTGCGGGAAGCTGAAGTACGAGCGTCCTTGCCCAAGCGTCCTGCCTGCTTCGTCGTCGCATGGGGAGCTGTCGCGCCGAGCTTCGCCGCCTCGGCTGCCGCGATCGGCCCGTCCCCTGCCGTCAATCGCGAATCCAGGGAACCGGTCGCAGCCAAAGCCGTGCCAAGAAGCACGGCCGCAGCCGCCGTACGAACCGTACGCCGTTTCCCTTTTCGTTCTGCTGCCATTATTGCCACGCCCTTGCCAGTCAGTAAGTGAAGCTATGAGTATATACCCACATATTGGCGTTCAACCAACACTAATCCGTCATTCGACATATGTAAATCGAATCCGTGGGCGGGACATAAGGCCGAGCAGTACCCTGTCTTCGCGAATCCAGCCTAATATATATCGCTCATTCATTATTCATGCATCTGCATGACCTATCAAGTTAATAATATTTAATGCTTCAAGCGTGCGGTCTCATCTTTTTCTCATCATCCAACCGCCATCGATGTCGGCTACCACTCCAATCCCGGCACCGTCCCCCCCATTGCAAGACCGTGTCGCTTTCATATCCTTTCTACATTCGATTTTTCGACATCATTTTCCTTCTTTCGGGATAAAAAAGAGTACTTAGGTCATGGGTGAGCCAATACGGTGCAAAAATATGAAGGCAAGAAAAAACCTATACTGGGCGAGTCTTATGCTCGCCAAGTATAGGTTAGAATTAAAATCAGGCCGATTCGTCATATCCTGGTCTCATCAACGCAAGATAATAATCTTTCGTTTTACCGTCGGATGTATCGACTTCAATCTTAAAAGATTGATAGGGCTCATAATAAGTGAAAGGGTACAGCAACATCTGGGTATTGTCGTGAAGCGTAACATTCTGCGACTCCATCTGTATCCAGTCGCTGCCGTTCGCGCGATATACACGAACGATCTGGTCAGGCTTCGCAATCGCCTCAATGCCCAGCGGCAAGTAAGGCGGAACTTCCGGAACGAGATGTTCGTCAATCTCGACTGACATCTCGCTTGAAATTGGGACACTTCGGTAGCCGTCACCCGCCGTGTACCATAACCTGAGTGAAGTCAGCTTAGGCAAAGGCTCATAATAGATGCGAAGCGGGTACATGATCGTGCCCGAGCCGTTGCTAGCGTGCACGTAATAATTTTGCTGACTGCCGAATTTAAATAGGTCGAACGTCGCCGTCAACGCGCCTACTCCGGCCGTATTGTCTTCTTGTCCGACCGACCGGCCGTAATCGTCGTAGATCGTCATCCGGACGCCCTCCGCGAGTACCGCGCTCAGTTCCAATTGCTCCGTGTCCGGCGAAACCGTCGCATCCCAATCGGCTACGCCCTTATGAACCTCGTACGATTCTCCATCCGCCTCGATCGCCGGACGCAGCCCCTCATTTGAGCTACTGCCGTCAAGCTCTGCTGGAATGGGGCCCTGGTAGTAATGAAACGTGAATTCATAACGATTGCCCGCAGCATTCTCCATCACGATTGGGTAATCGACGCTTGAGCCAGGTTCAGGCTTTTCGACGGAGAGCGTGTACCTGTAGTCGCCCCCTACGTCTTCTGTACGTACGAACTCGTTGCCGTTGATTGATACGTTCCAATCGGCTTCACCCGTTTTGATGACGACACGGAAATTCGATGTATTCTCAATCTGCTCGGCGCTTGTGTTGTACTGTACCCAATAGTCACCTCCCGCATAGCGGTAAGCCACGGCGCCAGTATCGCTGCTGCCGCCGTATATCGAGTACATTAGTAACTCCATGCTCAAATGGAATATCGTCAGCGGCTTTTCAACACTGTTGCCCACCGCATCGTACGCTCTTACCCTCACGAACAGAACCTCCGGCTGTGCTCCCGTGATCTCGGAGCCAACCTTTAGCCTGCCTTCCTCGTCGATCATGAACAGCGAGTTGTGATCGTCGCCCGGTCCCTCTACCAGTTCGAAAGAGACCGCGCCGGCAAAGGCGGAGGGATCAGGCACGGTCAACTGTCCGACGAAAATCCCTGCCGGTGACGTTTCATCTACCGAGTTGCTATGAAGCGAGATGTCCGTCACCTTGATCTCGACGGCCGCAGGCTCGGACTTAATGACTCGTGGCTCCGCCCCCCTCTTCATTATACGTATAGGACACTTGGAAGAAGATTGTATCGGTTCCGACAAAGCCCTCATTCGGCGTATAACTCAACGTCGACTCTGTAATCTCATAAGAACCGTAGGCTGGTTGCTGGGTAACTTGAATCGTCGGAGTCGCTGCAATGCCAGCAGGTAAATGAATCTGCAGCCCAACGCTCGTTGTCTCGCCTGCAGGAGCGAACATGACGGCGTCATCAGCCATCACGCCGCGTACGAGCTTCAACTTCTTGGGAACAAGTTTGTTTCCCGGGATGCGGACGATTAAGCTCACTTCAGCGGAACTAGACTCCCCGTCATTCAGCTCACCGAGTGTAATATCATAAGAACCCACGGCTTCGCCCTGAAAGCTCTCCGTTCCATCGACGTATACGCGTTCGATCTGTCCTCCCGTCACCACAGGAGTGATGGTGGCATAACTGCTTTCCGGCCCGATTACTCCACGGTTGTTCTCAACCAGCGTCGCTGCATTAGCGAACTCATCGCGAAGATTCCAATCGATCCCGATCTCGGACGGATCCCCGGCACCTTGCCAGACGACCACTTGATAAATATTGACAATGCCGCCATGGTAATCGTAAGTATGAATATAAATATCGTCGTTCCAGCCCTCGGCGAGCGAGATCGGATCATACTTGCTGGCAAGCTTGCTGCCATGCGCCCAGATCTCGAATTGTCCATGGTAGTCGCGCATGGACGGGTAAAGACTAATGCGTTCCATCTGCGTCGCCGCGTAATACTGCTGCGGGCCGGTCTTTTCGTATGAAACAGTCTCGTAGCCTTCCGCGCTTGTTATGTCCAGATCCTCCAACGGCATCGCTCCGCGAATCAGATCTACATGGATGTCGGAGTAGTTATAATTCTCCGGTTCGACGCTGATATGGATGGCGTTCACACCTTGCTTTGGCCACAGGATCCACACGCCGCCACCCTTATTTTCGATCTGGAGGTTGCCGCTGACTTGGATATTTGCCTTATCCGACTGCAATTCAAGTCTGACCGTCGAGACATTCTCTCCGACGACGGCATAGATAGACCCAGATCCTTCTCCGGCCTTTCCGTCATAACCAGGACGAATCACGGGTCCATCGGCAGTCGAACCTTGCCGGAACGTTAAGCCCGCTAAACCGACCACAGACGGAAATGCCTGCACGGACAGCCTATGCACATAACGCTCTCCGCCCGATTCGACGACGATGCCGGCTACCCGCTCTCCCTCGTCAGGAACGCCTAGCGTGAATTCGCCGCCATCCACAGGCACTTCTCTTCCGTCGACGACGATGTGCTCGATATTCGCTCCGTCGAGCGCCTCTACATGCAGCGTTACCGTGCTTGTCCCCTTTGCCGCCGTGTACACATATGAACGAGTAAGAGGGTTGAACCATACGTCACTCCCCCTCTACCGTAAGTCTGGATAGCTTGAGAGAAGGCGATAGTGGCGTTTTCACGACGCGGAGCTTGAAGACCTCCTCCGAGAACTCGTCCGCAATATGCACATTAAGCAGCGTATCGCCCGGATCGAGCGGGATATCGAAAGCCGCGTTTTCGAACGGATCATCGTTCGCGTCCTTAATCGTGAGACCGTTCCGGTAATCGTACGAATCGAACGAAAGCGATTCGGCATCCGCGTCGGCATAAAGGACATACTCCTTATCCGCGGACCAAGGCAAGACGCTGTAAGTATTCTCGTCCTGATCTTCAACGTCGAGCGCTGTCATCGCCGACGAAAAATCACTTACACCTTTTCGGATTTTGAGGACATCCCGAATATTTTCATCGCTTTGACCGTTTTTGTACATATACAATTCATAACGGCTGATCTCGCCGTCTTGGAGCGGCAGCGACTTCGGCTGCCCGTTGAAGAACTCGATCTCTTCGCCCTGCGACGGATAAATCACGGCGTAATCGTACATGCTCTCATCAAAATTGAGCGTAAGCTCCACTTGATCTGTATCTCTATTCGGTACCGTCGCAGCATACGTGTCGAGCGGGATACCATCTCCCCATTGGACCGAGTAAATCCAGGTCAGCACATCGCCTTCAGACGTGTGCGCCGACCAGCTCGTCAAGTGCGGAGGGGTATCGCCCGCGCGTGTGATAATGATCGTATATTTCTGTCGCGAGCCGTTCTGCGCCATCACCTCGACAGTGATCTGATTGGTTCCCACTCTCAGCGGGATCAACTCGCTCTGATTGCCGCTCTGCACGGTCGTATCGTTGACCGCGACTGTCGCATTGCCGTTCGAGGCAGTCGGCTTCACCGTGATGCTCTCTACCGCGTTGCCAACGTTAGCCGTATAGTTTGTCGTTGCGCTAGCGAACGCAGGAGACAGCGTACCATGCGACAGCACCAAACCGCTCAGCGATGCGTCGGACGACGGCAGACGAGATATCGATATGGAATTAAAGACTTCAGGCACTGTCCCGTCTGCAGCCCGAACCTGGAATGGGACGGTCGTATTGATGATCGTATATGGGATCACCGTACCGGATGCGAACTCGTTGGCGCCCATCAGTATCTTGGCATCGGGATTGATCGCGTTGATCTTCAGCTTGATCGTCGTGACGTCGGCCGGCACCTTCACCGTCCAAGAGTTGCCGCCGGTTGCCCTGACCTCGTATGCCATCGTACCGTCTTCGCTCGTGGCCGAGACGCTTTGGACCGCCGCATCGCTCGACATCGTACGGTTCGCGAACAGCTTGTAAGACTTGACGACGCCGTCGATCGTCGCTTTGATCTCGATCTCGTTAGACGCCTGCGCGAGCGGAATGACGTATCGCCATGCAATCTGGTCCGGCAGAAGAGTACGCGCCGCCGTGAACATCGGTATCGGCTCGACGTTCTGGCCGTTGACCGCGATGTCGATCTCCGGTCCGGTCACGGGGACGACCAGCGTCAGATTGCTAGAGCCGCTCGGAATGGACAACGGCGCCGGCGCGTTCGTCGAGTTGAAGTCAATATCGATGCCGCTCTGACCTGCGAAAACGACGCTGACGTTGTTCAGCAGTTGACGCGTCACGGTCACCTTGTAAGCTTGCGTGGAGCCGTTCTGCGCCGTCACGAGGACGGTGATCTCGTTGTCGCCGTAGGCGAGACTCACCGTCCGCTGCCCGCCGCCCGGCACTTGTCCGTTGATCGTGAACGAGGCGCCGCTCTCCTGCACGCTCGCCCCTACGACGACGCTCGTCTTGTCGCTGGTCACGCTTGCCCGGTAGGCGGTGACGGCTGCGTTGAACGAAGGGCTGAGCGCCGCGCCTGAGATACTCAGCGAGCCCAGATTAGCGTTGGACGGCAGGTTGTTCGTATTCGTGTTCGGCGCGGTCGTCGAGCCCTGGTTGTTCGCCTTGTCCTGCTGATACTGCTGCTTCTGCTGCTCGTTCAGCTTCTTGAGCAGCTCTTCTTCCGCCTTGCGCTTCGCCGCCTCCGCCGCCAGCCGGTTCGCTTCGTCCTGCGCCAGCTTGGCCGCCTCGATCGCCTTCAGCGCCGCCGCGTTGATCTTGTCCGCCAGCTCCTTCAGCTTTGCCGCTTCCTCGGTCGCTTTTTTCTTCGCGGCTTCCTCCGCCAGCTGCCTTGCCTTTTCCAGCTTGGCTTTTTCCTTCTGATCCAGCTGGCTCAGTTGATCTTTGTCCAGATTAAACGACGTCTTCTCCTGCTCTTCGATCTTCTTCACCTGTTGCTCATCGATCTTCTTCTGCTTGATCGCCTGCTTCGCGATGACGCCCAGCAGTTCTTCCGCGTTCTGAGTGAACTTGTCCAGACTCTGCGGAAGCTCGGGGGGCAGGCCGGTCTGCTTGAACTTCTCGATCGTCTGCCGGTTCTCCTCGTCGATCTTCGCCTTGCTGCGCAAGATCGCCTCGATGACTTCAGGCGATGCGTTTTTGACGATCTCCTCGATGTCCACGAGCGTCGTCAGCTCGCGCAGATCGGGGCCGCTCGTCGGTTCGAGCGAGATCTGCTGCGTCGGATACAAGTCGATCGTCTTGCTGCCGGACGCGCCGGTGCTTCCCAAGCTCTCGCCGCTTCCGCTTCCCGTCTGCTCCATGTTTTCGGAGGTGAAGCGCACGACGCCCGACATGACCGCCGTGTTCGTCCCGCCCGTCGCCGGATTAACTCGCGCGAAAAACGCCGTGCCGCGCACGCCCATGATCGCCGTCGGCGTCTCCAGTTTGAAGTCATCTTCTTGGCTCTTGATCGACTTGACGTCCACCCAGGCCGTTCCTTTGAGCATGCTGACCTTCGTCACCGTGCCCTTTTTTGTCCGACAGCTTCGAGAAGGTCAGCGTCGCATTCTCCCCGACCGTGAACTTGTCGTCCTCCGACGTTCCATTGCTGAACTGCAGCACCGCCGAGCCCTTGCTCCCCGTGATCAGCTTGTCCCCCTGGTTCAGGCTCAGCTTCGCGAACGCCTTGAACTGCTTCGAGCCCCCGGCCTTCTGCACCTGTACGTCTCCGCTCAGCTGCTTGATCACCGCGATCCGCGACGAAGAAGCCGCTTGGGCCTTCCCGCCGAACGCAGCCGATACCGGCAGCAGCAGCAATAGCGCCGCCAGCAGGTACATGCTTAACTTCCGATACATGAACTTCACTCCGTTTTCTGCATATGTATGATTGCTATAAAGACGCTTGCCAATGGATGAAAACGATGGAATATACGATTCGATTATACCTTAAAAATGGCGATTATTGTCGTTTTTTACGTTAAGCGCATGAAAAATTCAAGGCCGCCTCACCTTCTTGCCGAAGGCGAAGCGACCCCATATTTCAGTAGATCGTGCTTATCGATCAAACCGTGCCGTAGTATACGTAAAAATCAGAGCTCCAAAGAACGCCATTGCAACCGCCTGAAGCCCATATGGCTTTAATACCGCTCGATCCGATCAGATTTAGGACAAACGTTCCATCCGCATTTTGTTCGAGCGGCGCGTCCTCCGACTTCACCGCTTCAACTTCCGCGCCGTCCGGCAACCCCAGGTTGAACGCACCGTTGCCAGGATTGCTCCCCAGGTAAACCGCATAACCATTCAAAGCTTCATCATAAGCGAAAGAATAGGTTTGTCCTCCGATCTGCAGCGTCGGCGACACCGGCGCTCCGCGGTAAGCTGTCAGCTCGTAAACGCGACGCTGGCCGTCCGTGTACGTTACCGTAATCGTGAATTTATTGCTTCCTTGGGACAGCGATCCAATGTAGCCATGGTACCCGTCGGGGCCCGTCAGCCCCGTAATGACGACATTCGCTACGCCCGGGCCCGGCGTCACATTCATATGCAGCGTGTCCAGATTGTCCGGAACGCTGAGAGTATAGCGGTTCAGCCGGTCGTACACCCATTCTTTGGCCTCCGCCGAGTCTCCGCCGACGGAAGCCTGCGTGCTCCACACGACGTCGGCCGGCGCCGCCTGGTGATCCTGCTCCATATAAAGGTACAGCTTGTACAACGTCTGAACGTCATCATCCGTATCCGTCACCACGACATCGTAAGTCAAAATTTTATTGTTTTCCGGGTCCGTATAAGGCAGCGCAAAGGCAAGCGGATCGCCGGATGCATACATCTCTTGCCCGGTCTCGTCGAACAAGGCAGCCGTGGCATGCTCGCCCAAATCCAGGTCCAAGTCGAATGACGTCATGCCAGCGGGCAAAGTCGCGGATAGCGAGTCGGAGGTCGGATGGAGAAACTGAATGTTGCCGGCTCCATAAGAGATCGTCGCCCCTTTTCCGATTTCCAGATCGTCCTGCAAATCCCCATAGTATAAGTGGATTGGATAAACAACGCTTCGTCCGTATTTATCCCGGAATTCCAAAGTATAGGTCTGGCTTCCCGGTACCGGATCGAAGGCGAACACGTAGCCTCCAGCAGATATCTGGTAAGCGTTCGGCACCAATTCTCCGTTGGCGTAAAGCTGGTAGCCGGAACTTCCGAAGATTTTCAGCTTAAAGCCGTGCGGCTCGCTTCCAGATGCCAGCCTGGCCCACCATGCGCCGGCGCCTTTGTTGAAGGGAAGCATGCCCGGCGTTTCTGAGGACCCCGACGTGAAGGAGGCCAGCACTCCGCTTAGCGCAGGCGGATCCCCTTTTTACGATTTCTAGTCGGTATGGAAAGGGGTTGCCCCCGCTCGCGGGCTTGACGACCGCATAGGCGTCGGCGGACGCGCCGGTTGTCGGAACGATATATCTGCCGGAGCCTGGCGCGGTCTCCGCAGCGGGAAGATACGCGTTATACCCGGTTTTGATGTAGAAGTCCGAGAGCGTCGGTCCGGCCGACAGACTCGGTTTGACCTTAAGCGCCAATGTGTCTTCCGTAACCGCAGCCCGCCATACGTCCGCTCTGTTCTCGTCCCGAATAAAGCTGACCGGCACGGGCGACGCTTCGGGGGCCTCTTTGACCGTCGCGCCCGATATGCCGGTTACCGCGTAGCCTTCGGGCGCCGCTTTTCCGCGCCATACGTGAATCTTTTTCTCAATGGCGTCAGCCTCGCCGCCCGGGTAATAAGTGCGGATGACGATTTCGTTCCACCCGGCCTTCAAAAAGACGCGATAATAGATTCCGGATACTACAGGTTCTCCGTTCGCGGTGACTTCGACTTCAACACGCGAGTCCGGTTTTTCGTAATCGATCAGCAGCCAGTTATACTTGTCTTCTCTCTCAGCCTTGGTGCCGCCCTCGTCTCCTCCGTCCCAGCCCCGCACCGAAGCCGTCCATTCTTGCTCGCCTGCCGGAATGAGGTCGACCTCCGCCATGCCTTCAGGTTGTTGATACGCCTGTATGCCCGAATCCGATGGCAGTCCGACGTATATGTTAAAGAATAGCCGATAATAGATTCGCGATCCCTCGACAACCGTCGAATAGCTCAACGTGACGTAATTGATTCCCGACTCGACCTCAAGGTCTGCAGCGACCGTTCCGTCGTCTTCCTGGTATTGCGTTTGTTCGCCAAAGGTCATTTGCGCATCCGCGACGACCAATGGGTCGAACGCAAAGCTCATGTGGAGCGTCGAAGGCCGCTCGCGGTAAATGTAGTACTCTTTGTCGATGGATCCGCCGTCTTTATAGCTGCTATAAAAGAACCAATCGTCGATCGGCTTACCGTCCCAGGACGAGGTCCAGGCGTTCAATCCGATCGTTTCATAGTCGTAGGGTTCGACTTGAATCATGACGAATGCAGGTTCGGATACCGCTTCGCCCTTGACCGCCCGGAAGAAGAAGTAATCGCCGCCCGTATAGCCTTTATTCGGCGTATACGTGTACTCGCCGTTTTCTTCCACTTCCAGCGTGCCGTTTTGCGGACCGCCCTCCTCAACGAGCTCGTACTTGACGCCGCTGCCTCCGCTGCTCGTCAACGTGCCCGAGTAAGGCGTTTGGAAAGCTGTTTTGACAGAGGCGCTGTATGCGATCAACATGCCCGTCTCCGACGCGCGGTTCGCGATCAGCTTGTAAATCTTGACGACGCCTTCAATCGTCGCTTTGATCTCGATCTGGTTCGATTGTTGCGCAAGCGGGATGTTATACCGCCAGGAGATCTGCCCCGGCAGAATCGTAAGCGCAGCCGTGAACATTGGTTCCGGCTCCACCTTTTGGCCGTTGACCGCAATGTCAATCTCCGGTCCGGTAACGGGGACGACCAGCGTCAGGCTGCTCGAACCGCTCGGTATGGACAACGGCGCCGGCGCGCTCGTCGAGTTGAAGTCAATATCGATGCCTTCCTGACCTGCGAAAACGACGCTGACGTTGTTCAGCAGTTGCCGAGTCACGGTCACCTTGTAAGCTTGAGTGGAGCCGTTCTGCGCCGTCACGAGGACGGTGATCTCGTTGTCGCCGTAAGCGAGGCTCACCGTTCGTTGCCCGCCGCTCGGCGCTTGTCCGTTGATCGTGAACGAGGCGCCGCTTTCCTGCACGCTCGCCCCTACGACAACGCTCGTCTTGTCGCTGGTCACGCTTGCCCGGTAGGCAGTGACGGCTGCGTTGAACGACGGGCTAAGCGTCGCGCCTGAGATACTCAGCGAGCCCAGATTAGCGTTGGACGGCAGGTTGTTCGTATTCGTGTTCGGCGCGGTCGTCGAGCCCTGGTTGTTCGCCTTGTCCTGCTGATACTGCTGCTTCTGCTGCTCGTTCAGCTTCTTGAGCAGCTCTTCTTCCGCCTTGCGCTTCGCCGCCTCCGCCGCCAGCCGGTTCGCTTCGTCCTGCGCCAGCTTGGCCGCCTCGATCGCCTTCAGCGCCGCCGCGTTGATCTTGTCCGCCAGTTCCTTCAGCTTTGCCGCTTCCTCGGCCGCTTTTTTCTTCGCGGCTTCCTCCGCCAGCTGCCTTGCCTTTTCCAGCTTGGCTTTTTCCTTCTGATCCAGCTGGCTCAGTTGATCTTTGTCCAGATTAAACGACGTCTTCTCCTGCTCTTCGATCTTCTTCACCTGTTGCTCATCGATCTTCTTCTGCTTGATCGCCTGCTTCGCGATGACGCCCAGCAGTTCCTCCGTATTCTGAGCGAACTTGTCCAGACTCTGCTGAAGCTCGGGGGGCAGGCCGGTCTGCTTGAACTTCTCGACTGTCTGCCGGTTCTCCTCGTCGATCTTCGCCTTGCTGCGCAAGATCGCCTCGATGACTTCCGGCGACGCGTTTTTGACGATCTCCTCGATGTCCACGAGCGTCGTCAGCTCGCGCAGATCGGGGCCGCTCGTCGGTTCGAGCGAGATCTGCTGCGTCGGATACAGATCGATCGTCTTGCTGTCGGAAGCGCCGGTCCCGCCTGCGTTCTCGCCGCTTTCGCTTTCGCTCCCACTCCCCGTCTGCCCCGCGTTTTCGGACGTAAAGCGCACGACGCCCGACATGACCGCCGTATTCGTCCCGCCCGTCGCCGGATTGACCCGCGCGAAGAACGCCGTGCCGCGCACGCCCATGATCGCCGTCGGCGTCTCCAGCTTGAAGTCGTCGTCCTGGCTCTTGATCGACTTGACGTCCACCCAGGCCGTTCCTTTGAGCATGCTGACTTTCGTCACCGTGCCCTTTTTTGTCGGACAGCTTCGAGAAGGTCAGCGTCGCATTCTCCCCGACCGTGAACTTGTCGTCCTCCGACGTTCCATTGCTGAACTGCAGCACCGCCGAGCCCTTGCTCCCCGTGATCAGCTTGTCCCCCTGGTTCAGGCTCAGCTTCGCGAACGCCTTGAACTGCTTCGAGCCCCCGGCCTTCTGCACCTGTACGTCTCCGCTCAGCTGCTTGATCACCGCGATCCGCGACGAAGAAGCCGCTTGGGCCTTCCCGCCGAACGCAGCCGATACCGGCAGCAGCAGCAATAGCGCCGCCAGCAGCGTTAAACCGTATTTTCGAATCATAACTACACTCCCAATCCGTATCCAAATAAGTGCTTTTGCACGATCATTCGCCTATGTAAAGATGCCACAATCACAATTATAGATAAGAAAAATGGCGAATATATGCGACTTCTTTCACAATTATCGTCGTACGCGGTCATCGATTCTGTAATCAGCGCCACATAATCCTCCTTTAAAACAAAAAAAGAATCCCGTGCGCCGGGATTCGATCCGACGGACGGGATTCTATTTAAGTGTATGCTTCGCTTATGCCTTCACCTTGGTCGGCACGTTAATGCCTGCGGTCGCGCTCAGCATCCATACGTGCTTTTGCAGCGCTTCGACCTGCTTGGTGAGCAGATCCGCCGTTGGCGCGTCGCCTGCTTCCTCAGCCATCTCAAGCGTCTCGTTCAGGCCGTTGGTGAGCAGGATGAAGTCGTCGATGACCGCTTTGACCATATCGACGTCCTTCGACTCGTCGCCGCCTTCCTTTATCTTCGTGAGCGACAGATATTCCTTCATCGTGGATGACGGCTTGCCGCCGATCGCAAGGATTCGCTCCGCCACTTCATCCAGCGACAATGCCGCGAAGTTGTACAGCTCCTCAAACTTCAAGTGAAGCGTCTGGAAGTGCGGCCCCTTCACGTACCAGTGGAAGTGGTGCAATTTGAAGTAAATGACACTCCAGTCCGCCAGATTTTGGTTCAGATTGTTCTGGATCTTAGGCATGTGAATCCCTCCCGATTGGATAAGCTTGCTCTCCTAATTTACCCGGGATGGAAGCCGTTCAAGCATTTTCGAACAATGCCGCTCTATACCGTACGCTGAAAAGCCAGATGGTCAGCGATCTTACGGCCGTGGTAACGTCCGCTTTCAATAAAAATCTCGTTGGCATCTCTCCCCGTGGAAACGACTCCGGCCAAGTAAAGGCCCGGCACGTTGGTCTCCATCGTTTCCGGATCGTGCGTCGGCGGAATGATCCCATCCGGCGCTTCGACGCCCATCGACCGCAGGAAGGCCCGGTCAGGCCGGAATCCCGTGAGTGCCAGCACGAAGTCTGCGGGCAGCGTCTCCTCAACTACCTCAGTACCCCTATCCCCCGTATCCGCGTCCCTCACGCTTTCGACCGTCACCTGGTCGTAGCCGATCTCCACGACTCTGCTCCGCAGACGCAAGTCGATTCGTCCTTTTGCCGCATAACTGTCGAAAATCGGACGTACCCATGGCTTGATGTTGGCGGATACGGATTCGCCCCGGTACACCACCGTCACTTTAGCGCCCACGCGCTCCATCTCCAGCGCCGCGTCGACTGCGGAGTTGCTGCCGCCGATCACGACGACGCGCGTCCCCGCGTAAGGGTGCGCTTCGGTGAAAAAGTGGCTCACATGCGTATGATCCTCGCCCGGAATGCCGATCCGGTTCGGATGATCGAAGTAGCCGGTCGCGATGACGACTTTGCGAGCGTGCGTATACGAAGGCTGGCCGGATCTGCCCACCGACGTGACACGGAACGTATCGCCATCTTTTTCGACCGCCGTGACCGCTTCGTAGCGGCGAATCCGAAGTTCGCGGCGCTCGGACACGATGCGGTAATAGTTCAATGCCTCAAGCCTTGAAGGCTTGTCATGAGGCGTGATGAACGGCACGCCCGCGATCTCGAGCATCGGTGCCGTGCTGAAAAACTGCATATTGACCGGGTAACGGGAAATCGAGTACCCGACGTTTTCCTTTTCGAATAGTAAAGGGTTGAAGCCCTGGTCCTGCAGCTCGGCCGCTGCCGACAGCCCGCAAGGACCCGCACCTACGATGACGATATCTTCCATTGTGCTGTGGTCCGCCTTTCCTTGTGATAGCTAAGTTAAGTATACGCCGAGTGACGACAAGTGTAAAAAAACGCAAAATCGCCGGGAGGCGGCTTCCTGCGAACAGGTGCCGCCTCCCGGCGATAAAAGTAAGCTTATTCTCCGCCGCCGACCCGAATCCGGGTGAGTGCGCGCTGCAGCGCGGCCTCGGCCCGTTTGTGGTCGACTTCGGTTTGCTTGTGGTTCAGGCGGTCCTGCGCACGATCCTTGGCTTGCTGCGCGCGGTGGACGTCGATGTCCGAACCGAGCTCGGCGGATTCCGCGAGGATGACGACCTTATCCTTGCGTACCTCCATGAAGCCGCCGTGAACCGCGATGAACTCATCGTTGTTCCCGATCTTCGCCTTGACGGGCGCGATCTTGAGCGGCGTCACCAGCGGGATGTGATGCGGCATGATGCCCAGATCCCCGTCTACGCCGCGGGCGACGACCATGTTGACGTCCTTGTCGTAGACGGTCCGCTCGGGGGTGACGATCTCCAAACGTAAGGTGCTCATATCGATACCTCCATCAAAAGCGGATTAGAGCCCTTGAGCGAGCTTCTTCGCCTTCTCGACTGCGTCTTCAATCGAGCCGACGTTGTGGAACGCCGGTTCCGGAAGATCGTCATGCTTCCCTTCAAGGATCTCTTTGAAGCTGCGAACGGTATCTTTAACCGGCACGTATACGCCAGGCATGCCGTTGAAGGCTTCGGCGACGTGCAGCGGCTGGGACAGGAACAGTTGGACGCGACGCGCGCGCAGAACGACGAGCTTGTCGTCCTCGGACAGTTCGTCCATACCGAGGATGGCGATGATATCGAGCAATTCCTTGTAGCGCTGGAGCAGCTTCTTGACGCCTTGCGCGACGGCGTAGTGCTCTTCGCCGACGACTTCGGGCGCCAGAACGCGGGAGGACGATGCCAGCGGGTCGACGGCCGGGAAGATACCCATTGCCGCGATGTTCCGCTCGAGGTTCGTCGTCGAGTCCAAGTGAGCGAACGCGGTAGCCGGAGCCGGGTCGGTATAATCGTCCGCCGGTACGTAGATCGCTTGGATCGAGGTGACGGAACCCTTCTTCGTCGAAGTGATCCGCTCTTGCAGTTGACCCATTTCAGTTGCCAGCGTCGGCTGGTAACCTACCGCGGACGGCATCCGGCCGAGGAGGGCGGATACTTCGGAGCCGGCTTGCGTGAAGCGGAAGATGTTGTCGACGAACAGCAGTACGTCGCGTCCTTCTTCGTCGCGGAAATATTCGGCCATCGTCAGCCCCGTCAGCGCGACGCGCAGGCGCGCGCCCGGAGGCTCGTTCATTTGGCCGAACACCATCGCGGTCTTCGCGATAACGCCGGAGTCGCTCATTTCATGGTACAAGTCGTTGCCTTCGCGCGTACGCTCGCCTACGCCTGCGAATACGGAGATACCGCCGTGCTCTTGGGCGATGTTGTGGATGAGCTCTTGCATCGTGACCGTCTTGCCTACGCCTGCGCCGCCGAAGAGGCCGACCTTACCGCCCTTGGCGTACGGTGCCATCAGGTCGATGACCTTGATGCCGGTTTCCAGGATTTCTTGCGACGTCGACAGTTCGTCGAACGGAGGCGCCTGGCGGTGAATCGGATTCGCGATCGTGCGGTCGACCGTACCGTTGTTATCGATCGGATCGCCCAGCACGTTAAATACGCGGCCGAGCGTAGCCGGACCGACCGGTACGGTGATCGGCGCGCCGGTATCGACGGCTTCGGTGCCGCGGATGAGGCCGTCCGTCGAAGACATGGCGACCGTGCGGACCATGTTGTCGCCCAGATGCTGCGCGACTTCGACCGTCAGCTTGACTTCGCGTTCGCCGGTCTGATGAATTTGGATTGCGTTGAGGATGTCCGGCAGATGGCCGTTGTCGAACTCGATGTCGACGACCGGGCCCGTAACCTGGACAATGCGCCCCTTGCTCATTCGTGTCCCTCCTGTAACTTCAGTCTATATCCGTATCCTTCGCCTCGCTGGGCGGACGAGCCGCCGCGTGCGAAAGTTTAGCTCAATGCGTTTGCGCCGCCGACGATCTCGGCGATCTCCTGCGTGATGGCCGCTTGACGCGCGCGGTTGTACGTCAGGGTCAGCTCGTTGATCCGTTTGGTGGCGTTCTTGGTCGCGTTGCTCATTGCGGTCATCCGCGAGCCGAACTCGCTCGCCTTGTTCTCCAGCAGCGCGCTGTAGACCAGGGTCTCCGCATACTTCGGCAGCAGGACGTTCAGCACCGCTTCCGGAGACGGCTCGTACTCGTAGCCCGCGCTCGGACCCGCTTGCTTCGTCGCGCCAAGCGCCGAAGCGTCGAGCGGCAGCAGCTGCTTGACCGTCGGCAGCTGCGTGAGCGCGTTGATGAACCGGTTGTAGACGAGATGGACCTCGTCGTAAGTCCCCTGCTCGAACCCGCCTACGGCCGCAGCCGCGATTGCCTTAACGTCGGCAAACTTCGGCGAGTCGGGCACGCCGATGACATCCTGAACGATCGCATAATCGCGGCGTCTCAGGTAGTCGCGGCCTTTGCGTCCGATGACGAACAGATCATACTCCGCCTTGGACTTGTGCTTGCTCTTCAGCGTGTCCACGAACTTCTTCAGCAGACCGCTGTTGAGGCCGCCGGCCAGACCGCGGTCGGACGTGAAGACGATATAAGCCGTCTTTTTCACCTCGCGGGATTGGAGCATCGGGTGCTTGACGCTGCCGCCGCCGCCGGCGATGCTCGAGACGACTTCTTTGAGCTTGTCGGCATAAGGCCGGCCCGCGAGCGCCGCATTTTGCGCGCGTTTGAGGTTCGCCGCCGCGACGAGCTCCATCGCCTTGGTGATCTGCTTCATGTTCTGCGTGCTCTTGATCTGACGCTTAATCTCGCGCATCCCTTTAGCCATTCATGTCACCACCTTATTGTCCGCGCCGTCTCGACCTCGCGGTCGCGCGCCGGCGCGGAAGCTTCTATGGCCGAAGCCTTCGCTATGCTAGCTTAAGCGGTCGTAGCGAAGCTCTTCTTGAAGGCGCCGATCGCATCGACGAGCGCCTTGTCGTTGTCGGGCAAAATGTCCTTCGTATCGCGGATGGACGCCAGAATCTCCGGGCGCTGCGCATCCAGATAGCTCAGGAACTCGGATTCGAAGCGGCGTACGTCTTGTACCGGCACGCTGTCGGCGTAGCCTTTGGTGACCAGGTACAGGGAGACGACTTGGCGCTCCAGCGGCATCGGTACGTTGATGCCTTGCTTCAGAATCTCGAGAGTGCGGATACCGCGGTCGAGACGGGATTGCGTAACCTTATCCAGATCGGAGCCGAACGCCGCGAACGCAGCCAGCTCGCGGTATTGGGCGAGGTCGGTCTTGAGCGTGCCCGCGACCTTCTTCATCGCCTTCGTCTGCGCGGACGAACCTACGCGGGATACCGAGTTACCGACGTTGACCGCCGGACGCTGGCCGGAGTAGAACAGGTCGGACTCGAGGAAGATCTGGCCGTCGGTGATCGAGATGACGTTCGTCGGGATGTAAGCCGAGATGTCGCCGGCCTGGGTCTCGATGAACGGCAGCGCGGTCAGGGAACCGCCGCCGAGCTCGTCGTTCAGCTTGGCCGCGCGCTCCAGCAGACGGGAGTGCAGGTAGAATACGTCGCCCGGATAAGCTTCGCGGCCCGGAGGACGGCGGAGCAACAGGGACAGCTCGCGATATGCGGCGGCTTGCTTGGTCAAGTCATCATAGATGATCAGGACGTGCTTGCCGTTGTACATGAATTCTTCGCCCATAGCGCAGCCGGTGTACGGCGCGATGTAGAGCAGCGGGGACGGCTCGGACGCGCTCGCCGTAACGACGATCGTGTAGTCCAGCGCGCCTTGGCGGCGGAGGGACTCTACTACCGTACGAACGGTCGATTGCTTCTGGCCGATGGCGACGTAGATACAGATGACGCCATTGCCCTTTTGGTTGACGATCGTGTCGATCGCGATCGTCGTCTTGCCCGTCTGGCGGTCGCCGATGATGAGCTCCCGTTGGCCGCGGCCGATCGGGATCATCGCGTCGATCGCCTTGATGCCGGTCTGCATCGGCTCGAATACGGACTTACGGGCCATGACGCCCGGAGCCGGGGATTCGATCGGGCGGAACTTCGTCGTGGCGATCGGACCGTTGCCGTCGACCGGCTGGCCCAGCGCGTTAACTACGCGGCCGAGCATCGCTTCGCCGACCGGCACTTCCATGATGCGGCCGGTACGCTTGACTTGGTCGCCTTCGCGAATGCCGGTGTACGGACCCAAGATGACGACGCCGACGTTGTCTTCTTCGAGGTTGAGGGCCATGCCCACGACGCCGTTCGAGAATTCAAGCAGCTCGCCGGCCATCGCTTTTTCCAATCCGTGGACGCGAGCGACGCCGTCGCCGACCGTGATGACGGTACCGACGTCAACGACTTGGATATCGGATTGATAGTTCTGAATCTGCTGCTTGATCAGCGTGCTGATTTCTTCAGGACGGATACTCAATTCGTTCACCCCTGTCTCCTACTTACAAGATACATGCGTATATTACAGACTCGTTTGAAGTTCTTTGGATAGACGGCTCAGCTTGCCGCGCAGGCTGCCGTCGTAGAGCGTGTCGCCGATGCGGACGGTGATGCCGCCGATCAGCGACTCGTCAACCTCGCCGATGACGCGCACGTTTTTGCCGATGACGGCCTTGAAGCGCGTCGCGATCTCTTCGGTCTGCTCGGGCGTGAGCGGCTTGGCCGAAGTGACCAGCGCGTCCGCGCGTCCGAGGACGCCTCCGGCGACCGACATGTACGCGTCCAGCACCGCCGGGATCTCAGTCTCGCGACCGCGTTCGACCAGCAGGCTAACCGTGTTCAGCACGATCTGCGACACTTTGTCGCCGAACGTGCCGCGCAGCAGCGCGATTTTCTTGTCCAGCGTGATGTTCGGCGCCGACAGGAAGACGCGCACGTCTGCGTTCGCTTCGATCGCGTCAGCGATCAGCTTCAGCTCGCTCTCCGTGCTGGCCACGGCGTCTTGCTCGCGCGCCAGATCGAAGAGCGCCCTGGCGTATCGTTTGGCTACGACCGTGCCGCGGCTCATGACGACTTACCTACGTCTTTGAGATATTGATCGACCAGTTCGCCTTGGGCGCCCGCGTCGACTTGCTTCTCGAGGATCTTGCTGGCGATCTGTACGGACAGGCCGCCGACTTCGGACTTGAGCGACGCGATGGCCTTGTTCTTCTCGGCTTCGATGTCGCGTACCGCCTCTTCTTTCAGGCGGCTGGATTCGCCGCGCGCCGCGGCGATGATGTCGTCGGCTTGCTTGGAGCCGGTCGACTTCGCTTGTTCGATAATATCATAGGCTTCCTTGCGCGCTTGCTGCAGCGATTGCTTCTGCTCTTCGAGGAAGCGCTCGCTCTCGGAGCGGTTGCGCTCGGCCGTGTCGATCTGCTCTTTGACAAGCTGACGGCGCTTTTCCATGATGCCGAAAAGCGGACCGAAGGCATACTTCGACAGCAGCAGATACAAGATGCCGAATGCGATGACTTGAACAAAAAAGTTGGTCCATGTGATGGTCAACGATAGCCACTCCTTTCACCCAAAAACTGTCGATCAAATCCGAATTGCGCCCTCTTGCATAAGGAAGGCGTGGAGGCAGATGGCTCTCCGCGCCTAACGTTATAGATGAAATTGCTTACTTCGCCATGAAGATGAACGCGAGGACGAGGGAGATGATCGGCAGTGCTTCTACCAGACCTACGCCGATGAACGCCGTCGTTTGCAGTGCGCCGCGCAGCTCAGGCTGGCGGGAGATGCCTTCAACCGTCTTGGAGAAGATCAGGCCGTTACCGATACCGGCGCCGAGCGCGCCAAGGCCGAACACGATTGCAGCTGCTAACAGAGCATAGATTTCCATTTGTGAATATCCTCCTCGAATTGGGTACTTTGAGATTAATGATCTTCTTCGTGAATGCTAGCCTGACCGATATACACCATGGTCAGCATCGTAAATACGAACGCTTGGATGGCACCTACGAATATACTGAAGCCCTGCCAGACGAGAAGCGCCGGAATCCCGACCCAACCCATGCCAAGGATAACGCCGATCATGACTTCGCCGGCGTAGATGTTGCCGAATAGCCGGAGACCGAGCGTCAGCGGCTTGGCGACCGTCTCGATCAGGTTGATCGGAAAGAAGAACGGCCACGGCTCGAAGTAATGCTTGAGGTAATGCTTGCGGTTGTGGCGGAAACCCTGAATGTGCGAGATCACGATGACGGTAAGGGCGAGTCCCATCGTCATAGCAGCGTCTGCCGTAGGAGACTTCCACCATGCGAAGTGAGCTTCCTCTTCGCCGTTCATGAACAGGTCCATTCCGAGGAACGTCGCGTGACCGTGCGCTTCGGTAATGAAGTTGAACGGAAGGCCGAGCATGTTGCCGATGAAAATGTAGATGATCAGCGTAAGACCGAGGCTCAGGTAGACGCGACCCCGTTTGAAGTCTGTCGCCATCCCGATGATGTTGCTGACGAACTCGACGACCCACTCCATGAAGTTCTGCAGCTTGCCGGGATTGTCCACGGACAGGTTGCGGACGGACAGGCGCGCGAGTACAAATGCGACGACGCTGGTCACGATGACCATGATGATAGCCGCAAGGTCGAACTTCACACCGCCGAGAATGACGATTGGCGCTAAGTGATCCATGTTAGTGCTTTTCACCCCTTTCATCGGTGGCGTGTACGCCTTGGCGGCGTCTGGACAAGATACCCAGTAGGAGTGTTGCCAACGGCGCCGCAATTAATCCCGCTACGGTAGCCGGGAGATTGAACTCGAGCAGGCGAACCGACACGAACGCGGCGAGCAGGGCCAGCGCGGCGCGGGAGAGGAAGCCGAACCCCGAGCGGGGTCTTCTGCCGCCGGACGCGGCTTCGCCGATCCGAACGGTCTTCCAGGCCAGATGCCACGCGACGAGCAGGCTGCCGATCGCACCGATCAGGAACCCTCCGAAGACAGTCTTATAAGCGGGCAATACCGCCCACCCCAGACATCCCATGGACAAAAAAAAAGAACGTAATGCGAGAAACCTTCTTCATCAAAGCAGGCAAATCGTCCATCATTTGCCCCTTCCCTTGACGGCGAACTTCCGAATGAGGCCCACGGCCGAACCGATGCCGGCGACGAGGCCGACGATAAGTCCGACCAGATACCAAGTCGAGGTGCCGCGGTTGCCGTCAACGACGGATCCGATCCACCAGCCCAGGCCTACGCACACGGCCAGTTCGACACCGATCGCGGTTACGAGCCCGGCTGCGCGCCATGGATTTTCGTCCGGCGGCAGAGGCGGTTTTCGTTCGGATTCGGGCATGGACATCCGCTCCTTCGATCCCATCAGCAAGAAATTCGACTTCAAGTAAGCCCTTTCTTCCTAATGGTTCAGGTAATATTGTATCCTTGGCCGATGGGATTTGTCAATTCGCATAAATTCAAACATTATGTGAACGCAAGCCCGTCAAACCCTTGATAAATCTGGATTCTTCCGCTTTTCAAACCATACAGTTGCGCTGTACGCTGTAGACAATTCCACCTTCATTCCGCCACCCGTGCGAGCAGATTCTCCAAACCGCGAAAAAATCGCCGTCGTTTTTTGACGCCTCGCCTATGCGCAAAAGGCGACAGCCCGCCCATGGGGCATGGATCCCCATAGGCAGAACCGTCGCCTCGCTCGTCAACCTTCGAAGGCCGACGGCCGCTCTCCCCTGCCGAAATGGTGCAGGATCGCTTGCGCGATCCGCTTCGAAGCTTGCCCGTCCCCGTAAGGGTTGGCGGCATGGCTCATCCGCTCGTACAGCGCCGGATCGGTGAGCAGGGCGCTCGCCCTGTCGAAGATCAGATGCTCGTCCGTGCCGACGAGCTCCAGCGTGCCGGCCCCGACGCCCTCCGGACGCTCCGTCGTATCCCGCAGCACGAGCACGGGTACGCCGTACGAAGGCGCCTCTTCTTGAAGGCCGCCCGAATCGGTCAGGATCAGATAGGTGTGCTTGTAGAAATTGTGCAGCTCGACGACGTCGAGCGGATCGATCAGGCGGATGCGCGGGTGGCCGCCCAGAATCTCCTCGGCCGGTCCTTTGACGGCCGGATTCGGATGCACGGGATAGACGATGGCGATATCTTCGTGCGTTTCGGCAAGCTTGCGGACAGCACTAAAAATATGGCGATGAGGCTCGCCCTGGTTCTCGCGGCGGTGAGCCGTCATCAGCACCAGACGCTTGCCTTTTGCCCAGTCGAGTACAGGATGCGAAAAGTCCGGCTTCACCGTATATTGAAATACGTCCGTTACCGTGTTGCCCGTCACGTAGATCCGGTCCTCGGGCTTGCTTTCCTTCCGCAGGTTGCCCGCCGACCACTGGGTCGGCGCGAAGTGCGCGTCCGCCAGCACGCCGGTCAACTGCCGGTTCATCTCCTCCGGATACGGAGAGAGCTTGTTCCAGGTGCGCAGCCCGGCTTCGACATGGCCGATCTGGATCTGCTGCAGGAACGCGGCATAGCTCGCCAGGAAGCTCGTCAGCGTATCGCCGTGCACGAGCACCATGTCGGGCTTGGCCTCGGCCAGAATCGGCTCCAGCCCTTGCAGGACGCGGATCGTGATCTCGTTCAGCGTCTGTCCGACCTGCATGACGTTCATATCGTAGTCCGGCCGGATATCGAAAATATCCAGCACCTGATCGAGCATCTGCCGGTGCTGCGCCGTGACGCATACGGTGGATTCGATCAGGCCGGGGTATTTTTGCAGCTCCAGCACGAGCGGCGCCATCTTGATCGCTTCGGGGCGCACGCCGAATATCGACATGATTTTTATCGGTTTCACAAGTCCGTTCCTCCCACAAGCCTAGCTCGTCTTTATTTGGTTCCGTACAGCCGGTCGCCGGCATCGCCGAGTCCCGGCACTATGTATCCGTGTTCGTTGAGATGCGAGTCTAAAGCCGCGACGAAAATATCGATCTCCGGGTGTGCTTCCTGGACGGCCTTAACGCCCTCCGGCGCCGCGATGAGACACATCAGCTTGGTCGGCTTGCAGCCGCGCTGCTTCAGGATCGAGATCGCCGCGTTGGCCGAGCCGCCCGTCGCGAGCATCGGATCGAGCACGATGAGCTCTCGCTCGGTCACGTCGGTCGGCAAGCTGACGTAATACTCGACCGGCTGGAGCGTCTCCTCGTCCCGATAGAGCCCGATATGGCCCACGCGGGCGGAAGGCAGCAGCTTCAGAACGCCGTCGACCATGCCTAGGCCGGCACGGAGGATGGGGATCAGGCCGACCATACGGCCCGCGATGATCTTGCCCTCGGCTTCGACGACCGGCGTCTGTACCTTCGCCGTCGTCAGCGGGAAATCCCGCGTGGCTTCGTACGCCATCAGCGTGGAGATCTCGTCCACAAGCTCCCGGAACTGTTTGGTTTCCGTCTTTTTTATCGCGCAAAAAAAGTGACTTTATGCTGAATCAGCGGGTGGTCGCAAACCTGCAATCGCCCCATGGTGTTCCTCTCCTTTGTCCGTTCAGATGCCCGTCCATTATATCATTGTCTCCCCCCGCGGCGCATCCATGCGTCGCCAACGCTTCCAGCGCGCGCCTGTCCGCTCATATTCCTCTGTAACGATCGCCGCGGCCCGCCGATAATGATATCAGAAAGCATAAGGGAGGCGTATTTATTTGAAAAAGACGAAAAAGGCATTGTCAGCGCTGGCGGCAGGCGCGGTCTTGCTGGCCGCGCTCGGCGGCTCCGCAACTGCAGCAGGCTCCGCGGCCGAAGAAAAGCTTAAGGCGCTTATTGATGCAGGCATCATCTCCGGCGACCTGAAGGGCAACCTCAACCTCGGCGACAACATCACGAGAGCGCAGCTCGCCGTCATCATGGTTCGCGCGTTCGGTTTAGAGACGGAGGCCAAATCGCCCGTCCAAACGTCTTCCTTTACCGACGTAGCGCCCGGTTCCTGGTACAGCGGCTATATTTCCTCGGCCAAGGAGTTAATCGAAGAAAACGGCTACACGCTCGGCACCGGCAACGGCAAATTTAATCCGAACGGAAACATTACGTCCGCCGAAGCGGTAGCCTTGCTGTGCAAATTCCTGGACATCAAGCCGGATTCGTCGACGACGGATTGGGCGTCCGCTTACGTCAAAGCCGCGATGGAAAAGGGGATCCTGGACGCTAACTCCGCCAAAGGGATCAGCAAAACCAAGGCCGCCACTCGCGAGACCGTGTTCACGTACGCGAACACCGCATTCGGCGCGGTCAAAGACGAGAACGGCAAGACGGTTTACGAGAAGCTGAAGGAAGGCGTCGGCAGCGGCGTTTATAACAAAAAAGAGAACGGCACCGCGCCGTAATGTCCGCCGGCAGCGCCGATTAAGATCGCATTGCCCGCTCCATCCCGGCATTTGTCACCCTTGGGCCTTCCTCCGCATAGGCTGATGACACAAAGCCCAAGGAGGATTGACCATGACTTCAAAAAATAAAGCCTTGGACGCCAACGCGCCGATCTACGAGGCCAATCAGGATTGGGTCGCCGGCGCAAAGCAAATCCGGCAAAAGCTGTCCGACATCTGCGGCGCCCACTACAACCGAAACGTGCGCGTAAAGACGATGGACGGCCACATTTACGAGGGGACGGTCATCGGCGTCGACGGCTGCCACCTTCATCTGGCCGTCGCGCCGAGCGCGATGGACGCCCGTTTTTTAGGCCCGTTCGCCGCGAATGCGATCTTGACGCTCGTGCTGTACGAACTACTGGTCATTACGCTGCTCATTTGATTTGCGCTTCGATCCCGCCCTCGACGAGGGGCGGGATTTTTTTCATTCATGATTTCCCCCCGCCGCGACCATCCTAATCAAACTGCGCCCGCTTCGGGCATTGAATTCCAGTGCGACTTCAGGAGGGCGGCATGCCGGGTACTTCTTCAAAATCCTCTCGTTTTCCGCTGCTTGGGCACGAGCGGGGACGCGAATTTACGGATGTCGGACGTGCAGAGGACGAACCGCGGGCGACTAAGACGACAAAACTCGACCGCCAAGCCTTGCTGCTGCTCGCCGTGAATGCATTGTTCACCTGCGGAAATGCGTTGTCCGCCACTTTCGTCAACATTTTCATTTGGAAAATCAAACACGACTACGCGCTTCTCGGATGGTTTGCCGTCGTGCACCAGCTCTCGATGTCGCTCACCTTCTGGCTGGCCGGAAAATGGGTCAAGGAAGGCAACAAGATGAACGCCTTGCGCGGGGGCGTCATCGCGGCAGCCGCATTTTACGGCCTGGTGCTCGCCTTCGGCACCCGCGCCGCGGATGCAGTGCCTATCCTGGGGCTCGTTCAGGGCATCTCCTCCGGTTTGTTCTGGCTGTCGTTTAACATCGTCTACTTCGAGATCACCGGACCCGGCAACCGCGACCGTTTCAACGGCTGGGCGGGGCTGCTCGGCTCGTTGTCCGGCATGCTGGCGCCTTGGCTCTCCGGCCTGCTCATATCGAGCAGCGGCGGCAATGCGGGCTATCGTCTCATTTTCGCCATCTCCCTGGCCATATTCGTCGCAGGCGCCGCGCTCACGTTCGGCCTCCACAAGCGGGAGCCGTCCGGACGGTACGACTGGCGACTCGGGCTAGGGAGCCTGCTTCGGAAAGGCAACCCCTGGCGCGCGATCTCGGGCGCCATGGTTGCGCAGGGGCTCCGGGAAGGCATCTTCGGATTCGTTATCGCCTTGCTCGTCTATACGTCCACCGGAAGCGAAATGAAGCTCGGGAGCTTCTCGCTCTATACGTCCGCCGCAGCGTTGCTCAGCTTTTGGATCGCAGGCAGGCTGCTAAAGCCGAGCAGACGGTTCTGGGGCATGCTCACCGGCGCGCTGATGATGACTTTGTTTATCGTTCCGTTATTGTGGGGGACAGGCTATTCAGAGCTCCTTATTTTCGGATTAGGCACCGCCATCTTCGTACCGCTTTTCTCCATCCCTTCCGTATCGGTCGTGTTCGACCAGATCGGGGGCAATGAAGCGGACGTCAAGCAGCGGGAGGAACGCGTCATCCTTCGCGAGCTGGCGCTGAATGCCGGGCGCTTCGTCGGCGCCTTGACGTTTATCGTTTGCGTGTCCGTCAGCGCCAATCCCGTGATCATCCGCGTGCTCCTGCTCGTGTTCGGCAGCTCCCCCGCTGCTGGTTTGGGCGCTGCTCCGCAAGCGTCTGCGGAATGCGGCTATCGCGCAGACAAAAGCCGAGCGATGAGGCGCGTTTCGTTTATCCGAGTGGTCTGGTTGCACAACTATATTTATGCGGGTACAATCATAACTGATACTAGTTTATATACAGTTAATAAGAAAGCGAGTGAAGTCGATGAGCCAGCTTGGATCCCCTTTTACGTTAAAGGGGCTGACGCTCCGCAACCGCGTCGCCATGAGCCCGATGTGCCAATACTCCGTCGAAGCCGAGGACGGCGCCCCTAACGACTGGCACTTCGTTCACTACGTCTCCCGCGCCGTCGGCGGCGCCGGACTTATCCTCGTCGAGATGACGGACGTCGAGCCGGACGGCCGCATCTCGAACCGGGATCTCGGACTGTGGTCGGATGAGCAGATCCCCGCTTACCGTCGCATCGTAGACGAAGTCCACAAGCACGGCGCCAAGATCGGCGTCCAGATCGCGCATGCGGGGCGCAAAGCATTGGACGCGGAACCGCCGGTCGGCCCCTGGAGCGAGCCGTTCGACAACACGGCCAAGCAGCCCCGCGCCCTCGGCACCGAAGAAGCCTGGGCGTTGGTCGGCAAGTTCGCCGATGCCGCAGCCCGCGCGGTTCAAGCCGGCTTCGATACGATCCAGCTGCACGGCGCGCACGGCTACCTGATCCATCAATTCCACTCGCCGGGCATCAACAAGCGGGACGATGAATTCGGACGCGACAAAGCCAAATTCGGCGTCGAAGTCATTAAGGCCGTCAAGGCCGTTCTGCCGCCCGATATGCCGCTGCTCATGCGCGTATCCGCGATCGAGTACGCCGAGTATGCCTACGGCCTTGATCACATGCTCGAAATCGCGCGCGCATACCGCGATGCCGGCGTCGACATGTTCGACGTTTCCACCGGGGGCGAAGGCGGCCCGGCGGTGAAGGGCACGCCAGGAAACTACCCGGGCTACCAAGTCCCTTTCGCCCGCGCTCTGAAGGAAGCGCTTGGCGTCCCTGTCAGCGCCGTCGGCATGCTGGACGATCCCGAGCTTGCCGAGCACGTCGTCGCATCCGGCGACGCCGACCTTGCCATGATCGGCCGCGCCATGCTGCGCAATCCATATTGGGCGATCGACGCGCTCCGCCGTCTCGACGGCAAGACCGATCTATTCGCGAAGGCGTACGAGCGGGGCTACTACGGACATCGCTGAATAACGCCTTTTCTAAGCCGGCGCGGACTTGTCACCGCGTCGGCTTTTATGATGCGCCGCCATTTCCGCCATCGATTCATCGCTCATTTACACGGTCTGAGTAAAAACCAAAAACGCCGCCCGCTCCCATCATTCGAACTGAGGGAACAAGCGGCGCGTGCTTCACGCCATACTGTTTTGTTAGTCTCCGGTCCAGGCCGTCATCGTCGCCTGATGCGTCCCGATCCGCCGAAGCTCGTTCGCGGCTTCGTCGTCTTTCGCGGCTTGAAGCTCGAGCCCGACTTGCTGCCGGAGCTGCTCGTACCGTCGCGGGTGATGCTGCCGGTCGACGATTTTTTCTTGCCGAAAAGTCCGTCGGAGCCTACGCTGCCGCTGGAGCCCGACGAGCCGCCGCGCTTGAAGATCGATCCTTTTTTGTCCACCGTGAGCGGCGGCGCGACTTTCTGGTCGCTGACCGTCGGCGTACGGTAGGTGCCCGTAGTCGGCGGATACGATTTCTGGCTGCCGTAGCCGCGATAGTCGCCGTAATAGCCGCCTCTCGACGAATCGAACAGATTGCCGATCAGGCTCGCGAGCAGGTAGCCCTCCAGGAAAGACGGACTGTAGTTCTGCCGCACGTACTCCTTGGAGTCGACCTCGACCAGGCTGTCCTCCGGCTTGTTCGGATCTTTTTGCACGTGAATGATCTGATCCGAATAGACGAGGAACATATGCTCGGGGTCGTCCTTGGACACCTGCTGGGGCTTCTTCTTGGCCTCGAGCGCCGTCGCGACCTCCTGAACCGTCTCGCCCGCCGCCCTGTAGACGTAGGAAGTCTGACTGCCGCTGCCGCTAACCGATTCGAGCGGATAAGTCTCCTGGACGTTCAGGCTCGATCCGCATGCGGACAGCAGCGTCGCGACGAGCGCCAGCATGACGGTCAGATGAATGGAAGAACGCAGCCATCCGCGGCCGGATCGCCTGCGTGACGGACCGCTCATCGTCCGCTTCCTCTCAGCCACTCGACGTCGCCAGGCAGCACGCTCTCGCCTTCATACAGCATGAAGCGCCCGTCCTGCCACTCGATCCGGAGCAGCTTGCGCCCGTCCGATTGAAAACGCCACACGTAGAGCTCGCCTCCAGCCGAGGTAAAGGGCGTGCTGCCCGACTCGACGATCCGCGTGCTGTACTGGTCTTCCAGGTGGTAATCGATGCCGTCCAGCTCGATATGCGCCGGGACTTCGTCCATCGAATCGAGGCGGCCGTCGATCGTGTTAAATATGGAATATGACATATCGAGCCGCTGCTCGATGTTCAAGTAGCGGACGTCCGCGCCATCCCGAAGCGTCAGCCAGACTTCGTTGCGGGCCGTCGGCTTCGTGCGCCCGGTCACCTGGTAAGTGACAAGGGACACCTCGCATACGTCCCCGGGGCCCATCGTCAATACGCTTCGCTCTTGCGGAAGCGGCTCGGCTTTTTTCAAAATATTTTTAACCCGTTTGAACAGGCTCATCTCTTGTCCTCCTCTCCCGCAGCCTTACAGGCACGAGCCGATGATCATCGCACCGACCAGATGCAGGGAGCCCGCGATCAGCCCGTGCCCTACGATGCCGTCCCGTACGCCTTCGTCCAAGCGCAAGTCCCCGATTTTCCGGAACGCCAGCTCGACGATCCACTCAAGCACGAACAGAATCACGAACGAAATGAAGGAAACGAGCAGCGCCTCCCCAAGATCGTCGGACGTCACGATCGAGCGGGAAAGGATATACCCCTGCGCCACAAGCTTCAATACGAAGCGGACAGCTACCGCCGTGTTGCCCCGCTTCATCTCGGCCATGTCCTTGTACTTGGTAAAATAAGCGTCGATGCCCATGAGAATGAACAGAAGCACCGCGCCCGCCGCCGTCCACAGCAGCGTGCCGACCACGTTTTCAATCGTCACTGTTAACGTCTCTCCTCCCGCGGATAAACCGGGCGGTTCCCCGTCCCCCGCGGGAACGAGCCGCCCGAAGCGCTCCGTTTCGGAGGCGCCATGAAATTCCTACCTTATTTTAGCTTAGATGGGCGTTTGAAAAAAAGGACCCCGCGGGGGGAGTCCTCTTCGATCGCCTTAGCTCTCGTATTTTTTCATCAAAGCCGCCAATTCATCCTCGACCGCTTTGTCCTTGCCAAGCGCCGCGAACTCGTCGTCAAGCGACTTGCCCTTGGACTGGCTGAGCTCTTCGGTCGCCTCGGCGTGCGCTTCCATTTGCCGTACCTTCTCTTCCATCCGGCTGAGTCCCGACATCGCGGTGTCGGTGCCGAAGCCCGCCATCGCCTTGTTGATGCCGGCTTGCGCCTTCGCCGCGTTGGCGCGGGCAACCAGCGTCTCGCGCCGGTTTTTCAGCTCGGTGAACTGCTTGCGCATCTCGTCGAGCTTCAGGCGGAGATTGTCCGCGGCTTGCTTGTTCTGCTCGTAGCTGGCTTTGTACTCGCCGACTTTAATCTCAGCAGCTTTCTTCTCTTCGAGCGCGCGACGGGCCAGGTCAATATTCTTGGCCTGCGCCGCGATATTCGCCTGCTCCTCGCGTTTGGCGACGAGCGCCGATTGCTCCTCGTACAACTGCTTGAAGCGTTTCTCGATCGCGATCTGGGCTGCGACCGCCTTCTCGGCATCCTCAAGATCCTCCGCCATGTCGCGCAGATATTGATCGGTCATTTTGACCGGGTCTTCCGCCTTTTCGATCAGGGCATATACGTTAGACAGCGTGAGATCGCGCAGCCGTTTGAAAATAGACATTTACACGAATCCTCCTCTTGTCCGCTTGTTCGCGGCTATGTAATGTATTACGCGGACGCAGGCCGACCGTTTCAACATTTCCCCCGAAGACGCGCGAGTATCCGTAAAATAAATATACATCCGGCCCGCCTCGAAAGGCAAAGCCGAATGTATGGCGCGAAAGGCTGTCGGTCAGTCCCCGATCTGATAAGGCCGCTTGACGTAAGAAGTATGGAGCCCGTAATCTTCGGAGTCCGTCCAATCGATCCGCAGCGCCCCGATCTTCGATTCGCTGCCCGGCAGTTCGGTCAGCCACAGCGCGTCTTCGGGACAGTCCGCCGTGATGAACTTGCCCGCGTCGTCGTCAGGCGAAGCATGGAACTTCAGATAGGCTTTGCCGCCCTCGACGGCCAGCACCTCGGTGAAGCCCGCGTCATGATTGATCGCGAGGCGCGCACGCCGCCCGAGTCCCGCCGTCGTCAGCTTGGCTTCCTCGACCAGCCGGTACGCCTTGGCCAGCGGCACCGCAAACTCGGCACTCGCCTCGCTCGGACGATCGACGAAAAAGTAATAGGGCGTCACGCCCGCAAGCTCGAGGCGCTCCAGCAGTTCGCCCAGCAGCTCCGGCGCGTCGTTGATCCCGCCCAGGATCGGCGTCCGGTTCACGATGACGGCCCCGGCGTCGCCGAGCGAGCGAAACGCCCGGATCGCTTGATCCGTCATCTCTCGGGGATGATGGATGTGCGCCATCAGGTACAGCGGCTTCGAAGGCGTGGAAAATTCGCGGATCAATCGCAGCAAGCCGAGGTCGTCCGAGATGCGTATCGGATCCATGACCGGCATGCGCGTGCTAAGACGAATGATCCCCACATGGGGGATCGCCCGCAGATTCTGGATCAGCCTGCGCAACTTGAGCGTGGGAAGTTTGAAGCAGTCGCCGCCGGCCAGGATCACCTGCCGGATCTCCGGGTGGGCCGCTACATATTCAAGCGCTGGCGAAATGCCCTCTTCGGCCTCCGTCTCGGGAAGCATCAGAAACGCGGACGTCCGAAACTTATGGCGATAACCTTGGGCCAAATAGTCGGCTTCGTCGTCCGAGGCGCCCCAGATCCCCTTGCCGCCGGCCGCCGGCAGGGATGGGGACAGCAGCTTGCGGAGCGGATCGTTCGCGTCGCCCCAGTCGATGAGGCTATGATAATACGTATTCGCGGTCGTGCAAACAGGAGCGGCAGCGTCTTGGTCCATGTTTCTGGCGAATTCCGGCATGGCCAACGTGAATTCCTCCTTCTCCCGGTCTAAAGTCGACACGCCCCGAAGGACAGAAAAGACCCTTCTGCATCAGGCGCGCGCAATACGCTTAGCCAGACAGAGGGGTCTTGTAGAGACGCCAAAAGACCCGGCGAGGGTCATTCAAGCTTCAATAAATTAGATGTGACCCATCCACTGCCTACGAGGTTAGCTGACGGACTCGGATAAGATGGTACCCTATGAAGCCTGATAAAGGCTTCAATTCGCCCCATAAAGATTCGGTTCCCCCCGTTTCCCGGCCGATACCGGGAATTAAGCGTACACTTAGTTTATACCGAATGCCCCGAATCGTCAAACAAACGGCGCCCAATTCGACCTCGAAAGGTCAAAATTGGGCGCCTGTACCTGTTTTTAGGAGACTTGGACGGTACTTATCTTAGTATTCAAGACCTTGGTACAGCGGATATTGCGCGGCGAGCTCGCGTACCAGCTTGCGCGCTTCTTCCAGCTTGGTCTCATCCTTGGCGTTCTTCAGCGTGATGGCGATCGCTTGGCCGATCTTTTTCATCGCCGCGGCGTCCATGCCGCGCGAAGTAACGGCCGGCGTGCCGATGCGGATGCCGCTCGTGATGAACGGGCTCGTCGGATCGAACGGGATCGCGTTCTTGTTGACGGTAATGCCCACGGAGTCGAGCACGTGCTCGGCATCCTTGCCCGTAATGTTCAGGTTGCGAGTGTCCACGAGCATCAGGTGGTTGTCCGTGCCGCCGGAGACCAGGTTGATGCCCTCAGCGGTCAGCGACTCGGCAAGCGCCTTGGCATTGGTCACGACGTTTGCCGCGTAGTCCTTGAAGGACGGCTGCAGCGCTTCGCCGAGCGCAACGGCCTTGGCCGCGATCGTGTGCATAAGCGGGCCGCCCTGCGTGCCGGGGAATACGGCCTTGTCGATGGCCGCCGCCCAAGGCTTGGTGCAGAGGATCAGGCCGCCGCGCGGGCCGCGCAGCGTCTTGTGCGTGGTCGTCGTGACGAAGTGCGCGTGCGGCACCGGGCTCGGGTGCTGGCCGCCTGCCACGAGACCGGCGATGTGCGCCATGTCGACCATGAACAGCGCGCCTACGTCGCTGGCGATCTGACCGAGTGCTTCGAAGTCGATAATACGCGGATAAGCGCTCGCGCCGGCGACGATCATGCGGGGACGGTGCTTGAACGCGGCTTTGCGGACTTCGTCGTAGTTGATCGTGAACGTCGACTCGTCAACGCCATAAGCGACGAAGTTGTACAGGATGCCCGATGCGTTGACCGGGCTGCCGTGCGTCAGATGACCGCCGTGCGCCAGGTTCATGCCGAGCACGGTGTCGCCGGGCTGCAGCGCGGCGAGGTAGACGGCGAGGTTCGCCTGCGCGCCGGAGTGCGGCTGCACGTTGGCATGCTCGGCGCCGAACAGTTCCTTGGCGCGATTGCGCGCGATCTCCTCGGGAATGTCGACGTACTCGCAGCCGCCGTAGTAACGCTTGCCCGGGTACCCTTCGGCGTACTTGTTCGTGAGCACGGTGCCCATGGCTTCAAGAACGGCTTCGCTTACGATGTTCTCGGATGCGATCAGCTCGAGGTTGTCGCGTTGGCGGCCGAGCTCGAGGTTAAGGGCTTTGACGATCTCGGGATCTTGCTTGCGCAGATTGGCGGTCATGGGTGGTCCTCCTTAGGAATATGGAAAGTGATTATTTGTATTTGTAAGGGATGGTTGGGTGAAAAGGCGTTGGCGTTCGCGAGGCCCGGCGCGCCGTTAGCCGGTTTTTCCGGCTATCTCGGCCGGATTCGGCCGGTTAGCGCGCCGTTAGCCGGTTTTTCCGGCTATCTCGGCCCAGATGCGGCGGTTCGGCGTGCCGTTAGCCGGTTTTTCCGGCTATCTCGGCCCAGATGCGGCCGTTCGGCGTGACTTTAGCCGGTTTTTCCGGCTATCTCGGCCCAGATGCGGCCGTTCGGCGCGCCGTTAGCCGGTTTTTCCGGCTATCTCGGCCGGATTCGGCCGGTTAGCGCGCCGTTAGCCGGTTTTTCCGGCTATCTCGGCCCAGATGCGGCGGTTCGGCGCGCCGTTAGCCGGTTTTTCCGGCTATCTCGGCCGGATTCGGCCGGTTAGCGCGCCGTTAGCCGGTTCTTCCGGCTATCTCGGCACGCCGGGCCACGGCGACTCAGTCGCAGGTGCCCGACGGAGGCGCCTGCGTCGCAGGCGGCGCGTACACCGCGCGCTCGCCGCCGATCAGCTTCGGCCGCGCGTAAGCCATCGTCACGCGCGCCTCGCCGATCCAGCGGCCGGACGGTCTTACCGGCACGGCGACCGGGCGCAGGTGCATGCCGATCAGCGTCTCGCCGATATCGAGCCCGGCATCGACGGAGACGGCCTCGACGAGGCAAGGATCCGTCAATTGGCCGTAAGCATAGGCCGCCATGGAGCCGCCGGCCTTCGGAACCGGCACAGCCGATACGATCGTCCAGCCCCGGGCCGCGGCCAAGCTTCGCTCGGTCACAAGCGCGCGGTTCAAGTGCTCGCAGCATTGCCACACCGTCTCGAAACCCTTCCGGTCGCGGACGCGCCGCACGCCTTCGTAGATCTCCCGGGCGACGGCAGGCGCTCCGGACGTACCGATCCGGCGGCCTTGCACTTCGCTCGTGCTGACGCCCAGCACGACGATCTGCCCCGCGCCCAAAGCCGCGACTTCGGCCAGCTCGGACAGCGCTTTTTCGACTTGGCCCGCGACGGGCAACGCTTGGTCTTGGTCAGTCATCGTCGCATCGCGCCTCCCGGTCCGTTCAAGGATGAAGTGCCTGCTGCTCTTCGATCGCCTTCACCTTGTTCAGCCGGCCGACATGGCGCGGCCCTTCGGAGAAGGGCGTGTCCAGCCAGACGCGCACGATCTCCTCGGCGACGCCAGGACCGACGACGCGTTCGCCCATCGCCAGCACGTTGGTGTCGTTGTGCTCGCGCGTAGCCTTGGCCGAGAACAGGTCGTGCACGAGCGCGCAGCGGATGCCCGGCGTCTTGTTCGCCGCGATCGACATGCCGATCCCGGTGCCGCAGATCAGGATCCCTCTGTCCGCTTCTCCGCGGACGACTTTGTCGCATACGGGCACGGCATAATCCGGATAATCCACCGAATCCGCGCAATTGCATCCGAGATCGATAATCTGGTGACCCTGCGCTTCCAGGAACGGGACGATGACGTCCTTGAGACGATAACCCGCGTGGTCGGCGCCGATAGCGATGATCATGACTGTACCTACCTCCCTTGATTGTCAGATGTATTATACCGAATTTGCCGCAAAAAAGACGAAAAAGAGCACGCGTGCTTAAAGCACGCTGCTCTCTGCCCAGGCGACCGGCCGACATTCCGATGCTCCACTGTGGTTAACCCCACTTGTGTCGCCAGTTACACCGGAACTGCAACTTGTAGCTACATCATAGCGAAGGAAAATGCCGAAGTCAATCGAAAATAGACTATAATCAACCTTATCAAGGCTTACGACGGTTCAGTAAGGAGCAAGCATGAACAATCTGCTGATTACCGGATACCGCGCGCACGAGCTCGGCATTTTCGGACAAAAACACAAAGGAATCCCTTTCATACGCAAGGCCATCGAGTCCAAGCTCATCCCCCCTGATCGAGGAAGGTCTCGAGTGGGTCATCACGCCCGGCCAGTACGGCGTCGACCTGTGGGCCTGCGAATCGGTCATCGCGCTGAAAAAAGATTATCCGCAGCTGCGTCTCTCGATCCTGACGGCGTTCGAGGGCCAAGAGGAAAAGTGGAGCGAGGACAAGCAGGAATATTACCGCGGGATCCTGAAAAACGTCGACTATTATGCCGCGGTAAGCAAGCAGCCCTACAGCGGCCCCTGGCAGTTTACGGCGCGGGACGACCTGCTCCTGAGAAAAACGGAAGGCATCATCCTCGTCTACGACGAGGAAGCAGGGGATGCCAGCCCGAAGTTCATGAAGGAAAAGGCGCTGCGCAAAAGCCGCGAGGACGGCTACCTCTATTTATCCGTCAGCTCGGAGGACATCCAGAGCGCCGCGAACGAGGAGCAGTACGACATGGCGGACGGGATCGGCGAGGCCGAGGTTTACGAGGACAAGGGTCCGGACTGGAATGAAGAAATTTGATGGATGCCGGGAGTTGCTTCGCTGCCGCGCGCCTGTTAAACTGATGTCAAGAATACGGTCGCAAAGCATGCGCCGCACGCTCTCATACGAGAGTTTGCGGCGCTTTTCTATTTTCCGGGGGGAGCGTGACGATTCGATATGGCGCCGCACGACGAAGCATTCAAAAAGCTGCTGCAAGCTTTTTTCGCCGAATTCATGGCTTTGTTTTTTCCCGAGCTTTATCGTTTAATCGACTTCTCATGTACGCGCTTCCTCATGCAGGAACTATTGGTGGACGTCGTCGGAGGGGAGAAACGTACGGTGGATTTGCTTGTCGAGGTTCGCCTGCGAGGCAGAAACGCGTTCATTCTCATTCATCTGGAGCCCCAATCCTATGCGCAAGCGGATTTCGGGGAGCGAATGTTCCTGTACTTCGCAAGACTGCTGGAACGTCACCGCAAATCCTATAAGGTGATTCTCCCCCGTAGCCATTTTCACAGGAAGCCGTGCAAGAGACGAGCCCGGCGGATATTGGATGCACTTCGGGAAGGAGAGCATCGTGGAGTTCCGCTACCGCAAGCTGGAGCTCGCTCGCCTGGATTGGCGGCGCTTCGCCAAGTCGGACAATCCTGTAGCCGCTGCGCTGTTGTCACGGATGGGTTATAATGAAAGAGACAGACGCGAGCTCCGACTGGCTTACCTTAGAATGCTGGCGAGGCTGCATCCGAAGCTGGACGACGCCAAACTGGCGCTCGTCATGTCGATTGCGGATCTCTACTACCGGCCCGAACCCGAAGAGGACCGGTCCATATTGCGCGAGCTTCAGGCTCGCGATCCGGAGGAGGCCGAACGCGTTATGGAATTGATGCCTGCATGGAAGCGCTGGGGCTACGAGGAAGGTCTGGAGGAAGGTCTGGAAAAGGGAAAAGAAAAAGGCATAGAAGCCGGCCGCGCCGAGAGCGTGCGCAAGCTGCTAGCCAAGGGCTTTACGCCGGGCCAGATCGCCGACCTGCTCGATCTGCCGCAGGAAGAGGTCGCGAAGCTGCGGGATTCGCATTAAAATAGCGCCGCTCGCTCCATAACACGGAGCAAGCGGCGCTTTGCCGTTCAATAAGGTCATTTACGCAATCCTATATCCTTCAATCAGCAGCCTGCCGCCCGCCGAAAGCCCGCTCGATCGACTCGCGAATCTCCCTCGCGCAAGCCTCGTATACCGCGAGCGGCCCGCCGTACGGATCCGCGATGTCCAGATCGGGCGCGCGCCGCGACAGCTCGGTCAAGCGTCGCTTGTCCTGTTCGGGAAACGGCTTGCCGAGCGCCAGCGCCACCTGAAATTCCGCATGGAGGCGGTCCATCTCCTGCAGATCGGGCAGCAGCGCCTCGCTCTGCCGCGCGTATTCCTTCAGCGTATAGGTCTTGGACGACGCGTGCGGATACCGCTCCGCGATCGCGCGCTTGTGGGAGGCGGTCATCGTCAGGATGAGATCCGCCCACTCTACGTCCCCCCGGTCGAGCCTCGTCGAAGCGCCGGGCAGCGCGACATTGCCTCGCTTCAACGTCTCCGCCGCATTCGCGGAGATCGGCATGCCCGACTGGGCAGATACCCCGGCCGACCGCACCTCCATCTCCGTGCCCGTCCGCCTCGCCCAATCGCGCAGCAGGGCTTCGGCCATCGGACTCCGGCATGTATTCCCGGTGCACACCATCAATATACGCCGCATCATCCTAGCCTCCTCGTTCGGACGGACATTTGCCCCGTCGACTTTATAGTGAACTAGTTATATCAAAAACAGCAGGCCGAACGCAAACAAAATCACCCCGCCGAACGCTTCTCCGTAGCCTCCGAGCGACTGGCTTACCCGCGTCCCGAGCAGCAGTCCCAGCACGCTCATGGCGCCGCCAACGAATCCGAACAGGAGTACCGTGAACATCATATGCGCCGAGAACATCCCTAGCGAGACGCCGACCGAAAAGGCGTCGATGCTCACGCTGAGCGCGAAAACGAGCATGCCCCAAAACGTTCGATGGCTGATCGACGAAACGGACTCGCCGCGGATCGCGCTGTACACCATATGGCCGCCGAGCAGCAGCAGAAGCGCGCCCGCCGCGGACGTGGCGACGCCGCCCAGTAGTCCGCTTACGTAATGTCCAGTCAGCATGCCCCCCGAGCGGCATCAGAACGTGGAACAAAGCGATCAAGGCGCTCAGTTTGAGCACGTCCAGCTTGCGGACGCCCTTCAGCCCGATTCCGATGCCGAGCGAGAAGGCATCCATCCCGAGCGCGACCGCCATAATGCCGATCGTAATCAAATGCCCCGCCGCCGCAGACCATTCCATGCTTTAGCCCCCTTGTCCAGCTAGCCCGATATAGGGAGCATATGCGGACAAGGCGGCGAACATGACCCGACGAAGGCAAGGGGAACCGGTTTGAGCCAGAAGGAGAGCCAGAGGCATGTCGAAGCTGCGAGTTCTGTACGGGCGGAAGCGGGAGAGCGGAGCAGCGTACCGGGCGGACAGGCTCGCCGCTAGCGACGAGCCTTAATTGAGCTGCTGCGCCCGAAGGCGGCGCCGCTCAGACGGGCAGCGCGCGGCCGCCGGCCGCCTTGCGCATGCGGTTCATGAGCGCGGCCCCGATGCCTTCCTCCGGGAAGGCTTCGGCCGCGATGAACCGCAGGCCGCGCGCGTCGCATTCGCGCAGCGCCGCGTACAGCGCCTGCGCGGCGACGGCCGGCTCCGCGCGCGGACCCAGCGCGATGACGGCGTCCGCGCGGTAAGATCCGGCGTGCTCGTCGCAGCACAGCACGCCGGCAGGCTCGCCGCGCCGCCGCGCTTCGTCGACGGCGGCTTGCACCGCGGCGCGCACGGCCTCGGGCGCGCCGGAGGCAATCGCCATTACGCCCCGCGGGGCGTAATGGGCGTACTTCACGCCGGGCGAGCGCGGCGCGCCCGCGGCAAATGCCACAGCCGGATTGGCCACGGCCGCGTCTGTCGCACGCGCGGCGCCGGCTTCGTCACCGGCGATACCGGTTGAACCGGCGCCCGCCGCTGCCACATCGCCGGCGGAGACCAAGACGCGCGCCGCTGCGCCCGCCGCCTCGCGCAGCTGCTCGGCCGTCACGCCGCCCGGCCGCAGGATGTGCACGTCGCCGCCTAGCACGCGGACGACGGTCGACTCCACGCCGACGCCGGTCGGGCCGCCGTCGAGCAGACCGTCGATGCGCCCGTCGAGGTCGTCGCGCACATGGCTCGCGAGCGTCGGGCTCGGCCGGCCCGAGCGGTTCGCGCTGGGCGCCGCGACCGGGCAGCCCGCGGCCGCGATCAGCCGCCGCGCGATCTCGTGCGCCGGCACGCGCACGGCAACCGTGTCGAGCCCCGCAGTCACGCGGGCCGCTACCGCCCCGGGCCGCACGGGCAGTACGAGCGTGAGCGGCCCCGGCCAAAAGACGGCCATGAGCGTCCGCTCCAGCGGCGACACCTCGGCGGCCAGCGCGTCCACGTCCGCCGCATCCGCCAGATGCACGATCAGCGGATTGTCCGAAGGCCTCCCTTTGGCCGCGAAGATCCGCTCCGCGGCGGCTTCGCTGCGCGCGTCCGCCCCGAGCCCGTACACCGTCTCGGTCGGAAACGCCACGACGCCGCCTGCGGCAATCGCCGCGGCGGCTTCGTTCAAGCCGGCATCCCCGTCCGCCGGCGTCCAATATTTCGTCTTCGTATGCATGTCCGTCCCTCGCGTTCAGTCAAGTTAGGACGATTATATCACAGCGCTCAGGAGAACAACGAGGCGATGAAACTGAACAGCTTCTCGAGCAGGACGAGCAGGAAGAACTCGGCCTTCGGCTTCTCGGCCGGCAAGGCCGCGGCGATGACGCCGTCCTCCTGTGCTGCGTTCGCGGACGCTTGCTTGATCTTGGCAGCGTTGCCTTGGTCGTTCTTTTGCGCGACCGTCGTCTGCTTGGCAGGCTGCTTCTCGCTGGACGCGGCCTGGTCGTCCGCCTTGACCGACGCCGCCAGGCACAGCGGCGGGAAAAGCACGCACCACCAGTTGGCGCCGCCGCCCTTGCCAAGCGTAATCCGAAGCGCTTCGTACTGTCCCGCCGGATACGTCTTGCCCTCGAACGTTTTGGCCGGGAAGTCCACGACCGCAAGCTCCGTTTTTTCGCCGTAACCGGCTTTGGAACCCTTCAGCGACTTGTCCGCCACAGCCTCGACGTCCGCGAGCCGTGAACGGATGAGCGCACGCGCTTCTTCAATCGTAGCGGGCATCTCGCCCCAAGATTCGATCAACGCGGAGACGTCGTCGCGTACTTTGCGTTTGATCGCCTGATCGCGATCGCTGTCCGAATTGGCGATGATCCGGATGCGGATCGCCTGGTTCGGTATCGTATCGTCGCCTTCGGCATCCGCCGAGGCGCGGTTCACTGCCAACGTAGAAAATCCTGACAGACCGATAAGAAGAAGAAAAAGAAAAGGACCATAATGACGAAGACCACGCATCGTTCTCGCTCCTTGTGCGCACCCGTCGGTGCGGCCGATGCGTTCCGGAACGGCTTAGTCCTCATTATGTCCTTCTCCCGAATCTGTAAACCTAGCAATCTATATTTTGTTTTTTTAGAAACGAAGCGCGAGCACGTGACGGTCGATACCGGCATAATCGCGGACGACGCGAATCTCGTCCCAGTCGGCGGCCTCGCGCAGAAGCGCGGCCGCCTGCACCGCCTGGTGGATGCCGACCTCCCAGGCGACCATCGCAGGCAGCTCCGTCAGCCCGCTCAACTGCTCGGCCATCCGGCGGTAGGGCGCCAGCCCGTCCGGCCCGCCGTCCAGCGCAAGATGCGGCTCGTGCTCGCGCACTTCCGCTTGCAGGCCGGGCAAGTCCGACGAAGGAATATACGGCGGATTGGAAACAAGAATATCGATCCGCTCGCCCGCATGCGCGCCCCCTGCCAGAAACGGCGCCAGCAAATCGCCCTGCACGAAGCGGACGCTCGCGCCGAGCGCAGCCGCGTTGCCTGCCGCTACTTCGAGCGCGTCCGGCGACAGATCGCTGGCGGTCACTTGCCAGCCTGGCTGCTCCAGCTTCAGCGTGACCGCGAGCGCGCCGCTGCCCGTGCCGACGTCCAGCACGCGCAGCTCCATCTTCGGTGCATCGTCCGAGGCCGCCATCCCGTCGGCGCTCTCGCCCGTTCCGTCGAAGCCTTCCGCCTCTGCCAGCTCCTCGTTTCGCCTTGCCTTTCGCGCTGCGACGAGCCTTGCCGCCTCTTCAAGCACCGCTTCGGCCAGCAGCTCCGTCTCCGGCCTCGGGATCAGCACCGCAGGGGTCACTGCGAATCGCCTGCCGTAAAAATATTGCTCGCCGGTCACGTATTGCGCCGGCTCCCCTGCCGCCCTCCGCGCCAGCATCGTCTCCCACGCTTGCCGCTTCGCCTCCGGGAAGAGCTCCCGCAAATCCCGCAGCAGCTCGGCCTTGCCGATCCCGAGTACGTGCAAGATCAGCAACTCCGCCCCTGCCTCGGCCTCCGTATCGTCGACGCCTGCCTCCGCCAACCGCCGAGCCCCGGCCTTCCACGCTTCGCCGTACGTTCGTCCTCTTTCCATGCCGTCCTCCTTAGCCGAATAAATCAACCATTCCGGACTTATGATATACCGCCATGGTACCACATGCCGCTTCTTTTATACGAGCGAGGATGTTCTTAATGAGTTGCGATAGCGGAACTTTTGACCTCTATTTGCACGGGAGCGAGCTTTTGCGGCACGATAGCGGAACTTTGTTCGTTACTCGTATGCCGGTATAAAGCCGTGCCTACCACCTGGACATCTATCGCCGCCGCTCCCCTCCCGATCATGGACCACGCCAAGATCGCACCTGCCGACAGGACGAGCCCCAGCGCGACAAAACCGGATCGGATGCCGGCTTCCGTCGAACCTGCCTGTCCGAGAAAGGCGCCCATCAGCACGACGCCGAGCGTGGCGCCCAGCTGACGCGAGGCGTTCAGCGCGCCGGAGGCCGATCCAGTCCACTCGGGCGGCGAAGCGGCCATCACGGCGGCCATCAGCGAAGGAATGGCGAGGGAGGTGCCGAAGCCGACGAGCAGCAAGCCGATCAAATGACCGACGTAGCCGGTCTCTCCCGTCGCCGCCGCCAGGGTCAGCACGCCCGTCGCGCACAGCGCGAAGCCCGCGGCCATGGGCAGTCTTGCGCCGACACGGCCGACGATTCGCCCTGTCAATATCGGGTTGAACGCCAGCGGGATCGTCATCGGCAGCAGCGCCAGACCCGCGGCATGCGCCTCGTAACCCCGCGCCTGCTGAAAGTAGAGCGGCAGCGCGAACAGCACGCCGGACAAGCCGACGTTGACGAGAAGTCCGGCCAGCATGCCGGCAGACACTGTCGGTACCTTGAGAAGACGAAGCGGCAGCAGCGGCGCCCGCCCCCCGCGACTCCACTGCCGCAAAGCCCGCCGACGCGAGCGCAAACAAAACGAAAGCGCCCAGTACGGCCGGCGACGTCCATCCACGCGCATGGCCCTCGGTCAGCGCATAGGCGAGCGAAGCGATCGCCGCAATGCAGGTCGCTTGTCCGGCCGGATCGAGGCCGCGCTGCCCGCGTCCGGCATCGGCGCCCGCCAGTCGCCCGACGACGGCCAGACTGACGGCGGCGAGCGGTACATTAATCAGGAAAATGCTCCTCCAGCCCCAGCTGTCGGCGAGCAAGCCTCCCGCGACGGGGCCGATCGCCATAGCCGCCCCCGTCGTCGCCGCCCAGATGCCGAGCGCCCTCGCCCTCGCGGCCGGCTGCGGGTATGACTTGGCCAGCAGCGCGAGCGAAGCGGGAAGCAAGGCTGCCCCGCCGACGCCCAGCACGGCGCGAAATCCGACGAGCGCGCCAAGCGAAGGCGAAGCGGCGCAAAGCGCCGATGCGGCGAGAAACACGGCCAGCCCGGCCGAGTAGACGCGCTTCGCGCCGAGCCGATCGGCGAGCGCGCCCATGGACATCAGCAGTCCCGCGAAAACGATCGTGTACGCATTGACCACCCATTGCAGGCCCGACAAGCCTCCGCCCAGATCGGCGCGGATCGCGGGCAGCGCGACGCCAAGCGCCGTCGTGTCCATCAGCACCATGAAGTAGCCAAGCGACAGGCCGAGCAGCAGCGCGGCCCTGCCTTGCTTGGTTTCGCGCCAAACGCCCGTTTGAGCGACAGTTTCCATTGTTCGTTCCCTCCCGTTTTCCGGACGGCTTCGGTCGCCATCCGCATCCCGGTCAGTTTATAATGATGCTGACGCATGCGTAAGCGGAGGGTTTATCCCGGGAGCGCCACTCCCCGGATCATGTCGCTTCGCCGAAAAGGAAGTGAAGCCAGCCATGGAACCTGTAAACGACCAGCGGCAGCGCGAGCTCGCGCTGTTTCTGAAGACAAGGCGAGCCAGACTGTCCCCGGAGCAGGTCGGACTGCCCGGCGGAGGCAGACGGCGCACGCCCGGACTGCGGCGAGAGGAAGTGGCGCTGCTGGCCGGCGTCAGCGCGGATTGGTACACGTGGCTGGAGCAAGCGCGCGATATCCAGGCCTCCGCCCAGGTGCTGGACAGCATCGCGGCAGCGCTCCGGCTCGACGCGACCGAGCGAAGGCATCTATACCTGCTCGCGCTGCGGCAGCTCCCGGCCGATCCGCAGCCTGACGACGGAGCCGTGCCGCGAACGCTATGGCGGTTTCTCGAGCTGCAGGCGCCCAGCCCGGCCCTCGCGACCGATCAGCGGATGGACGTCGTGGCCTGGAACCGGCCTGCCTGCCTGATTTATGGCGATTATGGGTCAATGTCTCAGCGTGATCGCAATACCGTATGGCGGACATTCACCTCGCCGTACGTACGCGAGCTGCTCCGCGAAGGCTGGGAGCCGCATGCACGCCATCGGCTGGCTCAGTTTCGCGCGGGATACGCCAGATTCGCCGGAGATCCCTGGTGGCTGGCGATGATCGAAGAGCTGACCCGCGAGAGCGCCGAATTCCGCGAGTGGTGGCCGACGCACGACGTTCTAAACGGGCCGGAGGGCACGAAGCGCAACTATCATCCGTCTGCGGGGCTGCTCGTCTTCGAACAAGCGGCCTTCACCGTGTCGAACGCGCCTCATTTGACGGTAATCGTCAATATGCCTTCGGCGGAGGACGACACGACGGCCAGACTCGACCGTTTAATCAACGGATCCCTCTAAAGCCGAGTTCTTTGATCAAGCAGCGTTTCTCCCCCAAACTTCCGCAAACAAGAACGAGCTCCTGCGCCGTTAAACGCAAGAGCTCTTTTTGTTTATTTCTGCCACTGCAGCAAGCTATACTTCCGTCCAGGTCAACGTGAGCTCCACGACGCCGTCTTCCGCGGCCAGCGGGCCCCCGATCATCGACCACGTTTCTTTTTCGGTTTTACTGTTCCCCTGTATGATCAGGTTCTTGTCGTCGACCGTCTGGACGGCATTCTCGCCCAGCTCGGCATTGAAGTAATCTTTGTACAGGGCCGAAACCTCATCCATGCTCTTCTTGGTTGCGAAAATAAGCAGCACGGAGCGTTTGCCGTCCGTCGTTTCCTGGTGAGACGTGCGAATATCGGCATCGTCGGGCAGCGGAAATCCCGCAGGCAAGTACGATGGACGCTCGGCGGAATCCGACTGCACCGCAGCTTCGGCCACGCTGCCGCCGGTCGGCGTATTCACCGCGGACGGTTCCTTGTCTGCGCATGCGCCGAGAAGCGCGCTTCCCAGAAGCAGTACGGCCGCCCCGCTTGCTACACGAATGATCATCCTTTCACTCCTAACATCCTTCGGAATTTAACCTACCTCTCGCCTCTCTTCAAAGATATTCAAGGAAGAGGTATTTCCAATTTTTACCCAAAACTTCATTTCGGGAAACGGCATTCGCCGGCACATAAATCCAAAAAAAAGAAGACAGCCGACCCGTTAAAGGTGAGATGTCTTCAAATTCACTTTAATGACTCGACTTCATTTTAATGACTCGACGCCATGCCTTCCTTCTCGAGCAGCTCCGCCTGCTCCGCGATCGACAGCGCCTGCACGATCTCGTTCATCTCGCCGTTCAGCACGGAGTCGAGCTTGTGCAGCGTCAGGCCGATGCGGTGATCGGTGACGCGGCTCTGCGGGAAGTTGTACGTACGGATGCGCTCGCTGCGGTCGCCGGTGCCGACCTTCTCGCGGCGCTCGCCCGCGTACTTGGCGGTCTCCTCCTGAATCTTGATGTCCATGATCCGGGTGCGGAGCACCTGAAGCGCCTTCGCCTTGTTGTCGTTCTGGGACTTGCCGTCCTGACAGGTGGCGATAATGCCGGTCGGGATGTGCGTCACGCGCACGGCCGACTTGGTCGTATTGACCGACTGTCCGCCTGCGCCGCTCGAGCAGAACGTATCCACGCGGATGTCTTTGTCCAAAATCTCGATGTCCAGTTCTTCGGCCTCCGGCATGACGACGACGGTCGAGGTCGACGTATGAATCCGGCCGCCGGACTCGGTCTCGGGCACGCGCTGCACGCGGTGGGCGCCGCTCTCGAACTTCATCTTGCTGTAAGCGCCCTGGCCGTTGATGGTGAAAATAACTTCCTTAAAGCCGCCGAGGTCGCTCACGCTCGCTTCGAGCAGCTCGGTGCGCCAGCCCTGGCTGTCGGCGTACTTGGCATACATCCGGTACAGCTCCGCGGCGAACAGGTTCGCCTCTTCGCCGCCGGCCGCGCCCCGGATCTCGACGATGACGTTCTTGTCGTCGTTCGGATCCTTGGGCAGCAGCAGGACGCGCACCAGCTCCTCCAGTTCCTCTTTGCGGGCGGCGAGCTCCTCGATCTCCATTTTGACCATGGCCTTCATCTCGTCGTCCAGCTTGTCTTCGAGCATCGCCTTGGCGTCGGTCAGTTGCTCCGACACTTGCTTATATTCCACGTAAGCCTGATACGGCTCTTGCAGGTCCGATTGTTCCTTCGCATACGCGCGCAGCCGGGCCGAATCGTTCATCACGTCCGGGTCGCACAATAACTCGCTCAGCTTTTCGTATCGGTCCGCCAGTGCCTGCAGACGATCCAGCACTTCAACCAACCTCCGGTAATCGTAATCGTAGTCTCACCATTATATCATACCGTTGCAAGTACCGGCGCGCGACGGATTCAAGCCCCTCGGGCCGTCGTCGAGACGCTTCGCGGCGCCGTTCCCCGCCAGTTGACCAGAAATATGCCCGCGCAGATCATCGCGCCTCCCGCCGCCACGTAAGCATGGAGCGGTTCGCCGATCAGCACCGCCCCGCCGATGACGCCGAAGAACGGCGCCAGAAACAGGAACGCGTTCGTCTTTGCAGGGTCGCCCCGCTGAAGCAGGTAGGACCACCCGGAAAATTGCAGGATCGAGTTAACGAGCACGAGCCAGACGAGCGAGAAATAAAACCCGCTGCCGAAATGGATGTGCGGATGCTCGAACAACGCGCTCAATAGGCCGAGCACGATGCCGCCGAACAGCATCTGGTAACCGGTGAGCACCCAAGTGTCGAACGCCTGCCCCCACCGTTTGACGAGCAGCGATGCCGCAGCGAAGCAGCAGGCGCCGAGCAGCGAGATGAGCGTGCCGGGATTCATCGACAGATGCGCGCCCATCGTGCAGAAGACGCCGGCGAAGCCGAGCGCTACGCCAGCCCACTGGAGGCTTCTGTACCTGGCCTTCATGAACAGCGCGCCGAACAAGATGACGAGCAGCGGATTCACGAAAATGAGGATCGCCGACTCGCCGGACGTGATCCACCGCATGCTGTAATAGCTGCATCCCATGACGCCGGCGGAGTTCAGCGAGCCGATCAGCGCGATGCGCAGCCAGGAAGAGATGTCCTTCGGTTTGAGCCGGCGCGCGGTGAATGCCGCCATAATCAGACCGGCAGCCACGAATCTAATGCTCATCAGCAGAAAAGGCGGCGCATAGTCGAGGCCGATCCGGCCGACCGGAAACGCGAGCCCCATCGTTAACGTGGTCACGAGAATCAGCGAGGCATAGGCTTTGGGATTCATCGGGTATTCTCTCCTTCGCGGATTCGTTTGATAAAAACGATTGTAATCGCGATGCGCGTTCAAATAAAATAGAAATAAATCATGACTGACATCATTCAAAGTGATAGCTAAAAAGGAGGGTGACGCGAATGGAGAGCGGGGACTTGCGCGTGTTTCGGGCTGTGGCGCTTGAGGGGACGGTGACGGCCGCGGCGGCCAAGCTCGGTTATGTGCAATCGAACGTGACCGCGCGCATCCGCCAGCTGGAGACCGATCTGGGCAAGCCGCTGTTCCACCGCCACAACCGGGGCATGACGCTGACGGGCGACGGCAAGCTGCTGCTGGACTACGCAGGGCGGATCGTCGGCCTGCTGGACGAGGCGGCCAAAGCCGTGTCGTCGCTGGAAGGACCGCTCGGGCCGCTCGCGATCGCCTCTACGCAGAGCTGCGCGGCCGTGCGGCTGCCGACGCTGCTCGCCGGCTATCATCGCCTTTATCCGGATGTCGAGCTGTCGCTCTCGACGGGTCATTCGTCGGCCGTATTGGAAAAAGTGCTGCGCTATGAAGCGGACGGCGGATTTCTGGCGGGACCGTGGCCGGAGGACGAGATCGTCGCCGTGCCCGCGTTCGACGAGGAAATCGTCCTGGTGTCCGCGGCGGAGCATATCGAGACGGACACGCTCGCCGGCGCGCCCATGCTTGTGTTCACGGACGGCTGCTACTACCGGTCCGTGTTGGAAAGCTGGACTAGGGATCGCGCCTGGTCGCAGCCCCGGATCATGGAGTTCGGCACGCTGGAGGCGATCGTCGGCGGCGTATCCGCCGGGCTCGGCATTTCGTTGCTCCCCCCTCAGCGTCGTCGCCAAAGCGGCGGCGGAGGGCGCGCTGCGCGTGCATCATCTGCCGGAGCCGTATAACCGGATCCGGACGTACTTCGTCATGCGCAGGGATGCCTATGTAAGCCGGCCGCTGGCTTTGTTCCTGGAGGAGTTGGCCGGCGCGCGGGCAGCTGCGGGCGGTTCGGCGAGCGAGGGCGAAGGCAGCCCGGCGGGCCAAGGTGAAGGCGGACCGGTGCTGGAAGTCGGCGCGGGCCAAGGCGACGGCGAAGGCGGACCGGCGCAGGATGTCGGCGCGGGTCCGCGCGCAGCCGGGGCAAGGGCAGGCGCGCCGGACGGGGATTCGAATCGAGCCCGGATGCAAGAGCTCGGGCAAACACAGGAAACCGGGCAAGCCAAGGCAGCGCGCCTAGGCAAGCGCAAAGGAGAGATCACCGCATGAAGCTCGACCGGTTGCTGGCCATTACGATGCTGATGTTGGGCAGGCGGCGGATCGGCGCCAAGGAGCTTGCCGACCGGTTCGAAGTGTCGCTTCGGACCGTTTACCGCGATATGGAGACGCTCTGCCAGGCGGGCATCCCCATCGTTTCGTATGCAGGCGAAGGCGGCGGCTACGAGATTATGGAGCGTTACCGGCTGGAGCGACAGTTCCTCACGCTCGAGGAGCTGCAGGCGATGGTCATCGCGTTAAAGGGCATCCAGCCGACGCTGGAAGAACGGGAGATCGGCAGACTGCTGGATAAAGTCGGCGCGATGCTGTCCGGGACGGAGCATGACCGTCTAGCGGACGCATCGGAGCAGATGGTCATCGACATTAACCCTTGGGGCGGCGGCACGCAGGACAAGGCGAAGGTCGCACTGCTCCGGGAAGCGGTCAGGGATCGGTTCATCGTACGCTTCGTCTACACGGACATGGCCGGCGAACGCTCGGAGCGCCGCTGCGAACCGGTTCGTTTGGTGCTCAAGGGGCTGGTCTGGTACGTGTACGGGTACTGCCTGATCCGGGAGGATTTCCGATTGTTTCGGCTGTCCCGCGTAAGAGAATTGACGCGGACGGACGAGACGTTCGAGCGCCGGGAGGAACCGGAATCGCGGCCGCTTACATGGAGCAATATGTCGAACGGGGCCTGCGCTGGCGTCAAGGATATCGTTATCCGGTTTGCGCCGGTCGCGCGGACGCGTGCGGAGGATTACTTCGGATCGCTCGACGGCACGCACGGCATGGAGGATCTGCCGGATGGCTCCCTGCTCGTGCGCTCGGCACAGCCGGACGAGCCTTGGCTGCACCTGTGGCTGCTCGGATTCGGCACGAGCGCTTACGTCGTATCGCCGCCGGAACTGGCCGCGGCCGTTCGCGAATGCGCAGCCGAAGTGCTGCGGCTCTATCCGGCCGCTGACACGCAGTTGTCAGCGGCAAGGTGATACGCTGGACGGGCAACGTACAGAGCGGCCGTCTTCACCGATAGGCGGCAGCCGTTGATCCATGGAGGCTGATGATGATGTTTACGCGTATCGAGAGTTTCATTCAGGAGTGGGAAAGACTGTCCGCGGGCACGCGTCAACTGCTGGAGGAGCTGACCGATGCGTCGCTGTCCCAAAGCGTAGGCGAAGGCTTCCGTACGCTTGGCCGGCTCGCCTGGCATTTGACCTGCAGCCCGCAGGAGATGCTGGTGCGTACGGGACTCACGCTGCCGGCGCCTGGCGACGAGCATGTCGTTCCGTCGTCCGCAGCGGAGATCGCGGCGGCCTATGCGCGGACCGCGCGCGAGGTCGCCGAGGCGGTACGCGGGCAGTGGACGGACGCGAATCTGGCGGCGTCGAGCGACATGTACGGCGAGCAATGGCCGAACGGCCTGACGCTGCGCGTCGTGATCCAGCACGAGGTGCATCACCGCGGGCAGATGACCGTGCTGATGCGGCAGGCAGGCTTGCGCGTGCCGGGCTTGTACGGACCTTCGCGCGAGGAATGGTCCGACATAGGCATGGAGCCGCCGATTGTCTGAAGTGCCGAGCAGAGATAGCCGACTTTTTCGGCTATCTCTGCCCCAGCGCCCCCGTACCCGCCTCCGTTAGCCGGTTTTTTCGGCTATCTCGGCCCCACCAACCTCGTACCCGGACCGTTAACCGATTTTTCCGGCTATCTCACCCCACCATCCCCGAACCCGGCTCCGTTAGCCGGTTTTTTCGGCTATCTCAGCCCCACCGACCTCGAAGGCGCTCTGAAAGGCGCCGATAAGCGCATACGGGCCCTAACTCCGCCGCCATCTCGCTCGAATTGGCGGCGATAGTCGCATACAGGCACGATCGCCGCCCGTTATGCCCCTCCTTGGCCTCTCTTCTTAGCCGCTCCTCCATGCCGCGTTTACAAACTACTCCGCAGCTCCCGCCGGCGTCTCCGCGAACTGCGTGCGGTACAGCTTGGCATAGAGGCCGTCACGCTCCAGCAGCTCCTCATGGGCGCCCAACTCGACGATGCGGCCGCGGTCCATCACCGCGATCGCGTCCGCGGCGCGGACGGTGGACAGGCGATGCGCGATGGCGATCGTCGTTCGCCCGGCCATCAGGCTGTCGAGCGCCTCCTGCACGTACGCCTCCGATCGGGAGTCCAAATGCGAGGTCGCCTCGTCCAGCACGAGAATGCGCGGATTTTTCAGAATCGCCCGCGCGATCGCGATCCGCTGGCGTTCGCCGCCCGAGAGCCGATGCCCCCGCTCCCCCACCTTCGTGTCGTACCCCTGCGGCAGTCCGGCGATCACGTCGTGGATATAGGCCTGCCGGCACGCCGATTCCATTTCCGCTAACGTCGCGTCTTCTTTTGCAAACCGAAGATTGTCCGCGATCGTGCCGTAAAACAAGAACGGCTCCTGCGTCACGTAGCCGATCTGCTCGCGCAGCGACGCCAGCGTCACGCCGCGAACGTCACGGCCGTCGATCCTCACGGTCCCTTTCGTTGGATCGTACAGCCGGCCCACTAAGCCCGCCAGCGTCGTCTTGCCCGCGCCGCTCGGTCCGACCAGCGCGAGCAATTGCCCGGGGCGCGCAGTCAGATCGATCTCCTTCAGCACGGCCGCCCCGCCCGAGGCGTACGCGAACGACACGCCTTCAAACGCCACCAGTCCGCCCCCTCTTTGCAGCGGCTGGGCATTCGGCGCGTCCGCGACCTCCGGCTTCAGATCGAGATACTCGAAGATGCGCTGGAAGATCCCCATCGCCGCGGACAAGTCGAGATGTACGCCAAGCAGGCCGGACACCGGCTCGTACATGCGGCCGGTCAACGCGGCGAACGCGATGACCGAGCCGATGGATAGGCCGCCGTGAATGACGAGCCAGCCGCCGTACAAATAGACGATCGCCGTCGCCACCGGATTCGACACGCCCGCCGCCATCCCGTACCATCTGCCGATGAGGCCGAGCCGCAGCTCCATGCTTTTTACCGTGTCGTTCATCTCTCCGAACTTGCGGACCTGCGCTTCTTCCCGTCCGTAGATTCGCGTCAGCAGCGCGCCCGACACGCCGAACGTCTCCGATAGGTGGGAAGACATCTCGCCCCGCAGCGTTTGCACGCGCAGCCGGAGCGACTTGCGCAGCGCCCCGATTCGCCTGGCAGGCAGCAGCAGCGCCGGAATGACGACCATTGAAACGAGCGCCAGCCGCCAATCGAGCCGAAGCAGGATGACGACGGTCGCAATCAAGGTGACCAACTGGGTGATCGCGGTGACGATCGTGCCCGTGATGGCGCCTTGCACGGCCTGCACGTCGCCCGAGATGCGCTGGACGATCTCGCCCGTTCGAGATCTCGTAAAGAACGACATCGACTGCCGCTGCAAATTGCGGAAGAGCCGGTCGTTCAGGTCCCGCATGACGCTCTGGCCGACTTTGTTGTTCAAGTGGGTCTGCCAGACGTTCAAAACGCCCTTGACGAGCGGACTTGCGGCCATGAGTCCCGCGAATAGCAGCAGGAGGCCCGCATCCTTCTGCGGTATCGCCTGGTCGACGAGCTCTTTGGTGGCGAGGGGAGCTGCCAGCCCGGCCAGCGTCGCCGCAAGCGAGAGCAGCAGGATAAACGTCAACTGGCCGACGTACGGTCTGAACAACAACAGCACCCGGGACAGCTTCACGTCGGACAAAGACGCGCCGGCCTGGTGATTTTCGCTTAATCTTCGCATATTCGCATAGCTTCTTTCCGTTGATCGATGATAAAAACTCGTAGATCGATTATAGCAAGATCGGCGCCGCCTCACATCCGCCGCTCCCACGGCAGGGCAGAGGCTCGCTCAAAAAAAGAAACGGCCCCGTCGGGACCGTTCCGCTTAAGCTCGTATTACTTGCGTCCTCTGTTCGGTTATTGCGCGTCCGCCGGCAGCACGACGATCGTGTCCGCCGCGCTCTGCGGCGGGATGCTGCGCGTGGTCGCCGGGCCATAGTACGCCAGCACCTTGTCGCCCACCTTGATATCCTCGGCCTTGACCGGCTCGCCCATCGACGTCACGATCAACGTGTCCGCGCCGACGTTCAGCACCAGATTGGAGATGGCTGCATCGCCCGTTCCCGAACCGAGCTGAATCTGGAAGCCGCCGTCCGTCTTGTTGACGGCGCCGACTTTATCTTCCTTGATCGACCGCTCGCCGAGCAGCGTGACCTTGGCCGCATGCGATTGGCCCGGGAAGCTCAAGGCGACCATCGGACCGTATTCGACGGCGACGCGCGAACCGGCCTTAAGGTCGGCAGCCGTCTTGGCGGCGCCGGACTCGTCCACGATGACCGTGTCCTTGTCCACCTTGGCGACGATCCAATCGAAGGTTCCTGCCGCGCCTTTGCCCATAACGTTCAAGCTCGTCAGGCCGTTCGCCGTCTGCGCGTCCGTCACGACGCCGGTATTCAAAATATAAGCGTCCACGGGCGCCTGCTCCTCCTTCTTCGGCGTCAAGTCGAACTGCTTGGATTGCTGATTCCAGGTGAGCTCGTAGCCCAGCGCGCCGGCGGTATCGCGCAGCGGCACATAAGCCTTCCCGTTGATATAGACCGGCTGAATCGAGCCGTACGCGGCTCCGTTGACGGATACTTGAATGTCGGAGCGCAGGAGGCCGCTGACCTTCTGCGTGAGGCCGGAAGCGCCGGCGAGCGCGGAAGCGCCGAGAATGCCGGCGGCGGTCAGAAAAATAACGGATTTCTTTTTAAGATTCATGAGTGATGCTCCTCTCTAGGTTGCGTTGCGTTGCCTTGACACGAAGCCGCCCGATCGGCGGCGGTGACAACAGGCAAGTCAGGCTTGTCTTGCACATTTCCCCAGACGAGCAGCCGACAGGAAAGGTTGCACGGGATCAAAAACGGCCGTCTCCCGAAAGGCAGGGAAACGGCCGATAACGATGGCGGATCAGTGCGCGCCGGCTTTGTCGACGTGCATCAAGTGACGTTGGTTCAGCATGATGACGACGACGGCCGCCAGCACGAAAGCGCCCCCCGACGACGAACGGCACGTGCGGATTGTACCATTCGGCGAGCTTGCCGGCGAAGTAAGGCGCGATCGCGCCGCCGATGAAGCGCAGGAAGCTGTACGCGGCGGATGCCGTCGGACGTTCGACGGGCGCGGCGTTCATGACCGCCGTCGTAATGAGCGTGTTGTTGTTGCCAAGCAGCGCGCCGGCGAACACGATCGCGCCTACGACGACCCATTCGGTCGTCGTCCAGACGCCCATCGCGAACAGCACGAGGCCGAACAGCGTCAGCATGGCGTACATTGACTTGAGCGTGCCGAACTTGCGCTGGAGTACCGGCGCCATGAATACCGAAGTGACGGCAAGCAGGACGCCCCAGCCGAGGAAAATATAACCGAGACCGTGCGCGTCGTACCCGAAATAATGGTCCAGCACGAGCGGCGCGTACGCCAGCAGGGTGAAGAAGCCGAAGTTGTAAAGACAAGCGCCTAGGCCGAACACGAGCAGCGAGCGATGCTTCAGCGCGCGAAAAGGATCGGCGAGGGACGCCTTGGGACGGCCAGCCGCTGCCGCAGGCTTCTTGACCTTGGGCATCGTGAGCGCAAGCGAGACGAAGGCGATGACCATGAGCACGGCGACTCCGAAGAACGGGCCGCGCCAGGAGATCGATCCGAGCTCGCCGCCGATGAGCGGTCCGACCGAGATGCCAAGGCCGATCGCGGCTTCGTACAGAATGATCGCCCGGGCGACGCTGCCCGTCGACAGCGTGACGATGGCGGTCAGCGAGGTCGCGACGAACAGCGAGTTGCCGAGGCCCCAGCCGCCGCGCAAACCGATCAGCGCCCAGATCCCATTGGAAGCGCCGCCCAAGGCGGCGAATATCGCGATGATGACGATACCGGCCAACAGCGTCCCTTTCATGCCGAGACGGGACTGAATGACGCCTGTGATGAGCATCATGACGGCCATGACGGCATTATAACTGGTGAACAGCAACGAAACCTCGCTTGGCGAAGCTTCCAGTTGTTTGGCGATGGCGGGCAGGATCGGGTCGACGAGACCGATGCCCATGAACGCGATGACGCAGGCAAAGCCGACCGCCCATACGGCGCGCGGCTGCTTCAGCAAGCTTCCTTCCGGCGCCAACGGGGATGCGGCCGGGGATGCTTTGGATGTGGATGACATGAGATGAAGGTCCCCTTTTGGTTATGAAATGTGAACGCTGCGGCGATTTGTCTTATAGCAAATTCTCGAACGCGTGTCGAACGACATTGCCGCGGCTGATGATGCCGACCAGCACGCCGTCCCGTTCCACAGGTACCTTTTTGATCTGCTTTTTGCCCAGCATGGCCGCGATATTCTCGACCTCGTCGTCCCACATGGCCTTGACCACCTTGGTCTTGGCGATGGACATGACGTTCAGGTCCAGCAGCCTGCGGGCGCGTTCTTCGAACTGCTCGTTATCCCCTTGGATCAGGATGGAAGCGTAAAAAAAAGTCGACGTACCGGTCCTCGTGCTTGCCGATGTACCGCATGACGTCGCCGTCGCTGACATAACCGACGATCTCGTTGCGATCGTTGACGACGGGCAGCCCGCTGATTCCGTGCTCGATGAACCTTTCGATCACGCGGCGTACGGTGTCGCTCTCTTTGACCTTGTACACCTGCTTGATCATAATGTCTTGAGCTAGCATGCGAAGCCCCTCCATTTAGTTGTATTGCAAAACTAAACATTTAAGTGTATTATACAACTACTTTGCGAAAAGTCAATCCCTTTGCCACGGCTTCAGCTTGAAATGCCCGCGGCATGTGGTACGATGGGGAACAGAAAAGCAGCAAGGTGGTGAGATCCGTGAGTCACGAAACGAATACCAGCATCGAGCTCGAGATCGCCCTTCTGATTCGACGCCTCACTTCGATCTCGACCGGCCGCAAGTTCGGAACGCTCGATCGCTCCGCCTATTTGCTGCTCGGCCAGATCGAGTCGCACGGCTCTGCCGGCGTCAAGGCGCTCGCGGAGGAATTCCGCCTCGACATCTCCACAGTCAGCAGGCAGACGTCCGCGCTCGAGCAAAAAGGCTACGTCTACAAAATGCCCGATCCGGAAGACGGCAGGGCCTACTTTTACCAGCTTACGGACGAAGGACGCCGCATGCTGGAGGAGACGCGCCAGCAGCGCACCGAGCGGATCGACGAGCTGCTGAAGGACTGGTCCGAGGACGAGCGGACCCGCTTCGGCGAGCTGCTCGCCAAGTTCAATCGGACCTATCTGGACGATTAGGGCCGCTGTTATTGTATTCAAAAGCTTCGCAAGTTATTGGGCGGCGGCGCTCGGCACGGGAGGTTTCGCGCGGGAGAGAGTCGTTGCATGATGAAAGCGGGAGGCGCGTCGTGCGGCGGGGCCGCATAACTCGCGGCTTTGGCTGGTCAAGCAGCCGAGTTGCAAGGAAAATCCGTGTATCTCGCGGTTTTAATCGGTCCAGGAGCAGAGTTGCACGGAAAAACCGTGTATCTCGCGGTTTTAATCGGTCCAGGAGCAGAGTTGCACGGAAAAACCGTGTATCTCAGCCCCCCGTCCTCACACCTGCCCTATAAACCTGCCCTTACCGCAATCCCGCAACCTGTACCGCAAACCCTCAATCTGTACCGAAAACCCGCAACCCATACCACTATCCCGCAACCTATACCGCAAACCCGCAATCCATACCACGATCCCGCAACCTATACCGCAATCCCGTAACTTATATACTGCAATCCCGCAACCTATACCGCAAACCCGCAGGCAAAAAGCCCAGGCATCCCGCCTGGGCTTTTCCCTGCGCGCTGCGGCGCAACTCGCTTATACGTTAAACCGGAAATGCATGACGTCGCCGTCGGCGACGACGTATTCCTTGCCTTCGAGCCGAAGCTGGCCCTTTTCCTTGGCGGCGTTCATGGACCCCGCGTTCACCAGGTCCTCGTACGACACGACCTCGGCGCGAATGAAGCCGCGTTCGAAGTCAGTGTGGATGACGGCGGCCGCCTGCGGCGCCTTCGTGCCTTTGCGGATCGTCCAGGCGCGCACTTCCTGCACGCCGGCCGTGAAGTACGTGTACAGGCCGAGCAGCTTGTAGGCCGCCCGAATGAGACGATCGAGACCGGACTCGGTCAAGCCGAGCTCCTCGAGGAACATCTCGCGGTCCTCGCCTTCGAGCTCGGCGATCTCGGACTCGACGCGCGCGCTGATCGGCACGACCTCGGAGCCTTCGGCCGCCGCGAATTCGCGGACGCGCTGCACGTACTCGTTGGCGTCGGCGTTCGCCGCCTCGCCCTCGCTCACGTTGGCCGCGTACAGCACCGGCTTGATCGTCAGCAGGTGCAGATCTCGCACGAGCATGCGCTCTTCGTCCGACAGCTCGACGCTGCGGACGGGCTTCTCTTCGAGCAGCGCGGCGTGGATGCGCTCGAGCACCTCGACCTCTTGGGCGTACTTCTTGTCCCCGCCCTTCATGTTCTTGCGGGAGCGGTCCATGCGCTTCTCGACGGAGTCGATGTCCGCCAGGATCAGCTCCAGATTGATGACCTCGATATCGTTGATCGGATCGATCTTGCCCGATACGTGGGTAATATTTTCGTCGACGAAGCAGCGCACGACGTGCACGATGGCGTCGACTTCGCGGATGTTGGCCAGGAACTTGTTGCCCAGACCCTCGCCGCGGCTCGCGCCCTTGACCAGGCCGGCAATGTCGACGAATTCGAAGGCGGTCGGCACGATCCGGTTGGGCGTGACGATATCGGCAAGCTTCTGCAGGCGCTCGTCCGGAACTTCGACGACGCCGACGTTCGGGTCGATCGTGCAGAACGGATAGTTGGCCATCTCGGCACCCGCTTGGGTGATGGCATTGAATAAAGTCGACTTGCCGACGTTGGGCAGGCCGACGATACCACAGGACAGTGGCATTCGCTAAACACTCCTGACTTCGCGCGGCCCTCGCGGAGTAGCGCCGGACGGCCGTTCACGGTTCAATTATACTTCAGACATTATAACGGAAGGCCGGGACCTGCGTCCACCTTGACGACAACCTCAGCCTGCCAAGCTGACGACCCGACGGACTCAATACGAATCCGATCCTTCCGGCCCGTTCAATTCGTCCAGCGTCCCCAGATCCCCCTCGGTCGCCGCCGGATCGTCGATCGGCGGATCGAGCTCCGGCGCCGCAAGCGCCGCTTCCGGAACGGCGATCGCCTCGGTCGCCCCGTGTTTGGCATAGGTGCCTTCAAATACTTGGCTGAGCTCGGACGGCGAACCCGGCTCGTATTCGATCGTCATCTCCGACTCGACGCGATAGGCGAGCGGCAAGTGCGTGGCCGCATCTAACGTGAAACTGGCGGACAGCGACTTGAGCTTAATGCTGCGCCGTACCGCTTCGTCCAGGCTATTAAGGTCGAGCGTCCCCTCCAGAATGTGCTTGAGAAACGCCAGCGCCTCGGGCCCTTTCCCTTCGTAGCGGACGACGTCGCGCCCCGCCTCGCTATCGGATGACAGCCCGGCGCCGAGCGAAGCGGCTGAAGCCAGCGCCGCCGCCGGATCGGTCTGATAATCGGACAGCGTCCGCGCGATATCCGCCGCCTGCTCGCTGGACAGCTTGCCCCATTCTTCAAAAGAAGGGTCGTATACGTAATAGGCATCCGGCACGAGGATCGCGCGCAGCGACGACTTTTCCCCGTCCTGGACGCTGGCAATCGTCTGGTCGAGCTTGAGCGGCGAACGCTCGACCTTGCCCGCGTTGTTCACCTCGAAAACCGAGTCGGCCGCGGCTCCTCCGCTCAGCTTTTGAACGAGATGAAGCGTAAATGCATAGCGCCCGATGTCCGACATAGCCGCGCGGGCTTGCTCGATCAAAGCCGCAGCGTCGCCGGCGACAGCCCTGCCCGATGGCGGCGCGCCCCCGGTCTCTGTTGGCTCCGCGACCGCGGATGGCGCGGCGACCGGCTCGGCAGGCCCCGCGCCGCGGCAGGCAGTCAGCGCGAGCGCCACCGCGAAAACGATGAAAACTACGACTAACGACTGTCGCTTGGATGTGCGTGACATGGTGGATAACAGCCCCTTTAATTCGGTTAACCTATGCTGTGCGAGGCGCTGCGGCCTTGCCGGCGGTCGCCGCTTCGCCTACATTTTCGAACGAACCCAAGGAGGGATTACCATGGAGAACGACAGCCATAAAGGCAATTACAAGGGAACGAAGGCGATGGCGGCCAAAAATCAAGACATGGCATTCGTAAACGACACGCTGGAGAACACGAAGTCCGTCGCCCCGACGCCGCAAAAAAAGAAAAAGACCGACTGACGCGACGCGTTCCATCCGATCCGAATTTCGACAGAGCGGCCCCTATGCCGCTCTGTTTGCCGTTCCCGCCAAAAAGTCTCTCTACCCTACCATACCCCCCGCCTCCTCCACAACGATCAAACCGATGAAAAATTCGACAATCGAACAGGGAACTTTTCCCCCTGCTCCTCGTTCCTTAGATGTGCCGGCCGCACGATCATCGGGCAAAGGAGAATGCGAAGCGGTCTTCCCCGTACGGCGCCGGAAGGCTACTATGAAAAATAGAATGCATAGGGGCTCCGGAACGGCTGCGGCCGTCGAGGAGAAGAGGTGGACGCGTTGGATCACGATTATTTGAAGCATATGACCGGAGGCGTCGACCGCGACGCCGTGCTGGAGGAGCTCATGCTCACTTACGGCCGCGACGTGTGGAATTACGCCTTTTTTTATGACAGGCAAGCGGGAGACGGCGGAGGACATCGCGCAGGACGTATTCGTCAAGGCGTACCAGAGCCTGCACACGCTCCGCGGCGAATCGGGAGCCCGCGCCTGGCTGCTGAAGATCACGCGAAATACCGCGCTGGATTACTTCAAATCGGCCTGGTATCGCCGCATTCGCCTGCCGGCGGTCATGCCGGTCCGCGAATCGCAGATGTCCGCGGAGAACGAATGGCTCGGCTCCTATCGGCAGCGGGAAATCTGGCGGACGGTCATGGAGCTGCCGCGCAAGCTGCGGGAGAGCCTGCTGCTCCAGGCGCACCACGGCCTGAGCATGGCCGAGATCGCCGAGCTGCTCCAGGTGTCGGAGGGAACGGTCAAGTCGCGCATTCACAGGGCGCGGACCGCGATGAACAAGAAGTTCGAACACGGGCGCGAAGACGACGAAGAAGGGAGCGGGCGAGCATGAAAGACGATCGCGACCGCTGGGAACGCACGCTGTCGGACCTGCCGCTCGGCTCCGGCGGCTTCGGCACCCCGACGATCAAAAAAGTGAAGGAGCGCATCAAGATGCTGGAACGACGCGCCAGGCGCAGACGAAGCGCCGCCGCGGCCTCCGTCGTCGCGCTGCTGATCGCGGGAGCGATAGTCTTCCGGGGCGATCTGACAGCGCTATTTACGCACGAAAAAGCGGCGAAGCCGGTTATCAGCGAGACGGAGACGACGACGCTGAACATTATGTATTGGGACAAAGGCAGCTTTGTGTCCACTTACGGACAGCCATTTATCATCAGACATCCGTCCGTGAGATTCGAATACTCCGATTATCCCGGCAAAACTGCCAATGTATTCGATCTGACGCCGGGCATAGACACGTTCAAAGCGCAGCTGCAAAAAAAGTCACGCCGACTTGGTGCAGGTCCCGCTCGCCTATTTGCCCGAGCTGTCGGCCGCCGGCCTGCTGAAGCCGCTGGACGCTTGGATGAAGCGAGATAAAGTATCCGACGACAGCTGGCAGAGCGCCGTCAAGCAGACGCTGCGCGAAGCGGGCGGCGGACAGCTGTATGGCTATGCGCCTGAGTTCACCGGGCATGCGTTGTATTACAATCGCAAGCTGTTCCGGGAATACGGCATTCCCGAGCCAACGGAAGGCATGACGTGGGAGGAGGTCATGAATCTCGCCATAAAATTCGACGGGGTGCAAAAAAAGCGGAAAGCCGGTCTACGGCCTGAGCTTCGGCTACAACACGACTCTGTCGCTCGAAGCCGCCGCCATCGGCGCCGGCCAGGGGCTGCGCTATGCGGACGCTTCGCTGAGCCAAGCCGCGATCGATACGCCGGCGTGGACGACCTTGTGGACGAAGCTGGCGGAGGGACACCTCGACGGCTGGATCAACGATGAGCCCGAGGTCAAGTGGAAGGGCAACATCGCGATGGCGGAACTGTACAAGCACGATCCGTTCCTCACCGGGCACTCGGCGATGACGTACAATTCGAACGCCTACTTTAGAAATATAAGCGAGGCAGGCAAAGAGCTCGGGCTTGCCGCAGACGATTGGATCGCCCTGTCTCCGCCGGCAAGCGCAGACAGCCGAGGCACGGACGCCGCGTTTGAAATTCCGTATGTATTTGCGATTCCGGGAAATGCGGCAAGCGCCGATGCCGCGTGGGAGCTGTTGAAATATATCATGTCTCCTTCGCAAGCGAATCGGTTAGTCCGCTTTAATTACGGATCGACGCTGCCCACCGTGGCTGCGGAAGAAGCGAAGGAAAGCGAACGCTCCGCCGTATTTTACCGCACGGCGGTCGATCCGGCTTATGTACTCGAGGTCGCCGAGAGAAACGCCGATCCCGTCTACAAAGAACTGGTCAATGCCGCCTGGAGCGAAGCCTACAAACGGACCCAAAACCTCGGCGACGAAGCGCTTGACGTGCCCGCTCTGCTCAAGGCGATGCAGGCGATGGCCGAGGAAAAGCTCGCCGCCGCCAGATCCGGCAGCACGGCCTCGACGGGAGGAACGCCATGAGACCGCTCGCCGCAACATTCGCGCTGATTCTGCTGTTCGCGACGCTCACTGGATGCATGCAGGTCGCCCGGCCCGTGTCCGAGCCTAAGACGCTCACCGTCGCCTGCTGCCAGCCTTATACGTATGACCTGCAATTCAGAGACTTTATCGAAGCCGGATTTCCCGATTGGGAGGTCAAGTTCGTGCCCCTTCAGGCGGATAACGATTATCAGACATACGACGAAAAGAAGATCGCCGAATTCATGGATCGAGAGAAGCCCGATCTGATGATATTGAACAGTTCGGACTTCAGTTTGCTGCGCAAGGCGGACAAGCTGCAAAATCTCGACGAGCTCGCCTCCCGGAACAAGACCAAGCTGACCGACAACGTAACGCCCGGCGTCCTGGACTTTCTGCGCGGCGAAGACGGCGGTCCGCTCTATGCGATCGGTCCCGCTTTTCATGCAGACGCGATGTACTTCAACAAAGACATCTTCGACCGGCTCGACATCCCTTATCCGACGGACGGCATGACCTGGGAGCAGACGATCGCGCTCGCCGACCGCGTCATGCAGGACAAGCGCCGGGAAAAGGACGAGATCGGCCTGCACATCCCGTGGCTGCGCGGCCCCTTCGATCTGCTGCGGCAGATCGCCGGCACCGAGGGCCTGAAGTACGCAGACGCGAAGACCGGTACGGTGACGTTCGACACGCCCGGTTGGGAGCGGCTGTTCAAGCAGCTTGCCGCCGCCTACAAGCGCGGCACGTTCGTCGCCACATGGCCCGAAGAGCGCGAAGAAAACGGCACGACGTACTATGATCAGGCGGCGATGGAATCGGTCGATCTGTTCAAGAAGGGAAACGCGGCGATTACCATCGACAATGACAACTTGCTCTTTAACCTCAAAGCTTCGGCGAAGCCCAAGTTCGAATACGGCGTCGTGACGGCGCCTGCCCGCAGCTCCGATCCCGGGATCGGCGGAGAAGTTCAGCTCTACCAGTTGTTCGCTATTCCCGCCTCCTCCACGCACGCCGAAGAAGCTTGGCAGATGCTCTCCTTCTTCATGTCGGAACGCGTCGGCAAGGCCAAGGCGGGACTCGGGAGCGGGATTGGCGGCATGGACCTGTCCGTCCAAAAAGGATTATCCCGATTGGAAGCAAGATCCGGACTACAAGCCGTTCTACGCACTGCGTCCGACCAATTCGGTCTACAACTTATATTACGGCGCCGAGCAAGGCCCCGCCGGCTTCGACGAGTCGTTCGCCGAGCTCGTGAACGGGCTCATCCGCGATGTCGCGGAAGGCAAGTCGTCGGCGGACGAAGCCTTCTCGGCGATCCAACCCCAGGCGGAAGCGCTCATGAAAAAGGCGTCTGCAGACCGGAAGGCCGCAGGCGCCGAGGCGTCAAAGTAACGATCGGGATAGCTTAGCGACAGGGTGAGGGCCGTCAGGCCTTCACCCATGCGTCGTTGTCGTAGCCCCGTTCTTCCCAATATCCGATGTGAGGCTTGTCGATCAGTTCGATCCGGTCCAGCCATTTGACCGATTTGTACGCGTACATGCCCGGCACGATCAGGCGGACCGGACCGCCGTAATCGCGGTGGATCGGCTTGCCGTCGTGGAGCACGGCGACCAGGACGTCCTTCATCCGCGCCTGCTCGAGGGACAGGGCGTCGGTGTATTCGCCGTCTCCGGAATAGAACTTCACGAACTGCGCGTTCGCCCGCACGCCCGCTGCGTCCAGCAGCTGCGCGAGCGGGATGCCTTCCCACGTGTTGCCGTACACCGACCAGCCGGTGACGCAGTGGAAGTCGCTGACCTGCACCTTGCGCTTGATCGCGAGGAACTGCTCCCATGTCCACGTCGCGGGCTTGTCGACCAGACCGTCGATCGTGAAGCGCCAAGTGTCCGAATCGAAATGCGGGAGCGGCGTCACCGTATAAACGCGAAAGCTGCCTTTGGCACCGCCGCCGATGACGTTCGCCGAGTCCGGCAGCGGCTGCGGCGCAGGAAGCATGCGATTCGCGTCCGTCTCGTCCGCGGCGATGTTGCCCGAGCCGGAGGTCAGACTCAAGCTGCCGCCCATCCAGCGGAAGAAGGACGGCAGCACCGCTGCGGCTAACGCCACGCCGACAGCGCTCCGGATGAACTGGCGGCGCGTCATCCACGGCTGCGGGCTCGCGGCCGGATGCAGACCGCCGGCATACGGACGCTTCGTGTCCGAACCGCCAGCCGTCTCCGCGCTATCGTCCGAGCGGACGGCTCGCCGCTGCGGTTTTTTCGCCCAACGCATCCGGGTGATCGAGTGATATGCCGCGTACGGCAGGCCCACCCACGTCAGCAGATCGTGAATGACAAGCGCGTTCGTCGCCCAGCGCGGCGGCAGATGGCGAAGCTGCCAGAGCACGATGCCCGAAGCCAGCCAGCCGAGCAGCAGGAAGACGACGAACGCCAGATTGCCACGCTGCCCCGGCCTGCCCCGAAGCTGCTTCAGATGTCGCTTGAGCAGCGGCGCGTAAAGGACGAGCACGATGCCCGTGATGAGACCGATGTAGATGTGCAGCTGCTTGATCCACACGCGCCCTTCGCCAAGCCACCCTCTCGCCGCGCCCCAGGACAGAATCAATCCGCTGACCGCCAGCGCGACGACCAGCCATGCATTCCAGCGGTGCAGCTCCGCCAGCTGCTTGCCGAGGCCCGCCCGTTTACGCTCCTTCATCTTCTGCATCCCTCCTCCGGCCGAGGGCCGTAACGCCTCCGGCGTCGGCCAGCTTCAGCGTAAATCGAAATTCGCTTCCTCCGTCTCCCGCCGGCGCCACGCCGATCTCGCCGCCATGCCGCTCCGTGAGCGTCTTGGCGATCGAGAGGCCGAGACCGGCGCCCCCGCCCTCGCGCCGCCTGCTCCGGTCCGACCGGTAAAACCGCTCGAAAATCCGGTCCCGCTCCGCCTCCGGCACGCCGTCCCCTTCGTCCCTGAGCGCGATCGAGACCATGCCGCCTTCCTCGATCGCGGCCCGCCATTCGATGCATCCCCCGTTCGGGGAATGCCGAATCGCGTTGTCGAGCAGGTTGGCCGCGATCCGGCGCAGCTCGCTCTCTACGCCCCACACGACCGGGGACGGCTCGGGAAGCTTTACGACAACCTCCAGATTTTTCTCCTCCAGCTTCGGCCTGTAGACGTTCAGCGTATCGATCAGCACGTCTTCGAGCGCTACGGGCCTAGGCTCGAAGGGGTCCGAGCCAGCGTCCAGCTTCGACAGGTCGAACAGATCCTGGACCAGGCGCCCCAGCCGTATCGATTCCTTGCGAATGACTTGAAGATAACCGCCTCGCGCGGTCTCGTCTTCGACGACCCCGTCCAGCAGCGCCTCGGAGTGAGACTGCAGCAGCGCGAGCGGCGTGCGCAGGTCGTGCGCGACGTTCGCTACGAGCTCCCTGCGCGAGGACTCAGACTTCGTCACGTTTTCGAAGCTTGCCTTCAGCTGTCGGCTCATCGCGTTGAACCGCTCCGCCAATAGACGGAACTCGGCCGGCCCCACGATGGGCACCTCCGTGCCGAGCTCGCCCGAAGCGATCTTGCCTGACGCTTCCCCGATCCGGTTCGCCGCGCGGGCAAGCGGCACGATCAGCGCGAAGTGGAGGACGAACGAAAGGACGCCGGCCAGCAACGTGGCACCGCCCAGCCAGATGAACGTCGGCGCGCTGAGCAGCATGCGGCTGTAGCAATAGAACAAGACGGCTAAAATAACGCCCAAACTGACGGCGTTGGATATTAGAAGATAAGTGCGCAGCTTTACCGTCCGGCCCCTCATTCGACGGGCTGCCCTTCGAACCGGTAGCCGATGCCCCATACCGTTTTGAGCCATGCCGGCTTGGAAGGGTTCGGCTCGATCTTCTCTCTCAGCCTGCGCATGTGCACGGTGACCGTGGTCGAATCGCCTTCGAAGGCGATGTCCCACACCCGGCTCAGCAGCTGGCTTCTCGAAAAGACCTGGCCCGGATGGCGCGCGAACCATTCCAGAAGATCGAACTCGGTGGCCGTGAGCTCCACGTCCCGTCCGCCCGCCTTCACCTTGCGCTGGGCCGGATAAAGGGAAAGGCCTTCGAAGTGAAGGCCTTCTTCCGGCTGCGCCAGCTTGTCTGCGGGCGCGGCGGCGGGCGCCGTCCTGCGCAAAATATTGCGAACGCGGAGCACCAGTTCGCGGGGGCTGAACGGCTTGGTCAAGTAGTCGTCCGCGCCAAGCGTCAAGCCGAGCAGCCGATCGCTCTCCTCGCCCCTTGCGGTCAGCATGATAATCGGCACGTCCTCTTCGTCGCGGACGGCGGTGCAGACGTCCCAACCCGACATGCCCGGCATCATGAGGTCCAGCACGAGCAGATCCGGGCGCCTCGACCGCCAGAGCCGCAGCGCCTCATCGCCGTCGTCCGCGACGAGCACCTCGAACCCTTCGCGCTCCAGGTATCTTCGGCAGACGTCGGTAATATCCCGTTCGTCGTCCGCGACCAGCACCGTTGCCGCCATCCCTATCTCCCCTTCATCCGAATACCCAGATTATAGCACAGCCGCCGGCTGGAATTGCGGCAATTACTTATCGGCCATGCTCGCCTCCGGCGACATCTCCCCGCCGTCCTTCATGCTCGCTTCCGGCGACATCATCCCGCCGTCCTTCATGCTCGCTTCCGGCGACATCTTCCCGCCGTCCTTCATGCTCGCCTCCGGCGACATCTTCCCGTCGTCCTTCATGCTCGCTTCCGGCGACATCTTCCCGTCGTCCTTCATGCTCGCCGACGGCATCGGCGGATTGTCGTTCGCCTTGTCCGTGCCGCATCCTGCCAGCGCAGCAGCCAACGCGGCGGTTGACAGCATGAAGCAGATGGCTTTGCCGAATTTTATCAATCTCGGTTCCTTCACCAGAATCGCCTCCTTGACACGTTATAGTCTCAAGGTATCGTCCGGGGCTAACGAACCGCTAACCGATTTTCAAAGAAAGGATTAAATGATTCTTACAGAAGCATTACGATGGGCCAGGCCGTCGATTTCTTACGATTTCCTGTCGTTCGCTCACGCAATTTCCCCTAATTATCCTTCTGTCCCACCGGAACATCCGGAGACATTTTGCGTCTAAGATATACGAATTTAAAAAAAGAGCTAAATTCCGTATCTCTTCTAGGAGGTTATACATCATGAAACCCAGGATGCTCCCATACTTCGCCATGCTGCTCGCCGTGGCGCTGCTGGCCGGCTGCGGCGGAGGCAACGACGATCGCAATGCCGCTCCGCCTGCCGCTTCGGGCACTGCCGCCGTCGCTTCACAGTCCGATTCTGCGCCGTCCGAGGGCGCCTCGGCGACGGCATCCGCTTCTCCGTCGGCTTCAGCCGCTCCGTCCGATTCCCAAAAGGCGCTTTCCGCCGCGGCCAAGGACGTCGTCGAAGCGCTCCGCGACCGCGACTTGAAACGGCTCTCCGCGTGGATCGATCCGAAGCTCGGCCTTCGCTTTTCACCTTATGCCGCGATGACGGAGGAAGATCGAATTTTCAAGCCCGAAGCCCTGCCTTCCTTCAAGAGCCAGGACAAGATCAAATGGGGCACGGCGGACGGCAGCGGCGATCCGATCGAGCTGTCCTTCCGCGATTACTTCGACAAGTTCGTGTACGACAAGGACTTCGATACCGCTCCCTCGATCTCGGCGAACAAGCTTGTCGGCAAAGGCAATTCCGTATACAACGGACAGGATATGTATCCCGGCTCGGCGTTCGTGGAATTCCACTACCCGGGCTTCGACGACGCCGCCGACGGCATGGATTGGGAGAGCTTGATCCTTACGTTCGTACAGGACGGCAGCGATTGGCGGTTGGTCGCCCTGACGCATGCGCAGTGGACGATTTAATGACGGGCGCGTTAAAAATAAATGGGCAGCAAAAAAAACAAGCACCGCGTCCTTGGACGGGGTGCTTGTTCGCGTAGCAGGCTAGATTAGAGCTGGTTTTGAATCTTGGCCTTCAGGGAATCCTTGCTTTGCAGACCGACCAGCTTGTCGACCGGTTGGCCGTCCTTGAACAGGATCAGGGTCGGGATGCTCATGACGCCGAATTGGGAAGCCAGCTCAGGCTGCTCGTCGACGTTCACCTTGGCGATCGTCGCCGTGCCTTGAAGCTCGGACGACAGCTCTTCGACGATCGGGAGCTGCATTTTGCAAGGTCCGCACCAAGGGGCCCAGAAATCAAGCAGAGACACGCCTTCGCTAACGGTCTCGTTAAAGTTGTCCTTCGTTACGACTACGGCCATCGTAATCCACTCCTTCAGAGGTTAAATGAATTCTTTATATCGTTCCTTTATGATGATCGGACGACGAAGCGCTATGGCTCCGGTCCGCTCCATCCTGCGACTGCTGCCGTCCCCGCGCGCGGAGCGCACAACGAACCTTACCCTCGGCTACGTCTTCTGACACGCCTTGATGCGCGACAGCATCTGGCCGATCGTGATCCCCTGGAAATAGCTCTCGAGCTGCTTCTCGGCGCCGCAGAACACGGAATTCATCACTTCCTGCATATTAGAGCCGACCATGCAGTCCATTTCCGGATTGCCGCTGCACCAGTTCGGCGTGATCGCGCCGGCCGCCATCGTCCGGTAGATATCCGCCAGCGTCATGTCCGAAGGATCGATGCAGAGCCTGTATCCGCCGCCCGAGCCTTCGCGCGTCGTCACGTAGCCGTTTTTTCGCAAGAAACCGAGCACCTTCCGCACCCGCGCCGGATGCGTGCAGACATTGGCCGCGATCTCTTCGCTCGACGCCATGCCGTCGGGCTTGTGCGCGAGCAGGACCAGGCTGTGTACGGCAATAATAAATTCGCTGTTCAAATGCGGCGCCCCCTTTCCCGGCGGGTTACTGTAATATTACCAGTTACAGTTGGGTCTGTCAAGGGGAGATACGACGCGGTTAAGGCTTAGCATGCCGCCCGCACCCCCGCCCTATTCCGGACGCGCGCGCGCTCAATCGCCCTGGACCAGATCCGGATCCATGCCGAAGCGGCGATCTTCGTTCAGCCCGTCGATCCGGGTCATGTCGTCATCGGAGAGCGCGAAGTCGAACACGTCCGCGTTCTCCTCGATGCGCCGTGCCTGCACGGATTTGGGAATGACGACGATCTCCTGCTGCAGATGCCAACGGAGCACGACCTGCGCCGGCGTCTTGCCGTATTTGTTCGCCAGCTCGGCCAGCAGCGGCAAGTCCAGCCGTCCCTGCATGAGCGGACGCCATGCCTCAGGCTGGATGCCTTCGCGCCGCAGGAATTCAAGCAAGGGCTTCTGCGTCAGCAGCGGATGCAGCTCCACCTGATTGACCATCGGCTTGATCCGGCAGACGCCCATTAAGTCCTCCAGGTGATGGATCTTGAAGTTGCTGACGCCGATCGCGCGCGCTTCGCCTTCGTCGTACAGGCGCTCCAGCGCCCTGTATGTATCCTTGTACTTGCCCGGCACGGGCCAATGGACCAAATAAAGATCGATCGCGCCGATGCCAAGCCGCTCCTTGCTCCTGTAAAAGGCGCGCAGCGTCTCGTCGTAGCCCTGCTCGTCGTTCCACACTTTGGACGTGACGAACAGCTTGTCCCTCGCGATGCCCGATTCGCGAATCGCCCTGCCTACGTCGGCCTCGTTGCCGTACAGCGACGCGGTATCGATCGCGCGGTATCCCGCCGCAAGAGCGACCCTTACCGCGTTCTCCGTTTCCGCGCCCGACTTCGCCCGCCACACGCCCAGCCCCAGCCGGGGCATCCGTTCGCCGTTCAGCAGCTCCACGGCCGATGCCTTCGTCCACCCCATCCCGTCCACTCCTTTTCGCGCCGATCTTAGGCCATGTTACCACGGATACGCGAGGTCCGCACGTTGATCGCGACCGTTCGTTCTGGCATACTCAAGGTGTCGGCGAAGCCTAGCGCCCGCCCCAACTTCAAAGAGACGAGGAGCTCACGCTCATGCATATCGACATTTACTCCGACATGGTCTGCCCTTGGTGCAGAATCGGCAAAAAAGAACGTCATTGACGCGATCGAACAATGGGTCGCAGAATCCGGAGAGGACGTCACCGTCAGCTATCATGCCTTTCTGCTGGATCATTCGCTGCCTCCCGAAGGGCTGCCCTTCCGCGCTTCGATGGCGCACAAAATGGGCGGCGAGCACCGCATCGAGGAGATGCTGCAGCGCGTGACCGATGCCGGCGCGGCCGTCGGCGTGCCGTTCCGGTTCGACCGGGTGACGCGGATGCCGAATACGGTGCTGGCGCATCGCCTGACCGCGATCTTGCCCGCAGAACGGCAGGAGGCTTGGATCGACGCCGTCATGATGGCTTATTTCGAGTACGGCAGAGATATCGCGAAGCGCGACGTGCTGCTCGAGATCGCGGCGGATCTGGGCCTTGAGACCTTTCCGCTCGAGACGGCGCTGGACGAAGGCCGCGGAGCCGAAGAGGTCCAAGAGGATCTGGAGCGCGCTTCGGCCATGGGGATCTCAGGCGTGCCTTTCTTCGTGCTGAACGGCAAGTACGGTCTGTCCGGCGCCTATCCGGCTGCCGAATTCGTCAAGGCGTTCGGGAAGCTCGCGGAGCAGAGCGGGAGCTAGACCGGCAATTAGGTTAAGCAAGTTAACGCGAGGCCAAACGCGGGCGGCGGCAATGGATCAGGCACCGGGATCGGGAGCCGGGTCTCCGCCGTTCAGCCGAGGTCTTGCGCATCGATTCCGGCCCGCTCCATGAGACGACGCGTCGTCTCCTCCAGCTGTGCCAGAAAAGCTTCCAGCGTACGCGTCCGCGCGTCGCCCTTTCGCAACAGGACATAAAAACTCCTTTTAAAAGGCAAACCCGGCGCCAGGACCGGCTTTAGCGCGCCGCTCTCCAGCTCCTTCCGCAGAGACCAGCGGGACTGCAGCGTAATGCCAAGTCCGGCTTCCGCCATTTCCTTGATCAGCTGCGTGCTGCCCAACTCCATTATTCTAGGCGGGCGTACGCCCCACGTCTCGAACATCTGCTCGGTCGCCGCGCGTGTGCCCGAGCCCCGCTCTCTTACGAGCCAAGCTTCCTCTCGCAGCCTTGCCGCCTCTACTTCCGACGCCCCCGCGAGCGCATGCTCCGCTCCCGCGACGATCACCATCTCGTCACCCGCGATTCTCCGGCTCTCCAGACCTAGCCCGATCTCTTCCCCTTCGACGATGCCGACGTCGAGCTCGCGCCTGCGCAGCCGCTCCGCGATCTCCGCCGTATTCGCGATTGCGATGGAAGGCCTGATATCGGGGTAAATGCGCATTAAATCGGCTAATGTACGGGGCAACACGTACTCCCCCGAACGTATAACTGGCGCCGATGGCCAAGGGGCCGCGCACGCTGCCCGACAGCTCGTCCACCATCTCTTGCATCCGCTCGTACAGCATACCGATTTCCTTGGCATGCCGCAGTACGATTGCGCCTGCGCGCGTGAGCGCGACCGATTTGCTGCTGCGATCCAGCAGGCGGGCGCCGAGCGAAGCTTCTAACGCGCGGACATGCTGGCTGACGGCAGGCTGAGTCATATGAAGCCGTTCGGCCGCGCGCGAAAAGTTCTTCATCTCGGCGGCGACGACGAACACCTGAAGCGCGATATCCAAGCTGTCTCACCTCTAAAGGATAAGTAAATACTTATTATTAATATAACATTAATTCATTTCTCTTATAGGACAAAGCGAGCTATGCTTGCACTACCGAAAAGCTCACGCAGTGGTCCTAAGGAGATGGATAGAATGCATATCGTTCCAGCACGCCAATTACAGCCTGGACGTCGCTCGCGCACGCGCTCGATGCGCCTCGCCGAATACGCCCCGGGGTTAACGCTCGCAGCCGCGTTGGCACTGCTCGGCTGGCAGCTCGCGCGCATCCCCGGCTTCGGCCTGTTCGGCCCGATGGCCTGCACGCTGCTCGCAGCGGTCGCATACCGCCAGCTGTTCGGCTATTCGGAGGCATTGGCGCCGGGCATACGCTTCGGCACGACCAAGCTGCTTCGCGCCGCCATCGTGTTGTTCGGCTTGAAGCTGCCGCTCGATGCCGTGCTCCAGCAAGGCTTGCCGCTCTTGGCGAGAAGCGTCGGCACGCTGGCTTTCTCCATGGCGGCCGGGCTCGCGCTGGGCCGCTTGCTAAAGGCGGACCGGCAGCTGACGCTGCTGCTGGCCGTTGGCACGGGCATCTGCGGCGCGGCCGCGATCGCCGCCGTATCGCCGCTGATCGCGGCCAGGGAAGACCACACCGCGACCGCGGCGGGCTTGATCGCGATCGCCGGCACGGCGGCGGCGGTAGCCTCGATGCTGCTGGCGGACGTCCTGCCGCTAAGCGGCCCCGCCTACGGCCTCTGGACCGGCTTGACGCTGCACGAGATCGCGCACGTCGCCATGGCCGCTTCGGCAGGCGGACCCGACGCGCTTGCGAGCGGCATGCTGGCGAAGCTTGCCCGCGTGTTCCTGCTGGTGCCGCTCTGCCTGGCGCTTCACTGGCGCAACCAACGCCGCGCCCGTCGACCGTCCGCGAGCGAAAAAGAAGCCGCGGCGAGCGCCGCAGCTTCATTCCCCCTGGTTCTTAATCGGCTTCCTGGCCATGAGCTTGCTCGCCTCGGGCTTAACCGCTGCCGGATGGACGCTTCCCTCCCGCGCGACCGCGGGCGCCTCGACGCTGACGACCGTCCTGCTGACGGTCGCGATGGCCGGCATGGGCCTCAGCGTGAACGTACGCTCGCTCCGGCAAGCGCTGCGTCCGATCGCCGTCCTGCTGATCGTATCCGCGCTTCTGTCGGGATTGACGCTCGTGACGCTGCTCTGACCGGCTCGCCCTACTTACGAAGGTTCCCGTATCCTTTACAGAAGCGCCGCCGCATTCGCTTCTTTCCCGCCAGCTCGCTCAAGACGATCGGCAATGGCGCGCGCGATCCACACGCCTGCCGCGCCGGCTTGCGCCAGCCCCCGCGTGATGCCAGCGCCGTCGCCGCCGCAGTACAATCCGGCGATCTCGGTCTCGAGCCGGTCCGTCAGCTGCGGACGCGCGGAGTAGAACTTCGCCTCGACGCCGTAGAACAAGGTATGCTCGGACGCGAGGCCCGGCGTGACCTTATCCAACGCTTCCACCATTTCGATCAGGCTTTTCATCGTGTTGTAAGGCAGGACCAATCCCAGATCTCCCGGTACGGCTTCCTTCAGCGTCGGCTCCAGAAAACCTTCCTTGATCCGTGCGGCCGTCGAGCGTCTCCCCCGCAAAATATCGCCGTACTTCTGCACGATGACGCCGCCGCCGGACAGGTCGTTCGCGCGCTCGCAGATTTCTCGGGCGTATTCATTCGGTTTGTCGAACGGCTCGGTGAATTTATGCGATACGAGCAGCGCGAAGTTCGTATTGGCGGAGCCGAGGGCGGGATCCTTGTAAGCGTGGCCGTTGGCGGCCATGATGCCGCTGTGGTTTTCGACGACGACGTGACCCGACGGATTGCTGCAGAACGTGCGGACGCGCGTGCCCACCGACGTGTTGAATACGAATTTCCCTTCGTATAGATGCTCGTTGATCTCGCGCATGACCACGTCCGACGTCTCGACGCGTACGCCGATATCGACCTGGTTGCTTTGCATTTTGATTCGGCGTTTCTTCAGCACCTCCGTCAGCCAGGCCGATCCGTCCCGTCCCGGCGCGACGACGACCTTGTCCGCGAGCAGCTCCTCGCCGCCCTTCAGCACGACGCCCGTCGCCCGGTGGCCGCCGCCTTCCTTTACGGACAGCAGATCCGCGACCTCCGTCTTGAACCGCATCTCGATCTTATCCGCGAGGTAGGCGGCGATCGACTTCAGAATCTCCAGGTTTTGCTCCGTGCCGAGGTGCCGCACCTGCGCGCGCAGCAGCTTCAGGCCGGCCGCATAAGCGCGCTGTTCGATGCTTTTGACGACGTCCGTCGTCGGATCGGTGATCGTATGCGTCGCGCCGTGGACGAGGTTGACTTCGTCCACGTATTTGATGAGGCCGAGCACCTGCGAAGCCGGCAGATAATCCGTGAGCCATCCACCGAACTCGGTCGTAATGTTGAACTTCCCGTCGCTGTACGCGCCCGCGCCGCCGAAGCCAGCCGTGATCGAGCAGGCCGGCAGGCAGCCGGCGAATTCCTTTTCCCGGCGGCCGGGGGACAGAGCTGAATCTTCTCCTCGAGAATGGGGCAGCGGCGGCGGTGAATGTCGTGGCCTTTGTCCAGCAGCAGCACCTTAAGCTGCGGGGACTTGCGGTAGAGCTCGTAGCACGCGAAAATGCCCGCCGGCCCGGCGCCGACGACGATGACGTCATAAGCGTTCGTCATTTTATTTTGCCTCCCGAAAATGAAAAATGCCCGACCGCCAAAAGATACGGAGATGCCCTCCGCTCCTTCGTAGTCGGGAATTCACGGTTCCCGGTAGAGACCACCGGCCCTTATCGCCGGAGATATACGAATGCGCGTATAGTCGATGCCTGATGGCGGTTCGGTAAGATGGTTGCCTAGCCTTGCCTTGCCTTGCCTTGCCTTGCTTTGCCTTGCGGAGCAGCGGAGCTTCTGCTGAATGATCCGCTCAGACCGTTCCAACGTGCCCCGACAGTTAGTTTACGCACGTTAGACGTACGTGTCAATGGCATTTTCATTTATTGTACGTAAATCATGAACGAATACTTAGAAAATCATTTAAAATACAATCTTATCGAACCAAAAACCGAACGTTTTATCGCAATCAGACGAGTCAATCCGACTACTTTTGCCCATTATGCCCATCGCCCTCACTGCAGCAGAGGATTCGCCCCCCTCCGCTCGTTCGCAGCAAAAAAAGCTGCCCGACCGCCGCATCCCGCGACTTCCAGACAACTCTACGTACACGCCCCGCCGGCACGACCATTGATTCTCCCTCCACTAAACACACAGTCCGGCCTTGCTCGTCTATCCCGCCAGCTGTACGTCCACGCTCACCGTCAGCGTCTGCTCGCCCGTGCCCCGATAGACGCCCTTGACCGGCACGATGTCCAGATAGTCCCGGCCGTGCGCCAGCTTGACGTACCGCCAGTCCACGAGCCCGTTGTTGGTCGGATCGAAGCCCTGCCAGCCCATGCCGGGCACGTACACCTCCACCCATGCGTGGGAAGCCTGCTCGAAGTCCGCGTTGCGCCCCTGGAGATCGCCGACGAAGTGGTACCCGCTCACGTACCGCGCGGGCACGCCGCGCATGCGGCAGATCGCAAGCAGCAGATGCGCGAAGTCCTGGCAGACGCCGGAGCCGATGGCGATCATCTCGTCGGCCGTCGTGTGAACCGCCGTCGACAGCGGCTTGTACTCGAAGTCGCCGAAGATGCGGCCGGACGCGCACTGGACGAAGTCGAACACGCCGACCTGCCCGGCCCCGCATACCGCGTCCTCCGCGTACCCCGCGACCGTCGGATGAAAGGTGGCGAACGGCGTCGGCAGCAAATACTCCGCGTTGGCGTCGCGGAACGCTTCTGCGCGCAGCCGCGACCATGACTCGAACGGCTCAATCTCGGGCTTGCGCTTCATTTCTGAATCGCGGGTGACGACCGTCGACCGGGAGGTGATGACGAGCTCCCGATGCGGATGGTTGGCCGTGAAGGCATGCACGCGATTGCCGAAATAATCCTCGTATGACATCAAGGAGACGTTGGGCTCGATGATCAGCCGGTGCTGGTAGCAGGCCTGGCGCTCGTCGGTACGCGGCGCGAGACGCAGTTCATTGACACTGTCCGTCACCGGCGCGCCGTACCGGTAGGTCGTGACGTGGGTGATATCCAGCTTCATGCGGTGACCTCCCGTCCGGGGAAAAAAAACGCCTTCGCCATCGCCTCGCCCAGCTGTCTGTTCGTGGCGAGCAGCTGCTGCAGGACGGCGTCCAGCGAATCGGCATGGATATCCGGACGTTCCAGCCATCCCAGCTCGGAGCGGGCCTTGTCGGCGATCCGTATGATCCGGTCGAGCCCCAAGCCCGGCCGGCTCGCCTCCGTTCGCAGCGTCTTGAGATGGTCCGAGAAGCTCGCTAGCGCATAGTGGACCGAGCGCGGGAACCGCTCTTGCGCCAGCAAAAAGGACGCCACCTCCTCCGTGCTCAGCTCCTCGATGCCGAGCCTGCGAAAGGCCTCGTAGCCGCCGACCGACTTGAGCACGGCCGTCAAGTAGGCGTAGGAGGAGCTTCCCGTCTCGGCCGTATATCTCAGCACGGATTGAAGCAGCCGGACGATATTTTCAGAACGTTCGAGATACCGCCCGCTCTCCATCATGCCGTACGCGTCGTCGCGAAGCGCGATCGACACCGCCGTCCCCTGGAACGCCGCCAAGCCCTCCTTGACGCGCCGATAAAACCGATGCGGCGAATCCCCGAGCACCTCGGCCGTATCGCAGCTTTTCAGCCACAGGTAGAAACCGTTCAGCAAATTCCACAGCTCCGACGGAAGCCGATCCCGGATCTTCCTCAGATTGTCCCGCGCCTGGGCGACGCAGACGACAAGCGAGTTAGCTTGCGTCGCGTCCAGCGTCAGAAAATGGATGACGTCGCGCTCGCCGTAGGCGGCATGCTGCTCCTCGTAGGCGGAGATATCGCCGATCGCGCCCACGATACGGCGCCACACCTGCGCGTCCGGACCTTGCTCATCCTCCCGGAGATGATAGTACACGTCGATGAGCCGCGCGTGGTTTTCCGCCCTCTCCGTATAGCGTCCGATCCAGAACAACGATTCCGCGATGCGGTCCAGCATAGCGTCTCCTCCTCGTCACGATCCTGCTAATACCCACGTATCCTTGCAGCCGCCCCCTTGGGACGAATTGACGACCAGCGAACCTTCTTTCATGGCGACGCGGGTGAGTCCGCCGGGCAGCACATGCACCTGCCGGCCGTTCATGAGCGCGAAAACGCGAAGATCGATATGCCGCGAGACGAGCCGTCCGTCCATGCAGACGGGCGCGGTGGACAGCTTGACCGTCGGCTGCGCGATATAGTTGTCGGGATCGGCGATGATCTTCTGCGCGAAGGCGGCGCGCTCTCCCTCGGTCGACGACGGACCGATCAGCATGCCGTAGCCGCCGGACAGCGAAGTCTCCTTGACGACCATCTCATCCAGCCGCTGCAGCACGTATTCTCTTTCCTCCGGACGGCTCATCAGATAGGTGGGTACGTTGGAAAGGATCGGCGTCTCGTTCAGGTAGTAGCGGATCATGTCCGGCACGAAGGTGTAGATGGCCTTGTCGTCTGCGACGCCCGTTCCCGGTGCGTTGGCGATCGCGATATTGCCGAAGCGGTAGGCGTTCATCAGACCGGCGACCCCGAGCATCGAATCGGGCCGGAAGGCGAGCGGGTCGAGAAAATCGTCGTCGATTCGCCGGTACAGCACGTCGACCCGCCGTTTGCCGCGGGTGCCGCGCATGTAGATCTTGTGGTCCTCGCAGACGAGATCGCGTCCCTCTACCAGTTCGATCCCCATCTGCTGCGCCAGAAACGCATGCTCGAAGTACGCCGAATTGAAGCTGCCCGGCGTCAACAGCGCGATGACGGGATCACTCTTGCCGGTCTGGGCCATGGCGCGCAGGGAGGACCGGAAGGCGTCCAGCGTGCGGTCGATGCCGCGTATCGCGTGAGAAAAGTAGAGCTCCGGGAAATCGTGGGTCATGATGGACCTGCTTTTGAAAATGTACGAGAACCCCGACGGAGAGCGCAAATTGTCCTCCAGCACGAAGTAGTCGCCCTTTTCGTCGCGGATCAGGTCGATGCCCGAGGCCGTCACGTAGGCGCCGCCCGGCACGGAGAGCCGCATCATCTCGCCTCTGAAGTAGCGGTTGCCGAGCACCATGCGCCTGGGGATCAGCCCTTCCCGGAAAATATGCTGCTCATGGTACACGTCCTGAAGGAACGCGTTCAAAGCGCGCACGCGCTGCGAGACGCCGCGCTCGATCTTCTCCCATTCGGCGCCGGGAATGATGCGGGGCACGAGGTCGAAGGGAATCGTGCGCTCCAGCGCTTCGGACTGGCCGGGCTGCGACAAGGTGAAGGTAATGCCTTCCTCCAGCAGCCGCCGGTTCATCTGGCGCTGCCTGGCTGCGCGCTCGTCGATGCCGAGCCGAGAAAGGATGGCTTGCACCTTTTCGTAATGAGCCCTGACCTGCGTCCCTTCGAACATCTCGTCGTAAAACTTGGAGGCGGGAGGCGACAGCGAAGTGATCGCGTTCCATAATTCCATGACTGCGGCTCTTCTCCGCGCAGGCGTACGGAGGAGAAGAGCCATTCCTCCCTTCGGGCGGGAATCCGGCGATAGGCGTCTGCCTGTCGGCAACCGTTGTACCTGAATCATATTCCCCCCGTCTATTTGATGTCAATATTTTTTACATAAAATAAACTATTTCAGCTTGATATCTGACATGAACCTTCTTGTTATTTATGAAAATTAATCAGAAACATGAATTCAAAGCACTTCCCTGACTTCATCTTGCGTTGATTTCATATCACCTTGCTTTCGTTTAGCCGATACGCGTGATGTTAATGTTATATTTATTGCGAAATTACGACCTCTCCGCCAGCCGATTCCGAATTAGGCATCGCGCGCGGCGCTATGATAAAATATCGGAACAATGATTGGCAAAAGGAGCCATGGCCGTTGACCTCTAAAGCAAACGCAGGGCTGCTGTCCATCTGGATCAGCCTTGTGAGCAACATCGCGCTCACCATCCTCAAGATCGTCGTCGGCCTGCTCTTCGCAAGTCCCGTGCTCGTGGCCGACGGCATTCACAACGCCGGGGACATCATTGCGACCGTGGCGGCATTGACGTCCTCCATGGTGTCCAAGAAACCCGCGGACGACGAGCACCCGTACGGCCATGGCAAGGCGGAGGTCGTCGCCTCCGCGCTCGTCGCCATCATCCTGGCGATCGCCGCGCTCTGGATCGGCTACCATGCCGTCCTGACGCTCCGCGAGCCCCCGGAGAGCGAGAGCCTGCTGCCGCTGGCCGCTGCCGTCGTTTCTCTTGTCTGGAAGCAAGCCCTGTACCTTTACACGATCCAGGTCGGGCGCGCCGTCAACAGCAAGAGCGTGCTCGCCACCGCCTACGACCATCTCGCCGACGTGTATGCCTCGTTGGCCGCCGTGATCGGGATCGGGCTGGCTTACATCGGCGAACGTCTCGACTGGTCTTGGGCCGCTTACGGCGATCCCGTCGCCGGCATCGTCGTCTCCCTGCTCGTGCTCAAGCTCGCCTACGAGATGGGCACCGACGCCATCGACATCCTGATGGAACGCAACGTATCGCCCGCCAAGCTCGCGCAGTACGAAAAACTGATCGCAAGCGAGCCCGAGATCAAGCGCATCGACCGCGTCCGCGCCCGCGAGCACGGCCACTATATCATCGTCGACGTGCGCGTCGGCATTCCGAGCCACTATACGATCCAGCAGGGCCACGATATCGGCCGGGCGCTCAAGCGCTGCATCATGGACAGCGATCCCGACGTCGTCGAGGTACTCGTCCATATGAATCCGTGGAACGAGGGCGAATAAACGCAAGCGAACAAACGTCAAGCCGCTTAAATCGAGTAGGAGGAGGCGGCTAGCCTCCGTCCTCTCACACCACCGTACATGCGGGTCCGCATACGGCGGTTCCAAAAGGTTAACAAGGCTCCTTGTAACGAGTAAGCAGACTTTTCAGCCCTTTTGCCTCCCAGTAGGAGGTCGGAAGGGCGTTGTTTATGTTCCGGGACATTTCCCAAGGGCCGCGCCGGGAGTTGGCCATGACATAACAGGCCCACTCCCGTACATTCAGCGCTCTTAGTTCGCGGATGCGCGTTCGCACTCGCTTCCATTGCTTCCACAGGCACATGCGCAGCCGTCTACGAATCCAGCCATCGAATTGCTCGAGGTGTTTCTTCGCAGCAGCCATCCGGAAGTAGCCCAGCCACCCCATCGTATAGCGGTTTAGCCGGTTTATCCGTTCCTCCATTGGCATAGACTTCGTACGGTTCGTCAGTTCCCGGACCTTGTCCTTGAACCGAGAAATCGTCTTTGGTGCCAATCGAATCGTCGCTTGCCGGTTGTTCATGAAGCTAAATCCTAGAAACTTTCGCTCCCGCGGTCTGGCTACCGCACTCTTTTCCCGGTTCACTTTCAGTCTTAGCTTTCCTTCTACAAAGCGAACCACCGACCCCATGACGCGTTCTCCGGCGCGTTTGCTGGCTACGAAGATGTTGCAATCGTCCGCATAGCGGACGAAGTGCAGTCCTCTGCGCGTTAACTCCTTGTCCAGGTCGTCCAACAGGATGTTTGCCAGTAGTGGACTAAGCGGTCCGCCTTGCGGCGTCCCTTCCTCCGTTCGCTGGCAAACCCCGTTCTCCATGACGCCGGCATTCAGATAGGCGCGAACCAGCTTCAGGACGCGTTGGTCCGTCACCTTACGTGCCACTCTGGCCATGAGCATGTCGTGGTTCACCCGGTCAAAGAACTTCTCCAGGTCCATGTCTACGACCCAGCGCAGTCCGCTCTGGATGTAGGATTGAGCCTGCCGCACCGCATCGTGCGCACGCTTGCCTGGCCGAAAGCCGTAGCTGCTTGGAGAGAATTCGGCATCGAAAATCGGATTCATCACTTGCAGAAGCGCTTGCTGTAGCAGTCGGTCCATCACGGTCGGGATGCCAAGCAGCCGTACGCCGCCTCCGGGTTTGGGGATTTCCACCCGTCTGACGGGCGCAGGTCTGTAGGTTCCCGCGAGGAGTTCGGTCTTCACCGACTCCCAGTGCGTTTTCAGGTAAGCTTGTAGCTGCGCTACCGTTACACCGTCCACACCGGGCGCTCCTCCGTTTTGGACCACTCGCTTGTACGCGTCCCTCAGGTTTGCGCCCTCGAGCATCCGCTCCAGCAAGTCGTTACTGGCTTTGCGAGAGGAAGGGGCGACTTGTGCCGGCGATGAACTCGGCGCTCCTGCATACCCTTGCGGCTTCACCGCTTCTCTTTGCAGCAAGCTCCCTTGCGGGATATTCGGCTGTCGTTGCTCATCGCGCGAACGCATCGGTTTCCTCTCTCCTTTCGGTTCGGCCCTTCCGCAGCTGTTGCAACAGTCTGCGTACTATGGCCTCTGCTGACTCCTGCGGGTTCAGCGCAACCTCCCGGTTGCGGTTACGAAATGACTTCGCTTTTTTTTTTTTTTTCATCCCGCAGGCCTCCCCAGATAAGAACGCCATCTGTCTGCCCGCGACCACTGGAGTTTACAGGGTTAGCCCTTGGCGGCTTTGGATTTCGTTGTGTGTTGACAACTCATCCGGCTAACCCTGCCTCGAATCCAGTTCGTATACCTTGGCCCGTGCATTTGCCTCCGGCTTCCTTCAGATTCCGCCTCGCGACGGACACCCTTGCCCTTGGCTACGGTAGGCGCTCGCCAGCCCCCGTTCGGGACTTTCACCCTAAAGATGACGCCCATGCTGGGCGTACAACGAAAGGTACAGTCCCGCGAAATTTGCAGGGGCTGTACCTTTTTTCATGGAACAAAATAACGCGCGAGCCCGCTTCCTCCGCTTCGATGCCGGAACTCCTCCTCTCGATCGAAGTCGCCCGAAAAACATTGCGATAATATTCGTCTCCTATAATGAAGCCGGCTAACCGCCAGCCTTTAATACGAATACGGGGAGAACGCACCATGAACTGGAGACACGGAGTTCGCTCCCTCTTCGCCAGTTGGAAGCTGCTGCTCTTCATCCTGATCTCGCTGTTCCTGCTGTTCCTGACTTCGTTTCAAGGCTATATCGTCAGCAGGCAGTCTACCAGGACGATCGAAGACCAGTACGCCCGGCTGATCGCCGAGAACATGGACTCGGTATCGGTCAACTTGTCCAACTACCTGAATTATATCGACGACTTCGCCCGGACGCTGTCGAATGATCCGGAACTGATCGAATCGCTTCAGTACGGCGCGAAGACGAATACGGAGCGGCAGCTCAGCGCGTTCGCGGAGTATTACCATCTCCGGCTGCCCGTCAACATTCAAGTGTTCGACGGCCGGCAGCGCGTATACGCCTATCCCGCGATCAACGCGGAAGAAGAACGGCGCCTCCTCCGCACCGTATCGGATTTTCCTTGGTTCGAGAACCGCGTCGCCCTCGACAACAACTTCCTTCACTGGAACGTCTCTTCCGATTACCATATCGCTTCGCACGCCGAAACCGCCCTGTACGTCAGCAAAAACATCATTCAAAACAACCGTTCGCTCGGCCTGCTCGTGATCGAGCTGAACGGTACGCTCATCGAGCGATTGCTGGATCGGGCGCAAATTAATGCGGACAATCCGATATTCCTGTTCTCCGGCGACGAGCAGACGACGCTCTTTCACAGCGAGCGGCTGACGGGCGATATCGCAGACTGGCCCGCTCATCTTCTCGCCATCTATCGGACGATCAAGGGCGCACGCGCGGACGAAGGAGCCCTCGACATCCGCCTTGCGGGAAGACCCTATCGCCTGCTGTATATGCAGGTCGCCTCGACGCCCTGGACGATGGCTTCGCTCCTCCCGCCGAGCGCGCTCCATGCGAGCAGCGTCAGCACCTGGCGCATCACGGCGCTCACGACGGGCGTCTCGATCCTGTTCATCGCCGTCTTCTTCGCCGTCCTGCACAGGAAGGTGACGATGCCGATCCGCCGCCTGTCCCGAATCGTCGAGGATTCGGATGGCGAAGGCATGCGGTCCGACAGCTACCGCTACAGCGGCTTCAAGGAGATCGAGACGCTGAACAGCGGCATTTACCGGTTTCTCGGGAAAATCCAAGAGCAGGTCGAGACGATCCGGCGCGGCGAAACGGAAAAGCGGATGCTGGAGCTGCAAAGGCTGCAGGAGCAGATGCGGCCCCACTTCTGGCACAACTCGCTGAACGCGCTGCGGTTCATGGCGATGCTGCGCGGCGACCCGACGATGGCCGAAGCGCTCCTCTCCCTGACGCGGATGCTCGACTATACGCTGCGCAACACCGACGTGCTGTACAGTACGCTGGAGGAAGAGATCGAATACGCGATGGGCTTCGTCAAATTCCAGGAGATCCGCGCGATGCGAACGTATCGCGTCGAGTTGGACGTCGACGCAGACGCGCTCCGTGCGGAGATCCCGAAGTTTACGATCCAGCCGCTCATAGAGAATTCGATCGTGCACGGGTTCGCAGCGCAGTTCGACGGCGAGCCGCTGCTGCGCATCGAGGCGCGCGCCCGCGGCGGCGACCTGGCGCTCACCGTCGCGGACAACGGCAAAGGCATCGCCCCCCGCAGCTCTCTCAGGGCCCGGCGGCTCGGGACGGCGCAGCGGGCGCGGGGCCCCGGGCGGACTGAGCCTCGCCAACCTGCGGCAGCGGCTGCGGCTGGAATACGGTTCGCCATACGGCCTTGAGATCGACAGCGCGACCGGCGCATACACAAAAGTGAAACTCTCCCTGCCCTATCGGCCGGCCGAGCAGAAGATGGAGGGAATGCCGTCATGAAAGTCATGATCGCCGAAGACGAAATTCTGGTCAGGCTCGGCCTGCGCAAAACGATCCCGTGGGCCAAGCTCGGCATGGATCTCGTCTGCGAGGCGCAGGACGGAGAAGAAGCCTACGAGCAGTTCCAGCGCCATCTGCCCGATATCGTGCTGGTGGATATCGAGATGCCGAAGATGGACGGCCTTCAGTTCGTACGCTACGCCAAAGGAAAGCGGGCGGACGCACGGTTCGTCATGCTGACGTGCCATCAGGACATGAAGTATATGCGAGAAGCGATCCAGCTTCAGGTGCACGACTTCATCCTGAAGTCCACGCTGGATATGGACGAGCTATGCGGGATTCTGCAAAGCCTGGCGCTCGACCTGGCGCGTGAAAAGGAAGCCGCCGCCGCGCTTGCGGGACGGACCGCGATCGAAGCGCCTGCGCCGGATGCTGCCTCCGCGCGGGAAGCGGCGGAGCGCGCGTTTTACGGCGCGCCGGAGGGAACGGGCGACGGAGCGACGCTCGAGGCGCTGTCGGAAGCGGCGCTGAAGCGGCGCAAACCGCTGGCCGCCAGCCTGGAGTCGCTGCGCTTCGCCGATGCCAGAAGGCAGCTCCGGGAGCTCGAGCAGGCGCTTCGCGAGCCGCCGCTCGCGCATCCGCATGTCGTCAAAAACATGATGACCGAGCTGCTGTTCCGCTCCTGGTCCGCCTGCGACGAGCTGCTCGCCGGCCAACAGGCGGCGGATCATCTGCTCGTCGACCGGATCTATGCTTCCGAACGGCTGGAGGACGCCGCGGCGCTGCTGGAGGAGGAGCTGGAACGGCTGGAACAAGCGCTCGCGCTGACGAACTCGGACGGCGACAAAGCCAAGATCGTCCTGCTGATCAAGCAATATATCAAGTCTCATTTGGACCGGGACATTACGCTTCAGGAGATCGCGGACGTTTTTTTACATCAACAGCAGCTACTTAAGCAGACTATTCAAGGAGGTCAGCAGCATGAGCTTCACCGAGTTCGTCGTGCACGAGAAAACGGAGCAAGCCATCGTCATGATGAGAAACGGGAAAACCCTGACCGAAATCTCCGAAAAGCTCGGTTATCTGAACCTGAGCTCATTCACCCGCATGTTCAAAAAAGCGCGAGGCGTCTCTCCCTCCCGCTACCTCAAAGGATAAACGAAAAGGCATGTCCGGATAAACGGCGCGACGTTCTTTAACCCCCCCGTTGACATTCGCCTTACAGGCGCTTAATGCGCGGCGATAGCCGCGCGCCGAAGATAAACGACATCGTCATATGCTGTAGTCCTCGAAAGGCGCCCCGCCTCCTATGATGAAGATAGCAAAATATCATCAATGCGGGAGGAATGGATATGACAGTCGGCAATACCGCCGCGCGGCCGGTTCGCCGTCTCGCGGCAGCGGCCCTGGCGGTCGCCCTGATCGGGGCGGGACCGCTGGGCTCCGCGCTGGCAACCCCTGCGCAAGCCTCCGACATCAAGGACAACTGGGCGGAGAGCACGCTGGAAAGCTGGGCGCAGAGCGGCCTGCTGAAAGGGGATGCGAGCGGCAAGCTGGAGCCGAACCGCCCGGTCAGCCGGGCGGAATGGATGGCGCTGGCGAATCGGGCGCTCGGCTACGCCGATGCGGGCGAAGCGAGCTTCACCGACTTGTCTCCGGCCAATTGGGAATACAAGGATGTCCGAATCGCGGTCAAGGCCGGCTACATCTCGGGCTACGAGGACGGCACGATTCGCAGCAAAAAAACGGTCAGCCGACAGGAAGCGGCGGTCATGCTCGCCCGCATTTTCGGACTGGACACCGTCTCGGGCGCGAGCGTCGCGCTTCCGTTCACGGACAAAACCTCCATCGCCGCTTGGAGCCGCGGGGCCGTAGGCGCCCTCGTCAAGCTTCGTCTCATCGGCGGCTATGCCGACGGCTCGTTCAAGCCCCTCGCCTCCCTCACCCGAGCAGAAGCGGTCGTCCTGCTGGAAAAAGCCAGGATGGAAAAAGGAACGCACAACGGCTCGAACCCGGGAGGTTCGACGCCGGGGAACGGCGGTTCGACGTCAGGCGGCTCGGGCAACAACGGGGGATCGAACGGCGGCGGATCCAACGGCAACGGATCGAACGGCAACGGATCGAACGGCGGCAATAACCCGGACGTCGAGCCGCTTCTGACGTTCCCCGTCGTGAGCGATACGCATGTCGGGATCGAAGACGTCTCCGTGGACGGAGCCGCCAAGTTCGAGCAGGCGCTTCAGACGTACCGGTCGCTCGGCGGCTATGACGCGATCGTCGTCGACGGCGATATGACGGATGCGGGCACGATTGCCCAATACGACAGCGCGATGCGCATCCTGAACGCCAACAAGCCGAAGGGCGCCAAAGCGATCATCGCCCCCGGCAATCACGAATATTATGCGGCGGGCGACGAGTTCGGCGGAGATAAGTACGCCGCGGCCAAACGCTTTTACGAGAAGACCGGCATGGACGCGGACGGTTATGCCGTTGAGAACGTCGACAAGGCTACCGAAAACGCGGGCGTCTTTTACGATACGTGGGTCAAGGGCTACCACTTCATCGTCGTCGACCACGACCGGAGCGCGATGTCGGATGCCAAGTACGCCTGGCTCAAAAAAGGAGATCGCGACGGACGAAAAGGGAAATCCGGCGGACCCCAAAAAACCGGTCTTCGTCCTGATGCACTATCCGTACAAAAACACCACTTACGGCAGCGAAGGCGCGGGATGGAACAATCCGGCCGAGTACGCCAAGTTAAAAACCGTCATGGCCGCCTATCCGAACGCCATGCTCTTTACCGGCCACACGCATTATACGCTGGAGCATCCGAACACAATTAACGCGGACGACGGGTTCATTCGCGTCAACGACGGCTCCACCGCCTTCGTCCAGGCCGGCGGCTACGGCAATGACAGCGATATTTATCTGGACAAAACCGTATCCCAAGGCTTGCTGGTCAAGGTTTACGACGACAAGGTCGTCATCGAGCGAAGAGAGTTGGACAAGCAGGGCGCGGTCATCGGCACGCCGTACGCGATCGATCTGGCTTCACCGGTTCAATCCGCGCGGAAATATTCGACGGATACGGCAGCTCCCGCATTCGCCTCCGGCGCAAAGCTGAATGTCTCTTCTGTCGGCGCCTCTTCAGCCACGCTGACCTGGCCCAAGGCAGCCGACGACACCAAGGTCGATTCGTATATCGTCACGGTCAACGGCAAGCTCATCGGCGCGCCGTCGGTCATCTCGCCGTACGAAGAGGCCTCGACGCACGCCTTCTCGGCGAAGGGTCTCAAGCCGAACACCGACTACACGGTATCGGTCCAAGCGCTGGACGCTTACGGAAAGGAATCCGCAGCGCTCGTCTCCACATTCAAGACGGCAAGCGCAGGAACCGGATACGACGCAAGCGCCCCGGACGTGCTGAATATCGACTTTACGGATGTGGCCGGCACGTCCGTCAAGGATAGCACGCTGAACAAAAACGATGCCGTACTGGAAAACCACGCCAAGGTGCAGAGCGACTCCCTGTTCGGCAAGCAGGCGCTCGTGCTGGACGGCGACGGTTCGAGAGGCAAGCCAAGCTCGGTGGCGCGCGTCGGCTACAACAGCAGCCTGTTCACGCAGGATGCCTTGACCGTAGAAGCCGCCGTCTCGATCTCGAATGACAGCGACTTGTCCAAGGACGAATACCACATCCTGGGCACGTACGAGGATGGCGGCTACGCCCTCTACTATTCGGCCGAGGACCGCAAATTCGTGTTCGATACCCAAAATTCCAAAGACCCGGCGGAATCGGGCGCGATGGCCGATGTGAAAGGCAAGCTCGTCTATCTCACCGCCGTCTACGAAGGCGACGCGGCGCACGACTATGCCGGCGGCACGATCAAGCTCTATGTCAACGGGACGGCCGCAGGCAGCAACGCGACTTCCGGGCCGCTGCCGATCAACGAGAACAACGACCTGATTATCGGCGGCGATATCGAAGCTTACGGCGACGTGATCCACGACTTTGAGGGCACGATCGGCGAGGTCAAGATTTACTCGCGCGCGCTCGGCGCAAGCGAAGTCGCCGCGCACTACCAGGCGTTCCAAAAAACGCTGCCGATCGGAACCGTCAAGTTCTACGACACGACCGACGCCACGGTACCGCAGGCGCTGCGGGAGTACGCCCAGGTGCTGGCCGGCACGAAGACGGTCGATTATACGTACGGCTATCAGCCGTCCGCGCTGGCCCTCGCCGGAACGAGCGGCAGCGTCAACCTTTTCGACGCGGCGGGGTATATGTGGACAGCTTCAGGCACGACGCTCAAGCGGTTCGACGTGTACGCGACGGACGCGAGCCAGTCGCAGATCTATGCCGAGGGCAAGTACTTCAAGGGCACGATCCGGGCGCTGCTGGCTTCCGATCGCGAGCTGTGGGTGATGACGGATCAAGGCGTCTCCAGCATTCGATACCAATAAACATTCAACCGACAGGAGGATGAATCCGTTGCGCGTGAAAAAATACGCCGGAAGCTTAAAAGCGATTCCCGCCGTTCTGCTGTTCGCCCTGGTCTCTCCGCTGCAGGCGCTCGCCGGCAGCGGCGGACCGCCGCCGACGGCCGCCTATACGGCTGCAGTCATCGGCGATACGTATCAGAAGCAGATGGACTATTACAGCTTGAACGAGTTCAATGCGACGACCGACTTGAGCGATACGCAGCGGGCGGCCGTGCTGAACGGCCTGGATGCCTCTATTGCGATTCCCGGTCAACTCGAGATCGTCCAGGCGATCGGCGCGGATAACGTGACGGCGTTCGCCCGGGAAGGCGATACGCTGTGGATCGGCACGAAAAAAGGATTGCAGCGGATCAATGTCAAGGAACGCGACAGCCGGGACTATGCGCAATACCTGGCAGGCCCCCCGCTATCTATACGGCGGCGACGATCAGGTCTCCGGCTTGTATGCGGACGGCGACCACGGCGTCTGGGTACGCAACGGCAAGGGCATCGTGCATATCAGGATGACGATGCGTTCGCTCAAGGACAAGGCGGATACGTACGAGCAGTGGACCAAGGCAGTGAACGACCGCTACGGCATGATCGGCGAGGACGTCGCGTTTACCCGCAGCGGCCGGACGTATACCGGTTCCCCGACGACCAACGACAACGACGGCTTGTGGACGAGCGAGTACGCGATCGGCGAGATCTATCGGTATTTGACCGCCAAGCAGCTGGGCGACGCGGACGAGACGGCTGCGGCCAAGGCGGACGCGACGCGCGCGGCGAAGGCCGTCATGCTGCTCGCGCAAGTCTCCGGACGCGGCGACGGCTTCATCGCCCGCTCCTATATCATGGAGGGCAATGCGCAGCCGAACGGCTTCTGGTTCAAAAAGGAGTCGGTGAACGGCGCCGTTTACGGCATCGCCGTCGACACGTCGGACGCCCAGAAAAAAGACGAGCTTGAAATTACCGATCCGGCGCTCGTCGCCGAAGCCAAGGCGGCGTACCTGGCCGCCACGGGCCGCGCCTACGACGCCGACTACGGCGACAAGGGCATCTTCCCGGTCATCAAGAGCAAGAGCGACGGCAGCGTCGTCTGGCGGCTGAAGTCGCCGATCGTCGAGGAGGTCGACCCGGCGCTTGCGGAGCTGTACGGCGGCAACCAGAACGACTACAAGGTCATCTACAAGGCGGACACATCCTCCGACGAAGTGAACGGACAGATGGCGCTGCTCTACTTTGCGGCGAACTATCTGTTCGACGGCACCGGCGCCGAGGACGATCATCTCAAGGCGCTGGCGATCAAGTTCGCCGACCGGATCGTCAAGGGCATCGTGACGCACGGCTTCGCGATGATCGACGCGACCGGCAATCCGACGACCTGGGCGCGGTGGAACGCCACTTATTTCGCCCCGCAGATCGACTACACCCTCAACACCGAAGGCGTACCGCCCGGCGAATACGAAGGCGGGTACGAGAGCGACGTCAATGCGGACGAGATCGTGAGCTTCGTCAAGACGGCGATCCATCTGACCTCGCTCGATCCGGCGAACTACGGCGCAGACAACGCGCTGTTCCAGGAAGTCTACCGCAAGCTGTGGGAGCCGCGCGCCGACTGCGGCAGCTACGACAACAACGACGCCAGCTACTCCGACGCGACGAACGGCATCGGCTACGTCGATATCATGAAGCAGTACATCGAGCGCAAGAAAAACGTGCTGTCGAGCGACTTCGACGATTACCCGGACATCAACAGCGCCATCCATGCGAGCGGGAACTGGAGACTGGCCGTCAACTTTTCCGACGAGAATCTGTTCGCGATGGCGTACCTGCCGCTCATCGACATCGAGATGAACGAGGATCCGAACTCCGATCGGGTCAAGACACTCCGCGAAGTGTTCGATCAATGGTGGGCGAACATGAAGGACGAGCAGAATCCGTTTTACATCTATCTGTATCAGAAAACGTATCCGGAGCGGACGGACGCACAGCTGGATACGGCCGCGTGGGCGCTCTCCCGCATGCCGCAATACCCGATCAATTTCCCGGTCAACAACAGCATGCGCGCCGATGCGCTACTCGTCCAGTACTTCAACTATCGCGACTATACGAAAATCAGCGGGGACCGCAAAGGGGTCGTATCGACGAACCGCCCGCTGCCGCCGGACGAGCGCCAAGTTCACAAATTCAATTCGAGTCCGTTCGCGGCATTCACGAATTACACGAACGCGACCGTGCTGAACAACGACTACGTCGACTACACCAAGGTGCAGTACAATCCGGTCAGCTATGCGTCCGGCTCGGCGCTGAGCGGCACGTGGTTCCTGCTCCCGTACTGGATGGGACGCTACTACGGCATGCTGGAGCAACAACAATAAGCAGATAAGGGGCGAAAACAGAACCATGCAGAGCAATCAACGCAAGGCGCTGGCGCTGCTGCTGGCCGGCAGCCTCGCGCTGCTGTCCGCTTGCGGCAGCAACGACGCGAACGGCTCGAACGGCACAGGCAGCGCAAGCGCCAGCGGCGGGACCGCTTCGGCTTCGTCCGCTTCGGCTTCGTCCGCTTCGGCCGGCGCGAGCACCGGAGAGAAAACCAAGCTCGTCTTCTGGAACACATCGTATCCAACGATCGACGAGAACGACAAGACGAAGAAGAAGGAAGACTTCTACATCTATAAAGCAATCGCGCGCTATGAGGCCGCCAACCCGAACGTCGAGATCGTTATCCAGGACATTCCCGACGGCACGAACGCGATGACGAAGTTCCAGACGGCGGGCATCGCCAACAACGGTCCCGACGTCACCAATCTCTGGTCCGGCAACTATACGATGGACTTGAAGTCGTTCATCCAGCCGCTCAACGACTACTTGAAGCCGTCGGATATCGACGCGATGACGGGCTGGAATGCCGTTACCGAGAACTTCGCCGATAAGGGTACGATTTACGGCGTCCCCGACGGCAGCGACGGCACGATCGGCATTTTGTACAACAAGAAGCTATTCGCGGCCGCGGGCCTCGATCCGGAGCAGAGCCCTCCGGCCACCTACGACGACTTCGTGGCGATGCTGCAGAAGCTGAAGGACAGCGGCGTCACGCCGATCGGTTCCGAGCAGGACGGCGACTTCGTCTACTTCCTCGACTACTGGTTCGCCCAGACGGTCGGCACGGCCGGCATCAACGATATCGTCAACGGGAAGATGAACTTCAACAACCCGAAGCTGCTCCAGGTGATGCAAGGCTATGTCGAGCTGTACAAGAATGGCTTCGTCACGAACGACCAGCCGCAGACGCAGTTCTATAACCGCAAGGTCGCGCTGATCTTCGGCGGCTACGGCTACCTGAACGACGCCCGCGCCGCGCTCGGAGACGACCTGGGCATGATGAAGATCCCCGACTTCAACGCCGAGGTCCTCGTGAAAAACGGAGGCATCGGAGGCACGGGAGCGGACTTCGTCGTCTCGAAGTCGTCCAAGCATCCGGAGGAAGCGGTGAAATTCATCCTCTTCCTCGTGAGCAAGGAAGAGCAGGTCGCGCGGTTCAAGGACGGCTACGGCAAGCTCCTGAACCTGAAGAACGTCGACCCGGGCGAATTCACGAACGACCCGTACGTCGTCAAGCAGCAGGAGTGGGCCGGCGAATCGTCCACCATCTTCTGGCCGGACAACATCTACCCGTCGGAGCTGTCCGATTATATCAGCTCGATGAACGAGCTTGTCGTCAAGCAGCAGCTGGACGTTCGCGATTTTCTCGTCAAGCTTGACCAGAAGCGGGACGAGATCAACAAACAAAGATAGGCTTGCCGTCCGCTCTGCCCAGGCCTTCATTCCTTTTCGTGAAGGCCTCATTTTTTTATAAAGCGAGGCTTGCCGCCGATGCATTTTCGCACAAAAGAATCCATGACCGGCTACCTGTCGCTGCTGCCGGCTTTTGCGGCACTGGCCGCGATCGTGTTTTACCCGATGGTCAATACGTTCTTCCACAGCTTCACGAAATGGAACGGGGCCGAGTCGCATTGGATTGGCCTACACAATTATACGTTTATATTCACCAATGGCGAGCTATGGACGCTGCTGCGGAACAACACCGTATTCCTGCTGTCGATTCCCGGCATCCTGCTCTTGTCGCTCGTCGTCTCGGTGCTGCTGTTCGAGGAAGTCCGCGGCTGGCGCTTTTTCCGCTCGCTCTACTATATCCCGACGATTCTGTCGTCCGTCGTCGTCGGCATGCTGATGAAGATGATGTTCGCCCAATCCGGCGTCGTCAATCAGTTCTTGCATGCGCTCGGGCTGACCGACGGCAAGACGGAATGGCTGACCCAGGTGCCGACCGCCTTTATGGTGCTCATCTTCTGCTTCTATTGGCAGACGCTCGGGCAAGGCGCGCTCATCTTTTTTATCAGGCCTGTCCGCCATCTCGCACGAGATATTTGAATCGGCCGATCTGGACGGCGCCGGCTGGTGGCAGCGTCTGTTCCACATCACGATACCGTCGCTCGTGCCGACCATCGTTTATTTTACCGTGACCAACGCGATCTACTGCTTCATCGGCCTCTTCTCGCTCGTTTATGCCGTCACGCAAGGCGGCCCCGGACGCGAGACGACGCCGATCGATTACATGATTTATATCAAGGCGTTTCAAACGCCCGACCAACTGGGCTATGCCAGCGCGCTGTCGATCGTGCTGTTCGCCATCGCGCTATTGGCGTCATGGGTGCAAATCCGGTTGTCGAACCGTTATCAAGACTAGCCAGACAGGAGCGGTTAGCGATGGCCAGCCGAAGCGCTTTACCCGTTCGTTTGATCGTATACGCCGTTCTCGTCGCGATCGCGATCGTCGACTTTTATCCGATCGTCTACATGGCCGTGAACAGCTCGCGGACCTCGGTCGACTTTTTCCAAAATCCCGGCGGGCTGCCCGACGCGTGGCACCTCGACAACTTCAAAGCGCTGTACTACCGCTTCGACGTCCTTCGCCTGTTCGGCAATACGCTGCTGGACGCGCTGCTCGCGTTCGCCGTGACGATCGTGCTGTCCGTCCCCGCATCCTTCGCCTTCGCGAAGCTGCGGTTCCCCTATCGGTCCGGTCTGTACATGATCGTCATCGCGACGATGGCGATACCGGGCATCACGTTCGTCATCCCGAACTTCGTGCTCATGTCCCGGCTCGGGCTCGTCGACCACCCGGGATCCGTCATCCTCATCTGGGCCGTGACCGCCGTCCCCTCGAACATCTTCCTGCTTGTCGCGCTCATGCGCGGCATTCCGAACGAAGTGCTGGAGGCAGGCAAAATCGACGGCATCTCCTATGTCCAGACGCTCGCGCGGATCGTGATGCCGCTGTCGGTTCCCGGAATCGTCACACTGGCCATTTTCAATACGACAGGCTGGTGGAACGATCTGTTCACGCCGCTGATTTTCCTGCAGTCCGACGACCTGAAGACGATGACTGTCGCGGTGGCAACGATTCTGAAGCGGTTCGACACGGACTACCCGCTGCTGCTCGCCGGGCTGTTCATGACCTCGATTCCGCCGATCGCGATCTATGTCGCGCTGCAGAGCCATATCAAAAAAAGGACTCGTCATCGGGTCCGTCAAATAAGGAATGGAGGCTGTAACGATGGATGCGAAGCCATTGCGTCTGGGCATCGTGGGCGGCAACCGGGGCGGTAGATTCAAGGTGACGATCGAGGCGCTGTCGCACCTCGTCCGGCTGTCCGCCATCTGCGATCTGCGGGAAGACACGGTACGCTTGTGGCAGGCCGAATATCCCGAACTGAAGGGGTATACGGATTATGATAGGCTGCTGGAGGATCCCGATGTCGACGCCGTATTGCTCGCAAGCCCGATGCTGCTGCACGCTCGCCAGGCGGTCCGGGCGCTGCGGGCCGGCAAGCACGTGCTGAGCGAAGTGACCGCCGCGCACACGCTGGAAGATGCGTGGGAGCTGGTTGAGACGGTGGAGTCGACCGGATTGACGTACATGATGTCCGAAAATTATTGCTTCGAGCGCGCCAGCATGACGGTCCAGCGCATGGCGGAGGCCGGCGTCTTCGGCGAAATCACGTACCTGGAAGGCGGATACATTCACGATCTACGGCATGCCGTTCATACGGAGGATGGATCGCTGACCTGGCGGGGCGAGCTTCATCGCGATTACGACGGGCTCAATTACCCCACGCATTCGATCGGCCCGCTCGCCAAATGGCTGTGGCTCGGACGCGAAGGCGGGGACAGGCTCGCGAGCTTGTCCGCCTTCACTTCTAATTCGCGCGCGCTGCAGCACTATTTTCGCGACAAATTCGGCGCCGGTCACCCGGCTGCGATGGACGGCTATTGGAAGCAAGGCGATTCGGCCGTCGCCCACCTGACGACCGAGGCGGGCGTGCTCATCGCCCTTCGGGTCGACTGGACGTCGCCGCGCCCGCATAATATGCATAGCTATTCCCTGCAAGGCACGAAGGGCGCTTACGTGTCCCGCCGCCATGACGACGAGGAGGACCTCGTCTGGCTCGACGGCCGCTCGCCCATGCGGACGCCCCCGTGGGGCGGCGCGCCGGAAGGCGTATGGGAGCCGCTCGGCAGCTATCGGGCCGCGTTCGATCCGCCAGCCTGGGTCCGTCTCGACCGCGAAGCCGCCGAGAGCGGCCGCGCTGGCCACGGCGGCTCCAACCATCTCGCGCTGGAAGAATTCGCGCTGGCCGTCCGGGACGGCCGGTCGCCGCTTATCGACGTGTACGACGCGGTCGAATGGAGCGCCGTCTTCCCGTTGTCCGTGCAGTCCCGCGCCAGAGGCGGCGAGCCGGTGGCGATGCCCGATTTTCGCAAGTTTCGCAAGCATATGAAGCCGACGAGGAGACCGTAACGATGACGCAACAGAGACAGCTTCCGCAGCTCGTAATGCGTAGAGCGAGCTTGGCCGATCTGCCCCCTTTCCGGCTGCCGGAAGGATATGCCTGCCGCAGCCTTCAGCCGGGCGACGAGGCGCATTGGGAGCGGATCGTCAAGCTGGCCTTCGGCAGGGAACGCAGCTTCCGCGAATCGATTCAATCGCACTTTTATTACCGGCCGGGCAGGGTGCTGTTCCTGTGCCGCGAAGGGATCCCCGTAGCGACCGCCTGCGCCTGGCAGGAACCGGAGTGGGGCGAGGACTGGGGCTACTTGCATATGGTCGGCGTTGATCCCGCGTTTGCCGGTCAAGGGCTTGGCTATGCGGTCAGCCTGGCGGCGCTGCACCGGATGAAGGAGGACGGCAAGGCGTGCGCCGTGCTCGAGACGGACGACTTCCGCCTGCCGGCCATCCGTACGTACCTGAAGCTCGACTTCCGGCCGGACGTCCCCAGTGAGGCGCTTCTCTCCCGCTGGAAGCAGGCATACCGGGAGCTGGGCTTGCCCTATGGCGTGAAGGTCATGTCCGCAACCCGACCAGGCAGCGCCGCTTCGGCGAACGAGGACGCGCTCGTCGTCGATCCGGAAGCCCATGTGTACGGCGTCGTGGACGGCGTGTCCGCGATGCTCCCATACAAGGACGAAGCGGGCTTTACGGGCGGCCGCATCGCCGCCGCGCTGCTCGTCGAAGCGCTCGGCGCTGGCGATCGAGGCGACGCGTCCGAGCCCCCCGGCCACTCCGACCACTCCCACCACTCCGATCACTCCCAGTATGATCTGGCAGAAGCCGTCCTGCGCGCCAATGCGGCGCTGATGCAGCACATGCTGGACGCGGGCGTCGACGTCGCCGCCAAGTGGAAACGCTGGGGCGCGGTGTTCGCAATCGTCCGGTGGCGGCGCACGCATCTCGAATACGTGCAGGCCGGAGACTGCATGCTGCTCGCGCGATACCGCGACGGGAGCGTCCGGACGCTGACCCGCAATCAAGTGGCCGAATTCGACCTGAAGGCGCTGCAGGCCAAGCAGCAGCTGCTAAAAGACGACACGCTGCCGGCCGAGAAGGTGTCGCAGCGGTTGAAGCCCGTGTTCAAGTGCAATCGCGACAAGGCGAATGCGCCGGACGGCTACGCTGTCATGAACGGAGATCCTGCGCTGGCTTATACGATGGAATACGGGCGCATCTCCTGTGCCAACGTCGTTCGGATTTACGCGGTTACCGACGGCATGTTCCATTTCATCGAGAATGACGACGACCCGCGCAAATGGGAAAAGCTCGTTGACGCGCTCGACGAACGCGGCATAGAGCCATACATGGACGAGCTTGAACGCGAGGAAGCGCTCGATCCCGACTGCGAGCGTCATCCGCGCCATAAGAAATCGGACGACAAGTCGGCCGTTATTCTGGATTTGCCGAATGGGCCGGAGACGAGCTTCGCGCGTTCCTGATCGTTGGCGCAAGCTCTGCAACCGCGCATTACTCGCTTACAGCACGCTCTGGCGTCTTCGTCGCTCCTGTAACGTTGCCGTTCTCGCTTGCAGCGCCGGCTTGCTCCCCCCAACCGTGTTTTTCCTGCCCCCTCAAGTCGCCGCCGTATCGATTCAAAAAAAGAGAGCAGCCCGATGGGCTGCTCTCTCGCCTTTATCCGCCGCGCCTTATCCCGCAAAGGATCAGTGCGACACCATATTGTACTTCATGATCCAGATGGAGCCGGCGACGATCGTCAGGACGATGACGAGGCCGAGCAGGAGCACCATCAGGTTGTAGCGAGGCTTCTTCTCTTCCTTCAAGTGCATGAAGAAGAAAAGCTGCACGACGAATTGCAGGACGGCCGTCACGAGCAGGACGACGTCGGCGGCGTTGCCGGTGACGATGTCGTTCAGCACGAGGATCAGCGGGATCGCCGTCAGAATGAGCGACAGGACGAAGCCCAGCACATAGGACTTGAGCGAGCCGTGAGACTCGTGCGCGTCGGCGCCGTGCGAGGCATGCGTGTCATGATGCTGCGCCATCTTACCTCACCCCCATCATGTACACGATCGTAAAGACGAAGATCCACACGACGTCGAGAAAGTGCCAGTACAAGCTAATATTGCCGATCTTGCGCTTGGTCACCGGCGTGATGCCGCGCTTTGCCACCTGCAGCATCAGCGCGACCATCCAGATCAGGCCGATAGAGACGTGGAGACCGTGCGTGCCGACGAGCGTGTAGAAGGCGGACAGGAACGCGCTGGTCGAGATCTTGGCGCCCTCGTCGATCATCTTGAGGAACTCGGTTACTTCGAGCGTGATAAAGGATGCGCCCAACACCGCGGTGACGATCAACCAGCCGATCAGGCCCTTCTTGTCGCCTCTGTTCATGGACAATACGGCCAGACCGCTGGTGAAGCTGCTCGTCAGCAGGATGAACGTCTCGGCGATGACGCCCGGCATCTCGAACAACTCGGCGCCGGACGGACCGCCCGCCGTGTTGTTCATGAGCACGGCATACGTCGCGAAGAGCGTGCCGAATATAATACAGTCGGTAATGATGAAAATCCAGAAGCCCATCGTCCGAAGCGCTTCGAGGTCGTGATGGCCGTCATGGCCGTGATCGTGGTCGTGCGATGATTGGTTAGCCGCGACATGCGCCATTAGACAACCCTCCCCCGCTTTAGCTTCGGTCTTTCTAACTTCTTCGGCCGTTACGTAATAATCCGTGTCGTAGTTAAACGAGTGATACAGCATGGTAGCCGCGATCCCGATCGCGCCCGGCACGATCAGCCACAGCCAGTCGAAAACGAAGCCGAAGCCGAGGATGAACCAGAAGACGGACATGACGATCGGCGTCCCCGAGTTTTTCGGCATATGGATCGGCTCATACTTCGGCGGCGGATCCTGGACGCCCTTGGCGGCCAGCTCCTTGCGGCGCCACCAGTCGTCCCTGCCTTCGACCTTCGGCGTAATCGCGAAGTTGTAGAACGGCGCCGGCGAAGGAATCGACCACTCGAGCGTACGGCCGCCCCACGGATCGCCCTTGACGCGCTCCATGAACTTGATGCTGTGCAGAATCTGCCACACCTGGAACAGGAAGCCCGCGCCCATCAGGAAGGCGCCGATCGTGGAGACGAAGTTCCAGCTCCACCAGCCGGTGTCCCAGCTGTACGAGCTGACGCGGCGCGTCATGCCCATGAGGCCGAGTACGTATTGCGGCATGAAGCAGACATAGAAGCCGATGTTCCACAGCCAGAACGCCCATTTTCCAAGCTTGTCGTTCAGCTTGAAGCCGAACACCTTCGGCCACCAGTAGTACAGGCCCGCGAAGTAACCGAATACGACGCCCCCGATAAGCACCTGGTGGAAGTGAGCGATCAGGAAGTAGCTGTTGTGGAACTGGAAGTCGGCCGGCGCGACGGACAGCATGACGCCGGTCATGCCGCCGACGACGAAGCAAGGAATGAAAGCCATCGTCCAGAGCATCGGAAGCTCGAACGTAATTTTCCCCTTATACATCGTGAATAGCCAGTTGAACACCTTGACCCCCGTCGGAATCGCGATGATCATCGTCGTGACGGCGAAGAACGCGTTGACGCTCGCGCCCGAGCCCATCGTGAAGAAGTGGTGGGCCCAGGTGAAGAACGAGAAGATACTGATGCTCATTAGCGCGAACACCATGGAGCCGTAGCCGAACAGCCGCTTCTTGGAGAAGGTGGCCACGACCTCCGAGAATATGCCGAACGCCGGCAGTACGACGATATAAACTTCAGGGTGACCCCACATCCAGATAAGGTTGATGTACATCATCGGATTGCCGCCCATGTCGAGCGTGAAGAAGTGGGCCCCGAAGTAACGGTCGATGAAGAGCAGCGCCAGCGTGACCGTCAGAATCGGGAACGCCAGGATAATCGTCAAGCAGCTCGAGAGGACCGACCAGGTGAACATCGGCATCTTCATGAGCTTCATGCCCGGCGCGCGCATCTTGAGGATCGTGACGATAAAGTTAATGCCGGTCATCAAGGAGCCGATACCCGAGATTTGGATACCCCAGATATAGAAGTCTTGCCCCACGCCCGGACTGAACATCTTCTCGGACAGCGGCGGATAAGCCAGCCATCCGGCCTCCGGCGAACCGCCGATGACGAACGAGACGTTGAACAGCATCGCGCCCATGAAGAACAGCCAGAAGCTCAGGGAGTTCAACAGCGGGAACGCGACGTCGCGCGCGCCGATCTGCAGCGGCACGGTCAGGTTAAACAAACCGAACATGAGCGGCATCGCCATAAACAAAATCATGATGACGCCGTGCGTGGTGAAAATATCGTTATAGTGATCGGGCTTGAGGAACTCCATGCTGTCCGGCAGCGCCAGCTGCGTCCGCATGAGCAGGGCGTCGACGCCCCCGCGGAACAGCATGAGCAGCGAAGCGATAACGTACATGATGCCGATCCGCTTGTGATCGACGGTCGTCAGCCATTCGCGCCACAGCCATCCCCAGCGCTTGAACGCGGTGAGCGCGACGACGATGGCGACCATCGTCAGTCCGATCGCGACGTCGGCGCCGTAGATGAGCGGGTCCCCCGTCACGAAGAAATCGGATAGCTTAGTAATCTTCAATCGGGTCCCCTCCTTAATGTTGATGCGCGGCGCCGCTATCGCCCGCGTCGGACATGTCCATTTCGCTCATGTCCATCTCGCTCATATCGTGTCCGGCTTGACCGTCCGTGACGGCCGCGCCTTCGCTTGACGAAGCCGCTTCGCCGCCATGATGATGGCCGGATTCGCCTGCCACGACGTACTTGTTGACGATATTGTCGAACATTCCGTTCGGGAAGGAAGAGAACGAACGCACCAGCGAAGTCGCGGGTTTCGCGAGCTCGTTGTAGCCTTCCTGGTTCATCGCCGGGTACGACTGCTTGACGTCCTGCACCCATTTTTCGAAGTCGGCCCGCGACGTCGCCTTGGCGTTGAAGGTCATCTTGCCGAAGTATTCGCCGCTGAAGTTCGCGCCCGTGCCGAAGTAATCGCCCGGCTCGTCTGCGATCAAATGCAGCTTCATCGCCATGCCCGACATCGTATAGATCTGGCCCCCGAGCTGCGGGATCCAGAACGAATTCATCGGCGCGTCCGCGGTCAGCTGGAATTGAACCGGAACCTTCTCCGGGAACTGTACGTAGTTAACCGTTGCGATGCCCTGCTCCGGATAGAGGAACAGCCATTTCCAGTCGAGCGCCACGACTTGAATCGTGATCGGCTTCTCGTCGGAAGCGAGCGCCTTGGAAGGCTCCAGCTTGTAGCTGTACTGTACCGTGACGATCGCGATCAGCAGAATGATCAGGATCGGGATCCCCCCACCAGACGGCTTCCAGCTTCGTGCTGTGATCCCACTCGGGCTGGTACGCTTCTTTCTTTTTGCTCTTCGCCCGGTACTTCCAGGCGATCCAGAACGTCAATATAAGGACAGGTACGATAATGATGAGACAAAGCCCCGTCGTAATGTAGATGAGATCAAGCTGCTGCTTGCCGATCTCCCCTTTGGGATCAAGGACGACCACATCGGCGCAGCCCGACAGCAGGAACGTCATCAGCGCCAGCGGCAGGAACGCCGCCGCCCGCATGAACCACCCTTTGTACTTCATTTGCTCACACTCCTTGATTGCGGCTTGGCGCCGAGCCCACGGCTGCTCTCGTCAGAACGCCGCGCTATGTCATTAACATATCAAAAACCGAAGGCCGCGGCGCTGCTGTTAACAAATGCGTCAATGTTTGTTTGATATTTAGCAATAAATTGTTCACCAATTCGACCTTTGTTCAAACAAATGCAACAAAAAAAACTGCCTCGCGCGGAGAAGTCTCTCTGCACAGGCAGTCTTTGGCTGAATATAATCCTTCCGGCGGGCGCCGTATCAGGCGAGGTCTTCGACCTTGTCGAGACCTTCGGGCTCGAGATCCGACTTCTTCATCATCAGCGGCGCGGCTACGCCGAACAGCAGAATCTGCAGGCCGCCCACGAGGAAGCCGATGCCGATCATCAGTCCCAGGTTGCCGTCGTTGAACTCGCTCATATTCAATGCGCTGCAAATGACGCCGAATGCAATAATAACAGCCGCCGTCCATTTCAACGCGATCGTCATGTCTTTTCTCATCGTGAACAGCTCCCTTCAGTGGAAACGCTATCTGTGAACATTCTATCACAGAAATGTGACAAAATATAGTCTAAATCGGCCTAGATTCAAAATTCTCCTGGCGCAGGACGGCTTCGATTCAAATTTCAAGCTGCGTCATGCTCGCATTTTCCTCTTACCCGACCGAAAAGGCTTCCAAACGAAATATATTTCGCATGCTTCCCAGATCCCGCCATATTCCTGGACCTGAGGCGGAGCCGCCGTCCAACCGGCGTCCGTTCCCCAGACGCGCCTGTTCATTCTATAATGAAGCGGCAGGCTTGGAATTATGCAGGCCGCTTAACGCGCAGAAATGGGGAACGAAAGTGAACGACAACAACAGATCGGCTCATCCGGCGGCGGTCGCGCTGCTCTCGCTGCTTGGCATCTTCGCCATTCCGCTCGGACTTGCGCTTTGGGCCGTACTCTCCGCCCTGGCCGCAGCCAATATCGCGCTCATCGCCGCCCCGGTTGCGGTTCTGCTGGATTGGACGTTCAACGGCGACCGCTACCCGGCGACCCTGTTCATCAGCTTGGCGGTGACGGGCTTCGGCATGCTCGCCGCGCTCGGCACGATCGCCGCGTTCAAAGTCGGCATTCGCTTGACCGCCGGCGTGCTGGCCTGGTCCGGCCGTATTCGGAAAGGAAGGTCTTCATCATGAAAAAAGTATCCTGGGTGACGATCGCGATCGGCCTCATCCTCATCGGCTTGGGCGGCGCGGCTTATTACAAGTTCCACTTCTCGGATTCGCTGAAGGCGCATTCGCAGACGTGGACGTTCGGCGAGGGAGAGCTTCGGTCGTTCGAGATCGAAGGTGAAGCGAAGAGTTTGGACGTCCGCTTCGTCGCGAGCGCGGACGGCAAAAACAGCGTCACGCTGAACGGCGAAGAAGAGCAGGAGGTCATCGACCGGCTGTCCGACGTGACCGTGCAGGACGGCAAGCTGAAGCTCGATCTCGACGCCAAGGACAGATGGTTTAACATGGACTTCGACTTCGGCAGCCACAAGCAGACGATCGTCGTCGCGCTGAGCGGGAACGGCAAGCTGGACGAAGTCACGGTCAAGTCGGATTCCGGTTCCGTGACCGTGGACGGTCCCAAAGCGCAGCAAGTCGAGATCGGATCGGACTCCGGCTCGCTGCGGGCTTCGAATATCGACGCCGGAACGGTCGAGCTCAAGTCCGACTCCGGTTCGGTGAGGCTCGCCGCCGTTCAAGCGGAGCAGCTGAAGGTGAAGACGGACTCCGGCAGCATCCAGGCAGACGGCGTGACGGCCGAAGCGACGGCCTCGTCGGACTCCGGCTCGGTCCGGTTCGCTTCTTTGGCCGGCACAGCTTCGATCAAGACCGATTCCGGCAGCGTCCGGCTGTCCAAGACCGACACGTCCTCCGCCGACGTCTCCAGCGACTCCGGCAGCGTTCGCATCGAAGTGCCAGCGGCCTTCGCCGGTCACTATGACCTCCGCTCGGACTCCGGCTCGATCCACTCGCCGGATTCGCCGGGTCAGTCGAACGACACGATCAAGGTGCGTACGGACAGCGGCAGCATACGGGTATCGACGGCAGAGTAAAGCACTCCAATACGAAAGGCTGTTCCCCGGTCATGAAAATGACGGGAAGAACAGCCTGTTTTTGTACGCATTAAAGCGTTTGAGCGATCGCGCGAAAAGCGGCTGCGCGCCATCATGCCGGATACGGCTGCGACGGCGACGGCGCGGACGCCAGCGCTTCCTCGGTAATCTTGCGGATGTCGACGGGCGACATCGACTCCTCGCTCACGAGGTCCGGCAAGATGCTGTCGAAGAAGTAATCGACGCACTTGAGCGGTATGCTGCGAATTTTGAGGAGCGCGTGCCGGTACATCGAGACGAATTCTTTTTCCGTGTTGCCCCGCTGGAGCTCGGAAAATGCCTCGTACACTTGATCGAGTTTGTCGGCCGCCTCCAGGATCAGTCCCTCGATCGATTGGTCCTTCCCTTCGCGCAGCTGCTCTTGGAAGATCGCCTTGAACTCGCGCGGGATATGTTCCTCGATAAAATTATGAATCATGCCCTCCTCGACGCGCTGCAGGAGCGTGCGCAGCTGCATGGAGGAATGCTTGACGGGCGTCTTGATATCTCCGATAAAAATTTCTCCGTAATCATGGCTGCTCGTGATCCGGTAAAGCTTCTTCCAGTCGATGACCGCGCCCTGCTGCTCCTCGATATCCGCGAAGGTCTTGGCATACTGAACGACCTTCCAGGAGTGCGCGGCGACGCTATGCTCCTCGAACTTGAATTTGCCCGGGCAGCGAATGATCCGGTCGAGCACGTCCAGCGATCTGAAGTAGGCGTGAATTCCCATGGCGGGCTCTCCTTTTTTTGATCGGCGATTGTCCGGCTTTGCGTAAAATGACGTCGGGCCGCAACTCTATTGTAGCCGGACGTTGTAAAGCGTGAATTAACGGAGCGTTAAAACGCCTGCCCGTTCATCCTCGCGAGGACGATATTCGCCGAACGGCAAAAAAAACCGCGATGCGGCATCGCATTCGCGGTAAGCATGGGCGGTCATGGGGGGCCGCTCCCGTCAACGGGACGGGAGACGCGCTCTTGATGTCAATGCATGGCAGTCTGGTGGCTCTCGCCCCATTCCTTCAGCATCAAGATGACGGGCACCAGCGTATGGCCGTAATCGGTGAGCCGGTAGCCGATCTTCGGCGGCGTCTCCTGATAGACGATGCGCTGCACGAGGCCCTCGCGCTCAAGGTCCCGCAGCTGCAGCACCAGCATGCGCTGCGTAATGCCGGGAATCATCCGGCGAAGCTGATTAAACCGGGCTTCCTGCTGGATGAGCTGATAGAGAATGACGCCCTTCCACTTGCCTCCGATGACGCTCATTGCCGTGCCCACGGGATTGGTTGCCGTTTCGTTCGCTTCGAATTTGATCGTTTGCAGCATGATGGTGCCTCCTTGTTTCGGTACTCGGCCGTTTACATACTCTTTTTATATCACTTGTTACTGAACAAATTCTGAAAAAGTCGGCGGATGCGAAGTTTGGGTTTGTTGCATACTATTGTCAACGACCGCGGACAAGGAGGAGGCACCACCGGCATGCTCAAACGTCTGATTCGGGCCTGGCTCCGGCATTCTCTCCAGGGACGTCCATCCGGGCCCGCGTCGGGCGGCTTCAGCTTCGGCACCCGGCCTGCTGCGCAGGGCGGCGTCCGCCCTGCTTCGGGCGATCCGCTGGCCGCCATTCTGAAGGCATTCCGGCATTCCGAGGATCTGGTATGCCAGCCGATCTCGGCAGGCGGCGTAGCCTGTACGCTCGTGTACTTCGAGACGATCGTGGACAAAAAAACGCTGTTCGCGCATCTGATCCGGCCGCTCCGGGAGTCGTCTCTCGAAGCAAAGGATCTGCTCGACGGACTGCTCGGCGGCGGACTCGTCTCTATCCAGGCTACCCGTTGCCAGGATACCGACCAAGCCGTCTCGGCGATGCTGCAGGGTCAGGCCGCGCTGCTGATCAATGCCGGCCGGGACGGCGTCTGCCTGTTTCCCGTAACGCAATACAACGACCGCGCCGTCACGGAATCGCAGCACGAGACGGTCATCGTCGGGCCGCAGGAAGCGTTCGTCGAAAATATCAGAACCAATCTCGCGCTCGTGCGCCATAAGCTGAAGCATCCCGATTTCAAAGTCGAAAAATATACGTTCGGACGGTTCACCAAGACGGAGACCTACCTGGTCTACATTCAAGGCGTCTGCAACGAGAATGTGCTGCGAGATGTAAGGGAGAAGCTCGCCCAGACGGACGTGAGCAGCGTGCTCGGGGCCAGCTATATCGCGGAACGAATGCAGGATATGCCGTTTTCTCCTTTCCCCATGGTCCAGTATTCCGAACGTCCGGACACGCTGGCCGCCGCGCTGATGGAAGGGCGAATCGGCATGATGATCGACGGCACGCCCCAATCGCTGATCGTGCCCGTTACTTTTTTTTCGCTCATGCAGTCGGCGGAAGACTACTATCAGAATTTCATGGCCTCGACATGGATCCGGTGGATCCGCCTGTTTTTCGTCGCGATGTCTTTCCTCGTGCCTTCGGTGTACGTGGCGGTCACGACTTTCCATCCGGAGATCGTGCCCGCGAACCTGCTGCAGACGATCACGGCCGCGAGAGAGAACATCCCGTTCCCCGCGCTCGCGGAGGTTCTCATCATGGAGCTGATCTTCGAAGGACTCCGGGAAGCCGGCATCCGAATTCCGAGACCGCTCGGTCAGACCGTATCGATCATCGGCGCGATCGTCATCGGACAAGCTACCGTGCAGGCCGGCATCGTGTCCGCGCCGACCGTCATCGTCGTGTCGATAACGGGGATCGCCTCCTTCGTCATTCCGCACTTTGAGCTTGGCCTCGCGTTCCGCCTGCTGCGGTTCCCGCTGCTGCTCCTGGGCGGACTGCTCGGCATGGCCGGCCTCGTGACCGGGCTGTTCATCCTTTTCTGGCACCTGGTGTCGCTGTCCTCGTTCGGCGTGCCTTACATGCATCCCGTCGCGCCGCTGTCCATACGAGATTGGAAGGATACGTTCATCCGCATCAATTGGACGCGGCTGAACCTGCGCCCCGAAGCTTATCGCAAGGCGGATGACGCGGAGAGGCTGCCCGGCCATGAATAAAAGCGCCCGGACGATGCTCGCCGCCGTCTTGCTCGTTCTGCCGCTCGCCGGCTGCTGGTCCAAGATCGAACTTAACGATCGCAGCTTCATCACGAGCGCTTATCTCGATCTGGGCGAACGGCCGGGCGAGATCGTGCTGACGATCGGCTCGCCGCTGCCCAACCGGATCGGAACGATCGGCAATACAGAATCCGCCGCCCAGCAGGGCAAGTCCTACACGTCGAACACCGCATCCGGCTTTACGATTCCGGAAGCGCTCGACAAGATTCAGAACGATCTGACGCGCAAGCTCACCTGGGGACAGACCCGCGCCGTCGTCGTCAGCGCGGACTTCGCCGCGCAAATGGGCCTGCAGGACTTGCTCGAATGGGCTTCGCGCAATCCCTATTTCCCGTTTCGGACGTTCGTGTTCGTGTCCGAAGGCCCCGCCAAGGACGTGATGGGGCTGACGCCCGTCTACGAGAGAGCCCCCTCCGAGGTGCTGCGCAAATACGGCAACCGCAAGTTCGTCGGACAAGCGACGATCAAAGACCTGGCCGTCGACAGCGCCGCCGGCGTCGGCACGACCGTTCCGCTGCTGCGGACCGGCAAAAAATCGCTGATCAGCGAAAATGACAAGGTCAGTCCCTGGACCGGCATTGCGGGCACCGCGATGATTCAGGACATGCGCATGAAGGGCAGGCTGAGCATTGAAGAGGCCAAAGCCGTCAGCTGGGCGGAGGGCAATCTCTCGGAGCCGATGTACGACGTGCTGTCGGAGAATGGGAAGTTCGACTACAGGCTGAACCGTCTGAAATCGAAAATATCTCCCGTCATCTCTCCGAAAGGCGATATCTTGTGCCGGGTTCGGCTCAGCGCCGAGGCCACGCTCGAATCCGCATTAACCGACGAGGATATCTCCGTCTCCGCTGCGCTGCACAAGCTGGAGGGGAAAATGAGAGAAGCCGTCTCTTCAAATCTGCAAAGCGCGCTAGAAAAATCCCAAGCGGCAGGCGCGGATATTCTGGAATTGGGCCGCCTGTTGGAATGGCGCTATCCCCGCTTATGGGCACGCCTGGAAAACAGATGGACGCAAGCGTACGGCAAGGAAGTTCGTTTCAAAGTAGAGACCGACATTCGCGTGACCCATATGAATGCGGAACATAAACCGCTGTGGACGATCCGGGAGGCGAATACCCCATGAAGGCGGCATGGCTCATCATGGCAGGAATCGCAGGCTGCGAACTGTACGGGCTTCGCTCGGGCAACAAGCGGGCCCGTTTGGCTACGACGGCCGTATGGCTGCTAAGCGTCGGCTACGCAGCAACCGCGGTATTCGCCAATTGGTTCCCGCTGCCGGTCTGGATCATCCGGGTATTGTTCGGTTGGGCGGACGCGCTCTCGCGGTCCAGTTAAGCAGTTGGGAGTCGAACGAAGCATGAAACCCCTAAAATTCGTTCATCTTTGGCGCATATACGCCTTGTACCTGATCGCGGCGCCGATCGTCTTCATGCTGAGCCCGATGTACGTGCTCGGCGGATACTTGGGCTGGCTCGCCATTCCCTGCGCCAGCCTGTTCAGCATGCTGTTCGCTTTCTTTTCCATCCGCGTCGCCTATGCCTTCAAGGGACGGGAGTGGGCCGAATACGGCGGCGTCATCGTCGGCCGCTGGCTTCACTTCTTTTTTTTCCGCGCTTGTGCTGCTGTATTGCCTTACGGTCGCGACGCTTTGCGCTTCCGCTTATTCGGACCTGTTCATCTCGGTCTATCTGGAGGGGACGCCCACGCCGGTGATGCTGGGATGTTTTCTGATTTGCGCCGCGCTTGCCGCGCGCTCCGGCATTCGCTCGATCGCGCTGCTCAGCGACGGTTTTTTCCTCTCCGTATTCGCGACGATGGTGCCCGTCCTGTTCGTACTGCTGTTCAAAATGGATTACGGCATGACGGTCGCGCTTTTTTACGCATTGGTCGGCAGCCAAATTGGTTTCTTCCACGTTTTTCGCCATCGGCTGGCTGAACGATCTGTCCCTGCTCTTCTTGCTCGCTCCCTTTTTTGAATCGGCGCCGAGGCCCCTTCGCAAGCTTGGTTCCATGCAGGCGCTCATCGTCGTCGTCCTGGTCGCCTATTGGCTGTCCAGCCTGCTGTTGTTCGGCCCGAAGTTCGCGGGCAACATGGCCTATCCGCTGCTTGAGGCCGTCCGCTTCATCTCGTTCGGAGAGGTCCTGGAAAATCTCGATCCGCTCCTCATCGGCATCTGGTCCGCTACGCTCCTCATCAAGACCGCCGTCCTGCTGTTCATGGCGAGCCGCATCGCCATGCGGTACGCAGGTCTTCAGTCACACCGGCCGCTGACGTTTGCTTTGACGGCTTTCGTTTTTTCCTGCGCCTACCAGCTTTCCCGCTTCCCGGCGGAATTCCAGGAGTTGACGATGATGCCTTCGTTTCTGGCATTCACCTGGCTGGTCTTTCTGACGCCGGCGATTCATTGGACGATCGCCAAGCTCAGAGGGATGCTCGGCGCGGGACGCGCGGAGGGCGGGGGAGCCGGAGAAAAGCAACACGGAGGAAAGCAACGCGCAGGACGGCAGCCGCGCCAAGACCCGGGCGGGTGAAAAAAAGCCCCCGCCGGCCGTGATCTGCGGCTGCAGGGGCGTTGCGGATTTAGGAAAAGCGATTAGTCGCGCTCCTGTTCGAGTCTGAGCTTGCCGAGCGCCTCGGCCGCCCGCGAACGCGCTTCGAGCACGGTGTCCGCGGATGCCAGCGCCACGGCCATGCGGCGGCCGGGCTTGGTCACCGGCTTGCCGAAGATGCGCAGCTGCGTGTCCGGCACGGCGAGCGCTTCCGCGGCGCCCGCGAGGCGATATCCGTCCCACGCCTCCAGCGCCTTGAGCGGACGGCTCGCGCCCGGCGACGCCAGCTTGATCTCGGGGATCGGCAGGCCGAGGATCGCCCGCACGTGCAGCGCGAACTCGGACAGGTTCTGGCTGACGAGCGTGACGAGGCCCGTGTCGTGCGGGCGCGGGGACACTTCGCTGAAGTAGACTTTGTCCTCGGCCAGGAACAGCTCGACGCCGAACAGGCCTACGCCGCCTAGCGCGTCCGTGATCGCGAGCGCGATGCGCCGCGACTCCTCCAGCTGCGAAGCGGTCATCTCGTGCGGCTGCCACGACTCGATATAGTCGCCGCCCTGCTGGACGTGGCCGATCGGCGGGCAGAACTGCGTTCCCTGGGCGGTACGGACGGTCAGCAGCGTGATCTCCGATTCGAACCGGATGAATTCCTCCACGATGACCCGTCCCTGCTGAACCCGGCCGCCCTCCATGGCGATCCGCCAGCTCTCCGCCAGCTCTTCCTCGGAGCGGCAGACGCTCTGGCCCTTGCCCGAGGAGCTCATGAGCGGCTTGACCACGCAAGGGAAGCCCATCGCGCGCGCGGCTTCGGCAAATTCGTCGAACGTGTCGGCGAAGCGATACTTCGCCGTCGGCAGGCCCAACGTCTCCGAAGCAAGCCGGCGAATGCCCTCGCGGTCCATCGTCAGCTGCGCGGCGCGCGCCGTCGGGATGACCGTGAAGCCTTCCTCCTCCAGCTTCACGAGCTCGGCCGTCGCGATCGCTTCGATCTCCGGCACGATCAGGTCGGGCTTCTCGCGCAGGATCAGCTCCCGCAGCGCCTGCCTGTCCAGCATGTCGATGACGTAGCTGCGGTCGGCCACGTGCATGGCCGGCGCGCCCTCGTACCGGTCGACGGCGATCGTCTCGGCGCCGAGGCGCTGCGCCTCAAGTATGACCTCTTTGCCCAGCTCGCCCGAACCGAGCAGCAGCACCTTTTTCGTATGGAACATCTTCTTCATCCAGCTCCTCGCACCCTCAGATGTGCCCATTATACAACAAAATGAAGGGCGGGTTGAACGCGCGGTGCCGCAACTTAAGCTAGCTGCACGAACCGCTGCGTTCGGCGGTCCGCCCCGAACCGAATCTGGCGCGTTCGCGCATCAAGCCTCGTCGAACCTGCGCAGCACGATGACCGCGTTGTGTCCGCCGAAGCCGAAGGAGTTCGACAGGCCGACTGTCAGGTTCTGGCCCCAGCGCGCCTCGTTCGGCACGTAGTCCAAGTCGCAGGCCGGGTCGGCGCGATCGAGATTGATCGTCGGCGGGACGATCCCCTCGCGCAGCGTCTGGACGAGCGCGATCGCCTGCGCGCCGCCGGAGGCGCCCAGCATATGCCCGGTCATCGACTTGTTGGCCGTCACGGGCACTTCTCCCGCGCGTTCGCCGAATACCTGCTTGATCGCGAGCGTCTCCGTCGCGTCGCCGAGCTCGGTGCTCGTCGCATGCGCGCTGACGACATCGACGTCCGCAGGCGCGATGCCCGCGCTGCGGAGCGCCGCGCGCATCGCCAGGACAGCCCCTCGCCCCTCGGGATGCGTGGCGACCTGGTGATAGGCGTCGGAGCTTGCGCCGTAGCCGATCACCTCGGCGAGCGGCTGCGCGCCGCGCGCCAGCGCGTGCTCGAGCGACTCGAGCACGACGATGCCCGCGCCCTCGCCGAGCACGAAGCCGTCGCGGTCCGCGTCGAACGGGCGGCTCGCCCGCCCGGGCTCGTCGTTGCGCCGGGACAGCGCCGTCGCGTTGCCGAAGCTCGCGAGCGACAGCTCCGTCACGGCCGCTTCGGCGCCGCCGGCGATGACGACGTCCGCCTCGCCGTCGCGGATGAGCCGGAACGCCTCGCCGATCGCCGTGTTGCCGATCGAGCAGGCCGTCACCGGCGACATCGTCGGCCCGTACGTGCCGTACCGGATGCTGATCTGCGCCGCGGCCATATTGGCGATCATCATCGGCACGAGCAGCGGGCTGACCCGGTCGGGACCGCGCTCGCGCAGCAGCGACTCGTTGTCGCTCAGCGTCCTCAGGCCGCCGGTGCCCGATCCGACGTAGACCGCGACCCGCTCGCGGTCCGTTTTTTCCATATCCAGTCCCGACTGGGCGATCGCCTGATCCGCCGCCGCGATCGCGAACTGGGTGAAGCGGTCCATGCGCCGCGCTTCCTTGCGGCCGAACATCGCCTCCGCATCGAAGTCCTGCACCAGTCCCGCGATCCGCGTCTTGTAACCCGACACATCCATATGTTCGATCGTCCGAACGCCGGAGCGTCCTTCGACGAGCCCCTTCCAAAACGAAGCCACGTCCGCGCCAAGCGGCGACACGACGCCCATTCCCGTGATGACCGCTCTTGCCATGCCGATCTCCTCCATTCGGTGTACCCTGCTATAGTCCTATCATTTCACATGCCAATATCCTAGTACAAGTTATAGGTTATACTGGTATAAAGAGCACCTGAATAACAGGCGACGCGAGGAAGGACGGGGGAGCTTGAACAAGCACGCACGATTGCAGGCGTTGTCGGCTTTTTTTGAAGGCGCGTCGGGCGAAGCTGTCTCCAGGGGGAAGTCGGCTTGCCGGATATCGGCAGGCGGCGGACGCCGGGTCTGCGGCGGGAAGAAGTGGCGCAGCTGGCGGGCGTGAGCAGCACGTGGTATACCTGGCTGGAGCAGGGACGCGACATTCAGGCTTCGCACGCCGTGCTGGAGTGCGTGGCCGAGGCGCTGCGGCTGACGGCCGACGAGCGCAAGTACTTCTATTCGCTGGCCGAGAACGGCGGCGCGTCGGGCGCGGTCGACTACGAGCAGGAAGCCCCGCCGGTCATGACGCCCTCGCTGTCGCGCGTCGTAGACGAGCTGCGCCAGTGCCCGACGATCGTATCGGACAGGCGCTGCCAGATCGTCGGCTGGAACGAGGCCGCCGCCCGCGTCTTCGCCGACTTCGGCCGGATCGCGCCCGAGGATCGCAACATGATCAGGCTCGTATTCACGCGCAAGGAATTCAGAAGGCTGGCCGTCAATTGGGAGTCGTTCGCGAGCGGCTTCCTCGCGATCTTCCGGGCGTACTACGGACATTACGTGGAGGACGCTTGGTATGAGGCGTTCCTGGCTGAAATGAAAGGCGCGCATCCCGACTTCGAGCGCCTCTGGAACGACAGCCGGGTCAGCAGCGCGCCCGAGGTCGCCCTCGAATTCAGGCACGCCAAAGCGGGCAAGATGCTGTTCCACCTCACCTCGCTCCAGGCGCACGGCAGCGCGGATCTTCGTCTGAGCGTCTATACGCCGGCGGCCGACTCGCGCACCGAGGAGAAGCTGCGGAAGCTGCTGGATGCCTAGGAGCGGAGCTCCGGCACCTCGCCCAAGGATCGGCAGCGCCTATCGGGCGTCAGCGGCAGGCGGCCGTTTACCCTCCGGCAGCCGCACTCGCTCGCCGAAAAAAAGGACCGTCATGGGCTCGCCCTGACGATCCTGTTTCTGCTGCAAAACGATGCAACTTTATTGCTCGAAACAGCGATATGGCACATGCCTTATTCGGACCGAGAGCGATCCCCCTCGCGAGATAACGATGCGCCACATCCTTATTACGACTAGACACACGACCCATCACCGAATAGCGATGCGGCACATCCTTATGTGCGACGGTGTCGGGGCGGATACGACACGTCTGCACGGACCGCGCACTCCCCGGGGTGAAGCCGATGAATGGCAGAACAGGCGCTCCTCAGCCGATCGTGTACAGCCGGCACGTCTCTTCCCAGACCTCGCCCGGCGACAGGGCGAACAGTCCCGCCTGCTCCTTCTCCTCCGCCGTCAGCGCGATGTTCGGCGCGTTGACGAGGTTAACCTGCGGTTCCGGGCAGAAGTACCCGCCCTTGGCGCCGTCGTTCCAGATCATCCACTGCTTGTAGCCCGTGCCCACGTCGTAGACGAGCTTGACGCCCGTGCGGTTGTCGGTCAGCTCCATGCGGTTGCGGCCGTTCTGCGGCACCGCCGTGTAGTGATTGTCCAGCGACTCGAAAAACGGCGACTGCGTGCCGTCGCGCATGCGCGCCTCGGCCTCCGTGAGCGGCAGCTTGCGCTTCGTCGGCAGCATTCGGCCGTCGGCGCCCATCTCCCAGCGTTCGCCGACCGTCAGCTTGAACGTGCAGTCGTCCGTCGAGCTGCCCGGCGCGAACGGCGCATTGACCGCCGTGTGGAACGCGAGCAGGCACGGCATCGTGCCCTCGCCGTCGTTGCGGACGCTGACGCGCTGGTGAAGGCCTTCGCCATTCAGCGTATATTCCAGACGGACGGTGAACGCGAACGGAAACCGCGCGTACACCGCGTCTCCTTCTGCCACCTTCACGCTGAATACCGCACGCGCGCCAAGCGCGTCGGCGCTGAAGCCGTCGACCTGCCAGGGAATGTTATAAAGGAAGCCGTGCAGATGGTTATTCCGATCGGTCTCGTTGACGGGCAGTTCGAGCACGCGGCCTTCCCAAGGAAACTTGCCGTCCTCGAAGCGGTTCGGCGGGAAAAGCACCGGAATGCCGTGCACCATCGGGCGTTCCGTGAACCCCTGCAGTTCATCCGCGGCCGGCTCCCGCAAGAAGGCGTATCCCCGCTCCGTGTCCCGGAACGCGATCAGGTTCGCGCCGATCTCCGGCAGCACCGCCGCCTCGTAAGGGCCCGATTTCAGCCATACTGCCTTCAAACCCTGGTATTGACCTTCGTAAGCTTGCGCGTTCGCTGTCATCGTATCCTCCTAGGCTATGATCATGACTTTTACGTATATTTATCCTAGCATATCATACACCCCTCAGCGGGGAACAGAAGCAAGAACGGGGCAACGCTTCCTCGCTAGAGTGAAGGACTGAATAAATTCAGCCCCTCCTCATCAAACCGTACGTGAGGTTTTCCCTCATACGGCTTTCCGATGTTCGTCATTCATGCGCGTGCGACTTTCAAGAGTGTTTTGAGTCCATGTACTTGGCTTAGAATCTTAATTTCGTTTCCGGAACCGCGCCAGCGCCTTCGTTGGCGCTTCTTTGCGTACCACTTCGTCAGCCTTTGCCGGATGTACCAATCGAGCTTAGCCATCCACTTCGTGCTGTAAGGCGTTGTGTAGTAATTCTTCCAGCCTTGGATTTTCGGATTGAGCCATTTCACGTGTTCTTCAAACGATGCGCTCCGCATACTTGGCGGTGCCAGTCGCTCTTTCACCACTTCCCGGATGTGCATCTCTGCTTTCTTGCAGAGCCATTGCCGGGTCGTGTAGTACACTTGGCTTCGTCCCGTTTCGGCTTTCGTTTTCCGGTGGTGCATGCCGAGGAAGTCAAATCCTTCTTCTCCCGTCCATAGCCCCACAATCCGCGTCTTCTCCGGGTGCAACGTTAATTCCAGACGCGCCATAATCGCCTGAATAAGCTTATGCGCATGAAGGGCATCCTTCCTTGTCTTGCACACCACGACGAAGTCGTCGGCATACCGCGTTAACGCTCCAACCGCTTTCCCATGCTTTTCCCATAGCCCGTCGAAGTAATTCAGATAGATGTTGGCGAGCAGAGGCGAGATCACGCCGCCTTGCGGCGTTCCCAGATCGCTTCTTCTCACCTTGCCTTCCTCCATGACTCCGGCTCCGAGCCATTGCCGGATCAGCTTGAGTACGCGTCTGTCGCTGATTCGCATTTCCACCAGCTTCATCAACTTCTCCTGGCCCAGGTTGTCGAAGAACCCTTGAATGTCGACGTCGACCACCCAATTGCCCTTGCGGTTGCACGCTTTGCGGATTCGCTCCAGCGCCTGTTTCGCGCTGCGCTTCGGCCGAAAGCCGAAGGAACAATCCTGAAAATCCGCTTCGAAGATCGGTTCCATCACCAGTTTTAACGCCATCTGTACGACCCGGTCCTGAATCGTCGGAATGCCGAGCGGGCGCTTACGCCCGTCTTTCTTCGGGATATAGTGGCGTCGTACGGGCTGAGGACGGTATCGTTTCTGGAGTAGACGTTCTCGGCATTCCTCGACGAAAAGGGACTCGCCCTTTTTCTCGATATCCGCCAGCGTTTCACCATTCACGCCTGCTGCCCCCTTATTGGCTCGTACGCTTCTCCACGCTTCCCACAGCACGTCCAGCCGACATACCTTGTCGTACAGCGCATGGAATCTTCTCCTCTTGTTTGTCTTGGCCGCATGACCTAGCTTTTCTCGGAGTTGTTGAACTTTTTCTTTGGGTGTCGTTAGCCGGTTGGCATTCACTCACTCGTACCTCCTCCAAAAACTTGAACAAAGCAGGGCTCCTTCCCTCCCGCAGGTTGTGTTGTCCTGCGTTCTCAGGTACTATGAACCCCTCGGACTCCCTTCCTGCAGATGGCTCGCTTCGCCTTTTGACTTATAGAGCATCTCGCTACGAAAAAAAAACTTCGTGCAGGGGAGGGTCTCCCCAGTTCACTGCATCTTCTTTCAGACCATGCCGCTCCCTCTACGCCGGAGGATTCTTCGCTGCCGCTCCAAGTTCTAAGCAGCTTCCTTGGCCTTCGTCCAGCTATGCAAGACTCGGCTTCCTCTTTTCCCTCTTGCGAGGCCTTTTTGACGACGCGGCAGGATTCACTTCATGTTACGGCCTGGCCTGTTGCTCGCACCGTCTCTGACGGTTACTTTCGTCGATGCGCTTCTGCGCACAGATTTCGCCGTACGCAGGCATCCTAGCTACGCGGGGGCTTGGCCCCTCCCGCGACCGGACTTTCACCGGCAAGAAAATACGTGCTTACCTGGGCACGCCATCGTGAAAAGGCGCCCGCCCGGATTACCGGGCGAACGCCAGCGCAACGATAAACCTCTTTAACGATCATTCCGCATACCATACTGTCCGCAGCGGGGCTATCTCCTTTTTCGCCGCGCCACGACGTGCCCGACGGCTCTTTTCATCATAGCTCCCGCCCTGCCCCAGCTAAGACGGGCGGCATCCAGGCGGGCCCGCCTTCCCTTTTGCCGGCACAGCCCCGGGTTCAGATAGGCTCTGCGCATCTGCCGCACCAGGCTTCCCTCGTCCGCCTCGGCCCACCGTTGTCCGGAACCGTTGAACAAATATCGAAACCGGCGGGCGATCGCGGTCGGCTTGTTCATGCTCGCCGCGGGGTGACGCAGTCGGTACCCGACCTTGAACCCGTTGCGATCCGTCACAAAGTCCATATGGCCGCCCCAGCCCGTCGCGATGACAGGGGTGCCGCTGGCCAGAGACTCCAGGAAGGGCAATCCTACGCCCTCTCCCCCTTGTTGGCAGCACGAAAGCGTCTCCCAGCGTATAAATTCCCCCGCAGCCTGCGTTCGTCCATCCGATGCGCGAGCACCGTGAGGGGCGCCGTGCTTTTGCGCAAACCGAGCCTCCGCTTCAAACCGCGAATCCGCGACTCGATCCACTGCTTGTTTTCATACGGCGCGTATCCGTTCGTCTTGATCACCAGATGAACCTTGTCGCGGGCCGAGAACGCCCTCCAATACGCCTTGAGCAGCGTTTCCGGATTTTTGCGATGCTGGAACCCGAACACGGACACGAATACGAACCTGCCGGCCGTACCCGGCACGCGCAAAGGCGGATTGCCGGGGCGGTAGAAGAAGGCGTTCACGCCGTGCGGCACGATATAGATCGGCACGGTCACGCCGCTTGCCCGGAAGGCGGCTTTGTTCTGCCTTGACGGTACGAAAACCGCATCGAACCGGTTGATGTTTTTCAGCCAACGCCGGGGAATTCGGGTCGTCTCCCAGACTGCGTTCAGGATCACGCGATCATAGCGCCGCTTCTCCTCGCTCAACCGGATCCGTCCGGGCGGGTAATGGCATATGAGCACGCGGCTCCCCGAACCTCGCGGTTTGCCATCCCTGCCGATCGCTACCCGCACGCCCTGCTTCCTCAAGGCGCCGACATAATGCCTGCTCGCGATGCCAAGACCGCTTCCGTGCCGTATCGGCCCCTTCCAAGTTACGGAGTATCGCTTCTTCATATCTCCCAAAGCCCCCAGGCATTTTATTTTCAAGAACGATCGCCATATCGTATTCATCCCGGCCGCGGACGGCACGACTTGAATGCGTGTTCAGCTTCGAACTTCAAGGCGCGGCCGGCAATTCCATTTGGAACCTTGAAGACGAGCCATTATAATGGAAGACGTGATGTTAAAAACGGCCTCGCGGTCCGCTACGGCGAACGCGGCCGCTTTTATCGGAAGACGGTCTGGCCCAAGCCGCGGAGGTTTGTCCCGCCAGGGCGGACCGCATAACTCATAAGGGCGCAGGAGGAGAATCAGCAATGGAATTCCGGATTGAACGCGATACGATGGGCGAGATTCAGGTGCCTTCTACCGCTATGTGGGGCGCGCAGACAGAGCGCAGCCGCCAGCACTTCAAGATCGGCACGGAGCGGATGCCGAAGGAATTGATCACGGCGTTCGCCCAACTGAAGAAGGCGGCCGCGCAGGTCAACCACAAGCTGGGCAAGCTCGACGCCGACAAGAAGGACGCGATCGTCGCCGCGGCGGACGAGATCGTCGCCGGCGAGTGGGATGCCGAATTCCCGCTCGTCGTCTGGCAGACGGGCAGCGGCACGCAGTCCAACATGAACGTCAACGAAGTCATCGCGCGGCGCGCCAATCAGCTGCTCGAAGCGAAGGGCTCGGACAAGCGCGTTCACCCGAACGACGACGTGAACAAGTCGCAGAGCTCCAACGACACGTTCCCGACAGCGATGCACGTCGCGAGCGTCGTAGCGGTTGACGAAGTTCTCCTCCCGGCGCTCGGCGAACTGAAGGAGACGCTGAAGGCCAAGTCCGAAGCGTTCATGGATATCGTCAAGATCGGCCGTACCCACTTGCAGGACGCGACGCCGATCACGCTCGGCCAAGAGATCAGCGGCTGGCACGCGATGCTGGAAAAGACCGAGCAAATGATCCGCAGCAGCGCGCAGACGCTGAAGGAGCTGGCGATCGGCGGCACGGCGGTCGGCACAGGCATCAACGCGCACCCGGCGTTCGGCGACGGCGTCGCCCAGGCGCTGAGCGAAGCGACCGGCGGCAAGGGCTTCGTGAGCGCGCCCAACAAGTTCCACGCGCTGACCAGCCACGACCAATCCGTCTTCGCCCACGGCGCGCTGAAGGCGCTCGCGGCCGACCTGATGAAGATCGCCAACGACGTGCGCTGGCTCGCGAGCGGTCCCCGCAGCGGCATCGGCGAGATCACGATCCCCGAGAACGAGCCCGGCAGCTCCATCATGCCCGGCAAGGTCAACCCGACCCAGGCCGAAGCGATCACGATGATCGCCTGCCAGGTCATGGGCAACGACGCGACGATCGGATTCGCGGCCTCCCAGGGCAACTTCGAGCTGAACGTGTTCAAGCCGGTCATCCTGAACGCGTTCCTCCAGTCGGTCCGCCTGCTCGCGGACGGCATGCGCTCCTTCAACGAGCACTGCGCCGTCGGCATCGAGCCGAACCATGAGGTGCTGAGCCGCAATCTGGAGCAGTCGCTCATGCTCGTCACGGCGCTCAACCCTTACATCGGCTACGAGAACGCCGCCAAGATCGCCAAGCTGGCGCACAAGGAAGGCCTCACGCTCCGCGAAGCCGCCCTCAAGACCGGCCTGCTGACGGACGAGCAGTTCACCGAGTACGTGAAGCCGGAAGATATGATTCATCCGAAGGAATAGGGATTAGCTCACATCAGCCGCCCGACGGCCGCAACTGCGACCGCGGGCGGCTTTTGCTATTCAACGATGGGCAGAGTTCCCAGGGGCATCTATTTCGCAGTTAATTTACGTCGTTCGTTTCCAATCGAAGCATCGATAGCCAAGCAATCGCCAAGCCGGCAACCCCAAGCGTCAATTGAATCGCGAGGGCAGCGTCAATAGACACCAACGGTCCGTCAAAACCGGAGCATACGATAAGCACTAGCAGAACGGACGAGACCATGGTCGCCGTAACCGAATGCTTGCGCATACTGAATGCAAGAGGAATCAGGGCCATCGCGGCGGCCGACAACGAACTGACGACGTACGCGTTCAGCATCGATTGAACCTGTTTCATTGCCAGCGAATCTTCAACGAAGGGATGGTAGCGATCAGCGGCAACCAGAATGGAACCCAACAGGATGTCCGAGAACAGAATCACGCCGAACGTAAAGGCGAGGATGACGATTAATTTGGCCGCGATCAGCTTGCGGCGTTTGATCGGGTACGTAAAGAGTACGCTCGTCGTTTGATTCCTATATTCCCCTACGATCATTCTTGAGAGAAGTCCCCCCGGCGAAGATCATGAAGGTTGCCCTGACGAAGGTATCGATCAGCTCGAACGACTCCGGGTACCCGGAATAAGCGTAATCTTCGGCTCCATAATCGGTAAATCCTATTAAGGCCAGGAACAGGAGGAGTGCCAGGTCAGCCATGGCGGCATAACCAATCATACGGGCGAACCGGTACTTCCGAAGCTCCAATGAGATCAATTTAAACAACGTCACCCTCCCCCCCCTTCATCAGATTCATGAAGTATTCCTCCAGAGAGTGTGCCCGTTTGAAGACCGATTCGATCGCGACGTCGTGACGCACCAGGGCCTTGATTAGCTCCGAAGGATTCGTGCCTGAATCGTAAACCCTAACCGTCTGCTCGTCGACCAACTTATAATTGGTTAGTCCGAGGTGATGCGCGAAGACGTACGCCGCCTTGCGAACATCGAATGTCCGGAGCTCGACGTATTCATTGAACTGCTCGCGAATGTGATCCATCGATACTTCCTCGATCAGCCGCCCTTGCCGAAGGACGCCGACCGTATCGGCAATCTGCTCGATCTCTCCGAGAATGTGGCTCGACACGAGCAGCGTGATCCGGTATTCGGCGCTGAGCCGTTTGAGAAGAACGCGCAGCTCTTTGATCCCCGAAGGGTCCAGGCCGTTGATCGGTTCATCCAAGATGAGAAGCTCCGGCGTCGTGATCAGGGCGCGGGCGATACCCAGCCGCTGCCTCATGCCGAGGGAAAATTCCCGGACGGGCTTCCTGCCCGTATCCTGCAGGCCCGCCTGCTCCATCCTGGCGCCGATGACCCTTTTGTCCGGAAATCCCATATAATCGCAGTGCAGCTCCAGGTTCTCCCGGCCCGATAAGTCGTCGTAAAAAACGGGAGAATTAATTACGCTGCCCATGCGCTTCAGCACCTCGTACGAACGAGGCGTAAGCTTCTCCCCGAACAGCTCGATCTCGCCGAAGGTCGGTTTAATCAGGTTGGTCAACATCTTCATCAATGTCGTTTTTCCGGCTCCGTTGTGCCCGAGTAATCCGTAGATCTCCCCTTGTCTTATGTTCATGCTGACATCGGACACGGCTTCCGTCCCCTTGTATAGCTTCGTCACTCCGATCGTGCGGGCTATGTAGGTCATCGCTCCATAAGCTCCTTTGCTAGCCAGACTTCAGGACAACCGTGAACACGGTCCGCTCCCAGGGCACGCTATGCAAGACAATGGTGCCTCCCATGCGTTCGATGAGCCGCTTCGTAATGGTCAGGCCGAGGCCGCTGCCTTGGTAGAGACGATTGCGCGAATCCTCGAGCGTGTACATTCTCTCGAAGATCCGTTGGTGCTCCGTCTCCGGGATGCCCTTGCCCTTGTCCCACACCTGGAGGAGAATCTTCCCCTTCGTCCTTCCGCTCTAACGTCAAGCCCAGCAGTTTGCCATCGATCCCATACTTCATCGCATTCGTGATCAGGTTATCCAGCACGCGTTCCAGCGCCTCCGAGTCAGCCATGACATACAGGTCTTCGTCCGGCATAGACAACGCCAGCCTTATCCCAAGGCTTGCAAACATGTCGTAAAAAAGACAACAACTTCAAGCGGCACAACTCGCTGGCGTTCACGCGAGTCAGCACAATCTCGGTGTCGCCCGCCTCCAGCTTGGCCAGATCGAAGAAGGAATGAACGAGACGGAGCACTTCTTGCGCCTTTTCGTGAATGTTCGCCGTCATGGCTTCCCGCTCCCGCTCGGCTAGGCTGCGGTCATGAAGAAGAATCTCGCTGTAGCCCAGAACCACCGTCAGCGGCGTCTTCAGGTCATGGGAGATATTGGACAGCATGCGGCGGATCTCAATCTCCTGATTGGTATAGCGCGCGCCGGCCCGATGCGCGTGGTCAAGCAGCCGGTTCAGGTCACTCAAAAGCCGCCCTACCCGATTGCCGCTGTCGAACATCAGCAGCCTTTCGTTCGTGCCATTTTCCAAGATCGCGTTCAGCTTGACGTGAAGATAATCGAGCTGTCGGCTTCGTTTGCGCAGGAGCGCCGCCAATGCGATTGCGGCTATTCCGAGCAGCGCGGCGAAAGCGGCGAGAAACCCGATCATGACTGGTCCGCTTCCAGCTTGTACCCGAGGCCCCACAGCGTCTTGATGTACCTCGGGTCGGACGGGTCCTCTTCCAGCTTCTCGCGCAAGCGTCGCATATGCACGTTAATAATGTTGTCGTCTCCGATAAAAGCGTCGTTCCAGACCGACGCGTAGATCTGAGCTTTTGTATAGACTCGGCCCGGATGCTCCGCGAGCAGCTTGAGGATGCCGAATTCCTTGGACGTCAGCTTGATGGGCAGGCCTTCCCGCTCGACCCCGTACGTCTCCAGGTTCATAACGATCCCCCCCGACCCGGATGATCTCAGCCCGTTCCGGCGAACCTACGGCCTTCGTCGATGACACGGAATAAGTTGAGCGGCGAATGGCCGCCCGCACGCGGGCGATCAGTTCGATGAGCGAAAAGGGCTTGCTGACGTAATCGTCCGCGCCCCATTCGAGGCCGAGCGCCTTGTCCGCCTCGCCGTCCTTAGCCGACAAGACAAGTACCGGTACCAAGCTAACGTTCCGAATCGAACGCAGCACCTCCAGACCGCTTCGGAGCGGCAGCATGAGATCCAGGATGACAAGATCGTACCGGAGAGGCTGCTCCGCGAACAGGCGCTCCGCCTCCATGCCGTCATAGGCATAGGTGACGCGGTAGCCCTCTTTGACCAGATAAGGACCCACCATTCCGCTGATGGCTCGATCATCCTCGACAAGAAGTATGTGATTGCCCGACATGGATGTCCTCCGCGAACGTTTTGCATCTATTACCTCACAGTTCGGGGACATTGACAACCCGTCTCCCTCCCCTCTTCGTAAACGTAAGCTTTTTTGTAAGAACCCATTAAGAAAAATGCAGGGTTTAATCTCTACAATCAAGTTATACCGACTAGGGTTCATTACGATAAGGGGGGAGCAAGTTGAATGAGAAAAACGAAAAGGATCGGGACGTTTGTCCTCGGCGTTATGGCTTTATCGGTTGTTTTGGCGGGATGTACGGATGCCGACGATGAGAACAAGCCGTCCGGCATGAAGCAGACGCTCGCGATTGAGCATGCGACAGTCGTGGACGTAAAAACCGGCAAGCTGGCAAACGATCAGACGATCACCATTGCGGATCATAAGATCACTCGTATCGGCAACAGCGCGGACATCGATCTTCCCGATGATGTACAAGTAAGGGACGCCAAGGGACAATACGTCATTCCCGGCCTGTGGGACATGCACGTGCATCTGGAGGATAATTACAAAGAAGCATTTCCGCTTCTCCTGGCGAACGGAGTGACCGGAATCAGGGAGATGGGAGCGGCGCTTCCCCGGATCGATGAGTGGAAAGCAAGTATACAAGCCGGTATGACAGCGCCGCATCTCGTCTACGCGGGTATGACCTTGAATGGAGGTCCGGCCGATGATGCCCCTCACATGCGTTACTTAAAAACGGAGGAAGAAGCGCGCGAAGCGGTACGGATCAATGCAGAGAAAGGCGCGAGTCATATTAAGGTATACTCTTGGTTGCCGCGTCCTCTGTTTCTCGCGGTCGTGGATGAAGCCAAGAAATACGGCTTGCCGGTAGTCGGACATTTGCCGGTGGAGGTTCGGGCCGAAGAAGCGGTCCAACTTGGTTTCAAAAGCATCGAACATATGCACGGCTTGTTTATTGCCACTTCGAGCATCGAAGACGACATCTTCAAAAATGCCGATATGAGCGATTTGGCCGGTTATTCGGTGGCAGAGATCGAGGCTTCCCAGCATTATGACGCTCAAAAGGCAGACAAGCTCTTTCGCGAATTCAAAGAAAAAGAGGTTTGGCCTGTGCCCACCCTCGTTACTTATTTTAATATGGGCAAAACGGAAATCGATCCTCGGTCCAAATACGTACCGACCGCCGTGCAGGAGCGATGGGCCGAGACGATTCGCGCCGTTCCTCCCGAACAGACGGAATTGGTCGCTACGATTAATTCCTTGAATCCGGGCATGGTCAAGAAATTGAACGATGCCGGCGTGCCGATGCTGGCGGGCACCGATTCCGGATACGAGCTGACGAACTTAATCTACGGCGTTTCTCTCCATGACGAACTTGAATTGCTCGTGAAGAGCGGCCTTACGCCACTGCAGGCCTTGCAGACAGCAACGCTGAATCCTGCGAAATATTTCGGGAGAGAAGAGGAGACGGGCAGCGTGGAAGAAGGAATGCAGGCCGATCTCGTGCTGCTGGACAAGAACCCGCTGGAGGACATTCGAAACACGACAAGCATTTCCGCAGTGGTGCTGGACGGCAAGCTCATGGAGAAGCAGACGTTGGACCAAGCGGTTAAAACGTATCCCGTGATCAAGGTTAACGGCTGAACTCCTGCCCCATCAGACCTCTCGCCGGTTACGAGCTGTCCGTATGCCGCATGACCGAGCCGGAGAGATGATTGGGCCAGGTGAAAAACAACCGGGCATTCCGGCGTTATCTGCTTCGAGGCTTGGACAAGAAAGAGTCGTCGGCCAAAAACGCAAACGGGACGAAGCAGGAAAATTTCTCTGCTTCGTCCCGTTTGACGATTTCGGCTTCGTTTCAGCTCTTTGCTTCAAATTCGAGTTCTGCCTCCGATTATCCCTCGTGCGACGCCACGCGCACTTCGGCGGGCGTGGCGCCGACGGAGGCCGGCGATCGCCGCCCCATGAACGGCCACCAGTTCGCCTCGCCGAACGTGCGCACCATGACCGGCACGAACAGCGGCAGCACGATGACCGCGTACAGGAACAATCCGCACAGCACCATCGTCGCGATCTGAAGCAGCGACATGACGCCCGACGGCAGCATCGCCGCGAACGTGCCGCCCAGGATGAGCGCGGCGGATAGAATGACGGTGCCCATGTTCCGCATTGCCTTCAGGATCGCCTCCTGCGGCGGCAGGTCGCGGTATTCGCGGAACCGGTCCATCAGAAAGATGCTGTAGTCGACGCCGAGCGCGATCAGCAGCACGAAGCCGAAGAACGGAACGGTCCAGCTCGTGCCCGAATGCCCGAGGATCCGCACGAAGATGAGCTCCGTGATCGCGAGCGACGTGTAGTAAGTCCCGAGCAGGGAGATGACCAGGTAGATCGGGATCACGATCGACCGGAACATGAAGATCAGAATCAGGCCGATGCCGATCAGCATGAGCACGACCGTCCGCGAGTAGTCCGCGGAGGAGATCTCGTGCAGGTCGTTGTTGGCGCTGGTGACGCCGCCGATCTCATGGGTCGAGCCTGCGTCGTATGACGTGCCCTTCAAACCGCGGTCGATCGCTTCCTGCAGCGGATCGATGAGCTTCATCGTCTCGAGCTCGTACGGGTTGCCGGAGAAAATGACGTCGAACGTCGTGATCTTGCGGTCCTTCGAAGCGTATACGTCCAGCGCCTGCTGGAAGTCCGCGCGCTGAATCGCGTCGGCCGGGATGAACCAGCCGCTAAGGTCGCTGTCCGATGCCGAGGACAGCTCGCCGATGTAGTCTTGGGCCGACTTCAGGCCGCCCGACACCTGGTCGAGGCCGTTTACGCTTTTATTCAGCCCGCTCGTGAGCTGGCCCAGCTGGTCGTTCAGCTGCGCGAAGCCGTCGCCGAGCTGCTGCTGGCCGTCCGCCAGTTTGTCGAGGCCGCCCGTTACGCCCGGCAGCTGCCCGATGATCTGCCCTTGGCCGTCGGCAGCCTGATCCAGCCCGCTCTGCAGCGAACCGATGCCGGACGCCAGCTTCGCAAGCCCAGCCGACAGCTGCGCCTGCCCGTCCGCCGCTTGGGCCAGACCGGCGTTCGCCTGCTTCAAGCCCGCGGCCGCGCCGTCCAGCTTGGCATTCAGCTGCGACAGTCCGCCCGCCAGCTGCGAAGCGCTCGACTGCAGCTGGCCGAGCGAGGCGACCGCGCGCTGGTAATCCGCATCGGAAGCCAGCTCCGGATACTTGTCGCCGAGGCCTCCGACACCCTTGCCTAGGTCGGCAAGGCCGTCTGCCAGCGCCTTCTGCTTGGCGGCGATGTCGCCGTACCCCGCGCCGAGCTGATCGAGCCCGCTTGCCAGCTGCTTGTAGCTTGCCTCGAGTTTGCGGCTTGCTGCCAGCAGCTGATCCGCGCTCTTCTTCGCCTGGGCCGCGCCCTGGCGCAGCTCACCGGCGCCGGCCGTGCCTCTTTCAGCCCGTTCTGCACCGCCTTGAGGCCGCTCTCCAGCTGCGCGATGCCGCTCTTGAGCGACTGCGTGCCGGCCACGAGCTCGTCGGCGCCTTCGGCCGCCCCGCTAAGCTTCGATGCGTTGGCGCTGAGCGACTTGCTCGCGTCGGCAAGCCCCTTGGACACCTGGCCGATGCCTTGCGCGCCCTGGTCCAGTCCGCTGCCGAGCGTGTCGACCTGCTGCGTCACCTGAAAGTCCTTCGGCGCCTCGCCCGTCGGCCGCGTCGCGCTCCGAACGGCTTTGACGCCGTCGACGCCTGCCAGCTCGCGGCTCACCCGCTCGATCATCGCGAGTCCTTCCGACGTGTCGATCGCCTTGTCGGTCTTGAGCACGACCGTCGTCGTCAGCGACTCGCCAGGTCCGAAGCTGTCCGCGATGACGTTAAAGCCCTTGACCGAATCGTAGCGGTCGCCGATCTCGTCCAGCGAGTTGAAGGAGATCGCGCCTTTATAGATGGAAAGGAACGGCGCCAGCACGACCGCCAGCACGAGCAGCGACCAGAGCGGCCGCTTCAGGGAGAAGCTGCCCATCGCGCCCCAGAACCGGCTCGGTTTGTGCTCGAGCGAGCCGCGCGTCGGCCAGAAGATGGCTTTGCCCAGCACCGCCATGAAAAACGGCACGAGCGTCACCAGCGCGATCAACAGCACCGCGACGCCGACCGCGACCGCGACCGCCGATTGATACAGGCTGAACGCGGAAAACCCGATGCAGGCGAAGCCGACGAGCACGGCGAGACCGGCATACATGACGGTTTTCCCCGCGGTCCGGTAAGTCGTCAGAATCGCCCCGACCTTGTCCCCGCCGTTATGCGCCAGCTCTTCCTTAAACCGGCTGATGAGCAGGATGCAGTAGTCCGTGCCGATGCCGAACATGACCGCGACCATGAAAATCTGCGTGAAGTTCGACAACGGAAAATCGAGATATTTGACCAAAAAAAGAAACGACCGATTGCGCCGCGATGTAGCTGATCCCGACCGTCACGAGCGGGATGAACGGCGCGATCGCGGACCTGAACACGAGGAACAGAATCGCGAGAATAAAGATGACGGTGATGTACTCCGTCTTGTGCAGACCCTCTTGCGAGCTCTCGACGACGTCCTCCTGGATGATCCAGTTGCCCGTGTAGTAGTGGTCGACCTTGACGTCGGATATGGCGTTCGTCAGACCCTCTCGCACCTCGGACAGCTCGCGTCCGGCCGTATTCACGGTGAGGAGCGCCAGCACGGTCTTGCCGTCCTTGGACACCATCTGGTCCTTCAGCTCCGGCGTGTCGAAGTGGGTCGTCACCGAGCCGATGCCCAGCTTTTCCTTCTCCGTCTTCAGTTTATCGATGCCCGCCTTGATCTCGGACATCTGCGCGTCGGTAAGCGCCGCGTCGCCGTGGAAGACGAGCACGGTCGCGTTGCCGCGCCCGTCTCCGCCGTCGTTATCGCGCTGTGCATCCCGCTCGTGCAGCAGCTCGCCCGCGTTGGTCGACGTATAGCCGTCCGGCACGGTGATCTGCCCTTTCTCACGAACCAGATCCGCCATGTTCGGCGCCGTGAGCACCAGCCCGGCCACGACGACGAGCCAGAGCGCGAGTACCGCCCACCTGAATTTGACGATGCTTTTCATGAATCCCCGCCGCTCCTCTCCCCCGGAAGCTTCTCCGCCGCCCTGAATGATGACGCGCGCCAGCTTCTCGTAGGTCTCTATGAATTGATCGGCCTCGGCCTCGTCGAACGCCGACACGTACGCGCCGAGCAGCGATCCGATCCGCTCGTTCAGGTCGATCGCCATGCTCCCGCCGGCCTCCGTCAGCCGCAGGTACGTGACACGCCGGTCCTTGCCGTCGGGACTGCGCACGATCAGCCCCTTGTCCACCAGACGCGACACGATGGCCGTAATCGAACTCTTGCCCACGCAAAATACGTCGGCCAGCTCGGTCGACGTGCAGTCGTCGCGCGTCCCTACGTATTGAATGATCGCGAACTGGTCCAGCGTCAGATCGCCGGGCATCTCGTCCCGCAGCAGCGCCGTCATTCGCCGGTTCACGGTGAACATGGCCGCCTTGTAGCGTTCGATGAGGCCGTTAAGCTTCGGTCCCGTCAGCAATCGTATCACCCTCTAATCATTCGATGATTGAATTGTTTCACTATCGAACTATATCATTTGTCTTTTTTTAACGTCAATTACGCATCCAGGGCGTTCCGCCTTTCCGACCGAATTACCAAATTGTTCAACGTTACGAAATCCTAGGTTTCATCTAAAATATTCTTTATGGCAGACAAGTAGGCATAACGAATCATTTTTAAATCCAATTTTCACACCTATAATCTCTTATAACTATTTATTCGCCATTAATATACATAATCAGACTTTATTCACGGTTATTTAAGCTTTCTAAATGAATATTTGTCGAATCATGAAAAAATGATTCCGAATGCCGTCGCACAGGCGGGGAGTGCGTGGTAATTATTGTAGAACAACCTTGCGACCATTCGTATCAAGACAGGAGCGATGCGACGAAAATGAGGATTCGACTCATCGCCGTCCTCGGCGCATGCGCAGCTATACTCGTTGCATGCGGACAGAGCGCGATACCATCGGATGACGCGGCCAAAAACGCGCTGCCGCCCAACCGGTACGGCGCCTCGGCGGCTTACGACGAAGGGCGCGCCACGCTCGAAGCATTCATCGCGGACCGCATGACAGGCAGGTACGGCATCTACACGAATCTCATCGATACGGCGCAAGACGGCACAGCCGCAAGCGGCCACGAGATCTTGAGCGAGTCGGCCGGACTCTTGATGCGATACTACGCGCTGAGCGGGCGGCGCGATTCCTTCGAGACGTCATGGAACCAGGCCCGCGCCGTATTCGACATGGACGCGTCGTTCAGCTACCGCTACAGTCCGCTGTCGGACCGACGCTATCCGGTCAACGCGGCCGTCGACGACCTGCGGATCATCCGCGCGCTCTACGAGGCCGGCGCCTCGTTCAAGGACGCCGCTTATACGTCCGAGGCCGACCGCTATGGGCAGCGCTTCTACGCCTATAACGTCAAGGACGGACGTCTCTACGACTTTTACGACGAGACGCACAAGACGACCAATGATTTTCTCACCTTGTGTGATATCGATCTCAAGACGCTCGGGATGCTGAGCCTTCCGGAAAACGACAAGAAGCGGTTGCTCGAAAACGCCCGTCGCAAGGCTGAAGGCGGCTACCTCGGCGACGCGTTTCCTTTTTTACGAGACGCGCTACGATTACGGCAAGGGGGAATACGCGTCTCCCCCTGGACATCCGTACCGTGGAATCGCTAGTGACGATTCTGCACCTGTCCGAGGCGGGGATCGCGCATCCCGAGAGCGTCGCGTACATCAAAAAGCTTGTTGACGCCGGCACACTGTTCGGCACATACAGCCGGACGGGAGAGCCCAAAGACGACGTGCGCTCGACCGCCATCTACGCGCTGGCTGCGATGATCGGATCGGCCGCGGGCGACAAGGAACTGTATGAACGAGCGATCGCGAGAATGAACGAGTTACGGACGACGGGGACCGGCGGACCGCTGGACGGCGGCTTCGGCGACCCTGCGACGGGCCAAGCCTACTCGTTCGACAATTTGACGGCCCTGCTGGCTTACGCTTACTAACTGCAGCTTGAACGACGGGGAAGGAGAGGAGAATATGAACCGATCGGACATGTCGAGCACGGGGGCAATCGCCGACTACTGCAAGCGCCTCTTCAAAGCGGCAGCCCGTTACGCCTCTCCCTCTTTGCTCGCCGCCGCCGCGGTGCTCGCGATCTCGGCGGCCGCCTTGTTCGTCAAGCCTTACATCGGCATGGCCGATAACGGCGACTATTTTCGCATCCTTTACAGCAACGGTATTTATTTCAGCGCGCCGGACTACAGCAAACAACAATTCGGTTACTTCATAAAGGACTATGGCATTTTTCAATACTATAACGACGCAGGCGTCTCGCTCTATTCATCACAGTCGCTATTCGTGCGCCAGGCGCTTCAGCTGAACATCTGGTTTTTGGACGCCCGGACGTTCGATATCCGCACCCAAGCCGCGATCTATTTGATACTTTACACAGTCGCCGTCTATATGCTGGTCGAGGCGCTGACCTGGAGAGCGCCAGCCAAGCGCGGATACATCATTGCCGCGCTCGCGGTCTTTATTTTCGGAGACACGGCCTACACCGCTTATTTCAACTCTTTTTACAGCGAAGCTTTAATGTTGATTATGTCGCTGTTCATGCTGGCCTCCGGTCTGCTGATCTATCGCGGGCGGTTCAACGACTACACCATGCTTGCCGTGTTCGTGATCAGCTCGCTGCTGCTCGTCACGAGCAAGCAGCAGAATGCGCCGTTTGGCATCCTGATCGCCTTGTTCGGAATCTGGTTGCTGCTGGCACGCAGCAACCGCCCTTACAGGCTCAGCGCAGCCGGGGGCTTGACGCTGCTGCTCATCGTCAGCATCGCTTCCTACGCGCTGATTCCGCAGGAATTCGTCAACATCAACAAATATCATGCCATGACCCGAGGCGTGCTGCCGGATTCGAGCGACCCCGAGCAGTCGCTGAAGAGCATGGGCATCGACGGACAATATTCCCTGCTCAGTGGCACGACCTATTACGACCCTTATACGACAATCGACGTGAACTCCAATAAGATGCTGACGGAGTTCTACGGAAAATTCGGTTTCGGCAAGGTGCTCGCCTACTATGCGACTCATCCGGATCAGGCCGGACGGATGCTGAACCTCGCCGCACAAGGCGCGTTTACGACTCGGCCGGAGACCATGGGCAATTACGAAAAGTCGGAAGGCCTGGCTTTCGGCGCGCAGACGCATTTCTTTTCCTTGTACAGCATGCTCAAGAAGGCGCTGACGCCCAAAACCTTCGGCTTCATCTTCCTCTGGGCGATCATCGTCGTCGGGCTGTATATGCCCTCATTCGTTTCCGCCGTCAGGACCAAAAATCGAAGACAGGCGGTCAGGCTGCCGCTGCTGCTCACGATGATCCTCCTCGGTCTCGCCGGAATCGCCATCTCGATCGTCGGCGCAGGGGATGCCGACTTGGCGAAGCACGAGTTCATGTTCACGATCGTCTTTGATCTCGTAACCTTCATTACGGTATCCGACGCCTTGTCGGGATGTCTCTGGCGCAACGTACCGACGCACCTGAACACGGCGCCATCGGCGACGACCGCCGCCTAGCCCGACCATCAAGCGAGGAGGAAGGACCATGCGAAAAAAAATCGGTATCCCCGGGACTACGATACTGATGATGTTGGCGTTCTTGCTCGCATGCCCGACCGTCGCCCCCGGATCTTCTGCCGCCGCCGGCATTCCCGCTTCGGCTGACGGTCCGGCGCTGCTCCTCTACGATAGTCTGGCCTTGTCGACACCGCGGGAGAGAAACGTCGAAACGCTCGAGCGGCTGCTTGCCGCCTACGGCATACCCGTCGCCGCCATGGCCTTCGACCGTTATGCCGAGGGGACGCTGAAGTCCTACCGGCGGGTCGTGGTCATGCGCAACGCGCCCGACCTCCCTCCTAACGGCGCGCTTGCTTCGGAATTGGCGGCTTACGAAGGAGACTACCTCCAGATCGGCGGCCAGGAGCTTCCGGACCGCGTGCGGGCCGGCCTGGACCTGAAGCTGGCCTCCGCGCCGCCGGACACGGTCCGCCTCAAGGCGGGGGAATACAGTCAGACGCTGCCGGACGTCGGGAACCTGGACTATATCGCAGGGGCTTCAAGCGCTGCCAAGCGCTATGGCACGCTGACTTTCGCGAGCGACGGGAAGCGCTCGCCCTATGCGGTATCCGCGGGCGGCTACGCTTATGCCGGCTATCTGTCCGCGGGCAGCTTGGCCGAGCTGGCGCTGGCCTACGTGTTGAAGGACTGGCTTCACGCCGAGGACGAATTCGGCGCGTACTTGTTGATTAGAGAGATCTATCCGTTCTCCGATCTCGAGCTGCTGAAGACGCTCGCCGACCGGCTCTACGATGCCGGGGTCCCTTTCGCAGTCAGCGTGAAGCCCGTTTTTTTATAACACGAACTACCCGGCGATGCAGCGTTATGTCCAGGCATTGCAGTATGTGCAGTCCCGCAACGGCAGCATCGTCGTCGACGCGCCGGCCGTCGCCGCCACTTCGACAGCCGGCGACGACTCGCTTCACGGCAAGATGAGCGGCTTTATCGAACTGCTCGCGGCGAACGGCATCGCACCGCTCGGCATGGGCGCGAGCTTGTTCTGGACCTACGACAAGGTTTATGCCGCGCAGGGCATGTCCTTTTTCGACTCCGTCTTCCTTGCCCCGAACGCAGACGGGCAGCGCGTCCAATCTACGAACAAGTCCGCGCCCTTCGTATTCTCGCCCTACGTCATCCCGTTCGCGCAGCTGCAGGACTACGAGCAACCCGACACGGCCCTGAGAACGCCGCTGCCGTTGAATCTGGCGTTCTCCTTCGACCTGTTCCCGGACGAGGACGCCATGGAAGAGGCCGTGGACGCGATCTCCCGCAGCTGGATTCCTTTCGCGGATCTGAAGAACGGGTCGCACGAGGTACGCACGGACAGGGTGGCCGTTCAGTCTTCCGGTGGCAGCCTCCTGATCGACGGCAAGCCGCTGGATATCGGCAAACACGAGCAGACGGTGGACGAGAATTATGCATACACCGCAGCCGCGAAGATCAGTTTTTCCAAACTATTCGGCATCCAGAACCAGATCTTGATGGTGATCATCGGCGCTTCGCTGACGGTGTTCGGCCTCTTTCTGTTCATTGGCTATCGCCGCTACAGACGAAAATTCCTTTATCGGGGAGGCCGCCATGACGCCCTTTGACATCCTCATGCTTATCTCGGTTATCTGCATCTGGTCGCTGCTGCTCGTGAACGTCGCGCTGATCGTCGCCGGCTATCTCTTTTTATTTGCAGACGGATCGCCAGCCCGTGCCCGCGCTGCCGGAGCTCCCTCCGTTCGTCTCGATCATGGTGCCGGCCCACAACGAAGGCATGGTCATCGTCAAAACGGTGGAGTCGCTGCTCGCCTTGAATTACCCGCAGGACCGGTACGAGATCATCGTCATCAACGACAACTCCTCGGACAATAGCAGCGAGCTGCTGTCCGGCCTTCAGCGACGGTATGCAGGCAGGAACCTGATCGTCATCAACACCGACAAAGTAACCGGCGGCAAGGGAAAGTCCAATGCGCTCAACATCGGCTTCGCGCAAAGCAAGGGCGAGCTGATCGCGATTTACGACGCGGACAATACGCCGGAGAAAACCGCGCTGACCTACCTCGTCGCAGAGATCATGGCCGATGCCAAACTCGGCGCGGTCATCGGCAAATTCCGCACGCGCAACCGGAACGCGAGCCTGCTCACGCGCTTCATCAACATCGAGACGCTCTCGTTCCAGTGGATGGCTCAGGCGGGCAGGTGGAAGCTGTTCAAGCTATGTACGATACCGGGTACAAACTTCATTATGCGCAGACACATCGTCGAGGAAATCGGAGGCTGGGACGTCAAGGCGATCGCCGAGGACACGGAGATCAGCTTCCGGATCTACATGATGGGATACCGGATCAAGTTCCAGCCCAAATCGGTCACCTGGGAGCAGGAGCCCCAGACGGTCAAGGTATGGTTCAAGCAGCGGTCGCGCTGGGCGAAGGGCAACGTATACGTCATCGTCAAAAATTTCCCGTTGCTCTTCAACCGCAAAGCGGCCCGCATCCGTTTCGATATCTTATACTTCGTCGCCATCTACTTTCTGCTGGTCAGTTCGCTGATCGTATCCGATTTACTGTTGATCTTTCACGCGCTCGGCTATGTAAAGACGACCATCGCCGGTTTCAGCTCGTTTCTGTGGATGCTGGCGATTACGCTTTTCGTCGTCGGGACGTATATCACGCTGATCACGGAAAAGGGCGAGATGAAGCTGTCGAACCTGTGGCTCATCCTGCTGATGTACGTCACCTACTGCCAATTATGGATGGTCGTCGCCGCTTACGGCCTTTACAACTACTTCAAGGATCAGATTTTCAAGCGCGAGGTTAAATGGTACAAGACCGAAAGATTCTGAGCGAGGAGGAAGCCGTGTGAAAATAGGCCTCATATTGTTCATGCTGCTGTGCCTCGCCGCTGCCGCCTCGGCTCCCTATGCGGCCATGGCCGCGGAGCCGGGCGTCAATTCCGGCGTCGATTCGGGCGCCACGTCCTACACGACGCCGATCGCCGATACGGACACGACGTTGGACGGCAACGTCTCGTACAAACAGCAATTTTTCCAGGTGCCCGTCTATTGGAAAGTCGGACAGGTTAAAATCGCCCTGGATTACAAGGCTTCGCCGTTGGCGCAAGATAAGCTGTCCAGCGTAACGGTCAGCGTCAACGGGACCGCCATCACGTCGTTCCGCCCGGTCGCGAGCGAGAGCGCCAGGCAACGAATGGTCTTCGAGGTTCCCGTCTCGGCACTGATCCAGGGCACCAATACGCTGACGATCGAGGGCCATATCGTGTCCGGGGACGAGCAGGTGCAGATCTGCACGCCCACCTACGATGCGGATAAATGGTTCCAGATTTACAAAAGCTCGAGCATCATCGTCGGCTACTCGCCGCTGCCGCTCGCGAATGCCATCGCGGACTTCGCCGCCCGGTTCACGGGGCTCGACACGTTCGCCCGGCAGGACAACGCGATCGCCGTGCCCAAGGATGCCGATGCCTCCGAGCTCGAGGCGGCCGTCTATGCGCTGTCCGGCCTTGCCAAATCCGGCGGCGCAGGTACGAAGGGCATCCCGCTGTTGGCCTACGGAATCGACGACAGCGATATCGCGGACAAAAAGCTGGTCGTGGCCGTCGCCATGCGCGACCGGCTCCCGGCCTCCCTCCGAAGCCTGATTCCGGATGCCGCGCTCGGGGACAAAGCCGTCATTCGGCTGGTAGACGCGAAAGGACAGCCGACGCTCGTCGTCACCTCCGACAATGCCGCCCTGCTCGTCAAGGCGGGCAGGCTCGTCGCCAACGCCGCCCTGCTCGATCAACTCTCCGGCCCCGTCAAGGAAGTGACAGAGAATACGGAAGTCGCCTCTCCGGTCCCGAACATCACGAAGATCGTGAGCCTGACCGACGCCGGGGACCAGGTCACGGGCATCAACCACCGGACCAAAGATTATTATGTCGCGCTGCCGGCCAACCGGTCGATCGCCGAGGCCAGCAAGCTCAATCTGCGGTTTCGCTACGCCAAAAATCTGGACTTCGACCGGTCGCTGGTCACCGTCCTTGTCAATGGCAAGCCGATCGGCAGCAAGAAGCTGACCGAGGCGTTAGCGGACGGGGACAGCCTGAACCTGACGATACCGAAAAACATGAATTTGTCGGGCAACTTTACGATCACGGCTGCATTCGATTTGGAACTGAAAAACAATGTCTCCTGCGTGCTGCCGCAGGATCAGATGCCTTGGGCGTTCATCGACGCCGACACGGCGCTGCAGCTGAATACGAAGGACCGTACCGAGCTGCTGTTTAACAACTATCCGTATCCGTTCCTCCGGGACGGCATCTACAACCAGGTCGGCGTCGTGCTGCCGGGGACGCGCGATGCCGATACGTACCGGACGATCGGCAACCTGTTCAACCTGCTCGGACAATACGCGGAAGGCAATGCCGGCGAAGTCCGCTTCTTCGGCACGGACGTTACCTCCGACCAGCTGAAGGACCGCAACGTCATCGCGATCGGCTCTTATGCGGACAATCCGGTCATCCGCGACGCGAACAAAAGCCTTTATTTTAAATACAATGCCGCGGGCACCGGGTTCGTATCGAACGAGAAGATGAGCATCGACGAGGAATACGGCAAACGTATCGGATCGCTGCAGCTGATCGTATCCCCCCTACGAATCCGGCCACGGACTGCTGGCGGTCACCGGCGCCGAATCCCGGTATGCGTACCTGGCTTCCAAGCTTATCGCTAGCGAATCGACACTCTGGAAGGTGTACGGAGACGGAGCGGTAACGGACATGGACGGAGAAATTCACGCTTACCGCTTCAAGATCGCGGCAGCCCCGGATCAGCCTTCCGCCGTAGCCGACATTCTGGATCGCGGCGACGTGCTGGCCTTTACCGTCGCGGCCGTCTCCGTGCTGCTGCTCGTCCTGCTGTCCCTGATTCTGCTGATTCGCAAGCACCGCCGGAAAAGGAGAGATGTAAAATGAGACGCGACCAGAGCAGCCTCATGTCGGACGGCGCCTATCTGCTTCTTTTTATATTCTCCTTCGTCGCCATCGTCTACATGTCGGGCGATCCGGACCGTTATATGTACAACATCATCTTTCTGAACGCCGCTTTCCTGATCGCGATCATCACGTATTTCACCAACGTCACCGCAGGGTTAATCCTGAACATTCTGTTCATCTTCGGCTACGGGACGTTCACGCTGTACCGCACGGTCGTCGAAGGCGCGACGGTCAGCGCCCAGAACTACGTCTGGCTGGTGCTGACGCCGCTGCTGACGCTGATCACCTGGATGATCACGATGGCCAACCGGCGGTTGCAGGAGGACAACGAGCGGCTCCAGAAGCTGAATCGATCTCTCGCGACCATGGACGAGCATACCGATCTGAAAAACAACCTGTCGTTCCAGAAGGACGCGACGGTATTCATGGCCCTGTCCCAACGCTACAAGATGCCGCTCACGCTGTTGATCGTCAGCGTGAAGTACTGGGACGAGATCAAGCGCATGATCAGCCGAGAGCAGATGACCCAGACGATTTACAACGTGAGCCAGCTCAGCCAGACCAGCATCCGGACGAACGACTCGCTGTATATGCTCAATGCCGACAATCCGACCTGGGGCATGCTGCTGTTCACGGATCGCGAAGGCGCCAACATCGTGATTGACAGGCTTCGGCAGCGAGCGCGAGAACTGAATGAGACCGCGGGGGGATCTCGCTTCAAAATAGAGCTGATTCTGAAGATCGGCGCCATCGAATACAGCGCGGAGGAGACGCCCACGCCGCTCGAGTTGATCGCTCAAGCGCGCAAGCAGCTCGAATACGACGTTTAGGCTTCCCGAGAAGACGTCATCCGTATGGTGTCGGGACTCAGGTGCCGCGCGAGAAACGACAGCACCTCTCCCTTATAAGCCTCCGGGTCCGTCGTATAAGCGGTTCCGTGCTGCGCGCCCGGCACGATGAGCAGCGGCTTGTCCGCCGGCGCGGCGGCTTCGTGCAGCTTGTGAACCATCGCCGTCGGCACGAAGCTGTCGCTCCCCCCCGTGGATGAACAGGATCGGCTTCTCCGCCTTGGACACCTGGCGTACGACGGACGCTTCGCCGAAGAAGTAACCCGCTCGGATCCGGCAGACGAGACTGGTCAGGGGCAGCAGGGGAAAAGGCGGCAGCTTGTACATCCGCTTCAGTTGGTAGGTCAGGATGTCCGTCACCGAGCTGTACGCGCAATCGGAGACGATGCACCGCACCTGGGGAGGCAGCGGTTCTCCGCTGGTCATCAGGACCGTCGCGCCGCCCATGGAGATGCCGTGAAGCACGATCTGCGCGTCCGGGCCCATCCGGCGCACCAGCTCGTCGATCCAGCGCGCGTAGTCCTTGCGCTCGTGCCAGCCGAAGCCGATGTAACGGCCCTCGCTGTGCCCGTGTCCGCGGGCGTCCGGCATAAGGATATGGTAGCCCGCCGCATGATACTCGCGGGCGAAGGCGGCCATGTCCTCGCCTTGGCCGTTGTAGCCGTGCGCCAGGACGACGGCGCGGCGAGACGGCACGTCCGCAGGCAGATAATGCCCGCGCAGCTTGAGGCCGTCGAACGACGCGATCTCGACCAGCTCGAACGGCTGACTGCCGTACCAAGCCGCCGCGGAATGCCAGCTGGACGCTTCGTTCTCGGGAAGACTGGGATCGGCGCCGAGGAAAGCTTTGCTGTTCCGCGCGATGGCCACCCTGTAGAGGTAAAGACAGACGAGCGCTAACGCCAGCGCGAGCACGGCGCAGACGGCGACGACGGACCAGAGAACGACATAGGTCATGCGGACGCACGGCTCCTTTCCGGTTTCGCATGAAGCGGATGAGATAAAGAGAGCCTCGTCTCCGAAGAGACGAGACTGACGTCTGTGTGCGAATGAGCAGTGTATAGGTGCTGGGCGGCGCCGCTTCCAGCTAGGGCCGATAGCGGTCGTTTAGACCGCTATTTGCCGGCCAAGCCTCCGCACTTCCACAATTATAACTTACGGTTTTAAGGTGCGCGCGCGCCCTAATAAACATACATCCGCCTTCGACGACAGATCCCTGTCCCAACCGGCCATGCCTGCTGCTTCAATGGCAACCTTTCGCCAGTATTAAGGCAGCAACAAGCAAACAACAAGCGTCGATTTACCCCTCGATCCAGCGCGTCTTGTCGGACACCGGAATCCGGGATGCAGCCGGCGCCGTCATGTCCGGATAGCCGATATAAATAAAGCCTACGATCTCTTCGCTCCCCCGTCAGCTCGAACGCCTTGACCATTTCCGGATGCCCGAGGCCGTCGCCGGTACGCCAGACCGCGCCGAGGCCGGCGCCATGCGCAGCCAGAAGAAGGTTTTGCACGGCGGCGTGCGCGGCCGCCCGCTCTTCCCACAGCACCGCGCGCGGATGGTCGGTTGCCGGCGAGCTCACGGCGACGATGACGACGGGCGAGCGCAGCGCCTTCGCTTCTTCGCGAGCGAGCCGATCCGCGCGGTCCTGCTCGCTCATGCCGGCGACCGCGGACTCGGCCATCGCCGCATAGACGCCGCCAAGCACGCGTCTGCCCTCGCCGCTCAATACGACGAATCGCCATGGCTCGGTCTTATGATGGCTAGGCGCCCATGTTGCCGCCTCGATCACTTGCTCGATCAATTCGCGAGCTACCGGCTCGTCCTTTACTTTGCCGATGCTGCGGCGCCCTTTAATCGCTTCAAAAAGCTCCATATGTCGATATGCTCCTTTTGCGTTCCATACGATGGAATCCAAGTTATTTATGCCACCTTGATCATAACCCGCGGCGTGCCTTCGCTTCAAATCGCTATCAGCCTCAACCGGCCCCCGCTTCCAAACCGCACGCAAGCCCGCCCCCTGCAGATCGCCCCTGCAAAGTCTAATAAGAGTACCGAGCAACGCCCGCTCTTTTATTGTAAAATGGGAAAAGACCCGTAGAATCGGAACGATCGGAACGACCGGATCGGAGCGGTGTCGGGAGGATGGAGATCGATGACCATGCCGGATCAAACGTCCGCGCTGTCCAAGGAAGAGCTGAACGGCCTGCTCGGCGCAGGCCGCAAGCATGCGGAGGACGCTCAAGATAGCCATGGCGGCACGATGGGGACCGCGCCGAATGCGCCAAAGACCTCATCGCCGCAAGCTTCCGCCGCGGCGGAAGCGGACACCGCGGCCGAAAACCGGGCCGACGATCTTCAGATGGTGCTCGGCCATTGGGAACGCACGGTCGCAGGCCTGCAGCAAGAGCTGATCGAGCTGCGCAGCCGCGTGGCCCGCCTGGAACAGCAGCTTGGCGAGGAGACGGCCCGGCAGACGCCCCCCTCCCGCCGCCGGCCCGGTCGGCCATGCCGGACGCGCCGTGACGGCTCAGCCGCCGGCGTCTGGCGCTTTGCACGCCGAAGACGAGCCGTCAGCGCTGTCACGCGTGCGCACGTACCGCTCGAAACGCGGCTGGTTCTAGCGAAGCCGAGCGTCGTCACCATCCTGTCGCCAAAACCATGTCGCCAAAACGCCGGACTCCCCCCTTTCGCCAATCTACTTCTTGAGGTCGCAAAACCGTTCGATCCTTGGCGGCTTTTTTCTGCTATTGGACGTTCGATGGACCGACCGCAAGTATCTACACGACATTCAAACGCCCCCGCCGCCGGCTCGCTTCCACTGACCGCGCCGCGGTGTGCGCCAAGCGCGCCTACGTCGCGGTCAGCGCGCTGCGCGCCGCCAGGATAAACTTGGCCTGATCCAGCGGATTCACGCCCGAGCGCTTGCGCTGAGCCGCTACGTTCTCCGGTGCTTCCTGATAGCCCGCGAACGAAGCGGACAGCACGCCGCGCCCCTTGGTCAGCGACCCCAGCCGCGCCGGAAAGTCCAGCGAGTCGGCCACGGGCAAGCGGCCCTCGATCTCCATCCGCTCCCCCCCCCCCGCCGGCTCTGGCGCGCCGATGACCGCCCGCATCAGCAGAAGCTCGTTCATCAGTTTGCCCGCGAATTCTGCCGGGACCGACAGCTTGAAATTGAGCACGGGCTCGAGCAGCCGCGTGCCCGTACGCGCCAGGCCGTCCATGATGCCCATCGGCGTCGCGATGACGAAGTCCAGCGGATGCGTGTGCCAGACATGGTGCTCCCCTTCGATCAGCGTCACCTTGAGATCCGTGACCTCCCAGCCCAGCAGGCCTTGCCTCAGCGCCTCCGGCACCCGCCGGGCCACTTCGCTCTGATAGCTGTCGAGCAGACGCTCGCCGCGCTCCTTCGATTCATAGACGAGCCCGCTGCCCCGTGGAAGAGGCTCGATGAGGAAGCGGAGGATCGCCCAGCACGGCTTCGGCGCCAAGTACGCGACGAATCCCTCGCCTGCGCTGGCTGGCGTTTCTTTGTAAATGACCGACGGCGGACCGAACGTCACCGCCAGGCCGAACCGGCTCTGCAGCACGCTGGCCAGCACCTCCGTCTGGATCGGCCCCATCACCTTCAGATGCAGCTCGCGCTCGTCCTGCATCCACTGGAGCGCGAGCGCGGGATCCTCGTCCGCCAGCTCCTGACAGGCCGCGACTACGGCGGGATACTCCGCTTCGGATCGCCAGAACGCCTGCACCGTCAGCAGCGGCACCGCCAGCTGCCGCGCGCCGGGCACGCCCTCTGGCGAGCCGACGATGTCCCCGATCCGCGCCCGGCTCCAGCCGCATACGGCCGCAATGTCCCCGGCCTCAAGCACGCCGACGTCCGCCCACCGTTTCCCGTCCGCTTTGCGGATTTGCGTGATCTTGTCGCCCGTCCCCTCGGCGCCGCCCGGGATGACGTCGCGGTTCGCGATCGTCCCGCCGTAGAGCCGGACATAAGCGATCCGCCCCATGGCCGGATCGCGCTCGAGCTTGAATACGACGCCGGACACGTCGCCCGCAGGATCGCCCGCGGGCGGCGGCAGCAGCTCGACCATCGCGTCCATCAGCTCCCGCACGCCAACGCCCCGCGCCGACGCCCCGAACAGAACCGGATACAGCTCGCCGCGGCGCGCCCCCGCGACTATCGACGCCTTCGTATCCGCGGCGGGCAAGCTCCCTTCCTCCAGGTAACGCGTCAGCAGCGCTTCGTCGCGTTCGGCCGCCGCCTCGGCCAGCATCTGGCCGAACGCATCGGCCCACTCGGACCGCTCGCCCCGACCGCCCCCCCGCTTCCAGGAGGTCGACCGTCCCCCTAAAGCCGTCCTCGGTCCCGACCGGCGCTTGAACCGGCACGGCCGCGGTAGAGAGCAGCCGGCGGATCTGCTGGAGGACGCCGTCCGGATCCGCGCCTATGCGATCCATCTTGTTGACGTACAGGATCGTCGGCAAATTCAGTTCCCGCAGCGCTTGCCAGACGACCTCGGTCTGCGCCTGGACGCCTTCCGCGGCCGACACGATCAAGATCGCGCCGTCCATGACCCGCAGCGAACGCTCGACCTCCGCCAGAAAATCGACGTGCCCCGGCGTGTCCACCAGGTTCACGTCGATGCCCTGCCACGCGAAGCGCGTAACCGCCGCACGGACCGAGATGCCCCGCGCCCGTTCGACTTCCAGCGAATCCGTCTGCGCGGTCCCGTCGTCGACGCTGCCCGCCGTTCGGATGCGCCCGCTCGCGAACAGCATCTGCTCGGTCGTCGTGGTCTTGCCTGCGTCGACATGCGCGAAGATGCCAATATTGCGTCGCCCAGCAGGCGTATTTACCGATGCCTTCATCGTGAGATCGTCTCCTTGCGCCTCGATGCCTTAGCGCCAAAAATTCCTTTCACCATTGTACCGCAAGCTCCGCACATCTGCCCGCCGCGGACCGGCAGCCTCTCATACAGACCCGCCATACGCCGCAGACGAAGCGCGCAGCCGCGCGCTGGCATGGAATGGGCCGCGCGCGGGCAATATGAGTACACATTTCCTCGCGAAGGAGCCTGCGCGCATGAAGCCCGTCCTCGCCATCTACTGGCGCGATCTCCGCCGCGCGTTCACGAATCCGGCGGCCGCCGTCATCATTCTCGGACTCGTCGGACTGCCCTCCCTCTACGCTTGGTTCAACATCGAGGCGTCCTGGGATCCTTACGCGCAGACCGGCGGCATCGCCATCGCGGTCGCGAACGAAGACAAGGGCACGACGATCCGCGGACAGCCCGTCAATGTCGGCAAAGAAATGACAACCAAGCTGGCCGACAACCCTAGCGTCGGGTGGACGTTCGTCGACCGGACCGAGGCGATGCGGGGCGTGAAGCACGGCGACTACTACGCGGCCATCGTCATTCCGGACAACTTCTCCGCGAGCCTCGCCACCATCCTGGCCGCCGAGCCTTCGCCTGCGACGCTCGACTATTACGTCAACGAAAAAATCAACGCGATCGCGCCGAAAATCACTTCCAAGGGCGCGAGCGGCATCGTGCAGGAGGTAAGCCAGCGCTTCGTCGAAACGGCGAGCGGCATCCTGTTCGGCTTGTTCAACGAAGCAGGCAGCGAGCTGGAGGCTAGCCTGCCCTCGATCGAAAAGGTGAAGACGCTGCTGTTCAAGCTCGAAGCCGCCTTCCCGGAGATCAACGCCGCCGCGGATACGGCGCAGCGGGACGTCGGACTCGCGAGCGGCGTCGTGGCCAAGGCGCAGAAACGCCTGCCCGACGCGGCCGCGCTCGCGAAGGAGGGTCAGGCGCTGACCGAGAAAACCGGCGCGCTCCTCGAACAAAGCCGCACGGCGCTTACGCAAATGGGGCCGCAGATCAAGCAGGATCTGCTGAACCTGCAGCAGCTCGCAGGCGCGGCCCGCTCGGTCACCGCGCTGCTTCAAGCCGCGGATCCGGACCTGAACGCCGCGGCGACGGCGGCGACCGCCGTCGCGAAGCGCCTGCGGACCGGCGCGGACGTCGCGGGACGTGTCGCCGACCTGCTGTCGCAGCTGGACGCCATGTCGGGATCGTCCGCGCTGTCCGCGCAAGCGGCGAAGCTGAAGCAGACGCAAGCCGGCATGCTGGAGCAGGCGAAGCTGCTCGAGGACATCGCCGACGCGGCCGGGCGCGGCGAACGGCCGGCGGAGGCGGTCGTCGACCGGCTGAACGCGCTGGCGGGCGAGGGAGAGACGCGGCTGGGCGAGGGACTCGGCGCCTATGACGGAGAGATCGCGCCGCGCATCGATGCGGCGCTCGGCAAGGCCGCCGAGGCGGCGAGCACCGCGCAGGCCTTGCTCAAGGACGCGTCCGATGCGATACCGGACGCGAAGCGCGTCCTGACGGACGCGGCGTCGGCGCTGGCCGTCGGCGGAGCGGAGCTGGCCAAGGCGAAGGCGGAGCTGCCGGCGGCGCAGCGCAAGATTGTCGAGATCGCGGACAAGATTCGCGCCTTCGAGAAGGAAAACAACCTCGCGGACATCATCAAGCTGCTGCGCCACGACGCGCAAAAGGAAAGCGCGTTTTTCGCGGCGCCGGTCGAGCTGAAGGAAAACAAGCTGTATCCGATCCCCAACTACGGATCCGCGATGTCTCCTTTTTCACCACGCTGTCCCTTTGGGTCGGTGCCGTATTGCTCGTATCGGTCATGACGGTCGACGTCGACGAGCCCGGCGTCTCCTACCGGAGTCGCCACGTCTACTTCGGCAGATACCTGACGCTGGGCACGCTTGCCGTGCTTCAGTCGCTGTGCGTCACCTTGGGGGACATCTATATCCTGGGCACGTATGTCTCGCGCCCCGGGTGGTTCGTGCTGTTCGGGATGCTGCTGTCGGCGGTATTCATGCTGATCGTCTACACGCTCGTCTCGGTGTTCGGCAACGTCGGCAAAGCGTTCGCGATCGTCATGCTCGTGCTGCAGCTCGGCGGTGCGGGCGGGACGTTTCCGATCCAGATGGCGCCGCCGTTTTTTCAGAAAATCCATCCGTACCTGCCGTTCACCTACGCGATCTCCATGATGCGGGAGGCGGTCGGCGGCATTCTCTGGGACATCGTGCGTCGATGCCTGGCGTTCATGGCCGCGTACGCCGCCGCCGCGCTCGTGCTCGGGCTCGCGCTCAAGCGCCCCATCAACCGCCTCCTGGCCGGTTCGACGCGCAAGGCGAAGGAGAGCCGGCTGCTGCACTGAAGCGCCGGATCAAGCCTCCAAAATTTCAATATAGCCTTCGGTTCCGTTCACGCGGATTCGCTGCCCGTCTTGAATCAGCCTGGTAGCGCCTTCTGCCCCGACCACCGCCGGGAGCCCGTATTCGCGCGCGATGACCGCGCCATGCGTCATCAATCCGCCCACTTCGGTGACGAGTCCTTTGATGGATACGAACAAAGGCGTCCAGCCCGGATCGGTGAAAGCTGTGATCAGGATGTCCCCCCTCCTCCAGCGCGGCATCCGCCATATTCAAAATGACTCTTGCCCGTCCTTCGATCACGCCGGCGGATACGGGCAGGCCTGCGATAGCGCCCTCCGGGAGCCGATCGCGCTTATATCGGCCCGTAACGATCTCGCCGTCGGAAGTCATGACGCGCGGCGGCGTCAGCTTTTCGTACCACTTGTAGGCTTCCTTCCGATTGCCGACCGCCTCATGATCCAGGAAGCCGGTGCGCGCGACGTCGCGCAGTTCTTCGAAGGTCAGGTAGAAGATATCCTCTTTTTCATAGATAACGCCGGCCAGCGACAGTCTTTCGGCTTCTTTGAGCAAAGCTTGTTTGTATATAAAATAACGGTTGATCATGCCGTATTTGGGATATTCGCGATAACCGATGTAGTGGCGGAGCAGGTCGATCCATCGCTTGGTCTCCTTCGCCTTTCGGTCGCCATCCGGCAATGCGCGCAGCCGCTCCAGGAGCGCTCGTTCTTTTTCCTGCGCCTGCCGCAGCCCCTGTTCGAATTTTCGTTTGCCTGCATTCGGCGCTAAATTTTGAATATGGCCCAAAATAACCGGAACCAGCTCAATCGGCCTTTCGCTCCAGCGCGCTCTTGTGATATCGATCTCGCCGGCGCACCGCATCCCGTATTTGACCAGATAAGCTTCGATCGCATCCCGCGCTTCCTGCCCGCCCGCCAGCCGAACGAGCCCCTCCAAAAAACGATCGTCGGTCGCATGCCTTAAATACTCGATGACCTGCGGATAAGGGCGAATCGCGTCCGCGACATCCAGCAGCGCAAGCCCCATCTCCGAGGTGATATTGTTAGGCACGGATAGAGACAGGACGTCCGCGGCGTTGCGCTCGCCCAGCCACAGCTCCATATGCTCGTTGATCCAAGCGGCGGCATCCATGGCGGTCATGAACGTTTTCGTGCTGCGCGGGTCGAACAGCAGCCTCTTTAATTCCTCGAGGTCTTCCAAAATAAAGTCGAATAGCGCCGGCCCGGACTTGGATTGGATCGCTTCCTTAAGCGCTTCGAGCGAGGCTTGCCTCTCCGCGATCAGGTCGGATACGATCGCAGGATCGAGCGCGGGAGGCGACTGCACCGGAGCCGGTATCCCGACGCCGGCGCTTTGACGGCCCTCCTGTTCGTCCGCCTGCGCCAGGTTCAAGAAGCCTTCCCGCTCGACGATGGTCGCGAGCGCGTCCTTGATGATCGGATCGGATTTCCCCAAGGTGTCGATCATCATCGCCCTGCCGGCCGGCGTAATCAGGCGCGGCGTCGCGTCGACAAACAACCGGCCGCCGGCCGCAAGCATCGGCGCGCGCGTCGTCAACAGATAGAAGGACAGCCCGAGCGGCTTGATCGGATCGGTCATCATCTGTTGATGGCCGACGGACAGATAGACACGATTTTCATGATCGGGCGCATCGGGGATCGGATATAAAGTCGTGATCGGCCGGCTCTGCACGATATAAAAGGCATCGTCCGACCAACACCATTCGATGTCCTGGGGACTTCCGAAATGAGCCTCGATCCGTCGCCCGATTTCCGCAAGCTTTAATATTTGCGCTTCGGTCAGCACTTGCGTATTCTGCCGGCCGGGATCGATCGGCCTGGTCTCCGTTCCTCCTTCTTCCCGTCCGCGGATCTCCAGCTTCTTGGTCGCGATGCGTTTTAGGACGATCTTACCCTCCCGGACTTGATACAGATCGGGAGAAACAAGGCCGGACACCAGCGCCTCTCCAAGCCCGTAGCCCGCATCGATGGACAGCAGCTTGCGATTGGACGTGATCGGATCCGCGGTAAACAGAATGCCTGACGCTTGCGGACGAACCATGCGCTGAACGATGACGGATAAGTAAACGCGGCCGTGATCATACCCGTTTTGCATCCGGTATATGATCGCGCGATCCGTAAACAGGGACGCCCAGCAGAGGCCGATATGCCGGAGAATGACATCCGGTCCGATCCTATTCAAGTAGGTGTCTTGTTGTCCGGCAAACGAGGCATAAGGCAAATCTTCGGCTGTCGCGCTCGACCGTACCGCATAAGCATGCGCTTCTCCGAGCCGGGAGAGCTGCCGTTTCACGCCGTCCGAGACTTCGTCAGGAAGCGATAGGCCCGTCAGGATCCGCCTGATCTCTTGGCCGACTTTGCCGATTTGCTCACGGTCTTCTGCATTTAACTGCTTCAATCGATCCAGCTGCGCTTGATACGCTTCATGGCTTGCGACTGCTTTTTGGAAACCTAACGTGGTGACGCAAAATCCTTCGGGCACCTTCACGCCTTCGATTTTCGATAGTTTCCCCAGATTCAAACCCTTTCCCCCTACAAGCGCAAGCTGCGAGGGATCCATCTCCTGAAAATCGAGTACGAAAGCATGCATGCTGCATCTCTCCTCTACCTTTGTAATAAAAAAAGTTTGACAAGAGCTTGCCGACATGATACATTTAAGATGTAAGATGCGTTAACTTTGCATTCATATAAAAAAAGCGGAACAGATTGATTCTATCATCGCATCTGCCTTTCCGCAATACAAAAGAACCTGGCGATTGGCGCCAGGTTCTTTTTTGGTTGAATCCATACAGCCTTATCCTGCGTCGCGCCTTACTTCTTCGCGCGTCCCGTGAACAGCAGCAGCAGAAACGATATGCCGACGATCGCCGCCGTCCAAGCCCATGCCATCCCCGTATGACCGGCGTCCACGGCCACGTAGATCGCGGTCGGCACGGTCTGCGTTCGCCCCGGAATATTGCCCGCGATCATGAGCGTCGCTCCGAATTCGCCGAGTCCGCGCGCGAAAGCCAGCACGAACGCCGTCAGAAACGCATGCCCGGCAAGCGGCAACGTGATATGCCTAAAAACTTGAAGCTCGCCGGCCCCCGCGACCCGCGCCGCCTCCTCCGCTTCGCGGTCGACGGAGGCAAACCCGTTTTTCATCGTCTGGTAGACGAGCGGAAAGGCGACGACGACGGACGCGATCACGGCCGCCCACCAGGAGAAGACGATGGGAGCGCCGGTCAGCCATTCGATGAAGCGGCCCGCTCCGCTGCGCCTCCCCAGCAGAACGAGGAGGACGAATCCGACGACCGTCGGCGGCAGCACGAGCGGGAGCATGAAGGCCGTCTCGGCCAGGGACCGGCCTCTGAACGCGCGGCGGGACAATAGATGCGCCGCGACAGTGCCGAGCGCCAGCGCTGCGACGCTCGAGAGCAGCGCGACTTGGAGCGAGAGCCGAATCGGCGGCCAGAACGCTTGCCAATCCATCCGGACCGCGCTTACTCGGCAGCCGCTGCCGAGAATCCATATTTAACGAAGACGGCGATCGCTTCGGGCGTTTGCAGATAAGCGTAGAAGCGCTCGGCAGCTTCCGCATGCTTCGTCGCCTTGACGACGCCGATCGGGTAGACGATCGGTTTGTATCGCGACGGATCGACCGCGAAGGCGACCTTGACCTTGCCGGACGACAGCGCGTCCGTCTTGTAGACGAAGCCCGCGTCGGCGTTGGCCGTCTCCACGTACTGCAGCACCTGGCGCACGTCCTTGCCCTGCACCAGCTTGGCTTGCAGGCTGTCCCACAGCCCGGCGGCCGTCAATGCGTCCTTGGCGTAGCCGCCCGCGGGCACGCTCTCGGGAATGCCGATCGCGACCTTCTTGACCGCTTCGCCCGACAAGTCCTCCAGCTTGGCGACGGCGGTCCGTGCATCCGAGGGCACGACGACGACGAGCTCGTTTTTCAACAGATCGCGCTGTTCCTGCATCAACCCTTTATCAGCGAGCGCCTGCATGTTTTTGGTTGCGGCGGAGAGGAAGAGATCGGCGGGCGCGCCTTGCTCGATCTGCTGCTGCAAGGCGCCGGAAGCGCCGAAGTTGAAGCTCAGCGTCACGTCCGGATGCGCTTTTTCGTAAAGCGCCTTGAGCTCGCCGAGCGCGTCCGTCAGGCTGGCCGCCGCGGATACCGTGAGCTCGGTCTCCTCCGCGGACGGCGATGCCGGCGAAGAGCCGTTGGCATTGTTCGCCCCTCCGCAAGCGGACAACCCGAACAGGATGGCAACACAAACGATCCAAATCGCACTTAATCTCATTACTTTGTTCATAGCAGCCCCATCCGCCCCTATCATTTATATCTATTTATAATTAAAAATCATTATATATAACCAAACATTAACTGTAAACGTCTATGGCGGCGGTTTGTTCGAACGTTATGTTACAATAGACAAATCTAAGATCCTCGCCCATAAGGAGCTTGCCCGATATGACCGCCAGTATCTCATATACGACCGAAGAGATCGCTCAAATGCTCAAAATATCGAAGCTGACCGTCTACGATCTGATCAAAAAAGGGCGAATTGCCCTCCTACCGGGTAGGCAAGCAGATGCGCGTAGACGCCGCCGACCTGGAAGCCTACAAGCATCGCATGCGCTCTCCGGCTTCGCAGGAACAGTACCCGCACCGTCCGATCGCAGCCGGTTCAGCGGAAGCGGGGACGCGCGGCGCGGCGCCTGCGCGGCAGTCCGTCGCTTCGGCGACCCGGCCGCTGGTCATCACGGGCCAGGACATAAGCCTCGACCTGCTCGCCAAGCATCTCGAGCGCAATCCGAACGCCGGCGGCGTGCGGCCGCTGCGCGCCTACGCGGGCAGCCTCGACAGCCTGATCGCGATGTACCGCGGCGAAGCGGACATCGTCAGCACTCATTTGTACGACGGAGACACCGGCGAGTACAACCTGCCGTACATACGCCGCATCCTGATCGGCGCGCCTTATATGGTCGTGCGCCTGCTCAGCCGGACAGCCGGCTTGTACGTCCAGCAAGGCAATCCGCTCGGGCTCGCGGACTGGGCGGATCTGGCGCGGCCCGGCCTCCGGCTGGCTAACCGCGAGCGAGGCGCAGGCGCTCGCGTGCTGCTCGAGGAGCAGCTCCGGGTGCGCGGCATCCGGGCGAGCGGCCTTGCCGGATATGCGGACGAGCTGACGAGCCACATGGCCGTAGCCGCGAAGGTCGCGTCCGGGGAAGCCGACTTCGGCGTCGGGATCGAGAAGGCGGCTGCGATCGTCGGACGCATCGGCTTCATCCCCCCTCATCCAGGAGAGCTACGACCTGGTCGCGCTGAAGACGCCGGCCAACTTCCCTTGGATCGAAGGGCTGCTCGCCGGTCTGCGCTCCGACTTGTTCCAACGGGAGCTGGCCGCGATTCCAGGCTACGATCTGTCTCGCACGGGCGAGATCGTTCACGAAGAATAGCTTGATTGCGCGGCGCGCCGGCTTATAATAGGCAATAAGGATTCATGGGGCGCGCGACTGGCGAATCGACGCAGCGTACTGCGGGGGAGCGCGTCCTTCATAGGCCGATCGCCTGGGCGAAGTATTTGATCATAAGGTCAAATGCTTTTTTTTATTTTTCGAAAAAAGGAGCTGGCGGAGGATGAAGCGTGCGAGGAACGTGGCGGTACTGATTTACGAGGGCGTCGATACGCTGGATGTGGCGGGTCCGCTCGATGTGTTCGCGGTTTCCAGCGATTGGGGGGAAGGATCTGCACGTTTATACGGTCGGAGAAAGCGGCGCATCCGTAACGACCGTGAGCGGCGTGGTCGTCGAGCCACGGTATAGCCTGTCCGATTGCCCTGCGCCGGACCTCCTGGTCGTTCCCGGCGGCCTGGGCTCGCGGAAGGAGATGCATAACGAGCGGCTCGTGAATTGGATCGGGGCGTCCGCGCGGTCCGCCGAGATCGTCCTGTCGGTCTGCACCGGCGCGCTGCTGCTCGCGAAGGCCGGCCTGCTGGAGGGCATGCGGATCACCACGAACCGCAGGGCATTCGATCTGCTTGAGGCGGCCGCGCCGGCGAGCGCGACGATCGTGCGGGACGTCCGATACGTCGACAACGGCAAGTTCGTCATGTCCGGCGGCGTCACGACGGGAATGGACGCGGCATTGCACGTCGTCTCCCGGCTATTCGGGATCGAGCGGGCGCTCGCTTCGGCGTCGATGCTGGAATATGCGTGGCAGCGGCAGCCGTCCGAATCGCTCGGCGGGGCGGAATCCGATTCGGACGGCGAAACGGCGGCTTCGCCCGAACTGGACATCCGGCCTGCGACAACGGACGACGCCGAAGCGCTGCGGACGCTGTATCTTGGAGCCGTCGAATGGATTCAGGACGCCAAAGGCATCCGGCAGTGGCACGCGGATATGTTCTCGCCCGCGAACATGGAGATGCTGTTCCGCGAGCAGAATGTCTACGCTGCGTATCTGCAAGGAAAACTCGTCGGCGCGTTTTCGATCAACTGGGACCATGAAGAGGGGATCTGGGGACCGCTGTTCCATATGGACGCGGGTTACGTCCACCGCCTGGCCGTGGCGCGAGACTGCAAGGGGCTCGGGATCGGCCGTCTCCTGCTGCTGCACGCGGAAAGCATCATCTCGCAGAAGGGGAGAGCCTGGCTGCGTCTCGACTGCATGGCCGACAATCCCTCGCTGAACGCGTACTACGCGCGTCAAGGGCTGCAATATTGCGGCCGCTTCGACGGCCCGAGCTGGAGCGCGAGTCTGTACGAGCGAAAGGTCGGCAGCGGTGACTAGTCTTGTCGACAGAAACGGAGCTGCGCCGTCCGCAGTTCCGTTTCACGCTATTTTGATTCTACCTTCGTCCGTGCATCTAACCGCAGAATTCGCGCTTACCATTCGCTCAAAGGCGCCAAGCGAGAAAAGCGCGGTTACTGTAATGTGATTCTAATCAGACACCAACGCTTGCGCCGCCGCCGTGACAAAAAAAGTGACCCGCGTCGCCGCGGGTCCAAGGGTTCTTGCTATATCAAAGGGGGGGGGGTTGAGATCATCTTATCCTCCCCTGCTTAAGCGTTCATGAGCGCAACCTGAAGCTCCGCTTAAAATTGAGGCCGAAGAGCGGCACCCCGCCTTTGCCGGCAGCCGCTCTCTTATCCCCGTTTCCGTACCCTCAAGCCCTCGTACAGGCTCACCGTCATGTCCGACGCCTGGATCTGCAGCTCGTCGAGCCTGCGCTCCATCTCCTCGTACACGCGGTACACCTCGTCGTGCTTGCCGCTGCCCGCGTAGGCTTTCATCAAAATACGGTAGGCTTCCTCGTTGTAAGGAGAATGCTGCAGCAGCCTGCGCCCCGCGGCGATCATCCGTCCGTAATCCCGCTGCTCCTCGTAGAGCTGGGTCAGCCTGAGCAGTTGCGCTTCGATGGCCGCCTCGGTATGCCGGATCTCGTCGTCCGCCCATTGGTAATCTTCGCTGCGGAACAACCGTCCGCTGTACAAGTTCACCGTGCGCTCGAGCTGCTCCGCGTTGCTGCCGCCCGGCTGCAGGAGACCGGCCGCCGCGTCGACGAACTCCCGGTAGTCCGAGCGCTCGAGCTGCGGCGCCAGCGAGTACTTCTCGTCCTCGTAGATGACGGCGTCCTCCATGCCCAGTTGGCGGAAGTCGCGGCGCAAGTAGCTTACGCACGTATGCAAATAGACTTTGGCCTTCTGGTAATGCTCGTCGGGCCACAGCTCGTCGAGCAGCACGTCGCGATGGATTCGACTGCCGTAGTGGACGGCGAGGTAGGCGAACAACTCTTTTTCCTTGGAGGTCCGCCACTTGAGCCTTCCCCGGCCCTCTACGGATACTTGAATCTCGCCGAGCAGCTGCACTTGCAGCTCCGCGGGCGGCTTGTCCGCCGCAACCTTCCCCGCGTCCGCCTGCTCGGGCGCTTCGGACTTCTTGCGGGCGACCGCCCGCTTCACGCGGCCGACGGTCCGGTTGAGCCGATCCACTTCGAGCGGCTTGAGCAAATAATCGAGCGCGTCGTTTTCGAATGCGGAGACGGCATACCGGTCGTAGGCCGTCACGAATACGACCTGCGTATCGCAAGCCGACGAGCCTAGCCGTTCCGCCACCTCCAGTCCGTTCATGCCGGGCATCTCGATATCCAGGAAAGCGACGTCGGGCTTGAGGCGCGCGATCTGCGCGATCGCATCGATGCCGTTGCCGCAGCGTCCGATGACCTTCACCTCGCCCGTCTGGTGGAGCAGCAGCTCCAGCAGGCTGAGCGCATGCGCTTCGTCGTCCGCCAACAATGCGGTGATCATGATGATTCCCTCCTCTCGCTAGTCGTCTTTGATCGGCAGCCTGATGGTGATTCGCGTCCCGACGTCCGGTGCGCTCTCGATGAGCGGCCGGCTGCCGTTGAGATGGCTGAGGCGCTTGGCGATATTGGCGAACCCGACGCCGTCAGACGCGTCCATGGCGGCATCCATCAGATCCCGCACTTGTCGCTCGGCCATGCCGACGCCGTTGTCCTCGACGACGATCTCCACCTCAGCGCCGCGCCGCTGTACCGACAGCAGCACCCGTCCGCCGTTCAGCTTCTTGGCGACGCCATGACGGATCGCATTCTCGACGAGGGGCTGGATCGTCAGCGGCATGACCTTGAAGGACATGAGCCGCTCGTCCACGTCGATCTCGACGGCGAGGCGATTGCCGAATCGTTCCTTTTCGATGTCCACGTAGGCGCGAACCAGCTCGATTTCCTTATATAGCAGAACGCTTTCTTCCTTATGATCCTCGTGGAAAATAATCCGCAAATACTTGCTGAGCACCGCCAGCAGCTCGCCCGCGCGCGGGCCGTCCGTATAACAGAGCGACATGATCGTGCCGAGCGCGTTGTAGAGGAAGTGCGGCTTGATCTGCGATTGAAGAAACGCCATCTCGCTCGCGGTCGCTTCCTTCGCGAGCCGCTTCATGGCCAGCTGGGTGCGGATGCGTACCCGGACCTCCGAAGCGTCGAGCGGCTTGGAGATGAAGTCGTTGCCGCCGGCAGCCAGCCCGGCTTCGACGTCCGCCGGCGTCGTCCGCGCCGCGACGAACAACAGCGGGAGCTCGATCGGCGTATACTGCCGGCGGATCTTGCGGCTGATCTCATAGCTGCCGCCCCCGTGCAGCAGCACGTCGAGCAGCACGATGTCGGGCCGGGCGCTGCCTTCAAGCCGCTCCATCGCCTCTTCGCCCGAGCGGGCGGTCAGCACCCGGTAGCCTTCGCTGACGAGCAGATTCACCATCAGCTCCAGGTGAAGCGGCTCCTCCTCGACGACGAGGACGGTATAGACGCCGCCTGCCGGCCCCTGCGAGGTCGGTCCGGACTGCGTCCGCTCCCCCGATCTCCCTTAAGATGGCGCCGTCGCGGTCGGGGTTCGGCGGCTTGGCCATCGGCAGGACGAGCTCGAAGATGACGCTGCCGCGCTGCTGTTCGCCCGGCAGCAGGCGCATCTCGCCCCCCATCAGCCGCGTGAGCTCGATCGCCGCGGCCAGGTTGGCGCCGTAGAACCCCGGCTGGCGGGACTTCGAGTCCGCCGTGATCCCGGCGCCCCAGACGATCGCTTCGATCTGAAGCACGGACATATCGTTCCGCCTGTGGCCGCTCACCAGGATCGCCGTCAGATCGTCGAACTTCATGCTGTAGTCGAGCAGATTGGACAGCACCTGCATGAGCCGATTCTCGTCCGCCGTCGCGTAGCGGCTCTCCGGATTCAGGCGGTGCTCGAGCCGCACGGACTTCTCCCGCGCCAGGAACCCGTTCACCTCGAAGGCGATCGCCACGCAGGCGACCAGATCCACCGGCTTGAGCGCGACCTCCAGGTGGCCGTCCTTGATCCGGGTAAGATCGATGATGTCGTTGACCAGGTTGGACATTCGATAGGCGGTATTGCGGATGATCTGGAGCTTGTCCCGGCTCCCGACGCGCCTGTCCTTCGGCAGCTGCGCGGAGCTGTCGAGGAGCGACTGGGACAGGTTCATGATCCCTTGCAGCGGCGTGTTCAGCTCGTAGGACGTCCGCAGCAGGAATTCGTCCTTCAGCTGGTTGGCCGCTTGCAGCTCCGCCGTGAGCTTGGCCATCGACTGGTAGGTCGAGAAATAGTTTTGCGCGAGCATCGCCACGATAAAGATGACGAACGAGAGCCCCAGCACGTCGGACAAAATGGACGGCAGGAACGTGCCGTCGCCCTGGTTCAAGAAAGCGGAGCTGATCAGCAGCATCAGCAGAGACACCAGCGCCATCAAGTACATCTTGATCTCCCGCTTCGAGCTTGCCGCCGACTTGCGGTATTGACCAAGCGTGAACAGGACAAGCGCCATGAGCAGCAGTATGAACGCCAGCATGATCGCGCCCAGCGCAGGCGCGTACATGCGGTACGGAACCCAGACGATGAAGAGGCAGAACAGCCCGATCGCCCCAGCGGGATAGAGCAGCAGACGCCGGGCGAATCCGGTCGCGTAAGCATACGCCGTGTACACGTTAAGAAACGGAATCGCGAGCAGGACGGACAAGTCCTTGATTTTCCACATGATCTCGAAGGGCATGTCGGACAGCAGCTGGAACAGCATGCGCTGTCCGTTCATGACGATCAGCACGGCAAAGCACAGGAAGAACAAGCCGAACGATAGAAAGGGCAGACGCCGCTGAAAAAAGAAATACAGCAACAGCGAAAAGATGCCGAACAGGAGAAAAATGATCGCGCCCGCCCACTCGAACATCGTCTGCGCCGCCCTGGACATCTGAACGTCGTCGGACAGTCCGAGCCGCAGGGGCAGCGCGATGCCGCCTGTCGGATAGTCGTAGTTCGCGACTTGGATCAGCAGGTCGATACGATCGTCCGGCACGACGAACGAGACGGTGTAGGGGAAGTTGCCAGGCTCGTAGCCCTTGCGGGACATGCCCGGCGAGCCCGAGGATGCCAGCTCTTTGCCGTCGACGTACATCCGGTCCGCGAATCGGATGACCTGCTTGTGTATGGCCAACGTCCGATCGGTCGGCTTGATGCGGATGGACAAGCGATAGGTCGCGTAGCCGTAGCCCTTCATGTCCTCGCCGTTCCATACGCCCGGAACCTGGATATACCGCTTGCCCGCAGGCTGCCTGCCGCCGGCGAAGTCGGCGGGCGTCAGCAGCCGGTCCGGATAGAACTCCCACTCTCCGCTCAGCCTTACCGTTCCGTCGGACCGGAAGTCCCAATCGGACAGGTCGAGCGTTCCCTGCTTCGCATGCCGACCGCCATGGCTGGACTGATTCATTTCGAACATCGCGGCGCCCAGGAGAATGACGACGATCGCGAGGCCGATGAGGAACCGGTCGAGTCCGCCCGTTATGTTCTTGATGCCTTGCACGCTCACGTTCTTCACCGCGCCCGCCGTCGAATTTAATCCGTTGTTTAACAACTTTGTCGTTTATACTCTATTGTAATTCCGATCGACTATTATAGGTAGCCTTTTATCGCTTCTTCCCCCGCGCGCCGGTTCCCCTTCCGGCCCCCCGCGGTTTCCTTCTCTATTTTGCATCATAGCGCTTAACAGCCGCTTAACCGGATTTTTACGCACGAAAAAGGCCGCCTGCGGCCTGTTGTTGGTACACTCGCGCGTAGCGGACGGACTGAGGAGCCCTGTTATTGCGGGATATCCCGCAATTCCCGTTTGCGCCAACCCGCTTCCCCTTCCGCCTATCGTTGCCGAAGGGTTGGCATGCGAAGCCTGTGGCCGAGCGCAAAAAGACGAAGCAGCGAGCCGCTTCGTCCTTGTCGATGCTAGACTGTGTTTTAGTTCAGTCCCTGGCCGTTCCAGAACGTGATCTCCTCGAGCGGCAGGCGTGCCGTCGCTCTGCCCGGAGCCGTTCCCTTGCCCACCGCGATGAGCATGACCGGCACGAGCGTCTCGGGGATGCCGAACGCTTCGACGAGCCGCACGGCGTCAAAGCCGCCCATCGGCACCGTGTCGTAGCCGCGCGCTTTGGCCGACAGCATGATTTGCATGCTCACGAGCCCGGCGTCGACGAGCGCGATCTGCGTCTGCTTTTCTTTGCCCAGGCTGCCGTACATCCCGATAGCGCGCGCCGTGTATTGATCGGCGAATTCGCGGGTCATAACGCCCTTTTCAACCGCGAGATCGTTGATTTGTCCTAGCCGCTTAAAGCCTTCGCGATCCCCGAGCACCGCGATGACCGCAGACGCGTCGGCCACCTGCTGCTGGTTGTTCGCGATCGGCAGCAGCTTCTGTTGAAGCGCCTTGTCGTGGAAGACGAAGAATCGCCAGGACTGCGTATTGCTGCTCGACGGCGCCAGCGACGCCTCGGCGAGAATCTCTTTCAGCTCGGCCTCGGAGATCGTCCAGTTCGGATCGTATTGCCGTACGGAATGACGTTCCCGGACGACGCTGGCATAATCGGCGACGCGGGTAATCGTTTCGCTCATGATATTCCCTCCACTATGTGATCTATGTCTAATTTAAACACAGTTAACGTCGCGAGCCGGCTGGAGCGGTATCGGCGACGGCTTTCAACTGTGTTCCTTCCAACACAGTATACGGCCGCCCCTCGGCAACTGTCAACATGCGAATTACAGTTCGTATGCCGGGATCGTCAAGGTCCGATTCCGATATCGTCCAGCATCACTTTGCCGGGGCCGCCGACCAGAACGAAAGAAAGCCCGCCGATGGCATCCGGCGCAAATGCGGGATTCGCCTCCGCCCATGCGTTGAGGGGCAAGCGATAGGTTTGGAACACCGGCTCGTACGGCTCGCGGTATTTTCCGTCGTCAACGAGCGGCTCTAGCGGTCCCAAGCGGGTGATCGAGGCGCGGAAAAGCGGCTGCGGCGACGCAAAGTCCGCCAGCGACAGCTCCGCGTAAGTCCCACTCGCGTCCGTAAGGCCGATTCGAATGTCCCAAGCGTCATGCGCCTCATCTTGCCCCGACAGATCCAGCGACAGATCCGCCATCGCGAAGGAGAGCACAGCCTGGTCGTTCGCAGATGCGCCCGTCGCAAAAACGTTAGCCCAAGTCATCGTATATTTGCCGTTGGCCGCCCACTGCAGCGAGAGCCCGTGCGTGCCCTTGCCGTGCCGCTGCCTGTCGAGCGCCTCGGCGACTTCTGCGGTCACGCCCGTGGACGAAGTCCCGGCTACGCCTTCGCCAGGCGTCTCGGGGACGGCATTCTCGTCGTCGAACCGGGCCAAAGCATTGAAGGCGCCGCTCTCGTAACGGCTGACGTACCGCGTGGCCGGGAGATAGGCGCCCGCCGAGCGGTAATCCTCGAAAAGCGGCTCGTACTCGTCGTCCCCCTTGAGCGTCGCCTCCATGAAGGCGGTCAGGTAGCCCTTGGCGATCCGCCGCTGCTCCTCCCCCCCCGGAGTGCGGGCTTGCGGAGGAAAAGTCCCGCCGGAAGCGAGCTGTCGCGCCGGCCCCAGCTCTCGTTAAATTGCCCGTGGTTGGCGCCCTCTATGTAGAGGGACGCCTTAAACGCAAGACCGGCTCCTCCAGTCCCGCCGGTAGCAAACGTCGTCCGCGCATACTGCCTGTCCCCGAAAAAGTCGTTGATGTCGGCATCGGACGCGCCCTGCAGCGTCAGGTAAGAAATGCCGCTAAGGCGTGCCTGTTTGCCGTCCACGACCGTATCGGTCGGCGCGATCGCGGCTACCGACACGATCCGATAGTCCGTCGCCGGGGGCAAGGACGCGTCGTCCGCGAACCAGGCATCGCGATCCGCCGCCATGGCGACCGCCTGACCGCCTCGCGAGTGGCCGACAAGGGAGATTTTTTGCAAATCCAGCTTGCCGAATAGCGGGGAGACCGGATCTTCGTTAAAGTCCCGCAGCTGGCCGATATGCCGAAGCAGCACCCAAGCCCTCAGCTTCATGTCCTGGCCGGGAATGCCCGACCAGACGGAATAGTTAAGGAAGTTCTCGTCGACCGATACGGCGACGCAGCCGCGGCTCGCGAGCTGCTCGCCCAGATAGGCATAGCCTCCGTCGGAATAATCCTCCATGGCGTGATTGCCGTGAACGATGAGCACGAGCGGAAATGGGCCGTTTCCCCGTGGCATCCACACTCTTCCGTTCAACGGAAGTTCCTTCGGCCCGAACCCCCAGTACCATTTTCGAAGCAGCGGCCAGTCCTTCAAATAGGCGGAAGCGTCCGCAGGCGCCGAGATCAGCCCCGCCTCCTTGCCGAAGTCGGGACGACGGCCGGTCCCGCTCCCGTAAGTAAAAGCGTCGTATGCATAGCTGCCGGGCAGCGAAGGATCGCCGGCCGCCAGGGGACGGAAGGCGACGCCCGCTGTTCCGGTGCTCCCTCCGTCCGCGCCCGCTGCCGAATCGGCGTCGTCCATCGAAGCGTGGCGCAGCCAATCCGGCCGCAGGTTAGAGGGATCCGCCGCCGATGCGCCCGCGCCGCCTAATAGCGCTAGCGCACAGATGGAGGCGACTCGGCGGCGTTTGCCGGTCCCCCGCGCGAACGCTGCGGCAAGGAGCCAGCCTATTATGGCAGCGGCGAACGTATACGAGCATGCCAATAGAAACGACACGGCGACCCCCATATCGCTGAAAAACAGCAAAAAGAAGCTGAGCGCGCCCGTGTACAGCAGCCCGCCGATCGTCGCGAAAGGACCGGACAGCCGCGGCACGAACGTCAGCGCCCAGGCGATGAGCAGCGAGAGAAAAGCGAACGCCGCCGTATGCGCGGATACCGCCGACACGAGATCGACCGGCGCGCCGAAGCCCGTCGGCGCTCCCAGCATGCCCGTGCCCGCAGCGGTCCCGCCCGCGACCCACAGCCCCAGGATCGCGCCGCGCCAAGGCCCTTGGTCGCCGGCGAGCCCGCGGCTGAGCCGCCATTCGCCCGGCAGTAAGCTGTAGGCGCGGCGCGGCGGCGATATACCGGCCTCTCTGTCGCTCATGCCCGTCAGCCCCTTCTATCGTCTCGCTTTTCGATTCGTCTATCTTTTCAATGAATCTATTATAACGCCGGCAAGCGGCGCCAACCTACGACCAAGTTCAGGAACGGCGCTTCGCGAAGCGATCCGAGCCTTCCAGTCAGCCGCCATGGCCGATCAGCCCGAGCCACTTCCAGTAGGGCACGCAGGCGACGGTCAGCAGCAGCACGGCGAGGCCGTAGCCAATCGCGGTCAATTGACCTTGTCGATGCGTGAACGATCGGCCTTCCGCGCTATAGTAGCCGGTCAGATAGGTCGGCGATTGATAGGCGAAAAAGAACGGGTCGGTCGACAGCAAGATGACGAACACGAGCACCCAAGGGTGAATGCCCGCCTGCGCCGCCAAGCCGGCGGTCGACACGACGAGCAGGATGACGGCCGCGTCGTCCCGGACGACGAGCGTCACGAGGAACGACAGCAGCACGACCGAGACGAGAAACAACGTGGGCGATCCGGAAAAGGCGGCCATCCGCGCGCCGAGCACGTTCGACATCGCGTCCACGACGCCGACGCGCTCGGCTACCTCGGCGAAGCTGAAGGCGACGCCGATGAACAGCAGGAACGGCCAGTCGATGCCCGTCTTCAGCGTATCTCCGTCGAGCACGCCAAACAAGACCAGCGCCGCAAACCCGAGCAGCATGACCCAGGCATAGTCCAATCCGTGCAGCGGCTGCAGGATCAGGAGCGCAATCGATCCGAGCGCAGCCGCCGCCGTCGCCCGCTCGCTGCGGGTCCACCGTCCGATCAGCTTCAGCTGATCGTCGAGCACCTCGGTGCGGATGGGACGTCCGGGCTCCCGCCGGCGGAAGGTCCAGGCCATGAAGCCCGCCATCGCCCCGCCGAAGACGAGGAAGGCCGGCAGGGCGTAGATCAGCCATTGAAACCAACTCACGCCCTCGGTCCCGCCGGCCATGCCGAGCGCCATGACGTTGGTGTAAGAGCCGGTCAACACGAAAGGGGCCGTGAAGCCGTAGAACACCATCGCCGTAAGCGACAGGCCCGCCATCCCGCGAGAGCGGTCCGCGAAGCCCATCGCCTCGGACAGCGTGCGGGCGATCGGCACGCCGAGCCCGACCTTCGCCGACGAAGAAGGGATAAGCGGGTTCAGCAGCGCGCCGCTCGCGACGATTCCCCAGAACTGCCCGCGGTAGCTGGCGGGAAAAAGCTTCAGCGCGAGCAGGGAGAAACGGTACAGCAAGCCGGACTTCGTAATGGCCGCGCCCAGCGCCAATATGAACAGCATGTAGAGCCAGCTTGGCGAGGCGAAGCCCGACAGCGCGACCGACGGCTCTGCGACGCCGCCGACCGCCCACAGCATCGCCATGAATAACGCCACGAGATAGTCCGGCACGGCGCGCACGATCCACATGACGACCGCGGCGAGGCCGATGCCGATGAAGTCCATGCCCTGCCGGGCCAGCCCGGCGAAGGGATCGGCGAAGTGGAAATAAACCAAGCCGGACAGCGCCAGCGCGAGGCCGGCAAGCAACGGAAGGCGGCCTCGGCCCAGCAGCGCGCCCGCTTGCTCGACGAGCCGCTTGTTCTGCTCGTCCCTCAGTTTTTCCCGGGCCAGCCGCAGGCTTCGCTCCGTACTCTCCGCCTCGGTGCCGGGGAGGGACTCGGCGAGCCGCATGTATTCGAGCGCTTTGTGCGAACGGCCCGCCCGCCGGCACCATTCGGCGCCCCAAGCGTACAGGGCTGCGGTCTGCGCCGGCTCGAAGCGACCGGACGCCGTCTCCAGCGCGGCTTCGAACCGGACGTAGCCCTCTTCGCGGCCGCGCGCGAGGCAATCGTCCAGATAGGCGGCGAATAGTCGCGGACGGTCGAACAGCAGCTCGTCGGGACAGCGAGCGAGCAGGTCCGCTAGCGGCAGGTCCTTCGGCAGCGCCGAAGCTGCCTCGGAACGCCGGCGCAAGGCCGCGTCCGGCTCGTCGCGGTCTAACGGCGACGCGGTTGCGGCTTCCAGCGCCGCGGCGGCCTGGTCGCGTGACGGCGCGGCGGCCGCCATCGCTGCCGGCGCTCCGCCGACGTTCGCGTCCGAAACGGAACGTCCGCCTTCCAGCAGCGCGATGAGCGCCGGCCATGACCCGCCGTCGGACAGCACGGCCGCCGCAGCAGCCGTATCCCCCCGCTTCCGCATAATAAATCGCGGCCTCGCGCGTCCATTGCGCGCGCGCGCTATGACCCTGCAGCTCGACGTACAGCTCCGTCAGCACGGTCCGAACCGCCGGCATGACGGAGACGCGCGCGGCGCGGTCCGGATCCTGCCGGATCATGGCGCGAAGGTCCGCATCCGCCGCCAGCGCGGCGTCGAAGGATGCAAGTCCCGCCGCGCGCTCCAGCAGCGGCTTGTCCGCGAACGGCAGCGCCGCCGCCGCGAACATCGCCACCGCCACTTCGGCGGGCCAGCGTGCCGCCTGCTGCCGGATGCGGGCGGTCTCCGCCTCGCGCGTCTCCGTCAGCCGCGCGTTCGTCTGCGTCAGCCTGCCGGACAGCAAGCGGATAAAATAGGCCGACAGCACGGCATGCTCCCCGATCAGCTGCCGGAACGTCTCTTCGCCGATCTCGAAGAGCTCGGTCTCGGCGGCGGCCACGGCGGTCGCGCTGCGCGGCTCGCCGGTCAGGAGCGCCATCTCGCCGAGCATGTCTCCCTCGCGCAGCACCGTCAGCGCCCGCCGCGCGCCTTCTTCCGTCTCTACGTAGAGCGCGATCTGCCCGCGCAGCACGACGTACATGCCGTCCCCCGGGTCGCCCGCGCGGAACAGCGTCTCGTCCGCCCGCAGCGTGCGCCGCTCCAAGCGCCCGAGGACCTTGGCCAAGTCCACGTTGGACAGCCCTTTAAACAGCGCGATATCCGCTATGTTCACATGCATACCTCGACTTAGAAGTAAATTGATCGGACAGGCGGCTTTGCTTGAAAACAGGCCGCCATCTGTCTGCCTCGCTCGCCTGCAATCTCTCCGTATCGTACGCCCGGCACCACGCCTCGCCTATTGCCGAAAGTTAACGCCTCAATGCCCCGGGCGCGGACGGCCGCGCATGCGGGCGAGCACTTGCTCGATGTCCTCGGGATGGAGCAGCTCGATCGGGGACATCCCCTTCTCGAAGTGCAGGCCGTCGGCCTCGATCAAAAGCACGTACCTGCCGTTCATGCGGGCGATATGGATCGAATCGCCGTAGTCGCTCATCTTGGCCCGGACGGCAATATCGTCCGCCTTGAACTTCAGCTCGAGGTCCGGCTGATACTCGACGATATGGGCGGTCGCGCCCATGACGTCCTCGTGCGTCCACTTCTCCTGCAGCTGCCGCTTGTCGCCGGCCGCCCACATCTCGAACTCGCGCGCCTCCTGCGCCCAGCCGCCGCTGCCGCGCGCAGCCCGCGACACGCCACCGCCGCCTTGGCCGCCGTAGCCGCCGCCTTGACCGCCGCCGTATGCGCCGCCGCCCAAGCCGGCTTCATCGTAACCCGCCGCACCATAGCCCATATCCGCCGACAGATCGCGCTCGCGGATCGCCTCGTACTCGCCGTAACCGCCGGCAGCGTCCGCGCCGGCACCGTAAGCGTCGGCCATGCCGCCGTCCTGCAAGGCGCCCGGGCCTCCCATCGCTCCCGCCCCTCCGTCCGCCGCATAGCCCGTCTCGCTCTCCGTGCCGTCTCCCGACCATTTGCGCTCCATATATTCCTGCACCAGGCCCAGGACCTGGTCGTTCACGATCTCCGGCTTCGACTTCTCGTAAGAGACGTACTTCAGGAAGTCCTCGAAGTAGCGCGCGTGCGACGCCTGATGAATCTTCAGCTCGTACGGCTCGAGCATCCCTTCCTCCGGCATGTGGGGATACTGGATCGACTTGATGTTGCGCGCGCTGATCGCCATGTCGACCTTCGAGATCAGGCTGCGCTCGTCGGAGATGCGGGCGATCTTCGACTCGAAATCGCACTTCAGCACGAACACGAACGGCTCGTCGAACAGCTCGTTCACCTTGGCCGCCGCGACGATAAACGCGCCTCCCCGCACCGCGCTCGTGTCCATGTAGCTCCGCAGCACGTCGTCGCAGGCATAGTGGAACTGCTCCTTGGTCGTGGCCACGCGCAGCCGCTGGAACAGGTTGTAGTTCGGGTTGCTCTCGGGCTCCTGCCCCGGCTCCATAATAAAGCGGCCGATCTTCGTCGGCGCCGCGGCGGTATCCGGATTCACGTCGGCCTTGCGCTTCGCGATCCGCGAGAATTCCTCGTCGAGAAACGACTTGACCTCGCTGTCCTCGTAGTCGTAGTGGTCCAGCGTCTTATAGTGCTTATACCGCTTGTTCGTGTCCGTCTCCTTGGGGCTCTCGGACTGGATGACGAAGAAGGACAGGTATTGTATGGAAAATCTCATTAGATACGGTCTCCCTGCTTTGTTCGAATCTAGATCTGACCTGCGGCGTTTGCCGCACTATGCCAAGTGTACCGATCGCGGCTCGGAGTTGTCCAGCCCCGGAGGGGTCTAATTGTGCCACTGACACCCTGTTGTCACCGTCCTTGCCGTAATATACCGTTATACCAAGTTGGGAGGTACGTCCATGTCCGCCAAAATCGACTACAAAAAACACGACAAATCGCTCTATTTGCCCAAAGGAGAACCCGCCATCCTCGACGTGCCCCCCATGCCCTTCGCCGCCATCGAAGGCGAGGGGGGATCCGAACCGCCCCGCATTCGCGCTGGAGACGGAGGCGCTGTACGCGCTGAGCTATGCCGTCAAAATGTCGTATAAAGGAAGCGACGCGCCGGAAGGGTATTACGACTACACGGTCTATCCGCTGGAAGGGGTGTGGGGTCTCGTGGATCTGACGCGGCCTGCCACGGACAAGAACAACTGGAAGTATACGATCATGATTCGGCAGCCCGATTTCCTGACCGAGGACGGGTTCCGATACTTTGTCGGCAAAACGGCGGCCAAGAAGCCGAACCCGCAGCTAGCACGCTTGAAATTCGTTACGATCGAGGACGGCCCGAGCTGTCAAATGATGCACGTGGGCAGCTTTGAAAACGAGCCCGCGAGCTTCTCGAAAATGGAGGCGTTCTGCGCGGAAGCGGGCTATCGGCGAGCGTCGAAGCTCCATCGCGAGATTTATCTGTCCGACCCGCGCAGGACAGGGACGGAAAAACTGCGGACGGTGCTGCGGTTTGCGGTGGCGAAGTAGATGGTTTATCAGAAAAAGCCCGCGCTAGCGCCACCAAGCGTGCTCGCTTAGCTCAGCGAAGCCAGCCGTTCCAGCACGTCGCCCTTGAACAGCTCGTCCACCGCAAAAGAAACGCAAGGGAACCGCTCCGACGCGACACGGTCCTGTTCCTCGAAAAGCTCGCCTACCCGGTAGCGGCCGTCGACGAGCACAAATTGCTCCAGCGTGCGGGCGGTCGGGTCGACGATCCAATATTCGGGCACGCCATGCTTCTCGTAGACCGCGTGCTTGCGTACCCGATCCCGCTTGCGCGAGCCCGGCGACAAAATCTCCACCGCCAGATCAGGAGCGCCCTCCACGCCGCGCTTGCTGACAATCTCCCAGCGGTCCTTGCTGACGAGCACAAGGTCCGGCTGCATGACGTTAGTCTTGCTCAGAATGACATCCAGGGGCGCGTACAACACGATGTAATTCGAGATACAGCTCTGCACGAGCAGATACAATTTGCCGCTTATCGCCTGATGAAAAATATTCGGTCCGGGAGACATCAGCTCCAGCTTGCCGTCGAAGATCTCGTAGCGTTTGCCGTCATCCGGCATCTCAGCGTAGATCTCGTAGGTCACGACCTGCTCGCGCACCTCGCCATCCTTGCCCTTCTTGTTCCCGTCGTCCATTTTCCCGCTCCCTTTACGGTAAAAAAAGCGCCCCGTCAAAGCGACACGTCCCGTGTGCGGCTCCGACGGGGCGCTTCCCCGTACGATTATTTACCAGTATTATGCTTGGTTAACGAAGCCATGTCAATCGCATTTCGCTACGATTCGACCTCGATGCCTTTGTCGGCATCATCCGCTTCGATTGGGGCATAATGGTACGGTTGGCAACCGACGATACAGGAGGGCGTGTAACCGCAATGAGTCAACGCTATCCCAAGGCGATAACGGGCACAGCGCGCGCCGGCGTCCTGCTCGCCTTATTGGCCATCGCAGTCTGGACGGCTTTGGCGGTCCGCGCCGAACAAGCCGATGCCGCGGATACGACCTATCACAAATGGAGCCTCATCGCCATCGAGGAGACGAAGCACAAGTACCCGCAGGCGTCGCTCGTCGATTATTTGCACATCGGCAGAACGCAGCTCGAAGGCGGCCTCAGCGAGGAGAAATTCAAGCTTTGGCTCCGCCAGGCCGACCGGGAGTTCGGCGTGTTCGTGACCGTCCGTTTTAATGACGCCGAGGATCGCCTGATCTCGGTCGCCATGAGCGAAACGCCTCGCTGAGTCGGAAGTCATGGATAAAAGTCCCTTCTTTGATCAAAATCGCAATTTGTCGTTTGACGGCGCGCGCACGCGTTTAATTACAGATTAAGCCATGAGTCATTGGACGCGTCGTCCCGGGGTCGAACCCGGGCGCTGCAGCCGACTGCGCTTCGATCACGGCGGTACGATCTGCGGGTAGACGAACCCTAGACACAGCAAACCCGCATAGCCGCCCTGCCCAAGAGCAGGCTCCGGCCCATCAACCTTCTTCGTTCGTCTCCCGTCGCAGCGCGCGACAAAGACGGCGCCCCGGCCGCTTGGCGGTTCGGGAGCGCCGTCTTTTTAGTTCGCTCGGCGGCGCTGCCGCCGAGCCCTGACATGCTATTCCAACGCGACTTCGTCCACGTACAAGGTCATCGTGCCCGTACCGTCCGGCGCGTAGACTTGCAGGCCGATCGTTTTGATCGCCGTCTTGTCGATGCCGCCGGCATTCAGATTCAGCGTTAACGTCTGATAATCGGTATTCAGCGTCGCTTCGTCGGCGTTCACCCACGTCCATGCGCCGCCGTGCTTAATGAACAGCTTGGCCTTGGCCGTGCCCGCGGCGAGACGCACCTTAAGCTTGATCGCGGACCCGTTGCTGAGGTCCTTGTCCGAGACCGCGCCGAGCTCAAGCTGCGGCGAACTTCCCGTGCCGGTCGCGTTGAAGTCCACCGCCAGCACCTTCGCGCCTCCGTCCGACGTCTGCCTTACGTTGCCGGCGCCGAGCGTGTTCTGGCTGTCGTTCAGCGCCCAACCTTCGGCCGAGCCGTCGAAGCCGTAAAGCGTGCCCGTCGGCAATCCGCCGCCGGCGCTGCCGTTCGGCACCGGGCCCGCCGCGTCGTCGCTGACCGCGCGGATGTCGTCGAAGTACATCGAAGACGTCAGCTTCGTGCCGTCCGGCTTCGCGTTCGTGTAGATGGAGAACGCGTTCACCTTGGACAGGTTCAGCTTCGTGAGCGTGCCCGTCGCGCCGTTAGCCGGCTTGAACGCGCTAAACGGAGCGGTCACGAACTGCGCTTCCTCCGTCGCCGTGTCCGGGTAATACTCGTACGTCTTGCCGTCGGCGTTGATCTGCATGACGAGCTTCTGGCCCTTGCCGTCCGGCTTGTACCGAAATTGCAGGGCGTTGTAGCCCGACCAATCTACGCCGCCGAGCGCCTTGGTGATGCCGGCATAGCCGCTGTTCGCCAGCGTATAGGTATACTTCAGCCCGTAGCTGCCGCCGTGCTTGCTGCCCGCGTCGAGCGCCGCGGCCGTATCGTCGCCGCCCGCATGGACGAACTTCGCGCCGAGCGCATCGTTGCTGCCGAGGTAGCCTTCGAAGTCGTCGACCGATGCCGGATCGGAGGCGGCATCCTGGTACGTGCTGTACAAACGGATGTTGTCGATATAGACCGGGTATGCGGCGCCGCCGTTGTCCAATCCGCTGCCGACGAGCGAGAGCGCCAGATCGTCCGCCGCGGCAAGCGCTTCAGCGTTCGTCAGATCGATCGCAGCCGCATAGTGGACATACGGCTCTCCGTCGATCTGGACCTTCTCCAGATTGTCGAAGGAAACCTGCGTCGTGTCCATGCCGTACTTGTGGTCCCAATCCGGCGGCAGCTGAACGACGCTGCGCAAGGTCGCTTTGCCGCTCTTCGCGCCAGCCGCGACCGGCACCCACGCTTCGTATTTAAGGCGCTTCACGCCGGAGAGCGTGTCTGCGCCGGCGACGGCCTTGGCGTTTTTCAGCTCCAGCTTGAGCTCCTGCCAATCGTCCGTATACGTCGTGCCGACGACGCTGAGCTTAAGCTTGCCGTCGCCGTTCAAGCTGACGTGCGAGAGCCCCTCGATATCCGCCTGCCATCCGCCGTTGCTCTGAATGCCCTCGATGCCGTCGTCGAACGTGTAGGCGCCGATCAGCACCTCCGGAATCTTCACGAATACGGTGTTCGTCTGCGCCTGCAGCACCTTGCCGTCCGCGTCGTACGCCTTGACGGTGACGGTCGCCGACTTGCCGTTCAGGCTGGCCGCCGGGGACCAATCGGCCGTGTAAAAGCCGGTCGCGGGATCGAGCGTCAGCGCATGCTCCGCATCGTCCCCAGCCGTCGCGTAGACGACCTTGGCAGGCGTCTCGTTCAGAATGCGCGCGCGAATCTGCGTCGTATTCGTCTTGACCGTGCTTTGGTCGGTCGGCGAAGCGACGTGCATGAACGGCTGCTCGCGCTCCGTCGCCACGTTGCGATCGTAGGCATGGGAGACTTCCTTGTTGAAAAGGGTGTACGACTCTTCGAAATACTTGACGAAGTCGGGCAGCATCTGATGCGCCGGCTGTCCCTCGCCCGTCGGATACGGCACGTAGGCGGTCGGCCCGAAGTTCGCCCAGGTGAGCATATAAGCCATCTTCCTGGCGTCCGGATCGGATTGCAGCGCCTCCGAAAGCTTGGTGTAGAAGTCTGGCGTCGAATTGCCGCTCGCCTTCATCTGCTGGTAGCCGAACTCGGTAAGCGCCGCGACCTTATGATGGCCGTCCGCTACGCGCGAGACGAGCGCGGCTTCCGTCGTGACGCCGTCGAACCAGCTTTGGCCTTCCCCGTTGTAGTAGCTGTCGAAGCCGAGGATGTCGACGTAGTCGTCGCCCGGATACGTCTCCATATACCGCTCCTCGCTCGTGCCGAAGCCGCCGCCGGGCGAGTAGGCGTACAGGAAGTTGCTCACGCCCTTGACGTCTCTCAAATATTCGACGGTATAGCGGTAGATCTCGCGGTATTCATCCTTCGTCGTGAACGCCGCGCCCCACCAGAACCAGCTGCCGCTCTGCTCGTGGAACGGACGGTAGATGACCGGGATCGGGTTGCCGTTGTCGTCCTTCAGATGGTTCGCGAAGTCCGCGATATTGTCGAGAAACGCATTGTACGCGGCATGCTTGTCTCCGCCCGGCAGGATATGCGAGACAACGTTGCCCTTCAGGTCGTAGAAATCGCCGCCCGTCACGAAGTTCGGCAGGTGCGAGCTCAGCGTCAGTACGCCGCCGTAATTATAAGCCTTTTTCATCACGTCGATCAGGTTGTCGCGGCTCTGCTCGAAGTCGCCGGATACGCCCGGCTTCTCTTTGCCTTCCAGCGTCAGCGTGTCCCAGCCGAATAACGCGGGGTATTCCCCGACCGCATTGTACGTGTCGGACTCGGTGCCGTCCCGCTTGCCGATCGACAGGCCTTCCGTCGTCGCGTGCTGCTGCCCGAACAAGATGCCGCCGCCTCGAATCTCGTTCAGGTAAACGAACAGGGACTTCGTCGCGGCGGAAGCGTCCGGATCGACAAGGTTCACGCTGACCGCGGGGTTGGCTGGCGTGGTGACAGGGCCATTCGCCGAAGGCGAGGTCGTACTCGGCGCAGCTGCGCCGTTCGCGATGCTGAACTTGCCTGCTTCGACCGCTTTCCCGCCTACGATGACGCCGGATGCCTGGATGTCGGCGGATCCTACGGTGCCGCTCCCGGCGATCGTCGTGCCGCTGGCGCCCGAATTCACCTTCAGTTGGTCGATCGACGCACCCGAAGCCAGCTCCAGCGCCACCGGGCTGTTGAACGTAGCGGATTCAACCTGAACGCCCTGTGCCAGCTCCAGCTTCGACGCGCTCTCTACGGTGACCTGTTCGATTTTCGTCTTGCCGGTCGCTTGCACGCGAACCTCGCCTTCCTTGCGGTCGACGACGACTTCGCCAAGCGTCGCATCGTTCAGGATCACCGTGTGCGGGCCGCCGCCCGCGATGAACGTCTTGCCTTTGACCGTGACGCCGTCGAGCTTCACCTCGCCGTCGCCGATGCCCGCGGTCAGATACAGATTGCCGTTAACGACCGCGTTCTTAAGCGTCGCGCCGTCGTGATTGACCACGACATTGCCCGCGATCTCTCCGCCCTCGACGACGCCCGCGGAAGCATAGTAGCCCGCGACGAGCTTGTCGATCAGCGTCACGACCTCCGCGCGCGTGATGCTGTCGTTCGGACGGAAGGTGCCGTCCTGATAGCCGCTTAGCGCGCCGGACAATGCGTCTACCGCCGCCTTGGCGTAGGCTTGGATCTGCGCGCCGTCGCTGAAGCCCGCCTGCGTAGAAGCGCTTCCGGAAGCGGCCAGCGAAAACACGCGCGCCAGCAGCGTTACCGCGTCCTGGCGGCTGATCGCGTCTCCCGCCTGCGCCCGATTCCCCGGGAAGCCCTCGTAATAGCCGGCTTCGCGCGCGATCGACAGCGCGTCCGCGTACCAGCTCGTTCCCCTGACGTCCGAGAATGCCTCGTTCGATTCGGCGTAAAAGCCGAATACGCGGTTCAGGATCGTCGCGAATTCGGCGCGCGTGATCCGGTCGTTCGGATGGAACGTCTTGTCGGGATATCCGCTCAGCACGCCGCTTGCCACCCATTTGGCGATGCTGTCCTTCGCCCAATGCTGCAGCGTGTCGGATAGCGGCAGCCCGGCGGTCGGAGCGGACACGGCGGACGGACTTGCCGTCGCCGACGGTTCTGCAGCCCATGCCGACACCGGCGCGGCGACGCCGGCCAATACGGCGGATGCCGCCAACGCCGTCGATAGGGCGCCGGACAGGATTTTCTTTGAAGCTTTCATCAAGAAACCTCCTCCAACGAAATGAGCGCATTTACGCATTCGGTTAGCGCTAACAACGAATAAATCTTTACATTCGCGTATGCCAAACCAGAATATGCCTCAGATTATAAAGCGCTTACTTTCATTGAAATAGGTGCTCAATTGCTTTTAATATAACTGTATCGTCTTTTTCATCTAACTAATATGCGATCGTTATTTTCGTTAGGTTTACTAACGACTGTTTTACATGGCAGGAAAGTTAGGTTTATTCATGCAAATATATTCGCCTTGTGAATATGTTGAAGACTCATCCGCCGTATTTAGAAAAAAGCAGGCAGATAAGGACGGTTCTTTTCCAGCATCTCGTCCAGCAGCCGCTTCGCGACTCGGACGGACGGCACGAGCGGATGCGCCGCCATTGCCTGCAGGGCCACATCACGGTCGCCCTCCACGGCCGCTCGGATCGTCAACCGTTCGTACGTCTTCACGGCATGGATGAGTCCCTTGGCCTGCTCGGGCACCCGGGTTACCGGCAGCGCCAGCGGACCCTGGCCCGTCACGACGCAGTTCACCTCGATGCAGGCGTCCGGCGGGAGAAAATCGAGCGTGTTGCCGTTCGGCACGTTTAACGTCTGGATATCGCGTTTATCGCCGTAGAGCGACTCCATCAGGTTAACCGCCGCCTCGGAGTAGTAGGCGCCTCCGCGTTTCTCCAGCTGCTTGGGCTTCTCCTGCAGTTCCGGGTCCTTGTACAGCTCGAACAACTCATCCTCGACCTTCTTCACGATCTCTGCGCGCGTGCCGCCGCCCTTCAGCGATTCAAGCTGCTCCTCAAGCATGACGTCTGTCATATAAAAATACTTGAGGTAGTAGGAAGGAAACCCGCCCAGCGAGCGGAGGAAGTCCGGGTCCCATTCGGACGCGGGCACGTTTTTGCCGCTGTATTCCGCCCGCTTGTCGAGCAGCTCGGGCAGCCGGTCGACGCCCTCGACCTCGATGCGCGTCACCCAGTGCAGATGGTTGAGCCCGACGAACTCCGTGTAAATGTGAGAAGGCGTCGTGTCGTACTTGGCGCTGAGCCACTTCGCGAGACCGATCGGCGCGTTGCACAAGCCGATGCTGCGCACCTTGGAATAGCGGCGGATCGCCTCAGTCACCATGCCGGCCGGATTGGTGAAGTTGAGCAGCCAGGCGTTCGGCGCCAGCTCCTCGATGTCCCGGCAGATGTCCAGCAGGGCGGGGATCGTGCGCAGCGCCTTCATCATGCCGCCGGGGCCGGTCGTCTCCTGCCCGATGACGCCGTGCAGGTTCGGGATGTGCTCGTCCCACTTGCGGGCTTCGAGCAAGCCGACGCGCATCTGCGTCGAGACGAAGTCCGCGCCGTCGATCGCTTCGCGCCGGTTCAGCGTCAGATGCACGCTGATCGGCAGGCCGGACTTTTCGACCATGCGCTTCGCGAGCGCGCCGACGATCTCGAGCTTGTGCCGCCCCGCTTCGATGTCGACGAGCCACAACTCCCGGATCGGGAGCTTGTCGTACCGGTTGATGAAGCCTTCCACGATCTCCGGCGTATACGAGGAGCCTCCGCCGATGACGGCCACCTTCAGCCCTTGCGCCATGCTAATCATCCTCCTGATATATGGATCAGATCGCTTCGAATTCCGCGGCGTTCTTCAACGTCTCGCGCGCCGTCTCCGGCAGCGGGCCGTCGGCCTCGAACGCCAGCCACAGCGCGCCGACGACCGGCTCGACCGCCAGCTTCACCACCGAGGCGTCGGGCGCCGCAGCAGAAACGGCCTTCCGAATCTCGGCATGCACCCAATCTCCCTTGCCACGCGTCAAAATGCTGCCGGCCATGACGACGTCGAACGTCTCGTCCGACATGCCGAGCCTTCGGATAATCGCGTTCGCCTGCCTGCCCAGCTCGTCACCCTGTTTCCGCAGAATCGCCTGCGCGGCCGCGTCTCCGCCCGCGGCGGCCTCGAACAGCAGCTTCGCGAGGCCCAGCGGCGGCTGCAGGTCGCGGTCGAGGTAATCGTGGAACATCTCTTCGACCGTCGCGTAGCCCGTCTCCGCAAGCACGAGCGGCGTGAGCGCCGTCTCCGCCTCGCGTCCGTCCCAAGCGCGCACGACCGTGCGGAATGCCTCGACGGCCAACGCCATGCCGCCGCCGAAGTCGCCCGTCATATAAGTGAATCCGCCGACCTGGAGGCTCTCCCCGGCGGGATTGCGGCCCGCGCCGTTGGTGCCGCTGCCGCAGATGAGCACGACGCCGTAGGGCCGGCTCGTGCCTGCGCGCATCGCGATGATCGTGTCGCAGTGGATCTCGTGCTTCGCGAAGCCGAGCTCCGCGATCATCGGACGCAAGATCCGGAAGTCCGCCTCGCGGTCCGCGCCGGCCAAGCCGAAGCAGGCGGACGCAACTTGCTCCCGCGAGATCCCCGCGGCGGCAAGCGCCGCCTTCGTCGCTTCTCTGATGCTGCGCCGCGCGACTTCACGGTCGAGCTGATGATTCCCGTTGCCGCTTTTGCCTTTACCGACGACCCGTCCCCGCTCGTCCGCGACGAGCGCGTAGGTCTTGGATCCGCCGCCGTCGACGCCCAAATAATACTTCATCCTCGTCTCTCCCTCTCGCCTATTCGTTTGTTGAACGGCTGGCCGCCGTCGAATCCCTGACGACCAGCTCCGGATCGATCTGCACCGTGACGTGGCGCCGCTGCTGCCCCTCGATCGCCGCCAGCAGCAGCTCCACGCCCTTGCGCCCGATCTTGTCCGCCGGCTGGCGGACCGTCGTCAGCGCGGGCTTGAGTTCAGAAGCGAGCACCTGGTCGTCGAACCCGACGACCGACAGGTCCCGCGGTACGCGAAGACCCGCGTTCTTGCAGGCGTCGACGACGCCGAGCGCGATGTGGTCGTCCGCGGCGAATACCGCTTCCGGCAGGCTCTCTGCCGCGATCCAGGCCTCCGCGATCCGATAGCCGGACGCGATGTTGAACTCGCCGGACTCGACGCTCCAGGGCGAGAGTCCCTCCTCCGCAAGCGCCTGCAAAAATCCCCGCTCCCGGTCCTGGCTGCTTAAAAAAGCGCGCGGTCCCGCGATATGCGCGATCTTGCGATGTCCGAGGCCGATCAGATGCCGCGCGGCCTCGTAGCCGCCTTTGAAGTTGTTCACGACCACGGACGGCGCCGAAGGCGAAGGCTGCTGATTATCCAGCAGGATATATGGAATTCTCTTCTGCAGCAGCTCCAGCTCGTATCCGTCTTCCTGCATCGGAGACAGCACGATGACGCCGTCTACGCGGTCCTCCTCGAAGAGCAGCCTGCCCGAACCGCCGCCGGCTCCCGTCTCGACCGATAACGCGAGGAAGTAGCCCTGCTCGGCCAGCCGATCGCCGATCTCCTTGACGACCGCGTCGAAAAACGAGTCCTGCAGCGTCGCCAGCGTGAGGCCGATGACGCCCGTCCGCCCTCTGGCCAGGCTCCGCGCCGCGGCGCTCGGGTGGTAGCCGAGCTCCTTCATTGCCTGGAGCACCCTTTCCTTGTTTTTCTCCCTGACCGACGGGGCGTTGTTAATGACGCGGGATACGGTCACCACGGACAGACCCGATTTTTTCGCGACGTCGAAGATGCTGATTTTCACGCTGCCGCGCTCCTTTTCTACCTCAAGAAAGAGGACTGATGCCGGCTGTACGCCGCCCTTCCCAAAAGTTTAAACGCTTTAACTTTCATGACGTTATTTTAGCGTATCTTCTTATCTCTAATCAACCTCAAATGTTTAAACGCTTATACTTTTATGACGCGTTTTTCTTTACATGATTTAGCTCTCGACGGATGGCAGGATTATGGGCAGGCGCACAGAATTTATAAAAACCGGCTTTCGCCCAGTCATCCGATCCAGGCATCTTTGTCCAGTCCCCATCCTACTAGGAGGCTTTCCGCCTTGTCCATAAAGCTTAAACTTACCGTGTTCCTGTCCCTTCTCGTCGCGGCGATCCTCATGCTGAACTTGTCGATTACGTATTTCTGGTCCAAGGCCGGCATGCAGAAGTCGGCGATCGACCGCATGGATATTATCTCCAAGCAGATCGGCGAATCGATCAAATCGTACGAAGACGAGCTCGAGCGGCTGGAGAAGGCTCAGGAGGAAAAGCTGCTCGCCGCCTCGATCGCGATTCGAAGCTCGCTGGATCCGGACATCGACAACGTGACCAACGAAGAGCTCGTCAAACTGACCGAGGAGCTCCAGCTGGAGGGAATCTCGCTCTGGGTGCGGACGCCGAACGACATCGTCGTCAAAAAATCCTCGAAGCCCGGAGAGATCAATCTCGGCTCCAACACGATGGATTACTGGTACAGAGCGTTCCAGCAGCTCTTCGCGCGCCAGCCCGTCAACGTCGGCTTCGGCCGGGCCATGCCGAACTTCTGGTCGGGTCCGTTCAACTTCGCCACCTCGGATCCCGACTTGATCCTGAAGTGGGGCGACTATTACGACGGCACGACGAACTATATGATCAATCCTTTTATGCGGGGCGACGTCCTGGTCGACTTCAAGGACTCGGTCGGTACCGAGAAGCTGATCAAGCAGCTGCTCCAAGACAATTCCGATCTCGTCGAGATTACCGGCATCGATCCCGCCTTTTTCGGAAAAGCGCCCATCATCAAGATAAAAAAAGGGCAAACCCGTCTATAATCTGGACGTGCGCGATATCGTATTCGGCACCTACGCCTATAAGGACGACGCCGACGTCGAGCATGTGAACACGGCCATCACCACGGGAGAAACCGTAACGGCGAACAGCCGCTCCGGCGGCAAACGGCTGCTCAAGAGCTATATTCCGATCCGCGGAGACCGGGACTACATCGTCACCGTGAGCTTCGACCGCGCTGCGATCAGCGGCGACCTCCACCGGCAGCTGCTGCTAAGCGGCGTCATCGGCCTCGCCCTCTTAGCCGCTACCGTCTTGACCAGCTACTGGCTGTCGGGTCTGATGATCCGCCCGGTGCAGCAGATTTTGCGCAAGGTCAACGCGGTGGCCGAAGGCAGCTTCGACGATCCGCTGCCCGTCGCCAGCCATGACGAGCTCGGCCGGCTGTCCGATCGCGTCAACACGATGGCAAGCAATCTAAGCACGTATACGAACCGGCTGAGGGATACGGCGGCGGAGCTGCGGAGCACCAAGCAGTACCTCGAATCGTTCGTGCACCACAGCTCGGACGCCATCCACGTCGCGGACCCCCCTCGGGAACCTGATGCAGGTGAACGCCGCGTTCGAGAAGATGTACGGCTGGAGCGCCGCCGAGGCGCTGGGCCGCCGGCTGCCCGAGGTGCCGGAGGAGCTGCAGGAAGATTACTCACGCATCCTGCGGAAGGTCGTCAAGGGCGGCTCGGTCGCGGACTGTGAGACGATCCGCTACCGCAAGGACGGGTCGCAGATCGACGTCAGCATCACGGTCTCCCCCCGTGCGCGACGAGCATGGAGAGGTGATCGGCATCGCCTCGATCTCGCGGAACATCACCGAGCGGAAGGCGACCGAGGAGATGCTGAGACGGACGGAGAAGCTGTCGATGGTCGGCCAGCTCGCCGCGGGCGTCGCGCACGAGATCCGCAACCCGCTCACGACGCTCCGGGGGTTCGTGCAGCTCCAGCAAAAGTCGGGCGGCATCAACCCTGCCCATCTCGACACGATGCTGTCCGAGCTCGACCGGATCAACTTCATCGTCGGCGAGTTCCTCGTCCTGTCCAAGCCGCAGGCCATTCGCTTCCAGCTCGTCGATATCCGCTCCATCATGAAGGAAACGGTGGCGCTGCTCGAGGCGCAGGCGATCATGAACAACGTGCAGTTCGAGCTGCGCGAAGCCGACGAGCTGGCGCCGTTGAACGGAGAGCCCAACCAGTTAAAGCAGGTTTTTCTGAACGTGCTCAAAAACGGGATGGAGGCGATGCCGGAAGGCGGCACGCTGCGCATCGGCATCTGGGCGGAGCGTCACGGGGAGAATGGCGGCAGCGAAACGGTTGGCGGAGATTCGGTCGGCGAGGCGGTTAACGGGAGGGAGACGATTGCCGAGGCAGCAGCTGCGCGCGAGCCGGAGATGATGGCGGACGTGGCGTCGATCGGGACGTCCCACCAGGCCGACCCTGCGGCGGACGACAACATCCTCATCGTCATCGAGGACGAGGGCTTCGGCATTTCCCAAGAAGAGCTGAAGCATCTGGGCGAGCCGTTTTACTCCAACAAAGCCTCGGGACACGGCCTCGGCCTCATGGTCAGCCAGCAGATCCTGGCGGGGCATAGGGGCACCATCCGCTACAAGAGCGAGCTGGGCCAGGGGACCCGCGTCGAGATTCGTCTCCCGTATTGACGACCCGCATCGATGAAGTGAAGCACGATCGAAAAGCATGGAACAAAATGGCGCTGATGCGGCATTCCTTCCTGACAGACTGCTGTCAGAGCGCATGCGTTATTCTTGGGTTAAGCGATGAGGACTGAAGCGCCTCGCCAAGGAGGAGCGATTCGCATGAACGAATGCCCGTCGGGCCCGATCTCTACAGATAGCGGCTTAGCGGCCGCTCCGACGCTGGACCGCCGCGCGCTGAACCGGGCGCTGCTCGCCAGGCAAATGTTGCTTCGGCGGGAGCGCATGACCGCGCTCGAAGCGCTCGAGCGGCTGTGCGGACTGCAGGCGCAGGCGCCGACGGCGCCGTATTACGCGCTTTGGTCGCGGCTGGAGCACTTTGATCCCGCCGAGCTCGAGGGTCTGCTCCTGGGCCGCGAGGCGGTGCGGATGGCCTTGATGCGGGCCACGCTCCACCTCGTCTCGACCCGGGACGCCCTGGCCCTGCGCCCGCTGCTCCAGCCCGTGCAGGATCGCGGCCTGGCAGGCAGCTTCGGCAAGCGGCTCGCCGGCGCGGACGCGGACGCGATCGCCGCCCTGGGGCGCGAATGGACGGCCGAGCGGCCGCAGACCTTCGCCGAGCTGGGCGCGCGGCTGGCCGAGCACTGGCCGGGCCGCGATCCCGAGGCGCTCGCGGCCGCGGTCCGGGCGCGCGTGCCGCTCGTGCAGACGCCGCCCCGCGGCCTGTGGGGCCGAAGCGGGCAGGCGCTGCATGCGCCGCTCGAGGCCTGGACCGGCCTGCCGGAGGAGGCGAGCTGCACGGACGAGGCGCTCGTCGTGCGCTATCTGTCGGCCTTCGGACCGGCATCGGTCAAAGACATGCAAGTATGGTCGGGCCTCACGAAGCTGCAGGACGCGGTCCGGCGGCTCGGCCCCCCGGCTCGTTCGCTTCCTCAGCGAGCAAGGAACCGAGCTATTCGACTTGCCTGAAGCGCCCCGCCCGGATGCGAACACCTCTAGTCCGCCGCGCTTTCTGGGCGAGTTCGACCAGATGCTGCTCGCTTACGCGGACCGATCCCGCATCCTGGGCGGACCGCACAAGCAGCGCGTCTTCACAGCCAACGGGCTCGTGCGCCCCGTCTTTCTGCTGGACGGCTTCGTCGCCGGCAAGTGGGAGATTCGGCAGCGGCGTCGCGATGCGGCGCTGCTCGTCGAGCCGTTCGCCGCGCTGTCGGCGGGCGACCGAGAAGCGCTCGGCGAGGAGGGCGCCCGCCTGCTCGCGTTCGCAGCGCAGGGGCTCAAGCATGATATCCAGTTTGCGGATAGCGGCGAGGATTAAGCGGAGCATGCTGCGGGGCTCGCTGGGAGTGCCGTAACAGCAAAATTGCAGTTGCATGGACGATCGGGTCGCTTGGACATGCTGTAACCGCAATTTTTGCGGTTGCAGGGACGTGTGCTCGCTCAGACGCAATGGATCAGCAGTTGGACGGGTTTAGGGCAGCAAGGGTACTTTGAAGCAGCGCGTGGGGGCGATGCACGGTTGTACCGCACATCGGCGGCCCAAGCAACGTTTTGTAGCGGGAAATACTTGGCTTCAGCCCCTCGCCCGCGACATCCCCGCCCGCACCCTTTTGACCAGTTGATTGACGACCTCGGAGAACACGAGCCCGACCGCGATCGCGCCGGACAGCATGAACGCCTTGGCCCCCAGCTCCACCGCGGACATATAGTCGTTCTGCACGACCCGCAGCATCGCGTCGTAGGCCATGCCGCCCGGCACGAGCGGGATGATGCCGGATACGCTGAACACGGTGACCGGCACCTTGAAGCGGATCGCCTGATAATGGGCGATCAGTCCGATGAGCACGGCGGACGCCCAGGTGGCCGCGATCGGTCCGGCGCTGCCCTGGTCCAGGCCGTAATAGACCAGCCAGCCGACCATGCCCGTCAGGCCGCATTGAATCAGGCTGCGCTTCGGGATCTGGAAAATGACGCCGAAGCATGCCGTGCCGACGAAGCTCGCGATGGATTGCGATAAGTAATCTGCGATCATGCCCCGCCCGCCCCCTTATCCATTCAGCGTCAGCGCGATGCCGATGCCTGCTCCGATGGCGAAGGCCGTCAGAAACGCCTCCGCCCCCCTTCGAGATGCCCGATACGAGATGCCCTGCCATCAAATCGCGGACCGCGTTCGTAATGAGCAGCCCGGGCACGAGCGGCATAACGGACGCGATCATGATCGTGCTGTGCTGCTCACCGATGCCGAGCCGAACGACCAGATAGGACAGCAGACCGACGGCGAGGGCCGCGATCAGCTCCCCGAACAGCCGGATCGAGCTGAGCTTCGCCATCCGGCCGAGTAGCCAGAAGCCCGTTCCGCCGCAGAGCATGGCCGCAGGCATGTCCGCCCAGGTGCCCTCGTACAGGATAAGAAAGCAGCCGCTCGCGAGCGCCGCCAGCACGAGCTGGACGCGCAGCGGATAAACGGGCGAACCGCGCTGAATTTCCTTGAGCAGGCTGCAGGCTTCCGCAGGTCTCAGATGGCCGCCCGCGATGCGCCGGGAGATGTCGTTCACTTCGGTCACCTTGTTCAGGTTGGTCGACCGCTGCGAGATGCGGACGAGCCGCGTCGCCGACTCCGAGCCTTCAATGGCGAACATGATCCCCGTCGGCATGACGAAGCTCTGCGGTCCCTCCGCGCCGTAGGCGGACGCGATCCGTATCATCGTGTCCTCCACGCGATACGTCTCCCCGCCGTTCTCCAGCATGATCTTGCCCGCCAGCAGGCACACCTCGACGATCTCCGCGCTTCGCGCGTTCATTGGTTCCATCGAATCGATCCCTCGATCTCCGCCACCTCCCGCGCCGGCTCGGCCCGATCGCGAGCCCTCCGCTTGGAGATTGGGTACTTGTAAAGTAGTATGGGGTTAGAATAAGATGCAAACGGGGTGAGCGTCAAATGGCTGTCATTCGTATGGCGGACGGTCCCATCGTGACCGTCGGCCATGTCAAACCTTCTCGTCCGGATTTCCAGGTCGTAGGCGCCTTTAACGCGGGCGTCGCCCAACTGGGGGACGAGGTTATTTTGCTGCTGCGCGTGGCCGAGATGCCGCTGCAGTCGGAGTCCGGCGCCGTGCTGGTGCCGATGCTCGACGAGAACGGCGCCCAACTGGAGCTCGTCCGATTGGCGGCAGACGACCCGAATTACGATTTTGCCGATTCGCGCGTGATCAAAGGCTATGACGGCTCCTACGCCTACCTCACTTCGATGTCGCATCTCCGCGCCGCCCGCAGCCGGGACGGCGTGCGGTTCGTCGTCGACGAGACGCCTGCGCTGTTCCCGTCCGGCGAAGACGAGGCATGGGGCATCGAGGATCCCCGGATCACGCAGATGGGCGATAAATACTACATTACTTACAGCGCCGTCAGCTCCCGCGGCGTCGGCGTCGGGCTGGCGGCGACCCGCGACTTCGTTTCCTACGAGCGGCTCGGGATGATCCTTCCGCCCGAAAACAAGGACGCGATGTTTTTTCCGGAGCGGATTAACGGCAAATACTACATGCTGCACCGTCCCGTGCCGAAGTCGATCGGGGCGCCGGAGATGTGGGTCGCGGAGTCGCCCGACCTGCTCCATTGGGGCGGCCACCGCTACCTGATGGGCCTGCGCCCCGGCCACTGGGACGGCGGACGCATCGGCGGCGGCGCCGTGCCGATCCGGACCGAACGCGGCTGGCTCGCGCTTTATCACGGCGCCGACTCGGATAGCCGCTACTGCATGGGCGCAGCCTTGCTGGACTTTGACGATCCGGCGCGCGTGCTGGCCCGCTCCCGCGTTCCGATTCTGGCGCCTGAAGCCGACTACGAGGTGAACGGCTTCTTCGGCAAGGTCGTGTTCTCCTGCGGCGCGATCCTGGCCGGCGACACGATCCGCATGTACTACGGGGCGGCCGACGAAGTCATGGCCCGCGCGGATATCCCGCTCGCGGATATCTGGGACAGCTTCTGAACCGAACGGCTCAATGCCCCGAACGAACGCCGCCACGCGGCCGCAATCGGATATTCGATGAACGGAAAGGATGTCTGCTCACTTGTCCGCAAAATTGCCCGCTAAAATTTTGGTCCTCTTTACCGGCGGCACTATCGGCAGCCGACGCGGCGCGCACGGCATCGACGTCGATGCGTCGGGCTCCTACTTCCTTATGGAGCAGTATGCCCAAATCGCCGGGGCGCGAGAGATCGCTTTTGAGACTTCGCAGCCCTGCAACCTGCTCAGCGAGAACCTCGTGCCCGGCGACTGGGCAACGTTGACCGAAGCGGTTCGCGCCGCCTACGGCGGCGGCTACGCCGGCGTCATCGTCACGCACGGCTCCGATACGCTCTCGTTTACTTCGGCGATGCTCTCTTATCTATGCTGCGACGCGCCATTCCCCGTCGTGCTGACGGCGGCCAACTATCCGCTGGACGACCCGAGGAGCAACGGGCTCGCCAACTTCGCCGCGTCGGTCGACTTCATCGCCGACGCCGGGTTGCCCGGCGTCTTCGCCCTGTTCGGCAATGACCGGGGCGACTCCGTCGTCTATGTGGGCACGCGCATCACGCAAGCGCTGCCGTTCACCGACCAGTTCGACGCGCCCTACGCGGCGCCGTTCGGCCGGATGCGGAACGGCCGCTTCGAACCGGATCCGCATCCGCTCAACCCGGCCCCGGCAAAGCTCGCACGCTCAGCTCCGCCGTCCCCGCCCGCAACGCCTACGCGGGACGATGCATGGCCGGCCGTGCTCTACGTCAAGCCGTATCCCGGCCTGGACTACCGCGTATACGACTTCGATGCGCGTCGTCCGCGCGCCGTGCTGCACGACACGTATCACTCGGGCACCGCCAACGCGCGGGACGGGGCGGCGGGCAGATCGCTCGTCTCGTTCATCTCGTACTGCCGCGAGCGCGGAGTCGACGTTTATCTCGTGCCGATGCGCAGTCCCGAAGGCGATATGTACGCCTCGTCGTCGCACCTGACGGGAGCCGGCGGGATCGCGCTCGGCAACATTTCGTCCGAGGCCGCGCTCATGAAGCTCCTCCTCGCCTGCGCCGTCTTCGCGGACGACCGCGAGGTCGAACGGTTCGTACGAACGCCGCTGTTTTTCGAATACATGGCATAGTCAGTTGAAAAGGAGAAACGGCCCCCGATGCCGTGCCTCCTTTTTTTGGATGAGGAGCTAGGCATGGATCGTGGCCCGGCCGCCTTCGCGCGTCGCGTTGCGCCCGAACGCTTCGCCGGCCTTCAATCCCGGCAGCGCCGGCGCGAACTCCTCGCTCCCGATACGGCCGAAGAGCCCGAGCTCTCCCGCCGTCGTCCGCACCGAATCCGCGAAGACGCGCAGCGTCCGGTCTCCCGTCAGGCGGCCGAACTTGTCGTTCACTCTTTTGAAGCTGTCGATGTCGCGGACGAGCAGCGAGAGCGGCGTCCAAATCGCACGGCGATTTCCAAATATTGATCGTCCTTTCTTTGGCGCCGAACTGGAACATTTGCCCGCCGGGCTCCGTCAAGAAGTCAAACCACTCGGAAACGGCGGTGCCCCTCATGTCGATCAAACTTTTCGGAACCGTCCTGCTGGCGGTCGTCCTGTTGGCCGGCGGCTTGCTCTTGAACGGCCCGTTGACGCCCTCTTTCGCCTTGTCTCCCGCCGAACAAATCGTGCCGCTGCCTCCCGTGCATCTCGACCTTCCCGCGCATGGACAAGACGACGCCGCTGGCGGTCCGGCCGATCAAGGCGACGCAGCCCGCCTTCTGAGCCTCATGAACGCGGCCGATGCCGTCGTGACGGGGACCGTCATCGCCGAAGCGCATGCGCTCGACGGCAACTCCGCGGTCACGACGCTCGAGGTGCGCGATTGGCTGAAGGGCGGCACCTCGCGTTATATTCGCATCGTCCAATCCCCGAACGCGGGCGGCTCCCTGCTCTGTTCGGGAGAGAGCTACCTGCTGATGCTTCGCGCCGATCAGACGCAGGCGCCCGACGTATACCGCATCGCCGGTAAAGCAAGCGAGGGCAAGTTCGCGCAGCAGGACGGCCGCTGGGCGAACGACGATCCGCTGCTGACGACGGCGCTGCAGGCCTGGTCGCAAAAGCAGCCTGCCGCCTTGGTGAAGAAGCTGGCTGCCTGACCGCGATCCGGCCGGACAGATCCTATTCCGCCGTCCATGCGACCGACGAGGCGTATCTGCTCGGGGACATGCCCTCCGTTTTTTTGAACAGCTTGCTGAAATAATACAGGTCTCCGATGCCAACGCGGACGCCGACCTCCTCGACCGAGAGCTTGCGCTGCGCGAGCAGCTGCTTGGCCCGCTCCATTCGCAAGCGGAGCAGGTAAGCCGACACCGCGACGCCCGTCGCCTGCTTGAACAGCGTGCCGAAATACTTGGGCGTGAAGCCGGCCCTGCCCGCGAGCAGCTGCGCGTCGATCCGCTCCGCATAGTGCGCCTCCATGTACTGGATCGCTTCAAGCACCGTATCCGCGTGCGGATGTCCGATCCGCACGCCTTCACGCGTCATCAACTCCTCGTACACCAGCCCGAGCAGCCGCAGCATGGCGGACTTCAGCCGAAGCCGCGCGCCGACGCCGGCGCGGTTGAAGCAGTCGTTCAATTCCTTGAACGTCTCGTAAAAGCCCTTCACGTCTCCGACCGCGATCGCTTCAGGGATGTCCAGCTCAGCAGGCTCGACGGCCGGCCTTTCGTGCAGCCGTCCCGCTCTCTCCTCCACGCCCTGCCCCATATACACCGCATACGGCGAAAACTCGTGTCCTTCTCCCAGATACATATAATCGAAATGAACGGCAAAGCAATCCATCGGCTGCGTCTCGGCAATTTCCATCGCGTTGCTCAGATGCGGCCGGATATAGAATAGATCGCCCCCTTTCATCGCATGCACGCGGTCGCCGAGCCGCAGCTTGCCTTCCCCGCGGACAACGAAAATGAACTCGTAATCGTAAATATGCCGGTCGGCGTTACGTGCGCCGGGAGCGATCACGATCTCGTGCACAAAGCGCACGTAAGGCGACAGCAGGCGGTAATCGATTCTCTGCGGGACAGACATGTAAGCGCTCCTTTTTTCGACCTTTTTTACAAATACGGCGAACTTCTATCCATCCACCGCGACTCCTTTACCCATTATGCTTGAACTACAGCAAATCACAAGGAGGCTTCAGCGCAATGACGAATCAGACGCAAGTACAAACGCCGATCACGCAAGCCCATATCGATTTCTATCGGGAGAACGGGTTCGTGCAGGTGGACAACATGATCTCGCCGGAGGAACTGGCCGAGCTCCGCGAATATTTGGAGGAAGCGATGCAGAACGACGGAGACCGCGCCGTCAACACCGACAAGAAGGGCGGCCTGTACTACCGGGTATTGAACCAGAAGGTAAACGTATGGCGCGATCATGCCGGCATGGGCCGCTATACTGCGCATCCGCGCTTCGCGGAATCGGCGAGACTGCTGGCCGGCGCTTCCGGCATGCGGCTTTTCCACGATCACGGCTTGTGGAAAATGCCGGGCGACTCCAAGGAAACGCCGTGGCACCAGGATACCCCTTACTGGCCGGTCAACGAAAAAAATCCCGGCATGATGTCGATCTGGCTGACGCTAGACGACGTGGACGAGCGCAACGGCTGCATGGCCTTCGTTCCGAAGTCGAACCGGCTGGGTAAATTGAAGGGTATCGATCTGACCGACCCGCAAAACATTTTCGACTATGTGGAAGGCGGCCAGGCGGATACGCAGAAGCCGGTCATCGTGCCGCTCAAGGCGGGAAGCTGTACGTTCCACGACGGCCTGACCTTCCACTACGCGCATGCCAACTCGACGGATCGCCCCCGGCGCGTGCTGGCCATCATCTACATGCCGGACGGCGTCACCTACAGCGGCGACGCGCATGTCATCACCGACGGGGCGGGACTGGAAAAAGGCCAACCGATCGCAGGTCCGCGCTTCCCGCTGCTCGCCCGGGAGGGCTGAGCCGATGTGCAAGCCGAACGGATGCGCCGGGATCTGCCCCGGCGGCTGCCGGCGGGAAGAGACGCGAAGCGGACCGGAAACGACAGGCCGCGGCAACGAGACCGCAAGCGCGAGCGGCGACAAAAAACGGAAGGCGGACCGAAAGTGACGGATATGAGAAAGAACGGCATCCGGGAGGCGGCGAATTACGCGCCGCTTTCCGGGTGGGCCAAGCTGCCTGAGGGCGTCGCCCTCGGGTATACGCACGGACTGGCCGAGGATGCGGCGGGACGAATCTATGTGTTTAACATGAGCCGGCATGCGATCGCGATCTTCGAGCCGAACGGCGAATATGTCGGTTCCTGGGGCGAAGAATATGCCGCCGGCGCCCATGGCCTGTGCCTGGACCGCGAGGCGGACGGCGCGGAATATTTGTACGTGACGGACATCAGCAGGCAGCGCGTCGCCAAGCATGCGCTGGACGGCCGCGAGATGCTCGTACTGGACGTCCCGCCTTTACCCGAGACCTATGAGACGCCGGACAAGTATCGCCCGACCGACGTCGGCGTCGCGCCGAACGGCGATATCTACGTGACGGACGGTTACGGGGAGTATCAGATCCACCGCTACGACAAGGACGGACGCTGGCTGCAAAGCTGGGGCGGACGCGGGGACGCTGAGGACGGGAAACTGTGCGAGCCTCACGGCCTGTGGGTCGAGGGCTCCGAATCCGGCGAGACGACCGTCTACGTCGCGGACCGCAGGCACCGGCGATTCGTGCAGTATGCGGCGGACGGGGAGCTGCTGCGCGCGTTCGGGGGCGATTACATGCTGCCATGCGATCTCGTCGGCGCAGGCGATTATTATTGCATTCCGGATCTTAACAGCCGCGTCGTCGTTGCGGATCGCGAATTTAACGTCTTCGCCCAGCTCGGCGAGGCGGGCTCGCTCTGGCAGGACGCCAGATGGCCTGCAATCCCGCCGGCCGAATGGCCGGAGCGCGGGTTCGTGTCGCCGCACGCGGTGCATGTGGACGGCGATGGCGCCATTTACGTCGTGGAATGGGTGCCTGAGGGACGGATCACGAAATGGGTGCCGCACGCATAACTCGTTGGAAAAAGCCGTCCGCCGCGTCGCAAGCGCGGGGACAGCCTTTTTTGCTTCGAAAACGCCGACGCGGTACCAAGCGGCCCCCGCGAGGCTGTACCGTAATGCTGTGGGGAATAGGGGCGAGTTGTGGCAGGTGAAACCTAAGGACGTCACTTCAGGCCGACAGGTGATCCGCTCCAGCCATGTGGCGTTGTATGGCGTCTCTTTGTGCCGCTGGGAATCGTCCGACGAGACGCTAACGACAAATAACCGCCGTGGCTTTGCCCCGACGGTTATTTGTCATGGTCCGATGCGGCTATCGCTTTCGATTCGCTACTCCAGCGGCTTGACCGGAATGCCCGCTGCCACGAACTCGTCCAAATCCCGGTTCGCCTTGGTCTGGTTGCACAGGTTGCACGCGCAAACGCAGTTGTCCGGGGTCGTATGCCCGCCCTTGGAGCGCGGCAGCAGATGGTCGATCGTGTCGCCGTATTCGCCGCAAAAATAGCAGGTGTACTTGTCCCGGTTCAGGATCATCATCCGGAAATCGCGATTGCTCAGCAATCTGCGTATCGTATGTCGGTTGACGACGACAGCCGCGTGCTCCCGCACCAGCGTGACCGCCATCTCCAGGTCGATCTCCTGGTACCAGCCCCTGCCCTTGTCTGTCCGGCCGCGCATGCGGACGAACCCCTCGCGCGTCGCCTGGAGCTGCGACGCGTCGTGCGGGTCGATGCCGCGCGCGGCTCCGCCCGGCGCGGTCGCCCGGGCGCGGGCCGAGCCGCGCGGCTGGACCCGCGGCGCTGCCTCGCCGGCCGGCGCAGCCGGGCGCGGCTTGGGCTGCGGCCTCGCGGCGGCGGCCTTCGGCTGCGGCGAGGCCGCCCGCGCAGGCGCGGCTGGCGCAACCGGCAGCACGGCAGCCTCGGCCGGCTGCTGCTGCGCGTGCGCGGCCTCTGCTGCCGCTGCGCCGCCGCGGCCCTTGCGCCGGCCGCGCCGCTTGCGCTTGGGCGCGCCCGACGCCGCGGGCGCGGCCGGCTCATCCGCCGGCGCCTCCGGCACGGCCTGCTCCGGCGCGGGCAACGCGTTCGTGCCTGCAGCCGAGCCGCGCTTGCGACGGCCGCGGCGCTTGCGCTTCGGCGCGCCGGCGACCGCGGGCGCAGCCTGCTCCTCCGCCGGCGCCGCGGTCACGGCCGGCTCGGGCTGCTGCTGCGCATCGCCGGCCGCGGCGGGCGCTCCTCCGCGCCGGCGCCTGCGCTTGCGCGCGGGGCGCGGCGCCTCCTCGGGCGCGACCGCGAGCGCGGCCGCCTCGTCGAGCGCCGCCTCGGGCGCCGCCGCAGGCAGGCCGCGCCGCCGCCGGCCGCGCTTGCCGCCGGGCGCCAGGCCCTCGGGGGAAGCCGCCGGCAGGCACGCCTGCGTCAACCGCCGCGACCGAGGCAGCCGTCTCGCCCTCGTCTGCCGCGCGATCCGCGCCGGACGCGGCCGGCGGCAGGGACGCCCTGCACTGCTTGCAGATGCCCCTGCGCGCGTTCGCTCCCGCCCGCCGTCCGGATCTGCGGCGGAACTCCGATATCGGTTTAAGCTCGAAGCAGCTCACGCATTGCTTCAATTCCGCGGATGCCGCCTGGCCCTCCGGTGTCGATGTCGGCTTGCTCAACGCTGTCAGCTCCGTATCTCGTTAGTAGTGTTATGTCCATTATACTTGATTTGCCAACGTTTGGCTCGGCTGCCGCCCGCTTATCGCCAAGCCGCGTTCCCCGCGCGCTCCCTCCAGCGTCCGCGACCGCCCGTTCTCGCAGCCTCGCGTCATTCATCCGCATTACATTTCGCATGACCCCGGTAACTTACCAATTACTGCTTTTCTATGCCACAATATGCCATAGTCGAACGCGCTTTGGCGGCGTTTGAAACGGAACGAAGGAGAGATCGAATCATGAAGTTCAACAAAAACGCGCTTCGCCTGACTGCGGCGGCGGCGCTGGCCGTCGCGATCATCGCGCCCGGAGCGGCCCAGGCGGCGGACGCCGTCGTCAAGACCGACAGCGAAAAGGGGTTCGCGGCCCTCCAGGTCGGCAACCGCGTGTTCGTGCACGACAGCGAAAAGCAGCTGTACCAGACGAACGGCAAATTCCACGACGGCAAGCTGATCGACCTGTTCACGCTGCCCTACGGCCCCGCGACGATCCCGATGATCCTCGTCTATAACGACAAAGCCGGCTTGACGGTGTTCAGCGACCTGTGGCCGGAGTTCGCCAAAGGCAAGGAATTGAACACGACCGAGGAGTACATGAGCGGCCATATCTCCTTCAAGCCGATGAAGAAGGCGGCCAACCGGACGAACCACAACTATGCCGAGCAGGTCGGAGACACCGTGCACGTGTATACGGCCAACGACTTCGGCGATCTGAAAAAGGGCTATCATGAATCCTACGCCGTTAAAGGCACGCTGCGCGGACTCATCCTGTACGATTGCTGTCCTTACGCGGTGCTCGAGAGCCCCGATGGCGGACTCGACGTGTACCATGCCGGCAAAGAAGGCCCGATGAAGGCCGGACATATCAATCTCTAAAAACCGATCCGCAGGCCGGGGCGCTGTCGCTCCGCTGCGGATTTTACGATCTGTGGCGCCCGTCCGCGCCCCACTCCTCGGGAAGCAGCCGCCGATAAGGCCCGCGTCTGTACCTGTCGTCGATCAGCACCAGCACGCCGCTGTCGGACTCGGTCCGGATCAACCGCCCGCCCGCCTGGAGCACCTTGTTCATGCCCGGGTACACGTAGGCGTAATCGAACCCCGACAATCCGGCGGCGTCGTAATGCGCCCGCATCAGGTCGCGCTCGAAGCTCGGCTGCGGCATGCCTACGCCGACGATAACGACGCCCTGCAGCCTGTCGCCGGCCAGGTCGATCCCCTCCGAGAAGACGCCTCCAAGCACCGCGAAACCGATCAGCGCCTCGCCGTCGTCCGCTTCGAACGCCGAGAGATATCGGCCCCGCTCTTCCTCCGTCATCTCCGGCCGCTGCAGCATCGTGCGCAGGGCCTGTCCGCCCTGCGCCAGAAACGTCTCGTACACGGCGTTCATATAGGCGTAGGACGGAAAAAAGAACAGATAGCGTCCGGGCCGGCTGCCGGCCAGCCCAAGCATTCTGGCCGCGATCCGCTCGCGGCTCGTCTCCCGGTCCGCGTAGCGCGTGGACAGGGGCACGATCTCCGTGTCCCACTGCTCGGCGCGGAAGGGCGACGGCACCGACACGGAGTAGTCGGTATCCTCTGCGCCTAGCAGGTCCATGTAGTAGCTCAGCGGGAACAGCGTCGCGGAAAAGCAGATCTGCGAGCGGTAGCCCTTGCGCATCTGACGCAGCAGGCGGGACGGGTCCATGCAAAAGATCTTGAGCTTCAAATCCGCGCGCTGCCGTTCGGCATAGACGACATGGCGTTCCGGGTCGTAGAGCTTGACGGTCCGCATCCAGCCTAACGCCGCAAAATAAGCTTCGAGCAGCATCTCGTGCGGGTCCGCCGGCACCTCGGCGCCCTCTTCGGGTGCTGCGGAAGATGCGGAAGAGTCCCTTGAAACGTCAAGATCGCCGTCGCTTACTGCAGCGGATCCATACCGTGCAATCGCCGCGGCGTCTGCCGACATCGTCTCGCCGCCCCATGCGATGGGCAAGACGTCACGCGCGTCCGCGCGCCCCCCTCCATCGAAGCCTCCGCTTCGCTCGGCCATGACCAGCGCGCCCTCGGCTGCCGCCGCGAACGCCTCGACCGCTTCGTCGAGCGCCTCGGGCACGCCTTCGGGCAGCAGAAACGCGCCCTGACCGTCCTCCCGCTTGCGCACGGCGAGCAGCGCGGCGTCGACCGCTTTGGCGGCCGCGCGCACGGCGGCGTCTCGCCCTTTGAAGGCGCGGACGAGATTCAGAAAGTCCCGCTTGAAGAGCTCCGCCGAGTACATCTCCCGGGCACGGTCCGGCAGGTTGTGCGCCTCGTCGACGAGCAGCGCGCAGGCGGCCTTCCACTCCGCCGCGACGCGCTTGAGCGAGATGCGCGGATCGAATATGTAGTTGTAGTCGCAAATGACGGCATCCGCGATGTAGGCGACCTCCAGCGACATCTCGAACGGGCACACGCGGTGCTTCCCCGCATAACGAAGCAGCTCGTCCTTGCCCATCAGCGTCTCGTTCGACAGCAGGTCGAGCACGGCGCCGTTAATGCGGTCGTAAAATCCTTCGGCATACATGCACGCGCCCCCGGCGCACCCCGGTCCTCCGGACTGCGCGGCCGCGGCCGCGCAAAGCTTGTCCTTGGCGGTGATCGTCACGGCGTGCAGCCGCAGTCCGCCGTCCTGCATGCGCCGCAGCGCGTCCTCGGCCGACGCCCGCGTCGTCGTGCGCGCGGTCAGATAGAACAGCCGCGCGAGACGCCCTTCGCCGATCGACTTCACGGCGGGGTATAGCGTGGACATCGTCTTGCCGATGCCGGTCGGCGCGCGCGCGAACAACTGGTGGCCCGCCTCGATGCTCCGGTACACCGCGCCCGCAAGCTTGCGCTGACCTGCGCGGTACGCCGGATACGGGAAGGCAAGACCGGCAATGCTCTCGTCGCGCGCTGCGCGATGCCGCAGCTGCAGCTCGGCGAACGGCGCATAGCGCTCGACGTAGTCCTGGATGCGCCGCTCCAACTCCGCGTAGTCGGCCGTCCGCTCGAAGGATCTCCTGGCTCCTCCGTCCCCCCCGCGTCTCCACGTAAGTCATTCTCACCCGGATCCGATCGACGCCCTCCGCCTTGGCGTGCATGTAGGCATAGCAATAAGCCTGCGCCCAGTGCACTTCAGGCGTCTCCGCCTCCGACGGGGGCAGGTCTCCGCCGGTCGACTTGATCTCATCGATCGTCACGCTGCCGTCTTCGCCGGCCAGCAGACCGTCGCAGCGCCCCTCGATGACGAACAGCAGATCCCCATGCTCGATCTCCGCCCTCAGCTGAACCTCGCGGCGATCCTGCTCGCCATAGGCCTCCTGCACCTGCTGATGCGCCTTGATCCCGTCCGCCAGCGCGGAAGCCTGGCGGAACCCGCTCGCCAGATCGCCGCTCCGAAGCGCGTATTCGACCAGCGGCCTGACCGCGATCGTGACCGTTCCCCCGCATATCGTCCGTCCTCCAAGCCGTACCGCGCTTTCCCGCCGGAACATTTGTTCTCTCATTGTATCACGAAGCGGGCGGCGTAGGAAAAGGCCGGGAATAACAAACCCGCCTGAACGCAGGGGCGCGTCGGCGGGTTCGTCTTTTATGCGGATAGCGACGCGGTCAAGGCTGTTGCCGAGACAGCTTCTCCTGCGCCAGCCGAATCATCTCGCGCACCATGGAGCCGCCGATCTTGCCGCCGATATGGCCGGCATCCTCAGTCGTGAGGTGACCGTTGTCTCCAGGCGTCAGGGGTACGCCGAGCGACTTGGCGACCTCGTATTTCACGTCGTCGGGATGCGCAGGATCTACGGCGTAGCCTTCCTTGCGCATGACCTCGGCCTTGAACGCATTCACGCCTTGCTCGGCGCCGGGAACGGCGAGCCGCCGCGATCTTCTTCTGGACATGCCTCGCACCACCTTTTCGTCGGATGATGCTAGCTTGCGCGATCGCGGCGCCGTTATTCGGAAAAGAAAAGGAGCCGGCAGCAGATGCTGCCAACTCCTCTTTTTGCGACGCTTTATTTGCTGAGCAGTTTGACGACGTCGCGCAGCTGCCACTGCAGCGCCGCGGCGCTGAAGTCGTTCCAGTGGCCGCTGTCGACGAGGTAGACTTGGTTTTTCTGAACGGCCGGGATGTTCTTCCAAGCCGATTCCTTCAGCGCGTTGTACGTGTCGATGTCCGCTTGGCCGTCGACCATGATGAACAGGCGATCGGCGTCGGCAACGTTGGCCGGTACAGCCTCTTGCGTAACCTCGGTGGTCTTGGTCAGCGTCTTCACGTGCTCCGTCGGCAGGAAGCCGATATCCTCGTAGAGCGGCGTGAATACTTTGGTCTGATGCTCGTAAATTTTCTTGCTCCAGAATTGGAGGATGCCGACTTTCTCGCCTTCGGCGATCTTGCCCTTCAGCTTTTCTTTGGCGTCCGCGGCTTCGGCCTTGAAGCCGTCCAGGAAAGCCTGCTTCCCATCTTCTACGTTCAGCAGCGCAGCCAGGTCGTCCAACTGCTCGTAGGGCGTGCGGCCGAACGTCGTCGCGTAGGTCGGCGCGATCTTCTGCAGCGCGTCCACCACTTCTGGCTTGAAGTAGTTGCTCACGATGATCAGATCCGGGGTCGCGGCAAGGACCTTCTCGTTGTCGGCTTCCTGATCGCCTACGCTCTCGATGCCCGCGACGGCTTCCGGCTCGTCTTTGTACTTGTCGAGGTAATAGTTGATCGTGCCGACCGGCTTGACGCCGAGCGCTAGCAAATCGCCGAAGTTGGCGATGGCGACGACGCGCTGCGCTTTCACCGGCACCTCGACCTCGCGGCCCATGCCGTCGGTGACCTTCTTCGTCGTCGCGCCGGCGTCGGACGAAGCGGACGCAGATGCGGATGCTGAAGCGCTCGCGCTGGCGGAAGCCGACGCGCTCGCGCTCGCGGACGGGGACGCGCCCGACGATGCGTTATTGTTGTTTTTGCTGCCGCAGGCGGTGACGACGCTGACGAGCAGCAGGATAAACGTGAGGACCAGGCCGGATTTGCGAAGCTTAGACATGTAGATGTTCTCTCCTTGGAGGGTTTGTTTTGTTTGGCGCTATCGCCGCAAGTATAATCGATAACGATTCTCAATATCACTTGGACTATATTACCCGAAAGATGCGGAAATGGCAAGATGTCCATTGCTCTTCAAAATCGATGGACATCTTTATTCGCCGGAGTCCGGCGGACTTCGTTTATACCAATCAGAATATCCCGGACCGTGAAAAAGCACCGCTACGAGAAGCGAGTGAAGGGCGAGGCGGTTGTCGTTAATCTGAATTAAAAATCTCAGGAGAGTTATGACACCAATTGGGTCTGTGAAGGGTCCCTAGCCCTTGCGTATAATACAAAACGAGTGCGGCCTGTTTGTTTGCGCATTAACGAGAACTTGACGGATCGAGGAACCTTTATTTGTAAACTTTTCGCGCTTAGCGGCCCCTCGCGACCCAGGGGCTGTTATTGTGGGATTGCCGGCCATGTTTAGCCCTGATGCGGGGTAATAACGACCCTCCAGTCCGAAATGATCGCGATTGGACTATTCTGCAAGAAATAGTGTCTCCTGAGTCCGATGCGTTATCTTTAATAATCCAGAAATAACCCAGATTATTCAGTGTTATGCCCTTTCTGGTATCGCGCGACGATGCGAGAGGGGGCGGAAGGCGCTGTACAGTGCCACCTGTCGGGAGTAAGGTATATTCCGGGCCGAAGAGGCGTTGCACAGCGGTACCTGTCGAGACTACGGCGTACCCGAGGCCGATATGCGGCGATAGTCAAACGTGAATAGAGCCAAGCCTGCGGGGCTTGGCATCCTTGCGCTCGCTGCCTATCCGATAGTTGTTGAAAAGCAGTTATTTTCCTTGATCGCGACATCCTGAGGGCAAATAAGTGTTAAAAGGCAGTTAATTCCCCACTTTCCAACATTTTGACTCGTTTTAGACCAAAATAAATGCGTTTTAACCCTTATTTCCTCCGCAACTGGATCACCGCGCCGATTAACTGCTTTTTAACACTTATCCATACCAGCTCGCTGACCCAGCCCCCCCCCCCTGACCCCCGCCCAGCTCCCGGCTCAACCGTGTCGAGATTAGCGTAGTTGCGCTTGTTTGCACCCCCCCAACGCAGCTCCCTACTTAAGTTATGCGCTGATTCCATACTCTCTCATATTGCAAAAAAAGTCGTCCCTCGCCCGCATTGCCGGGCGTGGAACGACTTTTTTCGGATATAAACCCTATTCAAGCACCGCGAACAGACCCTTGATGTGCGTCAGGTAGCGGATGTTGCTCATTTCCTTCATCAGCGTCGCAGGGAAGCCCTTGAAGCGCGTGTTGCTTGCGCCGACGGTACCGACCGCATCCTTGCGGCCGAGGCTGCCCAGCGTACCGGAGAATACCGGCTGGAACGTATCCTGCACGCCGCCCTTGATCACGGCAGCCAGGTTGTGGCCGATGAGCTCGCCCATTTGCCAAGCCAGCTGTGCCGTCGGCGGATACGGACGCGCGCCTTCGCCAGGGATGACGACCGCGCAGTCGCCTGCGAGGTAGACTTCAGGGTGCGAAGTCGACTGGAGCGTATCGGTGACCGATGCGCGGCCGCGGTTCACTTCGATGCCGCAGTTCGCGACGATCTCGTGACCTTGGACGCCGCCGGTCCAGATGATGGTGTTGGACTTCAGCGTGCGGCCGTCCTTCAGGGAGACGGTATCCTTGGAAGCTTCGGTGATCGCTACGCCGATGATGAACTCGACGCCGCGCTTCTCGAGGCTCGCTTGGGCGCGGGCGATGAGCTCCGGCGGGAAGATCGGCAGGATCGCCGGGCCGGCTTCGACGACGTAAAGCTTGATGTCGGCCGGGTCGATGCCCTTGGCGCGCGCGACTTCAGGCAGCTTGTCGGCGAATTCGCCCACGAGCTCGATGCCCGTCAGGCCGCCGCCGCCGACGACGATCGTCGCGTCCGCCGGATCTTTGGATGCCTTGTAGGCGTCAAGACGCGCATGCACGTGCTCGCGGATCTTGTTCGCGTCGCTGACGGACTTCAGCACGAAGCTGTTCTCCTGCAGGCCCGGGATGCCGAAGTAAGCCGTCTCGGAGCCGAGCGCGATGACGAGGTTGTCGTACGTGTACGTGCCGCCGCCGGCCGTCGTCACCTTTTTGTCGTTCGGCTTGATCTCCTTGACCGTATCGATGATCACATTGATGCCTTGGTTCTTCAGCAGCTTGGCAAGCGGAAGCGCGACAGCCGGTTCGCTGATCGTGCCTGCAGCCAGACGGTGCAGCTCGGTGATGATCTGGTGGGTCGGATAACGGTTGATGACCGTAATCGCCGCTTCGTGGACGCTCAGATGCTGACGAGCCGTCAGCGCGCTCAGCAATCCGCCGTAACCGCCGCCCAGGATCAAGATTTGTTTAGCCATGGTCCATCCTCCGTTCGTGAGTCAGTGGTTTGGGGATTAGCGTTGCTGCTGGCGCTCCGCCAGTACGTTCAGGAATGCTTGGGTGTAGCGCAGCGTCTTCTGCACTTGCGGATCCTTGAGCATCTTAAGCAGACCAAACAGGCCGACAGCCTGCGTGTCGGCTTCGGCGCGGTCGCCCGCTTCGATGGCCGCGGATGCGAGGCCCTTGGCTTTGTCGACGACAGGCGTGAAAAACTCGACGATGCCCGCCTTCGTGTCGTTGATGAAAACTTGGTCCTTCGCGAGGCCGGATGCGAAGTCGTACGCCGCGGTCAGCGTCGTCACCATCTCGGTCAGCTTGGGCAGGTTGTCCACCAGCGTAGTGAGCGATTGTTGAACTTCCGGCTTCATCAGTTGATCCAGCACATCCTGGGCCTTTTGCGCGTCGACGGCTTGCTCGGCGCCTTGCGATTGCGGTGTGGTAGTCATGAGACAAAGTCCTCCTTTACAGTAAGGTCATGCGGTCTCTTGCGAATCTCCGTCTCGACGGACGAAGGGGCATGGGGAGGCGGGCGACATTTGTACCATTTTTCACATAAAAAAGGCGTGCCGCTATTCCTTTGGCTTCTTCGTTTTCGATCCGGAAGGTCGAAATGAACCCTTGTTCCCCATTTTACACCCGTTTGCGTCCCAGATGTAAAAAAAATTAAAAAGGTTAATTGTGTCTATTTTGTGTCAAGACTTGTCGGATTGTTGGACGCTTGCGCGGAAGTTGACGACACGTAGGCGGCGCGGCTCGAACCGAGCCCGAATACCGCAGCCAGCGCCACGACGACGACCATTACCACGAGCGGCGTCTGCCAGCCGCCGGAGCGGTCGTGCACGAAGCCGATCAAAGCGGGGCCGACCGCCGCCACGAGATAGCCCACAAACTGAGCCATGCCGGACAGCTCCGTGGCCTCGGTCGCGGTCCGGGTGCGCAGTGAGAAAAACACGAGGCAAAGGCTGAAGCTCGCGCCTGCGCCGACGCCGATGAGAAGAACCCAGGCGACCGTCAAAGGTCCCGTGCCGGCATCGAAAAGCAGGCCGGCGTAGCCGACGAGCAGCATCGCCATCACGACTGCCATGATGCCCCGCTGGCTCGGACGCCGCGCTGCCAGCACCGGCGCCAGGAAGTTGGCGGGCAGGCCGATGATCTGCATCAGCGACAGCATCCAGCCGGCCGTACCCGGGCTCATGCCGCGATCCTGCAGAAGCTCGGGCAGCCAGGTGACGTTGACGTAAAAAATGATGGATTGAAAGCCCATGAACAAAGAAACCTGCCACGCCAAAGGCGACCGCCACGGACGCGCGGACGGCGAAGCCGTGCGGCGGATGTCCCGCTCGCGCCGGCCGCGCGTCACTTGCGGCAGCCAAGCGGCCATCGCCAGCGCCGAAGCGAGGCCCCATACGCCGAGCGCGCCGCGCCAGCCGAAGCCCGGCGCGTCCGCGATCGGAATGCTGACGCCGGAAGCGATGCCCGCGACGAGCGTCAGCGCGACTGAGTAGATGCCGGTCATGAGGCCGGCGCGATTATCGAAGTCGCGCTTGATGAGCGCGGGCACGAGCACGTTGCCCAAGCCGATGCCGATACCGATCAGGACGGTGCCGCCGAACAGCAGCGCTGCATAAGGCGCGGCCCGCACGATGACGCCGACCGTGATCAAGCCCATGCCGGCGAGCAGCGTGTTCTCCGCGCCGAAACGGCGGGACAGCTTGGGCGCGACCGGCGAGATTACGGCGAAGGCAAGCAGTCCGAGCGTCGTCAGCATGCCGGCGCCGGCGCCGGAAAGGCTCAGATCGTCTTTGATCCGGCCCACCAGCGGACCGACCGCGGTAAGGGCGCCGCGCAGATTGGCGGCGATGAGCACGATGCCGACGGCCAACCAGAGCAGCCGTCCGCGCTTCGCTTTCTCGGTGCGCTCGTGCTCCTGGGCTTGTTCGAGGGCAAGCTCCCGTTCGAATTCGGTACGCGCATCCGGATGCTCTTCCGTCCGGACGCCCGTCATTTCCTCGCGTTGATTCGATTTATTCTTCATGTTCATCCATCCTCCGCGCATCACCTACAGCATACGCCAAACCCGCCGCGCGAATGCCGAGCCGGCGCTGTAACATATCTCCGGCAATGCCCGAATTGTAACACACGGCGTCAAGTTCGTCTCACGCCGAAAGCCCGTACGAACCGCATAATACGGCTAGTCTCAAGGTAAACTAAAGGGGCTCTCGTAACGATGCCAAGGAGGGGATAACGAATGTCCGGACGCAACAACAGGCCCGAAAACGGCGGACCTGCAGGTCATCCCGGCAGATTGGACCAGTTCGGCGACAAGCTGGGAACGCGCAACGACGACGAGTTTCGGTCCGCGGCGGATAAGGCTTGCAGCACCGGTGCGAAGGGCAAGAGCAGAGGCTGAGTGTCGCAAGCTTCGGAAACCCGTGCATCACAAAGACATCATTTATTAGTCATTTCGAGGGGGTTCGCAGAAATGAGCGATACGCATGCGTTCGTGGAGCAGGTCCATGACCGCCAGCGCAAGGACCGGCGCAACAAAGCGCATCAAGGTCAAGGCACGCAAGGACAAAAGGTGTCTTCCCGCCAGCATAGCACGAATAAATAAAGCAGCGCGCCTCCGAACGCAAGACGTCCGGAGGCGCGCTTTTTTCATCGGCCCGCCGTTATCCCCGGCCGAGCGCGAGCTTGGCCAATCTGAACGCCGACCCGAGCCGAGGCCGACGCAGCTTTTCCCTCACATACCGGTAATCCGTGAGCTGCACGCCCGCATCCTTCATCGCAGCCGCGAAGTCGGGATCCAGCATCAGCTTATACTCCCATACCCGCTTTTCCCAATTCGGAATGCGCGCGCCGAGATCGGCGTCCGGCACCGCCGGATGGATATAGGTCTCCACGACGCCTTCCGGCAGCTTATACAGCTTGGCGATCAGCATCGCCTTGAACGATTCGTACGTCTCCCCCGGCTCGATGCCGTAGGGATGACTCAGCAGGTAGTCCGGCACCGCCACGCCAAGCGTGTCGCACAGCGCCACGGCTTTGGCCAGCGTCGCCTCCACGCCCGGCGCGTTCGCCGTCAGCGCTTCGGCAGGGTCGATGTGGCGGAATAGCCGGAACGGAAGGCCCATGCGCGAGCATTGCCAGAAAACCTGCGGCAAGTAGCTGCGGCCGGCGGCGATGCCGTACAGACTGCCCATGTGATTGTCCGCGTGCGTCACGGCGATTCCGGCGCGCGCGACGGCGTCGAACTGCGCGTTCATCTCGGCGACGACGTCCGCCTTGGCGGATCCGCGTTCGAACGCTTCGACGGTCTTGTACATAAAGCCTTCCGCGTCGTGCAGCGAAGGGCGGCCCGTCAGGCTTGCGAAACGAACGGCGTCGTACTCGCTCGTGAAGGTGAGGTGCAGGCCGACGCTCGCTTCGGGATGACGCCTGCACCAATCCGCGGCTTGGTCGAAGCCTTGCGCGGGCGTCATGATCGTGGCGGACGAGACCCGGCGCTCCTCGAGCAGATGCATGATCGCTTCGTTCGCGGGCGCGCTCTGGCCGAAGTCGTCGCAGTTCAGGATCAGCAGCTTGGCCATCAGGCGTCGATTCCTCCTTGCGCATGCGGAGCCGCAGCGACGGGCTGCGGCTTGAGAAACAGCGAGACGACGAACGAGACGACGAGCAGGCAAAGCGGCACGATGCAGATTAGATAGCGGAACGTCTCCTCCGGATGCGGCCCCGGTTCGTCGCCGCTCACGTAGCCGAACATCCGGCCGACGACGAAAAAGGCGAGCGCCGAGATCAGCCCGCTTGAGCGCGTGAGAAATCCGCCGACCGCCGTGTACATTCCTTCTCTGCGTCGTCCGGTCCGCAGCGCGTCCCGGTCGATGATCTCGCTGCAGAGCAGCGCGGGCGATACGAGGAAGCCCGCCAGCCCGAAGCCGAAGCAGATGCCGGCCGCGATGCCGGTCCCTAGATTGTTCGCGAACCAGAGCGGAATGACGGAGAGCCCGTAGACGACGAAGGCGAAGCGCCAACTGCGGTAGCCGCCGAGCTTTTTCACGATATAAAACCATACCGCGACGAGCGGGATGACCGATACGAAAACAGACGCCATCAACAGCGTAACGTCGTCCTCCCCGACGCCGAGCGCGTACTTGGCGTAGAACGGGATCATCGAGCTGACGAGACCGTTCACCGTCTGCGCGAAGGAGCCGGCCACGTAGAACAGCCAGAGCTCTTTGTTCTTCAACGTCTCGCGAAACGCCTGTACGAGGGGCAGCGGCTCTTCCTTGGCGAACGTCTCGTTCTCGCGGACATTCAGAACAAAGATTGTCATGAAGATGCCGAATATGGCCGCGTATACGACGGACATTGTGCCGAAGCCGAGCGCCTTATAGAGAATCGGCGTGAGCGCCGTACCGATCAGAATGGCAAGGATCTGGTAGGCCTGCTGGACCGCGGAAGCCTTGGCCCGCAGACTGTCGCCGGCGAACAAGTCAGGGAACAGCGCGCCATAGTTCACCCATAGAATCGTGGCGATCGCCTCGAAGAGGATGAGCGCGACGAGAAACCAGGTAAATAAAGCGCTGTCATGAAGATTCGGCGGAACGGCGAACACCATGACGAAGGCCAGCATGAACAACAGGATGGATGCGAAAATCCACGGTCTGCGGCGGCCGTGCCGCGAGCGCGTACGGTCGGACAGATACCCGGCCATCGGCTGGTTGACGGCGTCCCAAATGAGATAGATCGTCCGCGCGAGCGTCGCCAGTCCGACGGCCAGCCCCAGCTTTTCGACGTAAAAATACGTGTAAAACGAACTGAAAGCCTGGCTCGGCACCATCATCGCGAACATCCCGAGCGCATAGGCCGTCGGGGAATTCAGGAACTTCCTGCTCATCGGCATTCTCCCGTCGCATGTAGATTCGCGGCCCGCTCCCGCCGCCAGACATCGGCCGGAGCGCCGTTCCTCTACACCATTCTACAAACGGGCGGCAATTTCCTCCAATCCTGCAAAACACCGGAATGCGAGGAAAGACGTATGCGGACGGGTTTCCGGTACGCTCCATGCCGAATTACCAGACGGGCCTGAACTTCGCGGTCCCTTCGCCGAAGGAGCGTACGATGTCGCGCATGCTCTGCGTCAACCGCTCGGCCTCGCGCTCCCCTAACCGCTCGCGCCATCTTCCTTCGATGGCGGCGAATTGCGCTTCGGTCGCCCGGATGCAGGCCCATCCCCGCTCGGTGAGCACGACCAGCTTGCCGCGCCCGTCGCTCGGATGCGGACGCCGCTCGACGTAGCCGCGTCCCTCGAGATAGTCGATCATCTGCGTGGCCGCCTGCTTGGTAATCTCCAGATGCTCGGCCAGCTCGATGCCCGTCGCTCCCCCCGAAGGAGAGCTTCTGGAACGCGTAGCCGTGCGACGGCCGCACGTCGTCGAACCCCTGCGCGGCCAACTCCCGGTGAAGCTCGTCTACCGCCGCGCGAAAGGCCGTCGCAAACAAAAACGTCAACTCGTAACCCCAGGCGCCCGCCTCGGACATGGTCTTTTCCTCCCGATCCCTGTGCTGCTTGTTGCTGTCCATTGTAACAGAAGGGGCCAGGCGCGGGGTAGCCGCGGGCGGGGGCGCGGGGTTTGGTGCGGAAATGCGTTACGCCAACGCCCCGGTTCCGATGAACGGGCGCCATGGCGAACGCCGTTACCCGCGGCGACTGGCGCAGCACGGCGTAAATCATCAATCGTTTAAAAGCGAAGAAGCATATATGGGGCTATCGCGTAAACGTGATGCACTTTTGCAGGATAGCACTACCGGGGACCGACCGGCTCGCTCCAAGTTTCCAAGCTGCCTCGCATGTCCTTCTTATCCGCCGCTACTCCTGCGCCGGCGCTCCATTAATGCGACAGGCAGGCTGCTCGTTAAGCTCCGCGCCAATCTGCCGCAGCAGCGACGCGGTGTCGAACAGCGCCCAATGCTCGGCGATTCGGCCGTCCGCGACCCGATACTCCCGGTACAGCCTGGCATCGATCGGGAGCCCCGTAGCCGCCTTCCCCCTGAAGGTCCCCAGATGCGTGCCCTTCATCCGAAGGCGAACGACGACGCGGTCCCCCTCCGCCGTGACGCTCTCGACCGTCGACCGCTGATCGGGAAACGCCGTCCGCAGCCGGTCCGCCATCGCGAGCAAGCCTTCCGCATTTCCCGGCTCGTAGGCATGATCGACGTAATCGTCCGTCAGAATCGGCGAGATGCACGAGGCATCGCCATTGTTCCAGAAGCGTTCGATGAAGTCTAGCGCCACCTCCTTCGAATGCGTTAAATCTTGCGGGACACCGTCCTTTTCGCCGAATGAACTTAAAGCTTGCGGTTGCTGGTTCATAAACTTTGCCTCCTTTGTTATATAGTCAATTTAGTTGACCATATGAGAATAACACAAGAGAGGCGATTTAGTAAAGTGAATTGACCAAATAGGCAGGATCGCTTTTTTAAATGGAGCTACCGACTAGGATGCACCATCGTTAACCGAATGGTATAATCACGGTTAACAATCAAACGCAAGGAATGATGCAGGATGACGATCAAACTGCGCGGGCATCATCTGCTTTGCCTGCTGGGATACCGGGGAAAAGGGTACTCGGAGGGGTTTTGCGCGAACATGACGCGCGTATACGAGCGGCTGCGGACGGCGCCCGAGACGGAGATCGAGCTGATCCTGGGGCCCGACGATATTTGCGCCGCTTTCCCCGAGGACCAGGAGACGCATTGCGAGAATGCGAGCGTGTACCGCAAGGACGAGGAAATCGCGCGGCAAATCGGCATCGCCGTCGGAGAGCGTCGCGCATGGGCGGACGTCGTTGCCGCCGTCGCCGCGCGCGTGCGACCGGACGACATCGGCTCCCTCTGCAGCGATTGCAGATGGGAGCCGTATGGGTTGTGCCGCGAAGGCGTCGCGCATATTCATTCAACGCCCAGGCTGCGAGAGCTGCCGCGCGCCTGACGGCGTCAGACGGACGTGCGGCGCAGCAGCCCGTAGGAGAGCGCCATGCACAGGAGCGTCAGCGGCGCGGTGCCGCCGGCGATCTCGAGCATCGTGCGGTCCGCCAGCCAATGGCCGAGATCGGTCCACCAGCCTTGCTGCGTCATGACGTAGCTCCAGACCGTGCCGATCGCGAGGACGGCGATGGAGAGGACGAACATGCCGGTCTTGCCGAAGCGCTTGGCGACGCAGGCGATCAGGAAGCCGAGGTAGAACAAGAAGACGATCAGCAGGAAGTAGACCAGAAACTGAACAGGCACGGAGCCTTCGCTGACGTAGGGCAGGTGGAAGAAGTAAAGTCCGACGCCCCAACCGTCGAGCCACTCGCTCTCGACGTACGACAGCAAGCTCAAGACGGCTGCGCAGATCACGCCCACCAAACCGATCGCGCTCCCCGTTCCCCAGAAATAATCGGACCTCCTGACGCTGAAGCCGAGCAAGAACGGCAAGGTATTGGATACCGACATGATGCCGGCTGCGAGCATGTAGATGTACAGGGAAGCGCTGCCGCCCGTCGTGATGTCTTCTTTGGAAAAGAAGGCGATGACTAAATTAACGGCGAAGCTCGATCCGGAAATGATCCAGGGCAGCAGGAACCAGCTGAATTTGTCCTTCAGAATCGTGGACGTGACCGCCTTCATTCTTCCGCGTTGGACGATATTCATAACGAGACCGCCTCCCTCTCCTCATTTTTGCCGCCTGTCAGATGCACGATCAGCTGTTGAAGCGATACCGGCGCGAATTCCAGACCGCGCTCCGCGGCCTCTCTGCGCTCCTGCGGGCTCGCCTCGCCCATGACCGTCGCCGAAGCGATCGCGCCCATGGCGTCCCGCGACAACACCTTTTTCCCCGACACGAACGAATCGATCCTGGCGGCGGCGCCCACGACGCTGTAGGCCATCCCGGACAGCCGCTCCACGTCCTGATCCAGCAGCAGCTTGCCTTGGTCGATCAGCAGCACGTGCTCCAGCAGGCGGCTCACCTCGTCGATCAAGTGCGTCGACAGAATGACGGTGCGCGGATGCTCGGCATAGTCCTCCAGCAGCCGGTCGTAGAACAAGGTGCGCGCGACGGCGTCCAGCCCCAGATACGGCTCGTCGAAGATCGTCAGCGGCGCCCGGCTGGCCAGCCCCACGACCACGCCGGCGGCGGACAGCATGCCCCGCGACAGCTTCTGCATCTTGCGCTTCATCGGCAGTCCGAACGCTTCGGCCAATTCGGCCGCATATGCCGCGTCCCAATTCGGATGGAGCGAGGCGGACACTTCCAGCACGTCCTTCACCGTGAACATCGGCGGGTACTTCTGGCTCTCCTTGATGAAGCAGACGCGTCTTAGAACCGACTCGTTCTCGAACGGCGCTTCGCCGAACACTTCAATGTCCCCGCCCGACGCGAATTGCTGCGCCGTCAACATGTGCATGATCGTCGTCTTGCCGGCGCCGTTGCGGCCGAGAAGCCCGTAGATCTTGTTTTCCTCCAGCTCGAAGCTCACGCCGCGGACCGCCGCGGTGCCGCCGTAGGACTTGGTCAGGTTCGTTACCTTTACGATCGCGCTCATGACTTGTTCCCTCCCTTGCGGACCATGTCCGCGAGCTGATCCTGCGTGATTCCGAGCTTCTCCGCTTCCCGCATCATCGTCACGACATATTGCTCGAAGAACTGCTCCTTGCGCTTCTCGACCAGGCTCGCCTTCGCCCCCGCCGCCACGAACATGCCGATCCCTCTCTTCTTGTAAAGAATGCCTTGCTCCGTCAACAGATTGACGCCCTTAGCCGCCGTCGCCGGATTGATCTGGTAAAATGCCGCGAACTGATTGGTCGACGGCACCTGGGATTCCTCGGGCAGCGCGCCTTCGATAATGTCGTTCTCGATGCGTTCGGCGATTTGCACGAATATCGGACGGCTGTCGTCGATCAGGAAGCTCATCGTTAACTTCACCACCACATTGGTTAATTACTTATGTAACTAACCATACAACACCTTGAATGCTGCGTCAAGCGGGCGAATGCCTTTTTTTTAGAAAAACGCGTTCAGATTCGAGCAATCGATGAGAAATCCCGGTGGCGGAGGCGTGCTACAATGAGGATAAAAGCGAAGCTTGAGTCGTTGGCGAGCTTTGAGCGAACCGGCCGAGAGCCATGGAGGAGACAGCCATGACCAAGGAATTATGGATCAACCTGCCCAGCAAGGATTTGGCGCGTACCAGGCAGTTCTATCGCGATATCGGCTTCACGTTTAATGCGAATTTCCCCGGCGGCGATTCTGCCGTCAGCCTGCTCGTTGGCAACCCGGCGGTCGTCGTCATGCTATTTCCCGAGGAGACGTTCGCAAGCTTTGCTTCAAGCGATGCCTCGGATGCCCGCGCAGCGGCGGAGGTGCTGCTGTCGCTCGGGGCGGACAGCCGCGGGGGAAGTGGACGAGCTGGCCGCGAAGGCGGTCGCCGCCGGCGGCGAGTTGTACGGCAAGCCCGGAGAGAGCCAGGGATGGATGTACGGGTGCGGATTCGCCGACCCCGACGGACACCGGTGGAACGTGCTCTATATGGATAAGGAGAAAATGCCGGGGAGATAAAAGGCAGCGGACCTCCCGGCAAGCAGCCAGACGTCAAAGACCGCCCGAGGCTAGCGCCCGGGCGGTCTTTGACGTTTATCGCAAGCGGTCCAATGCTCATCTCCCCCCGCATGCGAGAGACGAAAAGCTCGACGTACGCGGGGTCCCACTGCGTGCCCTTGCCCTCTTCAAGAATGGCGAGGGCTTTTTCGAACGGCATCCCCCTGCGATACGGCCGATCCGACGTCATCGCGTCGAACGCGTCCGCCACCGCGATGATGCGGCCGGTCGGGGGGAATGCCTTCGCCGATAAGGCCGTCCGGATAGCCGCGGCCGTCGTAGCGCTCGTGGTGCGAACGAACGCCGGGCAGCAGCGGCGCCATCGCTTCGCGGGGCTCGACCTGCAGCAGGATGTTTTCCCCCAGGACGGGATGCTGCTTGATCTGCTCGAACTCCTCGTCCGTCAGCTTCCCCTCCTTGAGCAGCACGCTGTCGCGAACGCCGATCTTGCCGATGTCGTGGAGCAGCGCCGTCTTGTTCAGCACGTCGAGCTCTTCGACGGAGAGGCCCGCCGCCCGTCCGATGACCGAGCTGTACTCGGCTACGCGCTGCGAATGGCCCGCCGTATACGCATCCCGGGCATCCAGCGCCGCGGCCAGCGTGGCGTAATAGCTCTGCAGCAGCTGCGCGTTCATCCGCTCCCGCGACCGCAGCCCGTCGACCATACCGTTAAAGCCCGCCATCAACTTGGCGAACTCGTCCGAGTACAGATCGGACGCCGAAGTCTGCAGCCTGCCCGCCTGTACCTCCGACATCGCCTCGTACAGCTCGCGAATCGGCTGCTGGACGTCTCTGCCTAGAAGCCAGGCGCCAAGCGAGGAAAAACCGACGCCGGTCACGAGAATGAGTCCCGCCCATCGCCAATAGTCGTAACCCAGATCCTGCGACCAGCCGTTCAGGCGAATCTGCGTCGCCAGGCTGAACAGGATGACCGGGAATGTCCCGATCAAAAACGCGCTCAGCTGAAACTTGCGCTGGATCGAGACGAGGACGCGCCCATTCAGGGAAATATCCGCGCCGTACAGCCGGCGGCCCTCCGTTTTCAGATACGCGAGCAGCGGACGGACGGATTGCGCGGTGAGGAAAAATTCAATTAAAGCGTGCATGCATGCGACGAGAACCGCTCCGGCCGCCGCCAAACCGATATAGTAGTATGGAAGATCCACCCACCCAAGCCGGATCGACAGCAGCGCGAGCGCGCTCGCGGGCAGCGACAACCCCAGCAGATGCGGGCCTAGCGTGCGGACGACGGCGAGCGAGGGCAACCGATGGGCCCTGAGGTAAGCCGCTTCGATCTGCGGAAGCGCCGGCCGTTCCGACCGGAACAGCTCGCGGATCGGCGCGATATGCCGGCGGAAAGCGAAGTATTCCGCAACGAACATCGTCAGCAGGGAGATCAGCAGGATCGCCTGCAAATGCAGCAGCTCGCCCCGCGGCACGTTCAGGCTGCCCGACAGGATCGCGCCGCCCACGCCGATCACCGCGACGACCGAGCCGAAGATGTAATTGCGGACGAGCCGGACGACGAAGGATCTGTATAGCGACTGCTTCATGCAGGGGATGCCTCCTCTAACTGTCTCTCTCACTATGCGGGAGCGCGGTGCGCGCGTAAAGGCCTAACTTGCGCCTCGTCGCGGCGCTGCCGGGATCGCCCGGTATCGGCCGGCCCCGGCGACGGAAGGCGGCGCCAGGCGGAAGGCGGCTCGCTTGTTTTCCCGGGCCCGCCATTTGGGTTATGATGTGAACATACGCAGCTTAGCGCCGTACGAGCGCCAACTTGAGGAGGTGCCTGCCGTGAAGCAGGAATTAATCGACCGGTTCGTCAAATACGTGCAAGTGGACACCCAATCGGACGACAACAGCCCGTCGTGCCCGTCGACGCCGGGTCAATGGACCTTGCTCCGCATGCTGGAGGACGAATTGAAGAGCATCGGCATGGAGGAGGTAACGGTAGACGATAACGGCTATCTGATGGCGACGCTGCCGTCAAATACCGATGCGGAAGTCCCGACGATCGGTTTTCTGGCGCATGTCGACACCGCTACCGACTTCACGGGCGCGAACGTCAAGCCCCAGCTCGTCTACAATTATGCCGGCGGAGACATCGTGCTGAACTCGGCGCTTAAGCTCGCCTTGTCGCCGAACATGTTCCCCGACCTCGCCAAGTATGTCGGCCACACGCTCGTTACGACCGACGGCACGACGCTGCTCGGAGCGGACGACAAAGCCGGCGTCGCCGAGATCGTGACCGCGATGGCCTATCTGATCCGCCATCCGGAGATCAAGCACGGCCGCATTCGCATCGCGTTCACCCCCGACGAGGAGATCGGCAGAGGCCCGCACAAGTTCGACGTCGCCGCATTCGGCGCGAAGTACGCCTACACGATGGACGGCGGTCCGCTCGGCGAGCTGGAGTACGAGAGCTTCAACGCCGCGGGAGCCATCGTGACCGTCAACGGCACCAACGTGCATCCGGGCACCGCCAAAGGCAAGATGGTCAACTCCGCCAAGATCGCGATGGCCTTTCATGCCCGGTTGCCGGAGGCGGAAGCGCCCGAATTCACGGAAGGCTACGAGGGCTTCTATCACCTGCAGTCGATCGAAGGCGACGTGGAGCGGACAACGCTGCGATACCTGGTGCGCGACCATGACCGGAGCCTGTTCGAGCGGCGCAAGCATGTGCTGGAGAATATCGCGGAGGAATTCCGCCAGACGTACGGCGAAGACAGCATTGAGCTGACGATGAAGGATTCGTACTACAACATGCGGGAGAAAATCGAGCCCGTCATGCACATCGTCGACATTGCCCGGGAAGCCATGGAGGGTCTCGGCATCGCGCCGATCATCAAGCCGATCCGCGGCGGCACGGACGGGTCTCAGCTGTCCTACATGGGACTGCCGACGCCGAACATCTTCACCGGCGGAGAGAATTATCACGGCAAATACGAGTTCGCCTCCGTCGACAACATGGTGCAGGCCGTGAAGGTCATCGTCGACATCGTCCAGCGCTATGAGCGGCGAGCGCGTGGATAACGGGACTGGCGGGCGCGCGGAGCAGGCGGCTGAAGGCGGCGGTGCGAGCGTGAATGATGCGGACAACGGGAACGGCATGAGCGCAGCGCTTGCGGGCAACGCTGACGTGCGGGCCGGCGGCCCCGCTCACGATCGCGCTTGGATGTCCGGGCTGCTGATCCTCGACCGGACGGACCGGCTGGCGGCGGAGGACCCGCTGTATGCGTTCGCCCTGGACGAGCTGCTGTGCCGCGCGACCGGTGCCGGAGGCCCGGGGATCTGCCATCTTTGGCGACATCCCCGGGCGTTCGTCATTGGCCTGCGGGACAGCCGGCTCCCGCGTGCGCGGGAGGCAGCCGACCGGCTCGCCGGCCTCGGCTACGGCGTGGCGGTCCGCAATTCCGGCGGCGCCGCCGTGCCGCTCGATCCGGGCGTCGTCAACCTGTCGCTCATCCTCCCGAAGGACAGGGCCGAAGACATGGCGTTCCACGGCGACTTCGAGCGCATGTACGACCTGATCCGGCTCGCCGTCGGGCAGCTAGGCGGAGAGGCTTCCAAGGGCGAAGTCGTCGGCTCTTACTGCCCGGGGACTTCGACCTGTCGATCGGGGGCCGCAAGTTCTGCGGCATCGCCCAGCGCAGACAGGTGAAGTCCTACAACGTGCAGGCCTTCATTATCGCCGAAGGCAAAGGCGACGAGCGGGCGCGGGTCGTGCGGGAGTTTTACGGGCTGGCGGCCGAAGGCGCCGACCCGTCCGCGTACCCGGACGTGGGCACGGACCGGATGGCGAGCCTCGCGGAGCTGACGGGCGCGGGAAGCGGAATAGGTGGCGCGAGCGCGACGGGCAGCAGCGGCTCGGGACTTGCCGCGCGGTTCGCAGCCGCCGTGAAGGACGTCATCCGCGCGCATCAGACGCCGGCCGGAATCGCAAGCGCCGAAGCCGCGCTGCGCCTGCCCGCGCCGGACGAGATCGAGGAGATGGCCGCCTCGCTGCGGACGCGCTACGGCTTGTAGAGCGTGACCAGCGCTACGTCGGCCGCAACCCTAGGTCGGGCCTCTAAAAGCAAAATAGCGGTTGCCATCCGCCCGTCATGCACGCGGATCGACCAACCGCTATTTCGCGTCTTCTTTACCTCGGCCAACTGCAGCCGCGCTTTCCTCGCTTGTAGACCAACTAACCAGCTTTCCCCCGGCTGCTGCCTCGCTTGTCTCGCTTACAGGCACCGCCGCTCCACGCAGCCGCGCTTTCCTCGCTTGTAGACCAACTATCCAGGTTTTTCCCTGCCGCAACCTTGCTTGTCTCGCTTACAGTCAACGCCGCTCCACGCAACCGCGTTTTCCTCGCCTATACTTTGCCTGCCAGCCTGCCTTGCCGGCTCCTCAAGCGAACGCCTCGTCCGTCATATCTTCGTTGAGGCCGATCGCGGCGCGCGAGCCTTCGGCGGCGGCTACGACGAGCTGCGCCGGCATGATGCATGCAGCATCCCCCCGCCGCGTACACGCCCGGCACGCTCGTCCGGCCCGCGCCGTCCGTCTCGATGCCGCCGTAAGGCGTTATCGCGCAGCCGAGGCGCTCCGCGAAGGGCGCCGCCTGACGCAGCCGCTCGGCGACGATGCCTCCCGCGCGCGCGACCTCCTCCCCGTCCGCGAAGCGCACGGCGGACAACTGCCCCTCCTCGCCGACGAAGCGTTCGATCGGGCGATGGTCGATCCGTATGCCGCGCTCCCGCAGCGCCCGCTCTTCCGCAGGCTCGAGCGAATCGTAGCCGTTGGTGCAGACGAGCAGGTCCTTGCTCCAATTAAAGACCGTCTTGGCCAGATGGAACGTATGATCGTTGCCCGCGACGAGCGCGAGCGGACGGTCCCGCATCTCCCAGCCGTCGCAGTAAGCGCAGCAAAACAGGCTCTTGCCGTAAAATTCGCGAAGCCCCGGGATCTCCGGCAGCAGCTCCTTCAACCCCGTGGCCAGCAGCAGCCTGGCTGCCCGCCAGCTTTCTCCCGCCGCATCCGTCAACCGAAAACTGCCGTCAGGCTCCCTCGCCACTTCCTCCACCCGGCTCCCGCAGACGCGAACGCTCGGATAAGCGGCCAGCTCGTCGTGCGCTATTTTCCGCAGCGCGGCCGGCGAGGTGCCGTCCCGTGTCAAAAAGCCGTGCGAGGCCAACGCCACCCGGTTGCGCGGCTTTCCTTCGTCGAACAGCGCGACGGATCGTCTTGCCCTGCCCAGTACGAGCGCGGCGCTGAGACCCGCAGGGCCGCCGCCTATGATTGCGCAATCGAACAAGTCCGCATCCTCCTCCGTTATACCATCGTCCCAAGCATGCCAATGCCTAATTAAGGTATTATACCCAAAACACCAAAAAAGCCCCGCCGCGCGGACAGGACTGAAACGTACGTTGGTTAGCATGCCTGATAGACCGCGTCGTCCGAGTTCAAGACGAGACGGGCGCCGGCAAAATGTCGAGGAAGGCGTCCACGACGTCCGGGTCGAAATGAATGCCGCGCTGCGCGCGAATTTCGGCGATAGCCTCCTCGTGCGTCCACGCTTTTTTTGTACGGCCGCTCGTGGGTGAGCGCATCGTAGAAGTCGGCGATCGCGACGATCCGCCCCGACAACGGGATCTCCGCCCCCGCTAAGGCCCCGCGGGTAGCCGCCGCCGTTCCATTTTTCGTGATGCGTCAGCGCGATCTCTCCCGCGATCTGCAGCACCGGGAACGAACTCGTCTCCAAGATCCACGCGCCGATCAGCGTATGCCGCTTCATCTGCTCGAACTCCTCGGTCGTGAAGCGCCCGGGCTTCAGCAAAATCTCGTCCGCGATGCCGATCTTGCCGATGTCGTGCAGCGGCGTCGCCTGCTCGATCAGCTCAACCTCCTGCTGCGGCAGTCCCAGCGCGACGGCAACGTCGCGCGCCATGCGCCCGACGCGCTGCGTGTGTTGGCCGGTCTCGTCGTCGCGATACTCCGCCGTGCGCGCGAGCAGGTGCAGAATTTCAAGCTTAGCCTGTTCCAGCTCGGCTGTCCGCTCCTGGACCCGCCGTTCGAGCGACTGGTTCTGTTCCTGCATCTGCAAATAAAAATAACGCGTCTTCAGCAAGTTGTCGATGCGGAGCACGACCTCGGACGCGTCGAGCGGCTTCGTGATAAAGTCGTTGGCGCCCAGATGAAGCGCCTCTTTGCGAGCGCCCGGGGAGTCGTCGGCGGTCAGCACCACGACAGGCAGAAAGCTGCTCTCTCCAATCAGCGGACGCAGCTGCCGGAGCACGGCGAACCCATCGACGACCGGCATGTGAAGATCAAGCAGCACGATATCCGGCGACAGCTCGCAGAAGAGCGGCTCAACCTCAGTCGAGTCGGTCGTACTATGCAGATTACCGAAGCCGGCTCTTCGCAGCACATGCTCCAGCAGCATGATATTCGTGGGCTGATCGTCTACGATTAGAATCTTGGCATTCTGCGTCCACGCACGATTCATGGGCATCACCCCTCGGCAAATGTACCGTCATAGCCGTTTTTTACAATCTACTCCGATTATAGGCGATCTTAGCCGCAAAGGGCAGACAGGATTCGCCAAATTTCGCAGGATCCGACGACCGTTAGTCAAATCACTTACCCCATAGTTCATAACTATAAACAGTGTATATTTTATATATTTCCTTTCGCGAAGAAGCGGCACTATGATTAAGGCAGTCGACAAAACGAGGAGGACCTACGATGAATCCGAACGTGAAAAAACAATTCGACGCCGCCGCCAGCCAGTACGACGCGCAGAGAAGAGGGCTCATCCCTTGCTATGACGATTTTTACGGCATGGCCGTCGCGCTGGCCGAGAGCGCGGAGGCCTCGCCTCGGGTACTGGACTTGGGCGCAGGCACCGGCCTGATGGCCGCGATGGTGCGAAGCAAACTGCCCGCGGCCCGACTCTCCTTGATCGATATGAGCGAAAGCATGCTGGACATCGCCCGCGAGCGGTTCGCAGGCGACCCGAATGCCGCGTTCATCGCAGCCGACTATTCCGACTATACGTTCGCCCCGGGCAGCTACGATATCATCGTATCGTCGCTCTCGATTCACCATCTGACCCACGCGTCCAAGCGGGAGTTGTTCAAAAAAACTGTATCAAGCGCTGGCGCCCGGCGGCGTATTCGTCAACGCGGACCAGGTCGCCGGCACGACGCCTGCCTCCGACGCCTACTATCGCAAAAGATGGTTGGCCGAGATCGCCGCCAGCGGCTTGCCCCAATCGGCCATCGATGCTTCCGTGGAGCGGCGGGGCGTCGATATCAACGCCAAGCTTGGCGATCAGCTCGCTTGGATGACGGAGGCAGGATTTCAGGACGCGGACTGCATGTATAAATATCTCGACTTCGCCGTTTTCTACGGCGCTAAGCCTGCCGCCGCGTCTTAATTGACGAGCTCGCTATACGTCTCGGGAGTATACGTAAAACCCGCTCCGGCGCTGCCATCCGGTCGCAGTCCAAAAGGCGGCGCCCGCGTCATTGTCCTCCAGCACGAAAAGGTGGCACTTGCCGATGCCGGCCTCCCGCAGCTTGTCCAGGCTGAGGGAGGCCAATTGCCGGGCAATCCCCCGCCCGCGATAGGCCGGATCTACGGCTGCATGATACACGTAGCCGCGCCGTCCGTCATGGCCGCACAAGATCGTGCCGGCCAGCGCGCCGTCCGCTTCGCCTACGAAGCTCATGCCTTCGTTGCGGCGCAAATAGGCCGCGATCGCCTCTCTCTCGTCCGCCTCGCTCAGCGCCAAGCCTTCGATCCGGCGCCATAGCGCGATCACTCCGTCGTAATCGGCGATCTCCATCGTCCTGTACGCGATTTTCACCTTTTCGGCACCGTCCCTTCCCGCTCCAGCCGGGCGAGCTCCCGCTCGGCCTCTTCCAGCTGGTCCTCTCCGAAAACCTTGAAGCCGTGCTTGCGCAGCAGCGCCGCCGTCCTGCCTTCGCCCTGGCGCTTCGCGCCGCTGAAGGTACCGTCGTAAACGAACAGGCTGCCGCAGGAGGGACTGCTCTGCTTCAGAATCGCCAGCGCCACGTCATGCGCTCGCGCCGCCTGCAGCGCGATCTCGGCGCCTCTCTCGAACGCCTCCGTAAAGTCCTCCCCTTGTTCGGTCACGACCCGGTCGCCCCGAATCTGCGCCGGCGGCCGCGGCGTCGGCAGTCCGCCGGCGACTTCGGGACACACCGGCACAAATCGGCCTTCCGCCTGCCAGCGCGAGAACCTCGGATCCTCGCACAGCTTGCCTCCGCCGTCGTAGCGCACCTGCTGACCGAGCAGGCATGCGCTGACCAGTATTTTCGCCGTCATCCGCTATCCCTCCCCTTCCGGGTTCGCCCCATCCCATCTGCACTGCGCAAGGTCTACGCGGTAATCCCCGTCGAACGATACGCCCTCCTGCTCTAGCAACGCGCGCTGCGTATACCGCGCTTCGTCGCCCGGCAGCGCGATCTCGCCCTTGGCGTTCACGACCCGATGCCACGGAAGACCATGCGCTTCGCTCAGCGAATGAAGCACCCAGACGACGCGCCTCGCGCCCCGCGGACTGCCTGCCGCGGCCGCCACTTGCCCGTATGTCATGACCGTGCCTGCCGGTATTGCCTTAATAACTTCAACTACTCGCGCCGTAAAGGGCTGCATGCCGTCTCACCTCTTCATTACAGCTTATAATAGTTCCCTTAAAGACGCCAAGCCCCCGGGGCCGAAGCGCCCGGGAGCTTGATGATCCAGCCGTATTCGATTCGCCTGAAGCGTAGTCGTTAGAAGCCGCCGCCCGACTCCGCCGTAACCAGCAGGCCGTGCACGACCTTCGCCGCTTCGGCGCGCGTCGTGAAGCCTTGCGGCGCGAAGACGCCGTTGCCGCGGCCTTGCATCAGGCCTTCGTCCAGAATTCGGCCGACCGAACCTTGCGCCCAACTGCTGATCTTGCCGCCGTCCTTGAAGCCGGCGGTACCGGTCGTGCCGCCAGACTTCAGCGCCGGGATACGCGCCAGCATGACGGCCATCTCCTCGCGGGTGATCGGCGCGTTCGGCGCGAAGCTGCCGTCGCCCTTGCCCGTGATGAGACCGTTCGCGGACGCGATGCCCACGACTTCGGCATACCAGCTGCCAGACGCTACATCCGTGAAGGAAGTGCCGGCGCCTTGGGCTTGCAGCCCGAACTCCTGTACCAGCAGCTTGGCGAATTCGGCGCGCGTGATCTGCCTTTGCGGCGCGAAGTTCGCGGTGTCCATGCCGTCGATAAGCTGCTTGGCAGCCAGTTCCGCGATGACGTCCTTCGCCCAATAGGACGCAGCCACGTCTGCGAAGCTGCGGTCGTACGTCAGCGCTGCATAGGTGCCCGGCTGCGTCACTTCAGTCGTCAACAGGCCGCCTTGCAGCTTGGCCTTCACGTAGACCGGCTTGCCGCCGTCGATGCGGTACAGGTTCGTCAGCTTCGCGTTCGCGCCGCTGTCGACCTTCATCGCGATCGAGACAGGCTCTGCGAAACGGCTAAGCGTACCTGCCGTCGTACCATCCTTCGCTATGGCGGAGAGACCGAGCTTCGTCACCGCGCCTGCCGGCTTGATGCTCAAGTTGGCGTTCTGCGCGCCGGCGAGCAGCGAGTTAGAAGCTTCGGACGTCAACCGGCTGTAATTCAGCGACAGCGTCGCATCCTTCGCCGCATCGCCGGCGACGAGCTTCGACGTATCCTCCAGCACCTTGGCCGGAAGCGACAGGGTCACGCCGTCCAGCTCGAGCTTGATCTTGTTGCCTGCGCCAGCCAGCTCCGCGATGTTGAGCGGCAGCGAGATGCTGACGTCGGCCGCGCCGGCCGGAATCGTCACCGGCAAGCTCACGACGCCGTTCTCCGCCTTCGGCACGTCCTTCGCTTCGACGCTCACCTTCACCGGTGCGCCCGGCGTCGGGGTCGGGGTAGGCGTAGGCGTCGGGTTGCCAGGGTTGCCTGGCGTAACCGGCGGCGTCCCCGGTTTATTGTCGATGCGTCCTTCGATCTTCGCCGTGATCGGTCCGCCCTTGAACGTATCCACGATGTACTTGTAGAAAATGTCCAGATCGGTCGGGCCCACTACCGCGCTCTTGGCTTCCGTAAGGACCTTATAGTTGTCGCCGCCGGCAGCCATGAAGTTGTTGACGACTGCCGTGTATTCCTTGTTGTCTTCGATCGGCGTGCCGTCCGTCTTCGTCAGGCTCGTGACGCGCTGCGCGACAGGCAAATCCTTATAGGCCGTATACTTCAGGCCCGAGATTTGCAGCGTCTTCGTGTCCGCGGTGCCGTCCGCCTTGACGCCCCACTGCTGCTGGAGCAGCGTGCGGATCTGTGCGCCCGTCAGCGTCAGCTTCACGAGCGTGTTGCCGAATGGCTGCACCTTGGCCAAGTCGCCGAACTTCACTTCGCCCTTCGGGAGGTCCGCACGGATGCCGCCCGGGTTCATGAACGCGAAGTCAGAGCCGGGGAACGCGCTGCGCATGGCGTCCGCGATCAGGTTGCCCAGCGGCGCCTCATTGTTGTATGCGTCGGTCCGGACGATCGTTCCGTCCGTCGTGCCGACCGGATTTTTGAGCTCCGGATGCTTGTCGAGATAGCTGTTTACCAACGTTTCGGTCGCCTTATCCGGCGTCACGCCGTCCTGGAACGTCGTCGTGACCGTCGCCGACTTGCTCGTGATGTCGCCCGTCGCCGGGTCGATGATCAGCTTGACGTCCTCGAAAGCCGTACCGTAGGAGTAGGCTTGAACGACCAGCTTGCCGTCCACGAGACCGTTGGCTAGCGCGTGGTTGTCGCCGGCCATGATCACGTCGACCTCGTCGTCGACGCTGTTCGCCAGATCCGCGGCTTCGCCGGTCGTCAAGCCCGTCGTCGCGTTCGTGGTCGCCGGATCGTGCGCTAAGATGACGATGCTCTTGATGCCTTGTTTCTTCAGCTCATCCACCGCTTTATTCACGACAGGCGCCTGATCGACCAGCTTAACGCCTTTCAGGCCCTCCGGCGACACCTTCGTCACCGTCGCCATCGTGACGACGCCGATGAAGCCGATCTTTACGCCGCCGATCTCCTTCACCGCATAAGGCGCGATGATCGGTTCGCCCGTCTTCTCGTCTACGACGTTGGCGTTGATATAGTCGAAGTTCACGCCTTTATGCGTGATCTTTCCGCCTACGGGATCGGTGCCGCCGTACAGCTGCGCCTTCAATGCCGCCACGCCTTGGTCGAACTCATGGTTGCCCAGCGTGCCGATATCGAACTGCATCAGGTTCATCCATTCGAGCGTCGGCTCGTCGCGCTCCAGCGAGGAGACCGGCGCGGTCGCGCCTACGGAGTCGCCGTTATGAACGAGAAGGCTATACTCATACTTGGCGCGCGCTTCCTTGATATACGTCGCGAGCGTCGCTGCCGTGCCCGCCGGTTTGTTGTTCACGATCGAAGTCGTGTCCAGTTGGCCGTGCAGGTCGTTGATGCCGATCAGATGCACTTCGACCGGCTTGGTCGGCGTCGGCGCCGACTCGCTCAGCTGCAGATCGTAAACTTCAAAATTTTTATCGTTCGTCTTTCCGGTGTCCGCGATCTTGCCGTTCGTCTGCCCCGCGTACTTCGCGGCCGCAGGCGCGCTCGTGAAGGTCACGTTCACCATGCCCTCGATCGGCGCGAACGTCCAGTTGCCGTCCGCGCTCGGGCTTACCGTCTTCATTTGCGAGATATAATCCATCAGGACCTGACGGTTCTCGTCCTGGGAATCGATGGCCAGCGTGGAGCCCTTAAGCCCCGGGAAGTTACCTCCGCCGCCTGCGCGGTAGTTGTTCGTGACGACGATGAAATCCTGTGCCGGATCGATCGGCTCGCCGTTGTATTCAAGGTTCACGATCCGGCTGGACGATGCGTCGTTGATGCTGCCGTCCGGCTTGTACTTGGTCGGCTTCGTCACGTCGATCTGATAAGTGACGCCGTCGATGACGTCATAGTTAAAGACGGAGAATGCGGGGTTCAGCAGCGGCTGAGGCAGTGACTTCGTCCGATAAATCTGGTTGAAGGCGCCCGCGGACATCTCCAGCCATTCCTTGACCGTCGCGCCCTTGATTACGACCGCCTTCAGCGTATTGTCGTACAGATACAGATCGCTCGCGCTGCGGATCGTCAGCGGACCCGTATCGATGTCCGTGTACTCGGAAGGTCCGTTGCGCCCCGCCTTGAACGGCGCGCCCGCGCTCAGGATCGGCAATCCCTCGTATACCGTGCCTGCCACCGACTGCTCCGCGTACCACTTCTGCGCGTCCGTCACGATCTGGATCGACGGATCGTCCTGCACCATCGCGAAGTAGCTGTTGATCGGCGCGTCCGTCTGTCCGAGCTCTTGCCCGGTATAGGCGATGGTCGCTTGATGCTCGGCATCTACCGCCGCTACGACCGCCGGGTCTGCGTTTACGTCGGCAATATTGACTTTGTCGACCGTGTGGTAGATCGAACGCGTGGACGACTGGGAGCCCGCCTTGTCCACCGTCCATTTGCCGCCCGCGTCCTTGACGAGCTTCAGGTCGATGAGACCGAGGTTCGCGCCGCCGAAGCCCGACTGTACGGCGAATACGCCGTTGATCGTGCCGCCGCCGAGGCCGTAAACGTTGTTCACGACGCTGCTCGGCGAATTGTACGGCTGGTTCGTGGCCGGGTCCTTGAACAAGGCGTCCAGCGAAGCGTTGCTCGCCGTCGGGAAGATTTTGTGCGTATGGGAAAACGTAATCGCGTCGATGCCGGGCACCTTGCTCAGCGCGTTGACGTCGTTTTCCGAAAGGTCGCCTTCGACCGCGTTCGAATCGAAGCCCGTATGCGCCAGCGCCACGACGATGTCCGCGCCTTCCGCCTTCATGAGCGGTACGAAATGCGCCGCAGTCTCGGCGATATCCCGCGTCACGACTTTGCCGAACAGATTGGCTTTGTCCCAATCCATGATCTGCGGCGTCACGAGGCCGATGACTCCGATCTTGACGGTCTGGTCGACGCCTGCGTCGTCCTTGAACGTACGGGTAAGGATTTGATAAGGATCGTATTGATTGGTCGTCTCTTCGGGCTGCGCGACACCGTCGTGATTGTCGTCCACGTAAATATTGGCATTTACATACGGCAGCGGATCGCCGGAGCGGTCTTTGGCGCCGGAGACGGCTTTGTCTAGAAAATCCAATCCATAATTGAATTCATGATTGCCGAAAGTCGCGGCGTCGTAGCCGAGCAGGTTCATCGCCTTGTACATCGGATGGACGCTGCCCGGGCTCGACAGCTTGTCCACTTTGGCCATATAGGTGCCGAGCGGCGTGCCTTGGAGCAAGTCGCCGTTGTCGAACAGCAGCGCATTCGGCTGCTCGACGCGTGCCTGCTTGATCAGCGTCGCGGTTCGGTCCAGTCCCACCGCTACCGACTCGGCGTTTTTAAAATAATCGAAGCCGCGAACATTCGTGTGCAGGTCCGTCGTCTCCATGATCCGCACGTGAAGCGGCGCATCCGTCGCCGCAGCAGCCTTGTCCGCCGCCAGCAGGCCGAATCCCCCCGAACACCTGAGAGACCAATACCGCCGCGGCCGTCACGGTCGACGATCTTTTGCTCCAGCCAGTCTTCCTGTTCAACATGCTCGCTCTCCCTTCGGTTCGCATTCTCTGCAAGTATAGTAAATGATATCGCTAGATGATCGCTTAATTTGTAAAAGATATGTAAAGGATCAAGAACAAGGGTGTAGATAGAGGGGGGAGCTCGTAACGCTGCAGAAGAAAGGTAGTAGCCTCCAAAGGGTGCCCGTGAATCTAAATTGGCACGTTCGCGGGAATGTGGCGCTCAAAGTGTGCACGTAGATCAATAGTTGTCACGTTCGCTAGAAGGAGAGTTGCAGAAAAACGGGGCTATCTCTCGGGTCAAATGATTGACCCTGAGACACCCCCTCGTTACATGCGGCTCGATACGCGAGCCACTTTTGCATGACTATATATATTGAATACTCGACTGCGTCCCTAGCGGCAGCAACTCATAGAGGTACACGCCGAGTAGCTCGCGCTCGATCGGCGAGATCGGTAGCGTGGAGCGGATCGTCAGATACACGATCGCATTCGACCGGTCGTAGCGCTCGAACGAGAGGCGCCCGCCGGCCAGCATGCGGTCCACGACGTCGATGATGTCGTGCAGGTCCGAGCCGCGGTGCATCGCCGCTTCCCTGACATCGTCCGGCACCTCCGGCGCGGCAGGCACCCGCTCCTCCTTCGTCAGCCCGTACGGCTTCACCTTGAAGCAGACGAACGGCGTCAGATACGCGGATGCGAACTTCAGCAGATTCGCCCGATCTTCCTCGCGCAGTTCCAGCTGGTCGTCCCAGGCATAGATCGTCGCCGTCTGCTTGCCGCTCGTATGGATCCTCACGTATCGCAGATGAGGAAATCGCTCCCGCACGAGCGATTCGGACAACAATCGCGTACTCATCGTGGGCCGCCCCCTTCTCTACAGGCTCATGCATTCAGTTTGGCTACGCTTTCACAAGAAGATGATTCGACGCCTTGGCTTCCCTCATGCTCCCCGTCGAGCGGAACGGAAGATATTCACTATTGTATTCCGCTCGCCTCGGGATGTATGTTCGCAAGCCTAAACTTGCAGCGGAGAAGGCCGCCGGACGCGAAAAGGGCGCCGCCCGCAAGGGGCGACGGCCTTCTTATTCGTTCCGGCTGCCGACTTAAAACCGCAGCTCCACCAACCGCGCCGTCCGCTCCCGCGGCAGCGTCACGCGCAGCGCGCCGGCTTCGCCGTCCCAACGGACGGCGCTGCCCTCGTGCGCGGCCGGGTACGCGATGCGCGCCTGCACTTTGCCCGCGCCGCCAACCGCAACCGCACCGCCAGCGCCTACTCCAGCCTCCGCCGCCAGCCACGGCAGCGGCAGCGCAATCTCGGCCGCCTCGCCGCCGATACGCCAGACCGCGACATAGGCGCGGTCCTCGGCGCGAATGCCGAAGCAGATCCAGTCGTCCTGCTGCGTCGGCAGGCCGAGCGGCCAGAACGGCAGGCCCGCGGCGATGTCGGCGCGCATCGTCTTGTAGTAGTCGAGCGCCTCCTTGACGAGCGCGCGGCGGCGCGGGCTCAGTTCGGCGACGTGGCCGCTCTGGTGGACGCGCAGCAGCATCGCGTTGACCATATTGAACACGACTTCCTCGTCGTCGCCCTCGCGCAGCGGATACGACCAGATCGCCGACTGCTCCGGCGTCAGCGCGGACGGAGAAGCGGCGGCGATCGCCGCGTATTTCACGTAGTCCTCCTGGTCGCTGGTCGACTGGATGCTATGCCGGCTCAGCATGGCGTAGTCCATGCGCATGCCGCCGCTGGAGCAGTTTTCGATGACGAGGTCCGGATACCGCGCGAAGACGCCGTCGAGCCAAGCGAGATACGCACGGTTGTGCTGCAGCAGGCCGTCGCCGAAGCTGTCCGCGTCCGTCTCGGTGCCGATGCCCGCGTTGATGTTGTAGTCCATCTTAATATAGCCGACGCCGTAGTCTTCGACGAGACGGCGGATGACTTCGTCCGCGTGGGCGACGACAGCCGGATTGCGGTAGTCGAGCTGGTAGCGGGAGCGATCCTTGACCCGTTTGCCGTGGCGCATGAAAAACCAGCTGTCGTCCGCGTCCGCAAGCTTCGGGCTATTGATGCCCATGACCTCGAGCTCCAGCCAGAGACCCGGGATCATGCCTTTGCCGCGGATATAGTCGAGCACGTATTTGATGCCTTCGGGGAACCGCGCCTTGGACGGCAGCCACTCGCCGACCCCGTCCCACCAATCGCCGTCCGCGTACCAGCCCGCGTCGATGCAGAAGTACTCGCTGCCGATGTCGGCGGCCGCGTCGATGAGCGGGAGCAGCTTTTCGGTCGTCGGCTGGCCCCAGAGGCAGTTCATGTAGTCGTTGAAAATGACGCGCAGCAGCCGATTGTCGTCGTTCGGCCGCCGGATCGCGCGCCGGTAACGGGTCAATTCGCCGATCGCCGCATCGAAGCCGCCGCGCGAAGCGCCGACCGCCGCCGGCACGGAGACGAACGATTCGCCCGGCGCGAGCTCCAGCCACCAGTGATTGTCATGCTCGGTCGGACCGCTCACGAGCAGCGTCAAATAATCGAACTGGTCGATGATCTCCCAGTGCCAGGAGCCGTTGTGCTCGATCTGCCAGAACAACTGCATGTCCGTCTCGCGATTGTCCAGCACCGCCATCGGGATATGCTCGGCGGCCGCCCAGGAGCCCGTGTTGCTGCAGGTAATGCGCTTCGAGCTGCGGTCGGTCACGTGCGACAGGCCGAGCTCGGGCAGCGAGTACGTCCGCCACTGCAGCTCGCTCTGCCAGCCCGTATGCGGGATGGAGACGGACATCTTGTCGTCGCGGTCCAGCGCGCCTTCTTTGTCGATGCCCGTCAAGGCGAACGTCGATACGTACTCGACGCCCAGCGGTGCCGCGCCGCCATTGTGCAGCGTCGTCCAGCAGCGCGCGACCGCGATGCCGTCGTAGAACTGGAAGTGGGACACGGCCTCGAGCCCGGTCTCGGGATCGGTCAGCGTCACTTCGAGCTTGCGGCCCGGACCGCCGCGCACGTCGGTGTGCGAACGATACTGCATGCGCAGGCCCGGATAGGTCGCGCGATGCGTGCGGCCATGATACTCGGCGCGGTCTTCGCCGGTCAGCTGCAGCTCCAGCAGGCGGAAGCCGGGGGCTTGCTTGTCCTCAACGGCGCCCGGCCGATACGGCTCGGGTCCGAAATGCATCAGCCGCGCATCCCCCTCGTCCGTCACTTCGATATATAAATGCAGGCCGTTCTCGGCGATCTCGATCGCTTTGCTCATTGTCGCGCACGCTCCTTGCGTTCATTTAAAATAAATAAGGTCCGAAAACGCGCAAAACCCAGTCCCGGAGGGCTGAGTCTCGCGTGCTTCTATGCCGGTTCGGCGCGAGGCGCCTTGCCGTTCCGTTCATTATTGTGCGGAGCCAAGCTGCGTCCACGCTTGCTGAATCTCGGTGATCGCCTGGTCCTTCGTCTTGCTCTTGCCGACATACGCCTGCATGATCTCGCCGAACTTCTGGTGGAACGTATCCAGCGAGTAGTTGACGGACAGGTCGCCGGACTTCTCGGTCTTCAGGATCTCGTCCATGGCCTTCGGCATTTGCAGATCCGGCAGCGGCGCGTCCTTGATCGGCGGGATGACCTTCGCGACGTTGGAGAACCAGCTCTTGCCGTATTCGGACGTATACAGCCAGTTGAAGAAGTCGATCGTCTCGCGGGCGACCTTGGAATCCTTGTTGATGCGCAGCGCCTGGTCGGCGCCCGTGATGATGACTGCTTGCTCCGGCTTGTCGCTCACCGGGTAGCCCATGATGCCGATCTGGATGTCCGGCGTGATCTTCTCGATCGCTTCTTCGTCCCACGCGCCCTTGCCGGTCATGATCGCGGCCTTGCCCGCTGCGAAGTCGCTGACTTCGGCGTTGCTGTCGCGCTCAAGCGGCTTGTCGGTGCCGTGGGCGATCGTGGTATCGACGAACTTGAAGAAGTTGTCGGCCAGCACCGGATGATCCTTGAACGTCGTCTTGCCGGCGATGAAGTCGGCGACCAGCGACTTGGCGTCCGTGCCTGCGTCCAGCGCGGCAGCGTCTACGAAGTGTTGGAATACGTGCTTCCACGTCCACCATTCCTTGTAGGCGTTGGCGAACGGCGTGATGCCCTTGGCTTCGAGCTTCGCGATCGCGTCGTCGAGCTGCGCGGTCGTCTTCGGCACCTCGGTGATGCCCGCTTCTTCGAACAGCTTTTTGTTGTAGATCAGCGTGAACAGGTTGCCCTTGACCGGCAGGCCCAGCACCTTGCCGTCGCTGGACGTCATATTGCTGCGAACCGCGTCCGTCATGGCTGCCGCGAGCGGCTCGTTGGTCAGGTCCGCGCTGTATTCGGCGAACGTGTCGATGTCTCCGCCTGCCGTCGTCTGGAACACGTCCGGCGTGTTGCCGGAAGCGATGCGCGACTTCAGCACCGTGTTGTAGTCGGCCTGCATGATCTCGAGGTTGATCGTGACGTTCGGCTTGACCTTCTTGTATTCGGCGATATAGGCGTTAAAAGCGTCCGTGTACTCCGGCGAAGCCGTGAACATGTTGATGGTGACCGGCTTGTCCGAAGCGCCTGTCGAGGCGCTTGCCGACGCGCCCGCGCTGGCCGAAGCCGACCCGGTCGGTGCCGCGTTGTTGTTGTCGTTGTTGCCGCCGCATGCAGCCAGCAGACCGGCCATCATCACTGCGCTGACGGATACGCCCGCGATCTTTTTGAGCATGTATGTTGCCCCCGATTCGTTTGTGATTTTGCGCTACGATGCCTATATTAAAGAACCGCGGCCGGCAACCCAATGCATTTAAGTAATCTCTTAAGGGTAAAAAAGCGGCCTGGCCGGCAGTTCGCTTTTTTACCCTTCTCTCGAACAAGGGAAGTTATGCGCGCCATGAGCCCCCCCTGGGGAGGCCCCGTCAGCCGATAAAATCGGCTATCTCCTCCAGAATCACGCCCAGGGCACCCTCGTTGGCCGATAAAATCGGCTATCTCCTCCAGAATCATGCCCCGGGACCCTCGTTAGCCGATAAAATCGGCTATCTCCTCCAGAATCATGCCCCGGGTACCCTCGTTAGCCGATAAAATCGGCTATCTCCTCCAGAATCATGCCCCGGGACCCTCGTTAGCCGATAAAATCGGCTATCTCCTCCAGAATCATGCCCCGGGACCCTCGTTAGCCGATAAAATCGGCTATCTCCTCCAGAATCATGCCCCGGGTACCCTCGTTAGTCGATAAAATCGGCTATCTCCTCCAGGATCACGCCCCCGGCACCCTCGTTAGCCGATAAAATCGGCTATCTCCTCCAGTTTGCGTCGGCAGAACCTAAGGCGCTTCTGTCCCCTGCGCCCGGTACTCCGACGGCGACAGCCCCACGTAGTTGCGGAACGCCTTGGAAAAGTAATTTTTGTCCTTAAAGCCGAGCATCTCGGAGATCTCCTGGATCTTCAGCTCCGGCCGGTCGAGCAGCGCCTTGGCCTTGTCCATGCGCACCTTCTGCACGTACTCGTGGATGCCGAAGCCGTAGTGCTGCTTGAACAGCTTCATCAGGTATTCCCTGCTCAGAAAATAGCGCTCCGTGAACATCGAGATCTTGATGTCCTCGAAGTAATGCTGCTCGATGTAGCGCTTGATCTCCCCCACATCGAAGACGCGCTCCGGCGAGAGCGCGGCGCGCGCCATCTCGGCGTACCGCTCGCAGATCCCGCAGAGCAAAGCCTCGTACTCGTCGAACCCGGCATAGTCGGCGGACAGCCCGAGCATGCCGAGTGCGCCAAGCGCCCCGTCGCCCCGAATGCCCGCCGCTTGGGCGTGGGCGTCCCCGGCCGCCCCGCCCGAACCGCCGCCCACAGCGCCGGCTGCCGGCAGGCCCAGCTCGAGCGCCAGCTCGCCGAGCAGGAAGAGCAGCTCCTCCAGCAGCCGGTCCGCCTGCTTGAAGCTGAAGCGGCCCCGCTCCCGCACGCCGGCCAGGAACTGCTGGGCGACCGTCCGCGCCTGCGCCGCGCTGCCCGCCTCGATCGCCGCGCGCAGCTGCGGCATGCGCGCCGCAAACGAAACGGCCGGCGCGACGGCATCCTTACGCTCCGCCCCTGCGTCCTTACGCTCCGCCCCTGCATCCTTACGCTCCGCCCCTGCATCCTTACGCTCCGCCCCTGCATCCTTACGCTCCGCCCCTGCGTCCTTACGCTCCGCGCCCGCCTCCTTGCGTTCCGCGGGCGGCGCCGGCTGAAGCGCGTCGCGGCGGAACAGGTCGGCGCCGTCGGCCGCCTCGGACGCGGCGCCGTAAGCGTCCGCCAATCCCCCGACCGCGACGCCGGGCCCGCTCAGTCCAGCGACCGTGCGGATGCCGAACAGGTCGCTTAGCCCCTGCGCGATCTTGCGCGCGAAGTGCGCGGCGCGGAACGCGAGATCCTCGGGATAGCCGCCCGTCATCGAATGGATGACGATCAGCTCCCGGTCCCGCTTCGGATTCGCCAGGCCGAAGCTCTGGAAGCCCGCCTCGCCGAACTCGCCGACGACGTTGGACGCCGCATAGTGAAGCAGCGCCGTCTCGCCCTTGAACCGGCCGGCCGCGACCGCTTCCAGGTTCAGAAGGCGCAGCACGGTCACGCCGAACCGCGTCCCCGGATCGTCGGCGCCGATGAGCCGCAGGTACGCTTCGCTGCTGCCTGCCCTGAACGTACGGGCCAGTAGCGACAGGTAGATGTTTTCCTTGAGCTTCGGCAGCGACATGTTGAGCGCGATGTCCCGGTCGATGTGGTCCCGCTTGCTGTCCCGCCGGGCGTCCAGGACGCCCGCCGCCTTGGCGAGCGCCTGGTTGAGATCGCCCCGGTTGACCGGCTTCAGCAGGTAGTCGACGACCCGCGAGCGGATCGCTTGGCGCGTATAGTCGAAGTCGTTGTAGCCGCTGATGACGATCGTGAAAAGGTCGGGATAATCCCGCTCCACGACCTGCAGGAACGCGAGCCCGTCCATGACCGGCATCTTCATGTCGACCAGCACCAGGTCCGGCCGCTCCCGCTCCAGCAGCGCCAGCCCTTCCTGGCCGTCCGCGGCCTCGAGCACCTCGCCGATGCCGTGGCGCGGCCAGTCGCCCAGGATGCGGATCGCCTCGCGCGTCGGCTCTTCGTCGTCGATGATCAATGCTTTATACAAGACGTCCGCCTCCCCCCCGCGGGAATTCGCATTCGCAGCTCCGTGCCCGCCTCAAGCGATTCGATCTCTAGCCCCGCTTCCCCGCCGAACAGCAGCTTCAGGCGCGCGTCCAAATTGCGCAGCCCGATGCTGTCGCCGCTGCGGTCTTCCCACGCCTGTTCGAAGGAAGCCCGCACCTCCCGCAGACGGTCCGGCGCGATGCCCGGCCCGTCGTCGCGCACGGCGATGACCGCCCGGTCTTCCTCCATATAAACGGATAGCGCGATCGTGACGGGCCGTTGCACCTTTTCGACGCCGTGCTTGATCGCGTTTTCGACGAGAGACTGGATCGACAGCTTCGGGATCGACAGCTGGAGCAGCGCATCCCCGATGTCGTACGACATGACGACGCGGCTGCCGAATCTCGCCTTCTGCAGCATCATGTACCTTTCCACGTGCTTCAGCTCCTCATTCAAATAGACGATGTCCTTGCCGCTGATGCAGTAGCGGAGCGTCCCGGCGAGCGCGTCCACCATGTCCGCCACGTCGTCGTTGCCGCTCTTGAGCGCCTTCGTGGAGATCGCCTGCAGCGCGTTATACAGAAAATGCGGATTAATCTCGGCCTCCAGCGCCTTCAGGATCGCGTTCTGCTCCGTGAGCTTCATCTTGTACCGCTCGTTGATCAGCTCGTTCGTCCGCCGCGCCATGAGGTTGAAGTGCTTGGACAAATAAGCGATCTCGTCGAGCCCGCGCACCTCGGTCACCGTCTCGAAGTCGCCCGCGCCGAACCGGCTCATCTCCTTGGACAGCCGCTTGAGCGGACGCGTGATCGCGTTCGAGGTCAGGATGACGAGCCCGACCGCGACGGCCAGGAACCCCAACCCGATCCAGATGCTGATGCGCCGCGCCTCCACCGCCGTCCGGTAGATCTCGCTGAACGGAATCGGCTTGACGAGCCGCCAGCCATCCTGCGCGTCGACGTTTTCGACGACCAGATAGCGTCCGTCCGGCCCATGCCAGTTGAATCTCTCCTTATCCTCCTCCGCATGGAGCGAGCGGACGAAGTCTTCGTCGCCGGCAGCCGCCGAATAGAAGCCGGGATCGTCGACATGAAACGGCGTGTCGTCCGCGTCCAACAGAATGGCGTGCTCTCCCGCGGTTTTGGGCATGTCGGCCATGATCGCGTTTTTGGCCGAATCGTTCACGTAAAAGCTGAGGACGGCGCGCGCCTGCCGATCCTTCAGCGAACGCAGCACCCGGTGATACGCCATATACACGCCCTCCGGCGCCGTGCCGTATCCGGTCTCGCGCGACAGGACGAGCGATTGCGCGCTCCGGTTGTGCGGATCCGCCATCGCCCGCTCGTACCAGGCCTGCCCGGGGATGCCGTCGTCCAGCGCGGCGCGCACCGTCACGTTGTAGCGCTCGCGGGTGACGTACAGATACTTGCGTTCGTCCACCAGGTACAAGTAGATGCTCTGCAGATCGGACCTCGCATAAAAAAGCGAACGCAAATAGTCCTCCAGATACAGCCGGGAGGCATAGTCTTCGCCCTCGCGCTCGATGGCGCGCATCAGCGGGTCGTAATCGATCTGCGGCAGCGACAGCTGCTCGAGCTCGCTCATGTACTTGGCATAGTTCTGGTTCACGAGCTTCAGGTTGCTCCGGTTGCTCGCGATGCTGTTCGCCACGGATTCCCGCTCGATGATCTTGTAGGCGATGACGGTGAGGCTCGAGACGATCAGGATGATGATGGAGGTGAACAGCAGGATCAGCTTGTTCACCAGCCTGCGGGAAGGCGCCTCGCGCAGCCGGCGCCCGGTCCGCCGCAGCCATTGCGGGAAAGTCTGCATAATTGCCTCCAGTTCACCTTATTACCCTTAAGTGATTACTTAAATCCATTTAGGACGTATTCGGCGCCGTTTTATAATGCATTATAGCCTAAACCCGTCATACCACAAGAGAAAAGAGGTGCCGCTATGGCCTCGTTTTACCGCAAATGGCGCTCCAAAATGGAATTCGGCCTCTTCACGCTGCCCGTTCTGATCTGCGTGGCCGTCGCCTTTTACATTCCGTTCGTCATGACCGTCCGCTACTCGCTGACCAAGTGGAACGGCATCTCCAAGCATCCGAAGTTCATCGGCCTGGACAACTTCAAGCAGATCTTCACCGGCGACGCCAACTTCACGAACGCGACTTGGTTCACCGTCAAGTACGCCGTGCTCTATATCGTGCTCATCAACGTGCTGGCCATTCTGCTGGCGCTCGTCCTGGACGCCAAGCTGAAGTCGAAGACCTGGCTGCGGGCAGCCTTTTTCATCCCGTACATTCTCAGCCTCGTCATCGTCGGTTTCATCTGGAAGTTCATCTTCATGCAGGGCTTCGAGTCGCTCGGCAACAGCACGGGCTGGCATATTTTTAAAATGAGCTGGCTCGGGGAGCCGGGACTGGCCTTCATCTCCGTCCTGTTCGTCTCGATCTGGCAGTCGATCGGCTTCTACCTCGTCATATACATCGCCGGCCTGCAGTCCGTGCCGGGCGATCTGAAGGAAGCCGCCGTCGTGGACGGTGCCGGCCCGGTCCGCCGCTTCTTCAGCGTGACGCTGCCGCTGCTCGCGCCTTCGATCACGATCGCCGTCTTCATGGCGCTGACCAACTCGATCAAGGTGTTCGACGTCATTCTCTCCCTCACCGGAGGCGGTCCCGGCGGCACGACGTACAGCGTCGCCTACGACATTTACCGCGACACCTTCACGAACAACCTGTACGGCTACGGCACCGCCAAGGCGCTCATTCTGTTCGTCGCCGTCCTGATCATCACCGTCATCCAGCTCACCATCTTCAAGCGCAGGGAGGTTGAGGCCTAATGTCCGCTACGAACAAAGCCGCGCGCTGGATCGGCGAGATCGTCATGGTCCTGCTCTCCCTCGTGTTCCTCTACCCGCTCTTCCTGGCGATCTTCAACTCGTTCAAGAGCTTCCAGGAGGTCATGTCCGACGTCATCGCGCTGCCGCATCACTGGACGTTCGCCAACTACTCGTACGTGTGGAAGTTCATCAACTACCCGCGCCTGTTCCTGAACAATACGATCATCACCGTGCTGGGCCTGGCGGGCATCGTCCTTGTCTCTTCGATCGCGGCCTACAGGCTGGCGCGCACGAAGTCTAGACTGAGCGGCATCGTCTACTTCATCTGCATCATGCCGATGCTTATCCCGTTCCAGTCGATCATGCTCACGGTGCTCAAGACCGCGCGCTTCCTGCACCTGTCCGACAGCACCTGGGGACTCGGCCTGCTGTACTGGGGCTTCGGCGCTCCGCTGGCCGTCTTCATCTATCACGGGTTCGTCAAAGGCATACCGAAGGAGCTCGACGAGAGCGCGATGATCGACGGGGCTTCCGGCTTCGGGCTGTTCTTCCGGATCATCTTCCCGCTGCTCAAGTCCGTCACGGCGACGATCGTCATCATCGACGTCATGTGGATCTGGAACGACTTCCTGCTCCCGCTCCTCATGGTCAACGGCTCGCCGACGACCAAGACGCTGACGCTCGCGGCCTACACGTTCGTCGGCCAGTACACGTCGGACTGGCAGTACGCGATGACCGCCATGGTGATGGCCGTCCTGCCGTCGATCGTCGTATTCATGTTCCTGCAAAAATACATCGTCAAAGGCGTCGTCGCCGGCGCGGTGAAGGGTTAATCGAAAAACGAAGACCGTCCGGCACCCTGCCGGCGGTCTTCGCTGCGTTTCCTATGGTGTATGGCGCGCTCGCCAAGCATCCAGCTGCCTTTGCACTTCCGCCCGCACCGCGTCCAGCCCTGCCTGCCTCAGCTCCGCGTTGAACTTGGGCAGCACCGCATCCACGTCCACGCTGCCGGTCATCAGGCCCGGGTAGTACTTTTCCCACACCGTCCGGATGTTGTCGATCTGAATGGACATGCCCGCCAGATCCGGCGTGAATCCGAACAGCTTGGATTTGACGGATTGGGCGTTGGCCGCTCGGTACTGGTCCCATTTGTCGAGCGGATCCGGGTACTCTCCTCCGATCGTCTTGAGGATGAACCAGTTGCCCTGCGTATACTGCACCCCTTCATAGCCGACCGTCCCGCCCTGCTCCCCGCCGTTTCCCGACGGCTTCAGCAGCACCTTCCCGTTGTCGTCCAGCGTGTAGTGCACGCCCTCGATGCCGTAATTGAACAGATTGCGGAGCTCGGGATCCGTGTTGAGCAAATTCAGGAACTTGACGCTCTCGGCCGGATGCGCGGAGTTGGCGTTGATCGCCATGATCCCGCCGCGCACGGACTCCGTCGTGATCAGAGGCGGCGTTACCGGCTGGGCGACGACCTGGTAGCCGCGATCCTTGCTCCAGCTGTTCTCCGCGAGCGGACCGCCGCCCGCGGGCTTCCAGAATACCCGGTCTCCCCCGCTTCAGGTTCTGGCCTTCCCGCAGGGCCGCATCCTCGTTAATGTAGCCTTTGAGATAGTAGGCGCGGAGCGTGTCCAGCACTTGCCTGGCTTCCTCCGTCTCGAAGATGCCCACCACCGGCGCCTTCGGATCTAGCGATCGGACCATCAGCGGAAGCGGCTTGTCGGTCACGTACTCGTAGCCGTCCAGCGCGAAGAAGTTCTGCGAATCCTTGTCCAGCTCCATCGGCTGGTAGGCAGGCTCTTTGTCCTTGATCATGCCAAGCAGCGGCTCGAGCGATTCCAGCGTGCCGTAATTGGCGATATCGATGCCGTACTTCCGTACGAGCGACTCCGGATACATCCACTGCATCCGGACCGCCAGCTCCTTGTTCGTCGGCACGCCGTAGATCCCGCCGTCTTCCATGCGGACGCCCTGCCACAGCACGGGATCGATCGCGTCGTACATCTCCCGGCCGAGACCGGACAGATAGTCGTCCAGTTTCAGCCAGGCGCCCCGCTGCACGAAGCCCGCATAATCGGTGGCGAACGCGATATCGAACGGCGAGCCCGTCGAGATCAGCGTATGGAGCCGGTCATTGTATTCCTGCCAGCCTACTTTGATATAAGTAATCGTGACCCCGATTTTTTTTGGACGTCACTTCATTGATCTTGTCGTTGACCATCTTCAGGTCGGGATCGGGATTGCCGATCGTATAGTAGATCAGATTGACGGCGCCGCTCGCTTGAACCGGCTGATCGCCCGCGGCCGATTCGGTCATGCAGCCGGACAGCGGCAGCGCCAGCAGAGCGGCAAGCATGGCTGCCTTGAGCATCGAGCCGCGGATTCGTCGGTATCGCATAGCCGGCTATTCCTTTCTCCGCAGATCCGAAGGCGATTTGTGAAAGTACGCGCTAAAATGCGTATAAAAGTAGTTCAGGTTGGCGTATCCGACGGACTGGGCGATCGTCGCTATTTTCTCGTCCGTCGTCTGGATTCGTTCGCGCGCCCGGAACATCCGGTAGGCCATCAGGTACTCCGAAAATTTCATCTGCGTTTCTTTCAAAAAAGAGCTGGCCAAGATAGGTTCCGTTCATGCGAAAGCGTTCGGCCACCGTTTTGAGGTTGAGATTGTGCCCGTATTCCGCCTTGACCATCTGCAGAATGCGGTTGGTCAGCTTGGACAGACTGTCGTAGCGCACGCCCAGTATGGGGTCTGTGTCACGGTCGTCCGGTTCCGCCCCCGCCAGCGTACCGTTCAGATCTTCGACGATAATCCGCTGCACCAGCGCTTGCAGCTTGGCGCGCTCGATCGGCTTGAGCAGATAGTCCTTGGCCCCGCAATGAATCGCCTGCACGGCGTATTCGAATTCCTCGTAGCCGCTCATCATTATATAGGTAGCCGGCAGCCGTATTTCTTTCAGCTTGCGGATGGCGTTATAGCCTCGCTCCTTGCCGATGCACACGTCGAAGATGGCCAGGTCCGGCCCGAACTCCACGGCTTTGGCGATCGCGCCCTCGTACGTCTCGCTGGTCTCGATCCGCGCGAAGCCGAGCTTCTCCCAATCCAGCGTTCGCTTGACGCCCTCCAGAATCTGCGGCTCGTCGTCCACGAGCAGAAGCTTATACATCCGCTACGCCTCCTTCGCAAAGGTCAGAGTGATCTTGACGCCGGCTTCCTCGTTATTATCGATTTGCATCGCAAAGCCTTTGCCGTGAAAAAAATGAAGCCGCGTATACACGTTTCGCAGGCCGATGCTCTCCGTAGCCGAATCCTCGTTAAGGGACAGATGCCGGCGGATCTCGGCCAGTCGTTCCTTGGAGATCGAGGTCCCGTTGTCCACCATCTCCAGCACGTAGGCGTCCGCGCGCGCCGTGCCGTTCACGACGAGCAGGTTGAACTCGTGTTCCGGATCGAAGCCATGGACGAAAAAGTTCTCCGCGAGCGGCTGCATCCAAAACTTCACGGTGGGCAGGGACAGCAGCGATTCGTCCACGTTAAGCTGGTAAAAAAACCGGTCGGGGTATTTGAATTCCATGATCTTCAAATATTTCTGCAGCAAGGCCAGCTCGCTGCCCAGCGGAATGATATTTTCGTTTTTGACGATCTCGCGGTACAGCGCGCCCAACGTCGCGATCGCTTCGGCCGTATCGTCCGAACGGCCCGACAGCGCGGAGGAACGGATAATTTCCAGCGTATTGTACAAAAAATGCGGATTAATCTGGTTTTGAAGCGCCTTCATTTCCGTTTGCTGCTGCTTCAGCTTGAGCAGGTATTCCGTCTGAATATGCTTGTTGAGCTGCAGCGTCATATCGTCCAGCTCCGCCGCGATCATTCCGTATTCGTTTTTCCGATAGCGCGCCGGGCTGACGGGCGTGAAGTTGGCGGATTTGACCCGTTCGATCGAATGGATGATCCGGCGCAGGAAGCCCGCGGCTTCGCGTAGATTGTAGGCGGCCAGCAGCAGGCCGCTTCCCATGGCCGCCCATATGACCAGGAATACGATGAGCAGGATGCCCGCCTTCTGCCGGACGAGCGCGGACAAATCGACGATGCTGACGAATTGATAGTTGAACGCCTTGGACGGATAGGCCACGTAATACGCGCGGCCCAGTTCGCCCAGGCGAATGAAGCCATGGCCGCTTGGGTTCGCCGCGGCCTTGCGGAACAAATCCGCGTCGGCGCGGTCCCCGCCGCCGGCGAGATACACGTCGCCTGCACGGCTGACGGCGGCGGATGCGACCCGCCGATTGTTCTGCACGTCCGCGAACAACGCGTCGCTGCTGACGAGAAACCGGAATTCGCCGAGCTGGCGCGAGATTTGGTTCGGATCCAGCAGCTGCTTGCGAATGACGAATCCGCGTTGGATCGTCTCCCGGAACAGATCGTCCGTGTTCGGCACGTTGAACTTGAAGCTCGTGCCCCCGCTGCTGCCAAAGCGCACGACGTTGCCTTGTTCCCCGGTATGCAGGCTCACCTGCACGATGCGATTTTGCCCGCCGTTGCCGAGAAATGCCTTCATATCCTCGGGAAACGAAACGAGCGTCTGGTCGTAGCGGCTGTTCTGGAGCCTGACCGTCAGATAGCCTTCCGCGCTGTTGCCCAGAAAATAGCGAACGTCGGCCACGAGGCCGCTGTTGGAGTAGACCCGCTGCAGGTAGGCGTCGATCCGCTCGGAATCGTTCTGCAGCGCGCTCTCCACCCTGTAAAAGGAGTCGGCGGATTGGCTTTTCGCATTCTCGAGCCATTGCTCCAACAACACGTAGGTGGCCAGCGCGCTTAAGCCCAGCCCCATGATAAACGCAAAAACCGCAAAAGCAATGAACTTGCCGCGATAGATTTGGATTTGAAAAAAGGAAAACATGCGGCGCTCCCTTGCTGTCGGACTTTTGACGAAGTCATAGTCTAACCATATACCGTATGCTTCGGATAAATCAATCCTCGTGTCCGCCGCATGCAAGACCGGAAAACCCGAACGTCCGGAGAGGCGCGTTCGGGCTCTTTGATCCGTTTTGAGACTTAGGCCTTGAAGTAGGCGTCGATTTGCGCCTGCGCGGACTGAATGATCTTATCCATGCCGGCCTTCCGCAGCTCTTCCGCGATTTTCGGCACTTGCTTCTCCGGATCGGAAGCGCCCGTGACCAGCTCATAGCTGTATTTGCTCCAGACGGACTTCACGTTGGCGACTTCCGTGGCCAGATCCGTGAGGTCAAGCGCGAAGCCGAGGATCGTGGAGGAAGTCGCGGCTTCGTTCAGCTTGCGCACCTGATCCCACTGATCTTCCGGCGCGCCCTTGGTGACGGCCAGGTTGAAGAACGTGCCTTGCGTGTAGGCGGCCAGCGGCCAGGAATCGGTTTTCCGCTCGACGACTTTGTCGCTGACATAATCGAAGTCGACGCCCTCTTCGCCGAAAGCCAGCATGTTGCGAAGCTTGGAGTCGGTATTGACCAATTGCAAATACTTCAGCGCTTCTTCTTTGTACTTCGAATTGGCGGAGATGGCGTTCATGGAGCCTTGAATCGTGCTGGTCGTGTAGATCGGGCCCGATATTTTCACCATGTCGTATTTCTCGATGCCCGCGTTGATCTGCCAGTTCACTTCCGCGCCCGGGAACGCCTGCGCGCTGAAGAACGGACGGTACGGATCGGCTTCGATCTTGGTCGGCGCGTCCGGATTGACGATGCCGTCCTTGTACCACTGGTGCAGAAGCTTCAGGTTCGCCATCGTATCCGGCTGTTCCAGCACGGAGACGACCTTGCGCGAGGCGTCGTCGGTCTTGACGCCGATCGGCGCGAAGCCGAGCGTCATATCGTCGTAGGCGTTAAAGAAGCCGTTGAACCCGTCGCCTTGCGTCAAGGAAAGCGGGTAGTAGCTCTTGCCTTCGCCCGCCTTGATGTCGCGGAACGGTTTGTCCAGATCCTGCATCGTCTTGATGCCGGCGAGGTCGATGTTGTACTTCTTCACGAGCGCGTCGTCGAATACCCAGTACTGGGTCGCGGACGAGTCCTTATAGGTCGGCACCGCATAGACTTTGCCGCCGATCTTGGTCCCGTCCCACACCATCTTCGGCACTAGATTGTACAAGTCCGGGGTTGCGCTCTGCACCATGTCGGAGATATCGGCGAAAGCGCCCATGTTGACCTGCTGGCTGTACTTGCCGTTATTCGTAAACATGATGTCGAACGGTTCGCCCGAGTTGACGATCGTGTTGATCTTCGTATCCCATTCGCCCCAGCCGGCGACGCGGAGATCGATTTTGACGCCGATCTTTTCGGCCGTATATTCGTTGATCTTCTCGATGGCCTTGTCGTAGTTGGCCGGTATTTGCCCGCCGATCGTCCACCAGACGAGCGTGGGGATATCGCCGGACTTCGTGGCGGGCGCGCTCGATGACGCGGACGCCGCAGATGACGCAGAGGCTGCCGGAGAGCTTGCTGCCGCTCCGTTCGCGCCGTTGTTGTTGCCCGATTTGGCGCACCCGGCCAGGCCGGTCATCGCCAGCGCGGCTGCGCCGATTAACAGCGGGGATTTCATGAATGCTTTCATCTTTTTTTCCTCCCTCATGTCATTTAAGCGTGTAGCTGTATGGCAGATATGATAAACCCGATCGATCCGGGCTTATTTCGGTTATCCCTTGACGGCGCCTACCGTCAGGCCGGAGATGAAGTACTTCTGGAAGAACGGATAGGCCAGCGCGACCGGCAGGACGATGATGATCGCGACGGCCATGCGCGCGGATTCCTTGGGCATCGTGGCGACGAGTTGCGCGTAGCTGACGCCCATCGTCGAGGCGTTTCTCGCCAGCGCGTCGACGTTGCTCATCAGGCTGTTGAGCAGCGCTTGCAGCGAGTACAGGTTCTGGTCGTCGATATAGAGCAGCGATTGGAACCAGTCGTTCCAGTACGAGAAGCAGAGGAAGAGCCCGATCGTCGCCAGGACGGGCAGCGAGATCGGCAGCACGATCGTGAAGTAGATGCGGAACTGGCCGGCGCCGTCGATCTCGGCCGACTCGATCAGTCCGTCCGGAATCGTCGATTTAAAGAAAGTTCTGCAGATGATGACGTTAAAGGAAGACACGGCAAGCGGGAGGATGAGCGCCCAGATCGTGTTCTTCAGCCCCAGCAGCGACGAATTGATGTAGTAGCTGGATACGAGGCCGCCGTTAAATATCATGGGGATAAACACGATCCACGTGAGCAGCCCGTTCAGCTTGTAGTTCGGACGCGACAGCACGTAGCCCATCGACGTGGTGAGCAGCACGCCGATCAGCGTGCCCCCCTGCCGTGACGAGCACGGAGACGCCGAGCGCCCGGGTGATCATCGATCCCTGCTTCACGATATAGTTGTACGCATCCCCGGACAGGACCTTCGGCAGGATGTGATATCCGCTTTCGCGAATGGAAGATTCGTCGGACAGCGAGATGGAGAGCACCACCACGACGGGAATGAGGCACAGCAGCGCCAACAGAATAAAGATCAGGTGGAACACGACGTTCGTTCCTCTGCCGATTCGATTGAATTTTTCGAGACCGGAATCGTAGTTCGTTTGCGTGGACATCGGGATGCCTCCTCTCTAGATCATCGCGCTATCGGGATCGACTCTGCGAACGACCCAGTTCGCGGTCAGTATCAGCGCGCAGCCCAGCACCGACTGCAGGAAGGAAGAGGCGGAAGCCATGCCGACCGTCGCGGTCTTGAGCTGCTTGAACACGAGCACGTCTACCGTCGTAGTGACGTTGTAAAGAGAGTTGGAATCTCGCGGCACCTGGAAGAACAGGCCGAAGTCCGTGGAAAAAATGTGGCCGACCGCCAGGATGAACATCAGCACGATTACGAATTTCATCAAGGGAAGCGTAATATACCGGGTCTGCTGCCACTTGGTCGCGCCGTCGATGACGGCCGCTTCGTAATAGGTCGAATCCATGCTCGTGATCGTCGCCAGGTAGATGACCATGCCGTACCCGAGGCCTTTCCACATATTCATGAAGACGAGAAAATAGGGCCAATAGGACGCTTCCATGTACCAGTTCTTAGGATCTCGATTGAAGTCGGACAGAAATTGGTTGAAGATCCCCTTGTCGTAGCTCAGAAAAGCCCAGACCACGGCGGATACGACGACCCAGGAGAGGAAGTAAGGCAGAAACATCATCGTCTGATAAACCTTGGCCGCCTTGCGGCTGTGCAGCTGTCCGACCATCAGCGCGAGCGTGACGGGGACCGCGATGCCCAGAATAATGAAGATGATGTTGTAGCCGATCGTGTTGCGAATGACGATCCAGGCATCGTTCGATTTGAAAAGAAATTCGAAGTTCTTGAAGCCGACCCACGCGCTGTTAAAGACATTGCGGATAAAATTACCGTGGATCTTGAAGTCTTTGAAAGCGATGACGACGCCGAACATCGGCAAAAAACAGAACAGAATGTACCAGATCGTGGTCGGGAGCGCGAGCAGCGTCAGCTCGGTATCGTGCTTGCGCCAGCGCGTTCGCTTTCCCTTGCGGTCGACCCTTGCGTCCATGAACATCATTCCCTTCCTGTAGTAAAGGCGGAGGAGCAGGTTCTGATGGCTTGCCTTTAACGGTTCCCTATTATAAAGCGCTTTCATTTCCCTATAGTTGTAATTCTAAAAAAATCGCGGGACGCTTCCTAGACCAAAAACAACAGACCATAGTCAAAAAACGTTAGGTTTACCTTACCTTCATAAAAAAACATGCCAATCAATCCCGATTGCCGCTGGCCGACGAGCCGACCGCGTCGCGATCCGGGACAAGGCGGGATGGCTGCAGGTGCCTGCGGACGATCTCCAGGCGAAAATGATTGGATCTCCGCCCGGGAAGGGCGCCTGATCGATGTTCGTTAAAAGCGGAGCGGCCCCGCCCGGTCAAAGACTGGCGAGGCCGCTCCGTTTATTGATTTGATATTTTCGCGGCTTGCAGCGCGGGCAATGCCCGCTTCTTCTTCCCGCCAAGTATACGCCGCCGAGAATAACGACCAAGCCCGCGAGCATATTCCAGCCGATGTGCTCGCCGAGCAGCGAATACGCCCACACCAACGCCGTGCACGGTACGAGGTAAGTGACCATCGTGGCGAATTCGGCGCTCGCCGCCAGGATGATGTAGTAGAACAAAATATAGCCGACGCCCGAGCCGAAGACGCCAAGTCCCAACAGCATTAGCAGGTTCGTGCCGTCCCCGATGCTCTCGATCGGGAAGGGCTCGGCGACGAGCGCCATGACGCCGCTCGCGACCGTGCTGCAGAGCAACGTGCCGAAGGTCAGCTGGTACATGGAGTAGCCGGTCAGCACCCGCTTGGACAGCTGCGAGCCCAGCCCATAGCATAGCGTGGCTGCCAGCATGAGCAGCAGGCCCGCCGCGTCGATCGACGAGACGGCGGACGGCGTGATGCCGAGCAGCAGCGCGACGCCCGCGAAGGCGATCGCGATGCCCAGCCACTGGTACCGGTTCGACGTCGCACGGAATGCGGCCACGCCGATGATGATCGTCCAGAGCGGCGTCGTCGCGTTGAGGATCGAAGCGACGCCGCTGTCGAGCCGCGTCTCGCTGTGCGCGATGAGAAACCAGGGCAAAGCGGTGTTCACGATCGCGACGAACGCCATCGCGGGCCATCGGACGCCGCGAAACCCGAATGGCTTGCGCATCGCCAGCATGATCGCCGTCACGGAGACAAGACCGAATGCCGATCGGAGGAAGGAGACGCCCCACGACCCGAAGTCATCCACCAGCATTTTAATAAAATAGAATGAACCGCCCCAAATGAGACTGAGCAGGACAAGCGCGACATAGACGGCCTTGGGCACAGGGCTCTATCACCTCCACCATTCCGCAGTCGCCCCAACGTTCGCGCCGTCGATCTCTACGGTCTCCCCCGATGCGCGGCGAGATGATCCGCACGTCTCTGCGGGCCGCCTCGGCGGACGCCCTGCGAATCGGATCGTTCCATTCGTGCAGCGCCAGCGTGAATGCGCCCCAATGAACCGGCAGCAGCGTTCCTCCCCTAACGTCGACGTGTGCTTGAACGGTCTCCTCCGGCGACATGTGGATCGCCGCCCAGCGCGGATCGTACTGTCCGCATTCCATGAGCGCGAGATCGAACGGACCGAATCGCTCGCCGATCTCCGCGAAGTGCGGTCCATAACCGCTGTCACCGCTGAAAAATACTTTTTGCCCCCCGCCTTCGATCGCCCAGGAGCACCACAAGGTCGCGTCCCGCCCGGTCAGCCCCCCTGCCCGAGAAATGCCGGGCCGGCAAGCAGGACAGCCGCAGTCCCTCCCATTCGAACGTCTCGTGCCAGTCGTGCTCCTCGATGCGGCTCTCGTCTACGCCCCACCTGCGCAGATGCGCGCCAACGCCTAGCGGCACGAAAAAGCGGCCGACCTTGGGATGGAGCCGCCGCACGGTGCCGTAGTCCAGATGATCGTAATGGTCGTGCGAAAAGACGACAGCATCAATCGGCGGCAGCTCCTCGATCTCGAAGGGCATCGTATCGGCATAGCGTTTGCCGCCGAAGCGAGGGAAAGGCGAGGGCGCGCGGCCCAGCATCGGATCGAGGAGAATCGTGCGGCCGCCGATCTCAAGCAGCGACGCGGAATGGCCGAACCAGGTGACGCGGAGCGGCCCGGGACGGCCGAGCCCGGCCGTGTCGAGCTTCACGACGGGGAGGCGACCGGGCGCGGGCCGGGCGTTCGGCCGCCGCTTCGCGAAGTCGCGCAGCATGGACAGATAGTCCGCTGCCGACGTCACCATCGCGGTCGGCAGCGGGTAGCGGAATTTGCCGTCCTTGAACTGCGGAGACTTGTGGAGGCGATGTCCGCGATCCCGGTAAGCCTGCGCGCCGAATACCGGATCCAAGGCGAGCACGGCGTAGACGGCTACCGCCAGCAGCAATACGACGGCGAGCGCGACGATGAGCGTTATCATAGAAAAAACAGACCTTCTCTCTGGCTGCAGCCGGACGATGGGCCCGAAGGCCTTCTACACCGATGATATCATCGCCGGCCCTCGTCCGCCACGGCAGCGCTATTCGCCGCGTCGGGCACGAGCGCCATCCAGCCGTGCGGATCCGGCAGCTCGCCGCGCTGAATGCCGGTCAGCGTCTCGTACAGCCGCTTCGACAGCTCGCCGGGCTCCCCGTCGCCGACGGTCCGCCGCACTCCGCGCCAATGCAGGCTGCCGATCGGGGAGACGACCGCGGCGGTGCCCGTGCCGAACGCCTCGCGCAGCGTGCCGTCCCGCAAGCCCGCCGCCACCTCGTCGATCTTAATGCGGCGCTCGCGGACGGATACTCCCCAGTCCCGGAGCAGATTGATTACCGAATCCCGGGTAACCCCCCGCCAAGATGCTCCCGCCTAGCGGCGGCGTGACGACCTCGTCGCCGAAGCGAAAAAACGCGTTCATGCTCCCGACTTCCTCGACGTATTCGCGTTCGACGCCGTCCAGCCACAGCACCTGGGCGCAGCCCCTCCGCGCGGCAGCCTCCTGCGCCTTGAGCCCTGCCGCATAGTTCCCTGCCGTCTTGGCGTCTCCCACGCCGCCGGCAACCGCGCGAACGTGTTCCGTTTCCACGTAAATCGCGACTGGACGCACGCCCTCGGCGTAATAAGCCCCCACAGGCGAGCAGATGACGACGAATCGATAGGACCGGGAAGGCGCCACGCCAAGCTGCGTCTCGGTCGCGACGACGAACGGACGGATATACAGCGAGGTGCCCGGCGCGTCGGGAATCCAATCCGCGTCCGCGGCCACGAGCCGCCGAAGCGCTCGCAGCAGGCACCCTTCGTCCACCGCCGGCACGCACAGGCGCGCGCAGGAACGGTTCAGGCGGCGGACATGATCCAGCGGCCTGAACAGCCTCGCCCGGCCGTCCTTCCACTTGAACGCCTTCATGCCCTCGAACACCGTCTGTCCGTAATGGAAAACCTTCGCCGCCGGGTCCAGCAGCAACGGTCCGTAGGGCACGATCCGCGGCTCGCCCCAGCCTGCGCCTTCCTCGTAATCCATGAGCAGCATATGATCGGTAAAATAACGTCCGAAGCCGAGCCCGCCCTGGCCTTCCAGCAGCTCGCGGACCTTGCGGGCCGCCGGCGTAGGCGCGGGCGGAGGCGAAGACGCTGGTGGGGGCGAAGAGGCAAGTGGAGGCGAGTCCCCGTTCGCTGCGGAGACGTTACAAATGTTCCGGGTAGCGTCGTCGGCTTCGCCTGCCGCGGATTCGACGGTCGTATCCGCCGCGAACGCGCGGCTTCCTCCCTCTCCGTTCCCCGCCGACGTCCGCCCCTTGCGTCTTTTTCTGACCGGCGGCATCCGGCTCTGAAGCCCCCGGATTCCGTTCATTGACATGCCGTCCTGCGCTCTTCGTTCCATTTTCGTTCCCTCCTGCAACGTGTTGCTTGTAGAATAACGCGAACGGGAATATATTTGAAATATCTGATTTATACGATTAACATACCTTCAGGGTATGGATAAACGAATCAAGCGAGGAGGAGCGGACGATGGATGTCAGGCAGCTGCGTTACTTTTTGACGGTGGCCGAAGAAGGCCAGATCACGTCCGCCGCCAAAAAGCTTCATATGGAGCAGCCGCCGCTCAGCCGGCAGATGCGGCTGATCGAGGAGGAGCTCGGCGTCGCGCTCTTCGACCGCTCCGGCAAGCGGCTGCGGCTGACGCCGGCCGGCGAGCGTCTTCGGGATCGCGCGGCCGGACTGCTCCGCCAGCTGGAGGAGACCGTGGCGGAAGTGCGGGAGCTGGACGAGGGCGTGAGCGGCGTACTGTCGGTCGGCGCCGTCGTGTCCTGCACGTCGCTGCTGCCCGGCCCGCTCGGCCGATTCAGGGAGCGGTATCCGAACGTCAGCTTCAAGCTGAGCGAAGGCGACCATCACCTGCTCGGCGAGCGGCTGGACCGCCGCGAGATCGAGATCGCCGTCGCGCGGCTGCCGTTCGAAGCCCCCGGCGGCGCGGCGCGCTACGAGATCCGGCCGCTCCCTTCGGACCCGATCGTCGCGCTGCTGCCGGCGGGCGCAGGGAAAGCAGCGGGCGGCGCGGTCCAGGCGCAAGCCGGAGGATCGGTGCACGACGGACCGGCGCATAGCGGACCGGTGCATGACGGACAGGCGCATGACGAACCTTTGCATGACGGACCGGTGCATAGCGGATCGGTGCACGACGGACCGGCGCATAGCGGACCGGTGTATGACGAACCGGCGGTCAGCGCCGGCACGGAGCCGCTGTCCCTCGCCGAGCTCTCGGCTTATCCGCTCGTCTCGCTGAAGACGGACCGCACGGTCGTCATGCACGAGACGATCATGCGCGCCTTCGCGGACGCGGAGCTCCGCCCCCGGGTCCTTTGCGAATGCGCGAGCGTGGCGATCGCGCTCACGCTGGTCGCCCACGGCTTCGGCGCCGCGCTGCTGCCGAAGTCAGTCATGTCGACGTTCCCGCTGGCGGGCATCGAATGCCGCGCGATCCGCGACGCCGACCTGCTGTCCGAAGTGGGGCTCGTCTGGCTCAAGGACCGTTATCTCTCCCGCGCGGCGCGGCGCTTCGTCGCCTTGTTCGACGCTTCCGATGGACAAAGCGGCGGCGGGGGTCTATCATGAGAAGGAATCGAATAGCCGAATGACGGCAAGGCGCCCCGACGCGAAGCGCGGACGGGCTTAATCGGGAAGCCGGTGCGAATCCGGCGCGGTCCCGCCACTGTAATTGCGGAGCGAAGCGGCTTGTTGCCACTGTCCGAACGGACGGGAAGGCGCCGCGTCAGCGATGAGGCAAGAGCCAGGAGACCTGCCTTGAACGTCGGTTTCTCTTTCTTCGGGGGCTAAAGGAAGGGAAAGCGCCGCAGCGTTTTTGCGCGCTCGTCTCGCGCGGCGAACCATGCGCGGCTTGACTTCGGCACGGCTTTGCATGTCAGCCCCTGTTAACGGCAGGGGCTTTTTTTAATTGTCGGATATCCGAGGCACCTATTTTCTATTTTCGCGCCTTTTGGGGCCTCCGATGATGCCCCTAGCGGATCTGGGGTCCGCTACGACGCTTTTTTCGGCCAATCCCGGTCATATAGCGGCTCTGGGGTCGCCAGGCCGGTGCTTCAGCCGCTCGTGCTATCCTGCAAAAGTACATCATCCATGGCCGATATGGCGGTTTTCTGCGATATTTCGCGCAAAGTGCATGATAGCTCGCCGCTTTAAGCGAGAACACGGGTGTTTTGGGTAAAAATCCTGCATTTTTGCGCGATAGTCCGAACGACGAACGGATGCGGACCGCGATCGTGTACTTTTGCGCGAATGCCCCATTTTCACCTCTTCACTTTGCATCCATTGATGATTGACGCTGTGCTGTCCCAGCCCTCTATGACGCATACATCTTACCGGAAACTTACCGGAAATGAGGTTCGCTCCATGCCAAACGCCCGATCTTTATTGCAACGCGCCTTATCCCCTTCGCTCAGAAAACATCGCGCATGGCCGCTGACGCTCCTACTGATCGTAGCGATGGTCGCCTGCCTGGCAGCGCCTGCCGCGGCTGCGGTCGTCGCAGACAATGGTACGGCCGCCGGCACCGTCACGCTCTCCGTCATCGGGGATGTCAAGCGCGGCACGCTGCTCCACGCGACGCAGGTAGGGCTGCAGGATGGGGATACGGCCTACTCCGTGCTCGAGCGAACGCTCCCGGGCAAGGTCAAGTCCTCCGGATCCGGAGAAACGCTGTACGTGAGCGGCATCGACGGGCTGTCGGAGCTCGATCTCGGTCCGAAAAGCGGCTGGATGTACGAAGTGAGCGGCGCGTATCCCGCCAGGAGCGCCAGCATGTACCGGCTGAAGCCGGGCGATGCGGTCGTCTGGCGCTACACGCTCGATCTGGGCGCGGACGTTGGCGCGCCGAATCCAGGCGCCGGCGGGAATGCGGCCGGCGGGGCAAGTGGCGGGACCGGCGCAAGCGGGAATGGCAGTGCCGGCGATGGCGGGAACGCAGGCAACGGCGGCAGGCCAAGCGTGGGCGAGGGAGCGAGCGCCGTATATGACGCCGACATCGCGGCGCTCCGCAAGCTTCTGCTCGCCAAGCCGGCGGCCGAGCTGTCCGAGTGGGAAGCCTTCGCGCTCGGCCGATCGGGCGGCGGCGTACCGGACGCCTACCTGGCTGAGCTGGCAGCGCAGGTGAAGGCCGCCTCCGGCGCGTATCGCAAGGCGACGGACCTGGAGCGCATCGTCCTCGCCGTGCGGGCGGCCGGCGGCGATCCCCGCGCGTTCGCGGGATACGATCTGGTGGCGGCGGTGTACAACCACGCCAAGCTGACGCTCCAGGGCGCCAACGGCCCGATCTTCGCGCTGCTCGCGCTCGACAGCGGCGGATACGACGTCCCGGCTAGCGCCCTCTGGACGCGCGCCAAGCTCGTCGATTGGCTGCTCGCGCTGCAGAACGCCGACGGCAGCTTTCCGCTGGCCGCCGGCGAAGCCGGCAACGCGGACATCACCGCGATGGCGCTGGCCGCGCTCGCGCCTTACGCGAATGGCGCCGAAGACGCGGACGCCGGGGCCGGCGCTGTCCCAATCAGCGGTTCTCGCTCCGCAGCAACGGCGATCGACCGCGCCATCGCCTATCTCTCGTCCGTCCAGCTGCCGGACGGCGGCTTCAAGCTCGAGCGCGACGAGAACAGCGAGACCGCGGCGCAAGTCGTCATCGGCTTGACCGCCGCCGGTCGCGATCCCGCCGGCGCCGCCTTCCTCAAGGCCGGCGGAAGCCTGCTCGACGCGCTGCTGGCGTACCGGACGGCCGACGGCCGCTTCGCGCACGCGCCGGGCGGCGCTTCCGACGCCATCGCGACGGAGCAAGCGATGCTGGCGCTGGTCGCTTACGACCGTTATACAACCGGCGCTTCCGGGTTGTACCGGATCGCCGCCGAGCGGTTCGCGGACGAACGGCAGATCGCCGGCTGGGCTTCGGATGCCGTGCATCAAGCCTATGCGGCCAAACTGCTCTCCGGCACGAGCGCCTCCCCGCTCCGCTTCGAGCCGAAGCGCGGCATCACGCGCGCCGAGTTCGCCGCCCTGCTCGTCCGGCTGGCCGGCGACCGGCTGGACACAGCCCAATCCCCCGGCAACGACGGCGCTACCTTCGAAGTCTCGTTCGCCGACGTCCAGCCGTCCGACTGGTACTACGGGGCCGTCATGCGAGCCGCCCGGGCCGGCATCGTGAACGGCGTATCGGCCGCGGCCTTCAAGCCCGGCGATCCGATCACGCGCGAGCAGATGGCCGTCATGATCGGCCGCGCCTTCGGCCTCACCGGATCCCGGAGCGGCACCGCTTGGCGGGATGCCTCCAGCATCCGCGCGGCTGCCCTGCCTTACGTGAACGCGGTCGCGGAAAAAGGTATCCTGCTCGGCGCCGCGGGCGCCTTCGATCCGTCGGGCACCGTGAGCCGGGAGATGGCCGCCGTAACCGCCGTCCGATTGAAGCATTTAGATTTAGCCTCTTAAAATCGTCAGTCTGCGCAGACGCAAGGAGGGAAATGAAGTGAAGCCTATTACCCAGGGAAGGCTGGCCGCGTTGTTCGTCCTGCTGGCCGCGCTGCTCGCGACCGCCGGCTGCAGCGGATCCGGCGCGGACCGCGAGGCGATACCCGGCCAAGCGAGCGTGTCTGTCCCGGCATCGTCCGCGGGACAGAAGCAGCCGGGGGACGCCGCAGCCTCGGCAAGCGCGCAATCCAGCCAGCAAGCGAGTGCAACGGCGATGGCGCCGAGCGGCGAACCCGAAGGCGCGAGCAGCGCAACGGCTAAGCCCGGCACGGCGTCCGCCGACGGCGCCGTCAAGCCATCCGGCGGCAAGGTGCCGACGGCGACCGCCGATGCCGGCTCGGCTCCGTCCAAGCCGGAGGCGTCGGCGTCCGCCGAGACGCCAACCGCGACGCCAACCGCGAAGCCATCCGCTTCGCCTGCGACGCCGAGCGCAGCCGCCGGCGGCAAGCCCTCAGCCCCTCCGCAGTCCGGCCAAGCGACGCCAAGCCCCTCTCCTGCGGCGACGCAGGCGCCGCAAAAAGCCGAGATCACGCTGTCGATCGTCGGCGATGGCGATACGGGCACGATCCTGTCCCCCGCCGCGGTCGAACTCAAGTCCGGCGACAGCGTGCTCGACGCGCTGAAGCGCGCGACCCGCAGCCGCAAGATGCAGATGGAGTACCAAGGCAGCGGCGCAGCCGCTTATGTAGAAGGCATCGATAATTTATACGAATTCGACAAAGGCGCGAAGAGCGGCTGGCTGTTCCGCGTGAACGGGGAATTTCCGGGCAAGAGCGCTGGCGCCTATAAGTTGGAGGCCGGCGACATCGTGGAATGGCTATACACGCTCGACATGGGCAAGGACGTCGGAAAAGGCGCGGACGGCGAGGAGAGCGGGTCGTGAGCGCAGGCGGCTTCGGCGGGCTTCATCCGCTCGTTTGCTTCACCTATTACGCCGGCGTGATCCTGTTGGGCCTCATGCTGGCGCATCCCGTCTATCAATTGGCGTCGCTCGCTCTGCTGACGGCGCTGCTGCTCCTTCAGCGGCAGGGCCGGACGCTGGCGCGCTCGCTCCCCTACTACTTGCTCGTCGGCGGGCTCTTCGCGATCGTCAATCCGCTGCTGTCCCACCGCGGGCGGCATATTCTTTTTTTATCTGATGGATCAGCCGATCACGCTCGAAGCCGTCCTCTACGGCGCCATGATGATGATGACCATCCTCGCCGTATTGCTGATGTTCGTCTCCTATCGCGTCGTGATGACGACGGACAAGTTCATGTATTTGTTCTCCGCCGTCCTGCCCCAGACCGCCCTGCACGCGTGGATGACGCTGCGGTTTATCCCGCTGTTCGCCCGCAGGTTCCAGCAGATCGAGCTCATCCAGCGCTCGCGCGGCATCGACATGCGGACCGGCGGGCCGATCCGCAGACTGAAGAACGGCGCGCTGCTGCTGCGCATCCTTATGACCTGGTCGCTCGAGGACGCGATGCGGACCGGCGATTCGATGAAGGCGCGCGGCTACGGCACGGCGAAGCGGACCGCCTATTATCCGTACCGGATGGACCGGCGGGACCGGGCGACGCTCGCGACGCTCGGCCTGCTGCTGCTGCTCTCGCTCGCGGGCTGGCGGGAAGGATGGGGGCTGCTTACGCTGTTCCCGCGCATGGAGAAGATCCGGCTCGGGACCTTTGAATGGATTCACTTTGCCATAACCGCTATTTTCGTAGGCATGCCGATCGTATTCGAAACGAGGGAGAGATACCGATGGAGATCGTCGCGGCGCAGCGCCTGACCTTCCGCTATCCGGACGCGGCGCAGCCTGCGCTTACGGAAGTGGACTTGTCCATACGCAAAGGCGAGTTCGTCGTGCTGTGCGGCGCTTCCGGCTCCGGCAAAACGACGCTGCTCCGCCACTTCAAGCGCGAGCTCGCTCCCGTCGGGAACGCCTCAGGCAGCGTGCGTTACGACGGCTGTCCGCTCTCGGAGCTGCCGGACGGACGCGCGGCCGAGGAGATCGGCTTCGTCTTCCAGCATCCCGAGAGCCAGATCGTGATGGACACCGTCTGGCACGAGCTGGCGTTCGCGATGGAAAACCGGGGATACCCGCAGGTCGTCATGCGCCAGCGGCTGGCCGAGCTGTCCAGCTTCTTCGGGCTGGAGCCGCTCCTGCAGCGCTCCGTGCACGAGCTGTCCGGCGGACAGACCCAGCTCGTCAACCTGGCTTCCGTGCTCTTGCTCCAGCCGCGGCTGCTCCTGCTCGACGAGCCGACGTCCCAGCTCGATCCCGTCGCCGCCCGCGAGTTCGTTCACCTGCTGCGCCGTCTGAACGAGGAGTTCGGCGTGACGGTCGTCGCGAGCGAGCACCGGCTGGACGACATTTTGCCGCTCGCGGATCGCCTCGTCGTCATGGCTGACGGCCGCGTCCGGTACGACGGCACGCCGGGCGAAGTCTGCAGGCGGATCTGGGCGAGCGGAGACGCGCGCGAGCGGCTGTACGTGCCGTCCGTCGCCAGGCTGTTGGCCGCGCTAGACGGCGCGGGCACGAGCGCCGCAAGCGCTTCAGACGCGCCGCTGCCGCTCACCGTACGCGAAGCGGTCGCCGCGCTCGATCGCCTGGCCGAGGTACGCGCGCCGGCTTCGGAAGGATCGGCGGACGAGGCCTCCGAGGCTGCCGGCATGCGCGGCCAGGCGACCGTCGGCGGCGCGGAGGCCCGCCGGCAGCCAGCCCCAAGCGGCGTCGCGCAACTGCGAAGCCTGATTTGCTTGTCAGCCCGCCGTGACGCCGACGGTCCGGCCGAAGCGCTGTCCTGCCGCGATCTCGCCTACCGCTTCGAGCGCGACCAGCCCGATGTCCTGCGCAGGCTGAGCCTCCAAGTGCGCGAGGGCGAGCTGCTCGCCGTCCTTGGCGGCAACGGCGCCGGCAAGTCCACGCTGCTGCAGCTCATGGCGGGCTTGCGCAAGCCGCAGCGCGGCAAGATCGCCATCGCCCCCGGACGCAGGATCGGGTACCTCGCGCAAAATCCGATGCTCTACTTCAGCAGCGACACGGTGCGCGAAGAATTCGCGCGGGCAGCCGTGAATGCCGGGTACAAAAGCGGCGCGGCCGAGACCGAGATCGCCCATTGGTCGGACGCGTTCGGTCTCGGCGAGCTCTCAGACCGGCACCCGCACGATCTCAGCGGCGGCCAGCAGCAAAAGCTGGCGCTCGCCCTCGCCCTGCTCCCGCGGCCGGACATCCTCTGCATCGACGAGCCGACCAAAGGGCTCGACCCCGATGCCAAGGAAGCCTTCGCGGCGCTGCTGCTGCAGCTCCGCGAGGAAGGCATGACGATCGTCATGGTGACGCACGACGCCGAGTTCGCCGCCCGCCACGCCGACCGATGCGCGCTGCTCTACGATGGGGAGATCGCCGCCGCAGCGGAGCCGCCGCTCTTCTTCGGCGGCAACTACTTCTACACGACGGCCGTCAACCGGGCGGTCCGGCACCGCTATCCGGACGCCGTCACGGCGGAGGAGGTCATGCGCAGATGGACAACCGAAGCCGCGCGATCCTGATCGCCGTAGCCATCCTCGCGGCCGGTCTGGCCGTCGCTTCCGCGATCTGGGACGGCCACTACCTGCTCCTGTCCGCCGTCGCGATGACGCTGGCGATGGCGCCGCTGTTCGTCCGCTTCGAACGGCGCCGGCTCGAGCCGCGCGAGATCGCGATGCTGGCCGCGCTGGCGGCCGTCGCGGCGCTGGGACGGATCGCGTTCGCACCGCTGCCGAGCTTTAAGCCCACGTCCTTCGTCGTCATCGTGGCGGCGCTCGTCTTCGGCAGCGAAGCCGGCTTCATTGTGGGCGCGGTCGCCGCGCTCGCCTCGAACCTCTTCTCGGCCAAGGCCCGTGGACGCCCTGGCAGATGTTCGCCTGGGGCATGGTCGGCGCCTCGGCGGGATGGCTGCGCCATACGCGCTTCATGAAGTCGCGGATCGGCCTGTGCGCTTTCGGACTCGTCTGGGGCTTCCTTTTCGGCTGGATCATGAACGTATGGTCGCTGCTCAGCCTTCCCGATGCCTTCGGATGGGGGCTCGTTCTGATCACTTACGCCCAGAGCTTCTACTTCGACCTCGCGCATGCGGTGGCGAACGTACTCTTCCTCGGCTTCTTCGGCCTCAGCTGGGTACGGCTGCTCGATCGCATCCGCAAGAAATACGGGCTCCTCGAAAACCGAAGCGCCCGCCGCTGATGATCCGCCTCGTATATGCGAACATGACAAACAGAACACCCGGTTAACAGCTGATAACCGGGTGTTCTACTGTTCTGGTTTACTATTCAATTGTCTCAAGACGCTCCCATCTTAAGTTTCCGAAGATTCATCCAGATTCGCTTGCGCATGATCGTAATCTTCTTAGACTTCATTTTAAATGTGACCTCCAAAGGTCGTACGCGCATTCGTGCGGTTAAAGGGTCTTGCCGGCGCCCTTGGCGCTCGTTTGCCGCGACACCTCTCGCTTCGCCGTTCTTTGGATTATTTTAATTTCTTGACCTGCTTTCTTGTTCAGATTTCTTGTTCTGCTTTCTTGTTCGGTTGCCGAAGAGTCGTCCTTGCTCGTACACGTTGGATTCCCGCATATCCGAACCGCCACGTTACGTCAATTGCCGGGCGGTTGCGTTCGCCACATTTCCGTACGCTGCGGATATGCTTCGCTTACCTGGCCCAATGGACTATCCCCTTTCGTTTCGGTTGCCCTCATTATAAGACAGCGGATTCAATTATTCAAATTTTCTGATTATTGATAAACGAGCCTCATCGCCCAGGAACGGGCGACAATCCGGCCTATACGCACATATCCGTTAAAATACTCGCTTTTTCGTTTCTTTTTTACGCAAATCGCGCTTTAATTTTACAATGCCCCCGTTGCGACGCCGTTACTGTAATGTTGCTTTTATCGCTCGCAGCACGAACCGATGCCGTCCACCGTCCTGGGAACGTTGCTTTTACCGCTTGCAGTAGCACGCTTGCTCCTGTAGCCGTTTTTTTTCGCCTCGTCGGATCATTTCCGCCATAGAGAAAAACCGCACGTTGACCGTGCGGTTCCGAAACGACAAGCATGCATTAAGAACGACAAGCACGCATCGAGCTCGCAAGACGACTCAAGCTGCCTCAAGAAGAAGGATGCTCCGCGGAGGCGGAAGCCTCCTGCGATTCGCTCGCGGCCGCAGGCGCACGCCGCACGTTGACCCGCTTGATCTGGCGATTTTCCATCTCGGCGACGACGAACGTATAGTCGTCCGCGGACACTTCTGCGCCCGGCGCTGCCTCCTCCAGCTCGGACATGAGCCAGCCGCCCAGCGTGTACACGCCTTCGTCGTCCTCGATCTCCGTCTTCAGCAGACGGTTGGTCTCCTCGATCATAAGCGTGCCGCTCAGCTCGTACTGGCCGCCGGGAAGCTGCTGAATCAGCGGGCGGCCGTCCTCGTCGCGCTGCTGCCTCCGCTCGCCGACGATGCGCGCGATAATGTCGCGAATCGTGACGATGCCCGAAGTCCCGCCGTACTCGTCGAGCAGCACCGCCATATGGATGTCCCTTTTTTTGCATCAACAACAAGATCTCCTGCACCGACACGGTATCCAGCAGCTGCAGCACAGGCTCGATATAAGGCTTGACCGGCATGTCCGGCTCCCCCCGGATGGCGAATGTACGCCGTGAGCAGCTCCTTGTAATCGATCAGTCCCACGATCGTGTCCTTGTCGCCGCCCGCCGTGACCGGGTACAGATCGTAGGCATCCAGCGAAGTACGGGCCACGACCTCCTGCACCGTCTCGCTCTCGTCGATGAACGCCACGTCCCGCCGCGGGATCATGATGCCTTTGGCCACCATGTCGTCCAGCTCGAAGATGTTCGTCACGTACCGGAACTCCGAGGAGTTGATGATGCCGCTCTTGTAGCCTTCGGACAGGATCAGGCGCAGCTCGGCTTCGGTGCGGGTGTTGTCCTGCTCGGAGAGCGGCTTCATCCCGAACAGCCCGGTGAGCAGCCGCGCCGAACGGTTCAGCAGCCAGCTGAACGGATAGGTGAGTTTGAAAAACATCATCAAAGGCCTCGCCAGCGCAAGCGCGAGCGATTCGGCCTTTTGGATCGCCACGATTTTAGGCAGCAGCTCTCCGACCACGACCTCGAGAAAGGTGAGGATGAGGAATGCGATCACGAACGATACGACCGTCTCCACCGACTCCGGCAGCGAAAAAAGTCCGAAGACGGGACTCAGCAGGTGTTCTACCGTCGATTCGCCCAGCCAGCCGAGCGCCAGGTTGGTCAGCGTATTGCCCAGCTGGCAAGCCGATAGATACTCGTCCAGCCTCGCCACGATCTGCTTGACCGCCGACGCCTTCTTGTTGCCTTCGGCGACTAGCTGCTCGATTCGGCTCATCCTCGCCCGAATGACCGCGTACTCCGCAGCCACGAAGAAAGCCGTGCATGCGATGAGCGCCAGCACGATTATCGTATTGATCATCCGCGCGTCTCTCCCTTCCGTGCTCGCTCCGTCGTTTCCAATGGTATATTGTACCCGGAACGCGGCGAATCGAAAGAAAGGTTACGTATATATAATGTTCGGACTCCAGTACGTCGTGTCGAAGCTGTTGTTCCCGTTCTTGTCCAGGACGAAGTAGAGCACATCGCCCGCCGTCACGTTCACAGTCAGAGAATGGCTGACGCCGGTCGCGTCGTTGTAAGCGATCGCCTGCCAGCCGCTCGCCGGCCATAGCTGGGCAGCGTTCTTTAAGATCTTGATCCGCACGCCGTCCCCGCCGTTCGTATCCTGCTTCCGCGCGTTGCCCGTAACGCGCACCGTACCGGTTACCGGAGCCGTCCAGGCCCGTACCGTGTCGTCGGCGTCCGGGTGCATTAGACCGCCGTCGTGAATGATATTCCAAGCGTTCGTGCCGCGCCACGTCTTGTCCGTCGCGTTCCAGGCCATGCTCGTATAGGGAGCGGCATTGCCCTGCAGATAGTTCCAGTTCCAGCCGCCCTGATACGTCAGGAAGTCGGTTGATGCGTTAAAAACCGGCTTGTAGGTGATCATCGCATCCAGTACGGTCGTATCGTGGCTGTCGGTGCCGTTCTTGTTGACGACGATATAGACGTAATCGCCGGCGGCGACGTTCGCGATGACGCCGAACTGCACGCCGAGCCGATCGGTCGCCCCGATCGTCTGCCAGCCGCTGGACGGCCAAAGCGGGGTGCTGTTCTTCATGATCTTAATCCGCACGCCGTCGCCGCCGCCCGTATCCCACTTGGCCGCCGTACCCTTGATCATGACCGTGCCCGTACTCGGAGCCAGCCACGCTTTGACCGCGTCGTTGCTCTCCGGATGGACGAAGTTCGGCCCCCACATGCCGATGTACGCCCCCGTTCCCTTCCACTTGCGGTCCGCCGCGTTCCATGTCATATTGGCATAGCCGCTTCCGTTCCACTCTTTGTAATACCACTGGTTCGCCCCCCTGCGCGGAGGAGAAGTCCAGTCCGCCGACATATGTGTCGACCGGCGCGGTCGACTGCCTGACGACGACGTTTTTCACGTAATTATTCACGTTAAACGGCTTGTCGCCCAGATCGGTCAAATATTGTCCGTCGATCGATACGTCCTCGAACAGGATGTCGCTGACCGGCTTGCCCAGATCCCAGCCCCACAGCCTAATCTCCTTCGAACCGGTGCCGACGGCGGTAATGTTCCTGAACGTCACGCCGCTGATGAGCCCCGGGAAGGACTGGTTGCCCGGCAGCGAGCCGAACCAGAAGCTGTCCGCAAACGAGAGATTGACGAGCCGGACGCTCTGCTCGACTCGGATATCCTGGTACAGAATGTTGCGGAACTGCGTGCCGTTCAAGGCGGTGATATCCATAACGGCCCGGTCCTGGATGACCCCGTGATTGTCGCGGTCGTCATAGCTGTACAGCACGTCGTTGTTCAAATACTTAATGTTCTCGTAATAGGCCGCTTGCGTCTCCGCGCCGAGCGACCATACGTCGTTGGCATCGCTCCAGAATTGACTGTTCTGGATGGTGATGTTGTAGTTGGGCGCCCCGCTCGCCGGATTGTCGCTTGCGTTGTAGCCTGGCGTGACGACGCCTTTGATCGCGATGCAGTCGTCGGCAGTCCGAAAGAAAGAGCGGTCGATCGTCACGTCGTGGGAATTGACGAGATTCAGCCCGTCCGTGCTCGCATAAGTCGGGCTGACGACTTTATAATCGGTGACGCTAACCTGGCTGCTGTTGTCTATCAGGCTCGACCAAGCACCGATCCGCCGATCCACGATGATACCGCTTATCTGCACGTTCGTGCTCGACAAGATGCTGATCGGCTGATTGAGGTAAGTCGACGTATAGTTCATGCTGACGATGCCCCGGCCCCGGATCGCGACATTCGAGGCGCCGCGCACTTCGATATGCCCGTTCAGGAACGCGCCGCCGGCGATATACAGCGTCTTGCCCGAACCGACCGTGATCGTCGTCGTCGGCGTGGAAGAGTAGTCGTAATAGCCGGGTCCGATGTAGATGACGTTCGGATCGGACGGACTCGGTACGCTGGTATCAGGCGCGCTGGCGAACAGGTGGAGCGTGCGGCCCTGATAGTTCCCGTCCAAAATAAGCGATACGTTGGTCGGCCCGCTCAATGTGAACTGTATCGTGTTCCCGCTTCGGGTAGAGGCCAGGCCGAGGGAGGCAGGCGCCAGTTTATAGGAGGAAAAAGAGAAGTTGACCGTCACCGACACGGTGATGGAGCCGGTCATGTCGAAGTAACCGTACGATACCTTGTTGCCCCAGCCGTTATTGTCTCCGTACAGATCGATGGCGCTGCCGCCGGCCGTGACCGTGAAGTCGGAGGAGCGGGGCGCGCCGGTGGGCGCCGCGTAGGCGGTGACCGTACCGGCGGCGTGCGTCGCCGGTACGCCGAAGGCCAGGGGTGCGACGAATAAAGCCGCCGCGATCAGAAGACGAACGAAACGAAAACCGATCTTTCTCATACCGATTTACCTCCCGAAATGAAGTTTGAACTCTTAATATAAAACGCTTTCATTTTCACTTGAAAAAATGGCCCGTCGCGCTGTCCCTCCCCCTCAGGCGAAGCAGGTTGGCGGAGCGAACGCCGCCCCGCCCCTCTCTCTCATGAACCTGCACTTCCTACCGGAGGCGCCTCAGTCCTCCGACAGCGCAAGCGTACCAGCCTCCGTCTTCACGCGGAAAAATACGGGGCGCTCGTCCGGCGTCCGGTTCGGGCAATGCAGCGCGAGCGTCAGCCGCCCCTCCAGGTCCGCGAACAGCATCCCGTGCCCGCCGTCCCGGCGGAAGAAAGGCAGCTCCTCCTGCGTCCACGGCCCTTCAATCTCCCCCCGACGCAGACTTGGCGACGCCCATCGCGTAACCTTCGTCACCGTGGCTCGACCAGAGCATCCACAGCTCCCCTTCTGCCGGTCGGAACAGGAACGGCCCGTCCGTCACGTAGCCGCGAACGTCCGGCTGACCCTCAGCTTCGTACACCGTGCTTCGCACCCACGGCGCCTCCGTTGCGGCGAACAGTTTGATCGGCTCCCCCTGCCGTCTCGGCCAGGTCAGCGCTCAACCGAAGGGCGTACATCTCGCCGTCCGTCACCTGCAGCCACTCGCGGCAGAATACGATCCATGGTTCGCCCTGCCGGTCCACGTACAAGGTACCGTCCAGGCATTCCCAGTCCGGCGGCGTCGCCGGCCGGTCCGACAAGGGCCTGAACGGGCCGAGCGGCCCGTCCGCGGCCAGGATCTGCGTCGCGCGCCGCCGTCCGGGCGCCTTGAAGCTGGCGAACATATAGTACATGCCCCGCCAGCGATGAACCTCGGGCGCCCAGAAATTTTCGGTCCCCCCAGAACCCGGCCTCCGGCCGGAACGCCGGGAACGGTCCCTCCCACGCTTCCAGATCGCGGCTGCGGTAGACGTCGAAGCCGGTGCCCGGTCCCGACCAGGCGTTGCGGTCGGTCGTGCCGTACAAATAGTACAAGCCCTCTTCCGGCACCGTCACGACGAACGGATCGCGAATTTGAATGTCGCTTCTGTGCAGCATACCGGCCATTTCCTCCTTATCCGTCAACCTGCGCGAATTCCAATACGAACGCTTCGATGCCCTTGCCGCAATCCTCGATCCTGAACCGCACGGTTCCGGCTTCGCGATCCTCCTCCCAGACGAAACGCATCCGCCTTGACCGCAGCCGCCTCCGTGCCAATGAGCCGGACGAGCTCGTACCAGAGCTTTTCGCCGATGCCCCATTCGTAATTGTCGATCGCATGCTTGCCGCCGACCGGACCGTAGTAGTTCATGTCGATCTTGAAGCCGTCGGCATTCAGGGCGTCAGCCTCGTCGGACAGCAGGTAACGTACGGTGCTGCGGATATGCGCCCGCACGTCTTCGCGCGAACAGTCCAGCAAGTAGACGTAGTCGTAGATTTCGGTGTTCGTGACGCGAGCCGGCTCCCCCCTCCAGGGTTTTCACCAGCCACTCCGGATGCTCGCGCACGATGCGGGACGTCTTCGATACCCATAGCGGCGTGTACCAGAGCACGACTTTATGGCCGCGCGCCTTGACCGATTCGATCAGCCTTCGGAAGGAAGCGGTGTCGCCGAACCGCTGCGGATGCACGCCGTATTCCCCATAATGATCGAACCAGTGCGAATCGACGATCAGCGTAAACGGATGGCCGCCCGTCTTGTCCTCCAGGCTTACGACCCAATCCATTAGCGTGTCCGCCGTCAGCGGATTGCGCTCGAAGTCGCAGCTTTGCTCCAGATACTCCTGCTGCCCCCCAGGTGCAGAAGATCGGCCGGCTCCACCAATCGAACCATTCGCCCCCTTCCCGCATATATCCGCTGTCCCTGTAATACGCCACGTAGCGGTCTAGCACCGAGTCTTCTGTTTCGAGTCCGAAATGGAACTGCACCCGGGGAAACCGACCCTCGTACGCGGCACCGTAAAAATGGGTGAACGCGATATCGAAGCGGCCCTGCCGGAACGTCGCCACCGTCTCGCGGACGGGAAGCGGGTCAGGCACAATCATGCCCCACCACGGGCCGGCCTCTGCCCATTTATCTCGAAACGCCAGCGTCTTCGGCGCCGGACATGTCATCCAGATCCGCTCCAGCCCGCGGTCGAACTGCGATTCCTTGGCCGTTGCGCTGAATACGAATTCGGCCGATTCGCCCGATTGGAACACTCGGTTGTAATGGTCGGGCAGAAAGCCGCGAACGACGGAATCGACCAGCTCCGTGCCGGCAAAATAGCGGATCTCTCCGTGCAGCGAGCTGGATCCGTCGATCGTATATTCAAGCCAGGACGCGCCCGCCGTCAGCTTGACGCGATAGCCGCAGTCCCGCAGTTCCCCGAGCAGCGCACTTCCTTCTTCCGTCCATCCCGAGATCGGCAGCTTGAAGCCGTCCAGTACCGGCCTCAAGCAGACCGCGTACGACTTTCCGCCCAGCGCGAGCGTCATGACTTCGCCTTCGACCGCGATGTCGGCGCCGCCGAGCCTGATCCGGTAGCCTGCCCCTTTTTGTTCGAACACTTCGTCTTCTCCCCTTTATCCTTTGACGGAACCTGCGGTCATGCCGTCGATGATGTAGCGCTGCAGCAGCAAATAGACGATAACGACGGGCGCCGAAACCAGCACGACGTTGGCGAAGATCAGGTTCCAGTCCGAGCTGTACGTGCCCAGGAAGTTGAAGATGGTCAGCGTCACCGTATAGTTGCGGGGGCTGTTCAGGAAGTAGATCGTAATGCCGAAGTCGTTCCAGACGCCCATAATTGAAATGATGATCAGCGTGACGGTCACCGGCCGCAGAAGCGGGAAAATAATCCCGAAGAACAGGCGGTACGGCCCGACCCCGTCCACGATGGCCGATTCGTCGATCTCGCGCGGGATGCTCTTGTAAAAGCCGGTGTACAAAAAAGGTGCCGAACGAGAAATTCGTTACCGCCAGCATGACGGTGGCCGCCAGGTATGTCTTGACATGCAGGTAATACGTGATGAAATACGCGGGAATGATCTGCAGCGGGATCATCAGGCCGAGCAAAACGAGCAGATACAGCAAGCCGGACATCCGCGTGTTTTTGCGCTGCAGCGTAAAGGCGGTCATCGAGCAGAGCACGATGAGCAGCGCCACGGTGGCGAACGTGACGAGCGCGCTGTTTCTCAGCCCGGTCAGCACGCCGCCGGCGTCGATCATCTCGGCATAGTTGGAGACGAGGAACCACTTGCTCGGCAGCGCGAGGCTCATGGCCGCCGCGCCGGCTTTGTCCTTGAACGAATTGACGACGATAAAATAAAGCGGGACGATGACGAGCAGGCTGAGGAGCAGCCCGATCGCCTCCGCGGCCCACTGCGGCCGCTTGCTGCTCATAGCTCCACCTCCTTGCGCGCGATCAGCTTCCATGTGGGCAGCGTGATCGCGATGACGATCAGCGACAGCAGGATGCTCGCGGCCGCGCCTTCGCCTAGCCGGCCGCTGCCGAACGACTTGAACACCAGCGTGCCGAACACCTCCGTCGCCGAGCCGGGACCGCCCTGCGTCACGGCCTGCACGAGGTCGAACACTTTCAGCCCGCCGATCAGGTTGACGATCAGCGCGTTGTTGAAGTAGGGGAGCACAAGCGGGAACGTAATCGATCGGAATTGCTGCCATTCCGAGGCGCCCTCTAGATTGGCGCTTTCGTAGTAGTCCTTGGAGATCGACTGCAATCCCGCCAGCACGATCGCCATCGTGAAGCCCGACCACTTCCACGTCTCGATGCCGACGAGCGAATAGATGGCCAGATGCGGATCGGTCAGCCAGTCCGGCGCGATCGCGCCGAGGCCGACGGCGTGCAAGAAGCGGTTGATCATTCCGTTCGTCGGATGCATCGCCGAGGTAAAGAAAACGCCGACCGCCACCGTGCTCAGCACCGCGGGCAGGAAGGCCACCGTGCGCAAATAGTTGGTCGTGCGCAGCTTGCGGTTGAGGAAGACGGCGAGCGCCGTGCCGATGCCGACCTTGAGCAGCGTCGTGGCGAAGGCGAAGACGAACGAATTGCGGATGGCCGCGCTCAGATAGTCGTCGGTGAGCACGTTGATATAGTTGGTCCAGCCTGTGAAGCGGATGTCCGAGAACGAGAAGCGGCCGATGTTCGCAAACGAGAGCACGCCCCCGAAGAGCGACGGCACGAGGAAAAATACGGCGTACAGCAGCATGCCCGGCAGGATGAGCGTATACGTGTAAGGCTTGTTTTTGGTTGGTTTCATCTTGCTCCGCTCCTATTTGTGTAAGGAATCGCCCCTCCCGGGGAATGGAGAGAGGGGCGACCGGCTTTATTTCCAGTTCGGATCGTCTTTGGCCTTCGCGTTTTTGGCCGTTTCCTGATCGAGCGCCTGCGCCACCTGCTCCGCAGTCTTGCCTCCGGCGTAATAATCCTGCATGAACTTGTCGAACGAACCGTACGGATACAGCTCTCCGTTGCCCTGCCAGTGCAGAATGCCCTTGCCGTCCTTGAGCGCCGCGTTCAGGTCGGCGATCGCCGGGGACAGCGCCACTTCCACCTTTTTGTTCAGGTAGATGCCCGGCTGCGCTTCGGCGAAAATTTGCTGCGCTTGCGCGGAGGCGATGAAGTCGACCGCGCGCTTGGCCAGCTCGACGTCCTTCGCGGAGGTCGTCACCGACAAGGAGCCCGGCGGCGAGATGTTGACGTAGTTGTCGCCGGTGAGCGGGAACGGGAACGCGCCGATGTCGTTCACCTTGTCCGGGAACTTCTTGATAATCTCCCCGATGAACCAGGTGCCGTTGACGTGCATGGCCGCCGTGCCGTCCGCGATTGCCTGCTGCGCGGAATCGTACGTATCGGACAGGTACGATTTGTTGACGTAGCCTTTGTCGATCAGGTCCTTGGACTTCTTGATCGTATCGATGAAGTTCGTCAGCTCCGCGTAATGCTTCTTGTTCGTGTTCATGTCCTGCCAGAAGTCCGGGAACGACTTGCCGCTCTGCACGATATCCTGCGAGAAGCCGAAGTGCGGAATCGTCTGCAGCGTCCACGTATCCTTGCCGGAGTAATAGAACGGCGTCTTGCCCGCTTCCTTGATCTTCTCGGACACCGCCAGAAGCTCGTCCCATGTTTTCGGAACCGTCAGGTTCAGGTCGGCGAACACCTTTTTTGTTGTAGAACACGCCCATCAAGGTCGTCGCGTCGATCGGCACGGAATAATACTTGCCTTTGTACTTGTACACGCCGTCCATCGCGCTCTCGTCGTAATCCGCGTAGCTGGCGAGTCCCGTCAGATCGACGAGCTTGTCGAGCGCGTCCGCGTTCTGATCCATCCATTTCGGCCCGTAGTTTTGCAGCAGGTCCGGGAGATCGTTGGTGGCGATCTTCGTCTTCAGCAGCTGCTCGCCCTGGCTGCCGCCCGCGATCTTCTGAATGTCCAGCTTGAAGCCGAGCTCGGAGGCATGATCGGCGATGTACTTCTCCAGCGCTTGCCAGCCCGGCGTGTACCAGTCGCTGAACATGAGCAGCGACAGCGTCTTGACCTCCTGCGGCTTGCTGCCGGTCGAATCCGATGCCTGCGCCGTTGGCGAGGCCGCCGAGGATGCCGGCGCCGTCGAGTTTGCCGGGGATGCGCCTTCGTTTTTTTCGTTCGCCCCGCACGCCGCCAGCGAGAACGCCATCGTCGCCGAGAGCGCGGACAGGAACAGTGCTTTTTTTGTGCAGCCGCCGTTGTTGCATTTTTGTTTCGCCCCTTGTCGGTTGTTTGTTTTGGCACTTTGAATATAACGAAGATTCGGAGACGGAAGGATTGTATTTTTTTTTAAAACGCTTTATTTTTATTAAATATCCGCATCACAACCTCGCGAGAGAAGCGACGCGATTGGGAGATGACACCGATGCACCGGCCGCTTCGCACCCGACTGAACAGCATCAAGTTCAAGCTGTCCGCCGCGATCCTCCTCTTGTTCGTCACGTTTATGTCCGTAACCGTATACATGTGGTACGCCAACTCGACGGCCGATGCCGAGCGGCAGGCGGGACAGGCCGCGGCGGCCATGATCAACGTTTCGAGCGACAATCTGGAGACGTCGCTGCGCGACATCGACAAGATCGTCGCGCTGCTCTCCGTCGACACCGGCGAATACATGAACGATCTCGTGCGCAAGTATATCGAGCGGTACGACACGATGGACAAGGTGGAGCTGATCCATACCGAGCGGGAAATTCAGGACTATCTGGTCAACGTATCGATGTTCAAGCATTACCTGGCCGGCGTCACCCTCTCCGATCTGGCGGGGCACACCATCGAGTATGGCGTGACGACCCCGCTCGACGCGCTTCGTTCGCAGCCTTCGTTCGGCGAACTGACAGGCATGGAGAACGAGGCGCTGCTGCTGCCTCCCCATCTGAATCCGCGCCTCGGCAGCAGCGCGGACCCGCAGAAGGGCAAGGTCATCACGATCGCGCGGCCGATCCGCAGCGGCGGGCGGGCGATCGGCTTCGTCGCCGCGGACGTCGACTACGAGATCGTCGAGGACCTGTTCGCCACCAATATCCGCAATTCCGGCCATATGCTCATCTTTAATACGCAAACGGGACAGCCCGTGCTCGATCAGCCCGAGCTCGGCCTGGCTCCCTCCGATCTTGAACAACTCGTCTCGCGCCCGCATGCCGACGGGGGCAGCTTCTACGCCCGCCTGTCGACGGGAAATACGTTCGCGGTGTATCGCACCTCCGCGTTCACCAAGTGGACGACGATGGTGCTGATTCCCAAGGCCAGTCTGCTCGCGGACTCCTCCTCTACGCGCGACAAGATGCTGAACGTCTCGCTGCTGTTTTCCGCCGTCGCCGTCCTGCTCATCCTGTCCATGTCCTCGCTCCTCACCCGCAATCTGCTGCGGCTGGGCCGGGCGCTGAAGGAGGTCGCCAAAAACAATCTCGACGTCGCGATCGAGACCAAGTCGCAGGACGAAATCGGCCAGCTGTACCATCAGTTCAATTCCATGACCCGCCGCATGAGCAACCTCGTCGCCGAAGTCCGCTCGACCGAGCGCGAGCGCAGCCGGGCGGAGATCCGGGCGCTGCAGGCGCAGATCAATCCGCATTTCCTGCACAATACGCTCAATACGATCAAATTTTTGTCGATCCTGCAGGGCGCCGACAACATCAAGCTGGTCGCCGAGTCGCTGTCCGGCCTGATGTACGCGCAGATGGACGGGCGTCCGTTCGTCAGCGTGGACGAGGAGATGGATAGCCTGCGCAGCTACTTTAGCATTCAGAAGTTCCGGTACAGCGATAAATTCGCGGTTCATTTCAGTCTGGAGGAGGGCGTCGGCAAGCTGATGATTCCGAAGATGCTGCTGCAGCCGATCGCGGAGAACGCGCTGCTGCATGGCATCGCGCCGCTGAAGACGCAGGGCGCGATCCAGATCAAGCTGTTCACGAGCGAGGCGCAGCTCAAGATCCGCGTGCAGGACAACGGCGTCGGCATGAGCCCCGCGCAGCTCGAAGCGCTCGAAGCGCCCGAAGCCTCGATCGGGAGCCCCGATCATATCGGTCTCGCCAACGTCCGGTCCCGGATTCGCACCTTGTTCGGGGAGCCGTACGGCTTAAGCGTCTGGAGCGAGGCGCAGCGGTTCACGACGGTGGAGATGTCCTTTCCGATTTTGAGCGAGGAGGAGGCGAAACGTTATGTATAAAGCGCTGCTGGTCGACGATGAATTGCTCGTGCGGACGAATCTGAAGCTGATGCCGGAATGGCGGGCGCAAGGCTTCGCGCTATGCGGCGAAGCGGCGAACGGCGCCGAAGCGCTGGCGTTGGTCGAACGGGAGCGGCCGGAGCTGGTCGTCTCCGATCTGCGCATGCCGGTCATGGACGGCCTGCAGCTGTCGGCCGAGCTCGCCCGCCGCTATCCGGGCGCCAAAATGATCGTGCTCAGCAACTACGACGACTTCGACTACGTGAAGGGCACGCTGCAGAACGGCGCCGTCGACTATCTGCTCAAGCACCGGCTGAACGCGGCGTCGCTGGCCGCGGCGCTCGCACGGGTGAAGGCGCTGCTCGATGCCCGGCCGCAGCGCACGGGCGGCGAGCGTACGGACGCGAACCAGCGGCTGGCGCTGCGCACACGCTTCATTACCGAATTGATCGCCGGGTTCCACAACAGCCCGGAGGAGATCCGCCATCATATCCGAACGCTAGACTTGAAGCTGGATACCAGGCAGCTCATTCCCGTCATCTTGTCGATCGACGATTACCGCTCCCGGCAGTCCCGCTCGACGCTCAAGGCTGCCGAGCTGGAGCGCTTCTCTATCCTGAACATCGTCGAAGAGATCGCGGGCGAGCTTGGCAACGGCGCGGTCGGCCATGTCGGCGGCGACCGGTTCGTCATCCTGTTCTCGTTTCCCAACGTACGAAGCGAGACCGCATTGGCCCTCGCCGTCGGCGAAGCGGTATCCCGCATCGCGAGCTGTCTGCGCACCTTCCTGAATCTGTCCGCCAGCTTCAGCATCGGGCCGACCTGCACGACGCCCGCGCAGATCCCGCACAGCTATAAGCAGGCGGAGAAGCAAATGCAGGACCGCTTTCATCTGGGGAAAAACGTCGTGCTGCGGCGCGCATCCATCGTACAAGACAACGAAGCGCTCGCCGGTCTGGAGATCGGGACGGAGAAGGATATGCTCGCCTGTCTGAAAACGCGGGACGCCGCCGGCCTTCTCGCGATTCTGGAGGACCTGTTCGCGCGAATCAAGACGGCGGCGCTCAGCATGGCCGGCTCCCAGCTGCTGTTCAACGACCTGCTCAGCCTGCTGCACCGCGCCATCCGCGAGCATGGCCTGGAGCTGGGGGCGCTCTATGCGGACGCGGTTCCGCCGCACGAGCGTCTTGCCGCCTTCGAGACGCTGGAGGAGGTCAAGGCGTGGTTCCGTTCGCTGTTCGAACGGTACTTCGAGTTGCTGCAGGCCGACGAAAGAGGAGACTACTCGGCGTATACTACGGAGGCGATCCGTTATATCCGAAGCCATCTCGCGGACAGCATCTCGCTCACCGAAGTGGCGGAACGGATCGGCATCAGCGGCGCTTATTTAAGCACCCTGTTTAAAAACGAGGTCAAAATCGGCTTCGCCGAATACTTGTCCGACGCCCGCCTCGAGCGGGCCAAGGCGTACTTGGAGGACGGCCGCGAGGACATGAAGGACATCGCCGCCTTGTGCGGCTTCAACAGCGCCAGCTATTTTTTCAAGACATTCAAGAAGAAGACCGGCATGACGCCCTCTGAATTCGCCCGCGGCCGCAGGTCGACTTGATTAAATTGGAGCGTCAAGCGACAGCTTAGCCCCGCCGCCCCGCCAGCTTGGTCAGCATCCCTAGCAGCTCCCTCGTCTCCGTCCCCAAAACGGAGAAAAAAGCGCGGTCGGCGGCTTCGACCGCCTGAACGGCGCGGTTCGCCAGCTCGCTGCCTGCCGGCGTCGCCGCGATCGCGTGCGCGCGCGTGTCCGTAGGATGGGGTCCCCGGCGTACGAACCCCTGCTGCTCGAGCTTGCGCAGCACCTGCGACGTCACGTTAACGTCCATGCGGACGTTTTGCGCGAGCTGCACCTGGGTCAGCCTGCCCGCCCACTCCGCTTGCCCGTTCATAAAGTGACAGGAGAACAGCAGCACGAACTGCGGATGCGTAAGCCCGAATGGCTCAAGCGCCTTTCGCATCTCCCGCTGCCACATGTTCGTCGTCTGCCACAACAAAAATCCCGGGCTGTCTTCCGCGTCTTCAAACGCCGTGCTCATCGATGTCCTTGGCCTCCATGGCGCCCGCGATCGTCAGGAAGTCCTCTCGCCCGATCTCGAAGTGCCCCGTCCGGAAGAGATAACCCCAATGGCGATTGCCCCGCGTGAAGCTAAGACGCTCCAGCAGCCCGCCGATCTCGGTTGATTTGCATTCAGTATAGCGGATGTTCCTTCGAAACGGTACAAAGGTCTCGCTCATCGCAAAGGAGTACGTAACGTCGTCAGCCACGCGGCCGATCGCGGTAAACGATCGCAAGGGCGCTCCGCCGTCCATCTCGGTGCGCGGCGAGTAATAGATCAGCCAATCTCCCGCCTTCATTCGACGCAGCGGCGCCGCCTTGCCATGGCATACTTGGGCGAAACCGCCCTGTACGCCGCGCTTCACGTGCGAGGCGGATACGACCCCGATCCAGTAGCGCTGCCCCGGGCTTGGCGACTGCGATCGTTCGGAACGGGCAATAACGGGATCGTCATCGTCGGACGCGCCTGCGGAAAAAAGCGCGAGCTGCTCAGGCGCGGCCCTCATGGGTGCTCCATTCGAAGCGCGAGAGCCGCGAGCGACGCGACCGTCTGCGGAATCCCCTCCGCCATGCCCGCTCCGATCGCGGGTCCGAGCTCATCGGCGTTCGGTCCGTCGATCGTCACGCGATGGGTGATTCGCGTTCCTTCATTCACGGTCTCCAACGTATGCGCGAAGCGGATCTCGATTCCCGCCTCCGGCAGCCGCGTCAAATCCGAAAACCTCTGCATCGGCATCACCTCCACCAGTTCGAACGCCAACCGCTCCTGCCCCTCCGGCTGAAGCCAACCGGTAGTGCCGACCTCGAACGGCCCGTGCAGCTCGGCGCCTTCGATTCCCGCGTCCCATGCCGTCCACGTGCGCATGTCGCTGTACAAAGCCCAAATCGTTTCCTTCTTCGCTTGCGTAACGATGCTGTGTTCGAATGTCCACATCTGTAAAACCTCCGCGTTTAATTATATGTATATATATTATATTTACACGTATTATATGTCAATAGCCTGTCGAATCGCTCCGTCGGCGGACAACCCGGCCCCGCTATGCGCATAAATCCACTTCGGTTGTACAGCCTACTCTTCACGAAGACTGCCGAGGGGACGGTAACCAATGCGCAATGAAGAAAGACTTCCCTCCGACGTGCACGGCGTGCGAACGCTGATCGCGAACGTCGTGATGATCGGCGAGCCGGGCGGCCGCGAATGGACGCTGATCGACGCCGGCATCGCCGGTTGCGCCGATGACATCGCCCAAGCGGCCGCCGATCGATTCGGAGATGCGCCTCCCGGCGCGATCGTGCTGACGCACGGCCACTTCGACCATGTCGGTTCGCTGCGCCCGCTGCTGGCGCGTTGGCGCGTGCCCGTGTACGCGCATGCGATGGAACTGCCGTACCTGACGGGTCAAGCCGACTATCCCGAAGCGGATCCGGAAGCCGGGGGCGGACTCATGGCACGCATCTCCCCGCTGTACCCGCACAAAGGGATCGACATCTCCGGCGTCGTTCGCCCGCTGCCGGAAGACGGCACGGTGCCGACCTTGCCGGAATGGCGCTGGATCCATACGCCCGGCCATACCGAAGGGCATATCTCGCTTTTCCGCGAGCGAGACCGAACGGTGGTGGCGGGCGACGCTTTTATCACCGTGAAGCAAACGTCCGCGTTCGCGGTGCTCACGCAGGAGGAGGAAATTCACGGTCCCCCCGCCGTATTTCACCTTCGATTGGCGCCATGCCGCCGAATCCGTCCGCAAGCTCGAAGCCTTGAAGCCGGCTGCCGCGATCACCGGCCATGGCAGGCCGATGGCCGGCGAGGCGCTGACGGAGGGACTGGCGGAGCTGGCGCGGTCGTTCGAGGAGCGGGCGGTGCCGCATCGCTGAATGGGTGAGCGCGGCGCGGATCACGGTGTATCGCAGAATAGCGCACTTTTGCGCTATTGCTGGGCGAGCGAGAGGTAGCGGGTGTGGCGCGGACCGCGGTGCATCGCAGAATAGCGCACGTTTGCGCTATTCTTAGCCATGTGTGCGCGGGAGGGCGGGATGCCGAACGCGCCACATCACAATTTAGCTGAAAATTGCGCTATTTTCAGGTACGCAAGAGGCGGTACACGGAGCGCTGAACACGGCAAATCGCGGAATAGCGCAATTTTGCGCTATTGCTGGGCGAGCGAGAGAAAGCGGTATTGCGCGGACCACGGCGCATCGCGGAATAGCGCAATTTCGCGCTGTTCTTAGGCATGCAGGATGTGGCGGCAATGATAGGTGCGAGCCTCAAATTTCGCATAGCCCGCCTTTCGCGCAACCGGACATTTATTTCCCGCCGCTCGCCCCAATGCCGCCACTCCGCGGCTCAACCCGCGCCATGTCAGGCTTCTTCCGTCCAGCCGCCCGCTGCGCCGCGCGGACATCAATTGCATCGACGAAGGACCGGCTGCCACAGCCGGTCCTTTTCAATTTATGTCCGTATTCCGCTGATCGCCGCGCGCCTACAATGGAGGCAGATCCAGATTAGGTCCGCCATCGGACGGAAACGAGGTGCTTCGGATCATGGAAAAGGCGCTGGCCGCATTACCGGTCCGAAAGGAAAAAGGCTATTGGTCCCGGCTCGGCGCGCGGATCGTCAAACATCGGGCGATGTATCTGCTCGCGCTGCCGGGCGTGCTGTTTTTTATTTTGTTCAAGCTCACCCCGCTGTGGGGCCTGCTGCTCGCGTTCAAGGACTACAACCCGTACTCGGGCTTCGCCGGCAGCGAGTGGGTAGGATTCAAGCATTTTGCCGACCTGTTCGCCGACCGCAACTTCTACATCATGCTGCGCAACACGTTCGCCATCAACGTCTTCGGGCTCGTGTTTATGTTCCCGCTGCCCATCCTGCTCGCCCTCATGCTGAACGAGGTGCGTCACGGCGCCTTCAAGCGCTTCAACCAATCCATCGTCTACCTGCCGCATTTCCTGTCCTGGGTCGTGGTAGCGAGCATGACCTTCTTCGTCCTGTCCACCGACGTCGGCATCGTCAACAAGCTGATCGGCGAATCCGGACACGAGCCGATCAGCTTCCTGTCCGAATCGAAGTATTTCTGGGGCCTCATCACGGCGCAGACGATGTGGAAGGAAGCCGGCTGGGGCACGATCATCTTCCTCGCCGCCATGGCGGGCGTCGATCCGCAGCGGTACGAAGCCGCTGTTGTAGACGGCGCAAGCCGCTTTCGCCAAATTTGGCACATCACGCTGCCCGCCATTCGCCCGACGATCCTCATCCTGCTCATCCTGCGTCTCGGCCAGATGGCCGACGTCGGCTTCGAGCAGATGCTGCTCATGATGAATCCGCTGGTCATGCAGGTGGCGGAAGTGTTCGACACGTACGCGTATACGCAGGGCATCCTGCGCGGACAGATCAGCACGGGCGTGACGGTCGGCATGTTCAAGGGCGTCGTCGGCTTCGTCCTGGTGATGGCATCCAACTATATCGTCAAAAAAATCCGGCCAGGAAGGCATCTACTGACCCGCCGGGAGGAGGCATACAGCCATGAGCTTCGTTTCGCGCAAAAAAATGACGGCGTTCGATTGGATCAACTACGCGCTGCTCGCCGTTATATCCCTCGTCTGCGTATTCCCGTTCCTGTACGTGTTCAGCGTTTCGTTTACGGACCCTGAGGTGTACGTGCCGCTTCGTTTCTACTTATTTCCGGAAAAATGGTCGCTGGCCGCCTATTCCTACATTTTGTCGACGGACAGCTTCCTCAATGCGCTGAAAAGCACCGTCTTCATCACCGCCGTCGGCACGGTACTGAATCTGATCGTCACCTTTTCCCTCGCCTACGTGCTCACCAAGAAGGATGTGCCCGGTCGGGGTCCGATGATGGGCTTCGTCATCTTCACGCTCGTCTTCAGCGCGGGCATCGTGCCGAACTACCTGCTCGTGCAAAACCTCGGGCTGCTCAACTCGTACTGGTCGCTCATCTGGCCGGTCTTGACCAACGCCTGGAGCCTCATCATCATCAAGAGCTTCCTGGAGTCGCTGCCCTCGGAGCTGGAGGACGCCGCGCGCATCGACGGCTGCTCGGACATCGGCGTATTCCTGCGCGTCGTTCTGCCGCTGTCTATGCCGGCGGTTGCGGCATTCACGCTGTTTTTCGCCGTTTCTCACTGGAATACGTACTTCAACGCCCTCATCTATCTCTCCGACGCCAAAAAAGTGGACGCTGCAGGTGCTGGTCAAGACGCTCGTCATCGACTCGGACAACGCGGGGATGGCCGGCGCGGGAGGCGACGAACGCTCGGTCCCGCAGGAGACGATCCGCATGGCCTCGATCATGCTGGCGATGGCGCCGATTTTGCTCGTCTATCCGTTTCTGCAAAAGCACTTCGCCAAGGGCGTCATGCTCGGCTCGGTGAAGGGATGAATTTTACGAAAGCTGGAGGTTGATCTCTCTTGGAAAACAACGAACGCGGCTGGTGGCACAAGCCACAGCGCATCATTCAGACGAATCTGCAGGTGAAAGACACGCATCTGATCGAACCCCGCCGCCTGGCGCGGCAGATGAAGGAGCTCGGGGCGACCGCCCTCGTCTTCAACGTCGGCGGCATCTACGCCTGGTACCCTTCCGAGGTCGAAGGCCATCATGTCAACGAGTATTTGCCGCAGGACTTCGACCTGCTGAAGGGCGTCGTAGACGCCTGCCACGAAGAAGGCATCCGCTTCATCGCCCGGCTCGACTTCAGCAAGACGGACGACATCGTCTACCTGAAACGGCCGGAGTGGTTCGTGCGTAAGCCAGACGGACAGCCGGAAATCATCGGCGCGCATCGCCCCGGCGCATGGTCGCTTCTCATGAGCACCTGCCTCAACGCGGGCTACCGCAACGAAGACGTCGCCGTCCCGGTGCTGGACGAGGTGCTGTGCCGCTACGACGTGGACGCTGTCTTTTTTTAACGCGCCGCACTTCCTCCCTTGCTGGTGCGGCATCTGCAAGCGCAAGTACGAGCGGCTGTACGGCGTGCCGCTGCCCGCGGATCCGGCTGCCTTCGCGGCGGATTGGCCGTCGACTTGCATTCGGGACAATATGGACAAAATGTATCGCTTCATCAAGGGCAAGAAGCCAGAAGTTCAGATGATTCTGTACTACAACCTGTACAAGGACAATCTGTACGACAGGCTGGAGACGACAGATTTATTGTGCACGGAGCCGCAGGACGTGCTGTCCGAGGGCCACCGGCGGATTCCGGAATTCTGGAAGCCCGCGCTCAGTATTAAGCTCGGCCGCTCCGCGCACGGCGTCCCCGCGCCGCTGGGCATCGTCCACTCCAGCCCCGGCATGGAGTGGCGGCATACCGGCCTGCCGCCTGCGGAATACCGGTTCTGGCTGTCGCAGATCCCGGCGCACGGGGGCAGCATCTGGCACTCGCTCACCGGCATTCCGGAGACGATCGGCGACAAGCGGATTCTCGAGACGGTCGCGGCGCTCAACCGCGACGTCGCCAAGGTGGAGCCGTACATGGACGGCGCCGAGACGCTGGCGCAGGTCGCGCTGCTGTGGACGGCGAACGCAGCCGCCGAAGGCTGGGCCGACGGCCTGATCAACCGCCAGATCCCGTTCGACGTGCTGCTGGAGGAGCAAGCAACGCCGGAGCGGCTGTCGCGCTACAAGGCGCTGATCGCGCCGGAAGGCCTGGCACTGACCGAAGGGATGGCCGCTGCGCTGGCCAGCTATGCTGCAGCAGGCGGTCACGTCATCGCCGAGGGCGATGCCGCCGACGATCCCGCGTGGCGGGACCTGCTCGGTGTCCGTGACCAGGGCGCAGCCGGCGAACTGCTGTCGGCCGCCTACCTGCGGTTCGAGGGCACCGACAATCCGCTCCAAGTCGGCCTGGAGCAGACCGAGCTGGTCGCGCTGCGGGGCGCCGTCTATTATGCGCAGCCGACGGCGGAGACCCGGGTGCTGGCGACGCTCGTCCCGCCGTTCGCCCCGCTTGAGTGCGTGGGCGCGCCGCCCGAACGCGCGTCGCTGCCCGTGATCCGCACCGACCTGCCGCTGGCGCTGCATCGCCCGAGCGGGCTCGGCGGCTTCCTGTACTTCCCGTTCTCGCTCAGCGGCATGCTCAATGAATTCAAGCTCGGCGAGCATTACCAGCTGCTCGCCAACGCGATCGACCTGTCACTGGGCGAAGATAAGCTCGTCGAAGTCACCAATTATCAGGGCCTGCAGCTCACGTTATTCGAGCGGGACGACTACGTCTTGGTCCACCTGGTCAACGGCGCGGGCAGAAGGCCGCTGGCCACCAACCTCCCGCTGCATGACCTCTCGCTGAAGCTGCGGCTCCCCGGCCGGCGCGTCGCCGGCGTGCGCAGATTGATCGCGGAGGACGCGTTGCCGTACAGCCAGACGGAGGATGCGGCGGTCATCGATATTCCGAAGCTTGAAGTGTGGGAGTGCTTGCTCGTCCGGACGGAAGCCGGCGATAGCATTTAGGGGAGCGGGGTTGGGCGTCGGAGTTGCACGGTTTTTCCGGCTAACTCCGACGCTCGAGCGAGGTTTGCCACGAAGTTACACGGTTTTTCCGGGTAACTCGCTCTCGCGTGCTGGCTCGCATCGGAGTTGCACGGTTTTTCCGGCTAACTCCGCACTCGAGCGAGGTTTGCCACGAAGTTACACGGTTTTTCCGGCTAACTCGCTCTCGCGTGGGTCAAGTCCATATTTATGTGTAAAATCCTCGTCGACGAATTTTGTTGCTTACTTTTGATTCTTCGCACGCTCTTTCTGCCACGCATGGTACCTTGTCATGTCCATGAAGCGCTTGTTGCTCCATAATTCTTCGAGCTCCATGAGCACGGCACCGATTAATCGGATAACCGATTCACGGTTCGGAAAAATCTGTATAACCGATTCTCGCCGACGGATCTCCCGGTTGACTCGCTCCATGCCGTTCGAGGTCCGGATTCTTACCCGGTACTCTTCCGGGTATGCCAGTACCGCTGTGGCGTCGTCAAATCCTCGCTCCAGCGTCTCCATGGCCTTTGGCGCTTTCTCCTGGTACATCTCTTGCGTTTCTTCCAGCAGCCTTCTCGCGCTCTCCAGGTTCTGCGCTTCGAATATCGAGCGCAGAGCCGCCTTTATTTCGGATTGTAGTGCCTTCGGCGTGACATCTAGAATATTTCGCGTAAAATGCGTCTGACACCTTTGCCATGTCGCCCCTTGAAAGTGATGCTTAATCGCTTGGACAAGGCCGCCATGCGTGTCGCTGATGACCAGGTCTACGCCATGGAGTCCACGCTGCTTCAAGCCCTCAAAGAATGCACTCCAGCTCGCTTCGGACTCGGTATCGTCGATGGAAATTCCAAGCACCTCACGGTTACCGTGCTCGTTGATGCCGTAGCCGGTTAACACGCCACGGGAGCGCACCCGACCGTTCTCTCTAACTTTGACATACATGGCGTCCACAATGACAAACGGGTAGCTCTTTTCCTCCAAGGAACGCGTGCGCCAAGACTCCACCAGCGGATCCAACTGCTTACACAGCTCGCTCACTGTGGATTTCGAAAACGTTGTACCGCAAAGTTCCTCTGTAATCCGCTGAACCTTCCGCGTCGAGACGCCGTTCACGACCATCTCCATAAGGGATGTCACCAGCGCCTGCTCACTACGTTGATACCGGGCGAATAGCTCTGTGGAGAACTGGCCGTCTCGAAACCTCGGAACCTCCAGCTGCAGCTTGCCTACCCGTGTCGTTAATCCTCGCGCATAACTGCCGTTTCGCTGGCCTTGACGGGTTTGCGTACGCTCGTAAGGTTCGGCCTCCAGTTGATCTGTTGCTTGCGCCTTCAACACCTGGTTGAGCACCGTCTCCAGCAGCTTGGCCACTCCCTCGTCACGTGCCTGTCCAATAAACAATTGATGCAATAGTGCCTCGTCTAGTGTAATCTGATACTGAGCCATGAATAGCCCTCTCCCTTGAATGTTGTCTCGACAACTCCATTCTAGACGAGGTTCTATTTCATGGCTCTCCTTATTTTCAAGAGGCCATCCATTTTACACAATTATATGGACTCAACTCCCGCTCGCAACCCCGCCGCTCACCTGACACTCCAAAATAGCGCAAAATCACGCTATTCTCCCACTCACTCCTCCCGCTCGCAACCCCGCCGCTCACCTGACACTCCAAAATAGCGCAAAATCACGCTATTCTCGCGCCCACGCCCCCCCTCCCGCTACCTCGTCGCTCTCGTGACACTCCAAAAGTAAGCGTCAAATCCTCCCCCACCTTCGCAAGTGTCCATCGGCGTGAGATCATTCTCCCACAACGTCAGACGGGTAGGACTTTTAATGGCTAGAGCAGAGATTCAACAGAAATGGGAAACGCGCGTCGCTGCATTTCGTGCGAGCGGAGAAAAAGCAACGAGCTGGTGCAAAGCCAATGAGGTGGACCGTCGCCAGCTCTACATCTGGATGAAAAAGCTCAGCGGTTCATCCGAGCGTACCGTAAGCGGTGGCAACTCCATCCCCTTCCTCCAGGTCGCCGTCGCATCTGAAGCAAAAGCGAGACCAACCCCCTCGATTCGAATTCAACTCGGCTTAGCCACTATCGAAGTAGATGCTGGATTTAACGCCGCTTTACTGCGCGACGTGGTCCAGGCGTTGGAGGGCGTATGCTGAGCGACCTCACCAGCTGGATCCGAACGGGATCCTGATCCAACAGACGGAAAACGTACAAGCCGGTCGCCAGATTCGGTTCACGAACGTCCAGGAGATCGTAGAGCGTGCGGCGATATTAAAAGACTACATTCAAGATGCGGTCAATGTTGAAAAGTCGGGACAGGAAGTGGTGTTTAAAAAAGAACACCGAATTCGCCGTCGCCGAGGAGCTTCAACGTGAATTCGACGACAATCCGGCTTAAAAAAACGGCATTCGAAGCATTAACGCCTGGGCGCCAAAGGGCTTATTTGCTCCATTTTTCTCAGCCTAAGCAGGCTAAAACGAGAGAGGCCAGAGTGGAGAAATACAAACCTAAAATCCTTGAAGGGAAAGGGTTGGACGATTAGAAAGCTTAGATAAGCCGAGCGGACACATATCTTAGCGCTTGAAAGAGCTTGTTTCCCGAGGTCGGCTGATACCGCGGTCCATCGAAGTAACGCTATCCAGCGTTACATGGGATCCGTTGTCGCCGCGGTCCATCAAGTAACGCTCTATTGAACATGGGACTCGGAGTTCCCTCTTGTCAAATTAATGCGCTTACATTATGATTAAATAAAAATAAAACGTTTCACTAAAATTGGAGGGATTTTTTATGAAAACGAAATGGCTCTCGTTTGTTCCTGCAATTCTGCTTTTATTATTATGCTTGCCAATAACCGCAAGCGCCGTTTCGTCAACTTCGCAGCAGCTTGCGGTCGTTGGCTCTCCCGGTTGGGATATATACAGCGGAGCGACGATCGGCGGATATCGTTACGGTCCTTCTTTTATCGTGAATAGCGACGGCAGCATCGACATGTGGGCTTGCTCCGAGGGAGGCAGTCCGTTGCCTTACGATTACATCCGTTACCAGCGGTCTACGGACGGCGGGGTGACGTGGGGGAGCAATCAGATCGTGCTGCCGCCGACGGCCGGTTCGATGGATGCGCTCTCGACTTGCGATCCGGGCGTCATCAAGTTCGGCGGCTATTATTATATCGCTTATACGTCAACGACCAACCGCGGAGGCACGAACAACCAGATCTTTGTCGCGCGGTCCACGAGTCCGACGGGGACATGGGAGAAGTGGAACGGCACGGGCTGGGGGGGCAATCCGCAGCCTTTTATCGTCTATGACGGCAGCCCGCTCGTTTATGGCGCAGGTCAGCCTTCATTTGTCGTCAAAGGCTCCACGCTCTATATCTACTACAGCTGGATCGATAACAATATGAACCAGATGCGGGTAGCTACCGCATCGACCGTCAATGCGAACTGGCCCGGAAGTCTGACGTATCATGGCGCAGGCATCAATAAATCGTCCTTTGAGGATGCTACGGACGTCAAATACGTCGAAGCGCTCGACAAGTTCATCGGCGTGCAGACCAACAATTGGGGCTCGGATGTGTCTTATATCGAAGTTTACAGCTCGTCCAACGGCTTCGATTTTACAAAGGAATATTATATGGACGGCGATCATTATGCCAGAGCGAGCAACGCAGGACTCAGCGGAGATGCCCTGGGCCATATTAAAGCGACCGATTCCCCGTTCCTGAGCTACGCTTACGGTTCATTCGGCGCCACGTTGAACTGGAATACGCGGTTGACTCCGATCACGATGAGTTTAAAAACGAGCGGCGCCTTTAGCGATAATTTCTCCGGCGGCGCCGGCAAATGGACGGCCTACCAAGGAAGTTGGTCGGTATCGGGAGGCGCATATACGCAAAGCAGCCTTACCGCAGACACAGCCTATGCAGGCGCGTCCGGAACTGTATTCGGCAACGCCATCTACGATGCCGACGTGCGCATTACGGCTGCAGCCGATCCCGGAGAATGGGCGGGGCTCCATATCGGAAAGATCAAGGAGAACGATAATTTCACCCAAAGCGGATATCTCGTCTTTATAAGAGCGAACGGCAACATGGCCCTGTTCAAAGCCGGAACGGGGCAGGTAACGGGAGAAACGGCTAGCGGCCTGGATCCGACTGCCGGCTCCGTTCATTTGAAGGTCGTAAAGAGCGGAGGCAATATCAAAGTGTTCACGAACGGCAGCGCTTCGCCGCTAATCGACTGGACGGATAACGGACTTTATTATGACAGCGGTTATTTCGGCGCGGTAACGCGGCTTGCCAGCGCGACATTCGATAATGTCGCGGCCATCAACAACTTTAGTGACGACTTCACTTTCGGTGCAGGCAATTGGACCGCGAATTCGGGGACCTGGGCCGTGTCGGGCGGCACTTACAATCAGACGAATGTCGCGGCGGACCCCGGTTCAAGCACGCTGAACAATCTGGTGCTCGGCAATGGCGTGATCGAGGCGGATGTTAAAATAAACGCCGGCACCACCGGCAATTGGATCGGGCTCAGCTTCGCAAAGACGCTTCCCACGGACGCTTATTTTGACAGCGGCTATCTCGTCTTGCTGGAGCCGAGCGGGAATGTCTCTTTGTATAAAGGCGGAACCGAAAATAAGGTGGTCGTGAAGCCAGTAACGACAGGGACAAATCCAACGACCGGCTTTGTCCATTTGAAGGTGATGAAGCATGGCGGCAACATCCAGGTGTTCGTAGGCAATGTGGCAAGCCCGCAGATCGATTGGAACGATCCAAAAACGGTATTCGGAAGCGGATATGCCAGTCTCACCAATGTCAAAAGCAGTGTTTCGTTCGATAATATCGCATGGACGACACAGAAGGTTCCGGGAGGGTCGACGAATCTGGGCGCATCCAACATTCCCAATCTGGCCAGGTTCAAGACGGTGACCTCGAACGATTCGCTGGTCATTGCCGACTGGGACGTGTCGCGGTTGACGGACGGCATAGAGACGCCGGTATTCGGTTCGGCCGGTTATACGACAAGCTCGTATAGCGCTGCCAATATTTCCGCCACGCCGGTTTGGGTCGACATCGATCTCGGTTCGGATCAGACCGTGGACAAGGTGAAGCTGTTTCCGAGGCTGTTTACCGAGGCGGTAGGGGGAGGATCGCCGAACTTTCCCGTCGACTTCACGATTCAGACGGCGCCGGACGGGGGGGAGCTACGGTACGGTCGCAACGATCTCGAATCAGGGCAATCCCGTCGGCTTTCCCCAAGAGTACAATTTCACGCCGGTAACTGCCCGCCATGTTCGCATATTCGTCACGAAGCTCGGAACGCCGACCGTCGACGATCCCGGCAGCTATCGTCTTCAATTGTCGGAGATCGAAATTTACCACTATCAGCTTAGCTAAAGATTAAAGGGATAAAGGCGCAAGGGCGGGAGAAGTTTCTTCGCTCTTGCGCCTTTTGCTTGCACTGTGTTATGTTCATTTTATTAATTAAACGATTTAGGAGTTGTTTATTTGGCTACTATCAAGGATGTCGCCAAGGCGGCCGGCGTATCGATCGCGGCCGCTTCTCTGGCGCTCAACGGCAAAGGAAGCTTGTCCGAAGAAACCCGCGCCAAAATTATCGAGACGGCCGAAAGGCTCAATTATAAGCCGAATGCGCTTGCGAAAGGCTTGGTTACGAGCAATAAAATCAATACGATCGGCATTATCATCCCGAAGCCCGGTACCGAGTTCTTGCCTTTTGTCGGTATGGACATCCTGGGCGGCATCGGCGAGGTGGCCAACGAAAAGAAGTATAATATGCTGCTCGACTGGGAGGAAGGCCTGGGCGGCACCAAGGTGCTCGACCTCGTTCGCAGCGGGATCGTACGCGGCCTTGTGTTTTTCCTGCCGCTTAACGACGTAACGACCTTCCGGGCGCTCAACGATCTTAATTTTCCTTATGTCCTGATGAGCAGGCCGCCCGAAGGCGTATACTGCAGCTGGGTAGACGTAGACAACGTGGATGCCGCCTACCAGGCGACCGTATCGCTCATTAAAGCCGGCCATACGCGGATTTCCTTTTCCTCCCCGGGACCCATCGACTTCCTCGTCAGCAGCGACCGTCACTCGGGCTATCGCCAGGCCTTGCTCAGCCACAATATTGCTTACGACGAATCCTATGTATCGATCGGCAACGGCGATATTCAGAGCGGTAAAGCGGCCATGACGCATTTTCTTAGCCTAAAGGAACCGCCGACAGCCCTTATTGCCGGTTCCAACCTGCTCGCGATCGGCATGCTCGAATCGCTCAAAGAGCATGGACTGGACCATCGGGATAAAGCGATCATTACGTTCGACGACAGCCCGCTCGCGGAGAGCTACGGCATCTCGGCCATTCATATTCCGACGAATACGATCGCGAAGGAATCCGCGCGTCTGCTGATCAAGCGTATTGGCCACACCCGTCGCGTAGAACCGGAAAACATCGTCATCGATGCGCAGCTCATCGTCCGCAACACGTTCGTCCCAGCCAGATAATAAGCAGCCTCGTTCGGAATGTCCGGATCGCCCGGGAAATTCCCGAACGGAGGCTGTTTTTTACACAAGTCCCCTCGTTTTTAGCATTGACAATTTAATCGCCTGGGGATAAAATCATTTAAGTAAAACGTTTTATGTTTGTTTTACTTAAGCGTTGATCAACCATACAGGGGGGAAGCAAAAAAAAGGAGGAAAGCTTGAAACGAACCGCAGCCGCTTTAAATGCCATTGCAATCGTCAAGACATCATCTCAATCGCGCTGAACAATCGAGGAGGTTAACCAAATGAAAGCAGGCAAAATGAAAACAGTAGTATTGGCGACGGTCATGATCGGCTCGATGCTGATGAGTGCCGCATGCGCGGGGAATTCGGACAGCAACAATTTGAAAACGAATACAAACGGTGCGACCGGAAGCGGCGCAGCGGTTCAATCGGACGCAAGCAAGTCGCATGACCCGGTCGAACTTCGCGTAGGCGTACCCGAATGGCCGGGCGAGTCTGAAAATGTGGAAGCCGTTGTAAGCGCGTTCAAAGAAAAATATCCTTACGTGACGGTCAAAGTCGAGAAGATGGTCGGGGACCCTCACGCGAAGGTGCTCGCGCAGGCGGCGGCGAACGAATTGCCGGACGTATTCTGGCTGCCGGATACCTCGGTAAGAGAGTATCAGGATCTGGGCATCCTTGCTCCGCTCGACGCCTATTTCGAGCCGAATGGCGTTGACGTCGCCGACGTTTACCCCAGCATGCTCGACCTGGGAAAAGTAGACGGCCAAACGTACATGGTCCCGCGGGATTACGCGCATGTCGTCACGCTGGTCAATACGTCGCTGCTTAAGGAAGCCGGATTGCCGCTGCCGTCTAACGACTGGAGCTGGGATACGTTCATGGACTATGCCAAGAAGCTGACGAAGAAGGATGCCTCGGGCACGACGACGCAATGGGCGGTCAACTCCAACATTCACTGGTGGGCGGTATGGACGCCGTTTGCGCTGGGCCGCGGCGGCAAGCTGATCGACGAAGCGGGCAGCAAGGTAACGGTCGCTTCCGATCCGCTCGTAGGCCAAGGATTAAAGGATCTGTGGGATTTGTCCAAGGACGGTTATGCGCTCGACCCGAACGGCCAATATCCGGAAGACATGTTCATGGCCGGCAAGGTCGCCTTTTACTTCGCGGTGAAGTCCGTCGCCTCTTCCATCAACGACGTCTCCAAAGCCAAAGGGTTCGAATGGGATGTCGTACCTTTCCCGCGATTGCCTTCCGTTCATGCGGTCGGCGGCGGCACGAGCGGATACAGCGTCAGCTCGAAGTCGAATAACAAGGACGAAGCGGGCGCTTTCGTATCGATGTTCCTGACGGAGGCCGGCCAGAAGGCCTTTAACTCGGCAGGCAACTCGGTTCCGGTCCTCAAATCGCTGGCCGGCGACGACGTATGGCGGAACAGTCCGGTGGAGGGCAAGAACGTCGAAGCGTATACGATCGCGCCTGAAGCCGACATTCTTCCGATTTTGAGCGCGAAGCTCCCCGTATCGCTGATCAACGAATCGAACGCCGGCTACGAGGACGCGATGAACAAGTATTTGCTGGGCAAGCTGCCGTTGGAGGATGCGCTTAAGGAATGGGAAGAACGCATTAACAAGGCTTGGAAATAACCGAAGGGCAGCGCAGCAGGAGTTTCGGGGCGGGGGGAGCGAGCAGGTGTCCCTCCGCCCGAACGCGGAAAGGGGAAGAGCTTCATGAGATTCACAAAAAAAGTGCGTGAAGCGATCGCCGGCTATTTGTTCACATCGCCCGTGACGGTCGGCATACTGCTGTTCACCGCTTGGCCCGTACTGCAGTCTCTGTACTACAGCTTCACGAAATTCAATATTATCAAGTCGCCCCAATGGGTCGGCACGGACAACTACGACAAATTGCTGCATGATCCGGAGTTCTGGCAGTCTTTAAAGATTACCGGCATTTTTACCGGCATTTCCGTGCCTGCATCTCTCCTGATCGGTTTTCTGCTGGCGCTGCTGCTCCATCGCAATCTGCCCGGCATCGGCTTGTTCCGGACGATCTTTTATTTGCCGGTCGTCGTTCCGGTCGTGGCGCTGGGCATTTTGTGGAAGCAGCTGTACAGCCCGACTTACGGCTTCGCGAACAAGTTGCTGGATATGGTCGGATTGCCGCCGTACACCTGGTTCTCGCATCCGGAATCGGTTATGCCTTCGCTCATTATTATGGGGCTGTGGCAGGCGGGCGGATCGATGATCATCTGGCTGGCCGGCTTCCAGGGCATTCCCGCTCAGCTGTACGAAGCGGCGATCGTGGACGGCGCATCCCGGATGCGGCGATTCTGGACCATCACGATCCCGATGATTACGCCGGTCATCTTTTTTTAATTTGATCATGGGCTTTATCGGCTCCTTCCAGGTGTTCGGCCAAGTCATGGCCACGACGGCGGGCGGGCCGCTCAACGCAAGCAACTTTCTCATGGTGATGATTTACAAGAAGGCGTTTCGCACGCTGGAGATGGGGTATGCTTCGTCGCTGGCATGGGTGCTGTTCATTATCGTGCTGCTGCTGACGGCATTCATCTTCAGAACGAGCCGATCCTGGGTCCATTACGAAGGAGAGGTCAGATAGATGAGATTGCCCCTTAAATCTTCGTTGGTGCTTTATGCCTTGCTGCTGGGAAGCGCGGTCGTTTTTCTGTTTCCGCTGATCTGGATGGTCGCCCGCAGCTTTATGGGACTAGACGATCTGTACAAGGTTCCGCCGGTCGTCTTTCCGACGCAATTCACGGCAGAGGCGTATTCCGAAATTTGGACAATCAAGCCATTTCTTTCTTATATCGGCAACACCGGCATCGTTGTCTTTTTCAGTGTCGTCGGGGGCACGCTGTCGGCCGCTTTTTTGCGCTTTCGGATTCGCCCGGTTGCGGTTTCCCTATCGTAATCTCATATTCGGCATCGTACTTGCGACGATGATGCTACCGGGCGCGGTGACGATGATTCCGGTTTACGTGCTGTTCAGCAAGCTGAATTGGACCAATACGCTGCTCCCGCTGATCGTACCGACTTTTTTTGACGGCGGAGCGTTCAATATTTTTTTTGCTCCGGCAGTTTTTCGCGACGCTTCCCCACGATTTCGACGAGGCCGCCAAAATCGACGGCGCGAATCTCTGGCATATTTTTTGGCGCATTTCCATGCCGCTGTGCAGGCCGGGACTGACGGTTGTGGCCATCGGTGTATTCATGTCGACCTGGAACGATTTTATGGGGCCGTTAATTTATTTAAGCAAGGAAAAAAGCTTTACCCTGGCGCTCGGATTGTATGCATTGTCCCCAGGCGAAGCAGGCGGCGCAACCATCGGTTCGATTACGACGGCGCAGCTGATGGCGGCCTGCAGCCTTGCGGTCGTCCCGGTCATTCTCGTCTTTTTCTTCGCGCAGAAGAAGCTGATCTCGGGTACGGTCGTCTCGACGGGCATCAAAGGTTAAAGGTGAATGGAAGGGACTGAAGGGCGTGGCTGACAAAGCGGTACCGAAGTGGATCTGGCACGAAGCCGGCAGCGATCGCATGCAGGTCGTGTTGGAGAGAAGCTTCATTGTGGAAACGGCGGAAAACGATGCAAAGCTCTACTTGGCCGCGACAGGCCATGTCGTGATTTCTTTGGACGATCGGCTGGTCGGGGAGTTGCCGGAGCATCCGGGCAATCTCGCTTCGTTTACGGAAATTGGCTTCCCTGAAACGATCGCCCCAGGCCCTCATCGGATTGAATTGAAGATCGTCTGCAACGAGCCGATGCCGATTGTGGACGTCAATGTCCATCTGATCGAACGGCGCGTTGGCTGTATCGGCTTTCTAGAAGGAAACGGGGCGTGGCTGCCGACGGACGAGAGCTGGATCTCCGAAGACTTGCCGGCCCGAGCCGTCTGCGTGTATGGAGAAGAGCCGTACGGCGACCTGGAGAACGCACCTTCATGGTTCGTCAAAGGCGGGTACGGCGACATCGGGACGAGCGCCTTGACGTACTTCGACGTATTGGAACAATCGAAGTTAGCCGCGCAAATCGGCGAAGAAGGCATTTTAACGTTAAAAGGGATGTATGCGAAGGAAACTCAGCTCCCGGAGATAAGCCGGAACGAAAGGCATATTTTTTACCATTTGCGCAAGCAGCAGGAATGGACCGAGCTGCGCGATTTTCAGCTGCAAGCGGGCCTGGATGAGGGACCGTGGATTCGCGTAGCGATGGATGCCGAATACAATATGCGGTTTCGCGTCGACAACGACTCGGATCGGCCGGCCTTGCTCTTATGGAACGGCGCGGAATCGATTGCCGAGCTGGACAACTATGCCGGCTGCATCACCGAAAGCTTCGCGGTCGACCCTGGCGGGAGCTTCACGATATTGCCCCAGGGCATACGATACGTGCAATTTTTCATGATCGGTCCTCCGGAAGAAGCGTTTAAACTGCGCATCGCATTCGAAGCGGTCGGCGTCATGCTTGAGCCGATCGGGCAATTCCGCTCCGACCTTCCCGCTGCAGACCGGATCTATCAAACGTCGATGCATACGAATCGGATCTGCCATCAGACGGGGCTATGGGACGGCGTGAAGCGCGATCGCCTGAACTGGACCTACGATTTCTTTATGGCCGCCAAAGCCGATTACGTGCTATGGAACGATTTTGCCGTTTTGAAGCGTACGATCCGGGAGCTGGGCGATACGCCTTACGGTTATTGGATGAATTCGATTCCCGCCTATACGTGCTGGTGGTTCGTTAACGTATGGGACTATTACTTGCATACCGCCGACCGGGAATTCGTGATAGAAATGAAGCCGGACCTGACCAGGCATATGGGATGGATCATCGAAAATATCGATCCTGCGTCGGGGTTTTTGAAGCAGCGTCACCAGGCGTTTATCGAATGGGTGCCGATGACGGAGGCGGATGCCTGGCATACGCTGCATGCGGTACTCGCGCTGGCGATCAAAAGCGTGCGTCAACTGAACGAAGCGATTCCCGGCCTCGAACTGCCCGTTCCCGCGAACCCCTTGCCGGCGATTCCCGCCTCCGAATTTTTGAACAGCTCATCCTTGATTGCGCTCTTGCTCGGCGCCGAGAGCGGCTATGTGTGCGAAGCGCAGGAGGTCGCCGCCTTGAACCGCATCGCGTTAAGCGATCCGGTAACGCCGTTATCCGCCTATTGGCTGGCCGAAAGACTTGCGCTCCGTGGGAAGCAGGACCAAGGCTGGGAGGCGGTCGAGCGCGTATGGGGCCGGATGCTCGAACTAGGGGCGACGACCTTTTGGGAAAGCATTACGCTTGCGCCGGCGGACGATTTTCATCATGCCTTGACGACTTACACGGCTTACGATTCTTATCGGATCAGCCTGTGCCACAGCTGGTCGAGCACGCCCGTCCAGTGGATGAGCCGACATCTGCTCGGCATTCGGCCGCTTGCGCCCGGCTACAGCAAGATCGCCTTCCAACCGCATGCGGTGCCTGGCATGAATCGCTGCCAGGGAACTGTTAGTACGCCTCTGGGACCTGTACTTGTTAGGTGGGAGAAGCAAGCTGACGGTACGTTGGTTTCGACGATCGAAGCGCCTGAAGGCGTTGAGATTGTCGACGGCACCGGAGACGATCGCTTGCAGCCGCTAACCAGGGGGGAATCGGAAGTGAATCCATCCGAATTCAAGGAGCCGGCAGTCGAGTTCCGCCCCGTTCCGTTCTGGTCGTGGAACGGCGGACTGACCCCAGAACGTCTGCGGACGCAAATCTCTCAAATGCGCGAGGCCGGCGTCGGCGGCTTCTTCATGCATGCCAGAAACGGACTGAAGACCGGTTATCTGGATGAAGATTGGTTCGACTGCGTCCGGCTATGTATCGAAGAAGCGGATCGGTTGGGCATGAAGGCATGGATTTACGACGAAAAAGGATGGCCGAGCGGCTTCGCCGGCGGCATTATACCTTCGCTGGGGCGCCAATATCGCGCAAAAGCGCTTGTGATGCTGCCGGAGCGGCGGGAGGACGACGAGATTTGCCGGCTATTGAAAGTCTATGAAGCGGACGGCGACACCCATTTCTTATACGAATGGGTTCAACCGTTAGGCGATGCGCGATTCGAAAATGCTTCTTATGTGGACCTGCTCGATGGGCGGGTCACCGAAGCGTTTATCGAGCGCACGCACCGGCATTACGAGGCGCGGTTCGGTTCGAGCTTCGGGCGAACCGTCCCGGGCGTTTTCAGCGACGAAGCCTGCGCCTTGCTATGGCTGAATCCTGATGTTCCGGCGCTGCCATGGACGACTAACCTGGATGAGCTTTTTTTCGATAAATACGGCTACAGCCTGCTTCCTCGCTTGCATGCGTTGTTCTTACCGGAAGGCGACTTCCGGAGCGTCCGGTACGATTATTGGTCGCTTGTCGTGGAGCTGTTCGCGGAGCGCTTCAGCAAAGTGCTGTACGACTGGTGCGACAGCCGCGGCCTTCTGTACACCGGTCATCTCATGGCCGAGGACAAGCTGGTCTACCAAATGGAATGGGTCGGCGACGTAATGCGGCAATACGAGTATATGCATATTCCCGGCATGGATCATCTGGGCCGGTATTTCCAGGTGAGCCGCCCGGAGCAACGAGAACAGCCCTACACGACGGTCTTGTCTGCGAAGCAGGTGACGAGCGTCGCGAACCAGCTCGGCAGAGAGCGGGCACTGTCCGAGCTGTTTGCATGCGCCGGCCAAGGCTTCGAATTGAGCAAGCAAAAGTGGATGACGGACTGGCATCTGATCCACGGCATCAACCTCTTTAGTCCGCATCTGCTCCCTTATTCGATGGAAGGCGAGGGGAAGCGAGACTATCCCCCCGACGCTCGGCCCGCAGCAGCCCTGGTGGGGAGACTATCGCTTGCTGACGGACTACCAGGCGAGAATGAGCTATGCGCTCACGCGCGGGAAGCGAATCGCGCCGGTGCTCGTCATTCATCCGATCGAATCGGCATTTGAATTGTATTCTCCGCTCGATCATTCGCTTGTGCCCGAGTTGAACGCGGCTTTGGAGAAGCTGTCGCTGCAGCTGCTGGACGCCCATCTGAATTTCGACTACGGCAACGAACACCTGCTGGACAAATACGGCTCGGTGTCCGAGGATGGTTTGCGCATCAAGGAAGCCGTTTATCAAGCCGTTATTATTCCGCCGTGCACGCGCCTGCGAAAATCGACGATAGCGCTGCTTGCACAGCTGTCCGAGCTAGGCTTCCCGATCTTCTGCGAAAACGGGTCAGACACACCTGTCCCGCAGGACGCCCGTGACGGCCGGGTGCCTGATTCATCGATGCTTCCCGAGCAACTCAGGCAGCTTCCTCTGCTGTCATTCTCGATCGATCGATTAAGCAAGCAAGTGCCGCAGTCGATTGTCGTAGAAGGGGAGGATGGCGGCTCCATTTGGCTTCATGAACGCGAGACGGGCTCGCAGCGGCTTTATTTTCTGGCCAGCATGTCTGAAAAGAAGCGCATTCGCGTTAAGCTCAAGATTGCGTTTGCCGCGAATTTATTCGAATGGAACGCGGAGACCGGCGAAGTTCTTCCGATCCCTGCCCCCACCGAAGGCAACCGAACGGAAGTCGATTGGATTTTCGAACCGCGCGGCACGCTGCTGCTCGGCGCCACTCCGCAAGCCGGCGAAGACGGTGTCGCCGGATACCCGATTAATGGCGCGGAAGAACGCTTTTCGATTCCCCTGGATACCGCACCTGTTCCGCTGCAGCCGAACGTGCTGTTATTGGACCGATTTTCGCGCTACGAAGAGCATGCAGCGCTGTGGTCCGCGCCGCTCCCGTTGGCGGAATGGATTCATGCCGGGTCTGCCGCCGACCCAAATACGCGATTTCTCGCCAAAGCTCATATCGGCGAAGCCATGCGCGAACTGCAACTGCAGGTCGTCGTCGAGCGCCATCTGGCTCTGGAAGTCCGATGGAACGGCTGTCCGCTCATTACAGACGGTTCCACCTGGATGGATCCGGATTGGCTCTGCTATCAGGTTCCGCCAGACCTTGTGAGACATGGCAGCAACGAAGTAGAGGCACGTCTTGGCGTTCGGGATGGTGCCGGGCATATGGAAAACATGTATGTGATCGGCGATTTTTCCGTCTTGTTAACGGATGGAAAAGCGCCGATCCTTCAGCCAGCGCAAGGTACGATAAAGGATCCGACAGGCGATCTGAGCGAACAAGGTTATCCGTTCTATGCCGGAAGCATGGGATTCGGCTTCTCGTTGGACGAAATGGAAATTCACCGGAGGCAGCAGAGGCCGCCGGGAAAATGGCTGCTTCGGTTAACCAGGCCGCAAGCCGGCTCGATTCGTTTATATGTGAACGGAATCGTTAACAATGCGCGAGCTTGGGAGCCTTGGGAATGGGATATTACGGAGCAATGGACAGGCCGAGACTGCCGTTTCGAATTTAATATCACGGGCTCGCTGCGCAATCTGATCGGTCCGCATCATCTCGCCGACGACGAAGCCATTAACTTTTTTGACGCCGTCCCATTTCTTCGACCGATCCGGATGGACGGACCGCTACGTGCTGAAGCCGCTGGCGATCGGCGAATTGGAACTCGTCTACAGGGAGATTAGCCAATGACGGATAAACCGGAGACGCTGACGATCGAGCATGCCGGCATGGCGATCGGCTTTACGGATACGGAAAACGGACTCATGCAATATACGTTTAATACCGAAAGCAACCTGAAATCAAAGGTTCCCGCGATTCCTTTTCCTCCTTTCGAACTGGCGGTCGCCGGCATTCCGTACGGACATTCGCCCGCGCTGATTGCAGGACTGACGAATCTTCCGCGAGAAATGAAGCTGCAGTCTTGGAGCTCCGACGAAGAGAAGCTTACGATGGCATACAAGCATGAGCGGCTAGGCCTAAAGGTTGAGACGGAGCTGCGATTCATTCCGGGTGCGGCCGTCATCAGGCAGTCGACTGTCGTTACGAACGAAGGCACGCTGCCTGTCGTTCTGACGCACGTCTCCTCGATGTGCGTGCAGGGCATTGCCACCGACGGGGGGGCTGCCCTGGCATGATAAAAACAAAATACGCGTCCATTATTGCCGGCAGACGTGGAACGGCGAGGGACAGTGGCGCGGCGGCGACCTGGAGGAGTTGGGGCTATACCCCACGTCGACGCACCCGAGCGCGGCCGCCGTTCATTTCTCGTCCGTGGGAAGCTGGAGCACGGGAAAACTGCTTCCGATGGCTGTATTGGAGGACCTCGAAACGGGGAAAGCGTGGTATTGGCAGATCGAGACGTCCGCGGACTGGCATTTCGAGATCGGCCACCGCGGCTCCTGGAGCGACGACAGCGGAGCAATCTTTATTCATGCGGACGGCGCCGACGAGCGGTACGGCGGATGGAGCTTGGAGCTGGCGCCCGGCGAAAAATACGAGGCCGTTCCGGCTGCCTTTGGCTGCTGCAACGGAGATTTTACGGATGCCGTCAGAGAATTGACGGGCTATCGGAGATATTTGACGCGAGCGATGAACGGGACCGTGCCTATGGCACCTGTCGTCTACAATGACTATATGAACGCGCTATGGGGCGATCCCTCCAAGGAGAAGCTCGTGCCGCTCGTCGAAGCGGCTGCCGCCGCGGGCTGCGAATATTTCTGCATCGATGCCGGCTGGTTCGGCGAGCTTGGCGCGTCCTGGGGCAGCGGGCTGGGCGATTGGCGGCCAAGCCGCAACCGGTTCGGCGAAGAAGGGCTTGAAGCCTTCCTCGCCTATATCTCCGCGCAGGGGATGGAGCCCGGCTTATGGCTCGAGATGGAGGTATGCGGCGAGGATGCCGCGTTAGCCGCCAAGCCGGACGACTGGTTCATCCGGCGTTACGGCATTCGCGCAGGCGGAGGGCCGCGCTGGTTCCTTCAATTCGGCAACCCCGACGTGCGCGCCTATATGCATGAGGTCATCGATCGTCTCGTACGGATGGGCGTACGCTATATCAAAAACGACTATAATCTTTGCATCGGAACGGGCGACGACACGGGCGGAAAAGCGGCAGCGGCCGGTCTGCAGCAGGCGATGCGGGATTTCTACGATTTTATCGGACAGGTCAAATCGCGGCATCCGCACCTGCTATTGGAAAACTGCGCATCCGGCGGCATGCGTGCGGATTACGAGGCGCTCTCCCATTTCCATCTGCAAAGCTCCAGCGATCAGGAGGATTACCGCAAGTACCCTTCGATCATCGGAGGCAGTCTCGCCGCCGTATTGCCGGAGCAGCTCGGGATATGGGCGTATCCTTACCCGCTTTTGCATGCCGATCTCGCTTTTCCTGGTAAATTAATGGAAGATTCGTATCTACAAGCGATGGAAGATGGGGAACAAACTATATTTAATATGGTTAACGGTTTGTGCGGGAGCCTTTATGTATCGGGGCATCTTCATCTGGCCGACGAAACCAATCGCCGCTTGATCGCGGATGCGGTAGCCGTGTATAAAAAGGAGAGAGACTTTATCGGCGGGTCTCATCCGGTCTGGCCGCTGGGCTTTAAGCGCATCAACGACACGGAGAGCTGGAACTGCGTAGGCTTGGCATCGTCCGACCGGAAACGCATGCTGCTATCCGTATGGAGACTCGGAAGCGGTGCCGAATATCAGACGATTCCGCTTGCGCGCTGGCGGGGGCGTAAGGCGACGGTTAACCTTGTATATCCACATGAGGATCAAGGCGTCGAAGCCACATACAGCGCCAACAAAGGGCTGCTTACGGTTCGTTTTCCGAAAACCTATCAAGCCCGGCTGTTCGAGGTTCGCTTCGACACCGATTAGGAGGACGCCATGCCGGAGACACGATTCGAGACCGCTCGCTTAAAAGAGCTGACGAAGCCCTTTTGGACCGGAAATTTCATGCTTTACGAGCCTATTCTGCCCGTCGCAAAGGGAGAGGGGGGAACGGATCGAGGGCCGATTGCTGTACAAGCCGGAGGAGATCGTTGAAGTACGCAACGCCAGATTAGACACGATATACGAGGAAGGAAAGGATTGGGTCGTAGAAGACGGACGACTGTGGTTCCCTCCCCAATCGCGCGTTCCGATTACCCGTATCGAGGAAATGTTCCCGGAGGAGAACCGGGAGGGATGGGTACAGAAGAGAGTGGGCGGCGGCTACAGCTTGTTTTCGGAAGGCCGCTTTTTCCATGACAAGCAGGTCGTTGTCAGCTACAAATGCCGTAAAACTAGCAGGTATCGCGCTATTGGGGCACCTGAGGCAGCATGTCCCAAACGGACGGCCGCAAAGTTGGCGAACGCCGAGCCGCTCAACCTGCTCGTATTCGGAGACAGCATCGCGGAAGGCGCGAATGCAAGCGGAAAAACCGGTGCAGCTCCTTTTATGCCGACATGGGGCGAGCAAGTCTCGGCGATTCTGGAAGAAACGTACGGATCGAAAATCGCTTATAAAAATGGTTCGGTCGGCGGAATCACCAGCGAGGGCGGGCTTCGGATCGTGGACCGGGTATTGGAAGACTTGGCACCCGATGTGGCCATCATCGCCTTCGGCATGAACGACGGCACAAGCAAGGTCGCGCCGGACCAGTATGCGGCCAACATCTCGGCGATCATGAAGCGGGTGGAGAACGTAAACGGCGCTGCGGATTTTATACTGGTCGCGCCGATGCTGGCGAACCCGGACACTTTTTTCTCGGGAAATCAGGCGGAATATGCGGATGTCCTGCGCGATCTTGCGAGCGCAAGCGGCGGCAGAGCAGCGGTCGCCGATATGACGGCCGTTCACCGGGAGCTGCTGAAGTACAAGAATTATGCCGATCTGACCGGCAACAACGTTAATCATCCGAACGATTTCCTCATTCGCTGCTATGCCCAGGTCCTGTTGTCTTTGATCATGGGAAGAGGAGAGGAAGAGAACGTAAGCAACCGCTAGCCGAACAAAACCAGCCGACCCCCGTTAGTTCATTGGGCAGTCCGGCTGGTTTTTTGTTGTCTCCGCTCTCGCGACCAACGCGGCTTGTCTGGATTATAGTCGGAATCTTCTTTGCTCAGCTTCGTCTTGATCGTGCTCTTGTTACGGACGTTAAAGATGCTGTTTACTGGAAGGCTGCTCGACGGAAAATCCTAAAGCGGCGCAGCGCGAGATAGACAAACAGCGAGCATACGTACATGATCGTAATAATTGAATAGACCAAGTCAAGGTGCAATGTAAATACGGACATTGCTTAATAGGGAAGTCCGGTGCAAATCCGGCGCGGTCCCGCCACTGTAAATGAAGAGGGAGCCACTGGCGCAAGCCGGGAAGGACTAGGGGAGCGATGACGCATAGCCAGGAGCCCTGCCTTGACTTGTCGTTCACCTCCAGAATAGCGCAAAATTACGCTATGCTCGCGCCCACGCCCCTCTTCCGCTACCCCGCCGCTCACCTGACACTCCAAATAGCCCAAAATTGCGCTATGCTCGCGCCCACGCCCCTCTCCCGCAACCCCGTCGCTCACGTGACACTCCAAAATAGCGCAAAATTGGGCTATTCTCTCACTCACTCCCCCGCTCGCAACCCCGCCGCTCACGTGACATTTCAAAATAACGCAAAATTGCGCTATTCTCGCGCCCACGCCCCTCTCCCGGTACCTCGCCGCTCACGTGACACTCCAAAATAACGCAAAATTGCGCTATTCTCGCGCCCACGCCCCTCTCCCGCTCCCCCCGCCGCTCACGTGACACTCCAAAATAGCGCAAAATTGGGCTATTCTCGCACCCATGCCCCTCTCCCGCTCCCCCGCCGCTCACCTGACACTCCAAATAGCCCAAAATTGCGCTATTCGCGCACCGTGCCTCTCTCACACTCCCCCCGCAGTTCCCCGCCCACCGCCTCATCTCCCAATCAAAACGATAGAAATCCAATCGCCGTCTCGTGGATGCGCTTACCCTCCACCCTTTATGATGAATTCATAAGGAGGATGGCCATGTACGCTAAGTTTTACAAACATCGTTGGCAATACTTGATGATCCTGCCGAGCGTCGTGCTGCTGTTCCTGTTCAGCTATATGCCGATGGCCGGCATTCTGGTCGCCTTCCGCGACTTTCAGATCGGGACGTCCATCTGGAGCGCGCCGTGGGTCGGGCTCGACAACTTCGCCTTCCTGCACGAGCCTCAGTTCTGGACGGTCGTGCGGAATACGCTGTACATCTCCGTGCTGAAGTTTATCTTCGGCTTCCCGGCGCCGATCCTGCTGGCGCTGCTGATCAACGAGGTGACGCATTCCACCTACAAGCGGTTCGTGCAGTCGGTCAGCTACCTGCCCCACTTCTTCTCCTGGATCGTGGTCGCCTACATGCTGCAGTCGTTCCTGACGCTGGACGGCGGGCTCGTCAACCAGCTGATCGGCAAAGCCGGCGGGGACCCGGTGTTCTTCCTGGGCTCGACCGAGTGGTTCCGGCCGATCATCGTCGGCAGCGGGCTGTGGAAGGAGACCGGCTGGAATACGATCCTCTATCTCGCGGCGATCACGACGATCGACCCGCAGCTGTACGAAGCGGCCAAGGTGGAGGGCGCGGGCAAGATGGCGCAGATCCGGCATATCACGATCCCCGGCATCCTGCCGACGATCTCTATCGTGCTGATCCTCAGCATCCCTAGCCTCATCAACGTCGGGATGGATCAGATCTATCCGCTGATGAACTCGGCCAACATGGAGGTCTCGGACGTGCTCGATACGTACGTGCTGCGAAGCGGGCTGCAGCAGGGCTACTTCGGGATGTCGACCGCAGTCGGGCTGCTTTCCTCCGTCATCGGTCTCGTGCTCGTCCTCGGGACGAATCAGCTGTCGCGCAGAATAAACGGCGAAGGATTGTGGTGAGACGATGAGAAAGAATTCCGCGGAAAAAGTTGCCTACGGCTTCATCGTCGCCCTTCTGGCATTATTGTGTATAAGCGTCGTATACCCGTTCCTGTACATGCTGGCCATCTCGCTCAACGACGGCGCGGACGCGGCCCGGGGCGGCGTCTACGTCTGGCCGCGCAGCTTCACGACGATCAACTACGAGATCGTGCTCGGCAACGAGGTCATCCGGCATTCGTACCTGATCACGATCGGCAGAACGGTGCTCGGCACGGTCCTCGGACTGTTCGTCACCCTGCTCGCGGCGTATGGCCTGTCGTACAGGAACCTGCCGCTTCGTTCGGCGATTCTCGCCTACGTCCTGATTACGATGCTGTTCAACGGCGGGCTCGTCCCGTTCTACATTCAGCTCAACAACATGCACCTGCTCGACACCTTCTGGGTGTTCATCTTCCCCGGCCTGTTCTCGGCCTGGAACATGTTCGTCATGCTGAAGTTCATCCAGGGCATCCCGGAGGCGCTCATCGAGTCCGCCGAGCTGGACGGCGCCGGCCCGCTGCGGACGCTGCTGCAGATCGTCATGCCGCTGTCCAAGCCGATGCTCGCCGCGCTGGGCCTGTTCACGGCGGTCGGACACTGGAACGATTGGTTCTCGGGCGCGTTCTACGTGACCTCCCAGTCGCTCATCCCGGTGCAGACGTTCCTTCAGCAGCTGCTGTCGGCGTCGGATCTGTCGGCCGTGCTCGGCTCCAATTCGAACCAGGAAGCGCTCGCCCGCAGCGCCGAGATGCAAAATATTACGCTCATGTCGATCAAGATGGCCGTCGTCATGGTGAGCGCGCTGCCGATCCTGTGCGTCTATCCGTTCCTGCAGAAGTATTTCGTCAAGGGCGTGCTCATCGGTTCGGTCAAAGGCTAGACTTGTATCTCCCGCCGGGTATACGCAAGATGTTCATATACCAATACCACACAGAATAGGGGAAATCGAATGCGCTCCATCAAGAAGGGCAAGGGAACGGTCGCGCTGTCGCTGGCGGCCATGCTCGCCGTGCTCGCAGGCTGCTCCGGCAACGGCGGCAACAATGCGAACGCCGGCTCCGAAGCCGCGGGCACGCAGTCCGCACAGGCATCCGCATCCGCAACGGCATCCGCCAGCCAGGCTTCGGGCGATCCGCTCGCGTTCAAGCTGTGGCTGGGCTGGACGGCCACGATTAACAACGACAGCCTCGTGCAGAAGTACTGGCGGGAAAAAGAGCCCGGCGTCGACGTGAAGCTCGAGGCGACCCAGGGCGACGCGCTGACGGCGCTGAACCTCAATATTAATACGGGCGGCTTCGACGACGCCGCGATTTTCAGCCGCAACGATACGGTCAAGAGCGCGATGGGCCGCTCCAACCAGATCCAGTCGCTCGAGCAGTACTTCGACATGCCGGACAAATACCCGGGCCTCGCCTCCATTCCGAAGCAGTATCTGGAGCGGATGAAGGACAAGGACGGACATATCTGGTCCATCCCGGCCTGGTTCGACCAGAATCCGAACGATCCGTGGCCGGGCTGGTCCTCCCTGGCCTGGACGGTGCGCACGGACGTCGTCGAGAAGGCGGGCATGAAGCTCGAAGACCTGTCCACGCTGGACGGCGTCGAGACGTTCCTGAAGAAGGCCGCCGAGCAGAAGGACGCCTCCGGCAAAGCGCTGCTCCCGATGTCGTTCCTGATGGATACGAACGATACGGCGGGCTGGAACGACGAGAACGCCATCCTGACCGCCTTCGGCGTGTCGACTTCCGGCAAGGGCGTCGCGAAGAAAGGCGACGACTTCGTATTTACGTTCGACGATCCGCAGTACAAGGCCGCCTACCAGTGGATGAACAAGCTGTATCGGGAGAAGCTGATCGATCCCGAAGTCGTCACGGACAAGAAGGAACGGTACAAGGAGAAGAACAAGTCCGGCCGCGTCGCGCTTAACGTGGGCAGCTTCTTCAATATCGACACGTCGCTGTGGGAGACGCTCGACGGTCCGACGGAGCCGGGCTGGTACTATCAGGTCATCCCGTTCCCTAAGGTTCCCGGCGTCGATCAGGTCGGCACCAACCAGGTCGTCAATCCGTATCCGGGCTATGACGTCTACATCAGCAAAAAAGACGAAAAATCTCGACGCGATCCTGAAGTTCTTCGATTATACGCTGGCGCCGAAGCCGGAGCAGCAGCAGGTCATCAACGAAGGCCCTGCCGGCCTTTATTGGGACTGGATCGATCAACCGCTTGGAAAGTGGAAATACATCGACGATAATTATAAGGCCGACCGCAACTCGGGCGACGTCGCCCGCAAAGCCAAGGTCACGCCGGAGCTGTACATGACCTCCTCCTACAACAATAAGTGGTATCCGTGGTGGAACAGCGAGGTCGACAAAGCCGGCGCGGCCAAGACGCCGGCGTTCACCGAGGCCGTCGGCAAGATGGGCGGCGTGCGCGCGGCGCACAATTACGACCTGCTGACGCCGAAGGAAGGCGGCACCTGGGAGAAGTACGCGCCCGAGATCGAGAATCTTCGCAAGGAATACCGCGCGAAGCTGCTCATGTCCAAGGACGACGCGCAGTTCGAGTCGACCTGGAAGGCGTTCCGGGACGCGCTGGAGAAGCGCGCGCACTGGAGCGAGATGAAGGCCGAATGGCTGGAGACGTACAAAGCGGACGTCGCGGCGAACGGCGAATTTTAAACGAAGCAGGAGCAGCCCTTCGGGGGTGCTCCCTTTGCCTTTATTCAGGCGCGAAGTGAATTCGGGGACGGGGGGAACGGCATGAAGTTCGGACAATCGTTGGAGAGATCGATCATTCGGGCGACCAGGTCCATGAATATGCGGGGCAAGATCGTCCTTCTCTACGGATTGATCGTCTTCATCCCCACCGTCCTGCTGGCGCTGGGCGCGGGCTACCTGACGTTTCACAACGTGCGGTCCAACTACCTGCTCACCATCAAGGAAGCGGTCCGGCAGACCGCGCAGAGCATCGATTTTCGCAAACAGACCTACGATCTGCTCGCGACGCGGACGGCGACGGACGGCGAGCTGATCTCCCGGCTGTCCCGGAATTACGCGGACATGGCGGAGCAGCTCGAGACGGTGAAGTACGTGGACCGCTCCTTCCTGTTCACCGCCAAATACTTGCCCGGCATCGAGGACTTCCGCATCTATCATACGAACGGTACGCTGGTGCAGGACGGCGGGCTGCTGTGGAAGCCCGAGGACCGGACGCTCGCCGGCATGCCCGAGCGCGACTGGTACGAGCGGACGATCGGCGATCCGGGCATCCTCAGCTGGACCAACGCCCAAGACGACGCGCGCAAGCTCGTCGTGTCCCGCAAGATCATGGACGGCTACGGCCGCGCACACGGCGCGATCTACCTGCTCCTCGATTATAACGACGTGTTCGCGGAGCCGCTCGATCACCCCTTTAACGGGGCGGGCGACCTGTATATCGTCGACCAGGACGCGCGGATCATCGCCTCCTCCGAGACCGCCGCGATCGGCGCGGATCTCTCCGCCTCCTCGCTGGACCGCTACTGGGGTCATGCGAACCAGGTGAACGACGCCATCGCCGGCAAGGTGCTGATCGTGCAGCGGATCGCCGGCGGCTGGTCGGTCGCCGCGCTCGTGCATATCGAACAGTTGGAAAAGCAGTCCAAGCGAATCTACTACGCGGTCGGCGTCGGCATCGCCTTCTTCCTGCTGCTGTCCGTCTTCCTGATCACCGCCGTCGTCAAGAACGTCGTCTGGCGCATCCGCAAGCTCGGCAGCCGCATGACGGACATCTCGCAGGGGGTGTTCGAGGTCACCGTCAAGAACAGGGACCGCGACGAGCTCGGCGAGCTCGAGGTGCTGTTCAACTCGATGTCGGGCCGGCTCGGCCGGCTGGTCGAGGAAAACACGCAAGCGAACCTCAAGGAGCGGGAGCAGTCGTTCAAGGCGCTGCAGGCGCAGATCAATCCTCACTTTATCTACAACTCGCTGAGCCTGATCCGCTGGCGCGCGATGGACCTGCAGGACGAGACGCAATTGCGGACGATCGACGCGCTGACGACCTTTTACCGGCTGGCGCTTAACAACCGCGTGAACGTGACGCGCATCCGCGACGAAGTCGGACATCTCAAGGCGTACCTGGAGATTCAGCAGCTGCGCTACCCGGACCGCGTCCAGGTGGCTTGGGAGATCGACGAGGATGCGCTCGAGCTGTATACGATCAAGCTGCTGCTGCAGCCGATCGTCGAGAATGGCTATCTGCACGGCGGCATCACGAAGCGTCCGGGCGCGCTCATCCACATCGCCGTCCGGCGCGAAGGACAGTCCGTTCGCTTCCTCGTCCAGGACAACGGGAAAGGCATGACGGCAGACGTGCTGGAGCGGGTGCGCGCCGGCGACTACGAAGGCACGAACAACGGATTCGGGATGAACAACATCCGCGAGCGGCTGCGCCTGTACTTCGGCGAGGAGGGCCGCCTCGATATTGATAGCGCCCCTGACGAAGGAACGTCCGTCTCGATCCTGATTCCCGTCTGCGAGGAACGGCCCGAATTGAAGCGAGGTGAAGGATGATGATACAGGCATTGATCGTGGACGACGAGCCGCTGCATATCCAGGGACTCGTGCGCCACGTCGGCTGGGAGCGGCTCGGCTACGCGCCGCCGCTGACCGCCGAATCCGGCGAGGAAGCGCTCGAGATCCTGGCCGATGCGGACGTCGACGTGCTGATCACGGACGTCTCGATGCCCGGCATGACCGGGATCGAGCTGCTCGCCAAGTGCAGGTCGGACTATCCGAAGCTCCAGTCGCTCCACACGCTCATGATCAGCGGCTTCGACGAGTTCGAATTCGTACAGGAGGCCATTCATCTGGGCGCCAAGGCGTATGTGCTCAAGCCGATCCGCACGGAGGAGATCGAGGAGAAGCTGGCCGCCTTCCGCACGGCGATCGAGAAGCGCGAGCAGATCGAACGGGAGACCCGGGCGCTCCAGGACAAGCTCACCGGCAGCCTCGACGTGCTGCAGGACCGGTTCGTGAACGATCTGATCGAGGGGCGCTCCGAAGACGCGGAGCTGATGGATTCCTGGCGACGGCTGCTGGATCTCCCCCGAGACGGTGCGTCACATTCGGCTCATCCTCTTCAAGTTCGATCGCCAGGAGCGGGGCGCGGCTGCCGATGCGCGGCAGCGGATCCTGCTCGCGGACGGTCTGTGGAAGGCCGTTAAAATCGGGCTGGCCGGCTGGGAAGGGACGTACGTCGGCAAGACGGGCGCGAGCGAGACGGCGGTCGTTCATCTGAACGCGATGCCCGTCGACCGGGCCGGCATGGAGAAGCAGCTCCAGTTCATGCAGGAGATCATCCGCGAGCAGTACGACGCGTCGGTCACGATCGGCGTCAGCCGGGATGGCGACGGCTGGGAGGAAGTCCCGCCGCTGTACAAGGAAGCGAAGCATATGCTGGCCAAGGCCCGCCTGGGCGGCGGGGGCCGCATCCTCTACTTCGACCGGGCCGAGGCGGAGGAATACCGCGATTACCTGCTCAAGGAAGAAGAAGTGCCGGAGATCATCCGGCTGCTCGAGCGGGGCGAGGACGACCAGGCGCGCGTCATGTTCGACCTGGCGTTCGAGCGGCTGCTGGCGCGACAGCCCGTGTCCTTCTCGTACTTGCAGGCGTTCGGTATGGGGATCATCAGCGAGCTGGCGAAGATCGGCTCCGGCAAGGACGACGGCCCGGACAACGCCAACATCCTCGTCTGGCAGCGGCTGATCGACTGTACGGGCGCGGACGAGGTGCGGGAGGCGGTACTCGACTACATGGCGCGGTTCAGCCGGTCGATCAAGCGCGAGGACGCCGCGCCGCAGCACAATCTGATCCGCAGGATCGCGGACTATATCGCGGCGCATCTGCAGGACCCGATGACGGTCAAGCAGCTGGCGGAGCAGTTCCATCTGAACGCGAGCTACCTTAGCGTCCTGTTCAAGAAGGAGACCGGCCGTACGATCTCGGATTATGTCCAGGACGCGCGCATGACACGGGCGAAGGAACTCTTGCGGGACCCGAACGTCAAGATTTACGAAGTCGCCGCGCAGGTCGGCTTCCAGACCGCAGCGTACTTCACGTACTTATTCAAAAAGGTCGTAGGGCAGACGCCCCAGGAATATCGCGACTATGCCAAATAATCAGCAGAGGTGATCGCTTGTTAACGACAATCGACCTGTCCGGGTCATGGAACGTCCAACTGGATGCGGGAAAAAGCGGGCTGCGGCTGCCGTTCGAGGATACGATGATACTCCCGGGCACAACCTCCCACGCGCGAAAAGGGCCGCGGAACGAAGCGGTCGAAACGGGCCATCTGACGGACGAATACAAGTTCGAGGGCTGGGCCTGGTTCTCGCGGGAGGTGGACGTTCCCGAGACGGCTGCCGGCGGCTCGGTCTTCCTGTACCTCGAACGGACGCGGATGACGACCGTGTGGATCGACGGCCGGGAGGCGGGCGGGCGCGACAGTCTCGGCACGCCGCACTTGTACGAACTGACAGGCTTGCTTGGGCCGGGCAGGCATACGCTTACGGTCCGCGTCGACAACACGGACTATCCGACCAAGGGCGGCCATCTGACGTCGCCGGATACGCAGACCAACTGGAACGGGATCACCGGCCGGATCGAGCTGCGGCTTGCGGCGGCGACGCATCTGCGCGACGTTCAGGTGTATCCGGACGTCGCGGATCGGTCGTTCGTCGTGCGCGCGGATTGGGTCGGCCGCGGCGCGACGCGGCTCGCGGTCTCGGCGGCCGGCTTCAACGGGCACGGCCATGCCGCTGCGGAGCGGATTTACGACTTGGACGGTGGCGGCGGCGGCAGTGACGACGGTAGCGGCAGCGATGGCAGCAGCGACGGCGGCAGTAGCGGCGGCAGCAGTGACGACGGCGAAAACGCCTTCTTGACCTCCTCTGCCTCCGTCCGATACGCGCTTAGCGATGACGCCCGGCTGTGGAGCGATGCGGAGCCTTATCTATATCTTCTCTCCGTCCGACTGCTGGACGCGAACGGCGAGACGCTGGACGCGCGCGAGATCGTCGCAGGGCTGCGCGAGTTCAAGGCGGACGGGGACAAGTTCGCGATCAACGGGGTCCGCACGTTTTTGCGGGGCAAGCACGACGGCCTTATTTTTCCGCTGACCGGCTTCGCGCCGACCTCCGTCGACGAATGGCTGCGCATTCTGGGCATCGCCAAGTCCTACGGGATCAACCACTATCGCTTCCATACGTGCTGCCCGCCGGAAGCCGCGTTCGAGGCAGCCGACCGGCTCGGCATCTTCATGGAGCCGGAGCTGCCGTTCTGGGGCACCGTCACGGACGAAGGCGACGCGAATCACGACCAGGCGCAGCAGGACTATCTCGTCCGCGAAGGCTTCGCCATGCTGGACGCCTTCGGCAATCATCCGTCGTTCGTCATGATGTCGCTCGGCAACGAGCTCTGGGGGAGCAAAGCTCGGCTGGATGCGATCCTGGCAGCCTACAAAGCCCATGACGACCGCCATCTATACGCGCAGGGCTGCAACAACTTTCAGTTCGCGCCGGCCATCTTGCCGAACGACGACTTCTACGTCGGCGTCCGGTTCGCGCGGAACCGCCTGTTCCGCGGCTCGTACGCGATGTGCGACGCGCCGCTCGGCCACGTCCAGACGGACCGGCCCGGCACGCGCAAGGACTACGACGCGCAGATCGTGCCGCCGGCGAGCGGCGAACGGGCGAACGCGGGCACGGGCAGCGGGGCCGACAAAGACGGCAAGGGCGAAGGAGCCATCCAGATCCAGTTCGGCACGGGCACCAAGACCGTGCAGGCGGATGCCGCGGGCGAAGCGCTCGTGCCGAAAATCCCCGTCGTCTCGCACGAGATCGGGCAGTACGCGATGTATCCGCGCTACGACGAGATCGCCAAGTACACGGGCTCGCTGAAGGCGCGCAACCTGGAAACGTTCAGGGAACGGCTGGAGGCCAAAGGGCTGGGGCATCTGGCTAACCGGTACTTCGAGGCTTCGGGACGGCTGGCCGTGGCCTGCTACAAAGAAGAGCTCGAGGCCGCTTTCCGCTCGCGGCGGCTCGCCGGCTTCCAACTGCTCGACCTGCAGGACTTCAGCGGCCAAGGCACGGCGCTCGTCGGCATCCTCGACGCCTTCATGGACAGCAAGGGGCTCGTGGCGCCAGAGGAATGGCGCAGCTACTGCTCCGATGCGGTGCTGCTCGCGCGGTTCGACAAGTACAACTATACCGCAGGGGAGCGCTTCGACGCGCATGTCGAGCTTGCCTACTACCGGCGGGCGCCGCTCGACCGCATCGAGCTCCGCTGGGAGCTGGCGGCCGGGGACCGCGTGCTCGCCGCCGGCAGCGCGGACGCGACGGCGCAGGCGGGCGAAGCCTATATCGACATCGCGGACCTGAGTCTCGAGCTGCCTGACTTGGCGGCGATGACCAAGGTCGTCTTGAGCCTCGAGATCGCAGGGACGGACATTCGCAAGACGTACGAGCTGTGGATTTATCCGCGCGAAACGGATTGGGACCCTGCGATTGCGGGCGTTCACGTCGCGGATTCGCTGTCGGACGGAACGCTGCGCCTGCTGGAACAAGGGGAACGCGTGCTGCTCCTGCTGAAGCCGGAAGACGCGAAGCGCAGCATCGAGGGTACGTACTGCACGGACTTCTGGTGCTACCCGATGTTCCGCTCCATCTCCGAGAGCATGAACAAGCCGGTACCGGTCGGCACCCACGGCCTGCTCATCGAGCGAGAGCACCCCGCGCTCGCGAACTTCCCGAGCGAGACGCATTCGACCTATCCCTGGTGGAGCCTGGTCCAGCATTCCCGGTCCTTCATTCTCGACGATCTCCCTTCGGCGCTCGCGCCGATCGTACGGACCATCGACAACATCGAGCGCAACCACAACCTGGGTTTCCTGTTCGAATGCCGCGTTCTGAACGGCAGCCTGCTCGTCTGCGCGCTCGACGCCGGGCAAGCCGCGGACACGCCGGAGGGCCGGCAGTTCCTGACCAGCCTCGCCCGCTACGTCCGGTCCGACGCGTTCGCGCCGCAGGTCGAGGTGTCGGTCGCGGACTTGCGCAACCTGCTGTAGTTGCGCCTTTTCATTCGTCTTGCGCAAGCAGGCATGCGCCGCCGCGCTATCGCGTATTTTTGCGCGGTAGCGCGGCCGATTGCGGGCGCCGATAAACGTAAAGGGGCTGCCCCAAGTCGCCGATCGGACTTGGGACAGCCTCTCCTTGCGTCTATGGCTCAGGATTCGGCGGTCGGACTCGGCTTCGCCCGCGGCCGCGCCGGCTTTTTGCGGGGGATCAGCTTGTTCAGGTAGTGGGCGAGGATGACGAATACGCCCATCATGCCCAGGTAGGTCGCCAGCACGTTCAGCGGGTTCGCGCTCTCGCCGCGTCCGCCCTCCCGTCCGCCCTCGCCGGGACGGCCGCCGCGGAAGGCTTGCGGCGCCGTCATGCCGCTCGTGCCGTCGAAGCTGCCGGTACCGGCGCTGTTATTGCCGTCGATGTTGCCGGTGCCGGCGCTGCTGCTGCCATCAGTGCTATCGCCATTGACGCCTTTGTCGGCGCTGGGGTTGCCCGCGTTGTCCGTCATGCCATCCGCGTCCGGCCGAAAACCCCGGTCGCCTCTTCCTTCCATGCCGAATCCCTTCTCCATGCCGCCTGGACCGCCCTGCACGGAGGCGCTGCCGAACGCCGAACCGACGCTGGACAGACGCTGGACGTAGCTCGTCTGGGTCATCTCGTAAATACCGAACGCCAAGACGGCGACCATCGCCAGCTTGAGCGCGACGCCGAACGCGCGGGACGAAGAGCTGCGGCCGGCCATCTTTTTTGACCATGTTCATGACCCAATTCCAGTGGAGCCCGACGTGAACGCCGACGATCGCGAGGACCAGGAACGACACGCTGATATGCGTCACCTTGAACCACATCTCGTTGCCGACCGCGACTTGCGGAAAGACGATGCGGGAGATGACGATCCCGCTAACGATGATGAACGTCATGGAAATCAAGAGCAGCAGGTTCAGTCCGTACTCGAATCTCGTTTTCCAGGGCAGCTTGCGGTCGAGCATCTTCGTCGTGACGCGTTTGACCCAGCCTGCGTTCAACAGGACGTGCACGATAAAGGCAACCCCGATACCGAGACCGGCCATCTCGTGAAAGGACAAGCCTCCGAGCACTCTATCGTTGAACAGCAGCACAAAGGTGACCGCCATGAGCAAATCCAACGCAAATTTAAAAAATTGCTTTTTCATCTCATCCTCGTCCCATCTCTTGAGAAGTTATCCCGATCATACTCGGGACAACTTAATAGAAGATGAGCCTTGGCTGATCGTTCGCTGAATGTTGAACGCGCCCCGCCTACCGTTATCCCAGGTTCAGATGCTTCAGCTTATCCGGATTGCGCAGGAGGTACATCTCCCGGACGCGATCGCCCTTGAACGCCAGGCTGACGAGCGTCGGAAACGGCTCAAGCGGGCTGGTCAGCCAGAAGCCGAGCTGCCCATTGATCTTGACGAGACGCACTTCTCCCTGGCCGTGGCCCTTCGACACGAGTCCCTGAATGAACGCCAGGACGCGCGGGCTCGACGTAATCGGCCTGACCGCGGCCATAACCTTGCCGCCGCCGTCGCTGTACAGCACGATGTCGTCGGCGAGCATCGCCAGAAGCCCCTTCATGTCGCCCGAAGCCGTCGCATGGAGAAAACGGAGCACGAGCTGTTCGCCCCTATCGCTGGGGACCGGCTCGGAGATCGGCTCTTCCTGGATTTTGCGCTTGAGACGGCTATAAATTTTGCGGCATCCGATCTCCGTCTTGCCCACGAAGTCCGCGATGTCGCGATAGTCGTACTCGAAGGCTTCGCGGAGAATGAACACCGCGCGTTCGATCGGCGTTAACCGGTCGAGCAGAACGAGGAAGGCGTAAGATATCGTATCCTGAAGCACGACCGTTTGGAGCGGGTCATGTCCAGCCGGGGAGCCTTGGCCCACCGAATAATTCTCTACGAGCGGCTCGGGCAGCCACGGTCCGACGTAGACCTCCCTTTTCCGGCGTGCGGACTTCAGGGCGTCGAGACAGCGATTCGTGACGATTTTGCACAAATACGCCTTTAAATTGAGGATCGGTCCTCCTCCTTGGCCCGTATCCTGCTGCTGAACCGTGACGAAGGCATCCTGGACGAGATCCTCGGCCTGCGCGACCGAGCCCAGCATGCGATACGCGAGAGATAGAAGCAGCGGTCTGTACGTCCGGTACGCGGCATCAAGCTCCACGATGCATCCCTTCCTTGACTGTGTCCTTACCGGCAATTATACATCGGGCCGCCTCTCTGGCGCTCGCCAAAGATGCGTTCAGCAGCATGCCCGACGTTCCGACCCAGTCTCCCGCCACATATAGTCCCGGCCTACCCTCGACGGCCGGCCCCGGTCTGCCGGAGAAGCCGCCGCTGCTCGCTTCTACGACGGCATGCGAGACGAGCATCCGCGGCAGGAAGCGGCGCTGCACGACATGCCGGCGCCAGCCCGGTTGGATGAGGTCGAGGAATCCCTCCAGCTCCCGTTCGTCCTGCAGGGCGTCCGTCTCCTTCGATACCGGCAAATACTTCATGACGTGCACGACTTCGCGCGCGGGATGGTCGGATAGCGCGGACGCGGCCGAATGGTTGGAGTAATACCAAGGCTCGTCTGCGCCCAGCACGAACCGGGTTTTGGGCTGCGGCATGCCGGACACGACGAGATCCAGGCATGCGGCCCGAACCGGGGTCAGCCGCTCGTACAGGGCGGCTTCGGCAGGCGTCAACGCGGGGTTGAGCAGGCCCAGCGTCTCGGCCGGCCCGGCTGTCGAGATCACGTGGCGGGCAGACAGCCGCGTCCCGTCCTTCAGCTCGACCGTCATGCGGGGGGCGCTGCCTCCGATCTCCCGCACGGGCGAACGCGTGCGAATCGACGCGCCGGCCTGCAGCGCTTGCTCCGCGAGCCGGTTCACGATCGACTGCCAGCCGCCGTCCACGTACATGACCTGGGCCTGGCTAAGCTGCTCGACGACGGCGCCGGCGCTCAGCAGATGAGGGGCATGGCAATACGTAGCTAAGCGCACGAGCGCGAGCACGGCGCTGCGCACGCGCGGACTGCCGAGCTCCGATTCCAAGTAGGCCTGCAGGCTGACCTTCTGCAGGGCGGCAGCATCGGTCTTGCGGAGCTTCGCGTAAAAACGGAGAAGCTGCGTTTTCTCGTGCCACTTCAGAAACGTGCCGAGCAAGAGCTGCCCGAGCGGGAGCGCCTTGTACCCCCCGCCCGCTTGCTTGAATACGAACGCGCCTGACGTCTTGGGCGTGCCTCCCGCCGGTTCGACGCCGACCTCGCGCAAGATCGGCAGCGCGCTTTTATACAGCGCATGGCCCCCCCATGTTGACGCGCGACTCCGCGATCTCGTTCGATGCCGCGCGCCCCCCCAGGCCCGCGCCTTTGTCGAGCACCAATACGCTTCGGCCCGCCCGCGCCAAGTAGATCGAAGCCGTCAAGCCGGCGACGCCTCCTCCGATGATGACGACGTCCCATTCCTTTTGATCGCCAATTTCCGACATGCTTGATCCATCCTCTCCGGTCTGATGCCAACATGACGATCGAGGAATCGGATCTGTGACACGGCGCTCCGTTTTTTTCAAACGCGATCGAAAGCATACATTTTTGAAGCCGTCCATACATTCTAATGAAACGGCCAACGCACGGAATACTGGGGGTATAACGGTGTATTTGAGCAAAAAAGGCCATCTTGATTATGGCAGGCATTCTGGTTCTGCTGCTCTCGGGCGCGAGCGTCTACGCGGCCGCGGCCGCGACTTCGAACAAAGCGACGAGCACGATCTACGCCTGCGCCAAAAACGACGGGCAACTTCGAATCGTCGCCAAAAGCGCGTTGTGCAAAAAAACCGAAAAGGCGATCTCCTGGAATGTAGTGGGTCCTAAAGGGGATAAGGGCGATACTGGCGCTGCCGGACCGGCGGGCCAGAAGGGAGCGAAGGGCGATACCGGCGCGACTGGCGCGACCGGACCGCAGGGGCTTCAAGGCGCGAAGGGCGACACGGGTGCAACTGGACCGCAAGGGGCGAAAGGCGATACGGGTGCCGCAGGTGCCACAGGGGCGAATGGGCCGCAGGGGCCTCAAGGCGCGAAGGGCGATATCGGTCCTGCCGGCGCGAAAGGCGACACGGGTGCTACCGGCGTGGCCGGGCCGCAGGGTGCGAAAGGCGAGAAAGGCGACACGGGACCCGCCGGCGCGACCGGACCGCAAGGCCCCCAAGGGCCACCGGGAGCCCCGGCGCTTCCGGCCCGAAATTCGGAGATCCGTTCATCGCCGACGGATCGGCGGGCGAAGGCGGGAGCTCGGCCGGCTACATCGGAGAAGTGTGGCTGTTCGCGGGCAATTTCGCCCCCGCCGGCACCCACGTATGCGACGGCGCGCTGCTGTCGATCGCGCAGAATACCCCGCTGTTCGCGCTAATCGGCACCCAGTACGGCGGAGACGGGAAAACGACCTTCGCGCTGCCGGATCTGCAAGATTACGCGCCGGCGGGCGTCAGCTACGTCATTAACCTGACGGGCATTTTCCCGCCCCGCTAAAGGTTCAGCCGGAACGCCATGACCGTAATGCCGTCGTCCGCAGGCTGAAAATCGTACTGCGGAAGCCGCTCGAATCCCAGCTTCTCGTACAGCTGGCGCGCATCCTTCATGAACTCGCCGGTGTGCAGGCCGACGGCCCGGCTGCCGGATTCGCGGGCGCGGCGAATACATTCGGCGATCAGCGCCGAGGCCGCGCCCTTGCCGCGGTGCGCCGGAGCTACCGCCAGCATGCGGATCTCCGGATAGTCCTGCTTGTCGGCATGGCCGTCATAGGCATCCGTATTCGCGGGAAACAGCACGACGCTGCCTGCGATCTGTCCATCCGCTTCGGCAACGATCAGTTCAGCGCCGGGCTGCGCGTCCGCTTCCGAGCCGATCGCCCGCGCCAGCGCCCGCCAATGGCCGTCCGGGATCGACTGCGCGTGCTCTCGATAAGCATCCAACCGCTGCTCCCGGATAAAGGCCCGCTCTTCCGGCGCGGCATCGCGTATTTGCATCTTTTTCGACTCCTCCCGATTCATTCGCGTATGAGGAACTTCTCTTCCTTGCCGCTTAGCCGCTGCCGGCCGTGAGGGCTCTCCCAGACCGCGAGGTCGGGTCCCTTCGGCAGAATGTTCACTTCCTGCTTGTCCGTCGCGATGGTGATCGACAGATGATAGTGGCGCTTGATCGCGTCAAAATCGGTCGTGTCCCCGAACCCCGGGGTCTGATACAGGTCGCGGGCGTAACCCCATAAATGCTCGAACTCGCGAAGCAAATTGCGGTTGGTCCGGAACGCCGTGTAGTACGCCGCATCGAACCGGGCGAGCGTCGTATAGAGCCGCACGTCGGAGTCCGTGATGAAGTCCCCGTTCAGGAAACGGCTGCGCGACAGGCGCTGCTCCAGCTCGTCCAAACGCGCGAACAACGTGTCGTAGGCCGCGTCGTAGGCTTCCTGGGAATGGGCGAAGCCGCATTTGTATACGCCGTTGTTGATGTCGTGGAAGATGACCTCGTTCAAAGCGTCGATCTGCTCGCGCAAAGCCTTGGGATACAAATCCGGGGCTTTCGGTTTGTGAAAAGGCGCCCAGACGGTCTCGAAGTAGTTGGTGAGCTTGAAATAATCGTTGTTCGCCACCGCTCGCTTCTGTACATCCACGACGACCGGCACGGTCGGCCGGCCGCTGTAGTCCGGGTCCGTCTTCAGGTAGATCTCGCTGATATACCGGACGCCAAGCACGGGGTCGACGCCGTCCGGATCGAGCGAAAATTCCCAATCGACGCGCGGCAGCCTCGGCCGCATCGGGCTCACGGTCCCCAGGCTGATCGCTTCCTCGAGCCCGAGCACGCGGCGGACGATGACGGACCGGTGCGCCCACGGGCAGGCTGCGGACCAGAGCAGGCGATACCTTCCCGCTTCGACGGGCAGCTCGCCCGCCCGATCGCCGAACGGCGCGACGAAGCGGTTCGTCTGACGTTTGAACGAACCGTCCTTCGTAATCTCGGCCGGCTTGCTGCCGGCTTGTTCGTTTGCGGACATGGGCTTCATTCCTTTACTGGAGGATGGTAGCTTCATTGTAGCCGATCCGGGCCGAAAAGGCTCGTAAGCCGTATAACGCCGGGTCGTCAGGCGCTTACGCCGTCAACGACATACAACGTCGCGCCGCCTCCGAATCCGCCGATCCCGTCGATCGCCCGGCCTTCGCCGGTATCGGACTGCAAGGCGCCGCCGTTCGACGAAGACTGCCATTCGGAAGCGGGAATCGCCTTGCCGTGCTCCTGAATCCATTGCGTGACCTCGGCGTTCCCTCCGCGGCCGCCGCCCCCGCCCATGCCTCCGCCGCCGATCAGGAAGTACTTCACTTCGCCTTTGGCCACCAACGCTTGCAGCTTCTCGGGCGTGTAGACCTGATCCGAGCCGTTGAATCCGTTCAAAATGACGACCGACTCGCCTTTGTCGACCATGTACGGCGCGGCCGTACCGTAGTCGGATACCGCGAGCAAATATTTCTGACCCGTATTGTGCGCCTTCAAATAGGCGTACAGCCCCTCGTCCAAGCTGCCGGTCGATTCGCCGCCGCCCTGCCCGCGCCCCGAGAAGCCGCCGCCCTGCGGTCCGCCCGCCTCGCGGGACGAGCTCGGGCCGACGATCGGCGTCATGCTGCTCACGCCGTACGTGATCGGCGTCAGCGCCCAATACACGGGGCCGACCAGCAGCGTCAGCAATCCTGCGATCGCCCATATGCGGGCAGGGCGCAGGTTTTCCCTCGTCCTCCAGACGATCAGGAGCGCCGTCGCGATCACGCCGGCGAGTCCGATGCCCGCAGCCCATCCGCCGCCGATCGTCGCGTCGTACGGATGAACGATGTACCAGGCGAATACCGTCGTGGCCAAGATCGCCGCGGGGAGCAGCCAAGACGTCCATCCCGCCCGATCCCTGTATGCCCGCCACATCTCGACGAATCCCGCTCCCGTCAACGCGGCGATCGGAGGCGCGAGCATGATCAGATAGTATTGGTGGAAAAAGCCCGCGACGCTGAAGAAGGCCGCTGCGGGAAGCAGCCAGGCAAGCCAGAAAATCGTCTCCTTGTGCTTGTCGGTCCACTTTCGCCTGCGGATGCTGCCGAGCAGGCCGATCGCGCCGATGACCGCGAACGGAATGAGCCAACTGGCCTGGTCGGACAGAGACGCTTGGAACAAGCGCAGCGGTCCGGCTTGGCCCGTCCCGAACATGCCGCCGCTGCGGCCGCCGTTAGCGCCGTTTGGGCCGCCGAATCCGCCTGCGCCGCCCTCCTGCCGGAAGCCGCCGCCAAACCCGCCTGCGCCGCCGCCCTGCGGGGCACCCTGGAAGCCGCCGCGGTCCTGCTGGCCGGATGCCTGGTCTTGGCCTGGCGCCGCGTTTTGGCCCGGCGCCTGATTTTGTCCGTTCCCTTGGTCCTGAGTAGGCGCCTGGTTCTGGCTCGTTCCTTGGTTCTGGTTCGTGCCTTGGTTCTGGCTCGTGCCTTGGTCTTGGCCCGTCCCTTGGGCCTGTCCGAACCGTGGGCCCTGACCGTCCGCCGAAAAACCGCCGCCGTTTCTAAAGTTCGTCGCGCCTCCCCCCGCCCTGGCCGCGGTCGCCCGTCAGCCGGGACACGCCGTTGTAGCCGAACGCCAGATTGAGCACGGAATTCGTGCCGCTGCTGCCGATATAAGGCCGTTTGTCCGCGGGGATCGCGTCGACGACGACCGCCCACGATACCGAGATGGCCAGCATGAGCGCCGTAGCGCCTGCGAGTACGCCCGTTCTCTTTTTCCAGGAAGGGCCGGACGCGATCCAATAGAACAAGTAAAAGGCCGGAAGCACCATGTATGCCTGCAGCATCTTCATATTAAAGGCGACGCCGATGAGCGCGAACGCGCCTATCACGCTCCACGCGCTTCTTTTTCGCACGCCCCGGAAAAGCAGAGCCGCAGCGAGAAGCAGCGCGAATACGAGCATGCTGTCGATGTTGTTCGTCCGGCTGACGGCCACCGCGATCGGCGTGCAGGCCATGACGAGAGCGCCGACTCGCGCCGCGGTGACGCCGAAGGTCGGCTTGACGAGTTTGTACGCGAGGATCACGGAGCCGATGCCGGCCAGCGCCTGAGGCAGGATGACGCTCCAGCCGTGAAGTCCGAAGAGCTTGGCGCTGATCGTCTGGATCCAGAATACGACAGGCGGCTTGTCTACGGTGACCGAGCCTGCGGAATCGAGAGAAACATAGAAAAAATTGTGCAGGTTCTCCATCATCGCCGCGACTGCGGTCGTATAGTAGGTATTCGCATACTTATCCGTCCAGATGTCGTAGCCGTTCAAAAACGCGGACAGCACGACAATAAGCAGCAGAGGAATATCGATTTTCGCCTTTGCGGGAGCTTTCATTTGCAGGCCTCTCCTTTTTTTAACGATCACATCCTTTAACTATGGACATTGAAGCTAAGCCGTACATTAAAACTAACTGAATGTTTTCTGAGAATGCGACGGCGCAGCGGGGGCCAGGCGCCTTCGCTGCGGGCCGACGGCAAAAATAAGCGCTAAAAGCAGCTATTTTCACCCGTTGCACGCACTCTGGCTGAAATAACGCAAAAGCGCAGCTATTTTCCCGAGACGGGGTCCATTTTTCGCCCGCGGCCGAGATTAGCTGCACTTTTGCATTTATGTGTTCGTTTTTCCGCAGACTGAAGCGTGATCCCCGCTACCCGCTCGCCTTGGCCTGATAGGACAGCAGCTTCCCGAACAAGCCGTCTTGCTCCTCCGAGAGCTGCGTGTACCCTCCATTCTGAACGATCGTCCCGTTGTCCAGCACGATGATTTGGTCCGCGCCGCGGATCGTGGACAAGCGATGGGCGATGACGATCAGGGTCATCCTGCCCCGCAGCCGCTCCAGCGCTTCCTGAATGCCGGCTTCGCGCTCGCTGTCCAGCGCGCTCGTCGCTTCGTCCAGCACGAGGACGGACGGATTGCGCAGAATCGCACGGGCAAGAACGATGCGCTGCCGTTCGCCGCCGGAGAGGCGAACCCCACGGTCCCCCAGTATGGTATCGAGCCCTTCCGGCAATCTTTTAACAAACGCGTCCGCCGCCGCGAAACGCAGCGCTTCCCACATCCGCTCCTCGCTGGCGTCCGGGGCGGCGATCGCCAGATTGTCCCTCACGCTCTCGTGGAACAGGAAGGGATCCTGCGAGACGTAGCTGACCGACCGCCTCAATTCATATGCTTCGCCCGCGCCGAGCGGCTTGCCGTCCACGAGCACTTGCCCGCGCTCGGGCTGCACGAGTCCGATCAGAAGGTCGATCAAGGTGCTCTTCCCCGCGCCCGACCGGCCGACGACGGCCGTCATCCGATGCGCCGGGATACGCAGATTCACGGCTTGCAGGGCATACGTCTCCTGCTCGCGGTCATATCGGTAGTACACGTCCCGCAGCTCGAAGCCCTGCGCGACTTGAACGGCGCCGCCTTCCGCAAGCCGGAGCGGCTCAGGCTCCCGGGCGGCCTCGGACGCCTGCTGCAGCTCCCGCAAATGCCGGAAGGCGGGAACCGTCTGGCCGATCTGCTCCAGGTTGGACTGCAGCGCCGAAAACTTCGGCCACAGCCGCGAAAAAACGAGAACGATAAAAACGAGCGTCTCGGCTTGAACATGGAGCACCGCGAAGGCGAAATAAACGAAGACGGCGATAAGGACGCTCGCCGCGGCTTTGTAATGGAACTGGGAGGCGGACTGCAGTCTGGTGAATTGAACGAGGTTGCCTTCCAGCCGGTCGCACAGGGCGCGGAACCAGGACAAATGCTGCTGTTCCATCCGGTTGCCCTTGATGTCCTTGATGCCGTTGAAGTGGTCGGTCATCCCCCCCCACGTAGCGCTGCATCAGCTCGGTCGTGTCCTTCCCGATCTCCCTCGACTTCCTCACCTGGGACCGGGAGTACGCGGCGAGCGCCAGCCCGCATAGCAAGACGGCCAGGGTGAGCGGCGCGGACAGCCACAAGGCAAAGCCGATCTGAATCAGCGTGAACAGCAAAGTCGTGGCGAGCCGCAGGCACATGAACACACCGAAGCTCACCCGGGGCAGCTCGATCGTTGCATGATGGATAAAGTCCGACCTTCTCCTTTTCAGAAAAAAAGCCCAGTTCGATTGCAGCAAGCCTTGATAGAGGTCAAGCCTCAGATGACGGATAAAGCCCTGCTCGAGTTCGGCGCTCAGGTTGGACAGCAGACGCTGCAGCAGTCCCTGGCCGAGCAGCAGGGTCAGGAAAACGGCGAGCACGGCGGGCAGCCTCAGATCGGCGGGCAAGCGTTGAAGCGGCTCCACCGCGGCGGATAGCAGCGGGATGCCGCCCGAAGACGCGTCCATCAGTCCGATCAGCCCGAGCATCGGGGCCAACAGGAAAATGCCGATGCCCTCCAGCATGCTGACGACGATCGTCCCTGCCAGATTCGCATACAGCTTGGGCCCCGCAAACGCGCGTAGCTTTTTGAGATAGAAGAGCACGGGGGCGACGTCCAGCTTCCCTTCGCCCTTCACCCCTGCATGACCTGCTCTCCTTCAAGTACGGTACGCAGCACCGCGTCGGCCATCTTCGGCGCCGAAAATCCGCCGCCAGGCCGCTGCAAGCGGTACACGTCGATCCGGCTCGCCATCCCGGTCACTGTCGAAAAATGCCATTGGTCCCCCGCCAATCGCGAAGCCAAAAAAAGGCCGGTACGTATGGATCCGCAGGAGCGCCAGCTTTGCGAGCGCCTGACAGCGCGTGAGCGCCACCTCGTCCTCGTCCGTCCGCGACAGCTCGAACACGCCCGCCAACGGCACGGCATCGACGGAAAATCCGGACGTAACGGGTATGGCATACTTGGACAGATACAGATGGCGATAACGATCGGACTGCAAGCCCAGCTGTTCGATGCTCTCCTGCCACAGCTTCTGCTGCGGATAGGCCGGCATGACGACCGGCGTGCCGCCGTCCGCGCCGCCGGACGCCACCGCGATCACGTCGTCGGTCAGCAGCCGATAGCCGCGGCTTCGGAACGCGGCAGCCAGCGTCGACTTTCCCGCGCCGGACTCTCCGATAAAAGCATAAGCGCGCCCGTCGACGACGACGGCGCTGCCATGAAGCGGAAGCGTCCGGCGCTGCATCAGGATCGCGCCCATGCACGTGCCGAGCAAGTAAAGGCGAAGGCGCTCGTCCTCGGCGCCGGCCAGGGGCGACACGATAATCTGCCTCCCGCCGCGAATGGCGTAGACGGCCACCTCGGGCACGTAAAATAAAAACCGGTCTTCCTCGAACGCATAAAAATCGTCCTCGACATCCGCTGCGCGCCAGTCTTTCGACAAGTCCCCGAGCCTGATCTCGACGTCCGCCCCGCCGATCCGCGCGGTCGTCACGAGCTCCGGCAGGTTGATCTCGCTGGATATATGAAGGCCGAATGCCTGGTACATGGTCGGCGTGATCGTATTCCTCATAGAAAATGCACCTACCTCTCCCTCTCGCATGCGTCGAACAAGGGCCCTATACATCCTGGATGCATGAGGACCCTTGAACATTTCGATCTAATTAAGAAGCCTCCGGGGCATGAGGATGGCCGTTGTTCGTTCCTTTGCCGTTGCGGTCCGGGTACAGGCCGTTCGGTCCACCGAACGTCTGGTTGACGTCGAGCACCTCAAGCGTTGGCTGGTTCCATTCTTGCTTCATCTGGTCTCACCTCCTTTCAAGCGGGATCGTCAGGCGCTGTGCCGGAGAAACCGATATACGATCAGGCTCTGCATCAGCAATCTGGCGTGCCGGTCGAAGGCGCGGTCGGGACGAGGCGGATGGCCCAGCTCGGCCAGCGAGCCGCGAACCTGCTCTATGTTCAGCAGCCGCGAGGCCCGAGGATCGTCGCACAGCCGCCGCAGCTCCGCCGACATCTCGTCCCACGCAGGGAGCACGCGATGGATCCAGTCCGCCCCCCTGCACGCCCCGGACGCGCTGATTCAACCGAACGGAATCAGGCAGATAGCCGGCGGACGCCCGCCGGACGAGCGCGCGGTCCATCCCGTCCTGCACGTACTGTTCGACCGGCACGGACAGGCAGAACCGGACGACCCGCGGATCGCAGGTCGGGTCTCTCTCCCTGACGGCGTACCGCAGCGACAGCTTGGTCGACGACGTTCCCTGATGGTTCAGGATCGACAGGTTGTCGAACTGATACGTCCGGGCTTCGAATTCGTCCATCCAGGCGTCCGTCAATCCGACGTCGTGGCCCTTCAGCCTGTCGAATACGCCGGTGCGCGCCGCCAGCTCCGGGTGGATCAGCAGCGGGATACCCGCCAGCGGCTTCGGCGTCGGCTTGGCGAACGCCATTTTGCCGATGTAGGGAAGGAGCAGCGACCGGCCGACGCTGACGTTTCTGCCGTACTGCGCCAGCTCGCGATACAGCCGCACCCAACGCAGCCGGCGCAGGAGCAGCGCATAATAGTCCATCGCCGGCCCCCAAGAGATGGAGTAGTTGCCGTTGCCGCCATGCAGCAGGACGCCGACGTCCTGCTCGCTCGCTTGCGCGAGAATGCCCTTGAACCAGTAAGAATTTTCAAAAAATTTGTAGGGCGCTTCCACCAAATCGATCAGATCGTCGATCTCTTCGAAGGAGTTCCGGTTCGCGAAGTCCATATAGGTGTGCGATACAGCGCCTACGTGGTCCACGATGTCCTGGATGTACGGCGTCTCGTCGGCCGCCATGCTCCGCGGGGTCCAGTCCTTGAAGTCCGGGCGCGGGACATAGCTGTATGTATGCAGCGTCTTGCCTTGCTCGCGCAGCGGCGCTGCCGCGAAGCTGACGACGGCCCCCGAGTCCAGCCCCCCCGCTTAGGCTCGCGCCGACGTTCCGGCACGTCCGAAGCTTCGAGACGACGGCTTCCCTGAACACCTCGCGAAACGCTTCCTCGTATTCGCCGCTCGTCCTTAGCTTCAGCTTCGGCACCGCAGCCGCCAAGGAGCCGTAGCGTCGGACCTTCAGGCTGCCCTGTTCGAAGGTAAAGGCGTGCGCAGGCGGAATCTGGCCGATCTGGCGGTACACCGTGGAGCGAACGTCGATCGTGTCCAGGATGATCGGGATCGCCAGAAACTCGGCCAGCCAGGACTCGTCCAGCTCGCGGCCGACGCCGGGCAGCGCGAGCAGCGGGTTCATCACCGTGCAGAACGCGAATTGCTCCCGCCGATGGACGTAATACAGCGTTCGGCTGCCTGCCAGATCCCTGGCCCCGAACAAGCGGCGTCTCCGTTCGTCCCACAGGACGAAGGCGAAGTCGCCGATCAGGTAGTTCGGCGCTTCCTCTCCCCCACTTGCGGTACGCCGCCAGGATCAGGTCGCCGTCCGTCATCCCCTGCCGGCGGGCATGCTCGACCTGCAGCCGGCCGAAAAGCTCCTCCCGGTTGTCGATGATCGCGTCCGCGGCGATGACGAGCGTTTGTCCTTCCTCGCGGCAGGGCTGCCGGTCATGCACCGACTCGGGCGTGAACCACTGCGCATGGCAGCCCATGAAGATCTGCCGGTCATGCCAGGTACGCACGTGATGGGCCGGATACTTCTCCAACGCCTTCATCATCAGGCCCGCCGATTCAATGGAAACTGGCTCCTGCTCGTTTAGCAACCCGGCTATAGCGCTCATAGTTCTCCTATCTTGGACGTGGTAGCGTTTTCTTTGGGCCTGATTATATCAATTTCGACTTATGAATGTTGTCGCTTTTTGTCTTGGGGCTTATTATATCAACTTCGACAAAAATGCAAATGCCGCGGGAGGAGTAGCCGGGGATAGCGGAAAGTAGTACGGGCAAGCAAAAGGAGCGGTTCGGCAGCGATTACCGTCCCGCCCCTTTCAATATATTCCCAGCGTTCGGGCTTCGAAAAAGACGGTTATTTCACTTTCCGAATCCGGATCCGATACATCCATAGACCGGCGACCAACCGCAGCTTATCGCAACTAAAGAGAATATCGATAACTTGGATCGTTCGATCGAAAGTCGCCCGATAGCTGTCAAAAGGCATTTAATTCTACTCGTACTCGGCCGCCTGCCCCGAATAGTTGTTAAAAGGCCGTTATTTGCTTGCATATGATCTCATATCGCCTTCATCCCACGAATTAACTGCCTTTTAACACTTATCGCTTCTATGGTTGGGAGATTGGCAAAAATAGCAGCCTTTCAGCAACTATTCCACTGCAGAAGTTGGCAGAGTATCGCCACAAAGTCACTTTGCAACGACTCATTTCGCAGCCTGGAAGGCGTCATCGGCATAAAAGACAGCACGGGCGACACCTCGATGCTCAAGACGCTGACGCGGGCAACATCGCGTCCGATACGCTGCGGCTGCCGATGAGTCCGATCTCGCAGTCGCTGCGCGAGGAGCTGGAGGCCTTGCTGCGGGTGTAATAAGAAATCGCCGGGGCGGTATGCCCCGGCGATGCATCCCAAGCTGCGCGTCAGCCGGCCAGGATGCTGCGCATTCGCGCATCCAGCTCCGCTCTCGCCTGCGCGCCGGCCACTTCCTCGAAGATGGCCATGCCCGCGCCGAGATTCGGCTTCCGGTTCACGTTGTGCGCGTCGGTCGCGAGCGTGTGCGCATGTCCGGCCGCAATGAGCGCGCGCCCGTACCGCTGCGCCTCCGGTCCGAAATTGCCGACGAGACTGTCCGCCGACACCTGCGTCCATAGACCGAGCTCAATCAGCTGCGGCAGCAGCTCCGGGTCGTCCCTGAAGAACGGATGCCGCTCCGGATGCGCCATTACCGGCGTCACGCCCGCATCCAGCAGCCGCTGCACGATCTCCGGCGTCGCCGGGTCGTAGCCGCTCCAGCGCTGCTCGAACAGCAGATGCGTACCCCTCCGGCCGAGCCGGGCGTAAGAGCGATTCCTCGTGTGCTCGTCGAAAAACGCCGCGCTCACCAGCTGAACCTCGTTGCCCGGATGCAGCCGGATATCGATCCCTTGCCTGTCCAGCTCGCGCTCCAGCTCCTCCAGCTTGCGGTGCACGACGTCCGACACGGTGAGGTACAAGCCGTTGAAGTGAGGCGTCACGACGATATCCCGTATGCCATCCTCATAGGCGATCCGCGCCATCGCCACGGATTCGTCCAGATCCTTCGCGCCGTCATCCACGCCATGCAAGATGTGGCAGTGTATATCGATCATGTCTGCACCTCCCTTGTGTTTTTCCTATGTTAGCAGACGGCTCCGCGAGGGACAAGGAAGATGTCGAATCATAGACCTGCCCGGCATGGTTGAAGCTAAACGGACAACGGCAACAACAGCTTGCCGTCCTGCTTTTCGTATCATTTTATCATCGAAATATGAGTTCCATATAAAGCGCACTTGGCCCCGCTCTATCCTTCTTTCCCTCTAAAAGAATGAACCGGATAAATGTCGATCTCCCATCCAAGCCGTTCGCCCGCCTCCACCTGAACGGTCGGATGCAAGGAAGCCAGCCGGATCGCTTCCTCCATATCCCGCGCTTCGATGAGAAAGACGCTGCCTGGCGTCCCCCGCGCATCGATCGCCGGAACGTCCGCCGCCTCCACTTCGCCATTCCGCCGTCGAAGGCGCATCGGCCCCTGGTCTAGGCCGGCATCGAGCACGACCCGACCGCTGCCGTGAAACGTCTCCAGATGCGGCTTGCATTCACGCATGATGGCATGAACCTCATCCTTGGGGAGCGCATCCATCTTGGCCGCGTCCAGATACCCTATGCACATAAACTTCATATCCGTCACCCTCCTAGATCTGCAGCATTCCGCGCGCTTATCATAAATCGCTTCGCATTCGTGCGGATTCCTTTATCGGTCCGATTCTCTTCCATAAACGCTCGTAAAACCTCGAAGTCGCCCTGCTCTTGCCCGAAGCCCGGAATGATCGGCGTATGCTTGAGAAGAAAAATCAGGTCCTCGGGCGTCTGGTAGTACTCTACCGTGACGTATTCTTTCGTCCGGATGTCCCTGAAACCCGCTGCCTCCAGCTCCAGCCTGTATTTCCGCAGCAAGGTCCCGTCCGGTTCCCCATCACTCTGGCCTCGGCCGAAGGCTTGCTTCAGATTAAGCTTGTCTCCTTCCGCAACCTGCTGAGTGATGAACAAGCCTTCGCGTGACAGCACTTTGGCCACCTCGCGCGCGCTGAATCCGGCATGTCTGCATGTCGCGATATCGAAGAATTGCTCGGGAAAACCGAGCTGTTCGGCCTCCATATGAACAAAGCGCACGTTCGTGGCGCCGGCATTCGCCAGATTCGCCCTCGCCGTCTGAATCATCCCCTGCGAACGGTCGATTCCCACCAGCAGCAGCGCCGCGTCGCGTATGGCTAAAATAGCCTCGCCGCCCCCGGTTCCGATGTCCAGCAGCAGATCGGATTTCCGGCACATCCGTTTGGCTTCCTCGTAGATGTCGGCCTGCTCGCCCGCTACCCGCACCTTCAGCCTGCTGAAGTCCCAGCCGTTCGCTTGGCCGACGCGGTCGTAGAAGGCTTTGTAGTCTGTATCATTCATTAAGCATACCCGCCATTCGGATGAGGCTCCCTCTTGTACCTTTCTTAAATTTAACCGAAAATGGATAGGAAGGTAAATTCCTCGCAAAGGAGTGATGGTGTTTGATTACGAACCGCCATACAAATAAGCCAATGAGAGGTCGTTGTCTTTAAACGAACGGACCTCTCATTAGGCAATGGGAGGCCATCCGGCAAATGATGAATTTACAGCGAATGGTACGCGGCATGATGAATGACACCGTCGCGAAGCAATTCATTCAGCGTTGGGAACACGATTCGCAGACATTGAAGTTTTGGAGAGCGAGCAGCAATTTTGTCTTTACGTTCGAGAGGGATGGCGTTCGGCAGTTCCTCCGTTTTATTCATGAAGAGGACAACGCGATCAGCCATATTCAATCGGAACTCGACTTTATGCTGTATCTGATCGAGAACGGCTATCCGACCGTGGCCCCGATCCGGTCCGCCGACGGAAACTGGATCGAGACCGTTCAGGTTGACGAAGATGGCCGCTACTATGGCGTAGTGTTCGAGCAAGCTAGAGGAAGCTGCGTGCCGCTGGATCAGATGACCGATCGGCAGGCAGAGGCTTGGGGCGCGGCGCTCGGCAGTTTGCACCGATTATCCGAGCTTTACGCGCCCGGCCCGACATCGCGAGGAAGCTGGCTGGATGCGCTGACGTTCGTTTCATCCGTATTGGATCGTCATCCACGGGAAGCAGATGCACGGCACGAACTCGAACGATTAAGAGAGCAGCTCTCCGCGCTTCCTACCGGCGCCGGGCATATAGGCTTGATACATTACGATTTCGAAATGGACAACGTCTTCTTCGAAGCGGAGACGTCACGATATTTTGCCATCGATTTTGACGATTCGATGTACCATTGGTACGCGATGGATGTCGCATCCGCGATATCCGATCTCCTCGAGCAAGAAGATGCCGACGCGAATGAGAAAATCGCGCATTTTCTAACCGGCTATCGTAAGATGAAGCCTTTAGATGAATATGAAGTGCGGCAGTTTGCGTTGTTTCAAAGGTTCGAGGACCTGTATAGATTCGCGCGGATGCTCAGCAGCGTCGAGGGTTTCGAGAGCGGCGGCTCACCGGCGTGGGCGCTAGCGCTGAAGGAGAAGCTGCTGGGTGTATGCGACCGGATCCGCGAAGGTTATCGCCCCCAGGTGAGCCTCAGGCCTGTCGACCAGAACAATTGGTACGCCTGCACCCAGCTGGAAGTGACGGACGAACAAAAGAAAGTTTTCCCCGTGCCGGCCGTATACTGGCTCGCTGAGTCGGCTTATTGCGGGTTTAACCCCCCTTGCATTGTACGTGGGAGATCAATTGGCCGGATTAGCGATCTGCGCAGTCGATCCGGACGACGAAAGCTGCTGGATCGTGGCATATATGATCGATCGTCACATGCAACAACGAGGAGTAGGTCGTTCAGGCATGGAGGCGCTTATTCGTTATTGTTAGATAACTACGCTAGCGATAAAATCAAACTCGGTCACCGGCCCGAAAACGAGACCGCATCCCGCTTGTACGCTTCTCTAGGCTTTGAAGTCGTAAACAGCACCGATCGAGAAGTCGTGCGCGAATGGACGATCGCCAACTAACGAGACGTCCTTCAACAAGCTTGCGTTACGGCTTGCCCGTCCTGCCCGCTACGGAAAAATGGCTCATCTCCATTGGAGAGATGGGCCTTGTTTTCTGCCCACTCCGCTCCTCGTCGGGGCATTCCCCGCGGTACCGCCCTTCGTCCAGCTTCATGTCGATAAAGTCGACGACCTGCTGCAGCGACGCGATCTGGCTGACGATATTTTCCCGATGATGCCGCAGCTGCGCCACCAGCTCGGGGTAATCCGCAGGATCGGCATCGGCGGACACCGCCAGGAACGGCCGCATCTCCTCCAGCGGCATCCCCGTCTTTTTCAGGCAGGAGAGCAGCCGGATCGTACGGATATCCTCTTCTCTGTAAACGCGATGCCCGTTGTCCTTCCGCTCCGCCCGGGGCAGCAGCGCGATCTTCTCGTAATAACGAATCGTATCCTCGGTGACGCCAGTCTGATCCGCGGTCTGCTTGATCGTATAAGCGGGCGCGATCTTCATCTTGGTCCCTCCCGGAGATTGCTTGTGTTTGCATTGTACATCTTGGAGCCGGCTCCAAGTCAAGCGAGTCGAACGAAGGATCGGAACTTGTTTGCCGCGCTCTTGACTTGGAGCCGACTCCAACTTTTAGAATGTGCGCTACGGGGGTGAACGCCGGCCCCGGCATTCGAAGGAGGCGTACGAGGCATGAACACGAACGAACGGGAAAATATCGCTCTGGTAACGGGCGCTAATGCAGGGATCGGACTGGCGTTAACGAAAAAATTGCTGGCGTCGCAGTGGCAGGTAGCGGCTGTCATCCGCTCCGGCTTGCCCGACGATGATCCCGACATCCGGGAGGCCGTCCGGAACGGCTGGCTCCGGACTTATCAAACGTCGGACCTCGCCGATTTTGCCGGCCTGCGGCGGGTTCTGGAGGAGATCAAAGTTAAGGAACGGCGACTCGATGTGTTGTTCAACAACGCCGGCGGGTCTTTTCCCGAGCTTAGCTACTCGGCGCAGGGGCGCGAGAAGCATTACGAATTGATGACTGTCGCCCCCTATATCATCTTGATGGAGCTCATGGAGAGCCTGAAGAACGGCCGCCTCAAAACGGTGATCAACACCTCGTCTTCGGCGCTCAAGTACACAAAAGCATTGAGTATCGAAATGCTTGAACGTCCAAAAACCTTCCGCAAGCTGCTCGGTCCGTACGCCGCCTCCAAGCTGGCGCTCTCGCTGTGGACGCAAGCGGCCGCCCCGCAGCTGCTGAAGGACGGCATTCGGATTCGCAGCGTCGATCCCGGCGGCAACAATACGCTCCGAAAAGGCAAAAGATCCGGATTGCCTGTCGTCGTGAAAGCATTGATGAAGCTGTTCTTCTCCCCGCCCACGCAAGGCGCCGACCGATTGTACGAGGGCGCCCTTGGGGAGCACCGTACGAAGACCGGCATCTATCTGCAAAAGGGCCGCATAACGGAATTAAAGCATCAAGATCAGGCACGGAGCGTGCTGGATCGAATGCATGCGATTTACGAACGGGAGTTTCCCGCTCGGAGATAATTGTACGGACGGGGCGGCGCCGGTCGCTGCTCCATCCTTTTTCCGCAGCTTAACCTGCCGATTCCGCCTCATATTCCCCGTCAAGCAGGCGATCCAGGAACACGCCCGGCGTCTTAAAAAAACTTTTTCCAGGTTATGCCGCGGAAAATCGTCAGGCTCTCATGCTCGGTATCGTAGCTGCCCAGACTTTTCTGAGACGGAATCCACACCAGCATTCCCGAGGCGCCGTACGCATCTGCATCCGCCAGCAGATTGATCAGTTTGATACTATCCGCTTGAAATTCGGTAATCTCGAACAGAGAGCAGAACGCTACGTAGGCAAAGTATTTGGAGTCGGGGAGTTCGATGCGTATTCTCGTTTCAGCCAGATCTTTAATGATGGCGGTCGGCAGCTTGGCCTTCTTCAGTTCTGCGATCCGATTGTCAAGATCGTGAAGTTCCTTGGGTTCGTACCCGGCAATCAGCTCCATAATCTCGTGACGCTTATTGAATCTTGCTACGTGATAGGGTCTGTCGCCGTAGTGGTTTTTTTAATCGGACGTCCGCCCCGCGCTCGAGCAAATATCGAACGACCTCGATATGGTCGGCGCATGCTGCAGCATGCAGCGGCGTATTGGAGTCATCCGGATGTCTAGCGAAGGATTGATAGTTGATATCGACCCCCCTCCTCCACCAGCAGCTTTACGAAGGAGAGATGTCCGTTAAAGGCCGCCACCCCCAGAGCCTTGCCGCCATGGCTGGACAGATCCATGCCGTTTCGGATGAGAAATGCGCCCATCTTCACGTCCCCTGCATAAGCTGCTTGCCACAGCGCCGTGGTTCCGACATGGGTCACCGCATTGATCTGTGCCCCGCGATCCAATACATATTGAACCTCGTGAATTCGGCCCTGTCCCGCAGCAGACACAATCGAAGGATAGGCCTTGTCGTTCAGGTCCGCACCGTATGCGATAAGCAGCTTGACGATCTCAAAATCCCACTCGCGGTACCCGCCCCAAGCCCAATCCAGGTAGCTTCCCCCCGGGGCTTGGCGCATTCAAGTCAATGCCCGACTCGACGATGGACTTTACCTTATCGCGATCGACGCTTTTAATGGCTTGCATCAAGTCTTCGTCAAGATGTACCAACGCTTGAACCTCCTCATGATATCCCGATTCTAGACGGCCCCTTTGTGCAGTGCGCGGCGAAATAACGATGCGCCATCGTCTTATTTTCGCGGGATTGGAGCGATGCACGCCCGAATAGCGATCCCCCCCCCCCCGTCAAGGCGCCGGCTGGCTCCACGGTTCAAAACGTCGTCTGCTACGTTGGGAGCCGGCGTTTTGCCGCCGGTATGGGAACGACGAAGGAGACGATCGTCCCGCCGCCGGGACGGCCGCGAACGAGCAGCCCCTTGCCGTAAAGCTGCTTCAGCCGGCGATCGGTATTGGCGAGGCCGATGCCCGCAGGACGTCCCTCGGACCCGACGGGAAGTCCGCCGCGCAGCTGCGCCTGCGGCAGCCGATCGGGCGCCATGCCCACCCCGTCGTCTTCGATCGATATTTGGATCCCGTCTCCGATTTCCTGGATTCGAATCCGCACGGTACCGCCCTCGGGGCGCCTCAGCACCCCGTGCCGAACGGCGTTCTCCACCAAAGGCTGGATGGACAGCGGCGGGACGGGCAATTGGAGATGGTCTTCCGCCTCCCAGATGACGGCAATCCGGTCGCCGAAGCGTTCCTTTTCGATATATAGATAGGCCCGCACCAGGTCCAACTCTTTGCCGAGCGGCACGACCCGGTCCGAGTTGGCGGTGTCGAAGCTGGCCCGCAGATAGTCGCCGAACGCCGACAGCAGGTCGCGCATGCGGGCGTTATCGACATCGGCCAGCGCGGCGATCGAATTAAGCGTATTGAACAGGAAATGGGGCTGAATCTGCGCCTGCAGCCATGCCGCCTCCAGCCGTTTCTGTTCGCGCGCCGCCCAGGCGACGTCCGTCAGCGCCTTTACCCGCATCCGCAGCTCCTGCGCGTCGACGGGCTTGACGATGTAATCGTTGGCCTGCGCCGCGAAGCCCGCTTCGATGTCCTCCGCCCGGTAGCGAGCCGTGAGCAGCAGGATCGGCAGCTCGGAGGGGGAGAAAAACGTCCGGGCGGTGCGGGCGACTTCGTACCCGGAGATGTCCGGCATCATGACGTCCGCGATCAGCAGATCCCAAGGTCCTGAATTCAATAGAGACAGCGCTTCGGCGCCGCTGGTCGTCGCGCGGATCTCGTACAGATCGGCGGAGAGCACGTGCTCGAGCACGCGCAGATTGACCGGATCGTCGTCGACGGCAAGGATGCGGGAACGATCGCCGCGCGCGGGCGCTTCCGGCGGAGCGTCCGCCGCCGTCCCGGCGACCGCGGGCTCCGGCGTTTCCGGAACCTGCCGGGCTGCGGCAACTTCGCGATGCGCCGAGTCCGTGCCGGCCGCGGCCGAGGAGACGGGATCAAGTCGGACAAGGCTCGAAGATGCCAGATCGGAGTAGGCCGAATCCGAAGAGACCGACTCCGCCGCGGGCAGCGTAAACCGGAAGACAGAGCCGACGCCTGGCGTCGAGGCGACCGTCAAGCGCCCGCCATGCAGCTCCGCCAGACGCTTGCTGATCGCCAGCCCCAATCCGAACCCCGCCGCGTTCGTATCCGGTTGAAGCTCGCCTTGCTCGTAAGGCTGAAAGGCGCGCTTCGCCGTGTCCGCATCCATCCCGATTCCGGTATCCCCGACGCAAACGACGACCCGATCCCCTTCGACGAACGCGTCGATCCAGACGCGACCCTCGTTCGTGAATTTGACCGCATTGTGCAGCAGGTTGAACAGGATCTGCACCAGCCGATTCTCGTCCGCCAGCACGGCCGGCAGCGAATCCGGCACCCGGTTCTCAAGCCGAACCGGCTTGCCGGCCGCCATGAACCGGACCATGTCCAGCACGCCCGCGGCTTCGGTCTGCAGCCGGAGCGGTGCGGGGTTCACCGACAGGCGATTCTCCCGCAGCCGGTTCAGGTCGATGAGGTCGCGCAGCAGAAAGGACATCCGCTTGCCCATCGCGACGAGCAGCGCCAGCCGGTCCCGATTGGCCGCTTCGCCGGCGCGCTCGCCGCTGTCAAGTACGGCCTGGGCCATGTTCAGCATGCCGTGAAGCGGATTGCGAAGCTCGTGCGAAGTATGGACGAGGAACTCGTCCTTGCGCTTGTCGGTCGCCTGGAGACGCTCCGCCAACCGGACGGTCTCCGCGGCATTGCGGAAATACCGCTTGAACCAATAGAGCGCGAACATAATAAAGAACGCGAGCATATCGAACGGATAATAGCCGATATCCAGCGAGGACGCGTAGCCGAAAATTCCCCAGAGCAGATTCCAAGCGACGGCGACCACGCCTAGCAGCAAATAGATGGCGTCGGGAGCGCCTCTGCGAACCGCAAGATAGATGACGATCGGGGCGGTAACGAACGATGCCAGCAGTAGAGCCGTATGGAGTCCGTCGGCAAGGGCAAAGGTGAACACTTTGACCGGAGAAGCCAGCACGAATAGGCCGAAGAGGACGCACGCGGCGAGGTGCCAGCGCGCATGGCGAAGGATCGCGAACTCGGGCAGCAGACTTTTCAGATATTGCAGCAGCAGCGCCGCCGCGCCCAGATAGCATAAGTAGAAAGCTTTATAGAACGTCTCGAAGCCGACTCCGAACCAGGCGGACAGCAGGCGGTCCTTGTTGCAAAGGATCGATAACGCGCCGCAGATCCCGAGCAGGGAGAAGAGCAGGAGCGGCCGCTGCCGGGCGCCGATGAAGTAGAGGGCGATCGCGTACAGGACATGCATCGCCATCAGCAGGACAAGCGCCGCTTCAGAGCCGGCGGTGACCCAGCTGGCGCGGCTCATCGCCCGAGCCGTCCCGAGCTGGATGGACGCCGTCAAGCCGCCCGCGACGCGATCGTCGTAATTCGCGACTTGGAGCACGAGATCCAGCACGTCGCGATCGGCGGTCAACGCGACGGAATACGGCACGCTGCCCGCGGTATATTCGGAAGCGCGGTCCGCCGGATGGCCGGCACCGCCCCGCAAGCGTCCGTTCGCGTACAGCGCCGACGACGAGGAGATCCCCGGGACGCGGAGAGTCAGCTCCTGCCCCTGCAGGCCGCCGGGCGGGAGCAAGATGCGCAGCCGATAGGTTCCGTATCCGACCGAGCCGTCGCCCGACGGCCCGAGCGCCCCCTTCCAATTGCCGGGGACCTTCAGCGTTCGGGCGGCGCCGGCTTGCTGTTCGAGCGTGCCGTCCGAATCGGGCGTCTTCAGCTGCGAAGGGTAGAACGTCCATTGCCCGGAAAGCGAAAATAAAGGTTTGGACGCCGGATCCCAATCGCTTAAGTCTAGCAGGCCGTTCTGGACCTCCGCTCTCGCGTAATTCGTCTGTATGCCGACCCAAGTCAGGCGAATCCCCGTCAGTACGATCAGGAACAGCCCGACGACGGCTAGAATTCTTCTCTTTTTCATCATAGGGATACGGGTTCGACAAAAGCGGCTCAATTCCTTCGCCGCCACGCGACGTTAAGCCGCCCGCTTTCGGATCAACGATACCGCGTACAAGACGAGCAGCGGCATCGTGCCGCAGCTGACGACCCATAGGGGGTGGATGCTCGACACGATAAAATTCCATTTCGCTTCGCCTCGGAGGCCGACGGCGAGCGAGATGAGCGCCGTTAAATAAGCTAGCGGGAACAAGAGCTGGCGATTGTCCCGGGGCAGCTTGAGCAGGCTGTTCAGCGTCAGATTCGCCGAGAAGAGCACGATGGTCGCCTTCATGAAGGAAGCGACGATCATGGAGTAGCCCATCAGCGCCTCCATGCGTTCTAAAATTTCGGTGATATTGACCGTCCGGGCCACCTCGAACATCGAGTATTTCCGCTCCCCCCGAGAGCGGGCCGAAGACGAGCACCGTTGCCGTCGTGACCGCGAGCAGCGAAGCCGCGTTCAGCGCGACGGCCAGCGCCAATTTCCTCCCGGTAGTGTCCTTGTCCCGGGTCCTGGCGCGGATGAGCGGCAATATCATGCAGAACATGACCAATTCCCCGTACGGGAAGCCGTAAATAAAATAAATGCCGTGCCAGATCGGCTTCCATCCATCTTCGAGTTGCGGGAGCATATAGGCCGTGTGAAAGCCCGGAGAGGCCAACGAGATATTGAAGACGACGAACAGCATGACGGACGTCATCAGCAAGCCGAACATCCCCGCAAACCGGCCGATGCCGACCCGGGCCGTCAGCGCCACGGCGAGCGAGGTCAGGACGGTAAAGTAGCCGTAAGGCGTATTGCGCATCATCGAGCTTTTGAGAAACATCGAGATATCCATAATAATGCCGGCGACCGTGTGTACATGAAGGATCAGGAGCAAAATGCCGAACACGACGGCGACCGGCCGCGTCACCAGCTTGGCCCCGTACTCGATGTAATCCATATCGGGAAATCTGCGGGCGAGACCGACGAGCGGGATCAGGAGGAGCAACCCGAGCCCGGCGGCCGCGAGCAGGCAGATCCAGGATTCGTTGTCGCTGATGGCGATGAGGGGCGCCGGAATGTTAATGATGGAGGAGCCCGTCAAAAAAACGAACAGCAGCATGGCCGCCTGCTTGGGCGTAATCGCGTTTTTCAAGGCTAGGCCCCTCCTTTCGGACTCAGATAGTCGACGATCCGCTCCGCGAGTCCGCCGTAAATCCACGTGAAAACGTCGTAATAGGATGGCGCGGAGATCGCCCCCAGAACGATCAGGAAATGATAGCCGCTGGCCAGCAGCAGCAGCGCGTAAGCGGCCTTGGTCCGCCATCGAGCGCTGCGCAGCTGTCCGGCGGTCCAGTCATGGACCAAAAAAGGCGATCAGCGCGAAAACCAGCAAGGCGCGCATTAAGAATCACCCGATCGCTCGTCGACCGGCTTGCCGACATTCGTGCCCGAAGTGAAGATGGTGACGTCCGCGTGGACCTCGTAGGTCGAACGCGCGAACTGCCGCGGCCAGTCCGTCTTCCACTGCCGCCACAGCCCTGTATGCCGCTCGAACAGCCGGTTCCCCGCCCCGACGACGTCAAGCTGCTTTTGCAGCAGCCAGTCCATGCTGTCGCTCATCATCTGCTCTATCGCCTTCTGAATCCGCAGCTCCAGCGCCCGCTCCCCCCTTAGGCTTGAGCGTCTGTCCGCAGACGAGCTCGGAGAGCGCGGTGATGGCCTTTACCCGAAAAACCAGATGCACATGGTCTCCCGCCGGGCGCACCCGCATCGCGGTCTTGGTCGACAGCACCTCTACCGAATCCTCCTGCTGGACTCGCTCGGCGGCCGGAGCCGCAGAGCACGGCACTTCGACGATCCCGTTTTTGTAGCCGTTGTCCAGCAGTTGAACGCCTTCGAGCAGCTTGGCCGGGACGACCTCTTTCAACCGGCCGTCGACGAGGATCGCCGCGCCGGCTACCGTGGGAGCCGATTCGCCCAGCGAATCCCGCTCATACAAGTAAGGCAGCTTCGCGACCGCCGACGGACTGCGGGACTCAAGCGCGAGCTGCAGCAGATTGGCGGATACCGACTTGCCCGTCATCGAATCCGAGGATTTCTCGCTTAAAAAATATTGCTGGCTGACCGAATTTTCGATGTACGGCGCCGTGTCCATATAATGCGAGGCTTCTCCCTTGGTCACGAGCAGGTGGGTGGTCAGTCTGGGCTCGTGATCCCGGTACAGAAAGTCGAGCAGGCGCAAGAGCGAATACTTGCGCGCGAGCGCATCGCTTACCAAGATGATCCGCATATGGCTCCACTGGGCTTTTCGCCCGAGATGGATCGTAATATCCCTGACGGCTTCGATCACCGACTCGTCGTCGGTCTTGATATTGATGTAGGCTTTTTCCGGCTTGCCGCGCCCGACGATGTTCTGCGAGGGCTTGAAAATCTGCACGGTCAGCCCGATCCCTCCTTCCGGGGCCTCGTCCAGCGCAAGCCCCATCACGAAGCCCCGCTGCGGGATCTCCGCCCGGTCCCCGCAGCCGGCCAGCAGCGGACCGAGCAGCGTCGTCAGGAGGACGAGCCTTCCAATGGTCGCGTATCGGCGTATCATGCGGCACCTCCGCAGCGGTGGATTAGGTAGAACGGGGCGGCCTCGGCCGCCGGATCAGCGCGGGGAGCTTGGTGCGAATCAACGTATCGCGGAACTGATCCGCCTTCCAAGGCGCGATTGGCGTCAGATATGGCACCCCGAGCGAGGTAAGGGTGACCAGATGGAGCCAGATGAACAGGTAGCCGAGCAAAATGCCGAAGCCACCGAGCATCGACGCGAGCGCCATCAGCGGAAATTGGATCAGCCGCAGGGCGATGGACAAGTTGTACTGCGGCAGCGCAAAGGACGCGATGCCCGTCAGCGCGACGACGACGATCATGATCGGCGACGCGATCCCTGCGTTGATCGCCGCTTCCCCCGATGACCAGCGCGCCGACGATGCTCACCGCCGAACCTACGTTCCGCGGCAGGCGGATGCCCGCCTCCTTCAGCAGCTCGAAGAAAAAAACCATGATGACGGCTTCGACGAATGCGCCGAAGGGAATGCCCTCGCGCGAGTCGACGATCGCGAGCAGCAGGACGGTCGGGATCAGCTCGGTATGGAACGTCGAGGTCGCGATATACAGACTGGGCAGCGAGACGGCGATTAAGAGGGCGATGAAGCGAAGCCAGCGGATAAAATTCGATACGAGTATCCTTTGATAATAGTCTTCGCTCGACTGCAGCAGATCGAAGAACAGGCCCGGACAGATCATGATCGAGCCGGAGCCCTCGACCAGCAGGACGATCTTGCCGCCCAGCATCGAAGCCGCGGCCACGTCGGTCCGCTCCGTATAGCGGAACTGGGGAAACGGAGACAAAGGGCTGTCCTCGATCAACTCTTCGATGAAGGAGGTGTCGATGATGTCGCCCTTTCCCTTGCAGCGCTGCAGCCGCCGCTCGAATTCGGCCAGCAGGGCGGGATCGACGACGCCGTCCAGATACCCGTAGCCGATCATCGTATTGGAATGCCCGCCGGCTCTGAAAAACTGAAACTTCAATGCCGGCGTCTGCAGCCGCATGCGGATCATGCCGACGTTTTTCTGAAGATTTTCGACCGTGCCCTCGCGCGGCCCCTGAACGACCGGTTCGGTCTCCGGCTCCGCGACCGGACGCGTCTCGAGCCGCTTCGACTCGAAGCAGAGCGCCTGGTCCCAGCCGTCGATGAGCAAGATCGAATAGCCTTGCAGCATGAACCGGTCCGCGGCCGCCCACTCGCTCTCCAGGCTCGCGCTCTCCGCGGACACGCCGCGCGCGCCGAAAAACGCGCGGATGAGCGCCGGCGTGACGTCGAGCCCGGGGCCGATCACATGATTGGACAGATCCTGCAGGGCGCTTTTCATATAGTTCGTGCCGCTGTCGGCTAATGTCTTGAAGTGAACGGAGGCCGCCCTGTGCTTCAGGTCCGGCCCGTAACGCCAGTCCTTCATTTCCAGGTCGTCGCACTGCTTGTAGACGCGCCGCAGCCGATCCAGATTGGCGGACAGCGATTTGGACAAACGTTCGGCAGCCATACGTACCCCCTCCGTGCAGTGAGTCGGATGTTGTAAGGTTTTCCAACGCGGTGCCAATTTTATGCAGCCCGCGACCTTCCGGCAAGCGGGTTCGTGCATTCATTTGGGATGATCGAAGTAATTCGATATAATTGCGGTATCAGGTTTTCCAATCGCAAAATGAAGGAGTGTCTAACGTGGCGCAAACCATTAAAGGAAAAGCAGCAATCGTGACCGGTGCCGGGAAAGGGATCGGCAAAGCCGTCGCGCTCGAACTGGCCAGAGAGGGCGTTCATGTCGGACTCATCGCCCGAACGGAGAGTGACCTGCTCGAAGCGGCGCGCGACATTCAAGCGCTAGGCGTTAAGGTCGCTTACGCGGCAGCGGACGTGTCTTCCCTGGCGCAGGTCGAACAGGCCGTCGAAAAGATTGTCCGGGAGATCGGTGCCGCCGATATTCTGATTAACAACGCCGGGATCGGCACGTTCGAGAAATTGGTCGAGATGGATCCCGAGCATTGGAAAAAAATCATCGACGTGAACCTGCTGGGCACCTACTACGTGACGCGCACCGTCCTCCCGCAGCTCATCGCCAAAAACGGCGGAGACATCATCAACATCTCTTCGACGAACGGCCTGAACGGCGCGCCCGGCTCCAGCGCTTACAGCGCTTCGAAGTTCGGCGTCATCGGCCTGACGGAGTCGCTGGCGCAGGAAGTCCGCCGCAACAATATCCGGGTCACCGCCCTGACGCCGAGCACGATCGCGACCGATCTGGCCAAGAGCTCGTCGTTGATCCCGGAAGGCAAGGACGAGCAGTATATGCATCCGGAGGACATCGCCGAATTCATCGTCGCCCAGCTGAAGCTGCCTCAGCGCATGTACATCAAGACGGCGAGCATGCTGAATACCAATCCGTATTGAAAAAGGGAAGCGTCCGCCGATGAAAGCACTTCACGACAACCCCGACCGTCCGTTCCGGGACAATCCGGATTTTTACGTCTCCCACTTCGGCAAAGAGGATTGCTTCCCCGGCCATGCCTTCGGCCCCGGCGTGCGCGATCATTACAAGATCCACTTCGTGCATCGGGGAACGGGCATCGTGCAGGCCGGCGGCCGTACGTACAGGCTGTCCGCGGGACAAGCCTTCCTCGCCTATCCGGACAAGGTCATCTTTTACCAGGCGGATACGACGGAACCATGGACCTACTCGTGGATCGGATTTCGCGGCGATCGGGTGGCGGACGTGCTGGCACGAACGCGGCTGACGCCGGAAGCGCCCGTATTTCCGATGGATATGCGATTGATGCCGAATTTGTACGAGCTGCTGCGGGAAGCGGAAGGCCGGTCGGTCAACCGCGATCTGCGGCTGACTTCGCTGCTGATCGAGGTGCTCACGGCATTGGTCGAGCAGATGCCGGCATCCGCCGGCGGAAGTGCCGGCGACGGTCTGCCTGCACGCAAGCAGGACGCTTACGTTCACCGGAGCCTGGACTTTCTTCACTGCCACTTCAGCGAACCGATCACGGTCGAGCAGCTGGCGTCGACGCTCGGGCTGGACCGCAAGTATTTGTCGGTCATCTTTAAAGAGGCCACCGGGCTGCCCCCCGCAGCAATATTTGCTTCACTATCGGATGGATCGGGCCGGAGAGCTGCTCAGAAAAGGGCAGTACACGGTCGGGGAAGTAGCGCGTTCGGTCGGATACCGGGATGCGCTCCTATTTTCGAAAATGTTCAAAAAGCTGAAGGGCGTACCGCCCAAACAATATTGCTAGCCTAGAAGAACAGACATTATGCCATATTTTCCTTCCATGCGGATATAGGCTCATCCCTGTCGTCGAACTATAATGAGCCTAATCTCATGAGAAGGAGTGCTTAAATTGACCTACTCGGCAAGACAAGACCGATACGACGCGATGACATACAATCGCAGCGGCAGGAGCGGATTGAAGCTCCCGGCCATCTCGCTCGGCCTGTGGCATAACTTCGGCGGCATTAACACGTACGAAAATGGCAGGGCGCTCGTCAGACGCGCGTTCGACCTCGGCATCACGCACTTCGACCTGGCGAACAATTACGGCCCGCCTCCCGGATCGGCTGAGGAGTCGTTCGGCCGCATGCTGAAGGACGACCTGCGTCCTTACCGGGACGAGCTGATCATCTCCACGAAGGCCGGCTATTATATGTGGCCCGGCCCTTACGGCGAATGGGGCTCCAAGAAAAGCCTCGTCGCCAGCCTGGATCAAAGCTTGAAGCGGATGGGCCTCGACTACGTCGACATTTACTACCATCACCGGCCCGATCCGGACACCCCGCTGGAAGAGACGATGGCGGCGCTCGATCTCATCGTTCGCCAGGGCAAGGCGCTGTACGTGGGCTTCTCCAATTATCGCCCGGAGCAGACGCGCGAAGCGTCGCGGATCTTAAAGCGGCTCGGGACGCCTTGCCTTATTCATCAGCCGAACTATTCCATGATGTCTCGGTGGATCGAGGACGGTCTGCAGGACGTGCTCGACGAGGAGGGCATCGGCTCGATCGTCTTTTCGCCGCTGAACCAGGGCATCCTCACCGACCGTTACCTGAACGGCATCGCTCCCGACTCGCGCGCGGCGGGACCGAGCGTGTTCCTGCGCTCCGAGGGCATCGACGAGGCGCTCATCGCGAAGGTCCGGCAGCTCAACGAGCTGGCGGAGAGCCGCGGGCAGAAGCTGTCGCAGATGGCGCTGGCCTGGGTGCTGCGCGGCGGCCGCGTCACGTCCGCGCTCATCGGCGCGAGCAAAGTCGGCCAGATCGAGGACGCCGTCGGCGCGCTCGCCCAGCCGTCGTTCACGCAGGAGGAGCTGGACCGGATCGATCGGATATTGGCATAGAACAGCAGCAGAGGGCGCCGGATGAGCCGGCGCCCTCTGCTGCTGTCAGTCGTTCAAAAGATTTTCCCTAAGCGTCGTGCCCGGATAAGAACGGCGATAGCGGCCGCGTCTTTGCAATTCGGGGACGACGAGATCGACGAAGTCTTCGAAGCAGCCCGGCGTGTTCGTGGCGATGAGCATAAATCCGTCCGCCCCTCCCTCGTCCATGAAGCGCTCCATTTGATCGGCAATATCCGAAGGCGTGCCTACGATGATAGGCATGCCCATACCCTGCGCGTAATAAAGCGCAGCCTCCCGAATCGTTACCGGCGCGCCGCCTTTGGAATAAATCACGGACTCGAACAACCCTTGAATGCCGGGAACTTCAATATTTTGCACGTACTCGTCGGGACTGAACTTGGAGAAGTCCAGCCCGAAGTGACCCGAGATCCAGGCGAGGGCCGCTTCCGGAAGAATGCCCTCCTTAATACGGGCATATTTCTCCTCCGCTTCGGACCTGCTCAGCCCCACGACGGTCTGAAGGCCGAAGATGCGCACCACCGAATTTTCCGGACGGCCGAACTTGGTCAGACGCTGATTGATATCGTCCGTGTATTGCCGCATACGCTCCGCGTTCGGATGCACCGCGAAAATCGCTTCGGCGTATTGCGCGGCAAAGTCCCGTCCTCGGCCGGATGAGCCCGCCTGCCAGAACACGGGCCTGCCCTGTGGGGAAGGGGCGCAAAAATGCCGGCCGTAGCTTTGAAAGTATTTCCCCTTAAAGTCCACGACCCTCACTTTATCGGGATCCGCGTAGATGCCGGTCGCTTTGTCGGCGATCACGGCGTCCGGCTCCCACGAATCCCATAGCTGGCAGCATAGGTCGACATACTCTTCCATCCGTTCATAACGATCGGACCGCAGGGTCATATCCTGGCCGTAGGCATCCCATTCGCTTTTCGAGTAGGAACTGACGATGTTCCAAGCGATCCGGCCCGATGACAAGTGATCCAGGCTGGATAGCCTTCTGGCCATCGAATAGGGATGTTCGAACGCCGTAGACAGCGTCACGCCGACGCCGAGCCGCTCGGTAGCGGTCGTAATGAGGGGGACGATCGTCGACGGCTCGTGCGTCGGGCATTGCACGCCGTATTTGACGCAGGCATCCGAGCTGTCTTGATACGTGTTGTACGGCGCGAGCTCGTCGGCAATGAACATCGCGTCGAACAGTCCCCGCTCCATCGTTCTGGCCATATGCTGCCAATACGCGGGCTTCGTCCAGTCCCAATTCACTTTATCCTTGGCGTGCCGCCACATCCCGATGGCGTGGCTGTTCACGCCGTGCTGAATGAAGCCCAATAAATGCGCTTGTTTCTTTTTGTCCGGAAGCATGTGTCGCAACTCCTTCAGTTTGTCTGATCAGATTTATGATTTAGATGCGTTTGCGCCGCTCGAATGTAAAGGCGGCGATCACAGCTACCGCGGATCCGATGGCGATAAACGGTACGTAGTTCCATAGGAAGGCCCACTTGCCGATGCTGTACAATATCGCGCTGGAGGCGACGATGCTGACAAACGCTTTCCAGCTGAACCATGCTTCGTCCTCCGCAACTGCCGCCTCGGAAGCGCGCCCCCGCTGCTCCGATTGTCTGTCGCGACTGACTTGGCGGAAGGAAATCCAGACGTTGACCAAATAAGCCAGGCTGATCAGTGCGCCGACGACAATGGAGATCGTGACATAAACCATGCGACTATACCTCCCTTCCAAGCTGCGGGATCGACCCGACGGACGGCTCGACCGGGCCGCCCTTGGCGGATCCCGCGAAGAATTCGGCATCGTCCAGTTGTTTGGTATGCTTTAGGACGGCGTAATCGAAAGGCGCTTCCTTGGACAGCAGGCTCCAGATCACGGGGACGACGGCGCTGATGCCAAAGATGACCAGCGTGCCTACCAGCTCATCGTACGCGATGCGTACCGGCAGTCCGATCGCGATGCTGAGGACGATCCCCCAGAGGAAGCCCCGGCTCGTCAGGCGCGGCCAGAAAATAGCCAGAATAAGCGGAATGAGCAGCGATGTCTTGATGGCATACGTCGTCAGAACCAAGCTCACGAAGTTGACGCCGGACATGACGATAGCTGCGGCGACGAGCGCGCAGACGACGATGCTCAGCTTGGTCGCGGCGAATAAGCGCCGCTCGGACAGCTTGGGCCAAAGCGGCTTCACGATATCGACGGCTACCAGAGAGGTTAAGGCGGAGAAGGCGCCGTCGATCGTGGAATAGCAGGCGTTCAGAACAAGAAGGGCATACAGAACGACGATGATGAGCGGGAGCCCCAGATGGGATACTAGATACGGTCCGACGGCGGTCACGTCTCCGCCGATGTCGTCTAATTTTAATCCGGTGCCGAGCGCGGCCAATCCGATCAAGCCCAGCGCGATCGGGATCGGGTAGAACCAAGCCCCGCCCCAGATGAACGTCCGCTTGACATGCTGGGGCTTGATCGCCCATACCTTTTGCCAGAAGGTCTGATCCGCCACGGTAGAAGCCAGAAGGCCTAGCGCCAGCGTGATGCCGAAGCTTGCGGCGGCCTCTGGCCTGAAAATCGATAACAGCTGCGGGTCCTGCTTGTTCAACGATTCGAAGAGGACGTCCGGTCCTCCTACCTTGTACAGGACGAACAGCGTGACGACGGCGGCCGGCACCGTGATGAGCAGCGTATTGACCGTCGCCGTAATCGCGGAGGTCCAGATCCCGCCGAAATAGGAGTATACGGTTACGATCAGAATGACGACTGCAAGAATAACGATCTCCTTGATGCCGAAGATCGTCTCCATCAGCAGGACCGCGCCTTTTAAATTGATGATGATCTCCAAAAAGATGCCGAAGATCATGCCGATGACCGCAATGACGAGCGCCGGCCGATTCTGAAAACGGGAGCGGATGAAATCCGTGATGGTGTAGCCGTTAGGAATGACCTTCCGAAGCTTCAACGCAAAAGGAACCATGGCCATGACGGCGATGCCGTTGGGCACGGTGAACCAGAACAAGCCGGAAAGGCCCCAGGTGTAGGCTTGACCCGAGGACATCATCACGGCCATCGCCCAAGTCCACACCGCGATTACGGACCCTACGCCGAAGCCAAGTCCGATCCGGCGGTCCGCGATAATGTAGTCATGCGTATTGCGAACAAGTGACGATCTGACCGCCAAGGCGATGACAAGCATAAAGAGTCCAAGCCCAACCATGACGATGTATCCCACATACGGTTGAATCGAATTCGCCTGCAGCATCCGCAACTTCCCCTATCGTATTTTGATATAAAAAACAAAAAACAAAGACTCCCTCCTTGAAGGGCGCCTTTGTCTCTGGCGGTCCAGTCGACGAATATGAACCAACATTCCCCACCGGAAAGCTTGGTTTTTTTATATCTTACAGTGCTCTATCGAGGCTGTCAACTATCGTTGCCAGCGTTTATCTCCCAAGTTTGACGGTATACGTTCCGCATCAAAACTGTTTCGCCGAGAAACAAAGTCGAAGTCGTTGACGTTGATGGCGAGGTGCTCGATGCCATGGCCGTTCATCTAGTTGGTCTCCCCCGCATATGGATAAATGGGATCTCTCAATTCAAAATCCGCCTGGAGCGGCGAAGGCGTCACCCGCGTCACGATCCAAGCTGCCCTAGAGGACGATCACTCCTCTACAACGGTACACGGATTATTCTCATAATCGTCGGAGTCGCAATGAGGCGGCTCCGATGAATGATTGCTAATCCAAATAACAGTCGAATACTGACCGTAGGGAGATTCATTAAAACTCCCGTAATCAATCGATATCCTCACCTTATACTTTGCAGGAGGAATGGCCGCTATTACTGTTTTTAAATCCTCGGCGGACAGCATTCCATCCTTTTTTCTCAGCATGATCTGGATGGTATCTCCCCCGTCTTTCCAGTAACTTAATGTTTCGGCTGTACTTCCCTTATCATCGAGTTCTATTGGCGCGATCTGCTCGGCTGATGTCTTTTTTGAGCTCCTGTATGTACTTTGTAAAATAAGGCTTGGCACGATTCGCTTGGTACACATCCACGTAATGAGACCCCTTTTGAATAGCTGGCATCGTAAATATAGCAGCCCCGAAGATATTCATAGGATTCGTAAAGCAGCCTTCCCAGGAAGAGAAAACCGACCGTGACCGTCATCGCTAAAGCGGCTGCTGCGATAGCGGCTCCCTTGTTATCCTGGCCTAGCAGACTATCCCCAAGGTTAAAGGCAAAAAACAGGAATGCATAAAAGCATCCGGCTCCGACCCCTGCGGCTGAAAGCATATAGACGGTTTTCCCAAGCTTGTGCCAGAACCCCATATTCATTCTCCTTCGTCGTTTGATTCGATCATAAGGAGATTGGCGCAGTCGTCATAGTTCCAACTTTTTATGGTACCTCGGTCGGCCCTTCCGGAGAGCTGTCCGTGCCACCTTGTCCAATGGGGCGTTCTCTGCGGCGATTTTTTATTTAATGAAAGCATCTGTCATCTATCAACATAAAGGGGCCTCCCCCTAAGGAAGACCCCTCCAGCTTTTTAGGCGCCAACATATACTACAGCAACGAAGATGACTCGCGGTCCAGATACAAGTCCCAGCTCGCGTGCGTCTTGAGAATGGATGCCGGGACCCGGTTCGTGACCCCTTCGGCAAGCGCGTGCTGAATGGCCCGCGCCTTGACCTGATGCGGCACGCAGGAGATGATGTGCCGGCTTCTCAAGATTTGCCGGACCGTCATCGTGATCGCTTGGCGCGGCACGCGCTCCGCCGACTCGAACCAGCCTTCGCGCACCTGCTGCGCCTTGCACGCCTCGTCCAAGTCTACGACTTTGTACGCCGCTTCATCGTCAAAGTCCGCCGGCGGATCGTTAAAGGCGATATGCGCGTTCTCGCCGATGCCGATGAGCGCCAGATCGATCGGCGCGCTCGCGATCTCTTCGCCGAGGCGGGCGACGGTCGCGTCCAGGTCGCCTTCCCCGTCGATCAGATGCGCGCGGCCGACCGGCGCAAACGAGAGGAATCGCTCGCGCAGGTATAGGCGGAAGCTGGCCGGGTGCGTATCCTTGAGCCCGACGTATTCGTCCAGATGGAACATCTCCACCTTGCTCCAATCCAGTTTCTCGGCGGCCAGCGCGCGGAAGAACGTAAACTGCGAAGCCCCCCGTGGACAGCACGATTCTTGCATAACCCTGTTCGCGCAAGCAGTCCTCTAGGATACGAACGCTTTGCTTCGCGGCATCCCTGCCCAGCGCTTCGGCAGTATCGCACACATGCAGATTCAACCTAGTCCCCCCCCTTTTGCTTCAGTTCCTTCCCAGCTTCCGATCTTAAATCCCTACCGCTCCTTCTGTCCCTACAGATCCTGCAAATCAAAGTGGCGCAGCATCCCCGGCATGATAAAGCCAATATGATTGTATTCGTCGTAGTACCGGGACTTCACCCAGGAGCTGAAGTCGGTCGTTCCGCTCACCGCTTCCACGCGAGCGATACGCGAATCCAGCGCGTTGGCCAGATGGGCGTAAAGGCTGAACCGGCCTGTCGTATAGATTTGAATGTCTCCTTTGTTCGCCCCGCTCAGCCTCTCGGCCACGTCGAGGGCGCGGATCACGTCGTAGACGCGCATGGCCGCCAGACTGTCGCCCAGCCAGAACAGATCGGTGGTCAGCTTGTGCACGGTGCCGTAGAACGCGTACGACTCGTAACGGTTAATCGCGTTCGGACTCAGCGCGCCGCTGCCCGACACGTCGAGGACCACCAGCTGTCGGCCGCCGTCGCAGATCTTGCGTATCGTCGGCGCATGCCGATGCAGATCGCGCGTGCCCTTCTCCCATAAAGCGATCGTCACCGGTCCTTCTTCGCCGGTACGCCCCGAATCGCCGAAAAGAAACGCATGGCCGTGCAGCCCCGCCTGGCTCCACCAGACGACGCTCCGTACCCGCAGGCCGTTCCAGTGTCCGAGCAGCGTGACGCGGGGGTATAGCGGGCTCTCCCTGCGCGCCGTCCATACCCGCTCCTTCAGCCAGGCCAGCGCGTCTTCCCTGCGGACCTTGGCCGGCAGCGCTTCGCGGGCTTGCTCCAGCGCGCGCAGCCGGTCCATGGTCTCCTCGTGGACGCCGCGCGCATCCGGGATGTCGCCGCGGACCTGTCCGGACACGGTGCACCACAGCTGACGAGGGTCGACCATGACGGCTTCCCCCCGCCGTCTGCTCCTCCGAGTCCGCTAGCAGATGCTCGCGGAAGAAGCCGGCCGCGGCTTGCGCCAGCGGGACGGTGTACTTGTGATGGGAGTCGTCCTCGACGAAACGAAGCCGATCCTCGCAGCCGTACATCGTCCAGATGCGCCGGACTCGCTCGACGGTTCGGTGCGTGCCTTCGATCGGGAAGAAATCGTTCGTGACGGCGAGCACCAGCACCGGCTTCGGCGCCATCGCCATCAGAATGTCCTCGTGGTCCAGCCCCAAGGCCGTCATGCCGAACCATATCTGCTCGGCGTCCTGGGCTTGGCCGGTGACGAGATAGCTCTCTCGGCTCATGATGAAGGTGGCCGGCGCGGCCGCCGCGATGCGGGGATCGGCCAGCATCATCAGGCTCGTCTGCGTGCCGCCCCCGGAATTGCCCGTGACGCCGATCCGCGCGGGATCGACCTCGGGGCGGCCGGCCAGATAGTCGACGGCCCGCATCGCGTCGTGCAGAAAATACCGGGCTAGTCCGTCCCCGAGGGGCAAGCATTGCTGGCCGGCATAATCGTGCTCGACGATGCCGTCGGTCACGGCGAGCGAGCCGGACGACGCGTCGTAGTAGCTGAAGCGCTCGCCCTGCCCGATCGGGTCCATCGCCAATACCACCAGGCCGGCCTTGACCAGAATTCCGCATACGGTCTGATACTCTTCGCCGTGCTTCGCCTCGTGGTCGTGTCCGCACAGGAACAGCACGGCTCCCCGGGGAGAGTCGATGCCGTCCGGCACGTACAGGTTTGCTGTCACATAGGCGCGAGGCCTGGATTCGAACATCACCTTCTCGATGACATAGCCTTCGCGGGCGACGACGCCCCTCGTCCGCGGGTTAAGCGGCGTATCGCCGGAAGGCAGCCCGCCGATCGCCGCGATGAGCTTCTCCCGCAGCATCTCCCGGCGGGCTTCCAGCTGTCCCCGGTCCGCGATCGCGTCTCTGTCCCGGTCGCCTTGCGCGAAGGCAGCCATAGATCGATCGTACACGAGCTTTTTCAGCTCGTCCCGGACGTCGTAGTCAATGAAGTAGTTTTCCAGTTCAAAAAGGTTCAGGTTCAGCTGCGTCTACCTCCTCGTCTCGATGCCGGACCTCGATGCCGCCGACCGCGTACCAGCCGTCCGGGCCCCTGCCTTCGACGGCCAGCCGGATGGCCGGCTCGCCGGAATGCGGATCCAGCAGACCGAGGGCTACCTGATAATGTCCTTCTTGCAGCGCATCCGGAAGCCGGAGCGCCCCATCGTACAGATTGTCGCCGGGCAGCCACGCCCGGATGTCCGCAGCGGTTTTCAATACGATCTCGTCCCGCTCGTTCTTCAACCGCACCGCCAGCTCGTACTTGCGGTAGCACGGCGCGACGCCGAGGTTCTCCCACCATGTCGCGATCGTCATCTCGCCGCCCGGCCGGACGACGCAAGGATAAGTCAACTTGCGAAGCGCGAGCCGGTAGCCCATCCGGTTCAGCCAACGCCTGACGTTCGGCTCCCACGCCTCCGGGATCGGAGACGACTTGGCGTTGAAGGAGGAGATGTGCCACTTCAGCGATTGGTCGATGATATAGTCGATATCCCACTTGCGGTCGTACCAGTCCTGCACGACCCAGCATACCTCGAACGACACTGGCGCCTTCTGCCAGGCGTCGCGGAAGCCGTTCTGGATGATTTTCTGCGGATAGTGATCCATCATATGAGACCAGTCGAGCGGAACATCGTGATAGTCGTTCGCGCTGCCGGGCAGAATCTCCATCAGGTTGGTCCAGCTGCCGCCCATATCGCCCAGACAGTCCGCGCGGTATCCGACGTTGCGGCGGGACAAAGCATACCGGTTCGTCCGCTCGTCCGTGAGGAGCATCAAGAGCGGCGTCTCGCGGAAGCTGTCGACATAGCCGTCGACCAAGGCTTCCCGCGTCCGGTCCGTCAGCTTCTCCGTGCCTTCGCCCTCTCCCCACGGCCCGACGAAGGACACGTCTACGGCTTCCAGTCCGGGGTGGCCGTCGTAGCGCCGGCCCAATGCCCGGACCATGCCGCCGAAATATTGCGCGTACCGCGGATCCTCCGGATCGACGAGCCACTTCGGCTGGATCGGGTTGCCGGTCACGCCCGGAAGCTCCCGATACCAGTCCGGCACGTCCGTCTTCTCCGTCGACTCTCCGTAGGGCGCGATTCGCAGCATCAACGTCTGCCCGCGTTCCTTGGCGGTAGACAGCGCGCGGTCGATCACCGCCCAATCGTATTGTCCCGGCGCGGTCTCGAGGAACTGCCAATAAAGCCGGAAATAAGCGATCGTCGTGCGGGGATGCCGCTCGTTGGACAGATCCCCGCCTGCCGGCTGGTATTCGATCGGGAAGCCTTCGGTCCAGCCGTTGCCTTCGTTCAGCCGATCGCCGTTGAACCGTTGGAAGGTCATGAAGCCGATGCCGGGATTGTCCAGCACGTCGTCGATCACTTTAGGCCTGACCACGTACCGTTTGGTTTTCATGCCGCCCGTCGACTCCCCTCATTCGAATAATCCGGTCGAGCCGAGGTAGGCAAGCACCTCTTGCCGGAGCCGCTCCATCATCCGCGGCGACTTGCCTGAAGCAGGCGCCGGCGAGCAGGCCTTGTCGACTTCGCCGCCGCGGCCGAAATCCCAGTAGCGAGGCGGCGTGTCCGCGAAGTCCGGCGTTTCCTTCCACCAGCCGTCGTCGCTATCAAAGCCGTAATGCTTGTTCACGATGTCTTTGACCTTGCGCTTCAAGCCGTATTTGCTCTCGATGTCGAAGCCGTTCGTGCCCATCATCGCATCGGCCAGCTGCATCGTATTGCGCATGAACTTCAGCCGGATGGAGGGCAGCGGAGCCTCCAAGCCGAAGCGGACGCCGGGATACATGATGATCTCGTCCGATATAGGCGCTTTCAGATAATCGCTCGCGCCGTGGCCGAAGGCGTTCCAGACGCAGAAGCCGTCGACGTCCGCCATGAACGCGTGCATCGGCGAGGTGAACTGCGTGACGAAGCTGTCGGAGAGCCCGCGCAGGACGCCGCCGTAGAGCCAGACCGTCTTGCCCTTCTGCTTCAGGTTCTCGGCGGCGTCGGGGAACCAGCTGAACATCCCCGTATTGACGACCCACAGGTCGCAGAAGTCCGCATAATGGTTCTGCGCGTGAACGCCGTAATAATTGCTCTCGTCGGTCCGGAACAGGAAGCGCACGCCCGTCGTATCGTACGTTTCCTTGATGATGTCGTAGTACGCCTCGAACGGCTCCTCGTCGTGCTCGTACCAGATCTCGTCTAGCGTGAACGGGTAGAAGCGGTAGTGCTTTTTATGGTTCAGGAAAATCTCGAAGCCCGTCTCGGTCCAGCCCATCTCCTCGAAGTGACGTACGAACTCAGCCATGATGCGGCGCACTTCGGTTCGGAAGCCCTTCTTCCCCCACTTCTCGAAGCGGGCGGGCCAATTCATATGGAAGGGCAGGTACAAATATTCGATCGGATACGCGCCTCTGCGCGATCCGCGGAAGGCCGAGCCGTCCAGATAGGGACCGAAGTGGCGATCGAACCGCTCCCAGGACTTGACCCGAATGTTTTTCCCTTCTCCCTCCAGCTCGGGCGCAAAGGATGGCACGACGATGCCCGAATGCTTGTAGCCCAAGTTGTGATACAGCGCCCGATGCTCGCGGGACATCGCCACGACCTGCTTTTCCATTTCGAAAAAGCTGCCGTCGTCGTAACGGTTCGGATTGGAGGCAAGGTGCGGAAATACCGGGGAAATGGAATCCGCATACGCATTCAGATCCGCCGTCATCAGGCTCTTGTCGGGCACGGTAACGGCGTGAACGACGAGGCGCAGCCCGAATTCCTTCGCCGAACCGTTCGCTTGCGCGCGAACCGTCCCCGCGTATTCGCCCGGCACGAGCCCCTTCGGCACGAACCAGTCCACCCAGAGGGCGCCCACCTTCTGTCCCGGCAAGTAGACGTCGTCCTGCGGGACGCGGAAGGGCCGTTCCGCGGACAGCGGGACGAGACAGTCGGGAACCGCGCAGCCCTCGGTCTCGTGGAACCATTCGACGAACACTTCCGTATCCGGCGTCAACGCGCCGCCGGGCCCGCGGAGCTCGCCGAACGACAGGTCGGATGCCGTGATCGCTTCCCCTTCGGTATCGAAGATCACCTGGAACGAGACATATTGATTCATCGCGGTATGCAACTCGATGTCCCGTTCGAACGTCTCGAATTCCTCGCGGCCTTCCATTTCGATAAACGCCCCGGTAACGCCGTCAACGCGCACGTAGTCCTTAAGCAAGTAGATGTTCATCGTCGGTCTCCTTATAGATCCTCGATATAGGTCATGCCTTGCAGCAGCTCCAGCACGCCGACGATCTCGTCGTCGCTGTTTTTTACCGGGTAGTACGTGGAGATCAGGTCCGCTTCCCGCTTTCTCGTTTGCGGCGTGCCGTTGTCCCGCGTCCGGATCATCTCGGCGCAGGCGGGCGTACGCGCCCATCCTTCCGGCGGCAAGGACTTGCCGACGACGACAGGCACGGCCAGGCGGGGATTTTTCGGATGGAACTGCCAGAGAACGGCGCAGACGGCCAGGCGGGGATTGATATTTTCCAATCGGGTCAAATCGTTCTTCACGTTCGCGAATCGCTCGAAGTCATAGTCCGTATCGCCGTGGCGGTCGAGCTGCACGTCCTCGAATTGGTCGCCGTCCAGGTACATGAGCCCGATGCGGGCCACGCTGTCCAGGTCGAGCTCCAGGTAGTTCGCCATTATCTGTTCATCCTCTCTGATCCGACAAGAATCCGGAGAGAAGGGAGGAACCCAGGTAGCGTCCCTCCCTTCCTATTGTTCGAAACTTTATCTGTACGTCGGTTCCGCGCCTGCTTCCTGCATCTTTTTGTTCACTTCGTCAATGACATCCTGTCCGCCGTTTTTAAGGAAATCCTGGACCATTTTATCCCAGTTGTCCATAGAAGAATTGCCGACGATCATCTTCGTTTGTTCGTCGATCAGCTTCGTGTTCAGTTCCCAGAACTTCGTATCGTACAAGTCCGAATGAATGCTGAATACCGGGTTGATATACGTCATGCCGGGCGTCGACCACAGCTTCACCGCTTTTTCGGCGTACGCCTTTTGAATCGGGTTCGTTGCTTTTTTCTCGACCTGCAGCGCTTCGTCGCTAGGCGCCCACTCCGCGATCTCCAGATACGATTTCGGACGTTGGCTCAAGGATTCTTCCGGGAAATTCGCAATGCCGTTCTCCATCGTATAGCCTTTTCCGACGCCGCCGTTTTTCCAGTCGAAATCGGGATTGTTCTCGTTCTGCTGTTCGGGAGGAATAAAGGTAGCGAAGTAGTTGATCATGCTCAAAATGCGGTCGACTTTGTCGGGATCGTTCTTGAGCTTGCCGTTCAGCGAATACATCTGGTACCAGCCGCTCAGACCCGGCAGCGCCTGCGAGCCGTCCGGCGCCTTGAATGGCGGAATGGTCTCCACGACTGCGCTCGGAGCCGCCTTGAACAGTTGATCGAACAAGCCTTTGTTGCCTGGCGTGCCATCGTAATAGATACCGGCTTTGCCGCCATAAAACGTCGTCCGGTTGTCCTTGTAGGTCAATACCGGCCAATCCTTGGGGACGACGCCCGCTTTGAACGCGTCGCGAAGGAACTGGATGCGCTGCTTGCTGGCATCCGTAATAATGCCCGGGAGGTACTGGCCTTTATCGTTCTTCATCGACCAGGTGTCGCTGTAGAAGCCGGAGCCCATGGCCATCTCGTTATCCAAGCCGTTGGCCATGACGAATCCGTAGGTGTCGTCCTTCCCGTTGCCGTCGGGGTCGTCGAAGGTGAACGCTTTGGCTACGTTCAGCAGTTCTTCGTAGGTCGTCGGCATCTGCAAGTTGAGTTTGTCGAGCCAGTCCTTCCGGATGATCGGCACGTTCCTGTATTTGGTCGTGAAAAACCGGGGAATCGCGTAGATGTTGCCGTCTACCGTAACGGAGTCCCAGGCGGTCTTGGGAATGAGCTTCAGCACCGGATACTTGTCGATATAGTCGTTCAGCGGCAGGAATGCACCTTGCTTCGCCCACTTCAAGTAGCTGGGATCCGCGCCTCCAAGGCCTACGAAATCCGGCATGTCGCCCGAAGCCATGAGCACGGCCATCTTCTGTCCGCCTTGGTCGAAAGGGACCAGGTTAGCCTTAAAATTAACGTTGAACTTCTCGTTGATCGCCTGAACGCCCGCTCCGTTCGGATCCGGAATGGCCGACCACACGCCTTCGAACAGCGAGATGTCGAGCTTCTTGGCGATAGGGTCCGCGCTTGACGAAGCCGTCGCGCCTGCAGAGCTGGCGGCCGGGGCCGTACTGGTACTGCCGCTCGAGCTGGTCGGCTGAGCTTCTTCCTTGTTAGCGGAACAAGCGGTTACGCCCAGCGATAGGGAAAGCATAAGCAGCAAGCTTGCGTTTTTCTTTTTCATGTGGACCCTCCGATTAATCAATTTGTCCTCAATGAAACCGGCGTCTCTTCGCTTAAACGAGCTAGCCCTTGATCGAACCGAGCATCACCCCCTTGGCAAAGTGCTTTTGCAGAAACGGATACAAGAGCAGGATGGGGATCGTGGCCACGAGTACGGCCGCCATGCCGATCGTTTCGGGCGGCGTCTGCTGATCGAGCTGCGCCATCCTCGCTTCCGGAGATTGATGAAGGGTATCCGAGACATTTCCCAGGATGACGAGCTGGCGAAGGACGACTTGGAGCGTCCACTTCGTGGAGTCGTTCAAATACAGAATCGCGTCGAAAAAGGTGTTCCAGTGGCCGACCGCGTAGAACAGCGAAAAAGCGGCAAGCACCGGCTTGGATAACGGGAGGACGATTAAGACGAAGATCTTGACCTCGCTCGCCCCGTCGATGAGCGCGGCGTCGTTCAGCTCGTTCGGAATGCCCCGGAAAAATTGCCGGATAATGATCAGGTTAAAGGCGCTGATGCAGCCTGGAATGATGAGCGCCCAGTACGTGTCGATCAACCCGGTGGACTTGACGATGAGATACGTCGGAATCATCCCGCCGCCGAACAGGAAGGTGAATACCACCATCATGTTAAAAAACTTCCGGCCGGGAATGTCCCGGGACAGCGCGTAGGCCATCGAGGATGTCATGATCAGGTCTACCAAGGTTCCGGCGACCGTCACGAACACGGTGCTTCCGATGGAGCGGACAAAGGCACGGGACTCGAAGATGGATCGATAGGCATCCAGCACCCACTGCTTCGGCCACAGCACGACCCCGTGTCTCAGGTAATCGTCGTAAGAGGAGAATGAGATCACGATCATATAGTAGAACGGAAAGAGCATGAGCAAGGACGTCAGCACGAGCAGCAGGATAATGCTCCCATCGAACGTTTTTTCGCCTAATGATTTGCGGTACACCCTATATCCTCCTTTCGTCTTAAAATACGCCTTCTTCTCCGACTTTCTTAGCCAAGCGATTGGCGCCGAGGATCAGGACCAGACCGATCAGGCTCTTGAACAAGCCGAACGCGGTAGCGAAGCTGTAATCCGCGCCCTCGATCCCTTTCTGGAACACGTATAGGTCCAAGGTCGTCCCGACTTCTTTGGTCAGCGAGTTCACCATGAGCAGGATTTGTTCGATGCCCGTATCGAGCACATGTCCCACCTGCAGAATGAGCAGAATGGCAATCGTCCCGCGCAGAGACGGAAGCGTAATGTATCGGATGCTCTGCCAGCGGTTCGCACCATCGATGACGGCCGCTTCGTACAGGTTTGGATTGATCCCTGACAGCGCTGCCAAAAAAGATGATCGTGCCCCAGCCCGTCTCTTTCCACATGCCCTCGAGCGTAATGAGAGGCATGAACCAATGGGGCGAAGTCAGAAAGTTGATGGGCTGGAAGCCCAACGTCTCAAGCACGCCGTTGAGGATGCCCTCGCTGCCGAGCGCGGTGAGCGCGATGCTGACGACGACGATCCAGGATACGAAGTGAGGCAGGTAAACGATCGATTGTACCGTTTTCTTGAAAAAGCTGTTTTTGACTTCATTCAGCATGAGCGCCATCACGATGCCTGCTGGAAACGCGAACAGCAGCTGGAGCGCGTTCAAGTAAAGCGTGTTGAAAAAAATGCGGACCATGTCGGGCGAGTCGAAGATGGTGCGGAAGTGCCGCAGCCCCACCCAAGGGCTGTTCGTGAATCCCTGGAAGGCGCTATAATCTTTGAATGCGATTACCAAACCGAACATCGGCAAGTATTTGTAGACGATGAAATAAATCAGTCCCGGCAGCAGGAGCAGGTAGAGAAAGCGATACTTCCAGACCTTCGCGATGTACAAGTGTCAGCACCCCTCCTTCGCTTGTTGAGGAAATTATAATTCAGGCTTCCCGTCGGCAATAGGTGAATCCGATAACCTCAACGGCTGAAGAAAATGACTTTGTTAAGCCGGCGTAAACATATGCGCTGCTAGCGCGACCGCCGGGGCCTCGGCCCTCGCCATGGTGCACATTTTTGTGCGCCAGCACGGCAACTGCGCCGATGTGCGGCCCAGCCCTCGCCATGGTGCACACTTTTTGTGCACCAACGCGGCTTCATCGGCAACCCGCCGTGCAAGGCGAAGGGGGACAAAAAAAGCCGCCCGAAAAGTCAAAGAATATGACTTTTCGGACAGCCCCTCGTCCTGTTCATGCAGTTCCATGCTCTTCGGTCGTCCGGGAGCGGGATACCTCGCTCGGCATGACGCCCCAATATTTGCGGAACAGCCGCGTGAAATAGCTGATGTCCCGGTACCCGATCAGGCGTGAGGCTTCGTATACCTTAGCGCCCTCTTGCAGCAGTTCCTTTGCTTTTTGCATCTTTTTTATCGTGAATATAGGCGGAAAAGGTCATTTTGGTTTCTTTCTTGAACAATCTGCTGAGATACGGGGGGGCTGACGTACAGGCGGTCGGCGATCTCGTGCAGGCCGATATCCTGGTCCAGGGATTGCTCGACGATGGCCATCAGCTCGTCAATGAACCGATGACGCTTGGATACGCGCTGTTTGTCCGCATACGCCAGTATTTTGTCGATTGCTCTTCCGGCCCAGGCCGCAAGATGCTCTTGGCGAGCGAGCTCGTCCGGGTCGCGGATGGCCGCCAGCTCCTGGGCGGCGACGCCCCGAACCGACCACCCCTGCGCATGGATGTAGCGGGTCAGCAAGCTGTGCATGAACAGCACCGGCTCGAGCAAAAGTTCCGCCGAGGAGGCGGGCTCGCAGCAGCTCTTGTACCACTGCATGACGAGCTGATGCGCCTTGGCGGCGTCGCCCGACTCCAGCGAGAGCAGCAGCCGGCGCTCCAGCTCCGCGTCAGGCAGCAGGGCTTCCTCCTTCGGGCCGGCGCCTCCGTTCTCAAAGGGGATAACCAGGTTGTGCCCGTACATGTACCGCTCCAGCAGCGCGCTCTTCGCCTGACGGTACGATACGTGAACGCCGCCGCGCTTCGCCGGACGCCCGATCCCCGCGCTCGCCGTGGCCTTCAGGCAATCCAGGACGACTTCCTGGAGCTTCACGATGCCCATGTTGATCCGGTACAGCCACTGCTCCTCATCCTCGCCGGCGCCGGGGAAGACGGCCACCGTCGCCCCGTTCTCATCCATAAACGAAAAACAGCCGGATCCTTCGAAATAAGCCGCGACCAAAGTATGCAGCGACGATTGCAGCCACTGCGGATCCCGCTCTTTATCCGGCTCCCGCTCCATCTCCGTCTCCGCCGAAGCCGAAATCGAACCCGACGGCGATTCCGCGGCCGGGTCCAGGTCCACGACCGCGACCAAGTAGAGCCTGTCCGGCTCGGAGAGCGGCGCCAGCATGAATTCGTCCGCGGCCTTCTCCATGTCCGCATCCGTGGCGGAGCCCTTCACCCAACGCTGCAAAAAGCTTTTTTTGCAGCTCAGGCAAGTGCTCTTTCCACCTTCGCTGGAGCAGCTCCATGCCGTACTTTTGCGCCCTCTCCGCCTTGATCCGTTCGGTCGACTCGAGCACCGCCGCGACGACGTCCGGATTCCCCGCGGGCTTGAGCAGGTAGTTGTCCGCGTTGCAGCGAAGCGCCTTCTGCACGAACTCGAAGTCATCGTGCCCGCTGAGCACGATAAAGCGGATGTCCGGATCGATCTCGCGCACGGCCTGCATCAGCTGCAGACCGTCCATCCCCTGCATCTCGATATCGATGATCATGAGATCCGGCTTTCTCAGCGGGATCAGGAGCAGCGCCTCCTCCCCGCTGGCAGCGGCGCCTACGACCTCGATGCCGTGGTCTTCCCAGCCCATGTTGTAAGCCAGGTTGTTCTGCAGCTTGAGCTCGTCCTCCACGATCATCAGATAGTACATGTCATCGTCCTCCTTATTTGTTCGGCGTAGGACCCAGGCAAGCGTCCAGGGGCAGCCAGATCGTAACCTTCGTCCTCTCCTCCTCGTTGCTCTCGATTCGCATCCCGGCTTCGTCTCCGTAATAGAGCTTGAGCCTGCAGAGCACGTTCAGCATGCCGAAGTAATCCGGCGACGGCTTGTATTTTTCAAGATACGCGGTGGTGATCTCCGCAAGCGCTTCTTGAATGCGCTTCAGCTGCTGCGGCTCGATCAGCCGCCCGCTGTTGTAAACGCTCAGATACAGCAGGTTTTCCGCACGCCTTGCCGATACGATCAGCTTCCCGCCCGGCGGAGATTTTTCGAGCCCGTGAATGACTGCGTTTTCAACCAACGGCTGCAAAATCAGCTTCAGGACTTACAAGTCTTTGCAATCGTCGGGAATATCCAGCCGAGATTGGAAGTGGTCCGTAAACCGCAGCTCCTGGATCCGAATATAATAGCCCAGATGCTCGACCGTCTCCGCCAGCGTGAAGCTTTCCCGGCCTTTATTCAGGCTTAGCCTGAAGAAGCTGGAGAGGCACAGCACCATCTCGCAGATCTCGTCGGCATCGTAATTTACGGCGCTTGCATGGATGGAATCGAGGGTGTTGTACAGAAAATGCGGGTTGATTTGTGATTGCAAAAATTTCAGCTCGGTTCGCGTCTTTTCGACCTGATGCTCGAAGATATCGTCGACATACCGCTTTTGCTGCTCCGCCATCATATTGAACGATTCGGTCAGCGCGCCGAATTCGTCGACTCTGTCATGCTTGAGCTGCACGCTGAGGTTGCCGCGCGCGAGCTCCCGGATACCGGACAGCAAATTGCGCAGCGGCGCGGAAATGCCGGTATAGACGATCCATGCGATGCTGAGCGCGAGCAGGCAGCTGATCCCGATCACGCCGTAGATGAACCGCTGAAGCAGGCTCGACTTTTCGGTCAGATTGCGCTTGGGCTGCGCGAGTACCATGGACCATCCGGATTCGTCCGAACGAACCTTCGTCACGAACATCGAACGGTCCAGCGCGGCGTCGCGTCTCTCGAAGTAAGCCTGGTCGTTGTCGGGGATATCGTACGGAATCGCCGAATCGCCGTTGGACGATACGATCAACTCCTGATTCGCGTTCATCAGATACAGGCTGGCGTCATTTCCCTTTAGCAGCTCCTTGGCGAAGTCGACGAACGTGCTCAATTCGATCGTAACGCCGAGCGCATGCGGGCTGGGTCGAAGCGAATTGGCCGACATCCCGCGCGTAATCGTCATGCTGTCCGGAAGGTCGAGCGGATCGTAGACGCCCGGCGGATCGGGCACTTTCGCATTCCAGTTGCTTAGCAGAACCGGGCCTCCCGCATTTTCGACGGTCAGACGATACCAATCCCGATTTTTATAATCGATTCGTTTGCCCCCGTCCTGGACGGACAGCACCAGCCCCATATCGGCGTCCAGAATCCATAGATCCGATATCGACTTTTCCGCCAATAAAAAATTTTTTAGCCTCCTCAAAATTTGCTGCGCGTCGATGATCTGCTGGGAGGGATCGGCATCCGGACGCAGGAGCTCGTTCAGCTCGGCGTCGTTCGAGATCAACAGGGACAAGTGGTTCATGCTCGACATGAATTGATCGATATAAGCGAGCGAAGACGCCATCGCCGCCCGCGTCTGTTCGCCGGATTGCTCCTCGAGGATGCGCTGGGACTTCCCGATCGAGTACAGGCTGACCAGGATCAGCGGCAGGATCGCCAGAATAAAAAAAAGCGTCAACCGGTACCGCACGGATTTTTTGTAGCCCAAGCGGATCGAACGGATTGCGGCTCTCGTATCCCCTCACCTCGCCGGCATTCAAGTTACCCTTAAACATACGGTATCTTTCGATAGGCTGGTATAAGAGGATCTTGTCCTTTACTGGTACATCGTTGATCCATATGCGTGCCGATACTGCCTGGGCGCCAGCCCCGTGACGCGTTTGAACATTCGGTGAAAGCTTTTCATATCCACATAGCCTGCGCGTCTTGCGACGGCTTCAATCTTCTCGTTCGTAGCAAGCAGCAACTCGCAGCACCGCTCAATGCGCAGCTTGTTCACGTAATCGCTATAGTTCATGCCCGTACGCGCGGCGAACCGGCGCCGGAACTGCCGTTCGCTGAATCCCGCTCTCGCCGCCATCTCGCGCATGCGGACCGGCCGCGCCGGGTCCCGGCGGAGCGCATCCAGCATCGAAGCGAGCGTGTCTTCGCCGGCTCTCGCCGCCTCGGGCAGATCGCCGATCTTGGCGATGCGCCGAAGGAGCAGCAGCAGCTTGATCAGCTCGGCCTGCATGAGACTGAGCGAGTCCGGCCGTCCCGCTCTGCTCTCTTCGAAGAGCGTATTGAATATGCGTTGAAAAGCGCCGTCCTTATCCTTGGCCTGCATCCAGGGCTGTTCGGGATAAGGCGCGCTCATAAACGCGAGCATCTCGGGGTCCTCCGCGAAAAAGCCGCGAAGCGAACGGCTAAACGCGCCGTCGAACAGGCAGTTGTACACGATGAGTTGGCCGGATTCGGGCCTTGCGTGCGAGGGGCGGAAAACGTGCGACGCGCCGGTCGGCAGAAAAAACAAATCGCCTTTCGTCACCGGCAAGGTCTGCCCCTCGATGTACTGAAAACCGGTTCCCTCGCTCACGAAGTTGATCTCCATAAACTCGTGATTGTGCTCCGACATCTCGAACGACTCCTGCACCCGATTGATAAAGATCGGTTGCTCCTGCGACAAATAGCCGGCTGCGCGCGTCGTCAGCACGACGGTTCTGATGCTCAAAGACTCACTCCTCCGTGACTTAATGTCCGAATACGCCCTGTATTTCGTCCGGTTAAACCTACGTTTTCAGCTCAAGCCTAGTTTATATTATTTATAAAATTTAACAATCCGGAGGCCGAAGAGATTGAGCGACGACGCCATGAAGGAAACCCGGTGGATCTGGCTGCAGGAAGAGCAGATCATCGAAGGAAAAGGGCTGCAGGAGCAAGTCTATTTCCGAAGAAGCTTCGAATTGGAAAATGCCGAAGATGCCGCGCTGCGACTAAGGGTGTCCGCGGACAGCCGCTACCGGTTGTACGTCAACGGCGTTCCGGTATCGCGGGGACCCGGCAAGGGAGACAGCCATACCCAATATTACGAGGAGGTCGACTGTTCCCCGTACCTGCGCGAAGGACGCAACGCGATTGCCGCCCGCGTCGTTCACTTTCATGGCATGGAGGGGCCCATATCCGTCTGGAGAGCGAACCGCGGAGGTTTTTTTCTGTCCGGGGAGGTCATCGATCGGGAAGGCAGAACGATGGTCAAGCTGCATACCGACGAGCGCTGGCGTTGTCTGCAAGAGACGGCCATCGTCTTCGAGGTGACCGACTGGGAGACGGGCTTCGCGGGCGGTACGGAAAACGCGGCCGGTAAGCAGCGCATGCTGGGCTGGACGACGGCGGACTATGCGGATGCAGACTGGCACACTGCCGCGGAGGTGAGCCCGTACGAGGATCCGGTCTACGGCCAGTTAAATCCCTGGACGCTGACGCCTCGCGATATTCCGACGCTCTACGAGGGGGGAGCGCGCCTTTGCGGCGGTGACGAAGACCAGCCGTACCGACCTCGGCCCGCAGGTCGGTACGGGCGGCTTGAAGCGTCCCTTCACGCTTGGCCCCCCGCCAAAGCGTCGTCCTCGAGCTTGACGCGGGCGAGCTGACTACCGGCTATCCCGTCTTAGCGATGGCCGGCGGAAAAAACGCCAAGGCGAAGCTGCTCTACGCCGAATGCTATCGGCAATACGACGAGACGTCCGGCACCTATGTCAAAGGCGTCAGGGACGATGCCGCCGGCACGCTGATCGGCGTCTTCGATCGCTATGAAGCAGGCGGATACGGTACGGCGGAGCGGCCGGAAGCGTACGAACCGTTCTTGTTCCGAACGTTCCGGTACGTGGCGCTGGAGATCGAGACGGCCGAGGAACCGCTGACCGTCCTATCGTTTGATTACAGGGAAACGGGCTATCCATTGGCGGTCAAAGCCAGCTTCTCCAGCTCGGATGCCGGCCTGCAGCCGCTCTGGGACATCAGCGTCAACACGCTGAGACGCTGCATGCACGACACGTACGAGGATTGTCCGTATTACGAGCAGCTGCAATACGCGATGGATACGAGGCTGCAGATTCTGTTCACCTACCAGCTGAGCGGCGACGACCGCCTGGCCCGGAAGGCGATGTTCGACTTCCACAGCTCCAGGCTGCCGAACGGCATGCTCCAAAGCCGATACCCGTCGATGCTGCCGCAGGTGATCCCCGGCTTTTCCTTGCACTGGATCATGATGGTCCATGACCATTACCTGTACTTCGGGGATCTGTCGCTGGTCCGGACGTACATGCCTACGATCGACGGCGTACTGGAATGGTTCAATCAAAAGCTGGATGCCGACGGCCTGTTGGGTCCGATGCCCTCGAACTATTGGTCTTACGTGGACTGGGTCGAAGAGTGGCGGGAGCTGCAGGGCGTGCCGACGGCTTCGCGGCAGGGCAGCAATATCATCTACAATCTAATGTACGCCGCCTCGTTGAAACTGGCGGCCGAGCTGCAGGACGCGCTGGGCCGAAAAGACGGCGGCGACGAATACAGGTCCCGCGCCGAGGATCTGATACGGACCGTTAATCGCACCAGCTATTCGGCGACGCTCGGACTGTATCAGGACGCGCCCGGGATCGAGGCTTACAGCCAGCATGCGCAGATCTGGGCCGTGCTCGCGGGTGCGGTTCAAGGCGAAGCCGCCAAGCAGTTGATGGCGCGCACGCTGGAAAACCGGCAGCTGGCCAAGGTGTCCTACGCCATGTCCTTTTTCCTGTTCCGGGCTTTGGAGCGCGCCGACGCGTACGAACGATCCTTCGAGCTGTGGGACATCTGGAGAGACCTGGCCGCGCTGGGACTCACCTCATGGGTGGAGGATCCGGTGAGCCAGCGAAGCGATTGCCATGCTTGGGGGCGCCGTCCCTCTCTACGAATTCAGCGCCCGGATACTCGGCGTCGCCCCTGCCGCTCCCGGCTGTGGCACGATTAGAATCGCGCCGCAGCCGGGCTACCTGACGCGCGCGTCCGGTGACGTCGCGACGCCGAAGGGTGTCGTCAGCGTCGCCTGGGAGATCGGTGAAGAGAGACAGTTTACGATGACCGTATCCGCCCCGGTCGAGTCGCGGCTCGAGGTGGTCCTGCCGGACCGGTCCGTGCATGTGCTTCAAGGCGGGAAAGAGGTTCGCTTTAGTTGTCCGCTGCGATAGGGGCCATCGCCGCTTGCGTACAGCCAGTTCGGATTCGGCTCAGTCGAAATAGTTAAGGCTCATCGCCTCCCGAACCTCTCCCATCGTGTCCCGGGCGATACTGCGAGCGCGCCGGGTACCGCTAATCAAGATATCATCAACGGTATCCGGCCGCGCGGCATAATAAGACCTGCGCTCCCGCATGGGCTCAATAAGCTGTTCTAGCGCGAGCGCGATCTGCCCCTTGCATGCGGAACACCCCATCGTCCCTTTTTCGCAGCCCTCGCGAATTTCTGGCGCTTCGTCCAGCCTGAACGCTTGATGATAAGCGTAAATCGGGCAGACTTCCGGATGCCCCGGATCGGTGGTCGCTCTTTGGATTTTAAACGCGATCTCTTCCGTCGAGGAATCCAGCGCGACGGCGTTGCCTAGGCTTTTGCTCATTTTTCCTTTGCCGTCGGTCCCCACCAGCCTAGGCGTTTCGCTGATCAGCGCCCGCGGTTCTACGAGCACAGGCTTATAGAGTTCATTGAACCGGCGCACGATTTTTCGCGACTGTTCCAGATGAGGCAGTTGGTCGTCCCCGACCGGAACGATCGTCGCTTTGCAAAAGGCGATGTCGGCCGTCTGGCTGACCGGATAACCCAGAAAGCCGTAGTACATATCGTCCAAGCCGCTGTTCTTGGACTCCGACTTGATCGTCGGGTTATGGCGCAGCGCATTGACCGTGACGAACATGGAGAACAATACGGTTAGCTCCGCAATCTCCGGAATCATGGACTGGACGAAGATCGTTGCGCGATCCGGATCAATGCCGACCGCCAAATAATCGAGCGCCACCTCGCGCAGATGGCTTCTGATGAGATCCGGCTTGTCGAAGTGCGTCGTTAACGCTTGCACATCCGCCAGAAGGATATACGTTTCATATTGTTGCTGCAGAGCCACGCGATTCTTGAGACTGCCGACGTAATGGCCAAGGTGAAGCTTGCCGGTAACGCGATCTCCTGTCAGTACCCGTTCTGTCATTGAATAACACGCTCCTTAATTTGGATAATGCAATACGAAACCCTCGGATCATCCAGCGCCACCACCAACCATCTTCCATGGCCATCACCCCCTTTAAAATCAAAAAAACTTCATCCAATAAGGACGAAGTTATCGTGGTACCACCTTAAATGAACGTACCGTCGCGCATGCTGCGCGAACGATCCGATCGGCTCTGTACGGTGCGGAGATCCATACAGTCAGATCTCGATACCGCTCCCTTGGTAACGGCGGGATACCCGGCATTCCCCTACTGCATTCCATATCCAATGGTTCTGGGAAGCAACTCCGAAGGCCATTCGAACATACGCTGGACACCGGTTCGCAGCAACCACCGGCTCTCTGCAAGTCCATTCTGTATGCCTACTTACCCTTCTTCTGCGTTATTGTGATATGAGGGAGATTTTAACATAAAGGGATGCGGCCAGCAATCCGCATTAGTTAATCCGCTCCGCCAGCTCCAGAATAATGCCCTCCGGCCCGCGGACATAACACATCTTATAGATATCTTTATAATTCTGTATCTCACTAAAGGCTTCCATGCCTTTCTTTTTCATTTTGTCGACGAGCGCTTCGATATCATCGACGGCAAAGCAAATATGACGGATGCCGAGTGTATTCGAATGCGTTTGCTGAATGCCGTTTTCATCCGTTGGATGGATATACCGGACCAGCTCCAGCCACGTCTGGCCGTCCGGCGACCGCAGCGCGACACAGGACGTCTTCACGTTTTCAAGCCCGACGATCACATCCAGCCAAGCGCCCTCCGCTTCCCATTCCCCATGTACCTCAAGTCCGAATTCGACGAAAAAAAGCTTTGGCCGCGACAAGATCGTTGACGTTGATGCCGATGTGGTCGATGCGATGGATTTTCATGAGTTAGGCCTCCTTGGTTTTCTCAAACGCAGCTGCAAGCTTTACTTGCGTTAGCTGCACAGCTTCCTTATTTTAACATGACATCGCCTCGGAACATCCTTCATTTTAACGGATAATTTTTACATCCCTTGCAACATTGCCTTGACCTGGATCGTCTAAATACCAATCGCTGCGTTACACGACAGAAATGTGATTGTAATATTTTTGTAACATTAAGCGATTGAACCGCATTGAATAAAAGGAAGCGCTGCACAATTTATCGGGGGTGTTGAGGATGAGAAGAAGAATGAGCTTGGGGTTGGTGCTTTTGCTTGGCGCGCTAGTCGCAGGATGCAGTTCAAGCAGCGATTACGATTCATCAAATGACAGCGCGCCGCAGTCGGTATCCGGAGCCGAATCCAAGGCAGCGGAAGCGTCCCGCGCGACAGCCCCGCCCTCCTCCGCACCCTACGATATGTTTTTTCAAGATTACGGCACCAATCCCTATGTGTCTACGGCAGACGATCGGCTATCTACGTTCGCGATGGATGTGGATACGGGCTCTTATACCTTGGCGAGGAGATATATCGAGGACGGGAACGTGCCGCCCCCGAGGCGATCCGGCTGGAAGAGTTCATTAATTACTTCGACTTGAACGACGCGCCGCCCAAAGACGACAAGTTCGCCATCCATGTCGACGCCGGCCCTTCTCCGTTCGGGGAAGCGGGCACGCAGCTCGTGCGGATCGGCATCAAAGGCAAGGAGATCGAATCGGAGGAGCGGAAAAGAGCGAATCTGACGTTCGTCATCGATGTGTCCGGCTCTATGGACCAAGACAACCGGATCGGACTGGTCAAGCGAAGCCTGGCGCTGCTGGTCAATCAGCTGAAGCCCAACGACAAGATCGGCATCGTCGTGTACGGCTCGACGGCGCGTACGGTTCTGGAGCCCACATCCGTCGAGGAGGCGGATACGATTCTGTCCGCCATCGACAATATTCAGATCGAAGGCTCGACGAATGCGGAAGCGGGACTGTTGTTGGGTTACAAAATGGCAAGTAAGCTCAATGACGACGAGGATGCGATCAACCGCGTCATTCTGTGCTCCGACGGCGTCGCCAATATCGGCGAGACCGGACCCGAAGGCATTCTCCTTACGATCGAAGACTACGCCGGGCGGAACGTGTATCTTAGTACGTTCGGCTTCGGCATGGACAATTATAACGATGTGCTGATGGAGCAGCTGGCCGACAAAGGCAACGGCGCCTACGCCTATATCGGCGACATCGACGAGGCGAAGAAGGTTTTCCAGGAGCAGCTGACCGGGACGCTGCAGACGATCGCCAAGGACGCCAAGATTCAAGTCGACTTCGATCCCGCGCAAGTAAAGGGTTATCGCTTGCTAGGCTATGAAAACCGCGCCGTCGCGGATGAAGATTTCCGCAACAACAAAGTAGACGGCGGCGAAGTCGGGGCCGGGCACTCCGTTACCGCGCTCTATGAGCTTCAATTAAAGGACGGCGCCTCCAAGTCCTGGGGCAAGGTCACGATTCGGTACAAGGACGTGGACAACAATAATCGATCGCGGGAGTCGAGCGCCACGATCGGTCCCTCCGGCGAGCTGTCCGACGCTACCTTGTTCATCGCGGCCGTCGCCGAATTCGCCAAGATCATGAAGGACAGCGAAGGCGTCGGGGAGAGCCGGCTTCAGCAGGTTCTCGCGATGGCGGAAAAGCACGCGGCCAGCGAGCGGCAGGAGGAGTTTGGGGACTTGGTGAAAGCGTTCATGGAGGTCCGGGGAAAGTAGACCTCGCGTTTTGCGTTCGAATATCTTGTATGCGTCAGCAGGCCAGCGTCCCCCCAAGGACGGCTGGCCTTTTTTTATCGTTTTCCTCTAGTTCGGCTGTCACTATTATGCATTTACAGCAAACAGAGAATGAATATTGCCATCCGGGTCCGCGAAGAATCCCGTCGTATGCCCCCAGTCCATCGACTTCGGCTCCGCGATCGACTGGGCCCCCTTAGAGACAATCGCCTCAAACATAACCCGGACAGCTTCGGGCGACTCGCATTGGAAATTCAGTTCAAAGGCCTGTCCCTTGTTCGCTTCCTTGTACGAATGATGCCCGTTTGTATTGTCAGCCATCAATGACTTGGCGCAAATCGCGAAGCGAATGCCGTCATTGGCGAATTCAACGTAATGATCTTCCACAACGACACTATGAAGTCCAAGCGCTTCACGATAAAAATGGGCCAAACGGGACACATCGTCGGACAGTACGGTAATCCCTTCTAATTGCATTCTCATCTTAAAGAGCTCCTTTATCAGTTTCCCGCTCACTTTCGAGAATACCACAAATTAACTTTGAACATCCTGATTTGTCATTGATCTTCAATCTCGCATGGATCAGGAGATCGCGATATAAATCTCTACCTGTCCGTCTTTCGGATCGACATGAGGGCCATAATGCTCAAAATCGCCCGTAAAGGTCCGCTCGTTGCCGGCTTGCTGCGACCACTGCCAGATCTCTGCCCACTGGGTGCTGGAAGGCGACTTCCAGGAGAACAGCAGGTACGAGGCCATCCAGTCGCTCGTCGGACGCGGGATCGCGCCGCCTACGGCCCTGATCGCCGCCATCGAAGACGAGACTGCGGTCGCTAGAGAGATTGCATGCGACTGCAGCCTGTTCACGCCTCTTTAACGACAACGGACTTGCATGATATTGAATGCTAGTCCGTTTTCGTACGTTCATTTTCCGCCTCTTTAAGACGCTTCCGCTCAATATGGGCCACTCCCCATCGATGCAGCATCTCCAGAACCGGAGACAGGCTCATGCCGTACTCCGTGATCGAGTATTCCACCTTCGGCGGGATCTGCGGGTACACGACTCGCTTCACGATCTCTTCCTCCTCCAATTCACGCAGATAGAGCGTTAGCATCCTTTGCGTGATATCGGGCAGCAATCTCCGCAGCTCATTGAACCGCAAAGGTTTGCCTTGAAGCAAATGGTAAAGGATCGTGGGCTTCCATTTGCCGACGATCGAATCCATCGCCACGACGAACTGACATTGGCCCGGGTTCTTTTGCATGCATCGCTCCCCTTTACAGTACCTTTTTTCATACTATACCACATATTTGTGCCTACTTAACATAAGTAAGTTAATATAATATGATCACCTCAGGAAGAGTTAAGACTCCGATTACAGAAGGGAAGTTTGATTCATGGCAACTGTACTGTACATCACCGCGCATCCGCTGGATCATGAGGCATCTTATAGCCTCGCGGTAGGAAAAGCATTTATTGAAGCGTATAGCGCAGAAAATCCGGCAGACGAGGTCGTTCATCTCGATCTGTACAAAGAGAACATTCCGCCTTTCGATGCCGACGTATTGCGCGGTTGGGAAAAGCTTCGGTCCGGTTCGGCGTTCGATCAACTATCTGACGGCGAGAAGTCCAAAGTAAAGCGTCTTGAGGAAGTCGTCGATCAATTCGTGACCGCCGATAAGTATGTATATGTATCCCCGATGTGGAATTTCTCGCTCCCGCCGGTGTTGAAAGCTTATACGGATGCGACCTCCATTCCGGGGAAAACGTTCAAATATACCAAAGGAGGCCCCGTAGGCCTATTACCGGGCAAGAAAGCCTTGCACATCCAAGCTAGCGGTTCGGTTTATTCGACGGGTCCTTTCGCTCAACTCGAGATGGGATACAGCTATTTGACGAAGGTATTACGATTCTATGGGGTTGAATCGGTCGAGGCTATTTTCGTGGAAGGAACGGCATTATCCGATCAGGCGGTATCGGTAAAAGAAAAAGCGATCGCGCATGCCAGGGAAGCGGCCAAACGCTTCTAATGGGGCGCCCGCAATCGTAAAGAGGCTACAATCCGGTTACGGCCGGGTTGTAGCCTTTCCTTTCTTTCGATGCGGGATGGACGCCTTTCTGCCGCCTACGACCCTACAGACGCTGCTCGGTCACGCCCGTTACCGGATCGAAGGTCAGCATCTTCGTCCCGATCTTGTCGATGAAGAAGCGATCGTGGCTTACCGTGATGACGGCGCCGGGAAAATGGATCAGCGCTTGCTCCATGACTTGAATGCTCGTGAGATCCAAATGGTTGGTCGGCTCGTCCAGGATGATCACTGCCGCGCCCGAGAGGAGACACTTGGCCAGCGCCACCCGCGCTTTCTGTCCGCCGGACAGATGGCCGATCGCCTTGCTCAGATCCGCTTCCGAGAATTGCAGCATCGCCAGGAATTTGTTCACCTTTTTGCGCGGGGCATCCAGTCCCAGTCCGTACGTATTCACGGCGTGGCTCACGGTATCCTTGGGATCGAGCTCCTCCCACATTCGGTTGAAGTAGGCGTGGCTGACGCCCCTTTCCCAGATTACCTCTCCGGACTCCGGCTTCTCCGCCCCGGTGAGCGCCTTGATAAGCGTGGACTTGCCGCTTCCGTTCGGTCCCGCGATGACCAGACGATCTTCCTTCTGAATATCGAAGCTCACGTTCTCGAAGATCTGCCGACCCTCGTAGGTCTGCCCGATTCGCTTTACTTCGCATAGCTTGTCCGGGAAGCGCAGCCTCTCGTAAATATCGGTGATCAGCACGTTAACGGGATGCGGCTCGATCCGCTTCTTGTTGTCCGCCAGCTTGCGCGAGAGACGGTCCTTGGAGCTGGACTTCCGGTTCGCGCGGTCGTCGATCGCCTCGGACTCCATGAGCAGCAGCTCTTCCTCCCACTCGAACTGTCGGTCCAGCTCCTTCTTCCGCATCTTTTTCTTGCGGACGTAATCCGAATAGTTGCCTTCGTATTCTTGAAAATGATAGTTCTCGATCTCGATCGTACGCGTGACGACTTTATCGATGAATTGCCGGTCATGCGACACCAGGATCATGGCACCCTTGAACCGGTACAGCCACTGCTCTAACCAGGCGATGCCTTCCATGTCCAAGTAATTCGTCGGCTCGTCGAGCAGCACGACGTCGGGCAGCTCGATCAACATCTTCGCGAGCGCCGCGCGGTTGCGCCAGCCGCCGGACAACGCATCGATCGGCTGATGACGCGATCTGTCGTTGAACCCCAGCTTCGTTAGCACCGTGTCGATCTCGACGGACACGTTCCAGCCGCCGAGATGATCCATCTGCTCGAATAGCTCCGCCTGCCTTGCGAGCAGTCCGTCCATTTCGGTATCGTCGGCAACGACGCCCAGCTTATTTCCGACCTCTTGCAGCTCGCGCTCGATAAGAGCAACTTGCTCGAAGCACGCTTCCAGTTCTTGCTGAACGGACAGGCTTCCGCGCAATTCCGAGAATTGCGAGAAATACCCGATGCGCACTTGAGGATCTATTTCTACGCGGCCGGCGCTCGGCTCTTCTTGGCCCATGATGAGCTTAAATACCGTCGACTTGCCGGCGCCGTTCCGCCCGATGAGACCGATACGCTCCCCCTTGCATCACACGAAAATAAATATCGCGAAAGATCATGGACGCTTCATACTTCTTCGTGACGTTCTCCAAACGAATCACGCTCATGGCAATCACCCTTCCGGTTTCCAACCGCTAGCGTGATTATACCATTCCCGCTGCACGGTTACTTCTCCGGTAGCTAGCCTTTCACCGCTCCGATCATCACGCCCTTGACGAAGTATTTTTGCAGAAACGGGTATAGCAGCAGGATCGGCACCGTCGCCACGATGATCGCGGCGTATTTGATCGTCTCCCCGATCGGCATCTTGTCGGCGCCCCCCGACGCCGGTCATCATCGAATCCGTGCTGTTCGTGATGAGGATCTCCCGCAGAATGAGCTGCAGCGGATACAGCTCCCGGGTACGCAAGTAGATCAGCGCGTTGAACCAGCTGTTCCAATGGCTGACGCCGTAGAACAGAATCATGACCGCGACGACCGGCATGGACAGCGGCAGGATGATGCGGAACAGGACGGTAAAATCGTTCGCACCGTCCAGCTTCGCCGATTCCTCCAGGCTGACCGGCACGCTCTGGAAGGCCGTCCGCATAATGATCAGATTGTAGGCGCTCATCGCGCTCGGGATGATGAGCGCCCAGCGGCTGTCGAGCATGCCCAGGTTGTTGATGAGCAGGTACGTCGGGATCAAGCCGCCGTTGAAAAACATCGTGAACACGATCAGGAACATGACCGGGTTTTTCCACTTCACGCTTTGTCTCGAGAGCGCGTACGCCCCGAGCGACGTCATGAGAATGTTGAGCGCGGTTCCGGCGACGACGTAGAGCAGCGTGTTCCCGTAGCCCGTCAAGATCGCGGGGTTGTCGAATACGAGCTTATACGATTCCAGCGAAAAGCCGTGCGGGTACCAGATCAGGCCTCGCGCCTTCACGACCCATGCCGGATCGCTGACCGAGGCGATGAGCACATAGAGAAACGGATAGAGGGTGACCGCGGAAAGCCATAGCATGAGCACCACGTTCGAGCCATCGAATAGGCGTTCTCCCCAGCTGCGTTTCATAAGGGACCGCACCTCCTTACCAAAGCTTATTTTCGCTGGTCCGCCGGCTGATGGCGTTGGCCAGCACGAGCAGCGTGAAGTTGATGAGCGCGTTGAACAGGCCCACGGCGGAGCTGTAGCTGAAGTTGGATTCCAGAATGCCCTTCCGGTACACGAAGGTGCCGATGACGTCGGCCGTCTCATAGGTGGAGCTGTTGTACAGGAGCAGGATCTTATCGGTGCCCACGCTCATGAAGTGCCCGATCTGCAGGATGAGCAGGATCACGATCGTCGGCATGATTCCCGGCAGCGTGACGCTCAGCGTCTGCCTCCAGCGGCTGGCGCCGTCGACGCGGGCGGCTTCGTACAAGGAAGGATCGATGCCGGACATCGCGGACAGATAGATGATGGAGCCCCAGCCTACGCTCTGCCAGATATTCGAGGAGATGAAGATCGTCCGGAACCAGCCGCTCTCGCGCAGGAAGGCGACCGGCTCCGCGCCGAACCACGACAGCACGTTGTTGATGAGGCCGTCTCTGGCCAGGAAGTCCACCAGCATCCCGGCGACCACGACAAGCGAGATGAAGTGGGGCATGTACGTCACCGTTTGAACGAATCGCTTCATCCGGGCGCTGCGGAGCTCGTTCAGCAGAAGCGCGAGGATGATCGAAGCGGGAAAGCCGAACAGCAGCTCGTAAAAGCTGAGCAGCAGCGTATTGCGAAGCAGCCGCCAGAAGTAGTAGCTGTTAAAGAAGTCGTGAAAATACCGAAAGCCGACCCAATCGCTCCCCCCACATGCCGAGGCCGGGGGAATAATCCTTAAACGCGATCTGAAGGCCGTACATGGGCACATAGTAGAATAGAACGTAATAAGCGACGACCGGGACAAGCATGATGTAAATAAATTTGTTGATCCTGAGATCGCGCAGGGTACTGTATTTCCAGCCGTCCTTTTCGACCGCCGGCTTCGCCGCGGCGGGCCGCCGTTTAAGCATAAGGGACATCCGCATGCCCTCCTTTCGATATCGGGGAGCGGGCAGACTTCCCCCCCTCCCCAATTTCCGTTCGGACGCTATTGCCTTTGATTGAAGCGGTCCAACGCCGCCTGACGAACCTTGATCGCTTCGTCGATGCCCATCCCCTTGATGGTGTCGACGAACTTGTCGAAGTTATCGATCGGCTCGGTGCCCATGATGAACTTGTTGATCATCTCGTCCCGATACGTCTTCACGTCGTTCATGATCGAGGACGTCTTGGAGCTCTCGTCCGCCGTGAGGGTGACCAGCGGCATCTCCTTGCTATGGTCCGCCTGCGACCAGGCCTGCTGCGCTTCGCGCTGCTCCGGCATCGTGAAGTACTGCTCGATGTAGCGCTTATCCTGCACGATCGGACCGTTGAAGCTGGCAAGGAAGTATTTGGCCATCGCTTGCGTGACCGGCAGCTTATCCGGGTTGTTCATGATCAGATCCGTGTATTTCGGATAACCGTTGTCCATCGTATAGCTCTCGCCCTCGATGCCGAAGTTGAAGAGCATGTGGCCTGCCTCGCCGTATTTGTAGTCGAGCCACTTGACGATCTCCTCCGGATGCTGCGCCGAGGTGGTGATTGCCGCTCCGATCCCCGTGAACGGCATCGTGTACTGGCCCATCACCTTGTCGCCCGCCTTGAGCCCCGGGTACGGCGCGCCGACGAGCTGGAAGCTCGGCGTGCTCGTCTTGGTAAGCGAGGTATAGCGGGAGATGCCGCTGCCGGGATACGTGGACAAGGCGCCGAGCTGGTTGTTCGTGACCTTGGCGTCCTTCAGCTTGCCGTCGGTCGTGGCATAGTCCTGATCGATCAGGCCTTCCTTGTACCACTTGGCCATGGTGGCCAGGAAGTCTTTGAACGGCGGCTCGATGGGGCCATACTTGACGGTGCCGCCGTCATTGTAGAAGTCGGAGGCGATGCCCCACGCCCCTACGAACAGGTGGTTGAAATCCATATCCGCGATCGAGAACAAATAGGGAATCTCGTCCTTCTTGCCGTTCCCGTTCGGGTCCTCGTCGCGGAAGGCCGTGAGGACCGCCTCCCATTCCGCCAAGGTCGTCGGCACCTTCTGACCCACCTTGTCCAGCCAGTCCTTGCGCAGCACCGGTCCGTTGACGACGGCGAGGATGGGATCGCCGAGCAAAAAAAGGCATCACGTAGATGTTGCCTTCGTCCGTCGTGACCAGCTTGCGGAATTCCGGATTGTCCGCCAGCACCTTGGACAGATTCGGCGCGTACGCCTCGATCAGTTCGTTCAGCCGCAGAATCTGCTTCTCCTTGATCAAGCTGTCCGGCCCTTTGGCGGCGCCGCCCCATCCGTATTCGATCACGTCCGGCAGCTTGCCCGAGGCGAGCATCAGGTTGAACTGGTCCAGCTCCTGACCGACCGGCGGGTGCTGGAAGTCCACCTTGGTGCCCGTGATCTTTTCCATTTCCTTGTATGCGGCGATCTCGTTGTAATTTTTCATGGTGGCGGCCACGTTCGGGTTGAGCGAGACCCAGTACGTCATCGATTTCGGATAACCGACTTCCTTGGCGGACTCCGCCCCTTTGGACACGGCCGCAGTCGAAGCTGCGGAAGAAGCATCGTTCCCGCTGCATCCGGTCAATAACGCCGTCATCAAGGAAGCTGCCGCCGCTGACGCTGTAAGCACTTTCAGAATACTCTTCATACCATGAACCCTCCCGTATGTTTCGTTCGCGGGCTGCTTGCTCCGCCATTTCACTTTAATGAGAACAAGAGCGGTCTGCCTACAGTCCGTTGACTGAAGTCCCAACCGCTCTTCATATGGCCGACCAACCGTTTTTCAACCGAGCTAACCGTTCTTCATCCCGCCCCCTTGCTGCGCGGTTTCCCGATATTTGCCGGGCGTGATACCCTCCAGCTTCTTGAACACGCGGATGAAGCCGATGTCGGTCGCGTATCCTACCCGCTGCGCGACCTGCAGGACGGACAGCTCCGATTCGGCGAGCAGACGCTTGGCGTGACGGATGCGAACCTCGGCCATATAGTCGGTCAGGTTCACGCCGTTCTGCTTTTTGAAAAAACCCGAAATATACTGCGGCGTCATGCCGAAGCGGTCGGCGATCGAAGTCAAACTTAGCCCGTTGTGCGCGAGGTTATCCGTTATGTACTGCTTGAGGTTGTCGTTCAGCCGGTCCTTCTGGTCCGTCCTCGCCTCCAGGACGCTGTCGCACACGGCCCGGCAGAGCGACTTGAGCCGGCCGAGACGATCCTCCGCGGACTTGCCCGCCGTCACGAACTTGGCGGGATCTTGGACGGTCTCCGGCAGCTGCTTCTCGCCGAGCTTCAGCGCGTGGATCACCTTGAGCATCGTGCCGAGCAGATCGAAGAAAAGCGCGTTGCCCATCTCCGGCGTGATCGCCCGGCTCCCCATGTTCGTCTCGTACAGCTCGTCGAGCAGCCGCAGGGCGTCTTCGCATGCGCCGCTTTTCATATAGTTGATGAGCTGCGACTCGATCTCCATCGGATAGTCGTAGTAGCTCCGCTCGCTCCTGTCGATCTGCTCGTAATAAATCACGGAGTCGGCGCCATGAATGATCCGGTAGTCCAGCGCGTTCACCGCCTCCGTGTAGCAGCGGCTGGCTTCCCGCAGGCCGGACCGGACCGAGCTGATGCCGATGACGATCTTCATATGGAATCGTTCTTCGACGACCTTCTTCAGGCTTTGGACGAGCTCGTCCAGATGGTCGCCGCTGTCCGGCACGCTTAGCAGCAGCGCCAGCCGGTTCAGCTCCATCTCGGCCGCGTAGCCGCTCTCCCCGATGAATTCGGTGCTCACGTTGAACAGAAACCGCACGAGCGCCCAGTCCCATTCGCCGCCGTCGCGCATGAATTCGCCGCTCTCGTCCAGCTCGACGAGGATGACCCTTACCTGCTCATGCGGGAAGCGAATGCCCATGAAGGCGAGCGATTCCTTCGTCAGCGCCGCCGTCTCCGCCTGACCCTTGAGCAGCCGGGAGAGAAAGTGGGCGCGTACGACGGGAATGTACGCGTTCAGCTGTTCCTTGGCCTCCTCGCTGTCCGCCAACGTCTGGGCGATCGACGTCTTGATGAATTCATACTCGTTCAGCTGAGCGGGCCGCTCCGCGATTTTTCCCTTCATCAGGGCGAATACCAGGTCCTTGATCGGGCTGTAGCTCCGATAAGCCATCCAATAAGCCGCCAGCGTCCCCGCCCCGACGGCAAGCCCGAGCAGCAGCAAGGCCCATACTTTGATATCGTGCACCCGGGCCAGCACGACCTTCTCGGGTACGATGGATATGTACTTCCAGCCGCTTTTTCCCGTCGTATACGAGATCAGGTCCGCGTCGTCCTTCTTATAGCCGTTGCCCGCCCGGAGCCATTCGTCCCGGAAGCCTTCCGGCAGCCGCCCGCCGCCCGACGAAGACAGGATGACCCTGTCATTCTCGTCCAAGATAAACATGGAGCCGCTGTTCGCCCATTCGATCTGCTTCAGCAGGTCGAAAAACTGCCGGTCCTCGATCATCATCACCAAGGTGCCCCAGATGTGCTGCTCGTCCCCCAGCGGCAGCGATACCGCGCACAGAATGACGTTCTTCGCGGACGAGTCCACCTTCAGCTGCTGCACCGGCCAGAATGTCTTGAAGTGGTAGTCCCCCAGCAGTTCGGATCGGATCCGGCTCATGCTCATCCCGGGGAACATGTAAAGATTGTTGAAGTACAGGTTTGTATCCGTTTTCATAGATGGCGTTAAAATCACGTCTTGCTGTCGCAAATGGATAAAGAAATCATCGACGAAGCCGGTGCCGCTGCGTATATTCTTAAGCGCCTGCACCGCCTCTTGATACTGGATGTACTTGCTGCTCTCTTCGATCGTCCACATCGTCTGCAGCTTGGGATGCGTCGCGACCTGTACGACCAATTGATCGATATCCATCAGATGGTTGTCGGCAACCTGACGGACCTGCTCCAGCATCGCCAGATTCGAACGGCTCGCACTTCCGATCATCCGGGTCTCCATCCGCGTGTACAGGACGACCGAAAAAGTGACGGGAATGATCAAAATGACGATATACGAGAGCCATAGCGTCAAAAAAACGCTTTTGCGATTGCGAAGCACCGCGACTCCTCCCTCGGGTACGAAATGACACAGCCACCGGAAAGTATACGATGGGAAGAAGTTTAACATAGGATACCGCGCGTGAATAGCCGATCTCATCCAGCTATTGAATGGGATAAAGAAGTTTGACTAATCTCCGGACAGCAGCCCGCAACTCAAGCAAAACTTTTGCAGGATAGCGAGGATACCGCGCTTCCTACATAACGGCAGACTGCTGCCAACGCGTCATTGACAACGCTTTAAGACCCTGTGTATGATAATTAAACGTATCATAAACGCGCGTTCACACATTGCCCGCAAGCTTCCCATCCACCGAAGGAAGGACAGACCTCTCATGCAAAATCCGCTCGCCTTTGACGGCTTCATCCAGATCGCTATCGTCGTGCAAGACATCCAAAAGGCCGCGGAAACGTGGGCCCGTTTCTTCAACATCCCCGTCCCCGAGATCCGCTATCAGCCGCCCGCGCCTAACCCTGATCTGACTTACCGGGGCAAGCCGGCCGAATACGGCCTGAAGCTGGCGAATATCGAAGCCGGCCCCTTCGTCATCGAGCTGCACGAGCCCGACGAGCGGGACAGCACGTTCCGCGAATTTCTCGACAAGCATGGCAACGGCGTCCATCACCTTGGCTTCCAGGTCGGCGAGAAGCGCGACGCGATCGTCGGGGAGCTGGAGGAGATGGGCTACGCGATGCGGACGATCGGCTACTATCCGGGCAGCAGTTGGACGATCGTGGACAGCGAAGACGATCTGGGCGTCAATCTGAACATTAAGCCGCGGGCCTAGAGCCCCGGCACAGACAAGGGAGACGAGCGCAATGAACAGATTGAAGGAACCGCGCAAGCTTGATAGCCGCCCGATCGTCAGCATCCTCGAGACGGTCGACATTCACGGCGGCGAGCGCCGCGTAATGGCTGAATTCGATCACCTGATCGAAGCGCCCAATTGGACCCGCGACGGCAGCCGACTGATCTTCAACAGCCAGGGACGCCTTTTCGAATTCGACCTCGCGTCAAGGAGCAGCAGATTGATCGAGTCCGGATTCGCGGTTCAATGCAACAACGATCACGTCCTGTCGCCCGAAAACGACCGCATCGCCGTGAGCCACCATACGTTCGAAGACGGCCAGTCGCGCATCTACGTCCTCCCCTTGCAAGGCGGGCATCCCGAGCTCGTCACGCCGATGGCCCCCAGCTACCTGCATGGCTGGTCGCCCGACGGCAGCACGCTCGCTTACTGCGCGGAGCGAGACGGCGAGTACGACATCTATACGATCCCGGCGAACGGCGGCATCGAGACGCAGCTGACCGACGCGCCTGGTCTGAATGACGGCCCGGAATATTCGCCGGACGGCCGGCACATTTGGTTCAATTCCGTACGGTCCGGACTCATGCAGGTGTGGCGCATGAACGCCGACGGCAGCGAGCAGGTCCGCATGACGCACGAGGAGAGCAACAATTGGTTTCCCCACGTCTCGCCGGACGGCCAATGGGTCGTCTATATCGCGTACCGCAAGGGCGACGTCGCACCGGGCGATCACCCCGCGAACAAACACGTCGAGCTTCGATTGATGCCCGCCGCCGGCGGGGAGTCCCGCACCCTCGTCTCCCTCTTCGGGGGACAAGGGACGCTTAACGTAAATTCCTGGGCGCCCGACAGCCGTACGTTGGCGTTTGTTAGCTACCGGCTTCCCGAGTAAATCATCGATCGCATCCACGATCCGACCGCCGCGAAGCTTGAAGCCTTCGGCTTCCCGCTCATTCAGAACGGCGACAAGTACGCTGTCGACAGCACGGCCGTCTCGGCGTTATTCTGAGCTGCAGGACATCGATTGAAGGCCGGCTCGCGCGGCGCATAGTCAAAGAGGGGCGCAGACACCGTCATGGTGTTTGCGCCCCTTTTTGTCGACCCTAAAACTTCCACCCGCCCCCGCCGCATCCTGGTAAATAGGCCCAGCGGCATGCTCGGCGAACGGCCGGTCACGTGACGCCGGTCACCGGATTCGGCTGACCGAATCAGCGACGGCGGTCACTTGTTCGTCCTCCCCCATTTGTTAAGATGATACAAAACGTATTACACATGGAGGAGACTTTTGATGAGATCGCAAAGAAAGCGCGGATCCGGCAGGCGATGGACGGCCGGCGGAATGGCGTTCGCGCTATGGTTCACCAGCCTTTTCGCAGTCTGGGGTCACGCGCAGGCAGCGCAATCGCTGCCCGCGGGGCTTAGCCCGGTAAAGCTGGGGACGCAGCTTGCGGCCGTAGCAGATGCGGGCGAAGCGACGTGGAATCATCTCACGCGGGTATTCGCCCCCCCTGTATCCGATCGTGGACGACAATGTCCGCGTGACGCCGGACGGACGATTTGCGGCATTTATCGAATACAAATTCGTCGGCGGCGAGCTGCATTCGACGCTTGAGCTGTACGACCGGGAGACCGGATCGCTTGAGGCATTGCTGCAGGACGCCGAGGCAAAGGAACCCCTGAGCTTCGAGATGTCCGCTGACGCGCGCTGGTTCGCCTATACCGGCAAGCAGCGTTTTAGCGACATGGTTGATGCGCAGGTGTACCTGTATGACCGCCAGACCAAGGAGAATCGCCTTGTCAGCGCGCAGCCGGACGGCCTGCCGGGCACGGAGCAGAGCGAGAATCCCTCCGTAAGCGCGGATGGCCGGTATGTGGCGTTCGAATCGTCGGCGCCCGGTCTGGTTGAGGGCGATACCGATAACTATGACGTTTTCGTATACGACAGGGAGACGAACGTCATCGAGATGGTCAGCAAAGCGGTCATCGCCGAAGACTCGGTCGAGATCTCGTATGCCAACAGCAACAAGCCGTCGATCAGCGCGGACGGCCGGTACGTCGCCTTCGAATCGGACTCCGCGTTCCTGACCGAAGGGGATACGAACGGAACCACGGACGTCTTCCTGCACGACCGCACGGACAAGACGAACCGGCTCGTCAGCCTTCCCGCGTCGGGCGGCCAGTCGGCCGAAGCGAGCGGCAACCCGAAGATCAGCGGCGACGGCGGAGTCGTCGCCTTCGAATCCGAAGGCGCGCTGGTCGGGGAAGACACGAACGGCGTAACCGATGTCTACGTGTATCGGACGGCGGACGGTTCCGTGAAGCGCGTATCGGTGAATACGGACGGCGCTCAGTTCGACTACGAGAGCGATGAGCCGCTCGTGACCGCCGACGGCCGCTACGTCACGTTCGACACCCTTCCCGAATCGGTCGAACTTGACCAAGCGATGATCGCCGATCTTGCGGCCGGCGTCACCAGGGAAGTATCCGTCGCGCCGTCGGAAGAGACGTTGACGCTACCGCTGACGCATCTCGCGCTCTCGGACGGGGCGACGGTCGGCATCTTCAATGCCGGCTACACCTATACCGATTCCGACAGCGGCGAGGAGATTCCGATGAGCGGCCTGTTCATCGCCTCGAAGGTCAAGGGAGACGGCGGGACGCCGACATGGCCGGACGGCAGCAAGCTGGAAGCCTCCGGCCTTCAGCCGGACCGGGCGACGCTGACCTGGACGCCCGCCTCCGCTGCGGGCGGCATCAAGGAATACCGCCTTTACGCGAATAACGAGCGAATCGCCGTCGTGAACGGCACGGCGCTGACTTATACGGCCGAGGGGCTCAAGCCCGCGACGGAGTACGTATTCCGCATCGAAGCGGCGAATGCCGACGATGTCGCTACAGCCGGCGGACCGAGCGTGCGGGTGACGACGCCGGCCGGCGACCGCACGCTCGCGCTCGGACTGACGTTCGACCGGCTGTCGCCGAAGCGCCAGCCGGTGCCGGACAGTACGCTGACCATCGAGGCGCGGGCGGTGACGGGACGCGCGATCGCGGCCAAGATCGTCTATGCCACCTGGCTGGCCGAAGACGGCAGTCGTCTCCCCGCTCCGCGCGCGGCGGAAGCATCGGTGGACCTGACGGAAGCGGCTTCGGGAACCGGCGTATACACGGGCGCCTTTCACGTGGAGGAAGGCATCTCCGAGTTGTCCAAAGTGACGGCGGTCATGACGGGCGCTGCTGGCGGTCCCGTAGAGAAGGAAGCGACCGGCCTGCCGCTCGCCGTCTCCGGCAACCTGAAGATCGCGTTCGACAATCCCGGCGGCATGGATCTGAACGGCGTCTACCTGTCGGCGACGAGCGCCGAGAGCGGCGGCTATGCGGTGAAGACGCTGACCGGCGAAGACGATGTTCTGCTGGAGGGACTCAAGCCCTCGGATGCCTACGCGGTGACGCTCGTGTCGCCGGCCGGCAAGGTCCTGGGGCGGGCATCGTCGGTCCACGTGACGTCCGGATGGCGTACGGATCTCTCGCTCAAGGTGATCCAGCCGGCCCGTTACCGGTACAAGGTGACCGACGAAGAAGGCAAGGCCCTCGCCGGCATGCATATCGAGACGTGGGACGAAGCGGGCGCCTATGTCCTGGGCGGCTACGATACCGATTCGAACGGCGAGACGAGCTGGACGGGCGTAGACGACAGCGACAAAAAGTATACGGCCAAGGTCGATCTGAACGAGATGAGCTACGAGCCGATGACGCCCGTTCCCTTCTCGCTAAAAGGCGGGGACAACGTGATCCCGCTCGTCTTGACCCGCTCGCCCCAAGGCCAGCTGCAGGGCAAGGTGCTGGATCCCGGGGGCAAGCCCGTGTTCAACGCGCTCGTGACGACGACACAGATGTACAAAGGCAAACCCGTCGTGCAGCAGGCCTACACCGACTTAAACGGAGCTTATCGCCTCACGGCCTACGAAGGAGAAGTCGCCGTGCAGGCCGCGCAAAACGCCTATCATTACAATTCCGAGCCCGGCCTTAAAGCGAGCGTGGCCAAGGGCAAGACGACGACGCTCGACATTCCCGTCGCGATGGCGCCAACCGGCATGGTCACTTTCAAGGTGCACGTCAAAATGATCGGAAGCGAATGGGCAGGCCCCGTCGATATGGAGCAGGTCCGCTTCTCGGCGAGTCTGCGGGGCAGATTCGGCGGACGGATCAGCTATTATCAAAATGCGGTCAACCTTCAGGGATCGCCTGGCGAAAAGGTCGAGGTATGCATAACGGGCGTACTCTCCAGCGCGTTCCAAGCCTGCAAAGATATCGTGCTCGACAACGATGCGAACGGCACCGCCGAGGTTTGGGTCGAGGAGGCCGGCGGGCTCATAACGGGCAAGGTGGACGCGGATTCGAACACATGGACGTTCGCGACCCTTTACGAGGTGACTGGCTCCGGCCTTGTCAACAGGGAGTACAAAACCTTCCGCGGGGATCACTTCCTGCTGCACGCGCCGAAGGCCGGCACGTACCGGATCGAGCTCACCCGCTGGAACTCGCAGACGAATTCGCAGTGGACCGCGTCCAGGCAGGTGACCATCGCCGAGCAGGAGACGCTCGAGCTCGGCCTGTTCGAGCTCGCGCCCGCAGCCTATTTCGCGCAAAGGGAGACGAACGGCTTGATCGCCGAGCCGAACGAGGTGTCCCCGGGCGGGACGGTCAATCTGAAGGCCTTCTACCAAAACGGCGACGCCGGCGCCCTGACCGGCGCCACGATGAAGATCGATCTGCCGGAAGGCATCTCCCCGGTAGGCGCGTCGGGAGGCAACGTTCCGGTCAAGGTGAATGGAACGAACGCGACGGCCCAACTCAACGGCCGGTCATTGTCGGTAACGCTCGGCGCCGTCGGCAAGAAAGCGCAGGGCACGGTATCGCTGCAGGCGAGACTGGATGCGGACTACGCCCAAGATAAGGCGCGGCTGTCCGCCCGGATCGAAGGAACCGCAGACGCCGGAACGGTCAGCGAGACGATCGGCACCGTACAGCTGGAGGTGCCGCGGGTGACGCTCGAGGCGCCCGATATCGTGACGGCGTCCGGGGTTCAGGTGATCGGCTTGGCGCCGGCATTAAGTACGGTCAAGATTTACGACGAAGACCTGCTACTCGGAACGGCGACGGCGACGTCCGCGGGCACCTGGCGGGCTAAGGTGGATCTTCGCAACGAGAGTGCCTCGGATATCCATCTGCTGTGGGCGGAAGCGAAGAGCGGCAGCAGGACGCTGCGCTCGGACCGGGAGCTCGTGGCCTACAAAGCGGGCGAGCCGGTGCTGCGGGAGCTGGCCCTGGCGCAGTATCCGAACGGAAAATGGCTGCAGCTGAACGTGGAGAACGGCATCGCGCAGCTTCCCTATACCGTGGTGCCGGGCAATCCGTTCTCGCTCGTGCTGAAGTTCAGCGATCCGGATAAAGTCAAAAACGTGAAGCTGTACATGGGCGGCCAGATCGGCGGTCCGGTGACGGCGGAGAAGGGCGACGACGGGCTGTACCGGGCGACGATCCCGACCGGCTCGGGTACGCTCGGCGGTCTGTATGTCGACTACGACACGGTGAAGCCGAAGGTCGTCATCAGCCGGGAGGCGCCGACCGAAGCGGAGACGAACGCGCTGCTGCCCCCCGAAGATGAGGACGTTTCATATCGCCGACAAGCAGCCGTTCAAGCAGGAAGGCAACGTATACGCGGGCAGCGCGGTCATCGAGTTCCCCGAGGCGAACCATATGCGCATCGAGGCAAGCGAGCGGATCGATCTGACGCCGACATCCTACATGCCGACGGTGGAGGAGATCGTGGAAGCCGAGGCGACTGGCATTCTCCTGTACAACGCGACCCTTGACGTACAGGAGACGCCGGACGGCGTCAGCGTGAAGATGAAGGGCTATATGCCGAAGGGAGCCCTCTTCCCTGAATCGTCTCCGAAAGCCCGCGCCTCGACGCTTGCGGCATTCGACGACGGATTCGATCCGCTCGAAGCGCTCGACGAGCTCGGGATCGATGCGACCCCTTACCAGCAGGGGATGATCCAGGTCTCCGCGGATTACAAGGCGATCTCTTCGGATGCGCTCAGCCCGTTCTCGGACCTTAAGGGGCAATACGAGAGCTACCAAGGGTACGCGGGCAAAATCACGAAGATCATGGGCAACGTGGAGGCCGCCATCCAGTGTCCGGAGAACATCGAAGCGACCGGCGATCAAGCGGGCAAAGCGCTGCTCGTGACGGTGGGCGGCGAGATCGCGAAGACCGCGATCGGCGCCTGGACGGGCGCGATGATGCTCGAAGGGCCCGTCGGCTTCATCGGCGGCTATGCCGGACAATACGTGTCGAACAAGATCGACAGCTACGTCGACGAGCAGATCGACAAGGTCTCCTCGGTCGGACCTACGAATCCGCAGAACTGCCGGAACAACGAAGACGATCCAGAGGAAGAGAATATTTATAAAAAGAAATTGAAGCGCGTGGCGCGTCTGAGATGGATCTACGATCCGAGCGGCTATGTCTACGAAGCGGTCCCGGGCAACCGGATCGAGGACGTAAAGGCGACCGTGCTCTTCAAAAACCCGGACAACGGCGAATGGAAAGTCTGGAACGACGCCGCGGACTACGGGCAGATCAATCCCCAGGCCACCGACAAGGAAGGCCGCTACGGCTGGGACGTGCCGGAAGGCATCTGGAAGGTCGTCTGGGAGAAGCCGGGCTACGAGACGGCCGCAAGCGAGGAGCTGCCGGTTCCCCCCTCCTCACTTCGACGTCAATGCCGGCCTCGTCTCGAAGGTGCCGCCGGCCGCCACCGGGTTCGAAGCCGTCGTCGGCGACGGCGGCAGCTATATCGACATCGCATTCAGCAAGTACCTGAAGGCGAGCGATCCCGTCCCTGCCGACGCGCTCGTCGTGACGGGACCGGACGGCGCTCCGGTGGAAGGCACCTACGCCTACCTGGAACCGCAGTCGGCCGGCGGCGAGACGCTCGCCCGCAAGGTGCGCTTCACGCCGAACGGCGACGGGCTCTCGGAAGGCGCCGAATATCGGGTCGCGATCGAGCCGGGCGCCTTCGTGAGCTACGCAGGCACGCAGATGCTCGCCGGCTTCGACGGAACGGCCAAAGCCGCACGGCGCGACGCGACCGGTCCGGTGCCCGCTTCGGCCGAATCCGCCGGCGGCGGTGCCGCCATCCGCATCGTCTTCGACGAGCCGCTGGCTGCGGGATCGCTTCTCGACCCGGGCGCGTTCGCTTTGAGCGGCACGGGCCGCAAGGTGCTGTCCGCCGTCGTCGAGGTGCCGGAGAACGGCAAGCAGCCGATGTCGGCCGTCCTGACGCTGAGCGGTCCCGTGGCCGAAGGCGCAGCCGTGACGGTCGCCGTCGCGGCCGGCGCCGCGGCAGACCCGCTGGGCAATCCGTCGGCGGAGAAGACGCTCGCGCTGAACAGCCCCAACGCCCTGCTGAGCGGCCTCGAGCTTCAGGGCGGCTCCCTGAGCGAAGCGTTCTCGGGCGAACGGACCGACTATACGCTTAAGGTCACTGCCGACGCCGCATCGGTGGAGCTCAAGGCGACGCTGGCACAGGCGGGTGGCCGGCTGTCCATTCGGGGCGTGCCGCTCGGCGACGCCACGTTCAAGACGGTCGCCATTCCAAGCGACGGCATCATCCCGATTCGGGTGGAGGCCGCCGGCCATCCGGACGTGGCGAAGGTCTACACGCTGACCGTCGTGCGGTCTGCAGATCCGGGACCGACGCCGAGCCCGTCTCCGTCGCCGACGCCTGGACCGACGGAAGGCTCGACCCCGACGCCCTCTCCGGGGAACATCGCGGACATCGGACGCGGCGCCAATGTGACTTCCAAGGACGTCGAAGGCCGCAAGACGGCCATGATCACGCTGCAGACCCAAGTCGTGATGGACGCGCTGAAGGCGGCGAAGAGCGGCGCGGAGTTGTACCTCGATGCGCCGGCGAATTTTGAATCGTACGACGTGAGCATGACGGCCGACGCATTTAAGGCGCTCGCCAAGATGCAGATCAAGCTTAAACTGAAGGCCGCGCCGCTATCCGCCGCGATCCGGACGGACGCTTGGTCCGGCATGAGCGACGGGGCATCGGCCGTGCATCTGCTCGTCGCCAGGGCTTCGGTCCAGGAGGAACCGGCATGGCTGGCCGATCTGAAGAAAAAGTCCGCCGGGCTCCGCGCCATGACGGGGCTGTACCGCGTCGCCCTCGCGGCGGAAGACGGCGGACGCAGCGTGACGCTGACCGCCGACCGTCCGGATGCCGCGACCGGGGGGATGGACGCCGCCCCAATCCGTGCCGGACGGCGCATCGGTCGCCGTCTACCGCTACGATCCGTCCGCCAGCCGTTGGCGTTATGCGTCCTCCCTCTCCTCCGGCGAGGAGCGGCCATTGGAGAGCGGGACGGCCAACTCGCCTTACTGCGGCGTCTTCGTCTATGACAGTCCGTTCGCGGATATCGCGAACCACTGGGCGAAGGCGGATATCGACTGGCTGGCTGCGCGGCTGTCAATCACAGGCCTATCCGCCGATACGTTCGAACCGAACCGCCGGGTGACGCGGGCGGAGTTCGCGGCGATACTCGCCCGTATCGTCGGAGAGACGCAGCCGAACAGGCAAGCGCAGCTCTTCAGCGACGTGTCGCCGGGGGGATTGGTTCTACGAAGCGGTGCAGACGGCTGCGACGCTCGGCCTGATCGCCGGCGACGGCTCCGGCAAGTTCCGCCCGGGCGACTTCATTACGCGCGAACAGTTGGCGGTCATGGTTTGGAGAGCCGTCTCGAAGCTGGACGGGGATGCCGTCCCGGCCGCCGGCGAGGAAGCGGAGGCGCTGCTGCTGCCGTTCGCGGACCGAAGCGCGATCCGCAAATGGGCGCTCAAAGAAGTCTCGTCTGCCGTCAAGTACGGCTTGATGCGAGGCGTCAAGGCAGACCGCTTCATGCCGGACGGCGCGGCGACGCGCGCTCAAGCTGCGGCCATTCTCCGTCGAATGACGGAGAAGGCGGAGAAGGCGGACGGCGGCATGTGACGCGTCGGAAAGACCTTAATTCAAAAAATGCCGCAAACGCTGAATGAGGCCAAGAAGGTACAGATCCTCCATTTTTCCTGGGGGCTGTACCTTTTTTTGGCTCTCAGGTGGCGGTCCGCTTCATCCCGCGTATGGACGATGCCCATCGGTTATCGTATACTCCTCTTACGAGACGAAGCACGTCCCTCTTCATTCCTTGAGAATGCAGACGGGGCGTTTTTATTTTTAAGGAGGCTGCTAAGAGAGATGAACTTTGAACAAGCGCATGCCGAATTTATTCAATCTCATCTGGCACGGCGAACGGGCGAACGCAGAGGCCGGTTGGAGCGCGGACACCGCGAAGCCGAACGGCTGTTTTGCCAAAATGTATGGTGGAAACTCCGAGGCAGCTTCGAGGGTCTGCACCCTGAGTACGAAGTAACGGACTGGCGCGGGCTGGCGTATTTTTGCGACTTTGTCTGGATCCATCCGGCCGTTAGGCTGGTCATCGAGATCAAAGGATTCGGACCGCACGTAAGGGACATGGACAGAAGGAAATACAGCAACGAATTAAACCGGGAAACCTTCCTGACCGCCATGGGGTACCGCGTCATTTCGTTTTCCTATGACGACGTTGCCGAGCGGCCCGAGTTGTGCATCACCCTTTTAAGGATGCTGCTTGGCGGATTTTACGCGCACGAATCGCCGGTCAACCTAACGGGACTCACTGAACGCGAGACGATCCGGTTGGCGTGCAGACTCTCCCGGCCCCTGCGCCCCATCGACGTGGCCGAGCGCTTGCAGATTAACTATCGGACGGCGGTCCGAACGCTTCAATCTCTATGCAGTAAAGGGCTGTTCGCCGTGGCCAGTCGTCCCGACAGCAAATACGTAACCAAATACGAGGCTCGGCCGGCGGCGTTGAAGCTTCTGTAGACGCCAAAGATCATCTCGGCGATAAGGCGGACCCCCATCACGGTGATGGCTATCCTGCAAAAGTACATCATCTACGGCTCGAATGGTGGATTTTTGCGATCAATCGTGCAAAAGTGCACGATTGATCGCCTATTTGGGGGAGGTCTAGGGTGTTTCGCGAGAAAATCCTGCACTTTTGCGCGATAGGCGGGACGATGGGATGGGGGTGGTGGCGATCGTGTACTTTTGCACGATAGACGGGCATGGGAATGTTGATGGTGGCGACGATCGCACTTTCGCGCGATAGACGGTCAGAGGCGTAAAGGAGCTATCCTGCAAAAGTACATCATCCACGGCTCGAATGGTGGATTTTTGCGATCAATCGTGCAAAAGTGCACGATTGATCGCCTATTTGGGGGAGGTCTAGGGTGTTTCGCGAGAAAATCCTGCACTTTTGCGCGATAGGCGGGACGATGGGATGGGGGTGGTGGCGATCGTGTACTTTTGCACGATAGACGGGACGGTGGGATGGTGTTGACGGCGCTCGTGCAATATTGCGCGATAGTCGAGACGATGGATAGTGGCGATGGCGATCGTGTACTTTTGCGCGATGGACGAAATGGTGAAGCGGTTGAGAGGTGGCCCCTACCCGTACCGGATCAGCGTCCCGATCGTCCGCGTACCCTTCTCCGCGTAGTTCGCGTATGCCTCTGCGGCGCGTTCGAGCGGGTAGACGTCCGTGATGAGCGGCCGCACGGAGATTCTCCCCTCGGCCAGCAGGCGGATGTACGCGGCCAGATTCCGCCCCTCGGTCCACCGCACGTGGCCGAGCGGGTAGTCCCGGTTGTCCCGCTCGTACGACGGATCGTATCGGCCCGGGCCGCCGGCGCGCGAGATGAGCACCTGCGCTTCCTTGGCGAACATGAGCCCCCGGCTGAAGTTCATCGTCAGGTCGCCGACGATGACGACTTTGCCCCGGTCGCGGACCCATTCGAGCGCCTTGTTGATGAGCGGCTCGCCCGGACCGCTGGCGCACAGCAGCACCGCGTCCGCCCCCGCGCCGCCGGTCTCCTCCGGCAGCGCCGCCTCCAGCTCGGCCGCCTCCGCGTACGCGCTCGCGCCTCTCAGCTGCCGCAGCCCGCCGGCGCGCTCGGCGCTCAGATCGTAGCCGACCGCGCGGCAAGCGGCGGCATGGGCGATCTGGGCCACAAGATTGCCCAGGATGCCCAGCCCTACGACGATCGCGGACTCGCCAAACCGCAGGTCCGCGACCCGCAGCGCGTGGATCGCGATGGCGCCCAGACCGCCGAAGGCCGCCTCCTCCGGCGACACGCCGTCCGGTACCACGGCCGTTAGGTTGGTCGGCACCGCGAGCCATTCCGCGTGCCGCACGTACGGCACGCCGTAGCAGGCTACGCGTTCGCCGATCCGACGGTCCGCCACGCCCTCGCCGACCGCTTCGACGATGCCGACGGCGCTGTAGCCGATGGCCGCGGCCTCGTCCGAGGCGCGGCCCATGAAGCCCATCTCCGTGCCCGGGCTGATCGCGGAGTACTCGGTGCGAATCAGCACATGCCCCGGCGCCAAGTCGGGTCGATTCAGCTCGATTACCCTGATGCTCCCGCTTTGCGTTACAAGAGCGCGCATGAATATACCTCCCGCTTATACAATCTGCCGATCGTTTTATCTCCCCGCGTTGCGCTACAATAGCGCGCATCGCTATCCCTTCAGCCTTACACGATCTGCTGATCGTTCTGCTTGCGATAGTCGCTCGGCGACACGCCCATATACTTCTTGAACGTCGTCGTGAACGTCGACGCGTTCAAATATCCCGTTTTCTCCCCGATCTCGGCGATCGACAGGCTCGTGCTCCGGAGCAGGTCACGCGCATGCGACAGCCTTACTTTGTTCAGATACTCCACGTAGTTCACGCCGAACGTCTTCTTGAAGTAGTTGGAGAAATACTTGGGCGTCGTCTCCATGACCGCCGCGATCTGGTCCAGATACAGGTTATCCATATAATGCAGCTCGATGTATTGCGAGATGAAGGCCGAATTCAGCTTGTTCTTCGGCTCCGCTCTCCCAGAAGCGGACAGGCGGCCCGCCACCGCGACCAACGCCTCCTCAATCTCCCGATAATCGAAGGTCTGCTCCGCGCGGCGGCAAAATTCGGTCTCGATCGCGTACAGCTCCTCGCGCATATTCGCGGAGCTGCCGGCATAGCGGAGCATGTAGAAGAGCATCGACTTGGCGATATGAACGAGCTGGTGGCGGTGGACGTTGCGCGCCGCGTTCTCGCCCATCGTCTCCCGGATGATCTGGACGCTCTCCTGCAGCTTGCCGTTCAGCAGGTAATTCGAGAGCTTTTCGAGCTTCTCGAACGGAAAGTAAACGTTCCATACGTATTCGATCTCCTCGACGTCGAGCACGCTCGCCGTGTCTCCGACGCCCCGGTACAGCATGCCGTTCATGACGTCGCGGTAGCCGCGATTGGCGTTTTTAATCTCCGCGGCGTACGCCTCGCTCACGCAAGCCCACAGGTCGTAGCCGAGCAGCGCCTCCCGCTCGGCCGCCACGATGCAGCCGCGCAGCCGCTTGATCAGCCTCGCCCGCTCCTCCGCCTTCGGCAAGCCGACGACGGCGATGAACTCCGCGCGCGACACATGGAAGACGCTGGCCTCCGCCCCTTCCCGCCGCAGTTCCGTCTCCAGCCGGTCCGCGATCGTCTCGACGGGCAGCGGCGCTTCTCCCGCGTCCGGCCTCGGCCTTGCCTGGAACAGTACCATGACGAAGCAGTGCTCTCCGAACAACGCCGGATAGTAGGTCTGCAACTGAATGTCGTGCGCCTTGGCATGCGCGCTCTCGTCGAGCGCCTGCAGGAACACGCCTCTGCGCAGCTCCTTGTCGGCAAACGCCAGCTGATCCCGATACAATTCGTTGTCCGCCTGCAGCTTGACGATCCCGCTGTAAATTTTCCGAAAGTCGTTGCCTTTGCTGTGCCCTCCCCCCGAGCAGCCGGAGAATCCGCTTGACCGGACGGTTCAGGTAGAAGCTGAGGAAGACGGACAGCGCGACCGCGCACACGATCGCGGTGAGCATGATCGAATCGTTGGCCTGCGTCACCGGATTGAGATTCTGGAACTGATAGGGCACCTTGTCGATATAAATAAATCCGTTGTAGTCCGATTTATAGAAGTTGTATTCGTAGTTCTCGCGCGTCAGCGAGGCCTCCTGGTCCGCGTTGAAGTAGACGTCGTTCAGCACGTCGACGAGTCCCCATTGTTTGTCCGTGCTGTAGATGATGTTCCGATCCTGATCCAGCAGAATGAGCGAAGCGCCCGGAATGACCGACTGCTGGTTCACGTGCTTGAGCAGCGCGGCCACGTCGATCATGACCATGACGTTCTTGCTGGACGTCGCGAGCTTGTTGCCGCCGAAGGCGATCATCAGGTTGCGGGTCTGCGGCTGCTGGTTGAAGTCGAGCACCTTGAAGCTGTCCGCCGGAAAAATCTTGAACGCGTGCTTCGTCGACGCGTACGTCTTCCAATAGTTCGCGTTGTACGTGTCGTGCCGGTACTTGCCGTCGAAAAAGCGCTCGAAGCCGCTCGTGCCTTCGGACGTGATCGCGAGGCGCGCGTCGTCGTAGAAGACGACGACCTCCTCGATATAGTCGACCGTCGAGGTCAGCGTAGACAGATTTTTGACCAGCGTGTAGACCTTGGTCATGTCCAGGCTGTCGTCGTCCGGCGAGATCAGATTGTCCGAGGGCGGCAGGCTGTGAACGGAATGAATGATGTTGTCCACGGTCCGGAAGCTGTCGTCGAACGACTGGACGACCGATTTGAAGACCAGCGTATTGTTCTGCGTGACCTTGTCGTAAATGCCGGATATGGAGTTGCGATAGATCAGATAAGTGGATACGAACATAATCGCGATGACGAGCAGCAGAGAGAAAAAAATTTGCAGAACGCCGAGGTTCGTTATGATCCGCTTCATGATAGGCCATCATCCTTCGCGTCGCTGGTGTATCCGTTTATTCTACCATCAGCCTTTTTCCGCGCCCAGCATGACGCCCTTGGCAAAATATTTTTGCGCGAACGGATAGATCAGCAGCACCGGGATCATCGCGAGGATGATCGTCGCGTTTTTCTTCGCCTGCGGCGCCAGCGCCGACGCGTCGACGAGCGAGGACGAGTTGCCCTCGTGGAAGATCAGCATGCCTCTCAGCACCACCTGCAGCGGATATTTCCACTGGTCGTTCAGATAGATCATCGGGAGAAAAAGCTGTTCCAGTGGCCGATGAAAAAGAACAGGCCGACGGACGCGAGCGCGGGCTTGGAGAGCGGCAGCACGATGTTGAAGAGAATGCGGTACTCCGAGGCTCCGTCAATCAGCGCCGCTTCGCGAATTTGCGCCGACATGTTTTCATAGAAGCTCTTCAGAATGATCAGCTCGAACGTCCAGATCGCGTTGGGAATGACGAGCGCCCATACCGAGTCCAGCAGGCCAAGCTTCTGCACGATGAGGAAATTCGGGATGATGCCCGGCTGCAGGAACATCGTCAGCACGATCGCGAGCATCCAGAACTTCCGTCCGACGAACTGCGGCTGGGACAGCGGATAGGCCGCCACCGAGGTGAACAGCAGATTGATGAACGTGCCCAGAAACGTGTAGTAGATCGTGTTCAGGTACGCTCTCGGAATTTTCGGATCGAACAGGACGTCCTTGTACGCCTCCAGGTTGAAGCCGTGCGGCCAGAGGAACACCTCGCCCTGCGTCACGCTTGCGGTATCGCTGACCGACACGGCCGTGATGTACAGCAGCGGATACAGCGTGGAGATCGCGACGGCGATCAGGATCAGCGCGTTGACGACGCCGAAAACCGTGAATCTGCGCTGTCCTACCATAGTCCCTTTCCTCCCATCCGCTTGCTGATCAGATTCGCGCCGAGCAGCATGATCATCGCGACCAGCGCTTCGAACAAGCCGACCGCCGCGCCGTAGCTATAATTCGACTCGAGCAGGCCCTTGCGGTACACGAAGGTCGAGAAAACGTCGGCGACGTCGTAGGTCATCGAATTGTACAGGAGCAGCACCTTCTCGTAGCCGACGCGGAACATCGATCCGGTCTTCAGGATGAACACGACGAGAATCGTCGGCAGGAGGCCCGGCAGCGTGACGTGCCACATCATCCGCAGCCGGCTCGCGCCGTCCACCCGCGCCGCCTCGTACAGCGTCGGATTAATCCCGGCGATCGCCGCCAGGAAGATGATCGCTTCGTAGCCCGTATTGGCCCAGATGTCCGAGAGCACGTAGATGGGGCGGAACCAGGCCGGGTCGATCAGGAAGTACTTGGACTCGAAGCCGAGCAGGTTAAGCAGCTTGTTCACGATGCCGTTGTTCGGGGACAGAAAATCGATGATCATGCTGCTGATGATGACGACGGACAGGAACGTCGGCAGGTAGCTCGCCGTCTGGACGAATTTCTTGAACCAGCGGACCCGCACCTCGTTAAGCAGAATCGCGAGCAGAATCGGGAACGGGAACGAGCACACCAGCGCGAAGAAGCCGAGCAAAAAGGTGTTGCGGAACAACAGGAAGAAGTCCGGGCCGGAGAAGAAGCGTTCGAAGTGCTTGAGGCCGACCCAGGGACTGTCCAGAATGCCCGTGTACACGCTGTAATCCTTGAAGGCGATGATCAGACCGTACAGCGGCCCGTATCGGAAAAGGGCGTAGAAGACGATGCACGGAATAAATAGGACGAGCAGCTGTCTGTCGCGCGCGATTTTGCGGAGCATGGTTCGCATGAGGTTCCCTCCTGTCGGCGAAGGACGGGCGCGGGAACGGTCGTTCCGCGCTCCGTCTCCCGCGATGCCGGGTGTGACGCAGCCTTATCGGCGTTATTTGGCGCTGTCGTAGCGCTGCTGGGCGTCGTTGAAAATCTTGGCGAGCTTCGCCGCGCCCAGCTTGTCGGCGTTGGTCTTCCACGCTTCCCACTCGGCGTCGCCGTATTTTTTGTCGAGCACGTAGCGGGTGTTGAACTCCTCGGCCGCCTTCTGCAGCGAAGTCTGCAGCTCGGCGATCGTCGCGGTCTCGTCGTCGGTGAAGTTAAGGACGGGATCCAGCGGCTCGAACTTGTTGCCGCTCGTGATCTTGTCCTGCGCCTCCTGTTCCTTCTCCGTGTAGTTGAAATACACGCTCCGGTGATCCGGCCGCAAGTACGCGCCTTCGAGCCATATGCCGTATTTGTTCTCGAGCACCTTGATGTCGACGGCCGGCTCATTGGCGAGCTCCGGATACACCGGCTTGCCGTTCGCGTCGAAGTTGAACGTCTCGCCTTCGACGCCGAGCGTCATGAGCGCCGCGCCGGACGGGCTGGTCAGATAGTCGAGCAGCTTGAGCGACGCTTCCTTGTTCGCGTTGTTCGCGACCGTGATCGACCATCCCGCCTCGATCTTCGGCAGCGACCGGACGTGGCCGGTCGGCCCGACGGGATTGCCGTAGCGCAGGTCGTATTTGGGGTTCGAATCCTTGACCTGGTTGTAGAAGAGGTCGAGACGGCCGATCCAGTCGAAGGTGACGAACGACTTGCCCGACGTCATCTTGGACGTCCAGGAGTCCTGCGTATCGGTGATAAATTCGGGGTCGAGCAGCTTCTCGTTATACAGCTTTTTCATAAAGTCCAACATGGCCTTGCTCTCCGGCTGCGTGGAGGCGAACTTCCACGTCTTGGCCGCCTCGTCGTAGTAGACGGGATAGTTCGCGCCGCCGATGCCCCAGCCGTACGCGAAGTCCTTGAAGATGTTGACGGTGCTTTTGGAAGCGTACGGGTACGAATCCGGGTAGATTTCCTTCAGCTTTTTCAGCGCCTGGTAGAAACCCTCCGTATCGGTCCATTCCGGAATGCCGTTTTTCTGAAAAATATCCTTGCGGTACAGGAAGCCGTGATTGACCGCCCGGTTCATATCGTAGATCGGCCAGGTGTAGATCTTGCCGCTCTCGTCGCCGTAGGACTTGACGACCCAGTCGTTCTCCTCCATATACAGCTTCTTGAAGTTCGGCAGCATATTGGCATAGTCGTTGATCGCGACGACCGCGCCCTGCTTGCCCAGCTTCTTGAGCTCGGCCGCCGTCAGGCCGTGGAAGATATCGGGCAGCTTGCCCGAAGCGACGGTCACCTTCAGCTTGTCTTGGAAAGTAGAAGACGCGTAGGTCTGAAAATTAACGGTGATGCCCGTGCGCTTCTCGATCTCCTTGACGATCATCTTGTCGTTCGGCGGCGTTTCGCCGACCAGCATCCAGTTGATCGTCGTCGGCTTGTCGACGAGCGGCAGCTTGAGCCCGCCCGTATCTCCGTAGTCGGCGGAGGCGCTTGCCGCGCTGCTAGCCGTGCCGCTTGCCGAAGCGCTCGCAGCCTGCGAGCTTGCCGCGGGGGAAGCCGATGCCCCGCCGTTTTCATTGTTGCCGCCGCAGGCGGCCAGCGCCGCGGCCGTCAGCGCAAGAACGACGCCGCCGCTTATCCGTTTGATGACCATTTTTCTTTCCTCCCCCAAGCGAAGTTTGTGAGGCTGCCTTACAAACCCCATCCTACGAGACGTCCCGCGGCTCGTAAATTCAGCGTTTTGACGAAGGTTGGGATTTTCCGGCCCTTACCGCTTAGAAAGCGCTTAATCCCAGTCCCATCAAGGGTTTTTCCCGTGTGGAAGATGCTAAAGAGATAGAAAACCGTAAACAATCGAACGAATTTCCGATACGTTCCTCCGTCCACGCCGGCATGCGGGAACGAATCCCCGTCCCTTGCCGCTTCGGTTTGCCTGCAATCGGCAAAGCCGCTAGTATAAGGTCAACGGAGAAACCTGTAGTTAACCTATTTTAACCGCGCTGGAGGGCAAGGGGAATGAACCGCCGAGAGAAACTGGTAAAGGGTCCGGTCGTGCTGTACGAGCAGATGCGAACCAAAATCATAGAGCTGATCCGCGAACGGAATCTGCGCCCTCATGACCCCATTCCGTCCGAGGCCGAACTCGCCGCTATGTACGGCGTCAGCACGCGGACAAGCAAGGAAGCGCTGGCCGCGCTGGCGAAGGAGGGGTTGGTGTATCGGCTTCCTCGCCGCGGCACCTTCCTGGCGGAGCGCCCGGGCGCCCCGCAGCGGAGCAATCCGTTGCCAATCGCGCTCGTCGTGCCCGATATGGACGAATATGCGGGCGCGATCGTTCAGTCCGCGGTCGGCGCCGCGCGGCAGGCGGGGGCCGAAGTGCTGCTTCGGGTAACCGGCGGCGATCTCACGGAAGAGGAGCGGACGTTGAAGCAGGCGGCAGCCGAGGCGAGGGGCATCATCCTGTTCCCCGGCAACCGGCGCACTTGTCCCGACGAGTTGCTTCGCCTTCATCTCGCGCAATTTCCGATCGTCATCGTGGACCGCGCCTATCGGGAGATCGGGCTGCCAAGCGTCTATCACGATCACTACCAGGGCGGCTATGAGCTAACCGACTATCTGATTGAAGCAGGCCACCGCCAGATCGGATTCATCACGGCGGACATCGAAGGCGTCATGAGCCGCGAGGACCGCTACTATGGCTACATGCAGGCGCTGCTTAACAACCGCATCCCGTTTGAGGGCTCCATGGTGCTAACCTTGCCCGGACCCGGCGACGGCTTCGGCAACCGTTCCGTCCCGGCCTTGGACGAAGCGGGTACCGCCGCGGCGCTGGAACGCTTTTTGCAGGCGCATCCGCGGATGACCGCCGTCTTCTGCGCGAACGACGAGCTTGCCGGCCAGACGATGGCCGCCTGCTTCCGGCTTGGCGTGAAGGTGCCGTTGCAGCTATCCGTCGCCGGCTTTACCGACTCATCGCTCGCCCGCAGGCTGCCCGTCCCGCTGACGACGATGCGCAAGCCGGCCGATACGCTGGGGGAAGCCGCCGTCCGCCTGTTGCTGGAGCGTATCGACAATCCGTCCGTGAGCCCGCCGCCCTCCGTCAAATATCCTACGCAGCTGATCGTTCGGGACAGCGTGCGCACGCTAATTTCGCCAAGCTAGAACAATTCATCGAAGTACAAGGTGCAGTCTCTCGAGAAATTCGAGAGGCTGTACCTTTTTTCGGTTCACGCGGCGTATGTATTGAATGTATCAGTGATACATAATAGTATTAGACTAAACGCAACGACTGGAGGAATGTACGTGGCGGTTAAATTGAAGCTTGGCATCAATTTGGGATTTGCCATTAACAAATACGCGGAGCCCGAGGTGTGGAGCCGGATCGTCGCCGAAGAAATGGGCGTCAAGACCGTGCAGTTCGTGGCCGACCTGCTCAACGTATTTCTGCCGGACGAGATCGTAAAGGAGCAGGTGGAGCGCATCAACCGAAGCACCGAGCGGCATGGGCTGGACATCACGAGCACCTTTACAAGCGCTTTTACGCGCGTCAACCATTTCATGCATCCCGACGCCGCCGTGCGCAAAGTATGGCTGGACTGGTTCAAACGGTTCGCCAAGGTGTCGCGCGAGTTGGGCGCGGTTACGACGGGGAGTCATTTCGGCATTCTGACGTTCGCCGACTACGACGATCAGGCAAGGCGGGAATTCATCATCGGCGAAGCGTTGAGAAACTGGCAGGAACTGAGTTGGTACTGTAAAGACCTGGGCATGACTCACCTGCTGTTCGAGCCGATGTCCATCCCCCCGTGAAATGGCGAATACGGTGGAAGAGACGAAGGAACTGCTGGAGCGGCTGAACGACGGGGCGGGCATACCGTTCAAGGTCTGCCTGGACGTAGGTCACGCGCCGCACCCGGGCGACCGGGATCCGTACCGGTGGGTACGGGAGCTCGGCAAGGCGTCGCCGATCATTCATATCCAGCAGACGGAGAAGGACCACAGCCGCCATTGGCCGTTCACCGAGGAATACAACCGCATCGGCATCATTCACGGCGAGCCGCTGCTGGCCGCGTTAGAAAAATCCGGCGCCGAGGAAGCCGAGATCGTGTTCGAGATCTCCCACCGGGAGGCGTGGGGTACGGAATTCCGGATCGTTCAGGACCATATCGAATCGGTGAATTACTGGCGGCAGTTCATTCAGGCATAAGTGCCCAAGGAGGAGAGCGCCATGAAGGCGGCAGTCTTGCATGCGGTCGGCGATCTGCGGACGGAGGAGGTGGCGCGTCCCGCGCCGGGTCCCGGCGAGGTACTTCTCCAGGTACGCGCCTGCGGCGTGTGCGGCTCGGATATCCCCCCGCGTATTCCGTAAGGGCACCTATACGTTCCCGACGATCCCCGGCCATGAGTTCGCGGGCCGCATCGTGGAACTCGGCGAAGGGGCGGATCCGGCGCTTCTGGGACGCAAGGCGGCGGTATTCCCGCTGATCCCCTGCTTCCGCTGTCCGTCCTGCGAGGTCGGCGAATACGCGCAGTGCGAGAATTACGATTATATGGGCTCGCGGCGGGACGGCGCATTCGCCGAATATATCTGCGTGCCCGTATGGAACGTGCTTCCCGCGCCGGATCATTTGAGTTACGAGGAGCTTGCCATGACGGAGCCTGCGGCGGTCGCCGTCCATGCGCTCCGGCAAGCGACGGTCGATATCGGCGACCAGGTGTTTATCAGCGGCGCGGGACCGATCGGCATGATGCTGGCCGCCTGGGCCAAAGCCTGGGGTGCCTCGCGGGTGCTGCTGTCCGACATCGATCCCGATAAGCTGGCGTTCGCGAACGCGCTGGGGTTCGCGGATACGGTCAATGCGCGCGAGGAGGACGCGGCGGCGTGGGTTCGGCGCGTTACCCGCCGGGGCGCCGACGTCTGCGTCGAGGGAGCGGGGAACGCGGTCTCCTGGGAGACCTGCCTCAACGCCGCGCGGACATCCGGGCGCGTCGTGCTCATGGGCAACCCCGAGGGCGAGATGAAGCTCACCCAGAACGGGTACTGGGACATTTTGCGCAAGCAGCTGACGCTCAAAGGCACCTGGAATTCCGCTTATGCCGACCTGCCCAAGAATGAATGGCGGCTCGTGCTGGACAGCATGGCGTCCGGCCAGATCGACCTGAAGCCGCTGACGACGCACCGGGTTACGCTCGACGGGCTGCAGGGCGCCATGGCGATGATGCGGGACCGCAGCGCATTTTACAACAAAGTGATGGTCGTAAATCCAACGGAGGAGGATGAGGCATGAAAGCAGCCGTATTGGAGGAGCTTGGCCGGATGGCGGTGAAGGAGGTACCGCTGCCGGAGCCCGATGACGACGGCATCCTGATGAAGGTCGAGGCGGTCGGCATCTGCGGCTCCGATATCCGCATATACCGCCACGGCAACAACCGGGTGTCGCTGCCGCAGATTCTCGGTCACGAGGCAGCGGGCCGCGTGGTGAAGACGGGACGCAACGTGAGCCGGTTTCAGCCGGGCGACCGGATCTCGCTCGGGGCGGACGTGCCGTGCGGGGAATGTGTCTTTTGCGAAGCGGGGATGGGCAACAACTGCCAGATCAACTATGCCATGGGCTATCAGTTCGCGGGCAGCTTCGCGGACTATGTGCTGCTCAACAAGACGGTCGTGCAGTACGGACCGATCCACAAGATCGCGGACCGCATCTCCTACGAGGAGGCCGCGCTCGCGGAGCCGCTCGCCTGCGTGCTGAACGGGCTTGAGCTGTCCGATGTGCGAATCGGCGATACGGTGGTCGTCATCGGCGCGGGGCCGATCGGCTGCATGCTGGTTGAGGTGTGCCTCAAAATGGGCGCGCGGGTTGTCCTGGTCAACCGGTCGCGCCCCCCGACTGGAGATGGCGAAGCCGCTCGGCGCCCACGCATATGTCTGCTCGTCCGAGGAGAATGCGATCGAGCGGGTGCTGCAGGAAACGGGCGGCCTCGGCGCGGACGTCGTCATTACATGCAATCCATCGCCGGATGCCCAGGTCGACGCGATTCATATGGCGAAGAACCGGGCGCGGGTGAACTTCTTCGGCGGGCTGCCGAAGGGGCAGTCGCTCGTCGCGCTGGACACGAACATCATCCATTACAAAGAGCTCTTCGTGCACGGCGCGCACGGTTCGCTGCCGCGCCATCACCGGAAGGCGGTGGAGCTGATCAATACCGGGACGATCGACATGAAGAAGTACATTTCTCACCGGTTCGCGCTTGCGGATATCGAGGAGGCGATCCGGACGGCGGAAAGCCACGCTGGCATGCGCGTCATCGTGAAGCCATAACCACGGGCAAGGAGGAGATCGCTATGGCAGGCAAAATCGCGCCTTCCATCATGTGCGCGGATTTTCTTCATCTGGGTCAAACGCTGGAAGCGCTCGACCGGGCGCAGGTGGACTACCTGCATATCGACATTATGGACGGCGCGTTCGTCCCGAACTTTACGCTGGGTCCCGACTTCGTGCGGGCGGTCCGGCAGGCGACGCGCACGCCGCTCGATCTTCATCTGATGGTCGAGCATCCGGAACGGCACCTCGGCCTGTTCGCGCTGCGCGAGGGCGACATCGTGTCGGTCCATCAAGAGGCGACGCCGCATCTGCAGCGCACGCTTCAGGAGATTAAGGCGGCTGGCGCCAAGGCGTCGGTGGCGCTGAATCCCTCGACGCCGATTCTATCGCTTGAGGACGTTCTGGACGATCTCGATATGGTGCTGATTATGACGGTCAATCCTGGCTTTGCGGGACAGAAGCTGGTGCCGGCCACACTGGCCAAAATCACGAGGCTCCGCTCCTGGCTTGCCGAGCGAGGCTATGACCGCGTCGAGATCGAGGTCGACGGCAACGTCAGCTTCGAGAACGCGGGGGCGATGCGGCGGGCCGGGGCGGATATTTTCGTGGCGGGCACATCCAGCATCTTCGGGCCGGGACGGGATCTGTACGGGCTGACGCAGCAGCTGAGGGAAGTTATTGCGTAGCGGGCGGATCACCATAGCTTTCAAGGCGGAAAGGGTGTCTCGACATGACCGACAAGGCCTATACTGTTTTTGAAGAACGCCAGAAGGAGCGGGGCATCGACCTCCAAGAGGTGCGGCGCAGGTTGAAAGCGCTTGAGATCGAAACGCCTTCCTGGGGCTATGCCGATCAAGGCACCCGGTTCAGGACGTTTCCTTACAAGGGGGCGGCCCGCACCACGCTCGAGAAAATCGACGACGCCGCGGCCGTGCACCGGTTCACCGGCGCGTGTCCCGCCGTCGCTATCCATATTCCATGGGACAAGGTTGACGATTATGGGACGTTGACCGGCTACGCCGAGGAACGCGGTATCCGGATCGGGGCGATCAATCCGAATCTGTTTCAGGAGCCGGAATATATGCTCGGCAGCGTCACCAACACCGACGCCGCGATCCGCCGGAAGGCGACGGAGCATCTGCTCGAATGCGTCGATATCGCCAGGGCCGTCGATTCCAAGGTGCTGAGCCTGTGGTTCTCCGACGGCACGAACTACCCCGGCCAGGCGCCGATCCGGCAGCGGGTGAACTGGATGCGCGAATGTCTGCAGACGACGTACGGCGCGATGGCGCCGGATATGCGCATGCTGATCGAGTACAAGTTTTACGAGCCCGCCTTCTACCATACCGACCTCGCCGATTGGGGGATGGCGTTCAATATGGCGAACAAGCTCGGCCCGCAGGCCCAGGTGCTCGTCGATACGGGCCACCACCCGCAGGGGACGAACATCGAGCACCTGGTGGCTTATCTGCTGAACGAACGGAAGCTCGGCGGCTTCCATTTCAACAGCCGCAAATACGGTGACGACGACCTGATCGCCGGGGCGATCAACCCGTACGAGCTGTTCCTGATCTTCTACCAGATTGTCGACGCCATGCGCGATCCGGATCCGGCCATCGCGGCGACGGCGAACCGAATCGCCTATATGATCGACCAGAGCCACAACATCGAAGAGAAAATTCCCGCGATGATCCGTTCCGTGCTGAACGTCCAGGTCCAGTACGCGAAGGCGCTGCTGATCAACTTCGACGAGGTGCGCGAGGCACAGGAGAAGCAGGACGTGCTGGCGGCGGAAGACGCGGTACGCTCTGCTTTCGAGCAGGACGTAACGCCGCTGCTGCGCGCGTTCCGGGAGGAGGACGGACTGCCGGTCGACCCGATGCGGGCATACAAGGAGAGCGGGCTGCACGAGAAGGTGCTCGGCAGGGTTAGCAAGCAGGAAACGACGCCCTCCGGATTGAAGTAAAGGGATGATATGCGGACCGTTCTGACGATGTTTAAGATAACGGAAGGAGACCATCATGCTGCAAAGTGAAGCGTTGCTTGCCCACGATACCCGCGACTGGCGCGGACAATGGATCTGGACGGAGGGGCCGGTTCGGGAGATCCGGCCGGGCCGCCATACGATGGCGCTGTTTCGCCGGACGTTCCAGGCGGCCCGCGGTGAGCGATTGACCGTCCTGGTCAGCGCGAACAGCCGATACCGGCTGTTCTTAAACGGCGTATCGGTGTCGATCGGCCCCTGCAAGGGCGACGCGAACCGGCGCTTTTACGAGACGGTGGAACTCGGCGGGTTGCTGCGCGACGGCACGAACGTGCTCGCGGCCCAAGTTGTGCATTATGCCGGGACGGAGCCTTGGACGATGGGCGTCTCGGGGCCGATCTCGATCTGGAGCGAATGGAACGGCGGCTTCCTGCTGGACGGCGCGTTGACGGACGCCGGAGGCCGCATCAGAGAGGAGCTGCATACGGGCGACAGCTGGCGGTGCTTTGCCGCGGAGGGATACGCCAACGAGCCGAGCGAGCTCATCCAGTGGCTGGGCGGGCTGGAGCGTGTCGATGGCTCGAAGCTTCCGCACGGCTGGACGCAGCCGGAATTCGACGAAGCCGGCTGGCCGCAGGCGGTTCCGTTCGCGCCCCTGCGCAATCCGTATGGAGAACGCGTGGGCTGGGCGCTTCAGCCCCGTCCGATTCCACCGCTTTACGAACGGGAGACCGCGTTCGCCGGTATCGTACGTGCCGAGGGATGCGCGATTGAACCGCTTGACGCGATGCGCGGTCCGGAGCGGGCACCCGTGATCGTGCCTGCGGCGGCAAAGATCCGGTTCGAGCTGGACGCCGGCCTGCTCACGACCGGGTATCTGCATGCGGCCTTCAGCGGCGGCGCCGGCGCCGAGATTCGCTTGATCTGCGCGGAATGCTACGAGCCGTATGCGTCGGATATCGGCGAAGGACGGATCAAGGGCGTGCGGAATATGGCCGAAGGCGGCAAGCTGGTCGGCGATCCCGACGTCTACCTGGCTGCCGGCACTGGCACGCCGGAGTGCCCCGAGGTTTACGAGCCGTTCTGGTTTCGGACGTTCCGGTATGTTCAAGTCGAGATCGCGGCCGGGAATGCGCCGATCGCGCTTCACGGCATCGGCTACCGGGAGACCGGCTATCCGCTGGAGCCGACGGGCGCGTTCGACTGCTCGGACGACGAGCTGAATCAGATCTGGCGCATGTCGCTCAACACGCTGCGCCGCTGCATGCACGAAACGTACGAGGACTGCCCGTATTACGAGCAGCTGCAATATACGATGGATACGCGGCTGCAGATGCTGTACACGTACCATTTGACCACCGACGACCGGCTGGCGCGCAGGGCGATCGAAGATTTCCATAGCTCCCAGCTGCCTTCCGGCATGCTGCAATGCCGGTTCCCTTCCATGCTGGCGCAGGTTATTCCGGGCTTCTCCCTCTATTGGATCGACATGCTGGACGAACATTACCGGTATTTCGGGGACATCGCTCACGTGAACCGGTACCGGGCGTCCATGCTGAAGCTGCTTGACTGGTTCGAGCGGTATCGGACGCCCGAGGGCATCGTGGGCATGCTGCCTTACGAGCTGTGGACGCATTTCGACTGGGTCGAGAGCTGGCCGTTCGGCGCTCCGCCGACGCAGGACGAAGGTCCGATGACGCTGCACAGCCTCATGTACGCCGCGGGATTGCGCAAGGCGGCGGGCCTGCTGGACGCCGGCGGCTGGCGTGATGCGGCCGGCGAGCTGCGGGCGCGCGCCCAATCGGTTATTGAAGCGGTTAACCGGCTCTGCTGGTCGGCCGAACGGCAGCTGTACGCGAACTGCCCGGGAACGGGCGACTTCAGCGTGCATGCGCAGATTCGGGCGGTCCTCTCGGGCGCCGTTAACAGCGATGCCGCGGCGGAGCTGCTCCGCCGGACGTTCGCCGACGATACGCTGCCGGTTGCCTCGCTGCCGCAGACATTCGCGTCCATGCGCGCGCTGGAATCGTGCGGCCTGCACGAGCTGGCATTCAAGGAATGGGACCGCTGGAGACTGTTCCTCGGCCTCGAACTGACGACGCTGCCGGAGATGGCGCATGGTACGCCCCGCAGCGATTGCCATGCGTGGAGCGCGCTGCCGCTGTACGAATTTTCCGCGACGGTGCTCGGCGTGCGTCCGGGAGCGCCCGGCTTCGCGCGCATCCGGATCGCCCCGAGGCCGGAAGGCCTGGCTTGGGCGAGCGGGACGACGCCGACGCCGAACGGACCCGTGAAGACGGCCTGGCGGCGGGATGGCGACGTCTTTACTTTATCGGTGGATGCCCCGCCCGGCATTCCGGTGGACATCGTTCTTCCGGACGGGACGACACGGGAAGCGCAGGGCGGAGAAACGATTCGCGCCGCATGCAGGCTGCAGTTGCGGCAGGCTTGACGGAAGACTGTCCAAAAAAACGAGGTATCTCCGTACAGAGATCGCCTCGTTTTTTGTTTTTCACTTGATTTCATTTGTGCATCCATGCTGTTCAAGGTTAACGAGTCGGAAATTTGTTCTGCGCAAAATTCGCCTGACGTCCGGGACCGATTCATAGTATGATTTCATATACGCAAATGCGCAAAGAAGAGGACGACTTAACTTTGGGGGTACGAATGAAGGCATACACGCAGGCGGAACGGCAGGCTATCCATAAGCGGACGCTCGCGATCGTCGTCATCGCGCAGCTGTTCGGCGGCGCGGGGCTCGCGTCGGGCATCACCGTCGGCGCCTTGCTGGCGCAGGACATGACGGGCTCGGACGGTCTCGCCGGGCTGTCGACGACGCTGTTCACGCTGGGCTCGGCCCTGTCGGCCTTCACGGTCGGACGCCTGACCCAGCGGCTGGGCCGGCGGGCCGGGCTGACGGCCGGCTTCCTTGCGGGGGCGATCGGCGCGCTGGGCGTCGTCGCGGCGGCGGTCTGGGACAGCCTGCCGCTGCTGCTCCTGGCGATGCTGGTGTACGGCGCAGGCACGTCCACCAATTTGCAGGCGCGCTACGCCGGCACGGACCTGGCTGAGCCGCATCAGCGGGCCCGCGCGGTCAGCATCGCGATGGTCACGACGACGTTCGGCGCCGTGGCCGGGCCGAACCTGGTCTCGCCCATGGGCAGGCTCGCCGCCGATTGGGGCATCCCGCCGCTCGCGGGACCCTTCATGCTGGCCGCGGCGGCATTCGCGCTGGCGGGCCTCGTGTTCGCGACCCTGCTGCGGCCGGATCCGTTCCTTGTCGCCAGGGCGAGCGCAGCGGAGGCGCCTGCCGCGGGCGAGGGCGGCGGAACCGCCGATGCCGCCGATGCTGCAGCGACCGAGCGCGCCGGCAGCCGAGGCATCGTCGTCGGCGCGTCGGTCATGCTGATCACCCAGATCGTCATGACCGCCATCATGACGATGACGCCGCTCCATATGAAGCACCACGGGCACAGCCTGGACATGGTGGGCATGACGATCGGCGCGCATATCGCCGCGATGTTCCTCCCTTCGCTCGTGACCGGCGTGCTCGTCGACAAGATCGGGCGCATCGCGATGTCCTGCGCCGGAGCGGTGACGCTGCTCTGCGCCGCGCTCGTCACCGCGTTCGCGCCGGGCGATTCGTCGGCCTGGATGATCTTCGGCCTCGTGCTGCTCGGCCTCGGCTGGAACTTCGGCCTCATCAGCGGCACGGCCGTCATCGTCGACGCGACGACCCTCCGCACGCGCGCCAAGACGCAGGGCTCCGTCGACGTGCTCATCTCGCTCGCGGGCGCGGCCGGCGGCGCCTTGTCCGGCGCTGTCGTCGCCCTGTCGAGCTTCGCCGCCCTCTCGCTTGCGGGCGGCGCGCTGGCCCTGCTGCTGCTCCCCGTGATGCTCTGGTATCGCCGGGGTGGCTCGCGCCCGTCGGCGCGTTCGTTGGGGGCTTAGCGGCGACGTTTTCGCAGGGATAAGATTTCCGTTAATGCTTGGTTCAGTACGCCGGGTTCGCTTCGAGGCGAGCCTGTTCTTCAGCTTTATTTTCCCTCTTTTGATCTAGAGTGAAGGACTGAATAAATTCAGCCCCTCCTCATCAAACCGTACGTGAGGTTTTCCCTCATACGGCTTTCCGATGTTCGTCATTCATACGCGTGCGACTTTCAAGAGCGTCTTGAGTCCATGTGTTTGGCTTAGCATCTTAACTTCGTGGCCTGAACCGCGCCAGCGCCTTCGCTGGCGTTTTTTGGCGTACCATTTCATCAGCCGTTGCCGGATGTACCAGTCGAGCTTAGCCATCCACTTCGTGCTGTATGACGTTGTATAGTAGTTCTTCCAGCCTTGGATCTTCGGATTGAGCCATTTCACATGTTCCTCGAACGAGAAATGTCGCATGTTTGGCGGCGCCAGTCGCTCTTTCACCACTTCCCGAATATGCATCTCTGCTTTCTTGCAGAGCCATTGACGGGTCGTGTAGTACACTTGGCTTCGTGCCGTTTCTGCTTTCGTTTTCCGGTGGTGCATGCCGAGGAAGTCGAATCCTTCTTCTCCCGTCCACAGCCCCACAATCCGTGTCTTCTCCGGGTGCAGCGTCAATCCCAGACGCTCCATCATCGCTTGAATTAGCTTTTGCGCATGAAGGGCGTCCCTCCTTGTCTTGCACACCACGACGAAGTCGTCGGCATACCGCGTTAACTCCCCAACTTCTTTACCGTGCTTCCCCCCATAGCCGGTCGAAGTAATTTAGATAGATGTTGGCAAGTAGAAGCGAAATCACGCCGCCTTGCGGCGTTCCCAGGTCGCTTCTTCTCACCTTACCTTCCTCCATCACTCCAGCCCCGAGCCATTGCCGGATCAGCTTGAGTACGCGTCTGTCGCTGATTCGCATTTCCACCAGCTTCATCAGCTTCTCTTGGTTGATGTTGTCGAAGTACCCTTGGATGTCGACGTCGACCACCCAATTGCCTTTGCGGTTGCACGCTTTGCGGATTCGCTCCAGCGCCTGTTTCGCGCTTCGCTTCGGTCGAAAGCCATAGGAACAGTCCTGAAAATCCGCTTCAAAGATCGGTTCCATCACCAGTTTTAACGCCATCTGTACGACTCGGTCCTGAATCGTCGGAATGCCGAGCGGACGCTTGCGTCCGTCTTTCTTCGGGATATAGTGGCGTCGTTCGGGCTGAGGGCGGTATCGTTTCTGGAGTAGACGTTCTCGAACTTCCTCGACGAAAAGGGACTCGCCCTTTTTCTCGATATCTGCCAGCGTTTCGCCATCCACGCCTGCCGCTCCCTTATTGGCTCGTACGCACCTCCATGCTTCCCATAGCACATCCGTCCGACAGACCTTGTCGTACAGCGCATGGAATCTTCTGCTCTTGCTTGTCTTGGCCGCATGACCTAGCTTTTCTCGGAGTTGTTGAACTTTTTCCTTGGGTGTCGTTAGCCGGATGGCATTCACTCACTCGTACCTCCTCCAAAAGCTTGAACAAAGCAGGGCTCCTTCCCTCCCGCCGGTTGTGTTGTCCTGCGTTCCCCGGTACTATGAGCCCCTCGGACTCCCTTCCTGCAGATGGCTCACTTCGCCTTTCGACTTATAGAGCATCTCGCTACGAAAAAAAAACTTCGTGCTGGGGAGGGTCTCCCCAGTTCACTGCATCCTCTTTCAGACCATGCCGCTCCCTATACGCCGGAGAATTCTTCGCTGTCGCTCCAAGTTCCTAACAGCTTCCATGGCCTTCGCCCAATTTCACAAGGCTCAGCTTCCTCTTTTCCCTCTTGATGAGGCCTTTTTTAACGACGCGGCAGGATTCATTTCATGTTAAGGCCTGACCTGTTGCTCGCACCGTCTCTGACGGTTACTTTCGTCGATACGCTTCTGCGCACAGATTTCGCCGTACGCAGGTATCCTAGCTACGCGGGGGCTTGGCCCCTCCCGCAACCGGACTTTCACCGGTTAGAAGATGCGTGCTTCGCTGGGCACGCTGATATATAAAAAGCCCCGTTACGAAGCCCGTAACGGGGCACAACATTTACTTCTGCCTGCCAAGCTTTAATTCCGGTTCCTTCTCTACGAGATGCCACTTCATATCCAAAAATATTGGCGGGATATAAATGGGATCCATCCATGCGTAAGTCAACGTATCCTCCATCAGGTCTCCGATCAGCAAGGAGTCGTTCTCGTCTAACTGAAGCTTCTGCTTGCCGCTGACGGCAGCCTTGTTTTCCTTGCTCATTCGTTCGGTGACCTCAGCGAAGCTATACTCTGGCCCCTTGGTCCGCTCGATCTCGGCGAGTCGCTCCAAGTAGCGCTGACGCTGCATCTCTTTGGCTGCGGGATTTGCTTCCGAATCCCACAGCTCGATGAATCTGAAGCCAGTCAGGTTGTGCTGAAGAACGCGTTCGCGAAAAACGTCGGTAACGAAGGTGTAAGTTGTTATAAATTCAGGGAGCTTAAAGATCGCAGCATCTTTTATGGTTTCTTGTGAAAAGGCATACTGAGTGATCTTTCTTATCCCTCCGTCAGGCCATAACTTCAGTTCGGATCGACTCCTGTCAAGCGCCGGAATAATATTTAAGACGTTGATAGCGAATAGTTCCAAAGAGTCATGTTCAAGCGGAAGAGTCTCAACTTTATCAGCAAGTAAATCCTGAGTTGCCACTATAGCTTTTCTACTGAGCGCCAGAGTTCCAGCTGATAAAGCGATCATATCTAGATCTAGACCTTTATTGGAGTAGAATTTAAGATCCCCCCCAACGTTCAACGGGCACGCCATTAAACTGATTCTCAAAGTAAATAGGGTAATTATGCTCCATATCATCGTAATATAATTGGTCTTGATTATCGGAGCTTAATTGATAAACTCTCACATATACTCCTCGTTTCCATTATACATTTCCTAACTTTAGGACGCCTGTTAGTAATTCTTCTCTTATATCCTCTATTACACCCAATACTTTATTGTAATCAGTTTTTACAGCACGTAACCGAGTTGCAACCTCTTCAAAGTAGTCCCCATTATGGTAGCCATTATGTGTAGAAACATAAACTCCATTAACCTCTACTTCAGGCACGCCTGTTTTTCTAGGTAACCAGACTCCGTTAGCAGCTGAGTTAATATCAATCCCATGAGTGCCTAAGATAGCTTGTGCTTCAGCAATAAAGGGATTATTACCTGCTGTTTTGGCAATTATGTGGTGTGCGGACCACCCCTTAATATTATTGTCTAGATAATCAGGCATATCAAAGCCAGCCTTTTTCATCTCTGCGGCTAATATATTTCCCGTGGTAACAGAAGTTAATCTTTTATCATACTGGCTAATATTCTTTACATTATAGTCAGCAGCGGTAAGACATATTGCATTATGAGTCCAGATGCCCAAACTGGACACGTAATAAGTATGAAAATCCTGTACGGTAAAATTGTACAGCTTAATATGCTGCTGTACAATCTCAACCCGATCAATCGGTACTGGATTGCCCAATGCGTTCTCTAGCAGATCTCCCACTTTCAGATCACTTGCCAACACCCAACCGCGATCCTCCACCCAGAATGGATGACGATCGGTCGTTGTCAGCTTTTCCCCGCCGGCATAAATGTTCCATGTTTCCTCTGCTTCTCGAGCGAAGATCGCTTCTACTGGTTTGTAGGATTGCTCGCCGGTTTGGTCGTTCTTGGAAAGTACAAGATCTCCGATCTGTACACTCTCGATCGGTTTTTCACCAAGAGACGTTTTAACCGGAGTACCGGCAGCAAAGCAGAAGCAAGGATTATCGGCATATGCTCTTCGGAAAAGCTTAGCCCCCATAATGCCATCGCCATAAAATGGAATCATTGCAATAGCAGAAATACCTGCGCTGATTTCATCGCCTTTAGCTAAATACATGACGGTGCTCAATCCATCAGCTGCAATGCCGAAGACAGGTATCATGCCGCCCAAGTCAATTAATTGCTGTAAATTATCCATTGTCGACTTGTTTGGATTGTAAATAAAGTCGCCCGTTACTCTCCAGAATTTTTGTAAACCGTTAAGTCCGTATATCGAACTATACCAAGTATCGTATTGTAACGCTTGCCCAGTACCTTCGGTGCGATCCCAAACATACTTGACAAAGTATTTCCCACAAATCTCGGCACATTTGCTTTTGTTTTGAGAAGTAATTGTAGCGCCATTTTTCAGCTTTGTCGGCGGTGCTGGGATCAGCTTGGTTAAGTAATTAGATTCATTTACGACCGACAAACTTTGTATGGTCGGATGCTTGCTACCAGGCGAGTCGGTAGGAGCAATTTTTACATAATAAATACCAGTAGGCGCCAGCAACTTGTCAGGATAAGAATCACCGTCTGTATCATACTCGTAAGCGAGGCTAGTATTGCGATTAAGGTTGCCCCTCCAACTCCAATTGTAAGTCGATGGGACTGGGTAACCGCCTGATCCGATAACCTTTCCAGAGCGATACCCCAGCGTCTCCTCATACACCAAAACTCCATATTGGGTATAAACTTGAACCAGCGTCGAGTCGTGTGGATCCCAGTAGGAATAATAAATATTGGCGTAATTAGCCGCGTTAGTTCCATCCATATAATTGTAACTGGCTTGAGTTGTCGTACTATCGGAGCCATACAACACACCGGACTTCTTGCTGGAAAGTGCATAGCTTTGAATAGCTTGGGTTCCTACGCCAGCCGCGCTAGCCCCGGCCGTTCCATCATCATAATATTCAACCTTGGCATAATAGACACCAGCGGTTGGCAACGTGAAGCTATCCATGTTATCAGGCAAAAAGATGCCGTTAATGTTGCCCGAACTATCCAAAAGCGTAATTTTATTGGCAGTCACGTTAAGATGAATATCAGTAGGTTCGGATACATCAATCCGATAGAAGTCCACATCAAACTTCGAGCTTAACGTATTGGTATAGATCTGCTCCCATCCTACCGGAGCAGCCAGGGCCTGTTCTGCATCCGAATCCTGTTCGACAGTTACGTCAGTTGCAAGACTTAGAGACGAGGAACCCGGTTGTAACTGAACATAATATACGGTTCCTCCTACGAGATTGTACTCAATCTTCGAGAAGTGTGCGCCATAAGGGTTGTCGGCGATATCATTATTTGTTGCAAGCGGAATAGACAGATTTTGATCCTTGAACAAGGTCAAAATCGTATCATTGTCTGCGCTTCCCCCTTGGTATGGCGATGTAAAGAAGCGATACTTGCCAGATGACGGTGCAGAAAATGAAAAGTATTCGCTCGCCCCGGCTGGCTTGCTAACACTTTTAGTCGCATTCCCAGATAGATCCAACGGTACAAATGAAGTAATGGTAGACGCGACGCCAATTCTTGCATGCACTGCGGTCGTCGTATTGTAGTGACGCAATTTGATGTAGTACGTCGTGCCTGCGTTCATAGTATATACAATCTGAGAAAACAGGGTGTTGCCCCCGGCAATATCATCATTTGCAGCCAACTGGTTCGTCATATCGGAATCGCTGTACAGATGAAGGTAGGTATCGTTAGAAGAGCCCGTGTTGGTTCCGCCGTAGTAAGTGGTGTATATCTTATAAGACCCCGTCACTTGCGGCGTGAATTTGAAGCCTTTAAACATGGATGCGGCAATATCCGTGTCTACTGGTAAATCTAATAATAAGGTCTCATAGGATATTTCTTGAGCAACTTTAAGACGAGCATGAACACCTGTATTAACGCTATAATGTCTTAATTTAACGTAATATGTCGTGCCTCCATTTAAGTTTATTGAAATTGCCGAAAATAGCGTGCTGTTTGAATCGTCATTATAGGCAAGTCGGTTTGTTAAAGCCGAATCTGAATAAATCTCAAGATAAGTATCATTGCTGGCTCCAGTCCCGCCATATGGGCCCGTAGTAATCCGGAAGGCTCCAGATGAAGCAGGAATAAATCGATAAACGTTGTAAATGCCGGCTGGCAGATCCACATCAACTGTACTATTTAGGCTCAGAATTGGTGCATTTGAATTATCAGCGTTAAGTGTAGTGAGAGAGACAATCTGGCTGTTTCCTGAATAGTTAGATGAACTGTCATAGGCTCTAATGTAAATCTGGTATGTGGTTCCTGGCACCAAGTTGGTAATCTGGGCGCTCGTCCCCGTGACGGATCTGTTAATGGATCCATTTAAATAAATTGTATACCCACTAACCGCCACATCATCCGTGGACGCGCTCCAAGACAGATTAACCGAGGATGCTGTAATGTTTGATGCAAATAGATTGATCGGCGCGGACGGTGGAGTCGTATCCGGCGTATTTGTGGTGACATTCAGCGTAACTGAATATGAATAGAAATTATCAGTCCCTGCTTTATAAATGTTGCCCGCATAGGATTGCACCCATTTGCGCGTATCCGATTCCGGACGGGTAACGGTACCGCGGTAGTTTTGATAGTAGAGATAGCTAGTTACTGTGCCCCGGTAGTCTTGCCTCCAGGTTCGGGTGTCAACGGCAGATTTGCTCAGCGTTCCGCCATATGAAGCAGTATAAACTTTAGTTTGGGTGCAGCTGGCAGCCGTCGTAGGACAAGTACCAGAATTAGAGGTCAGGACAGTTCCCGTATTAGGAATATATCCGACATATCCATTGGAATTGATATAGTAGCTAGATGGACACGACCCCGAAGTCGTGTTTTGCAGCACGCCATAACGATAAGTATTTACAATAGTGTTATTGCAAGAGCCAGTAAAGTATTCAGACGAAGCCGGCGTATAAGAACCGCTTATAACATAGGGGCTCCCGGTCGTATATAATGCTCCAGAGTAGGCTCCATCATCAAACGTAATATAAGATGCAAACCCGCCGTTATACGAGCTATCCCTGAATCCCGTTTGTGTCTGTGTCAATTGATACTTGCTGCCAGTCAGATATAATGCGCCACTGTATCCAGCTTGATTATATAATTGATAGGTTGGGAAAGTTGTATTAGCACTTCCCCAGTATGACACAGTTATGTCCTTTGTATCAGCTGAAGTGTACTCCCCTTCATATGGGTAAGGACTCCCGGATTTCGGAATAGCGCCGGCATAGTCCCCATCTGTCACTGACCAAGTATTCGGAAATTCTGCAATCGTATCGCGATATACTTGTATGGAGGCAGGTTTAGCGTACTTATAGGGGTTATACGCAGTTCTAGTTGGGTTGCCTCCCCCCCGCCGTGACAGTTACAGTCGTTCCTGAAATGGTGTAAGTGGCTGTTCCGTTATTGGAGGTAATGCTGTTAACTGATGTTAAATAAGGGATGTTTACAGCAATGCTTCTGTTATAACTATTGTCGAGAGTCTCAGGAAAACTGACAACTTGATTTTTGGTCGCGATGGTTCCTTGACCAATTACACCCTCAGAGCTTATGGCTAATCCCGCAGTTTCCGTAGTAGGATGCTCCAGTATGTTTGCATATTGCTGCAAGGCATTCTGGTATTCGGATTCTAACGCATTAAAAGATTCGCTGCTAAGCCGGAAGTATTCATTTACATCGTATGCCTGCTGAACGGATTCTTCTTTAGAATAGCTTTCAGAAAAATCCGAAGGCAGCGCATGCAGGGCTAAATTACGTGCTCTGAGTTGGTTTAACGTTTCATCAATACGACTTGCCAAGTCTTTGTAGCCCATTGTCTGTGCGCTCTGAAGCAGAGCGGAGAGATCCTGGTCGTATGACAAAACACGTCTATCCCATTGGTTGACGTCGAAATCAGAAACTTCTTCGATAGGGGGTATTGGTCCGTCAATCTCCCCAAGCGCCCTGGCGAGGTTGAGCATACCATGTCCATACTCTTTTACATCCCCCTCGGGGGTAGCTGTTTCAAATAACTTGGCTTTTATTTGTTCCGCTGTCCACTTTTTGTTTTTAGACCATAGCGCTGCAGCAGCACCGGTCACATGGGGAGCTGCCATAGAAGTGCCGGATAGCGTCGCATATCCTTGGTCATACGCAGTGGAGAGTATATCAGTGCCAGGGGCTACAATATCAAGTTCTGCTCCCGTGCTCGAATAGCTGGAACGTCGGAAACTTTTTGTGACAGCTCCGACAGAAACAACCTCGTTATATCTTGCAGGGAAAAGTTCTGTTTCTTCTCCATATCCCGTGTTCCCTGCAGCAGCAATTACTAAGATACCATGTGAGGTAGCCTGTGCGATGGCCTCATGGAGCGTTTCACTCTGTTCGGGCCCGCCAAAACTCATATTGATAATCTCTATATTATTGTCGATTGCCCACTCAATGCCTTGAATCACTTGGCTGTAAGTGCCATTTCCATTGCTATCAAGCACTTTAATGGCATATAAATCTGCTTTTGGAGCCGCGCCAACAACTCCTTGTTTGTTATCAAGCGCAGCAATGGTGCCGGCAACGTGTGTACCATGGCCATTATCATCGCTATAGGTTGCCGAGCTTGGTACGAAGGAAACGCCCCCTTTAATATTCAAATCTGGATGCGCGGAAATACCGGTGTCTAGTACGCCAACTTTAATCGATTTACCATAGTTTTTAATGAGATCTGCGCCAATGGCGTGAATACCCCATGGAACAGTATCATCTGTCTTTTTGACTTTTTTGACTGAAGAATTATTTTTCTCAGGCTTTCCAATGGAAAGGGTCGTGACTGTTGAGTCCGGCTCAATCAACTCTACGTCTGTATCTAAAGAAATGCTTTTAACTCTAGCTCATTAAGTTCGACCTGGATTGAATTTGTATATTTTGAGTTTTTGGTTTGACGTTTCGTCAGTTTACGTTTGCTAATAAAAGTATTTTGGTTTTTGTTCTTTTTTTAATTTAATGAGGTATGATTTTTTAGGGAGTAGTGGGTTGTCATCCCCATATACCGAGTCTTCAACACTAACATCCGGTTGATAAACACTGTCTTGTACCGAAATTACTGAGTCAGTGTCAGAGTTTGAGTCTGGTAAAGAAGCAGCGAGCGCATCTAAGTTAAAGGAAGAAATTAAGATCACAAATAATAATAATGCTGTAACGTTTCTTTTTAATTTTCTCGGATAGCTTTTCATAATCGGAAATACCCCGCCCTTTTGTTAATATTAGAAATTAATAACTGATATTCTCCTTTCCCGGAAATTTGGATAATTATAGAATCAGGCATATTATATGACGGCTCTATTAATTGGTAAATGGGGTCCATGTAAATTTTAAGTAAAACACGTACTAATTTACATTTTGGAATAACTAGAGTCTACCTTGCTTTCTATTGCGTCTTTCTGAACCTTATATTGTCGGGACAACAAATGAAGAGGAGAGGTAAAAGAGAGTTCAATTCGATAGAAGTCCGCGCTCTGGCGGCATTTCGCAGGAATAACCCTTCCCGCCGGGGAATACATCGGGTAGAGTATGATATACGACGCATTCAAAGGAGGTTGCCGCGTGAAGTCCATCACCGTACAGAGTCTCGCGGATCAATTCAAGCTGGAGGTGCTGGCGGGCGCCGGGCGCCTGGACCGGCAGATCTCGCGCTCGCGGGCGCATCGTCCGGGCCTGGAGTTCGTCGGCTACTTCGAGTTTTTCCCGATGGAGCGCGTGCAGGTGCTCGGCCGCAAGGAGATTACGTATTTGCTGCAGCTCAGCGTCGAAGAACGCTTGCTTCATATCGGCAACATCGTCAAGTACCACCCGCCTTGCTTCATCGTGACCGCTGGCCAGCAGGAGTTTCCTTATCTAAAAAAGTTCTGCGACGAAGAGGGCATCCCGCTGCTGCGGACGGGCGATCCGACGACCGAGTTCATCGCGAAGCTGGATAGCTACCTGGTCAAGGCGCTCGCGCCGGAGCAATCGATCCACGGCGTCTGCGTGAACGTGTCGGGCATCGGCGTGCTGCTGCGGGGCAAGTCTGGCATCGGCAAAAGCGAAACGGCGCACACGCTCATCCGCAGGGGCCACCGGCTCGTGGCGGACGACATCGTCGTCCTCAAGAAGCTCGGCCCGTCGTTGCTGCTCGGCTCGCACAACGAGACGACACGCGAGTTCCTCGCGCTGCGCAGCGTCGGCCTGATCAACGTCGTGCGGCAGTACGGCCGCCGGGCGTTCCAGGACGAGACGCGCATCGTGCTCGACATCGAGCTCGCGGCCTGGCGGGACGGCGAGCTCAGCAACGCGCTGGAGCTGGAGCCGAAGTTCTCCGACTACCTGGGCGTGCAGATTCCGTACATCGAGATCCAGCTGCAGCCGGGACGCGACGTCGCCGGTCTCATCGAGGCTGCCGCGAACAACTGGTACCTCAAGCAGCTCGGCTACAGCGCCGCGGAGGAGTTCATGCAGCGAATCCAGAGCAGCATGCAGTAAGACAGGAAAAGGGATGAGACAGGCAAACCTGCTTCATCCCTTTTTGCTTAGCGCGGACGGCCCGAGGCCAATAACGATGTGTTACATCGCTATCCCGCCGCAAATGCCCCATCCAGAGCAAGTAACGATGTGTCATATCCTTATCTCTCCGCACTCACCCTCTCGGGAGCAATTAAAGATTCGCGATATCGCTATCTCGCCACCAAAACCTCATCCCGAGCCGATAATGATGCGCCATATCGCTATTCCTCTCGCTTTGCCGCCCTCTACCTGTCCGTCTCCCATTGCAACGCGATCCTTACGCCTGTCCCGTCTCCCGCAGCGCCTGCTGATGATACAAGCGCAGCACCGAATCCTCCATGGGCGGATTGGACAGGCCGAACCGGATGTCGCGGAAAAGCCGCTGCAGCGGATGCGTCTGGGCCAGCCCGTGCGCGCCGGCGATGCGAAGCGCCTTGTCGGCGACGGAGAGCGCGGTGCGGATCGCGACGACCTTGACCGCGCCGAGCTCGGCGATGCCGGCGGTCTCGTCCTCGGCCGGACGCTCCCATCGAGCGGCGACGCCGTACATGAAGTGCCGCGCGGCCGCCAGCTCGACGTCGATCTCGCCGATCAGCGTGCCGATATGCGGCAGATGGATGATCGGCCGGTCGAGCGTATTGGGCTGATACGAGGCCGCGAAGGCCAGCGCCTCTTCGCGCGCGGCGCGCGCGGCCCCGAGGTAGCAGGCGGGCACATGGAGCAGGTGCGGATTGGCCTGCCCCGCGCGCTTGCCTGCGGCCGCACGGTAGACGAGCGCTTCGGCGGGCAGGACGACGTCGTCCAGCACGAGATCGTGGCTGCCCGTGCCGCGCATGCCCATCATGTTCCAGACCGGATCGACGGAGACGCCCGGCGCGTCCATCGGGATCAGGAAGTCCGCCGGTCCTTCCGAATCCCCTTCGATCAGGGTCGTGTTAACGACGACGAGGTCCAGCACCGGGGCGAGCGACGTGAACGTCTTGCGTCCCCGTACGACGTACCCGTCTCCATGTGGCTCGGCCGTCGTCTGCATTTTGCCTCCCCGCGTCGGGCTGCCCGTTCCTTTTTCCGTCGCCGCGCGATTCATGAGCTTGCCCGCCGCGACCGCCCGCAGGAACGGCGCCAGCTTGTCCTCGCTCCACGTCTTCTTTGCCGACAGATCGGCCACCGTGCCCATATGCCAGCCGATCGCCAGCGCCAGCGCCGGGTCCCCCATGGCGATCCGCTCCTGATAGAGGACAAGCTCGTAGACCGACATGCCTGCGCCGCCATATTCCGCCGGTACCGCCCAGGTCGTATAGCCCGACGCTCTCAGCTTCTCTGCCGATTCGAAGGCGAACCCGCCTTCCTCGTCGACCGCCTGGGCCAGCGGCTTGAACGAATCCGCCATCTCTCCGATCAGCGCGAGACGCTCCCGCTCGGCCGCCGTCCTCGCAAAGGTGTCCGTCATCGTCGATTCCTCCACTTCGTCTCTGCTGTCTCTGCGTTGCTTATGAGCCTAGCATGTTCCGGAGGGCGGATCAAGCGGTTAAGCGTGCGAGGAACCATCCCGCCTTGCGGGCGGGAAGGGTAACGCCCCGGCTAATCCAGCAGAAAACCGCCGGACAAATTAGCAACTGTGCCCGTCATCGAGCCGGCGCCATCGGATGCCAGGAACAAGGCGGTTTCCGCGATTTCTTTTAATGTCGGAAGTTTATGCAGCAGCGTGCTCCCGGCAGCCCCTTCAAGCATCTGGTCTAACGTGATCCCGGCCATCGCCGCATTTTCCTGGAATAAGCCCTTGCTGTGGGAGTCCATCGATATCGCTTCGGGTATCATATGAGATCGGATGCAGACGCTTCGTATGCCGTCCTTCGCCAGTTCTCCCGCCAAGTTCCGGGACATGGCTTCGACGCCTGCGCAAGCGACGCTATGTCCGATGAATCCTGGTCCCGCCATGCGGGATGCCGGGGTGGTCACATGCAGGATAACGCCGGAGCGAGCCCTTTTCATATGATGCGCAACCGCTTGGGAAGACAGAAACGTAGAGCGGATATAGGCAGTGACGGGCAGCTCGAATTCCTCAAGCGAGAGGTCCGCCAAAGGCTTGAACTGGTTGTGCGCGATACCGATTGCGTTCAGGGCAAGATGAATGCCGCCGGCTTCTCTCGCTACCCGGTCGGCATGGTCCCGGACCGCTTGTCCGTCAAGCGCATCCACAACGGCAATGTCCGCCGCCCCTCCCGACTTTCGGATATCCGCTGCGACCCGCTCCATTTTGTTTAAGCTGCGGCCTGCCAGAAAGACCTTGGCGCCTTGTTCCGCGAACAACCGGGCGACCGCGCCTCCGATCGCGCCCCCCTCCTCCATAAATGATTGCATTTTTGTCCGCCAGCTTCATGCCATCAACTCCATTTCTTCGTATTCATTTCACAATAACACCGCATTCGTACAAGGATTTCTCATCGATTGCTGGTTTTTATGCATGCGTATCGTCCTTCCGGTCGTTTTCCCGATCCGCACCCATTTGCATGTTCCAACCGTTTAGGGGTATGAATGTTTATAGAGAAATTCGAACGGGGAAGGGCGGGCGGACCGGCATGGTGCGTGTATTGGTGGTAGACGACGAGGCGAGCATCTCGGAAGCGGTCGCTTACGCGCTGGGGCGCGAGGGATACGAGGTCGATACGGCGGCGGACGGCGTCGAAGCGCTGGAGAAGGTGGAAGCAAGGCGGCCGGACGTGATGGTGCTGGACGTGATGATGCCGCGCATGGGCGGATACGAAGTCTGCCGCAAGCTGGACGGCAGGGATCGTCCCGCGATTCTGCTGCTCACCGTTAAAAACGATATCGTGGATAAGGTGCTGGGGCTCGAGCTGGGGGCGGACGACTATATGACCAAGCCGTTCGACATCCGCGAGCTCCTCGCGCGCGTGAAGGCGCTCGCCCGCCGAATGCAGGATCACGCGCCGCCCGCGGCGCCTGCCGCCGATGCGGAAACGGTGCGCCTCGGCGCGCTCGCGATCGAGTCGCTCTCGCGGACAGCACGCTTGGACGGACATGCCCTCGACCTGACGCCCAAAGAGTTCGATCTATTGAAGCTGCTCGCGGCCAACCCCGAGCGGGTGTATACCCGGGAGGCGCTGCTGGAGCTGGTATGGGACATGGACTTCGCGGGAGGGACGCGGACGGTGGACATTCACGTCCAGCGGCTGCGGCGCAAGCTCGGCGAGGCGCAGAGCCTCATCCAGACGGTGTTCGGCGTCGGCTACAAGAGCGCCAGGCCGTCCGAATGAGCCGCGGCGTGCGCATCGGTCTCCAGGGCAAGCAGTCGCTGCTGCTCGCGCTGCTGCTGGCCGCCGTCGTCGCCGCGCTCAGCATGCAGGTGCTGTCGGGCATTCGGGAAGACCAGAAGGATCGGCTCGAGCAAACCTTTGCCCGCCAGGCGGAGGCCGCGAATCTGCGCGTGCGCGACGCCTTCCTGACTGGCGAACGCGTCGAGGCGAAGCCCTTTATGGAGAAAAACGGACAGCGGCTGGCCGTCGACCTGGGCGAACTAAGCGGCATGCCGGTCACGCTCTACGATACGGACGGCGTCCTGGCCGGCACGTCGCTGCCGATCCAGCCGCGGACGGACGCGTCGGACGCGCTCGCTTATACCGCGCAAGGGATGTCCGCTTATATTACGGAAGGCGACGCGCTCTTATACCTCGCTCCGCTCTACAATGCCGACCAGTTGCTCGGCACGGTGCAATTTCACGCGTCGCTCGCCGATCAGAACGCGTTTTACGAGCGCATCCGCGATCTGTTCCTGTACGCGGGGCTCGCGGTGCTCGCGGGCGGCTTCCTCCTCGGCTATCTCTTCGTCCGCCGGCAGGTGAGCGTCATCCGCCGCTTGAACCGGGCCGCGCAGCAGATCGGACGCGGCGAGTACCTGTCCGCTGCCCCCGTGAGACGCCGGGACGAGCTGGGCGAGCTGGCCGACGGCATCTACGATATGAGCGGCAGCATTTCTTCATCGGTGACGCAGCTCAATGAAGAGAAGCGCAAGCTCATGGAGGCGATCGCGCGGCTGACGGAGCTTGAGCGCCAGCAAAAGCAGTTCATCGGCAACATCAGCCACGAGCTGAAGACGCCGCTGACTTCGATCCGCGCGTACGCGGATCTGCTGGAGATGTACGCGGACGACCCGGCGCTGCTCGGCAGGGCAAGGGAGCGCATCGGCACGGAGGCCGCGCGGCTGTATGAATTGGTGGAAAAGGCGCTGCAGCTGTCCGCGATGGACGTATACGACTTCGAAACGAAGGCGGAGCAGGTCGCGCTCGCGCCTCTGCTCCGGGAAGCCGCCGAGCGTATCCGGGTCAAAGCCGACGGCGCCGGCATCCGCATGACGTTGGATCTCCATGACGGCCACGTCTGGGCGGATCCCGACAATCTCATGCATATCGTGCTGAACCTGCTCGACAATTCGGTCAAGTACAATGTGCCGGGCGGCGCGATCACGCTAAGCAACCGGCAGGCGGACGGCCCCGGCGGCTCGCCTCGCATGATCGTCGAGGTCGCGGATACCGGGCGCGGCATTCCGCAGGACGCGCAATCGCGCATTTTCGACCCGTTCTACACGGTCAGCGGCGACCGTTCCCGCGCCACCGGCGGCACGGGCCTCGGTCTGTCGCTCGTCCGCAGTCTGGCGGAGAAGCAGGGCGGCGCCGTCCGGCTCGCCGAATCCGGCCCGGAAGGCTCCCGATTCGTGCTCGAGCTGCCGGTCCGGGAGCCGAAGCGCGAATCGTAAACGACGCACGGAATTGTTTACAACTTCGATACATGCCGGATATGGCTTCGATATATCGCGATTCTATACTGATCTCAAGACAGGGACGACGGACGCAGGGCAGCGCGGTATGGGCGCCTCGCCGCAGCTGCTCCCTGGCGAGATCCACATCAGTCAGGAGGACCTGTCATGCCGAACCAAAAAAGGAGAGATCGCCGTTAAGCTCACGCTTTTGCTCATGCTCGCATTGGAACTGACGGCCTGCAGCGCCAAAAACGGCGAGCCGGTCCCCGTCGACTCCGGCGCAAGCGCCGGACAGACGGACGATTCGTCCGCCGCGCAAGGCGCGGGCGGCGGCGATCGCAAGCTGACCGTCGTCAAGGAGACGGACGCGCCGAAGCGCGCCGACGTCGCGATCGAACGCATCCACCGCTTCGAGGGCGCGGCGATCGACGCCTGGCTCTCGGACGATGCGCTCCGGATCACGACGACGAAGCTCGAAAAGCCTGGCACCGATACGGAGGAAGCCAAGTTCACCTACACGCCCGAAACCGTCGATCTGACGAACGACGCTCGCCGGCCCGCCAAGGAGCTGGAGACGGAAGGAGACGCAGCTCCTCTCGTAAAGGAGTTGCCGTCTCCCGACGGCAAATTCGCCTTCGTGCAGCAGTGGAAGGATAAATATACGGCCCGCAACTTCGTCAAAAACGTCGCCACCGGCGGCATGACCGAGATCACGGGCGCCAACTATCTCGAGTCGGGCGGCTGGGTCGACGAAGGCACCTACCTCCTCGCGGCCGGCGCCATGGACGGACGCGGCGACATCCTGGCCGTCAAGACGGACGGCACCGTATCCAAGATGACGCTCGACGATCCCAAGACCGAGCAGTTCACGAAGTTCACGGCGTCGAACGGTATCGTCTACTACACGGATCAGGCTCAGAACCTGAAGACGCTGGCGTATGGAGCCGCTTCGAAGCCGACCGTGCTCGCCACCGGCGTATCCGGCTTCGAGGTCGCGCCGGACGGTACCAGAATCGCCGTATCGACGGGCCCCGGCCCGGACGGAACGGCCGCGCGTCTGCTCCTCTACGGCGTGGACGGACGCCAGCAAGGCTCTGCGATCGGCAAGGGAGATCTGATCCCTTACATGAGCTGGTCCGCCGACGCCGTGAAGCTCGCCTTCGCCGTATACGCGGAAGACCGCAGCGGCATGAACGGCGTCTACCTGTTCGACGCGGCTTCGGGCATGGTCGTGCCCGTCGTCCCGAACGCTTTTCCCCAATATCCGCTCAGCTGGAATCCCTCCGGCACGAGGCTAGGCGTCACGGCCGCGGGCAAGGGCGACCTGCCCGTCACGGAAATCATCGATTTTAAAAAAACAACAAACCCCTTAAGGAGATGGAACACATGAATAACAAGATGATGAAAAAATCGGTACTCGGCGCGATGGTGCTCGGCATGACGATCACGGGCGCGGCAGGCGTCTACGCAGGCACGAATATGCAAAAAATCACGGCCTTCCTGAACAGCGGCATCGGCATCAAGGTTAACGGCTCCGCCTATGCACCGACGGACGCGAACGGCAACAAGCTCACCCCGATCACATACCACGACACGACGTATCTCCCGGTTCGCGCGCTGGCCGGCGCCCTGGACGTCCAACTGACCTTCGACCCGAAGACGAATCAGGTTGTGATCACCACGGCTAAGCCGAATACGCCTCCGCAATCTGCGGATCTGGCCAGCATCGGCTATACCACGGCGCAAATTAAGGAGATTCAGACGGCGTTCGCGGCATTCGACGGTTTCACGACGCCGTACATGCCGACGCTGATGGCAGCGAACGATACGTATAAGCAAGCTTCCGCGACCGGCGACGGCGTGAACTTCGTTTTCTCGCACATGGTCGTCAACGTCTCTCCTCGCGATTATTCCTTCGAGTACGACGGCACGAACGTGACCCTGTCGAACGGCGCCCAGGCCAAGTGGTATAAGCCGTCCGACACCGACATGCTGACCTTCAAGCTCGACGACCGCTTCGTGACGCTCAGCTCCATGGACGGCTCGCTGTCCAAGGCGCAGCTCGAGAAAATCGCCGTCGGCGTCGCCAAGCAATCCGACAGCACGGCCGGTCTGGCCATCGTCTCGTACACCGATGCGCAGTTTAAAGCGATCAAGACCGCCTTTGCCGGGTTCGACGGCTTCACGACGGCTTACGCGCCGACGCTCATGGCCGGCGACGACGCCTTCAAGCAAGCCGCGGCGACCGGCGACGGCGTGAACTTCCTCTTTTCCCACATGACGGTCGGCGTATCGCCTCGCGATTACTCGGACGGCTACGACAGCACGAAGGTCACTCTGTCGAACGGCGTTCAAGCCAAGTGGTATAAGCCTTCCGGCACCGACATGCTGACCTTCAAGCTCGACGACCGGTTCGTGACGATCAGCTCCCCGGACGGCGCGCTTAACAAGGCGAAGATGGAGCAGATCGCCGTCGGCGTCGCCAAACTGAAATAAGGCAATCATTTTAAGGAGGCCGCATCATGAAGGCATCTTTCAAAAAAGGCATCCTACGGCTTCGTGCTGGCCGGCGTGCTCGTACTCGCCGCATGCAACGCCGCCGGATCGGCTTCTTCTTCCGGAAACGACGCGCCAAGCGCATCGCCTTCCGCTTCCGCATCGGCATCGGCTCCCGCTTCGCCTTCGGCTTCAGCCGGCAGCGGGACCGATGCGGCGGCCTCCCCTTCGGTCGGCGCGCCGGCAAGCGAATCAGCCTCGGCCTCGGCCGCGCCGACCAAGATCTCCGCGGAGGTCGCGGCTCAGATTAAAGAGCTGATGAAGCTCGCCAAAGAAGGCAAGGCGCCCGGCATCAAGTACGTCGTGCACGATTCGCTCATCGACGACGTGCGGGACGACTGGGGCAAAGCCGACTCGGACGACATGGCGGGCAAGGGCTTTTACGCCGTGTACGGCAAGCACCATGCCGTATTCGGCTACAACAAAGGCAGCCAGCTCTTCGATATCCGCTCCAGCGACGCCAAGCTTCAGAAGCTGACGCTGCTGCAAATCGAGCAGACGCTCGGCAAGCCGTCGTCCACGACCAAAAACGGCGACGACACGATTTACGTCTACGAGACCGGCAAGGAATTTCAGCTGAAATTCGTCATTCCGAAGTCTACGGGCAAGGTCGATCATATCTCGGTCTTCTCGAAGACGGGATCGCGCAACAATATGGCGGGTTAACGTCCCCGCTCATTGGAGAAGCCGCCGGGCGAATGCCCTGGCGGCTTTTTTAATCGTTTTGCGAATAAAACAAAGACGCCTATCGCGCAAAAGTGTCAGACGTCCGTACCGGTCCTCATCGCCGCCGCCTTTCCCCACCGATCTCCCGGCTTTCCCGCGAACTGCTTGAACACATAGTCCCAAGGCACGGTGACGGCGACGACAGCGGCAAACGCGCAGGCGAACACATTCTCCGCGATCGCGTCGGTCATCTGGCCTGAGGACCAGGCCGGGAGCGCCACGACCAGCAGCCAGATCGCCTTCCACAGCATCTCCCATAGCAGCACGGGCAGCATTCGCAAGGGGTAACGCAGCCCAAGCAGCGCCAGCAAGCTCAAAGCCGCCTGCATGCATGGGACCACGCCGTCCATCAGCTCCCTTTGCGGATCCGGATGAGCCATCTGCCGAATGAAGTCCGGCCACATAAAAAAACGCAAGACCGACGGCGACAAATAAATAACCGGCTCTCAGCAAATACAGGCGAAACGGCGATACTTCCCTCATGTGCGCGTCTCCTCGTCTTCTTGTGATTTTTTCATCGCGTACGCTCGCAACCCCTCCGGCGCCTAGACCTCGGGTTATCCCACTTCTTGAAGAACCTTCTCGATCGTTCCGACGCGCGTCTTGAGGTCCGAGAGCGACGCCTCGATGGAAGCTAGCGCGGTCGCGGCCTCCATCTGGCCCGCCACGGCCCGCTCCGCCAGCTGTCGATAAGCCTCGTCGTTCGCGAACCGCAGCTTCGCTTGCTGGATGGCCGAGAAATACCGCATGCCGAAGATTAGCAACAGCGTCGCGAGCGGCAGGCAAATCGTTAACAAATACATACTTCCGGACATGGTGCACCTCTACTGTTCAGATTGGTCGGTCAGCGACTTCGCCGCCTGCGCGATGGCCGCCGGCGTGAGTTCAAGGCCGAAGTCGGTCACTTCGAAGAAATTCAGCGCCTTGCCGTCGGGAGACAGTTCGAGCTGGCTGACGACGAGGCCGGCAGCCTCAAGCTTCTGCAGATGCAGATGCAGCAGCGGACGGCTGATCCCGATCTCGCGCGCGAGCTGGCTGACATAGTTGCGTCCGCCGGTCGCCAGCGCGGCTACGATCCGCAGCCTGTGCGGATTGGCAAGCGCCGACAGCATCGCAAGAACTTCGTCTCCCCCCTGGGTTAACATTATTGTTTTTCATGTGTAAATAATAACTTACAGGTGTAAGAACGTCAAGCGATGCTTCGAACGCACAGAAAAAAAGACCAAGCAGCTTGTGCTCGATCCTTTTTAACGTCGCGCGTCAAGAGCCGTGTAGCCGGCTCCTGTTCTTTTCTAACGTCTAGGCGAGCTCGCGCTTTTCAGACCAAAGCGCGTATCCCAGCCAGGCCAGTCCCAACCCCATCGGCACTGCCGCGAGCCGGCCGAGCTCGTGCGGGAGCACGGCGGCGGCCAGAGAAGCGACGGCGCCAAAGGCGAGCAAGCCGGCCGCCCCGCGCGATAGAATGCCCGCGCGGAACGTGGCGATGCCGAACAGCAGACCGCCGAGCAAATACGCCACGGCCGAGACCGGTCCCGCGGCGGCAAGCGCGCCCAGGTCAACCTCGCTGCCCGCTCCGCTTGAAAGCCCCAGGAATCCCTCCACGATCTTCGGCGCGTCGGTCGCGAGCAGCGGCAAGATAAAAGCTTCGATGAAGGTAAGCGCCATAAGAAGCGCAAACTCGAGGCTGAACAGGAGATAGCCGGCTAAGCCCAGCCATCCGGCCTTCTCCGCTTGCCTGGCGTAGATCCCCGTCATGCCGATCAAGGCGAGGAGACTCATCAAGATGGTTAAGTAATGGGCAATGGCCCATGCGTCGGTAGTGACGGACGAGAGAACATCGGCCGGGTGAATCATCTGGATGACGATGAACAGAATCCCTGCCAGCATCGCCGCCACGCCTGACCAACGAATGAGGCCGGGGGCGGTGATCTTGTTGCTTCCTGCGGTCGTGCGGATTGCGTTCATCGATTCGTCTCCTCTATCATCGAAGTCGTATAGTCTGTCTCTATCTTGAACGCAGGCTCGTTCGCACGTTCGGAGCTCACCCCGACGACGGAAATCAACGGCAAGCCCAGATCGCGTATATTCCTGAGCAAGCCATGAAGAGCCGCCTGATCGGCCACCGGGCCGCGGAGGACGGTCGTTCCGTTGCTGTCGCGGGTAAAACTTAACCCTTCGAACCGATCTCCCCATCTGGGATCAAGATGTCCTTTTACGCGAATCTCGTACCGTCTTGGCTCCCCGTCGCTCTCCGGAGATCCTTGTGACCCTTTCATATTTGCGCTTCCTCCTTTGTGCTTCCGCTAAGGTTAAGATACATGCTCGCGCGAGGAGTCCGCATCACCACAAGTGGTGATTTATGCAGCGCAAAAAAGCCCCGCGCCGGCCGCTAAACCGACCAGGAACGGGGCTATAACGAGACGCGAATGCGCTAGTCTAAATCGAGCTCTTCCGCCCGGCGAACGGCCGCGCGGCGGTTGTTCACCTCAAGCTTGCTATAGATATTCTTCGTATGGGATCGCAGCGTGTTCAGAGAGATATGGAGCATGCGGGCCATATCCGGACCGCTCAGTTCGGTTCGGAACAGCCGAAGCACCTCCAGCTCCCGATCGCTCAACGGCTCGTGCAGCGCCTGCTTGTGCGTCGCTCCGCGCTCGGCTCTGCCGAACGCGGATAGCAGCCGGCGGATATAACCGGAGGAGACTCCCTGTTTTAAAGCAGCTTCAAGCAAGGCGGCCATGGGCGGGCCTTCGTCCGCAAAGACGCGGACGTAGCCTTCCGATTCGGCTAACGCCAAGGCGCGTTCCAGCGGCCCAAGCGCAGCAGGACGGTTACCTCGGGCATCGTGAGCCATCGCCTGCAGGATCAGAATCTCGATCGAGCTCCCCCGTTCTCCCGCCTGCCTCCGCCGCTTGGAGCAAGCGTTCCAGCAGCCTCGATGCCTGACTGATCGAACGGTCCGCGCGATCGCGCCGATACTTCGCCAGGAGCGTCCTGGCGAGCGTGACGTGCTCGAACTCACGCAGATAGGACAGCTCGTCCTCGTCGGACAATCTCTGCTCCCGCACCCAATCGAGGGCATCGTCCAGCTTCCCCATCCCGAGCCAAACCCGTGTTTTCATCGCCGAGACCGGACGCACATTGGGGAAAAAGTGGCCTTTATACAGCCGCTCCGCCTCTTCGAGAAGAGAGAGCGCGCCGCTTAGATCCCCGTTCGCCTCCGCGATCCGGGCCATGGCGACGTGCCAGCGCGAGCCGACTTGCGGGCGAAGGGCGCGCTCGCTCAGTTCCTTGCTTGTCGACAGGCGGTTCAGAGCGGTTGGAAGATCGTTGCGCTCGCGGTCGAGCTCGCTCATCGCCACGTAGATATCGATCGTCCCCCGCGACAGACGCTCGCCATGCGCCTCGGCCAGCTCCAATCCGCGCTCGTAGACCCGCATCGCTTGCCGCAGCCGCCCTTGCGCGATCCGGATATCGGCCAAGGCGGTCGCGCCCCCCGATCGCGTCCGAGATAATCCCGGCAAGCAGCACGCCGGCCATGCCCTCGTCGAACATCCGGTACGCGGTCTCGAGATCGCCGCTCGTCCACGCCGCCAGTCCCAAGAGCGCTGCCGCAGCGCCGCGCCGAAGATGGTCTCCCTCCGGCACGAGCTCGAGGACCCGCCTGGCCTGTTGGATCGCTGCCGGAATATCGCCTAGCACCTGGGCAAGCGCGGCGCGATATCCGGCGATCGTGCCCGGAAGATGACGGAACTCCTCTTCGTCCACGACGACCCTGTCGGCCATGCTGACGGGACTCGCGGTTGTTTCCAGCCAGCGTTCCGCGTCCCGAAGACGCGCCTCGACGGCCCCGAACTCCCCGCCCGCCATTAACGCCCAGGCGAATTCGACGCTCAGGACGGGTCTGCGGCGTATCAGCTCGTCGGGCAGCGCTCTCAACCAGCCCGATACCACGAGCCCTTGTCTAAGTCTCCGCATCTCAGGCCAGGCACGTTCGATCAGGTCTGCCGCTCGCGCGACATCGCCCCCCCGCCAAAGCGTGACGAATCGCGTCGGCCGCCGAGCCATGCTGTTCGTACCACAGACTTGCGCGCCGGTGCAGCACGGCCGCCCGATCCGGCTGGTCCGCCTTTAAATGGACGGCTAGCACCTCGCCGAAGAGTTGATGGTACCGATACCACTCGCGCCTGTCGTCCAGCGGGACGACAAAAAAATTGCCTTTCTCCAGCGCTTCTAACCGCGCGCTGCCCTCCCCTTCGCCGGTGACGGCATCGCACAGCGGCCCGGACAACCTCTCGAGTATGGACGTTTGTAGCAGAAAGCGCCGCATCGATTCCGGCTGATGGCGCAGGACCTCCTCGACCAGATAGTCGATGATGTACCGGTTGTCCCCGGCGAACGCCCGAATAAATGCCGGAATGTCCTCGCGCCCCCGCATGGAGAGCGCAGCCAGCTGGAGCCCCGCGATCCAGCCCTCGGTACGGCTCTCCAATGCGGTTATCTCGTTCGCCGATAGCGCCAGGCCCATCGCCTCGTTGAAGAATGCGGCCGCTTCGGCGGCGGAAAAGCGCAGGTCCGCGGCACGCAGCTCGGTCAAGTCGCCGCGTACGCGCAATCGGCTTAACGGCAGCTGCGGATCCTCCCGGGTCGCGATGATCAGGTGCATTTGCGGGGGGGAGTAGCTCAAGCAGGAAGGCAACCGCATCGTCGACCGGTTTCGCGCGGATGACATGGAAATCGTCGAGAACCAGAACGAAGGGGGTCGGAAAGACCGCGACCTCATTCAGCAGGACGTTCAGCGCGGTTTCGACGGACGACGGTTGGGAGATGCGCGGGAGGCCTCCGTCTCCTCCGATAGACTCGGCCATCCTGTTCACCGCAGCGACGAGATGGGCCAGAAAACGCGCGGCATCGTTATCCCGTTCGTCCAGGGAGAGCCATGCGACAGGACGGCCGCATCCGGCCGCCCACTCGCCGATTAGCGTCGTCTTGCCGAAACCGGCGGAAGCGGAGACAAGGGTGAGCTTGCGGTCCAGACCGTCGTTTAATCGCTCGAACAGACGCGGTCGCTGAACGGTCTCGGACCGGGACACGGGGATATACAGCTTCGTGGTTAGGATCTGCGCATTCATGGTTGAATCGGTTTCCCCATTCTATCGGTTCATATCCAATAGGATAGCTTGAACGGCTTCTTTTCTCCACTGCAAGTTATGCCTGCCAGCGCCACTGCGAGCTGCGGGACGACGGCCAGGAACTTTTCTCCATACATGCGCGTCTAACCATCATATGGAAAATAGGAATGAATCCCGCGCATGGAGGATGCCGCTATGAAGTGGACTGTGCTGCTTTTCTTCGTGCTAGCGACGGCTCTTACGGGATGCAGCAACGACAAAAAGACGGAAAACGTCTTTCAACCGTTGCCGCCGACCCCCGAATACATCGTAGTCGTCAAAAAACAAACGCCGAATGTCGTCCTAGGCCATAGGATCATTCAAAACGAGGAAATGGACCCGATCGTCCAGCAAATAAATGAATCGCATCCGTCGGTCGCATTTAAGAGCTGTCCAGCTTCGGTGAATTTCTTCGACGTCCTTTTGCATTATGCGAACGGTTCTACCGACCGAACCTTGAAGGTGCTGCTCTGTCCGGGCACGGTCGATCAATTAAGCGGAGTCGTCATGGAGCCGGGCGTTCTTTTTTAGCAAGCTGGATCAATTGTTTGAGCCATGACCATTTCCGGAGGAAGGTCCATGTTTAAATGTGCCGTTTTCACCCTAATCGCCCTGATTCTGTGCTGCACGGCTTGCGCCCCTTTGTTCGGATCTTCCAAGAAGGGGATCATGCTCGAGCAGCAAAGCCTCGTGAGATGGAATGCCGAGGAAAATACGCTGGAGGTGTACGCCGCGATCGCGAACCAGGCCGATGCGGACGCTTCTTTTAAAGCCGCCATCGTATTCCTAAACCCGCCGTTGCGCGATGCGGTCGGCTTGGATCGGGTCGAAGTGACCGAGGACGATAGAAACGGAAAAACGCCATTTTTGTTAAAGCCTTATACGGAGACCGTGCTGAAGCACACTTTCGCTACGGCGGGGCAGTTGGAACGAGCATGGCTGTCCAAAGGCGTCGGCATCGAAATAACGACGAAAGGGAAGCGCATGACGCTTCCCATTAAATACGGAGAAATCGGGTGACGGCCTTAAACGGACGCCTTCCCTAAGGCGTCACCGTCTCCTCCCGTCCCGAAGCGCCCGAAGCATAGATCGCCCGCACGACCGCGATCGCGTGCCAGGAGTGCGCGAGCAAATCCGCCGCGTTCCGCCGTCCTTCGATACAGGCGATCAAGTCCTCGAGCTGCAGGACGAAAGGCGACTCCTGCGCCTCCGTCTCCACCCGCTCGTAGTCCCCGCCGCGGCTGATCCAGAGCGCTTTGCCCGTCTCGAGCCGCAGCATGCCATCCGTGAAGACGAGCTCGGTCTCGTTCCGCGCATATCCCTTGTAGCCCGACAGCGAGATCGTAGCCGGCAAGCCGCTTCGCAAGCGCAGAAACGCCATGCCGCCTCCCTCGATATCGCCCTTCTCCCCTGGCCGCTAACCGAGGCCGAGACCTTGTCCACCTCGGACCCTGCTAGCCAGGTGATCTTGTCGATCGAATGGGAGCCCAGATTCATCAGAATGCCGCCTCCGGCGAGCGATTGCTTGAAAAACCAGGACGGGCGGTCCTCCCGGAAATAGTAAACGTTGCGAACGTCGTTGACCATGACCAGCCGGCCCAGGCTGCCTTCCTCGATGATCCGCTTGGCCGCCCGGTTCTCCGGAATATAATGCTGCGTATGCCCGACGAGCAGCGCGGACCCGCTTCGCCGCGCCGCCTCGACGATCTCGTCGCACTCTTCGACGTCCAGCGCCATGGGCTTCTCGAGCAGCACATGGCAGCCTTGCGCCAGGCAGAACATAGCCGCCTCCTTGTGCAAATAATGCGGCAGCGTGACGATGGCGATATCCGGCCGCTCCCGGACGATCATCTCCCGATAGTCGGTGTACGGAGCCGCTCCGTACTTGCCCGCAAGCGCCTCCGCGCGCTCACCGACCAGATCCGCCACGGCAGCGCTTTGAACCTGCTCCATCCGGGCGATCGCCTCCAGATGGGATTCCGCGATGGCGCCCCCGCCGACGACCGCTACACGATAAACCATGCTATTACTTCATGCCCATGCGCCGCCCACCGCTTGCCGAGCGTTCCGCCTATCTGCCCCGATCCGATCGACGCGATTTTCATTTCGCCACAGCCTCCTTATTCAATAGCTCTTGGTAAAAGTCCAGCTTCTCCTTCGTCTGCCCGATCACGTCGGCCAGCGCCCGGTACTGCGCCTCCATGCGGATCAGATGCTCCCCCCCAGTATGCGCGTCCGGCTCTCGATCGCCTCCCGGTCCTCGCCGCTCAGCGGGAACGCGGGATTCGCGAAGCACCTTCCTTCCTGCAGAAAAGCCTTCATCTCCTCCAGCGCGAGCCCCGTCCGCTTCAGGCAATGCAAAGAGGACAGCCGCTTCACGTCGTCCTCGCTGTACGACCGCAGCCCTCCCGGGCTCCGCTCCGCCGGCTTCGTCAACCCGATCTTCTCGTAGTACCGGATCGTATCGATGCTGAACCCGGTCAGCTCCGCCGCTTGGCCGATCGAATACATCCGAACGCCTCCTCTCGTCTCGCTATGCCTATTGTAGAGTCTGGAGCCAACTCCAGGTCAATATTTAGTTGTTTTGCAAGACGAAGATATCAAGCACGATTCCCATATGGTAATATCTAGTTGGAAAACGCAGTTTTTCTATTCACCTTTGGTATGGAGAGGATCTGTCGGATGAGACGAATAGGGTTGGCCGGATTTACGATTGTTTTAGCATTGGTCTTTTTCACGCAGAGTTCTGCGACGGCAGCCTCGGCGGTCAAAAAATCGGGACAGGCGCAGACCGTGCAGGTCGACCCGATGACCGTTACTCAAAAACTTAAACTCAAGGACGACCGGGGAAAAAACTGGGTACTCAAAAACGCAAAAAGAATACAGACTGAAATGGTCTCTTGAGGATTCTAGCCCTTATCAGAATTACGAGGCTGACTTCATTGCAGGCGGCAATCGAATACTGGTCACCTCCTTCGACTCCGCGATGTCGATGGACCTGAATGGAAACGTCCTCTGGGAGATGCCCTTGCAAATTGATTTCAATCGTACCCGGACAGTCGGAGCAGACGGAACGGTCTATTTTCTAAATGAAGGAGACGGTCATATCGGTCTGTCGGGAGAAAGGGACGAGACTTTGCTGCTGCTTAGCGGCATCGAGCGAATCGGCGTCCAGGGCACGCATGTGAGCATTCCGTCCGTAACCGTCCAAAAGGTCGTAGACAAAGGCGGATTTGTGCTGGGCTATCCGAATGCCGGCGATGCCAACGGCAATCTTTTGCTGCTGACGACGGAAGGTCTTACCTCTTACAAACCGGACGGTGCCGTTCGCTGGAATTTGTCTCGATTCACATCTGGCGGCCATACCTACCAAGCCGCGAATCTCTTGGATCTCTTTTGCGATGGAAAGGGCTTTACTTATCTTCATTTTGACGGCGCGCTGCTGCAGATCGATCAGCAAGGCGTCGTCCAATGGTCGGCTGCCGTACAGCCCGATGTCGGTTATTTTATATGGGAGGGCTACCTGATCTCGCATAAGTTCGACTTCAGTACACATAAGCGTACCCTCAAAGCCTATTCTTTTGACAAAAACGGCCGGCTCTCTCCTTTGACTGACAAGAAGATGCTTTATCAGTTCACGGCGGGCGGTCCCCTCGATCAGTCCGGAGGCTTTTACGAGCTGGATGAACCTACGAATACCTTGACGGACAAAGACTGGGCAACCGGAAAAACCAAATGGCGCTTTCAATTGTCCAAGACGGATATAGCCAGAGGTATTAGCCTGGCTTCGTTCACGATGCGTTCGGACCGGAGCGGCAACGTCTACTTCAGCGCCAACGTCGGCAACGTCTATTCGTTTGACTCGCATGGCAAACCCCGCTTTACGGTAACGATGGACAATGGAACGATTGCCTTCCCGGATATCGTTCCCGTCTCTGACAAGCTGACCCTGATCATTAATGGCAACCAAATCGCCTGCATTGAAAAAATCGTTTAATCTTGAAAGGCGAAGAGCCCACTCCGATTCGCATTGGAGCGGGCTCTTTGTCCATATGTGATGAGAAATTCGTTCATGGCGGGATGCCGGCCAATTGAGGTATGGACGCCGACGTTTACCGCTTGACCTTGAACCGCTGGATCGATGCGCTGAGCTGCTCGGCAAGCGTCGCCAGCGTCTGCGAAGTTGCCGCCGTCTGCTCGGCCGCGCCGGCGGATTCTTCGCTTGCCGACGCCACGTGCTCCACCGACTTCAGCACCTCGTTGGCTTGGGCCGATTGCTCCTCGCTGGCTGCCGCGATTTCCGTGACTTTTTCCGAGGTCCGCTGGACGGTATCGATGATCTGGTCGAAGGCTTCACCCGTTTGGATCGACGAGGCGACGCCGTCCGCGACCGCGCGCACGCTCTGCCGGGTGCTCTGCTGAATGCCCCGGATGATCGCCGTGATCTGCTTGGTAGCTTCGCCGCTGCGCTCCGCCAGCTTGCGCACTTCGTCGGCGACGACCGCGAACCCGCGTCCTTGATCGCCGGCCCTGGCCGCCTCGATCGCCGCGTTCAGCGCGAGCAGGTTGGTCTGGTCGGAAATATCGTCGATGACCTCGATGATCTCGCCGATCTTGTTCGAGTCCGTCTCCAGCTTGTTCATCTGCGAGCTGACCGCGTTCATGCCGGCGATGGAAGCGCGGACCACGCCGCCGCCCGTCTTCGCGATGTCGAGCGAACGGTTCGACAAATCCGCCGCTTCCTCCGCGTTGAGCGCGACCGAATAGATCGCCGCCGACAGCTCCTTAAAGAGATGATTCATCGTCAGCGAAGCATCGGCCTGGCTGGCGCTGCTGCCGGCGATCTCCTCCGTGCTCGCCGAGATCTGCTGCGAAGCGGCCGACACGTTGTGGGCGGAAGCCGACGTCAGTCCGATCAGCTGCCTCAGGCTGTCCGTCATAACGTTCAGCGATGCGACCATCTCGCCGATCTCGTCTTTGTTCCGGATGCGGAGCTCGTCCGCGGTCAGATCTCCGCTCGCCACGCTTCCTAGCGTGCGGGTAACGAGACGGACCGGACCGGATATGCTGCGCGTCATCGCATAGGCCAGGGCCAACGTCGCCGCGAGCGCGATGCCGCTGACCACGAACATCAGCGTCTGCGCATTCTGCTTCGCGTTTGAAGCCCTCTGAGAGGCATCGCTTATAATCTTTGCGATATCCTGCTCGATCTTGCCGTGCGTCTCCCGGAAATCGGCGAACAGCGCCTTGCCGTCACCGACCTTCTGCTGCGCTTCCTTGATGTTGCCGGCACGCACGAGCGCAATCTGCGCCTCGAAGTATTGCTCGATCGCCTCGATTCTCGGCTTCGCTTCGTCGATCAGCGCCTTCATCGTAGGATGGTTCGGGAGATGACCGTCGATATCGCGCAGATCGGCTTGCACGCCCCGTACGCCTTTCTGGTAAGTATCCAGATATTTCTCGTCGCCGCCGATCAGAAAAGCTCTCGTCGCCGTCTCTTCGTTGACGAGCGAGGTCATGAGATTGGAAGCGGCCATCGAGACGGGAATCGCGTCCGTGACGATATTGTTCGTCTGGTCTTGGATTTTGTTCATCCCCTGCAAGCCGAAAACGGCGACAAGAACCAGCAGGATCAGGACAAGGAGGTAACTGGCGTACATTTTCTTCGCAACGGTGATCTTCATAGGTGCACTTCCTCATTCGGATTGGTCATAAAGTACTACATTTATGATAAAATCCGACAAAGCCTTTGTAACCGCAATTTCATTGCGTTACCGCGCATTTTTTTTGCGGGGGTGATAGCCGCTTCTTCTATTCAATCAACTCCCTTGCTTGGCCTGGCGTCTGCCGCTGCTGCCCGAACGAATTCGCGAATAAGCGGGTGCACGATCCCCTTAAACGCAGACCGCTCCGGCTGGAACAGCGTGCCGAAGCAGAAGGGATGTCCATCCAGCTCCATGATGCGCGTCTCTCCGTCCTCATCGACCCCTGTGATGCGGAATCCAGCCTGCGATACTTGCGCTGCGAACGCGGGATTGAGCCCGTAGTTGCAGATACCATATTGCTCGATCGTCTCGTTTGTGCCGTAAGCGGAAGCGGTTCGGGATCCGGGCGTCAGCAGGAACCGGTGCGTGTGCTCACGGAAAGCGCACGACAACGGCGTGACGAGCAGCATCGGGCTTTCGGGATGGATCTCTGCGTGGTCGGCCGCTGCCAAGCCCATGACGTCCCGCGTGAATTCGATGATCATATGCTGAAATCCGCCGCAGGTACCAAGTATAGGAACCCGGTTTTCGCGGGCATAGCGAATACTGTTTAACGCGCCTTGCATGCTTGCGTACGGACTCGCCGGGGCGATCCATTAACGTTTCCAAGCGCAAATTATGGTAGATGTTAGGCGATTGCCTGTTGCTCGTCAAGCGTCTTTATATCTATTCAAATTTGAATAGAAAATATATAATGGACATGACTGATTAGGAAAGCGAGCTGATACGATTGTCGTCAGTGAGATTACTCGTTTTGGGCACGATCCGGAGACGGGGGGTCACGCACGGTTACGGCGTTCATCAGGATCTGACCGCCTGGCGGGCCGAGACCTGGACAAATATCAAGCCTGGCTCGATTTATCATGCAATGGATAAGCTGGCAGCCCAAGGCCTGATCCGGGCCGAGGACTCGGGCGATCCCGTCAAGCGCGGGCCTGCGAGGACCGAATACACGCTGACCCCGGATGGCGAAGCGGAATTTAAGACGCTGCTCGAATCGGCGCTGAAAAGCAACGAATTTCAGCAGATGGCGGCGGGCATTGCGTTTATGGAGACGCTGTCCCGGACACAGGTCATCGCGCTGCTTGAGGAACGGCTGGCCGCGCAGGAAGCATCCGCCGTATTTCTGCGGACGCTGCCGACCGAGTCTCAACCGTCTGATCCATCCAAACATCCGGAGCTTGTCGGCATGTGGGCCGGTTATATGGAACACGCCGTAACGGCTACCAGACGGCTGCTGCAGTCGCTGCATGATGGAAAATATACGTTTGCGGATGACGTGGAATAACTTATGGGGAAGGGAGCGGGAAGATGATCGAAGTTGCCATGCACGACGGCCATCCGATACAAGTCGAGGTCGAAGGGGACGGGCCTGCCATCTTATTACCGGTGAATCCCTGGCCGTTAGAAGGGCCGAAGGCGGAAGAAATGCGCAAATGGGGCACGGACCCTGCACTCGGACGAACGTTGATTGACGGTCTTCGCGACCGATATCGCGTCATTGCCTTCGACTACGAAGGCCACGTGCTTAGCACGCCGAAGCAGGATACGCTGACGCCGGGCAATGTGGCGGCAGACTTTCTCGCCATCGCGGACGCTGCAGGTGCGGCTCGTTTTGCTTACTATGGCTACTCCTGGCTGGCGCTTGCCGGCATGCAGCTGGCCCTGCGCACTGACAGACTCTCCGCGCTGATCATGGGCGGCTATCCTCCCATAGGCGGCCCGTATCGGGAGATGCTGCAGGTCACGCAGGCCACGTACGCCATGTCGGGCGAGGGCGGGAGTATCGCCGATGGCTGGGGCGGAAGCTCTGCAGATGCTTCCTCCTGGGAGGATTTTGATTGGTCTACCGTCGAGGTCGCTATGAATCGCGATCAGACCCGGCAGTTCGTCACGCTGTACGAGGCGCTGCAAGACTTCGACGATCGTATGGCACAAGCGCAGATTCGTATGCCGCGTCTCTGCTTCGCTGGCACAAACGATATCATCGCGTACGGAGACGCCTTCGGCGGCGTCACGGTCGATATCGCCGGCGCCTTCGCCAGCAACCGCGCAGCTCTTGAGGCATTCAGCTGGGAAGTCCGAATGCTCGAGGGGCTCGACCATACCCAAGCCATGCAAGCTGCCCAGGCGCTGCCGCTTATCCGATCGTGGCTCGACGCAAAGCTATAATTAGGCTGCTGCCATAGCGGCGATTCATACACCGTGACGGGGCCAAAGCTGCATTTCTCGCTTGCAGCCCCTCGGCTCCTCTGCCGCCAGGACTCTCTCCGCTCCCGGTACTCCCGCGCCTGCACCTGCTCACCGAACAGCCGCATCCGCCGGCGCTTCCTCATAGATCGCGGCAATTTGCGCCCCCATGGCGCGAATCTTCGCCGCCACGGCGGACGGCTCCAGCACCCGAACGTCCGGGCCGTAGCCGAGGATCATGCCGTACATCCAGTGGTTGTCCGGGTAGCTGGCCCTGACCAGCAGCGAGCCGTCCTCCCGCACCTCCACCCGGTCCGCGCCGAACGTCTCCTCGACGCGCACGCGCAGCCGCGGGCGAAACCGCAGCACTAGCTCGATCTCCGGCCCCCGCTCCTGGTTGCCCCAGCGCGCATCGAGCTCCTCCATTCGCACGCCGCGATTCGCGAACCGTTCCATATGCACGCGCAGTCCTTCCACCCGGGATAGCCTGAACGTCCGGTAATCTCCGCGCAGCCTGCAATACGCGTACAGGTACCAGGCATACCCTTTCCACGCCAGGCCGATCGGCTCGACCTCCCGCGCCTCAGCCGCCCCGTCCGTACTCGTGTAAGCGAACGAAACGACCGTGCGGTTTTTCGATGCCTGCCGCAGCTGCGCCAAAATCGTCCGGTCCTTGATCCCCCCCGCCGTGCCACAGGTTCGTATCGAAGATCAGCGTCTCGCCCGCTTCCTCCAGCTGCTTCTGCTCCGACCTGGCGACCAGCGCCTTGATCTTCGTCAGCAGCCCGTCCATCTCCTCGTCGTCCAGCGACGCGCGCACGCCCTTCAGCGCCGTCAGAATCGACTGCAGGTCGTCCAGCGTGACGATCTGCCGATCGATGCGAAATTGCTCCATAATCTCGTAGCCCCCATCGCTCCCCGTGAACGACACGATCGGGATGCCCGCGGCGTTGATCGTTTCCAGATCGCGATAGATCGTGCGGTGCGAGACCTCGAACTTGTCGGCCAGCGTCTGGGCATTCACCCGGCGCCGGCTCAGCAGCATCATCGTGATGCCGAGCAGCCGTTCCACCTTCAAAGAAGCCACCTCCCCCCGATATCCGGTATTTTACTGAATCCGCAGGGGGGCCGTCGATTCCTTTTCCAATGGCCGCGATGCTCTCTGACAGACAGCTGTCAGAATCAACCTATTTAAGCGACTTAAGCTTGTCCGGATTGCGCAAAATATACAGGCTCCGGATGAGCCCGCCCTCAACGCGGAACAGGGCCGCCGTATGAACGACGCCGTCCTCGGAGCGCAAAATCATGCCGGGTTCCCCGTTGATGCGCTCCATGCGGACGTCCGCTTCGCCTTCGAACGTCGCGGTTTTGCGGATGACGCCCATAAGGAACTTGGCCACGCGCTCTGCGGTATGAATCGGGTTAACGGCCGCCTGCACCTTGCCTCCGCCATCGGGCAGCAGCACGACGTCGGGATCGAGCATGGACAGCAGCCGGCTCATGTTCCCCTGTCTGAGAGCGGCCACGAACCCGTCTACCCATTCTTCGGAGGCGGAAGGGGCTTGGAGCGGCGGCGCCTCGGCATCCAGTCCTAATTTCCCGCGCGCGCGGCTGAACAACTTCCGGCAGTTCACCTCGCTCTTATCCATGAGCCCGGCGATCTCTCCGTAGTCGAAACCGAGCGCCTCCCGCAGCACAAAAACCGCTCGCTCCGACGCCGTCAACCGCTCCAGCAGCACCAGCATGGCATAGGACAGCCGTTCGTCGCGCGCGACAGAATCCGCAGGGTCGTTATCCGCATCCGCCAGAGGCTCAGGCAGCCACTCTCCAAAGTATTCCTCCCGCTTCTTGCGAGCAGACTTGTAAAGATCCCGGCAGCGGTTCGTAACCATTTTGTACAGATACGGTCCGGGCACGGTCAATTTCTCCGGGGGCAGCTGATAGGCTTTCAAAAATACGTCCTGCACGACGTCTTCGGCGTCGGCGACAGACCCGGTCAGCTGGTAGGCGAGGTTGAACATCCGCCCCTTGTACTGCCTGTATAACTCCTGCATCTGGTCACTTCCTTATCCGGCTGTTTTCTTCTTGTAACTAACATATAGCTCGCCCGGCATTTAAATCAACCTTGGCCTTGGCGGCTTCCGTCATTCGTCCGTGTCACAGAGCGTCCGGTTCAATCGTTATAAGAATGTCGACAAATTAACAGGCTTTATTCAAACCCAATCGCCCAGCGGGGATACGGGCTAAACCCCAGGAGGTACTCATGAAAATCGTAGTGATCGGCGGCAGCGGACTGATCGGCAAAGGACTCGTACAGAACCTGAACAAGCTTGGGCATGAAGCGGTGGCGGCTTCCCCGTCCCTGGGCGTCAATTCGGTAACGGGCGAAGGGCTGGCCGCGGCGCTGGCCGGCGCGCAGGTCGTCGTCGACGTCACCAACTCGCCTTCGTTCGAGGAGCAGGCGGTGATGGCGTTTTTCGAAACGTCGACCAAAAATTTGCTATCCGAGGCGGCGAAAGCAGGCGTACGTCACTATGTCGCCCTATCGATCGTCGGCACGGACCGGCCGCCCGGCAACGCTTATTTCAACGCCAAGATCGCCCAGGAGAAGCTGATTCAGGCATCCCATATTCCTTACACGATCGTCAGAGCGACGCAGTTCTTCGAGTTTGCCGGCGGCATCGCCTATACGGCGACGGAAGGTCAAACCGTCCGTTTGCCGTCCGCCGCCATGCAGCCGATCGCGGCCGCGGACGTGAGCGCGGCGCTGGCCGACTATGCGCTGGCGGAGCCCGCGAACGGCATGGTCGAAGTGGCCGGCCCCGAGAAGATCGGGATGGACGCGTTCGTCCGCCAATTCTTGAAGGCGAACGGGGATAACCGCGAGGTCGTCACGGACGACGGGGCAGGCTACTTCGGCGGTCAAGTGGACGATCGCTCGCTCGTTCCTGCGGAAGACAGCAAAGCGCGTATCGCGCCGACCCGTTTTACGGATTGGCTCGCGCGTGCCTGAACGCAGTAGCTGAAGCCAAGCCAACATAGCAAAATAATAAATGAGCAGCTGGCCACCGTGGCAGCTGCTCATTTTGTCATGGAAGCTACCAGCCGATCTACTCCGCAGTTCCCGATCCGTACCTCTCTCGAATAAAATCGAGAAAAACCTCGCACACCGGCGTCAGCTGCCTGTCCTTCTTCCAAACGGCGCCCACCGTAAGCTCGCTTGCGGGATCGGTCACATGAACCCAAGCCATCGGGTAATTGCGGACGCCCAGCGTCTTCGGCAGCAAGGAAACGCCGAACCCCGCCGATACCAACCCGGCGACCATATCCAATTCGTCGGCACGATAAAGGGTCTCCGGCTCGACGCCGGCGCCGGCCAGCAGCGTTTCCACCGTATAGCTTAGAGCGCAGGAGGGCTTTAACCCGACATAGGCTTGCCCGCCGAGTTCTTCCAATCGAATGCTCTTTTTTGTCCGCCCACGGATGGTGAAGGGGGACGGCCAGATACAGCTCGGACTTGCCGATCTGCTGCCAATGGAACGCATCGTTCACGGATTCCCAAGTCGTGATCCCGAAGTCGCTGTCGTTATTGTGGATTCGCGCGGCCAGCTCGTCGTTCGAGCATTGATTCAGTTCGAATCGAATATCCGCATAGCGTTCGCGGAAGGCGCCCAGCATCGTGGGAAATAGTTCGGCGCCGACAATATGCGGGAAGCAAAGCGATATGACGCCCGACCACGGATTAATTTCATTCGCGATTTCTTGCTTGGCCTTCTCGATCTCCTTCAAGGCGTTCTGCGCCCGTTCCAAGAAAAGCTGGCCATAGCGGTTGAGCGCCAAGTTGCGTCCGCGTCGTTCGAACAGCTCCACGCCGACTTCCTTCTCCAGCGTGGCGATTGAACGGCTTAACGCAGGCTGAGTGACGGACAGCTGCTTCGCCGCATTCGTCATATGCTGCGACTTCGCTACCGCGATGAAATATTCGATCTGCTGCCACTCCAACGCTATCCCCCCCCTCAAACGATTACAAAATATCATGGTTTTTATGAAAATTATAAATTGGACGCATGATCGAGGCAAGCTTACGATTGAGGAAAGAGAGGAGATTGGCCAAATGGAATCTTATCGAGCGTTAACGGTAGATTGGAAGGATTCGAAGCTGCAATCGGAGGTCCGCGACTTTTCCGTAGACGATCTTCCCGACGGGGAGGTAACGATTCGGGTCGCTTATTCAAGCGTCAACTATAAGGACGGTTTAGCGACCATACAGGGAGCCGGGATCGTCAGTCGATACCCTCATACACCCGGCATTGACTTGGCTGGCACCGTACTCGCCTCGTCCGATCCTTCGTTTAAGCAAGGGGACGAGGTGCTCGTTACCGGATACGGACTTGGCGCATCCCATCCTGGCGGGTTCAGCGAGCTCGCGCGCGTCCCTGCGGCGTGGGTCGTGCCCCTGCCGTCCGGTCTGACCGCCAAGGCCGCGATGGCGATCGGAACTGCCGGATTCACGGCCGCATTATCCATCTACCGCATGGAACAGAATGGCCTCAATCCGGATCAAGGTCCCGTCCTGGTGAGTGGCGCCACCGGAGGCGTCGGAAGCTGGGCCGTCTCGATGCTGGCGAAGTCAGGCTACGAGGTGACGGCCAGCACCCGCAAGAGCGCGGAGATCGCATATTTAAAGAGCATCGGCGCACTGGAGACGATCTCGCCGTCGGAGCTGGTGGTGCCTGAGGCGAAGTCGCTTAACCGCGAGCGCTGGGCAGGGGCCGTCGATCCGGTCGGCGGGCGTTTCCTGACGCATGTCTTGAATTCGGTCCGATACGGCGGCTCCGTCGCGCTCAGCAGCTTCACGGGCGGAGCGGAGTTGGCCTCGACGGTATATCCCTTTATCCTGCGCGGGGTTAACCTGCTCGGCATCGATTCGGTATTATGCCCGATGGACGTAAGGCGTACGGTTTGGAACCGCATCGCCGCCGAATGGCAGCCGGATGGCGCGCTTCTGGACGCGGTCGTGCACGAGATTTCGTTGTCCGAGCTTCCCGCCGCGATCGCTCAAGTGCTGCAAGGGCGCATGCGCGGACGCGCCGTCGTCGCGCTGTCCTGACTGATCTCAATGACGATGAATGGGAAACTCAAGGAGGAAGGTGCTTTATGCCATCGGTTCGAAAGGAAGTTTTCATTGATCGTTCGCCCGAGCAAGTCTGGGATGCTGTTAGAGACGTAGGGGCATTCCACGTTCGTCTCGTCCCTGGCTATACCGAGAATACGCTTCTGGACGGATACGAAAGGACGCTGATCCTGCCGGATGGCGGTTCGGTACGCGAGCTGATCGTTGCTGTCGACGAGGAGGAGCGCCGTATGGTCTTCGCCGTAAAGGAAGGACGCCTGCCGCTTCTTCATCACAATGCCTCGTTCCAAGTGTTCCCGGACGGCGACAGCGGCAGCACGCTCGTCTGGATTACCGACTTTCTGCCCGAGGATCTGGCGCCGCAAATTCAAGCGCAGGTAGATCGGGTGTCGGCGGTTATTAAACAAACGATCGAGAACGCGAATTAAAGCCAAAACAGCGGCAGACCGGGACCTTATTTTAATCCGGGCTGCCTCTGTTGTTTTTACGGAAGTTGCGGCAGCAGCGGGCGCAGCGCCTCCGCCCAATGCCTGTAGCCCCGCTCCGTCAGGTGGCAGTAGTCCGGCGCGGTCTCCTGCGACAACGTCCCGTCCGCTTCTAGCAGCTGCGGGCCGATGTCGACGAACGTATACCCGCGCTCCCGCGCGATCTCCGCATACCGCGCGTTGATCTCCGCGATCGCGAGGCGCCGCGGATGGTCCGGCTCATGTTCGCGCGGGAATACCGCCATGATGACGATCTTGGCGTTCGGCGCCTTGGCTTCCACGCGGTCGCAGATCGCGCGCAGTCCGTCCGCGATCTCCTCCGGGCTGTTCGCCCGCGCGTTCTCCGTCTCGCTCGTATTGTTCGTGCCGATCAGGATGACGACCGTCTGCGGATTCAACCCGTCCAGCTGGCCGTGGTCAAGCCGCCACAGCACGTTCTGCGTGCGGTCCCAGCCGAAGCCCATGTTGAGCACCCGGTAGGGAGCGAATACGGAATTCCAGGCATCCCGATTCCCGTGCACGTTTTCCGACCAAGGCTCGCCTCCCCCAGAAATGCGTGATCGAATCGCCGATCAGGACGATCTCCGGATCGATCGCCTGCTGCTCGCTCAGCACCTGCTCGTGACGGGCCCACCAGTCGTAGCTGTCTTCCTCCAGCTTGGACACCGGCATGACCGCCGTGTTCATCGTTTTGCGTTCGTTCGTCATCGTTTCTCCTCCGTCTTATCCCTCGTCTTAAACGGTCATACCGGCAGCCCGGCGCCATCGATCTCCCGCACCGCCGCGGAGAGCGCCGCGATGGCCTGCTCGGCCAGCTGCTCCGGCGTTATCTTACGGCCCTCCGTGCTCCAATCCTTCGTAAGGCCATATGCGATCCAGCTGAGCATGACGGACATCTTCCGCGCCGCCGTGTCGTCCAGATACGCTTTTTGAATCAGCAATTGGTGGAACACGCCCTTCAACAGCTTGATCAGCTTGTTCTCGATATAGGGCTCATCGCCTCGTAGCTGCGCGCGCATTGCTTGCTGAAGTTCGCGTGAAACTCGCACAGCGTCACGATAATGCCCGTCAACGTCGCCCGGTTCAGCTCGGCATGGCATGACAGCTTCTGCATCAGGCTGTCTTTGAACATCTGCGAGAGCGCGTCTTCCATCAGCTCGTATTTATCCGCGTAGTGGGCATAGAAGGTCGCGCGATTGATCGTCGCCCGCTTCGTGATGTCCCCGATCGTGATGTCCTTGATATCCTTGTTGGGGATCAACGCATAAAACGCATCCAGGATCAGCTGCCGCGTCCGCAGGACACGCGGATCCGTCTTGGTCTCCTCCATGTATCTCCCCCCTCGCAAATCGCCGCTTCTCAGACAATCCGGCGCTTTTGTCGCTTAAGCGATAATCCGAAGCAACTTGACGGTTGTCGGCCGGTTACCGTTATCTTATCATAACCTAAGCAACAGATGTTGCATAAGTTCAAGGCGCAAGAGAGGGGATCGCATTCATGGTTCTGGTTCTTCAAATTCTTCTGGCGTTGTTGTTCGCCGTCTCCGGACTCGGCAAGGTCGCAGGGATTAAAATGCAGGTCGAAAACTTCGGCAAATTGGGGCTGCCGCAATGGTTTCGCGTCGTCACCGGACTGCTGCAGCTGGTCGGCGTCGCCGGACTCGTCGTCGGCTTCTGGCGCGACAGCTGGGCCGCCTGGGGCGCCGTCCTGATCGGCGTCATCATGCTCGGCGCCGTCGCCTTCCACTTGCGCGCCAAGGACAAATTCGGCGCGATCGTGCCTGCGCTGGTGCTGGCCGTGCTCGCCATCGCGCTCGCCGCGCTGCTCGGCTCGGATCTGGGCGACTTCCCGAACTGAATCTGCGGCTGCTCAAAAAAACCGTCAATCGAGGTTGACGGTTTTTTTTGCTGCATATTTTGTCAAAATTTAAGCCCCTTCCGCGAAAAACGATGGTACCATGAATAGTTAGTACTACCAGGTCCGCGCGCGATCCGGCACAATGAACGTAACAACGAAAGCGCCAGTCGGAAAGGAGCAACACGACATGACGTTGCGCAAAGTGAAAATATGCGGGACCGGCGAGTACCTGCCCGGACGTCCCGTCACCGATATCGAGATGGACGATCGTCTGGGCGTGGCGCGCGGATGGACGCGCAAAACGACGGATGTCGCCGTCCGGTACTTCGCGGACGGAGAGACCGCGTCGGAGATGGGCGCGAAGGCCGCCTATGCGGCCCTGGACGATGCCGGGCTTCGCTTCTCCGACGTCGACTGCCTCGTCTGCGCCAGCGGCACGCGCGAGCAGGCGCTCCCTTGCACCGCCGTCTATATTCAGCAGGCGATGGGCCAGGAGCGCTCCGGCGTTCCCGCCTTCGACGTCGACGCGACCTGCCTCAGTTTCCTCAACGCGCTGGACGTCATGTCGTGCATGATCGCGGCAGGCCGTTACCGCCGCGTGCTCATCGTGTCGACGGAGATCGCGTCGCTCGGGCTGGACTGGCGTCACAAGGAGAGCGCCGCGCTGTTCGGCGACGGCGCGGCCGCCGTCGTCTTAGCCCCCGCCGAAGAAGGGGAACGGTCCGCCATTGTCGGCGCGTCTCTGCGCACGTACGCGGACGGCGCCGCCTTCTCGGAGATCCGCGCCGGCGGCTCGCGGCGCCATCCGCGCGGTCCGCAGCCGGCAGAGCCGGACGATTACCTGTTCCGCATGGATGGCCCCGCGATTTTTAAGATGGCCGCGCGGCTGCTGCCCGACTTCGCGGACGATCTGCTGCGCGCGACCGGCTCGCGCATGTCCGACTTCAAGGCGGTCGTGCCCCATCAAGGGAGCGCGATGGCCGTGCGCCTGCTGCGCAAGAAGCTGGGCATCGCGGAGTCGCAGCTCGTCTATATCACGCCCGACCACGGCAACACGATCGCGGCCTCGATCCCGATGGGCCTGCACGAGGCCATCCGCTCGGGACGGATCGTCCGGGGCGACCGGGTGCTGATGATCGGCACGGCCGCGGGACTGACGCTCGGAGGGCTCGTGCTTGATTACTGAGCCGCGAATCGGGAGCCGGCGTGTCCTGCTTACCGGCGGCAGGGCGCCCGCCGCGCTGGAGCTCGCCCGGTTGCTTCGCGCGGCCGGGCATACGGTGTTCGCGGCCGAGAGCGCGCCCTATCATCTCTGCCGGGCGTCCAACGCCGTGACGCGCAGCTTCTCCGTGCCGGCGCCGGCGTTCGATCCCGCAGGCTTCTCGGCGGCACTGGTACGAATCGTGGACGAGTGCCGCATCGATGCGATCGTCCCCACGTGCGAGGAGATCTTCCACGTCTCGCGGGAGCTGGGGCAGTTCGCCGGCCGCTGCGAGGTGCTAGCAGCGCCGCTGGACGAGCTCGACCGGCTGCATCATAAGGGCGCGTTTATCCGGCTGGCGGAGGCCGCGGGCCTTCCCGTTCCCCCCGTCGGCGATCTTCGAGACGCCGGACGGCTGGCTGCCGCTGCTGGCGGACGACGCGTTCGCGGACGGGCTCGTGCTGAAGCCCGCATACTCGCGCTTCGCCTCGCGCGTCATCATGGTCGAGCCGCGCGAGGGGCGCTTATCCCCTTCGGTCAGGGAAGCCGCCATGCGCAAGCTGGCCGAAGCCGAAGCCGGCGGAGGCGGCGTATCGACGCGCCGCCCCTGGATCGCGCAGAAGCTGCTGCGCGGCGAGGAATGGTGCACGTACGGCGTCGCGCACGGTGGCGTGCTCACCGCGTTCGCCGCGTATCGCAGCCGCTTCCGGGCCGGGCGGGGCGCCAGCATCCACTTCGCCGCCGAAGCGCATCCCGCGCTGGCGGATTGGGTCGCGCGCTTCGTCCGCCACGCGCGCTTCACGGGCCAGATCGCTTTCGATTTCATGGCGGAGCCAAGCGGCGCGATCTATCCGCTCGAATGCAATCCGCGGGCCACGAGCGGCATCCATCTGTTCCGCCCCGCGGATGGGCTGGCGGAGGCGCTTCTTGCGCCCGCACGGCTCGTCGCGAGCGGGATCCAAGCGGCGCCTGCGCCAGGCGCGGGCGCCATGCTGTCTCCCGCGATGCTGACCTACGGGCTCGCGCAGGCCGTTCGCGAGCGCAGAATGCGCGAGTGGCTGCGCGCCTTCGCCGGCAGCCGCGACGCGGTGTACCGGCGCGGAGACGCCGGTCCCGCCGCCGAGCAGCTACGGCTGTTCGGCTGGCTCAGACGGACTGCCGCCGGGCAAGGCCTGACGCTCCAGGAAGCGTCGACTATCGATCTCGAATGGAATGGTGAACGATGACCAGAGCGTTAATAACCGGCGCGACCGGCTCCCTCGGGCGGGCGACCGCGCTGCGACTCGCGGAGGCGGGGTGGACCGTGACGGGGATCGGGCGCAACGCTGAAGCCGGACGGCGGCTGGAGGCTGCCGGCATCGCCTTCCGCCGGATCGATATCGGGACGCAGACGGAAGAGACCGCCGAGGCGTGCGCGGACCAGGACTATGTGATTCATTGCGCGGCGTTGTCTTCCCCGTGGGGACGCTATCGGGACTTCGAGTCGGCCAACGTCGCCGGCACCGCGCATGTCGTCGCGGGCTGCCTTCGCCATGGCGTTCGCAGGCTCGTGCACGTATCGACGCCTAGCGTTTATTTCGACTATACCGACCGGCTAGACGTGAAGGAGAATGCAGGATTGCCCCGCCGGCCCGTCAACGCCTACGCCGCGACGAAGCTGATCGCGGAGCAAGTCGTGCAAAAAGCGGTTGGCCAGGGACTGGACGCGGTCATCCTGCGCCCGAGAGCTATCTTCGGCCCCGAGGACGGCTCGTTGTTCCCGCGGCTGATGCGGGTCAACGAACGTCGCGGCATCCCGCTCATCGGCGGCGGTCAGGCGCTGCTCGACCTGACCTACGCGGATAACGTCGTCGACGCGCTGGAGGCGGCCTGCCTGGCGCCGTCCTCGGCGGCCGGGCAGATCTTCAACATCTCGAACGGCGAGCCGGTCCGGTTGATCGACCTGCTGCGGCGCCTGTTCGCCCTGCTGGAGCAGCCGCTTCGCACGCGGGAAATCCCGCTTCGCACGGCGCTGGCCGCGGGCACCTTGATGGAGCGCGCGTACCGGATCGCGCCGTTTCTCGGCGCGGAGCCGCCCTTCACGCGCTATACCGTCGGCCTGCTCGCGTACAGCCAGACGCTCGACATCTCCGCGGCGCGCCGAACGCTTGGATATGCACCGCGCGTGAGCATAGACGAGGGGCTCCGGCGATTCGCCGCCTGGTGGAGGGCGAACCGATGAGCGCAGGATCAAAGATCGTGCCGGTCGAGCTGAAGTTGATGTCGGCCGGCTACTGCGTGCACCCCGAGTTCGTAACGATCCGGGGCGGATCGCTCCGTACGGGCGCGTATCCGGCCGGATTTGCGCTGATCCGCCATCCCGCCCAAGGCTGGATCCTGTTCGATACCGGTTATTCCGCCCGTTTCGAAGCATTGACGCAGCAGCTCCCCCTACTCGCTGTACCGCCGGCTTACGCCGGTCCGCTACCGGGAGGAAGACGCCGCCGTGCATCAATTAGAGAAGCTAGGCATTCGCGCGGACGAGATCGGCACCGTAATCCTTTCGCACTTCCATGCGGATCACATCGCCGGCGCACGGGACTTTCCGAACGCCCGGTTTCTGTATCCCGAAGCCGCCTATGCGCCGCTGCGCCGCCTCGGCCCGTTTCGGTCCACGCGCGCGGGATTCCTCCCGGGCCTGCTGCCGGACGGCTTCGCGGACCAGGCTTCGCCCATCGAGCGGACGGCTGCGTGGACGCCGCTGCCGGGCCCATCGCCGTTAAGCGGCGGTTGGGACCTGCTGGGCGACGGCAGCCTGATCGCCGTCAGCCTCCCCGGGCATGCCGCGGGCCAGATCGGCCTGCTGCTCTATGCTTCTGAAGGGCCTACGCGCTGCCTGCTGTGCGCCGACGCCGCCTGGTCGAGCCTGGCGCTGCGCGAGAACCGCCCGCCGCATCCCGCCGCCGGCATCGTCATGGACGACCGGCGGGCTTACCGCGACACCTTCGCGCAGCTGCGTCGCTGGCAAGCCGCAGATCCGGCGCTCGTCATCGTGCCGAGCCATTGCCGCGAATTTTTCCCCATCGACGACCGGGAGGTGCCTTAGCGATGAAAAAAGCCGCCAGCTTCATCCGCCACTACCTGCTTGCCCGGCGCGGCGCCCGCCGCTGGCAGGATCGCGCCGCGTTCGATCGCTGGCGCGAAGAGCGCGTGCTGCGCCACATCGCACGCGTTCGCCGTGAATCGCCATTCTATCGCGAATTGTGGGAAGGCATCGCCGATGCGGATTGGCGCGCTTTTCCCGAGATCGACAAATCCGCCATGATGGCCGGCTTCGACCGGCTCAACACCGTCGGCATCGCCAAGTCCGAGGCGTTCGCCGTCGCGGAGGCGGCGGAGCGGTCGCGCGACTTCACGCCCGCGCTGCGCGGCATCACCGTCGGCCTTTCGTCGGGCACCTCCGGCAACCGCGGTCTGTTCCTCGTCAGTCCCGAGGAGCAGGCCGCCTGGGCAGGAACGGTCCTCGGCAAGCTGCTGCCGGTCTCGCTGCTCAGCCGGTTTAAGATCGCCTTTTTCCTGCGCGCGAACAGCAATCTATACGCATCCGTCGGCAACCGGCGGCTGGCGTTCGGGTTCTACGATCTGCTAGATCCGATCGAAGCGCATCTGCGGCGGCTGCGGGCCGAGCGGCCGGATCTGATCGCGGCGCCGCCGTCCATGCTGCGTTCGCTGGCGGACGCTTCCCTCGCGGGCAAGCTCGACGGCGTCCGGCCACGCCGGATCGTCGCCGCCGCCGAGGTGCTCGACCCGCTGGACCGCGCGACGATCGAACGGGCCTTCGGCCAGACCGTGCACCAGGTCTATCAATGCACCGAAGGCTTCCTCGGCTGCACCTGCGCGCACGGCACGCTGCATCTGAACGAGGATCTCGTCTATATCGAAAAGGCGAACGTACCCGGCAAGCCCGGCACGTTCGTGCCGATCGTCACCGACTTCTCGCGCCGGACGCAGCCGATCGTCCGCTACCGGCTGAACGACCTGCTCGTCGAGCGCGCGGCGCCCTGCCCCTGCGGCTCGCCCTTTACCGCGATCGAGCGGATCGAGGGGCGATGCGACGACATTTTCTACGCCTCGGCTCTGCAGCCTGGCGCGGCGCCCGTCCCCGTCTATCCGGACTTCGTGACGCGTGCGGTCATCGGCGCCTCTAGCGAGATCGAGCAGTACCGCGTCGTGCAGACGGCGCCGGATCGCTGGACGGTCGAGCTCGACCTTCGGGACGGCGATCTGCGCCAGGCAGCCGAGTCGCGCATTCAGCAGGCGGTCGAGGCACTGTGCGAACGACTAGGATGCGCGGCCCCCGTGCTCTCTTTCACGTCCTATGCACGTATGGCCGGTGACCGAAAGCTCCGCCGCGTCGAACGGAGGTATGCGCCATGAGCGTATCCGTCGTTTTTTACGACAGCACGAATATCGGAGATTGCCCCTGGCCGGACACGGCGTACGGGCGATATGCCAAGCGTTACCTGCTTCCGATCATAGAGGGGGGCAGCGAAGCGTTCGTCGGCAACGTGCGTACGCGCCTCCTCGTCATGAGCGTCGGCGGCATTCCCGTACCCGTCACCGTCAACGAGGCGGAGTACGCGAACTCCTATGTCTGCTCGCCCTACACGCACTATGTGAGTTACGCCAAGGAGGAGCTCTCTCTGCTCCGCAATCGCGCGCTCATCGCCGCCTTGTCCGCGGTGTTGACCGGCATCGGCGGCCTGCTGAAGGCGTCGCGGTTCAACCGCATCGTGCATGTCAACAACTGGCTGCTGTCGACCAACTTGTACCCAGCGCTGTCGGACGAACAATGGTCGGCGGCGCTTGACTGCCTGATCCGCGCGTTTCCCGGCTACGCCATCGCCTTCCGGTCGCTCAACGCCTCGCTGAACGCCCGGGAGATGGATCTGCTCCGCGGGCGGCGGTGCCGCCTCGTGCCCAGCCGGCAGATCTACCTGCTGCGGACCGGCGATCCGGACTTCGCGAATGCCAAGGCCCGCTGGCTTCTGAAGCGCGACCGGGCGCTCGCGGAACAGCATGGCTACGTCCAAGTCGGCCCCACGGATATCGTGACGGCGGACATACCGCGCATCGCAGAGCTGTACAAGATGCTGTACCTGGATAAATATTCGCTGCACAATCCGCAGTTCACGACGCGCCTCCTGGAGCAGGCGCTTGCCCATGGCACGCTCGAGCTTCACGGCTACCGCGACGGCACCACCGGCAGACTCGAGGCGATTCTCGGTTTCTACGCGCGAGAGGGCGCCATGACGACGCCTTTATTCGGCTATGACACCTCGCGCCCGCAGGCGCACGGCCTCTACCGGCTGCTGTCGGCCCTCCTAATCGGCATCGCCCGCGACCGCGGCCTGCTGCTGCACGAGAGCTCGGGCGCGGCGCAGTTCAAACGCAATCGCGGCGCAGTCGCCGACATCGAGTACACCGCGCTGTACGACAGGCATCTGCCCGCATGGCGAAGAGGCAGCTGGTCCGCGCTCGAAGGATTGCTCGGCAAGATCGGCGTACCGCTGATGCAAAAATACAAACTGTAGTCGGACCGGAGGAACGAGGCATGGCGATGCATGGGAAGCAGGAGAGAACGGCGTTGTTAACGGGCGCGTCCAGCGGCTTCGGCCTGCTCATCGCGATTGAATTGGCGAAGCGGGGCTACCGGGTCGTCGCCGCGATGCGGGATCCAGGGAAGCAAGCGGCGCTCGTGCAAGAGGCGGAACGCGCCGGCGCGGCCGATCGCATAGAGGTGGTCAAGCTCGACGTGACCGATGCGGCAACGATTGAGCGTACCGTGTCCGACATGCTGCGGAAATACGGCCGGATCGACGTGCTGGTGAACAACGCGGGCATGGCGGTCGGCGGCTTCGTCGAGGAAGTGCCGATGACGGCGTGGCGGGCGCAGATGGAGACGAACTTCCTCGGTCTGGTGGCGATGACGCGGGCCGTGCTGCCGGCGATGCGGGCGCAGGGGGGGCGGCACGATCATTCAGATGAGCAGCGTGAGCGGCCTGTGGGGAATCCCCGGGTTCGGCGCTTATGCCGCGTCCAAGTTCGCGGTCGAAGGCTTCAGCGAGAGCCTGCGCCATGAGGTCGCGCCGCTGGGCATCCGCGTCGCCATCGTCGAGCCCGGCGCTTATCGCACGGCGATCTGGGCGAAGGGCTTCGCGGACATGCACGCGCAGCCGGACTCGCCCTATGCCAGCGCGCTGGACGCCGTGCTCCGCTTGGCTCGGCGCACGGCCGAGACGGCGCCCGATCCGCGCGAGGTCGCCGAGCTCGTAGGGAGCTTGGCCGACAAACGCCGCATCTCGCGGCTGCGCTATCCGATCGGCCGCGGCGCGCGCCTGCTGCCGCTCGCCGGCAGACTGCTGCCTTGGCGGCTGATCGAGGCGGCTACGAGGCGGGCTATGCGTCCATAAATGAGTTTTCGGCATAGCCGGATGTCGTCCAAGGTAGTCCAAAACCTTCGATCGCTGCCGAAAAGCCGTGCAATTTCCATAGAGGCCGCATCCGCAGCGGAGTTGCACGGAAAAACCGTTTTACTCGCGCAGAAACGCCGCCCGGTAGCGGAGTTGCACGGAAAAACCGTTTAACTCGTGTAGAGACACGGTCCGGTAGCGGTGTTGCACGGAAAAACCGTTTAACTCGCGCAGAAACACCGTCCGGTAGCGGTGTTGCACGGAAAAACCGTTTAACTCGCGCAGAAACGCCGCCCGGTAGCGGAGTTGCACGGAAAAACCGTTTAACTCGCGCAGAAACGCCGCCCGGTAGCGGAGTTGCACGGAAAAACCGTCTAACTCGCGCAGAAACGCCGCCCGGTTGCGGAGTTGCACGGAAAAACCGTTTTACTCGCGCAGAAACGCCGCCCGGTAGCGGAGTTGCACGGAAAAACCGTTTAACTCGCGCAGAAACGCCGCCCGGTAGCGGAGTTGCACGGAAAAACCGTTTAACTCGCGCAGAAACGCCGCCCGGTAGCGGAGTTGCACGGAAAAACCGTTTAACTCGCGCACGAACGCCGCCCGGTAGCGGAGTTGCACGGAAAAACCGTCTAACTCGCGCAGAAACGCCGTCCGGTAGCGGTGTTGCACGGAAAAACCGTTTAACTCGCGCAGAAACGCCGCCCGGTGGCGGAGTTGCGCGGAAAAACCGTTTAACTCCATGCCGATAAGCCTAAATGGGCGATAAAGCGGGCTAACACGTCATGTACATTGCAAAGATACTGGCTGTAGAGTAACTTTTGGCCTTTTCCGCATTGTTTAGACCGGTCCGCGAGCCTGTAGAGTCGGATTGCCAACTATCAACGCGCTACGCACACTCTCCCTTTACGCTCTCACGTACTCTCTCACATGTATTCTCTCTCAAGTGATCTCTCACGTACACTCCCTCACACGCTCCCGTTCGCGTTTTCACACGCCGGTTCCACTCTCGCTGCCTCATCCTTTGAATAACTTTTCATTCTTATGCACGAATAGAAACAGAAATCAGCTTGACACGATTGTTTGATAACGATTATCATTATCGATGAAGTTGCAGCCTGCGGGCAATAAAGATATCCATTATAGATTAGGGGGAAATCATTTGTCTTACATACGCCACTCGTCTCTGTTCGCCTTGCTGTCGATTTTGATCCTGCTCGTCGCCGCTTGCGGCAACGGCAAAAACAATAACAACGCGGCGTCTTCGTCCGCATCGTCATCGGCTTCCGCGCCCGCCTCTTCCGAAGCTGCCGCTTCGCCTTCCGCATCTTCGTCCGCAGAAGCAAGCGGCACGCGCAACGTCAAGCACGCGCTCGGCGAGCTGCCGATCACGGGCGTGCCCAAGAAGATCGTCGTCCTCGAATGGACGTACGCCGAAGAGCTGCTGACGCTCGGCGTCCAGCCCGCTGGCGTCGCGGACATCGCGAACATGAAGAAGTGGATCTCCACGCCGACGGAGCTGTCTGCGGACGTACAGGACGTGGGCACCCGCCAGGAGCCGAACCTCGAGACGATCGCGGCGCTCGAGCCTGACCTGATCATCGGCGTCAAGTTCCGCCACGAGGCGACGTACGATCAGCTGAACGGCATCGCGCCGACGCTGCTGTTCGATCCGTATCCGCCGGAGGGACAGGGCGACCAGTACCAAGAGATGCTCGCTACGTTCCACACGATCGCGGACGTCCTCGGCAAGCAGGCCGAAGCCGAAGCGATGCTCGCGGATCTGCAGAAGACGTACGACGACGGCAAGGCGAAGCTCGCCGCGGCCGGCAAGGAAGGCCGGTCGATCGTGCTGACGATGCCGTGGGTCGACCAGAACGCGGTCACGTTCCGCATCTCCACCGACAACGCGCTCGCGATCAAGAACCTGGAGCATCTCGGCCTGAAGAACGCCTTCAAGCCGGCCCAGTTCGAAGTCTACGGCTACTCCACCACGGGCGTAGAAGCGCTGCAGTCCGTACAGGATGCCGACTACCTGCATATCACGGCGGAGGACGACGTGCTGCCGATGCTGGAGAAAAACCCCGTATGGACCGGCCTCAACTTCGTCAAGGATAAGCGCATCTATGCGTTGGGCGGCGACACTTGGCCGTACGGCGGGCCTTATGCCGCCAAGCTGATGGCCGAGCGCGCCGTCAACGCGCTGACGGCCGCCCAATGATTAAGGCGTTGGTCCGGGAGCCCGCTCCCCCGCCTTCGCGCATGGAGCAAGCCCTTCCCGCCCGAGGCGGGAGGGGCTTGCTTCCGTTCGCGATGCTGGCCGGAGGCTTGCTCCTGCTCGCCCTGTTGGCTTTCGTCAGCCTGACCCAAGGCCTGTCGCACATCTCCGTCGCGACGGCGTTCGACGCCCTGATCGCGCCCAAGGATACGCCGGATCACCGCGTCATTCACGGCGTCCGGCTGCCTCGCACCGCGATGGCGCTGCTCTCCGGCGCCGCGCTCGCCGTAGCCGGCGCGCTCATGCAGTCCGTCACGCGCAATCCGCTCGCCTCGGAGACGACGCTCGGCATCAATGCAGGCGCCTTCCTCGTCGTCGCCGTCGGCACGGTCTTCTGGCCGGGATTGCTGCATCAATATGCGTTCCTGTTCGCCGTCGCGGGAGGCGCGGGGGCCGCGCTGCTCGTGTTCGGCATGGGCGGCGGCCGCAAGGGCACGCCGATCCGGATCGCGCTGGCCGGCATGATCGTCACGCTCGTACTGTCCTCCGTCACGAGCGCGCTCCTGCTGCTGTTCGAGCAGAGCACCCAGGGGCTGTTCCTGTGGGGTTCCGGCTCTCTGAACCAGAACGACTGGAGCGGCGTCCGCTTCGCATGGCCTTGGGTCGCCGGCGGACTCGCCGCCGTGCTGCTCGCCGTGCGCCACCTGGACCTGCTCGCGTTCGGCGAGGAGACGGCGCAGTCGCTCGGCCACCGCGTCGCGGGCACGCGCATGTTCGCCATGGCCGCGGGGATCGTGCTCGCTTGCGTCAGCGTCAGCATCGTCGGCCCGATCGGGTTCATCGGGCTGCTGGCGCCGCATATCGTCAAGCTGAGCGGCATGACCCGGCATGCCTGGCTGCTGCCGCTCAGCGCGATTTGGGGCGCGGTCATTCTCCTCGGCGCCGACACGATCGCGCGCGGCTTTACGACCAGCGCGGTCGGCGAGCTGCCGGCCGGCGCGGTGACCGCTTTTATCGGCGCGCCCTGGATCATCTGGCTGGCGCTGCGCGTCTCCAGGCACGCGGCGTCCGCTTCCGGCGCGGAGAGCCGGGCTTCGATGCAGATCGCCTTGTTCGCCAGGCGCATGCCGTACCCGCTGCTCGTCCTGACGTTCGCCGCGCTGCTGATCCTCGTCAGCCTGGCCGCGCTCATGAGCGGCACCATGCATTTATCCGCGGAACAAGTCGTCTCGACCCTGCTCGGAAAAGGGACCCCGCTGCACGAAAAGGTGCTGATCGACCTGCGGCTGCCCCGGCTGCTGACGGCAGCAGCCGTCGGCATCGCGCTGGCCGCCAGCGGCAGCCTCATGCAGAGCGCCGTGCGCAATCCGCTCGCGGACCCGCAGATCGTAGGCGTGTCGAGCGGCGCGGGCGTGGGCGCGATGCTGCTGCTGATCGCCTTTCCCGCGCTCCCGTCCGGCTGGGTGCCGGTCGGCGCTTTCGCGGGCGGCCTGGCCGCCGCCGCGATCGTCTACGCCGCGGCGTGGCGGCGCGGTCTTAGCCCGACTGTGCTCACGCTGGTCGGCATCGCGGTCGCGGCCTCCGGCAGCGCGCTGATCAACATCCTCGTCGTCTACGCCAAGCTGACGCTCGCGCCGGCGCTCGCCTGGCTCGCAGGCAGCACGTACGCCCGCAGCTGGACGGAGCTCGGCCAGACGCTGCCGTTCATTCTGGCGCTGCTGCCGCTCGCTTGGTGGCTGGGGCGGCGCGTCGACCTGCTCTCGTTCCACGACGAGAGCGCGACCGGGCTTGGCCTGCCCGTGCGCCGCACGCGGCTCCTCGTCGCGCTGCTCGCCGTGCTGCTCGCATCCGTCGCGGTAGCGGCAGTCGGCGCCGTCGGCTTCATCGGCCTGCTCGCGCCGCATGCCGCGCGCATGCTGGCAGGCTCCAACCACCGCCGGATGCTGCTGCTGTCCTCCCTCATCGGCGCGGTGCTTCTCGTCGGCGCCGACTGGATCGGCCGCATCGTCCTGTCGCCCAGGGAGATCCCTTCGGGCATCGTGGTCGCGCTCATCGGCGCGCCCTACCTGGTGTTCCTGATGTTTAGGTCGGGGGCGGGCAAAGGATAAAAAAACGATGGCAAGGCGGAAACTCCGCCAAGCCATCGTTTTTTTCGCTTATTTTGATTATCCCTCCGCCGTCGCGGCCTCCGCCTTCACCGTCTCCGAAGCGAGCACGGCATGCGGCTTCTTGAGCTTGGCGACGAACAGGCTGAGCGGCAGGGCCGCGAGCGCGACGAACGTCGCGATAAGGTACACGTCGTTGACGCTCATCGTGAACGCCATCATCTCGATATGCTCGCGGTTCTGGTCGCCCGCCGTGGCGAGCGCCGTGCCGTGATCGAGCGAACGCGAGGCGAGCAGCGTCGTGAAGATCGCGATCGCGAAGGAGCCGAAGACGTTCCGCGTCCAGTTCGAGATGGAGGAGGCGTGGCCCGAATTTTCCCGCGAGATCTCGTCCATCGCCGCGTTGCTTGAAGGCATGACGACGAACGCGATGCCCAGGTTCCGCACGATCATCCACCAGATGACGTAGGTGTGCGAGACGTCGATGCTGAGCCAGCTGAGCGCGAGCGTGCCGACGGTCAGCAGAATAATGCCGACGGACATCAGGACGCGCGGCCCGACGACGTTGTACAGCTTGCCGACGATCGGCATCATGAGCGCCATCGCGAGCGAAGCCGGGAGCAGGATCAGGCCCGTGTCCATCGCGGATACGTGTTGGATCCGCTGAAGGAAGATCGGCGTGAGCAGCGTACCGGAGTACAGGCTGATCGTGATGATGTTGGCGATGATCGTGTTCAGCGTAAAGCGGCCGTTTTTGAAAACGCGCAGGTTGAGCAGCGGCGCCTTCGCCGTCAGCTCCCGCCAGATGAACAATGCCAGCACGAGCAGGCCGCCGATAAGCAAGCCAATGACTTTTCCGGAGTCCCAGCCCCAGTTGTGGCCTTGGCCGAGCGCCAGCAGCAGCGCCGTACTGCTGAGGACGACCGTGATGAAGCCGAGACCGTCAAACGACTTGGGAACGCTAAGCCGATAATACGGAATGTACAGGTACACGAGCAAAATGGCGATCAGGCCGATCGGGAGATTCATGATGAACAGCCATTGCCAATCGAAGTTCTGCAGCAGCCAGCCGCTGATCGTCGGCCCGAACGCCGGCGCCAGCATCGCGGACAAGCCCCAGAAGGCGATCGCCATCGGTTGTTTGCCGCGCGGGATGATTTGATAGATAATGGACATGGTAGCCGGGATGATCAGGCCGCTGAATGCGCCTTGGAGGACCCGGAACAGGATCAGCGAAGCCTCGCTCCACGCAGCCGCGCACAGCGCGGACGCTGCCGTGAAGCCGATGAGGGAGAACAGATACAGCCGCTTGTAGCTGAACCGCTCGCCCAGGTAGCCGACGATCGGGGCGGTCGTGCCCATCGCGAGCATGAAGCCCGTGAGCGTCCACTGGACCGAGCTCAGCGAAGTGTGAAAGTGCTCCTTGAGCGGCTCAAGCGCGAGATTGATCGTCGCCGAAGCCAGGACGCACAAGAAGGAACCGATAAAAATGGACAGCATGACCGGCCAAAAACGTATCTCCGGCGTCTTTTTTTCCGTATTCATAATCGCTTTTCCCCATCTCCCAGCTTATATGTCTATATTTACATATAGGAAAACGCCATAATGTTACTACTCTTCCTCGCCTATGTCAAAGCAATTTTTCTGATAAAGGAGCAACGACGTGAACACCCTCTCCTACGGACTGCTGAGCCTGCTCGCGCAATCTTCCTATTCCGGCTACGATCTGATGCTGCGGATCCAACCTTTCTGGCCCGCCAAGCACAGCCAGATCTATCCGCTGCTCGCCAAGCTTGAACAGGAGGACTACATTCGCTTCGAGCTGGTCCCGCAGCGCGACAAGCCCGACAAGAAAGTGTACTCCCTGACCGGCAAGGGCCAGGAAGCGCTCAAGGACTGGTTCGATCAGCCGACGGCCGAGCCCGCGCTCCGCGACGAGATGATGCTGAAGGTGTTCTGCATGTCGTACGCCGATCGCGAATCCGCCCGGAAAATGCTTGCCGACCGTCTTGCCTACCACAAGGAGCAGCGGCGGAAGTACGAGCACAAGCTGGCCGAGCTGAAGGAGAGGGAGGGTTGGCCCGAAGCGGGCTTGCCCGCGCCCTCCCACCCGTTGTTCGGCGCCTATCTGCTGACGCGCAAGGCGATCATGTCGAACGAGACCAACACGGAGTGGTGCAAGTGGGTGCTGAGCCTGCTGCCGGAGGCCGATTAAGGGCGTCTGGACGGGCTCGCGCCCGCCCGATCAGGCTCATCGCCTGCACGACGACAGGCGCCGCTCTCGTACCCGTCTCGCCGACCGCCCGATTGCCCGATTGCCCCCTTGCCCGATTGCCCCCTTGCCCTGCAGATCCTTTGCCTTACAGGCCCCTTACTTTATAGATTCCTTGCCTCACAATCCCTTGCCTTACAGATCCACCTCGACCATCGACTGCGCCATCGTCGGATTGTCGGTGATGATGCCGTCGACCTGGAACTTCAGCACTTCCTTCAAGTCCCGCCGGTCGTTGACCGTCCATACCCACACCTCGCGGCCGCCGGCATGCGCCTGCTTCACGAGCTGCTTGGTCAGCATGATCTGCTCGATCGTGTAAAAGTCGACGTCCAGCGCCGACAGGTTGCCGAGCGCGAAGTAAAGAATCTGCCCGATCTTGATCTCGGGATCGAGCGCCCGGATATGCCGCAGCGCGTTCCCGTCGAACGACTGCACGTAAGCGTCCTTCTCCATGGCGGTGTCCCGGATCAGCCGGACGACCTCCTCCGCCAGCGCGTCGCCGTTGCCGTACGGCTTCAGGTCGACGATCAGCTTGATGCGCCCCTGCGCTTCGGACAGCACTTGGCCCAGGGTCGGGATCCGTACCGTTTCTCCGTTCTCGTCCTCTCCGATGTCCAGCCCGCCGAGCTGCGCGTAGGTGAGGTCGGCTATGCGCGCGTTTTTCCCCGTCATCCGCAGCAGATTGCCGTCATGGAACAGCACCGCCACCCCGTCCTTGGTCAACTGGACGTCCAGCTCGACCGCCGTCATGCCCTTATCGATCGCCGAGAGGATCGATTGCAGCGAGTTTTCCGGGCCGCCGGCCGCGTCGCCCCGGTGCGCCGCGATCGTCACGCTCCACTTGGCGTAGACGAGACCGCCCGTCGCCCGCAGGCCGATGAACACCGATAGGCTCACATAGACGACCGCCATAGACCCGATCAGCAGGCGCCTTCTTTGAATTCCTTTTACATAACGCCCGATACGGCCCTCCAGCCGCCCGAGCCGGCTGCGGTATACGGTCAGGCGATCCTGCGGCTTGACGCCCGAGGAACGGTTGAAGTTGTAGAACAGCCGCGTCAGCAGGATGATGTTGACCGGCAGGAGCAGCAACGCGAACATGTACGTCAGAATGGTCGACAGCGTCAGCGAATAATGACGGGAAAAGATCGTCAGCACATTGATATCCAGCCAGGTCGGCAGGTAGGAGAGCGACGAGATCGCCGACGAGCCCGCCGCGAAGACGGTCGCATTAAAAAGAAACAGCGACAGAAAGAGCTGCGGGCGCCTGCCCCGCGTGAGCGCCTGGCTGCTGCGGATCGCCTGGGTCGTCGTCTTGCCCTCCAGCACGATGAAGTGCAGCGCGAATATCCACCGCAGCAGCGCGTACAACGCGGCGACGATAAGAATCGCATACACGAACGTCATCGTGAACGATGCATCCAGCAGCTCGCGGTTCAGGAAGACCGGAACGTTGAACAGCGCGTAAAAGGAAGCCGACAGCGGCGAGTCGATGAACGGGATCAGCACGAGCAGCATGAACAGCAGTTGAAAGATACCGAAGCCAAGCAGCCGCGGCGTCTGTCGGATCGTCGTTTTTACCGCGTCCGCGATCGCGATGTTTTTGCCGAAATAATGCTGCTGTACGAGAATGATCAGCACGATCAGTTCGATCAGCACGGCGAGGGACGCGACCAGGCCGATCAGCGCGAGACCCAGCACGCCGTTGTAACTGAGTCCCAGCCGGTAGACATCCCCGTTGAGCAAGGAGCCGGAGCCGACGACCGTCAGAATCCGGTTGAACATGTACGTAATGACGGGTACGACGATGAAGCTCGTGGCGAGCATATACAGGTATTCGAAAAGCAGAAGCTTCGGATAGGTGGCGCGGAAATCGCGGAAGGCTCTGCCGAGCAGTCTAAACATATCGATTCATCCCAGTTCTATAGGTAGTATGAAGGCCTGCGAAGCCCGGGTCTTCTCATCATACCATCCTCGTAAAGGGTCCCGGGCGATCTTCCCCGCTCTTGGAACGCCGGACTAGGCATATGCATACCTTATCCTATGTTCAAACAGACGGAGGTATCGCCATGAGCTCGCCTTACACCACCGGCGGCGCGACGACGCCGCTCTATCAATGCGCATCCCATGTCCATGACGCGCTGAAGTCCGTAAAGGACCACATGCACGGGCTGTGCGCCCAACATGCCGGCAAGCTGGCCAGAGTCGAAACGCTTGAAGGCGACGTGTTCGAAGGACACCTCATGCACTGCGACAGAGGCATCCTGTACATGAACATCCCTGATAGCCGCGCCTTCTTCCCCGGCCCGCAGGTTCCGTTCGGAAACGCCGGCTTCGTGCTGCCGCTCGTGCTGTTCAACCTGCTGACCATCTCGCTGCTCTAATCGCAGCCCAGCCAGCCTCATTACTGAATAACGAGGAGTGAGAAATAATGGCCTTTATGCCGCCATTCGGACCGCAAGGCACGCAGCAGGCGCCTACGGCGCCGCCGCCGCAGTCCCCGCCGCCGAGACCGCTTACCGCATCGGCCCTGGCTGTCGATCCGGGCGCCATCCGCGGCTGCCTGTTCCGCAACACGTACATCTGGCTCCGCAACGGCCAAAGCTTCTGGTTCTATCCGACTTTCGTCGGCAGGACCTCGGTATCCGGCTTCCGGTGGAACGGCTTCTTCTGGATGTATTCCGGGATCAGCCTGGATCGGATCGAAACGTTCACGTGCTTCTGAGGCTAATCCGCGAAAAAAGAGCGGGCGCCGGTCGATCCGGCGCCCGCTTCGCGTCTTTCGCGTCTATGGTTGAATCTCGTCCGAGCTCCACTCGAACACCCAGGGGCCGCGCAGGACCGCGGTCGGATTCGAAAAGGTGAGATTGACCGTCTTCGTGCCAGGCTTGACGTTCACCTCCATGTATTCGTACGCGCCGGTGCGCTCGCTTAGCTTGGCCATGTAATTCCCTTCGGCATACAGATTGTAGAGCATGCGGTCAGGGCGTTCCTCCGTATGGAAATCCGTATAGATTCGCAGTCTGTCGGATGCGATGAGCTCGGTCTTCGTGATCGTGACCGGGTATCCCGCGATCTTAAACGTCTTGTTCAGGTTCTCGACAGAGTCGACGGGCAGCTTCACGGTCGCCTCATCATGATAGGCCACGCTGATCTCGGGGATTTTCATCGTATACGCTGCTCCCGGTCGCTCGCTCAACGGAAAATATAGCTCGCTCTGCGGAGCCCCCATGCCCCGAACGAACGACAATTTCAGCGGGACACCCTTTTCCTGCACGATGAACTGCTCGTTCGAGCCGTATCGTATAGGCGCTTCCATGCCGTAACTATTAATCCTAAATGACTTTTACGGAGGCGATATCAGCGAGATTCTCGCCCGGTCGCCGACACGATCGGCGATCGCCGTAACGGATAAGCCGTTAAACGTCGCGGTCTTGCCCAGTTCCGCGTAGCTGGCGCCGGAATCCGCCTGCTCGAGGCGCGCCTCGACTTCCCTCGCGGGCTGCAGCGGCAGACGCAGCTTGATCGCGCCGGAGAGATCGAGCTTGCCTTTGTGCCAGAAGGAAGCGGTCCAATCGTTGGGCGTCCAAGCCCCCATATTGCTCGGTATGTCGAACACTTCGCCCCGCTCGTTCACCAGCTCCAGACGATCCACGCGCGGCGCCTGCTCCCCCGCCATCGTGATATAGGTCATCTCTTCGTCGGAAAGGATGCCGGTGATCGTAATTTTCCCCCCCGCTTAAATTCAGCACGATCGGCTTTTTCAGCACATACCGCACCGAAGGCGAGTCCTCCTCCGACACGATCCCCGTGCCCGGCGAAAATTGAAACGTCTTCCTCAGTGCCGCCCACACCCGATCGTGATTCGCGATTCCCGCCGAGAGGACGAGCAGCGCAAGAAGGGCGGCGGCGATCGCTAACGCGCGCCTTCCACGGCGTCCTTCCGAATGCTCCCGCTCCAGCGCCGCCGCATCGATCCCCCGCGCGACTCCGCTCGCGAAGCTCGTCCGGGAGGGGGGATCGTCTCCATCAACCTTTTCAAATTATCGGTAGGCATCCTGCCCCTCCTCTCCCGCTCGCCGCTTCAGCTTCGCCAGCGCGCGATACAGCATCGTCTTCGCCGTCCCGAGCGGCAGCTCCATCACCTCGGACACCTCGCGGATCGTCAGGTCGTAGTAATATCGGAGCAAGACGACTTGCTTCTCCTGCACGTCCAGCAGCTCGAGCAGCGCCTGGAGCGAGATGGCGAGCGGCACGTCCGTCTCTTCCTCCGCAAGGAGCGTCTCCTCGTACGCCGGCTTCCACGCCGCTTCGTTTCTTCGTTTGCGATAGACATCCATAGCGCAGCGGATCGCGATCTTGACGAGCCAAGTTTTGAAGTAGCGTGGTTCCTTCAATCCGCGGATGGACTTGTAAGAGCGATAAGCCGTCTCCTGTACGACGTCCAGCGCGTCGTCCGGATTGCCCACATAGATATAAGCCGCCCGGTACAGATCACCTTCGTACTGCCCGAACAGCTCCGCATAGGCCTCGCGATCGCCCTTTTGCGCTCGTTTGAGTAACTCCAGAATGTCCATCCCCCCGCTTCGCCGTTGCACCAGTCTATATTCATTAGACGTGCGGCCGGCGGATTTGGCTTTGATCCTCACCACGCCGCTCTACGCCCTCCCCCCTGCACCGCTTCCGTCTGCAAATAGCTGTTAGATTACATTTATTTGTTGACGGATCCTCGACTGTAAAATGATAAGTGTCCAAACGCAACTAATTCGCCAAAACCATCCGGTATTCGTTGCTTTGTTGTGAATTAATTGCCTTTTAACAGCTATTTGGCGTACAAACGTACGAATCGTGGCAAATAAATGCTTTTCAACACTTATCGCATCGCATCGCATCGTACTTACATCGCACCTCCGCACCCGCTGGCGTCTGCCCACCTCGAGTAACGCCAAAAAGCCGGACGTCCCCGCGCCCGACTCGTGCAAGCTTCCCATGAATCCGCGCCCAGCGGCCGGTCGTCAAGCGCTCCGCTTTGCGCCTGCTTCAACCGGCGGCCCCCGCCCTTACTCCGGCTTCGCGACCGATGCCGCCCGGCGCGTCTCCCACTCTTACTCCGGCCTCGCCACCGCTCCGCGTGTCTCGCCGCCTTTGCCCGTGCCTTTCCCCTTGCCGCCCGACAGCAGCCACCCGCCCACGGCGATCACGATCAGCACGGCGTAGAACGTCAGCTTCCAGCCCGTGGACTCCGCGAAGTCGTGCGGGATAACGTGCAGCGAAGGATGCGCCAGCGTGTGCACCGCGAGCTTGACGCCGACCCAGCCGACGATGACGAAGGCGGCGATCTCGAGCGACGGCCGGCTCTCGAGCAGCTTCACGAACAGGTTGGCGGCGAAGCGCATGATCAGTAGACCTAGGAACCCGCCGAGGAAAATGACGGCGAAGTGTCCGCCGTCCATGCCGCCGATGCGCGGCAGGGTCGTCTCCGGCAGCGCGACGGCAAGCGCCACGGCCGCGAGGATCGAGTCGATCGCGAAGGCAATGTCGGCGACCTCGACCTTGATGACAGTCGGCCAGAATCCGGCCTTGGGCTTCGCGCCCGTATGCGGCTCCGCGTCCCGCTCGCCCTTTTTGACGATCGCTTTTCTGAAAATATGGTTGAGTGCGATAAACAGCAAGTACAGCGCCCCGATCGCCTGCACCTGCCAGACGTCCACCAAAAACGAAATCGCGAACAGCGAGGCGAAGCGGAACACGAACGCCCCCGCGAGGCCGTAAAACAAAGCTTTTTTCCTTTCCTTCTCCGGCAGATGCTTGACCATGATCGCCAGCACGAGCGCGTTGTCGGCGGCGAGCAGCCCTTCGAGCGCGATCAGCACCAGCAGCACCCAGCCGTACTCCATCAGCAATGCGAAGTCCATGATTGCTCCTCCTCGTATCGAAATTTTATCGAATCGTCGGCCTGCCGCCGTTCTTCCCTCGAACAAAACAAAAGAGACCTCTGCCTTGTTCAAGGGCAAAGGTCTCGCTAACAATGCCGTCGCAGGCAATGCCAATAAAGCCGGAGAGCAAGCTCTCGTACTGACGACTTTATTGTGGCAGCTACTCCCCTTCGGAGTCGGTATGCAAGATCGGATTGCGGCGAAGCGCGATCCTGAGTTTGTACGGCGCGGCGGGCGGGAGGTTTCAGAAAAATGGCGCTCTAAAGCAAATGCATCTTCGCCTCCGCCTCCTGCCACGGCACCGTATATCCGCTTCCCTTGGCGCAGAAGATCGAGGCGGACGTGTACAGAGGGTCGGCGTCCTTCCGGTAACCTTTCCGCTCGATGACCTCCTGCGCATTGTGGCATTCGTCGTAGCCGCCGAAGGCGCAGCGAATGCTGCCCCGGCCGTGCGTGAAGGCGGCCAGTTCGGCCGCGTAGTTCATGAACGTCGCCACGGGCACCCGGCCGGTGACGATCGCATGCGCATCCGTCGTCTGCGGCGGCTCGAACTGCCCGCTGGCGCGCTGGATGTCGGACAGCACCCGGCCCATCTCGTCGATGCCCACTTTAATCTTGAAGTCGTAGAAGGGCTCGAGGAGCACGTTCTCCGCTTTCTCCAAGCCCTGCCGCAGCGCCCGGAAGGCCGCCTCGCGGAAGTCGCCGCCGTGCGTATGCTCCTTATGCGCGGCGCCCCGCAGCAGCGTGATCTTGAGGTCCGTGACCGGCATGCCCGTCAGCAGGCCGTGATGCTCCCGCTCGTACAAATGCGTCCGAACGAGATTCTGGTTGCCGGCGCTGAAGTCGTTCGGGTGACACGCGCTCTCGAACGCAATTCCGCTCCCCCGCTCTCCGGGCTCGAGCAGCAGATGCACCTCGGCGTAGTGCCGCAGCGGCTCGAAGTGTCCGTACCCTTTGACGGCCGTTCGAATCGTTTCTTTGTACAAAATCTCCGGAGGGCCGAAGGAGATCTCCATCCCGAACCGCTCCTTCGCCACCTGCTCCAGCACTTCGAGCTGGATCAGGCCCATGACGTGCAGGTGAATCTCCTGCAGGCGCTCCTCCCAGACGACATTCAGGGACGGATCTTCGGCATTCAGCATCTGAAACGCGCGCAGCACGTCCTTGACGTACAGCGACTCGGCGAAAATCACCTTCGACTGCAGCGTCGGCACCATCTCGTAGGCCGGCTTGTCCGTGCAGATGCCGAGCCCCTGGCCGGTCTCGGCCCCGGACAGTCCGACGACCGCGATCAGATCGCCCGCCGCCGCCCGGTCCACCGCATGCGATCGGCACCCGTTGAAAGCCAGCAGACGCGTGATCTTCTCCTCATGCCGGATGCCGTCACTCTCGTAAGCCAGCTCGTCCCGGACCTGGAGCGCGCCGCTCAGCACCTTGACGAAGGTGAGCCGCACGCCGTTCGCATCGTGGCGGATCTTGTAGACCCGTCCGCCGAACGGCGCTTCCTCGTCATAGGCAGAGGCCGTCAACAAATGCAGCTGCGCTAAAAATTCGGCTACGCCCGTGTCCTGCAGCGCGGAGCCGCTCGCGCACGGGAAGAGCCGGCACTCCCCGACAAGCTTCCGCAGCGCCTTCAGCCAATAGCCCGGATCTCCGCGCCCCTCCAGGTAGGCCTCCAGCAGCGCTTCGTCCCGCTCCGCGAGGCGCTCCCGCAGCGGCTCGCCGACGATGCCGTCCGCCGCAAGGCTCCCCGCGAGCGACACCGCGTCCGGCGTCAGATGCGCGCGGATCTCCGCCAGGACGCCTTCCGCATCCGCGCCGACCCGGTCCGTTTTATTGATAAAAAAAGAACGTCGGCACCCCGTGCTTGCGCAGCAGCCGCCAGACAGTCTCCGTGTGCCCTTGGACGCCCTCCGCCGCGCTCACGATGACGATCGCGCAATCCATCGCCAGGATGGCCCGCTCCATCTCCGGCGAGAAGTCGACGTGACCCGGCGTGTCGATTAAATAATAGGTATCTCCTTTATAAGACAGAAGCGCTTGATCCGCAAAGACCGTAATACCCCGCGCCCGCTCGATCTCGTGGCTGTCCAGATAAGCGTCCTTGTGATCGACGCGGCCCCGCGCCCGGATGCTGTTCGTATGGTAAAGCAGCTGCTCCGCAAAGGTCGTCTTGCCCGCGTCCACGTGGGCGAACAGGCCGATCGTCTTCCGCATGATGGATCCCTCTTCCGATGCTGATTGCAATCACAAGCTTCTCCCATTAAAACATAATCAGCCGCGTAAGTAAGCTCGTTGTTAAAAGGCAATTAATCTCTCCCCATCGGCGACTTGGGAGTCAGATAGATGCACGATCTGCATACGCGGACCGTACAATTTGGCAAGATTCTTAATAGGAGAGGCGAATCCCACGCTTCCTGAAACCTCAAACAAAGGAGACCGCCGACTCGGCGATCTCCCCCCTGTTCTTCCGCTTATGACATAGCCCGTCAGGCCGGCATCCCTGAACCTGCCAGCCTTTTCTTCAGCCTTGTCGCGACGTGATACGCTTTGAGATAGCAGCCTGAGAGCAAGAACAGGCTCCGGCTATTCAGCAGCGCGAAGCCGCGCAGCGGCAGCCAGGTTCCCGGATCCCCCGCGATTCTTCGCATGCTGTCGTAGAAGTACTCGTGGCGGCTGGCCTGCTTCAGATCGTTCCGCAGCCTCCCCAGCCCCGAGCGGTTCTCGAGATTGTGCAGGCTGTTGTCGAGCACGCGGTCGAACAGCAGTCCGGCCGTCATGTTATCGGTCTTTTCCCGATCCTCGTAGGCTTCGTAATAGAGCCTGAATTTCTCGACGAGCGTCAGCTCTTTCTGCAAATAGTCAGGCTTGAAGCTGTGCATGAGAGACCCTTCGCGCTGATAATAGTTGTACAAGGCTACGGGAACGGCGGTCACGACGCGCGTATGCAGCAGATAGAACAAATTGAACAGCACGTCCTCGCTGAACACTTCGCCGTGCGCGTCGAACCGGATGCCGTGCCCGCTGATGATGCTTCGTTTATATAGCTTGTTCCAGAGGACGACCGAGAACTTTTTGTCCAGCCAATACCGGTCGATGCCGCATTCCGCGATGCTGACGGTCCCATCGGTCAGGCCGAGCGCATTCGGGACGACTCGCTGATCGTAGACCGTGTTGTAGTCGCATGCGCAAATGTCCGCGCCGGTCGCAAGCGCCCGGCCGTACAGCGTCTCGAACATCGCCGGATCCGCCCAGTCGTCTGCGTCTACGAACCCGACATACGTCCCGGAAGCCGCATCCAGCCCCGTGTTTCTCGCGCCGCCTTGTCCTTGGTTGGCCTGACGGATCACCCGAATCCGACTGTCCGCCTCGGCATAACGCGCCAGAATGTCGGGCGAACGGTCCGTCGAGCCGTCGTCCACCAGGATGATCTCGATGTCGCTTAACGTCTGTCCGACCAGGGAATCCAGACATCTGGGCAAATATCCCGCGACGTTGTACACGGGCACGATAATACTGACTGCTGGCTTCATGGGGCAATCCTCCGTCAGATAGAAAATGTGGAAAAGGCCGGATCGGAATTCGTGCATGTATGTATGTAATCGCGGAGGAGGAATCCGGGACTTCTCGCATGGATGAGGGTCATTTCGAAGGGACAGACTCTTATTACTTAAACCCCAAAATGGAAATTTAAACGAAAAATTTCAGCCTTAAGACTTATACGCATGTCCGACGGGAAGCCGAGGTTGATTCCGCCCCCCGCGCATGATTTACAATACGGTTAACGAAAGCGGATTGGAGTTGAAGATGAATGTGATTTTTCTTGCCTGCGCGAAGGAAGACGGCGATCGCTCGCCTGCATTCTTTGCCGTGCAAGAAAGTTACGTTCTTCTTCGCTCGATCGGCGGGCCCTGATCCATCCTTGGATCGGCGGATTTTTCCTGTACCCATCGGAGCTGCGAGAAGTAACTTTCTTGCGGCTCTTTTATTTTTCCCAAGGGAGGAATCCGCCATATGTCATTGATCCAAGTAAAAAAACCTGACGTTCGCTTACGACGGCAGCTACGATAACATCTTCGAAGACGTGAGCTTCCAGATCGATACCGATTGGAAATTAGGCTTCACCGGCCGCAACGGCCGGGGCAAGACGACCTTCTTGAACCTGCTGCTCGGCAAATACGAATACCGCGGGCAAATCTCGGCCTCCGTCGGCTTCGAATACTTCCCTTTTCCCGTCGCGAATCCCGAGGATCTGACCCTCTTCGTCATGGAGAGCATCGTGCCGGAAGCCGCGGAGTGGCAGATCAAGCGGGAGCTGTCGCTGCTCAAGATGTCCGAGGACGCGCTGTACCGCCCCTTCGAATCGCTCTCCAACGGGGAGCAGACGAAGGCGCTGCTGGCCGCCTTGTTTCTCAAGGAGAACAGCTTCCTGCTCATCGACGAGCCGACCAACCATCTCGACGTGCACGCCCGCAAGCTGGTCAGCGATTATCTGCGGTCCAAGCGCGGCTTCATCCTCGTGTCCCACGACCGGGCGTTCCTCGATAACTGTATCGACCACGTGCTGTCCATCAACAGGGCCGATATCGACATTCAGAAGGGCAACTTCTCGGATTGGCAGGAGAACAAGCGGCGGGAGGACGACTTCGAGCTCGCGGAGAACGATAAGCTGAAGAAGGACATCAAGCGCCTGTCCGAAGCCGCCAAGCGCACGAGCGACTGGTCCGACGCCGTCGAGAAATCGAAAAACGGCACGCGCGTCGGCGGCCTGCGCCCGGACAAAGGCTACATTGGCCACAAAGCAGCAAAGATGATGAAGCGCTCCAAAGCCGCCGAGCACCGGCAGCAGGCCGCGATCGACGAGCGGGCGGGGCTGCTGAAAAACATCGAGAGCGCGGAGAGCCTGAAGATTCCCCATCTGACGTATCATCAGGAAAAGCTCGTCGAACTGGCCGGCATATCGATTTTTTACGGGGAAAAGACCGTCTGCGAAAATGTCGGATTTGCCGTCGAACGAGGGGAGCGCATCGCGCTGTCGGGACCGAACGGCTCAGGCAAATCCAGCATCCTCAAGCTGATCTGCGGGGAGGATCTGAGCTATACCGGCACGCTGCGGAAGGGGAGCCAGCTGAAGATCTCCTACGTGTCGCAGGACACCTCGCATCTGCAGGGAGACCTGTCGGGCTACGCTGCGGCGCACGGCATCGACGAGAGCCTGTTCAAGGCCATTTTGCGCAAGCTCGACTTCGCCCGGGTGCAGTTCGAAAAGGACATCTCGTCCTACAGCGGCGGCCAGAAAAAGAAGGTGCTGATCGCCAGAAGCCTGTGCGAGCAGGCGCATCTGTACGTCTGGGACGAACCGCTCAACTTCATCGATGTCCTGTCCCGCATGCAGATCGAGGACCTGCTGCTCGCGCACGCGCCCACGATTCTGTTCGTAGAGCACGACAGCGAATTCTGCAGGCGGATCGCGACGAAGGTCGTCGAGCTGTGAGGCTGGACTTTGTGCAGAAATGCGGATTTTGTCGAAGGAATCCGGGCTCCGTCCATCGAATTAAAGGGGATTAGGATGACTCAACGATTTTGAGCAATGGAGGGTCCCCCTTGATCGTACGCACCAAGCTCGCGATCCCGCGACTACGAAGCGCTCCCGTTCCAAGGCCCCGGCTGATGCAGAAGCTGAACGAGGGACTGCGCGCCAAGCTGACGCTGGTATCCGGCCAGTCCGGCTACGGAAAGACGACGGCGCTGAACCAATGGGCGAACGAGATGAATCTCCCCGTGGCCTGGATATCGCTGGACAGGCAGGACAACGACTGGGTCGCGTTCTGGAGCGGCGTAACGGCGGCTGTCGATACCGTCGCGCCGGGCTTCGGCGAATCGGTCCTGCCGTTGGTAAAAGAAGGCCCTTCGTCCGCCGCGGCGTCGCCTTCTCTGTACGCGCCCGCCTGGTCGTCGGAGCCTGCGATCAAGGCGCTGCTCAACGCGCTGCACGACCATGCGGGCGAGCTTGCGATCGTGCTGGACGATTATCAATTCATCGAGCTCCCCCGCGATTCATCGCTCCTGGATCTACTTCGTCGAGCGCTTGCCGGATAACGTGCATCTGTATGTCGCGAGCCGCGTCGATCCGGCGATGCCGACCGCGAGACTGCTCGCGAGACAAGAGCTGCACCGCTTGACCGCGGACGATCTGCGGTTCGATGCGGACGAGGGACGCGCCTTCTTCGCGCTTAAGGCGGGGCTTTCGCTTACGGACGAGCAGACGGCCGCGCTCGTGAGCCAGACGGAAGGGTGGATCAGCGGTTTGCAGCTCGCGGCGATCTCGCTCGGGCGCAGCGCCGATCCCGCCGCGTTCATCAGCCAGTTCAGCGGCAGGCAGCATCATATCGCGGATTACTTGCTGGAGGAAGTGTTCCGGGATCTAGAGGCGCCGCTGCAGGCGTTCCTGCTTGAGACGTCCGTCCTGACGCGGATGAATCCGCCGCTGTGCGAGGCCGTGACGGGCCGTGCCGACTGTCGCGCGCTGCTCGCGAGACTGGAGCAGCTGAACCTGTTCCTGATCCCGCTGGACGATGAACGGCAGTGGTACAGATATCACCACCTGCTGTCGGACTTCCTGCGCGGCTTGTTCGCTGGCAGCGATCCCGAAGGATGGGCAGGCGCGCATGCGAGAGCCGCAAGGTGGCTAGAGGAGCAAGGCTTTGTGGAGGACGCCGGCGAGCATTATCTCGAAGGGCGGCAATATGCGGATGCCGTGCGGCTGATCGAGCGGCATCTGCCCGAGTTGATCCAGAGCAGGGGGACGACGCTGAGCCGCTGGGTGCTGCGGCTGCCCGAAGGCTCTCTCGCGGGTAGACCTATGGCGGAGATGTTCTATCTGCTGCTGCTGACCGGCAGCGGGCAGAAGGAGACCGCCGCGCGCAAGATCGGCGAGGCGCTGGCGCGGTACGAGGCGCTGCAGGGCGCAATGGACGAATCCGCATGGCGGTCGGTGATGGGCAACCTTTATTTTTTGAGCGGAGTCTCCTGTTATCTGCTGAAGGATCTGGCGGGCGTATCCAGGTACTTCGAGCTCGCTGAACGTCTCTTTCCCGAAGCCAGGATGCTGCGGTCGGTGTCGTTCAACAACAATCACGTGCTCGACGAATTCGACGATCACCTGGGCTATCTCAACGATTACCACGCCGCGAGCGAGTTCATGGACAAGTGGCTGGACGTCTGGGGGAAAATCTGGCCCACCCGTTCGTCCTGTCGCTGAACGCTTCGCACAGCAGGCTGCTGTACGAATGGAACCGGCTCGAGGAAGCGGAAGCCTGCGTGCGGCGATTGCTGGGGCGCGGCGATACGCCCCCTGTCGCCCGAACGCTCCTGCACCTCTACGGGAGCGCTTCGCGAATCATGCAGGCCCGGGGATATCCGGCGCAGGCGGCCGACCTGCTGCTTCAACTGCGGGCGCGCGTCGATTCGCCGGACTACGATCTGTACATCCGCAGGATCGAGGCGGAGGAAGCCTGCCTGCGCGTGCGGCAAGGCGACCTCCGTCGGGCTGCGGCGTGGCTGGGGCGCTGCGGGATGTCGCATGCGGACGAAGTGTCCGTCGGCAGCGTGACGGAGCAGCTGGCGCTGGCCCGGGTGCTCGCTGCCTGCGGGCGCGGCGAAGAGGCGCTGGATCTGGCGGAGCGACTGTACGCGCTGCTGTGCAGGGAAGACCGCCTGCGGGACCGGATCCAGGCGCTGCTCGTGCAGTGCGCGGCGCTGCGCGGACTCGGGCGGACGGACGAAGCGGTGGCGAGACTGGATACGGCTTTGCGCCTTGCGGAGCCGCAGGGCTTCGTCCGCAGCTTCGTCGACGAAGGCGAAGTCATGGCGGAGCTGCTGGCCGCGTATGCCGGGTCGGAGGCGCGCGGGGCCGTTGGCGCCTTCGCGTATGCGCGAAGGCTGCTGCAGGCGCTGTCGGCCGACGGAGCGGGCAGGACGGTGGCGCGCGGGAACGCGGAGACAGGTGACGGCGAGGTTAGCGAGACAGCGGATCGCGGTGCAGCGGAGGGCGACGTGACGGCGGAAAGCAAGGCGCCTGCCGTCGGACGGCTGCAGGTCAATTGTTTCGGCAGATTCAAGGTGTGCGGCCCCGACGGCCGGGAAGTCCGGTGGCGTACCTCCAAAGCAGAGGAGCTTCTGGCCTACCTGGTGCATCACCGGGGAGAGGCGGCGGACCGGTATCGCATCATGGACGCGCTGTGGGACGACGACTCCGCCAAGACGTCCGCCAATCTGCACACGACGGTTCACCTGCTCCGCAAGACGCTCGCAAGCATCGGCATCGAAGGCGTCATTCAGCACAACCGCGGATTTTATCGCGTCGACGTCGACGTCCTGGACTGCGATTATCTGTCGTTCGAGGCTTGGGCATCCGCCGGCACGCCCCCGACCGACGACAATATCGACCGTTGCGAAGCGATCTCCAAACTCTATGCGGGCCCTTATCTGTCGGACAACGGCTATCCCTGGTCCGATCCGGTCGGGAAAAGCCTCGAAAACGAATTTTTGGCCCTGCTGCTCCAGATCTATGATTATTATATGGGCGATGGAAATTATCCGGCTGCCATTGCCGTCATGAAAAGGGCGCTCAAGCATGCCGCCTGGCGGGAAGACGTACACGTACGGCTCATCCAAGCGTATCTCGCGTGCAAGGACCGGATCGCCGCGCTCAAGCAATACGACGCGCTCAAGCGAATGCTGCGCACCGAATATCGGCTGGAGCCGGGGGGATGAGGCCAAGCGGCTGTTGAACCTGCGTTAGGGAGACGACAAATTACGCCAAGAATCCAATAAATCCACGGTTTCTAAATGTTGGAAATTGCAATGATTTTATATGAGATCCCTTGTTAGATCAGGCATTTCCGGCCCCGGACATGCATCTGCGTATCATCTTTTGTTTAGTCCATTTTGCTACTATAGACTCAGCTTAAACAGAATGCAGAGGAGGCGTATCGGATCACAATGAAAAAAAGAACGGTTAGCTTGTTTCTTGCTTTGTCCTTGTCCCTCCCGACCGCGGCTGCGTTCGCGAAAACGTCAGCAGACTTTACCGACCTGAAGGATCTGGATGCAGCGACGAAAGCCAAGTTCGACGCCATGATCTCGGCCGGCATCTTCGACGGCGTATCCGACAGCAGCTTCGGCCTGAAGGATGAGATGAATCGCGCCCAATTCGCCAAAGTCGCCGCGCTGATTACCGGTCTGCAAGTCGACTCGACGCTGACGACTTCCAGCTTCAAGGACGTCAAGGCCGATGATGCGGCGAACGGTTATGCGCTGCCGTATATCGAAGCGCTCAAGAAGGCCGGCATTACGGACGGCTACGGCTCCGGTGTATACGACCCTGCTGGTAAAGTCACCAAGGAGCAGCTGGCGACGTTTTTGGTGAAGGTGCTGGGTCAAAAAGAAGAGGCGCAAAAAACGCCGGGCGTTAACGATAATACCGTGTCGGATTGGGCCAAAGGATACGTCGCTCTTGCCTTGGAGCTGAAGCTCCTGTCCAACGGCGCGGACGGAAATTTCGGCGGTAAATCGAACGCAACGCGCGACCTGCTCCTCACCGGGGCTTATGAGGCTAAGGCGCAGTACGTACCACCGGTATCGACGCCGACCCCAACCCCGACGCCGACACCAACTCCGACGCCGACTCCGACGCCAACGCCGGTCTATCAGCCGCCCGTGTCGACGCCAACGCCTACACCGACTCCCACGCCGACTCCGTCTAAGGAGCCGACGACGACGACGGCACCTGCGATTGCGGACGTCGATGCGGAAGCTGGCACCGTCGCTTACACGACTCGCATCGTTTATACGCCTGGTGAAGGCAACGCGCTGCGGATCAAAACGCAGCTCGAAGCATTCTCGGTTCCGAACGTAGGCGATGATGTGAGCGAAACAAGCGAAGCGTATCAATCGGGCAGCAACATATCCCTTATCGAAGCAAATTATCATATCGGACTTTATGAAGTGAATGCGGACACCGGCGCCGTGGTTCGGTTCAGCGATATCGAACTGAACGACACGAAGATTGCAGCGGAGCCTTTATTCCTTACTGTAGCGAATATCGGCGATTTCGAGAGCGACGCTCAAACGAGAACGATTCGATTTACCGGTCTCCTTTTGCCGGACGGCGCCACCAAATGGATGATTTTGTCCGGCCCCAACCCTTTCGATACGCCGGCAGCGGGATCCATATTCGACGGACAAGTGTATACAAAAGACGAAACTACGAACACCTGGGCAGATATCGAATATTTCGCTAACGCTTATACCCACATTGCGTTAGCCGCTACAGACGACGATGGGCATGTCATTAGATATAAGCCCCTCACCTACAAGGATCCCCCCAGAGGATTCAAGCGGTTCTGGCGGTCCAACAAACCCGGGTTTCCCTGGCGATCCGACAGATCCGAATTTGCCGTATACACCGCCCATCCAACCTTACCCTTGAACACCTAGAGGTTCACCAGAAAAACCGTCAGGAATTCGCCCTGACGGTTTTCTCTTCTTCCCCTGCCCTGTCAGATTTTCAAACAGCTATGCGCAATAGAAGTGGTAGAACGTTCCTTAGTGACGAATGACGGATGGGTTTATGCACGTAGACTGCCCACGCTGCCGGCCCTTTTCCGAGCCATCAGCAGCGCGGACCGCATCGTCTCCGACAGCGTGACCTCGAGCAGTTCGCCCTGCTCCCGATACGGCTGCAGCAGCTCGCCGAAGACGAGCCGCAATCGCTCCTTCATGCCCCCTTCCCGATGCTTGCGGACGATCGCCTCCGTCATGCTCAGCTGCGAATGGCTCCAATGCAGCAGCACATGCTCCTTTTTCGGGAAATAATTAAAGAACGTCCCCTTTGCCATGCGCAAGCCGAGGCGATCTCTTCGACCGTCACGTTCTCGTAGCCCTTTTCCTTGAACAATATGCTGGCGCAATAGGAGTTCCCAAGCAAATTCAACAGCTTCTTAATATTAAAATTGCGTATCCGTCAGCGGCCTCGAGGTGGCGACGGCAATCGTTCTAAATGTACCGAGGTGCACGGCACGATCGCCCGGCCGACTCGGCCTGCATGCGCAGTAGAAGTGGTACAGAATTCCTTCATGGCGAATAACGGACGGTTTATGCGCATAAAGACTGTCCAGACTGCCCTCCGGACCATGCCGGATGATCGGTTCGGCATGCTTCTTCCAATGAAGTAGATCCTGCGATAAAGCAATCCCCTCCTGCGCGTGCCGGCCGTCAAAGCCAAAATAAAACATCGCCCACTGATCCTCATGCTGCAATACGCAGGGATCGCTGACAAATCGACTTTCCCATGAATCAGGCGAAACGCGCAGCAGCGGGTTGTCGACGGCTCTCGTCCAATGGACTAAATCGGAAGATGTCGCCAATCCGGTCTGTTCAATCCAGTCTTCATGCGCCTCGGTCCGGTTCTTGGCATTATAAAACATGTAAAACAACCCATCATGTTCAACCAGGCATTCTTTATACAAACCGCCTTGCTCCCACGGCGCCCCCTCTTCCGGTATCAAGATCGGCTCCGGCAAGCGGTGCCAGGTTAACAGAGCGGGGTCCTCCGTCCAAGCAAGTCCGATCCGCGCGGGTCCATTCTCATACCCCTCCCCCGGGGTACGCGTGGTAGGCGAGCCAGTTCTTGCCGTTCCACTTTTTTAAGCACGGGCTGTCCGTTCATATCGTTCTCCCGCAACATCCAGGCGCCCGCTGCATTCAATGAATCCCAACCGCTTCCCTGGCCGCGGCGCAGGATGATGCCGGCCGGACGCCAATCCAGCAAATTATCGCTTTTCGCAAGCCCCGTTTGATATCCGATACCATCGAAGCCCACATACATCATGTAAAACCGGTCTTGATGCCGGAACACAAAGGGGCAGTCGACCGCTTGCTCATCGAATGCCCCCCCTCGCCCCCGAGCCGGTAAGAACCGGTTTGTCCAGCTTGTATGGCGTTAAAAAACCGGTCACATCCATTTCCTATGCCCCTCCGCTTCGTTTGACCATTTCATAACGAGCGTAGCATGATAAACGCTTTAGTTACATGGTCGAATCAGATATAATTTTGATTAAATCCGACTTCCAGAGGTTTTCGAAAATGGAAAATGACGCTTGGCTATGTTTTAAAAGCCATTCCCTTCCCGGTTACATTTCTTCGGGTAAAGTCGTGTACGGAGCGGACGATAAGCATCCGGAGCGAATCTTTTCAACCTTTGTGGCGATGTTTATCGAGGAGGGGATTCTCTACTTCACGGAAGGCGATGCGGCTTACACGCTCAAACCCGGCGAATGGTTCATTCAGACACCCGGCATTCGGCATTATGGGCATCAAGCCGGAGGCGTCAAAACGGTATTCCACTTCGTGCATTTTTTGCCGCAGGGGCAATGGCAGATCGAGACCCATGCCTCGCGTCGGGAGCAGGCTGCGCTTCCCGTAAGACAGCTTGATCGTGGCGACGGCGTCCGTCTTCCTCAATTTGAGATTCAACTGCCTATGCGCGGGATCTTTCCGATTTCCGATTGGCAGGCGTTGTTCATGAGGCTTCAAACAGAACACGCACAAGGGGGGAGGGGCGATTGGCCAACAAGCCTCTTTTCTTGAACTTCTTGAAAAAATGGTATGGCAGGGATATGAAAGCGCGTCAACCACGCTTCCGATCCAAAAAGTAATTTCTTATATTCGTCAGCATTATGCCGAACGGCTTAGCGTTTCAGCGTTAGCCCGCCGATTCCACTTCTCTCCGGATTACTTGACCAGGCTGATGAAACAGACAACAGGCTTGGCGCCGTCTATGCTTATCGTTCAATATCGCATGAATAAAGCGAAGCATTTGCTGGTCCATACCAATGATTCCATTCAACAAATCAGCCTTGAGACCGGCTATTCCGATATCGCCGTGTTCAGCAGAACGTTCAAGAAGCATACCGGTCAGTCGCCAAGGATGTTCAGACACGAACAATGGGGTCTCGACGTCCAGGGACGTGCTTAGGCGATAGCCAGTGCCCGCTTATTGCCCGTTCCGCCGCACGAACGTCAGAACCCCGTCCACCCGCCGATCGACACGATGCGCCTCCGACGAGACGCCCCTGAACAAGTCCCCCATCGACCGTAGACGCTGCGGCACCGTCGCGACCGTGACAGCTGCTTTGCCATCGGTAAGACTCCTTTTCGGTGCAAGCTGGTCATAATTTACGCCCCGCGGTCCAGAATATGTAAGGAGGCGAGGCCAGGAAGCGGGCGTCGCGCTCATCGTTACTTACCTTGATCAAAGCGCCGCCAAACTGCGCAGCTTAAAAAAAGCCGCAAACGGCGCGGCTTTTCAGGTAGGTCTGCATACGGCTGCAAGAGGGGGACTAGACCGAATCGGCGCGAGGAAGGCTTTGATCCGCTGCGCCTGTCGCTTCATGTTTAGAGGTTGAAGAAAACGATCTTTTAAAATGGGCGACGTTGGACGGGCGGCGTTGATGAATGACATCGCGCCAATGGAAATCCCCTCGCTCCAAGGCGTGCACCAGCAACTCGGCGGTGGCCATATTCGTCGCTACGGGAATGCCGTATACGTCGCATAGTCGAAGCAAAGCGGTGATATCCGGTTCATGAGGCTGCGCGACGAGCGGATCCCTGAAGAAGACCAGCAGATCCAATTCGTTCTGCGACACCATGGCGCCGATCTGTTGGTCGCCGCCCAGCGGTCCCGATTTGAAGGTCATGATGTCCAGATCCGTATTTTCCATAATGAGCCGTCCCGTCGTGCCCGTAGCGAACAGCGTATGCGGTTTGAACAAGGCCTGGTAAGCGATCGTGAACGCAATCATCTCTTCCTTCTTGTGATCATGCGCGACAAAAGCAACATTCACCTCAATCACCTCTGCATTCAATTTAATGTAATATATTATTACATAATACTATCATTAAAATGTATTATCGACAACATAATTCGCCTTATATCATTTTTTTGCGTAAGATATCATTACAAATAAGCGAACATCAGGAGAATAATCATGGAGCCGATCTACCCGTTCGAACCCGTCATCAGCGAGACGATCCCGACCGAATCCCATTGGCGATACGAGATCAAGTGGGACGGCACGCGTATCGTTACCTACCACGATCAAGGCGCTACCACGCTGTTCAATCGCAAGCTAAACGAGCGGACCCGCCACTACCCGGAGCTGCTGGACGTCTCCTCGTACTGCTCGGCTTCCTCCGTCATTCTGGACGGCGAAGTGATCGCGCTGGCGCAGGACGGCAAGCCTTCTTTTCACGAAGTCATGCGCCGCGATCTCATCCAGAAGCTGGACCGCGTAGAGGAGATGCAGCGGGTCGTGCCCGTCACGTATATGGTCTTCGATATTCTGTATTGCAATGGCGAATGGGTGAACCGCCGGCCGCTAGCCGACAGGCTCGAGCTGCTGCACGGCATCGTCACGCCGAACGAGCGGGTTCAATTGGTGCCTGGCCACGAGGGCGAGCAGCTGTTCGAGGTGATCCGGCAGCAAGACATGGAAGGGATCGTATGCAAGGATCTGCGCAGCGCCTATGCGATCGGCGGGAAGGACGCGCGCTGGCGGAAGGTGAAAAACTACGGGGATATCATGGCGGTCATCGGCGGATTCACGCTAAACGACGGGATCGTGAACGCCGTGCTGCTCGGCCAGTACGACCAAGCGGGCAAGCTGTGGTACATCGGTCATACCGGTACGGGCAAGCTGACGAAGGCCGAATGGCGGGATTTGACGCAGACGCTGGCGCCGATGGCCGCCCCCGGCTCCCCGTTCGCCAACCGGCCCGACCGCTACAAGGACGCGCATTGGGTGACGCCGAAGCTGACGGCCAAGGTGCAGTATAGCGAATGGAGGTGGCGGGAAGGCCGCGCGCTGCGCCAGCCCTCCATTCAGGCGTTCGTGAATGCGGCGCCGGAACAATGCAAGCTGCCTTGGGTTGAATGATAGACGTACGACTGGCGCCAGGCTCCCGAATCGCCGGTCACGCGTATTCCTTTTTTCGCTTCAGGTAATGGAAATAGCTGTAGAGGGACATGACGATGGCGATTCCGAAGATCCAAGCCGGCAGGAAGCGAAGCATTGCGAACGGGGTTTCGAATAGAAAGGCGCGCCAGAACGCCGCCCCTTCCTTCTCCCACAGGCCTTCGGTTAAATAGCTTGCTTTGATATCGAACAGGGCGGCAAAAATATTGCCGTTGAAGATCGCGCAGGTGTAGACGAAAAAGAGGCATGCCGTCGTCAGCGCGTAATGCGTCAAGCGCTTATAGAACGCGACCTGCGAGCCGGCATCGGAAAAAATCTCGTCGCGGCCGTCCGCCGGCTTTTGCCAATATTGTACGCTCCCCCAGCGGTTGCCTTTCAGATGGGTCCATCCGAAATCCGCGTAGGTTCCCTTGTATTCTTCGTATTTCTCGGCGCTCATCTGACGCTGATAGTCGAGGCGGATGACCATCTTGCGGTCGGACGGCTCGAAGGCATACCCGCCGAGCGAACCGATCCTGCGGCAAGCGTATCCTTCGGCCAGTCGATCGTTCAGCCATTTTTCCTCTTTCAGCAGGTCGGCGAACCATTTCCGTTTTCTCACCTTAACCCCTCATTTCATAAAGTGAAAGCAGATGCTCGATCCTTCCCCGCTCGATAGCCAGGATGCGTTCCCCGTCATCCGTGATCCGGTATACTTTCCGGCGCCCCATCTCACCCGGCACCGGCGCGATCCAGCCGTGCTTGCTCAAGTTCTCCACGGCGCCGTACAGCGTGCCGGCCGCCAGGATGACCGTCCCTTCGCTCATCTGTTCGACCGCCTGCATGATCGCGTATCCGTGAAGCGGCTCTTTGAGCGCAAGCAAAATATAATGCATCGTTTCCGACAGCGGCAGCAGCGGATGCTTCACGCGGCCCCCCCTCTCTATATACAGTCTAACTATACAGTTGAACTTAATACGATTATATACAGTTGAACTATACATTTCAACTGTATAATCGAACTTCTAAATTGATGGACGAAAAACGCCAGCCGTCCCCTAACATCAGGGGCAGACTGGCGCCTCTTATTTCTTCCTCAAACTTCAGTTGCCGCATCGCCGATGTAGTGCCGGCTCTTGCCGAGCGCCTTGACGCCCTCGCCCTTTTTCCCGTCCAGCCATTCGGCCCGGTAGATCCGCCGCTCGATCATGCGCGGCACCTCGCCTTCATCCATGTTGTCGTATATGATCGCACGACAATCATTATAACTCGCGGGCCATCCTCAGAGGCGCCCGACGGCCACGAATACGGCGAGCGCCAGAAACACGACGTTAATGCCGATCTCCCGATACTCTTGGCGGAAAAGATGAAAAAGCGCGCCGGAAAGAACGACGGCTGCCAAGGCGAATGCGGCGATCGGCGTCAAGGCCGGCGCGATCCCCGTCGCCTCGGGCAGGATCAAGCCCAGCGCGCCGACCAGCTCCAGAACACCGACCGAGACGACGAAGCCTTTCGGCACATCCTTGACCCAGCCCCATGCGGCCGCTCCCTTTTCATACTGGACCGCCTTCATCCATCCGGAGTATAGAACCCCCCAGCGCGAGCAATCCCTGCACGATCCATAATGCGATGTTCATCGTCCGACTCCCTCTCCCCTGTGTCGTCAACCCTCGTCTATAGCCTATAATAGAAGGTAGAACGATGCGCCGGAAGAAAGCACTTAAACGATACAAGGTATAGAAAAGAAAACCTTAGACCACGACTGGAGGCCTCGGCATGACGGCTTATTGCAAGTTCGAGACGACGCTCGAGATTCTCATCGGAAAATGGAAGCCCGTGATCCTGCTGCGCCTGCTCGCGAGCGGCACGATGCGGTTCAGCGAGCTGCAGAAGTCGATACCCGACATCACCAAAAAAGATGCTCTCTCAGCAGCTGAAGGAGCTCGAATACCACGATATCGTCCATCGGGAGGTCTATCCGCTCGTACCGCCCAAGGTGGAATATTCCATCTCGGATTACGGCCGTCGCCTAACCCCGATTCTGCAGGCGATGAACGACTGGGGCGTCGGGCATATCGCCCATTCGACCGAACTTTACGGGGAAGAACGCTCGGCGGAATGATCCTGCGCTCAGTCCCGATCGTCGCCGCTCGCGCCGCTTTCCTTAAACAGATCCTTCCGCCAAAATTCGATAACGGTATGACCCGACAGCGTCTCCGTCCTCCGATCATGCTTCCCCTTAATGACAAGGTTTCATGATCCCCTATTTTGTGGTAAATTATGCCTTGTATAAAAACTACTTTACCGAGAAGGACGGGATATTGATGAACAACGGCGCTTGGGCAAAAATGAAAAAGCTCGCTACCGACGCTCGCATGAAGGTCGTGTACGGCGGCCTTGCGATGGCCTACCTTTTTCCGATCATCTACGGTAGCGACTGGCCCGAAGTAGGCTGGTGCTAAGCGTCTAGCCCGCCCAACGAAGACAAGCCGAATCTCTCTCGCGGAGATTCGGCTTTTTTTGACGTTTTTACGGACGTTCCGGCGGGCGCGACCGCTCCACCAACTTCCTCGCTTCGTGGCGGTCGAGCACCTGCAGCTTGCTTAGAATCGTGGACACATGATTCGCGACCGTCTTGGCGCTGATGAACAGCCGCTCCGCGATCTGGGCGTTCGTGTCGCCGCTCGCGATTCGCGCCAGAATCTCCGCCTCGCGGCGCGTCAGGCCGGAGAAGGTGTCGCTGGCCGCGAGCTGCCGCCAGTCCGTGCCGCTGCGGCCGCCCGCTCCGTCGCCCCCGCCATTTCCGCTACCGCCGCCTGCGGCCGATGGGCCATCGCCGGCGCTCCCCGCATGCGCCGCGAAGTACTGCATCATCCGCTCCGCGATCCCGGTGCCGAAGACCGCGCGGCCGCTGCCCACCATGCGGATGGACTGCAGCAGCTCCTCCTCGTCCGCATCCTTGAGCACGTAGCCCTTGGCGCCCGCCCGCATCGCCGTGAACACCGACTGGTCGTCGCTGTGCATCGACAGGATGAGCACCTCGGTCCGCGGATAGCGCTCCCGGATGAGCCGCGTCGCCTCGATCCCGTTCAAGCCGGGCATTCGGATGTCCATCAGCACGAGCTCCGGGAGCAGCTCGCCCGCGATCCGCACCGCCTCTTCGCCGTCCGCGGCCTCTCCGACGACCTCGAGGTCGTCGGTCGTGGCGAGCAATCCCCGCACGCCGCTGCGGAACATCGGATGATCCTCGGCTATGATGATTCTCACCGGCACACGCTCCTCTCGCGAATGGCTACTGCAGCGGCAGCGCCGCCCATACCCGCGTGCCGCCGCCTTCCCTGCGCCCGATGGCGAACTCCCCGCCGATCTCGGCGGCTCGCTCCCGCATCGAGACAAGCCCGATGCCGCCGCCCGCCTGGCCCGACCAGCCCGGCAGCCTGGAGGCGCCGACGCCGACGCCGTCGTCGGTCACTTCGACGATCAGCCGTCCATCCGCCTCGATATCCAGCTTCACCTGACAGACGGCGGCCTCCGCATGCTTCCACGCGTTCACGACGGATTCGGTCGCGATCCGGTAAGCGGCGACCTCGACGGCCGCGCGCAGCGGGGGCAGCTCGTGCGGCGCATCGACCCGGAAGTCGATCCGGGCGCTCCCGCCCTCCGCCGCCATGCGGTCGGCCGACGTCTTCGCCAGCTCGTCGACGCGCATCCGGATCGCGCCGATCAGGCCGAACTCGTCGAGCGCCGGCGGACGCAGATCGTTCACGAGCGCCCGAATATCGCCCACGGACGTTCGGATGTCCCGGCCCAGATCCTCGAGGATGGCGGCAGCGGAGGCGGGCTCCCGCTCGACGACCTTGCGGGCCGTCGCCGTCTTCAGGGCGAGCGCGGCAAGCCGCGGCGCCAGCTCGTCGTGCAGGTTGTTGCGAATCCGGCGGCGTTCCTCCTCCCGGGCCAGCACGAGCTTCTCCCGCGACTCCCGCAGATCCTCGGTCAGCCGCCGCATGCCCTGCAGCATGTCCGCGTTGTTCACGAGCGGACCGGCATGGCGGAGCAGCAGCTCGAGGAACCGCTCGTCGTCCGCGGTGAACGCCTCCCCGGGCGAGCGCCCGAGCGCGTACAGCGTGCCCAGCGCCGGCCCCCGGTAGACGATCGGGAACGCATGGACGTCGTACCCTTCCCGGCGTTCGCCGGCCTCGGCGATGAACGTCTCCTCGCCCTCGATCTCGATCGCGATGCCCACGTAAGGCAGCCGCAGCGCGCCCTGCACCTGGACGGCGAGCGCCTTCAGCATCGCGTCCGGCGCGAGCGGCTCGAGCAGTCGGCTGCCGAGCTCGAGGAGGACGGCGTAAGGATCGTCGTGCCGGCCTTTCATGAGCCGGTTCACACGCCGCTGCAGCCATTCCTTGAGCGGCGCGAACGCGGCGGCGACCAGGCCCGTGGCGATCAGCGAGACGACGAACGGATTCCACGCCCGGAACAGCCGGTCCAGATAGAGCACGGCCCCCGCGTAAAGGAGCACGACGCAGAGCGTCAGCGCGCCGTAGACGAGCGTGCGGTTGACGAGCGGGTTGATCGCCCAGAGCCGCCGCCGAAGGACGGCAATCGTCAGCGTGACGGGGAGCGTAGACAGGCTCAGGTGGAGACCGGCGTTCAGGTAGATGAAGTTGCTTGCCTTGCCGTCGTAGAAGCGCGGATCGAACAGAATGCTGATGACGACGAATCCGACGAACGCGATGGCCACGCCGTAGACGACCCACTTGGTCTGCTGCCGCTCCGCGGGGGAGGAGTAGGTGCGGAACCGGCGAATCTGCGCGTAAATGAGCAGCGTCGTAAACGATACAAACCATGCGAGCGAGAAGAGCTCCGACCCCGGCAGCCCGCCCCAGATCTGACCGCCTTTCACGAAGCCAGCTGCGTTGATCGCCACGATGACCAGCATGGCGTACCTGGACCAGGCGGGGACGAAGCGGCCGTTCGGGAACAGCAGGCAGAACAGCGAGATCGATATCCAGCCGATCGCCGACAAGCCCTGGAACCAATAGTAGGCGAACGAACCGTGTACCGATGCGACGTTGACGAGCGACGGGAACGTCGTCCCGAAGGCCAGCATCGCGACCGCGGCCAGCAGCCCGACCGGCTCCCGCGGGCTTTTCCACAGCAGGATGAGCGCAGACGCGAAAAAGACGAGCGTGAAGAGGACGTCGATCGCGACGAGAACCAGCGAGATCTCCGCGACGGAAAGTCCTGCGATGTCCAGCGTCAGCGCGGGGACGGACAGTCCGCAGCCTTTGGCCAGACACTGCTCTTGCAGCTTGTCGTAGTAAGCCGGTATGCAGTTGAAATACAGCACCGTCGTTGCGGCGAAAAACAGGCCGAATAGCCATGCCGGCCAACGCATCCATCGAACGTTTTCCATGGTTTCATTATAAGGGGCCGCGATGCCGTTGAATACGAAATATGCGCAAACTCCCGCTTCATGGCCGCCAATTCCCGGATTCGGGAATGCCGATTCCCGCCTTTTTTGAGTCATCGCTACTCTGTCGATCCCGCCCCCCGCGCTTACTACAATAGAGCTCGAGGAATAATACAAAAGACTTGCAAAGGATGGATGATCAATTATGACGGAAGCAAAAATACTACGGTGGCTCGGCATGATCTGCCTGGTGGCGGGCATCGCCCGGATGGGCATGACGCCGACTTCGCTGGCGTGGGGGACCGACAGTCCGCAAGAGCTGACGTTCGGCTACATCGCTTGCATACTCATGTCGGCCGGCTCGATCGCGTTGTATCTGGCGCAGTCTCGGGAGACGGGGGTACTCGGTTTCATCAGCGCGCTTGGCATCGTCATCGGAAATGTATTGACTACGGCGCTCGTGTTCACCGCGTTTATCAATGATATGGAAAAGAATCCGCCCGAGGGCCTGGTCGTGGCCATCACCGGCATGGGCAACATGATCGGCATGATGGGCGGCACGCTGCTGCTGACGATTCTGACGTTCCGCGCCAAGGTATTCCCGATCTGGGTGCCGATCCTGTTCGTGATCATGATGGCCAGCATGTTCCTGCCGATCGCGGACAACAAGTACTTCGCCTTCTTCTGGGGACTCGCCTACGTCGGCGCCGGCTGGTGCATCTGGACCGGACGGCTGAAGCCGCGCGAGCAAAGCCTGTATACGTCGGAGGCGGCCGGGACGCAAATGCGTGCGTAAGCTTCGACAGTCGGCACGATCGGGATTGCGCCAAAAGCAAAAGGCGGCCTCGCGAGAGGTCGCCTTTTCCTGTCCGGTTTGTTTTTCGCCGCTTAAATGGCCCCTGCGTCTCTTGCCGTATAGAAAGACGGGTAGATCGGGCGGAAGTTCAACTCCTCCCGAATTCGCGTCGTATCGACGATCATATCCCATGGATCAAAAGGCTGCTCCTGCGCTTCGGGCGCGCCTTCGCCGCCATGAAGCCGCCTAAGCTCCGCGGCGGTAATCGGCGCATCGTCGCCGACATTGTAGATCCGGCCGTCGATCCCCGGCGTCGAAGCGGCGAGCAGCAGGGCTTGGCCCACATCGGCATGATGAGCTATATGCATGCGTTTGGCCGGATGCCAGCTGCGCAAGAACGGCAGAAATTCCCTGATGTGGGGATCGCCGTCGCCATAGACGAATGGCAGCCGAACGATGCGCACGCCCAAGCCGCGCTCGCGATGGAGCCGCAGCAGCTCCGCCTCGGCCTCCGCTTTGCTTTTCGGATAAGCATGAACGGGGCTGAGCTCGTCATCCTCGCGGCTAGCCCGCGTACGAACGACCGAACCATACACGTTGTTGGTGCTGGAGAAAACAAACCTCGGCACGCCCGCCTCCACTACGGCGTTAGCCAACGCGATCGTGCCGTCGAAGTTAGCCGTTCTGGTGGTTTCTTCGTCCACGCCGCGAAACTGCGCCGCCAAGTGAATGACCGCATCCTTGTCCCGCAGCGCGTCGACGTACCCGTCCGGCTGCAGCAGATCGCCTTCTACGATATCAGCCCCTTGCAAGCGGAGCGCTTCCGCTTTGTCAGCATCCCTCACCAGTAAGGTGACGCGATGGCCGCGCTGCAGCATACGCATGGCGAACCGACTCCCGACTTTACCTGTAGCACCCGTCATAAAAACATCCATGCTCCAAACCTCCTCCGTTTTTTACAAGCTCTACGGGCAGTATAATAGAGGAGACAATCGGCTTCCTTCCTGCGTTTATCGTACGATTGGGAGTGTCAGGATAAGGAGGGTCCGCGCATGGAACAGACATCTTCGAGAAGGTCGTTAGGCGAATTTTTGCGCATACGCAGGGAACGGCTGACGCCGGAAGAGGTCGGGTTGATCTCCTATGGCCGGCGGCGAACGGCGGGTCTTCGGAGAGAAGAGGTCGCCCAGCTTGCCCATATCGGCACCTCCTGGTACACGTCGCTGGAGCAGGGTCGAAGCGTCAATCCGTCCGAGGACGTTCTGAACCATATCGCCAAGGCGCTGCGATTAACCGAGGATGAGCGCCGCCATCTTCACCTGCTCGCCAGATCGGATCAGCAGGAGCCGGAGGAAGAAGACCGGGATATCGCCGTTGGTTTGAAACGAATGATCCAGGCGATGGACCCGCACCCGGCGTTCGTACTCGGCAGATGTTGGGATTTGCTGCTGTGGAACAAGGCGGCTGAGCTCGTTTTTCATATACCGTCCTTCTCCGAAGACACGATGCCAAACTTCAATTGGATGCGGCATCTGCTGACGAATGATACGCTGGGACCCGATGTGATGGACGGAGCGTCCAGAACGCGCGTCTTGATCGCGCAATTTCGCGCGGATTACGCACGCTTTCCGAACGATGCGAGGTTTAAGGCGTTGATCGAGGAATTTATGCAAATCAGCCCGCTGTTCCGCGAGCTCTGGCCGATGCACGATGTCGAGACGGCGACCGATCACCGCAAGCAGAAGTACGATCCCCGAATCGGAGAGATGGCGTTCGAGCATTTAACCCTGCAGCCGCCGACCCATCCGGATCTGAAGGTCGTCCTCTTTACGGCGTCGGCGGATACGGCTGCGCGGTTGCAGCGTTTATTGAATGCCTCAAAATGCTGAACCTGGAGAACACCGTTTTCATTTTAAAAGTATCAGTCTCTCAACTTATGTATATACATGAGTATATACAACTATAAGGGATTGAGGTACAATGATGAATAATAAACAAAAAGAAAGCAAGGTGGTTCATGTGCGAGTAGCAACGGAGCCATTGGCACGAGGCGTAATCAAGACTTGGGGAAATAGTCTTGCCATGCGAATCCCTGCAGACATTGCGAAAATGTATAAAATTGCTGACGGTGTGGAGATCGACTTTCTTCCCTCTGAAACGGGTAATGGGTTCTTCGTTCAGCCCCACGTATATCCACAAGCCGATGATCAAGAGGGCCTCCGAGCATTCTATCTTTCTCTGGTCGCTCAGGTCACGCCCGATATGAAAGGCCATGAAGAAGAAGACGCGCTGTGGGAACCCATGGGGGATGAAATGATCGAATGACCATTACAGGAACGGTAGAGCGCGGCAGCATTGTGTATTTAAATTTGAACCCGACCAAAGGGCACGAACAAGGAAACGCTCAGCCGGCGATCGTGGTATCGCCTGGCATTATTCAATCCAACCCGGGCTCGACGAACGCGTGGATTGTACCAATTACGAATAAAGATCATAATAATGTCATGCGTGTGCCAGTCCCGCCTGGAATACCGGCCGATGGCACGCTTGTTGGACAGGCGTGGACGGAACTCGGAGGGTTTGCCATTCCAAATCACATGCGTTCCATTGATTTGAATGCACGAGATGCGGTTGTCATTGGACAAGTTCCACTCGATTCGGACTTTTTCTTGCGCACGATTACGATAGCTCGCGCCATACTTGCATAAAGCCCCTTTATCCAGGGGCTTTATTTTTTGAACGATTAGGACTCGCTGCCTTGCTTGCCGGCGTGCCACGTCAGCGCCAGCTGCTCCATTTCGCTGACGAACGCCTTCTTGGCCGGGCTGTAATCGCTCGTGCGCTCGTAGCACTCAGCCAGCTCTTCCTTAAACCGGCTGTACCTCGCCGCTTCTGCCGGATGGCACCGCAAGTAATCTCTGAAGACGAGGTGCCGTTCAATCTGCGGGTTATCCGTCTGATAAAAATGAATGTGGTGCGTCCGCGCCTCGCCGCCTTTGCGCAGCAGCCGCCTGCCGGGAATGCCCCATTCTCCGGCGACGTCGTAACCGAGCAGGCGCATCTGATCGTTATGAAGATCGATCCGGCCGATATCCCGCACGATGCCCATCATATCGATGACGGGCTTGGCCTTCATGCCCGGCACCGACGTGCTGCCAAAATGCTCGAAGCGCACGATCTCATCCCCGAATATCGTGCTTAAAAATGCAGCTTCGTCCTCATAAAGCCGCGTCCATTCATTGCTGTAATCGCTCAGCCTAACCTTCATCCAACACGCTCCTTACAGGCTTGGGCCTAGAAGTGCCCCCGCGGTTTTTTACCGGCCCAGCGTTCGTCGACTTTTTCCAGGGAGGATTGATAACGGGTGTCCACGCTCAGCCGGTACTGGTTCGTCGTATTCTCCAGCGAGCAGTGCATAAGGAACATCCCGAAGATCATCACGTCCCCCCGCCCGGTATTCGGTCGTCGCCCACTTGCCGCCGTACTTGCCCGTGATGACGAGCGGATCGTCCGTATAGTTGTTCACTTTGTCCCAGTCCGAATCCTTCGTGCCGTAGGTGCGCTTGAGCTCCTCGAACCGGTGCGAGCCCAGGCACATCGCCAGACCGCCCATCGCGTAGTTGATGTCGCCGATCGGGGACCAGACGGTGTACAGGTTGTGCGTGCCGCGTCCCATGTACACAATATCATAGTGCGCGCCCGTGTAGTCGCCCTTGCCGACCGCGCGCAGCCATTTGTAATTATAGGTCAACGACTTCTCGCCGAACAACTGATCGAAAAAACCCATGATGCGCGGGCCGTTCAGCACGTCCAGCAGCTCCGGCAGATCCTCGTTCGTGCCGCCGAAGAACAGCGTCCGGCTGCCGTCCGCCATGAACCCGTCCTCGAGCAGGGTGTCCCTGTCGAGCTTGCCCATCTTTTCCATCTTGCGCAGCACCGCGCGCCTGGCGTTCAGCACCTCTTCCCGATCATGGAAGTCGCGCAGCAGCAAATAACCGTCCTCCGCGATCCGGGCGCGCAGGGCGTCGAAGTCATACCTGATATCGTTCGAATCCCTCAGTTCCGTCAGATGCTCTCCGCCGAGCTCCAGCTCCCGGCTCCCTACCTTGACAAGCATGCGTGTCTCACTCCTATCGTCGGTTGTAGCTTCAGTATAGGGAGAGACCGCGCAGCCTTCCATTGAAGGCTGTCGCGATTGCATGTATAATCGTACAAAATAATGAACCGGCGAGAGGCGGCGGGACGATGGTCACGACGGATATTCCGTACGAGTTGGACGAAAGCTTTGTCGCTCCGGCTTTCCGCTTCCAGTCCATCTGGAAGGTGGCCGCCAACGATGCCTACCAGGTGTCCAAGCTGCACGGCTTCATGAGCGCGGGCCTCTTCGTCACCTACGAAGGCAAGGGGAGCATCATGTACGGGGATACAAATGAAGTGATGGAGGCGGGCACCTACCTCCTCGTCTCGGGCGACGTACCGTGCTCGTACCGCTGCCTGGACGGCGATTGGAAGTTCTACTTCCTTCACTTCGATCCGCTGGACGTAGCCGACCAGCTCGGACTCGCCGCCTGGCGGCCGGTATCGACCGGGCGCATCTCCGACGCTATTCGATTGTGCGAGCGCTTGATCGACAGCCTCATTCTCCAGCCTGCCGGCTACGGCATGGCCGTGCACCTGACCGCGCAGGAGCTGTTGCACCTGTTCGCGCAGGAACGAGCGGCCTACGGCCGCGGCCGCCATCCGGAGCTCGACGACATTTTGTATCGCATGCATAAGCAGATTGGCGCGTCCGTGGCGGTCGACGATTACGTCCGGCTGAGCGGACTGTCGCGCACGGCTTTCTATGTGCGCTTCCGCGAGCGGACCGGTATGTCGCCCACGCAGTACGTGCAGGAGTTGAAGCTTGCTTCCGCCAAGGCGACGCTGGAGACTACGAATGCCACGGTTAAGGAGATTGCGGCATCATTGCGCTTCTATGACGAGTTTCACTTTTCGCGGCTATTCAAGAGAAGGTATGGGGTGGCGCCGAGTGCTTATCGGCGGGGAATATAGGATGCGGAAACCCGCCGTGGCTGAGGGGCTGCGGCGGGTTTTGTTGTAGTGCTACGAGTAATCAATGACGCGGATTATTAGATCGTCTCGAGATATAGGCTCAATGTTGAAGAAGCGCCGACTCCTCACGCAGGATTGTTTGAGCATTCAACGAATATGTAAAATATTGATGTATCCATGAAATTCGCAGATAAGACAGTATAAGGAATCACCGCGAGAACGAAAAATACTTAGGGCGTGATACATTTGCAGAAAATTCGCAGAAAAAAAGCAATTGAAGGCACTACAGTACCAGGCATCATATACAATGGGGGGCAATATTTTTTTATTAATCTCGATATTTTTGAAGATGGAATGGCAAACTGTTGGGAGCTTGTAGATTTAGAAGGGCTTAAAGATAAATTAGATCTAGGTTGGTTGACACCGGTAGTTCCTCTAGGAAAGACTCTGTCGATTCATGGTTTAGGTGCATTTAAAATTGAATCGACTAATTGGTTGCATGACAAGAAAACGTACTACAAACTTGTCGTAAATAAAATAAAGAGACTAAATCCAGCTTTTGAAAACATATCTAAAATTACAAAATCCCAGAAAAAATTAAATGAAAAAAAGTAAGGTGTCTCATTCACCTAAAGCTGTTGATTTCTACGTGGAGCAAGAAATGTTCTATCAAACTCTTGAAGGACAAGGCTTTTTTTATTTTTATGAGAGAGAAAGAAAAAAACTACTTAGTAAATTTGGTGGTATACAAAAATGGTCTTGTTGGGATTTACAGTTCAAGCTTTGAAAAAATGTATCAAATTGAAGAAGTTGCAGAGTTATTTAGTAACGGAATACTGTTCACTGAGAGTAATCTTCCTTTTGAAGTGACTATTTCAGATCTAGGAGAGGTGCGTTTCGCAGAAGTGCTTTATGCAGCAAACATTGAAGAAAAACAAAAAGAACTGCTTGATCTTTTCAATAAATTAAAGGGAGTTAAGACAACTTTAGAAGTCTGCAGGGAGGCCTACTATAATTTCCTTGCTAATCCAAGTGATAATAATAGATCTTACTTAAAAGAAAAATACGAACTTGTCCCCGAGCATGAACGAATCTATTTAGGGGATATGGATTCAAAGGACATGGATTACCAAAGAATTATTTATAGACCACACGAGAAGAGGGAAGTATAAGTATTTCGTAGAATGCGGAGACATCTTGTAGCCATGTATTTTACGTATCAGGCCGACTTCATCGACCCTTGGTCCACCAGATGAACCAATGATGGAGAGTACCAGATTGATAGAATAGCTGAGTTTGTGGCATTATCTGTGGACTTTAAAGTAATAGTGGAGTGCAAGCGTTATACGAGGCCAGTGGAACGTGAGAAGATTGTGGTTTTAGCTGACAAGGTAAGAAGTTTAGGTGCACACAAAGGGGTTTTGATCTCTACATCAGGTTTTCAAAGCGGCGCAACAGAATATGCAAAGCAACACGGGATTGCTCTGTTACAAATATTCGATAAGTATATAATGCATATTCAAAACTCTAGCAATCCTCAAACAGATCACATACTCATTGAAATTATTAAACGGTCTCCCAAATTTTATGCATACCAATGGGACACAATGCTGAGTGATTTTCCTGATAAGCAAATATATCCCTCGGAAACAATGAAATTAGAAATTAAAGAGAAGATATTGAAACAATATTACGAACATTACGACTAAGAAGGATTCTAAGGTAGAACTCCACATAACACCAAATCAAACATCGAGTCGACTTCATCGCCGCTTGGTCCAGCAGGAGTCTGATGCGGATACAATGAGGCATTTCAGTATACGAGGAAGCGGAATCAGCCGGACACACCTGCTGCATCTAACCGCATCGCGGCCGCTCCTTTGGGGCTCACGGTGGTGAGACTTCAATTAGGCCGGGTTGAAATGAAGAAGTCGTTAGGCGAAATTAATGCAGAAAGCTGGTCAAAATATGAAGCTGCGTACTTTAGTCTTTTTGATTTTAATTTTTATATTGTCAGCTTGTAGTGACAGAATAAAAGAAATTAGTTCACTTGAAAAAGAGATTTCCGGAGAAGTGGATCCCTTAATTTTAGATAACACAGAATACGAGAAACTATTGAAAAACGAGGGTGCCCCTGGGGGGCGTTCAAATGGGTTTAAACAATTAATCTACTCTGACATCAATGCGTTAAAAACGATTAAATTGTATTTTGGAAACTACAATAACATAAATAGATGGAAAGAGAACGTGACGGATAACTACCTTAAATTTGTATTTAAATTATGGATAGATAATTCGGAAAAAAACTCTATGGAAGAAAATATAAATATCTACTCGTCCGAAGCAATAAATAATCAGCTTGAAAAGTTAATAAGTTATAAAATCATGTGGGTAGAACATGTTAGTGATAATGAAAAGTTAGTACTAGTTGAACGTGGTTGGAAGAAAGATTACTCTACAGCCCTGACTTATAAATTAGTTAAAGCAAATGGTAGCTGGCTGATAGATGAAAGAATGGATTTTGATTGGGTAAGTCATTGGGGATATTCATGAAACGAAGAGAACCTATTACCGAAGAATCACTTCGCACGGAGTCGAGCAAGAAAATGATGAGACGATTAATGCGTAAAACAACTCTTGCCTGCGTGCGCATGGCAAGAGTTGTTTGCTTTTTGACGGGATGCAAAGTTACCAAGCAAATACGCCCTTCTCATCCAAAAACTCGCCATTATGCCGCTGCCCGTCCGTCGCATACCCTACAATAATCGCAGCGGCTGCTTCCTTCGATTTCCCGCCCGCGGCGTTGCCATTCAAGTCCGTTGTCGTGAATCCCGGCGTCACCGCAAACACCTGAGCGCCGCTATTTCTGACTTCATAAGCCATCGATAGCGTCATGGCGTTGTTGGCCGTCTTGGACGAGTTGTAGTCGAAGGCGTTCAACGTGAACGCTGCATTTTGCATATGGTCCAGGGATGCCATGTCGGTCGAGACATTGACGACGGTACCTTCGTTCGCTTTGATGATCGGGAACAGGCGTTGGTTCAGACGGAAGGTGCCGAAGAAGTTGACCTCGAAGGCGTTGCGCAGGTCTTCCTCTTTGGTATCGGTGAACGAGCGGGAGAACGCGCCCGGCATGCCTGCGTTATTGATCAGCAGCGACAGCTCGGAGTGGTTCTTGTTGATGGTATCGGCTGCTTGTTCGATGGAATTCAAATCGCTCATGTCGATCGCCGCCAATTCGACGTCCAGCCCCTTGGAAGCCAGCTCTGCGACGGCCGCTTCGCCCAGTTGGGCGTTGCGCGCGCCAAGGAGAACTTTCCAGCCTGCCTCGCCTAACTGCTTCACGATCTCGAATCCGATTCCTTTATTTGCGCCGGTGACGAATGCGGTCTTTTTCATGCGAATCCCTCTTTCCATAAGGTTGATTGCCTTTCCTGATTGATAAGTTACTATGCTACACTTAGTGTAGGTCAACCACGAATTTTATATAAGCGAGGGCGCGTATGCGAACGATCGGAGAAGTGGCGAAGGACGTCGGGATCAATATCGGAGCGATCCGTTTTTACGAGAGAAAGGGACTGCTGGAGCCGGCCGTCCGCAGCGAGCAGAATAACCGCCTGTACACGGAGCATGATCGAAACTGGCTGCTCTTCATCAAGTGTCTGCGCGAGACCGGGATGAGCGTAGAGGACATCAAGGCGTACTACGACAAGGTGAAGGAAGGCACCTCCACCCTGCCCGAGCGAATCGATATGATTCAGGCGCAGAAGCTCAAACTGCTGCAGGATATTGAGGAGAAAAACGCGCAGCTCGTTCGCTTGGAGGAGAAGCTGGAGCGGTATTATCGCGGGGAAAACTACTGAATTTTGTTCCTTCGCTTGGTCCTGTACTTATAGAGAAGCCACGATACGAAGATCGATTCTGTATCCTTATGACAGGACACCTTGTCGAGAAAATAAAATCTTGAGGCCCTACCTCAAGCTTGGTTATAGGTTCGATCGGCTTCAAGCTTACCCATTCATCAAACGAAACGATAGCGTTGCTCGCCTTTTTAAACGAATCCCGGGGAAGAAAATAGACCATTCCAGTGGTCCATGGATCTTTTTGAAGCGTGCGCCGGGTTAGCGAGAAAAAGTAGTATTTGTTCTTGTCTTTCATCACCCTGAGACATGCGTTTCGAAAGTTGTGCACTAACTTGCCGCGGTCAAATACAGCGTAGAATAGCGACCAGGTCGCGTCCTTGGTAGCAAAAACGGCGTCGACGTATTCTCCGCTGTATAGGGTTTGTTTGCGGGGCTGGAATTGAACGATCTCTTTATAATTGGACCCATGCAGCACCACAGGCTTGAACAATGAGATGTATTCGATAAAACGATGCTTCGGGAAGTGGCTTGCATATATGATTTCCTGATTGTTCGAAACGGCATCCGAGTACATTCTTTCGAAGCATTCCACTTCCTCGGGCGAAAATGGCGATTCGGGCATGGAATAGAAAAGATATTTCATTAAGATAGAGGCTATCCTATTTATCATTTTTTGCAAGACCTCCATCCGTTCATGCACTCCGTTCATTTTACCTGAATAACCCAACTCAAGGGTATATAAAAACCTCCGAGGCCGCGATCGACGCGGCACCGGAGGTTTTCGACTGCGCAAGAGGCTAGCTCCCCTTACGCCTCAAGCTTTGTGTTCAGCAATTGATACACCATCTTCGCAATCTCTGCGCGCGTGAGCTGGCCCTTCGGATCGAAGAGGTTGCCGCTCTTGCCGCCAATCAGGCCGAGCGCTTGGCCCTTGCCGATGGACGCGGCCGACCATGCGGCTGCTTTGTTCAGATCGGCGAACGGCTGGGTACCCGTAGATGGCGATATGGTCGTCTTCGACGCGCTCTCATAGGCGCGGACGAGGATGACGATCGCTTCTTCGCGGCTGATCTTGTCCTGCGGACGGAAGCGAGCGCCGTCACCTTGGATCAGACCCATTTCGGCCGCCTTGGAGACATAGCCTGCATAGTAAGCGCTCGCGGCGACATCCGTGAACTTGGAAGTGCTCTGCGGCTGGTCGTAGCCCAGCGCCCGGACGATCATCGTCGCGAAGTCGGCGCGCGTCACGGACAGGCTCGGCGCGTACGACGTGTCGGTGACGCCGGTCACGATGTGCTTGGCCGCCAGCTTCTGCACGTAGTCGTTTGCCCAGTTGCCGTTCATGTCGGCGAATTGCTTGCGATACTCGAGCAGCGCGAAGGAAGAGAAATGCTTGGTCGTAAAGACCAGATCATTGCCTGCGATCTTGCCGCCGACATATTCGAGTTTGCTGCCGTTTACGTAATAGACGCCTGCGAGCTCTTTGTCGACGCCAGCCAGCTGATCGGCCGTCAGCGTTCTGCGCACGGTAATCGGCTGCTCGAAGGCATGGATCGCCGTCGAGTCCGTACCGGTCGTCGCCGTCAGGTTCAGCTCGAACGTCTGGCCGGTCGCCTTGAAGGCCGCGTCAGCGCCCATCGTCTGCAGAAGCGCGCCTTGTCCTTGGCGGTCGCTCTTCAGCTCGAAGCTCAGCGTAACGGAAGCTGCACCTTGCACCGCACTAGCCGGAATCGCGCCGGCAGGCACTTCGATCGTGCCCTGCGGCGTCGAGATTTTCAGCGTGATGCCTTCCTGCTTCCCTGCCCTGATGCCCGCTCCGTCCAGCTTCAACTTATACGAGCTGCCGTCGCCAGACCCGGGGTTCAGCTTGATCTCGACGACGCCGCCAGCCGCCTTCGCGATCGCCGCCTTCAGGTCGTCCCCGCCAGGCGCGTACGTGCCGTCCTTGCCGGCAGTGACGATCAGTACGCTGCCGTTCTGGCCGGTCGAACCGCCCGGATTGGCCGAGCCCGGGTTCGGCGTGCCTGGATTCGACGTTCCGGAATCAAGCGTGCCCGTCGCAAAACCCCAAATATCGGACAGCACGCTGCCGCTATTTGCATCCTCGGCTTTCACATACCACTGGTAATAGCGGTCGGAAGCAAGACCGTTCCAAACGACGGAAGCCGTTTTTCCGCTCGCCGCATGGTCCACTTGGCCGATCAGTTGATCGCTGTAAACCTTGACACCGAAGTAATCGGTCGCGACTTCCTTGTTCATCGCCCCGAGATCGACGTTCATGTCGTACTCGTCCTTGTTCGGATTAGCAGCCGGATCGTAATAGTTGTAATCGTTCAGGTATGGCGAGTACGTCTTCATATGAACCTGGTTGTTCTGGATATCGAACTGCATCAACCGGATGTAGCCCAAGCCGCCTTCCTCGGCGCCTTGATAGTCGGCGAGAATCTGGTACACTTCGCGGTCCGCCACGCCGTCGCCGTTATCGTCGAGCTTGTCGACCAGCGTCTCGGCGTCGTGGTAGTGCCCGCTCAGCGTCATGATGACGTTCTTGTTCGGTACGACGACACGTTCGAAAATCTTGTCCGCGATCGGCGCCCGGTTGTTCGACACGAGCATGTACTCGTGGAAGGCCAGAATCGCCTTGCGGTCCGGATGATCGGCCACGACCTGGTTCACCCAGTCGATGTCCTCGTCCGTGACGCCCCATCCCATGTACACGATGATGAAGTCCACGCCGCCGGCGGAGATCAGATCATAGTGGCCCCGGTTGTTCTTGTAAGAGCCGCCGTATGTCGGCTGAACCGCGAAGCGGTCTTCGCCGTAGTGCGCGTAGTAGTGCGAATAGTCGCCGCTCTGATGGCTGACGTCGTGGTTGCCAGCCAGCACGCCGTAAGGAATTTTAGAGTCGTCGAGCGTCTTCATCGCTTTTTCCGCGTTGTCCCACTGGTATTCCTGCTCGGCGTTGTCGACGATGTCGCCGGTATGGATGACATACTTAATGTTCATGTCCTGCTGATGGTCGACGATCCACTGCGTATTGCCTTCGTAAATCCAAGGATAGCTCGCCGCGTAATACTGCGTGTCGGACATCCAGACGAAGGAGAAATCGTACGGATCCTCCTTTACCGGCATCTCGTCCTGCACCATGACCGCGATGCTGCCGCCGTCATTATATTCGCCGGCTTGTACCGTCGCGTTCAGCCCGAAGTCAGCAGTTCCTGCGACCTTGGTGTCGAGCATGATCCACTGCCGCTTCATCGGCTGCCATGCGTACAAGCTGACCTTGCGGCCCTCCAGCGACTTGCCCTGCCAGTTGATGTCGACCCGGTCCGTCGCCTTTACCGATTCGTCCAGCTTGATGTTGAATCGGTGGTACGGGAAGGCATCCGTCGCTTCGTTCGTCAGGTATTGGCCGTCCGCCGCGCCGATTTTCGCGTACTCTTCCGCCGACATCTCTGTCTCGCCTGCCGGCGCAACCGTCTTCGGCGGCTCGACGTCAGCTGCGCCTTGATAGCCGGCGAACCCCGCTTTGCTGTTCGCGTCGTACTTGAAGCCCTTATAGAAGGAAACCTTCATCGGATCGTCCGTCGGATCCGTGATTTTGACCGTGAGCTCGGCGCTCGAAGATGTCAGGGAGCTGCCGTTCAGCGGCGATACCAGCTCCGGCTGCGCCGGATTCTCGTTCGGTACGCTGAAGCGGATCGTCTTCTCCGCTACGTTGCCGACCTTGTCGGTCGCCTTGATGACAAGGACGTGTTCGCCTGCGGCCAACAGTCCGGAGGACGTTTCGAGCGGCAACGAGATCGCGTTGCCGTCCAGCGTGGTCTCCGCCGATGCGACGCCTGCCAGCGCGTCGGTGATCGACGCGTTAAGCGCGAACGCGCCGCGGTAGGTTTGGCCGTCCGCCACGCTCGGCTCAATGACAGGCGCCGTATTGTCGATCTTGATCGTCGCGGTCGCCTTGGCATCGTCCGCGCCGATGACCTCGACCGTGTGTTCGCCGTCGGCCAGCGCAGTCGTGTCCCAATCGTACGCCTTGGAGCGCAGTTGTTCAGCCGGGAGGGCGAAGTTGAATTCGATCGCCGGCGACTTGCCGGACGAATCCCCCATCCTTAAGTCCTTCTCCGGCAGGGCATAGGCCGGATCGTAGAGCACGGTGCCGTCCGGCAATACAAGCCTTACGTTGCGAACGACGAAGTCGTCCTTGTTCTCCTCGGGCCGGTCGTCGAACGGACCGGACTTGGTGCCCGCCCGGATCGCGATGAGGTTCGTACCCTCCTTCAGACGCGTCGCCTCGATCGGGTAGGAGAGCGTCGTATAGGTCGTGATCGGATCCAGGAACGTATACAGAATTTCCTGGCCCATCGTGACGGCATTTTTGAAATAATAATTGACGTCTTTTGCATCGAACGCGAAGACCGCGTCGTCTTCAAGCGCGTGGTACGCGCCTTCGACCGTCTGGCCGTCGACCCTCAGCTGCAGCGTGTCGGGGCCGGCGGTCTCCGACGTCCCCTTAAGCGCCGTCGTGCCGGAGATGAATTCCCCGTCCTCCAGGTTCAGGCGCAGCGGCGCGCGCTCCTGTCCTTCCTTCACGTTCACGCGCGCTACCGTCGAGGTCGTCGTATTGGGACCGTCGGACGCTTCGAAGTAATACTCGATGTACTTTCTGCCGAGCAGATCCGGCGAAGTCAGCAATTGATGGTACATCGTATCGTTATAATCCTGGGTCAGGTATTTCTTCGTATAGGCGGTATCGAGATTCGACTTGAAATAAACGGCGACGGACAGCAAATGCTTGTCGTCCGCCACGTCCGCGACCAGGTCAAGATCGACTTTTTGGCTCGTCTCCGTCTTGCCGGTCCGGTCGGCGATCGTCGGCTTGACCGTATCGTCCTCGACGTGAACTGGTTGCGCGGGGATCTGCTTCGGTTCGAGCGTTCCCGGCGTCGCCATCTTGGTACCGACGCTGTACTTGAGCATGTTCGAAGAGCCGTCGTACGGATACAAATACTGAATGCCTTTGTTCGCAGCGACTTCGCCCTTCACCGAGCCGTCGTAGTAGGCGGTTACGATATCTTCGCGCCTGTTGGTGCCGATGACGAGCCCCCCGCTTGGCCGAATTCGACATGCCGTCGCTGTATACCTTGATAATGTCTACGTTCTCGATGAGCGAGGTCTTGAAGGCCGCGTTAAAGTCGGCGACCGTCTGCGTCGAGTTCCCGCTGTTGATCACCCAGAGGACCAGCGTCTTGCCGGGCTGAATGACGATGTCTTCCTTGCTGGACGGCCAGATGACGTCTTCCGTAGCCGAGTCCGGATAGCGGTAGTATAGCTTGTAATCCTTGAACGCAAACGGCTTGTCCGTATTGTTGTATAGCTCGATGAACTCCCCGTCGTCCGAGGACTTGACGTTGTTGCTGTCGGGGAGCGCCTCGGTGATCAAGATCGGCGGCGCCTTGGTTAGATCCGGTACAAAATCGACTTCCGCTTCGTAAGTGTCTGTGGGCACCGTGTTAGCAGCGTCCTTGGCTTCGATGTAGTACTGAAGGCCGGACTCCACCAGCGCGCTCTTGGGAATGGAGCCTTGATACGCATTTCCGCTCGCCTTCATATCGACGGCAGTGAAAAACTCCTGAGAAGTCGTCTTGTAATGAAGCGTGACCGTCATCGGATCGACGTCGGCGCTCTCCGGATTCTTCACGTTCGCCGTCAGTACGAGGTCGGAGCCTTTGGACGCCTGCGTCACCGGCGTATGCGCAATGGCCGGCTCCTCGTTCAAGATGCCAACGCGATAGACGGCGGACGCGACCGAGCCGTCCGTACCGTCGGACGCTTCAATATAGTACTGAAGCGATGACGCGCCAGTCATGGAGAGACGCGGGATCGCTGCAGCATAGACGCCGTCCTTCGTAGCGCTCATCGACAATGACGCATAGCTCTTCGCCAGGTTCGTCTGGTAGTAGACGGCCGCCGTCACCGAGTGCTTGTTCTCCGTAATCGCGGCGGAGATCGGCAGGTCCTGACCTAACTGAACGGATGCGACCGGCGAATGGTCGATCTTCAGATCCACGGCTGGCGGCGCCACATAGTCGGATGGCTGGTCTGGAACCTGCGTCGGGAGCACCGTTCCCGGCGTAGCCGCAGTCGTCTCGAGCGTGGAGAGCAACATATCCGTGCTGCCGACCGGATAGTTGTAGACGATGCCTTTGTTGACGGCAGAGGTGCCCACGTTGTATGACGCAGTCACGACAACCGAGCCGTCAGGCGCTTTGAGCGTCAAAGTGCGGCTCCCCGTGTTGGCCATACCGCCTACTGCCGCAGTTCGGAATAAATTTTTGCCCTCGACAAGCTGAGCGTCCCCGGTAAGCCCATAATTTGCGTTGAACTTGTCGATCGTTTCTCCGCCATTGGCGGCGTTCGTAACCCATAGCACGATCGCTTGACGAGCAGGAATCATCGCTTCGTCCGGCGTGTTAAGCGCCCAGACGGTACTGTTGTAGTTCAATGTGTACTGGCTGTAATCGACAGGCTGACTGGTATTGTTATAAATCTCAATCGCCTCGTAGCCATCAGAGCCAGAGACATTATTCGTATCCGGCACCAATTCCGTAATCAGAAGCTTCGGAACCTGCGAGTAATCAATCGTTGCCGCAAATGCCGGCGAATACGGGAATAATCCGAACGCCATCGCGCCCAATACGACCCCATTCACCCATTTTTTCATCTTCATTCCGTCAATTCTCCTTCTCTAGTTGCTGTTCGCACATCTTCAAAGTCTATTAATTTAACGTTTCCTCTATATTCAGCGAGTGTTTTCCATACATTAACTTCAAATAAATATTGGTAAATAATTTTATAACATTCTAATTTATGGGTGTATCTGAACGACATCTCATGGAAGGGAAAAGGAGAAATGCATTTTACCGTTCAAACGCTGCCGGCGTGCCGGATCGCGTACGTACGCCAAAAAGGCCCTTACGGGCCTGCCAAGCGATGCGAACTATGCGTGCCGATCCGATCGTCATAACCTCGGGGAAATGATCCATCCCTGCATAAAAAAAGCATACATCGCCAGAGCAAACGCGTTGCTCGGCGATGTATGCATTTTTTATTTAACCTCGACGCGCTCTTCAGCCACGATATCCGCAAAATATCGCGCGCTGTCCACCATCGGCGTGCAGTCGGAGTGATCCCCGCTAAGCGTGATCTCAAAGATAAAGTCCTTGCCCAGCACGAGCGGCTTCACCATGCGCCAATCGATCTTTCCCCGGCCCAGCTGCAGCGAATCATGCACGAGCCCCATGCTGTCGACGAGATGGTAATATTGCGCGTAAGGCGCGGTGCGTTGGAGGATGTCCCGCAGCCGCTCATTGTCCCCGCGATAGGAAATAAACGTATGGCTCACGTCGACCGTCAGCGGGAGCTCCAGCGGCTCGATCAAGTCTTCGATGAGATACGGATTGCAGCCGTAAGAGAACAGCCCCTCGATTGAATCCTCCCAAACGAACACGTCCCGCGAATAGGCCATCACTTTGGTAATCTCTTCGCGCAGGAGCGCGGTTCGCTCCCGCGTGACGTCGCCGCAGCTGGCTGTATGGACGTAATGGGCATGCACGACGCACTTGGCCCGTTCTTCCATGCAGATGCGTGCGAGCGCTTCGCAGGATTCATGGTAAAATCGGCGCACTTCCGGGTTTTCGCTTAGGATATCCAGGTACTCTCCGCGGTACGTCGGCGGATGATGCAAAAACGGCTTGACGCCTCGGGCATGAAGCTGTCGGATTCGGTCCCGGATGCGTTCCTGATCGCCCAGGTCGCGCTCGCTCAGGTAAAATTCGATAATATCCGGGTCGTAAGAAAGCCGATTGTCCAAGTTGCGCTGCTCGAGATTCCCTTTCAAGCGTATAAACTTCACCAGAATACCACCTCCGCCCCCATCTTATCACATTCGTATTAAAGGGGCGTTATCGCGGGTCCTCTCTTCAAGTCGACTTGTAAAATCCGATAATAACAAATGAACGCAGACTTGATATCGGGTTCGTTCGAATGAGAACCGACAAAGGGAAGTGCGGGATGAGAAGCCAATCGGAGCCTATCGTGCGCTATGGAAGGTTTAAAATACAGATTTTGCTCCTGGGGCTGCTCGCTCTTACGCTAGTCGGATCGACGGCGACTTTGACGATGGTATCGATTCATCGCCAGAACGAGACGTTAACGAAGACGACCTTGCAGAAAAACTTCGAAGCGGCGCGCAACCTCGCGATCTCCGCCAATACGATCAAGAACCTGATGTTCAAGTCGCTCGGCGGAACCGCGCAGTACATGAGCGACGAGCGCGTGCCGGTCGGAGCGGAAAGCACGCGCCTGCTTGGCTTGCTGCTAGGCAGCGGCATTTTTAACGGCGCCCTGCTGATCGGCGGTGAAGGGGAAGTGCTGGCTTCCACGCCCGGGTCGGGCTTCGAAGCCGGCGACCGGGTCGATGCCGCATCGAAGCTGACCTTTACGGGGAGCGGGACGGGGCCCTCGATGTCGGCGCCCTTCGTCGCGCCCGGCGGGCACCGGGTCGTGCTCGCGGCGCACCCCATCAAGGCAGGGGACGCACAGCCGTCCGTCTATATCGCTGGAATCCTCGATCTGCAGCGCAGCAATGTGCTGTCGGATCTATTCGTGCATACGATCAAGAGCGATCCGGGGACCTATGCGTATCTGGTCGACGGCTCCGGCGAGGCGATGATGAATGCTCAAGCGGACCGCGCAGGGGAGATCGTGCCTGCGGCCGCGCTGCTCGCCGCATTCAGTGCCGGGCAGGCGGATGAAATTCAGAAAGCGCCCGAACGAAAAGGACCGCCGCCGGAAGGGCCGAGACCCGCTGCGCCGGAACTGCGCGCCAATCCGGTCCCCGGGCGCGGTCCCGCGCCAATTGGCAATGGCGGGCCCACGCCTCGCGCAGCCGTCTTGGCCGACGGCCATGGCGTTCGGAGCTTCGTAGGCTACCTGCGCGTCGGAGAGCTTGGCTGGGGAATGGTCGTCCAATCCCCGGTCTATATCGTGAACAAAGCGAAGCATGACCTTCTGATGACGCAGTTGAAATGGAGCGTGCCGCTCATTGCGGCGTTCCTGCTGCTCAGCCTCTGGGCGTCGCGCTTGCTGGCCGCGCCGTTCGCGAAGCTGACCGATGCCGCTCGAAGCATCGCGGCGGGCAACCGGCTGGGCCGGCCTCCGTTCGAGAGCCACTGGAACTATGAGGCGCACCATTTAGCCCGGGCGATGATAACCGCGATGCATGGGCTTCAGAGACAAGCCGACGAATTCAGCGTGCAGGCACGCACCGACCATCTGACCGGGCTGTTGAACCGTACGGGCCTGGACGAGTGGCTGAAGGCGCGCGAAGCCGAAGGCTCCGGTATCGGATACTCGCTCCTGGTGATCGATATCGACCATTTCAAAAAAATCAACGACAGTTACGGGCATCAGACGGGCGACGACACGCTCGTACACCTGGCACGCATCCTGAAGGCCGAATGCAGGACGACGGATCTCGTCTGCCGGTTCGGCGGCGAAGAATTCGTGGCGGTGCTGCCGGGAGAAACGCTTGAACGCGGGTCGTTGTTGGCGGAACGCATCCGCGGCTGCGTGGAGAACACCATCAGTCCGACCGGCCGTCCCATTACGGTATCGATCGGCATCGCCAGCTTTCCCAAGCACGGCGAGGACTTCGAAGCGACGTTCCAGCGGGCGGACGAGGCGCTCTACGAAGCGAAGCGTTCCGGCCGGAACCGGACGATGGCATCCGCATGAGCGCTTCGCCATGCCCAAGATGCGTTTACCGATATGTCGCTGATGAGTCCGTCTATTTTCAAATCAGGTGATAACGCGGCGATGAGCGCCTTGGTCCAGGCATTATCGAAGGCAGACTAGCTTGTCTTAAAGTTTTACGCCTTCGGAGATATCCTTGCCAAAGTATTTCGTCGAGATTTTGGCGTACGTACCGTCCTCATGCATCGCCTTCAGCGCCTGGTTAACGGCCTGCACCGTATCCGCTTTGCCTTTTCCGAACAGGAATGCGGCGGTTTCGATCTCGCTGGACTGATCGACCACTTTAATTTTCAGATCGGGCCGTTTTTTTGCGCAAATCCAGAAAATATAAATTGTTATAAATCAGGGCATCGACCCGCTTCGAACGCAGGAGTTCGACGGAGTCGCCGTTTTCCGGCACGAGCGTGGCGCCATATTTCAACGCCAGCGCGCCTTGTACGGATTCCGCCAGGCCGTTCGTCTTCTTTCCTTTTAAATCCTTGAAGCCGTTGATGTCCTTATTCTCCTCAAGCACGATCAGGGTCAGGTTGGAGAATTGATAGGGATCGGAGAAGTCGTACTTCTTCTTTCGTTCTTCGGTAATGGACAATTGCGGGATGGTGTCGAACCGCCCGCCGTCAAGGCCCGAGAACATGCCCGCAAACTCGACCTCGGCGAATTTCACCTGGAGACCGATGCGCTTGCCGACTTCATTGGAGATGTCGATGTCGAACCCCGTCAAGCCGTCGGCATCGTGATACGAATACGGCGGGTACGTACCGGTGGTCGCGACTACGATCTCCCCTTTTTCTTCAACTGCTCAAGCGAGCTGCCGGTCTGGCTTTTATTGGAGCTGCAAGCGGTCAGGGCGATGCCTGCACAAAGTAAGACCGACAATAATTTTCTGCTCATGATCATTCATCCTCCGATAGTGGCGCGGTTATATGGAATAGGAAGGCGTGGGCTTAGCAAACCCAGGCGCAAGACGGCTTACGAATTGCCGAACGCGTTCATGTCGGGAATGGGCGAAGACGGCCTCGGGCGTGCCGTTCTCCAGAATCGCTCCCTGATCCATGAAGAGAACGCGGTCGGCGGCGCGGCTGGCGAATTCAAGTTCGTGCGTGACGACGATCAACGTGATGCCAGAGCGGATCAAGGATCGCATCACCTCCAGCACCTCTCCGACGAGCTCCGGATCAAGCGCGGATGTCGGTTCGTCGAACAAGAGAATCTGCGGCTCCATCGACATCGCCCTGGCGATGCCGACCCGCTGCTGCTGTCCGCCTGACAGCTGATACGGGTAGCGGTCCCGGAAGGCTCCGAGCCCGACCTGCTCCAGCAAGGCGATGGCTTTGGCCTGCGCGTCGGCACGGTTCATGCGGCGGACGGCAATAGGACCGACCATGACGTTTTCCAATGCGGTCATGTGGGGAAACAGGTGGTTGCCTTGAAAGACCGTGCCCGTCTCCCTGCGAAAAGCCTGAACGGCCCTCGGGTTCGGCTTGCCCGCCGGCGAAAAGCGGAGCTGGCGCTCGCCGAGACGGATGCTGCCGCTAGTCGGGATCTCCAATAAATTGATGCAGGCGAGCAGCGTCGATTTGCCGGATCCCGACGGGCCGATGACAACGGTCGTCGTCCCTTGCTGTATCTCAAGATCAATGGCATGGAGGACCGGCAGATCGCCGAAGTGTTTCGTTAAGCCTTGAAGGGACAATAACAACGCTCATTCCTCCTCCCTTAGGTTTGGTAGCCCCCGAGTCTTTTCTCCAGCCGGGTCTGCCAGATCGTGAGCACGGAGCAGAGGACGAGATAGTACGCGCCGGCGATGAGGTAGAGCAGCATCGGCTCGAAGGTGGAGGCCGCTATGAGTTTGGCCGCGCCGAACAGATCGGGGAGCGTCACGAGCGCGGCGAGCGACGACGTCTTAATGAGCGTAATGAACTGGTTCCCGAAGCTCGGAATGCAGATACGGACCGACTGTGGCAAAATCACGCGGACCAGGTTCTGGCTTCGCGACATGCCTAGCGCGTATCCGGCCTTCCACTGGCCTCCCGGGATCGAGAGGATGGCCGCCCGCATGATCTCCGACGAATAGGCCGCTTCCGAGATCGTGAGACTGATCACGATGCTGGCGAACGGCGAGAGCAGAATGCCCATGCCGGGAAGGCCGTAGAAAATAATAAACAGCTGCACGAGAATCGGAGTACAGCGTATGATCCACACGTACACCCGGGCGGGGAGCCGGACATACGGTTTGGCCGACAGGCCCGCAAGAGCGATGAATAGAGCAGCCAGGAGCCCCAGCGCGAAGGAAAGCAGGGAGATCGGAATCGTATAGAGGATCGTCCCCTTCAGCAAGGGCATCAAAGACATGGAGATAATCTCCAGAATGCGGTCGAACCGTTCTTGGGCCATGAGCGTCACCTCGGAAGCGCGATTGCCTGAAGATAATCGTTGAAGCGATAGCGCTGCTTTGCTAAAATACTTACTAAGTTCATTAATTTACTAGGCATTGAAAGCAGGGGTGTGCCTATGATCGAATTCAGGGACAAGAAATACCGATGTGCCTCCGAAGTCGCGATGGAATTAGTAAGCGGAAAATGGAAGGTCCTCATCCTGAGCCACTTGTCGGAGCATACCTTCCGGTTCGGCGAGCTGCTTAAGCTCATGCCCGGCGCCACCCACAAGATGCTTGCCGAGCAGCTTCGGGACCTGGAATGCGACGGGCTTATCATTCGCAGCGTGTATCCCGTGATCCCGCCTAAAGTAGAGTACGAATTGACCGATCGCGGCATGAGACTGGTACCGATCTTAAAGGCGCTGTGCGATTTCGGGGCGGACTACATCGACAGCTTTCCCGCGCAGTCCCCGGTCATGGAAGAGGAGCAGGCCTGAGGATGCGATCAGCGGAGGAGAAATTTCGCGCCGAATCGTTTGCCTGCGACTAGCGCCGCCTCGCGTTCCTCCGAATCGCCACGCTCAAGTAGAATGACATTTTCCGGATAGAGCTTTCCTAGCAGCGCCCTTCTGACGAGCTCATTTCCCTCCGTTGCCACCTCATGCGTCCCCGCTTCATTCGTCACAAGCCCGGAGAGGGAGAGGACACGGTCCGCAGCATGACGCTCGATTACAAGTCTCTCTTGGACCGAAGAGTGGCCGCCTGTCTCGCCGTTTGCAGGATTCGATCGATAGTGGAAGCGATGCCCCCCGGAAGACTTGGCCCAGGTCGACCGCATGCGCGCCCGCATCCGTACCTAGGCGGAACTGAATCACTGCCTGACCGCTATCCTGCACGGCCGCCTGTAAATACGCCTCGGTAATTCCGTTCAGCCGCCGCTGATCGGCCTCTTGACCTTCGGGCGATCCGGGCCCGAGCAACGATCGCGGGGCCGCATAATAGTCCGGATATTCGTAAACAAAAGCGATCGAATCCCCTCCATCGACCGACTCAGCCGTCCGCACCGGGTACCACCGGAGGAGGTACCGGGGCGCGCGAGCCAGCTCCGCCCCCAAGCCTGCCGGCAAAATCGTCCCCAGCCGATACTGGAATCCGTATCCGGCAGCGGACAGCTCCGGCGCCAGCAGGCTTTTCGCATAGTGAACCAGCGACTTGTGGTCGAGCGGTCTGGCCAGGAAGAGGGAGAGAAATTCGGAATGCGCATGCTCGGTATAGCGCAGTCCTCGCGCATTTCGCGCTTTCAGCTCGATCGGCACCTCATCCCAATTTTCGAACGGAAGAAGCGCGTCCCGCAGGAGCACGATCTGATGCAGATACTCGTTAAAGAGCTGCATGACAGGCGGACCGCCCGCAGGTCCCTGAAGCATATCCGTAACTTCGTGGGTCCAGAGATGATGATCGCACCGGCTCCTGAATATAAGGCGGCCCAGCACATCCGCCCCTAGCTCTTCCAAGCCGCGCGATTCGCCGTCGAATTCGCGCGCCCACTTCGACAGCGCCTCGCCGATCCGACCCGCCTGCACGGACAACTCGGTCCTCGCATGATCGTGCAAGGGGAGGGCGCCAAGGGGAAGGGTCGTTTCCCGTCCGGCGACGGCGAGGCTTTTCTCGATATTCGTCAGCAGCGCTTCGCGATTGGCCGCTTCGCCTAATTGAACATAAATCGCTTCGAGCAGCACCCCTAACGCCTTCACCACTTCCCGAGCCGTGTACACCCCGTCCGGGATGTCCCATTCCCACAGTCCTTGCTCGGCGGAGGGCTTCACCTCTGCCCCACGCTTGCCGGCTGCTTTGACCTCCCCAGGCTCCAGCCGAACGCCCCACACGATACACTGACTTCCTGCATCCAAACGATAATGTGACATCTTGCACCTGCCTTTCTGTTTTGACCAGCCTATCACATTAATTCCGATGAAAATAGTATGTACTTTTTCGTGCGGAAGTCACGAAAGGGTGCCCTAGTTCCTAATTGGTAACTGCCTGTGATCGCAAAAAAAAGAACAGTCCGCCCGCGGCAGTCTGCTCTCTTGTTATGTCGACTTCCCTGGCGCCCGCATTAAGCGGCATTCCAATTGTAGGCGCGTACCGCGAATGCGTAGGCGACGATCAGGATTCCTAAGCACCAAGCCAGCGCAACCCAGATATCATTTCCCACCGGTTGGTTAGACAGCAGCGCGCGGATCGTTTCTACGATGGAGGTGACCGGCTGGTTCTCGGCGAAGGCCCGAACGACGCTCGGCATCGAGTCCGTCGGCACGAACGCGGAGCTGATGAACGGCAGGAAGATGAGCGGGTAGGAAAAGGCGCTTGCGCCTTCGACCGTCTTGGCGGACAATCCGGCGATGGCTGCGATCCAAGTGAGCGCCAGCGTGAACAGCACGAGGATGCCCGCTACGGCTAGCCAGGACAGGATCCCTGCCGACGAGCGAAAGCCCATGGCCAGCGCTACCAGTATGATGACGGCAATCGAGATGACGTTGGATACGACCGAGGTCAGCACATGCCCCCACAGCATCGTCGAACGCGCGATCGGCATGGAGTTGAACCGTTCGATGATGCCCCGTTGCTTATCCAAGAACAGGCGGTAGGCGACATAAGCGACCCCGCTGGCGATCGCCATCAGCAGAATGCCGGGCAGCAGGTAGTTCACGTAGTTATCCGTGCCGGTCTCGATGGCGCCGCCGAACACGTACACGAACAGCAGCATCATCGCGATCGGCGTGACGCAGACCGTGAAGATCGTGTCCACGCTGCGGAAAATATGGCGCATGGATCGTCCGAGCATGACAGCCATATCGCTGAAAAAGTGGTTTTTGGCCGTTTCCATTTAGATGGCCTCCTTTTTGCCGATGATGGCGAGGAAAATTTCCTCCAACGTCGGCTGTTTTTCCACATACTCGACCTTCGCTTGCGGGAAACGCTTCTTTAGCTCCGCCAGCGTGCCGCCGGCAATGATCCGGCCCTCGTGCAGAATGGCGATGCGGTCGGCCAGCTGCTCCGCTTCCTCCAGATATTGCGTGGTCAGGAATACCGTCGTGCCGCCGTCGGCAAGCTCCTTCACGATCTTCCACACCTCGATGCGTGCTTCCGGATCAAGCCCCGTGGTCGGCTCGTCGAGGAAAATGATCTTCGGATTGCCGACCAGGCTCAAGGCGATGTCGAGCCGGCGGCGCATGCCGCCCGAATACGTGGACGGCTTCCGGTCGGCGGCATCCGTCAGGCCGAAGCGCTTCAGCAAATCGTCCGCCACTTGACGCGGCTGATCGAGATGCCGCAGCTTGGCGATCATGATCAAGTTTTCCCGCCCGGTGAGCACCTCGTCTACCGCCGCGAACTGCCCGGTCAGGCTGATCGCATGCCGCACATGCTCGGGCTTGGACGCGACGTCGAATCCGTTCACGACGGCACGGCCTCCGTCCGGCTTGAGCAGCGTGGCGAGGATGCGGACCATCGTCGTCTTGCCCGCGCCGTTGGAACCGAGCAGGGCGAAGATCTCTCCCCGCTTCACTTCCAGATCGACGCCCTTCAGCACTTCCTTGCCCTTGAAAGCCTTTTTAAGGCCTTTCACTTCGATCGCTTTGTCCATGCCGGTCTCCTCCTTTATTATTTCTTGTCCGTCAGCTTTTTCATGGCCTTGTTGACCGCCTGGTTCGCGGATTCCTGAGCGATATCGGCGTACGTTTTCGAATCCTTGATCAGCTCGTCGCAGAAAACCGCCACGTCGCTGCCCGTCACTTCGAGCACGCCCTTGCCCGACGCCGCGCCCTCTTCGAAAAGATCGACGATCCCCGACAGCAGCCCGTTCCCCTCGGTCAGCTCGACTGGGCCGACCTTAAAGAGATATTTTTGAATTTCCTTGTAAACGATCTGGTAGTCCTGCGGGAGCGTCTTAACGCGCGCCACGTGCGCCTTCCACTCTTTTTTTGCCCTCGATCATATCGCGAATATTCATTTTGTTTTCCTCCTATTTGCCTAATTTTTTGGCTACGTTCTGGTTGAGCTGCTCGCGCCATTTGTCGCGATAGGACTTTGCCCCTTCTTCGCCGGCCAGCGCCGCGCAGAAGCCTTTGATGTCGTCGCCCAGCACCTCATGGACGCGCTGACCGTCCGCCGCCGATTCTTCGAGCAGGCCGAGCACGCCATCGATAATGGGCATCAGGTTGCGACCGCTGAAGTTCGAGTACGACCACAAATTGGCGTTCAATTCTCCCCATGCCGCTTGATAATCGGCAGGCAGCTTTTTGGCTCTCGCTTCAAATGCTTTCATTTCCTTCGTCATGTCGCTTCCGGTGATTTTTTCCCAAAAGTTCATTGTGTTTTCTCCTTTAACTCGTTCATTTTGGAGGATACGAACTCCCACTTTTCCCAGAACTTCCGGAGCTCATCGCGCCCTGCGTCGTTGATCGCGAAGAACTTGCGCGGCGGTCCCAGTTCGGACGGCTTCTTGGTGATCTCCACCAGCTTGTTTTTTTCAAGCCGGATCAGGATGGTGTACACCGTCCCTTCCACGACGTCTGCGAAGCCCAGGGCGTTCAGCTGCCGCGTGATCTCATAACCGTAGGTTTCTTTGCGGCTAATAATTTCAAGGACAGAGCCCTCAAGCACGCCTTTAAGCATTTCCGTTAAGTTTTCCAAGGCAATCACCCTTCACTATTCTGTACGACTGGTATGCAGTGTTACTGACTACTGCTATAAAGTAACACATAGTAGCTGGCGCTGTCAACGATCTTCGTGCTGATTTTTTAAAATCGGCGGCGGCGAGCTGCGGTAACCGCGCGTTCCTCGCCTGCAGCACGCCCAGGCCTCTCGTCGTTCCTGTAACGTCTGTAACGTCGCTTCTCTCGCTTGTGGCGCAAATTGTTCCCTGCCTGACGCCAACAGGAGTACGATGTGCGCCATGGAAGGTTTAAGATACAGAGCCTGCTGTTTGGTCTGCCTGCATTCACGCTGATCGGATCGACAGTGACGCTGACAAGAACGACGTTGCAAAAAAACTTCGAAGCGGCGCGCAACCTCGCCATTTCCGCCAATACGATAAAAAGCCTCATGTTCAAATCGCATGAGAACGCTGCGCAGTACTTCAACGAGGAACGACTGTCGGCCGGGGCGGACAGCGCGCGAATGCTCGACGTGCTGCTGCTCGGGAGCGGCCTCTTCAACGGAGCCATGATGGTGGCGGCGATGGCGAAGTGCTCGTCTCGACGAGGAGATCGGGCTTCGCGGTCGGCGATCGCCTGGATGCCGCGGCGCTGGCATTGAACGCGCGCAATACGGAGCCGGGGATGTCGAAAGGGCAGCTCCGACTGTGGCAGCTCCGGTCGAACTTCCATCGTTTCAGCGTCGCAAAGCATAAAAATACATCGCCGCGACCGTAAACGGCCATGACGATGTATGCGGGGCTTCGACTCCGAAGCGATCGCCGAGGATCGAGGCGGATCGACTATGCGGCAATGACGCCATTGGTCCGGAGTACGGACTGGGCATGCTCGTCGGCCGGGCGATAGCCTTTTTCCAGCAATTCCTTTATGTACATCTTGTTATAAATGAAAGAGAAAATAATGCCGGGCACCCATGTCCAAACATACCGGTCACCCGCTGCAGCGCGACAACGGGAGACCGATGGTAGCGCCACGGAAGCGCGAACTTACCGGTCGGCCAGTTCTACTTCGCCATTCAGATAGCGATGCGCTTCGAACGATAGAGAAGCGGAGACAATCTGGCCCGACGCCCAGTAGGCAGCCGGCACGTCGGACCATGACGAACCGTCGTTCGGCAGCGCGGGACGTCCGAAGACGCGATTCAGAATGACGACGGCTTCGGCTCGCGTCACGCCGCGATCCGGGCGATAGGTGCCGTCCGCGTAGCCTGTGATCCAGCCCGCCCGCTCCGCGGCCGCGATCGATCCGGCCGCCCAGTGGGAGACGGCGTCTGCGAAGCGCGGCGCGCCGTCCGGCTGCAGCTGCTTCCACCGGGTCAACGTCACTGCGAGCTCGGCACGGGTGATGAGCTCGTTTGGACGGAATTGTCCGTCCGCTCCGCCCTTCATGATGCCTGCCGCGGCGAGCTTGCCGATGGCCGAGGCGGCCCAGTGCGAGCCGGGCACGTCGCGGTAGCCTGCCGCGATCGCTTCCTGACTGCCTTCCAGCTGCTTCGCCAGCAGGACAGCAACCTCCGCCCTTGTCACGAGACGCGCAGGCTGGAACGTGCCGTCGGCGTAACCGCTCACGTAGCGGTCGTACGCGGACGAGATCGGGTCCGCCTGAATGACTGCGAGACGCGCGAAGCTGCCGATCTTGATCGCGATGCCCGTCGCTCGGCCCTGGGAATCGAACTGAACCGTGCCGGGCTCGATCGCCTTCGTCCCGTCGTCGTATTCGACGAACGCGGCGAGGGTGCGGGGATCCGCCCCGATTAGCGATGTCGGCAGCGGCAAGACCAGCCACGCCGGAGCGCCGGTATAACTCGAATCGACATCGACGGGCACGCCCGCCACTTGTAACTCCCACTTGCCGCCGGCGGACGAGGACGCGGCGGACTTCACTTCATCCGCGACGGACGGACTGCCGAACGACCTGAGCCGGATGACCGTCGCGCGCTTGCCGCCCGCTGCGGCGGCCCCCGCCGGAACCTGGTACGCGACTGCGTCGATGGCCAGCGTCACGCGGACGCTTTGCGCCTCCAGCTTGGCGAGTCCTGCGTTGTCCAGCACGATCCGCATGTCGTCGATGTTCGGAACCATCTGTCGGTTCGCCAGCACGCGCAGTTCGGTGTCTCCGCTCTGCGCTGCGGACTGGGCGACAAGTGTCGCCACCGTCTCGTTCAGGTCTAGCTCGTAATAGGTCGTGCCGTCGGCATTGCGCACAGCGGTCATCGGCACGTTCACGTCGATCCGCTTGCCGCCCAGCATGAGGTTCACGCCGGATGATGCCTCCGGGCTCGGCTCGGACGCCGGTGTTGGCGTTGGGGTCGGTGTTGGTGTTGGCGCTGCGGCGCTTTTCTTCGTAATCGCGATCGTATACGTCCGCTGCACGGACGACAGCTGCGCGGCGACGACGATCCGGACCGTATTGACGCCGGTCGTCAAGGCAATCGGCGCCAATGCCGCTCCGCCGGCCTGCGCAGTGCCGTTCACCGTCACCGATGCGACTTCGTCCGATGCCGTCGGCTTCACGGTGATCGCGTCTACGGTGCTGTCCACCTCAAGCGAATACTGCAGCTTCTCGGGGTCGAATGCAGGCGTGAGCGCCAGCTCCGTCTCGCCGCTTCGCAGCCTCAACGAAGCGAGCGAAGCGTCCGTCCGCCGAATGTTGTTCACTTCAATCGTCTGCACGGCGACGTTGCCCGCCGCGTCGCGGGCGTAGACAGCGTACGTGCCATTGGCCTCGGCTTCGAATGCGCGATCCGCCAGCAGATCCGTGCCGCCGCTGCCGCCCGCGAAGTAGGCGGCATCCCGCGCGCCGGCCGCCCACCGGAGCGCGGCGAGCGAATTGCCCGACGCCTCGCCGTCCACGGCCGCCACTACAGCGACGTTCACCTTGCCGCCCGTCGGTGCGGTCGTATCCGGCGCGAGCGTGACAACAGGCACGGTCTTGAAGATGTTGTGAACGGCGATTAATTGCGTGGCCCTGTTGCCCGCCTTGTCGCGGGCGGAGACGGCGTACGTGCCGTTCGCCTCGACGACGAAGCTGCCGTCGATCACGTCGGCCCATGGCAGCGGGATGTCGGCCTGCGGCTCGCCCGCCGCCCATCGAACCCTGTCGATGCCGCTGTCCGCATCGCTCGCATCGACCGTGACGGTCACGTTGCCGTTCGTCGGGCCGGTCGTATCGGCCGTCAGCGCGAGCGTCGGCTTCACGGTGTCGATGTTGCCGACGACGACCGTCTGCACGGCGACGTTGCCCGCCGCGTCGCGGGCGTATACGGTGTACGTGCCGTTGGCCTCGACTTCGAACTCCCGATCCGAGAGCAGATCCGTGCCGCCGCTGCCGCCCGCGAAGTAGGCGGCGTCCCGCGCGCCGGCCGCCCAGCGGAGCGCGGCGAGAGAGTTGCCCGACGCCTCGCCGTCGACGGCCGCTTCGACCGCGACGTACACGCTGTCGTTCGTCGGCGCGGTCGTGTCCGGCGCGAGCGTCACAACCGGCGCTGCCGTGAAGATGTTGGCGACGGCGATCGTGCTGATCGTCTCGTTGCCCGCCTTGTCTCGGACGTAGACAGTATAGGTGCCGTTCGCCTCGACGACGAAGCTGCCGTCGATTACGTCGGCCCATGACAGCGGGATGTCGGCCTGCGGCTCGCCCGCCGCCCACCGAACCCTGTCGATGCCGCTGTCCGCATCGCTCGCGTCGACGTCAATCGTCACGTCGCCGTTCGTCGGGTCGGTCGTATCGGCCGTCAGCGCGAGCGTCGGCGGGATGCTGTCGATGTTGCCGACGACGATCGTCTGCACGACGACGTTCCCCGCCGCATCGCGGGCGTAGACGGTGTACGTACCGTTGGCCACGGCTTCGAACGCGCGATCCGCCAGCAGATCCGTACCGCCGCTGCCGCCCGCGAAGTAGGCGGCGTCCCGCGCGCCGGTCGCCCAGCGGAGCGCGGCGAGCGAATTGCCCGACGCCTCGCCGTCGACGGCGGCCGTGACATCGACCGTCACCGCGTCGTTGGTCGGGGCCGTCGTCGACGGCGCGAGCGTGACGGTCGGCGCGCTCTTGAAGATGTTCGACACCGTCAACGTCTCCAGCAACTCATTGCCGGCAGTGTCCGAGACATAGTAGGTATAAGTTCCGTTATCGGGGATCGAGATCGTTGAAGAAAATGCAGTGCCGCCGCCGCCCTGAAAATACGCGGCAGCCCGTGTACCGGCGTCCATGAGCTTTTTGTCGATGCCGACATTGTCCGCGGCCGTCACGGTGTAAACGACAGCCCCGTTCGTCGGCGCCGTCGTGCTTGGCGTTGCCGTGGCGGTCGGCGGCTCGCGGTCGATATTGCCGACCGTCAGCACGCTTACGCGCTCGTTCCCGAGCCCATCGCTGACATAGATGGTGTAGGTGCCGTTCGCAGTCGCCGCGAAGCTGTTCGTCAGTGCCGTTCCTTGACTGCCGAAGTAGCTCGCGTCTTGCGTACCGCTCGCCCATTTCTTCACGGCTACGCCGGACAATGCGTCCGTCGCCGTGACGTCGACGACGACGTCCGACTTCGTCGGAGCGTTCGGAGTCAGCGTATAGGATATCGCCGGCGCGGTCTTGTCCACGGTCACCGACGAACCGTCCGTCGTTGCGGCGACGGCAGGGGCGGGCGCCCCGTCGGTCCCGTAGAACACCGCGGATACGGTGAGCGGCCCCTCGGCGATCGTGCCGTCCAGCGTCAGCGTGCCGGTCCAGCTCGTCCCGCTCCCCGACACCGTCGCGCCGCTGCCGCCGATGACGATGGCAGGCTGCTTGATCGCCAAGTCGGTCTGCAGACTGACGCTCACCAGGCTGCCCGGCTTGGCCATGGACGGATCGCCGTTGTCCGAAGCGACGGTCAGCGAGACCGCTTGCGGCGATATGCGGTTGAGCGTATAGAAGCTATAAGTCTCGCTTGATGTTTGCTTCCATGCGTCATTAAAGGACGCCAGGGTCGCCCACTGGGCATTCGCCGGAATGCTGTTCGGATCGGATGCGGTCAGGATGTCGGTGCCGTTGACCGAATACTTGAAGAGCGTATCCTTAATGGGATAATTCCCGCCCGTACCTTCGATCTTGAAGCTGGAGATCGTCGCCCAGGCGGCATCGGGCGGGATGCTCATGGGATCGGAGGCTTGCAGGATGCTGCCATTGTAGCTGTAAGTGAACAGCTTGGCGGAGCTGTTCCTGCTCCAGGCGCTGTCATAGAAGTTGGAGACAACGGCCCAGTCGGCATCGGCCGGAGGCGAACTGGAGGCGCTGACCGTACCGCCCGAGCTGTATACGAATTGGGTCGCTGCCCCCCGAATAGGAAGTGTTGTAGACCAATACATACGAAGTGAGCAGTTGACCTTGATAACCGGCCGCGCTGGCCGACCGCATCGGCAAGGCGGCCTGGAGCGCGCCAAGCAGCGGCAACAGTGTCAAGACGGCTGCCAATAAACGACTGATTCTCCTTGCATTCATCCTATCGTACCCTCTCACTTGTCTAATATTGTTGTATACTATACCATTGGATGGCCAGGCCAAAGTCTCAATTCAATCTCAACTTTTCAATCTCAACTTTGCGAAACGGAGGCAGCGGCCTCATATGCTAGGTTACAGCAGTCCCCGCAATGGATTTGTAGGGAGAGCCAAGGAGCGGTCCCTATTCGCCCGGTGGCTCGACGACCCGGATGCGCCGCTCTCGATCGCGACACTGACGGGAATAGGCGGAGTAGGCAAGTCGACGCTGCTGTCCGAGTTCATGCGGATGGGCGCGGAGCGCGGAACTGCCGGCATCTGGCTGGACGGGCGAGCCTGCGTATCTACGCCTTCTTCGTTTATTGAATACGTGAGTTTCTCCCTGTCGCTGGACACGCCGCCCGGTTCGCGGGCGTACCCGCTGCAGCCGCTGTTCGAAGCTTCCCCGTCCCGACGGATGCTGCTCTGCATCGACAACTTCGAAGAGCTTCGCTTGCTGGAGGGGTGGTTTGTCGAAGCCTTCCTGCCGAAGCTGCCCCGCTCCGGCATCTTCGTCGCGCTCGCTTCTCGCCCCGACTTTTCCGCCATCTGGCATACGAACGCCTTGACGGACATGACGGCATTCGCCATCCGGCTATCGAACTTTACGATGGAGGAGACGCTGTCGTTCGTTCGCGCGCGGGTCGAAGCGCCTGCCGCGGCCGGATCGCTTCACCGCATGACCGAGGGACATCCGCTGGCCCTCGCGCTGACGCTGGAGATGGCCGCGAAGCAGGGACTGCTGAAGGGCGACGAGTCGTCCATCGTCTCCCAGCGCGTGAGCGCCGGTCTGCTACGCGAGCTGACGAGACCCGATTTGTTGTCTCTTATTGATATTTTGACGGTGCTGGAGACGGCCAATCAGGAGCTGCTGTCGCTCATCGCGGGCGCTCCGGTTCCGCTTGGCGACTATCAGGCGCTCCGCGAGCTGTCGTTCGTACGGGTGACGCCGGAGGGGGTATCGCTGCACGATGTGGCCCGCGTTCATCTGCTGCGCGACTTCAAGCTGCGCGAGCCTCAGCGCTATCAGAGGCTGCGGGGAGATATTCTGACGCTGCTGCTCGGCAATCTCCGGACCGCGGACAAGGCGTCCAGCCGCCGGATCGCCGCTCAGATTCTGCTGCTGTGCAAGGACGCGCTGCCTGCCTTGGACCGCTCGTATGCCGATATTACGACCGACTTCTACGCCCCGGGCATCGATTATTATCGTCCCGACGACTTGCCCGTCCTGCACGATCTGATCGCCCAGTGGTGCGTATACAGCGTCGAACCGGAGCAGGAGGAGATGTATCATCGCTTCCTGGACGACCTGGCCGTTCAATCGCCCGAGAGCATGATCTTGCAGCGGGACGCGGAAGGGATCCCTGTCGGTCTGTTTATCAACGTCCTGCTTCACCGGGACAATGCGCGCATGCTGGAGCCCTATTTTGCGGACGAGCTCGGCGAATGCTTCACCAGGCCGGAGCTGAACGTAGAGCCCGACCGGGCGGACACCTACTTCCCGATATTGGCGGCCGCGACGGACCGGAGAGCCGATTGCACGCGTGAAGAACTCGTAGGCCATCTGGCGCTCAGAGGCCTCTCCATGCTCGGCGAAGGGATGCGGGCGGTGCTGATCGTGACCAACGAGCATTTGAAGCACTTTTTGACCAATCTTGGCTTCCAAATGCGCAGGGCGAGGACCCGGCAGTTCGACTTCTCGTTAGGCGAAGCGCATGTGCTTACGGTCGATCTGCGCGCAGGCCAGTTCGCGGATTGGGTGCTGTCGTTCATCGCCAAGGCGGACAGCCCCCCGTTCGGAGACGCTGGCCCCTGCAGCCCCTACGGGGAGAGCGCATCCCTCGGAGGCGCAGGTGCGCAAGATGCTCGCCAACCTTCAATCGCCGGCCAGGCTGGACGACTACGTCCTGTTCGCGCCGGGCGTCCGGACTGGCATGGAGCTGAAGGCGAAGCTGGAGTGGATCTTGAACGATGCGGGCTCGGGACTCGGTCCGGACGATCGGGCGGTACTCACTGCCGCCTACGTGGTGCATCCCCACAATACGGTAGCGGCCGCCGAGCGCTGCTGCATGAGCCGGTCCACCTACTTCCGCCATCTGCGGGAGGCCGTCTCCCAATTTCGGCATATTCTCATTCACCTGCCCTGACGGGCGGGCGGCTGATGCGGAGCTGCCCGATCAGCTGATGCCATTAGAGCTAAAGGCGACAAGACTTTGAACTGACGCGCTTCCCAAGATGGACAGCGAGATGCGGTCACTCCTCTTCTATCTACGCCCAATGTGCGGATAGAACTCTCGCAGCCGATATAAATCCGTGGGCATACAGAAGGCCGGGAATCCCCCAAAGGGACGCCCGGCCTGTCTCGCCTGTTTGTCTCGCGCCTGCTTCTCGCGTTTGTCTGTCTCGACCCCTGATGTCAGCTGCTTCGATTCATGCACTACGCCACTTTAAACGGTCTGGCGGCATTGGAAAAATCGTACTTCACCGGTCTGGCGTACACATACTGCTTCGTCTTGGGATCGAAGGCATACACGGTTAACGTCAGCTCCGAGGCTGGCAGATCGCCTGAGATCACCATCGAAGTTGCGCCTGTCTTAAGCGACGAAAAGTCGATCCAGCTGTCGTCCCCCTCGTCGGTCCAGTACACGATATACTGCAAACGGCGCGCCACTTCCGGCGTTGTCGAGGCTGCGGCGTAGGTTAGCTTGTACTGATATTCCCCGCTGCCGTCGGGAACCGCCTGCACGCCCGTCAGCTTCGGCTCTTTAAAAACAATCGGCTGCGGGTCCTTCAGTCCGCTCAGCTTCAGCCAATAGGACCTTACCGCCTGCAGCGACGTGACGGGGGACACGAATGTGTTCTCGATCTCCCCGTAGAACCCGAGTCCGTCGTCTCGCTTGAGCGAATTCGCCATCGTCTGCTTGGCCGTACTCGAGCCGAATAACGCCAGGTAATCGTCCGCCATAATTTCGATCGCGTCCCACATATGCGTATAGCCGGGCTCGGATCCGTCTTCGCTGAAGAGGACCGGGTCGTTTTTGATTCCCCGCAGCGACGCCCATTTCGTGTCCGGACTGCTCGGGAGCTTGCGCTCCTTTTTTGATCAGCCAATAATGGGTAAAATGATGCCCGTATTCATGGCTCAGCGTGGCGGACAAGCTCTCGACCGTATTCAGACGGTTGGCGTCGTAGAGGACAATCGTGGTCCCCTTGTCCATGACGATGTCGGACCGATCGTCCTCCGTCCAGGAATAGGACAGGTCCGCGTAGCCCGCTTCGCCTTCCTTGCTCTCCGGGTACAGAACGACCATGCTCAGATAGGCCAGCTCTTGGCCGTGCAGGTTGCGCAGCAATTCGCCATACAGCGCCTTCAGCTTGGCCTGGCTCCAGCTCTTGCTGTAGCTGACGAACTGGATGCGCTCGGGCGACGCGTACGTAGCGACCGGCTTGCCGGATGCCGCGCCGGCCGTCGGCCCCCATGACCCGCCCAAGGCGGTAACAAGGAGAATCGCCAGCATGACGACCCAAAATCTGCGATAATGCTTCATTTTCACCAAACTCCGCCCCTCACTCTGTATATAACGCTTGAGAGAGTTATCGGTCAGAACGGCTAAGCGTTGAAGCGTGCCTCTAATCTACCGGGAGAAGACGCATGGCGCGCGTGCGACGGATGTCGAGCCCAATCTTGAAGCCGGCGATCCTGCCATGACACAATGGCTTATCAGCACTCGTCCGACTAGCCTCGGCCCGACCAATAAAAAAACCGTCAGGGAAGGTCGCAGCTCTCCCTGACGGTCCTTGCATCAAGCGCGTTCACGATCGGCGGACAGCCCGCGACTGCCTGAACGCACAACCAACCGCGCCAACGCCTCCACAGCCGCCAGCCAGCGAGGCGCGATTGAATGACGCCTGTGCGCGATCAGCATACGCGAAGGATTGGGATTTCTCAGCGTCCTTCTAACGCCTCAGCAAAATGGATGCGGATTTGCAGAAACTTCCTCTTCGGCTTGTCCAAGCGGCCGATATGCCTGTGGCTTGACGTCCTCGCACTCGCGGCCTGTATCCAATAGCTGTTGAAACGCATTTATTTCCTTCGATCACGACGTTATTGGGCCAAATAAGTGTTGAAGCGCAATTAAATTCCCACTTTCGAGCGTTTTGACCCGGTCTTGAACCAATTAAATGCGTTTGAACACTTATTCCCTCCCCCAGCCCCGATCAGCGCGCCGATTAACTGCTTTTCAACACTTATCGCCCCCGGCTCCCCGGTTATCCGTGTCTAGATCGAGCACAATCGCGCTTGATCTCCTCCGGGAATATCCTATTACAAAAAAGCTAGTTTGTTCCTAACCGAGACTTCGACGACCGCGCGATGGCGCAGGATGGCTAGTTTGTTCCTAAACAGAACTTCGACGACCGCGCGATGGCGCGGGATGGCCAGTTTGTTCCTAACCGAGACTTCAAAGACCGCGCGATGGCGCAGGATGGCTGAGTTTGTTCCTAACCGAGACTTCAAAGATCGCGCGATGGCGCAGGATGGCTAGTTTGTTCCTAACCGAGACTTCAAAGATCGCGCGATGGCGCAAGAGGGCCAGTTTGTTCCTAATCGAGACTTCTGCGGCGGGGCGACAGTGCGAGTGTATTCGTTCGTTGCTAACCGAGAATTCTTCGGCAAACGCTCGGTGAAGCCGTCTCTTGGGTTGCTGCTGAAGCAAACTGAAATCGGGCAGCATGTTAAAAAACGCCCCGAGTCCCGCTCGGAGCGCCATGGATCTCTATCTCTATCTCTATCTCTATCTCTATCTCTATCTCTATCTCTATCTCTATCTCTATCTCTATCTCTATCTCTGTTGCCTATTCTCTATTCCGCCGATGCCTTCGCGTCCTGCTCCGCCAGCTTCGCAACGGCGCGCAGCGCCGCTTCGATCTCCCGCTCGACCGCCTGCGCGACGGCATCGGTGTGCGGGTCGTACTCGGCCGCGAGATCGGCGTCCGCGTAGCCGTCCACCGCCAGGATCGCGCCCGCCCGCGCGCCGCGCAAGCTCGCGACGACGTAGAGCGCGGCGATTTCCATCTCGACGCCGATCGCGCCCGCCTTTTTGTACGTCTTGTGCGGAATGTCCAGCGCGCCTTCGAAAAAGGCGTCGACCGTGACGGTGATGCCCCGGCCAACGACGCCGCCGAGCTCCCGCGCCGACGCGTCAAGCGCCTCGACGATGCGGCTGTCCGCGACGGCCGGGAATCCGTCCGGCACGATCGACCGGGTCAGCCCGTCTGCCCGGACGGCCGCCGTGCTGACGATCAGGCTGCCGGCCGGCGTCTGCGCCGAGTAGGAGCCGGCGGTGCCGACGCGGATCAGCGTCTTCGCGCCCGCGCGGATGAGCTCCTCGAAGCAGATGGCCGCGCCCGGCGAGCCGACGCCATGGCTGACGACCGCGAGGCGCACCCCTTGGTAGTCCCCGACGAAGGTGCGGTACTCGCGGGCGAACGCCAGCTCCCGCGCGTTCTCCAGCTTGCGCGAGATGACCTCGGCCCGACGCGGGTCGCCGCAGACGATCGCATATTCGGGAATGTCTTCGGATTGGATCTGCAAGATCGGCAAGTACATCGTTAATCGAACTCCTTCTTCGTCCATTCGTCTTCGGGAATCGGCAGCGCCTCGCCCGAGAACCGCTCTTCCGCGAACGGATCGGCTTCGTTATGGAAGCCGTTGCGCTCCCAGAAGCCCGGCCGGTCCTCGCGCATGAACTCGATGCGGCGAATCCACTTCGCGCTTTTCCAGAAGTAGCGATGGGGCACGAGCGTGCGCAGCGGCCAGCCGTGCTTATCGGTGAGCGGCTCTCCCGCGAAGCGGTAAGCGAGCATGACGTCGTCCTTCAGCAGATCCTCAAGCGGCACGTTCGTCTCGTAGTCCGGATCGGCATGGAACATGACGTACTTCGCTTCCGGCTTCACGCCAAGCAGCGGCAGCAGGTCCTTGAACAGCACGCCCTCCCACTCGGTGTCGAGCTTCGACCAGCGCGTCACGCAGTGGATATCCCGCACGACCTTGGTCGCGGGCAGCTGCAGGATCTCTTCGTACGTGAAGGAACGCTCCGCCTCCACCTCGCCGCATACCGTCAACCGCCATTCGTTCATATCGTAGACCGGCACATCGCCTTCGTGCAGGATGGGGAACTTCTCCGTGACGGTCTGCCCCGGAGGCACCCGATCGCGCAGCGCCGGATCGACCTTGGCCGCCGCGGCCGGCACTTTCGCCTTTTTGAGACGGTCCGCTTTGTTGTGCATCTTCGTTGTGAGCCTCCTCTGGCGTCCGGCTTATCTGGAGCTGGAGCCCGCGTTTTGCGCGTCCTTGATGAACCCTTTGTCCCGGAAAAAGAACATCGCGATTATGGTAACGACGTAGGGAACCATCTGCGTAAAATGCGACGGCCACGATACGCCCTGCAGCCGGATGCTGAACGCGTCCATGAAGCCGAACAGCGCGCTTGCGCCGAGCACGCCGAGCGGCCCCGACTGGCCGAGCATCGTCGCGACGAGCGCGATGAAGCCGCGGCCCGACGTCATCCCTTCGGTGAACATCGTCACCTGTCCGAGCGACAGCTGCGCGCCGGCGAGCGCGCACAGCACGCCGCAGGCGATCATCGCGCCGTATTGGTAACGGCGAACGTGGATGCCGATCGTCCGGGCGGCGAGCGGATTGCTGCCCGCGGCCAGGAACCGGAACCCGTTCACCGTGCGATAGAAGTAGTACCACAGCAATCCCGCCAGCACGAGCGACAAGTAGACCAGCGGCGAATGCCCGGAGAAAATGTCGCCCACCACCGGAATGTCCTTGATGAGCGGAATGTTCCATTTCGGAAGGCCAACCATTTCCTTGTCGTAGTATGCGCCCTTCACATGGAAAATCGTCCGCAAGCTGAAAGTCGTCAAGCCTAGCGCCAGAAAGTTGATCGCGATGCCGACGACGATCACATTCGCCTGCAGATGAATGCTGAGATAAGCGAAGAGCAGCGAGAACGCGCATACGCAAACGATGGCAAACAGGATGGCCAGAAACGTATTCTCAAAATAGTGGTTGCCGACGATGGCGGTGAACGCGCCGATCAGCATCAGCCCCTCGAGACCGACGTTGAACAGGCCGACGCGCGCGCACAGCGCGCCGCCGAGCGCCGCGAGCAGGATCGGCGTCAGGATGCGAAGCGCCGAGTTGAACAGGGCCAGATCAAACAGCTGATCCATCGACGATCGCTCCTTTTTTTGCGCCGCATAAAGCGCCAGCTGAATTTGACGGTGATGAACAAAATGAGCACCGCCTGAATGACCGAACCGATCTCGAGCGGCACGTCGGTATTGAGCTCTACGCCCATGCCGCCCGTCTGAAGCGCCGCGAGGAAAAAGGCGCCGACGGCCGAGCCGATCGGATTCCCGTTGGCGAGCAGCGCCGCCATAATGCCCGTCCAGGCGTAGTCCGCCGAAGCGAACGAGCCGTCGATGTAGCGGTATTGCGAGCCCAGCACTTCTGCGGCGCCTGCCAGACCGGCGAGTCCGCCGCTCGCGAACATCGTCGTCAGCATGAGCGACGTCCGCCGCACGCCGCCGTACACGGCGAATAGCGGGTTGCCGCCCAGCATGCGCGCCTCGTACCCTTTGACCGATCTGGCCAGATAGACGTACAGGATAACGACGGCCGCGATCGCGATGATGAACCCGGCGTGCACCGTCATGCCCTTGAACAGCTTCGGCAGCCAGACCGCATGCTCGAGCATTTGCGTCTGGGCCATCGCGCCCGCGCCTGTCTTGTCTTTGAACGGATAGGTGACCAAGTAGCCTGCGAACAACGACGCGATGTAGTTGAGCAGCATCGTCGTGATGAGCAGGTTCACGCGGAACCGGACGTCGAAGTACCCGGCCATCGCCGACCAAAGCCCGCCCGCGACGATGCCGCCAAGCATCGCGACGATGCAGACGAACCAGCCCGGTCCGGGGACGTGCAGGCCGATGAGCGCCGCGCTCAAGCCGCCGAACGCCATCTGCCCCTCCGCGCCGAGGTTGAAGAAGCCCGAGCGGAAAGCGACCGCGGCCCCCATGGCGACGAGGATAAGCGGCGTCGCGCGGGATAGCGTGCTCGTGAAAAAGTAAAAGCTGCCGAATGCGCCCTTCCACATCTCCGTATACGTCTCCGCGATCGAGCCGCCGGCGACGAGGATGGCGATCGATCCCGCGAGCAGACCGATCGCGATCGCGATCAGCGGCCCGCGCAGCGACAGCATCCACGCTCCGATTTTATGCATGCCTCACCCCTCCTCCCGCCATCAGCAAGCTGAGTTTGTCCTCGCTCGCCTCGTCGACGCGCAGCTCGCCCGCGATGCTTCCTTCGTACATGACGACGATCCGGTCCGACAGCTTCAAGATCTCCGACAGCTCCGACGAGACGAGCAGGATCGCCCCGCCTTCGGCGCGCCTCTTCAGCAGCTCCTCGTGTATCGTCTCCATCGCCCCGATGTCAACGCCGCGCGTCGGCTCCGCAGCGATCAGAAAGGGCGTGTTCTGCGCGAGCTCGCGGGCGACGATCAGCTTCTGCAGGTTGCCGCCGGACAGGTTCTGCGTCTTGTTGTCGAGCGAGCCGGCTTTGATCGAAAAGCGCTTGACCCAGTCAGATACGAGCGTCTTCATCGCTTTGCCGCGCAGCATGCCATAGCGCCCCAGCCGATTCTGGTGGCCCATGATGCCCGTCTCGGCGACGGTCGCGGCTTTGCTGGCGCCCCAGATATACCGGTCCTCGGGAATATGCGCCAGCCCGGCATCGCGAAGCGCCCGCGCGCCGCTGCCCGTCACGTCCTTGCCGAGCAGCGAGATGGTGCCCGAATCGGGCTTCATGAGGCCCGCGATCGACTGGATCAGCTCCGATTGACCGTTGCCGGAGATGCCCGCCACGCCGACGATCTCGCCTTCGCGCACGGTCAGGTTGATCTCGCTGAGCGCCGGTTCGGGCCCATTTCCGGCTAGGGAGAGATCCCTGAGATCCAGAACATTCGCTTTGGGGTTGGCCGGCTTCTTCGTCGAAGGCGCCAGCTCGCGGCCGACCATGAGCCTCGACAGCTCCTCCACGTTCGTATCGGAAGCGTTCAGCGTGCCCGTCGCTTCGCCGTCGCGCAGCACCGTGATCCGGTCGGCGACGCTCATCACTTCGTTCAGCTTGTGCGTGATCAAGATAAAGCTCTTGCCCATGCCGGCCAGCTTCTTGATCGCTTCGAGCAGCTCGCCGACCTCGAGCGGGGTCAGCACCCCGGTCGGCTCGTCGAGGATGATGATCTCCGCGCCTTGATGGAGCACCTTCAGGATCTCTACCCGCTGCTGCACGCCGAGCGGGCAGTCGCCGACCTTGGCCCGCGGATCGACGCGGATGCCATAGGTCTTGGACAGCGCCTCCACTTGCTCGATCGCGGCTTTTCGATCGAACCGGACGGCGCCGGGCTCGCGGCCGATCACGATGTTTTCCGCCACCGTGAAGTCCGGGAACAGCATGAAGTGCTGGTGCACCATGCCGATGCCGCTGCCGATCGCATCCTTCGGATCGGCGAAACGCGCTTCGCGCCCGTTCAGCTTGATCGTGCCGGAAGTCGCCTGCTCCATGCCGTACAAAATGCGCATGAGCGTCGTTTTGCCCGCGCCGTTCTCCCCGACGACGGCATGCACTTCTCCGGCCTTCAAGTTAAAGTCGATTCCCTTGTTCGCGATGACGCTGCCGTAGCTCTTCGTGATTCGTTCCATCTCGAGCAGCATGCGAGCCCTCCTGTCTGCGGTCCTTATAAGCATAGGAAACCGGCTGCTCGAGGCAGCCGGTTATGGATAATTATAGGTAAAGGCGACGTTTATTTTTGCAGCGGATTTTTGACGACGATCGTGCCTGCAATAATATCATCGGAAATCTTCTTGAGCTTGTCAACGTTTTCTTGGCCGATCGCATCGCTCAGCGGGGACTTGCTGTCTTTGTTGACGTACGTCAGGCCGACGCCGCCTTCTTTGAGGCCGTAATCGCGAACGCCGTAAGAGAAGTTGCCTTCAACGAAGTCCTTGACCGTCTCGTAGGCGACCGCGTCCGTGCCTTTGAGCTGCGCCAGGATGACTTGCTTGCCGTCGGTGTTGTCCGTATCTTGGCCGGACGTGTAGAAGCCTTTTTCGCCTGCAGCTTGGAAGACGCCGAGGTCGCCTGCGGCCGACATGCCCGCGATGAAATCCGCGCCTTGCCCGTTCTGCTGCAGGGCCAGCTCCTTCGCCTTCGCAGGGTCGGTAAAGCCGCCTACGTAGCCGACCAGGATCTTGATGTTCGGGTTGATCGACTTGGCGCCTTGCTCGAAGCCGCTCGTGTACTTGGAGAGGAGCGGGATGTCCATGGCGACGACGTTGCCGACCGTGCCGGACTTGGAGACGAGCGCGGCTGCGGCGCCGAGCAGGTACGAAGCTTCGTACTCGCGGAACGCGATGGAGCGAACGTTAGGCAGATCGACGACCGTATCGATAACGGCGAACGCCTTGTCCGGGTATTCCGGCGCGATCTTCTTCAGCGCGTCTTCGACCTGGTACGTCGCGGTGATGATCAGGTCGTAGTCGCCTGCCGCGGCCGTACGGATGTTTTGCTCGATCGAAGCCGGGTCCGTGGACTCGAGCGTCTTCACTTCTACGCCGAAGTCTTTGCCCGCTTTCTTGAAGCCTTCGTCCATCAGCACGAAAAACGCGTTGACGCCGATCGGCTCGGGCGTGATGAGCGCGATTTTCTTCGGCTTGCCGTTCGATGCCGCCGGCGCGGATGCGCTCCCGCTTGCCGGTGCGCTGCTGCTGGCGCTGCTTCCTGCGTTGTTGCTATTGTTGTTCTTCGTCGATCCGCATGCTGCCAGCACGCCAGCGATCAGGACGAACATCAGAACGAGCGATAATGTCTTTTTCAACTGTCTCTCTCCCCCTGGTTAGATGCTAAATAGGCTCCATTATATCCTAGAAGATCACTAGGGATATGTCAAACTGATTTTGCTTGAATTCGACAATTTTCGATACCTACAATCCCATGCGCCTAGCGGCATACAAAAGGACCAGGCGGACGATGTTGCCTGATCCTGTACATTTTGGGCTGTATTACGCCTCGACGACGCCTCGCGTTCAGCCCGCCATGTTGTTGAACGAGCCTGTCTTCGAGAAGGCCGGGATATGATCGGCCTTGCCCTTGGATGCCGGAATGACGAATTTCAGCTGAAAATCCGTGCGGTCTCGTAAACGTAGATCGTATCGTCGCCGTTCGCGGCTGTGGAAGAAGGAAATGGAGCCGTGCGCAACATAGGGGATGCCGGGCGCCATGGCGCCGAATACGGATTTCTTCATTACCTTGTTTCTCATAGGTTCCAGCTCCCCTTATCGCTTATTGGCGGATAGGGGAATAGCGAGTTATATTCAACTACCCGAGCGTGAAGTCGATGTCTCAGGCAAGGGTACGTCGATAGGCCTGGCTGGCGTCGCTCAGCTTGCGATTCCGGCATCTGCCGTTCTCATGCCGCAAGCCGTTCCTCTCTCATCCCGATAGTTTTAAAGAACTACATTTCGATCATTTTTCTATCTATTACCAAAACAACATGGTACCATATAATAGATGTCAAAATTTGATTTAATTTGTCATAACCATCGAGGGGGGGATGTCTCACTTGAAAGTAAGAGGAACCGAAAGCTTTAGCAACAAGCGGCTAATGTTGCAGCGCATATTCGCTGCCCTATTAATTCTCGCAATCGTCGCCGGCGGCGCTCTATCCGCCAGCGGAAGCGCGTATGCGGCTTCACCCTTGGAAATTACCGCGGAGCCGCAGGATATCGTAATAAACGAAGGGGTGGCCACGACCCAAACGTTCACTGTCGCAGCGGGAGGCGGCGGCGGCCCGTTTAGCTATCAATGGTATCGCACTTCCGGCGGGAGTACGTACCTGCTCTCGGGAAAAACGGCTCCTTCTTTGGACGTCCCCACGTGGTCGCCGTTCGAATCCGACTACTACGTTAATGTATCCGACGGTACGGACACGGTGATGAGCCGCTTGGCGCACTTGACGGTGAATGCGCTGCCAAACGCGCCGGCGCCATCGATCACGACCCAGCCGGCGTCAGCTACGGGACTGACTGTGGGAGATGCCGCGCCGACGCTTAGCGTAGCTGCGACGGGTAGCGGGACGCTCAGCTATCAATGGTATCGCAATACGACGGACGACAACACAAGCGGCTTTATGCTGAGCGGCCAGACCGGGGCCTCCATTACGGTGCCGACAGGCGCCGAGATGGATTCCTATTATTATATCGTTGTTACGAATACCGATAGCAGCTTCGCAGCCGGTAAGCAGACAGCCAGCATCAGAAGCGCTACCGCCCATGTCAAAGTGAACGCGCTGCCGAGCGCGCCTGCGCCGTCCATCGACATGCAGCCGACGCCGGACACGCAGCTTGAAGAGGGCGCCGACAGCCCGACGCTAATCGTAGCGGCGAGCGTCACGGGCGGCGGAACGCTTAGCTACCAATGGTATCGCAATACGACGGACAGCTATGCCGGCGGCTTCATGCTGAACGGCCAGACCGGAGTCTCCTACGTGGTACCGACCGGCGCGGCGCACGATTCGTACTACTATGTCGTCGTCACGAACACGGTCGCAGGCCAGCAGCCGACCAGCACGTATAGCGCTACCGCCCATGTCAAAGTAAACGCGCTGCCGGATGCGCCGGCGCCGTCCATCGACACGCAGCCGACGGCGTACACGGAGCTGTACGAGGGCGATGCCCGCCCGACGCTAAGCGTAGCGGCGAGCGTGACGGGCGGCGGACCGCTCAGCTACCAATGGTATCGCAATACGACGGACAGCAATGCGGGCGGCGTGATGCTGCAGGGTCAGACGCAAGACACTTATTTGGCACCGACAGGCGCAGCCCATGATTCGTATTACTATGTCGTCATCACGAACACGGTCCCGGGCCAGCATCCGGCCAGCGTGCGCAGCAACACCGCTCACGTCGTCGTCCAGGATGTCACTTCGCCGACCGTCTCGATCTCGTCGGGCATCAACCGACCGACGGCTCAGGCTACTTTTGGCATTACGATTATATTCAGCGAGCCGGTGATAGCGTTCACGAGTGCAGACATCACCGTCGAGAACGGCAGTCTCGGTCATTTTCAGGCAGTCAACAGTCTCATGTACACCGCGGATATCACCGCGACAGCCGAAGGTCTCGTGACCATCGAAGTGGCTGGCGGCGTAGCGATGGACAATTCCAACAATCCGAATGCGGCTGCGACGCCGCATGTCGTCACCTACGATACGACCGGACCGACTGTGAGTCTATCTTCATCGGTCGCGAATCCGACGAATCAGTCTTCGTTCGTCGTCACGTTGGCGTTTAACGAGCCGCCGCTCGACTTCTCGACGACGGATATCGCGGTGACAAACGGAACCGCGAGCCAGCTGCAATCCGCAGACGGCTCAACCTATACCGCAGTCATCAGACCGGCAGCGGACGGGCCGGTGACGGTTGGTCTGGACGCGAACGTCGTGACCGACGCGGCGGGCAATGCGAACACTGCGGCGCCGACTTCGGTCAGCACCGTCTACGACGGTACGCCGCCGACGGCGAGCATCGCCTCGACTGCAGCGAATCAGACGAATCAGTCCGCGTTCGACGTCACGATCACGTTCAGCGAAGCCGTCACCGGATTCGCAGTCGGCGACCTCTCGGTCACGAACGGGACCGCAAGCAACTTGAGCACTTCCGACAATAGGATCTATACCGCAGTCATTACGCCGGCGGCGGAAGGCTCCGTTGTCGTGACGCTCCCCTCCGGCTCGGCAGCCGATGCGGCGGGCAACGGCAATGTGGCGGCGACGCCTTTCAGCACGGTCTATGACGCGACGGCGCCCGAACTGACCGAAGTGCATATCGCCAGCGATAATGCGACGCCTACCCTTGCCAAAGCCGGGGACACGGTGACGGTCACCTTCCGCGCCAGCGAGCGGCTGGCCGCTTCGCCAGCGGTGACGATCGCGGGACACGCCGTAGCGGCCTCCGAAGCTGACGGCACCTACACGGCCGTCTATCCGATGACGGAGAGCGATGCCGAGGGCGCTGTCCCGCTGCAAATCGCATTTAGCGATCCGGCGGGGAATGCGGGCGTGACGGTCGTACAGACGACGGATGCGAGCGTGGTTGTTTTTGACAAGACGCCCCCTGTTCCTGTTATCGCAAGCCCGATCGACAATGCGCGATTGACCGACAAGCAGCCGACGATCGAAGGAACAGTCGAGCCCGGCAGTACGGTGAAGATCGCCATTAACGGCGAAGCGAGCGAAGCGCAGGCGGACAGCGACGGCAAATGGGCGTTCAAGCCGGCAGCCGCCCTGATCGACGGCGCGTACACCATCACAGTCGATGCGATCGACCCGGCCGGCAATCACAGCGTGGTTCAGGCCGAACGTTCCATCACCATATACACGGAGCAGGTAACTGTATCTGTGTCCGACAACGCGGTGGATGTGTTCATTAATGGACGTCCGAGCAAGATCGGCAAGCTGACCGGCGGTCAGAAAGACGGCCGATCCGCGACGACGCTGGCGGTCGATGAGCGCGAGCTGGAGAAGCTGCTGGCGGAAGCAGGAGCCGGCGCAGTACTTACCTTGCCGTTCACTGCGAATTCCGATATTTTGATCGGACAGCTGAACGCTCAAATGATTAAAAGTCTGGCGCAGATGAACGCCGTCGTGGAACTTAAAACCAAACAAGCGACGTATACGTTGTCTGCGAAGCAATTCAACGTTGACGCGCTTTCCAACAAGCTTGGCAGCTCGGTCAACCTGCGGGACATTGCCATTCTAATCGAGATCGCAGCGCCATCTGCAGAGATGACGAAGCTGCTGACGCGCGCCGCGGAACAAGGATCGTTTACCGTCGTCGCATCCCCGGTCAGCTTCACGGTAAGCGCGCTATACGGTGGGACGAGCACGGAGATCACGACGTTCAACGCTTACGTCGAACGGACGATCGCGCTGCCGGCCGGCACGGACCCGGACAAAGTGACGACAGGCGTCGTCATCGAGCCCGACGGAACGCTGCGCCATGTGCCGACCCGAGTCGAAGTCGTCGACGGAAGCTACACCGCGCATATCAGCAGCTTGACGAACAGCACGTATGCGGTCATCTGGCATCCGCTCGAATTTGCCGACGTGAACGGTCATTGGGCCAAAAAGTCCGTCGACAACATGGGCTCGCGGATGGTCATCAACGGAATCGACAACGATCGCTTCAGTCCCGACACCGAGATTACGCGCGCAGAATTCGCAGCCATCATCGTTCGCGGTCTGGGCATCGGCCTTAACCAGAATCAAGGCGCATTCTCCGACGTCCAATCGGCCGACTGGTACAGCGCAGCCGTTCAAACGGCTTATGCGTATCAGTTGATCAACGGCTTCGAGGACGGGACATTCCGGCCGAACGACAAGCTCACGCGCGAGCAGGCGATCGCGATCCTCGCCAAAGCCATGACGATCACGAACGGGTCGGCTGCGACAGCGGTGACGGAAGCCGCGGCAGAAGGAACGCTGCGTTCCTACAAGGACGCGGACGAAGCAGCCCCCTGGGCGCGCAGGGGCATCGCCAGCAGCATTCAAGCGGGCGTAATCCTCGGCAGAAGCGCATCTTCGCTCGCGCCAAAAGCCAATATCACGAGAGCAGAGGTTGCAGTTATCGTAGAACGGCTGCTCAAGCAGGCGGGCTTGATTTAACAGGTACGATTTTCAGATTAAGCATGAACAAAAACGCCTCCTATTCCACGGGTACCGTGGGTGGGAGGCGTTTTTTTTTAATCTACCCTCTCGACCTCCCCCACACACCTTGAGTACCACCGACAGGCTAAGAACGGGCTTGACGATACCGGGATGCCCGGGCAGCTCCATACACGAGCGCCAGGGCAAGCAAAATCGTGACAGCCAGCGGCGACAGCAGCCTCGAAGCAGGCGCCCCTTCCAGCAGAAGCGCTTGCGCCGCGCCAGAGAGACGCCCCGGACTCCAACGCATGTACTTCTCCAAGAATCCCGCGGACAGGTTCAAGACCGCGAGCGTCAGCAGCGTCAAGAACGCCGTGCCGCCAAGCGAATTCAGCAGGCTGCTAAAAAAAGAGGGTGATCGTCACGGCGAGCGTCAGCCAGACGGCGTATACGAGGCAACTCTGCGCGACGGCGGATAAGGCGACGTCGCCGATCAGAATGTCCGTGTAATACCACGTGCCGGCGTAGCCTAAGACGAAGGAAGCGAAGGTCAGCGTAAGCAGGCTCGCCCACTTGGAGGTAACCAGCTTCAGATGGGATACAGGCTTCACCAACGTCATCATGTCCGCGCCGGACAGCCATTCGCCCGCGACGACGCCCATGAACGCGAGGACGAGGATGAGCAGGCCGAGCGTATTATATTGGGACAACGACTTGGCGAGCACCTCCCCCCGCCGTCGGAGTGGGGATCGCCGCCGCCGCTTCGGCGGAAATCCCGCTCGCTTCAAGGAGCTGCGGCATGTAATACGTCGTCACCGGATTCATGATGCCGAGCAGGAGAAAGACGAGCGGCAGCCATAGCCACTTATAGCTGCGCCGCATGCCGAGCATTTCCTTCGCGTATAGAACGAGCCATTGACTCATGACCTCACCGCCTCCATGAACAGATCCTCCAGCGTCGCCGAACCTGCTTCCAGACGCACGACCGGGACATCGGCCTCTACGATCTCCCTCAGCAGCGCCGTCCGGGCAGCTTCGAGATCGTCCACGGCGATCCGCGCCTCGTTCGGCTTAACATCGATGTGCCGCACGTAGGGCCGTCCGGCTAACTGCAGCAACCACGCTTCATGTCCTTCCGCGAGCTGCAGCGTGATGACGGGCCGGCTGTGCGCCCGCATCACCGCGCGCAGCTCGCCGGCCAGCGCCAGCCTGCCTTCCCTGATGATGATCACGTCGTCGCAGACGGCCTCCGCATCGTGCAGGACGTGCGTGGAGAATAGGATCGTCGTCTCCTTCTTCAGCTCGGCCAGAAGCGACATCACTTCTCGGCGCCCGATCGGATCGAGCGCCGAGACCGGCTCGTCCAGCATGAGCAGCTGCGGACGATGAACGATCGCCTGCGCGATGCCAAGTCGCTGCTTCATCCCGCCGGAATATCCGCCGATGCGCCGGCCTGCCGCCTCCGCGAGTCCGACGCGCTCCAGAAGCTCGCGGGCCCGCTCGGCCGCCACTCGCTTGGACTGATACGCCAGCCTGCCTGCATACGTCAGGAACTCCTTGCCGCTCATCCAGTTCGGAAAGGCTGGATATTGAGGCAGGTACCCGACTGACTCACGGATGTCGACACCCTCCCGCGCCTTGAACGCGATGCTGCCGGAGGTAGGCGCGAGCAGGCCCGCCAGCATCCGCAGCGTCGTCGTCTTGCCCGCACCGTTGGGACCGAGCAGCGCCGTGCATCGGCCTTCCGGAATCTTCATCGACAATTCGTTCACGGCGGGCTTGCCGCCTCCATAGTTTTTGGTGAGTTTGTCAGCCTCGAGCAGCGGCACTAGTCGTTTCTCCTTCCGAAGATGAAGTAGGAGACCGAGCCGAGCATGCTCGCGAACAGAATGAGCAGCACCCACATCCACTTCGGCCCTCTCGTCCGTTCGATCTTCGCGACATCGACCAGCGCGACGATCATCAGAATGAGTTGGATAAGGAGAATTGGCAGCACGATTTGCATGGTCTTGTCCATATATGTATCCCTCCGATTGGCAGCTTGACTTGTTCAGACCGATACCGCGATGCCGACGGCCAGCATGACGGTGCCCGCGATGGCCATCAGCAGCTCGACCTTATAGATCGAGATCCTGGCGTACTTGACCGCAGCCAGATTGACGAAGCTGTGAAGCGGGATGAGGGCGGCCGCCGACCATGGATATTTAGCCACCAGCAGCGTGCAGCCGATATGAAACGCGCTCGCGAACACCCGCTCGATCACGCCCCAGATCGGACCCGCGCTGAGCTGTCCCTGCTGCTTCAACATCTCCTTGGCTTGCATCGACTTCTCGTCCGTCTTCGGCGCGAGCGCCGCCAGGGCGATGACGTTCACCATGACAAACAGCACCTCGACGGCCGCCCAGCCTTGCCCGAACGAGACCGCCCAGCCGTATGCCGTGCTCGTGAGCAGCAGCATGGCGACGCGGACGCCTTCCTCAAGGACGCCGGACGAGCCCGTGACGATCGCGGTCCCCTTCTCCCTAGGCATCTTCATCGCCAGCGCGCTCACCGGTCCTCGCAGCAGGAGCGCGACGAACCATCCCAGCGCACCCAGGCCGAAAGCCTTCCAATCCATATCGACTCCGCCTGCGTAAAATCCGAGCGCGAATAGCGCGGGCACGACGATGTAAAGAGGAAGAATCCATTTTGCACGACGCACGGCGAACTCGAATTGCTGCTGGGTGTCGCTTCCGGTTACCGCCTGTTGAACGTTATTCATGATCATCCTGCTCCTTTGTCCGATTGGCTGGCGCTGCACTCATATTTGCTCCCGGGATGACGATGGTGGCGATGTTCCTTCTCCTCCGCCCCTCCAAGGGTTCGTTAAGGGAGTGCCGCAGCAGCGGCGCACGCATATCCGCGAGCAGCTGCATGTACTCTTCGTCCGTTAGATATAGCTCGACCTGGCGCATCGATACCCCGTCACGAACCAGATCGAAGTTCTCCTGCTGCAGGTACCGGCCGTACTCGCCGATCAGCGTCGCGATGAACTTCATGAACAGCTCCATGTGCTGTCCGGGCGTCATCGTCTTCAGATCGTCGGCCGGCACATCCGCGCCGTGCTCGGCCAGCCGGTATACCTTCTCCATCGTGCCGCGCACCTGATGCTGATCGACGATCTCGATCAGCTGGGCTTGGCGCAGCTTGTTCAAGTGACGGTACAGCGTCGCCTGCGGGATATCCGTCAGCAGCTCCGCGATCTGCTGCGTCGTCCGCTGAACGCCGCCGATCAGCGATTGTATGATTCGCATGCGTATCGGATGAAGGATGAGATCCGCCTTGGACTCCGGCATTCGAATTCCTCCGATTCATTATTATCATTATTGATAATGATAATAATACGGATACGTAACCTTGTCAATCGCCTTCCATACGGATTTGTCGCTCGACTCCGGATTTAAAGACACTAAAGCACCGCCAGAGCCACTGGCCGACATGGCGGTGCATACGTCAATTAAGCTGTTACGCTTCCCTCGTTGTCGCATTCGGATTTTCGATGGACGCAGTCCAGCCAACCGGCTGCGCTCCTTCGTCGGCCTGTTCAGTCGGGACTGCGTCTTGCGAAGCGTGCAAATTCTCGTTTCTGCTGTCATTCACGCTACGGAGCCCTTGAGATATTTTGAGACACAGCATGAGAAAAACGACATACAAAATCAAATTTGCAAGCGTTGTGGAGAAAAGCAAGGCAGTGCTTGGTTCCTCCATTCTCTTTACGCTTTGGTTCAGAATGTTCGCGCAGATCAGGAGGATTAACAGCGGTACGGCCAGTCCGCTGACCCAGCGTCCTTCCTTCTTTAGTTTGGACGCTTCCGTCTGAAAGTGCGTGCCGATCGTCAAGTAGACCGAGGGAACGCCGTAAAGGCTGTACACCGGCACCATAATGCATGACAGAGCCCCGCCCGGCGTACGGGGATAATGGGGATACAGCCGGTTCAGGTCCATGTGAACCCGATAGATCCAGATCAGATAAATGACCACATCAATGTAGTAAAGATAGGCGCTTGAGATGTCTAGGATGATGCCGGCAAGCGGATAAACATGTTCGATAAATACGTCAACGTCGATCCAGAAAATGACAATGGCCAGAAAGCTCGCGGCGCCTAGCGCGACGAGTACCCACAGCAAAATTTTCAGCAGGTTCGACAGCATTTCCGATTTTAATTTCTGTTCCATTCAGCGGTTGCTCCTTTGATCGCGGGTCAATGTGCTTTACTTTTCAAGTAGGCGATCGCCTCCGACAGGCTGGCCACCGGCACGACTTGTAGATGCAAATGCAACTCTTGTGCCACCTGCTGCGCCTCTTCCTCGTTGCTCAGCCCTTCGTACAAGAACGTGTCTTTATCCTTGGGAACCAGGAAAATGTCGGCTCCGGATTGTTCAGCCGTCCGCAGCTTGTCCCGAATTGCGCCGACCGAACCGACTAATTCGTCCGCTTCGAGCGTACCGGTACCGGCAACCGTCCATTCGCCGTTCTGCGAGAAATCCAGATGCTCCTTCTCTTCCACTAACCCGATGCCGAGCATCAACCCGATCGAATCGCCGTAATAACGCGATGTAGCCTTAATTAGCCGAGACAGCTCCGCGTCCTTCTCCTCTTCCGTGGCCGGAACGTCCGACAGGTCTATTGTCGAATCAATCGCATGCTCGATCGTTTCGTTGCGCGCTTCCTCGCCGACGGATTCCGTGTCAGCCAGGTCATCGAGGGCAGAGGAATCGGCCGGATAGAACCGGGCGTCAGGCAGCGCCTTGCTGACTGCTTGCTTCTCGTACAAGTTGCGCGTGACGCCTTCCCGTACATACACGAATTGAACGCTGCCCTGCACGCCGATCTCCCGTACAGAGACAATCTCTCCTAGAGCCGTATAGCGATTGTATTGTGGAATGTAGTAATAAACACAGACCGATACAGGAATGAGAAGAAAAATGAAAGCAATGATCCAATGGAGGCCGATTTTGCGTTTTTTTCTCTGGGAGGTGGAAGGCTTTTGATCCAAACGTATCACCTTTGCACATTAATCGAAGACTAGCGGCCAACCTGCTATGAGTAAAGTCCTCTAGATATTACAATATTCGATTTTAATTGGTAAATCCCTGTTGATTTATGGTATGCGTTTATTATTTATATTCTGTTGATATTGCCTTTATTAACAAGGCGCTGCAAGCTGTTGCTGACTTCGAGCATATAAAATAAGCCGCCAAAGCCCTTGGGCTGCATGTCGGCTTGTTTATTGGGAAGACGCTTTGTGCGTCTTTCAGTCCTGCTTCGTCTCCGACGCTCTCATAAGCCTGTTTTCAACCGCGCCCGCACACGCCTGTCCGCTCAAGAATATCCTGTTGGTGGAACTTTACGCTAAGCAGGAAAGGATGATTCGGGATGATTGGTTCACTGACGCATTGGATGGAGGTCGCCCTATGGGTTGTTCTAGGCTCGATGGCGGTCGACTTCCTGGTCGGATTCTTCCAGTCGCTCCAAGGCAACAAGCTTGGTAGCGCGAATGATGCAGTTCTCGTCTACTTGAGGGAAATCGTCTTCTATGTGCTGCCGCTCTTCATGCTGGCGGGCATCGCTTCGATGGACGAGACGGGTTGGATCGTCAATACGGCTTATTATATAGGGGCTGTCGCCCTCGTCATCAAGTACCTGAAGGATATCAAGGCGAAGCTGTAGCTCGCAGCGTCGCGCCCCATCTCGGAACTCGGCCCTCTGCCGTTCAGGCGGAGGGCTTTTGGCGTTAAGGCGGATGACATCCTGCATCTTTGATCGCCGCTATTCTACAATCTCTTCCACCTTCTCCTGGAAGAACAGTTTGTAAATATGCGTAAACAAAATTTTAACGACAATATAGAACGGGATGCTCAGCAGCATGCCCAGCACGCCGGCGAGATCGCCGCCAAGCAGCAGGAGCACGATGATGGTCACGGGATGAATCGCCATCGTCCGCCCGAAGATGATCGGCGTCAGAATATGGTCCTGAATCTGCTGCGCAGCCAGAATAATGAGCAGCGACCAGAGCGCCATCATGGGAGATTGCATAAAAGCGACAACGAGAACCGGAACAGCCGATAGAATGGCCCCGATGTACGGAATAAAGTTCAGCACGACGGCGACTAGCACAAGCATCAGCGCATACGGAAGCCCGATGATCAGGAAGCCGATATACATAAGAACGCCGAGAATGATGTTCAGCACGACACGGCTCACGATGAACGAACCGAGCGCTTCGTCAATCTCAGACAGCGCGGCACGGCCTTCGGCCTTGTATTTGCGCGGCACAAGATACAGAAGGGAATCCTCAAGCTTGCGCCCGTCCTTGAGCATAAAGAAGAGAATGACCGGCACGACCCCGATCAACACGACAGCACGGGAAACGACGGAGATGATGTTCGTCAGATACGTAGAAACCCAGGCGCCAGCCTTCTGGGCATACTCCGACATCCGAGTTTCCAAATCGAACGACTCCGGCAGGACCGTGGAGACCACGCTCCCGTTATCCGTCTTATCCTGAACCTGATCGCTCAGGTCCTCCACGACTTTGGGCGCATTGTTGATAAAGTTGTTCGTCTGATCGCGCAACGACGGCCACACCAGCCAGATGAACAAGGCGATTAAACCAGCGAACACCAGATAAAGCAGCGTGACGGCAAGCCAACGCTTCATCCCCCGGTTATGTAGAAAGCCGACGATCGGGCGGAGGAGGTAATAGAGAAAGCCGGACAGCGAGATCGGCAGAATCAAAATTTCGAACATCCGAACGATCGGCGCGAACATGAAGCGATCAAGGAAGAGAAGAAAGATCGCCAGCAGCACGAAAATAACGCTGATAATGATTCGAAAAAACCTCGCATGCAGCATGGCAGCTCCTCCTTTTGGCTCTATTACCCGCCGGAGGAACGAACAGAAACGAGATGGCACGATGTAAACATTGTCTGAGGACGACTGTCGGCTCCCTGTTGGCTTCTCACTGTGAGCGGTTCAATCGCTCCGGCATACGACCTCCCCCGATATCGTCCGTCATATAATCATTGAACGTGCCCCAATATTCCTGTCTGGCATACCGGGGATAGGCGGACTGGAATCGGACGATGATCGGTGCTGCATCGAGTCTTGGGCATCGGTCGAATAAAAACCGGTCTCCATACCGGATGGCGGCGAGGGCCAGGGGCAGTTCGCGTCTAAATACTTCGTTCCGTCGTGCCGCCGCTTCTTCCCCGATTTCGCCGTTATCCAGGTAGACGCACGAGACGTTACGTACGCAGGCTCCCTCCCGCCTCCATTCGCTCAACACCTCATCTCGCATGACATTGATTCGATCCCAGGCATAAAGAGCGCCGACGGTTAAAAATAAATCTCCGGTCGCATCAGAGTGGGTGAGCGTATACCTTCTGGGAACGACAGGAGTCGCAGGACACATACCGCTTCTGTACTGCACGAATAGCTTATTGGGGTCGAAGTCGCGCATTTTTCCCGCTCCCATCCGTTCCATGCTCCTGAATCCTATGCACGAATATTCGGAGGTGTGTCCCGGCACTTCGTTGTAGATGTATGCGCAGGACAAAGCTGGCTATGGCTGCATGGAATTCTGACGCTCCCAGTCGCGGGCGCACATCCCTTGATCTCCAGAGCTACACAACTTTTAAGTTACTATGCTACACTTCGTCTAGGTCAAGTTTGAACTTTTTATATCAGCGAGGACGCGTATGCTCACGATCGTAGACCTGTATAACGCTTCACCGTTCATGACGATACAGAGGTGATTCGCCATAGCCAGACCAATCGCGAAAACGATATTTGCAGGCGCTGTATCCGGCGTCGTGCTCGGTCTCGTCTTAAAGCTCGTCGAGGGGGGCGACCGCGAAGCCCGTCTATACGTTGCTGCTGAACGTGGATTACGTGCCTTTCGTCAACCGAATCTCCCTTCCCGAGTGGGTAGAGTTTGGTATTCATCTGACGATCTCCGTCGCGCTTGGTCTCTGCTTGTCTTGGTGGATGCACCGCACGGACGTAGAGCCAGCGCGCATGACGCGTTATGCGACCTGCGTCGGGCTCGCCGTCGGACTCTGCCTGTACCCGACTTCCGCCCTATCTGACCGCACGCCCATCCTGACCGACGGGTTCGCGTTCCTATGCTGGATGGCCGCTCATACATTGTACGGAGCGACGCTCGGCGCGCTGCTTACGGGGACCGCGAGACGTCAATGACGGTCTGAGGCGTTCGCAAGCTTGTTATTTGTGGAACAGGCTTCGTACGACTTGCGCTACATTCCCCTTATTGAGCTGTTCCGGCGTCACCGCTTTACCATCCAAAGTAACCGCAGGCAAGGATTCAATTCCATATTCGGCCGCTTTGGCCTGCATTTTTGCTTCTAAATCCGGGCTTCCCGTGTCGTAAACGAGAATGGAGCATCGCGGGCAAGCCAACGCTCTGACTTGAGCTTCGAGTGCATCCGATTGCGGGCTGCCGTCTTTAAAAATCTCGATTGTTTTACCCATGTGCATCATCCTTTTTTTAATCTTTGTAACACGGGGCAACCGGGTTTGAGAGAAGGATCGGAATGCGCAGGACGCTCGACCGCCTGCTCCAACAGTAATTTGAAGCTCGCCAAACGGTCGATCATTTCGTTGATTTCCGCGATTTAGTAACCGCGTACGCCTGCATCTCCTCCACTGGAAAGTAGCTCTCCTGCTTGACCAACGCCAGAAGCCGCTTGATATCATTCAACATAAACCCAATATCTTGCGCTTTCTTGATCAACTGGATATCCTCGACGGCGGAGTTGGAGTACAACCGATATCCTGACTTGCTTCTGGCCGGCTTTGGCAGCAGCCCGCGCTTTTCGTAATATTTGACGGTTTCCGGATTGATGTTCGCCGCTTGGGCCACTTGACCGATCGTGAATCTGTCCATCGCGCTGCATCCTCCCTTCATGTATGATAAACCCCGGACTATGGTACCGGGTCAAGCGATTAATTACCCTAAGAGACATAAAAATACATCGCCATAGGGGGTAAGCCCCTGACGATGTATTCAAATCGTTCGTGCTGCTCGTTACTAAGCGTACATCGTAAACGGTCGCCCGCCCCGGTTGGCAGCTGACGATAACATCCTCTTCCAGATCGTGTTGACTTCAGGCATCAATTACAAGCCGCCAAGGTCCTTTTTCGTTTAATGAAAGAAAATCAGGTCCGTATCTGCCTCCGCCTTGCCGTTCCTAACCACAAACGCTTCATCCGCCCAACATTGTCCGCCGATTTCTCCGGTCGGCTGATAGGCTGCTCTATAGTTCCCATCGGGGAGATAAATCTGGAACGTACCGTCATCATTTACCCATGCAGACAGGTCGGTCGAACTGCTATTGGAGAAGCTGATATAACCGCTCCCGACGTTCGCGCCGTCATTGAAGGCGACGGTTCCGCTAATGTTCGGGTCGGGCATCTGCCAAGAGAAGGAGAGATCCGAAACGCCGTTCGCCACGGTGAACCTCTTGTTCAAGTAATAGTACTGGCGAATAGGGTAGTGATAATAAGCATACAGCTGATAGCTTCCATCCGGGAGGTAGCAGTTATACTTGCCGTTGATTGGATCGATCCGATACGACTGCTCCCAGCCGGAGGCGTCTTTCCCGAGCACCTCCAGGGAGCTGGTCAGCGGCCTGCCTTTGCTGTCTTTCAGATCGATGATCACATTCGGCCTTTTAAGGGTAAGCGTAATTTCTCCGGTCCCATTCTCCGGCACCTGATAGAGGTCGAACAGATCCCAATCCGTATCCTTCTGGTCCTGGATAGTCACGTTGGTGAACAAAATTTGTTTGATATCGGAATGGACCGTAGCGCCGCCTGCTCCGTTCAGGATCTGGATCGGGTCATGGCCTTCATCGAAGATTGTGGCTTTCTTCACCGGCGTCCCGTCCGGATACTGCAAGTGGACCAACAAGTTCGGTTTGGGTGCGCCCATGCGAAGAAATCGCGTCTCCCCCTGCTTGAAGCGTAATGGGATCGACACCGTGAAGAATGAAGTTGGTGAATCCAAAATCGAAGACCGAGAATGGCTGGTAGACTGTATTTGGTTGCAGAACGACCCGGAAAAAGCCCTCTGTGACGGTGGCTGACACCTCTACGTTCGATTTTAGCGCTGGAGACCAGGTGGTCATACTGAGCATCCCTTTCTTCACCGGCGTTCCATCCTGGCGGGTGATGTAGCCGAAAAGCAGGGCTTGTCTGCCCGCGGTCGATTTCAGTTCAATCGTGCCGGTCTTCGGCCGATAGACGGCCTCAAGGCCAAACAGGCTCGATAGCAGACGAAGGGGCGCATAGCGCTTTCCTTTATAAGGGATAGCCGCCTCGGGTAACGTAACCGGCTCGTTATTGATGATGGCCGCCTTATCTGAGCCGAATTCGCCGCTAACCGCGGCGGAAGTGAATCGATAGAGGCTTCCACTTTGGGTGAGCTTATAACCGAGGACGGCGAAAACGGCTGGTTCAAGCGGTACATAAGGGGTCTTGTCCAAGAGAATCGGGACCGCTTTAGAGAGCTTTCCGTTTAGCATCAGACGCAGTGGAGATGAAGCGGATGGGGCTTGTTGGGTACCAGCGGCGAAGGCGTCCAAAGGCAGGAGCAGAAAAGCGGTGATCAAAGTCAGCATAAGCGAGCGTACGAACCGGTTACCGGCGTGCATAGGTCAGCCTCCAACGAGCAAGGAAATTGGTATGAAATCTTCCCAATCTTACCAGCATAACTGGTGCGGAGCAATAAAAAAGAGACCCCGAAGAATCAATGTCATTAAGTTACGGCAAGTGCCTAAAAAAGCAAAAAGAGCAGGCTGTCGAAAAGATAGCCGGCTCTTTTTCATAAAGCGCAATATTTGAATTTGAAAATCAGTATAAATGTGTGGTAAAGCCATTTGAACGAGGCCTTCTCGATGATTCTCCGACGATCAAATTTCCGGAGTAAATTTCCATCAAGGAAGTTGGCACATGATTTGTACAGAAAATTTATAATGCTAGGAAATTAGGACCAGTCAAGATTTTGTTGGTTATTTGCGGAATCTGAATTTGGTTGACTCTTCGTTGATTTGTTCAAATTATATTCAATACGTTGACTCCAGGTATATGAACGTTTGATAAGCAAAGGCAGTGAACATTCAAAAAAAGTATGCGCCAAAACTCACTGAAGTCCTTTGGAAACAATTTCTCCAATTGTTTGTTGACTCCGTGTTGACCTTGGAGCAAAAAAACACCGCTAGGGTGTACAAACCACTGGCGATGTATTATTCCGCATTTTCGAACTGCTATATGTTTTTCGATTCTTCTTCGGCTCCCGTCGCTACCGGATTCCCCTAATAACTAATCCAATCGCCCCAGCTTCACATTGCGGAAGCCAGCTTCCTCGAGCGCCAACACATTCGGCGTGGCCAAACCAATAAGTCGTCGCCTAAGTAGTGGCCTAGTAGTCGCCGCTTACTTATTGTGACACGGTAACAGCGAGCGTTAAATGACAATAAGAGAAGCTCTTTAGCAAAATGCATTTTGGACAACGCTAAAAACGGATACTTATTAGTAAAAAGTGAACGCGGCGCATTTCCGGACAAAAAAACATCACCGAAGCTATGAGCTCACGGTGATGTCTGCATGCGTTATTCCTTAATGCCCCATCATGACGGGAGCATTGACTTGATCCTCCGCGCCGCCCTCTTCCGTGACTTTCGGCTTCCGAAGCAGAAGGGCCAACACGGCGCCGGCAACCGCGATGCATCCGGCGATGAAGAACGTATCTCCGAAAGCGGAGACGAGCGATAAAGGTATATCGCCTTTGTTCTCGGCCATATGATCCGCTGTTCGCGTACCCAGGTAACTCGCCAATCCCGCAACCGCGAACGAAACCACGACTTGCTGGGCGGCCGACGTAAGAGGCGTAACCCGGCCGACGAGCCGGCGAGGCGCGACTTTCAGGATGTGCGTATTAACCGGCATCATGGAGAGACCCATGCCTACACCCATCAGCATCGTCGCCGTGATCACGAATCCGGCTCCCGAGTCCGCTTGAATTTGGGACAAATAGAACAAGCCTGCCGCGACAAAAGCGATTCCGACCACGGTTACGCCGCGGGCACCGAATTTGTCGAACAGCTTGCCGCCGATCGGCATGAAGAGTCCCGTCATCGCCACCTGCGGCAAGATCATCAACCCGGTTTTCAGCGGCTCGTAACCAAAGACCTGCTGCATGTACATCGGCACGAACAAGAATGACCCGAACAAGGCCATGGTCGATAACCAAGAAGCGACGATGCCGATCGAGAAGTCATAGGACTTGAACACCCGAAGCTCCAACAACGGTTGTTTATGGCGAAATTCAACGATAACGAATAATAACAAAGCGACGATGCCCACGCTCAGGCTGACGATTGTATTCATCGAACCCCAGTCCTTGCCGCCTTCGCTTACCGCGTAAGATAACGCAGCGAATGCGATCGGGGCAAGGAGCATCCCCCAAGTATCGAGTGCCGGTACGGTTTTGCGCTCCACCCTCGGCAAGTATCGGAGACCTACCAAGATCGCGATAATTCCGATCGGCAGATTGATGAGGAAGATCCAGTGCCAAGTCGCGTATTCCAGCAAATATCCGCCCAGTACCGGGCCGAGCGCGGGTCCGAGCATCATCGGGATGCCGAGCATTCCCATGACCGCGCCTTGTTTGTTAGGAGGAGCGAGCTTGAAAATAATCGCCATTCCGATGGGCTGCACCATGCCTCCGCCGATTCCCTGGAGAATCCGATAGACAATCAGTTCCTCGGGCGTCGTGGCGAAGGAACAGAGCAGGGAGCCTGCCGTGAATAAGAAAATCGTAATCAGAAAAATTTGCTTGGCGCCGAATCGATCGGTCAGCCAGCCGGCCAACGGAATGACCGCGGAAAGCGCCAGCGTATAAGCCGTAATCGACCATTGCATCGTGTTGACGCTGGATCCGAAATCCTTGATCAAGGTTGGCATTGCGATGTTCATTACCGTGCTGTCGAGTATGACCATGATCATCCCGACGACGATCGCCATAAGCGGCCCGATTATGGCTTTAATCGAGAACGGCGCTTCCCCTGCGACAGCGCCTGCATTCGAATGGTTAGACAACTTTTCTCCTCATTTCTACTGATTAATAGCGGTGGAACAAATTATAGAGTAAGGCAATTGTCTCAAGTTGTAACCCGCCTCAAGACTGATCTTCTCAAAAAATCGGGCGCCCACTTGGACGCCTCGCAGGATTACTCCGATTGTTCGGCATATTGCTTGAAATTGTTCATGATCGCTTGCCAGCCCGCCTGCTGAAATTCAACAGGGTGAGTGCTCTCCGCGTCGAAAGTTTCAATGACCTCCGTTGCGCTGCCTTGATCGACGAAGGTAATCTCCACCCTTCTACCGTCATGCATCGTGTAAGAAATCTTCTTCGTGCAGCTTCACTTCATCATAGAGGCCGCCAAAATCGAATCTCATGCTGCAGTCTTTCGCTTCCATTCTTGTCGTGAACTTGCCGCCCGCCCGAAGATCGTTCTCTGCCCTCGGCGAGTGCCAACCCTCCGATGCTTGATTCCATTTCGCGATGTGATCCGGCTCGGTCCACTATTTCCACACTTTATCTACCGGGACTTGAATGACGGCTTGCACCGTTACTTTCTTGGGGTTCGTCGTTCCATTGGGATAGACACCTCTCCTTTTTTATCGTTATTATTGCTTCTCACCTATATAGACGAATGCCAATTTCAAAATTCATCGCCGGATTTGCTCGGGGAAGTCCCAATCGGGGAAATGATTTGGCATTAATGAAGTTCTGCACGTGGAACACTTGGTTGTCTCTGACTTCGATAGTGGGAATGCCCCATGTTACAAGCCCATTTTCTTCAAAAAAGGGCACAGAGGCTCTTGCAGTGCCGCCTTTCATCCGCAATTTAGTTTCAACAAAATCCCCCGTAAACCGTTCTGGCAATGAGGCAACTTTAATACGCTCAAGAATTGCTCTTAAGGTCCCCGGATTAGACACATATGGCAAGCAATTCGACATTAATCCTACTCCTTGCCCATTTATTTATAATGTTACCAATTACATATCAAACATTTCATGTTGTGGATATTTTAATTGACCAAGATCCTAGTCATAAAGACACCGTCTATGCAATAATTTATGTACGGTCTAGTTTCAATTTATTTGTTGATTCTTTGTTGACTTACCAACAATGCAAATTTGAGTATTAGAACGTTAAACATGTTATAAAACAAGAAGTAAGAGCGTACATTTGTGTTCGGTCATTCTGACGCCAATTGTTGACTTCGTGTTGACTTCAAGCGTAAAAATACAGAGCGACGGGGTAGGTAACACCATGCTCTGTATCCAAAACCAACATACTGTTATTCGTCTCTCGGTTTCTCTTCATCTCCAACAGCTACCGGATTACCGCCATACGAAATCCAATCGCTCCAGTTAAGATATTTACTTTGTTACTTGTATAAATTTGTCTAGCTTTAACTTTCTCCTTTTCTCCTTATTATTTCCGCTCTCAAACCTAGTACACGTTTGTTTGACCCTGGTAGCTTTTCCATTTCATATGTTAATTCTAATGCCCTATCTAGGTCTCTTCCCCACTGACAAAGGTTTTGTGCCATTCCCGTAAGTGTTAATTTTCTTTGTCTCGGATTGCTTTTCCCTATTACTTCCAGGGCTTTATTATAAGATTTATCTGCTGGTGAATATTGTCCAAGTTTACTTTGGCAAAATGCCATCATGTGAAGTGCATAAGGATCTTTTTCATTCAATGAAAGTGCAATAGCTAATTTTTCGATTGCAACACCCCAGTTTCCCTCTTGTTTTAATGCCTGTCCCCACATTTTCCAAACCACTGAATCTTTAGTGGTTGGTTTATCAATAAGTCGAACTGCCCTTTCAAAATAAACGTACGCTTGAGCAGAGTTACCTGCGTTTAACTCGGAAGTAGCCCTTGTATAATACAAATATGGACTTTTATCATAGTAACTTTCAGCTTGGTCAAAATACTGTCGTCCCTTTTCATAATTACCCATCGTATATTCTTCAGAGGCAGCTTTAGCTAACCCAACAGCCAGTTGCTCTGCTTCATTTTTTCCCTGAAGCAGACTTTGAAGGTAATCAACGATTGTGTTAGCGTCTCTTTGTCTGTATTGCATTTCTCGTAGCTTTGCTCGAGCTTCATTTGCATATTCACCCATTTCAATTAATTCTTGATACGCAAATGAGGCTGTAATAGGAAGCACCGAAAACGTAGTACCTTTATCAGATTCATTTCTAATAAAAAATGAACTTTGCACTAAGCCATTAATTGCATCACTTGTCCTATCTCTATTCCAATCAGTTAGATGCATATAATGTTCTAAACTTAGTGCTTCTTGAGAGGCCAAAGCTGATAACTTCAGAATCGTCTTTTGGTCAGCTGAAAGTAGATTAAACATATTTCTAAAACTAAACTCAAGGATCTGATCAGGCACCTCAGGTATGTCACCATTAATAAGTTGTAAAAAAGTCTAAAGATCCCTTAAGCCTAATTTGCCCTACAAGCCAAATTATTGCTAAAGGTAGGCCTCCGGAAATTACAACAATCCTGTCACGATCTGATTCTGAAACTTCAAATCCTAACGAGCTTTCAATTATTAGTTTGTCTATTAATTCACTGGAATCCTCTCTCTTTAAACCGTCTAACTTTATACGATCTTCGCCCGTTTCAGGTTGTCGTCTTGATGTGACCAGCGCTCTTGTTGGTTGTGGTAAATTTTTTTAAGAATTCGAACACTCTAACATCATCAACAGTCTCGAGATTATCCAGGAATATTAGTGACTCGGTCATCTCAAGAATTTGTTTTGCAATCTCAACACGATCGGATAATGGACTTTGTAGTTCATTGTGAAATCCATTTGTCTCTAAAATAGCGTCAACTATAGAATCAATTCCAACAAGCTCTGGTTTTAAAGCCACTATCTTACTTGAGGCTAATTCTCTAGTTTTGGCCGTTACAGATATAATTGATTCGAATTTATTACTTCTGTATAGTTCCCAAACTATTTCTGAGGCAAGTGCTGTTTTCCCCACACCACCTAAACCTTCAATAGAGGTAATCCACCATCGATTTTTTGAGTCAAGACTATCTAATACCTTCTGCTTATGACCTAATCGACCAACAAGTGGTTCTGGTTTTGGAGGCAAACGGAACCCGAACTCAACAACATTCCAACCTATTGAGTCAATCATAGATACAGGAAATGATTCTCTATTCCACAAGGTTTCAAACTGTGTGTCATTTGTAACCCTCTTTGTTGAATCACTAGAACGAATGTAAAGATCACCCTGTCTAAATAGTAGATCTCTTTCTACTTGAGGACCGTTTTTTTGCATGATAACGGGGCGACCTATTCTTGGTGGTATATAAATGAGACCCACCGGTTTGTTATTTTGAATTCTACATATTCTATAAGCTACACCAAACCTTTCTCCAAGATATGAATGGATGATATTATTGATGTTCCCTTGATCAAACGAACGTAATACGTCTTCACTTACACCTGTTACTTCCCATGTTTTATCCTTTACACCAATGAGTAGATATCCACCCTCAGTGTTATGGAAAGCAGCGCAATCCCTTACAAGCTCTGCTTTAGAGATTGCATCAGTAAGATTAATGTTCTCTTTGAAGTCCCAAAGCTCACTTTCGTAACCTTTAGTAGAGAGTTCTGATGCCAATTCATCATCAATTCTCCCACTTCTAATTGCCTGCCGTATAGACTCCAATAGTCTTCCCCCTTACCATGATATTCCCACTATACAATAATTTAGGACCTACTTTCTACCTAATTGAAGGTTCAAAATTTAGCGGAAGTGTCTTTGAGTGTGTATGTTGACTTTGTGTTGAATACCATTATAAGTTAACACCTACAGATTTACTCGAGTACTATTTTAGACTATCTACTTATCATAGGTTTGGTAGCGTGGGTACAAATTAGCCTAATCAAGCATTTGTCAAGAACATCTGTTGACTCCGTGTTGACCTCGACCATATAAAAAAATACAGAGCAATAGCGGCCATTTCACCATGCTCTGTAATTAAGGCAACATGCTATTATTTGGATCTACGCCTTCTCTTCATACCCTGTAGCCAAAGCATTCCCCTCATAACTAATCCAATCGCTCCAACTCCCAGCATACAACCTCACGTTCGTGTAGCCCGCCTCCTGCAACGCCAGCACGTTAGGCGTAGCTGTAACGCCCGAGCCGCAATAGACGATGAGCGGCGCGTCCTTGGCCAGTCCCTCGAAGCGCGCAGCCTGCGCGGCCTCGTCGCGCCAGCCGCCCTGCTCGTTCAGCGCGTCCTTCCAGAAGCGGTTGATCGCGCCCGGGATATGCCCGGCCGCCTTGTCGAGCGGCTCGACTTCGCCGCGGTAGCGCGCGGGCTCTCGCGAGTCGATGAGCGTCGCTTGGTCCGTGTCCAGCAGCTCGCGCACGTCGTCGACTTCGGCGAGCATGCTGTGCTGCACCTCGGCCAGATACGGCGCCGGGATGCGCACCTGCTGCTCGGCGTTCACCGGATAGCCGGCCTCGCGCCAGGCCGTGAAGCCTTGGTCCAGCACGTAGACTTGGTCGTGTCCCAGATACTTCAGCAGCCACCACAGCCGCGAAGCCATGGCGCCGCCCTGATCGTCGTAGGCAACGACGCGCGACGCGTTGCCGATGCCGGCGCGGCTGAATGTGCCGGTGAGCTGCGCGGCGTCTGGCAGCGGGTGGCGTCCGCCGTGACCGTCGGGTTCGACCTGGGCGGACAGATCCTTTTCCAGATCGAGATAGACGGCGCCCGGGATGTGGGACGCTTCATAAGCCTCGCGTCCCGCATTCTCCTGGCCTTTGCCCATCTGGAAGCGGCAGTCGACGATGACGAGATCCGATTCGTAGAGACGGGCCAGCAGCCATTTGAGCGATACGATATGATTCAAGGAACAACGCCTTCTTTCCGATAGGGGTATACAGGCATTATACCGGATCGGGCATCGCTGCCGGAAGAGCGGCCTGCTGAGCATGCCGGCCGAACGCGCACACGGAAAGCCCGATCATGCGGCGCCAGAATCCATACACGCAAGCAACGGCAGCGACCCAGCGCAGCCTAAGCCGCGAGCCGCGCCGCCGCGCGGGCTGCCTTGCGGCTCGCCGCCGACGCGGCGGCCGCGACCGCGAGGAGCAGCAGCGCGAAGCCGGCCAGCAGCCACCGCGTCTCGTCGCCGCCCAGCGCGTCCAGGCTCCAGCCGACGAGCTTCGGCAGCACGGCGCCGCCAAACAGACCGCACGCGATGAGCAGGCTCGTCGTGCGCTCCGCCATGCCCGGCGCGTATCGGTTCGCGAAGACGAGCGCGATCGCGAACATGCCGCTCATCGCGAGACCGGCGACCGCCGCCAGCGCGAACATCGGCGCCGCGCTGCCGAAGAAGCCCATCAAGATAAAGGCGAACGCCGCGATCCCGCACATCGACAGCAGATAAGACGTGCTGCCGATCCGGTCGGCCAGGTGCCCCGCGTACAGCCGGCCGATCGTCATGGCGCCCCAATACACGCCGAGCGCCAGCGCCGCGGTCGCTTCCGTGATGCCGCCCTCCTGCACGAGCAGCGTCGGCAGGTAGTGGGCGTAGCTCATCTCGAAGCCGACGTAGAGGAAAAGAAAACGGCGCAGGCGAGGAGCACCCAGCGCGCAGGCCCCGTGCCGAGCAGCGGAAGGCGTACGGACGCCCGTCCTTTTTTGCTATGCGCATCAACCTGCGTGGCGCCGACCGGCGCGGCGTTCAGAATCGTCGGCCACAGCGACGCCCACAGAACGACGGTGATCACGGCCAACACGCCGACGACGCCAAACGCGAGCCGCCACCGGTCGATATCGATCAGGAGCGCGCCGACGAACGGCATCAACAGCGCGCCGACGCCGAACGATACCTCCACTCGGCTCATCGCCACGTTTCCCCGCTCGCCCGCGGAGCCGATGATGAACGAGCCGACGACCGTTTCCGTAACGCCGAATCCAAAGCCGGCGACCGGCCCCAGGACGAGCATCGCGCCCCAGGGCGGCGCCAGCGCATATACGATCTCGGCCGCGGCCATCAGCGTCATCGCGCCGAGCAGCAGCGCGCGCCTGCCCAGCATCCGCATCAGCCATGGCGCGAGGAGCGTCCCCGCGAGGCCGCCGAGAAATTGATTCATGACGAGCTGACCGCCGTCTCCGTATTGCACGCCGTATGCGCCGACCATCGGCTCCATCACCGCGCCGACCACGAGCTGGCCGAGACCGACCGTCAGATAAGCCAGACATCCTAACCAAATAAGCCGAATCATGAAAAGCGAACTCCTTCCGACCCGCCGTCAGGCGGATCCTTTCCGTCGAGCCCCTTCATCATAGCACGGCTTCCGCGCGAAGGTCATGACGCATTTAGCCGTTCCTGTCGCCGATTTTGACGCCCGATGCGTCTTCAAACCCTGTCCGGTCCGGACGTTCCCCCCCTTATAATAGATACAGGACAGCTTCACGGAGCAACGATCATACAGCTAGGAGGCGCGCCGCGATGAACAAGCCACATTTTCAGATCTGGCCGATGTCCGAATCGGACGCCGCAGCCGTATGCGAATGGCGCTACCCGGCGCCTTACGAGCAGTTTCGCTGGCCGTCCTGGCGGGCCATGACCCGCGACGGCAAGGAATTCGGAGATCCGGAGATCCGCAGGCGGCAGTACGTTTCCATTTGCGACGAGAATAGCGCGCTGGTGGGATATGCGCAATTTTTTCCGATGGAGGGCGTCGTGCGTCTCGGCATGGGCATGCGTCCGGATCGTTGCGGACAGGGCGGCGGCGCCGCGTTTGCCCGTGCGATCGCGTTGGAGGCCGGGTCTCGCTATCCTGGCGCGCAGATCGACCTGGAAGTCGAGACCTGGAATTCGAGGGCGGTGCGGGCCTATGAAAAGGCGGGCTTCAAAGTCGCGGACCAATATTCGCGACAGGCGGCCCATGGCGAGGTCGACGTCTACTGCATGGTATTCGGTGGATAACTTAAGCTTATCCGGATTTTATCCACAACTTGTCCACAAAAAAGACCCGATGCATCCACAATGCAACGGGTCTCTCTTGATCGCCTAGTCGAACAAATCGCCGAATACGTCCAGCACGCTTTTTTTCTTTTTTTCTTATAATAATCGCTGTTGTGCTTGCCATAAGGCTGCTGGTGCGAGTCGTAGGACTGCTGAGGCGGGTAGTGCGGCTGCTGCGCGTAGCGCCTGCGGTCGTCATCGTCGTCGTCCCTGTAGTGCCATTCATTATACTCCGCGCGCACCTCGCGAACGTCGCTCATCAGCTTATCAAGCTCCCCCGCGGTCCAGCCAGACGCCCTTGCAGCTCGGACAAACGTCGATCAGAATGCCATTTTTCTCCACTTCGCGCATGCGCGAATCCGCGCAAATCGGACAATTCAACTTGATCTGCCTCCTTTGCCTGTTTTCCTCTATTACGGATGAATGCGCTGCCGGTTGCAAGTCGCGGCGCGGCGCACTTTTTCTTCATAAAAACATCGCGCGACCTCTAACACTTTGATTGGAAGATGTCGATAAACGTATTACCGTGTCGCTGGAAGGGCCCTCTTCCGCTTCTACAAGAATCTATTAGATATTCGGGGTGCGAATGGCATGAAAAACACAACTGTGATCGGCCTGATCCTTGGTTTCGTCTCATTGATCGTAGGGATGATCCTCAAGGGCGCGCCGCTAGGCTCATTAATCAGCAATCCCGCCGCTTACGTCATCATCGTGGTAGGTACGATCGCGTCCGTCTGCATGGCCTTCCCGATGCGCGATCTCGCGAAGGTCCCGAAGCTGTTCAAGCTCATCTTCTCCGAGCCGAAGCTACTCTCCCGCCAGGAAGTCATCGGCATGTTCGTCGACTGGGCGTCGATCACGCGCCGCGAAGGTCTGCTGGCGCTTGAAGCCCGCGTCGAAGAGATCGAAGATCCCTTCCTGAAAAGCGGCATGCGCATGATCATCGACGGCAACGATCAGGACTTCGTGCACGACGTGCTGCTCGAAGATATCTCGGCGACCGAGGACCGGCACAAATCCGGCGCCCTGATCTTCTCGCAGGCCGGCATGTACGCGCCGACGCTCGGCGTGCTCGGGGCCGTCGTCGGCCTGATCGCCGCGCTCGGACACCTTGAGGACATGGGCGAGCTCGCCCATGCCGTCGCCGGCGCTTTCGTCGCGACGCTCCTCGGTATTTTCACCGGTTACGTCCTCTGGCACCCGATCGCCAACAAGCTGAAGCGCATGTCGAAGCGCGAAGTGCAGCTGAAGCTGATGATGGTCGAAGGACTCCTCTCCATCCAGTCCGGCGTATCGACGACGGCGATCCAGCAGAAGCTGTCCGTCTTCCTGACGCCGACCGAGCGTGTGGCCATGGCCGAGAAGGGAGATTCGGACCGTGAGCAAAAAGCATCGGCATGAAGAACACGAGGAGCATCCGGACGAATCCTGGCTGCTCCCCTACTCCGACCTCATGACGTTGCTGCTCTCTCTGTTCATCGTGCTTTACGCGGCGAGCTCGGTCAACGTCTCCAAGCTTGAGGAGCTCAGTCAGGCGTTCAAGACCGCTTTCTCCTCCGGCATCAGCATCCTGGACAAGTCCGCCGCCGTTCAGAGCGATGCGAACGACCTGGGCAAGCGGCAGCGCGAAGAAAAAGCCGATACGAACAAAGATAAAGAATCGTTGACGCGGACGGAGCAGAGCAATCGTCAGACGCTCGCCAAGCAGGAGCAGGAGAATCTGGAGAAGCTGAAAAAGCAGCTCGACCAGTACATCAAGAAGGGCGGCCTATCGAGTCAGCTCGAGACCAACCTGAACCAGTCCCAGCTCATGATCACGATCCGGGACAACGCGCTTTTCCCGTCCGGCACCGCCGACGTGAAGCCCGAAGCCCGCAAGCTTGCCGTCGCGATCGGCAACATGCTGAAGGCTTATCCCGACTACGAGATCATCGTCTCCGGGCATACGGACAACCAGCCGATCAACACGTTCGAGTTCGCTTCGAACTGGGAGCTGAGCTCCAAGCGCGCGATTAACTTCATGAAGATTCTGCTGGAGAACCAAGCGTTCGATCCGCGCAACTTCAGCGCGATCGGCTATGGCGAATACCGCCCGCTCGACTCGAACGACACCGATGCCGGCCGATCGAAAAATCGCCGCGTCGAGGTCTCGATCCTTCGCAAATACACGGACAACACGACGGAGAGCATGCAGCTGGATGCGATCGCGCACGAAGCCTCCGCCATCAACGTGAACTGAATGCTCAAGTCCCCTTCAGTCTTCGGACGGAAGGGGATTTTTATGTATAGGACCCTTCCCAAGTCGCAGCGCCTCCTGGCGCTATCCTGCATAAGTGTATGATCCAAGTCCTGGATGGCGGCTTTTTGCGATCGATCGCGCAAAAGTGCACGGTTGCTCGCCTCTTTGAGCGAGGTCCAGTAGGTTTGGAGTCAAAATCCGGCACTTTTGCGCGATAGGCGGAACGACGAGAGGGTGCTGATCTCGATCGTGCACTTTCGCTTTTGCATGATTGCTGATCCGGGATTTGAGGCTTCATCCCAGATTCAGCGGTTTAAGGTGATGGTCAAGCCTTTGCGATAGACATATCCAGGCAAGCCTCGTCACTTATAATCGATGGATGATGTACCCTTTGCTGTACTTTCTTTCAGTCCGCCTTCTCCTCTGCCTCAGGCGCCGCTTGCTCCGGGCGCTTCAGCACCGCGCCTTCCTCCCATCTCCGCAGCAAGCTCGCGAGCTCCGCCCAGGTCACCGCCCTGCCTGCCGCCGGCGCCGGCCCCTGCACCAATCCGCGCGCGAGCAGCCATTGCAGCTCCGCTCCGTCCGCCGCTATCTCTCCCGTGCGCGACGCTTCCTGCTGCGCTTCGCCGTCAACCCTCTTTTCCGCGCCGCCTACGCCAAATGCACTGCTGTTCATTCGGCTCTCTCCTCCTTTGCCTGCCCACTCCAGCATTCGCCGCCAGATCGCGACCGTACCGCTGCCGTCCTTGCGCGCCGGGTGAATGACGCCGTCCAGGTCCTCCCAATAGGTCCACTTCCGATAGACGCCCGGACGCCCCGTGACGCTCTCCGCCTGCCCATTCCCTTGCACGAACCGTTCGGGAGAGGTATATCGTGCGAGCCGCAGCATATGCGCTTCGACCGCCTGCTCGAGCGCCTCCCCCTGGAAGCCGGCACGGCTCCAGCCCGACGCCGCTAGGCCGGACCCGCCTGCAGCTGCCCAGTTCAGGCCCTCCTCGCCCCTGCCTCGCCAAGCGTTCGTCTCGTGCACGGCGTGGCAAAACGCCAAGTCCCCGCGCAAGCCATGCCGCTCGCCCGCCGCGAGATAGCGCTCGGCCAGATCCGGCGCTTCGGGATTGCGCCTAGCGACGTATCCTTGCATCTCCTCGGCCGTGCAGCGCGCAGCGCCGAGTATCGGCGTCTTGCCCGCCGGCGTCAGATCGGTCGCCTGACGGAACCGTTCCGTCCATCCCCTTTTTCTCAATCCGCATGCCTCCTCCTCCGCTCCCGGCCAGGGCGGCTCGTCTACATGCTATGTATATTCGCGTCCAGCCTCTCATTTGAACTTCTTTTGCACTCTGTTACAATAAAAATCAGTTATACCCACACCCTTGTACAACATGTGAATAACTCTGTGGAAAAGCCCGTAGTTATCCACATAACTATACACACCATGTTAACAACGAATGCATGTTCGCGGGATGAGCGAGAGGAGAACTAGGTACGTGACGGAAGACGAGAGATGGATGCTGGAAGCGATCAAGCAGGCGGAGATGGCGGAAAAACTGGGCGAGGTGCCGATCGGCGCGGTCGTCGTCAAGGAGGGGCGAATCGTAGGAGCAGGGTACAACCTGCGGGAGACGAGCCTGGATCCGACTTCTCATGCGGAGATGGTCGCCATACGGCAAGCCAGCGACTCGCTGGAAGCGTGGCGCCTGCTGGGCTGCACGCTGTACGTGACGCTCGAGCCCTGTCCGATGTGCGCCGGCGCGATTCTCCAGTCCCGCGTCGAGCGGGTCGTGTACGGCGCCCCGGATCCAAAGGCGGGCTGCGTAGGCACGCTGATGGATCTGCTGCAGGACGCGCGCTTCAATCATCGGGCCGAATGGACCTCCGGCGTCCTTCAGGAACAGTGCGCAGACTTGCTCAGGCATTTTTTCAGGCGGCTTCGGTCAAGAAAGTGAAGGCGGCGTCTCTTCGTCGGACTTGGCCTCGGACTTCTTCAGGCTTTGCTCTTCCATATGCATGCGCTGCAGCTGGACGATGAGGCGATCCGCCTCTTCGCTGACGGCGACGATCTCGGGGTCGGTCAGCTTGTCCATCTGGGCGGCCATCTCGCACAGTCTGCGCTGAAGCTGCTCGAGACGATAGATTAATGGGTGGGGATCCAATGCGCCTCCGCCCCTTTCTGTGGGAATCGCTAAGATGCATAGCAGTCTTGCAGCCGTGCGTATGAGTATACTTATTATAAAGGAAGAAGTTTTCGATTAATGTTGAATAATGTCGAGCAAAACGAGTTAATTTCCCTTATTTTTTGACATCCATACTTTTGCAAAAAGTTACATCTGCTGCAGACACGGAGAAAGGAGCGCGAGCATGAGTCGACATCTTCTGCTGGTCGAGGACGACGCTTCCCTGCATCGCGGCATCGAATTCACGCTGGTGCAGGAGGGCTTCGGCGTGACCGGCGTCTATAATCTGGCAGATGCCAGGTCTGCGGCGGCCGGACGCGAGCGTCCCTTCGACCTGATCGTGCTGGACGTCCAGCTGCCGGACGGGAGCGGCTTCGACTTCTGCGCGGAGCTTCGCGCGGCGCGGGACGCGACGCCGATCGTGTTCCTGACCGCGAGCGATACGGAGCTGGACGTCGTGCGGGGACTCGATCTGGGCGGAGACGACTATATTACGAAGCCGTTCCGGCTGCGCGAGTTTCTGTCGCGGATTCATGCGGTGCTCAGAAGGAGGGGCCCGAGCCTAAGCCCGAGTCCCGCTGCGGCTGCGGACGAGCCTGCGCTGGCGTCGGGCAACTTGCGGCTGCACGCCGCCGAGATGCGGCTGCTCAAGGACGGGAGCGAGGTGGCGCTCAGCGTGACGGAGTTCAGGCTGCTGTCGCTGCTGATGACCCATCCGCGCGCCATCCTGTCCAAGGAGCAGATCCTGCGGCAGCTGTGGCAGCACGACGGTGCGTTTATCGACGACAACACGGTCGCCGTCAACGTCCGCAGGCTCCGGGAGAAGATCGAAGACGACCCCCAGCAGCCGCAAAAAATCGTGACCGTGCGCGGCGCGGGGTACAAATGGAACGGTTGAGGGGCGATCGCACAGCGGGAGGACGCGGGGGCGAGAATTGTGAAGCGGACGGACGCGGAGTCGACGACCGCACAGCGGGAGGTCGCGAATCGGTCGCAACCGCCGCGCCTTTGCAGGACAAGCCTGTCCGCTCCTTCAAGCCCGGATGGCGGCGCATGTGGCGCAGCGCGGGCGTCCGGCGGCTGGCCGTCATCTTCCTGCTGGCCTTCGGGACGGCCGCGATCCTGCTGTGGGCGTACTCAGCGTACAGTGCCGACCGGCTGAGCAAGGAATGGATCGCCCGGGAGACGGCGGCTCTCGGCGCGCTCGCGGCGCGCGATCCTGCGCTCGCCGAAGCGTGGGCCCAGCAGCTCGGGGCGGGCGACGCCACGCCAGCGGAAGCCGCGCTCGGGCGCGAACTCGCCGCGCGCTACGGCATCGACGGCGAGCTGGACGCCGCGCTGGTCCCGCTGGCCGAGCGGCGGCGCTCGCGCGAGTGGCCGCTGCTCGCCGCCGGCGTCTTCGGGCTGCTCGCCTCGCTGCTGCTCGCCCTGCTGCGCGAATCGCGCCTGCAGCTGGCCGAAGTGCGCGGCCTCGCCGGCTCGCTGGAGTCGGCCGTCAAGGAGAATCGACCGATGAAGTTCCGCATCTACGCCGAAGGCGAGCTGGGGCTCCTGGCGCATCAGGTCCAGGAGCTGTCGCTGCGCCTGCAGGAGACGATCGCGCAGCTGAACCGGGACAAGGACTTCCTCCGCGACACGATCGCGGACATCTCCCATCAGCTCAAGACGCCGCTCGCCTCGCTCACCGTCTATGTCGAGCTACTGCAGGGAGGCGGGGTCGGTCCGGCGGAGCAGGATGAATTCCTGCGGACATGCGCGCGCGAGCTGGAACGCATGGAATGGCTCATTCAGACGCTGCTGAAGCTCGCCAGGCTGGAGGCGGGCAGTCTCCCGATGCAGCTCGAGCGGGCGCCGATCGCCGAGACGGTGCGGGCGGCGACCCATTCGATCGGCCGCCTTGCCGAGGAGCGCCAGGTCCAAATACGCTTAGAAGGGCCGGTCGAGCCGGTCCACGTACCGCACGATCCGAGGTGGCTCCCGGAGGCGCTCGCCAATCTGGTCAAGAACGCGGTCGAGCACAGCCCGCCGCAAGGCATCGTCACAGTCGCTTGGGAGACGACGCCGATTTTCATCCGCCTGCGGGTGACCGACCAAGGGGCCGGGATCGACGCGCGGGACGAGCCGCATATTTTCAAAAAATTTTACCGCGCCTCATCCGGCAACGCAGGCGGCAGCGGCGTCGGGCTCGGCCTTCCGCTCGCCAAGACGATCGCGGAGCGCCACGGCGGGATGCTGGCTGCCGGCAGGGCCGAAGAAGGCGGCACGGTCTTCACCCTGACGCTGCCCCTCGCGCAGCTGCCCGGATCGTAGCTTCCTTACAGATCTGTAAGCGGCCGCGCCTTCCCCTGTAAGGTTGAGCCTCTATACTGAACCTCGTGAACGGAAAGACCGCAATCGCGAGGAAAGGATGATCCGCCCCCATGAACGTCATTGAAGCTGCCGGACTCTCCAAGTCTTACGGCAAAGACAGCACGCTCGTCGAAGCGCTCAAAAACGTATCGTTCTCCATCCCCCCAAGGGGAGTTCGTCGCCATCGTCGGCGCCAGCGGCTCGGGCAAGAGCACGCTGCTGCACCTGCTCGGCGGCCTCGACCGGCCGACCGGCGGCGCCGTCCGCATCGACGGCGAGGATCTCTACGCCTTGAAGGAGTCGCAGCGCGCGGTATTCCGCCGGCGCAAGATCGGCTTCATTTTCCAATCGTACAATCTCATCCCCGTCTTGAACGTCGAAGAGAACATCACGCTTCCGCTTCTGCTCGACCACAGGCAGCCCGACCGAGCCTACGTCAGCGAGCTGATCGATACGCTCGGTCTCGGGGAACGCCGCAAACATCTGCCCTCCGAGCTGTCCGGCGGCCAGCAGCAGCGCGTCGCGATCGGCCGTGCGCTCGCTTATCGTCCCGCCATCGTGCTCGCGGACGAGCCGACCGGCAACCTCGACAGCGCCAACGGGCGCGAGGTGCTCGAGCTGCTGAAGCTGGCCGTGCGCCAATTTCACCAGACGGTCGTGATCATCTCGCACGACATGAACGTCGCCGCCGAAGCCGACCGCGTGCTGCGCATGCAGGACGGGAAGCTCGTCAGCGACAGCCGCGGAGGCGTGGTCCAATGAACGGCTACGGCGCACTCGCGGGCAAGTACCTGAAGCAGCAGAAAAGACGCACCGTGCTGACGATCGTGGGCATCCTCCTCTCCGTCGCGCTCATCAGCGCGCTCGGCACGATGGGCCAGAGCATGAAGGACAACATGGTCGACAAAACGATCTATGACTATGGCGCCTACCATATCGGCTACGGCGACGCTACGCCCGAGCTGCTGGAGACGCTGCAGCATCATGCGCTCATCAAGCAGGCCGGCGCGATTCGCAAGGGCGAAGTCACGTCGCTCGCGAAGGGCTACAAGCTCGAGCTCGCCGAGGCGACGACCGCCGGCTTCGAGCTGGCGCCGATTCATCTGCTGAAGGGCCGATTCCCTTCGGCGGCGGGCGAAGCCGTCGTCGAGGAGTGGGCACTCGCCCAGCTGCCGGGCGCGCCGGGACTGGGCGGCAAGACCGAGCTCGTGAAGCCGGACGGCACGAAGCAGGCTTATACGATCGTCGGCGTCTTGAACAACCAACGCCTCAATATGACGTACGGCACGGGCGCCGCCTACGCCTGGATGGACGACGCGGCGGTGCTGGCCGACGCAGTACCCGGCACGAACCTATCCGTCGCCGCCGTCTTCAAGCGGGGCGTCGACATCAGCTCGCATCTGCCCGAGTTCGAGAAGCTGAGCCCGAAGACGTTCGGCACGAACGCGCAGCTGCTCGCGCTCAAGGGCGAAACCTCCGACAAGAGCGTGAACCTGTCGCTCATCATCATTTTCAGCGTGCTCATCGGCCTCGTCGTCCTCTCGACGATCGCGGTCATCTACAACGCCTTCAACATCGCCGTGCTCGAGCGCATGCGGCACTTCGGGCTGCTCCGCACGATCGGCGCGACGCCGTCGCAGCTGCGCGGCATCGTCTTCCGCGAGGCGGGGCTGCTCGCGCTGTACGGCATCCCGGCCGGGCTCCTCATCGGCTGCGGCGGACTCTGGCTCGTGCTCGAGGCGATGTCGGCCGCGGGCTTCAACATCCTCACCTTCGACGGCTTCAAGCTCACGCTGCACGCCTGGATCCTCGTCGGCAGCGCGATCGTCGGCCTGCTCGCGGTGATGCTCGCCGCTTGGCTGCCCGCCCTTAAAGCGAGCCGCGTATCGCCGGTCGACGCCGTCAGAGGGACCGGCAATATCGTACGCGACAGCTACAAGCGCGTGAGGCTGCCTTCCGTCCTCCGGCTGGTCGGCATCGAAGGCGACATGGCGTCCAAGAACATCAGGCGCAACCGGTCCAAATTCCGCATCACGGCCTTTTCGATCGTCGTCAGCATTACGTTGTTCATCGTATTCCACTACTTTGCGCAGGAAGCGTTCAAAGTCGTCGTGGACGACTCCCGGGACGACCAGGTCGCTTACCAGCTGCTGTCCGCCTTCACGCAGGCGGAGGACGTACGCCTAGGGAGCCCGGCGCAGGATCTGTTGGATGCCAAGACGATCGCGGACATCGAGGCGCTCCCCGGCGTCGAGCGCGTCTATAGGCGCTATATGATGCCCGACGCGCAAGCCTACCTGCCGAGCGCCGTGCTTAATCGCGATTATCTCTCGAGGTTGGGCGAGGACGTTTTCGCCAAGTCGACGCTCGGCGGCGAAGAGATTCGAATCGTGCCCGCGTACACGACCCTGTACGACGAGGAGCGGATGAAGCAGGCCGAGCCTTATCTCATCGCCGGTACGGCGGATCCGGCCAAGCTGTCCGAGACGAACGGCGTCCTCATCGTGCAGAAGGTCAAGCCCTACATCCAGGCGGAAGATAAGAAATACAATATGGAGCTGGCCAGCCTGGCGGTGGGCGACAAGCTCTCGCTGAACTTCGGGACGCAGGAGCAGCCGTTGATGCGCGAGGTGCGCGTCGGCGGCATTCTGAGCCAAGCGCCGTTCAGTCCGACGACCCTCGGCACCGAGCTGTACGTGATCGGGACGAAGACGACGTACGCCGCCTTGCTGAAGGGGGGTTCCGGCCGAGACGGCGCCGAACGGCACGGCCCTGCGGGGGGCTCGATATTGCGCTGGCCGACGGCGCGGACGGCGCGCCGGTCAAGCAGGCGCTGCAAGCGATTGCCGACAAGGACCCGTCGATTCGCCTCGTCGACTTCTTGGAAGAACAGCGGGAGAGGCGCCAGTTCAATCTCCAGATGAAAATTTTCATCTACGGCTTCCTCGGCGTCATCGCCCTGATCGGCAGCTTGAACATCGTCAACACGGTGCAGACGAACCTCATGCTGCGCCGCCGCGAGTTCGGCCTGCTGCAGGCGGTCGGCATGACGATGGGCCAGCTGCGCCGCATGGCGACGCTTGAAGGCGTCTGGTTCGGCGTCATCGGCGCCTTCTGGGGCCTGCTGCTGGGCATCGGCATCAGCTACTTGCTGTATGACCAGCTGAACAGCATGGAAGGCATGGCGTTCTCCTTCCCGGTGACGGGCGCGATCATCTCCTGCGTCTTCGCGCTCGGCGTCGGACTGCTGTCCGTGCAGGGTCCGCTGCGCAAGATCGCGAAGGCGAGCGTCGTGGAGGAGCTGCGGGAAGAGGCATGACCGCAAAGAATAAGGCAGCGCCCCCGGGCGCTGCCTTATTGACACTTTTGTAGAATGAAAGACGTCATGCTTCATCCTATAAACAGGAAGCGATACTAGCCTTGTCTGGGCGAGTTAGCCGGAAATTCCGTGTTACTGCGGCGGAGCTACATTGGAGGCGGCGAGTTAGACGGGAAATCCGCGTTGCTGGGGCGACCTGACAAAACAAGTGTTAAAAAGCATTTATTTGTCCGAAATGGCCAATATTCGAGCAAATAGTTGCTATAAAGCATTTAATTCGCTTGATTCCCCCCCATTCCGCTCGATTACGCACGATTAGCTGCTTTTTAACACTTATTCCAAAGATCGGTCGGCTGACCGGAGAAATAGTTGCTTTTTAACCGTTATTTCAGATACTTGGCGGGCCAGGGAGAGCGGTAAGGCAAATGGGGGTGTTAGAGCAAGGGGGCTCGGGCATGCAGGTTCGGGCCAAACGGCGGCAGGGTTGGCACGATACTGGTCCAGCGAAGCGGAAGCGGCGGAGCAGCTATATTGCAAGCCGACGGAGCGCATCGAAGCAGCCGCGGAGCCGCCATCCGGCAGGCCATCGGCTCGGCGAAGCAGCCGCGCCACCGTTAGTCGCCACGCGGCGCGGGTCCCGTCGTGCCGCGCGCGATTAGCGCCGTCGGCACAATGACCGCCGGGGCAGGGCCGTCCGGCTCGACGATGAGCCGATCGAGCAGCTCGATCGCGCGGCGGCCGAGCGCCGGCATGTCCTGCCGCACCGTCGTCAGCGGCGGATGCACGACCCGCGCCTCGCTGATGTCGTCGAAGCCGACGATCGACAGCTCGTCCGGCACCGCGACGCCCGCCTCGCGGGCTGCCTGCAGGGCGCCGATCGCCGCCTTGTCCGAGCCGCAGACGACGGCTGTCGGCCGTTCGGGCAGCGCCAGCAGCCGCTGCATCCCGCGGTAGCCGGTCTCATGAGTGAAGTCGCCGATGACGATGCAGTCCAGATCCGGCGACAGGTCAAGCTCGGCCATCGCCTCATGGTAGCCCGCGAGCCGCCGCTCGCCGACGTACGAGCCGGGCAGGCCTGCGATGCATGCGATCCGCCGATGCCCAAACTCATGCAGGTAACGCACGGTGCCTTGCACCGCCTCTTTGTTGTCCGAAGAGATGTAGCCTGCCCGCTTGCCTGTCAGATTCAGGTCGATGAACAAGGTCGGGATGCCCGACGCAACCAGCTTGTCCGCGTCCAGCTCGCCCAATTGAAAGCCGAAGGCGAGCACGCCCTCGACGTTGCGGCTGCGGCAGTGCTGCACGAAGTTGTACTCCGGATGCGCGGACAGCTGTGCGAGGTAGATGAGGTCGTAGCCCCGCTCCTTCAGCGCCTTGTCGATGCCGCCGAGCAGATGCACGAAGAAGGGGTTGGACAAGCCGGAGGTAAGCAGGATGCCGATCGTCATCGATCGCCTGCCGACGAGCGAGCGCGCCGCTTCGTTCGGACGGAACTGCATCTGGGCGACGAGCGCAAGCACCTTCTCCCGCGTGGCCCGGCTTACCGTCGAGTAGTCGTTAAGCACCTTGGATACGGTCGCGACCGACACGCCGGCCGCCTTCGCGATATCGCGTATTGTAGCTGTCATCGTAAGCCCCCCGCCTTGCTGCGCGCCCAACCGGGCTGAATCGTTGTCCCTACCATAACGCGAAGCGGCGTTTTTGGCAATCGGAATACGGTTCGTTTTCGCCCGCTTCAAGGTCGAATTTCGTTTTGGCTCTCCGACGGGATTGTGCTATAATGAGATTTGCTGTGGCCCCGTAGCTCAGTGGATAGAGCACACGTTTCCTAAACGTGGTGTCGGATGTTCGAGTCATCTCGGGGCCGCCAGTTTAATCACTCACAAATGCCCGCAGGCTGCCGGATCGTTCCGGCAGCCTGTTTTATATTCGCACCCGCTCGCCCTCGCTCAGCGGCTCCTCGCTCTCGACGATCATCCGATCGCCTTCGAACAGGCTGCCGGCGACGGCGGACATGCCGTCGCCCGTCTCTTTGACGGAGACCGATCTGCGCGAGGCATAGTAGGCGTTGCCCAGCGGCCCCTGACGCTCTTCGATTACGAGCACGTAGGCGCCGTCCCCGTCCCGGTGGATCGCCGCGCTCGGCACGAGCATCGTATCCGTCTCCGAGGCTTCCTTCTCGAGATGGACCTTGATCGTCTCGCCGCCGCGAATCGAGGCGTCCGTCAGCTTGACGACGATCCGGTAGCCGGGCACAGAAGCGGTTCCAGCGCCATCTTCCACATCCCCGCCTCCGCTCACGGCCGTCTGGGCCCGATGGAGAAATCTTACACCATTCTAATTGGGGCAGCCAGTATGCCTCACACGTGTATCAAAAGCAGTTCCAGGTTTACGCCATGACCGGCAGCATGCCCATAAAGGCAACGGCAACGATAATGCTTGCAGTGAATTTTTTCACACCATCATTAAACAGAACTGATTGATCTAAACAAGTACGCGACCCGTGCACAAGCTGAGAAAAGCATCTTTGAGTACATCGAAGTCATCTACAATAATTAGTGCATTCATTCGTCGATTGGCTGCACCACTCCAAGCCATTTTGAGCATCAATACGACTTAAAAGTGATAAACCGATTAAGTTGGTGACTGCTATTTTTTCTCCTTGATGCGGTAGTTCTCCCCCTTGATTTTAACGGTGCTGGAGTGCTGGAGGAGGTGATCTAGCATAGCTTTCACCAAAGATATCGCCCCAGGCGCCAAACGTCTTCTTCGACGTAAGCTGAATCGAGCCGCGCTCATAGCACTCGGAACCGATCTGGAAGAAGAAGTGGGAAGCGGTCTCGTCCAACGTCCAGTACCCGATCTCATCGATAATAAGCAGTTCGGTCTTGATGAACATTCACCTTGCTCACTAAGTGTTCGATTTGGGTATTTTCGCTTAAATTTCTGTCTCAAGCTATATTAAGATCTTGAATGTAACAAACTTCCTAGGTTAAATGAATTCTCAATCTGATTGAAGAAGATATTGCTAATATTTAACACATCTTTAATATTTAACAAACATACTTTCGATAACATACTCGACGTAGGTTATTTCCCCAAATGCGGGAGAAAGGGGATCAATTAGATAGGTTGGTTCGAAGATAATGACGTGCGAAATTTTCCATTTCTGAGGGGTAAACTGATGACAAAGAAGATGATTAAAACCGGAATGTTATTAATTTTTATTTTTTGTTTGTTGGCATCTTTGGCGGAGGCCAACAACAAGGCGAGTGCGGAAAGTCAGGATACGTTGGAGAACCAACTGGATAGTACACAAGATATTTCCTTAGAAGATGCGCGAAATCAAAAAGAAGCTAGACTTGAAGAACTTAGTCAAGATTTAGCCGCGCTTAGAATTCGTGCATCATTGTTAGCTGATAAAACGACAGCTAAAGACATTGAGAAATTAGAAAACGAATTGAATATCAAAAAAAACGAAAGTCCTCTTACAATCGGTTTCAAGTAGTAAAAATAAACCAAAGGAAAGCGATGGGCAGAGTATCAAAGATGCTGAGAGTACTTTGCTTCGCTTATCAAACTTGGAATATCAATATACAAAGTATATAAATCAATACCAATCCTTGCTACTTATTGCTAAGGCATCATCAATTGATATCAGCAATTACGAGGCTAATACTGAATTAATGGTTTCGAGTAATGATTATGATCAGATACAAATAAACGCACCATTGGATGTGAATGTTCCTTCTAACGGAAAAGTAGTTAAGTTCTGCGCTCCATTAACGGGAACATACAAGATTTCTACTTCTTCTTATGGTGGTTCTTCAAGTTCAGGTATTGTGGACACTGCATTATGGGTCTATCAGGACAGTGAACTGATGTATCAATTAGCATTCAATGATGATAGTGACACATCTAGTCTTTTCTCAAAGATTTCTTTATTTATGGATCGTGGCAGTTGTTATTACATTAAAGTTAGAAGCGCTGGTGACTGGATAGGCCAATCCATCTTTGCTAGGTTAACTGTGGAATTGGAGAATCCAAATGTTATTAAAAACTTATCTGTAAATGGCTCTATTGACGTATCCACTAGTACCGGCGACTATTTTAAATTCACGCCTACAGAAAGCGGATACTACACAGTCTTTACTGGATTTTATGGAAGGGGAACTCAATCAAACGATACGATGCTGTATCTTTATGACAATGCAAACCTTAGCGATAGTAACTTAATTGCCTATAATGACGATGTGGGAACAGGAGATGAACTTCATTCGTTCTCCGCCGTGACCTATCCAATGAGTGCGGGCAAAACCTATTACGTGGTTCTTAAGGGATATGAGTCTTCTGCTGTTTATGCCAGAATAACGCTAATAATGGGCGGAAGGGACTTGTATGAATTCAATAATGATCATAGCACGGCGTATCCAATTGTATTTAATCATATTTACAAGGCGCTTCTTTCGCGTTCTGATTGGGAAGAAACTTATGGAGAATCCGATCATTTTATTATTAATTCTCAATTAGATGGGTATGCGTATTTTTCTTTAAAAATACCGGAGGGGCAGTTGTACAACATAAGAATATATGAGAAGAAGCAGTCTCTAGTTCAACTCATGGATCTGAGCAATAAGTCAAATGTTATAGAAACCTCCTTTAAAACCAAAAAAGGGATATCAGTATCTTGTTTCAATTCAGCAATACAATGCAAATCTTGATCCTAATGCTTTTTATACCTTTCGATTAACTCAGAATCAGAAATATGCTTATACTTATACAACTTTGGGGAGAATCAATACTCAATCCTACGAGCAGGGGCTGTACAAATATACGATTAATTTCAACTTTGATAACAATGGTAATTTAAAAAAGCAAAACCATAACAAAATCAGAAATTTTACGATAACGTTGCCCTGTTTTTAAATTTGTTGATAACGAAGGATTATCGGGAGGAATAAATGTTGTCGAGGAAAAAATTATTTAAACATATAGCATTAGCCCTTAGTATAGTTTTATTACTTCAGAATTTCCAAGTAGGAAAGGCCGAAGGAATAAGTCTGTCACATGAGTCACTATCTGAGAATTCTCTGTTCACACCTGATATGAAAGTATCTTTATCTGAAGATTTTCGGTCAGACTCAATACTTCTAAATCAAGAAAAAGCATGGATTAATCAAGAGCTGGATAGTAGATTATCGCATGGACAGCAGCGAAATGCCGAGACATTGCAAATGGAGCAGGAAATACAGCAGGAACAACCCTCATTGCAGGAATCGGAGCGAGATCGAGATCTTACTGAACGGATTACTCGAATTAAGAACATGGAACTGGAACAAGCCTGGGCCAAACAAAACGAGGAAAGCGCCAATCGCAGTATTGAAACATTAGCGGAAGAATTGAATCTCGAGCCAGCTTTCATTCAAGAACTGCTGGACAGCGGAAAAACATTAGAAGAGATTGAGCGAGAACGGCGTAAGCCAAAGGATAGTCTATTGGATGAAACACTCCCTTTATTCAGTAATAGAGGGTTGTCTGTCCTGGATTCAGTGTACAACGACACATCTGTCAGCAATTCTGTATACGCAGTCTTGGATGAGGCTGCCGAGCAAATGATATCCGATGCACCGGATGTCGATTTAACAGTGGTCAATACGTTTCGCGAACGTGGATTGCCTCCACAGCCGGAAGAACCCAAGCTGGATATGCTTAAGGTCAAGCTGGATGAAGCTCCTTATCGGGTCGAAGTGGATGAGGAAAGTGTGTCTACCGTTAGTGGATCGTTGTCTTTGACAGAAGATGACCTGACTTTGCCAGGACGAGGCGGTCAAGGGTTCACACTTACAAGATCTTATGACTCCGGTTCTTCTCAGTTGTTCGACATGGATGTCGATGCAAATAGCGTTGACTATTACGATTATTATGCCGTCATTAATTATGATGCTCCTGTGTATGAGACCAGATATACAATAACGTACAACACTCATGTTCTAGTCAATAAGTATAAATGCAACACTGGCGAATTTGTGACAACGACAGAAGATTACTATTCGCCAGTTACACCAATAACTGAGATGTACACCACAAGCGCGGTGAGAGATTATTACTTCAACACGCTCTCTGTCAATTCTCAATCAGCGCCTTCTAGCTGCTCCCAAGGATTTTATTACATATATAAATACTTCTTTAGCGGTACTACAGGCACCGCAACTGTGAATGTAGGTACTGAATCATATAGCGATTATATGGGTCCTTATGTGAGTATGTCACAGGCGCAGAGTGTTGCCGCGAGTTACAGTGCCGGGCAATCTTATAGCGGTGGAACCGTTACAGGCACAGGAATTGACAGTGACTATGTGGGTTCATCGACTTGGTATATGAATGCGTTAAAAGAAGCGGATACAGACAAGCGTTTCCCGATCGGCAAGGGTTGGACTTGGGATATTCCATATCTGACCTTTGAGGGCGGCACGTATCTCCACATGGCAGGTGGAGGTACCTATAAGGTGGAAAACGGGCTCCTGAAAGGATACCCATGGAAGGATTTAACCTTGGCTGTTAATACCAGCGTTACCGTAAACGGTGTGGCCTCCGCTCAGGAATTGATCTCGATTACAGGTGATAAAACCTATTTTAGTGCCGATGGCCGGGTTATTCAGATGAGCGATGCCTACGGCAACAACACACAATTCATGTATTCAAACATTAGCCCGTATGGAACCGTACTTACTAAAATTTCGGATGCCATCGGTAACAGTATAAACATTGCTTATACCACCTCTCAGGTGACTTTGACGATGGGAGACCGGGTAGTCACATACAATAAAACGATCGATCATGGCAAAGAATTGCTTACTCAAGTCGTTGACCAGATGAATCGTACGACAACCTATAGTTATGACGTTAAATCTGCTTTTTTCAGTCTGCTCGATACTAACCCTGTAACCGATAATCCATACGCCCTTTTAAGATTTGTAACACATCCGACCGGAGCCCAAACTGAGTATATTTATGATGCAACACCAATTACCAGATATACGGGGCCAAACTCTGCAAATCAAGTGTTCCGCGTAAAGGAACGCAAAGATTACGTTGATCCCCCTGCCGCAACCAACGTTGCTGTCTTTATTTATCCGAGTGATATGGGAAGCTCCTACAATCAGGATATAAACTTTTCCACCAAGATTATAAGAGGATCGCTGGAGTCCATTTATACGTATAAGAAGGACTACATCGATGATCAGACCTCTCCGATGATTTACAACACCAAACTGCAAGAATCTGATCTAGTTACTAATCGAATCACGGATAACACCTATGACGAAGTTCGTAAAATTCCGAATCCCATTAGTGTAACTACTTATTATACTAATGGCGCTAGTGAATCATCGCGTATTACGAATTCAACGACGTACGATGATTACGGAAATGTCACTTCTTCCACGGATGCTATGGGTCAAGTGACCACCTACACCTATGATCCGACGACCCATCTGCGGAATGCGGAGAAATGGCCCGTTAAAGGAACGTCGTTCCTTTATGTGTCACTGGTGCGGAATTCGCAGGGAGATGTGACTGATTATCAGTTGAAAAGCAGCGATACAGCCACCGATTATCTGAGCCGAACTTCCTATACTTATGACGCATTCGGCAATGTCACATCTACAATTGATTATGATAACGCTAGACAAGCATTAACCACATTCGAGTATGATCCTACATTCGGTTCGGCGTTTTTAACAAAGCAGACGCTTTATTACAAGGATGTCTACAATACTGCCAAAATCTCCAGTTCAACGGCAACTTATAACAAGCTGACGGGGAACATGACTTCCTTCACTGATGGCGGGGGCAGTAAAACATCCTATGAGCATGACAAGTTGGACCGAATTACTCGCATTGTTAACCCGGACTTTACGACATTTGAGGTTGCTTATAACGACACACTGAACCAAATAACCACCACAAATGAGACTGGGATTCAGACTCGTACAACTTGGGATAAGATCGGCCGGAAAGTAGAATTGGCAGTCAAGGAATCAGGTGTCTTCAAAGCCAAGACTCGAACAGGCTACGATGGAGTTAGTCGTGTCGAATGGGAGGATGATCCTTTAGGGAATAAAGTAGCGTATGCTTATGACGGCTTCGGCAGGATTAAGAAAACGACCAACCCTGACAATAGCTTTAGTTCTGTTGTATATAATGATTTACTAAGCACGGTAACTGACATCGACGAGGAAAACAACCAGGTCGAACGGACGTACGATAAGCTGGGACGAGTGACGCTGGAGAAGGAAGGTAAAAATGGCGTACTTACGCTTAAGCAGGCGAGTGAATACGACCATTCAGGCAATGTCATAAGCACCCAAGACGCATTAGGCAATACAACACAGTTTACGTATGATTTACTGGGACAATTAAGAACGGTGACAACGCCGAATACCGAAGTGTTCACCTATGGTTACGACAAACTAGGCAATCTTACTTCCATACAGTATCCAGGCAATCAGCAAATTCTGAAGATTTATGACGAGACCGGAAGATTGCTAAAAGAAATCGATGAGAGTGGTTTATCAAAAACCATGGTTTATGATCTCGCGGGTAATCTCATCGAAATGACAGACCGAAAAGGCCAGAAGTTCACTTACTCCTATGACAACCGAAACCGATTGCTTCAACGCAGTGGACCGACTTCCTCGGTATCATATACCTACGAGGCGGATGGAAAACGAAAGTCTATGACAGACGCCACCGGAACAACTGGTTACCTGTATGATTCGAATTCGGGTCTGCTCATCAAAAAAACTTTTCCGGATGGAAAAACGCTGACATCGGAATACGATTTAAAGGGCAACCGCACAAAGATCACGGATCTTTATAACCGAGCAACCGTTTACGTCTACGACAAAGTGAATCGGTTGGAGAGTGTAACCAGCAACGGCAGTCAGGTTGCATCGTATACGTATTTGAAGAATGACCGAATTCAAACCGTCAACTACGGGAATGGCATGATCTCGAATTACGGTTACAACGGCTTTGACATGACGAGTTTGAAGCAAAACCAAGCCAGCGGCATGGAAGTAAATAATTATTCATACATTTACGACGATGCTGGCAATTTAAAAACTCGCACTCAGAACGGCATCGCAAATGAATACACCTATGACAAACTCGGCCGGGTGCTGACCAACAGCGAGTTTCAAGAAACCTATACCTACGACCCGCGTGGCAACCGAAGTAGTTTGACCACTTCGGCAGCACCTAATTTTACGGAAGCGATTTATGAATATGATGAATGGAATCGTCTCAAGAAAGCAACTGTAGCTGGGACGGACGCGGTAACCTACAAGTACAACGGGGACGACCAACTTTACGAGCGCACCGAAAACGGTGTAACTACGCGTTATTACTGGGATGAAGATCAAATTGCAGCTGAAGGAACAGTGAGTGGAACAACAGTCACGCCCAAAGCCTCGTATATTTATGGCAATAGCCTTTTGGCTCGAGTCGATGGAGGAGCAACCGCCTCCCGCTCGTATTACTTGCTTAACGGCCACCAGGATGTCGTAGAAATTCGTGACGCGGCAGGAGAAGTAAAAAATAAATACACCTATGATATTTGGGGACGTCCGCTGACCGTAGAAAAGGAGGAAATCAGCAACCCGTTCCGTTATTCATCCGAGTACTACGACAATACCACTGGCCTGTACAGCATGGGACAGCGGTGGTATGATCCGGGTACAGGGCGGTTCCTACAGGAGGATACGTTTGAAGGTGAACTAAAGAATCCCCTGAGTTTGAACCTGTATACGTATGCGCATAACGATCCAAACAGTTTTAGTGATCCGAGCGGTAATTTTGCATTCCTGATTCCAGTTGTAATGTACGTGGCTAAAGTGGCAATTAAGACAGCCGTAGATACCGGAGTGGATTACGCATCAGCAAAGGCAAGCGGTAAAAAAGTTTAATCTGACCAAGTCCGTTACGACGAATTTAGTCAGCAACGCAGTGCCGGGCCTGGGCGAAGCAAAGTCAATAAGTAAGCTGATTAAAGGTGGCAAAGCTGTTATTACCGCCAAGAAGGCGGCTAAGGGAACGGCCAAAGTAATTAATGGTAATAGTAAGGCGAGTAAAAAAGGTTCAGCATGGATATGAAATATCAGAAAAATCGACTGGCGATGTCGTTAAAACTGGTATTAGTGGTCAAAAGCTTAATAAAAATGGTACTTCCCCAAGAGCCAACAGCCAAGTGAACAGATGGAATAAAAAAGATGGTAAAGACAAATATGAAGCAAAAGTTGTTAAACCTAATATCCCAAATAGACAAAAGGCCCTTACATGGGAAAGTCAAAATGCTCAGAGGCTATGGGATAAAGGTAATTCAATGAGTAAACATCAAAGACCACGGCCGTGGGAATGATTGGGAGAGGTTAACATTGTACTTAAAAGAGTTCGACTTAGATTTACCATATATGGAAAATGATAAAAAAATTAGGATGATAATGAACGAGGAAAAATGTCAATACAATGAAGCTACTAAATTAGATTACGAGATGAATTGGAAAGAGATAAGACGCCAGTTTAGATTGGAAACTCGCTGTATTACGGCTATGTATGAACGCTTGTTTAGTAAGATTAAGATAAAAGGTTGTTGGAAAATCCTTGTTGAATGTGTCGAAGACATTACTGATGAAAGGGTGCGTCAATATTCAGGTGTATGTTCAGTACAAGTGAAGTTTAACTTTAATGATTTTTCAAATAATAGCGAAGTTGGGAAGAAAGAAACTACACTTAACCTACTTATGGAAGGGATAGAGAAAATTTCCCAAGAAAATAATTGGGAAATGCAGAAGTTTAGAGAGATAGGTTTGCAAATAGAGGAAGCTCGGTATTTAAACGAATGGCTTTGGAAGAAGGCTATAAAAAAGCCCCGATAAAAATTATAGTGCTAAAGTATTGTGTAAACACTCTGTAAGCAGTATGGATATATTTATATCAATATTTCAACGAGATGGACGAGAAATAGTTTCAAAAAAAAGTTATATCTGAACTACCGGATGAATTTGCATATGCTAAGCATCTGGGTGAACTTAGATGGATTTCAGATTTTGAAGTTGCTCTAATAAATAGAAATGGTGAAGAGAAGGTTTCAGTAACTACCAAATCTTTCGATTGAATTAATACCTTGATAAATGGTGAATCGCTTTATGCCACTCATACTATAAGTAAAAAATGTGAATTCGCTTGTTCTTGTTGCGCCAGCGCAGATATGCCTGAATTGCTGAAGCCAAGTCTTTGTGCTGCCGGAAGTCACTGCCTTCCAAAACGAACTTACGAAGCGGCCCGAAATGGCACTCGATTCGGTTCAGCCAGGAAGCGTAGGTCGGTGTGAAGACCAGTTCCACGTTATTCTCTTTCGCCCACGCTTTGACCTTGTGGTGATGATGAGGAGAAAAGTTGTCCAAGATGATATACAGTCGCTCGGAACGATGATACCGGCGGCGGAGCACATTGAAGAAACGCAAGATGTCGGCATGCTTCTTACTCTTGGAAGAATGACCGTACAGTTGATTCGTCTTTACGTGGAGCGCGGCGAGCAGATGCTTCACACCATGCGGACGAGTGTAGGTTGCGCGAAGCCTTTTGGGCCGGCGCTGCTGAAACCAGCCTTTGCCGCGGTAAGGCTGCAGCGATAACGGTCCAAATTCGTCGACGCAGATTACCCGCCCGTCTTCCGGAGGGCAGTCGTATAGGGCTTCGATTCGTTTTTTTTTAATCTCGAATTCCGAGTCGGTCGATTCCTTCCACGTCTTGGTGTTCTGGTAGGTGATCTTGGCTTCATCGAGAATGACGCGTATGATGGAAGACACGATTTTCTTCTTCTCCGCTGCTTCCTTCAGCTTGGCCAGCGACCAGTGCGTGAAGGGTAACCCCAGCACTTTAGGGGGGAATCTGGGCAAGCTCGATGATGTCGGCTCGCTGCTCCTCGGTAAAGGTCGGCGGTCGGCCGCCGCCGTAATTCGGTTTGAGCGAGGCCATCCCTTCCGTGTTGAAACGGTGGATTGTTTTTCGAATATGTTCGCCCGATATGTGATAAAGCCGGCTGATCTCCGGCACTTTCATCTTTTGGGCAGACGCCAGGATTAGAAGAGCTCGGCGGACATCCACCGGATCTGCACCTTTCCGTGCGATTCGCAGAAGGCGGTTACCTTCCTCCTTGCTCAGATCTCGCACAAAGATAGTCATGAACCTCACCCCGGAGAATAGTTGTTACCGGTAATTACCCGGGTTTACCAACTACGATCTTAGATGGGGCACTAGTACATGAGGATTTCTCTTTTAACTTTGGTGAGTCGTATATTTATTTTTACCTATGTAAAGTTTGCAACGTATTGGAGACGGAGATGCAAAGTACATGATTGTGCATAATTCAATTTTATGAATCTAAAAGAATTTGAGTCTGTGATTAATCAACCTGCTAACATACGCTATGAATACTTTATCAAAAAAAGTAGCGGATTCAGAAACGGTTTGGGGACTATATGAAGACGGTTGGGCAATAACTGAGGATGATAAGGGTAATAGGCTGTTTCCAGTTTGGCCAAAAAAAGGAATTTGCAGATCACTGCGCTATTGGGGACTGGAAAGTGTATTCAAGCGCAAGCATGGACTTACAGGAATTCATGGATGAGCTGCTGCCTCAGTTAGAGGAAGACGGAATCAAGCCTTCTATTTTCTTTAACAATGATGACTCCGCTGTTTTAAATGTAGAAACTTTAATTAGAGACTTAAAAGAAGAGTTGGATAAATATTAATGCCATTACTGAGTTACCTTGAAAGGTATTATGCCTTTCAAGGTTTCTTTGCCATGTCCTTTAGATGAGAAGTGCTTAACCTCAAGCATCGTGTTATTTAAAGATAACATACATGAATTCCAGTTTCCTAAACGTGGTGTCGGATGTTCGATTCATCTCGGGGCCGCCAGTTTCTTCTCTCGCAAATGCCTACAGGCTGCCGGATCGTTCCGGCAGCCTGTTTTATATGCGCACCCGCTCGCCCTCGCTCAGCGGTTCCTCGCTCTCGACGATCATCCGATCGCCTTCGAACAGGCTGCCGGCGACGGCGGACATGCCGGCGTCCGTCTCCTTGACGGAGACCGATCTGCGCGAGGCGTAGTAGGCGTTGCCCAGCGGCCCCTGGCGCTCCTCGATTACGAGCACGTAAGCGCCGTCGCCGTCGCGGTGAACCGCCGCGCTCGGCACGAGCATCGTATCCGTATCGGAGGCTTCCTTCTCGAGGTGGACCTTGACCGTCTCGCCGCCGCGAAGCGAGTCGTCCGTCAGCTTGACGACGATCCGGTAGCCGGGCACGGAAGAAGCGACTCCGTCCTCCTCTTCTCCGGTTCCGCTCTCGTCCGAGCCGGGCAGATCCTGCAGAATCTCCGTCACGACGCCATGTATCGTATGAGGATCGCCGTCTTGCATGTCGCCTTTCATCTGTCCTTGCTCCTGTCCTTGTTCCTGTCCTTGTTCCTCGCCTTGTTCCTCGCCTTGCGCCTTGCCTTTCACTTCATCTTGCCTTTCGCCATCGCCTTGCATTTCGTCTTGCCCTTCATCTTGTTGCCCTTCGGCATCGCCTTGCACTTCGCCTTGCACTTCATCTTGCCCTTCACCCTGCGCCTGCACCTGCGCCTCCAGCTTGTCGCCCACCGCCAGCGTCTCCGCGAGCGATGCCGGCGGACGCAGCTCGAACCGGTACCCGCGACCGCTGCTCACCAGCAGCACGTCCGGCCCGGCCGATACGCCGGCCGTCCCGGCCAGTGCATGCACCTCCTTCACGATCCCGTCCACGGGCGCGACGAGCTTGCCCTTCTCCGCCATGTCCGCCTGCAGCCCCGCGATCAGCTGCCGCTGCGCGGCTATGTCAATTTGCGCGCTCTCCAAGGCGGACTTCGCGCCGGCTACGTCCGCCGCGTCTCCATCCTTTGCCGCCTGTATATACTGCTGCTGCAGCAGCGGGATCTGCAGCTGCAGCTTCTGCAGCGAAGCCTGCTGCGCCTCGATCTGCTGCCGGGCATCGCGATCGTCGTAGGTAACGAGCGTCTGCCCCTGATGAACCCGGTCGCCCTCCTTCGCCAGCACCTGCTTGACCTTCCAGCCGGCGGGATTGGGCAGGCTGAGCGTCTCGACCGGCTGGACGACCGCCGTGCCGTCGTATTGCGCCTTCACCCGGCCGCTCTGAACCGGCTGGACGGCGACCTTCGGCAGCGTCAGCGCCAGCAGCGTATTGCCAAGTAGCGTCAGCGCGACGAGCAGCCCGGCGAACAGGCTCGCAGCCACCCGGATGCGGCGCTGGCGCAGCTTCTGCCCCGCTCCCGTCGCTTCGGTGTCCATCGTATCCCTCCCTTCGCATAACGCCTTTGCAAACCGTCCGCTACCCTTTAATCCCCGACAATTGAATGCCTTGTACGAAGTAGGACTCCGCATACAAATACAGCAGGATCATCGGCGTCATATACAGCACCGATGCGGCGAAGCCGACGCCTCGCGCCGCACGGTTGATATGCGCCAGATAGAGCGACAGCGGCTGCTTGAACGTATCCTGTAAAAAAGATGAGCGGCTGCTCGACCATATTCCAGTAGTCGACGAACAGCAGCACCGTCAGCGACGCGACGCCCGGCATCACGATCGGCAGGACGATCCGGGCGAAAATCGTCCCATGACCCGCCCCGTCGATTTTCGCCGCCTCGGTGTAGGTGCCTGGAATATGGAGCATGAACTGGCGCAGCATGAATACGCCGAAGGCGCCGAAGATGCCCGGCAAGATGATGGACGCCTCCTTGTTCAGCAGCCCGAGCTTGTCGATCATGATATAGTTGGGCACCAGCGTCACCTGGAACGGCATCAGCATCGTCATGAGGTAGACGAGGAACAGCTTGTCCCGCCCGCGGAAGCGCAGCCTGGCGAACGCATAGGCGGACAGCGAAGCTACGGCCGTCTGACCCGCGACGATGGGCAGCACCATGCCGGCCGAATTCCAGAACATGCGCAGGAACGCCGGGTTAAAAATCAGCACCTGCCCGTACTGCGACAACGTCAGCCAGTCGGGCAGCAGCTTCAAATTAATGAACAGGTCCCGTCCGCCTGCCGCGACATCGGTCATCTCGCCGAGCAAGCCGTAGTTGGCTCCGATCTCGCGCTCGGTCATCAGCGAATTGGTGAAGGTCAGCGCGATCGGCACCAGCGCGACCGCGGCGAAGACGACGAGAAGCGCGCTCAGGCCCAGTCTGGCGATCAGCTTTCTTTTCTCCAACGGCAGCCTGCCCCTCCTCTCCTCCGGTCATTCCATCCACGATCGGAACCGCTTCTCCGTCACCAGCAGTGAGCCGGCGAGGACGACGATGCATCCGACCATCAGCGCCGCCGCGGAGGTCAGCTTCTGAATGTCGAGCGAGAAAAACATATTGTTCATATAATGCTGCAGCATGTAGATGCGGTCGTAGGGGTAGTCGCTTGCGAGCAAATACGTCTCGCGGAACACTTTAAACGAGTTGATGATGGAAATGAGAATGACGAACACCGTCGTCGGCGTCAGATAGACGAGCGTAATATGCGTCAGCTGCCGCAGGCGGCCCGCGCCTTCGATCCGCGCCGTCTCGTAATACGACTGCGGGATCGACAGCAGACCCGCGAGAAAAAGGATCATGTCGTAGCCGACGTTTTTCCATACGTACATCGCCACGAGCGTCGGCATCGCCCAATCGGATTGGAGCCAGTCGATGCGCCCGTAGCCGAAGCCGTGCAGCCAGGCGTTGAGACTGCCGTTCCAGTCGAGGAAGATCTGCCAGATGGCGACGACGGAGGCGACCGGCACGACGAGCGGCAGCACGAAGGCGGTCTGCAGCCATCTGCGCAAAAACAGCGGCCGGCTGAGCAGAAGCGCGAGCCCCAGCGACAGCGCGATCAGGATCGGCACGCTGATACCCGTGAACAGCAGCGTGTTGGCCGCTGCCTTGCGAAACGAGCCGCTCGCGAGCAGCGCCTCATAGTTGGCCAGTCCGACGAAGCGGCCTCCGATCGTCCGGTCCGTCAGCGAGTACCACAGCCCCATCGCGAACGGGACCAGATAGAACAGCGCGAAGCCCGCGGCGCCCGGCGCCAGGAACAGCAGCGCTGCCGCCCCGTCCCATCCGTGCCATCGGCCCCGCAGCCGCCTACTCATTCAGATAAGTCGTCACTTTGTTCTGAATCAGCTTCGCGACGGCTTCTGCGGACTTCTGCCCGGTGAAAAAAGCTTTGCTCTCTTCGCGGATGATATCGCCGATCTTGGTCGACTGGCCGACCGGATGCACCGCCGCCGTCACGATGCCGTCGAGCAGATCCAGATGCGCTTCATTCACCTGAAAGGCATCGGATTCCGCAGGGCCGTTCTTGTAGCCGGGCACCTCTCCTTCGTCGCGCAGCTTCTGGATCTCCTTGTCGTAGGCGATTCTGCTGATCGGAAACCCCGTGTGCCCCAGCGAGATATCGGGATCGGCCGCGCCCTGCTCGGAGAGCAGGAACTTGACGAAATCCCACGCCTGCTCCTTGACGGGCGAAGCGGCGTTGACCCCCATCGTCTGGTTCGCCATGAAGTAGCCGCCCGGTCCCATCTCCTTCGCATGCGGCTTCGTGTAGACACGGGTATTGCCGCCATATTGATCCATTAACATTAAAAACTCCATGGGCGAGGGGGATTTGCGTGCTTTGGAAATAGGTATTGATCTTGGGGTTCTCCGCCATCGACTCGCTCCGGAAATTCGCCTTCTTGAGATCGATCACCACGCCATCGTCGAACAGCTGCTTGACCTGCGTCATCAGCTCGGCGAAGTCCGGCGAATCGAAGTTTGCGCGGCGGCCCGCTTCGTCGACGAATTGCGCGTACCGCTCGCCTGCGAGCTCCGACAGCATATAGTCCGGCGAGTTGGCCAGCGCATGCGGATGGGTGCCCTTCTGGATCAGCCGCTGCGCCGACTCGGCGAATTCGTCCCAGGTCCAGTCGCCGTCGTCCTTCACGCCGCCGTCCTTGACGATCGCCGCCTCGTCGCCGAGGAGGGCGACCGGATAGAAGGACAGCGGCATCGCGTAGAGCCCGCCGGCGATCTGCATATTATCCAGCACATTGGCGAAGTAGTCCGCCTTGTTGAAGGCCGCATCACGATCCATCCAGTCGCCGAGATTGGCCAGCAGTCCCCGGCCCACCAATTTTTCTTTGGGCAGCAGGTCCAGCTCCATGACGTCCGGGCCTTTGCCGGACAGCAGCGCCGTATTCGTCGAGGCGACGTATTTCTCGATATTCGCGATCTGCGAGTCGAGATCCTTGAATTCCGTCTGGGCGGCCTGCAGCTCGACCGTCACGTTCGGGTGCGCATGCTCGTACTTCTTGACCGCCTGCTTCAACTGCTCGCTCGGTTCGAACGAGGCCACGACGAGCTTGACCGGTCCGCTCGGCAGCTTGATCTCCTCTCGCGCGGGCGCCGGCGCATCCGTCCCGGCGCCGGCGCCGGCGCCCGCGCCCTTGCCGTCCGTAGACGCTCCCGTCTGCGTCGCGCCCGCGGAAGGCCCGTTCTGTCCGTTCGCGGCACTTGGCGAGCTGCCGGCATTACCGCCGTTTCCGCTGCACGCGGAGACACTAAGAAGCAGCACGCTGAGTGCCGTCATCAACCCGATTCTTTTCATCGACATCCACCTTCCGATATTCAGCCTGCGGCCGAATCGCTCCTTATTCCCGGCCGCCCGTTCAATGTAATACACGGATGTGGACATCTCTTGGCCGACTTGTGAACAAATTGTCTCCAAACGAAAAAATCCGTGAACGGTGCCGGATCAGGCAGCCGCTTCACGGATGGGGAGACAGGAGAAAAGCTAGCGGAATTGCAGCACGAACGAGGCATAACGGCCGTCGGCATCTTCCGCCGGCGCCGGAACCGCGCGCTCCTGCGCATACGGCGGCTTCGTCCCTTCGAGGAGCAGCCTGTCGCCGTCCGGACTCCAGGCCAGCAGTACGGGGACGATCCCTTGATAGACGACGGCTTCGTTCAGCACGTTATTGCCCTGCAATCTGCCGGCCGCGACCGTATCGTCGCCGCGCGAAAAGGCGATCGACTGCTTGTCCGCCGACAGACTGAACAGGCCCGTCCCTTCCGCGAGTACGGTCAGCGCGCCATTGCGCGCGTCGTAGCCGAACAGCGTATCGTCGGCGCCTGCGAAGACGATCTGGCTGTCGTTGACCCAATCGGCCGAGCCCGCGTCGGCGAGCGGATGCGCATAACGGCTCTCGAAGGCGCCGTCGGCTCTCTCCGCGAGCATGACGTAGCTTAGGTCCTCGCGCAGCTGTCCGTCCCGGCTCTTCTCGTCGTCCTTGTAGACGATCAGCGCCTTCGCGCCGTCGTTCGACAGCTTGACCGACACGATCGTGGCCATAGAAGAAGTATCGCCGGTCCAAGCGTAGCTCGCCGTACCGCCGGTCTTCGCATCGTAGACCTCGATGCGGTCGGCGCTCGCGCCAGGTTCCCGTACGCCGTACGCCAAGTATCGGCTATTGTCCGACCAGGTGAACGGATATTTGCGCAACTTGAACGCTGCGTACGGGATCGCCGCGACGTCTCGGCCGTCTTCGGCCGCGAGCAGCTTTAGCGTATAAGCGTCCCTTTTTGCCTCCCCGTCTTTGGCGATGCCGAGCAGCAGACGACCGTCCGGCGAGAGTCCCAACGGCATGATGTAGGGGTCGCTAAGCGCAACCGGGTCGCGATACGGAGCCGCGAGCGATACGAAGCCAACATCGGAATCGTTGGCATAGCCGATCAGCCGTCCGTCCGCCGCCCAGCCCAACGGATAGCCGGCTGACTTTCCGAACGAGACCTTGAAGATCGACCGCACCTCGAACGTCGAGTCCGCGCCATCCGTCGACGCAGCCGTAGCCGCCGCGTCGGGGATGACGACCGTCTCCGAACGGAGACGGCTCGCGCAGCCCGCCTGCAGGGCGAACGCCGCCGCCAACGCGAGCGCGAGCGTCCCGCCGCGCAGCGCTTTGCCCGCCATGCGCCATGTCACAAGCCTCATCGCGCGAACATCCCCCTCTCCTCGGCGTAAGGCAGCTCGACGCGCACCGTCGTTCGCCTGCCGCCGCTCTCGATTCGAATCGCGCCGCCGTGCCGCCCGACGATCGCATGGCTGATGCTGAGGCCCAGCCCGACGCTGCCGCTCTCCCCCGAGCCGGCTTCGCCCCGGTAGAACGGCTCGAAGATCCGCGCCAGATGCGCCTCTCCCATCGGCTCGCCGATGCTGTCGATCCGGCAGCGGACCGTCGTCGCCTCCCGCTCCGCCCGGACGTCGATCTCCGTTCCCGCGTCGCCGTACTTGACCGCATTGTCGACCAGATTGATGAACAGCTGCCGCAGCTCATCCGCATCGCCTTCGACGTACAGGCCATCGTCGGCCGCGCATGCGATCGCCTTCCCGTAGCGCTCCGCCTTGAAGGCCATCGACTCGCACACGTCCCGCAGCAGCCGGGCCGCGTCGAGCCGTTCAAGCTCGTCCGCCCGCAGCTCGGTCCGGGGATTGGACTGCTCCAGCAGATGCACGACCAGCTCGTGGAGGCGGCGGCTCTCCTGTACGATATGGTCCATGCCCTTGGCGAAGAAGACCGGATCGTCCGCCCCGTTCGACCGGATCATCTCGGCATAGCCGATGATCGACGTGAGCGGCGTCTTCAGCTCGTGCGTGACATTGTCGAAAAACTGCTTGCGCTGCGCATGGAGCTCCTTCAGCCGGTCGCGGTCCGACTCGATCGTCGCGATCTGCCCGCGGATTTTCCCGATCATCGCGTTGAAGTTGTCGGCCAGCCTGCCGACTTCATCGCGCCGGCGAATCGTGAGATTGACGTCGAGGTCGCCGTCCGTCACCTGGGACGAAGCCTTCGTCAGCTTGACGATCGGCACGGTGATATGGCGCGACAGCAGATAGGCGAACAGGAAGGCGGCGGCGAAGACGGCCAGCGCGATGTAATAGAGCGAATCGAGAATTCGGCGGCTCTGCTCGTACAGCGGAGAGTAATCCTTGGCGAAGCGCAGGATGCCGACCTTTTTTGCCGTCCACGACGACCGGATAGGCATACAGCACCGATGCCGCGCCGTGCTCGTAGGATACCGAATACGCCGTCTCTCCGCCGATGGCGTGCCGCAGATCGTCGGCCTTCCCGCCGGGGAACGCCGTCTTGTCGGATGCGTACAGCAGCTCGCCCGCCGGCGAATACGCGCCGACGGCGTTCGAGGTGGCGTGACGCAGATCGCCGACCATCTCCACCGCCATCTGCGCGAAGTAAATCTCGTCGCTTGCGAAATGATTGATGAGAAACGCCTGCCGGACGTAGACGCCGCTGTTGTTTTTGAGTCCGATCAGATCGTCCGTTATAATCTTGCGGTTGCCCGATGCGATGATGCCGGCGATGATCTGGTTCAGCAGCAGGAACGAGACGCAGAAAATAACGAAGAAGCCGACGGCGAACTTGGTGCGGATCGTCCGGAACATGCGCTAGTCCTCCCGCTTCTCGAACTTGTAGCCGATGCCGAACACGGTCGTGATCCAGTCGCCGGCGTCCAGCTTCTTGCGCAGCCGCAGCACATGCGTGTCGACGGTGCGCGTATCGCCGGCAAAGTCATATCCCCACACCAGATCAAGCAGCTCCGCGCGCGTGAAAATTTTGCCGCGGCGGCCGTGCAGCGTCATCAGCAGGTCGAACTCCTTCGGCGTCAGCTCCACCGTCTCCCCGCCTTTGCGCACGAGCCGCTCGCCGACGGCGATCTCCACGTCGCCGAAGCGGACGGCCGCAGCCTCCGCCGCACGGCTCGACTGCGCCATTCGGCGCACAATCGTCCGGATGCGGGCCACGACCTCCCGCATGTCGAACGGCTTCGTCATATAGTCGTCCGCCCCGAACTCGAGGCCCAGCACCTTGTCCGTAATGTCGGACCTCGCCGTCAGCATCAGAATCGGAATATTGCGCTCCGCCGTCATGCGCCGGCAGAGATCGAGCCCGCTCATGTCCGGCAGCATCCAGTCGAGCAGGAGCAGGTCCGGTTCGAACCGCTCCGCCTCTCGCAGCGCCTCCGCGCCGGTGCTCGCCGTCTGCGTGCGGAAGCCTTCCCTTCCAAGCCCGTATGCCAGCAGATCGGCGATCGCCGCTTCGTCTTCGACAATCAAAATTTTAGTCCCGTTCATGCCCGCGCCCTCGCCGTCCGTTTTTTCTTATTTTAACCGATCGCGGTCCGGCTTGCCCGCAGGGCAGCCCGCTCATGATAATATAAAAAATCTCTTTACATACCGGCGGTCGGTACGGTATGATGAGTCCATGACAGACCGGCGGTCGGTATGCGACTATCCTATTGAAACGGCAGGCGAACAATATGGAACAGAACACAACGTCGAGTTTTCAGGCGATCATGCAGGCGACGGAAGCTCTCATTCAGGAAAAAGGCTGCAGACAGACGACGCTTCAGGACATTTTGAAAAAGACGGGCTTGTCCAAAGGCGCGATCTACCACTACGTGACAGGCAAGGACGAGCTGCTCGGGCTCGTGCTCAAGGCGCGCGTCGAACAGATGAACGAGCGGTTCATGGCGCTGGTGAACGATCCCGGCACCATCGGCCTGGACAATCCCCTTCAACTGATCGCGGCGGCGTTCGTGCAGACGTCGCAGCCCGAGGATGCGACGAACAAGATTTTCATCTATCTGCTCAGCCAGATGGACAACCCGACGGTAGCCGGCATCATGCAGGATGTGTATCAGTATACGTCCGGCGTATGCGCAAAGTGGATCGAGGTCGGCCAGCAGAGCGGCGTGATTCCCCCCGACCGTGGATCGTCAGCGGATCGCGAGCCGCATCCTGACCCATATGTACGGCATGCGCGTGCACAATCTGGTGCGGCAGGCGTCCGGGGAAGGACAGATCGAAGAAGCGATGGCGTTCATGAAGCAGGCTCTGCAATCTTAATAGGGAAAGGAATACGTTCTCCATGTCCAAACGACGCGAAGTCATCTTAACGCTCCTCATCAATGGCTTGATCCCTTGGCTGCTCTACCTATGGCTATCTCGCTCGATGTCCGGTCTCGCCGCCCTCTCCATCGCCACGGCCGTGCCGCTGATCGAGAATGCCTGGCATCTTGCGAAGTATCGCAAGCTCGACGCCTTCGGCGGACTCATGCTGTTCACGTTCGCGCTGACACTCGTTCTGATGGCTTTCGGCGGCAGCGAGAAGCTCCTGCTTATCCGCGAGTCGATGGTGACCGGCGCAGTCGGGCTGCTGTTCCTCGTCTCGCTCGCCTTCCGGCAGCCGCTCATGTTCCACCTGGCCGGCCGGTTCATCGCGAATCCGGAATTCAAAGGCAACTGGCAGTATGCGTATTTCCGCTTCGTAATGCGGTTGATGAGCGCCGTATGGGGCATGATGCTGCTGTCCGAAGCCGCGGTTCGTACATATATGGCGTTCGAGCTCTCCACCGCGCAATTTCTCGCCTTGTCCAACCTCGTACTGTACGGCTTTATCGGTGCCGCCATTCTCTGGACGGTCGTCTATCGCAGAAGGTCGGCGAGACGCCTGAATGCCATCAAGCTCGCGGCTGTTATGACGGAACCGGTTCAGGCATGTGCGGGCTGAGCATCGTTCAACCCAACGCGAGCGATCGGCGGCAGGCGGTGGCGCTGTTCGCCGACGACAGGCGCTCGCTGGCCCGGCAAGGTATCCGCCAGTGGGATAGATAGTGTCCGAATCGCTGGCTGATCGGTCGCGGCTTTATTAGTCAGAATCTTCACGCAATTTTAACGCCCACTCTATCTTAAAGGGGATTCCGTCCCATGCGAATGCATAAAACGCGATACGCGCTGGTCCTCGTACCGGCACTCTTGGTATGCGCCTACGCGCTTATCCAATACGGCTTCTACCCGCCGCAGCTGGCCGGACTGGTCCAGTTCAAGCTTCAGAGCCCCGACTTCCACCTGCGCCCCTGGGTCTATTTCCTCTACGTCCACATCGCGGCGAGCAGCCTGGCGCTGCTGATCGGCCCGATGCAGATCTTCCGGCGGCCGGGCAGTCCGAAGGCCGTCCGGCTGCACCGCAAGCTCGGCAAGATCTATGTCGCCGGCATCGTCTTAAGCTCGCTGGTCGGTATCCCGTTATCGCTGTCCGCGAGCGGCGGGTGGCAGGCGCGATCCGGCTTCCTCCTGATGGACGCGGCCTGGCTCTATACGACATGCGCAGCCGTATTCTACGTGACCCGCGGACGGATCGAACGCCACGGCCGTTGGATGCTCCGCAGCTACGCCATCACCTTCGCGGCCGTGACGCTGCGACTGTATCAGTTTCCGCTTATGCAGCTGTTCGATGCGTTCGAGCCCGCTTACCGCCTGTCGGCATGGCTGTGCTGGACGGTCAACCTCGCCGTCGTCGAGTGGATTCTTTTGAAACGCAAATCAAATATCGCCAACAGGAAAAGAGTGATTCGTCTATGAAAACCGCATTCCGACTTTATCTGAAGAAGCCGCAAACCATCGTAGCCATCGTCGCCGCCCTGATGGCGCAGATCATCTTCATCGTCTGCTGGATGACCTCCTATGACGGCGTGCTGGACCGGACCTCGCAGCTGCGGATCGCCGTCGTCAACGAAGACGGCGCGGCCGCGGAGGCGCTCGTCGCTCAGTTGAAGCAGATGCCGTTCGATGTGACGACGCCGTCCAAAGCCATCGCCCTTCGGGAGCTGGACGAGCGAAAGACGCATCTGGTCATCACCATCCCCGCGCGATTTGCCGAGTCCCTTGGCTCGCCCGATGCGCGGAAGGCCATTCGCTATACGGTCAATCAGGCGAATCCGCAGGTAACGAAAGGCGTGATCGACAGTGTCGTCGCGAAGCTGAACGCGCAGTTGGATCGGCTCGCATCGCCGGACGCCGCGCAGCTTAAGACAGAGATGCAAATCGTCCATCCTGTGAACGGCATGAACAATCAGATGGTGCCGATGATGCTCGTGCTCGCCTCCTACGTCGGCGCCATGCTGATGGCGATGAACGTTCACCAGGCGTCGATGGCGATCGGCCAGGCGATCTCGCGCCGACAGCACTTCGCCGTGCGAGCGAGCCTCATCCTGATCGCCGCGCTGATCATCTCGCTCGCGGGCTCCTCGCTCATGCGGGCGCTGGGCGGACAAATGGAGAACGGGTTCGGCGCCTTCTGGCTGTTCCACTTCCTGATCCTGCTCACTTTCATGTTTTTCGCGCAAATGTTCCTCATCGCGCTGGGCATGGCGGGCATGTTCGCCAACATGGCGATGCTCTCGCTGCAGCTCGTCACCTCGGGCACGATCGTCCCGAGACAAATGCTGAGCGCCTTCTACGAATCGCTCGGCCATTATCTCCCCGCTACCTACGCGGTCGAGGGACTCATGGATCTGGGCTTCGGCGTGCCGTTTCTCGCCCAAGACGCCCTCGCGCTGGGTACGATCCTGCTAGCGAGCGCTGGTATAAGCTGGGCGGTGCTCCGGGCGAAGGACCGGCGCACGGAACAGGCTTCTGGCGCGGAGCTGTCTGTCGCAGGCTCTTAAGCGAATCCCGCCGGTCCCGCAAGCACGGTATTGACGAACCTCCTTATTCAAAATATGATCCGAATAGATCTCTCGACAGGCAGGAACGCGAATGACCGGGCGTGCATGGCTTTTTGGCATGGGAATCGCGGTCGCGTTCCCGGCGCCGGCTCATCTGTTGCTCGCTGCCGCATCGCATCTATTAAGCACGAACGATACTGGCGACTTTGCTTTTCACGATACGACGTTCGTCGTTTACCATATTGGATGGGCAGGAAACATCGCCTTAGGCCTTGTTGCGTTTATCCTATACATGCTGATGTTTGTTCTCTTGCGGCCCAAAAAAAATAACGAAACCATACCTAAAGTTCGATACGGAGGGAAGCACTCTCTATGCCGAAGCTTATGAAGTTCGTGACGGCGCTGTCGCTCATGCTCATGCTGCTCGTTCAACCCATTTATGCCGCGGAAAAGTCGGTTAAGATCAAGGTGACAGTCGTGTCGGTCAAGCTGGTCGAAAACAATCACGTAGGAAATGAGTGGCTGACCGTCGCTAAGATAAACGGGAAGGAAGTATCGGCAGGTTCCTCCGTCACCTTGACGCTCAAAGCCTCCGAAACGATTCATTTGGACGCTTATGCGGAGGAGCAAGACAAGATCCCCGAAGACGGCGAGTCCACGGCTTCCGTCAAAGCTTCTTCGATTGGGAAGACGACAAACAAGGCGTTAAGCGTGGTCGTGACGGAAAACCGAGGCCGCTATTCCGGCGAGACTGCGACATGGAAGTTTACTTTTAAACTGCAAAAGCTAACCTAGCGGCTCAGCCGGCTTGCACCGTGCGCTTCACGATCCTGCGGAGGTAGAGTCGCTCTCCCGTTTCAAACAGCAGATGTCCCGCCGATATGGAAAAGCCGAGAACCATGCCTCGCTGCGCCATCGCTCCCCCCCTTCCAACACGCCTAGCAGCAGACCTAAGACGACGGGAATCAGGATCAGCTCCCAGACGAAACTTCTATGCCACATTCGTCCGGCGATTTTATACACCGCGTAGTCTTCTCGCCTGATATCCTGCCGATAACGGAATCCGATGCTCGTCAAGATCACGATCAAGGACACGTACAGATGATCCACCCCGTCCGCCGCATAAAACGTCGCGACCATCGGGGCGCCAAACAGAACAAGATAGAGCAGATACAGGACGTATTTGTCGGTGCGCTTCATCGAGTAGCCTCCTCGAGCCTAGATGAGGTATCGCAAATACACATACACGCTGGAGATAACTACGGACAGCAGCATGAGCGGAAAGCCCACCTTAAGATACTGAACGCGCAGGCATTCCGCTCGTATATACCGTCGATTTTCAACGATAAGGACAGTATCCGCTCCGCTTCATGATCCACGCCTTGACCGGCAGCGTCATCCCGCTTTAGTCCGCCCAAGCCACGCTCTTCAGGAGCCGCTGCTTCATCAGCTCGAGCACGAAGTCCACATAATAATCCTTGCGAACGATCACTTTATATTCATGATTCGGATAATGGTAGAACAGCACGTCGGTGTACACGCGGTTCTCGTCGAATTCCTGCCGGACCCGCTTAAGGCCCGCCGCAATCGACGGATCGTCCGTCGCGAGGACAATTCGGAACTCTACGTCGTTCTCGTTCGCGGACTCGCCGATTTGCAGCGCAGTTTCGTCGAAGCGATAGTTTAACATGCCCTGGCCCCCCTTGAATCTAGATTAAATAACGAAAATAGACGTATACGCTCGATATGAGGATGGACAGTAGCATGAGCGGAAATCCGATCTTTAGGAATTGGACGAACCGAATGGGATATCCTTCTTTGCCGGACATGCCGGCAACGATCAGGTTCGCGCTCGCGCCGATGAGCGATCCGTTGCCGCCCAGACACGCGCCCAGCGCCAGGCTCCACCAGAGCGGCTCGAGGTTGCTGACGCCCATGTTGCCCATCTCCTGAATCATCGGGATCATCGTGGCGACGAACGGGATATTGTCGAGAAACGCGGAGGCGATCGCGCTCAGCCAAAGGATGAGCAGCGAGGTCGCGACCAGGTCGCCGCCCGTCAGATCGATCGCTTGCTTCGCCAGCTCGGCGATGACGCCCGTCTCGATCAGGCCGGACACGAGCACGAAAAGACCGACGAAGAAGAAGATGGTCATCCACTCGACCTTCGTGAACGCCTGCTCCATCATATGCTCGCCGGTGAGCAGCAGCAGGACAAAAGCGCCGGCCAAGGCGACCGTGGCGGATTCGAGATGGAACAGCTGATGGGTGAAAAAGCCGACCAGCGTCAGACCCAGCACGATCAAGCACTTCCGCAGCAGCTTCGGATCGGAGATGAGCTCCTTTTCTTTCATCTCCATGACGCCGCGCTTCAGTTCGTCCGTCGTTTGGATTTTTTTGCGGAACATCCAGATAAAAAGCGGCACGTAGGCGGCCATGACGACGACGGCGACGGGCGCCAAATTGTTGATGAACGCCATGAACGTCAGTTCCTTAACGGCGCTGCCGATCATGATATTGGGCGGATCGCCGATCAGCGTCGCGGTCCCTCCGACATTCGAGGCGATGATCTGCGTCACCAGAAACGGCACCGGATTGGCGCGCAGCTGCCGCGTAATGCTGAAGGTCACGGGTACCATCAGCAGCACCGTCGTCACGTTGTCCAGGAATGCGGAACCGACCGCGGTGATCAGCGATAGCAGGACGAGGATGCGGACGGGCTCGCCCTTCGCCTTCTTGGCCGCCAGAACGGCGATATACTTGAATACCCCCGTCTCGGCCGTCGTGCTCACGATGATCATCATGCCGATCAACAGGCCCAGCGTGTTGAAGTCGATGTGATGGACCGCCGTCTCCTGATGGACGATGCCGAGGACGACCATGAGCAGGCCCCCGATCATGGCGACGATTGTCCGGTGGATCTTCTCCGAGATAATAAGCGCATAAATGACTAGAAAAATGCCGATTGCCCAAATGGCTTGCTGCTCCATAAGAACCTCCCCCTATACAATTGATGGAAAATAGGATGTCCGCAACCGTCCGGCGTATGCCCGAATTCCACTTGGAGAGGCCGAAAAAAGCAAAGAGAAGCCCACCAAGTGGCAGGCTCCTCCGGTAAATCCCGATATGCAGTTACTATCTATCTTAAACGACGGAGCGGGGATTGTAAACCTAATCGTGTAGGCCAGCGTCGGCGCTTCGGCGTCCGGCGGCTCGGTCGTCACGGCGAGCGGCACGCTGGCCGGACTGCTGTTCGTTTTAGGAATCGTTGTGATTTAGTTGAATCCGATGCGTTCCCATGTGCGAGGTTATGCGATATGCTAGTTTTGCATTTGTATCATACAGGAAGTTAAGTAAGCGCATGAGGTGCTCGGACATTAAGCCGATGAATTGATGGCAATTATGCGATAAAGCTACTGTTCGTATGCAGCCGCAACATCGGGATACCGTGACAGAGAAACAGGAGGCAGCCCATGGCTCAGGAGATCGTCATCAAACAGCTGGCTGAGGAAGCCGAAGTACGCGAGCTAGACGCTGCATTTTCCCGTACGTATCCGTGGTATCGCCCCGGCCAGTATGATAATCGGTGCCTCGAGGAGAACCGCCAAGGTTTGAGAACCACGCTGATCGCCAAAGTAGACGGCAACGTGGCCGGGTGCTGCCATCTGCTGTATCGCTCGGAGTATCCGGGTTTCGCCGAAGCGGGCATACCTGAGGTTAACGCTTTGGACGTGCTCCCTGCTTACCGAAGATTAGGCATTGCGAGCCGCATGCTGCAGGAGCTGGAGGATACCGCTTCGCGCAGCTCCGCATACATAGGATTAGGCGTCGGTCTGTACCGGGATTATGGGGCAGCACAGATTTTGTATGCCAAGCGCGGTTATGTCCTGGACGGACAAGGCATCATGTATAAAAACCGAGCGGTCGCCCCGGGACAGACTGTCGCCGTTGACGATGACCTGCTGCTTTACTTGATCAAAGATCTAACGGGAGCGAACAAAGAATAACGCGATCTTCGTCACGTCGACGGTACAATTAATCCCTTGCGTATCAGATTGGCCGACACCGGCGCGCGCCCAATCTCCCTTGCCCATACGGACAGCTGCCCGACATGGTGAATCTCGTGCGCGATGACGTGCCGCATCACTTCGCCCCAGGCGTGCACCTCCGACGTGCCGTCAGGACGCGTGCTTGGCAGCGGCCGCTTCTCCATGGACGGATCCCAAGCCGTCACGAATGCCTCGACGTCGGGACGCAGCCTGCGGTCCAGCGCCCGGACTTGATCGAGCGAGCCGTACATTTCGAACGGATCTTGGAAATCCGGCCGGTCCTGCATGAACATGATCCAGCTGTATTCCACGTCCGCGATATGGAACAGCGTTTTCAGAATGCTCCCGACGCCGCCTGTGCGAACTTTAAGCAGTTCCTCTTCCGGTACCTCTTCGCACCATGCGTACCATTGCTCGCGAACGATCCAGTTGTATTGAAAAAAGGTTTTCATGGCGTACCTCCCGCGGGTTTGATCGGCCTCGGCCGTCCAGCTACGACTCTATTCTATTATAACCATTGAAATCGGGGTGTCTCATGGATCAAAACGTCATTCAACAAGCGAGAATATTGGCGGGGCGGCTCATCCGGCAAGCCGGAGCCGTCGCGCTGGAGCGATTCGACGATATCGCGGAGGTGACGGACAAAGACGATTACGGCGATGTCGTCACGGAGGTCGATCTTCTGACGGAAGCGATTATTCTGCCGGGGATCCAGTCTACTTTTGCGGACCATGCCATCCATAGCGAGGAGGCGGGAAGCCTCGGCGGGGAGAGCGACTGGCTGTGGCTCATCGATCCGCTGGACGGCACGAACAACTTCGCGATCGGCTTGCCTGCATTCGCAACGTCGATCACGCTTTTGTACAAGCGCGAGCCCGTACTCGGCGTCGTCTACGAACCGCTCACCGACAGGTTGTTCGTCTCGTCAGCCGGCGAGGGCGCGTTCGTCAACGGGAAGCCGATGCAGGTCAAGCCGGCCGCGCGGCTCTCCAAAGCCAATATCGGTTGGATACAGGGCCACGCCGTACGCAACGATCCGCGCGCGGTCCGGCTGCGCCATCATCTCGACGTCAGCTTCAAGCGCATGATGCGGCTGTGGGCGCCGACGCTGCAGTGGTGCTTGCTCGCTAAAGGCGATATCGACGGGATCGTGCTGTACAATTCCGAAGGCGATGATCTGTACTCGGGCATCCTGATGGTAAAAGAAGCCGGAGGCATCGTCGTAGACTTCGAGGGAAGGCCGTTTACGGGGATGCAAGCGGAGCCCTATCTGATCGCCTGCCATCCGGACAATCGAGACGAGCTGCTGCGGACGGTTCGGGCGGGACTGGGCGAGGCGGAATAGGGAGAGACGGCATGACGCCCGGACGACTGACCGGGACAAGCTCGAATTTTATCGAGCCGGACGAGTTTTTTTTGAAGAAAATGTCGGACTGACTTCCCCGGCTGCCTCATATACTTCTGCGATGCGATCCGAATCGCCTACGCGGGAGGTATGGAAGATGTCATATGCCGAATCCACGGTGCTCCAGACGACGGCGCTGCAGACGCCGGTGCTTCAATCGCCGTCCCTGAACCTGTCTGCCGATTCGACCCAGAAGGTCAATTATGCCAAAAACGAACAAAACGTCATCACGCAGCTGTTCGCCGATCAACTGCCCGCCGTCAGAACCGGATTCTTCAATATTTATATGAGCCAAGGCGTCGTGGTCTCGCCGCACTGGCACACCAACGCTACCGAACTCGTCTTCTTGATCAGCGGCGAGATCCAGACGTCCGTCTTCAATCCGTTTACCCAGGAACTCATGACGTATCGGCTCAAACCCGGCCAAGTCTCGCAGTTCCCGCTGGGCTGGTTCCACTGGCTCGTGGCGCTGACCGACCACACGCACCTGCTGACGATTTTCGACGTCCCTACGCCCGACATCGTGTACGCGGGAGACTTCCTGCGCACGCTGCCGCCCGAAGTCGCGGCTCGCGCCTACTGTATCAATCCCGCTACGTACGCTCAAGCCGTCGCCCCGCTCCAGAAGCCGGTCATCCTCGGCCCGCCTCCGGGCTGCTCGCCGGCGGCGGGCGCGGTGCAGGGCGCATCCGCGCAGGCGGGCTATCCGCATGCTGCGGTGCAAGGCGCGGCGTCGCCGGGTCCGATGTATCCGGGCACGATGCCGGGCGTGATGCCGCAAAGCGTCATGCCGCAGCAGGGACCCGCGGCGGTTCCCTATCCCCCTGGCTCAGGCTGGAGATAGACCTTAAACGTATCATGGCAGCATAGCAACTGAACGTAGCCTGCGGCGGATGCCGCAGGCTTTTATTAGTTGCTTGAACGGTTGCCGCCGAACTTGCGAGCAAGCGAGGGAAAGCCCTTGGGCGAGAAGGTGGCGGAGCGCCGAAAGTGCTGTCCTGGGAAAGCACCTGCGTTAGATGGCATGGATGCGACGGTTCTGACACGCTCATGTCTTCCAGACGCCCCCTAGCGGCATACTACCGAGACGCCTGCGCGATTCGCCAACGACGTTCAGAGGTACGCTTATAGAAAAGGGGGGAACGCTTCATGAATAGGCGTCGACCGAACGGCCGCCATACATACGCACTCGTCCATACCCTGACCGCTGCATGGATCGTCCTCGCGCTACTGCCGGCGCTATCCCTGGTACCCGCCCATGCTTCCGCCGCCAGCTTCATGGCCTCCTGGCCTTACAAGGCCAACCTGCTCGGCGCGGAGCAGGTCGTGGTGGTCGAGGCCAAGTCCCTGCGAGCGCAGACCGGCGTCCTGTCACTGCGCGAGAAGCGGCCGGACGGCGGATGGACCGTCGTCCTGGCCGGCATTCCCGTCGCGCTGGGCAAGAGCGGTATCGCGAAGATGAAGGAAGGCGACGGCCGCACGCCCTCCGGCGTGTACCCGCTGGGCGAGGCGTTCGGCACCGCGAGCAAGCCGAAGGGTCTGAAGCTCGCCTACAAGCAGACGACCGAGCAAGATTATTGGGTCGACGACCCAACATCCGCCGACTACAATCGATGGGTCGCCTATGCCGGCAATCCGGACCGCAAATGGCATTCCTACGAACGCCTCTACCAGCCGCTCTATAAATACGCGATCGTCGTACGCTACAACGACGACCCCATCGTCCCCGGCCGCGGCAGCGCCATCTTCCTTCATCTGTGGCGGGGTGGGGGCAAGCCGACAGCCGGCTGCATCGCCATGTCAGAGCCGAATCTGCTCAAGCTGATGGCCGCGCTCGATCCCGCGCGGTCGCCGGCGATCGCGATAGGCCTGGCCGGTTAGCGAAGCCTTGCGACCGTTCAGGCAAAGATCGCCGTCATGAGAATACGGCCATCAGCACGACGATCGCGATCGGTACAAGCAGCATCGCCGCAAAAATGAGGATGCCAAGCGGATGGGCGAAGTTGATCGTCCAGCCGACGCCGGACCTTTTTTCCACCATCAGGGCAGGGTCCGCCTTGTTGTAGTAGAAAAATCCGCCGCGCCACGCTTCGTCCTCTTTAGCGTGCGGGTTGCTCCCGGCATCGTCCAGGCCATGCCTCGCCACGTACCAGACGAAGCCGAACACCGCCAGGATGAGCAGTGCAGGCAATCCTATCATCGCTGGGCTAAGCCGTTCGGTAGGCCAGCCGTATAGCGTCACGGATTGACCCAGACCCAGCATGACGACGACGAACAGCGAGAGCGCATAAATGAACACCGAGTTCGCTTTTCTAAACCGCAATTGCTTCTCTCTGGACGCCTCCGGATGCGCGGGGTCGAGCTGCTGCCGCGCCTGACGAATGCTCATGTTGACCAGCAGGAATACGACGATCAACGCAAGCTGAACGATATTCAGCGTAAACACGGCTCCGAAGCCCTTAGGCGAGTATTCGTCGGCCTCCCCCCGAAATGCCGAAATGCGTCGGCACCGGGTCCGGGATGACGTCCCAGTGCAGCGCGGCTGAAGCGGCGCATACGAGGACGATCGCCAGATGGATGAAGAACCACCCGTTGCCCACGAGCCGCTGACGCTGGCGGAACAGCAGATCGATCACGATCTTGGACGGCTTTTCGGCGCTCCAGTTCCTGGCCTGCTTCAAACGCAGCGCCTGCCCCCGTCCCGAACGCCAGACCGGGATCAAGCCGCCGATCTGGATGACCAGCGCCGCGCCGAACGCCGCCTCGGGACTGCCTTCGGCCCATTCGCCGCCGCTCCAGAGACCGACGGTTGCGCCGACCGCGAGACCCAGTATCCAGACGGCAACCATCGCGCCGTAATGCCTGCCGCGAATCCGTCCGACCTCAGCGCTGCCGCGATCCGCCTCGGGTACGTACAAGCCGAACAACAAATGCTTGGGCGCCAGGAACACCGCCCCGATCATCGTCAGCGAGATCAGCGCATCCAATAGGCCCAGTACCAGCCATTCCGTCTGCGTCGCGTTCACTTCGCATCCTCTCCCTTCGACATCAATTGCCTGTATACGGCGGCGCTCTGCTCGGCGAACTCCTCCTCCGTCATCCCGCGAACCGCCGCTTCCGCGGCGAGCGGCCGAATGCCCTTCGCCAGCTTGGCTCGGAATGCCGCGTCCGCGCCGGGCATCCCGCCCGGCTGCACGACGACCCCTTGCTTGCGGTGAACCTGGAGGAACCCGTCCTGCTTCAGAATCTGATAAGCCTTGTTCACCGTGTGCAAATTAATGCCCAGATCCGCGGCGAGGCTTCGTACGGACGGCAGCGGGTCCCCGGGCTTCAACTGCTCCGAGGCGATGCCTTCGATCAATTGATCGACCAACTGCGTATAGATGGGTACATCCGATTGCAGATCGATCTCCATCCACATGGCGTGCCCTCCTTCGACTCTCTGTTATACTTATTATATAACAGATACTCGAACATTAACAGACCTTAAACCTAATATAGGCCTAAATCTGTTCTTTGCTTTTAAGCCAGGCTGTGCTATACTTTTTCTTGCCGCTAAAATTTCGGCATCTTCGAGACGTGGCTCAGCTTGGTAGAGCGCTTGCTTCGGGAGCAAGAGGTCGCAGGTTCAAATCCTGTCGTCTCGACCATCCAATACAATGACAGAAGCCCTGGATTCCAGGGCTTCTTTTTGATTTTCAAGCCTAAAAGAAAGGGACGTTCGCGACATGATCGTGTTGTCGCAAGCGTCCCTTTTCTCTTCAATTAATGCGTCGCCATGACCTTCCCTTCTTCGGGCGAAGCGCCTCGTGCCCGCTTCAGCGCTACGAATGCAACGAGGATGCCGATCAGCGTAACGATCGCGGATACAATAAACGCGGTATGAATAGCCGAATTTAGCGGGGCGGGGGTCATTGTCTCCATGGTCGAGTCGGAACCGAGCGTAGCCGAGATGATCGCCATGATGACCGCCAACCCGATGGCTCCGCCGATTTGCTGACCGGTGTTGACGACTGCGGAGGATACCCCCTGCTCGCTCGGATCGACGCCTGTACTGCCTGCAATGAACATGGTCGTAAAGACGAGCGCTTGCCCGAGACCGATGATTATCGTCCCTGGAATCACTCCCCATGCGTTGCCCGAAGCGGACAACTGGGTCAAGAGCAGGAAGCCGAGACCCCCCAAGCGTCATGCCGGATGCGATCGTTCCGGCAACGCCGGCTTTGGCCAGCATGGGCGTGATAAGCCTGGCGCCAAGGAACGCGCTGAGCGTGAGCGGCAAGAACGTAAATCCTGACTGAATGGCGGAGAAATGCAGAACGTTCTGGGTATACAGCGTTAGGAAGTAGAAGAGCGTGCCGAACGAAGCGGAGAAAAGAAAGGCGACGAGCGCGGCGCCCGTGAGGTTGCGATTGCGGAACATGCGGAAGTTGATGAGCGGTCCCCTGGAACGTTTCTCTATGACGATGAATGCCGCCAGAAGCGCTGCGCCGAGCAGAACGAACGGCAAAGTGCTTGCGTTAAGCCAGCCTGAGACGGGAGACTGAATCAGATAGTAGACGACGAAAAGCATGCCGGCGGTAACCGAGATCGTCCCCGCGATGTCGAAGTGTTTGCGGCCCCGCAATACCGCGCTTTCCTTGAGGACGATCGGAGCGAACAGAAGGGAGAGAAGCGCGATCGGTACGTTAACGAAGAACGTTGCCTCCCAGCCGATAAAGCTGGTGAGCACCCCGCCGAGTAGAAGTCCGAGCGACATGCCGACGCCGCCCATCGCAGCCCAGATGCCCATCGCCCGATTTCGTTCGGCGCCTTCCTCGAAGTTAGACATGATCAAGGACAGCGTCGCCGGCGATAGGAGCGCTCCTCCTAGCCCTTGAAGGCCTCTAGCTATAATCAGCATCGTTTGGGATTCGGCCAGCCCGCCAAGCAGCGAGCCTAACCCGAACAGAGACATGGCGATGATGAACATTCTCCGTCGGCCCATCAAGTCCGAGAGCCTGCCTCCGATCAGCAGGAATCCACCGAACGCCAGCGAATACGCGCTGACCACCCACTGCAAATGGTTGGCGGAGAAGCCCAACTCCTGGCCAAGGGAAGGCATGGCCACGAAAATAATCGTATAATCCAGCGCCATCATTAATTGGGAGACGGCAAGCACGAGAAGCGCTAACCCTTTGAAACGACCACTATTCATTTTGTGTACCCTCCATTTTCGGACTAATCGATCTAAAAAAGGACATTTTTTGACTGAACGGTCTGATAAGGGCAGACGAGAGGGGACAGGGTCCCCGTCAGGCTTCCAGCGTCGACAACGCGACTGTTGCGATTTCTTCGAGCGTTTTGGGATCGTTCGTTAACTTGGCGACTTGCGTCAAGGCGTACCGCGCATGGTAGAGATACCGGGCCAAAGCCTGTAAATCCTGATCGGTGTGCAGCTCCCCATTCTGTTTGGCTTGAACCAACGCTTCATAGAAGGCGCTCTCCAGCCGGACCCGGTCCTGCTCGAACAAAGCGGCAATCTCGGGTTCGTGCGGAACCTGATCGATGGCGCTGTATAAAATAAAGCACTCTTTGCGCCGGTCTTCATCTTGAAGGACGAAGACAATCTCGCGGAAGATCGCATGAATGGCGTCCTTTACGGACTCCGCCTTCTCCAGATGAAGGACGACGGCATTCGATTTCTCGTTGACGTAATGCTTAACGGCCTTGACGAAGAGATCCTTTTTCGTGCCGTACGTATCGTACAAGCTCTGCCGGGCGATGCCCAGGCCTTCAAGCAATATCGGGAGGGACGTTCCCTCGTACCCGTAGTGTCCGAACACTTCCATCGCTTTATGCAGAACCTGGTTCATGTCGAACTCTTTGCTTCTTGCCACGCCGAATCTCTCCTTTCCACGTCCTCATCCTACCCTTAGCAGATCGTTCAGTCAAGAATTGAGAATGTTTTAACCAGACTATTCGGTCCAGAATTGTCATAAAAAGTTCCTCTTGTCCATCGCCCCCCTTCGCTTGATACGTTGATCCTAGCATTTCCAGACTTTTCGGTCAAGAATAAGTTTTGGTTTTTTACTCGCTACGGCGGCCGGTCGGGCTTGTCTTCCTCCCACGATGCTGGCTCTCTTGCCGCTCGCCTTGTCTGGCTCCTCGACCAGCCCTGTCTCCGGCGGCTTGGCCGTGACCGTCGTCGGCGGACTGTTCCGCACTTGCATAGTAAAAGACGGTTTTTGCGATCTATCGCGCAGAAAGTGCACGATAACTCGCCAAATTAAGCGAGAATCCGGGTGTTTCGGGCAGAAATCCTGCACTTTCTTTTGCGCGATAGGCGGAACGACGAACGGGTGCGGCTCTCGATCATGTACTTTTGCGCGATAGCCCTATGTATACCTCTTCACGCTTATCTGCTAGCGCTATTTGGCTAACGCAGCTCTTTCTTTTCTCGCTTACTGCATGCTCCGCGCCGTCGTCGTTCCAAGCACCGCGCTTTTCTCGCTATGACAATGTCCGGCCACCCGGCTCACCCGTCGTAATTCACCACATAATGCTGCAGCGCCGTATTGTAGTACCCCTCGCTGTACTCGACCACGCCGCCAGCCTCGTCGTAGGCGTAGCGCAGCCGCTTGAGCAGCGGCGCGCCCTCCGCAAGGTTCAGCTGCTCGGCGATGCCGGCAGGCGCGGCCGATACCGCGAACGCATCCCGGAAACGCGCCAGCACGATTCCGTTCTCCTCCAGAAAACCGTACAGCGAATGTTCCGCCAGCCCCGACAAGTCCGTCTTCTCCAGCCGCGCCGGCAGGTAGTGTGCATAGTGAATATACGGCGCCCCGTCCAGCAGGTACAGCCGTTCTACTCGCAGGCCCGCGTCCCCGAACAGCCGATGCTGCTCCGTCTCCGTCGCATAATGGACGGCCTCCGTACCGAGCAGCTTTTTCTGCATCGCATGGCCTTCCTCGACGAGCAGCTCAGTGAAGCTCTTCCACGTCGAGCGCTTGGCCGCCCTCGTGTTGCGGATGACCCGCGTTCCCCGCCCGCTGCTCGGCTCCAGGTAGCCCTCTTGCACGAGCTCCTTGATGGCGCCCCGTATCGTGATCTTGCTCACGCCGAACTCCTCCTCGAGCCGCGGCTCGGGAGGAATGTTGGTGTCGAGCGGATACTGCCCGTGCAGAATCCGGTCCTTCAATATATTTTTGATCTGCATGTACAACGGCCGCTTGTTGCGGGACAGATTCACGGTCTCGATCTCTACCTTTCTATGTCGCCTGCCGTCTCCGTCATGGCGCGGACGATCTCCGCCTCCGACGATATCGGCGTGTCGCCCTGCACCGTATGGGCCAGCATCGCCGCGGCAGCCGCGAATTCGACGGTCCGCCCGGACGGCATCCCCGTCAGCGCGCCGTGCAGGATGCCGCTCGCATAGGCGTCTCCTGCCCCAATTCTATCATAGACCGCGAACGTCAGCGTTCTAGAAAAAGCGAATTGCCGGTTTTCGTACAAAAAAACCTTGCAGGGCATGCGTCCCGTCTCCGAGGATGGCACGATGGGTGCCCGCGATCGCGGCGATGCCGTAGGTATCGGCAATGGCCGGGATGAGCTCCTCGAGCTGATCCCTGCGGACCGTCCGGCTCGTCTCCATGCCGAGGATATGAATCGCGTCCTTCTCGTTCATCATCGCGAGGTCCGCAAGCCTCAGCATCTCGATATAATGCGGCTTCGCCTTCGCATAGCCGTCTTCTCCCCATAGCGTCGGACGGTAGTTGCAGTCGAAGACGACAAGACCGCCCTTGCGCTTGACCGCGCGCGCCAGCTCTACCATGTGGCCGCGCACCGTATCGTTCATCGCGAGCGTGATGCCGCAGAAATGCACGGCGTCCAGTCCCTCCGCGATCGCTTCCCAATCGTAGGCGCCGGCGGGCGCCGTGTTGAAGCTGCTCTCCAGTCGGTTCGTGTAGGTGACGCGGCTCGGCCTGGCGCCGAAGCCGTTCTCGAGGAAGTAGAGGCCCACGTACTTCCCGTCCCGCCGAATGAAGTCCTGCGCTACGCCCAGCTTGCGCAAATACGCGACAGCGGCGTCGCCCAGCGGATTCGAGGGCAGCGTCGTGACCAGATAACCGTTATGCCCGAACCGCGCGAGCGCCGAGACGATGTTGACCCCGGTGCCGGAGAAAGAGTACTTCAGCGTATCCGCCTGGGTGAGCAGTTCGTATCCCGGCACCTGCAGGCGCATCATCACCTCGCCGAAGGCGGCGACTTTTCTAGGCATACCGGTCGACCAGCTCCTTCATCGTCGCCAGCAGCCGGCGCACGTCGTCGGTCTTCGTCTTGCCCGTGGCTTTGTCGACGATCGAGGAGTAGACATGCGGGATTACCTGCGGCACGCCCGCCTCAAGCGCCATGCGAAGGATCGGCTCGAAGTTGTCCAGGTCGATGCCGCCCGTCGGCTCAAGCGCGAAGCCTTCGGCGGCGCAGGCCTCCACGACAGCCTTGTATTCGTCTTCGCGGCTTAAGCCGTTCATCGGAAAATACTTCACCGCGTTGCCGCCCATGTCGCGCACAAGCGCGATGGCCGCGCGAACGGGCAGAATCGCTTGCTCGGCCGCAGCCGCGCTGACCGGTCCCGTCGACACGTTGACATAGCCGACCCGGCCCGTCGGGGAGACGAGACTGTTGATCCAACTGTCCTTGCCGCCAAGGTTCGCGCGCGTCGCGCCGACTGCCGGGAACACCTGATTGATGTGGCTGCCGGGATAGTGCTTGACGATCTCCGCCACGACGGCGGCCTGCCGATTGTCGCCGGCGCCGAGGCCGATCGACACGGCGTCGTCGATCGCGCGGCCGTGTTCCTTCATCGCCTCCACTGCGGCCTCGACGGTCGGGTAATCCTTGGACAGCACGCCGACCAGCACATGCCCTTCGGCCGCATCGAATACTTCCTTTGCGTTGTCCACGCTGTTCGCCAGGACGTTTAACGCCGCCCGCTCATTGTACAGTCTCTTCGTCAAACCGCTCGTCATCTTATTGTCCTCCTGCCAGCTCGCGAATGCGCGACGCAATAATGTGAATGTCGTCGCCCTGAAGCGGGCGCGGGTCGATATCGAAGTAGCCTTGTCGAACGCCGTAATCGCGCGTGTAGATGGCGATGTCGCCCTCCTGCAGCGCCTTCGCGAGGCGCACGGCGGTCGTCCCCGCGAGCGCGGGATCGATCCGGACCCGTCCGCGGTAGATCGCTCGTCCCGCTTCGTCCTGCACGATCGACACCTGCACGCCGTTCATATCGTTCAGGGGCGCCAGCGCCTGCAGCGATTCCTTTTCCCGCTCGCTGGTATCTTCCTTGACCATATACTCGTCCAGCGCCTGAAGCAAGCCGAACGTCGTCTCCTTGCCCACCTTCATGCTGCGCCCGATGCCGTGCAGCTGTACCTTCAGCCATTCGACATACTGGCGTTTGCCGCCGACGATGCCCGAGGTGGGGCCTTCGATCGCCTTGGAGCCGCTGTAGATCGCCAGGTCCGCGCACTTCACGTACTTTCGCACATCCTCCTCCGCCGCGGCGTCCACGATGAGCGGTACACCGCGCCGCTGCGCGATTTCCCACGCTTCCTCGACGGAGATCATGTTTTTCTGAACGGCATGATGCGACTTCACGTATAAAATAGCCGCCGTCCGCTCGCCGATCGCGTCTTCGATATGGACTGCCTTGCCTTCGTTGGCATAGCCGGCCTCAACGACCTTGCCGCCGCCCAGGTACACCATCGTCTCCACGGGCGCGCCGTACTGCACGTTGTGTCCCTTCAGCATGACAATCTCGTTCTTCGCAATCGGCTCCTGGTGCAGACGCTCGCTGAGACGCCGGTTGCCCTGCGTGACGATTGCGGCAACGGACAGCGCGATGCCGCTCGACGCGGAATTAACGACGACCGCCGCCTCGGAACCCAGGATGCCCGCGATCCGGTCGCCTGCCTTATCGACGAGATCCGCGATCTCCACGTATTGCTGACCGCCCTGCTTCATCGCTTCCATGACGGTATCCGTCGGCGCGGACACGCCGAGGATGCTCATCCTCCCGCTTGCGTTGATGACGCGCTTAAGCCCGTACTTCGCATTCCATGAACTCGCCATTCGCCACGACTCCTCTCGGTACGATTCGTTGATTGGCCTTGCGTTCGATCCCTTCTGAATCCAGGAGCGACGCCGGTTCCTCCCGGACGTCAAATACCGTCAGATGCGCGGGATCCCCCGCTTGTATCCGTCCGAGCTCGGGTCGCCCGAGCCATTGCGCCGCGCTGGACGTGACCGCCGCGACGACTTCCTGCCAGGAATAGCCTAGATAAAGGAACTTGCTCATCACGTTCGCCAGACTGTACACCGGACCGTTCAGGCGATTGCCCCGGTAAATGTCGGAGCTGATCGTATGCAGCCCGATGCCGTGAGCCTTCGCGGCCTCTGCGACCCTGAACGAGAAGCTCGCCGTGCCGTGCCCCACGTCCAGCCGCACGCCGCGGTCGAGCGCATCCAGCAGCGCCGGGATCGGCCTGCCCTCCGCATCGAACAGGTTGTTGGGCTTCCCGTTGAGGTAGTGGGTGACGATATCCCGTTCCCTCAGGTGGGAAAGCACGTCCTCGATCGCCGGCGGCGCCGAGCCGATATGGACCATGAGCGGCAAACCTGTCGAGGCCGACAGCTCCCGGGCGACGCGCAGCGGCGCGATGCCGCTGTCGCCGACGACGCTGCGGCTGATGCGGGCCTTCAGTCCGACGATGAGGTCAGGATAACGAGCGACGGCCTCACTGACCCGCTCACCGTCGAGCCAGTCGAGCCTCGACAGCTCGTCGATCCGACTCAGCCCGATGCGCGAGATGTTCAAAAAGGCGAGCAGGTTCGTCTTCGCGCGTTCACCGCTCGCCGCCAGCTCCCCGATCCGGTCCGCCCCGCAGCTGCCCGCGTCGACGATCGTCGCGACGCCTTGCTTCACGCCGATCTCGTCGATCTCGTCCCCGTACGGGTCGAATGCCGGGAAGGCATGCACGTGCATGTCGATCCAGCCGCTCGAGACGTAGGCGCCGCGACATTCGATGGTTCGGATGTCTGCATCGGAGCCAGAGACCCCGGCTATTGCGCTTGAATCCGTGGCGACATCAGCCTCATCCACGCGAACGATGCGGCCGGACGCGATCTCGATGTTCGCTTGCCGTCCGTCCAACAGCCTCAGATTGCGCAGCAGGAAGCGATTGTCCATTCTTTCACCCGCTTATAAAGGAATTACGATTTCTTCTAAACTCTTCTCTTTAAAGATAGCATAGAAAATAATTAATACAATATATCGTTATAATGTTTATTGTTGAATGAAGGAAAACCGCCAGGTCGCCCTAACAGTTCGTAAATTTATCGCCGCTTTGTGATCTATGCCGACGACGAGCGCCGGTCCCATGCATATAAGACTAGCGTCAGCCCGAGCCCCACCAGCGACATGACAACGCCGAACCAGGGCAGATGCGCCAGCCCGATATGCGTGATGACCAGGCCGCCTAGCCATGCGCCCCCGGCATTGCCGAGGTTGAGCGCCGAGTGGTTCGAGGTCGAGGCGAGCGCCGGCGCGTCCTTGGCCAGCGTCATGATGCGGATCTGCAGCCCTGGCAGCAGGCCGAAGGAAGCGATGCCCAGACGAACACGGTGACGACGGCGGCGACGGGCATTCGAAGGTCGGCCGCCAGCAAGGCGAGGATGATCGCGAGCAGCAGGAAGCTGCCGATCATCGTGGGCATGAGCTTCCAGTCGACGAGCTTGCCGCCGAGGATATTGCCTGCCGTCACGCCGAAGCCGAAGAGCACGAGCACCCACGGCACGCCCGCCTCGGAGATGCCTGTCACGTCCTGCAGCAGCGGCGCGATATAGGTGAACACGCCGAACAGGCTGCTGCAGCCTAGCGCGCCCGTGAGCAGGAGCAAGAGCAGCTTCGGCTGCGCGAGCGCCCGCACCTGCCGAACGATGCTGACGGCTTCCTCCTGCTTAAGCGCGGGAATGAGGCGAATGATGGCGACGAGCGTGACGAGCCCCATCAGCACGACCGCGCCGAACGATGCCCGCCAGCCCAGATGCTGTACCGCGCTCGCGCACAGCACGTTCTTCGGCGTCGGCTCGAACATCCCCGCCAGTCTCGTCCCGCCGGGGCGCAAGGCCGGCGCGGTCTCGGTCATGATGACCGGACTCACCGTAGCGAATATCGCAGGCGTTCCGTTCGGCACCTATATCGGTAATAGACGCGCACCCATCAGTATCTCGTAAGTTGGCGCCAGCGCCGCAGCGCCGTTGCCGATGTTGAACAACGCCATGAGCAGGCACAGCAGCAGCTTCTGCGGCAGCTTGTAGGTCAGGATTGCGAGCAGAGGCGCGCCGATCGCCACCCCGAGCGCATAGCAGGTGATGAGCTGGCCCGCCTTCGGGATCGACACCTGCAGATCCGAGGCCACGTTCGCCAGCAGACCCATGATGACGAACTCCGTCATGCCGATGGCGAAGGCCCCCGCGGTCAGCGACAGCAGCGCGATCGGATAACGGCTTTTCCCGCGGTCTCCCGCCGGAGCGCCGATCGCTTCCGTTTGTATCGCCGCTTCCGCAGCCTCTCCAGCCAGAACGCGCGTCTCTACCGTCGTGCCAGCCGATACAGTATGTGGTTTCAACCTATCCGGAACGTTGTTTCTCTCTAATTCTCTCAAATCGACTCATTATAACAGGGATCGCTGCCGGTTCGACCGACCTTGGACAAAAAAAGACGCGCCAAGACGACGCAAAAAGGCGGCCCCAAGGCCGCCTGCATGATTGCTGATTCGGATGCGATTAAACGATTAGAGACTGCCGCCAAGACCCGGCAGGCCCAGCTGGCTCAATTGATCCTCGGTCAGCACGTCCTCGGCCTTCGGCTCGCCCGACAGCTTCACGTCGCCGTTGATGTCGGTCAGCTCTTGGACGATCTTGACCGTGCCGCTGGCAGACTGGCCGTCCCCGGAGCCCGCGAATGCGATCTTGGCGTCGGTGTAGCTGGCGTAGCCCTTGCCGTCGATGCCGATATTGGAGAGGATATCGAGCGTCTGCACGCTCTTGTTGAATTCCTCGAGGTCCTTCGAGATATCGTTATCCTTAGACTCGGCCAGGCTCTTCTTCGCTTCGTCCAGGTCGGATTGCTCGATTTTGAGCAGCTTGCGGTATTCTTCGTTCTTGGAGAGCAGGTCGATGACCTCCGGCGCGATATCGTTCACGACCGTCTGGACGAGCGGCTCGACCTGGTCCTTGGTGACATGCGTCTGCACGACTTTGTCTACGCCGTCCGCCGTGATGCCCGCATCCTTGGCGGAGACATCCTTCAGATAGGTATCCTCGTCGATGTGCTTGAATACGATCGCCGACACGTCGTTCACGAGCTTCTGCGTCGTGCCGATGTCGAGCGACTGGATATCTTCGCCCTGCTGCTCGGCGAGCTTCTTCAGGTCGACCTCGATATACTTGCCGACGATCTCGGCGGGCAGTCCGAGCATCGGGATGTTCGGCACCTTGACCCACATTTTTTCTTTGTTCATGACGATCGGCACGGTGACGGTCATCGCAAGATCGCCCTTGATGTTCACTTGCAGGTTGATCTCGGCGAGCATCGGATCCTTGCGGTAGCCGCCTGTCCAGGACAACTCCGCATTGCTCAGAAAGCCGCCGACCATGCTCGTGTACCCGCCGTCATCGGCGGTTTCGGGCAGCTTCAGATCGGAAATTTGGAGGCTTCCTTTCATGCTATAGGAATCGATTTGGGATGATTTCTTCAGCGCGTCTTGAAGCGTCTCTTCGGCCGACTTGGAACCCGTGCAGCCTGCCAGCAACAGGAGAACAAGCAGCGCAGCGACGGCTGCCAGTACTCTTTTTTTGTGTAAGCAAAGTAACGAATGCCTCCTCAAATTCTGGATGATCGCTTCTAAAAATAGAAGCAGCCTCCATTTTAGTCCATTGAGGACCAAGATGGAAGCTATTTTTGTTAAAGAGTAGCTTAATCCAAAATGTATCCGTTTTCCGGTTAATGGATATCTTTTTTTGCGGAAACGACCGCCCTTGACGTCATGGATGTTGCCGACGGCGAGGAAGGCGACGGGGTCGAGCTCATTGACGATCAGCTTGAGCTTGGCCTCCTCGAGACGGGTGATGACGCAGAAGATGACTTGCTTGGCATTGCCCGAATAACCGCCTTCTCCGTTCAGGTACGTAACGCCCCGGCCGAGTCGGCTGACGATGGCATCGCCGATATCGCGGTAGTTTTCGCTGATGATCCAGACCGACTTGGACTCGTCGAAGCCTTCGATCGTCAGATCGATGACCTTGAACGCTATATAATAGGCGATCAGGGAGAACATGGCGTTGTCCCACCCGAATACCAGGCCTGCGCTTCCTAAGATGAATACGTTGATGAACATGACCATTTGGCCGACGGAAAATGGACTGCGCTTGCTGAACAGGATCGCGACGATCTCCGTCCCGTCCGTCGTGCCGCCGAAGCGGATGACGATGCCGACGCCGACGCCGAGGAAGATTCCGCCGAAGATGGCGGCCAGCAAGGTTTGATCTGTAAAGGGCTCTACGTGGTGAAGCGCTTGTGTCGTAATTGCCAGCGTGACGACGCCGAGCAAGGTGGACAGCGCGAAGGTTTTGCCGATCTGCTTGTAGCCCATGATGAGAAAAGGAATGTTGAACAGGAAAAGGAAAATACCGATCGGAGCTTTGGTTAGATAGGCGACCATGATCGAGATGCCGGTGATGCCGCCGTCGATGATGGAGTTTGGAACCAGAAATACTTCTAGCGCCGCGCCGACGAGTATAGCGCCGAGGATGATGGCGATGACGCGCTTGGCGACCTCAAGGAACGGGAGACCCGTATGCTGCGCTTTCTTGGCGGGCGCTCGGACCGCCGCTTGGCCTTTAGCTTGGGGGGGACTTGAGTTTGGATTTCTTCGAACTGGTCATAAGCACCTCCTGCTGGACAGTTTCTGATTTTATTATAACAGTCCAAAGTATGCGGAGAAAAGACACAGTATTAAAAAAATCGGGCATTTTGAAGCGAAATGGACCGTTTTAGACGCAAATAAGCGATTCAGGCCACCCAGGGGCAGCATAAATCGCTCAATGTTCGCAGGAGAAGCCGTTACGGCCGCGCATAGGGAATAACTTCGCTCTTTTCCCCACGCACAGCCGTTACGGAATCCCTCATCCCTGCGGATTATGGTGGCTTACATGATTGCGGTTTTTGACCTTTTTGGAGCCGGACAACGGCTCCTGGCCGCCGCGATGGCCCGGACTGCGCTCGTCTCGCTCTTCCTGCGGATTCGCCTCCGGCACCGGCTGCGATTTGGGCTTGCTCATAGGAAACGATCCCTCCGCTCGTTAGTCGTGGTGCTTCAGCGTCTTATCGTTGACCGGCTGGTCGTGGTTCATCTCATCCTGGTGACGTCGATCGTTATGCTGCTGATTGAGCTGCTGGGCGTGGTGCGCGTTTACTTTTTCCTCCGCGAGATCCTCCACGACGTTGCTCAGGTTTTTGTCCGCCATCCCGTTTTCATTGGCCATTTCGTTCACCCCTAAGCATGCGTGTAAGGCTGCAGCGTCTGCGCGCATTCATGCAGATGTCTGCGATAGTCGACGATAAGCTCCTGCAGCACGTCGCTGCGCTCGTCCACCGCTTGACCGTCGCGTTCGACGTCGGAGAGACCGATCTCGATCTCGCGGCTGTCCACGTATCGAACGGAAAAATCGAATTCAAGATTTTGCCGTCCGGCGCTGCGGATCTGAACGAGCAAACCGTCCGGGTTCGCTTCGTCCGCGCGCACCTCGGCCTGGTCGCCGCCGTGCAGATGCTGCTGGAGTTCGCTTTGCCAGTGCTGCACAAGCTCGGTTTGCGATATCGTGAGTTTATCTTCGGTTGACATGGCTGTTGCACCTCCGCTCCGTTAGATTGGCCTGGGACGGCGCAGTTCATGCAGGAAAAGTGGCGTACGGATATGAGTCATGGCTGCATGGTGACGAAGCGAAATGCAAAAAACCAATCCCCTTTCGGAAATCGGCACCGTTTTTTACTTGTGGCGGAGAGAGTGGGATTCGCTCCGTCGCAGCCGTACACGCACCTGTCGGTGCGGCCACGACCTGGGCGACTATCACGCCAGGGCCTACGAACATGCCTTTGGGCATGTTCGCTTAACGGCCCGTTCGAATCCCACTTACGCCATACGAAAAAAACGATTCCCTCGCGGGAATCGGCTTGTTTTTTGCGTATGGCGGAGAGAGTGGGATTCGAACCCACGTGGGCTTGCACCCTAACGGTTTTCAAGACCGCCCCTCGTTATAATATCCCGCCGTCCCTTGCCCTGACTGAGTTCATGGCACTTTATTATTGAACCGCTACAGCGGTCTGAGTTTTAACGTTCAATTTGGCACATGACCGTTGGATAACTGAATTTTATAATTTTCAATTGAATGGGTCAACCTATAATTCAGTTAGTTCCCAACTATGCTGGCGCCCCTAGAACTATATGGATTTATCAGTGTACGCCCGAGCACAACTTATCGAAGAACATTCACTAAAAAGATGAGTAGCACGGCCACAAAAATCAGTGAGTTTCTGAGTTTTGGATTCAACTTTTGTTTTAAGAGCACTTGACGGTTGATAACATAAAGGATTATAAGGTCAGCAATTAGCACAATTAGCATAAGCCATATATTATTGATCTTCTTGATCAAGGTTTGTTGAACAAAATTTAAAGAGATAAGTCCAACGACCAAGAATACTATGCTTCTTAAGGACTCGTATGTGTATTTTGTTACTTTATTCAGCATGACCTCTCTCCTTCAATCATACATAATCGAAAACCAAAAAGGGGCTCACAGTCGCCCCTTTTGGTTTATAAGCTAATCCTTAGTCATATGTTACACCAATTGTTTGCGACCCGCTAGTATCCTCAACGTATCCTTTAGGACTGATATACCAATATGCCACGCTGGCGAGAAAATTCTTCTCGTCTAATAATTTATTATAATTAACATTCGAACCTTCGCTTGACAAAGTGAAATCAGCTACGATACCTACCCCGTCGCTACCCACCAATCCGAACGCTTGGAAACCGACACTGTTCTTGATTTTACTGTGATAAGTTTGGCTTGTATCGCTAGTGTTCATATTGACTTCAACCGAGTTATTGACTATGCCGATACTAACTTTAGTATACCCTTCTGTTTTTACAGAAGAATAGTAACCTAATCCATTACCGATAAAGTGTTTTCCCGTTCCCCAAGGCAGAGAGTAAGTCGTGACGCCTCCTGTTTGAGGTACTGTAACCGCGTATTGCTTAACGAATGCAGCATCCTCGGGAGAAAATGGCTCATTCAAATCATATTTTTGAGAAAGTTCTTGAAATTTTGCTTGGATCTGTTGCTCACTCAAAGAAGAAGTGCTGTTTTCAGCAAATGCCGCCATAGACAGTGACATTAACATCAAAATGCTTACCAAAGATGTTGCAATTATTTTTCTCATAACTCCATTCCTTCCATTATGTGGTTTTACCTCCGCGGAAGGTGTATTATACATTTACCAGTTATATACTCATTATTACAATAGTTCCAAGTTCCTTATATTTCGACATTTTCCCTTATTATATTCCTTATATCAATTATTACTTTATTTTCCATAATAAAATTTTGCTGATTTTTCATTATATATAACGCCCTCCCCCTATCACAATTTTGGTTATTCCATTATCCTACTATCAGAAAGGAGGTTTCCAACGACATAAAAGTCAATAATATGATTCCTATACCGTATTGTACTTAGAGAGGAGTCTCGTCATGTCCAATGACCAGCCTATGGATAAACAAAATTCTACCTTCAAGAAATTCATCGCAGATAACACTGAAGCAATCCGAAAACACTCCAACATGCAGCCAAAGTCAATAAGGCCAGATGATGAATGGGCTGAAGAACATGAATGGGATGAAATGCACAACGAGCTTTATCGATCTGAAGTTAAGGAGTTTATGGAGAGTCTGCTTAGGTCACGCTCGGAAGACAGTAAGGAGAAAGCGAAACAAGCACATAAAATATTAAAAAGAGCAAGACGAAGAAAGCATGACAATCATGCAGATGGGATTGGGAATGTAAATCAAATAGGTATCTCTGAGGAAAAGGAGTGAAGCGTAGATTCTCTTGATTACGAACATGATTTTGTTGATCTCGGTGAGGTAAGAATATACAAAGAAGATTTGAACCAGTACGGACAATGGGAGTGGCTTAGAGAAGACATTTATAGTGTTATTGCTACCTTGTACGAGACGCCCATTCTGAAACAGAAAGTTATTTCGGTATTGGATGAACTTTACTACTTCTATCGAAAAGCAAATCGTATCCGAATGACACCAGAGAAACGTACGCAAAAGCTAATAAACTTATCAAAGTAATCGCTCCAGGTAGTCCACGAAAATCGTGGCTACTTCAGCCAAGCACAAAAAATAATAAACCACGCCTCGATCTGCTGATGTGCCTTACCTTGGATTGAAAACCATATTGGTCAGAAGACTGGAAACCTAGCCCCCCCTACCCTCTAAAAGAATCTTCGCTAAGATAGCTTCGTATCATTCTTGCATAATTTCCATTCACCTCAGTCAAGCATACACTAAAGTGACTTGAACGCTGCTTTCAGGTTGTCCAATGAATAAGTATTATTCCATATGTATATTTATGCAAAAACCAAATAGCAGACGACAATAAAGCAGATGAATGTCGCAAAAGAACAATTTTGCGACATCTGTGCCTGCTTACCCTTTATTAAGAGCATGTATATTTTCTTTGTAACGATGGTCTTTAGCTCAAGAGCTCAAAGTCATGTTCTTTGCTGGAAACTTTCTTCTTCTTTTGAAAAGCTTATTACTAGTTAGAGCACCAACAGTGATACCCAACCCCAAACTTATAGAATATGCCAATATATTTGAGGAAGTTATCTCCCCCATTTCAAGAAAACGCATGAATGAGTCTTCTCTTGTCGATCTCGCTTTGCTTCTTGGATATGGCTGTGCATTTCTACTAGCCTTCAACACCACCTTCAGCAAGTATGGGACATCGATTGGGGGTTCGTGGCTGAATCCACTCTTGGTTATCATCATCATTGTACTTGCTGCGATCATTAGCTATCGCATTTACTACGTTAGACAGAAGCTCAAGAAAGCCAACATTGCTGAGATCGATAAGATGAGTGGAACAATGTTTGAGCGCTATCTGGAGCAGTTCTTCAAGCGTCAGGGCTGGAAAGTGGAGCGAACTGGTGGCAAAGGCGATTATGGTGCTGATCTTATTCTGACATCAGCAACGAAGAAGATAGCCATTCAAGCTAAGCGATGGAAGAAGGCTTATGCGAACGCCTGTTATCTTTGCCTTTTTACCGATGAAGCCAATACATCTGGTAGCCCAATTCTTGTCTAATGGTTGTCCAAATTCATTGAGAAACAAATTGGGGGCTTGCCCGTTTTTCTCATGCCAAGCAAGGTAGATAACCAACAGTTCATGTGTTCTTGCTCCGAAGTATACCACTCGTGCCTTTCTCATTTTAGCTGATTCTGCACGAACAGATGCTGAACGGTTCTGTAAATCAACCTCCCCCAGCAAAAATCCGCATACACTCGCCAATCCGCACACCCGTGTCAAGCAAAAATGACATTAGCAAAGCATCACGTAGTCCAGTGGATGTAGTTAATTCACAGCAGTTAAATAATTTCCGTTCATGTGCTTTGGTAATAACCTGAAAGTCTTCTTCTGGGACTTTTAATAATTCTACATTGTCAAACGGAGACTCCTTAATAGCTCTCTCGCTCATAGACCAATTGAACATTGCCTTGACTGTTCTCAATCTGATGTTTATTGTGGCGGGCTTCAACCTCTGAACCGTCAACATAGATGAAATCCATGTACGAATAACATCCCGATTAGGTACAAAGTTATCAAGACCGCTATACTCAGATGCCATGAAACGGCGAAACCAGTTCATGTGCTTCCTATAGTCCTCTAAGGTACGTTCTGCCGCCCCTGCCGCTTGTCTTGCGGCGTAGTAGCGATTAAATAGCTTATCCAGTGTCAGCGTCTCAGGGCGCGTTTTCTCGGCCTCATGAATGGGGGAGCGGGGCGCTTCCAAGACCGAAGGAGTAAGGCGGTCTAATAACCGCTGTGATGTCCAAATGATTCTTTCTTTGCCCGCGCTTATGCGGCGTTTTTCCTGCACTTTCGCTCATACTCAGTTCCTCCCGTTAGGTTTTTCTCCAACGGTCACGAACACAAAAAAACGCACCCAACTGCCGTTCAACGGTAAAGTGCGTTTCAGTCATAATCGCCGCAAGGCCTTGCGCGGCGGGGATTCTAAGTAGATGGCGGAGAGAGTGGGATTCGAACCCACGTGGGCTTGCACCCTAACGGTTTTCAAGACCGCCCCGTTATGACCGCTTCGGTATCTCTCCAAGGATAGAGCGCATTGGGACTCCTCGCGTGAGGTCGGCCAATCCGCTCCGTAATCATATCATACGCCGGAGAGCCCGATCAACCCCTGGGCGCGATGACTTCGAGCCCGCCCATGTACGGACGCAGCGCCTCGGGTACGACGACCGTGCCGTCCGCCTGTTGATAGTTCTCGAGGATCGCGGCGACCGTGCGGCCGAGCGCGAGACCCGAGCCGTTCAGCGTATGCACGTGCTCCGGCTTCGCGCCGGTCTCGCGGCGGAAGCGGATGCCCGCGCGTCGCGCCTGGAAGTCCTCGAAGTTCGTGCAGGACGAGATCTCGCGGTAGGTCGCCATGCTCGGCAGCCACACTTCGAGATCGTAAGTTTTCGCCGAGCCGAAGCCCATGTCGCCCGTGCAGAGCGCGAGCACGCGGTACGGCAGGCCGAGCAGCTGCAAGACGCGTTCGGCTTCGTTCGTCAGCGACTCCAGCGCGTCGTAGGACGTCTCCGGATCGACGAGCTGGACAAGCTCGACTTTGTTGAACTGATGCTGACGGATCAGGCCGCGCGTGTCGCGACCCGCCGCTCCTGCCTCGGAGCGAAAGCAGGCGCTGAACGCCACGAGCTTGCGCGGGAGCTGTTCCTTCGCCAAGATCTCCTCGCGGTGAAGGTTCGTGACAGGCACCTCTGCCGTCGGGATCAGGTAATACTCCGTGTTCGCGAGCTTGAACAGGTCCTCTTCGAACTTGGGCAGCTGGCCCGTGCCGACGAGGCTGTCCCGATTGACGATATACGGCGGCAGGATCTCTTCGTAGCCGTGCTGATCCGCGTGCAGATCCATCATAAAGTTGATGAGCGCGCGCTCCAGACGCGCGCCGAGGCCCTTATAGAAAACGAAGCGCGAGCCCGTGACCTTCGCCGCAGACTCGAAGTCGAGGATGCCGAGTCCCTCGGCAATCTCCCAGTGCGCCTTCGGCTCGAAGCCGAGGCTCGTCTGCTCGCCGACGCGGCGGATCTCGACGTTGTCCGCTTCGCTCGCGCCGACCGGCACGCTCTCGTGCGGGATATTCGGCACGGCGAGCAGCAGCGCGTCGGACTCGGCCTCAAGGCCGCGAAGCTCCTCGTCGATCTGCTTGATCCGGTCGCCGACGTCCTTCATCTCGGCGATCAGTCCCTCAGCGTCGCCGCCGCTCTTTTTGAGCTTGGCGACTTCTTGAGAAACGACGTTGCGCCGGTTTTTTTAGATTGTCGCTCTCGGTCTGCAACTCGCGGCGTCTGGCGTCGATTGCCGGAAACGCGGCGATCAGCTCCTCCGAAGCGCCTCGCTTCTTCAGCGCATCCGCGACCTTGCCGTAGTCGGTGCGCAGCAACTTGATATCGATCATCTGTAGGTGATCCTCCTGACCCTGCGAAGGGAAATATACGATGGCGTAGGCGCGTGCCCTAGCCTATGCTTGTGCGTCTATGCTTGTCCTTGGCCTTGGCCCGCCGCCTCGCGCGCCATGTCGATGAACAGGCCGTGCAGGCGGTAATCGTCCGTCAACTCGGGATGGTACGAGGCCGCGAGCAGATGCCCCTGTCTGGCGGTGACGATCTCGTCCTTGTAGACGGACAGCACCTCAACGTCCGGCCCGACCTCGGTGATGAGAGGGGCGCGAATGAACACCGCACGCAGCGGAGACTCGATGCCCTTGACGGGCAGATCGGTCTCGAAGCTCTCGCGCTGGCGTCCGAACGCGTTGCGCGCGACCGTCATGTCCATCAGCTGCAGGTGAGGCTCCTCGTCGCCTGTCAGGCGCTCCGCAAGCACGATCAGGCCGGCGCAAGTACCGAAAACGGGTTTGCCGGCCGCAGCGTAGCCGCGTACCGCTTCGATGAACCCGTATTTGCGCATCAGCTTGCCGATCGTCGTGCTCTCCCCGCCCGGGATGATGAGGCCGTCGATCTCTTCCAGCTGCTCCGTGCGCTTGACCGCGACGCCTTCGCCGCCGGCGAGCTCGATGCTGCGGATATGCTCCGCTACAGCGCCTTGCAGCGCCAGAACTCCGATTTTCATGGGTGTACGACCTTCCTTCGTGTTCAGCCTTCTAAACCAATCGGGGCGGCCTCGCGGCCGGCGGTATGCCGGGGCGAGACCGCCCGAATCTGTGGCTTGCCACGGCGACTCGCGGCCGCCGGTTCAAGCGATGAGCCGCCCGAAGACGGCTGCGGCGATTAGATGCCGCGGTCCTGCATGCGCTGGGACAGCTCCAGCTTGGAGATCTCGATACCCTTCATCGGCGTGCCGAGGTTCTTGGAGACGCGGGCGATCAGCTCGTAGTCCTCGTAGTGCGTCGTCGCTTCGACGATCGCGCGAGCGAACTTCTCGGGGCTGTCGGACTTGAAGATGCCGGAGCCGACGAATACGCCGTCGGAGCCCAGGTGCATCATCAGCGCGGCGTCCGAAGGCGTCGCGATGCCGCCGGCCGCGAAGTTGACGACCGGAAGGCGGCCCGTCTCATGCACACCCAGCAGCAGCTCGTACGGTACGCCCAGCGTCTTGGCTTCGTGATAGAGCTCGTCCTTCGCCAGGTTCTGAACCTTGCGGATTTGACCCGAGATGAGGCGCATATGGCGTACGGCTTCGACGATGTTGCCCGTGCCCGGCTCGCCCTTCGTGCGAAGCATGGACGCGCCCTCTTGAATGCGGCGCAGGGCCTCGCCCAGGTCCTTGGCGCCGCATACGAACGGCACGGTGAAGTCGCCCTTGCTAATATGGAACACGTCGTCGGCCGGCGTCAGGACTTCGCTCTCGTCGATGTAGTCGACGCCGAGTGATTCGAGTACCTTGGCTTCGACATAGTGACCGATCCGCGCCTTCGCCATGACCGGGATGCTGACGACCTTCATGACTTCCTCTACGATCGTCGGGTCCGCCATGCGGGCTACGCCGCCGGCCGCCCGGATATCGGACGGTACGCGCTCGAGCGCCATGACCGCCGTAGCGCCTGCCGCTTCGGCGATCTTCGCCTGCTCGGCGTTCATGACGTCCATGATGACGCCGCCCTTTTGCATCTCTGCCATGCCGCGCTTAACTCTCGATGTGCCTGTCTCCATTTTTACCCACGCCTCCAATACATTCTAAGCATTTATTTTACAGGAATGGCCAAGGATAGACAACCCGTACGGTCGGGATTCCGCCGATCAAAACAGATTGACGATCCCCTTGAAAAGACCGCTGAAAAATGCGCCGATCGCCCGCAGCATGAGCTTGAACCAGCCGGCTTTGTTCACGTCCTCGGTCGCGACCAGATCGACGGTGACCGACTTTTCCTCCTGCGTGACGGGATCCTTGTATGTGTAGGTGGCCTTGCCCACCTTATCCCCTTGCTTCAGCGGCGCGACCAGCGGATCGCTCGTCGGCACGACTTCTTTGAGCTGCGCTTCGACCTTGCTCGTCTTCGGCAGCATGACGGTGACGTCCTGTCCGGTGACGACTTGTACCGATTTCTTGCCGCCCTTTTTCACCTTCAACGTCTCGTGTTCGGCGATCGCCGTCTTAGGCTGCACGAGCGTTTTCTTCTCGAAGCTGCCGAAGCCGTAGTCGAACAGCTTGGCCGTCTCGAGGAATCGCTTGCCGTCGTTCGAATTGCCCGGCACCCCCATGACGACCGCGATGAGCCTCGTGCCGTTCTGGAGTGCCGTGCCGGTGAAGCAGTTGCCCGCATTGGAAGTATGGCCCGTTTTCAGGCCGTCAACGCCGGGGTAGGCGAATTTCTTAAAATTTTGCACGTTCTTGTTCGACTCGAGCATCCAGTCCCAGTTGACTAGCGGCTGCTTGTCCCGTTCGCGGAACTGATAAGTTTGCATTTTGGAATACTCCAGGAACTCCGGGTAGTCCTTCAATATATGGTAAGCCAGCAGCGCCGAGTCGTGAGCCGACATCACCGTCTCGCCTTCGATCGAAGTCGGACGATAAGCCTCAGGCATATCCGCGCGGTCAAGACCGGTCGAGTTGATAAAATGCGAGTCGTTCATGCCGAGCTGCTTCGCCGTCTCGTTCATGAGCTTGGCGAACGCCTCCTCGGAGCCGCCGACCGTCTCGGCAAGCTGAGTCGTGGCGTCATTCGCGGATCCGACGGCCATCGCGATGTATAGCTCTCTAACCGTATGCTTGTCACCTACGGCCAGGAACACCCGGCTGCCGATCTGCTTGGCCGCATTCTCTTGAACGGTAATCTCCTGGTCCCAGCTGATCTTGCCGTCCTGAATAGCCTTGAATACGAGATATTCCGTCATCATCTTTGTCATGCTGGCAGGCGGCAACGCTTCGTCCGCGTTGTTCTGGTACAGCACTTGGCCGGTATCCGCGTCCATCAAGAAGGCTGACTTTACATTTAGTTGAAGACCGCTGATATCGTTCGTGGCGGCCGAAGAGCGCGGCAGCAGCATCGCTTGCAGCAAGGCGGCTAGAAGTAGGATGGCTAGAAGCTTAAACATGACAGCGCGGGATTGCTTCGCATAGCGAACATAAGCTTGATTCAACACGCGACTCTCCTTTTTTTCCTAACTTATTTATGAGTCGGACGAGGCCTTGAACTCCGTCTGTTATTGTAACATACCGCATCCAAAGGCAAAAGCCGCAAGGCGACGTTCGCTCGCCCTGCGGCTCTTCATTTTCGATCGTTTGCAGAATGCCGTTTACATCGAATAGTTCGGCGCTTCCTTCGTGATCTGCACGTCGTGCGGATGGCTCTCGCGCAAGCCTGCGCCCGTGATTCGGACGAACTCGGTATCGTTCTTCAGCTCATCCAGCGTCGCCGTACCGCAGTAGCCCATGCCGGAGCGCAGGCCGCCGAGCAACTGGTGCAGCGTGTCGCGAAGAGGCCCCTTGTATGGCAGGCGGCCTTCGATGCCTTCCGGTACCAGCTTGGAATCGTCCTCTTGGAAATAACGGTCCTTGGACCCTTCTTTCATCGCGCCGATCGAGCCCATGCCCCGGTAAGACTTGTACCGGCGACCCTGGTAGATCTCCGACTCGCCCGGGCTCTCTTCGGTGCCGGCGAACAGGCTGCCGAGCATGACCGCGCTCGCACCCGCCGCGATCGCCTTCGTGATCTCTCCCGAATACTTGATGCCGCCGTCCGCGATGATCGGAACATTGTACTCGCGAGCGACAGTGGCGCAATCGTAGATGGCCGTGATCTGCGGCACGCCGATACCTGCGATGACGCGCGTCGTGCAGATCGAGCCCGGCCCAATACCGACCTTGACGACCGAAGCGCCGGCTTCGATCAAGTCGCGCGTCGCTTCGCCGGTGGCCACGTTGCCGGCCACGATCGTCAGCTCGGGGAACCGCTCGCGCAGCTTGCGGACCATGGTGACAATATCGATGTGGTGGCCGTGCGCCGAATCGACGACGAGCACGTCGACGCCGGACTTCACCAGCGCGTCCGCGCGTTCGAACGTATCCTTGGACACGCCGACGGCTGCACCAGCCAGCAGGCGACCGTGCTTGTCCTTCGCCGCGTTCGGGAACTGGATCGCCTTCTCGATATCCTTAATCGTGATGAGACCCTTCAGCGTGTTGGAGTCGTCCACGAGCGGCAGCTTCTCGATCTTATGCTTCTGAAGCAGCAGCTCCGCCTCTTGAAGCGTCGTGCCTACCGGCGCGGTCACCAGATTCTCGCTGGTCATCACGTCTTTGATCTTGATGGAGTAGTCGTGAACGAAGCGCAGATCGCGGTTCGTCAGGATGCCGACCAGCTTGCCGCCGTCGTCCGTGATCGGCACGCCAGAGATCCTGTACTTGCCCATCAGCTCCTCGGCGTCGTAGACATGGTGCTCCGGCGTGAGCGAGAACGGATTCGTGATGACGCCGCTCTCCGAGCGCTTGACACGGTCGACTTCCTCGGCTTGCTGGGCGACGGACATGTTCTTATGAATGATGCCGATGCCGCCTTCGCGGGCGATGGCGATCGCCAGAGCCGACTCCGTGACCGTGTCCATTCCGGCGCTGATCAACGGAATATTCAGCTTCACGGAAGGGCTGAGCGCCGTTTGGACGCTGACGTCCCTCGGCAGGATCGACGACTTGCGCGGGATGAGCAAGACATCGTCGAACGTCAAGCCTTCCTTGGCGAATTTATTTTGCCACACGAACATTTTCCTCCTTTGGAAATGCGCTTTTTTGGATTTTCCGAATTGAATTATAGGCAATCTTAGCAGAGGCACTAGGGGCTGTCAAGGCACACTGGATGCCGTATCTGGCAGTCTCTAGATTAGCGTCGAACCGTTACTCCCGGTACGCTTCCGATGCCACCGATTGCTTGCTGAGACGTGCTTCGAATCCATCCAGCAGCACGCTGAGGCCAAAGTTGAACTCCCTGTCCCAATCAGCGGATGTCGTATATTGGGCGAGTCTAATTAGATACGGATAGCGTTCTTGCGACAGCGACTCGAATTTTTCTTGCTGACGCCTCCCATGTTCATTCTGGCTCAGGGCGGCTTCTTTCGCTTGTGAACGCAAGCGACTTTCCTCTTCGACATAGCCGTAAATATAACTTTTAAGCATCGATGCCAGCCAAGGCGTATGCGCGTTCTCGAAGCCCGCCTTGATCAAGGTTCGATACAGGAACTCGATATGCGCCAGCCGGCTGGGACTCGCCGCAAACGTAGCATTCATGATCGGCACGGCGTCAGGATACCGAAGAAGCGCCAGCCGGAAAAGCGAGGCCCATTCCTTTAGCTGTTCTCGCCAGGATCGCGATTCGTCCGGCGTCGGTACGTCGACGCTAATGCGTTCCGCCAGCCAATGCAGGAGCTGCTCCTTGTCCTTGACGTGATAATACAAAGCCGGCGCCTTCACGCCAAGCACATCCGCGATCTTGCGCATGCTCAGACTGTCCAGCCCGCCGTCCCGCAGCATGTCCAAAACCGCGTTCTCGATGCGGGTCCGGTCGAGCGGCGTATGAAGCGCGTCGTTTCCTTCTTGACCCGACTCCGATATTGCAGGTCGGACTCGCCTTCTCGCCATGTTTAACCTCCGATTTGTTTTGACAATTATAGCACATTGGTTTATTGTAACAGTGTTAAATTGTAATTTACCGGTGTTAAATAAAGAAAAGGAGTTGTTATGTATGATGAAGAATGAGCATCCGATCCATTCGCTCGTGGAGCCACTTCAAGAGATTTTAAACATCAGCTGGAGAGAGGTATGGATTCAGGGGGGAGCAGGAATTAACCAGCCTGTTCGAACAAAACGGAGACCGCGCCTACGGCGTCTGGATCCAGAGGTTTATGGCACCCGTTTGCGAACGAATCGTACAGGAAGGCTTTATCGTAAAATCCGGATTTAATCTGAAGAACTCCGTCGAAAGGTGGGGACCTCCGGAGGAACGGGAGAGATGCGCTTGGTATGTCGTGAACGATAAGGAGGGACTGCCTCTATGTACGTTGGTTTTGCAGGTTTATCACTCTCATGCCGCTTTTCATATCCCGCGGCCTCCGCGATTGTTCACGCTGGAAGCTACAGACCGGCAAGATATTATTCAAGCGCTCTCCCAGGCTTCCGTTCGCGTACGCTGGGATCTTCCCCAACAAAGACTGCCGGATGCGCCTTCAAATCGCGAAGGAATCGCACACAGATGGGAATACGCAGCCGACGTAACGGTCCGCGATTGTCTGGCGCCCGGCCGAGACGCCTCCCTGTCCAACTGGTATCTGGACGAATCGTTTTCCCTTTGGGGAAGGCATGGCTGGGAGCTCGTGAATATCATCAACGTAGATAGCGGCATTGTTGCTTTTTTTAAGAGACCCTCAAGCGCCTAAGTCTTTGAAATTCCGTTTTGTTATTTCGTCGTTTCTGCCGTAGCGCTTGCCGACCCGTCCTCGCTCTGGTCGTCAGCCCGGTCCCTCGACCCGTCGTGATCCGCGAGCGCAGCGATACTCCACATCCATTGCTCCGTCTGCAGCTTTGCGCTGGACGTCGAAGCCTGCGCGCCGTTACCCCAAAACGCGCCTCCGATGCTTATAGCGAGCGCAAGCGTACTAGCCGCAATTACCTTGGACATAAGATGTTCCGCCTTCCCTTGATTCTTATTTTATCGGTATGTCCGTATCTTAACCCTGGTTTTTGAACTGAATATGAAATCCGGCTTAAGGGTTACTGAATTTAAATGATTAATAATAAAAGTTTCTGTATTCTTTTACCCATGCATATGCCAAATTACAACTGGCTTTGCGACTATCGTTCCGCAGTTCGGCCAGATAGACCATTTCCCCCCCCTTAGCGGACCCTAGTTCCGCTATTTGCAGCTAAGCATGCTATTTTTGGCATCTTAAAAGCTGATAACGGATCTCCTCTCCGCCACACTCCTCTGCCGCTTGCCCTGCTCTCTGGCCATCAACCTGCAAAACCATCCTGCAAAACCAACGAAAAAACCACCTTCCGAAGAAGGTGGTTCTCTTTGCTGCGCTTTAG
>NZ_JAPDHZ010000005.1 GCF_029525555.1 Cohnella ginsengisoli | reverse complement strand
AGATGGAGTTCCATCGTACGGAAAGATGGTTAGAGCCGCTCGTATCAAAAAGCTGAATGAGTACGAGTATGCAGAGGAAATCATAGAGCGATGCTCGCTAACTGGATCCGACCAAGAAGGGAACTGGCGTAAGGATGGAATGCATCATGTAGATCATCTCCAAACAAAAGATGACGAGTGGCTCATCGCAGTTGATGGACATTTCATGAAGGAACAAAACTATCTCATTTGGAAGGCTAAACGTTTTATTCAGAGACCTTTCTATAGTTCTTATAAATTATCTCGCAACATTATTCGAAGATTGCAACTTATTGTTCATTCATTTATGTATCGTTTGGTGATCAAAATGAAAAGCAATTCGTGAAAAGACGAATTGCTTTTGATCAAAGGATTTCGTTGTCGCTTAAATTTCAAATCTAGCTGCTTCCGATCTATACTATTCTCATTCATTTTTCAGCAATTCAAATACAACTTCCGCCAATCGTTCGTGCTCGCGTTCATATTCCATCGATTCGCGGCCGCAACTATCGTCGCGAATATTGTATTGAGCAATCAGTCGGCCTGGATGGGCTCCCATAACGATCAATTTTGTTCCTAATCGAATAGCCTCATCAACATCATGCGTCACCATAACGAATGTTTTTCCGGTATCTTTCCACAATTTTACAAATAAATCATGCATTCGGCGTTTAGTGAAGGCATCTACTGAAGCCAGCGGCTCATCCATGAAAACGATCTTCGGGTTGGTCACTAGCGTTCGCGCCAATGATACACGTTGTTTCATTCCGCCTGAAAGTTCATAAGGATATCGTCGAACCGAGGATTCCAAACCAACGCTTCTGAGTGCATCTTGCGTTCGTCTGTTTCTCTCTGGCTTTAAGATCCCTTGCATCTTTAAGCCAAACGCCACATTGTCCATCGCGGTCAACCAAGGAAATAATGTGGCCTGCTGCATCATGATTCCGCGCTCTAAACTGGGTCCTTCGATTCTTCGGCCAAGAAAGAGCGCTTCTCCGTTCGTTGGCGTTAAGGTTCCTGCGAATATTCCCAGCAAACTGCTTTTTCCACAGCCTGACGGTCCAACGATGGTTACGAACTCCCCCCTCGTCTATCGTCAAATTTATGTCTTGCAAGGCACAAAATGTTTTCTTGCCTTGTTCATACGCAAGCGAAATATGCTTCAATTCAAGAACCTTCATGACTTCTCCCGGCTCCGCGTACAGCTTCTTGCAATAAACGAGAAGAAACGGCATCCTGGAATACCTTTTGAGAAGGCACCTGGTCGATCAGGTTTTGCTCCTTCAGGAAATGCGCCGTATCCTCCAGCACTTTCCCAAAGTTCCCCTGATGATCGGGCGTTCCTAAATAATCGGAGGTCAACTGCTCATCGGCTGAAAGCCAAATCAATTCTTTCATCATCTCTAAGGCTTCTTCATGCGAAATCCCAAATTCTTTGGCTACGACTGCGGCAGCTTCATCGGGATGACTTCGAAATAACGTCACGGCTTTATTCAGCGAAGCGAGATAGGTTTTGACTTGCTCGGGATGACTTTCTGCAAAGGACTTGCGAACAACGATTACGTCTGCGGTAACGATGCCTTTATGTGCCAGTTGCCCGCTTGTGATCAGCACATGTCCCCCCGTTTTGCTGCATTTGCTGCAAGGTCGGCTGCCAGACGTAACCGCCGTCGATATCTCCCCGATTCCAGGCAGCCAGCATATCGGCCGGCTTCATATCTATGATATGAACCTTGCCTGAATCGATTTGCGAAGCCTGCAAGGCGCCCAGCAAGGAATATTGCGTGGTAGAGCCAAAAGTAACGGCAATCGTTTTTCCGACCAAGTCCCCTATCTCCTGAATGCCGCTTGTGTCTTTGACGACCAAGGCTTCATTGTCCCCGATCACGTCTGCAAGCCATATCACTTCATAATCGATCCCTTTTGACAAACCGGTCGAAACTAATGTGGACCCCACCAATCCGATGTCAATGCTGTCAGACGCCAAGGCGTTGTTTACGTCGCGTCCGGAGTCAAATGGAACCCATTTTACCTTCCATCCGCTCAGGGCTTTTTCGTGCCATCCTGCGCCTTTTGCCACGGCTTCTGTGTTCGGAATGGTCTGAAACCCGATACGGATTTCCTTCGATTTACTGCCCGGGTCCCCGCACCCCGCTATTAGCCCCATCATGGCGGCAAGCAGAACGATTCCGACAAGGCGTATAAATTTCAATTGTACCACTCCTCCTCGATTACTCGGCTTTGCCTTTCCAAGGTACGAACAGACGTTCCAGACACCGGAAACAACCTTCGAGAACCAACCCGGTCAATCCCATCGCCAGAATCCCGACAAAGACATGATCGCTCTTCAAAAATTTGCTGGCATCCAGCACCATCCATCCGACACCCGATTCCGCCGCCACCATCTCCGCTGCGACAAGCGTCGTGTAGATGAACCCTAAAGAAGTTCGCATGCCAACAAAGATATCCGGAAGCGTGGAAGGGAAAATGACGTATCGGAAAAGCTTCCAGCCCGATGCGCCTAAGATCCGAGCAACCAGCATTTTGGCGGGATCTAAGCTTTCGACGGCGGACACGCAAGCGATAAAAATCGGAGCGAAGCCAGCAAGAAATAAAAGCATGATCTTCGACATCTCCCCCGATTCCAAACCATAAAATTAAAAGCGTATAGTAGGCCAATGGCGGTAATGGCCGGTAAAAATGAACAAGCGGAGCGACAATAGCGCGAATCGAATGCCATCTCCCGCATAATAGTCCGATCGGCACCGCCGTCAGGACGCAGCACAGAAAGGCAATGAGAATTCGAGCGAGACTCGTGCCCAGATGATTCCAAAAGACTTGACCCGTGGTAGCCCTGGCCAAAAGCATCAGAAACAAAGGCTTGCCACACGGAGCTTGGAGAGGGCAAAAATAAGAGCGGAACGAATCCGCTGTCCGAAACCAATATCCAAACGCATAAAAGGACGATAAACACGCCAATTGACAAAAAGAAAGCAAGCCGTTTGTTGTTCATTTCCTCCTCCGATTAGCCACAGTTATCCAGAATTTTTTGCCAAGTAGGAATATCATATGTGCGCTAAAGCGATTGGGGACATCCGACCCGGCCCATATTTCTGAAAATCCGAAGCCCTTACGGCGACGAGCCCGATTCGGAAAATGCCCAACCCGGTCCCGCAGATGCCCATATAATGAAGAAGAGCGACGAACCTCGAGGAGAAGTGAACCGATGGGCAAATGGGAGCTTCACCGTTTTTATTACAAAGACAATCTTGTCCGCAGCCATATGCCGCCAACGGCTGTCTATGGCAAGATGAGCCTCCGAAGCTACTTGAACAAATATGGATCCGTCTATATCAAGCCGAATTACGAACATCAAGGCGCCGGTATCATCAAAGCCTGGAAGACGGATTCCGGCCGCTATAAGTATGTCAAGGTTAGCGGAAAGGCGACCGAATTACCTTCCCCCCAATGCGCTGCATCGCAAGCTCAAGCTTCGGAAAAAGCCGATTCACGTCGTTCAAAAAGCGATTCCGCTCGCTAAAGCAGGAGGAAGATCGTTCGACATTCGCGTCATGATGATGCGTCATCGAAGCCGCTGGACCTATATCGGGATGCTGGCTAAGGTAGCAGGCGCAGGAAGCGTGATTACCAACGTTAGGCGAGGCAATGGATACGTATTGTCCGTGCCTGAGGCTCTTCGTCAGGCGGGGCAAAAGAGCCATGCCGCTAAGATGGAGATGCTAAAAAAAGCTAAGTTATAGGATCTGCAACCGATTCGACCGCTATAAGTATTCCAGACAGATCGGTATCGATTACGGAATCGATCGGTCAGGGAAAGTCTGGTTAATCGAGGTCAATTTCGATTATCCGTCCCATACGCTGTTCGCAAAGCTGAAAGACCGTTCTGCCTACCGCCGCATTAAGTCGATTGCTGCCTCCTGGAGAAAATGACATCCTTAGAATGAGCGATCGGAAGACCCAGTCCTGTCCCTGTCGGTCACCGTTCCTGCCCTTTGCTTCAGATGCTCTGTTGCTTCGTGATAGAAGTCGCTTGTGCGCCATCATCGTTTCTTGCCCATAATTTGCTCAAGAAAGTAGCCGTAGACCAAAAACGTAAACGGGACGAAGCAGGAAAATACCTCTGCTTCGTCCCGTTTTACTAATTCGGCTTCATTTCAGCCTCTTGTTTCAACTTTAGAAGGGCTTTTGGGACAGCGCCCTCGTAAGCTATGACTTAGATGCTCTTATCCACGCAAGCGGTCAAACGCTTTTCGATATCAGAGGCTATGTTCATCAAGGCGTCGTTCTCCACAAGCCCAATCACCGCCGTCGGCTTTGGCATGCCGATCTTGGTCGTGCCGTTCTCCACATACACGGCCAGTTTGCAAGGCAGAAAGTATCCGACCAATGCGTTTTCAGTTAATACACGCTTGGCTTCGACCGGATTACATACTTCCAGGATCTGATACGGCATTTCAAATTCAACGCCTTTCTCTTGCAGCTTCTGCTTCATATCTAGCTGCCACAGGACGCCGAACTTCTCTGCCTTTAGATTTTCCGTCAAAGCTTCAATCGCTTGTTCAGGCGTTTTGGTTGTATCAACCGTATAATGGAACATTAGTGTCGCCTCCCATAATCATCATTCCTCAACAATCAGAACGTATTCAATTGAATTTCTCAATCGTGTTATCGTTACCCTAAGCGGTCTCCATCAAACGTTGAACTGACATTACTTACGTGCTAGTTTGCCGTTCCAAGCGCTCAGACCGCCTTGCAAATGAGACAGTTTTTGATGTCCGCTTTTCTGCAGCACCTTCGCCGCGCTTTTGCTTCGCATCCCGCTTCGGCAATAGAGCAGAACCGGTTGATCCTTCGGGATCTCGGAGAGTCGTCCCTTCAATTGGGATAACGGAATGTTTTTGGCACCGGCAATAAATCCGCTCTTATATTCGCTCGGCTCACGAACATCCACGACCGTCGGTCTGCCTGGTGTGGTTGTCGCCATTTCAGTACGGAATTGCTCTGCGTTCAGGTTCCGGAGCCCTTTAGCCGGTTTAAACCTCGTATAAGCAAACCAAACGACAAGCGCGATAAATACAATGTTAATGATTGTACCCATGTCCAAAACATCCACACCCTTCCGCATTGGATCGTTTGCCTGTCGGCATAAAAACATGACCTTTTACCGCATATAGTTGCCGGAAACCGCGCTTATGCAAGATGCGGGCGGCTTTATTGCGCTGATAACGGCTTGCGGACAATATAACAACTTTGTTTTCCTGGGATAGCTCTTTATGCCACACATAAGGCAGGCGTCCGAGTGATATATTGATCGAGCCGGGAACATGTCGCTCCAGATAGTCCGACGCATCCCTTACATCGAGTATTTTCACATTTGGATTGTTTTGATTTGAATCCACCCATTCAATGCCGTGCACATTATAGAGGGAAGGAACGGGCAAATACCCGTGCAGGACCCACAGGATCACAGCCCCGGCAAGGACAGACAAGAGTATCATATGAAGTCCTCTCTACAGCGCTGCAGCAGCTGATCGATGACGCAGCTGCCGCAGTTCGTGGTTATTTTATAGCGTTAGAGATACCAGCTTGTCCGTCCAAGCGTTCAGTCCGCCGGTCATATTCACAACGTCGAATCCCTGCTCGCTGAGCAATTCGCAAGCCAGGCCGCTCCGATTGCCGCTTCGGCAGATCACGATGGTCTCTTTCGACGGGTCCAATTCATGCATCCGTCCGGTAAGCTGGCCCAGCGGAATGTGCTTGGCACCTTCGACATGACCGGCCGCCCACTCATCTGGCTCACGAACGTCAAGCAGATTTAGCTTCTCCCCCTTGTTCAGCTTGTCAGCCACATCCTGCGGCGTCGATGTCTTTGGAATCTTGAATGCCATATGGTCTCTCTCCTTATTCATGGTTTTATCAACCGGCCAAGTGTGCGATTAACGGCTCTTCACTAACAACTCGACGGCCTCTTGTACCATTTTTCCGGTATCTTGATTGCCGGCGGCTTGCTCAGCCAATATACACTGATGCAGATTTTCCGCTACGATCTGTGCAATAGCCTTGTCCGAGGCATTGCGAACGGCTGACAGCTGCGCTACGACGTCCTTACAGGACTGTCCTTCCTCCATCAGCCGCAGCACGCCTCGGATCTGACCTTCAATTCGGCGAAGGCGCGTTTTCATCGAATCCGTGTAATTGTATTCCATCTTATCTGCTCCTCTCAGTCATACCAGTATAGGTATAGTATAGAGCAAAAAATAAATATCGACACCGATTAAATGAACAAATTGACCTTGCCGTTCGACGCATCACCCAGATACGCGGCTACGCCTGCATATTCCAAACCGTCGATTAACTCTTCCTGCTGCAGGCCGAGCAGATCCATTGTCATCGTACAAGCCACAAGCTTTACCCCCTGCTCTTGTGCAAGCTCGATCAATTGAGGCAACGTCAATGCGTTGTGTTTCTTCATGACATGCTTGATCATCTGGGGACCAAGACCCGCGAAGTTCATTTTAGATAAGCCCAGCTTCTTGGCGCCGCGCGGCATCATCCAGCCAAACGCCTTCTCAAGCAAGCCTTTATTTGTTTTAACCACCTCGTCCTTGCGGAGTGCATTCAAACCCCAGAAGGTGAAGAAGATCGTCACTTCATGATCATAGGCTGCCGCACCGTTCGCAATAATAAACGCCGCGATTGCTTTATCCAGATCGCCGCTGAACAGCACGATCGTCGATTGATCTGCCATTATAATGAAACCCGCCTTTCATCTCTATACTTATACCCCTATAGGTATAATACAAGGTTTGAAAAAAGAATTACAACCCCTATCGGATGCGCTTTAAAGGATGGTCGACCAAACCTTAACAGCGGTGAGGGCTATCAATACAAATAAGCCGTATCTCAGCACTTTCACGTTTATTTTGGCGCTTATTTTCGAGCCTAGCGGCGCACCGATCAGACTCCCGATAACGGTGAACACGGTTGGCCACAGCGGAATATCGCCGCCGGTGATTTTTCCGATGACGCCGCCAATCGCCGATATAAAGACGATGGCGAGCGAAGAGGCGATTGTCGTGCGTGTCGGAATCTTAAGAACCGTCAGCATAATCGGGATGAGTATAAACGCGCCGCCGGCTCCCACGATACCTGACACGATGCCTACCACAAAAGCGGCGACTACCGCAATCCATTTATTGAAGCGCAATTGATCCGTACCCGCCTCTTCCGTACCTCTCCGCGGAATGAGCATAAGGATGACCGCGAGCACGGCAAGGATACCGTAGATCAGATTAATAACATCGCCGTTCAACATGCCGGAAACGAATCCGCCGATCAGACTTCCTACAAGGATACTGCTGCCCATATACAGGACAAGCCCCTTGTGTACGACCGAAGGGCCGTTTTTGCTTTTTTTCCGAAACGCCAATACGCCCGCGAGCGAAGCAAAAAAAAACTTGAAACATGCTTATCGAAGACACTTCATGCGCCGAGAAATGAGCGACGCCGAATAGCAACGGAATATATAACAGCAAGGGATAGTTGATGATCGCCCCGCCGATCCCAAGCAAGCCGGAAAAGAAGGATCCCACCAAACCGAGCACAATCATAACAATATATAGCAGAACGTCCATCGGCCTCCTCCTTTGATTTTCTAGGCACTGAGTTTCATGTAAGCCATATACGAATAATCGAAAAAGGGATATAATAAAACCGATTAAACGCATGTGGAATGAGGTGTAATGGTGTTAAGAAAGGTCCTGGCTTTATTTGAAGATAAATGCCCGGTATGCGATGACAGGCTACAAGCGGTAAGCAATGCAGCGTGCTGCACCAAAGCCTGCCCGCAGGGTCACTATAAAGAAGAAAGCTACTGCACGCTCGGCGTAACGATTGTTTACGACGAGTTGAAATAAGCGAACACGCCGATGTGTTCGCTTATTCCCTTTAGAGCCATTAGATCTTCTTCACAAAGAATTTATAAATGCCGCTTTCTTCCTTATAGCTAAGAAGCTCGTGTTTCGTTTGCTTGACCCACGCTTGAAAGTCATTCACGGATCCTTTATCCGTGGATTGTACCTCCATAATCTGGCCCGGGGCGAGACCGTCGAGCGCCTTCTTCGCCTTCACGATCGGCATCGGGCAAGCCATTCCCTTCGTATCTAGAACAAGATCTGCTTTCATCATTTTTCCTCCTTATTTAACGATCGTGCACGGCGCAGCGGTTCGGACCGATTTCCATCTCGCGCTGCTCGTCTTCGCTTGGGTTCATTTTGCCCATATTCGTTTGGCGGATTTCCTGATAGGCGTTAGGCTGCGGCGGCAGGTTTTCCGTTACCGCTCGGCGGAACGCATCTTCTTCCTTCATGTTCAGGCCGGGGTTATTGCGATACAGATCGGACAGCTTCGCCATCACCCTGCCGCCTTCACCCAGCTCCGTTACTTTGCCGAAATGAGCCGGCAGGACAAACAGATCCTGCGGTAATCCCTTATAACGGCTGTACAGCGTTTCACGCAGATCGCTCACCCAGTCCTCGGCTTTGCCTGCGAGATCGGGACGGCCGATCGACTCGATGAACAGAATATCTCCGGTCAGCAGATACTGGTCGTCCACGATAAACGACGTGCTCCCGATCGTGTGGCCCGGCGAGTAGAGCGGCTGAATCCGAATCGTCGTGTTGCCAACCGTGATGTTCCGACCTTCCTCAAGCTTCTCATAGGCAAAGGTCACTTCGCCTGCATCCTTCGGCGGCAGCCAGTAGGTGGCGCCGGTTTGCTCTGCCAGCTTGCGTCCGCCGGAGATATGGTCGGCATGCAGGTGCGTGTCGAGCGTATGCTTGATTTGAGCGCCTTGCGCTTTGGCGAATTGCTCGAATACATCCGTCATGCGCAGCGTGTCGATCACGGCAGCCTCGCCATTCGAGACGACCATATAAGACAAGCAGCCTTTACCGATCCGAACGAACTGGTACAACGATCCGCCCCCATTGAGCTCGCCTACCTTCACCGGCTCCAGGTGCTCGCTCCACGACTTCATGCCGCCTTCCAGGTATTGCACGTTAGTTCGGCCCGCTTCGACGATTTGTTCCGCCACGAATTTCGAGGAGCCTTCCTTCGCGCAGACGACGAGCAGTTTTTTGCCGTCCGGAATTTTGTCCAGCGCATCGTCAACGCCGTCCAGCAGGTCGAAGTAAGGAATATTAACGATATCGATGCTTTCGCCTTCGACTTTCCAGTCGTTAAAGTCGCTTTCGTTGCGAACGTCGAGAATGAACAGTTCTTCGTGGGCCAGGACGATTTGGGTGAGTTCCTTGGCCGTCATGATGCTCAATCCGGTTGTGGCCTCCATCTTACGTTTCCCCCCTTTGTTTTTAGAAAGTCAGCGAGACGTTGGCATCCTTGGCGAAATCCAGGAACGTGACCGCTCCGCCGACTTCGATGCCATCGATGAAATCTTCTTTTTTCAGGTTCATGACGTCCATCGTCATTTGGCAGGCGATGATCTTGACGCCCAGTTCTTGTGCCATTGCGACAAGCTCGGGGATGCTAGGAATGTTTGCGTTTTTGAAGCCTTCGGCGATTTGTTCCCTTCCTGCCGGAAGCGGCAATTGATGATGCGCCTGCTTGTGAATCAAATTAAGCCCTTCGAAGGTGAAAAAGATCGCCACTTCGGCATCCGTTGCAGCTGAAGCCGTTGCGATGTTGAATACCTTGTAGGCGTCGAACAAACCGCCGTTGCTTGCGATAATGGCCACTTTCGTACTCATGTTGGTAACCTCCGTTTTGTGTAATTAGTTTTGTATAACTAATGGTTGTTTTCCGTTGGTCCAGTCCATCCGGACATCCCCGGTTCTACATTTGTCACGTTTTTGAAGCCTTTCTCGGTCAGCAGCTGACAGGCAAGATCACTGCGGGTACCCGTGCGGCAGATGACATGAATGTCGTCGTCCGGCTTCAATTCGTTGATGCGGTTCTCGAGCTCGCCCAGCGGAATGGAGATGGCGCCCGGAATGCGGTTAAAGACATTTTCCGCCTGTTCCCGCACATCGAGTATCTTTACGTTTTCACCAGCTGCCAGCTTTGCTAACAAGACTTCATTCGTAACCACATCGGGATGTTTTCTCTCTTCCTTAACTTCGCCCGGACTGGATTTGCGTAGATAATGCTTCAGTACCTCTCCCTCTTCTACCGTTCCCAGATACTGATGGCCGGTATTTTTCGCCCAGCTTTGGATATCTGCAAGCGAGCCTTTATCCGTTGCTTGAACTTCAATGACCTGGCCCGCTTCAAGCTGATCCATCGCCTTCTTCGTTTTCACGATCGGCATTGGGCAAGCAAGACCTTTGCAATCAAGCGTTTGATTCGCGTGAATAACGGACAATGCAAGAACCTCCTTTGATTTGTTCCTTGTTACTTGTGGCGAACAATTCAGAATATATCAAACCATTACCTATACCCCTATAGGTATATTAACGACGAGACGCCTCTTTGTCAACCTCGTCGAAAAAAAAGACACTCCTACACCATGGCGCATACATTATATATGTCTTTATGGCTGTGGCATTAAACTAAAGGAGCGATATTTTTGACATACCCTACTAAACCAATCATACATTCTGCACAATTAGCGTCGCACCACTTTCAACAAGCAGACCTATTCGGGCATTTAAAGCTTGCCGCTGCAAGCCATCCGGCACTATTCCATCACTACGCCAGTCAGCAATCTTTGAATAAAGCAATAGCCCATCGTTACGCTATCGTTTCCTTAGAAACGGGAGCAGCCTACCAAACCGATTTTTCAATGCAAAATGATGGCCGACATGCAAGATCATTTCAACGCGCATTATTAAATTCGCTTCGAGAAGGCGGCTACATTTTCTATTCCAGACATGGGGAAGCCACTGAAGGCACGGACCAAGCAAATTTAAGCTTTCAAGATTGTACGACCCAGCGGAATCTCTCCGCTTTGGGAAGAATGCAAGCCGTCTTGTATGGAGATGCCTTTCAAAAATTAAGGATCCCGGTTGCTGCTCCTATTCAGGCCAGTCCATTTTGCAGAGCGATTGAAACCGCTGCTTTAGCCTTCAAAACAGGAAATATTAAGGTCGATCCGTTAGGTTATGATATTTATCGTTTGAGCGGAAATTTGGATCAGATGGAACAAGCAAGAATACTGAATAACCTTAATGAGGAGCTGGAAGAGCAACCGCCCAAGGGGAGCAATAAAGTTATGATTTTTCACAGCTTCCCGGCAGGAGTAGGACTCGGTCCGATTTCTGATATGGGAACTGTTGTCGTGAGACCCCGTGGACGCGGAAAGGGATTTGATGTGGTTGCGAGGTTATCTCTGGAGGAATTAAACAGCCTTGGCGACACGATCCGTCCCCTATGCTGTTCGCAAAACTGAAAGAGTTGTCTACCGGCTCCAAAAGTCGATCGCCGTCTCCCGGAGAAAATGACTTACTTAGAATATACGAATAATGCCCCGTCCCTGGACGGGGCATTATTCGTATCCTGGTCTTTGCTGAATCATCGACTACGTCCTGTTTTAGAAGGAGTGGTCGCTGCTTTTGATCGAATCGGTTGGGCATCCATCAAGGGCATCTTGAAGATCGTCATACAAACTCCCGGGAATGGCCGTTACCCCTCGGTTACGGTCGTTCTCGTAAATGCCCATCGCTAACCCATCGTCGTCATAATCGAAAAGTTCGGGCGCCGCGGCGCCGCACGCTCCGCAAGCAATGCAAGTATCCTGGTCAACTCTCGTGTATAATGCCATGCGTCGATCCCTCCAAGGTTGTTTTCTGCGAGCTTTCGAATCGAATGCTTGACTGCGAGTATATAGAAACAAGCTTTAAATTAGCTTAAATAGCGATGAGTTTGAATTTCAGGTTCGGGACGCGCTGCTCTCGTCGGTCGCTTTGAAAACTTGAATCTTAACGCTTGATAAACGTTGCCGGCCAGCAATCCGATGTACAAATAGATCAGCCCTCCAAACAGCCCGTAGATAACGGAGCCAGCAGCGCCGACAATCACTCCGAATAAGACTTGATCAGCCGTTTTGGCAGGTGAAGTCGGCGGGTCCGTCAGCATCAGCATGGCAAAAAACAGCGCTGCGTTGATAAAAGGCGGTCTCAGCGCGTCATAAAAGCCGCCGGTCCGCAAGCTCTCAGCGTGAATAGGCAGTATGCCAGAGGCCAGGACGAATAGCGCGAGAAGATACACGACCGCGAAAGAGAACACTTGGGGAAATTTCTGAATCCGGTTGGTCACCCAGAAGCCGCCGATCAGAACGACGGGCAAGAGCCAAACCGGCAAATCCCCGAACGCTCCCCACCAGCTTTGCTGCGCATGAAAAATAGGAACGGACAAAAGCAATCCGAAGGTCGCAGGGTTGAACAGCGGCTTTTTCCGGTAAGCTAACAAGTGCTTGGACAAAATGGATACGGCGACGGTTGCCGCAACGACGTACCATGGAGACGTAAGGCTCAGAATCAAGGCGACGATCAAACCTGTGATGAATGCACCGTCGAGAAAAATTCGTTTCCTTCGCTCGATCAGACAGCAGACGGCGTCGAAAGCGACTGCCGATGCGACCGCAATCAGGGCATTCTTCACGCCATCCCATTCACGGGAAGCGGCGGAGGCGATTCCCAGGAACGCGAGCAGGATGAGCAGTACGTTTCCTTTCGGCGACTTGAGCCATACCTTCGGTTTCATTTCTTACATTCCTCCAACCTTGACGATCCGTAAATCCGGCTTGATGAAAACGCCATGAAGCCCAGCCTGTTCGAGAAGAGACTCGGCCTCTTCCTCTCCCAGTAGAAATGCGGCGGTCGAAAAGGCGTCAGCCAGCATGGCATAGGGAGCGATGACGCTGCAGCTGACCCAGGCGTTCGGCGACTATGTTGTTCGTGGATCGACGATATGATGGACGCCTCCAAAGGCGGCGCTTCTTCGCTCGTAGCTTCCGGACGTGCAGATGGCTTCGTTCGATATGTTCACCGTCTGAACGGACTCGTCCCTCCGTTTCGGATGACGGATCCCGATGTTCCAGACGTTGTTTCGCTCATCTGCCCCACCCGCGATCAGATCGCCGCCGGCGTTGACGATGAAGCGTTCGAACTGACGGAGCTCCCTAGCCGCCAAATCGATGGCGAACCCTTTGGCCACCGCTCCTAGATCGATGACCATTGGTTTTCGCAGCAGCAAAGTCCGATTATGCGCGTCCAGCTCGATGTCCCGAAAAGAGACAGAACTGTCTGATGGATTGTCCGCCATTTCACCCGTCAAGTACCTGCGGTTAAAACCGAGCTTCTCCATCGTTCCACCCACCGTCGGATCGAATATGCCGCTTGTCCAATCCGCAAGTTCCAAAGAGAACTTTAGCGGTTCGAACAAGTAAGACCCGATTGGCACCGAAACGCCGATCTGACAGCAAGCCCTCATGAGCTCGCTGTCGGGATGAAATCGGCTGCAGGCGTCCTCCACCTTGCGAAATGCTGCGAAGGCCCGTTCGATAGCCGTCTCTGCCTCTGCCTTCGACCGTTCGGTCTCTAACTGAATGTCGATGACAGTATCCATGTACAACTTTGTTCTTCGCATCGCCTCTAGCCACCTACCCAATCTTCGCTTGCGCCAGTGCGTCAGCTACCGCATCCTCGAAAGCCTGCGTGCTGTATGTGGCGCCGGATACATTGTCCACCTGCGAGCTTTGCTTATGCAGCACTTGGTCCGGCAGATCGACGACATCGCTCTCGGAGTAATGCATCGCGAAGTCACTGATTTCCACATCCGTAATTTTGTCGCGCTTCACCGTGACGGCAACTTGAATCGAGCCCCGCCGGTTGCTGCCGATCCCCGTATAGGTACCGTCGTTGTAGCGTTTATTGACAGAACCCGGACTCTTCGCAGGCGCGTCCGCTGATGGAGTAGCGTTGGCGGCGGCGTTTGGAGATTCGCCATTCTTTTCCGGAAGTGCCGAACTGCTCGGAATCGGATTGCCCGCGTTAAGCAAGCCCTCTGTGGAAGTCGGGCCGATCGGGTATAAGCTGCCTGAAGCCTGCATGTCCGTTCCGACTCGCGTTCTCGGTTGTGGCAGGTATGCTTGGAAATTCGACGCAACATATTCCGAAGCATAAATGACGCCGATCGCGGCGGAACAAAGAACGATCCATTTCTTTTTCATTTTGGCCATCGGCAATCCTCCTTGCGCTACAGGACCAGTGTAGCAGGACATTATTTAAATTTTCTTAAAGCCTGGCTTTTTGATAACATGGTGAGGATGATGAGACCGAAATGGGTGGGATCAGAATGCGAGTGCTGGTGGTAGAGGACGATGCTTCTCTTCTTCGGATCGTCCGTGACGTCTTTGAAGGCGAAGGGTTTACGACCGACGGCATAGAGAACGGCGATGATGGCTGGTATTGGGCTGAGAAGGCCGTTCACGATTTGATCGTTCTCGACGTGATGTTGCCGGGAATGAACGGAATCGATATCGTCCGCAAGCTGAGAGTGAAAAACAAGGAAATTCCGGTTATTATACTGACGGCTAAAGATGCCGTGGAGGATCTGGTGGCCGGGCTCGATGCAGGTGCGGACGACTACGTCACAAAACCGTTCGCTGTCTCCGAGCTGCTAGCCCGCACACGGGCAGTCCTTCGCCGGAAGGGCACGATCGGGCAGGAAGGCGAATTAAAGGCGGGCTCCATCCGACTCGTTCCTGCGGATCGGTCGGCATTCGTTGGCGACGCGTCGCTGAATTTGACGGTCAAGGAGTACGAAATGCTGGAATGCTTTCTATGCAACAAAGACCGAATTATAACCCGTGACCAGATTTTTGAACGGGTATGGGGTTTTGACTCATCGTCGGAATTGACGGCCGTCGACGTGTACGTACACCATCTCCGCAAGAAGCTAGCCTCTCTAGGCGCCGATTCGGCGCTTCGCACCATTCGTGGAGTCGGTTACAAGTTTACGGGTGAATCAGATGTTCAGTAACCTCCGTATTAGGCTGGCCATCCTGAACGCCGCTGTCCTCCTGCTCGTTCTTTTGTTGCTCAGCTCCGTGCTTTACGTTCATTTGCGGCATCGCCTAATTCATGAAGCTGATGAAGTGCTAATGCAATCGGTGCCTCGAATTGAATCGTTCCATAATTTGACGGAGCTGATTCGCGGCAAGGATCAAGATCCCCAGCAGGATGAGAAAACGACTTACCTTTTCTGGGATCCGAACGGTAGCTTGATCGGACAATCCCCCCGATCGGTCGCTCGATCCGAAGATAGCCGCGCAGCTGCGCAGGCCTTCCGCCGATCGGGCGATTCGAACCTTGACGGCGGGCGGCAATCGCTTTCGGGCTTTGACGTTTCTCAATACTAACGCCAGCCTCGAGGCACATTCGATCACCGTTATCCGAAGCTTGAGAGACGTGGAAAATACGCTCCGTTTGCTATCGCTTGATCTTGCCGTTGGAATCGTGGCAGGCGCGGCCATTTCCATTCTTGCCGGCTTGTTTCTCGCACAGAAAGCGCTCGTTCCTATCCACCGTTCTTGGGTGAAGCAGCAGCGCTTTGTAGCCGACGCCTCGCATGAATTGCGTACGCCGACCGCGGTTTTACAGGCCCGTACGGAACTTCTGCTTCGCCATCCCGAACGTTCCATCGAAGAAGAGAGCCACAATATCGCCGTTATTCTTCAGGAAAGTAAGCGGATGGGAAAGCTAATCGTCGATCTCCTGACGCTCGCGCGATCTGATTCTAACCAGATACAGATCCAAACCTCCGATGTTGCGCTTGATTCTCTGATTTTCGAAGTGGCGGATCAGTTTCGATTTCTCGCCGAAAACAAGCGGGTTAAAATCGAAACAAACGTACAGCGGCCATTGACGATTTTGGGAGACGAGGCGCGTTTGCGCCAAATGTTGGTCATATTAATGGATAATGCCTTCAAATATACGTCCTTCACGGGACGGATACAGGTCAGTGGCGAGTTCCGATCCCATTCGGTTTATTTGAGCGTCGCTGACACCGGATGCGGTATTCCCAAGGAAGATCTTCCGCATGTCTTCGAGCGGTTTTACCGCGGGGACAAAGCTCGCTCCCGCTCGCAAGGAGGAACCGGCCTCGGACTGTCCATCGCCAAATGGATCGTTGAAGCGCATCGCGGCACGATCCGAATTCGTTCCGAGATCGGCTTGGGAACAAAAGCGGAAGTTTGGATTCCTCGCACACAAGAACGTCATTACCCGATGTTCGCCAGACGTTTTGCGGCCAGAAGGGATCAACGCCGACGCTGAGTTTAAACCGAATTGAAATATTTTTGATGCTGCCGAATGGAAACAGCAAATTTAAGAAAATTTAAATAAATACAAGTTAAAATGACACTGTCAGAACGAAAGCCATCCATTAAGGGGGGAAGTCGAATGTTGAATGAAATCTTAAACCACACGCATCCTATTCTTGTCCACTTTCCGATCGTGCTGATTACCGTCGGTTTGCTGTATGATCTGATTGTATCGATCCGACACCGTGCTTTACCGCTGAGGCAAGGAATATGGATTTGGCTTGCTGCCGTTTTATCCGCATGGCTGTCTGTAGCAACCGGACCCGAGGAAGATGCTCGGGGCAACACCTCATTTTTAGAAATCCATAGTACATTAGCGGATATTACAGCGTGGGTGGTAAGCATTCTTGTCGCGGCGAGGTTATTCATGATATTTCGAGGCAAAAAATCTCTTTTCAAATTCTCGCTTATTGTTTATTTAGCAATTGCCATTGCCTCCTGTGCTTTAGTCTTGGGAACCGGTTATTATGGCGGAAAAATGGTTTACGACAATGGCATAGGCGTGAAGGCAAACGGTACTCCGGTAAATCCGCCGAAGGGAAATCACGATTGAACGACGACGCTTGCGCAAGGAGCGAAAATTGTGAACGAATCCGAAAAGTTAACGCATATTGAACGTCATTTTACTGCATCCGATACCATTCGGGACATCGTCATCGGCATGTCGGACGGGCTGACAGTCCCTTTTGCCCTTGCCGCCGGTCTCTCCGGGTCCGTCTCCAGTACGAATATCGTCGTCATCGCCGGTCTTGCGGAAATCGCGGCCGGCTCGATCGCCATGGGATTAGGCGGCTATCTGGCCGCCCGAACGGACCGAGAGCATTATGAAAACGAACTGCAGAGGGAACGGCGGGAAATCATTGAAGTTCCAGAGCGAGAAAAGGAAGAAGTCGCAGAAGTTCTCCGAAAATGGGGAATTCAGGAATCAAGCATCGAATCGGCAGTCGAGGAAATAAGCGGGGACCAGAATCGTTGGGTCGCATTTATGATGAAGCACGAGCTTGGACTTGAAGAGCCTGAGCCCAAAAGGGCCCGCAACAGTTCATTTACGATCGGTTTATCGTATATCGTTGGCGGGTTCATTCCTTTAATCCCTTATATCCTTATTCATCGCGCCGCTGCCGCTCTGCTCGTCTCCATCATCGCGACCTTAATTGCCTTATTTATTTTCGGGTACGTAAAAAGGTAAATTTACCGGCTCTAGACCGCTTAAGAGCGCTGCGCAAACCACGTTAGTCGGCGGCGTGGCGGCAGGCATCGCCTTTCTTGTCGCCAAGGTCATATCCTGACTTCATTTTAGTTAACATAATATCCATTATGAATCTTCTTGTTGAAAACTAATGTATATTCGACTCCCGCCTAGCGAATACTGGGAACATATTTGCCGGGAAACGGAGAAACCATATGCAGGTCACAGAAAAAATCAGCCGCACCCAGCTGGGTTACTTGATCTTCACTTTTATCATCTCGACGAACTTGTTGACCGTTCCTTCTTTTACGGTAATGTTCGCCATGCAGGACGCCTGGATCTCGGAGCTGATCGCATCCGCGACCGGCTTCGTGAGCATTTGGGTCATGTGCGAGCTATCGAGGCGATATCCCGGATTGACCATCGAACAATACAGCGCACGCATTCTCGGGAAATGGCTGGGTAAATTAGCGGCGGCCAGCTATGCGTATTACTGGTTCATTTCGATATCGACTTTAACGACGCAGCACACGGGCTTTGTCAGCACGCTTTTGCTTCCGGAAAGCCCCTTCCTCGTGATCAGCTTGACTTTGCTGGCCTTAAGCGGCATTGCCGCCTTTCTCGGCATTGAAGTCATCGCCCGATCCAACGAGTTCTTGACCTTGCTCCTGCTCGTCTTGTTCATCCCCCTCCTGGTCTTGACCATCAAGGACGCCGATGTCCATCAACTCAAGCCGATTGTCGAGAACGGATTCGGCCCGGTGCTGCAAGGCGCGTTTAATCCCGCTGGCGGATTCATGAATCAGGTGTTTATTTTGGGCTGGCTCCTTTCCTACTACGAATCCTCCTCTAAAGCGCGCAAAGTTTCGCTTATCGCCCTGACGTGCGTCACGCTGATGTCCGTCAGCCTCATCATGCTTACGGTTATGATTCTCGGTCCGTTGACGGATAAATTAACCTATTCGTTCTTGAGCGTCGTCCAATACATCGGCATCGAAGGCTCTTTCGAGCGTCTCGAAGCAATCGCGGTTTCCACATGGGTCATCGGTTGTTTCGTCAAAATATCGGTGTCTCTGTTCATATTCTGCGTGTGCATAAGCCGGATTTTCGGAATTAGCGACTATCGGGATCTCGTCTTTCCGCTCTCCCTGCTGTCTTTGATCGGCTCCGTCTGGATTTTTCCGAACGCGGCCGCTCTGCTCAATTATCTCGTCTTTACGTTCCCGCTTCTGGCCTTCTTGAATCAAAGCCTTATCCCGTTGTTGCTGTTAATAGTGGACGCTGCCAAAAGAAAGGCCGCGCCTTCAATGCTTTAACAAGTATTGTCCGAAGGGCTCGAGCAATCGCTGAACCGGGAGAATAAAGCTTGGCAGCTTCGTCCGCGCCAGCAGCAAGGCACCGATAACGAGGCATATGCCCATCGTCCCGCCATACACGGCCGCTTCTTTGTTTTTATGCGAGGCGAGCAGCGATCTCATGCGCATGATCGTCCATACACTGCCAAGCACGATGTATCCCGCGATGTATGCGATCATTTTCGATTCTCCTTCTGGTTTAGTTGTAAAGGCGGCCCGGACATGCCGGCACTGCCGATCGTCAGCTTCACGTCTACTGCGATGTTCGCTTTGGCAAAGCTTCGATCCCACCGACTTTTCAGCTTTTTCCACTCCTTTGGCTTGTTTCGGTGGAGTATTTGGCCAAAGCCGACGGCGTCTGCGTTGTATTGCCTTTGAAGTTTAATTATGACGTCCTGGACTTGTTTCTTGGCCGACTGTTCCAGTGCATGCTGCACCAGCGCGATCATTTTCGGTCGGGTGATATCCAGATCGGTATTATTTTCGATCAACGTACCTCTTCCCTGGAGCAATAAGTTAAACCAGACGCGATCCCCTTTAATTTCAGCCGTGATTTTTCGTTCGGCATGGGTAATGAGCATCCCCACGTTCCCTTGACCGCCCGGCAGCTCTGCGTTGATTCTCCCGTCCTTCATATGATTGGTCGCCCAATTGAGGCCGTCCGTTTCATAGCCGTTCAGCAAACCGACCAATCTCAAATCTTTGAACACGGCGGCCCCGGCCAACTTGAACAGCTCCGCCTTGCCCGGATCGTTCCCTTCAGACTCGACTTCGATCGTGCCCATGATCGGATCGATCCCCCCTATCCGATGCCGCTATAAATAAATCGCGCAAATTCACCGCAATCTCGCTATGCTGGCCTTCCATTTCCTTGATCGCCTCCATCGGCACCTGGTCAAAGGGATATTTCGTTTGCAGCACTTTCCGCGCTTCGCCCCCCCCTTAACGACCATCATGTAAGTTCGCAATCGCTGACGCGGATCATGCGCGAAAACGTCAAGCACGCCGTTAATTCCGCGACGGCCCAGCGTTTCGCCGATGAAAATCACGCTGCGATGGGCGGTAAAAAGCTTCCGCGAGCTCTTCTTTTGCAGCATTTCGAAGGCTTCGTTCGCGTTCTTCCCGGTAGCCGACAGGACGAAAAATTTCTGCTGCGGTCCGCCTCCTGCGACTCCGCCAGGGGTCGAAGAAGGAATCGCGATCTGCAGCGACAGCCGGTAATCGCCGTTCTCCGTCAGATCGAACGCGCTTCCGGCGATGAACGCCAGATCGTTGATCTCCGTTCGGTCCCAACACCCGCTCAACACGCATACGGACAATAGCAAACAGGCTTGCCAAGCGCGATTCATGACCGCCTCCCCCCGGTAAGGGCTCGGCTGTTGTCCGGCCGGCTCGCGAACCCGATCGGCCATCGCCGTCGCCTGCGGACGATGCCTCTTCGCCCAGATCGGCAACCTGATGAGGATATCCTTCAAGCTCGAGCGCTGAATCGGGGCGAGCGGCGTCAAGTACGGAACGCCGAACGAACGCAACGAAGCCACGTGCAGCACGATGCTTAATAATCCGAGCACGATCCCGTACAATCCGAGCGTGCCTGCCAGAAGCAGGATCGGAAACCGCAGCAGCCGTACGCCGCTTGCAAAGCTGTAACGCGGAATCGTAAACGTGGCGATGCCCGTGATCGACACGATGATGACGACGGGAGCGGAGATGATGCCCGCTTGCACGGCCGCTTGGCCGATGACGAGCGCGCCGACGATGCTGATTGCTTGACCGATTTGTTTCGGCAGGCGAATCCCCCGCTTCCCGCAGCGCTTCGAATACGATCTCCATCAGCAGCGCCTCGAAGAAAGCCGGGAAGGGAACGGCCTCTCTGGCGGATGCGATGCTCAGCACCAAGTTCGTCGGAATCATTTCCTGATGAAAAGTCGTAATCGCCACATACAAAGAGGGGGGCGAAAATGGCGATGAAAAGGAACAGGAACCGGATCCAGCGTACGAAGGTGGCGACGGGCCACCGAATATAATAATCCTCGCTCGCTTGTAAGCCGGTCCAGAACGTCATGGGGACGATAAGCGCGAATGGCGTGTTGTCGACCAAAATGGCGATTTTTCCTTCCAAGAGCTCGGCGGCGACGACGTCCGGCCGTTCGGTGCTGTGCGTCTGCGGGAACGGGGAGTACGGCAGGTCTTCGATAAACTCCTCGATGTAGCCGGAATCCAGAATGCCGTCGATCTGAATCCGTCCCACTCTTTCGCGCACTTCTCCGATCAGCGATGCCGCCGCGATCCCCGCGATATAAGCGAGTATGACCTGCGTCCGGGACAGCTCTCCGATCGTGACCGTCTCCATTTTGAGCCGTGGCGTTTTCAGCCGGCTGCGAAGCAATCCCATGTTCGTGGAAATGTTTTCGATGAATCCGTCTCTCGGTCCGCGGATGACCGGTTCGGAGGAAGGCTCTTCAAGGCTCCGCTGCTTGATGCCGTCAGCCTTCGCCAATATAGCGCTATTGTCGCCGTCTTGAAGCACGGCCGCATGACCGTTCAATAGCTGACGTACGATTTCATTGACGTCCGACGATAGCTTCGCGGACGCCGATGTGATCAGCCGGTCCGTCAACGCTTCCGCACCTGTTCGCTCCGAGTCGGCTTGAGCCGCCTCGCGCGACATCAACGGTTTTAAAATATGATCGTCGATGACTTGTTCGTCCGCCAAACTGGCGATATAAATGACCAGCAGCGATTCCTGTCGTTCAAGACAAACGCGCCGGAAGACGATATCTGAGCAATCCTGAAAAACGTGCCGGAACGTCGCTTCGTTCTGCTCAAGCGCTGCGGTTAGCCTCGCGTCTTCCTCGCCCTCTCTATCGAGCGACTCCTGCATGGCGGGATACTTCGGATTTTGTCGCATCCATTTCCTCAATCGTCTCAAATGAGATGCCCTCCCCAAAAGAACCCCGATGGCTATATTTTCCCAATCGGCGAACGAAAATATGCGACGCATAACTGCGAGGCGCGCAAAATGCAAAATCCCCTCACAGACGACGAAAAAGCACGCCATAAAGGCGTGCCTTTTATTCCTGGATCTGCTGTTATCTCGCGATGGCGCCGACGACCGGGTGCGGTACATACGGTTGTTCGAGCGATGCGATCTCTTCCGGCGTCAGCTTGACGGACAGCGCAGGTATCGCTTCTTCGAGCTGGGACATGCTCGTCACGCCGATGATCGGCGAAGCGACGATGTCCTTTTGCAGCATCCAGGCAAGCGCGACCTGTACGCGAGGAATGCCTCGTTGCGCCGCGATCGCCGCGACCCGATCCGCGATCGGCCGATCGGCTGCTTGCATCGCGTCGTACTTCGTCCGCTGGGCCTCGTCGGTTTCGAAGCGAGCCGTCGTGACGCCCGGATCGCGCAGCAGCCTGCCGGACGCGAGCGGGCTGTATGGGATCACGGCGATTTTCTCTTCCTTGCAAAGCGGGAGCATCTCCCGCTCCTCTTCTCTATACTGTAGATTGTAATGGTTCTGCATGGAAACGAACCGCGTCCAGCCGTTATTCTCCGCGGTATGCAGCGCCTTGAGGAACTGCCAAGCGAACATCGCGGAGGCGCCTATATATCTTGCTTTTCCTGCCTTGACCACGTCATGCAAAGCCTCCATCGTCTCTTCGATGGGCGTGTCGTAGTCCCAGCGATGAATCTGATATAGATCCACATAGTCGGTTCCGAGCCGCTTCAGGCTGTAGTCGATCTCGCTAAAGATCGCCTTTCGGGATAGCCCTGCGCCGTTAGGTCCCGGACGCATGCGGAAGTGCACCTTCGTCGCGATGACGACCTCGTCCCGGTTCGCATACGCCTTCAAAGCCCGACCGACGATCTCTTCGCTCGCGCCCGTCGAATAAACATTGGCCGTATCGAAAAAGTTGATGCCCAGATCAAGCGCCTTTCGGATGATCGGACGGCTGTTCTCCTCGTCGAGAATCCACGGATGCGTCCAACGGCTCGCGTCTCCGAAGCTCATGCAGCCCAGACAAAGCCTGGATACGTCCAGTCCGGTATTCCCCAGTTTTACGTACTCCATATCGATCATCCTTCCTCCATCGGGTTGCCAAGCTTATGATCTATATTAACTTAGATGGAGGAATCATCCTAATGGCATTGCGATTTGCGCTTCGCTCTCCGCCCGGCGCTTCGACCGGGCCAGGATCCGTTTGCCGTCCGATTCGTCGAACGGTTCGTAGATACGTTTGGTTTTCATTCGGCTTCTAGATACTCGCAAAACACCAGACGGTTGCCAAAAGGATCCGTCACGGTGCATTCTTCGGAATTCCACGGCGTTTTTTGCAAACCAGGCCTGGCATACATGTATTTTTTATCGATCAGTTCTTTTTTGGAACTCCCGCACGCCGCTCATGTTGATACGAATCCCCGCGCCGGGACAGCAATCCCCGTGATGCTCGCTCAGATGAATTTGAATGCTGCCTTTGGAGATCTGCATATAGAGCGGCATTTCGGGTTCGAACCGATGCTCCCAGTCCAGCGAAAAGCCTAAAAAGTCCAAGTAAAACGTCTTTGCGATGGCTTCGTCGAAAATGCGCAGGATCGGTATGACTTGCGAAAATTGCGCCACGGGCCGGCCTCCCTTTCAATCGATAGGACTTGTGCTCCTTCGTTTGATTCGCTGCCGGCCCCGGCTTTTCCTTTATGGCCCGGATTTTATCAATCGCGGGTCGAACGTCGGCCAACCGGACGGCGAAGGCATACCCGAGGACCGCTTCGCTAGCTGTCCCGCGCCTCCGCCGCAGAGCACTTCGGCTACGATGACACGCGAAGCGTCCTTTGGCACGATCGGACTTGCAGGCGGATTTTCGCGGCTTCGGATCGCGAGCGCCACGGCTTCGCGGAGAGATGCCGCGTCCTTGGCCATGCGCAGCGCTTGCCTCCGTCCCCAGTATTCCGCATTGCCTTGCTCTTGGCCCGGTATCGGTTTGTACACGACGACGGGTACGCCCATCGCGATCGCCTCGGTTAGCGTGACCGCCCCTGCCTTCGTGACGATGCAAGACGCGACGGACATGTACGCTTCGATGCGATCCGTATAGCCGATCACCTGCACCTCAGTTCGGCTTTCGTAGCGCTTTTCGAGCCTGCTGCAGAGCCTGGCGTTGCGGCCGGCGACGAGCAGCAGCGTGGCGGACAGTTCCAGTGTCAGCAGCGAATCGACCAGCCGTTCGGGATCCGACAGCGCGCCGATCATGACGAGGACGTACGTCCGATCTGGATCGAGTCCCTTTTCGCCGCATATCTCCAGCCTTGAACGGCGCTCGCCGCGGAACTGCCCGCGAATCGGAATGCCCGTGACATGGATGCGATCTTCGCGGATGCCCATGCCGGCGATCTGCGCCTTCATCTCCTCCGTCGCCACGAAGTAGCCGTCCGTGAGCGGATGGATCCAGCGGGTATGCAGCTCGTAATCGGTAATGACGGTGTAGGTCGGGATCGCGATGCCCGAGGACGCCATGGCCCGGTATGTCGCGAGGAACGGAAACGTGTGGATGACCGCGTCGGGCTTGATCGTCCGCAGAAGCGCAGCCATCTTGCTTTGGCCGAAGGCATGCAGCCATCTGCCGAGCGGGCGATCGTGCTTCATGCCGTTGGTGACCTTGTAGCTCCAGCCGTACGTTTTCGGGAACCAGGTCATGCTCTTGGCATACGCGCAGCGGACGATCGCGTCCATCGCGGGATGCGCTTCCGCGAACAGATCGACGAGATGCAATTCGAACCGCGTCCCCGGATGCGAAGCGAATTGCTGCTCGAGCGCCTTGGATACCTGGTAATGGCCGTCCCCGAACCTTGCGTATACGATCAGGATTTTCCCTGCCCGTTCCTCCATCGCCGTTCCCCCCTCGATACGCTTTGCGCGGCAGGCGCGAAGCGCAGGCTCTTACCTTCAATATAATGCTCGATCCTAATCGGCGAATGAAGCGTTCTTTAACGGGGTGTAAACATAAACATAAGAATCCCCTATAAAATGCAAGGTAGACCCGGCCCTTTATACGCCTGGTTCGACTATGCTCAATGTGGCGCTAACTGACTATTCCCAAAATTTTAAGCGATGGGGACAAGGAGAGGAATAAGACATGACCGAACGACATCCCTTCTATCAAGCCGCCCTGGACATGCGTGCGCAGTTGTCCGCATGGCGGCGCGACTTTCACCGGAACCCCGAGCTCGGTTATGAAGAAAATAGAACGGCCGGCATCGTGGCGGATCATTTGACCCGGTTGGGCCTCGAGGTACGTACGGGCGTAGGCAAAACCGGCGTCGTCGGCCTGCTGCAGGGGACGGAACCCGGGCCGACGGTACTGCTCAGAGCCGATATGGACGCCCTGCCGATTCCGGACGGCAAGACGGCGGATTATGCTTCTATCGCGAAAGGGAAAGCCCACTTGTGCGGCCATGACGGACATACGGCCATGCTCATGACCGCGGCGCAGCTGCTCGCCTCATGCGACGCGCCGCGCAAGGGCCATATCAAATTCATGTTTCAGCCTGCAGAGGAAGGACTGGCCGGCGCCAAAGCCATGATCGACGACGGCGTTCTCGATCATCCGCGCGTAGATGCCGCCTTTGCCCTGCATGTGAAGCCAACGATAGACACCGGCAGGATCGGCGTCGGCTCGGGCACGTTTTACGCCGCGGCGGATCGCATCCGCATCCGGATCATCGGCCGCGGCGGGCATGCCGCGGCGCCGCACCAGACGATCGACGCCATCCCGATCGCCGCGCAAGTGATCACTGCGCTGCAGACGATCGCGAGCCGCCAGACGGACCCGCTGGATTCGGTGGTCGTGACGATCGGACAGATCCAAGGGGGGGATTCGCCTCCAACGTCATCGCCCCGGAGGTTGAATTAATCGGAACGGTCCGCACCTTGAACCCTGCCCTGCAAGCGCTCATGCCTGCCAGAATCGAACGGATCGTACGGGGCGTCACCGACTCGTTCGGATCCGCTTACGAATGCGATTACAAGTTCAGCTACCCGATGGTCATCAACGACGAAGGCATGACGGAGCTCGTCAAGCATACGGCAGACCGGACGCTCGGTATCGGCAGATGGTTCAACGAACGGCCGACCATGGGCGGAGAAGACTTCGCCTTCGTCGCGCGGGAAGTGCCGTCCGCCTTATTCTGGCTTGGCGTCGGCGACGGTACGGAGCGGACGTCTTATCCGCTGCACCACCCGATGTTCGACTTGGACGAGAGCGCTCTTCCTGTCGGGGCGGCGATGCTCGCTTCCGCTGCTGTGCATTATTTAGAACAGGCCTAGCCGCTTCCAGTCGCTTCACCTTACATTCGTCTTGCAGTAAATCGCTTCTCTCGCGATGACTACGTCATCGCCTTTTTTGTTTTTCACTTCGGCGGCCGGTGATCGGAACCGAATCCACGACGGACTCGGCCCACTGCGCTAAAATACCGCAGTCACGACTGACGGACGCGGCGCTTGTCGTATTTGCGGTATACCCAGATGGACGAGGCGAGCCAAAATCCGCTGGCCAGATAGCCGCCGATCACGTCGCTCGGATAGTGAACGCCCAAGTATATTCGGCTGACGCCGATCGCCAACACGAGCGCCGCGCTGGCCGCGATCAGGATCGCTCTTCCCCACCGTGCAGGAATATGCTTCCACAGCAAGTACGCCGATACGCCATAAAGGCTGAACGCGCCCATCGAGTGCCCGCTCGGAAAGCTGTAGCCGGCCACCTGAATGATCCGGTGAATATCGGGGCGTTCGCGGTGGAATGCGAGCTTCAGAATCACATTGAGCAATTGGGATCCGCCCAGCACAAAAACAAACAAGATGAGCTCGCGCCGGTGCTTTAGCACGAAAAACAAGAGCAAGACGATACCGACCGCGATCGCCGTTACAGGCAAGCCAGCCCCGATGGCCGTGAAAAACTTCATGACGTGCGACAGCGGCGGGGACTCCCAGCCTTGCACGAAGCGAATGACCGAACGGTCGAATACGTTCAAACGATGGTAGCCTACCAGCAGCGCAACGAGGCCGAACCCTGCGGCGAAAAGGATACTCAGCAGCAAGGCCGCGCTCAGCTTGAGCGTAAATTTCATCGATGAGATCTCCTTCGTCTTAAAACGACTGCCGAGATGACGGCTGCGACGGTCGCGGGCAAAAATACGGCGAGCGCTGTTCGCCAAGCTGCCGGCTTTAAATCGCCGAAGTCAGCCGGTTGCTTTTGTTGAAGCGGTCGCATCCCCGTCATTGGATCGGATTCGGTGACGTTGAAGTCGAACCTTCTGTCATTCAGCTTGTCCATTTGCGGAAATTCGACGATCGCCTCGTAGTCTCCGGGCTTCAGCCGTTTGTCCAAAGTCAAGCCAACTCGCTCTTTGCCGTCCGACAAGACGAGGGACAAGACTTTGGTTCGAAGCGACGCTTTTTTTCGATATCGATAAGCATCTTGACTGGTTGAATACGCCTGGTTAACGGTCACCTTCACGACAGGCTGCAGCGGCTTTTGGCTAGCGTTGATTAACGTGAGATAGATCGTAGGTACGCCGTTCCCTGCGCAATCGTATCGAAAGTCTACAACGGAAAGCGAAGGAACGACTTCAGCCGACGCCTGCGCCGCCCAAATCGTTAACAGCATTAACGATAGAAATATAACCGATAGACGCCGCATTGTCGAACCCCTCCTTCGCCTGCTTCCTTACATTATTCGCGATAACTAAACGAGCGATGAAGCCATCCTTAAATCATTATTTAAGTGCGCCAGTTAAACCATGCCTTGGGTCTTTTGATTGGTCGTCGTCATGATCAGCATCTTCGGAACGATGGTTACTCGTCTCGTTTCGAGGCGGGAAGGCGCTAACGTCGGGGAATCGGATTCACGCGGAAGGGGCGCATCATGAAAAAGCGAGACGGCGAACCGTAAATACGGCTCTCCGTCTCGCTCTTTCGTTGTATAGGAATCGCACAGCAGGATCCTATTCCGTGTACATCGCCTTCAGCTTGGCGCGTCCCTGCTTCGTAACGCCGAGTCCTTCTTCGATAAACTTGTCGATCGAGCCGCACTTCCCTTCATCTCCTCGAGCGACAGTCTGTTGTATACATCAGTTCTGGATGCGTATACAAGTGCGTCTTTAACGCATTGGCGACAGCTTCTGCCGCCTTTTCCCCTTATTTATACAAAGGACCGTATGCCGCGCATGCCCGGTAGTCCGCGCCTTCCGGATCCTTCGTGCCGAACGCGCTCCAGGCGCTCGGCCGCAGCAGCCGCTTCGCGTCGACGTTGTGCATATTGACCGGGATGCGCAGAATGCTCGCCAGCGTGACGAGATCGTCCCCGATATGACCGCAGCTGACGACGCAGTGGTTGGAGCCCCAATGCTCCATGACCGTGTAGGCATCGTCGAAAACCGGATCACCCGGCACGAGATTCGGCACGAACCAGGTCGTCGGCCAGGTGGGCGTCGTTCGCTCGTCAAGCGCGGCATGTACGTCCTCCGGCAGCTCGACCGTATAGCCTTCTGCCAGCTGCAGCACCGGACCGACGCCTTCGACAAGATTGACCCTCGCCATCGTGGCGGGCATGCCGCCGCGCGTCAGGAAGTCCGTCGAGTGCCCGCCGCCCGCGAACTGATCCATGTAGGTCGGTCGCCAGGACGTCGCCGCGAGGCAGCGGTCGATCTCCGCCTCGGTGATCTCCCAGTGCGGCTTCATCGTGGGCAGCCCGTCCTTCGTCATCTCGCCCGTGCCGTCGAGCGCCGCCGGTCCCGAATTGATCAGGTGCAGCACCCCGCCGGCCGCGCGTCCTTCGAGCTTATGGCCGGTCACGCGGGCCACCGCCTCCGGACTCCAGTAGGCGCGCACGTCGGCGAAGATTTGCGCCGTGTTCGTCAAGTAATGCTGGAACAGCATCGTCACCGCGTTCAGATTATCGTTTTCCGTCGCGACGATGTAGGGCTCCCGCGTGCCGTTCCAATCGAACGAGCTGTTCAGCACCGCTTCGAGGAAGTCCGCGCTCGGCAGGTGATCGGTCCACTCCCGCTGTCCCTGGAAACCGGACGCGATCGCGTTATAACCGTACGCTTCTTCCTCGTAGCCCCGTTCGGCAAGACGCGGATTGCCGATCATCAGATCCCGGACGATCAACGCCATTTTGACGACCGTCTCCCAGTTTTGCGCTTTCCGTTCAACAGGAATGATTAGTGCCGCGGGATTGGGATCCGGGCCTTCGGCGCACTTTTCCTTCACCCAAGCGAGCGCACGGCCGAACTCTTCCTCGTCGTAAATGCCGCGCTCGATGCGGCGGCTCACCTCCGTCATGTCGACGTAGGCGTTTTTCATCCCGAGATATCTTTGAAAAAAATCGTCTTCGACGATGCAGCCCGCGATGCCCATCGACACCGAGCCGATCGACAAGTATGACTTGCCGCGCAGCAGCGCCGCCGCGAGGCCCGCTCGCGCGAAGCGCAGCAGCTTGTCGGCCGCATCTGCCGGAATCGTCCGCTCGCCGATGTCCTGGATGTGCCGGCCGTAAATTTTAAATACCGGCAGTCCCTTCTGATTGTGCGCCGCGTGAAGCGCGCCCATATAGACCGCGCCAGGGCGTTCCGTGCCGTTGAAGCCCCATACCGCATGCGGCAGCCGCGCATCCGTCTCCATCGTCTCGAGCGGGTAGCACCAGCCGGAGGCGACGGTCAGCAGCACGCCGACCTTTTCCTTCGCGAACTTGTCCGCGCAAGCCGCCGCTTCCTTAAGGCCGGAGATGCAGACGTCGTTCACGATGCATTCGACCGGGCTTCCGTCCGGATATCGCAATTGCGCCGACAGCAGCTTTGCGGCCTCATGCGCCAGCTCCATCGTCATCTCCTGGGTTGCCGCCTTCACGAGTTTGCGGCGATCGATGATCGGACGGATGCCGATCTTCGGAAATCCGCTCTCGTAGCGATGTGCAAGATCCGCCATATGCCTCGCTCCTATACTTGTATGCTCTTTCCGCTTTTGGCCCGCAAACACTGGCCTGCCTTTGCGCATTTAATTGACCCCGCTTACGTCTGCCTACGCTGCCTACGCTGCCTACGCTGCTTACGTCTGCCTGCGCCTGCTTACACCTTTCGCCTGCTAATGCCTATCGCCCGCTCAGGCGAGGCCGTATTCCGCCATTTTGCCTCGAATGAACCGCACGCCTTCCTCGACGAGCGCGTCGCCGCTCGGCGCCAGCTGGCGCCATACCCAAGTGTTCATGTTGTCCGTCACGTCGACGAACGACTCCAGCGCGGCATACCCGGCGTACCCGATCTCGGACAGCGCGCGGAAAATCGCGTCCCAGTCGACGAGCCCCGTGCCGGGGATGCCGCGGTCGTTTTCGCAAATATGATAGTGAATCAGATCCGAGCCTGCCGCCTTCGTCGCTTCGTAAAAGCTCTTCTCCTCGATATTCATGTGATACGTGTCAAGATGGATCTTAATATTCGGCTCGCCGATCATGTCCTTCAGCGCGATCGCCTGCCCGCACGTATTGACCAGGTTCGATTCGTAACGGTTGACGGGCTCGAGGCCGATCTGCACGCCGTATGCCTGCGCATAAACGGCCGCCTCGCGAAGCCCCTCCGCCGCCCAGCCCCATTCCTGCTCGGTCGGCCGGGCGTTCGTCTCCTTGACGTGCTGCGAATAGACGACGCCGGACAGATTCGCCTTGCCGATGGCGGCCGTCGCGCGCACGCATTCTTTTAAATACGCGATTCCGGCAGCGCGGACGGCGGGGTCGGCGCTCGTAATGTCGGTGCCACGCAGCAGCACCGTGGACGTCACCGCGTCGAGACCGGCGTCCTCGAGGCGGCGCTTGACGGCGGCGGCGTCGAATGCGTCCAGCGTCATGAGCGGAATCTCGATGAAGTCGAGACCGAGTCCCTTGACGCGATCAATGAGCCCAAGCGTCTCGTTGCTCCATTGGGAGCACCAGGCGTAGGCGTGAATGCCGAGCTTCATGATACGGACACCTCCAGGTGCTTGATCAGATTTTGCGTCGCGATAATGCCCATGTTGGTTACAGCCCCTTGCGTGGACGCCGCGCAGTGCGAGCCCGCGATCAGGTTGCCGAGGGCGAGCAGCGCCGGATTGTCGGGCGGCTCCTTCTCGAACACGTCGATGCCCGCCCCCCCAGATCCGTCCCGCCCGCAGCGCTTCGAGCAGCGCAGCCTCGTCGATCAGCCCCCCCGCGCGCCGTATTTACGAGCACCGCGGTCGGCTTCATGAGCTCGAACTGCTCGCGGCCGATGATACCAGCCGTCTTGCCGTCGAGCGGCAAATGCAGGCTGATGAAGTCCGCCTCGCGGACGATGTCCCCGATCGAATCGCGGTAGGCGATGCCGTAAGCGGCTGCGGTCGCTTCGTCGCGGAATAGATCGTAGGCGAGCACCTTCATCCCGAACCCCGAGGCTCTGCGGGCAACCGCCTTGCCGATCGCGCCAAGGCCGAGCAAGCCCAGCGTTTTGCCGTGAACGTCGATTGCGGCATCGGCTTTCCATATGCCGTCCCGGCAGGCCCGGTCGATGACGGTCACTCGTCTGGCGACAGCCATCATCAGCGCGAAGGCGAAGTCCGCGACCGCTTCTGTGTTGGAGCCCGTCGCCAGCGTGACCTTGATGCCTCGCTCCTCGGCGTACTTCAGGTCGATGTTGTCCGTGCCGACGCCGTACTTGGAGATAATCTTGAGCCCGGGCGCTTCCGCCAGCACCTCGCGGTCCAGCGGATCGACGCCGACGATGACGCCGTCCGCATCCGCAAGCAGTCCCTTCATCTCTTCCTTCGTGAGAATCCGTCCGTACGGATTGTAAACGACTTCGTAACCTTGCGACGCGAGCAGCTCGATCGGAGCCGGGTCAGACTTGCCGAACGAACGCGGCGTCACGACGATTTTAAGCTTCGGAGCCATGACGGCACACCTCCTTTGCGCGGCACGCGGCTCACTTCCACTTCGGATTGTCGAGCACGGCCGGCTGCCCGTCGCGTTCGACGACGACCTTGCGGTAGCCCTTCGTCTCGATCGTGCCGTAGTCGTGTCCGGCATCCGCGCGGAAGACGTAGAACGTAATGAGCGGTTCATGTCCGGTGTTGATGCTGCGGTGCGCGTATCGTCCGGGTACGTAAACGGCCTTTCCCGGCGCGAATTCCTGAACGTTCCAGTCGCCTTCCGGATTTTCCATGAGCATCATCCCTTTGCCGCCGATGCAATAGTAGACTTCGGCCGTGTCGAGAACCGTATGGAAGTGTCCCTTGGTCATGTAATACTCGTCGCCGACCTTGCCCGGATAGACGATGCTCGTGCCGAACGCCAGGTTGCCGTCGGACTCGGGAATGCCGAGCTCGTGGAACTCATAGACGAGCGGGTCGGCGCCGTCCGCGAGCAAGCTGCGATAAGCCTCGTCGTCCGCATACATCCCTTTCATTTTCGATAGCTGGCGCTGCAGCGAAGGCGCTGCGTCGGACAGTCCGTTGTTCAGGCTGAAATAGAGCGTAAACGGCGTTAACGGATTGGCGAGCTTCGGACCGGTCGCGTGCGTTTGCGTCATGTTTGCGCGGCTCCCTTCGTTTCGCTGCCATCGCGCAGCTCCATCGCGATTTTTTCCAGCCGATCGAATGTCTCGCCCTCGATCGGCACATGGAACACCTCGGAGATCACCTGCGTCCAGCCGTGGATAAAGTAGATCCAGCCATCCTCCACGTGGAGCCGCCTTTGCGCCTGCTGGCGAAGCGCTTGATGCATGAAGTCGAGCGCGCCGCGGTAATTCAGCTCCCAAACGAGGCCGCCTTGGGGAAAAACGGCGTTGTCCGTCAGCGGGGAACCCGGACGGTCCTTGCCGAGTCCGGTCGCGTTGACGACAAGCGACCCCGCCGGCATGCCCGCCAGCACCGCATCGTTGTCGGCCGGCGACGGACAAAGCTTGTATTCGAACCGCACGTGCGTATCGATGCGGCCGAGCAGCTGGCGCGCGGATTCGAGCCGCTCCGGGCTGCGGTTCGTGATCACGATCGTGTCCGGCACGTCGTCCCCGCGATCGGGATGCGTCAGGTAGCTGCAGATAGCGAGCGCGCTGCCTCCAGCGCCCATGATCAGCGCGTGTCCGCCCGTCTTTTTCCAATGTCCCGGCGGCACGAACGCTTCAAGCGACAATCCGCTTGAGATCGGGTCCTTGGCGTGGCCGGCGAGCGCGCCGCCTGCCTTGGAAATCGACGAGATCTCCTCGAACGTCGCCGCGTACGGGTCGAGCGTGTCGAACAGGTCGCGCGCGGCGTTGAACAGGTCGATCTTATGCGTCGTGACGAGGGCGCCCAGGGAGAGCGGATCCTCTTTGATAAAGCGCACGCAATCCCGGTATGTCTCTGGATTCGCGTGTATGGCGATGTCGATGCCGACGATTTTCGGGCCGCCGAGGCCGAGCGCCTCGGCCCATAGCGGAAACAGCTTCATAATGGACGATTGTCCGGTCGTCACGCCGACGAAGTACATCGTCGGCGACGCCGCGCTTGGCGGCAGCTTCATGGGACTTGCTCCTCTCCTTGATGCGCGTGCGTCCGGGCACGCGTCGCTTGCCGTATTGCTGATTTCCGCGATATGCTCATTCGTTGTTTTCATTCGTCAGCATCCAGGCTCGCGTACACCGCCTGCATGCCGTCCACCGTCCGTCGATACCGGCTTGCGGCCGCGGCATACTGACGGTGTCTATCCGCGTCCGGCTGGATCGCCTCGCCCGGCGCCGCGAAGCGCTCGGCCGATGCGGCAGGATCCGGGAACAGCCCGACGCCGTGGCCCGCGACGAGCGCCGCGCCCATCAGCGCCGTATCCTCCGCCTGCAGCGGGCGATACGGAATGCCGAGCGCATCCGCCTTGATGCGGTTGAACAACGCGCTGCGCGCGCCGCCGCCCGCGACATGGACCGCTTCGTACGCAGCTTGGCCGACGAGACGCCCGAGCGTGCCGAGGTAATGCTTGTATTCGTAGGCGACCGATTCGAGGATCGCCCGGAACAGCGCGCCGCGCTCGTGCGACCAGGCAAGACCGCTCCAGCTTCCGCGAAGCGCGGGCGTATTGGGACATACGCGTCCGCCGAAATGCGGAATAAAAGTCAGGCCGCCGCAGCCCGGATCCACCGCTTCGGCCAGCGCATTCAGCTCGTCGTAATCGAGGCCGGTCAGCCGTTTGTACCAGGCCAGGCACTGACCGCCGCCGTTAATATAAGCAAGCGGCGTCCACAGATCAGGCAGCGCCGAGCGGGCGTAGATCAGCGTCTTGCCCTCGGTGTCCGGCCGATATTCGGCCGTGCAGCAGGAAAGCACCGATGCCGTGCCCGCCACGTCGAAGAGCAGGCCCGGTCTTGCGATGCCCGCCCCGAGCGTCGCGGCGGCGGTATCGCCAAGGCCCGCCGCGATCGGCGTACCAGGCAGAAGCCCGGCCATCGCAGCGTACGTATCGGTCAGTCCGCCTACGATGTCCCACGGCCGGACGATGGTCGGCATCTTGTCGCCGTCGATGCCGAACGCCCGCAGCAGCTCATCCGACCAAGACATCCGCCTTACGTCGGCGAAGCCGGTAAAATGAAGATGCGTATGGTCGATGTAGGCATCCTTCGCGCGCAAGCCGGCGAGCCGGCCTGCGACGTAGGCGCTCGGCACGAGAAACTTGGCGATGGCGCCGTATACCTCGAGACGCTCGCGCCGCCACCACAAAATCTTAGGTCCGTGCGCATAGGTCACCGGACTGCCCGTGATGCCGATAAAAGCTTCCTCGCCCCAGTCCCGAATCAGCGGCATCGCCGCTTCGCATCGGCTGTCGAGCCAGGAGTCGTAGGGCGTCACGGCATGCCAGTTTTCGTCAATGCCAAGCACGCCCGCCATCTGGCCGCCGATGCCGATCGCCGCCACGCGTCCGGGCGGTACGCCTGAACGGTCCACCGCCGACCGGATGGCGGCGACGACCGACCCGAACATCTCGTCCGGGTCTTGCTCGACCTGTCCCGGCGCGGGGCGATTCAGGTTCGAAGGCACGAACGCGCTGCCCAGCAGCTTGCCGTCCGCCGTGACGAGCGCGGCCTTCGTTCCCTGCGTGCCCAAGTCCACGGCAACCGTGCAGTCAGCGCGGCTCATTTGGGATGGCAATTGGCTCCTCTCCCTTCTAATCGAACGCGATGACCGTCTTGATGCCCTGCGAGCTTCCGGCGTGCGCCAGCGCCTCGTCGAAGCGGTCGATGGCATAACGCGCGGACACGAGCTTGCCCACGTCGAGAATGCCGCTCGCGATAAACTGCAGCGTCTTGCGGAAATGCGCGTTGTTCGCCTTCGTGCTGCCCGTCACGAGCAGCTGCTTGTAATGAATGACGTTCGTATCCAGCGCGACGGGCACGCTATCCTTCGGCAGGCCGCCGAAAAAGTTGATTCGGCCGCCCATCGCGGCAAGCTCGACTGCGAGCTGCTGCGCTTCGGGCGAAGGATTGGCCGTCACGATGACGTCCGCGCCACGGCCGCCCGTTTGCGCAAGCAGGCTTGCCTTCAACCCGTCTGCCGGAAGTGCGACAAACGAAGGATCGATCCGGCGCGCCAGCTCCAGCCGGCCCGTCGACCGGTTGCTTAAGAACACCCTGCCGGCGCCGGACATTTTAGCGAGCTGCGCATACATGATGCCGATCGGACCGGCGCCGATGATCAGCACGTCGTCCCCGGCGCGGATCGGGCACTGCTCGATCCCGTTGTAGACGCACGACAGCGGCTCGTTGACGGCCGCATAGTCGAACGTCACCTGCGCCGGCAGCTCGACGACGTTGCCGAAGCGCAGCGCCTGCTCCGGCACGCGCACGTATTCGGCGAAGCCGCCGTCCGTCTGGACGCCAAGCGCCTCGTAGTTCGCGCACAGATGCTGGTTGCCGCGGATGCATTCCCCGCAAACGCCACAGCCCATATTGGGCGCGATGCCGACGCGCATTCCGACGCGATAGCCGCTCACGAGCGGACCGATATCGGCGATCTCGCCGCTCAGCTCGTGGCCGAGCGTCCGCGGCGCCGTTTCCGAGATACCCGGATAGCCGTTTTTGATCATCCGCATGTCCGTGCCGCAAATACCGGCGCTCCTTAACTTGACGAGGATTTCCCGGTCGCTAATGACCGGCTTCGGCACCTCGACGAGCCGAATGTCGCCGGGTCCGTACAATCTGGCCGCTAACATGTTCGCTTCCCTCCTAGAGCCGGACCGGCACGCCGGTCTTGATCGAGGCGTTGCCGGCCTCGACGACGCGCACGGCCATCTTCCCGTCATGCCCCGTCACGCGCGGCGGCCTGCCTTCCTGTATCGACGCGATGAAGTCGGTATCCTCCGCGAGATAGGCTTCTTTAAAAAGCGACCGCCAGCTGTTCATGAACGGCCGCCGAAGCAGCCGGTCCGGTCCCGCAACGATCGTCGTCTTCTCGTGCGTCTGACCGAGGAAGATGACGCCTTCGGTGCCGAGAATCTCCACCCGGCTGTCGTAGCCGTAGCGGACGGCGACCGCGCCGTCGATGCTCGCCTGCGCGCCGCTCGCGAAGCGCGCCGTGAGCGAGACGTTGTCGTAAAAGTCCGGGTAGTCGGCCGCGACATGCCGGTTGCGGTAATTGCCGCCGATCGCATATACCTCGGACACTTCGGAGCCCGAGAACCAGCGGATCGTGTCGATGTCGTGGCTGTTGACCTCGGCGAGCGGGCCGTTGCTCTTGGCGAGATCGTACATCCAGGGCATCGGCTGGCTCGGTCCGCGCGTCAGCGACTTCACGAGCACGACTTCGCCGATCTCGCCTTCGTCGATCGCGCGCTTGGCTTCGACGAAGTTCTCGTCGAAGCGTCTCATGAACGCGACCTGCAGCGTGACGCCGGCCGCCTCGCAAGCCGCGATCATCTCGTCGCATTCGCGTTCATTCATCGCCATCGGCTTTTCGCAGAGCACGTGCTTGCCCGCCTGCGCGGACGCCACGACGATGTCGCGATGGTAGATCGTCGGCGTCACGACGACGACGGCGTCGATCTCGGCGTCCTCGAGCGCTTGCTTGTAGTCCGTGTAATACCGGTCGATCCCAAGTTCCTTCGCCGCCGACACCGCCGCTTCTTCATTCGGATCGACGATGGCGACGAGTCTGGCGTACGGCACGTTTTTCCGGAAGTTCGCGGCGTGGATCATGCCCGCTCTGCCCGCACCGATGATGCATACGCCGATATCCCTTTGCTGCATGAGCTCTTTTCACCCGCTTTTGAGTAATCAGTAGTGGCTTTCGTTTGTACACGCTACGTTGTTGTTTAATGCTCATTCTAAATGGAACATTCTCGAATTCTGTTACTTCGCGAACAAATAACAACCATTCACTGTTATATAGTATAATTCAGTTGAAGTATGTGCTAGATTGATCATTTTTGCGATCGGATGATCTAATTTGCGATTCTCATTCAACTTTAGAAGGAAGATGGCCATGAGCGAAGGGAATTCGGACATCATGTTTGCCGAGGAGCGGCAGGCGGCTATTGCTAAATTGGTTCAGGAACGCGGGAAGGTACTCGTGCCCGATCTCGTCTCCTTCTTTAAGATGTCGCCGGCGACGATCCGTGGCGATCTGCGGGATCTCGAGACGAGAGGCTTGATCAAGCGCACGCACGGCGGCGCGATCCCAAGCGATGCCGCGCGGGTCGGCTTCGAGCCGGAAAACAAAGACAAAACGGTCAAAGACCGCTCGCTTAAGGAAGCGATCGCCAAAAAGGCCGCCGAACTGGTCGAAGACGGCGACATTATCATTTTGGATGCAGGCTTGACGACCAAAGCGATGTGCGATCACCTGCAGGACAAAAACAATCTGACCGTCATCGTCAATGATCTGGAGATCGCCTCGTTGCTCGAGCGCGTAGACAATGTGTCCGTCGTCGTTATCGGCGGCATGCTGCGCCGGCAATTTCATTGCACGGTCGGACCGTTTGCCGTCAAGCTGCTCTCCGAGCTGAACGTGGACAAGGTGTTCCTCGGCACCAACGCCTTCAGCGTCCGCAAAGGCTGCACGACGCCGGACATGAACCAGGCCGAGGTCAAGCGGACGATGATCCGGATCGCGACGCAGTCCGTGCTCCTGTGCGACAGCGCCAAGATCGGCAAAAATTCGTTCGTCCAGTTCGCGGAGCCCGGCGAGATCGATCTGGTCATCACCGACAGCCGGATTTCCGAGCAGCACTTGCGCGAGATGACCGAAGCGGGCATGGAAGTGATGGTCGAGCAAGTATATTAAATAGGGTCATCGGATTCATGAACACCAAAGAAACCGTCAGGGAATATCGCCCTGACGGTCTCTTTGTTTCGCTTACAGCGGTGGCTTGCTCCTGCAACGATGGTTTTCTCGCTTACAGCACGCTCCGGCGCCAGCAGCGCTCTTGTAACGTTGCTTTTATTCTTCGTTATTCTCTTCCACGCTTGCCGGCTTCCTGCGTCCGCTTGCTGTAAGGCCCGGGGCTAACCTCCGGCGGCTCGATCAGCACGGGCTCGTCCATCACCCGCGTCTCGTGTTGATCGACGATGCCGGCTTGCTCCGTTTACAGATCGTGCATTTCTTTCTCGTTTGGCATAAGTTCGCCTCCTTCTGCGTTCAATTAGGACAGCGTTAGGAAAAAGCCGCTTCCACAGCGAGCGGTGCCAGCGCGGTCGTCCGATCCAGGAAAATAAACGCGTCGTAACGCTCCGCCAGCTTCGTAGGCACGTAGTTGCCCCGCTCGTATTCGGGATGATAAACGACGCCGATCGCGCGGTGTCCGAGCGCCGACTCGCGCAGCGCAGGCTCGGCATCTTCAAGCAGAAGCAGCTTGTCGGCCGGTTCGAGCCGGTGAAGCAGCTCTTCCAAGCTTCCGAATTCCGCCGGAGGAACCTTCATCGCTTCGGTCGGCCGCCCCCCAGCCGCGTCCCGCGATCACGCTGCCTTGATAGGTGCCGAAGCCGATCGCATAAACCTCGCCGCCGTGCGCCTCGCGCAGCAATTGGCCGACGTTCACCATGCCCTCCTCGGCCATATCCGTCGCGCGCGCGTCGCCGACATGCGTATTGTGCGCCCAGACGATGGCGCGCGCCGCCGGCCCGTGATACGCCATGAGCCGCTCGAGCGCCGCCGCCATATGGCGGTCCCGCACGTTCCATGATTCCGCATCGTGACGGATCATCGTCCGGTAATAATCCTCCGCGCCCTTCACCGCCAGCGCATTCAGCTCGGCGGCCAGCGCATCCTCGCGGTCTCCGGGGCGCGCGGTCTTCCATTTGTCCTGGAGCTTGCGCAGAAGCGCGACGACTTCAGCCTCGCAGCCTTCGCCGTAGAAGTTGGCCGCGATCCCGTACTGCTGCTCCTCGCGACCATGCTGCTCGAAGCATTCGAAGGCGCGCTTCGCCGCTTCCAGGTCCGCGCCATCTTTTTCCCCGAGGTACTTCAGGATCTCGTCCATCGACTCCCACAGGCTGTACAGATCGAATCCATAAAAGCCGACCTTGTCTTCTTCGGCCTTGCCGTCGTTATATACGCGGAGCCAATCGGCGAACGCGGCGACCTCCCGGTTCGCCCACATCCACGTCGGCCAGCGGGCGAAGTCCCGCAGCGCGTCCGCTGCGATCGTTCCGGCCGCGGCGTCGCCTTTTACATAGCGGTTCAGGACATAACAAGAAGGCCAATCGCCTTCGACCGCGATAAACCGGAAGCCCTTCTCCACGATCAGGCGCTTGGACAGCTCCGCCCGCTCCGCGTAAAATTCCGACGTCCCGTGCGAAGCTTCGCCGATCATCACGATTGCAGCTTCGCCGGCCCGCTCGACGAGGGCGTTCGCCCGGGCGGCGCCTACATACGGGGTTGCCAGCCGCTCCAGCGCGTGAAAGACTTCGTTTTCCTTGTTGCGCATATCGGTCTCCCTTCGCTTTTAAACGAATGGCATCGCTTATGTTATCATGCTCCTTGTCTTTAAGCCCGATACCCGCGTACCCGTCGCGCTGTTCGCGATCGTCGGCACGCTATTCGTCATCCCGACGGCGGCGGAGATCCCGATCGTACAATCCTTATTGTCCACCGACAAAGGCATTGGATTAAGCGGAATAAGCCAGCAACTTTTCCCGCAGCATGGCGAAAGCTTCGCGCAGCCGTTCTATCGGTACGGCCGCGTAGCGGTCGCCGATGCTCACCTCGTAGGCGCTGCCGCCATCGTCCAGCGCTTTCACCCAGGAGGCCAAACCGATGTCTGTCGCTTCGCAAACGTCGGCTAGCATCGACTCCAGCACCTCCTTCGGCAGATCCGAATGAACATGGAACAGGTTGGATACCGGTGCCTTTGGAACGGTACGAATCGTGTGCGCGCAGTCGTTGTACATTTCCGCCAGCGACTTCGCTTCTGCGTAATACTGCGCCATTTTGCCGATCCGCCTGTCGAAATAATAGTCCGAGCTGATGACGTACGGATACAAGCTGATCAGGTCGCCGCCATGCCGCCGCTTCCAAACCTTCGAACGCGCGGTCAACGTCGGTTCTCCCGTCAATATCGCGCCTGCGACACCGCCAAGCCCTTTATAAAACGACACATATACGCTGTCGAACAGCGCACAGATCTGGGCGGCGGACTTGTCGTAGTAAGGCAAAATCTCGAACAGGCGCGCGCCGTCCAGATGCAGGCGGATTCCGCGCCCGCGGCAGTAGGCCGACATTTCCTCAAGCTCCGCATAAGGAGGCAGCTGTCCGCCGATCTCCCGCTGAGGCAGCTCGAGCAGCAGACAGGCGACGTCTTCGTCGAGCAGCCGAACGTCGTCAAGCCGGATGAGCCGATCGCGATCGGCCAAGCGCACCGTCTCGATCCGGTGAAGCTCCTTCAGGCCGTCCTCCTCGTGAATCTCGAGATGACTTAGCGGATGATAAGCGACCTTCCGCTTCCCCGTCTCGTCGCAATGGATGCGCAGCGCGATCTGCTGCGCCATCGTGCCGCTCGGAAAAAAGACGGCATCCGGCTTGCCCAGATAAGCGGCCATTTTCGCCTGAAACCGCTCGATCGTCTCCCCTTTTCCGTACATGTCGCTCTCTTCGTTTCCGTCCGTGCCCGCCAATGCGTCCAGCAGCACCCGGACGTTCCGCTTGCCGTGGCCGACGACCGGATGCTTGCAGTTTTTGAATGCCTCCGCCAAAGTGATGCTGCCGTTCATATCGATGCCCTCCCTGATTTTCGGTTTCCCCAGTATACCATTTAATTTATCGTTGACACTTCCTCCCAGACTCATGTATGAATAGACTGTAACCAACAATCGCATAGGTGCGGATGATGGCAACGGGAGAGATCGCCCAGGATGGACTTGGAGGCGGCGCCGAAGGAGTAACCCTCTTAAGAGAGGAGAATCTCTCAGGCAAAAGGACCTTTGCCGGACGCGACTCTGGAGAGCATTCCGCTGCGGGACGCGGAATCACCCACGGGGAAACTTAGTTCCGAGGACGGACCTAAGGTAACTCTCAGGTACAAAGGACAGAGCGAAAAGAAGGCGCAGGCAGCTTCGGCTGGGGGCGCGCTTTCTTTTTTGCGGCTGTCTTTTTTTGCGTCCAGGCGAGACCGGTCGAGTCTGAGCGAGAATTGAATCAAGGAGGCGAACGACAACGATGAGCGAGTTGAAAAGGACCCCGCTTTACCCGGTTTATGCCGAGCTTCCAGGCGTCCGCTGCATCGACTTCGGCGGCTGGGAGCTTCCCGTGCAGTTTTCGGGGATTCAGAGGGAGCATGACGCGGTTCGCCAGCAAGCCGGCCTGTTCGATGTGTCCCATATGGGAGAATTTCTGGTGACGGGCAAAGACGCGGAGCGATTCCTGCAGCGCGTGACGACCAACGACGTATCCAAGCTGGCGGACGGCCAGGCGCAGTACACGCTCATGTGTTACCCGGACGGCGGCGTGGTGGACGACCTGCTCGTCTACCGAATCGCGGCGGATCGATTCATGGCCGTCGTGAACGCGTCGAATATCGACAAGGATTTCGAATGGATGCGCTCGCATCTGATCGGGGACGCGTCCCTCGATAACGCGTCGCACCGCTATGCCCTGCTCGCTCTTCAGGGTCCAAGCGCTGCCGACATCCTCCAAGCGGCTGGCGCTGCGCCGGACGTTCTCGCGCTTCCCTCCTTCCGCTTCAAACCGGATACGACGCTGGCCGACGTCGGCGCGCTGATCTCCCGGACGGGATATACCGGCGAGGACGGGTTCGAGATCTATGTGCCGGCCGAGCGAGCTGGCGACGTCTGGCAAGCGCTGATGGCGGCAGGCGAACCGCTCGGTCTCGTGCCCGCCGGTCTCGGCGCCCGCGATACGCTCCGCTTCGAAGCGCGTCTGCCGCTTTATGGGCAAGAGCTGTCGGACACGATCACGCCGCTTGAGGCCGGCGTCGGCTTCTTCGTCAAGCTGGACAAGGACGACTTCATCGGCAAGGACGCGCTGGTCACGCAGAAGGCCGATGGCTTGCCGCGCAAGCTGGTTGGCATCGAGATGGTCGATAGAGGCATCCCCCGCTCCCACTACCCGGTTTATGCGGGAGAGACGCGGATCGGCGATGTGACGACGGGGACGCATTCCCCGACGCTGAAGCGCAGCTTAGGGCTTGCCCTGGTCGATGCGGCATATGCCGCGCTTGGCACCGAGATCGAGGTCGAGATTCGCGGCAAGCGGTTGAAGGCCGAAGTGATCAAGACCCCGTTTTATAAAAGACTGCCTAAGGAGTGATTAAAGGGCAATGACGAATCTTCATCGATACATCCCGATGACCGAGCAAGACCAGGCCGACATGCTGGCGACGATCGGCGTCACGTCCGTCGAGGCGCTCTTCCGCGACATCCCCGAGGCGATCCGATATCGCGGCACGCTGCCGATGTCCGGCGCGCTCGACGAGTTCTCCCTGCTTGCGCACATGAAGGCGCTGGCCGGGCGGAACGCGGATACCGACCGCTATAAAAGCTTTCTCGGCGCCGGCATCTACGACCATCACCTTCCCGTCGTCATCAACCACATGATCTCCCGGTCCGAATTTTATACGGCCTATACCCCCCTATCAGCCTGAAATCAGCCAAGGCGAGCTGCAAGCCATCTTCGAGTTTCAATCGTACATTTGCGAGCTGACCGGCATGAAGGTGGCCAACGCCAGCATGTACGACGGCGTCACCGCGCTGTCCGAAGCCGGCGCGCTCGCAGCCGGCGCCACCAAGCGCAAGCAGCTGATCGTCTCCCGCGCCGTCCACCCGGAAGCGCGCGAGGCGCTCCGCACGATGGCCCGCGGGCTGAATCTGGACATCGCCGAGGTCGGCTGCGCGAACGGCGTCACCGATCTCGCGGCGCTGCGCGAAGCCGTCACGGCCGACACCGCTGCCGTGCTCGTCCAGTCGCCGAACTTCTTCGGCGCGGTCGAGGATCTGGCGGCCATCGAGCCGATCGTTCACGGCGTCAAGGGGCTGTTCGTCGTCAGCGCCAATCCGATGGCGCTCGGCCTGCTCGAGACGCCGGGCAAGCTCGGCGCGGACATCTGCGTGGGCGACGCGCAGCCGCTTGGCATCTCGCAATCGCTCGGCGGCCCGACCTGCGGCTTTTTCGCCGTCGCGGAGCCGCTCATGCGCCGGATGCCGGGCCGCATCGTCGGGCAGACGACCGACATCGACGGCAAGCGGGGCTTCGTGCTTACGCTCCAGGCGCGCGAGCAGCATATCCGCCGAGAGAAGGCGACGTCGAACATTTGCTCCAACCAGGCGCTGCTCGCCTTGTGCGCTTCCATTTACCTCTCGACGATGGGCAAGCAAGGACTGCAGGACGCGGCTCATTTGAACCTGCAGAAGTCGCATTACGCGGCCGGCGAGCTGGTGAAGCGCGGCTTCGAACTGCCGCTCGGCGCTCCGTTCTTCAACGAATTCGTCGTGAAGCTGCCGGACGGCGTCTCCGTCCGAGAGACGAATCTGAAGCTGCTGGCGGCCGGCTTCCTCGGCGGCTATGATCTGGGCATCGCGTATCCGGAGCTTGCGGGCCATATGCTCGTCGCCGTCACCGAGAAACGCACGCGCCAGGAGATCGACAGCTTTGCCAGTACGTTGGGGGAGGTGGCCGTATGAGCGCACCGACGCATGCAGGATCGGCGGAAAAGTCTTTGATCTTTGAACTGAGCAAGCCGGGCCGCGTCGCTTATTCGCTGCCGCCATGCGACGTGCCGGAGGTTCCGGCTTCGGAGCTGATACCGGCTTCCCTGCTGCGCGGGACGCCGGCAGCGCTCCCTGAAGTGTACGAAGTCGATGTCATTCGCCACTATACGGAGCTGTCCCGCCGTAACTTCGGCGTCGACAACGGCTTCTATCCGCTCGGCTCCTGCACGATGAAGTACAACCCGAAGATCAACGAAGACACGGCTCGCTTCGCCGGCTTCGCGAAGATCCATCCCTATCAGCCGGAAGAGAGCATCCAGGGGGGCGCTTGAACTGCTTTATACGCTGCAAAACGACCTTGCCGCCCTTACCGGCATGGATCAAGTGACGCTGCAGCCGGCCGCCGGCGCCCACGGCGAATGGACCGGCCTCATGATGATCCGCGCTTTTCACGAGAGCCGCGGCGAGCGTCGCACGAAGGTCATCGTGCCCGACTCCTCGCACGGCACGAACCCGGCGAGCGCGACGGTCGCCGGATTCGAGACGGTCACGATCAAGTCCGACGCACGCGGCATGGTGGACCTGGAGGCGCTGCGCGCAGCCGTCGGCAGCGACACAGCGGCGCTCATGCTGACCAATCCGAGCACGCTCGGCCTGTTCGAGGAACAGATCGTCGAGATCGCCGCGATTATCCATGAAGCGGGCGGCTTGTTGTACTACGACGGCGCGAATTCCAACGCCATCATGGGTATCACTCGTCCGGGAGACATGGGCTTTGACGTCGTTCACCTGAACCTGCACAAGACGATGAGCACGCCGCACGGCGGCGGCGGACCTGGCGCGGGCCCCGTCGGCGTGAAAAACAGGCTGATCCCCTTCCTGCCGAAGCCGATCGTCGCCCGCCGCGAAGACGGCACGTATTTCTTCGACTACGATCGCCCCGAATCGATCGGGCGCGTAAAGGCGTACTACGGCAACTTCGGCATTCTTGTCCGCGCGTACACCTACATTCGGACCTATGGGCCTGAAGGCTTGCGCCACGTGTCCGAATGCGCGGTATTGAACGCCAACTACATGATGGCCCGCCTTGCGCCGCACTACGAGATTCCGTATCCGGGCGTGTGCAAGCACGAATTCGTCATGTCGGGTCGCGGCTTGAAGCCATACGGCGTGCGCACGCTCGACGTCGCCAAGCGGCTGCTTGACTTCGGCTACCATCCGCCGACCATCTACTTCCCGCTTAACGTCGAGGAATGCATCATGATCGAACCGACCGAGACCGAGAGCAAGGAAACGCTGGACGGCTTCATCGACACGATGATCCGGATCGCCGAGGAGGCTCGCACGAATCCGGAGCTCGTCCTGAACGCGCCATACGACACCGTCGTCCGTCGACTCGACGAGACGACCGCCGCCCGCAAGCCGGTGCTCAACTGCGCTTGCAGCTGAGCCATTGCTGACCGACGCGCAGTCCCTCCTTCCAAGGAGCGGCTGCGCGTTTGATTTATTTGGCAATGGACCGGGAGAGCCCGTCGTTTTATGATGGTATTCAACAAGTTTTTTCGTGGACCTCACTTCCGAGGAGGCGTATCGCAGGCATGTCTTTCTTACTCGGCTCGCACGTATCGATGTCCGGCCCCCGGATGCTGCTGCAAGCCAGCGAGGAAGCAGCATCGTATGGCGCGAATACGTTTTTGATCTACACCGGCGCGCCTCACAATTCCCGTCGCAAGCCGATCGAAGCGCTCCATATCGAGCTCGGCGCCGCCCATATGCGCGAGCACGGCATCTCGAACATCGTCGTTCACGCGCCGTTTATTATCAATCTAGCCAACACGATCTCTCCGCGGACGTTCGAATTCGGCATTGAGATGCTTCGCGATGAGCTGGCACGAACGGAAGCGCTAGGCAGCCGTCAGCTCGTCCTGCATCCCGGATCGCATGTCGGCGCAGGCGCTGACGCCGGAATCGCTCGCATTGTCGAAGGGCTTAATGAAGCGCTGTCGGAGCGGAGCGACGTGCAAGTATCGCTTGAAACGATGGCGGGCAAAGGCACGGAGTGCGGAAGAAGCTTCGAGGAGCTGGCGCGAATCATCGATGGCGTCACGCATAATGAACGATTGTCCGTTTGCCTCGATACTTGTCACGTCCATGATGCAGGCTATGACGTCGCTGCCGACTTCGACGGCGTCCTGGACGCGTTCGACCGCATCGTCGGTCTGAACCGGCTCAAGGTGCTGCACATCAACGATTCCAAGCACGAGCGAGGCTCGCGCAAGGACCGGCACGAAAATATCGGACACGGCCGCATCGGGCTCGATGCCCTCCGCTATGTCGTCCGGCATCCTCAGCTTCAGGGCCTTCCTATGCTGCTAGAGACACCTTCGATCGGGGCGAAAAAGTACGTCAACCCGCCCTACAAGCATGAGATCGCGCTGCTGCGGGGCGAAGTCGACGAACCTGTCTTTAAACCGGCCGCCGTTTCTTAAACGATAAAAAACGGTGAAGCTGCTTGGGCTTCACCGTTTTTTCGTTGCTTCTCTACTTCACGACGTTGCTTAAAAATTGCTCGAGCGCGGCCAGATCCGTAATATTATGATTGCAGACCTCGCTGTCCGCGCACATATAATTGCCGATCGCTTTGTAATAGTCCGGCGATGCGTTCGCAGGCCTGGACTTGGTCAGCGCCGTGAACAGGCCGACCTCCGTCTGCCGATTGCAGACGAAGCAGGTCCCTTTCTTGTTCGTCGGCGTGAACCGTCCTTCGATGCCGACGAGCCGTCCGTTCAGCGGGTAGACGATGAACAGCTTGTTCGCGGCGATGTCCGACCAGCCCAGATAGCTGATCGCCTTGAGATCGAGCGCGGCCAGATCCGGCAGCTTCAGCTTCTTGATCTTGGGGAAGAGCTTCTTCAGCTGCTGCTCCGTCCCCGTCTCGAACGCGATCCGGTGGCTATCCAGAGCTGCCAGGTACAGTTGGAACTCTGGCGCCGTCCCCAACCCGGAACCGCGGAGTACGATCTCTCGCGCCGCTTCGCTCGCTTCCGGGAATGCTTCCGTGAGCTTGAACTGCATATTCGAGCGGACCGATTCGACGATCTTTGGGTCGGCGACGGTCGCGCAGGCGTGCTGCAGAAGACCGACTTGTTTTTTAATCAGGTTATATTGATGGTTTCTAATGAATGGTTGCATGCTTTCAGCCCCTTAATTAGTATGGTGCGCTAATTAGGTGCAAAGCCCATGATCAGAAACGATAACGCTGGTACGGGCGATCGGTTAAAGCTGAAAGTCCTGCCCCATGCAAAGTATCGCCCTATTCGCAGGCTTTGCATGAGTTAAGCGCATTCCGGCAAAGTGATTTGCCATCAACTAACGCCCCCCTCTCAACTTGCATTATACCGAACGTCGTAGTCCGGGACAAATATTTCTCTGAACTTTCCGGCCCACGGCTCTTGCATCGGGGGCAATAGATCGTACAGTTCATTCGCTTTGTCTTTGTAGAGCGCTTGCACGACCTTGCAATATTCGATGCAGCCCGAATCCCGCGCATATTGCACGAATTCCTGTTGTCGGCCGACGAACTGCTCGCGCGACAGCGAGCCCGCGTAATATTCGTCCAGCGCCGGAAATTCCTCGTAACTGTCTTCGAGCATGAACAGCACGGGCAGCGTACGCTTTTTGTGCAGAAGATCGTTCTTGAGATCGAGCCTCAGCACGTCTCTCGCGTCGTTTTCGATCTGTGACACGATGCCCGCGCATCCGGCCAGCTGGTCCAATGTCGCTTGAACGTCTGGATCAATACCCTCGACAAGCGAATATCCCATATAGACGGCCAGCTGCACCAAAGCGCCGGACTTGTTCGAGACCATATGAAAATAATCTCCTTCCGTCTGTACCGCGTCGGTAATGTCCGCTTGCTGACCTTGAATCGATCTCGCCAGCAGTCTTCCGACGGTACGACCGAAGCCCGGCGTATCGCAGTTGCCGAGGATCATAGCGAACATGGCCAGCACCGCGTTGAGCGTAACCGCCGGATCGCAGGTCATCCAGGGTCTGTCCGGACTGTCCCGATCCTGCAGGTCGTCCACGATATCCAGCAGCAGGATGAGCAGTTCAGTCAGCGCCGCGTGCCGCTCCAGGTCCGGCGAACGACCGCCAAGCATCCGGTGCGTGCAGCGTGTCATCTCGGACCAGGACGTCTTTTCCGCCGCTTTCTCCGCGATAAATTTTCGCAGCGTTTCGTTCAGCGTCGCTTCAAGCGCGTATTCGTCCACCATGCGGTAAAGCTCTGTTCGTACGCTCTCGTCCATGCCCGTCTCCCTCTCAACTTTGGTATTGCGAACTTTGCACGAATTTCTCGATCGCTTGCGCCCGCGTCTGAACGCCGAGCTTCTCATAGATACGACGAAGATAGTTGTCGACCGACCGCTTGCTGATATACATTTGCTCGGCGATTTTCTCGTACGTATCGCCCTTAATGATTAGCGTCATGAGCAGCACTTCCTCGTCCGACAATAGCTGGTTGACGGCGTCTTTGCCGGATACGCTCTTCAGCTGAGGCAGCATGCTCTGCGGCAGGACGATATGGTTGTCCAGCACGCAAGCGATAATATGTTTCATCGTCGACTCGGTGACCCCTTTGGAGATGATCCCGCTAATCAGATTGGATAGTAAAAAAAGGAAGCAAGTCCGATACGTCGACGCCGGTGAAAATGATAATTTTGAGATTCGGATGCGCCGCCTTCATTTGCTCCGCGACCTGCGTGCCGCTCAGATCCGGCAATTGATAGTCAAGCAGCACCAGATCGGGACAGACGACAGTGGCCAATAGAACCGCTTCTTCGCCGCTCTTGGCAACGCCGGCCGTCTCGATCCGTTCCATTTGGCCGAGCAATTGCAGCGTCGCTTGCGCCATCAATGGGTGGTCGTCCACGACAATCGTCTTATATTTTCGTTTCATGCAGTCATTCCTTCTTTGAGCGGAATTACGGCGCTGAACGACATGCCTCTGCCTTGACCGGATTTAATCTCGAATACGCCCCGCATCGATAAAATTCTGCTCTTCAGTTGCTCTAACCCTATGTGAGAGCCTCCGATCTCGCGAACGAGATCCTGTTCGGATAAGAAGCCAAGCCCATTGTCACGGTATTGAATCATCAGCTTGCCGTTTGAAGCATTCAAACTAAAATGCACTTTTGTCGCGTTCGAATGTTTTTTCGCATTGTTGATTAACTCCTGGAATACACGGAAGAGATGACGCTTCATGTCCATATCGCAGGATTCGATCATATCGAGTCCCGCGTACCTAAACTCAATCTCAAATGACAAAGCTGATCGCTCTAGTTCAATCAGTTTGTCGATCGTGCGAACGAGTCCAAGCTCATGCAGCAGATAGGGATGCAGCTCAAAGCAACTCTGGCGCAAATTCATATTGATAATATCGATATAATCGAGCAGACTCTTTGCCTGCTCTGAATCCTGCCAGTCGTCCGAGTAATTATCAAGCAAGGCCGCCAATTTCCGTTTGAGAAAAAATAAATCTTGCATGGTCGTATCATGCAAATCGGTAGCAATACGAAACCGTTCTTTTTCTTGAAGCTCGAACATTAATTTCCTAAACCAGGCAATGTCGTTAGCGGAATTTTCATTTGGGATTTGGAGTGCTAAATTTTCGAGTTTTAACGACATTTGACTGACTAAAAATAAGTTTTCCATACTGACCGACAAATAGGAAACTATTAATTTTAGCCATTGAATTTCTTCTGAACCAAACATGAAGTTATTTTTTTTCGGAGATAACCATAGATAACTCTTATACTTTTGATTATGCGTTAATTCAAAACAAAGACCTGTATCAATACTCGGAGCAGTATCATTTAATGCATTCATGACTTCTTCATGCGAAACGATACCTTCGCTAATAATTTCGGTTGATTCAGCGTGCTGAAAAACAATCGCGCCTCCGTGTACGTTTAATATGTCGATAATATCAATTAAAATCACGCTCTTTAATTGTTTAAAACTTGAAATCAATCCTAATTTTTTTGAAATTTGATTGAGTGAACTTTGTAAGTAATGCTTTTTGGGAAAAAGGACTCTTTCCAGCTTGGATGTCAAATATTCCAATGTATATAGAGTGACGGAGAATAATAGCAGTATAAAGGTAAAAGCAAGCATTAAATTTTCAATTCTTACTTTGTGAGATACGAGTATAAGAATTAAACCAATAACGAGTATACTTGGAACAAAAGAAACAACGATTGCGAGTAAAAATCTTCGGATAACCAAGTCAATATCATAGATTTTCTTAGCCGACAATAAATAAGTCAAAGATAAAGGAAATAACAATACGACCCAACTGGTATATTCAGATGGAATCCATTCATGGTTGCTTGTCACTTTTGAGAAAAAACTTAATAACACAACCGGAGACGTAGACAGTGTAAAAAATATGCCTATCCATTTTAACATCAAAGCCAGATGCGGATGTGTCTTGCGGTACTTCATATAGATATAAAGTAGAAAGATAACATCTATTAAAATTCCGATTGAAAAGAAAGTCAGTTCGAATAACGCTAAATAATTATGGATGATACTGCTCATTTTCAAATTAAATAAGTAAACGAACTGTGGAAGTACGGATAGCCCAACGATTCCATAAAGATACTTCATATATCGGTTAGAAATTTTTATTTTCCCTTTCTCGTTCAAAAAAAACGATTAGAAAGTGAACAAGAACAACGGGGATTAAAATTATACAAACCCCTATTGAAATTTTCCCCAGTAAATCGCCTCGCAAGGAAGCTCCTAGGCTCATAAATGTAAATCCGATACTCAGAAAAACGAAAGATAAATATCTGGAAGACAAGGAATGCTTTATACCAAAGAAAAAAAGAATAGAGATACTTATTCCGACTAAACCGCCGGCAAACGATGAAAAGTCCTGAGATGATATCGTATGGAATTTTGAAGTGTCAATAATTTGGATAGACCCATCCTTAATGAATTCAATCGTTTTTGCTTGGTCAATGGACCCCCACCGTTTAACGGAAACATGCTTTTCAGGGAGTTCACCGTCTATACGCAAGACAGTATCTCCCTTTTTAAGTACCGTTCTAAAAACAGGACTCCTGTGATCGATCGCTTGGACTACCCATTCGCCATTTTTATTTGAAATATCTATATCTAAATAAGGATATCTAAACATAGTCACACAAAACCAAACTTGAACAGTCAATAGGAGCACAACACCAATTTTAACGGTCATATTTTTCATTAAAACAACCTCTTTTTCTACAAAATGTGCTATATTGAAAAAGTTAATATTATCCACTAGGAGGAGTCAATTTGATTATTACAGTGCCTTCGTCAGAAATCGCTTCCAAAGTAAAATCTCTTAAAGGTATGAGCCAGGAAAAACGTGAAGCTGCATTAAGTTCAGATTCCTCCCAACTTAAACTAACAACCAAAGAAGTTCGAATCCTACGTAGAACATTGCTGAATCCAAATGATAGCCAGTCCGAAACCGGTTGGTACTAAAAAAAGAATAAGCGAAGCGTACAATTCACGTTGTACGCTTTTTTATTTTGCAAACCGAATGCAAGACTATGCAAAAATGGGTGCATCTTCACGCACGCAAATTGCACTGACAACACCAATAAATTACAGGTAAACTTTAACATATAAGCGCATAGCATTCAAAAGATTTCTATTCCATTCATACTAAAAGTAAACGAGGTTTGCAGGTGATTACGATGAAGGTGCTTAAGGAAAGCGACGATGCGTGGTACGTCTCCCTCGCGGTTCAGACCGTGCTGCAGGAGCAGATGATTCGGGTACGGCTTAATCGCCATGAAATATTGAATATCGCAGAAGAAGTTCAATTGGAAACGCTCCGCTTCAAGGAAGCGGCTGAACTCGTGAAGACCCCTTCCGGAAAAGTCATTCCCCAAATGAGGTTCATTTTGGCGCATCTCCAGGACGACCATCTGGCCAGCAGTTACTTCGAGGCTAGATCGCTTGGATTGGATGCGGAATTTGTTCAAATGCTGCGTTGCGAGATCATTCGGAGAGGCATTAAGGATCTCGTTTGCGAGGATTTAGAGCGTTAATTTGTCGAATTCAATATTTTATTGTCGTTAAATGTTGATTGGTCTCCCCCTCCCCCTTTTAACTGCTTTCGTTGCAGTTAAACATATTTTGTTTACATAATATAATTTACGACGCCTTTATAAAAACCTCGATGCCCAATGTGACCCGCCCGTCTGGTATAATAACCCTAAATCAACCGCATGGAGCGCAAACCTTATGAACCTGCAAAAAGCAAAAGACCGCGAGCAATTGGATCAGCGCGTGCCCAGCATGCCCTGGTACGTCGAAAAGTTTATTAACTATAAGCTGCCGGACCTCTCCCCTTCGTCCCTGCTGGAGTACGTGAGAGATTATGAAACGTTTTTTAACTGGCTGATGCGCGAAGGATTGACCACGGCGGAGAAGATGTCCGACATACCGATCGAAGCGCTGGAAAAGCTGAAGATGGACGAGATCGACAGCTTCCGGATGGAGCTGTCGACCCGGCGCGAGCACGCCAACACGCGGACGACGATCTCCCGCAAGCTCTCCTCCCTTCGCTCGTTATTCCACTATCTCAGCCAGATCGCGGAGGATGACGACTTCTACCCGCTGCTGAAGCGCAACGTGATGGCCAAGGTGTCGATCAAGCGAACGCACAAACCGAAGGATACGGCCGCCAAGCTGGAAGGCAAGCTGCTTCAAGAAGAGGAAATCTCCGAATTTATCGCTTATATCAACGAGCACTATGCAGCGGATGTGGCTGACAACAAGCAGGCCCTATACGCACACGAGTTGAACCATACGCGCGATGCCTGCATCGTGAGCCTCGTCTTGAATTCGGGCCTCCGCGTATCGGAGCTGGTGAATTTGAACCTGGACGATCTTGATCTTAAAAAAGAAACTGCTCTACGTCTACCGGAAAGGCAGCAACGACGATACGTTTAAAACGCCCGTTTTTTTCCGTCAAGACGCTCTGTCTAACCTTGAGTCTTACCTGCAGCAGCGCGAAATTCGCTATCATGCGCCCAAACGGGAAAAAGCCCTCTTTCTTGCCCTGGCGAACGGCAAGAAGGAAGGCTCGCGCATGACCAAGCGAGCGGTCCAAGAGATGGTGATCAAGTACGCGAAGCGATTCGGCAAGCCTTATCTGTCCGTCCATAAGCTTCGGCATTCGTTCGCGACCGACTATTATTTGTCGAACGATCTGTACAAGACGCAGGAGCAGCTCGGCCACGCCTCGCCGGAGACGACGCAGATTTACGCTCATCTGACGGACAAAACGATGGAGGAAGCGATCGACAAGCGCCGCAGCCAGGAATCTTAAAAAAACGCTTGGCCAAAACGGGACGATCTCGAATCGTCCCGTTTTTTTATTCCGTCTGCTGCCTCAGCTTGTCCGCCACGGCCTCCATTTTTTGCGCCATCGTCCCCTGCTTGTCCCTGCGGTCGTCGATCGTGATCGACGTCGACACGCGCCGGGCGCCATGGTTGAACGGCGTCTCGTGCATTCGCCTGACGACAGCGAGCACGTCCTCGAGCTCGCCTTCGATGATCGTGCTCATCGGCGTCATCTCGTGTTTGATCCGCTCAGGCGCCATGCGCAGGACGCGCTCGACTTCGGCGACATATGCGCTCACGCTCGTCGATCCCGTGCCGATCGGCACGATCGTCACTTGTGCGATAGCCATTTTATCCGCTCGCATTCTTTGTCTTCGTCTCTCTGCACATCGACCGGATCTCGGCTTCAAGCCGATCCACCAAGGCTAACCCGGCTGCCGTCTCCATCGTCTGTTCACGGAGCACCGCCGCGTCGTCCACTCCGCTCAAATAACGCCCGAGAAAGTGAACGAATACATCCAGCCGGCGCAGCCGCATGAGCAAAGGCAATGCATCGATCTCTTCCCCGTTCAAGGGAGCGATGTCGCCGAAGCCCTTCAAAAAGGCGGCGGCCGCGCGAAGGTCCCCCCGCTTCGCCGATTAATCCGGCCAGCGCAACCGCCGGCTCCATCGCGCGCAGCTCCGTCGTGCAAAACTCAAAGTCCAGTATGGCCGCGATCTGCGTACGGTCATGCATGCTCACCAGCAAGTTGGAATCGTTAATATCGCCGTGCACGAGCTGATGCGGCAGGCTGCGTACCTTCTGCAGCGCCGCTTGAAAGGCGCGCATAGTCTCGCCGATCCGCAGAAGCGAGTCCCGCAAGTCGTGAAACGCAGCCGGCGGCGCCTCGCAGAAAGCCGCGATGACGCTGCCCGGACAAGACGGATGCGTCCGCTCGAGCTCGTAGCAGGGCAAATAGGCGGGAGCGGCCGTCGGCATAAGCTCACGCAGCGCAAGCGACAAGCGTCCGACGGCAGTACCGATCGATTCTGCGACGACGGGATCCATTCCGTTCGGACGAATGCCGTCCGTATAGGTAAACAATGCCGCATACCGCCCCGTACTGTCTGACAACGTCGCGTAAGTAGCGCCGTCCGGGAGCGCGAGCGGACGGGGTATGGCGAACGGCAGTGCCGCCTCGCTGAGCTTCAGCAGCACGTCGTGCTCGAAAGCGATCTTCTCCGCGTCTTTGTGCGTCTCATAGATGCGAAGCACGCGTTTGTCGCCGCGATCGCTCTCCGCGATCCGCGTCGTGTTGTTCCAGCCGCTCTCTCCTTCGGATACGGTCCAACGTCTCCCGGGATCATAGCGGTTTAATAATGCTTCAAAAGGCATGCCTATCCTCCGATCTTCGTCGCCGAACGGCCAATGGCGGTCCTCTCTGCCTCGGTGAAAATCCCCAATCTCCAGAAAGCGGCGCCGCCCAGGCCGTAGCGCTTCGCGAGGCCGAGCTTGTCGTCGACCGTCGTCTCGTTTTCCGCGTCCAAATTAATCGCCAACAAGAGCTTAGACTTCGGCGCGCCCGTCGCGATCGCCTTGCTGATCGCCTCGTCGACTTTCGCGTTCGGTTGCGGCTTTTTGTTGTCGCCGTAATCGTAAGCCATGATGACAAGCTCGTCGGCCATTTTGGCCAGCGCCGCATAATCGTATCCTTTGTATTCGCCGTTCAGCGGAGGTACCGCGAGCGACACCTTGATGCCGTCCGGCTTGACGGCTGCGACGAGCTGCTTGACGTAGGCATTCAGCGCCGATTGGGCCATCGCCGGATCGTCACGCCAGCCGAGCCCTTCGAAGTCGAGCATGATGCCGCCGAACGCATTGTCCTTCACAAGGGTATGCAGGCGTTCGATCGAAGCGTCACGCAGCGTCTTGTCCGTCAGCATCTTCATGAGCTGTCCCTTGCCGTCCTTGCCCAGCACGGCCAGGTAGCTGCCGGCGCCGTTCGCATTGACCTGCCCGACGATCGATTCCGGCGTATCGTCGCCGGCGGCTTGCGGCCAATACCATCGGTCGCCGGTCGTGTCGACTAAGGTGATCTCGCCATTGTAATCGACCTGGCTCCAACCGAAAGCAACGTCGTTCATATCCTTCGTTAGCGCCAGCTGACTATAAGCCGCGACAGCATAAAAGCCAAGCAGCCGCATCTCGCGCTGCGGCGAAACGACGCGTACTATTTTCGCCGGCCCGTCCCATGTCACATTGGCGCCGAAGGCCTGACTAAAAAATGCAAGCGGCACGAGTACCGAATCGTGAGACATGACAGGCGCCGCATTCAACGTAAATTTAACGCCATTAATAGATGCCGATTTCTGGCCGAGCGTCAGATGCACTTCGACCGCTTGCCCCCCAGCGTCTTTGCCCTTGGCGACGACCGATTTGGTCGCGGGTAACCATACCGCGTTAACGTCGAGCGCTTCGGCAATTTTGCGGAAAGGCAACAGGATCGTCCCCTTGCTGTTGATCGGCGGCACGGGAACGGGGAACTTCACGTCGTCGAGCACGATCGTGACCGCAGGGGCAGCGACGGCCGCCGTTGCGTCTTGTGCGCCGAGCGGCAGCAAAATAGCCGACGCCAGGACGGCCGGCAGCCATTTTTGAACGGGTTTAGGCAATTTCATCGGTAAGCTCCTTTTCTACCAAGCGATCTATGAATCTCTTCATTAGACGCTTTAGAAGATTAGGAGTTGCATCCGTCCGCTAAAAATTCCCTAAAGAGGGTCTTCTAGTATCGCCCCCCTTGCAGCATATACTAACTTATTTAACGTCATTAATTTAAAGGCCCCCTTGATGCGAACATAAGCACGAATGGTGCATAAAGAAGGATTTTTCGCAATTAGTTTACATAATATATTTTATGAATGCTTTTCATTCAGTCCATTCCGACCTCAATAATCCCATTTGGATCACGTCCGCATATCGACCGTTGCGATACAGCTTCTCTCGCAGCCTCCCCCTCTTCGACGAATCCGCACTTCAAATAACTGCGGTACGCCCGTTCGTTGAAGTCGTACACTTCCAGTTCCAGCCGATTCAGGTTTAACTCCTTAAAGGCATACCCGCACAGCAGACGCATCGCCTCCGTCCCCAACCCTTGCCCGCAGCGCTCCGGCGCGCCGATCACGATGCCGATCCGTCCGCAACGGTTTTTCCATTCGATCGCATCCAGCCCGATCTGCCCGATATACAGCTCCGTATCCGCCTCCGCGATGACGAAGCCGCGGCTGTCCGGCCGAGGATCCATCATGTCGGCGAGAAAACCCTCCGTCGATTCCAGGCCGTGAGGA
>NZ_JAPDHZ010000001.1 GCF_029525555.1 Cohnella ginsengisoli | reverse complement strand
TTCGTTCAGTTACGTATGCTGCCATCAGATTGTGTTTGTTAGTCGCTTTTTTTTTTTTGGAATTTTTTTTTTGGAATTTTTTTTTTGCGCTAACAACCTCCTGCCGTTTTGCCCGTGCATATCGGTCACGAACAAATCTGATTACTAAACACAGTAGCCTGGATTTGTTCTATCAGTAATCGACCTTATTCCTAATTAAATAGAGCAAATCCCCTTATTGGGGGTAAGACATGAAGATGCCAGAAAAACATGACCTGTTGGCCGCCATTCTCGCGGCAAAGGAACAAGGCATCGGGGCAATCCTTGCGTTTGCAATGGCGTACCTTCGCGGCAGATATAATGGCGGTGCGTTTACAAAAACAGTAATCGACGCAACGATGTGCGCCATTATCGCCTAGTTCATTCGTGACCTTCTCGACTTCGCCGGACTAAGTAGCAATCTCGCTTATATAACGAGCGTGTTTATCGGCTACATCGGTACTGACTCGATTGGTTCGCTTATCAAACGCTTCGCTGCTAAAAAAAGCCGGAGTAGAAGATGGTAGAAATCAATAATCAACGTAAGGCGTTCCTCGATATGCTGGCGTGGTCGGAGGGAACTGATAACGGACGTCAGAAAACCAGAAATCATGGTTATGACGTCATTGTAGGCGGAGAGCTATTTACTGATTACTCCGATCACCCTCGCAAACTTGTCACGCTAAACCCAAAACTCAAATCAACAGGCGCCGGACGCTACCAGCTTCTTTCCCGTTGGTGGGATGCCTACCGCAAGCAGCTTGGCCTGAAAGACTTCTCTCCGAAAAGTCAGGACGCTGTGGCATTGCAGCAGATTAAGGAGCGTGGCGCTTTACCTATGATTGATCGTGGTGATATCCGTCAGGCAATCGACCGTTGCAGCAATATCTGGGCTTCACTGCCGGGCGCTGGTTATGGTCAGTTCGAGCATAAGGCTGACAGCCTGATTGCAAAATTCAAAGAAGCGGGCGGAACGGTCAGAGAGATTGATGTATGAGCAGAGTCACCGCGATTATCTCCGCTCTGGTTATCTGCATCATCGTCTGCCTGTCATGGGCTGTTAATCATTACCGTGATAACGCCATTACCTACAAAGCCCAGCGCGACAAAAATGCCAGAGAACTGAAGCTGGCGAACGCGGCAATTACTGACATGCAGATGCGTCAGCGTGATGTTGCTGCGCTCGATGCAAAATACACGAAGGAGTTAGCTGATGCTAAAGCTGAAAATGATGCTCTGCGTGATGATGTTGCCGCTGGTCGTCGTCGGTTGCACATCAAAGCAGTCTGTCAGTCAGTGCGTGAAGCCACCACCGCCTCCGGCGTGGATAATGCAGCCTCCCCCCCCCGACTGGCAGACACCGCTGAACGGGATTATTTCACCCTCAGAGAGAGGCTGATCACTATGCAAAAACAACTGGAAGGAACCCAGAAGTATATTAATGAGCAGTGCAGATAGAGTTGCCCATATCGATGGGCAACTCATGCAATTATTGTGAGCAATACACACGCGCTTCCAGCGGAGTATAAATGCCTAAAGTAATAAAACCGAGCAATCCATTTACGAATGTTTGCTGGGTTTCTGTTTTAACAACATTTTCTGCGCCGCCACAAATTTTGGCTGCATCGACAGTTTTCTTCTGCCCAATTCCAGAAACGAAGAAATGATGGGTGATGGTTTCCTTTGGTGCTACTGCTGCCGGTTTGTTTTGAACAGTAAACGTCTGTTGAGCACATCCTGTAATAAGCAGGGCCAGCGCAGTAGCGAGTAGCATTTTTTTCATGGTGTTATTCCCGATGCTTTTTGAAGTTCGCAGAATCGTATGTGTAGAAAATTAAACAAACCCTAAACAATGAGTTGAAATTTCATATTGTTAATATTTATTAATGTATGTCAGGTGCGATGAATCGTCATTGTATTCCCGGATTAACTATGTCCACAGCCCTGACGGGGAACTTCTCTGCGGGAGTGTCCGGGAATAATTAAAACGATGCACACAGGGTTTAGCGCGTACACGTATTGCATTATGCCAACGCCCCGGTGCTGACACGGAAGAAACCGGACGTTATGATTTAGCGTGGAAAGATTTGTGTAGTGTTCTGAATGCTCTCAGTAAATAGTAATGAATTATCAAAGGTATAGTAATATCTTTTATGTTCATGGATATTTGTAACCCATCGGAAAACTCCTGCTTTAGCAAGATTTTCCCTGTATTGCTGAAATGTGATTTCTCTTGATTTCAACCTATCATAGGACGTTTCTATAAGATGCGTGTTTCTTGAGAATTTAACATTTACAACCTTTTTTAAGTCCTTTTATTAACACGGTGTTATCGTTTTCTAACACGATGTGAATATTATCTGTGGCTAGATAGTAAATATAATGTGAGACGTTGTGACGTTTTAGTTCAGAATAAAACAATTCACAGTCTAAATCTTTTCGCACTTGATCGAATATTTCTTTAAAAATGGCAACCTGAGCCATTGGTAAAACCTTCCATGTGATACGAGGGCGCGTAGTTTGCATTATCGTTTTTATCGTTTCAATCTGGTCTGACCTCCTTGTGTTTTGTTGATGATTTATGTCAAATATTAGGAATGTTTTCACTTAATAGTATTGGTTGCGTAACAAAGTGCGGTCCTGCTGGCATTCTGGAGGGAAATACAACCGACAGATGTATGTAAGGCCAACGTGCTCAAATCTTCATACAGAAAGATTTGAAGTAATATTTTAACCGCTAGATGAAGAGCAAGCGCATGGAGCGACAAAATGAATAAAGAACAATCTGCTGATGATCCCTCCGTGGATCTGATTCGTGTAAAAAATATGCTTAATAGCACCATTTCTATGAGTTACCCTGATGTTGTAATTGCATGTATAGAACATAAGGTGTCTCTGGAAGCATTCAGAGCAATTGAGGCAGCGTTGGTGAAGCACGATAATAATATGAAGGATTATTCCCTGGTGGTTGACTGATCACCATAACTGCTAATCATTCAAACTATTTAGTCTGTGACAGAGCCAACACGCAGTCTGTCACTGTCAGGAAAGTGGTAAAACTGCAACTCAATTACTGCAATGCCCTCGTAATTAAGTGAATTTACAATATCGTCCTGTTCGGAGGGAAGAACGCGGGATGTTCATTCTTCATCACTTTTAATTGATGTATATGCTCTCTTTTCTGACGTTAGTCTCCGACGGCAGGCTTCAATGACCCAGGCTGAGAAATTCCCGGACCCTTTTTGCTCAAGAGCGATGTTAATTTGTTCAATCATTTGGTTAGGAAAGCGGATGTTGCGGGTTGTTGTTCTGCGGGTTCTGTTCTTCGTTGACATGAGGTTGCCCCGTATTCAGTGTCGCTGATTTGTATTGTCTGAAGTTGTTTTTACGTTAAGTTGATGCAGATCAATTAATACGATACCTGCGTCATAATTGATTATTTGACGTGGTTTGATGGCCTCCACGCACGTTGTGATATGTAGATGATAATCATTATCACTTTACGGGTCCTTTCCGGTGAAAAAAAAAGGTACCAAAAAAAACATCGTCGTGAGTAGTGAACCGTAAG